>CANNDF010000003.1 GCA_947503305.1 uncultured Dokdonia sp.
AATGCCAAAATATATATCTTTGATCGTTATGGAAAACTTCTTAAACAGATAAGTCCAACGAGTATCGGTTGGGATGGCACTTTTAATGGTCAACCACTACCATCGAGTGATTACTGGTTTAGGGTAGAGTTTACAGAGCCAGATGAGATAGGAACACAACGAGAGTTTGTAGGTCATTTTACTTTAAAAAGATAAAACAGACTAACAAACCCAAAACAAATAAAAAAAAGCGCCACGATATTCTCGTGGCGCTTTTTTTAGGACCCTATAAAAGAGACGCAATCAAAGGGATTTTTTACAAATAAGAATGGTTTTTTGCCCGTCCATAAGAGTTGTAAAAAAGAGGTATGTATCACCTCCTTCTTTTATAGCTAGCTTTTTGCGAAGCTGTGCAACAGAAAGTGGGAAATTACGTGTCGTTATATGAGCCGTTTTTATAGCTAGTTTTTTTTGAATTTTACTCGAAAATGGAAGTACTTCTAGAATTTCGAAAGATCTTCCAGGAAAATCTATACGGTTTGTATGCGTATATAGATGGCTATGGGGGTGTAATTTATCCAGTTGAAAATGAGCGCTTATCCAATTAAAGGCTCCAGATTTCATAAGGGATGCATTGGGTTCGTATAGATAATGTTTGGGTAAAGAATAGGTGGGAACCGCAAGGTTCATTTCGGTACTGGAAAAGCCATAGGATTCTTTTTTTTCGTTTTTAATATTTACGGTAGTAATATGAATATCTTCTGTAGTTTTTTTAGACTCAATACACCATAAAAGTTCTTTGACTTCATTTTTTACAGCTACGATATGAATTTCAGTGACATGGCGAAGCTCTTTTAAACCAGCTGTAATGTCTAGAATAGGCGCTGTTTTTACCCAAAGAATCTTGCATTTGGATAGAAGCATATCCAGATGCTCAGGGATATTAGGCAAACAATCCTTAAGCATAAATACTTTTCCTTTGGCATCTGACCGTCTACCGGGATCTGCATACAAGGTGTCAAATACTATTTCACTTGATTTTATATAGTCTATAGCGTTTCCTACTATACATTTAATAGAAGTAGCATTGAGGCGTTCAAAGTTTGCTTTGGCGAAAGCAGATAACGGCATATCCATTTCTATATGAGTCACTTGAGCTATTTTTTTTGAAAAATAATAGGTATCTATTCCTAAACCTCCCGTTAGATCTGCTAGGGTCTTATTGCGCATTAAACTCGCTTTGTATGCTGCTGTAACTTCTGACGATGTCTGTTCTAGATGAATTTTTGGAGGAAATAGAATACCATCCGTTTGATACCAGAGTGGAAGTTTATGTTTGGCTTTGCGTTTTCCTTCTAATTGTTGTGTGAGTTCTTGGATAGAAATATCCTCAAAAGGGCTCCCTTTTAAAAGGAAAGTGGTAATCGCCGTATGTTCATTTTCTTTTAAAAATGCTTGAACTTCAGGACGTAATACGGCACTATTCATTAGAGGTTACGAGTGAGTTTCTTGACAATTTTAAAATCGGGAATAAACTCCTTGGCAATAACTTTAAGAGCTGTATATACTGGGATTGCTACAATCATCCCTACCACTCCAAATAACAATCCTGCAATAATAATAATCAGGAATATTTCTAAAGGATGTGATTTTACACTATTACTAAATATAAATGGCTGACTTATAAAATTGTCGATAAGTTGAGCGATCATATACCCAATCATCACTTTGATAGTAGTAGGGAGGATGACTGTTTGAAAATCCATCCCTAGATTACTAGACATAGATAGCACAAGAATAATCACGCCTCCTATAAGAGGCCCTACATAGGGTATAAGATTAAGTAAGGCGCATAAGAATGCAATAACCAATGCGTTTTTTATCCCAAATATGAGGAGAATAGTGATGTATAAAACAAATAGAACAAGGATTTGCAAAAGAAGGCCTAAAAAATAACGAGAGAGTAAATCTTTGATTTTATTGAAGGATTGTGTTGCTCTATACTCGTTTTCGTCTTTAACCAAGGCCATAATCCCTTGATGGAGTAGCGCACTATCTTTCATAAAGAAGAAAGAGATAAAAATCACCGAAAAAAGTCCAATACTCAATGAGCCCAAAGCTCCCAATACACTATTAAGAAGATTGGGAATGGCTCCAAAACTAAAAGTCGACCCTAGATCCATACTTTCTAAGGTTTTAAATAAGTCAATATCTCTAGATGAAAAATACTGGTTTACCTGATTAAATAAAGATGTTAGATTATCTCTTAATCCATCGAGGTTAAGTAATGATAAGTTCTGACCTTGCTCTGCTATTAATGGAATAAACATCCCCATAATACCAATGAGTATCCCAAAAATGACTAGCATAGCAACCGAAACAGCAAGTCCGTTTTTGAATTTAAGCTTACGTCTTAGAAATAATATAATAGGTCTACCTATTAATGAGATAACACCCGCTATTGCAATGTATGCCAGAACACTACGTATAGAATAAAGAAAATATAATAGAATAGCAATACCGACTAAAATGCCTACTGCTCGTAAAATGCCGTACGTAATAGTGTTTGATTTCATTAGGATAAATATAGGAATTTTGAGTGGGTAAACGCGACAGAATAATTTGATTAAGATCTATGATGGTTGTTGTAATTCATAAATAGCAATCGCTGTAGCTTGCGCTACATTCATACTGCTGTTTTTTCCAAACATGGGAATATGAATGGTATGATGTACCTGTGATAATAGTGTGTCAGAGATCCCATAATTTTCGTCACCTATAATGAGTATTATTTTTTTTATGTCTGTAGTATGTAAAGCTTTTATAGGCGTGCTGGATGATGTAATTTCTAACGCAATGCTTGTAAATTGCTCGTTATGATAGCTTTCTAATTCTTTAGAGATATTTACACCCTCTCTATAGCTTATATGTTGTTGAGTAGTACGTGCAGTTTTCTTAAGTCTACTACTGGTAAGATCAACCGAAGTCCCAAAAAATACAATTTCTGAAACTGCAAATGCATCGGCGAGTCTAAAAAGTGACCCTATGTTTGCAGGGCCTTTTACATGATCACAAAAAAGAACAATTTCTTTAGGATCTTTTACAGGACGATGCGCAGTATGGTGTAATTGATTATTCTTTGTCATCGACCATCACCTTATTGAATTTACTCGCTGTAATCTCTGTCGATCTAGCTATAATAATCGGGATGGTAAACGTTAACGTAGCTACCCATCCAAGTTCCCAAAGCAATACAGTACAAAGGACACCTATACCTAAGCCCCCAAGTATATACATTTTATTTGCTTTTGCATATACTCTATTTATTCGTCGTTTTACGATGGTTCCACATTTTTTACATCGCTCATTGATATGATTTCCTCTTTCGTTTTGAAGCTCAAAACGATTTGTAGCTTTTGTAGTAAAACTATTTTCTTTTTGACAGGAACTGCAGTAATAATAAAGTTTCATTGCTTAATGTTCAAAAGCATATTTTACGATATTAGCTCCCATTCTTAGTGCTTTCTGACGTACAGATGCAGGGTCATTGTGTACTTCAGGGTCTTCCCAACCATCACCCAGATCACTCTCTGTAGTAAACAATACCACTAGTCGATCTTCATAAAAGAGCCCGAGTGCTTGTGGTCGTTTTCCGTCATGTTCATGTATTTTGGGAAGTCCTTGCGGAAATGCATAGGCAATACTAAAAATAGGGTGTGAAGCAGGTAATTCTGTAAGTTCTTGATCTGGGAAAATCTTTTGTAATTCTTTAGGCAGATATTGCGACATTCCATAATTATCATCGATATGCAAAAACCCGCCACTTTGTAAGTAATTACGAAGGTTCTCAGCATCTTCATCAGAGAAGAAGACATTTCCATGTCCAGTCATATGCAGCATCGGAAACTGAAAAATATCAATACTCCCAGGGTCCACCGTTTCTGGCTTTTCATTTATAGCTGTTTGAATATTTTCATTACAAAAAGCGATAAGGTTTGGAACAGAAGTAGGGTTGGAGTACCAGTCACCACCGCCCTTATATTTTAATATCGCAAGATCTTGTGATTGTACACTGCAAGAGATCAATAAACTTATAAAAACAACAAAAATTCGAATCATAACTACGAAAATAACGTATTTGTTTCAGAGTTGTTTCATCTGGAGGCGGAGATATTACCTATAATTTTAGTAACGATAACGATTGCATATTAAAGATTTGTTAGTACGCTTTCGCGAAAGCGTACTCCTATTGCATATTTATTAAAACCGAAAGTGCATAGTGTACTTCTGAATAGAAAGCAGTAATTTTCAATTAAAATTGTGACTATGTCTAGATTACCCAAAGAGGAACGTTTTAACACCCATGTTAAATCAAAATATGATGTATTTAACGGTATTTTTATGACACTTCCGTTTGATGGAATTACCAATACAGGTGTCTTATTACCGCTGTTTCATGAGATTTGTAAATCGGGCTATTCTATGAATAAAAATCCGACACAGATTGTACATCATTTTTTTGATAGGTATATGCGGGATGCTACCGAAGAAGAAAGATTAGATTTACTTTTTAAGTTTATACAGTATATAGAACGCCAGGTTGTCCTTTTTGATGCCATTGAAGATGCGAGTTATCGTATTGTAAATAATATGGATGGACGCGGGACACTACGTAATATTAAAGAAGAAGCCGAAGCACTAGGTAAAAAAGAGGCACTTATTGCCTATTTAAAACGATTCCGTATCCGACCTGTGCTTACTGCACATCCGACACAGTTTTATCCTGGAGTTGTCTTAGGAATTATCAATGATTTAAGTGCCGCTGTACGAGAAGATAATCTGGAAGAAATTAAGCTATTACTGGCACAGCTGGGGAAAACCCCTTTCTTTAAAAAAGAAAAACCAAGCCCTTATGATGAGGCAGTGAGCCTTATCTGGTATTTGGAAAACGTTTTTTATCAGAGTGCAGGATATATATATGACTATTTACATCAACATCTGGTACAAGACGAAAGTTTTGATAATAGACTGGTAACCCTTGGTTTTTGGCCTGGAGGCGATAGAGATGGAAATCCATTTGTCACCACAGCGATTACTTTAAAAGTTGCCCAGCGTTTACGGAGTTCGGTTATTAAGAATTATTACCGTGACCTGAGAGAATTACGAAGACGTATTACTTTTGAAGGGACCCATAAGCGATTAGGCCTCTTAGAAAAACAATTCTACGATGCCATTTTTACAGAAGGGCCTTTGCCGTTTACCCAAGGTGAGATTCTTAAAGAATTAAAAGAAGTACGAACGATTGTACGTGAGCAACACCAGAGTTTATATATCGATAAGATCGATAGTATTATACATAAAGTAGAGCTCTTTGGACTTCACTTTGCTACATTGGATATCAGACAAGATTCCAGTGTGCATCACAAAGTTTTTGAATACCTGGTACATCATGCAACGGTAGGAGGGAAGCCACTTTTTCCAGAAGGATACTTATTACAGTCTGATGAAGAACAAATACAATTTTTAAATACGATCAAAGGGCAGTTACACCCAGAAGATTTTGAAGATGAAGTCGTTGCAAAAACACTAGGATCTATCCATGCGATGAAATCTATCCAAAAGACCAATGGAGAACAAGGAGCAAACCGGTATATTATAAGCAATTCTCAAAAAGCATTGCATGTGATGCAGGCCTTTAGTTTTATCCGATTATGTGATTGGGAAGTCCCTACAGCCGATGTTGTTCCGCTTTTTGAAACCGTCCCTGATCTTATCAAGGCACCAGCTGTGATGGAAGAACTCTATACCAATCCTGCCTATGCAGCACATCTCAAACGCAGAGATAACTGCCAGACGATTATGCTAGGTTTCAGTGATGGGACAAAAGATGGAGGCTATTTAATGGCCAACTGGAGTATTTTTAAAGCAAAAGAAGCGTTGACTAAAGTCTCCAGAGCGTATGGTATTAAAGTCCTATTTTTTGATGGCCGTGGAGGACCACCAGCACGTGGAGGCGGAAAAACACATCAGTTTTATGCCTCTTTAGGATCTACGATAGAAGCCGAAGAAATCCAAATTACAGTACAGGGACAAACAATAAGTTCTAATTTTGGAACCTTAGATTCTTGTCAGTATAACCTAGAACAATTGTTGAGTAGTGGTGTGGCAAATGAAGTATTTACGTCATCAAAAAATGATATCACTTCTGGAAATAGAGCAATACTAGATGAGATGGCGAGTATCAGTTACCAAGCGTATACCGATTTTAAAAACCATCCTAAGTTTATTCCTTATTTAGAGCGTATGAGTACGCTTAAATATTATGCAAAAACTAATATAGGAAGTAGACCTAGCAAGCGATCTCAAAAAGCAACGCTTGATTTTGGAGATTTACGAGCCATCCCTTTTGTAGGCTCCTGGAGTCAGCTCAAGCAGAATGTACCTGGATTTTATGGAGTAGGAACAGCACTCGCACATTATGAAAAGAAAGGCAAACTAGATGCAATCAAGCAATTATATACAGACAGTGCTTTTTTCAGAACCCTTTTGGAGAATAGTATGATGAGTTTGACAAAATCTTTCTTTGGCTTGACAGCATATATGAAAGAAGATGAGGAGTTTGGAGCTTTCTGGTCTATGATTTATGAAGAATATACCTTGAGTAAACGTCTTATGCTTGAAGTATCAGGTAATAAAGAACTTATGGATAATGAAAAAGCTGGACGTGCTTCTATACAGGAGCGTGAGCGTATCGTATTACCATTATTAACCATACAGCAATATGCATTACGAGAGATACAACGTATCCAAAAAAGCGAAGCTATAGATGCAAAAGAATTAACGCGTTTTGAAAAAATGGTCACCCGTTCATTATTTGGTAATATCAATGCAAGTCGTAACTCAGCATAGTTTGGGGCATACTATAATGGACACTACATTTTTTTGTATATTACACATCCCAAAACTATAAATAAAAACATATCATGAAAAAAATACTATTATTCTTTCTAGCCTGTATTACATATGTATCTGTACAAGCACAGGAGAAAGCTACGGTTAAGTCTATAACAGTAGAAGCAAAGGCAAAAGTTGCCGAAGTTCAAAAGCTGAAACCTTTATCTAAGGAACAGAAATTAATTCTGTTAGACTATTTTGTAAATAAAGGAAAAATAGAAGCAGGTACTTTTACAAAGGACTTAAAAGCAAACCCTCCTAAAGATATTACGATGAGTGATTACTTTGACAAGGAGCAATTGGTATTAATAAAGAAACATTCATCTCCGTCGATGAAAAATGCCAAAACGGGACTTCAGGCACAAAAGAAAAAAGGATTTTAAGTTTTCTAACTACTAACTATATCTTTAAAACTCGGCTTAGGTCGAGTTTTTTATTGCATAGCCGTAAGGCTTATAAGCATCGCAAGACTTACTTATAAAAAGAACGCTATGCATATCTCACAAAAATGGATCTTAGGAATATTTCTTATGTTTCAAGTACATGCCTTTTCACAAACCACACCCGTCGTTATCGAATTATTTACGTCTCAGGGTTGCAGTAGTTGCCCTCCTGCAGATGCACTTCTCGCTCAGATACAGGAAGAATATGGAGCCGATGTCATTACCTTATCCTATCATGTAGATTATTGGGATTATATAGGATGGAAAGACCCATTTGCAACCAAGGCATTTACGCAAAAGCAGTATGACTATGCGCAAAAATTCCGATCTCGTAATGTATACACTCCACAAGCTGTCATTAATGGACGTAATCATTATACTGGATCCGACAGACCTGCCTTATATAGAGCCATACAACAACCTTCTACGGTAGCCGATGCGGTATCCCTCACACTTCCCAAAGTAGTTACAGAAGGAAAAAAAGTAGTTGTAGATTATACCCTTTCAGATACATCCCTAGCACATGAACTCACTTTTGCTATTACCGTAAAAGAGAAGACGACTGAAGTACGAAGAGGGGAGAACCGTAATAAAACCCTTACCAATTCACATATAGTCATTGCCGAAAAAACAGTAAGCGCCACCACGACAGAAGGAACTGCCTATCTACAGCTCCCCGATTGGATTGCTGCAGAGGATACGTTATCTATTGTAGCGTATGCATCTAAGGATCAGGTAGGGATTGTAAGTGCGCTTTCGCGAAAGCTATAACAAGAAACCGATACTATCCAGTTATCAATAGTTCAATATCCCGTATATGGCATTACGATGGTGATGGATACAATGTTTCGTGACCGCTCATCATAAATAGAAATTCCATAGTCTTGAGTGTTTATAGCGGTTGTTCCTGTAAACTCGGTAGTACTGTCTGTAAACTCCCATACAATATTTTTTGTAACACCTTTGAGAGTAAGGGTTCCGCTTACGCTAAAACCGCTATCGGTCACCTCTATACTATGACTGGTAAATGAGATACGTGGGTATGCACCAGCATTAAAGTATTTTTTACCACGTAAATGTCTATTGCGAAGCCAATTATCGGTATCCAAAGTTTCTGTAGCTACCGAACCGGCAATCGAAGCCGTAGTAATAGCATTGGGATCAATAGTACCTGTAAATTGAAAATCACCGAGGGTTCCGTCGACATCTTTATCTTCAAAAACAAAACGGATAGAAGCTGTTGCTTCCTGAATTGATGCTTGTTGTGCTTCAAGAGGCATCACAATACATAGGAGAATAAAGAGCGCGGTAAATTTCATGCAGTATACGATTAGAAAACTATGTTATAAAAGTACTACATTAGACGTAGTAAAACCTAAAAGCATTCGTATGAAATTACGTCTTTTCTATATTCTCATCCTCTGTGCAGTAAGTTGTACACAACCTAAGAGTTCTTCAGAAGTACTTCCAGGATCATTTGCACATACGGTCTACTTCTGGTTACACCAGCCAGATAATATTGAACATCGACAAGCATTTGAAACCTCTTTGCGTTCATTTATCGATCAATCACCATATATAACGACCCGACATATAGGTGTTCCTGCAGCTACAGACAGGGAAGTAATAGACAATACGTATACCTATAGTCTGTTGCTTACCTTTAAAGATAAAGCCGCACAAGACCAGTATCAGGAGGAAGCCGCTCACAAACAGTTTATCGCCGAATCCTCCCATTTATGGTCAAAAGTACTTGTATACGATAGTGAATTACTAGACGATTAGAATGGCTATGAGGAAGCCTGATAATATTTGGTAGTTCTGGTAATTTTATGTATCCATAATAGAATCCCTACAGATAGTGCGCCACAGATCAAAAACCCTATAAACAGTGGGAGGGAAGAAGTCTTAATAAAACTCCCTATAAAAATACTGATAGGAACTGCCATTAAGGTGGTAATAAATCCAATAATTGCCGCTGCCATACCAGCGATATGCCCTAAAGGTTCCATGGCTAGCGCTCTGAGATTTCCAAAAAGAAAACCTACAGCACCAAACTGTATACAGCAAAAACTTATAAATACACCAATACCTGGATTTACACCAGAAGAGAATAAAAGCACATAGAGTAGGGGGATCCCAAAATATGCATACAGAGAGATTCTAACCAGCTGTTTCATTCCAAACCGTAATACCAAAGAACCATTGAGGTATATAGAAGCACCTACCGAAGAAGCTGTGGCTGCAAAGAGGTACGGAAAAAGCTCTTTTAAGTTGTATTGGATTTCAAAAATTTGCTGAGAACTACTTAGATATACCAAAAAGGACCCTACGATAAACCCAGAGATAATCGTATATCCCATGGCAACCTTGTTTTTGATAACCTCTTTACAACCAGTAATATAGGAAGTGGGAGTAAAGGGGGTTTTATGATCTGGAGATAAGGTTTCTGGTTGTCTTCGCCAGAACCATAGCGATACCAGAATACTAAAAAGGATCTGCACATAAAAAATACTCTGCCAGTTGTAACTATCTAATAGAAGTTTTCCTAAGGTAGGCGCTATGACAGGAACGAGTATAAAAACTACGGTTACAAATGACATGATACGCGCCATATAATCGCCATTATACATATCTCGTATAATCGCTATACAAATGGTACGTGGCGCCGATAAGCCGATCCCTTGCAGGATTCTACCGAGGATCATTACTTCCAGACTCTTTGCATATACACAGATAAAACTTGCAATAATAAAGACTGCAAATCCCATATAAACGATAGGCTTACGGCCTTTTGTATCGGATATAGGTCCAAAAAATAATGGCCCGATCCCTAAGCCTAGAAACAGCATCACCACCAACAACTGATTATCTACAGAATCTGTTATCCCAATAGCCATTCCGATAGTGTCTAAAGCAGGAAGAATGGCATCTAGTGCCAGTGCCGCAATAGACATGAGAGAAGCCATTAAAGCGACAAATTCTACTTGAGATCTTTTTTGCATCCTGCAAAAATACGGCTATAATATGAGGGCGCTCTATATTATAAAGAGATAAAATACGCAGAAAGATGTTAAAGATCGCCTAGGAATAGATAATGGAGGTATACGCTTTCGCGAAAGCGTATATAGCAACGCATACCATAGTTTACACCTTCAATAGATACATGATACAATTCAAGATAGAATTACTACAATTCAACAGAGAATGCTGGTAGATACTGCTATTTGAAGCCATCTTTGAGGTATCAATCAAAACCAATACAAATGAAATCACATAGTATGCACACGACTCTCACAAGTATTTTTCTTTTTTTATCGGTCCTACTGATGCCACTAGTCGCGCAGGAATCGATAACAGCCAGTCAGTGGCAAGAAGATCTCCGTTATTTACAAGACAACGTACATAAGGAGTATTCGTTTTTATTTAAAAAAGTAACCGCCGAGACTTTTGATACGGAGGTAGACAAATTATATGAAGCGATCCCAGATATGGAAGCGCATGAGATTCCGGTCGCAATCTCACGTATCGTTTCTTTATTTGAATACGGGCATTCACAAGTACCTTTTGGTTCGATTACCAATGGGAAAGCATTACCTGTCAACCTCTATCATTTTTCGGATGGCGTCTTTATCGAAGGGACTCAAAAAGCCTATGCAAAGGCACTAGGGGCACGGGTAGTGGCCGTAGAAGGAATTCCTATAGACAAAGCCTTAGAAATGGTTCGCCCGGTCGTACCTGTAGAAAATGAGCAGTATTTCCGAGGCTATGGACTACGATTTTTAACTATTCCCGCTATTTTACACGCTCAGGGAGTGACTCCTTCCTTACAAACTGCCATTACCATGACCTTAGAAAACAACGGAGTCACCTATGAGCAGTCGTTTAACGAAATTCCACTGGATTCATTATCCCGAGATTATGGATGGACACTACCTAACGAAGCGTGGATCAGTATGCGGGATCAAAAGGAGACACCGCTCTATTTAAAGCACCTGAAAGACAAGTTCTACTTTTTTGAATACTTAGCCGATACCAAAACCCTATACGTACGTCAAAGTTCTGTATTTAATGATCCTAATAACGAATCACTAAGTGATTTTTATACCCGTTTATTTGCGTTTGTCGATAGTCATGAGATCGATTCCTTTATCTATGACGTACGTTTGAACGGAGGCGGGAATAACTATAACAACAAGCCATTAATCAAAGGAATTATGGCGCGCCCAAAGATCAATACCAAAGGGAAATTCTTTTATATCATAGGACGTAATACCTTTTCTGCCTGTCAGAATCTTACCAACGAAATCGGAAACTATACCGAAGCCATACTGATAGGAGAGCCCACGTCTGAAAATGTAAATTTTTATGGAGATGCCCGAAAAGTGACATTACCTCATTCTCAACTAAATGCGTACTTGTCGTATGCCTGGTGGCAAGACTACCCACAATGGGAAAACAAAGATGCGACCATTCCAAACCTTGCGGTAAGCATGACATCCGAGGAATATCGTACCAACCAGGATCCGGTGCTACAAGCAGCGCTGGGATATAAGGACGATGGGTTTATTTTGAATCCATTAGAATACCTAAGGCAATTATTTATAGAAGGAAAATACACCGAATTGCGTACAGCCTCCAAAGAAATCGCTCAGAATCCAGCGTACAAATACTATGATTTTGAAAGTGAGTTTAGCGAAGCCGGTTATCGACTATACCAAATAGGTAATACAGAAGGCGGGTTGTATATCTTAGAACTGGTCGCAGACGTTTTTCCCACATCCACCACAGCATGGCATACCGTAGCGAGTGTCCAAGAACAAATGAAACTGATAGAAAAAGCAAAAGCTTCATATCAAAAAGTAATTGATCTCGATCCTGATAGTGTCTTAGGCAAAACGGCCCAAAAGAAATTGTCCAAGCTGTAAACTAGAAACAGTACATATACATAGATTCTTAGAATCGTTTTAAAACTTCCGTATAGCATTTCTATAGGGAAGTTTTTTGTTAGATTAAATACGATATAGGGCAGTATTGGAATTATTCTATTTTACATAATATAAATTATAGTACAAATGTTCATGTGTAGCCATTTGCCCAATCGGGCCATTTGATAGCTATAATTCCATATTATGTAAAATATCCCAGGAAGTCCCGTCTGTTCCATTTATACATCGTCTGGGGGTCATTTCACATTTTGCCTTTGGCTTTGGTTCAAGCCTTGGCTATTTGTAGCTATAATTAGACGCTATGTAAAATTGCCGCGCCCAACCGCTTTATTGTTTTTAAAAAATTAAATGCTTTATGGCATTTATTTTTAAACTCAATTTGCCACCGCTTGGCCACACCAAAAAAAGCTAAACCTTTTGCTCTTAATTATAATTCTCGTATTCGAGGAAAATCCTGCAAGATTTTTTTCTACGACATTCTCGTAAGCTTGCCACAAGAGTATAAAATTTTCCCTAGCTCAAATCCACGCTCTAAAATTTCTATACACTTGTTTACTATAGAATTATAATTAAACATTTTTAGAGTTTGCATATCTTTTTGTCTTGATACAAAAAGAAACAAAAAAATCAAGGCTGCACAAACCTTTGGAAACAATGTACGGCTCAATCTCTATATTTTAGAAAACATTGGAACGTTTCAAGATTGCTTAGAACTTGCTTTAAAATTCTGAGATTATTAAGAGTATCTATTGCTAGCCCTCTAAAATATGTACGCTCATTCACCTATTGTTTTAGCCAAAGTTTTCTGAGGCCGTTTTGCCATCGCTTCATCTGGGTAAAAACATAAGCTCTATTTTACATAATGTTATAAAACTAAACTTTTAGTTTGCTAACCATATTGTTTAAAGCATATTTTTCAAGCTCTTCAATGGACTTGCTTGATATTTTGATTTCCCAATTAGATAAACTGGGCATTAAACTTACCTCGTTATTTACAAAGAAATTGTTGCTAGAATCTTGTAATTCTTTGGAAGAAATTAAATACACAACTCTTGGTTGTTTTTCCAGAATTAATACTAAGGCAATAAACAAGTTATCGTTGAGTTTTCCTAAATCTTGTTTTGAGATTTTGATACTTTGTTTTATAATGTCTAAATCTAATGGTTGTAGGTATATTTGGTTGTCTCCTATTAAAAAGTCAACCCCTTCCCTCCCATCGGTTTTAGGAGTTAATTCAAGATTATGACTTTTTAATTCTGATTTTAGGAACTCTAAGGCAATCATTTTGTAGAAACTAATAACTCTCTAATATCTACATCAAGTATTTCTGCAATCCTTTTTAAGTCCTTTAAATGTGGCTGTGATTTATTATTGCAAAAAGCTGTTACAGAAGTCGTGCTTTTCCCCAATTCTTCCGCAAGCCACACTTGCGATTTTCCTTGAATTACTAATACTTCTTTTATTCTATTTATCCTTTCTATTGCCATAATTATTTGATGTATTCTACTTTAAATATATAATACATACTTAATAAAACATAAGTTTAAGTTAATTTTTAGTAATCTAAACTTGCATTTTTAAAATATAATTTATAAGTTTGAATTAACTTTGTATAAGTTAAAATTATATAAATGTAATTTTTAATTGAATTTTTATTGTTAATAACTTTATTTCAAATTTTATGCCATATCCTAAATACACTAAAGCCGACCTTGAGAAAATTGTGTATACACAACTAGATAATTTAAATGCCATTCACGATTTGTTACGTATTATGAAAATGCAAAACGAGCTTATTGAAAATGCAAATAAAAAACTAAAGGACGAAGTAATTGATTTTAAGAAACGGGTTAATTATGGTAAATGAAAAGAGCAAACTTAATAGTAATTAAGTCTGCTCTTTTCTGAATAAATTGATACTTCTAACTTGCCTTTGACAACCCTTTACCGTATACAATATCCATAATATCACCATCAGTTAGAGGTTTTAACCTCCCGTTTAAATGGTCAGTCTTATAATCCACTAATAGCTTTCCATATTTAATTCCCCAATTTGTTAAAGAATCTTTAGAAATAGGATGCAGTTGTTTAACATCTCTTAGTAAAATTTTACCATCATTTCCGGAAGCACTAACATCTTCTAACATATCCTTATCGTGAACGATAAAATTTCTAATTGCATATCTATAAAAGCAAGCTAAATTCTGTCCCGCAACTCCTTCTAATCTTACTAAATTTTTAGGAACAAAAATTATCGACTTATTATGATACACGGGCAATTCAACTTTTTGTTTTTTCCATTTAAGAGTTTTATAATCAAAAATATCATCTTGATTTACAACTTTCATAGGAATCTTATGTAGCCTACATTGCTCTTGAGTATATTCAATTAAAACTTCCTTTATTATTTTGGTTGTAATATCTGATATTCTATCAGAACCAACATCCTCTATAAAAAGTTCTACATCTGAAAAATGACTTAAAACGCCACTTCTAACAGCTTTATTTCTTTGAATAGCATCTACTATTTTGGGTTTAAGCTTATCCGCTACAGAGTTACCTTGTGGTTTACTAAAAGCATAACCTAACCTAGTTTCATTTGGTTCTTTCAAACCAGATAGTAAATAATAAATCTTTTTTACATCTTTAGATTTAACATTCTTTATGAGTTCTCCCCAAAAAGCTTCTATTCTTAATTGCATTTTTTTCGCAATCAAACCATTAGAACTTTCAATCAATCTAGGGTCAATAAATAAAAGGTTATCTGTATTAAGTTTAATGTCAACAAAATCAAGTTTTGGCTGTTGACTGCCAAGTTTAAAAAATGTACTAATATTTGTCATTTTATTTTTTTTTAATTTATAATATCATATGAAGCTCCCTTGTTGGGGAGCTCTATTATAGAATAGTTATTATTCTATGTATAATCCGAATTGTAATTACCTGTTTTCTACGATATCAAAATTTAAAATTCAACTATATAAAATGATTGTTTACATTTTTACTATATTTGTTTTAGATACCGACAAATATCTAAACAAAAAGTCTTAATAATTTAGATGTCATTTTTTTAATTTAAAGAACGTAAACCTCTAATTAAAAACTGATAAACATCATTATTTAAGCAACAACTATTTAAAATTATAAACCAAAATGCCTGAAATCATTTTGGTTTTTTTTTATTTTCTATTTTTTTAAAATCTTTAAAATTCCCTAAAAAAGGTATTGCCCCAAACTTACCAGACAAATACCCTTTTGTAACATCCATTTCTGTTCTTATATCAAAATCACTTAATTGACATAAATGTGTGGCTCCTTTTATATCTTTTTCTGTAAACCATATTTCGTCCTGTCTAAAAATATCAAGGTCTAAAAGGTTTGATTCGTGAGTTGTAAATATTATTTGACCTTTCAAATCTCCTTTTTCTTGTAATTTAGAAACTAATTCTTTTAATAAATTGACATGAATACTCTGGTCAATTTCATCAATAATAATAGTATACTCATAATTCAAAGCCATATGAAAAGCAGGAAGAAAATCTAATAACCGTAAAGACCCTTCGGATTCTTCATAAAGTTCAAATTCTATTTCTCCATAATCTGGACTTTCGTGTATACTATATAATTTTTTAACAATTGGTTTGCCATTATCATCTAAATATGCTATCGCATTTGAATAATAATCTCCTATCATTTCTTCTTCTCCATCCATTACAGATTTAAGAACACGTTCTTTTTCTGCTAAATTATCTTCACCAAAATAGCTGTCAAAATCAATAGTTTTTATTCTAAGCTCTTTTATTCCTGTACCTAAATCTCCTATTAATTTATTAGTGAAATCCCTAAATTCAATATCTCGATTCATTATACCTGCTAAACCCCTAAACTTGACTCCAGTAAAAATGAAAACCATTTTATTGGTAATCCATTCATAAGCTTCTGATATCTCCTTGAATTTTTGTGTTTTTGCCAAGAATATAAAAGGCAAATCTTTAGTTAATAAATCATCTTGATAAACCTCTCTTAAAACCTTGTTTTTTTCAGATTTCAAATACTTATCTGCAAAAGTTAACTTGATTTTGTCATTCGATTTACTTTCACGTCTAAATAATATCAAATCATCTTTTTTTCCAAATTCTAATTTTTTTAACCATTCCTTTTTAATTAAATTTTCGTGAAACTCAATTCCATAAGAATACCCTCTATTATTTGTGATAAATTCTATTTCTAATTTTATTGGTAAGTCTAGATTACTTGGATTTAATTTAAACTTATTATTATCTGTAAAACTATTAAGTTCTCCGTGGGCAACTATTTCTTCTAGCAACCCCATAGCGTGAATTAAATTAGACTTTCCTGAGCCATTTGACCCATAAACAACAGATGATTTAAGCAATCTATGTCCCTTAAAATTATGAATATGTTGAGAATGCCTACGGACATTTCCCGCTAGCATATTAAATTCAACAGTCTCATTAAAAGAGAGATAATTAGATACTTTAAACTTTATTAGCATATTTACAACAATAAAATTGTTTTAATTATTAATTATTTATGCAAATATAGTAAAAAAATATTAAAAATACAATATTAAAACAATAATAATGTTTTAAAATGATGTTTTTGAATATGTAACGCCATTCCATACACATTTTGCTTCCACTTCTCTGCCCTTTCTGCAAAAAAAGTATTCCATTACATTTTTAAACAAACTTTTAGAAAGAAAAAAATTAAAGAAAATTTGAGAAAGGAACTTCGCTTTTCACCAAAGCAAAGTTACATAACGCAGAACATTATAGTACAAATGTTCTTGTGTAGCCATTTGCCCAATCGTGCCATTTGATAGCTATAATTCCATATTATGTAAAATATCCCAGGAAATCCAGTCTGTTCCATTTATACATTATCTGGGGGTCATTACACATTGGGCTCTTGGCTTTGGTTCAAGCCTTGGCTATTTGTAGCTATAATTAGACGCTATGTAAAATTGCCGCGCCCAACCGCCAGATTGCTAAATAAAATCAAATTGCTTTATGGCAATTTATTTTAACCACAATTCGCCACCGCTTGGCCACACCAAAAAAAGCTAAGCTTTTGCCTTTTGTTTGAAATTCGCGTATTCGGGGAAAATCCTTCAAGATTTTTTTCTGAGCGATTCTCGTCAAGCGTTACGCAAGAGTACAAATTATTTTTAAAGGAAGGTATTTAAAATCAATCATCTTTAAATAATCTGTATACTTGCTCTAATCCGTCTTTTGTTTAAAGCTTTTAAGTGTTTGCATATCTTTTTTCCTTGATGAAAAAAGAAACAAAAAAATCAAGGCTGCACAAAACTTTGGAAACAATGTACGGCTCAATCGCTATATTTTAGAAAACATTGGAACTGGTTAAGATTGCTTGGAACTTGCTTTAAAGCTTTGAAACATATAGACTATGTATTGCCAGCTCTCTAAAATATGCACGCTCATTCGCCTATTGTTTTACCAAAGTTTTATGAGGCCGTTTTAGATCCGTCGTTCTATTTTACATAATGTTAATAAGTTTATAAAACTCTTCGATTATAAAATATTTTACCAACTCTGTTTATATGTTCAATTAATTCTTTATTATCAATATTTTTAAATATAGATAAATCAAATTTATATGGTAAGAATTTATCTTCTAGTTGACTTTCAATCCTTAATAATTTATCAAAAGTTAATTGTTCTCCTTTCAAAGTGATATCGACATCTGAACCTTCTCGGTAATTACCCTTAGCTCGAGATCCAAAAATAACAGCTTCTTTTATTTCTGAGTTAGCTCTAAATACTTCAAGTATTTTTTCGATTGACATATTACTCAAACCATATTTCATTATTCTTCTTCAAATAAATTTTGTTGCTCTCCTTCTCTTAATTCAATCATTTTATAGCTGAAATTGTTGAATAAATCAACATAGTCATTTAATATATTACTAACAATTTCACTAGCAGTTTCTTCGTCATAAGTATGAGTAGTTTTATTACGACTAATAATCATATCCATCCATATTTCTCCGTTGCTTATTATATCAAATTTAAAAGCTTCTCTAGTTGCATCTCGACTACCACGTATTTCTGGGTTACCTTGATAAAAAAAGTAATCTTTCATTACATTCCAAGCTAGTTCGTGAGTGAATTCAAATGATTGAATTAAACCTTGTTGTTCTAGTTCACTCAATTCTCTTTCATCAGCAATTTTAATAGCTTTATTAAGCTGTGCTAGTGCTTTATTATAGTTACTTAAACGTTGATGCCAACGTATATCTTCATTACTCATTATTATTGTTTTAATGATTTCAATTGTTTCTATCTACAATTAAATTATATTTTATTATCTATGATTAAAAATCAATCTCCTCCCTCCTATCATTTTGGCAATTAACTCCATGTTATGACTTTTTAATTCTGATTTTAGAAACTCTAAGGCAATCATTTTGTAGAAACTAATAACTCTCTAATATCCACATCTAGAATTTCAGCTATTCTTTTTAAATCTTTTAAATGTGGTTGTGATTTATTATTGCAAAAAGCAGTTACAGAAGTTGTACTTTTTCCCAATTCTTCCGCAAGCCAAACTTGCGATTTGCCTTGAATCACTAAAACTTCTTTTATTCTATTTATCCTTTCTATTGCCATAATTATTTGATGTATTCTACCTTAAAGATATAATACATACTTATTAAAATGTAAGTTTAAGTTAACTTTTAGTAGTTTAAACTTGTGTTCTGAAAATTTAATTTATAAGTTTGAATTAACTTTACGTAAGTTAAGAATATATAAATGTAATTTTTAGTTAAATTTTTATTGTTAATAACTTTATTTTCAAATTTTATGCCATATCCTAAATATACCAAAACTGACCTAGAGAGAATTGTATATACACAACTAGATAACTTAAATGCCATTCACGACTTATTACGCATTATGAAACTTCAAAATGAACTGATTGAAAATGCCAATAAGAAATTAAAAGATGAAGTGATTGACTTTAAAAAACGGGTTAATTATGGAACTGGTAAGTTTGAGTAAATCACAAAGAGATAACGTTGGCTTCTCCAAACCACTCTCTAGCCTTAGAAAGTATTGCTTCACTTGGTGAATTGTAATAAATTGCTAGTTTTTCTTTAGACCTAGTACAACAAACATAAAATAGTTTTTGTGTTCTTTTTAATACTGACTCTGTTCCTGAACCTAAAAATAGATTTTGAAAATTATAACTATTCCATCCTCCATTGTCTAAAATAACTAACACATTATCAAATTCTGCTCCCTTAGTTTTATGTTGAGTAGAAAAAGGTGTAAAGCCTTCTAAATATGAATATAGTTTTTGAAATTCTTTATACTTTATGTTTTTAACTCTATTAAAGACATACTCTTTTTCGGCGATAAACCTTCTTAGATTGTCTTCAATTAAACACAAACCATTATCGTTAGCTTCATTAATGATTTGCTCAATAGTCTTATCTCCTACATTAATTAAAGATTCAATATTTGCTTTTAGATTTCTTTTATCTTCGATTGTTCTAATATTAAATCGATAATCCGTAGCTCTTAAAAATTCATTATAACGCTTGTTAGAGTAGAGAAAAATATTTGTTTCAATTTTATATAAATGTCTAATTAAAGTATCTCTTTTTGAACCTTTTTTATTTTCATCATCTTCATCCTGTTTTTTATCATCAAGTAGTTGGTCTTTGTCTATATATATCTTTGAAAAGACATTCCAATTTTCATTTCTAGCTGTTTCATATAGTTCTTTATTTTCGTCAATAAATCGTTGCATTACAGGAGTAGGATTTACATTTCCAAGAATATCTATGACCTCTCCAAAAGTTTTTTCAGATAAATCTTCTTCTATAGGATTATCTCTTAAATGTCTACGTATTCGATTCTTATAATTAAGGATGCCATCATTATTGTAGATATTCATTAAGTTGCGAATTTCAGCTTTATCAGCTATTAGATTATGAGTTAAGTTTAACTCTTTTGTATTTTTTACATCATTGAATTCCCAAGCTAAGTGATTTTTAACTTTTTCAATATCATTATCATTTGAATATAAAAATTTAATATCTCCTAGTTTCAATTGTCCGTCATCATCCATATTTGGCGCATTGGAGTCTTCAGATTCAGTCTGAGTCAAGCCATCTGTTCTTAATCTATTTGCTAAATCGATTATGAGTTTAGGGTTTCTTCGATTTTGTTCTTTTTTTACTTCTTTTATTTGTCCATCTTCTTCTCCTTTATAATTGTCCAAATTTCCAACACCATCATCATAAATAGATTGCATTGCATCTCCAAAAAAACCAATGATATTGCTTTTACTACTTAATTTAAAATGGTCTAAAAATATCTCTATTACTAGGTGATTAGTATCTTGATACTCATCCACGAAAATGAATTTAAATTTATCTTTGAGTATATCACTAAGTTTTGGATATGTCTTAAACATATGATTCGCTAAAATCAATAATTCATCGTGAGATATAATCCCTTCTGCTAATCTTAAATATTCTTTGTATTGTATTCCTTTTTCAATGTCTTTAAAATAATCTGCAGGAACCTCTGTGTCTAAAATTTTAATTCTTGTTATTTCATCGTCATTTGCCAAATCTACCAAGGTTTTTTTGAGCTCTCTTTGAAAATGTTTAATGTTATCCCATAAAAAGTCGTGAATAGTAGTAACATTTAAATTTTTATGATTTACTCTTTCCTCTATTTCCTTTACAGCTGCATTAGTATAAGTCATACAAGCAACTTTTGAAGTTGGGTATTCTTCAATTACTTTTTTTATAACTTGAACAAGCGTAAATGTTTTACCACTTCCTGCCCCTCCACTTAATAAAAAATTATCTTCATTTTCAATGTGTTTCAATATTTGTTGAAACTCATCTAGTTCTTGAGTGTTTTCTTCTACTGTTTCAACCATAATAAACCTTCTTTTATATACAATGGAATTTGCCAATTGATAAAATATTTTAAACCATCAGAGGAAATCTTACTGTTCAATAAAATTTCTATCGCAAATGGAGGCTTCTTTTCAATCCCTTTTTCTGCAAGTGTAAACTCATTGATTTCGTTATTTCTATATTTTTTCAGCCACTTTTTTGTTATAGATGGAAAATTGTTTTCAAGAATAAAATCTCTATTGATTTTAAAAAAAGCATCTTCAAAACTTCTAGCGTGATAACTATCTTCTTCTGTTTGATAAACCAATAATAGTTTTCCTTTTCGATTTGAAACCCATTGCTTTTTTCTATTCTTTCTTAATATTTTCCAATCAAACGAGAGGTTTTTGTAATAATTAATATCATTATTGTTTTTATGAAAAAAAATTAAAGAATTATTAGAAGTGTAACTTGCATTTGGATTATTCGCAATACATTTAATACTCTTCGTCTTGGCATTTCCATTTTTATGTCTCTTTATGGTAACTCCATCATCTTCTAATATTATTTCATCATAATTACTATCTATGTCTGTAACAATAAGACATTTATCTAAATCTATAAAATCGATAAATTTTTCGAATACTTGAGAATGTGCTCCAACTTCAACTATAGATATGTTCTGAGATAAAAGTGGATTATCACTAGATTCTTGGTCTATCTTTTTCATAATAGCAGGTAAAAGTATCCTTTCTGTATCTCCTTCTATTAGTATAGCCTTATCAGCAAAGAATAATTCAGACCTGTTCAACGTTAAATATTGCTTTAAAAATCTATAATTTTCTTCCTCTCCACTATCAACGTATTCTTTTTCAAGTTGCCTCAAGTTTTTAGAAATCACACTATTTTCTTCACGCTTTTTCAGGTATTTAATATCATCAAAATTACTTTCTGCAACTATATGAGAAGAATGAGTTGTAATTACAGTTTGTAATTTTCTATTATCTCCGTCCTCACGAGTAATACCTTGATTGAGAATTGATTTTATATTTTTTATGAAAACATATTGCATCTGAGGGTGCGTATGAGCTTCAGGTTCCTCAATAAAAAACAAATTAATATCAGATGGTCTTTCTAGTTTACTTTTTTTGAATTCTTGAATCTTGATTTCGATTTCAAAAATCATACTAATCAGATTCATATACCCTAAACCATTGTTATATTCAGGAAGAGTAGTATCATTATGTTTATACATTACCGTTGTATTTCCTGATAATAACTCTCTATGTTGTAAAGACGATTCTATACTAATTGTCGAGTCATCATTTCTAATACCTCCGAATTTCCTTACCTTTTCAACAACATTTTCAAATAAAGATTCATAAATAGTAGATAAAGTATAATCTGTTGATATTAACTCATCTTTAAACTTTTCTATTTGTTCATTTTGTTCATCTGTTTTTTCTGTTTGATTATATATTTCAGATGTCTGTGTAGATAAGGTTTTATCATTTTCTTTATTGGTAACACTTCTTTTAGCACTAATAAACTTAAAATTGATAATTTCTTTTGTAGAAATTTTTTCTGAATCTAAATCGATATAAACATCATCATTTTCTTTGTCATTAATTTTATCGTATTCAATAGATTTTCGATTAGACTTGAAAAAATCTGATTGATATATTTTTAGGAAATCATAAACCTCTCTTATTTTATAGTTTTGATTTTCAGTTCTCTTCGCTGCTTCCTTTGTTTGAAATTCTGAGTATTTGGTTTTAATTCTTTCTAAAGCATCATATGTCAGATGATATTCGTACCCAAGTATTATTGTTTTATTATCTGGGTCTAAATCCATCATTACTCTACTAATGTTGGTTAAATCATCACTCTCATCATATTCAATGAAAAGTTTAAGTTTTATTCCAATGGGCTTATAATCTGATTCTAATGGTAAATTCCTTTCGATTAAAGATTTTAATTCATTTTTAAAATCTATATTAAAATCATCAAAAGAAAATCGGCTCTTTTCAGACCCATTTAAAAAACTATTTATTACTGTTAGTAAGGATGTTTTTCCTGTATTATTTTTACCAATTACAAGAGACATTATTTCTTCTAAATCAATTAAAAATTGTTTTAAAAGCCTGTAATTTTCAATTTTAATCTTTGTTATTTTCATACATAAATAATTGTGTTTTATAGTAGTTTCTACTACAAAACAATATTAGATTGAGATAATGTTTAGGGAAAATTAGTTACTCAAAAATCGAATTTTAAATATATAAAAATTTAACAAGTAACTCTTTACGGAAATCCGTAATTGTTTGAAAATTAGATATAATAATCCCATTCCATACACATTTTGCCTCCACGCCTCTACCCCAGCTGCAAAAAGAGTATTCCATTACATTTTTAAAGAAACTTTTAGAAAGAAAAAAACCCAAGAAAATTAGAAGTAAGAACTCCAGCGCACCACTTCGCTCCTATTTCAAAAGTCTACCAGCCCTTTTCATTTGCCAATGGCAAAATAAAAGCTACCCTTATAGAAGGGTTCAAAATTCGTGTATTTAAAGAAAGTCCTAATGATATTGACTATTTAGATATCGTATGGCTTAAAATAAAAACTATTTATGCGTTTTTAGTCTTTTTAGAATTCTCAACGTTTTTAATATATGCTGTAGGGGTTAAGTTTGTTATCTCTTTAAAAGCCTTGTAAAAGGTAGATTTAGAGTTAAAGCCTACATCAAAGGCTATGGATAGTAGTGTAAATTCTTTATGATCATTTTTTTCTAGTCTTTCAAGAAAATCTTGAACCCTATATTCATTTACTAGTTCATAAAAGGTTTTTTTGTAAATATTATTAAGAACCCATGATAATTTATTGGTAGTAGAATTAATTTCATTAGCCAAAATGGATAAACTTAATTCTACTCGTCGATGTCCCTTTTCTTTGTCAAAAAAACGATCAATTAAGTTTTGAATCTCATGGATTTCTTTTTCATTAAGCTCATTCTTTTTTATAGATTTACTTATGTTATTTAATGGAAACCTAATTTTAAATACTTCTGGGTGTTTTAAATTATAAAAACCGACTATATAAATCTGAATTCCAAAGATTAAACAAGATATATCCCAGATTAACCTAATATTGATGGGTAATTTAATAACAAAACGCTCTACAATACCTAACAACCAAAAAATCATATACACCAATAAGCAAAGGAGCATGATTTTTATATACTTTATGATGAGTTGATTAAAGGATAATTCTTCTTCTTCATTTTTCTTATAATAATTTAATAGGCTATTAGATTTGAATAAATAAGCTGTAATAAAGACAAAAAATATGACGTCGTTACAAAACAATAAAGTATTAAAGTAACTGCTCAAATCTTCTATTGAATCATAAATATAAATATGATAAAAACAGAATACTAAATACAATATCGCTGGTAAATAATGATAATATGCTAATTGATAGTTCCCATTTTTATAAAAAAGTAACCTCCTAATATAAGTGTAAACTAGAGGTCCAATAAAAAGATATAGAACATTAATAATATTACCATATCGTCTCAAAAAGTCTCTTTCAAACTCATGGCCTATAGCTCTTTCTAGTAAAAAAAAGCTATAAATAGCCAATAAGTACTGTATCGTCGAATTTGCTCCTGTCTGCTTTTTTGGGATATACTGAATGGCTAAAATCAAAAAAACACACTGACCAATAACAAATATTAGGAAAAGCTCATATGGCGATATACTCATGTATCTTAAATTTTAACATAGGTGGGTTTTAATCTAACCTAAAAATAAGCCTAATATTTTTATCGTTTCATTTAGTTACAATTTAATCCCCATCCACAGATTAAAAAATAGTCTGATACTATAGTTTAGGACATCTAACACCAATATTTGTTAGGCTTGGTGATGAAAAAAAGTTTTCTTTAGAAAAAAATCATATTAAAAATAATACTGTTTTAAAACAACATTTTTCATCAAATCAAATTACAATTATGAAATCAAATCATTTATTTATCCTTATTACCTGTCTATTGATATTTTGCAAAAATAATAGTCAATCACAGAATACACTTTCAAACGAACTAGAGAATTTATATTTCTCAGAAATTGACATTTTAAATCATAAAGGTAAAATTACCTCAGATTATTATTCAAACAACTTTAATCTAGTTAAAGATGAATTTCTAACGATTATTTTCACCTTAAAGAAACCATTGATAAAAAGCCTTCAAGAATTAGCTCCAAACCTATCTGAGGAAGCGCTACTAAGCAAGGGAAATTTTCAATTTACATATTTAATAAATGACGAAATAATCTATGTAGAAAACTTAAATACTGGAGCAGGAACAAAAAATCAAAAAGTAGAAAAACTTAGGCAAGTAATCCCATTAGTCACACCAGAGCGAATAGATTTTTGGGGGTGGTTCATGTGGCAACGATTTATGAAAATTAATGGCGGACAAGATGCATTTACAGAAGGGAATCACACTTTAAGTATAGAAGTAAGATCCTATTTAGAAGGAGATACATTAAAAGTTAGTCCTCTTTTAGCCAGAGGAAATATTGCTGTTGAAGTTCCTAAAATAGTTATCGATGAAAGTTTAGTACCTGTGCAGAAAATACAGCCTCATAGTGGTTGGGAAATTTCTAAAGCTAACTTTAATCACAATAAAATTGAAGGACTCAATAGAAAAATAGCAGAGGGTCGATTTGAAGACATTAATGGCATTGTAGTGATAAAAGAAGGAGAACTTTTAATAGAAGAATATTTTAACAATGCAACAAGAGATAGTTTACACAATACGCGATCAGTAGGAAAATCATTTTCCTCTACACTACTAGGAATTGCCATTAAAGAAAGATTTATAAAAGACGAAAATGCTTTATTAAAAGATTTTTACGATTTAAAATCATATAAAAATTATAGTCCAAAAAAAGATTCTGTTACATTAAAATCACTTTTAACAATGAGTTCTGGATTTCTTGGTAATGATAATGACTATGAAAGCCCTGGCACTGAAGATAAAATGCATGCTTCTAATAATTATGTAACGTTTACATTAGATTTACCCATGCATAAAACAAAAGTAACCGGTAGAGATTTTGCCTACTTTACTGCAGGATCAAATTTACTAGGCGATATCATTCATAAATCAGTTCCTGAAGGGCTAGATTCCTATGCTGACAAAAAATTATTTATTCCATTAGACATTACAAAATACAGATGGTTTTACACACCTCAAAACGTTCCGTATACAGGCGGAGGTATCCGTATGCGAGCTATTGATTTTGCAAAATATGGACAGCTATATAAGAACGAAGGCAAATGGAAAGGCAAACAAATTCTTACTAAAGATTGGGTGAAAAAAAGTGTAGCTAGACAAGTAGCTTTAGACGATGTATATTATGGCTACCAATTTTGGAATAAAACATATACAGTCAATAATAAAGAATACGAAGTATCTTATTGTAATGGAAATGGAGGCAATAGGATCCTGATCTTTAAAAATATTCCTTTTGTTATCGTTATTACTACTTCTGCATATAATAAACCAGGCTCTAATGCTAATGTTGATAAAATGATGACTGATTATATTTTGCCTGCAATTATAGAGTAACTAGTAAACTCATTCCATTTCACAACAGTAATCCAGATAGGATAAGGCTATTATATTAACCTATTTTAGTCCATACCCATCACACTGTTTAATATAGCATCAAATTCAAAGCAATTTGCTGTTTATGATGCGTTTAATTTTAGAAGAAAAAGGGGGGCTTTCCCTAGAATATGATATTAGCCCCCCCTTTTTTAACTTCCCGATATTGGAGTGGATATTAGCGTTAAAAACCTTGATCAACATACGTATGGTATTTGTAGAATTAGTTATTTACTAGGGATGGCTGGTTGGCATATTGAGTTAAAAAATACCTGATAGACATTTTTTGAAAGTTGCAAGCCTCCATTTGTTTTAAAAAACCAAAACATAATTTAATCACGTTTATCCCCGATTTATTACGCTCATGTAAATTTGTTTTTACGGTAGTATATAATAGACTAATTTGTGTGAAATATGGGTGTAAAAAACAAAATATCGCTTTACTGGAAGTGTCAAATCATAGGATGGGGATTGGTTTCTCTATATTGGTTATATATCAGTTTAAACAAACATGATTACCCTATTTACCTATCTATCTTTAACTATATCCTAGATGTAGTAATCAGTATAGTACTAACCCACATATATAGGGTGTTGAACATAAAGTACAATTGGAATTCTGTAGGGATCACTAAATTACTGTTGATATTGATATTGACAGTAGTGTTCCTTGCATGCAGTTTTATGATTTTAATGAATATAAAATGGTACTTTTTTTGGAATCATGCTACCCAACAAAACCTTGATTTTTTCACAATCCTAAGTTCTTGGGACCCTGTACTTATTACGGGACTGCGCCTTATGTCAATTTGGTTATTATCTTATCACCTTTATAGCTATCACAAAAGAGAGTTGTATATATCAAAACTAAATGCACAATTATTAGCAACAGCAAAACAAGCACAATTAGACAATTTGCTCACACAACTTAATCCACATTTCTTGTTTAATTGCATGAACTCCATTAAATCATTAATCATAGAAAATCCTTCTTCGGCAAGAAGGGCTATTGATTTGTTATCTGACTTACTGCGATCATCTCTTGACCAAAAAGACAACGAACTCATTATAATCAAAGAAGAGTTACAATTGGTAAGAGACTACTTTGAACTAGAAAAGATTAGATATGAAAATAGATTGGAATATGTGATTGATGTTGATCCTTCCCTAGAAACAAATAAAATACCAAAATTTAGTATCCAATTATTGGCAGAAAATGCCATAAAGCATGGTATAGACAAATATATTGATGGAGGTGCTATAAACATTTCTATTTTAAATAATAATGATTGTATCCAAATAGATGTTATGAACCCAGGAAAGATAATGCGAAAACACAGCAATGGAATTGGGCTTAAAAATTTAAAGGAAAGATTGCACATTCAATTTGACGGAAAAGCAGATTTTACGATTGAGGAAAAAACGAAAAATAACGTCGTTGCTACTATTTTAATACCCAGAATAAAATGAGTAAAAAATATAAAACAATCATTATAGATGATGAACGTCTTGCGAGACAAGAAGTAAAAAGAGCTTTAAAACCCTTTCCAGAATTTGAAGTCGTCGGTGAGGCCAGTAATGCAGAAGAAGCAAAATCTTTAATTTCTTCTTTGAATATAGATATCATGTTTTTAGATATTCATATGCCTGAAACATCAGGGCTTCAATTGTTGGAGGAGCTAACAATAATCCCTGAAGTAGTTTTTACAACCGCTTATGATCAATATGCAGTGAAAGCTTTTGAATTGGATGCCCTTGACTACTTAGTAAAACCACTACGACAAGAGCGTTTTAATAAGATGATTGAAAAAGTAAAAAAAATACTGTCTGAAAAAGACAAAAATCAAACACCAGTGTCCATTCATCAAAAAGTGTTTATCAAGGACAAAGAAAACTTTCATTTAATTCAAGTAAGAGACATATGGTTACTGGAATCTATGGAAAACTATGCACGTATATATTATGGTACACATACTGTTCTCATAAAAAAATCATTGAATTTGTTGGAAGAAATTTTACCATCTCAACAGTTTTTTAGAATCAATAGAAAGCAAATTATAAATATTGATTACATAGAAAAAATTCATCCTCATTTTAAAAACAAACTACAACTGGTATTCAAAACAGGAGAAACTTTTGAAGTATCAAGTAGGCAATCTGCAAAATTTAAAAATTGGATCAGCTTATAACAATTGCATTTTAATTCATTAATCAAAATATTTTAAAAGATGTTACATTATAAAAAAACAAAATGTAAGCACCTAGTCTGTGCTGTTTTATTCATAGTATTGGTTTCTATACCATCATATGCAACTTGGTCTATTATTGCTGTAAACAGAGCAACTGGAGAAATTGGTGTTGTAGGAGCTTCTTGTACTTTTGATGTGTCGGGAATTGCCTCAATAGTACCAGAGAAAGGAGCTATTGTCGTCCAGGCTGCTAGTAATTATTATGCACGCATGAAAGGTGTAGACTTAATGGAGTCTGATGCTTCTTTGAAAACAATTCTTGAAGCTATGCAGAATAAAGAGTTTACTCCAGAACGCCAGCAATATGGAATAGTACTATTAAATGACAATAATGCCCCTCTAGTTTTTTCAGGACAACAAATAAGTGATTGGAGTGGATCTAAAATAGGAGATGATTTTGCTGTTTTAGGGAATATTTTAGTAGATGAAAAGGTGATTAAAAATGCATATGCAGCTTTCAATGATAATAGAGACAAATCATTAGCAGAACGATTAATGCTGGCGTTAAAAGCAGGAGAAATGGCTGGTGGTGATAAACGATGTGGAATACAATATGCAAGATCTGCATTCATTTCGGTATACAATCCAAAAGAGGGCGCCATTTTAAGACTTTCTGTTCAAGGAATTACAGAAGGCGGAAAACCTGCCGTTACGCTATTAAATCAACAGTTTAAAAATTGGAAAGCACATCCATTAAAAAGGAACAAGATTTTAAATAAAAATGCTATTCGATCTTTTAATGGGAATCTTATTTCAAAATCTAAACTAGATACTTTTATAAAACATCAAATGGACTCTCTAAACATGCCTGGTATGTCTATTGCATTTATTAATGATAACGAAATTATTTATCATAGTGCATTGGGCGTTAAAAATATTGAAACGCAAGAAAAAGTGGATTTTAATACAATGTTTGATGCAGGCTCTACATCTAAGACCGTGTTCAGTTTTTTTGTAATGAAAATGGTAGACCAAGGGCTTTTAGATTTGGATACCCCTTTATACAAGTATATGGAATATCCAGATATAGCCAATGATGAACGTTATAAATTAATTACAGCAAGAATGGTGTTATCGCATACTAGTGGATTCCCTAATTGGCGATTTATTAATGATGAAGGATATTACGATCCAGACAATAAGCTTACTATAAAATTTCAACCAGGCACTAATTTTCAATATTCAGGAGAAGGTTTTGAGTATTTAGCATTAGTAATCGCACATCTAAAAGGAATAAAAAAAAATGAACTACAGGCTTTAATAAAAAAAGAGATTTTTGACCCTTTAGATATGGGTTACAGCAGTTTTATTTGGAATGACCATTTACAAAAACATAGAGCTGATGGACATTTTAAAGGTAAAGTAAATATCGGATATGCTATCAATGCAAAAAATCCAGATTTTATAGCCGCCGGCAGTTTGCAAACAGATCCTAAATCCTATGCTAATTTTTTAATTGCAATTATGAGTAGTAAACTCTTATCAGAAAAGAGTTATCAAGAATTATTAAAAATACAATCTGTTGCACCCACTGATATAAAATACAATGAAGCCAGTTACAATTATGGATTAGGAATCATGATTCACCCCTCTTCGTATGGAACCAATTATGCACATGGAGGTGAAAATTTAAGTCATACCTGTCGTTATATGTTCAATATCGAGCAAAGTGTAGGTTATGTATTTTTTACCAATTCAGAATATAAAGAGTTGTTTGATAAAAATTTAGTTTCTTTTCTTTTACGTCAATAGCTAAATTCGGTACTACTAGTTTAAAAGTATCAATTATATATTGATACTTTTAGTTTTATAGTCCATTCTATACATATTTTGCCTCCACTTTGCTACCCTTGCTATAAAAAGAGTATTTCATTACCGTTGTACAAGAATTTTTGGAAAGAAAAAACCTAGAAAACTGGATTTCTAAACGACAACACATTACCTCGCTCCTACTTGAAAAGGTCTACCTGACCTTTTCATTGGGCGGACACAAATCAAAGTTATAACACAACCCATCCTTAAAAAAGCACAATTCGGTACAATCATTTCTATAAACAGGAATCCTTTTATGACATTTGAGGATATAAATAAATTATAGATGATTCAAGTACAGAACCTTTCCAAGTCTTTTCAAAACATAGACGCCGTAAACGATATTAGTTTTACAATAGAAAAAGGCGAAATCTTTGGATTTCTAGGTCCCAATGGCGCAGGAAAATCGACCACCCTCCATATGATGAGTGCGCTATTAAAAAGCGATACGGGGACCATACATATAGAAGGTAAAAACAGTCATGAAAATGCAGAAGCCTATAAACATTTGATAGGCGTAGTTCCACAAGAGATTTCCTTGTATGAAGACTTATCGGCATATAATAACCTGATTTTTTGGGGAAAATTATATAGAATTCCTCCCAGAAAATTAAAGGACAGTATCCATACGACTTTAGAACTCATCGGATTATTAGACCGAAAAGACGACTTGATCAAAACCTATTCTGGAGGAATGAAACGCAGAATTAATATCGCTGCTGCATTATTACATAACCCTAAAGTATTGCTTATGGATGAACCCACCGTAGGGATCGATCCGCAAAGTAGAAATCATATTTTTGAGGTTATCGAAACCCTCAATGCACAAGGAATGACTATTGTGTATACCACACATTATATGGAAGAAGTAGAACGATTATGTGATCGCATTGCAATTATAGATTCGGGAAAAATTATTGCACAAGGAACACAATCACAATTAAAAGAATTGGTACAGACCAAAGAAAACATTCAGTTCGAGTTTCATTCACTATCAGAAACTCATGTGACGCAACTAAGACAGCTCCTACCCTATACGATGACACATACTAAAAATAAGTTATTGGTAGAAAGTACTGTTAATGAGCTATCAACAATAATCACCGCTTCCAATAAATTGCAATTACAGATCAAAGACATACATCTTAACAAAGTAAACTTAGAAGCCATTTTTTTAAGTCTTACGGGAAAACAGCTGAGAGATTAAACAAACGTCCATTAAAAATCAACCATCGTGATACTAACTATATTAAAAAAAGATTTAAGACTGTATTTTTCAGACAAGAAAGGAATTGTCATTACTTTTTTACTACCTATTATTATGATCACTCTGTTTGCCTTTGCTTTTGGAGGAGTCGTAAAAAAGAAAAGCGCTCCCAAACCTATAAGCGTTTTAGTGGTAGATAAAGATGTTACAACGGCATCACAAGCCCTTATTACAAAACTAAATGCCATACCAGCTATTGATTTGATCCCTACGGAAGAAGAAGAAGCATTAACCCTTGTCCGAAAAGGGAAAAATACAGCAGTGTTACTATTTGGAAAAGGATTTTCTGAAGCTGTCGCTACAGATACAAAATTACCAATAGAATTAAAATACGATGCAGCAAGAGACCTGCAAATGCAGATTATACATTCCATTTTAAAAGAAGGTTTCAACTACCATTTAGGCAAAGGAGATGTGATCAATACAGTAACGATCAATACGACTTCCGTAATCAAAGAGGCATCTACCAAAGCCCATCCAGGTTTAGTACAAGCTGTAGGAGGAACAGCAATTATGATGTTATTATTTAGTATTGCTGCTATCGGTGGTGGATTGCTGGATGAAAAAGAAGCAGGAACATTAAAACGTTTATTAATAGCACCAGTAAAACCTTTTGATATTTTACTATCAAAAATGGGAACAGCTATGGTGGTTTCTATATTACAATTAACGGCCATGTTTGTCTTTGCATGGTTGGCCTTTGGCTTACCTATTTTTATGGATATCGTTACATTATTACTATTGATATTCTGTATCTCATTTGCCGTTTCTAGTTTTGGAGTTTTCTTAGTCTCTACAGTAAAAACACGTCAACAATTACAAGGGATGAGTACCCTTATTATCATTTTGATGTCGGCGATTGGAGGAAGTATGATCCCGATTAGTATGATGCCCGCATTCATGCAAAACATTGCAGTAATCAGCGTAAATTATTGGGGAATTGAAGGCTTTTTTGATATTTTTTGGCGACAATTACCTCTGTTAGAAATTCTTCCAAAAATGGGGATTCTGTTAGCCATTGGTTTAGGAATGACGCTTATTTCTTCGTTATTATTTAAGAAGAATATTATTGCTATAGAATAATGAGCAATTGTCTTTTTAGGGTGTTCCCCTTCGGGTCAGGCTATCACTCATACGCCTCGCTACGCTGCGGGGTAACCGTTCTATCCTTAACACAATACTACTACTATTCTATACAAATCATCAAGCTATAAGTGTAGTATCTATTTAATTTTAATAGCCGTTCGCACTCTTGACGGATCCGTATCAAACTGATTCGAGAAGCTAAGTATCTCCCCCTTTCTATTTTTATGAAAACGAAAATCAAAATACTTACCTAAAAGTGCAAATTCAGTAGCGCTTATCGCTTTAATTTTTGTGCCGGAAGTCTCACCTTCTCGCATTAAGGTTAATTCACCATCTCTAATCACGATCTCACGAATGTAAGTACCATCTTTATAAGTTCCACAATACCCTCTTAACTCTTCATCAGGGATGATAACTGTTGGCCGTTTATAGGCAAATCGCATGCCTTGATTAATAGCCTCGGCTTCACCTCCCAAATGTCCCATATTTTCAATCATCCTAAAACCTAAGGTTAGATTACTATATGAATGACTTTCTAGTTGATTCTGTAATTTAATAGCATTAGGCATATCATTATGCTCACTATTTAAAAATATCACATTGGCTGTAAGACTTTTATTGTTACGATAAAAGGCGTCTTCTAGTTGATATGGATACGCATTATCCCACCATAACGTAGCATTATGAATGATGTAATTATTAAATAATGATGGCTGTGTAAAAAGTGTATAATATGTAAACAATCCTGCAAATGAAGTACCTACTAGTGTTCGATTTGTCTTGTCGGTTCTATAACGCCCCTCTATTAAAGGAATAAGTTCTTTATCCAATACTTCTAAAAAACTAGATGCTCCTCCTGAAGTACTTATCCTCGCTATCGAAGTAGGTGTGAGATCTCTAGTCCTGTTTAATGTAGGTTGTGCCTTTACACCACTATTTGTAATACCTACAATAATGATCTCAGGAATAAAACCATCATCCCAAAGCCCTTGATAAATGTGGGTAGTGACGCCAAACACACGGTAACCATCCAGTGCATAAAACACAGGATATATTTTTGTAGGATCACGATCGTAGCTTTCTGGAAGATTAATATGCAATGTATAATCACTAGTATTAATTTCAGATTGAAAATGGATGGATTCGCTACCTACTACAAACAAATTTTCAGGTTCTTTTGAAATTACTTGAGCATTACTTAATATAGGAAGTTGAAATACAAAAAGAATGAATGTATAAAATATAGAGATTTGATTTTTAAGAATTTTCATTTTTAAAATAAGGTTATTTGTTACAGGATTTATAATTGCTTTTGAATATATTTTAACAAAAGTGTATAAAACATAGTTGTTATTATTTTATTGGTTATCGTTTTGATCATGAGGCACATTATTGAGGTCTAAGCCTTTCAATAATTTGCATAGATACCCAGTAGATATCTACAGGAGGATCATTATTTGTTGATTTTTGCCGTCGATCAAAGAAGAGGTATTTTCCATCAGGAGATACACTTGGATAGTTTTCGGCATCACTGGTATTTATAGTATCTCCCATATTGATAGCGCCCCCCCATGAACCATCATCTGCTCGAAAGCTGATATAGAGATCAGAAGATCCATACCCCCCTTCTCTTCTACTATCCCAGATAATATAGGATTCATCAGGTGCTATGAAGGGATGCGCATTATAGGTGCCAATTGCAAATTGTGGCCCCAGAGATTTCGGTTGTTCATAGTTACCATCTATTAAACGTGAATAGCGTAGAGGGGCATCTAATTTTGGTGTAAAAGTATCAAAGTAATATGTCCCATTCGATGCTGCCGAAAGCCTCATAATGTCAATATTTTTGAAAGGCTCACCAAGACTTTTTAACTCTGACCAACCGGAGTTGGTGCGTTCCATATATTCTTTTGCAAAATAGATCGTATTTCCATCAGGAGAAATAGAAGGTTCACTCACTCCTTGTTTAATAACAGATTCTTGCCATTGATTATTTTTATATTCAACAGCAGTCAATACATTAGACTTGGATTCCGTACCAAGTGGCCTCTTGATAAAATAAAACGCCTTCATATCTGCAGTAAACATTCCTTCAACTTCACGGTTTTCTGCTGTATTGATAATATCTGGAGCAAAAATTTCGGCAGTCGTTCCTGGTGTTTTCTGTCCAAAATAAAGACTATTCATTTGTGCTAACCACTGCATACTAAGTACTCCTGTCATAGGAAAAGCTGTTTGATGGCTCCCTTTAATTACTACACGCTCTAAAAATAGACTCTTATCATTTTTATTTTTTAATAAAGTGATAAATTCCTCAGCATACTTGGCCAACTCTTTTTCCAAAGAGCCATATGAAATAAAAACATTGGCGTTTATACTTTTTTTCTTAGACTTAAGTCCAGAAAGAATCGGAATATCTCCATCAAGAGCAGGACTCCCAAGGATATAGTTTTTAAAGGTATCTGGCTGTGTTAGTAACGTATATGCTCCAAACACACCGCCAAGTGAGTAACCAAAATAAGAACGATTAGTAGGAGTAGCTCGGTAATTATTCTCTATATACTTAATTACATTGTTACGAATGAACCCTAAATGAGTATTGGCCTGCCCAAATTGATATTTAGCTTGATGTTCTGGGTTACTGGATTTACTAACGGAGTAATCTCTATATCTACTTACATGAGCTCTCCCCGCTTTCTTAAATTCTTCTTTTATATCCTTTTGCCAAGAAATTCCAACTAAAATAGCATCTTCCATTATATATTCAGCAGCTCCAGATAATATCTCAACATGCCATAAGGCATCTGTATAATAAATCACCGGATACTGAATATCATCATTCTCTGAATATCCCTCTGGTAGTTTTACATAGAGTTCATACTGTCGATTGGTCTTAGTATCCTTTATAGGAATCACTTCTATGCGAGGCAATTCTAAATAAGACTTTTCGATATTTTCTTGAGCAAATACAACGTTTAGTGATATAGCATATAGCAATAGTAATAATTTCGTTGTTTTCATAGTTTCTTCCTTTTGTTTATACATTATAATTCCAATCTCCAGCTAAGCATTCACTAAAAAGGTCAAGTACACCTTTTCTATACGTTACATTCTATTTGGGTCTGAGGTTCTCAATAACTTGAGCATCTATCCAATAGATGTCCCCATCTTTGTCTCCCCTATTAAAGAAAAAATATTTTCTGTCTGGTGTAACATATCCTCCGGATTCCCAGGAATCGGTATTTATTTTATCTCCCATATTAATGGCAGTTCCCCATGAACCATCCTGTTGCCGAAAACTGATATACAGATCTGAATCCCCATACCCATTTTCTTTTTCACTATCCCATATTAAATAGGACTCATCTGGCGCAATAAACGGATGAGCAGTCCATTTGCCTGTGTTAATCTCCTTACTGAGAAGTTTCGGTTCTTCACGCTTGCCATCTTTCATTGTCGACATACGAATTACATCGTTACTTTTATAATCGTCAAAAACATAAGTACCTTTAGAGGATGCCGACAAGCGCATAATCCCCCAGTCTTCCCTGTCAAACATGGGGCCAAGACTTTTTACCTCTGACCAACCAGACTGAGTACGCTCCATATATTTGTTGCCCAAGTGCATGATCTTACCATTAGGAGCGACGATGGGTCGACCTACTCTAGGGCCTACCACAGATTCTTGCCATTGATTATCTTCAAACTTATAGACAACTAAGGACCAGTTTCCCGTTTCGAGGTCTTTCCTAGTAAAATAAAATTCTTTCATATCGGGTGTGAAGAAAGCGCTAAGGTCGCGATGCTCTGTGGAAACCATACCAGGAGCAAAAATTTCAGACATTAAACCAGGTACTTTTTGCCCGAGATAGGGACTTTCTATATTAGGTGAATCACTAGTTGACGAGCCCTGTTTTTTAGTATTACACGCATTTAAAAATAGCGCCCCTGCAAGTAGTAAAATAGAATAGATTGTTCTCATTGCATACGTTTTTAAAAGGTTTCAATTGTCAGAATAAATGGTTTTTAACGTTTGATGCATTTTTAATGACTAAATATGTTGCCATATATTATTTTAGATTCAATTTTGTATCATTCATTTTTTTGTAATTCCTTAAGCTTATGTTTAGTACTATTGTTTTGAGGATTTAATTCAAGTGATTTCGTGTAATTTAAAATTGCCAGATCAATTTTTCCTGCTTTCATACAGGCTTCAGCATAACTATCATATACTTTAAAACTATCAGGATAGAGCATCATATTCACTTTGAAAACATCTAATGATAACTTCATCCTATCTGCATGAAAAAAGTTATAGCCTAGATCATTTAGATAGTCTTCAGTAACAGTAAGATATGTTGAGTCATGTTCTTTTAATACCCTATATGCATTAAGTGCTTTGTCAAAGTCCCCTTCAAGAAGGAATTCTACAGGTTCTTTTTTATCAGTATCCATCTTAACAAAAGTTGAAGTTATTGCTCCATCGTTTCTATTCAAGTAAAGTAAATTGAGCGTTTCGTTTTCAGAATTTGGCTTGAATTGCATAAGTCGACTAGAATTTCTTCTAACAAAACTACTATCCGATACTCTGACTAGTTCTTCTGCTTGCACGTCAAGTATATTTTTATAGAACAGTTGATTATCCTTTTGAAAAACTTCTACAATCCTACCATTATCCAGATATCTACCAGTAATTTCATCAACTAAAGAGGATTCTATTTCTATTTTTTTATGTACTGGAACATACGTATCCCAATCATATGCTAGAGCTACAGAGCGAATCACTTCAGCATTAAACTCTGGAAAAGTGGTATTAGTAAACACTACCACCCCATAACCATTGTCTCTATGAGCCACAATCTCGGCATAAAAACCTCTATTCCATCCATGATGCCGTAAGTAGATTTCATCGTTTTTGTTCAAAAGTTGAAATCCTAAGCCTAATGTAAATGACCAACCAGAATTACTTACTCCATAGGGTGTTCCCATTAATGTCGCTAGATCTTTTGATAATCCTTTCGTATTCTGACCTTTTAGGGTTTGCTGTACGTTAGTTATAAATTTTGCATAATCTTCTGCAGTCGCCCATAATCCATATGATGCCATAGAAGGATAGATATTTCTCCTGCCTTTTACCATAGAACCATCCTGTAAATACCCTGTAGCTACCTTAGCTAATTGTGCTGTTGTAAGTGATTGATTAAACGTACTATTGTTCATTTCTAAGGGTTGTAGCACGAGCTTATCCATGATCTCTGGAAATGTTTCTCCTTCAATATCCAGCATCAGTTGTTGAATAGGTACATAGCTAGCATATGCAAAACGAACACTTTCACCAGGCTCTTTATTTACGGTAACTGGATCGTTTTTAGCTGGAGAAGTACCATTTAAAATTTCAACAAGTGTTGGTTTTTTTTCATCTACACTATAAGATCCCGTTCCCCGAGGATGTATTCCGGCAGAATGATTTAAAAGATTTTTTACCGTGACTTTCTTTTCTGTAGTAAATTCATTTTCTGGTACTTTCCAGGATTTCAAATAACTGTTAATATTTTCATCTAAGTCAATATCATTCTTTTCTACAAGACGCAATGCGCCATAGGCCGTTACCGGCATACTAGTAGCTGCTGCTTGAAAAAGGGTTTCTTCTGTTACAGGAACTTTACTTTCTTTATCCACGACACCGTACCCTTTAGTCCATGCTATTTCACCATTATGTATGACAGCAATACTCACACCTGGAATTCCATAATGTTCCATACGTTCTTCTATCGTCCATGTAGAATCACCCTCTATAGACACTCTAGTGGTAAGACCGGTTTCTACCTTTTTAATTAAATCTATGGTAGTATCAGTATTTGATTGCGCGATACATGATTGAAAAAGAATTATGATTAATAACACTGAGATCATATTTTTCATAGTTATATATTTTTTTATTGTTTAGATTTTTAATCCTTTTACTATTAATTAATAAAAGCTGGCAACACTCTTTTTGCTACTACAGATATGGGATCATCGACTTTACGATGGGTAGTAGTCACAACAATCAGATCTAGTGCCTCGATCACAATAATAGTTTGCCCACTACCACCTCTGGCTGCTTTGCTCAAGTAACTCTTACCTCCTATAGACATATCAGCTTGCCACCAGAAATAACCATAAGCCGTTCCAGAGATGCCACCAGCAGGATCATCATATTCTTCACTTTGATCTACAATCTTACTGGTCGCTTTTGCAATAAAGCTTTCTGGTATCAGTTGTTCTGTTTCCCATTTACCTTTTTTGATGCCCAGAATTCCCCATTTCATCATATCGCGAGATCTCATACTCGAACGACTTCCCGCTTTTGGTAAACCGCTAAGGTCTGTCTGCCAGTTATAATTTGTGATACCCATTTTGTCGAGGAGTTCGTTTTTAATAAAATCTTTAGCAGATCCTGGCACGACAGCTTCAATAACTTGCATTACCAATCTTGGATCGTCTTTATAGTTAAATACCTGAGAGTTATCAGTAATAGGAACGGTATGCTCCAAAAATGCTTGAACATGCCTCTGACCTTTTAAAAGATTAGGATTTTCCTCAAGATTCTTCCTTTTATCTTCACTAATATCGATTCCAGAACGCATACTCAATGCCTTATGTAGTGTGATCTTCTCTACACCTTCAACAAATTTTGTAGAGTCTAAGTCTTTAAGAAAACGAACCAATGGCATGTCTAAATCGGCCATGGTCAAATACCCCAACTGGATAGCACGGCCTAGTGCAAAGCTGGTGTAGGTTTTAGTTGCTGATGCTTGTGGGTGTGGTAGATTAATACGACCACGAGAATAATAAGATTCAAAGATAAGTTTTCCTTTATGAGCAATAAGGAAGCTATCAAAATTGCCATATTTTTTGTCGGCAATATCCTGTGCCAAAGTAAGAATCATCTCTTTATTGCCTCCATCAATACCCAATTTGCCTACGGAGATTCCATCTTTTTTATCTTTAGGAGATGCATCAATAAAAGCTTCTTTTAAATAGGGAATATCTCTGAATGAGAGTTTGGATTCGGCCACTGTCGCTTCTGGAGCGAGACTATCCGTTTGTTGGGAAAAGCTATCACAAGAAAGTATAACAACCGTCAAAAACATTAGCCCTATTCTTTTTTTCATTTCTTTATGTACTTGTTATTTCGTTATTTTTAATCGAGTTGTTTACCCTCCATTAGGTATATTTTTTATCGAAGAGTCATTATTATTCATCATGTAAATACTTCCTTTTCTATCCAATTTTGAATAAAATTAATTGCGAATCATCAGGAGACCATACTGAATAGGCATTACCCCCGGAATAATTTGTGATTTTAATTTTGATTTACCTTCCGTTTTATTTTGAATATTTAGAGTGTCAATAATAGATCAGGTCATTTTTTACAATTATCGATATAACCTTCTGTCTTACAAAGGATGTTTTTTTATCTCATTTATCTAATCAAAATTATACCAACTGCTCTATGCATTTATAAACTACTCTAAAAGCTATTTTATAATGGTTAGATTGCATCCGTAAAACCGCATCATAATGAACTTGAGATTTCTCACCAATTTTCTTTTAATATGCTTTATACTCCTTATAACTTCCTGCTCTCAAAGCCCAGTTTTTAAAGAATATCAAACATTATCTCGAATAGGTGATCAACAGGAGTGGGCTACTAAAAACTGGAACGATGATGGCTGGGATAAAAGAAAACCAATAGTAGAAGCTGGGGAGGTCTACTGGACCAGAACCCCAATAGATATTTTAAAAGCACCAGAACCATTACACCCGTATGCAATTCGACCATATATTTATGGAGAATATGAAGTTTTTTGGGATGGGGTGTTGATAGGAAAAAACGGAAATCCTGGACAGGAAGTATTGCTTGGCCCAGAAGGCAAAATGCTAACGACCTTTATTCTCCCTACACACTTAAGTCAAGAAGGGGAACATATTTTAGCCATACGATCGAGTCTATATTATTTTCCAGACCATGTAGGGATGAGAGTAGATATAGCAAATTATGATGATTTATTAACTGATCGACTTATTGAAACTTCCTATATGCACATTTTTGCAGGTGCTTTTCTGATCGCTTCTATCTATTTTCTCTTCTTATTTCTAAGTGATAAAAAAGAGTATCCTATGCTTATTTTTAGTATTAGTTGCTTTCTCTTTTTTGTATTAAATCTAACAGAATTTATAACAACTTATGTCCCTATACATTATGCATATCATCATATACGTTTAGAAATCAAAGGTGTTTTGATGTTTAGTATATCATTTTTGATCCCACTTTATTTATCCAAACAATTTCCAATTCCTAAACGAAAAATTTCATTGCTCATTTATGCTGGAATTTTATTGTTTATTTTCTTTATCAAACATAATTTTATTGATTTCACAACCCGTAACATGGCATTAAGTATGTGGTTTTTTTCTTTTGGAATCACTATTTTTGGTATCTATAAAAAGATGAAAGGCGCTCGTCTTGTGATGCTTACATTATTCCTGGCACTACTTGTAAATTTTATCATTCCATTTGAAGTTGGTATTTTTATTGGTTTTAGTATTATTCTTCTAGGTATGTTTTATTTGCTTTCTTTGAGGATCAAAGAACAACGACTGGCTTATCAAACTTCTCTAGTGCAATCCACACGTTTACGACTAGAATTACTCAAAAAAAATATTCAACCGCATTTTTTAATGAATACCTTGACTTCTTTGATAGACTGGATAGAAGAATCTCCAAAAAAAGGCGTATTGTTTATCGAAGCATTAGCCAAAGAGTTTGATCTTTTAAATCAAATTGAAAACCAAACATTGATTCCTATTTCACAAGAAATAGCATTGTGTCGCACTCATCTTGAGATTATGGAGTATCGAAAAGAGATCAACTATTCCTGGCAAGAAGAGAATATAGACATCCACGAAAAAATACCTCCAGGAATTCTTCACACTCTGTTGGAAAACGGAATTACACACAGTCTGCCTCAAGAAGATAACAGTATTAAATTCAAATTGATTTTTGAATCGAATACTACGTATAAATTGTACACGTTTTTAACTTTTGCTAGTGTTTCAACAGAAAAAATGAAAGACAGAGAAGATGGCACGGGACTGAAATATGTGAAAGCTCGATTGGCAGAAAGTTATCAAGAACATTGGAAATTTTCCTCAGAACCTACGGATCACGGTTGGAAAAATACTATAAAAATATACTCCTAAAGAGATGAAGATTTTAATCGTTGAAGATGAGTCTAGGATTGCCAAAAGAATTAAACGATTAACACGTGATATTCTTGGCGATGCTTTGCAATTGATAATTCATATTAATACACTCCATGAAGCATCAATATATATAGAAAATAATTCATTAGATCTTGTACTTCTGGATTTAAACCTTAATGGTAATAGTGGCTTTGAATTGCTTTCTAAAGCAGTTTCAGAATCGTTTCATACGATTATCATTTCTGCTAATAAAGATCAAGCAATTACTGCTTTTGAATATGGGGTTTTAGATTTTGTGCCTAAACCCTTTAATAGGGATCGGTTGGAAAAAGCCTTACATAAGACCATTACTACTGAAAAAAATAATGAAGGTGCAACAAAATTTTTAGCGATAAAGAAAAGGCATAGAATACAACTTATATCTGTTGAAGATGTGCTTTATATTAAAGGAGCTGGAGCATATACAGAGCTTTTTTTAGCAGATGGAAAAAAAGAGTTACATGATAAATCACTTGAAAAGTTAGAACAGTTGTTATCTTCTTCTTTTGAACGCATCCACAAGTCATATTTGGCTAAAATGTCAGAGATCAAAGAAATCATTGTAGAATCAGGTAGCAAATACATAGCTGAGTTAAAAAATGGCAAGCGGATCCCCATCGGAAGAACAAAATACAAAGACATCAAGGCAAAATGGTTTTAGAATACCTTAGAGTATCTAGTTGTATCTATTCTTTTATACAAAAAATTACACCCGTAGTTCAGTAATACTACTTCTATTATTGTTTTGATTTTCATTACGTTGGTAGTTACTTAATAAACATTGGAAGGATTCTCTGTGCTGTCATCTGCATCGTATTCTCTTCACTTGCATGAGCGGTGACCACAACGATCAGATCAAGCGCTTCAATTACAATGATGTATTGGCCACCACCACCTTGTGCCGATATAGTAGAAAAGGTTCTGTCCCCAGTTTTCATATTTGCTTTCCACCAGAAATAACCATAGCCAGGATCAGATACATTATTCCCACTATAGAATACTTGGTCATCCTTTAATGTAACAATTTTGTTGGTTACTCTGGCTATAAACGCTTCAGGAATGAGCTGCTTCCCATTTCTTTTGCCTTTATTTATGATCAATGTTCCCAACTTCACCATAGCACGTGATGTCATGCTCGATTTCCATCCTGCAGTAGGTAATCCATCGATCTCAATCCCCCAACCATAATTTGTGATATCCATTTTATCAATAAATTCATTTTTGATAAAATCTTTAGCAGTACCAGGCACAACGGCTTCAATAACTTGCATCACTAAGTTCGGATTAAAGTTGCCATATGAAAAACCTTGAGACTTTTCAGTAATAGGAGCACTATTCTCAAGAAGCGCCTGGACGAGACCTTGGCCTTTTAACGCAGCAGGGTTTTCTTTAAGTTCTTCCCACTTATCTTCACTTACACTTAGTCCTCCACGCATTGTTAATGCCTGATGTAAGGTGATCTTTTCTACCCCTGATACAAATTTTGCTGGGTTCAAATCCTTGAGAAAATTTACCAATGGCTTATCCAAATCGGTCATCGACAGATAACCTAGCTGAATAGCACGACCTACCACTAGACTGGTATACGCTTTAGTTGTTGAGGCTAGTGGGTGTGGCAAGTCTATACGACCACGTAAATAATACGATTCAAACAAAAGTTTGCCCTTATGGGAGATAAGCATACTATCAAAACTACCGTGTTTACCATCGGCGATCTCCTTAGCCAGAGTAAGGATCATTGCCTTATTGCCCCCATCGATACCTAATTCACCCACAGGGATGCCATCTTTTCTATCTGTAGGTGTTATATCAAAAAAAGCTTCCTGTAGAAAAGGAACATCCCAAAATGAGGTCTCAGATCCATTGATTGTATTCTCGATTTCAACTGCTGTAGCCTCTGGTGCAAGGTTATCACTTTGCTGGGCATAAGTAGCACTAGTTAGTATAAAAAAAGTTAAAAGCAATTGGCTTGTTTTGTTTTTCATAGTCTTTTATTTTAAACCTTAATATTTAACCATTTACACCCCTAATTACTCACGTATTTTTAACCATACAGCATTTGAGGCATTATTTATAATTTTCTTTACTGAAGAACCGTCTTTATTCATTATGTAGATATGAGACTCTTTTTCTACATCATTTGATGTATACAATATTTTAGACCCATCGGGGGACCAGGATGGGTACCAATCATCAACATTATTAAATGTTAATCGCTTTTGATCGGAACCATCGATATTCATTACATAAATTTCTTGATTACCATCCCTATTTGATATAAAAACGACTTGTTTGCCATCTGGTGATACCTCAGGATGCCAATCCTCAGCATTATTATTTGTTAATTGAATGACATTACTGCCATCAATATTGGCTAAGCAAATTTCACTTGAGTTAGTTTTAGAGTGAAAGAGAAGTCTGCCATCTTGAGTAAAATAAGGGCCTCCCCCATTCAATGTCTTTATTTGTCTTTGTTCACTACTATCTGAATTCATTATCCAAATTTCTTCCTGCCATACACCTTCAGTATTATTATAAGCCCTTGCAAACGCAATCTTTCTTCCATCTGGAGACCATGCGGGTGAACTATCCCACTTATTTTTTACATGCGTTAACCGCTTCCTATTGGTACCATCTATATTCATGGTATGTATAGACCATGTTTTTCTTTCATCATGATATGCATAGCAAGCGATGCGTTTTCCATCAGGGGACCAGGCTATATAACCATCGTTTCCGAGACGATTTGTGATTCTAATTCTTGAAGTAGCTTCAATATTTGTTAAATAAATTTCTCCATCACCAGATTCTTTTGAGGAATACCCAATTGTATACGATGTCAGCTTACATCCCCCACTCTTCTGACTATAAGTAATTTGCACAAAAAGGAAAGCTAAGAAACAGTATCTGACATTTATATATTTCATATATTCTTTATATTTAATAAGGGGCATGTGTTGTGACTAAAGCCTTACACAAACCTATCAAATCGCATACATAAAAAAATGTAAAACTGATGAATACTATCTTCTGACAGGTATATACTTACCTATGACAGAAAATACCTAAAATCCGTTGTAAGTGTAATTTCGGCATACGATTATCAGGATTCGTCCTTTTTAAAGAGATTCCAGATCCATATTTTTTATATTTATTGCTTATGGTCAAAAAAAAGAACTTAATTGACTGGATCATTCAGAATAGAGTCGTTTCGCACTTCATATTTTGGCTTTTATTATTTATAAGTTTACCCATATTGGCAGCGCTAAATGATGGTAGTGTCAAAAAAACTGTAATCAGTGGTTTTAGTTTTTTACCTGCACAGTTATTGGCAAGTTATTTTTTAGTCTATTATCAGGTCCCAAAACTTTTATTTAAAAAAAAATACGTCGCTTTTGGAGTATCCTTCTTGATATCTGTGTATGTGTTTTTAGTGCTATCAAAGCTTTTGAACATGTATCTGTCATCACTTTTTTCTCCAAATTATCTTAATGATGAAAACTTGGCAGAGGTGTTATCAGATCCATTTCATTTGGCAGTCGTTTATTTCCCATCTGTATATGTATTTGTGTTTTTTATGTTTATGGCCAAGGCATTTAAGGATCGCTTTGAAGAACGCCATCAACTTGAAGTTCTACAAAAAGAAAAAGCAAATACTGAGCTTAAATTTTTAAAAGCACAAACCAATCCGCATTTTTTATTTAATACATTAAATAATTTATATTCATTAACATTAGAGCAGTCAGAAAAGGCACCAGAAGTGGTGTTAAAACTTTCGAGTATGCTGGATTATATGCTTTATCAATGTAAAGATCCTGTGGTCCCTTTAAAAAATGAAATCGCTTTGATACAGGATTATATCGATTTAGAGTCGCTCCGTTATGGTAATAAATTAACATTAGACTTTACCTACGATCTTCATGATTCTAATGTTAGGATAGCCCCTTTGATATTAATATCATTTATAGAAAATGCTTTTAAACATGGTGCAAGTAATAATTTAAAGAACTCGATTATTCAAATTGAATTAGTGACAAATCATGATCAACTTTGCTTTAAAGTTTTTAATACACTACCAGATACCATACATAATGAAATAGAAAATAAATCGCATTCTGGAATTGGGTTTTCAAATTCAAAAAGACAATTAGAACTAAACTATAAAAATAATTATGACTTGAAAAGCATCAAAACTGATCATGATTTTCAGGTGCTTTTAACCATAAATTTAAAGTAATATGGGCATAAAATGTATAGTCGTAGATGACGAACCACTAGCAATTAAGGTACTTGAAAAGCATATACTAAAAGTACCGAACCTTGAACTTGTATCGACATTTGACAACCCTATAAGTGCCGGACATTTTCTTCAAAACAATAACGTTGACCTTTTGTTTTTAGATATTCAAATGCCTGTAGTTACTGGTATCGATTTTATAAAAAACACGATGATCCAGCCTAAAGTTATATTAACAACGGCTTATAGGGAATATGCTTTGGAAGGCTATGAACTGGATATCATTGATTATTTATTAAAACCTATATCTTTTATTCGATTTTATAAATCTATAAATAAATACATAAAATTAAATACTGCAATCCCATCTACTACCCATACATCATCAGAAATGAATAAATCACTAGATCATATCTTTGTTAATTCTAACAAAAGGATGATCCGTATAGAATTTACAAATATTCTATTTATTGATAGTATAAAAGATTATGTGAGAATACACACTGCAAATGACACTATAATTACAAAAGATAAAATAAGCACTTTTATTCAAAAATTACCCTCACATTTTTTAAGAGTGCATCGCTCATATATTATTAATATTCATAAAATTGCCGCTTTGACATCAAAAGATGTTGTTTTACTTGGGGGTATGGAAATACCAATAGGGACTTCTTATAAAGAAATCATCAATTTAATTAATAATTGATCACTATTGATAATCACTTTTATTGCTTTCGCGAAAGCGTACTTATATCTTTTTAAAATAAGATCTATATACCTTGAATAGTCTATATTTGTTATTAGATGTTTCTTACAGGTTTCCGTATTTATCAAATCTCTTTTTCAAGTCTATAGCTATGAAGTACTATGCATTAATTAGTATGTTATTTGTTTCGTTTTTAAGTAAAGCGCAAATTGTCGACTTTCCCGATCCTAACTTCAAAACAGCGGTACTCAATCATAATCCAATCATTGATACCAATGGGGATAACGAGATACAAGTGAGCGAAGCTATGGCCTTTGGGGGTGTCTTTGATGTAGGTAATGAAAATATAAATGATCTTACAGGAATAGAAGCCTTTGAAAACATAATTGTATTGCTCTGTCAGTTTAACAATCTAACAATGTTGGACATCTCCCAAAACCAACAGTTATCCTCCCTAAGGGCTGATAATAATAATTTACAAGAGATAATACTTCCTCAAAGTACAACGCTTTCTAGTCTACAAATCTCAGATAATCAATTGACAAACTTGGATGTGAGCGAACTCAGTAATTTAAACCAGTTATTTGCCAGAAGAAACAATATAGATGTTATTGCACTGGAATTTAATGCAATCATTACGGCTATAGATCTTAGTGAAAATCCTGTAGCTCAATTGAATTTCACAAACAATCCATTACTTCAGTTTCTAGATATTTCTGAAACCGAGATATCCCTCTTAGATATATCCCAAAATCCGAATGTCATTATACTACGAGCTGCCTCCCTAGCCATTACTGATCTTGACCTTTCTAACAATCCTGAAATAGAATTATTGGATATTTCAGACAATAATTTTACAAGTTTTGATTTTTCTATTCTTCCAAATCTTACATTCGTAGAAGCGGGATTCAGCGCATATGAGCAATTGGACTTTTCTGAAAATCCACTTTTATGCAGGGTCGTTATTGAGTTCAACGAACAGCTTGTTTCAGTCAATTTAAGAAACGGTAGTAACTCAGAATTAGTAAATCCTCAAGGATGCAGCGTTTCGTCTGGTCAGGTCTCTGTAAATGGTCCGTCGGGATTATTTGCTTCAAACAATCCGAATCTACTGGAGATTTGTGTGGACGATATCACTTTTGCTCAACAAAACTTTACAGATATTCCTTCTCAAACCACCTTTATAGATAATTGCACACTTAGTATATCAGAAAACCTTTCCGATATAGTAACTGTATATCCTAATCCAGCAAATGATCATATCCAATTGAATTCAAAATTATCTATTGATAGGATTGATATCTATGATATCTTGGGAAAGAAAATGAAAAGGTATTCTATTACAGATAATCGAGTAGATATATCCAACCTGACTACAGGCATGTATTTTATACATATAAACACGTCTGCTAACATCCAAACGCTCCCGTTTATTAAGAAATAGCATCTTATACATAAATAAGATGTTGTAACCATGTACATTTAAGTGTATTAAGAAATTAATATTCTACAATGAAAGAGAATATGCCTTACATTTTTAACAGCTCTATTTTCTCTTAATAAAAAGCACACAAAACAATAATATTCAATATTTTACAAATTTTTGACTAGCTTGAAATTACAACTAGGTTAATTATATGACTATAAATATAGTTTTACGACTATATTTATAGTCATGCTGAAAATTAATATTATATTTGCATTATGAATGAACTCACAAAAGCTGAAGAACAGATTATGAAATATGTCTGGAAACTTGGTAAAGTATTCCTTAAAGACATTGTTCAGGAATTTCCAGAACCCAAACCCGCTTACACTACGATTTCAACAGTTGTAAGGGTTTTAGTTAAAAAGAATTTTTTAAAGTATGAGACCTATGGGAAAATACGTCAGTATTACCCTGCAATATCTAAGGAGAGCTATTTTCGGAATCATATGAAGGGAGTTATAGGTAATTTTTTTAGTGGTTCTGCAAGCAATTTTGCATTATTCTTTGCTTCTGATGAAAATTTAGATCTTACTGAACTTGAGAATATGAAGAAAATGATCGAGAAAAAAATAGAAAATTTAAAAGACAAAAATGAATAATCTATTAATGTATCTCCTACAAGTAACTGTTGTTTTTTCGGTGCTTTATATATGGTATTATATATTTTTTAAGCATCTTACTTTTTATTCTTTAAATAGGGCTATTTTACTGATAATAATGCCATTATCATTCGTACTCCCTATGTCACAAAGTATAGTGCCTTCTATTACAGATACACTTATTGACGTACCAGTATTTGAAGAAATTAGCATTTACACTTTTGAGCAACAGATTATAACGGATACAATTATAATTACTAATCCATCTATAAATTATACACTCATCCTTGTTTGTATCTATATATTAGGTTGTCTTCTTAGTATCATAAGACGTTTTATAAGTATTCATAAACTCTATATACTCAAGAGAAGTAGTCATCTACATCCTACCAATGATTATACATTAGTAATTAGTAAAACTTCTGAAGTTTTTTCCTTTTTTAGATGGATTTTCATTCCAGAAACTATGGTGTGTGACCCATTGATTATTGAGCATGAAAAAGCACATATCTACTATAAACACTCTTATGATATGATAATTTATGAGTTTTATATTGCGTTATTTTGGTTTAATCCTCTTATGTCCTCTTATAGAAAATCTATAAAATCTGTTCATGAATTTCAAGCAGATACAAAGGTATTACAGCATGGTGTAACTGCTATAGAGTATCTTCAACTACTGGCAAATACAATTACTCCTAAATTTCAAAACACTATATATAATTATTTTAATAACCCTATTTTAAAACAACGAATAGACATGATTACAAAACCTTCATCAAACAATTTTACCAAGTTTACTTACCTCCTGCTCCTACCCATTTGTGCACTTTTACTGTCTGCATTTACAAAACCTATAACGCCTATACTAGAAGAGATTCCGCTTTCAGAACCTTTTGACTTTGTGGTGTTTGATATAACTCCTCCTTCTTTATTTCCTGTTCAAAATGCTTCTAAAGATCATATTACTTCCTTTTTTGGAGAACGAAGATCTAGCGCAAAATTTAAATATAAGGCTGTTCATGGAGGCATTGATATAAAAGCGGCTATCGGAACTCCTGTGATTGCTACTGCTGATGGTGTGATCGCAAAAGCAACAGATGAAGGTGACTGGGGAAATTTAATAGTCATTACTCATAGTGAGGGTTATGAAACTTGGTACGCGCACTTAAATGGATTTGCAGTACATAAAAATCAAAAAGTTAAAAAGGGTGACGTAATTGGTTATGTAGGAAATACAGGACAGTCAAAAGGCCCTCATTTACACTACGAAGTAAAACAACATAATAAACGTCAAGATCCGTTAAATTATATCAAATAGGTTTTTCTATAAAGTATAGAAAAACGATTTATGACTAATAGGTCATCTCAAAAAAAAAACAAAGCACTAGTGAACCACTGGTGCTTTGTTTTTTTGTAGTTTCATTAAACCCAATTTCGGTACATCCAAGGATATAGAGTTCAAAATTTTAAATTTTAATGCACTTCCCTACTCTACTCGCTAGTAAGAAATAAAATGAGTACGCTTTCGCGAAAGCTTACTCACGATTAAGTAAATTAAACAGCTATTAAATATTAAAATTATTCTCACAAACTACTAGCATGCATGTAGTTAAAAATCAAACTAACTTCCTATATGTGTTTATGGATCCAATTTGAGATAAGTGCAAGGGCTTTAGGTGAAAATGTTTCTTCTATTTTTGAATATTCATCCATTTTACCGGTAGAAGCGTTTTGAAATAAATGATTGAGTCCTTCTAATTCTACGATTTCAAAATCTGGATTCCCTCCTTTTGTAAGGGCCTTTTCCAATCCTTCCTGGTTTATTTTTGATTCAACCTGCGTATCTAAACTTCCATTTAAAGATAATACAGGGCAACGTACCTTCTCATATGCATCTGCAGGGTTATAACTATAAAAATAGCGCATCCATTTTGTTGTACGCATACGTACTAAGCCATTTATAACTTCTGTGACTCTTGTTTCTGGCACACCTATATCCTTTAAAATAGGTCCGATGGTATTGCCATAATGTAGTCGTAATTCTGATCGTATGCTATCAATGTCTTTATCTTGCTTTATAAGCTCAATGGCATCCCGAACTGCTTTTTCGTAGGCATTTTCATCTGGTACAGGAAACCCTCGCATAGATATAGATTGCATTACAGAAAGTTCGGTTCCTGAAATTCCTGTACCTGCCAATGAGATAATAAATGTAATATCTTTATCGGCTGCTACTAAGGGTGCAATAATACCTCCTTCACTATGTCCAATAAGCCCTATCTTCTCTGCATCAACATCGTTTCTGGTTTTTAAATAGTCTACAGCACTCATCGCATCGGTTGCAAAATCATATGTTGTAGCTAGTGAGTGATTTCCTGTAGATTTTCCAAAACCGCGATCATCGTATCGCAATACAGCAATTCCCTTGCGTGTAAGATAATCTGCAAGGACTAAAAATGGTTTGTGTTCTGAGAATGTTTCGTCTCTATCCTGAGGTCCACTACCACTTATTAAAATGACAGTAGGATATATCCCTTTTTCTTTAGGACGCGTAAATGTTCCTGAAAGCGTGATTTCCGATTTTGTATTTGAAAAGGATACTTCTTCCTCATAATAGGGAAACGGTCTTATAGGCTCTTGAGGTCGTTTTACTATCGTACTATTTGCAGGTATATTATTCTTTGATAGATTTAAAGTGAAATTTGCAGCACCTTCTATCATTTTCCCACTAATAGTATTTTCTTTTTTATTAAACTTCCCTTTATATTGCATTCCTACATTAGATAGATCTATGATAAGACTATCAGAATTAAATAGTGTCTGCAAGGGTTTAATCCCTTTCATTCTTTGTGAAGGAATATCTATAATAGAAGTATACCCTGAGGTGTCTTTATCTATATGAAAGACAAAATCAATAGTTCTATTATCTAGCTCAATACTCCCTCCCCAATTACCAGAGATATCTTGTGAAAAGGACGTAATACTATATAATATGATCGTTAATAAAAGTATATTTTTTAGATATATTGATGTACGACTTCTCCTGATGCTATTTTTCATCATAATTTTAACTGTTATTCTTTATGAAAATTAGGACGTGAAGCTTCTTATACGTATTTGATTGTCCTGTACACATGTATTGTATACATCGTATTAGTGTCTGTCTTATCAAAAAAGTCGCATATTTTATTAAAAAAAATATTAGGACTAAGCATAAATCGAAATATGTCATTGAAAATCAAGCAACTAATCAGGTCTTTTTAAACAGTGTGCCTGCTCTTTCTAATTGCCTTTGTGTTCATAGTTGGATGCCTTTGCCGACTCTTCTATAGTATTTCTTATTCTCATTCTTTGATGAGTACTTCTGATATATTATCATCTGTATCACGCTCTATCAACCTATGTCGAGGATCAATTCCTGCTTTTGATGGTTTTTGATCCAGAGTAATTGAAATATGTGTTTGTGTATTATCAATTTTATGTTTTTGAAGATAGATAAGCGTACCCTCTTCTCCATACACCCCAATATCTATCCAATCCTGTATATCAACAGATTGCTCTGTACCTTTAGTATCTATATGATATTTTAAAGCCTCAACATTCATATGTAGAGTATATTTTTGAGGATCTTCCATTTCAAAAGTTGCTTCTCTCATTCTTATATCATATAAAGTAACACTTTCAAAGAGATCTGTAATAGTATACTGTAAACTATCTGGTGTCACTACTTTAAAATATCCTAAGAGATCTGTTGTAGTTGGGTATTGATCTGTTTGACTCTTTTTTAAACCACTTATGCTTCTCCAGTCGCGTATAAATCGTTTTAAAGCAACATTTACGCTATCTTCAGATATATATTCTTGAAACGTGTAAAGATTAATCAATCCTTTTCCGTAATGAATATAATCTTGTCCAGCATCTACTAATGACAACGGGAGTTCTGGATCACTGCTGTTTGTTCGTTGTCGTAAATAACGTTCTCTTTCAAAATCTAAAAACTGTTGCACCTTAGTTTCAGGAAATTCTTTTTTTAATACCATAGCAGAAGAATATTGTGCTAGGGATTCTGAAATCATAGCTTTTCCTTGTACATCTGCTGGATTTATTTGATGTCCCCACCATTGATGAGCAAGTTCATGAGATGTTACATAAAAAGCCATATCTACATCTTTCTCATCATCTATATCTAGAATAAATCCTATGTTTTCAGAAAAGGGAACTGTATTTGGGAAGGATTGTGCTCGCTTGCGATAATTGGGAACCTCGACAATACGCATTTGCTCATATTGATAGGGACTAAACTGTTCGGTAAAATAATCAAGAGATTTTTTCATTCCATGCATCATACGATCTAGATTGTATTCATGACCTTTGTGATAGTATATCTCTAGATCTACAGGTGACATAGATGTATCTATAGAAGGTTCCCATTTATCTTTTGTTACTTCATAACGTGCAGAAAGCATTGCATAGAAATTTGATATTGGCGTATCAGAAACATAATGAAAATAACGACGGTTATTTTCTACCCACTCTTTCTTTAAACTCCCAGAAGTAATAGCTGTTTGATCTATTTCAGTGCCAATAACCATATCAAGTAAAATATCTTCCCCATCTCCGTTTGCTCTCCCAGAGATAAGACCATTAGGATCATCAATCAATGCTCTTCCACTCTTCCGTTCTAATTCTAGTTTTTTACGAGCACTCGTATCATCCAATTCTATATTATCATTATATCCTATCGTTGGGAAGCTAAAATTCATGAAAAAAGTCCCGTTTTGAACGATATTATTCCCAGATCTTTCTGTAAATCCTTGAGTAGAGAATAGCTGTTTAAAATTCATTTGTATAGAATCTCCAGGCTGTAGTGGTTTGTCTAAGAGATGAATGCCATACCCAAACTCCTCATACATAGTATTGAGGGTTGCTCCATGCTCAAAATTTACATATTCGTAAGTAATTTCATTACTCGGAAGTCTTTGGATATGAATTTCATTGATCGCTTTTCTATGTTTGTTTGTAAGTATATAATGCCCTTCGACATTATATGTTCTATCTGAAGGATATAACTCTAAGCGTAGTTGTATATCTACAACCTCAGGTTGTGGTAGGTATTGAAACTGTTTCAATGTTTTTTCATACTGTGCTCGATGTTTGTTTTCTGTAGACTGATACGAGTAGTCGTTAAGTATGTTAGTGTTATAAAATATATAACTTCCTACACCTATTAAAAAGATGAGTATAGTACTACTAATGATACGCAAAGATTTTGTAAATCGTTGTTTTGCTTGCTGTACACGCATCAAAAACTGAACTTCTGTTCCTCGTGAAGAAATCACTATAGTTGCTATAAATAATAAGGCAACAAAAAGTAACCAATACGCTTTAAACCATAAATAGGGTGCTAAGAAATGTCCATAACCATTCATGTCAGAATAACCTCCTATATCACTCCCTCCTAATGTATAAAGCCCGTGATCTGTTCCAGTAATTTTTAAAGGAACTATTACCACTATGAGCACAATCATTATAATTATATGAGATATAAATTTATGATTGACCATTGCTTGAATAAAAAAGCTAATAGCAGACAGAATAAAAAAGAAAGGAAAGATCTCTATGAAAAGGCCAGTAAAGTAGACGTCTAATTCAAAATCATAATATCCTCTAGAGATTTGGAAAACAATACCAGAAAGGATCATAACAATCATCAATGCAATATACACTAGTGTATGACCTATAAACTTACTTAGTAGGTGGATGCTATCAGATACAGGTAAAGCATCATAGATATAGTGTAATTTTTGATCTCGTTCTTTCCATATCAGGTCTGCAGCATAGAATAAAATAATGAGAAAGAAGAAGATCAAGGTATTTTCTATGAGTTCTCCTATAATAATATATGTAGTAGGGTAACTATCTACTCCAAAAGCAGTTCCCAGTTGAATAGAACTTATTAATAAGATGCCTGCTGAACAAATAACCATAGCCCAGAAAGGGACTTCTTTAAGAACAGATTTAAAATAAAACAATGAGTGTTTAATAAGTAATTTTAAAGATGATTTTACATTAAATTGTTGCTCAATCTTAGGGAGTATGATAGATTTTTGTAATTGTATTTCTGTAATAGGTGTGGAAGTTTCTATCCTGTTTTTTTTATACTTCTTGTTTTTTATTACGCTAAAGTCAAAACGTATATATCCTATCCATAAAGCGATCCCTCCTATCCCAATCCATATCAGTCGGTTATAGAGAAGAACACCATCATAAGGAATTGATAAGATATTTTGTTCTATGACTGTCCAGTATTTTGTAATAATCCCTACAGATTGAAAAGTAAATGGTTCTAAAATAGATACTGCTTTTAATGCGTTACTATTACTTACAAATTGTAATGAGATTAAGTATAGTAGTAAAAAAAGAATCCCTTGTGTATATACAATCATTAATTTTCTACTCAAAGCACCGCTTACAAAAAAGATAGCACCTCCAAAGAATAAGGTAGGTAGTATCAGTATTATAAAAGGTGATAAATAGTGACTGATATTAAAGACTCCAAGCCTTTCTGGATCAACCCATGGCATTAAATCCCCTAGAATCATACCAAGAGGCAAAGCACAGAAAATGATGCAGAGAATGACAAAAGACCCTAGAAAACGTCCTAATAAGTAATCCCTTTTATTTATAGGGTTTACAAACATGATGGATTCCATATGATGATCAAAATCACGTAAAGCTGCAACACCCATAATCATAGATGTAACCATCATAAAAAGTGCAGACACAATACCCATGGTTTTTGCAATAACGACAGGAGCATTTCTATATACTGTATCAAGGGCGCCTTCATAAATAAAATCTACAGCAATAATTGAAAATAAAAATAAGGCCATAAAGTAAACATAAGTATCTGCACGTTTTGCTCTATAGATAAGTTCAAATCTAAATATTTCGAATAGCATAATACGATAGTTTTATTAGATGTATGTAATTGATTATAAGTGATTAAAGTAATTGTCCCTTTGAAGTAGTAGGATTGCTAAAAATGTAAGAAAAATACACATCTTCAAGATCCGTAGGGACGGGTACAAACCCATTGTGTGGGTCGGTATCACTTACAATATGTATAATGGGTTTTCCAAGTAAGAATTTTTCGGCAATAACAGTATATGTCTTTTTATAATTTTCGAGTTCCTGTTTTTCAATTGTTTTTTGGTATACTTTCCCTTCTAAGGAAGCTATTGCCTTTAAAGGGTTTCCTTTAAGTAGGACTTCCCCTCTATTAATAATTGCCATGTCGGTACATAACTCTTTTACATCATCTACTATATGAGTAGATAGTATCACGATAGCATCTTCCCCAAGTTCACTCAGTAAGTTGTAAAAACGATTACGTTCTGCAGGGTCAAGGCCTGCTGTAGGTTCATCTACAATGATTAACTGCGGATTTGCCAGTAATGCCTGAGCAATCCCAAAACGCTGTTTCATTCCTCCAGAATAGCCCCCTAGTTTTTTATTGCGATGCTCATATAGATTGGTTTTATGTAGTAAAGCTTCAACGATTTCTTTGCGTTGTTTGCGGTTTGAAATTCCTTTGAGGTATGCGAGATGATTTAATAAGACTTCGGCCGAGGTTTTAGGATATAATCCAAACTCTTGTGGTAAATACCCTAGTAAGCGTCGTACTTCATCTTTTTGTTGTAATACATTTATGTTACCTAATGTAATAGTACCTTGATCAGCTTCCTGAAGTGTTGCAATTGTTCGCATGAGTGAAGATTTTCCAGCTCCATTAGGGCCTAGTAACCCAAACATTCCTTTAGAAATTTTTAAAGAAATGCCATTAAGAGCTTTAACGCCGTTTCCGTATGTCTTTGATAAATCGGTGATAACAAGACTGTCCATAATTTGTTGATTTTTATGAGACCAAACCTATTATGATTTTATGACTACAGAAAAGAAATGTGACGAACTATAGATGTACAGGGAGGCATATTTATTGTATGTATAGGAATCGTGTTTATCCCGCTTTGGCGAAAGCTTATCCCTGCCTAGACCCTTTATGTCAACTTTTTTGGTGTGTATATATTATATGCTTAATATTGAGCATGATATCATTTATAGTTCGAAATAAACGCCCAATTATAGCTCTTTTACTAGCCACTTCTTTTCTAATAAGTGGTGCGTTTATTATCACCACAGAATTAATAAATACAGGTGGGCTATTTTTTTACACTCCTATTGTAATCTTTGTCTATGTCCCTTTTTTCTGGTGGAAGTCACCTACACAATCCAAAGCGCTTCAGTCATGGAATCGAAGAGAAATCTGGGCATTAACTTTATGGGTGATACTTATAAATGGAGTTGGTGTTATAGAATCTATAGTGTATGATCGTATCATATGGATACTCTTTTTAGGAGTTATGATTGCCTATTGTATTTTTTTAAATAAATACTTTAATAAAAATAATATAAAACATTATATATCAGATGTTCTTAATAGTTTAAGTACTATCATAAAATGGTTTTCTACCATTAATATATGTTCACTTATAGGGCTTATGGTTTATGCCGTTAAAACCGAAATTACTGATGAGGGGCAACTCGTGTTACTAGAAAACGACAAAGATCTTATAGAAACATTAATAGGGACACTTCTGTTTGTTTTTATTTTTTTTATGGTAAGTTGGTTGGTTTGGCAAATCAAATCAATAATGCATCTCAAAAGTGAAAAGAAAAAAACGGAAGTCTTGCATTTACAAAGCCAGGTAAATCCTCATTTCTTTTTTAATATGCTGAACAACCTTTACGGTCTTGTAGAAGAAGATCCACAAAAGGCACAGGCTCTTATTCTCAAGTTATCCGATATGATGCGATATAGTATTTATGATGGTCAGCAAGATCGAGTAACCATTTTTGATGAAATTGAATATTTAAAAAATTATATAGCACTTCATAAGATGCGCTATCATAAAGCCATCGATATTCAATTTACTACAGATATTCAAGAAAAGGGGGTTACCGTGATGCCTTTATTATTTATGCTCCTACTAGAAAACGCGTTTAAGCATGGTGTTGAAAATTTAAGTGAAGATGCGTATATCAATATGCATATACAGAGTCTAGATGGAAAGATTTATTTTACGATCACAAATAATTATGATGCTACTCAACAACAAGAAACCGTAGGGATAGGATTAAAAAATCTTAAGCGTAGATTGGCCCTTGTCTATCCAAAAAAACATACCTTAACGTTTGAAATAACGCAAGATGTCTATACAGCAAACCTAATGGTACCCTCGTTATGATTACCTATCTTATTATTGATGATGAACATATAGCACATGGTATTATAAAACGATACTGTGATATATTGCCTAATATGCAGCTACAAAAAAACTGCTATAATGCTTTAGAAGCTTTAGAATATCTAAGCACACATCAAGTTGATCTTATATTTTTAGATCTTAATATGCCAAAGCTAAAAGGATTTGAATTTTTAAAAACGCTATCTTCTCCACCAAAGGTTATTGTCACTACTGCCTATAAGGAATATGCTTTGGAAGGATATGAGCTTAATATCACAGATTATCTCTTAAAGCCATTTAGTTTTGAACGGTTTTTAAAAGCAGTAAATAAAGCCACTGCTATACCTTCCTCACAAATAACACCTTCTGTTACTCCTGTCAAAGGGCATACAAAAACCATTTTCTTGCGGAGTAATAAAAAGTATTCTCAAGTAGTAATAGATACCATTTTATACCTAGAAGCTGCTGGGAATTATACAAAAGTGATTACCGCAGAAGAAACATTTACAGTACGAGAAAAAATTCCAGATCTCTTAGAAGCATTTGCTAGTGATCAATTTTTACAAGTGCATAAATCCTTTGCCATTGCAATACCACACATTAAAAGTATAGAAGGGAATCGAATTTATATCTTAAACCACATTATCCCTATAGGCGCTATATATAAAAACAATATACATAGACTGCTAGGGTAAGTATAGTATCCGTTGAGGATTTTATTTTTTGCAACCCCTACTTTTTACATTGTCTTTATAAATAAAGGGGAACATCACTTTAAAATTGACAAGTGATGTTTCCGCATTTAAAATCTTACAGTTGTAACAAATGATATGATATAATAAAACCATAGTCATAACATGTTAATTAGTATTGTAATAGTCTATACCATCACCCCTAATCGCTTGGCAGCTTTTTTAAGTTCGGGAACATCTGGAGATTCAAGATCTCCCCATATCTCTTTCATGAGTGCTATTTTGTCATATGCTTGAGCTTGTTCTAGGATATTGCTTACCGCATTGTAGGCAGCATAGAGAGCTCCTACAATCCATCCATGATGTACAGAACAACACTCTCCCGCAAGATTAAGACTTCCATTAAATTCGGGAGTTAATAAGGTAGGGTATAAATTTTTGAACTGCCCTGGCGCAAACAGTGCAAAGGCCCCGCCTCCGGCATGACTATCCCAAAACCAAGTTTTTGTAGTCACTTCAGGATGATAGCCTGCAAAATCATCATAGATATTATGATCAGGATATAGATACTGGATTCCTTTTAGACATTCATTAACACGTTCTTCATCACTAAGAGCTCCCATACGTTCTGCATCCTGAGCCCAGCAATAGATTTGTAAGACTCCATTTTGGGCTTCATATCCATAGGATGGATAAACGACTTGTCGGTTAGAGCGATCGCTGGCAGAGACTCCTAAGCCTTTACCCTGACGTTTTCCAAGCCTAATCCAGAATTGATTTTTAAAGGTAATAAACGCTTTGAATGATGGCATATAATTGCACTCACGTATAGCACGGGCTTTTTTAAAGGATAAATTGTCAAAGAAATTGGTTTTTAATTGCCCATTGAGATAGGCTCCATTAGGCAAGGTACTGATCACATATGGATATTGTTTTGTAATCGTTTTTGACTGGCTATCATTGCCAGGATCAATAGAGAGATGAATTCCTCCATGGCCATTATAAAGATCAGAATCATACGATACTTGTGTAACTTTATGATTCAAAAATACCCGTTGTTTTTTATGTGATGGTGGTGCAGGTGTAGGTTCAGGAGGATTTGCTGAGGGTACGGTATCTGGTGGTTGCGCATCCTTGGTCAGGTTAGATGGAGAATATCCAGAGTGTCCACTCGCATCGGGAGCCATTCCTATAGCGATCTGAGCGATCTGTCCGTCTTCGGGTAATACTCCTTTATCTAAATCTAATACAGTTCTACAGGCATCTGGAAAATGCTGCATTCCATTATTTACGGTTACCATATACACGTTGGGGTCTTTTTTATCATAAGGATTTTTACTTCCAGACCAATCGTATAATGCCAGAACCATCTCTACAAAAGAAACCGAATACATACCAGTACCTACATTTAAAGTTTCTAAATAACTTGCCACATTATAAGAAAGATGTTCGTTAGGTTTTCCCATTAATGGATCATAATATTCACCTAATTTTTCTAGCGTAAAGACATTGGTAAGATATGCCCACATAGAGTAGTTATCATATTCCATGACTTTCTCAAACCCTTTTTCAAAATTATCGCTTATTACATCAATAAATGGCTGGTTGACTTTATCCAGCACTTTATTTATAGGTAGATATACATTCCCTTGTGCATCTGTAGTTTCGGTTATCCATACCATAGGAAGATCACCTCCTTTGTCTTTTCCAAAATTTAACGAGTTAAGCGCTTGGTCTTTTGCCAGTATGGGCTTCTTCATAGAATTATACCGCAGTCGCTGCACTTCAGAATTGTAGTAAAACTTACGCCAGTATACAGCTTTATCTTCCATATGATTGCGCTTTAATACTGCGTTTACAGATAATGCCAGTTGTTGTACTGGTAACATATCTGCAGAGAACTGTGGTACCCGCATCCCCCCTACTTCTCCATACATTCCTTTGGTGTCTCTGCTGTCAGGATCATATTCTGATGAATACCAGGTATCTATTCTACCACCTACTCGATTAGTACTTTCAAAAACTTCGCATTCTATCCCTAAAGATTGTAAAATCAGGCCTGAATAGAGTCCTGCAAAACCACCCCCTATAATTCCAACTATAGGCTGTTGGGCTTGCTTTGAGCCTGGTTTTGCTGTAAATCGATCTTTAAAATGACTGGCTTCTTTCCGAGAGCGTTGTCGCTGTATTTCTACGATATAGTCATCGCCATAACGTTCTAACAACCATTTTGAAAAAGCTTTTCGAGCAGAACCTTCAGAGTTTGAAGCTGCTTTTTTTGATGGTGATTCAGTAAGTGTGTGGTCGGTAGGTTTAAATGATAAGTAACTCATGATTCAGGTTTTAAAACGATCTTGTTCAAAACTATTTATTGTCAGGCAAATATACCCGCGTAAAAACCCCTGTTTTATAGCAAATTAGTATGAGTACGCTTTCGCGAAAGCGTATATAACATATATATAATAAAGCTCCGTATACACTATGATATACAGAGCTTCTGGCTATATATCAAATAATTGCTACGGAAATTTATTCTTATTATTCTTTTTTACAGCATTTATCTAATATCGCATCTGGTAATGCAATACGTGTTAAACAGATTCTCCCATTATCATCGTCATCCATAACCTGAATTAAGATCTTTAGAACTCCATCGATAATAAATTTACATGGGATACATAAGGATACTGTGATAGTCACTTCTTCATCTTCACTTTTTTCCTCTTCTTCTTCGGTAAGTTTTTTTGTTTTATTAGGGCTTAAGAAAAACTTTGTTCCCTCCATGTGTACACCACTTACTTTTACAGATTTTACCCCAGAGCTATTCCCAATCCCACCTGTATCAGTTACTGGCACATTTACATCTATCATAATACCACAGGCACCTAACCCAGTTTTACAACAAGTTGCATTTGCAAAAGTAACTTCACCTATTTCTGGAGCTTTTTGATCATCAAAAGGAGGTAAAAAACCTACTTGCTCTATAATCATGTATCCAGGATCTTCATCTTCCCATCCTTTTTTCTTAAAGTAGTCAAAAATCACATTGGCTACCGTTGTTCCCGCTGTGATAGCTTCTCCTACACCTATAGAAGGTATTTTCATCATACTACTACCTGCCTGCATGAGAGGCAAACTTGGTCCTAAAGAAGTTGCATACGTAAGTGATTGCCCTATAAGTGCTCCAGCTATTCCTGGAAGTTGGTTAGATTCTACAACCTCAAATTGTTGCTTAGCTACCTGATGCGTAGTGCGCGCAATTTTCTTTGCAAGGTTATCTGATACTTCATATTCTCGTGCTATCCACTTACGAAATCGTAATCGATCAAACTCACTTAATTTCCCTTTTGATTTTACTTGTAATCCCATGTTATCATATTTTGAAAGTTAAACATCATTTTATATAGGTTTTGATGATGGTTAGTTTTCAAAACTAGACAGATACAAGAGAATTATAAAGAGGTAAATACCTCTATTCACAAGGGGTTTTGTATCTTTTTTTTATACGTATAATAACTATTTTACTTCATATATAAGTGCTATTCTTCTTTAGTAAACCATACATTAAGGGCACGATCTGAAGATGCTTTAAAACCTTGAATATGATCTTTATGAATGGTAAATTCTATATTTCCAAAAAACCATGTATTTCCAGAAAAAGCATGAGTTGCTATTGGAGTTAATGTAGTTGTTTCTTGTCGAGCATGTTGTGCAATAAGTTGACCATTCTTTACGGTCAGTTCGTAGGATGTTTTTAGTTCATCACTGTAGTAGCGCCCTGCATATGTCTGGAGCTGATTCGGATTGATTTTATATACTATTTTTAATGCTTTATTTTCATTTCCATTATGATCAAAAAGAAGGGCATCTACTTCTCCTTGCTCATTGGTAAGAAATGTTATTACTGCATCTATTCTTCGGATCCTAAATTGGGTATTATTGATAGTTTCTAAAGGTAATGTTCCCTGTCCTGTAGCTGTGATATAGAGATTCTTGTCTTTTTGATGGAATTCTAGTACAAACCCAGGTTGCATCTCAAATTTCCCTTCGTATCGTTGCAGTATATTCTTTGATACTGTATGTAATGATTTATCTGTTGTCGAAGGGGTTGTTTCTTCAATATTATGTATATCCAGAAAGATAGCAGCAATATCATAGGCTTTTTTATCTGCGTTAATAGATCCATCATTGGTAAGTACTAGTATCGAAAGATCTTCTTCTGGAAATCGTAATATTTGACTTCTATAGCCAGCATCTGCTCCGCCATGTTGTATTGCTTTATATCCTTTGTAGGTAGTAACTACCTGACCTAATCCATAGGGGATTTCTACTCCATCTTTTAAAGTCCCATGGGTAGATAATGTTTCTAATAATTGTGTGTTACCAATGGTAGGTCGGGAATAATTAATTACCCATTTACTCAAATCTTCTATAGAAGTTCTTATCCCAGTATTCCCTACTATATCCTTTGCATTACGGATCCCACGTTTATACATAGTCCCGTCGTAGTAATATGGGAGGGCAAGATTTTTTAATATACGTTCATTATCATCAAATACAGTAGTCTGTTCCATCCCCAGTGGTTTAAATATAAGTTGGTCTAGATATTCATAAAAAGACATCCCAGAAGTACGTTCTATAATTTCTGCGAGTAACATATATCCTGTATTGTTATACAAAAAATCAGTTTCTGGAATAAAATTTAATGTGTTTTGTTGGCAAATAAGTTGTAATACTTGTTTTCGTGTTACAACATCTTCTATATGCCAGCCAGCCATTCCAAGTAAATATGCAATTCCACGCATGCCATGGGTATGTTGTGCTAACGTTTTGACCTTTATAACTTTTCCAAAATCTGGAAGTTCTGGAATATAGGTTCGGATATCTTCATCTAAAGATAATTTTCCTTCAGATGCTAGGGTTAACATTGCATAGGAAGTAAACTGTTTAGAATTGGAGGCAATATTAAATAAATGATGTGTTGTATTTGGTACATTGTTTTCTAAGCTAGCCATTCCATAGGAGTTTTTAAATACCAACATTCCATCTTTGATTATTCCAATAGTAGCGCCTGGCGTGGTATCTGTATCCCAGGCTTTGAATAAGGCATTTACCTTATCTTGTTTTGATTGTTGTGCAGATAGCCCTTGTATCCATAAACATACAGATAGTAAAAATAGAATTGGAATATATTTATTAAATGTCATAACCGATTGTTTTTGATGTGATGATATAAAAATGGGAGTAGTTTTCACTAATTCGTTATGGAAGAAAAGTGTATTAAATTCACTATGATCATAGATGCATCTACAGCAATATGCTATTAATTATTTTTTTATAAAAAACTGCAATATAAATTGTTATAAAATTAAAGTGAATTTTTAGTTTAACTGTTTTTGTTTTTAGTCAAGTAGTAATTTAATAACAAACTCATACCTCCAAACAGGAAAATCATAGCAAAATAATAGACAGGATTATCTTCAATTTTGAAATAGATTGTTATCCAATGTCCTACTAAAATTCCTATTGCAATTCCTATTAATAACATAGCATTTTTTAAAGTATTAGCTTTTGCTTTTTTCATGTCACGTATACTTGATGCTTCGACACCATTTTTTATCATAGCTATGCGTTCCCTGTGTCTTGCTGTAAAATAGAGATACGCAATTCCAAAAAGTGCCGCTATAAAAAAGATAGGCACAAAAGGTATTTTAAAGTCTTCTATTTGAATCATATCTTAATATTATTCTCTTGTTTTCTTATAGGATGCTACATACATCAATGTGGTTACACCTTTTTAATAAAAAAATAATAAAGGCTTTTTTGTAACCAATATCTTTAAAAAAGCATCTTACTATAGAATGAAACCAGAACAAGAGGTCATATATATTCAGAAAGTACTAGATGGCGATACCGCAGCTTTTACCCCTCTTGTAGATGCATATAAGAATATGGTTTATACGATAGCCTTAAAAACGATGGGAGATCCCACAGAAGCCGATGATGTCGCTCAAGAGAGTTTTGTTAAGGCTTATCAACAGCTTTCCCATTTTAATGGTACTTCAAAATTTTCTACATGGTTATATACAATTACCTATAGGACTGCTTTATATGCTTTACGCAGAAACAAAATAAAAACACAAAGTATTACCGATAATGATACAGAAACATTTATTTCATATACTCCTTCACAACTAGTTCTACTTTCTCAACAAGAACGTAAGCATTTTGTAAAAGAAGCAATAGATAGTTTGCCAAAAATAGAAGGATTACTAGTCACCTTGTATTATATCAATGAAAGTAGTATTGATGAAATTCATGAGATTACCGAATTATCAAAAACAAATATCAAAGTAAAATTGTTTCGTGCTCGCAAAAAGCTTAAAACAAAACTAAGTAGCTTATTAAATGAAGAATTAAAATCAATATTATAGCAATGAAGAAGGGAAGTTTACTAGAAAAATATATAAAAGAAATGCCTTTGGATACTCCTAGTAGTGATTTTACGGAAAGTATAGAACATATTATTGCTACAGATTCTAAGATAGCATTTAATGAAGATTCATCCTTAAATAATGTACTAAAACGTGCTGCAAAAGACACGTTGCCAATTCATTTTTCAGAAATAGTTACTACAAAAATTCAGCAAACAAAAGAACAAATGACTATTCTACCCCTGATCTCTTTTAAAGCAGCTATGTATACTTTCTTTGTTATAGTTATAGTTTTATTTGTACTGCTCTTCGTACTATTAATTGATAATCAACCTACTATAGATATAAGCACGGTTCAAAAAATACAAAAACCATCATGGATGTCATGGGAGCAGATACCTTCTGTACTCCCATTGTCCTGCATAGCATTAAGTTCTCTTTTGATTATTGATCGTTTTTTGCAAAAGAAAACTATGATATATTGATGACCTCTATGATATTAACCCCTCTAGAACTTTTGTTATCTTCTCAAGATGTGTACGTTTTTTTGGAGAAGTTACAAAGCTTAAGAAAAATTCAATTTCTTTAATTTCCATCTTTATATATCGAGGGCTGAAGAAAATTCTAAAGAGTTCTAAGTAACGATCTATGATTTCAGTACTTAAGACTTTTTCATCCATATCAGTCACAATCATTTGGCATAAACATATCTCTATAATACCTAAGAATTTATAAATCTTCATCTCCGCTTTGTTAGAACTATCAAGATTTTGATATATGTCTTTTAAATAAGCATCTATATCATTTTCAGCTGCATCCATTAATCCAGACTCATGAAGACATGCTAAGAGTGTTGACTCCTTCTCTTTTTCTAATAGATGACCTACATAAATAATATTAGATAACGCATCGTAATAATCGCCTTTACGTTTTTGATTATTCTCTATTGAAGTTTTATATTTCTGATAAGAACTTATGAGGTATTCTTGTTTTTTCTTGCCTTTTACATGTACTGTAGCGTGCTTAAAAGCATTCCCAACAATGTTGAGTCTACTAGGGTTCTTCCCTATTAACAGTAAATTTTCTATACGCTTTAATATTGCATCATGTGAGTCTTTTGTAATCTCATAGTATGTTTTATTAATACAATATTGTTCCAGTGCTTTCATAGAGAAATCACCATCTATAGATTCAAATAATTCTTCAAATTTTTGAACAGCAATTTTTGACATTCCTATTTCGTCATAAATTAATGCCTCTTTTTCGATAATAGTTGCATCTGTAAGATTTGCTATATCTGCATTTTTGAGAATATCTTTTAATTTTTTTATGATCTCTTTTTCATCCCGTTTTTTATAGCGTATAGAAGAAAATAGATTTTCTAAATCGGTATAGATTTGTGAAACAATCACATAATCATAATTATGCTTTTCCTTTTTCTGGCGATCATTAAATTTGTAAAACTGATTTCCATAACATTGATAGGCTCCCCATGTATTGGTGTTAGGATGTGTATCATAACATTTTTGACGCGCGAGTTGTACGGCTCTACCAAATTCATATCCTTCTAACATATTGTCATAAAAGGTATCTGAAAACGTTTTGGCCGCAGCATCATCTACTTCCCATCCAGCTACTACAATAGCTTTTACACCCATTTCTATAAGTTGTGTACCAACGTTGGCTGCAAATTTATAACGATCTCTTCGGTAAGGGTTATCGGTTGCTCCTATTTTTCCGGATAAACAACAATTGATAAATACAAATTCTGGTACATATCCTAATTGTTTAAGCATAGGTGGGTCTATATATAATCCATCTCCTATGACAATTCCAACCTTTCCTTCTTCAGGAGTATACAAACCATGCCCAGAGAAATGAAGGATTTTATATTTTTCACTAAATAAATCCAACATGATTTCATGTGGTTTATTCTTAGTAACCAATGCCTTTGTATTATAGTTTTGATTTCTGAGTACAGAAGCTACTCGTTTTCCTTCTTCTTCGGCAGCTGGAAGTTGAGGTAGGCTTCCATCATAATCAGGGTCTCCTATAACCAATACATTGATATTACTTACGGCAGTTTCTGTAAACTGTTCTGAATCATCTGTTAATAATTGCCTTATTAGCCCCGAACTTACAGCCGCTGGGGTTTCATCTGATGTGAAATCATGGAATAATTCCCATGGGATTTTTGCGGCATCTTTATCTAGTTTTAAAACAAGATTATTTTGATTTCTAATAATATTTTTAAAATTATTAGGGATTAATAGTTCAAATAAGGTTTTGGAAAGTTTAAAATCAAAACGTTGTATTTCTATGATCTGTTTAAGAAGTGTATCTACTTGTTTAAGAGCTACATGAACTGCTTCTCGTTCTACACGGGCATACCCATTTGAAGAATTATATGAAAAACCAACAACGGTGTTTAATTCCTTTTCTGAATTCCCTAAAATCCCTGAGACATCTAGGCGTTGCCAGGAACTATAACCATCATTTATAAAGGCAACTTTCTTCTTAGATCCAGATTTTCTTGTAATTCCTTTCTTTAATTTGATGACGATTCGTTTGTCTGAATCCCCTATCCTACTAATACTCCAATACGCTTGACTAGCTATAGACTCATAATAATTAACAAATTCTATGTTCTTAATTAATTTCAGGCCTTCTCCTTTAGATTTTATATAGCTATTGGCTTTAGAAACACCTAATAATATCCCTTTTACAGAATCATTGATAGATAAATTCCCATACCCTATACCGATAAGAATAAATGAAATGCCATTGGCATATTTTTTTGCTCGAGATAACGTGTAATTGTCCCGCATAAACATGGCATATTTAAGTGTTGCCATTTCTACAGTTTTCGACAGTAAATAAATCGTAAGCTCATTAGTCTTACCAAGACCGCATATAATAGCTCCTTTGGGATTTGTATTAAGGTTAAAAAAGACTTCGCTTTCTCCTATTTTCCCAGGATAATACCCTATTGCATGACGCTGTGATAAACGTTCATCTAAGGCGCGGTCTAATGCTTTTTCTGCGCTGAAAATCAGGTCATTAAAAAAATGCCCTACCATCACGGGATAATTAGAGACGGTGAGGTCGCCATTAATAATCTCAACATTGATTTCTTCTACATCAGTAACAACAGGCTTCTGAGCGTTAAACAAGACACCCATTGCTTTGTTTATATCATGTGGAGGTACCGCATATTCATAGGCCTCACTCTTTATCTCTACACCTCTTGATATAGGTTCATTTGTAAGGAGTTTGTCTGTAGTACCTTTTGACAGCAAGTCTGAAATGCCTTCAAAAATATATGCCTCATTTGCTAGTTCTCCATGTGTCGTTCTGGAGTAGTATAGATTTTTAGTGTTAAGAGCTTTAGGAATTCCAGTTTCCCAAGTAACACTACCGTCGCCTCTTGAAGTAGCCCAGTATACAAGTTTTTTATGTTTTGAAAAATGACGCTTTTTAAGGACATAACTATTTACAGTTTGATCTGCAGCACCACATATATAATAAACATCTTTAAAATCTTCAGTTTTTATTTGATTAATAAACTTCAGCACATTATTGCGATATGTCTTAAAGTTATTAAGCGATGTTTTCTTGGAACTGGGGCTAGGCATTCTTTTAATATTGGCGGCCTTTTTAATATTACTCCAAAAAGCGACTGTTGCAAAATCTCTAGCTGGATTAGTATTCAGAGGCAATAATTCAAAAACACCCGGATATTTCCAGAAGACTTCTAGTAAATCTTTTCGGTTATGTTTAAAATCTATAGCGGCAAGTTGCTTCACTTTTCCGCCATGACCAGTGAGTACTTCCATGATTAAGTAAGACCCTAACCATGGAGTCCCCAACATAATATATTTGGTATTACTAGTTGCTTTAAATTTTTTCCAGAAAGCACCATGATCCATCATTAATTGTCTAACGACAAGCCCTCCCATAGAATGTGCAACAATATGCACATCATTTCCAGCATGATTACGTAATACATTTCCTAGCAATGCTTGTAATTCTGTAGCAGCAATACTTAGAGATTCTCTCCAATCAAAAGGAAATGTAATAACATCGTATTCTTTTTTAAGGTGTTTTACACAATCATCGTAATAATTTTTGATTACACCATCTGCAACAACATTGTCTGAATGAATGTGTAAGTTTGTTGGAATTCCTCCCATATTCATACTAGGAAAATCAACCCATTGTTCTTTATTACCTTTGGAAAGCGTAGATCCCATAATCCCTGGAATCAAAATAATAATAGTTCGATCTCCAGAAATATCTTCTATAGGGTAATGGACTTTCTTAAATGATAAAGGAGAAAGTAAGACTCCTCTATTTTCCTCCGAAATAAGTATCGGGTTATAATCAAGAGCTGGCTGCTCAGGGGTAGCCATCAATGCTTGAAGTATAACATCACATGTATTCTTATTAGAAAAGTAATTAAAATGATTTGTATCACTATCTTTAGATAAATAATCTCTAGTCCCAGAAACTCTAGGCACTCCATGTAACATTCTATCTGTATCGACAACTAAATCATTAGGAACCCTATAAAAAAGATTTGCTAGAATTACATAAATAGAATCTAAAGAAAGACTCCCTATCTCTGCATCGCCAGAAATTGTGTACAATTCTCCTACTACTCTATTTTCGGTATAATTGAATACTTTTTGAAAAGTAGATTCTGGCATCATACTATTAAGGCCTGGCATTGCCTCTGGATCTGCTTTTTGAGCTATGACTTCTAAAAGAAAAGACTTTACCACATCATAGATAGGATTTTTTATCCCAAAAGCAAGACCTATACCATTGAGCATAAGATTAAAAAAATGATCTACACGTCTCGATAGAATAGTTGTCCCACTAGATGGGGCTGCTACACGTATTACTTTTCCTATAGTAAGTTTTTTATCCTCTATAAGTTTATTTAACGTAAGCATAAGATCATAAGAAACCTGATCTTCTGTTTCGATCATTTCGAGCTCTTCCTGACTGAATCCTCTAATCTTATTGCGATGGTCACATTTGGAAATAATATCTGCAATAAGTCCTCCCCTAGAATGACTTACAATATCAAATTCAAATTCATCAGGACATGCTTTTAAAAAGTCGATTGCGTTTGCAATAGGACTTTCGGACAATGTCCAGTGTTCAAGGGCAATTGTTCTATTTTTATAAAGAGAGAATATTTGGTCCCAAGTAGAGTTATTATTTGCGTTTAACTCTCCAAAAGCATCTCTTGTTGTAGAAAGGGTCCCGTGAATAAGTACTAAGTATTTTTTGGAGACTTCTGATGGAGCATCCCATGGCTCTATGGTAAAGCTATCACTTACATTATATATGCCCGGTACAGGAACCGTTTTTTTATCATATCCTTCTGCAAGTCGTTTTGCTGTATATTTTGCAGCAACGGGAATAACTTTAGGTCTAAATATATTAAGCACTTTTACAAGTGCGCTTTTGATACCACCCCTTGTCGTACTGTTTTGATCATTGAGGTGTGCATTAAATATAAATACACCATCAGATCGTGTAGCTACTTCTCCGTATATATCTTTTACATCATCGGGATATCCTATCCATTCTGATCCATCTTCAAAGCGTAATGCAATGATATCATCATCTTCAAAAGAAATGGCAACAGGAGTGCTATTGGCTCTTGTATTTGAAATCTCTACAGTTTGTACACATTCAAAACTGGAGTACACCCCCTGATGATCTTTAAAGTCTTTGACACTTAGTGTACTATCTGCTTTACTAAAAATCTTTGCTTTCTCCATGATCTATTAATTATAGGTTAACTACTATTCATGACAAGACACACACATCTTATATGTATGAATAACATATTAGTTATAAGGTTTTTAGGGGTTTGCACTACTGCAAGTGTAGTACTACGTAAATATATTAAAAAATGAAATAAGATCGAATCTACTTCTTAAATATACCCATTAACTAGTATATAAAATCATTATAAATAGTGTCTTTTTATTCTTTCCAACCCCATGGAGGGGCTGGTTGTTCTGTAGTTTTGGAAAGATCAAAGACAACTTTAAATACGCGTTCAGTACCTAAACGTCTTAAATTATACGTAAAGTGAGTCTTGTCTAGAGTAATCCACCATATATTTCCAGATGCAGCAGGAATCATATTTTGGGTTTCTGGATCTGCAGGAAATACTTGAATTGTATCCTGCCCACTATTTGTTGTAGTTCCACCATACATTGTAATAGTATCTGGAGATCCATCTTCATGGCGATGGTCATGTTTTAATGTAATACGATCTGTATTTTTGGTAAGTACCCATGTTCGGGATTTATCATCTCCTACAAAAAATGGAATTTTAATCACTGTATCCGTACAGGAGCGTACATGCATTATTAATGTTTTACCAGAAAATGAATCCTCCTCTTTGGGAAGTACAAGTGTCCCTTCATAGGCATTTCCACATAATGTTTGAAGAGAATTCCAAAAATTTTCAGAAGGTGTTTTTTCTTGACAAACAAGTAAACCACTCGTCAATACTAAAGAAAAAAAGCACATATAGAACCGTATACTATTAGATAGTATCATATGTACTATACTTTCTGAACACGAACAGCATTCATCCCTTTCATTCCTTTTTCAAGTTCAAACGAGACATTGTCATTCTCGGCAATCTGATCGATTAATCCACTTACGTGGCAAAAGTACTTCTCTTGATTTTCTGCATCTATAATAAATCCAAATCCTTTTGATGTATCAAAAAAGGACACTTTTCCTTTTCGTACAGGATCAAATTTATCTTCATCGCTTTTTTCCTTTTTAGGAATTCCTAATACAATATCTTCTACATCTACTTCTATCTTATCATTTGGATCTGGAGGAGTATCCGTTAGATTTCCAAAATGATCTACATAAGCAAATTGAATTCCACCCCCTTTTTCTTTGGCCTCAGCTCGGCGGGCTTCTTTTTTCTTTTGTTTTTCTTCACGCTTTTTAAGACGCTTTTTTTCTTTTTCTAGTTTATTGAAGGTTTGCTGAGATTTTGCCATTAGGGTATTATAAAAATTTTAAGTTCCAGAAAAGTTTTCTAAACGAATGGCAAAAAATTACAAAGATTATAGATGTTTAGTATAAAAAAGTAGTAATCAAGGACATTCCCTTATACTACAAAGATACAGATTGCATTTTAGAATAAATAATGAACCCCCTTTTAATTTCTGTAGGTACGCTTTCGCGAAAGCGTATATTTAAATCATAAAAAAGTACTTTTAAAAGTATTTTAGTATTGTATTTATGATCGTATTCAAAGAATTCTTGTAATTTAAACCCTATATATCTAAACCACCAAAAATGAAATCACTACTACTAAACACGCTCCTTTTGTTATTAAGTTTTGGGGCATTACTTGCTCAAAAAACAAACCCTGTTATAGAAGGGATTATAAAAGAAGCCAATGAAAATTCGAAGTTAGAAATACTAGCTCATGAAATGACAGACCTTATAGGCCCTAGGTTAGTAGGGACACCACAAATGAAAAAAGCAAATGATTGGGCTGTCGCCAAATACGAAAGCTGGGGTATCCCTGCTAAAAATGAAGCTTGGGGCGAATGGCGTGGCTGGGAACGTGGTATTACTCATATAGATATGGTACATCCACGTATACAGAGTTTACGAGGCACACAACTTGCATGGAATCCTAGCACATCTAAAGAAGGAGTTACTGCCGAACTCGCAGTACTTCCTATTTCTTTAAAAGACTCTCTCGAATTTGACAAATGGCTACCTACTGTTAAAGGGAAAATTGTTTTGATATCTATGCATCAACCTACAGGAAGACCTGATTATAATTGGGAAGAATTTGCAACAGAATCTTCTTTTACAAAAATGAAAGATGCACGTGATACACAAACCAAAGCATGGCGTGAGAATATGAAAATAACAGGTTATAATAGACGTACACTCCCTGTTGCTCTAGAAAAAGCTGGTGCTGTCGGTATTGTAACATCTAATTGGTCACGTGGATTTGGGGTGAATAAAATTTTTAGTGCGTACACAAAAAAAATACCTACTGTAGATCTGGAGTTAGAAGATTATGGAATGTTATATCGTCTTGTACTTTCTGGGAATCAACCACAAATTACAATAGTAGCTCAGTCTAAAGAGTTAGGAAAAGTTCCTACGTTTAATACCATCGCCGAAATCAAAGGAACTGAAAAGCCAGACGAATATGTGATACTGTCTGCACATTTTGATTCATGGGATGGTGGTACTGGAGCTACAGATAATGGAACGGGCACATTAGTCATGATGGAAGCAATGCGTATTTTAAAAAAAATGTATCCAAACCCTAAACGAACGATTCTTGTAGGACATTGGGGAAGTGAAGAACAAGGTTTAAATGGCTCTAGAGCTTTTGTAGAAGATCATCCAGAAATTGTTAAAGGGGTTCAGGCCTCTTTTAATCAAGATAATGGAACAGGGCGTGTTGTTAGATTATCTGGAGGCGGGTTTTTATACGCTTATGACTATTTGTCTAGATGGCTTAATGCTGTTCCAAAAGAAATTACCGATCATATAGAAACCACATTTCCTGGTACTCCTGCACGTGGAGGATCTGATTATGCATCCTTTCAAGCTGCTGGAGCTCCTGCCTTTAGTTTAAGTTCATTAAATTGGTCATACTGGGATTATACATGGCACACAAATCGTGATACCTACGATAAAATCATTTTTGATGATGTACGAAATAATGCTATTCTCACAGCTATTTTAACCTATATGGCTAGTGAAGATCCAGAAAGAACATCAAGAGTTAAAAGTGTATTACCAGTAGATACACGTACGGGAGAACCTCGTGTATGGCCTACTCCTAGAAGCCCAAATAGAAAAGGAGGACTAGATTAATAGCAACACATTTTACAAAGCTATTTAACCTATAAAAGCACTTCAAATGAAGTGCTTTTATAGGTTAAGATTAGCTACTATGAACCTACTTTAATTCTTGCAAAACCATCAGAATCTTTATGGACTCTAGAAGTACTAAGATCTTCAGCATTGATTTTTCCAAAACCATCAATACTGAAACTTGCGTTCTCTGCAGTACCTGAGATTGTCATTCCACTAAATCCGTCAAGATCTACTGTTAAATCATTTACGTTAACTTCTATATCACCTTTAATAAAACCATCTCCATTTATTTTAAGAGAAGATTCTGTTAATGGCCGATCAGATTCTACACGTACAAATCCGTCTAGGTCTAAATCACGTACTCCGGTATGACTTAAATAGACCTTGATTTTATGCTCTTTTTTTGACCAATGCTTCTTTTTAAAATGCAAATATAGTGTCCCGTTACGTACCTCTGTAACATATGAATCCAGATGCGCTTCTTTTTTTGCATCCAATTCGACAGAAGGTGTATCACTTTTGATAAGATATAATTTTGCATTTCCATCCAGATTGACTTTATCAAAAGGCTCCAGATCACGTACCTGTGTGTGTTGTGCAGTCATTGAACCTAGCATACCTAGGGCAATAATAAGAGTTAATCCTATGTTTTTCATAATGGGTTGATTTTAGGTTGATTGATGAATGTTTACTAAAAGACGACATTTTATATAACATGTTACAGTTTGACATTAAAAATTAGATGACAAAAGTAGTTAGCAAAATAACTTTATCTTACACAGATTAAGTAAAAAAAATAAAACTATATATTGAATAAGCCTCTTATTATACCATGGATTTTAATTGGCATTATTTATAATTCTATTAAGTTATAAATCAAAATTATTCAGTTAATAGTAAGCCTACTACCTACTATATCTTTCTTATGTTTTATGTATATCTTTATCAAAATTTACAAGAATGATCGTCCTAATTGTAATAATCGGTATTGCCTTATTGATAGTTGGTATAATGAACCTTTTGTCTCTAAAAAAACTTAGGAGATTTTCAAGTAAGAAGAAATCTCAATTAAATGATGCCAAATATTATGAATTGAAGTATAAGACAGATTTTCTTATTGCACTTTTTACAATCATTGTCACTGTTGCAGGATTTCTAGGCTATGAAACAATTGAAAGTGCAAAAAAAGAAATTAAGAACGAGTTTTTTGTAGAAACTTCTACAATAGACTCCTTATTATTAATTACTAAAAGAAAAGTTCTAGCTCAAGACTCTATACTTGCAAAAATCGAACTTAAACAAGAAATAATTAATAAGTTAATTCCCAAGAATGAACGTATCTTAACAGATCAAAATTATAGAATTAAGAAATTGCAAGAGGTCATAGATAAATTAAATAACACGAATAAACAAAAAAGGAATTTTTATTTAATCAGTAATCTTAAAACTGATCCCGATGGTAAAGATAAAACATTCAGATTCTCAGATATTATGACAACTCAAGGAGATCGACTGCCTATTTTTTCTAGTCCGCCCTCTATTATTGCTATTCCTACAAGTTCAATCGATTTAGATATTTATGATATTGGGATAAATGACTTTAAAGTTGGTGTAGCTGGTTGGACTGAGTGGGATAAAGAAATAGAACCTCCTTTTATTTTCAGCTTGATGATTATAGAAAATAAATAGAATCCTTATGTGGTTGACTTTGGCTTCTCATATCACTTATTAATAGTGATAGCATATATTTTAAGAAATGACCTACTATCCAGAAATAGCAGCATTAAAAAAATTTATTTCAGATTATAACGTCCATATACAACCTCAGACGACAAGTCCCATTTTACAAACTTTAATTCCATTATCTGTCCAGATAGCTAATCATAAATTTACAGTCTATGTACAAGATGAATACGATGATCTGACGACTAACAATCTGACTATATATACCCTCTTAGTACTAAGAGAATTAGAGCTCATAGAAGATAGCACCGATTACTTAAACTGGTGTCATATGCAATGTATTAATGCCTCAACTGAATCATTACGCTCATATTACCAAGAGATTACAAAATACATTCCTAAATTATACCCTAATTTTAATACTAACAAAATAACTTCATTTATCTCTGATCTAGATTATCAACTTAATTCAGGAGCCATGCAGTGGTTACTTAAAGGTTTATAATACTTAATCATATTTCAGTATCTTTAAAATCTAGCTATCACTCATTCCATCTAAACACTATGAAAAAACATTGCTTTATTTACCTCTGTTTGAATACAATGTTCCTCTTTTTTTTAATTGCTTCCTGTACTACAGATACTACTCATAAAGATTTAAAAAATGCGCTTACCTTATATGCATCTTTTGATAATGGTCCTGATGCAGATTTTGCCAAAGGAGACCCTAAAATATATACGGTACCTTCCCGAAAAGCAAGGGATTCAGCACAAGTAGGAATCCACAAGAAAGATATTAAAATACTCGATGAACAAGGACTTCATGGCAATGCGTTATCGTATGGGTCCAAAAGTAAAGGGTATATCTATTATCCAAGTAAAGATAATATTGCTTATTCAACAACAAATTGGAATGGAGCTATTTCTTTTTGGCTCAATCTGGATCCAGCAACAGATTTGGAACCTGGATTTTGTGACCCTATTCAAATCACAGATGTAAGTTATAATGATGCCTCTATTTGGGTAGATTTCACCAAAGAGAATCCAAGAGATTTTAGATTAGGAGTTATAGGAGATCGCGATAGTTGGAACCCCACTCCGGAAGGACCTGATAATGCCAACCCAATATTTATGAATCAATTAGTTCCAGTATCAAATCCTCCTTTTAAAAAAGGGACCTGGACACATATTCTCATCAACTATATGGCTCTTAATACTCCAGAAGGAAAAGCAGCGCTTTATATCAATGGAGAAAAGAAAGGCATACGTGATAACATTTCTGATCCTTTTACATGGGTTCTTGAAGAATCAAATATCTATCTAGGTCTTAGCTATATAGGCCTTATGGATGAGCTTTCCGTCTACAACAAGCATTTGTCACAAAAAGAAATAACGACATTATATACACTTGAAAATGGCGTACATACTCTTTTAGAGTACTAAAAAATGTATCTCCAACTTACTGATAATATATTAAAAGACTTACCATGCGCATATTCTATAATTTAAGTTTGCTCTTATTTATTTTGTGTAGTTCTTGTAAAACAGAACCAATCCAAACAGAAGAACAAAAACGTTGGACAAAACATGCTGAAAACACAACCATTATCAGAGATGACTTTGGAGTTCCACATATCTATGGGAAAACAGACGCCGATGCGGTTTTTGGGCTATTATATGCACAATGTGAAGATGACTTTAATCGAGTAGAACAAAATTATATCTGGGCCACAGGTCGTCTTGCAGAAGTTGAAGGCGAAGATGCAATCTATAGTGATGTACGAGCACGTCTCTATATGACCCAAGAAGAAGCTATTGCCCATTATGAGAGTAGCCCTGATTGGTTAAAAAAACTCTGTAATGCCTTTGCAGATGGAATAAACTATTATTTAGAAACACATCCTGAAGTCACCCCTCGGTTATTGACACATTTTGAGCCTTGGATGCCTATGTATTTTAGCGAGGGATCTATAGGAGGTGATATTGAACGAGTATCTATTCGCAAGTTGAAAGCTATGTATGAAGAAGGAATGGAAGTCCCTCCTACTGTAGAAGTAGCCATGCAGAAAAAACAAGAAATGTTAGAACCCCAAGGGTCTAACGGAATTGCTATCTCCGGAAAGCTCACAGAATCAGGTCATCCATTGTTATTAATTAACCCCCATACTTCTTTTTATTTTAGAGGCGAAGTACATGTTGTAAGTGAAGAAGGGTTAAATGCCTATGGTGCTGTTACATGGGGGCAATTTTTTGTCTATCAGGGATTCAATGAAAAAACAGGGTGGATGCATACATCTACGTATACCGATGTCATTGATGAATTTATAGAAACCATTCAAAAAGATGTGAATGGAAATCTTGTCTATACCTATGGAGATATACTACGACCTGTAGAGCAATACGATATGACAATACGGTATAAAGATGGAGATACTTACAGTGATAGGATTATTCCTGCTTATCGGACACATCATGGCCCTATCACACATTTAAAAGATGGAAAATGGGTAGCTTCATCACTTATGTGGGATCCTGTAAATGCACTTCAACAATCCTATATACGGTCAAAACAAGATGGATATAAAGGTTTTAGAGAGATGATGGATATTAGAACAAACTCCTCAAATAATACAGTATATGCTGATGCCGAAGGAAATATCGCATACTTTCATGGTAATTTTATTCCTATTCGTGATACATCATTTGATTATACCCAACCTGTAGATGGTAGTAATCCTAAAACAGATTGGCAAGGGTTACATCCCGTAGAAGAAACTATCACCTTATTAAATCCTGAAAATGGATGGTTACAAAATTGTAATTCTACTCCGTATACAGCAGCACTTGAATACAGTCCAAAAAAAGAAGATTACCCAGCTTATATGTCTATAGATAGAGAAAACTATAGAGGTGTACATGCCATTCAGTTATTAAAAAATGGAAATGATTATACAATAGATAGCCTTATCGCACTAGGGTATGATCCTTATTTACCCGCTTTCGCGAAATTAATCCCTGGACTTATTAAAGCCTATGACACTAGTGTTCCCAAAAACGTTGCCCTTCAAAAACCTATAGATATCCTTCGAGGATGGGATTTTAAAACATCAAAAGCATCGACAGCAATGACTTTGGCACATTACTATGGAACACTCTATTCTAAAGATGGACATCGACCAAAAGATATCAAAAGTAGTATGGAACTCCTCTCCTATTTTGGTACAGCCTCTCCTATGGAAGAACGTTTGGACATTTTTGCGAAAGCAGTACAACAACTAGAAGAAGATTTTGGAACATCTATCATAGCATGGGGAGACGTCAATCGTTTTCAACGTATCAATGGGGACATACGTCAACCCTTTAATGATTCTTTACCTAGTACTGCAGTCGGTATGGCTTCAGGGAGATGGGGAGCCCTAGCGGCCTATGGAGAACGTTATAACAATAACACTAAAAAAATCTACGGTACCCGAGGTAATAGTTTTGTTGCCGTCGTAGAATTTGGAGATAAAGTAAAGGCAAAAACCAGTCTTGCAGGAGGGCAAAGTGGAAATCCTGATTCTCCACACTTTAATGATCAAATACAACCTTATGTAGATGCACAGTTTAAAGAAGTTGCCTATTACAAAGAGGATGTCTTAAAACGAGCTCAAAAAACCTATCACCCAGGTGATAACTAAATTATAAGTAAAGAGTCATTAGTACATACAGCTCTTAGAGTGTTATAAACTATACCATGGTCTCAAGTTTCTTATACGTTTCGTTTAATCGAAGGATATAATTTAATCCTAATAAAAAAGCTATGGTCACCATAATCGATAATGCCATCGAAGGTATCTTAATATCAATACTTAGAATCCCTTGTATACTATGATTTGTAGTATAAATTAAAAAGGGAATCAAGGCTAAAGCAATTGAAAACCCAATCACAATTTTCTTAAACGGAAAAGGTAAAGGGGTTGACTCAATACTTTCCTGAGCTTCTATTTTTGATAATAATGTATCTGTAAAATCTTCAGAAGTCCTGACTGTACTCTTTTGTATGAGTTGTTTCATCTGATCTTGCTTCATAATAAATGTTTTAATTCATCTCCTAATAATCGTTCTAATTGTTTTTCCATATGCTGTCTTCCCCGATGCAAATCCATTTTGACTTTTGAACTAGAAAAGCCAGTAATTTTCTGTATTTCCCCTATTTTTAATTCGCATAAATAAAATAGGCGTAATACCAAAGATTCATCTCTTTTAAGCAATTGTAAGGCAAGAGATACATACTTTTCAATATCTGCTGTTTCCATTCCCTTTTTATCTTCACTGCCCAAAGTTATCATTGTATCGATTTCTTCATGATGCTTTATTCTTTTCAAAGCATTATAACTCATATTGACAACAATCCTATATAACCATGTTGTAAAAGAAGATTTAAACTGAAAGGTATCTATTTTTGAATATACTTTCATAAATACATCCTGTAGAACATCTTCTGCAGTCTGAGTATCTTTGAGAATAGAACACGCTAAAGAAAGTGACACATCTTTATGCTTATCGACAAGTTGTCTAAAAGCCGAAGTGTCACCTTCTTTAATCCTTAGGATTAAACGTGTATCCTGATCTGTTTGATGATTACTCAAGTCTCTTTCTTATGTAGTGAGCAGTTACCAATCCTGCAGAACTAAAAACTAATATCGTTCCCCAAATCAATAAGTCTGCAGTATCTTCAAGCAAATTCATCGTTGTAAATACTGATGATATTGCTAACCCTATACCTAGTCCTAATAGAATACATCCTATGTCTAAGTACTTAAGTTTTTTTGTAGCTTCAGTATCTACAAGTCCTCTTTCAATTTTTGCTTTTTGTATTAAGTAATTATATTTTGCAATAATAAATACGATTAATACGGCACCTGCTATAAGTCCTATGCCTCCTAAAATTTCATGTAAATTTTCCATTATATTATTTTTTTAAAAATGTTCTCCTAATAATTTTTCTATAGTATCCAGTAAAGGAAATAAGTTATCTGAATTCCCAAACATAACAAATCCATATTTTTGATCGGGAATAAACATAGTATATGCTTGAAAATCTTTATTGTTTCCTGTATGCAAATGCATCAACCCATTAGGAGTTGGTTTTTGTGCAAAACCTAGTCCCCAACCAGTTTGTCCAGTTTCTTTATATACCTCATTATCTTGTTTGAATTTATTATGTTCTGTAAGCATTTCATCTATAGTTTCTTGCTTTACATTCTTAGGATCCATCATTTCTATTAAGAAGTGTGCATAATCCTCTGCATCAGAATGTAAACTGAATCCCGGCCCTACTCTTTTATATCTATTGATTTCTGGATTAGTTTTTCCATCTATATGACCATGAGCAACATCTTCTTCAAAAATTTCATTCCATGTATAAATAGTTCTATCCATTTGTATAGGAAGTGCTACCTCTTTAATAATGAGTGTATCTAATTCACCTCCCCATCCTATTCCTTTTTTAAGCCCAAAAGCAGCTCCTAGGTGTTGATAGGCTTCTCCAGAATATGAAAAATCTGTTCCAGGAGTAAAAGCGATTGATATAGGTTTTCCTTTGACCCAATTTGGTATTCCAGTACCATGTGATAATATAATACGAGGAGTTATGGTTTTATAAGCATCCATTGATTTTTCTTCTACAATGCCTTCTTTAAAAATAGATTTTAAAAATGGATAAATAGGTTTATCAAGATCCAATTCTCCTTTCTCAACCATTTTCATAATGAAATAGGCAAATAATGGTTTTGAAAGTGATGCCCCTTCAAAAATAGTCTTTGTCGTAACTGGTTCTTTAGTTTTAAGATTTGCCAGACCTAGTGCTTTATGGTAAGCAATTTTACCATCGTTAACAATGGCTATTGAAAGTCCAGGAATTCCTATAGAATCCATCGCTTTTTCTATATGGGCTGTAAGTACATCTGTACTTACTCTTTTCCCATCTGGTGTTCGTAATGTGGTTGCATTTTGCGATATTCCTTGTGCTACTATCCCAGTAAAAAATAACAGTGTAAATAAATGTCTAATTGTTCGTTTTATATGATTCATCTTGTTTTGATTTAATGTAAATACCTTGTTTTATTGTAGATCCACATGTATTTGACAAGATGACTTTTTAAAAGGTCACAAAAAAAATGAGATTTTTATAATTACCTGAATATCATTTATTTGAAATTAGATATTTTTTTGTAATTACTTAATTTTCAAACAGAAAATTCTGTTTGAGCATGTTAACGATTTTTGAAATAGTAAAAAATGAGCATCAACACATGATACATTCTGAAGTAATAAAGTAAAAATCACAAACGTCATTATCCCTCCTTTGGATAACTATCCCCTTAGTATAGAGGACTATAGATAGGTTTTATGTTTCCTTACAAATTTTATATATAATTAACATCTATTGTTAATTATATTCCAATAGTGTAAGTCTATAGTGAAATATACGTCTTAGTAGGTATAAGAAAGATACCATACAAAAAACATATATAATAATTTAAAAACGTATTAACATGAAAGCACTATTTGAAACATTATCAAAAAAAATGAAAACAGTATCTACTATTTTAGCCGAACTTGGAAAAGCCAGTAGTTATGCGATACACAGATAAGAAGATGTATATAGAAATGTAAAAGGCCCTAACAAATAGGGCCTTTTTTATGGTTGTTAATTACTAATTATATCCCACGTTTTATTAACGAAAAATGACCTCTAAATGTCCTACCATCTGCAAACGTAACAAGATACCAGTAATCATTTGATGGTAATACTTCCCCCTGATATACTCCGTCCCATCCTATACCCATTCCTCGTTGTGAGAATAATGTTTTCCCAAAACGATCAAAAATCACAAACTGTACTATAGGGTTAACTGTAGGAGTAACGCCTTCTACCATCCATCTATCATGTATGGAATCACCATTAGGAGTAAAAAAGCGTGGAAACCCAATTACAGCAACTTCTTCTTGGATAATTCCACAACCATTTATATCTCTTACAAATAATGTATGAAAACCAGAACTTACATTCGTAAAGAGTGGAGTATCAGTATAAGGACCCAATATAGAATCTAAAGCATATTCATAAGCTCCTTCTCCAGAAACTTCAAATGTTATTGTATTATTTTGAGTACCATCTGTAACTTGGATAGCAGTAATCGTAGCAGTATTAGAAGGAACAACAGTAATGGTACGTACAGAGGAACAACCATTAAACGCTGTTACTGTAACACGATATGTTCCTGGTTGATTAATTGAAAGTGTAGCTGTTGTATCTGTAAGCAACATCCCATTAAATTCCCAGCTATAGGTAAATACATTTGGATTTGCTTGTACCCCACTATTGATTAGTATACTATTTGGAAAATTATTTAAACAATAAAACAATCGTTCATCTTCATCTAGAATAGGTGCTGGTAACACTTCCAGTGGTACTGTTCCTATCGCAAAGCAGTTTGTGTCACTCGTGACTCTGAGAAAAATAGTTTGAGCATCTTCCGTGCTATTTCTATACGTCGACCCCAGAGCATTGGTTTCTTGTAAGGCATTCTCTATAGTTTCATAATAACGTATGACGGCTTCTGCAGGAAGTTGCGAAGAAAGCGATGCGCTGATATCATTGAGATTAAAATCAGTAAATCCATCAACAGGTGCATCATCACATTCATAAATTGTTGTAATATCCAGTTGTGTAATCGTCGTATCTATTTCAAGAAGTACCATTGCTATTGAAAAGCAACCTGCCTCATTTTCTACTCGAGCATAAACTGTTTGATTCGGAATAGACAATTCATAAGAAGCGGGATCTTCTATGGGAGTGTCATTAAGCATTGCTTGGATCTCATTTTCAAAAAAACCTGAGATCACAAGGAAATCATCATTATTGGTAATCGCATTACTCGCCGTAAATAAATTAAAAATAACGGTCCCATCTTCATCAATATCACATTGTTGTAGAGATGTGTCAAATACAGCTGGGTTATCACTGAATTCTATGATTATTTCACCAAAAGATTCACATCCATTTTGTAATGTGACTATTACTTCGTAAAACCCTGGGTCTTCAACAAGAAGAGTTTCACTTGTTTCTGTAGGAAGTAAAACCCCATCCTGCGACCAAGAATAGGAAATAGCAGATACTTCGGTTGCATCTAGAATTAATGTTTCATTCTCACATAGAGCATTCCCCGTGCTTATTAAGCGATTAGGTCCTATATCTGTTGCTAATTCAAAACTCCCTGCTTCTAGAAATACTGCCGAATCAAATCTAAAATTTTGCTCATCGGCAATAACCAGTTTTACTTGGTAAGTAACATCGGGCATAATCATAGCTGTAGCCTCAATAACTGTTGTCTGACCATTAAAGTTTATTGGGACATTTGGTCCATTAAAGCTTTCAAAGTAAAACTCATTCTGAGCTGGGCATCCTCCTGAGATTTCTGGATGTACCGTTGTTACTTTTACTGGTGTCTGTGTTCCCGGAACTAATGCTATATTTTCGTATTGCTGTGTTCCTAATGGCCGAATTAAAAACCCAAATAGATCTGAGAACTGACATGTATTGGGATCTCCTTCCTGATATTCTTCTGATGCAAAAATATACCGAAAACTTACAGCAGAAGCCGATGATGTAAAATCAAATTCTAATATAGTGGCATTGGTTGTATTGGGTTCGTCCAGAATTTGTTCTAAATCTGCATCCCCTAACCATCCTGGAGCATCATCATCACTAAGCGTTGTATTCGGCCCTTCGACATTTTGCAACCTTCCCGTACTGAGCACAATACCTTCCTGAAAAGGAAATGTAGTTCCTGTCGCATCAAAATACCCATAACTCTGTTCACTACCTCCAAAATCACCCCCTACCACATTAGTAACTAATACATTTTCAATACAGTTACTATCTATTAAAATATCTTCGATTAATTGCTGAGGAGTAAAACTCTGGCTATCTACCTGTATATTCTGTGTATACACAAAGAGAGGTACAAGGAGAAGTACATATAAAATAGAGTTTTTCATTTTCTGAGATAGCTGCGCAAAAATACAAATTCATTAATAGGGTTGATAGAATTTCATAATGAAATCCATACGATTTACTTATAATTTATCGTATGCTTTCGCGAAAGCGTACTTAGATCATATATCTAGACCATTTTCATAAAAAAAATAATATCTTTCAGATCTAAATCCTATAGATCATGCTTCGACAATTATTAATAATATCTTTTATTCTTGTTTACTCATATGCGTATACACAAGAACGTCCCGTAAAAATTATAGATACAACAAAAGCAAATCGTTTATTACTATATGCTGTTAATGAAAATGAACAAGATCTTGATGTTAAAATCACAGTTACTGGGACAGGTTTTAGACAGAGTAAAGGAAAAGCTAGACTTATACGAGTTCCTGCTACTTCTAAGGTAAATGTAAAAAGCTTAATTATAGAACGTGGTAAAACTCCATCCTATACGTATGAACTGGAAGTAAATGATAGTCTATCTAGACGCGCACTTAAAAAACCCTTTAAGCTTATAAAAATAGAAGCTATGCGACCAATTCTTGTATATCTTACAGAACGTTGTGTTGGTTGTAATAGTCTTATCGCTTCTATTAAGGAAAGTAAATACTTATTCAGAACAGAAAACCTAAGTGATAAACCCAAAATGGAAGAATACCTGGAGAATACATTAAAGAATACCAAAACTCCTCTTACATCTATCACAAACCCTATTGTAAGTCTTGGCGGAAAACTCTATTTTGATATAACAACCTATGAACAATTAGTAGAGGCTTTATCTGAAGAATAGTTTGTATATTTAGTAAAACAACTATACAATATATGGCTACAAAAGATATCATTCTTGGGAAATTACAAAATTTAATTACTGAGCGTTTTGATAATCCCGAAGATGCATTTCATTTTTTTGATAAAAATGGTGATGGGACTCTTTCAAAAAAAGAGATTGTAAAACTTCTAAAACAAGCCGAAATTAGTGGTTTTATAAGAGGTATTGTCGCTTCCAAATTAATTGATGGATATAGCAAAGATGGTGATGAGACGGTAAGTTGGGAAGAATTCAAAGCTGCTCTAGACGAAATAAAAGAGTAGTTTAAAATATCATACAAAAAAACGCTATCCGTTTTGGATAGCGTTTTTTTTTGAGTGCACCTTTTTTAGTTTGATCGTATAAGAATATCACCATTAAGGGTCTTAAATTTCATATCGGCTCCTCCTCCATTGATACTTCCTGAGACACCTTTTTCTCGACTTACACGATAGACACCATTTCTTGTTGATGTCTTTACATTTTTTTGAAGTTTTGATGTTTTCATTTCAAAATCCGTAAATACGTCCCCGTTATCAGATCTTGCCATTACATTTGCCTTTAGACTGTTAGGAAACGATACATCTATATCTCCATTAAGGCTCGTAAACATCATATTTGTATCTTGATGAATCGTTGTGAAGGTGATGGTGATATCTCTATTGAGAGCATCTGCTATGACAGAACCTCCTATATCATTCATTGTGATCTTTCCATTTGTATTACTTACTTCATGGGTGCCATCTACATTTTTTACTACTATATTCCCTTTATTTACAGTTTTAAGATCGACAGAAAATTTTCTAGGAACTTGTACTTCAAAATCGATTACCCATTTTCCAGGTCTATATTTTATTTTGACTGTATTATCAATTTCTTCTACTGTAAATTCAAGAGAATTATCTACTATTTTACGCATTCCATCCCGAGAATCCTTTTCTTTTTTTTCAGTTTTCCAGTTGCGCCAATTGCTATTTTTTGTAGTCCCTATTGCTGTCACAATAACTTCATTGCCATCATACCCTGTAACTGTAATATTGCCATCTATAATATGGGTGATTAATTTACCTTCTTCGCCTGGATTACTAAGCGGTATCGTATATGACTCTGTGGTTGATTGACTATACAAATTACCACAAAAAGTCATCAATACTATAACGAGTACAACCTTTATATTTACTAGTTTTTTCATTGTACTACCCTTTTATAGTTACATTACCGTTAAGTAAATCAAAATCCATCGCAACACCTCCATCTCCTATTTTAAACTCTGTATTCGAGTTTATTTTATATTTCAGACCTCTCTTTCCTTTCTTCTTTTGAACATTTATTTTAGAAGGCGTATTTGTAGTTTCTAAATTGGTAAAAATATCCCCATTTAATGTCTTAAAAGATACATCTGCATTCAAATTACTCTGAACATTAATATTAATATCACCATTCAACGATTTATATACAGAATCTGCCGTTGGATTTTTTGCATACGTAATGTTAATATCTTTATTAAGTGCATTTACAAAGGTTTGCCCAGCTATATTTTCTAATCGAATAGGACCATTAATATTATTTGCTGCTATTTCTGAAGCATCTATATCTCTGACTAGAATTTCTCCATTATTAATTGCGCTTAATTCAACACTTGTATTCTTAGGTACTTTAATTTTAAAGTCCAAACGATAGTCATAAGGTATACCTTCCCAAGGTCCTCTATGGTCAAAACGTCCAGTATCTAGATCAAACTCTGAATATGGAGTATCAAGATATACATACATAATCCCATCTTTCTTTTCTACCTTCATAGATACTTCTTTTTTGCCTTGCTCTAGTGTACGGCTATTACGTCCTTTTATATACTTCTCTGCCGAGATTTGTACAGTAGATCCATTATATCCTTCTACAGTAATTGATCCTTCTATGTTTTTGACAACCAATAAATTGTCATTCCCATTATTGGAAAATTGTTGTATTTCAGTTAGAGTTTCTGAAAATTCTTGTGCGTTTATTGAAGTCATGCCTAATAGGCTTATGACTACTAATGTTGCTATTTGTTTTATAGATTTCATGCTTGTTCGTTTTTAAATGATTCGTTTGATTGATTCTTCTAGTTTTGCTTTTACTGCATCGTTGATATCAGGTTGTTGCAATAAAGTTTCCATAGAATCTATTGATTTTTGTTCTTTCAGAGTCACCATAAGATCAGCAAGTGCAATCTGAACTAGTGGTGATTCTTGCTTAGTAATACTCATTACTAAACCTTCTCGCACTTTGGGATTATCCACATATTTTGAGAGTGATGCTACGGCGGCCAACCGTACATTTACATTTGGGTCACTATTCAGCATTTTGAAAAGTGCTATAATAACTTGATCTGTTGCAGTATCCATTTTATTTACTTCAGAAACAGCTTTTAACCTTTTAGTAGCCGATGGTTGATCTGCTAGGGCTACGACGAGTTGAGATCTCAGATCATTAGTTTCATCTTCTAATGATACAGTTTTATCAAGAGTTGTATCGTTTTCTATCGCTCCTGAAGTATTTGTAGCTAGTTTATTTCCTAAAAATAAACCAATGAGTAAAACACAAATCCCTAATGCCAGACGCATCGTTGTGTGTTGCCAATTTCCAATACCTAGTATAGACTTGATGTGGTCTATGATACTAATAGACGGTTGTCCTTTATGTTCTATAGTAGCATGTAATGCTTCATAAAAACCAGTATCCATAGCTTCACTTGGTTCTGGAATTGTTGTATCTAATAAGGCATGCATATCTCTCCATTGATCTACAAGGGTAATTGCTTCGGGATGGTTGATTAAATATTCTTCAAAAGCAACTTTTTCGGTCGCCGAAAGCCTATGTAGTGCGTAATCAGGAAGTAAATCTTTAAATTCTTGTTCTTTCATAACTCAATGTTTCTCCATTGCTAAAAATGTAATTCTCAAATCTTGTAATGCTCTATGCGCTTTGGTACGAGCAGCCACTTCTGTACATCCTAACAACTCACCTATCTCTTTATATTTTAATTCTTTTAATTTACTTAGCATTAGGATTTCTCGTTTTTCATAGGGCAATCTAGCAAGAGCTTTATGTAATAATAATTGTGATTCTGTATGTTCTATATGCTCTTCTATATCATCTTTTGTATGCATTTTATAAGAAATCTCGTCTAGTGGTAGGATTTCTTTTTTTGCGTTTTTTTTATAGGCATCGTTATGTATATTACGCGCTATTTGAAACATCCAGGTTACAAATTTACTTTCGGGCGTATAGGTGTGTTTATATTTTAGAATACGAATGAATACATTTTGTACTAAATCTTCACTCATCGCCTGATCCCCATTCATTTGATAAAAAAAGTTAAATATCCATTTCTTATAACGCTCATAAAGCAATCCCAGTTTTTGAGAATCCCCAGCTTTTACTTTTAGCATTAATGCATTATCAGATAGACTATCCAACGGTTCGGTTTTGATGGTTACGAGACTATAAACTCCTCTTTTTTTAAAACGTTACAGAAAGTAATAAAAAAAATAGGAATGTGATTGTTTCTGCTTTCGCGAAAGCAAAATTGTCCCAGTATTGTTACAAAATTAAATAAGAGTCGTCATTTTTATATAACCCAAAATATATCCATGAAGTTTCAAGAGGATTTTATCACTGTCGTTCCTAAACACCCATTGGTGTCCAGATATATCGGGTACTACTATTTTTATAAAGTTACAGACCCCCATTTTTACAAATCATTTACTTATTATCCTCACTATATGAATGCCTTGAGCATTGATAAAGATGCTGAGGTAACTTGGGATGATTACTCACGTATATCAACTTACACACCAAATCATACAGATCACATTCTTACTGTCAATCCTAGAGAAACACGAAGATCTGTATTGATTGGGAAAATGGATAGAATTTGCATTGCCTTTAATCCATTGGGAATAAACGTTTTTATGACAGCACCTCTTAGTACTATACAAACAGGAACTATTACAAAAACGACATATTTTGGCATGAGTCTACAAAAATTATGTGATCAGATTTTTACTACTTATGATCTAGCGACTAAAATAGATCTCTTAGATGCTTATTTTATATCTCAATTTCAAAATGCAAATGATTCTAGGCTAGAAAATGCTGTTTCTATAATACTTAATTCAGGTCATAAAATAGAAATACAAACTCTCGCAAAAAAAATAGGGACTTCTCGTAAAACATTATTACGATTGTTCAAAAAGCATTTATGTAGTACTCCTACAGAATTTAATACAGTTGTTCAATTCAGAAAGGCCTTTCATCAATATAAAGGTACTCTGGGAAAAGTTCGATTTTCTGATATCGCCTATGACAATGGGTATTATGATCAATCTGATCTCAATAGGAATTTTAAAAATCTTACGGGTACAAAACCTACACAATTATTAAAAAACACATCAAAATTAGGTACGCAACCTATTTATTGGACAATGAGTGCATAACTGTCCCCTATTGCCAATTTTATCGTTATAAAGTCCTCTAGATTTGACATATAAATTTATCTAAATGAATCATACAGGTATTAAAATAGGGGCTGCATTGCTTGTTGTTATAACTAACATCATTATTGAGGGGTATCCATATGCGAAGAGGCAATCAAAAGTATATGTATGTACAAATGATATATCAACACTTATCGATGAGCATGTTGATAATGATGTTATCAAGGCCTTTGTAAATGATTCTACAAAACAAGCCGCATTGAAAAAATTTCAAGAATCCACATGCGCACAAAAAGAATAAAATTATGAGTTTACAAATAGAAAATCTATCAAAGACATATCCTAATGGTGTTAAAGCTATAGATAAACTTTCTCTAGAAATTCAAAACGGTATGTTTGGATTGTTGGGACCCAATGGTGCTGGAAAATCATCGCTTATGCGAACGATAGCCACTTTACAAGATCCTGATAGTGGTACGATCACTTTTAATGGAAACTCTATTCTAGAAGATCCTATGGAATTACGCAAAAAACTTGGATATCTTCCTCAAGAGTTTGGTGTCTACCCAAAAGTTTCTGCAGAAAAACTCCTTGATTATTTTGCTACTCTTAAGGGGATTGCTTCAAAAAAAGAACGTAATCATATTATTCAGGAAGTACTAGAAATCACAAATCTATACGATGTTAAGAAAAAACATGTCAGTGGATATTCCGGAGGAATGAAGCAACGTTTTGGGATTGCTCAATTATTACTTAACTCTCCAGAACTTATTATTGTAGACGAACCAACGGCTGGTCTTGATCCAGCAGAACGTATACGCTTTCTTAATATCCTTAGGGAAGTAGGGACAAATAATACAGTTATTTTTTCTACACATATTGTAGAAGATGTCAAAGAGTTATGTACTGATATGGCCATTATTAATAAGGGTAAGGTACTCCAGCAGTCTGCCCCTACTGAAGCTACAGGCGCCATAAATGGTAAACTTTGGACAAAAAATATACATCCAGACCGTCTTGAAGAAACTAAAAAAGAACATCATGTTCTCTCATCTAGCTATACAGAAGATAACCAACTTGCTATACGGGTATATGCAGATAAAAAACCTTCTGAAGAGTATGTTACCTGTACCCCAAATCTAGAGGATGTTTATTTCAATGCTTTACTAGCCAACTAAACTGGAAGTTATGTTTCGTACAATATTCATTTATGAGCTTAAATATTGGTTAAAACAACCATCTATATATATATACCTCCTATTCTTTCTTGGAGTTTCTATACTAGCAATGGCTGGTATCTCTGGTGCTTTTGATCCTCCTAGTAGTGATGGTATTTCTGTAAAAGAGAATGCGACTATAAATATCTATACAAATATTAATTACCTCACTATTTTAATTTTATTCTTACTTCCAGCAATTATAGGAAACGCAGTATATAGAGATTATAAAAGCAATATGCATTATATCCTATACTCTTATCCATTTAAAAAAAGAGATTATTTGTTTGCAAAATTCTTTAGCTCTTTTCTAATAGTATTTTTTATTATTCTGATGATAGGCATAGGAATCATCATAGGAACACAAGTGCCTGGTGTACAAGAAGAAAAGTTACTTCCATTTAATATATGGACATATATTCAAATCTATGTAGTTTTTCTTATTCCTAATATTTTTTTATATGGTGCTATCGTTTTTGGTGTTGTCACTTTTAGCAGGAACGTCTATGCAGGTTTTATAACTGTAGGACTCCTACTTTTTGTACCACAGCTTATCATCAATATTCCTATGCATGATTATGTACTTTGTTTACTGGATCCATTTGGAGAATATGCTATAAAATATGGTGTAAAAGATTGGACTACTGCACAACAAAATGAATTATTACTTCCTGTTACAAATCTTGTGATATTCAATAGACTACTATGGCTTACAATCGCAATTATAATCTTCAGTTGGGTCTATAAAACCTTTAGTTTTAATCAAACAGGGAACGTTGTTGTTTTTGGCAAAAAAAATAAGAAAACAACCCTTAATAATGACCCGTATCAAAATAATACAATACTTACAGAAAGAAAAACAGTCTCTAAGGCAAATTTTGATTACAGCCTAAAACAACAACTAAAGATGGTGTGGAAACTATCAACTATAGACTTTTATAGTATTATCAGAAGTTGGCCGTTTATTACCATTTTACTTGCAGGGTTTGTGGTAGTTATTTTTCTATTACTACAGATGAATTCGCCTTTTGAGAATGATATATTACCAGTGACGTGGATCATACTTACGTTTCCAGTATTATTCTATTCACTAGTCGTAAAAATACTTACGTTTTTATATACAGGTATTACTATACACAGAGGTAGATCTTCGCGTATGAATCATCTTATTGATGTAAATCCAGTAAAAAACTGGGTGTTTATGGCTTCTAAATTCTTGGCAATTGTCAAAATGCAATTCGCATTACAACTAGCCGTGCTAATTGCAGGGATATCCATTCAAATGAGCAAGGGGTATTTCAATTTTGATATCAAACATTATATAATTGAATTATTACTCTTAAACATGATAGGATACATAATTTGGGCAATGCTATCTGTACTTGTTCATAGTATCATTAAAAATGTATACTTGGGCCTATTTGTTTTAATAGTAATCCTCTTTGGAATAAGTGCCCTTCCTGAACTAGGTGTTGAGAATCCTGTATTCTTGTTTAATGAGACTGGGCAAGACAGTATTATTCCATTTACAGACATGAATGGATATGGACATCGTATAGAAGGCTTTCTTGCCTATAAGCTATACTGGTTTATCGGATCAATAGGGTTATTACTTACGGCATTATTAGTATGGAATCGTGGAGCAGGTAGAAGTTTTACAGAACGTATTGGTCTTTTAAAAGCTCGCTTTCAAAGAAGATTACGCTATGCTTGGGCACTTGCATTTACTGCTTTTTTTATTATGGGAGCTAGTTATTATTATGAAACTACTGTACGAAATCCTATACTAACTAATGATACGATTAAAGACCAGTATTCAAATTTTGAAAAAGAGTTTTCTGCTTTCGCTAAAGCGCCACAACCCAAAATCACTTCCGTAAACATTCATCTAGATATCTTCCCAGAATCCGAAAGTTTTGAAGCAAATGGACAATATGTCCTTGTTAATAAAACAAATAAACCTATAGATACACTACTTATAAGAACAGGATTTGACGAGCTAAGCACTTTTTCTGTAAACGTTCCTTATGAAATTGTAAAATCAGATAGTTTAGCTAAATTTTATGTTGCAAAACTTCAGAATACGCTCTCTCCTATGGATACTATCGTAATGAAGTTTACCATTCAAAATATGAAGAACACATTATTTCAAACCAATTCTAATGTTGGGACGTCTACTACATTTTTAAAGACAGATGTATTTCCTAGGTTAGGCTACTTAGATAGGTCTAGATCATTTCCATATCCAGAAGATGCAGATTTAAGTTATACATATACCTCTGAAGATGCAGATCTTATTGATTTTGAAGCTACAGTGAGTACCTCCAAAGATCAGATCGCTATCGCTACTGGTTATTTACAGAAAGAATGGTCGGAAAATAATCGCAACTATTACCACTATAAAATGGATCGAAAAATCAAATTTGAATTTGGTTTTAATTCTTCTGTTTATGAGATATATGAAGATTCGTATAAAGGCATAGTTATTCAAGTCTATCACCATCCAGGTCATGTATATAATATAGAAAATATGATTGCTGGTATAAAGGCAGCATTAGCATACAACACCAATAGTTTAAGCACATATCAGCATAAAGAGGTACGTATCATTGAATTCCCAATTACAATGGGTAGTTATGCAACTATCTTTGCAAATACGATCCCATTTTCAGAGGTACGGTTTCTAGCAGATATATCTAAAGATAATTTTAACCTCCCATTTTATGTAGCTTCTCATGAGATGGCTCATCAATGGTGGGGAAATCAAGTGACTCCTGCAAGATCATTAGGATATCAGATGGTCACAGAAAGCCCAGCAGAATACTTTGCACTTAAATCTTATGAACATCATTTTGGAAAAGAACCCGTAGAAGAATATTTAGATGCATATATGAAACAATATTTGAGAGTCCATAAATGGATTAAAAATGAAAAGCCTTTGATATATACTGATGGATATCGAAAAATCCCATATATCAAAGGTGCACTTGCATTTTATGGATTGTCTCAGCGTATAGGTGAACAAAATATGAATACAGGATTACGCAATTATCTTACTAAGGTTGGGTATCAAAATAAACCGTACACGACATCATTAGAGATGGTAGAAGCGCTTAAAAGAGTAACGCCAGATTCTTTACATTATGTGATAAAAGATGCATTTGAAACGGTAACACTATACACGCATACAATTACAAATACGTCTACAAAAACTCTTAATAATCAGTATGTTATCACGATGGATTTTAAAGTAAAAAAAGAACGTACTAATAAAGATGGAGTTAAAGAAAACGTATTGTTATATGATGATATTGAAATTGTAGTTTTTGGTGATGACAACACACAACTTTATAGACAACAACACAAGATAACTCAAGAGAAAAATAGTGTGCAGATTACTGTAAAAGATGTACCCAATGAAATTGCTATAGATCCATTTCATCTTAGTTTCAATCGTAACGTAAAAAATAATAGAAAAAAATTATAGCCTATTTTACTTCTTCTGGAAAATCATTTGAATCACGAATGACCCAATGATCATCATAGATTGATCTATATTTAATTATATAATCAAACCCATCAGCGTTTAATATTTTTTCAAATAGTTGCAAGAATTTAGTGTAGTCTTCCTCTGTACCCCCTATTTTAATCATAGTTCGTACTCCATTTGAGGATATGGCTAAACCTGGACTAATCGTAGAATTATTAATTATATTAATACTATCCATTTCTGGAAATTGAGTTGTTGCAAACTCATGAAAATCCATCGAATACTTTTTATTTTCATACAGAATTTGAATATCTTCAATAATAGCAGGTCCTACTCCATAATTAATAATATCAATAGTAAATGTTTTTTCATACCCATTGTTGGAGGTTTCAATAAGTAAATAAGGCATTACAGAAAGCCTACTTTGCCTTTCCATAATGTTTGTTTGTTTTACAAAAATGATCAGTGTAATTAAACTTATAGATATAGCTACAATACCTACCAGTTTATCTGATGTCCAAAACTTCTTTTTCATATGGATGCTTTCTTCATGAAAAATACATCAAAAAAACGAGGTAGTAAAGTCTTTACTTAAACTAAAAGTGGTCAAAAAAGATACAGTACACCTTCTAATGAAAACGTATCTTTGAATAAACAAATAGTCTTTGCATCCAAAAAATATACATAAAAAGGAGTATGATTTTGACCTTTTACAAGAATGTTATCCTCAGCTTTCTGAATTTGTTTTTATAAACTCACATGAAAAAAAGTCTATTGATTTTTCTAATGCAAAAGCTGTTTTTAGATTAAACAAAGCATTGTTGATACAGGGGTATGCAATTAAAAACTGGGAACTTCCAGATGGATATCTCTGCCCTCCTATCCCAGGACGTGCAGATTATATTCATCATATTTCAGATCTGATAGAAAGAAAAAATAATGTACTAGGATTAGATATAGGCGTGGGTGCAAATTGTATTTATCCTATACTTGGAGCACGTATTTATAACTGGTATATGACTGGTGTAGATATAGATGAGACTGCAATCAATTATGCAAAAAAGAATTCCAAAGATATCCCACAGATAGATATCCGTCATCAAACGGATAATGCATCTATTTTTAAAGGAATCCTAAAAGAAGGAGAGACTTTTGATTTTAGTATGTGTAATCCACCTTTTTATAGGTCGGAAAAGGATGCTACAAAAGCTACTATTAAAAAAAATACTGCTTTACATATAGATTCTCATACACGTAATTTTTCTGGACAGTCACATGAATTATGGTGTAATGGCGGAGAAGCTCTCTTTATAAAACGAATGATTAAACAAAGTGTCAGTGTAAAAGATCAAATACGATGGTTTACGTGCCTAGTCTCAAAGAAAGAACATCTCCCTAAAATATACAAACAACTAGATAAACTCAAGATAACGCGGCAAACGATTCCTATGTCACAAGGTAACAAAGAGAGTCGTTTTATAGCTTGGACATTTACTGTATAAGACGTTAATGAAAGAAGATCAATTACATTATAAGCTCTATAAACCTTATGGATATATCAGTCAGCTACTTAGTAATGATGAACGTCAGTCACGTAAAAAGAAATTCTTACGTGAACTCTACAATTTTCCTCAAGGAGTAATGGCTGTCGGACGATTAGATGAAAAATCTGAAGGGTTATTAGTACTTACAACCGATGGAAAATTGAGTGATACGATCAATCGTTCAGGCATAGAGAAAGAGTATTATGCACAACTCGATGGAGCTATTACAGATGAAGCCTTAGAGCATTTACGTCAAGGAGTTTTTATAGGTATTCATGGAAAAAAATATAAAACGAAACCGTGTAAAGTCATAAAATTATCTGGGATACCTTCTCTCCCTGAACGTTCAAAAAAAATACGTGATCTTCGTCATGGCCCCACACCATGGATTAGTATTACAATACAGGAAGGAAAGTTTAGACAAATCCGAAAAATGACATCTGCGGTAGGGTTTCCAACTTTACGTCTTGTACGTGTGCGAATAGGATCATTGACTATAGAAGACATGAACCCTTCTGATGTTTTTAAAATAGATACTGAAGTTATACGATCATCACTTCTAATAGAGTAATTATTTAGTCCTGCTTTTTTCTTGTGGAATTATAATTCCTTGATAGCGTATAGCATCTCGTTTACTACTACTTATAAATACGGTAGTATTTGCCTTGCTTTGTACTTTGATGTTTATGTCAAACAATTCAACAGTCGTTTTTACTTGAAGGTTAATTTCAGATGTTTGTTTATCATCATTATGCGTGATTGTATAGGCAGCAAGCTCACCATCATGATAGATACCTGCTCTTTGATTAAGCCCTCCACCTATTCGAACAATACCTCGATATGGTAAATACATATCTATAGTATTTCCATCGATTCGTATATACCCAGGATTACCTACTAAATTTAATTGTACGCTATTACGTGGATACATCCATTCTGCGTCAAAAGTATACACCCCAGAATCTAATAATGATTTTGTATGTGCATAGGCTTTTATTGCTTTTTCTAATTTAAGTTGTTTTCTTTCTGCTCGTGTCTGTGAAAAGGAACTATGTGCTATAAAAACTGAAAGAAAGATAATGACTATTAATTTATTCATGACGGGAAAGCATTAAATATTCTAACTAAATAATATCAAAAATCATTCCTAAGTTACGATACAATCATAAAACAAACTAATCGCGTTTTTGGAAGGCATATGTATAAAAAAATAATAGAATACTGTAACACTGGTTTTTTTGAGAGGTCTATACTAGTATAAACCAAACAATCAAACATCAATAAAAATCGAATCATTATGAAATCAAAATCAATTCTTACCCTATGCCTAGTCGTTCTTATGACTACAGTCTCTTTTGGACAAAAACGAGTTACACTTTCAAGTGATACGACAACAAAATCCTATAACTTCTCTGATTATACGACACTTGATGTTGCCAGTGATTTTGAAGTAAACGTAAATTTCTCATCATCAGACGCTATCAAAGTAACAGCAAATAGCAACTTAATGGAATATGTAAATATCTATAAAGAAGGAAACACCTTATATCTAAGACTTAAGAAAAATATGTGGTTTAAAGGTAGAATGGTTCTTGATGTTGATATTACGACCCCTATTGTAACTGATTTTGTAGCTGTAGCTGATGCAATTATCAATTTAAATAGCCCATTACAAACCGAAAGAGCCAGTTTAAATCTCAAAAGCGATGCTGTATTTAAAGGAAAGTTAAACGTTAACAAGTTGTTTGTAAATGCGTATTCTGATGCAGAGATTGAACTTTCAGGTTCTGCAAAAGATATGACAGGTAATTTTAAATCTGATAGTGAGTTTGATAATAAAGATTTTAAGGTTGAAAATCTTACTATTGATTTAAGAGGAGATAGTGAAGTTACTTTAACAGTAACAAGATCTTTAAATGCCACTGCAAGTGGGGATAGTGAGTTACGATATGCAGGGAATCCAGAAAAAGTAAAACAAAGTGCACGTGGAGATGCTGATATAGTTTCTATACGTTAATACTAAAACTTAAAATGCCCCATTACATCTGCAATGGGGCATTTTTTATTCTTTTGGTAGTGGATATAGTGTAGGTTCTGTTATTCCTTTTTCTTTTAAATATTCTTTATTCATTTCAAAATGAAATAGTGTTGCTTCATTAAGATATTCTTCTAGTGTCTCCATACCTAGAAGTGCCCTACGCTTATTAACATTTTTGCGATCTTGTAATTCTTTAATATATGCTTGACCTAATTCGTTAAAATGGCGTTGAGTACCATAAAGTTGTGGTTCTCCTGAATTTACAAGTACACGATCTGTAAGCAATCCATAGTGAGCAGGAGTAGCATTATTTTTGTCTACCTCCTGTTTTAGTAACAATAATACACTCGTTTGCCATTCAGGGTCAAAATCCGAGTGTTGTACCATCACCCAAAAATCTGATTCTCCAGATTCTCCTACTCTATCAAAACCTGGATATCCATACATCTCTATAATATCTTGTAATATTTTCTGATGCTTTCTATTAATACTATCTCGTATTTTTATCCATGTATCCCAATCTCCTTCATGTTCTCCTTGTGGAATACCCGCATAATATTGATCAACTTCTGCCATTTTTGAAAGAGTTGTTACTAATTCTTCATTAAAAACAACAACATCTTCTTGTTTTTGAACTTCTCCTTTACATGCTAATGCAATAAGTATACATAGTAGTAAACTATATTTTATCGTGTTCATCATAATTTCTATTTAACTCTAGTAAAGTATAAAAAGTAAAAAGAACAGTTTGATCATTTAACATTAAATATTACATGAACCCATCATTAAAACATGGTATTATTGTCCCGTTGTCATTAAATATTGAAAGAATTCTATTCCCATTTGTTCTCCATAACTTGAGTTTGTAAATAAAACTGCACCCCATTTTTGTTCTGGCACCATAAAAAACAAAGATGTAAATCTTTTATTATTATTGCCCCCATGTCCGTATACATTCCCAAATGGAAAAACTCCTTTATAAAATCCTAATGTGATATCTGTAATGCCAGATGCTCGGTTTTGATTACCTTCTGGTAGTACAGTATTAGTCTCAAAAAGTTGTTCATACCCTTCTTTACTTAATCCTTTTTTGTTCATCCAAGCTATCATAAGTTTTGCCCAATCTCTCGCTTCAGAATTGATACCATAAGCTGCACCAAATTCTTCATTTCCTTGATTAGTAACAGGTAACCACGCTCCATTTTTGTACGCCTGTGCCTTATGCTGTTGGTTTATAATATTGGGTATATACCTAGTAATTTCTAGTCCTAACGGCTGCGCAACTTGTTTATGAAACTGTTTTTGAAGACCATTTGCATCTGTATTTAGGAGTTTCTGAAGTACTAAAGCTAGATATTGATATCCTTCACCGGAATATTGAAACTGTGTACCTGGTTCAAAATCTATAGTGAGACCAGTCTTTCCATTTTCATCACGCCAATTTGGAAATCCTGTTGTATGTGATAACACCATGCGAGCTGTGATCTTTTTATAACGATCATCATGCGCAATATCTTTATATGGTAGATATGTATACAATGGCGTATCAAGATCAAGAATTCCTTGTTCTACATATTGCATGACAAAAAAAGCAAAAAGTGGTTTTGATAAAGATGCACCTTCAAAAATTGTTTTGTCTGACATAGGAATGCCTGGAGCACTATGACCTATAATGGTATGAAAAACAATTTTACCATCATTTATAATTGCCATAGATACCCCTGGAGTACCATTTGCTTTCATTTGAGTTTCTAAAAGATGTTTAATTTCTTGAGTTGAGATAGAAGTCCCGACTGGTGTCGTAATAGTTTGTGCACTACTAATACTAATTAAAATAAAGATGGAGAATTGAATAAGTCTAATCATCATATTAAGTTTTTGATTCATGAAGTTCAAAAATGATGATGTATTCGCTTTCGCGAAAGCTTAAAACGATCAACAAGGCTTAAATCATGATAAATAGTACTATTGGTCCAACCAAAGCCTAAAGTTTGCTGTCGTACTAGAGCTTGTCATAACTTTTTCCTTATAGGTTTCTAAGGTCAATAAAAGCCGATTCTTAAAATGATTTTCTATACTTTGAATGTACTGTAACTGTATTAACTGACTCCTATTAATTCTAAAAAATTTTAAGGGATCTAACAACGCATAAATCCCTCCTATATTGAGTGAATATAAATGTGTCTTTCCATGTATATCTATAAGCTTACAGAAATCTCCTTCGGCCTCTACAAGTACAATAGTATGTGTTTCTAATAAGTGTATGCCTTTTTTGCTTTTAATGACAAATCTTTCTTTGTAACTATTTGATTCATTATTAACTACACTCTTTAAATCACTAAATACTTTAACTGGAATAAACGAAGATTTTACAGATTTAAATAGCATTTTGAATTTAGATAACGCCTGTATTACATCATCTTCTGTATATGGTTTTAATATATACGCAATCCCATTGCTTTGAAATGCTTTAAACAAATACTCATCATATGCAGAACAAAAAACAATAGGGGTTTGTAAATCTACTTTTTCAAAGACATCAAAAGAGATTCCATCCAGTAATTGAACATCAGAAATAATAAGTTCATAGGTGTTATTTTCTAAGAAGTGAAAAACCTCACTGTTTGAACGTGCCCAATCATACGTATAACTATTTCCGATATATGTTTTAAGAATAGCACAAAGCTTTTCAAAAGCTGGTATTTCATCTTCTATAATTAAAATATACATTTTTTACTTAGACTCTAAAAGGGTTACCATCGGAAGGGTTACTATAAATTGTGTATTACTATCTGTAATCGTTACCGTTTTATCTATTAATAATGCATAACGTTCTTTCAAATTCTTTAACCCTGTCCCAAAAGATTCTTTGATTGTAGGATGTGAGCTTTTAGAGTTTGTGACAGTCATGGTATCCCCTATCATTTCTATGGAAGTATTGATAGATTTTCCATGAATAACTTTATTGTGTTTTACAACATTCTCTAATAACGTTTGCAATGTTCCCGTTGGTAAGTACGCTTTCGCGAAAGCGATATCATGTACATCATTACATATATCAAAAGTATATGCATCTCCAAAGCGTGTTTTGATAAGGTAAAAATAATCTTGAGCCATCGCAATTTCCTCATGTAAAGGCACAATTTCTTGATCTTGCGTACTTATCAAATATCGGTACAATGATGAGAGACGACTGATATATTCTTTTGCTTTTGTTGGATTTGTATCAATAAGAGCATCCACTGTATTCAGATTATTAAATAAAAAATGAGGACTTAGCTGTGATCGTAAGAGTTTGAGTTCGCTATCTTTTTGCTGCTTTTTGATAGTAGTCAGTTTTGCTTGTTCTTCAAAGTATTTTTTTGTCACTATAAAAATAAATGGCGTTGCTAGGTCAGCTGCCGAATAATAAAAACTGTGAATTATAATGTATCCCCAAGATGGTAAGTCTTTCCATCCATATCCAGAACCATAATAATCTCGTAAAAGGTCCAAGAAGCCTGTAGCTATTAAGCTTGCAGTAGAAAGGACTATAAACAAGATGTATTGTTTTTTTTCTACAAGATACTTCTGAATAAGCCATCGTAATATAAAAAATGCCGCCAGCGTCTTTGCAATGATAATTGGAATATCAAATACTATTTGTTCAAATGGGTGTTTTTCCGTCCAGAATTTTAAAATGAGCCAGAAAAACATCCCTGCTGTAAAAACCCAGATGAATTTATAATCCGATTTATTAAGTTTGAAACTAATCATCCCTTAAAAATAGGCAAAGCCATAAGTCTTATCTTAAAAAGACGGGGATAAAAACGATAAACTGGGTTAAAATTAGGTTGAACGATCTCTAATTGTGTTTAGATAATGTTTTTACATTATCTATTCTACTTTCATCTAAACGTGTTAAAAATGGATCTACCCCTATATAAGTAGGTAACGTATCTACAATTATTTTAAATGTTTGTTTTCCAGTTGTAATCGAGTGTTTCTTAAGATAAATGGGAACATCCCCTAACTTAAAATCATTAGGGTGCTTTGTAAACAATCCTATCTCTATAGGCTCATCTATTCCAATAGATATTTCTTCTCCACTTTCTAACATTCTAGTGCGTTTTGCTTCTGTAATAATCTCAATTTCATAGGTGTTATCCTGTAATTTTTTATATGTCGAATTTATTATTCTAAGGTCATATACAATTACTTTTTTAAACCAATCTTCTAAAAGAGTATGGTAATTCTTGGGAGTTATAGCATAAAGTTCTTTTAAGAAATCTAAAGAGGTTACTTCTGAGGTCTGATGATGTTTTTCTAATACGTTTTGTAGCGCTTTATTAACCTGATCTTCTCCTATAAGAGATCGTAATCCATTAAAAATCACATAACCCTTACTATATGCTAGATATTGTTGATTATTAACTAAATACAATGGTGGTTCTGGAGTTCTAGCATTAGAGCGACTTCCAAAATATCTTCTTGACGTATAATTGGTTAATTGTCTAACCATTCCTTTTCCATATAATTTTTCAAGTACTACTGCTTCTGTATACTTGCATAATGCTTCACTTAAAAATTTTGCGCCTTCTACTCTTTTTGGAGCGAGTTGGTGTCCCCACCATTCATGTGCAATTTCATGTATAGTACGTCGTGCTACTACATTTATACCTTTATCTGGATTACGTATATCTTTTGTATACATGCTCGTCTCTGACATACTTATGGTTCCTGGCATTGCTTGCCCTCCAAAATTGCGATGCCCTCCTACTTCTGCAATACGTAAATGATTGTGCTGATATGGACTAAAGTTTTTTGTAGCATATGTCAACGTCTTTTTTGCTATCTCTGCCATAAAATCTATATTATGGTAATGTGTAGGGTGATAGTACATTTCTATAGTAATACTATCATGTTTTATTTTTTTTACATCATACCTTGCAGAAAAATATGTCATGTTCTTTTTGACGTAGGTAGCTGTTTTGTAATGAAAATAGTTTCGTCCATTATCACTCCATTGTTTTATTAACTCCCCCGAGGCAATAGCAGTTTGATCTTCTGAAGTAGATACAATAGATTCATAGGCCACAGTATTTATTAAAAATTTTCCTACATCTTGTAAATGAGGATCATTATATGGAAGTTCTGGTCTCTCTGGTAGTCCTCGTTTTTCTCGTTCATTCGGGTTTTTAATTTCAATAAAATTTACATATCCTAATAAGGGATCAAATTGAGAGTGCTGTAGATACGAACTATTAGAGATTACATCTTTACTGATTCCAAATCCCTTTGTTTCCTTATTTATTGAAAATTGCATTGAAAGTTTTTCTCCTGGCAAGAAAGGTTTCTTAAGCTCAAATAGATATGCGCCTAATACAGTATCTTTTAGGGTTTGTTTTGTGTTTTCTATAGAAAACGACTCGAAATCTTCGCGAGTAGTAGCAAAAATCTGATAGATAGGCTCATCACTTGTATTTTTAATTATATAGTTTGCATTAATAGTATATGCTCGTTCCTTTGGAAATATATCTACATTTGTTTCTACTCCCACAATTGCAGGAATTGTAAGTGATTCATATTTTTTATACAATCGTTCATACTGCTCATTACTCCAATACTCATCTGTATTCCCTACTGGATTTAATAGATGAGTATTGTAGAAAATATAACTCCCAGAACCAATAAATAAGATGACAAAAGTGAGTATGAATATTTTCTCTGTACGGGACCCTATTTTTGAAAAAGAAGATCGTATTGTTTTATAATTACTTCCACTTCCTCTATTTCCCCATTTTAGACTTAATACAACTATAATACCTATCAATGATCCCCAATACACTATAAAGCTATGAAATGGCTTTGCAAATTGTCCATATCCATACATATCAGAATGTCTAGCATACATACGTCCAAAATTTAAAAACCGTGCTAATGGCTCGTTTAAAATAAACGTAGGTGCCCAAAACTTAAAAAATAACAGTAGTACTCCCGTAGCTAGCATTGCTAGGTATTTATTTGGGATACAAATTTGTAAAAAAGTGGTAAAGAATATGACGAAAACGATAGGTACTCCGCTATAATAATATAATGATACATAATGTGCTAATTCAATGTTACCATATCCATCTATTAATTGAAAAGCAATTCCAATACTGATACCTATAGTTAAAAATAGGAAAAGTAATAACGTGAGTACTGTATATTTAGAAAGAAGAAGCACTCCATTTTTAACTGGAGTACTAGAAAGTATTTCATTAAAACCCACTGAACATGGTTTCCATACTAGTTCTCCACAATAAAAAATGACTAGTAACATGCTTAGTATTTCAAAAGGCTCTACAATAAGACCTGCAAGTAAGTTTGTAGTTGGGTATCTTCCTCCAAACTCTGCTTCTCCAGTAATCATAAAATACATCCCTATTATTGTCATAGCAATCCAGGCCATGGTCATGATCACAAATGGAATACTCTTAAAGATGTTTCTAAATTCTATTATGCATTGACTATAAAAAGCTTGTATGTGTGAAACTATCGAGGTATGATCTGTAGAAGTCGCTGTATATATTTTTGGTACAATAATTATCTCTTCAGTTTTCTTTTTTGTAGGGATGCGATTAACTTTTCTAAATGAGAAACGATTATAGCCTATGATCAATAGTATACCTCCTATCAATGTCCATAAGATTCGATTCCAGAATAATGATCCTGAAAAAGATATAAATTGGTGATTCTTTTTATAAGGTGTCCAAAATTGGGTTTGCTCTAAAAAAGCACCTATTCCAAAAAAATCAAAATATGCTACTCTTTCTACAATTTCTGGTTTTGCAAGTATTTGTCCTCCTGTCAATGGAGAGTTATTATAAAAGCTTCCTAACCAAAAAATAATCAATAGCACTATTCCTGTAGTGTATGCAATAATTGCTTTTTGCGAAAGCATCGTACTTATTCCTATAATCGCATTATTGATAAATAAATTAGGAATCATTATAAGTAACCAAGGCCATAGATAATAGGTAATACTTTCTGTACCAAGTTGCACATATTCTGGTTCGAGATATTTTCCAAAATAAAACCCAAGTAATGATGCGCTACTAACAATAAGTGTACTTATAAAAACACCAAGGTGTCTACTTAACATATAGATCACTTTGCGTATAGGAGTACTAAAAAGTATTGGATCAAAATTACTTGTGGTATCTCTTAATAATGCTTGGATAGAAAACAGCATCGAAGGCACTAAACTAGTAAGACTTATAACACAAACAAAATATGTAATACGGTATGGCGAATTATCGTTAACACCTCCGCCTGGTAGGTCAAGGAATAATGAAAAACCAAGGAATAAAGACAGTGCTAGAATGATGTAAAAAGAAAGTTTTTTACAGTGAAAACGCATCTCAAAATGCAAAAGTGACAGAAACATATCCATAAAATTTATTTATTGTTTGTGTATAAACTTGTGAAATACAAATCTTCTAGACTGGTTTGGATGATTTCAAACATCGGACTAGGTTTACTTTCTGCAAATACATGAATTTGTGTTTTCCCCGCTAGTAATTGTGTAGATATTACCGTGTATCTATTTTGATATTCATCAAGTTCATCTTTAGGAATTATTGCAGACCAAATAGTTCCTTCTTTCTCTTTTACTAAATCAAGAGGAATCCCTTTAGTTATAATTTTTCCTTCTTGTAGGATTGCCATCTGTGTACATAAATCGTGTACATCTTCTACAATATGAGTTGAAAGTATAACTACCTTAGATGACGCAATATCACTCAATAAGTTATGAAACCTATTACGTTCTTCCGGATCTAACCCTGCTGTTGGTTCATCGACAATAATAAGTTTAGGATCTCCTAATAATGCTTGCGCAATTCCAAAACGCTGTTTCATTCCTCCCGAAAAATTGTGAACCCATTTTTTACGATGGTCATAAAGATTGGTTTGTTGCAATAATGCTTCTACTTGATCTTTGCGTTCTCCTCTATTCAGAACCCCCTTTAGAATAGCAATATGGTCTAGTAATTTATATGCCGAAAATCTAGGGTATACACCAAATTCTTGTGGCAAGTACCCTAACTGTTGCCTTAATTGCTGTGGGTTTTTTAATATATCAATGTCATTAAATTGCAGACTTCCCGATGAGGGTTCTTGCAATGCAGATATAGTTCTCATGAGCGAAGACTTTCCTGCTCCATTAGGCCCTAACAGTCCAAACATACCGTCTGTAATAGTTAAGGAAATAGCGTCCAATGCTTTTACACCATTTGGATATGTTTTAGAAAGATTAGTCAGCTTTAATGTATTCATAAATAACCTATTTTAAACACGAACCTACTATGGGCTCCATTTTTAAAATAGTTTTTGGGGTAAACGACATATATGCTATGTCACAAACACCTTAAAATAGGTTAAGGATGTTTTATTGTTTGTTTTAGTACGTTGGACATGTCTCAAAGACTGTTTGCCAACTATTTTGCAATCGGGAGTGCACTTGAGTACATTTGACATTATATGGATTTCTTAAAGAAAAATATATTGACTAAGCAACGCATATATATAGGGTTGTTATTCCTTTTTGGTTGTGCACATGGCGCATATGAAGCATATCAACACCATCTTAGATGGATTGCATATGATAAAGAATATGGTAGCACGCATACACATGATTACACTCCATTTACAAACACACTATTCAATATTTTCTTTTATTCTTTTGTTATCTTTATTATATATAAACCTCTGATACGATATTTAGAACAGAAGGATCTAATTAATCCTATTCAAAACTGGAGAAGAAAAGCCTCAAAGATTATTTCAATAACTCTTGCTTTTATTCTTTTGATTGCTATTATAGAGACAGTTGAAGTGACTGGACATCAAACCATTACTGGGGTAATACTTGTTGGGATCTATATTCTATTTTTTGTATTATTATCTTGGTATTATAAATCTTATTTTCTTAAATCTTTTTCGATTAAAAATGTACTACAAGCTACATTCTTAAAAACACATTTAGAAAAAATCATTATCACCATATTCTTGATGGTACTATTTGTACTCATGGGGATTTTCAAAGAGAATAAAACATATCCATATATTTTTGATATCGCTGCCGTTTTTGTGACACTAACCATAGGGTATGTAGTATTGTCCTGGTTATTAAATCAATACAAATCCATACGGAAATTAAAAAATGAAAAAGCACATGCAGAGTTATTACATTTAAAGAGTCAAGTAAGTCCTCATTTCTTCTTCAACACATTGAATAATCTTTATGGTTTAATAAATAAAAATCCAGATAGCGCTCGTGAGCTAGTCCTTGAACTCTCTGATATGATGCGTTATACTATCTATGAAGGTCAAAAAGAATGGGTTCCGATTGAAGAGGAAATTACTTATTTAAAAAATTACATCGCATTGCATAAGAAACGTTATCATAAAAAGATTGATATTCAGTTTTTCTCAGAGGTACATGATCACAATAAGAGAGTCATGCCTTTACTCTTTATTATATTATTAGAAAATGCATTTAAGCATGGTGTAGAAAACATACGTAATAATGCATATATTCATATTCAATTGACGGTAAAAAATCGTCAGATACGATTTGAAATCAAAAATAACTTTGATCCATTAAGTCTCCCTACAACATCAGGTATAGGATTACGGAATTTAAAAAAAAGATTAGAATTAATGTACCCTAATAGACATGAGTTACTAATAGAGTCAGACGATGAAGTGTATTTGGTTGTACTAGAAATGAATTCATATGATTAAGTATATTATCGTAGATGACGAATCTATTGCACATGATATTATAAGAGAATATGCAGATCTTTTGCCTAATCTGAAGTTTGAAGGGCAATGCTATGACGCTATTGAAGCTATGCAATATCTCAATAAAAATGAGATCGACCTTATGTTTTTGGATATCAACATGCCAAAACTTAAAGGGATAGACTTTTTAAAAACGCTCACCCATCCACCTAAAGTAATTTTGACTACTGCCTATAAAGAATATGCCTTAGAAGGCTATGAACTTAATGTGGTCGATTACTTATTGAAGCCTTTTTCTTTTGAACGTTTTTTAAAAGCAATACATAAAGTGGTAAACGCTTCCGCGAAAGCTGAAACTCGTACTACCCCTTCAATAGCATCAACTAAAGAAGATTCTAAACGACTTTTCATAAAGGATGACAAAAGACATATCCAAATAAATTTAGAAGATATTTTCTATATAGAAGCTTCTGGAAACTATACCAAACTGATTCTAAATTCGGATATCATTACTACGAGAGAAAAACTATCTGTTATTCAAGATTTACTCCCTGCAAATAAATTTATTAAAGTACATAAGTCATTTATAGTGGCACAAAAACACATTCATAGTATCGAAGGGAATCGTATTTTCATAGGAATTCACACTATACCAATAGGAAAAGTCTATAAACTCAATATCAATAAGTTATTAAAAAAATAGAGTTTCATATTTTAATATATACAGTAAAAGCGCATCTGTAAAGTCAACTTATTAGATATCTATTCGTGCTAATACTGAAGAACGATAAGATTTCCCAATAGGTAATTTAACTTGATTTTGGAGCACATATTGATTTCCATCTATGAGTTGTAGTTTATCAAAGTTCACAACATATGATTTATGTATTCTCATAAACGTAGAAGATGGAAGCTTTGTGAGAAAAACAGTCAGTGTTTCTGCAACAAGATGCATGATTTCTGCATGTACTTTAATATAATTACCATATGCTTCTATATAGAGAATGCTATTTACTTCTAATCTAACCAATTTTTTATCACTTTTAATGAAGATAGTTTCTGTAGTCTCAGAAACAGTAGGAGTCACTATAGATTGTTGATCTAAAGGTACACTACGTTTATTTTTCTGTGCTTTTAATACTGCTTGTAGAAATCGCTCTAAAGAAAAGGGTTTTAGTAAATAATCTGTCACAGAGAGTTCAAACCCTTCAATAGCGTACTCAGGGTATGCAGTCGTAATAATTACTTCAGGACGTTGTTGAAGTGATTTTAATAAACTTAAGCCAGAAAGTTTAGGCATGTTGATATCCAAAAAAAGAAGATCAACAGATTGCTTTTGTAATATTTCTAATACCTCAAATGCATTTTTACATTCGGCAACAACTGTAAGTGAGGGGATCTCTTTGATATAACTCGCTATTAATTGTCGAGCAATAGGTTCGTCATCTGCAATAATACATGTAAGATTTTGCATCAAAGAGTCATTTTTAAGTCCACCGAATATACTTCTTTATCACTAGATATAGTAAGTATATGCTTATCTGGATATATAAGTAATAATCGTTTTTTTGCGTTTACTAATCCTATGCCGCTACGCCCAGATTCTAGATTCTCTTCCAATTGGATTGTGTCATTTTTTGAATTGACACATGTAAAATCCAATCTATTATCTATAATTTTTATTCCAATGGTCACATTATTCACCCCATGTATAGAGGTCTCCAAATGCTTAAACGCATTCTCTACAAAAACGATAAGCAACATAGGAGCAATCATCAATCCATCTGTAGCTCCGTGTATATGCATAGTAATTTCTGTTTGATCTTCTAGTCGTATACGTTCTAAAGCAATATAGTTATCTAAATAATTTAATTCTTTTTGTAGTGGCACCAATGCCTCTTTAGTATCATACAGACTATACCGTAACAAATCTGATAGTTTAAGCATTAGATTAGGTAACCTATTAGATTTTAAAACCGACATTCCATATAGATTATTTAATGTATTAAATAAGAAATGAGGATTTAGTTGTGCTTTTAACAATTGTAGCTCAGCATCTTTTATCTGTTGTCTACGTACAACATTATCTTTTGCAAGTTTTATAGCAGAAGCAAATAGAAGTGCTAGAATCATAGACCCTAATAGATTGACAACCATTTCCCATTTAAATGCTTGCCCAAAAAAGCTAATCATATACGTTCCAATTATAGCAAAAAATGATGCGTTTAGAACAAATAATAATAGACCTACAATAAATTTTCTTTTAGTAAAAAAGGGAAGAATGAGAAGGTTATTAATGTAAACAGGGAATAGTAAAAAAATAACGATTCCTATAGACGACAAAAATCGATTTTCGGCTTGAATAACAACAGTAAATATAAGAACTAAAAACACCCAGACAGCTATATTCTGGTATAGTTTGTTATCCAGCCATTGTTCAATTTTAAGCATTTATTGTGTTTTGAAAGTCTTTCAAAAATAACGGAAACTAAAGGAATTGTACATGTTTTTATGATGTATGGCACATATTTCCTTTTAAACAGAGTCCATATAATGATAAAAGAACAAACCCAAGAAAAATAAGTATTCATCCTTTTTTTGAGTATACTTATCATAAATAATTGATACTTGCTACTAGTGTACAGACATTTGGTTCATCAATAAAAAAACAAACAGGTATGCAATTAGATATTCAAAATCTCTCAAAACGTTATGGAAATAATTATGGAGTCAAAGAATATTCCTTGTCTATGGAAAAAGGAATTCTCGGTTTATTAGGACCTAATGGTGCAGGAAAATCAACCTTACTCAAAATGATCGCTACTGTAAGTAAACCTACAGAAGGGACTATTCTAGTAAATCGTAATAATATTGTAAAAGATCCAAACTATATACGAAAGCAACTTGGATATCTACCTCAGAATTTCGGGGTATATCCTAATTTAAATGCTATTGAGTTTTTAAATTATATGGCAGCCTTAAAAGGAATAGGTGGTCCTAGTGTTAAAAAAAGAATCTATCAATTATTAGAGGGGTTAAATCTTATGGATGCTGCCAAAAAACCTATTGGCACGTATTCTGGGGGTATGAAACAACGTGTTGGTATCGCACAGGCGCTTCTTAATAATCCAAAAATGCTCATTTTTGACGAACCTACTGTCGGACTAGATCCTGAAGAGCGTGTCCGTTTTAGAAATCTAATATCAGATTTAGCAAATGAGTGTATTATAATTCTCTCATCACATATTGTATCAGATATTGTTACTATAGCAGATGAAGTTGCTATTATGAAAAAAGGGACATTAGTTTCTAAAGGATTTCAAGAAGATACGATAGCACATGTAGCTGGGCGCGTGTATGAAATTAAAATACCAAAAGATGCGATCACTACATTTAAAAAAGATCACACAATCGTTAGTATTACAAGAAAGGCTTCTCATGTAATTGTACGTTACGTTGGAACTTCAGTAGAAGGCGCTACTACTGCCCTACCTACATTAGAAGATGCCTATTTATACCTCACAAAAAACTAAATAATGAATACGTTCTTTACAATAATAAAATCAGATTATTTACAACGTACACGTAGTTATACGTTCTTAATAACATTATGTATAAGTGTTGCTGTTGGGTATACGTTTATTCCAGCTCCTGGAGCTTCATATGCTACTATACAACTTGGAGAATATATTGGAGTATATAATGCCGCATGGTTTGGGTATGTGACAGCGATGATGAGTAGTGTTTTCTTATCTCTTATAGGTTTTTATCTTATCAACAGCGGTATTAAAAGAGACCGTATCACACAAGTAGGGCAAATTACAGCAGCAACATCTATATCAAATACAGCATATTTATGTACGAAAGCACTTAGTAATTTTGCAATTTTAATGACCATATTAGCCGTGTTATTTGGTATGAGTATCATTTTATTTTTCTTGTATAGTGATGGGTATCCATTTGACATTATGCAATTTATCACTCCATTTTTGTTTATTCCTGTTCCAGCTATAGCATGTATTTCGATACTTGCCGTACTTTTTGAAATGATATTAGGAAAATATAGTGTTCTGCAAAATATTGGTTTTTTTATTGTTTTTGGATTTCTAGTAAGCCTGCAATCAAGAGACTCTTTTAATACAGCAAATGTAGATTTATTTGGATCTCAAGTTGTAATCAATGCAATGGTAGATGTAGCTCAAACTCAAATCACAGATCCAGACATGATAGAACTTAACATAGGATATACAATAGGAAATAAATCGGCTAGTAAGACATTTATATTTGAAGGGGTTTCATTTCCAATAAGTTATAATATAAGTAGATTATTATGGGTAGGAGGTCCACTCCTATTGCTATGTAGTATAGCGCCATTCTTTCACCGCTTTGATATCAAAGAAGCCCTCAGGTTATTACCAAAAAAGTATAATGAAGAGTATCGCAAACACAAACGAATTCAAATAGATGAGCTCGCAGAAGTCACACCAAAAATAGGCCTGTATACGTTGTATAAAATGGAGCTGTATATGCTTACACAAAATAGTTCTAAGTGGCTTTGGTTACCAACGTTGAGCATTATGATAGCAATGATTTTTGTGCCAATAACTATTTCTCATCAGATTCTATTACCCCTTGTTTGGTTCTTGCAAATAGCTCGTATAGCATCTATTACAAGCAAAGAGCTCACATCAAATGTTGCTCCATTTGCATTTGCATCTTACAAACCACTTCAACGGTTATTAACTTCGCAACTACTAGCAGCTATAACATTACTTCTTGTGCTTGCATCTCCATTATTAATACGTTTGCTTATTAATAATGATAGTACAGCCGTTAGCGCAATACTTCTCGGAGCTTTATTTATAATAAGTCTTGCAGCATTTTTTGGGATAGTGACACGTGGTAAAAAATTATTTGAAATTGTATTTTTCATAGTAACATATACCAATATGAGCAAACTCCCATATACAGATTATTTTGGAGGGCTCACCCCTGCAATACATCATTACTATATCCTTATTCCTATCGTAGTTGTATTATATGTTGGAACATATAGCATGAGAAAACTAGAGATACGACGTTTGTAAAAGGTAAAATATGAGGGTATTTATATAGTATGCTTTCGCGAAAGCTACTATCTATTATCTAACTTTTGAATTAAATTTGATAATACATATCCTGTAATATATAATGTAATTTTGAGCTATAGCAATGTAAAGTTTATATCTTTATGTAACTAAGAGATTAAATAACACTAAATTATAAATCAATATTATGCAGTTATTTTTTTATAGCATCCTATTTGCATTTTTATGTATTACAATATATCCAGACACACAGATTAAGGTAGATCGTACAGATACAGAAATCTCTACTCAGAGTATTCAATTGTTACGTAATGCAACATTAGTAGTACAACTCTCTGGAAAAAAAATACTAATAGACCCTATGTTTGCAGAGAAAGGGGCATTTCCAGCATTTAGTGGCGCTGGAAATAATTTTAGAAATCCAATGGTAGACCTCCCTATTAATGAAGATGAGATTAGGCATATCATAGATGAAATAGATGCTGTTTTTATAACCCATACACATTTAGATCATTGGGACCCTAAGGCACGAAAAATGATTCCAAAAAACAAGCCGTTATTTGTGCAACCGGCAGATGAAAAACTTATAAAAAGTCAGGGGTTTACAGATGTAACTGTAGTAGAAAATACAACTATCTGGGAGGGAATTACTATTCATAGAACGGGAGGCCAACATGGTTTTGGTGCTGTAGGGAAGCTTATGGGTACCGTTTCTGGATATGTATTTATGAATACTGATCAAAGTATATATATTGCTGGAGATACTAGGTGGTGTGATGAGGTAAAAACTGCATTACATACTTATACTCCAGATGTCATTGTACTTAATGCTGGTGGTGCCCAGTTTATTGAAGGAAATAAAAAAGGAGATCCTATAACAATGACTCCCGAAGATGTGATTACAGTTCAAAAAAATGCTGTAAATGCGCAAATTATAACAGTACATATGAATACTCTTAATCATTGCTTTGTAAAGCGTAAAGATCTTAGAAATGCATTAAATCTAGAAGGAATAAATAAACTTGTACAAATTCCAGCAGATGGGGATATTATACTTCTTAAGTAAAAAAATGATACACTTTTATAACCAAAAAAATACTAATTCCTAGTTTCAAACAGTCCTTGAAATTGTGCTTCTACTCCATCAGAGCTAGACATCCATAACGTAGGTTTTTCTCCAAAGCTAATAATCACTTTAAAAGTATAAGTTTTTCCATTAGATCTCCCTTTAAAAGAAGAGGTCATAGTATTTCCATTATTTGACGAAAATGCTAAGTAATTTTGAATACCAAAATCGGAGGATAAGGTAAGACGTTTCCCATCTGTGTCAAACCAAGTAAAGTCAAACAACTCTCCTTGCGTATTTCTTACATACAAATTACCTCCCCCAAAGTTTGTTCCGCCTACATTTGTGGTTGCGATTCTTCGGATCCCAAATGTAAATTCACCAGCTTCCATAGCCTTTTTTGAGTTCTCAAACTTTATTTTCTTCTTTTCTAATTTGAGCTGTTTTTTTGATTTTTTTTCTTGACCTGTTGCTGTATAAGAAATACTAGCAAGTAAGAATATACATAATAGAAATTGTTTCATAATTGATTAATGGATAGTTTGCCTATTTGCAACAAATTATATGCCAGAATTTTACTCAGAAACAAATTTCACATAATTAAGGAAAACTTGAAAACAATAACTCTATAAGATTTGTCCAATCTTCAGTAGCATGTAAATTCTTTAATTCATTTGAATTGCGTACAACTGCTCGATCATCCCAACGTCTCCAAATCAACACTTTTAAAATTTTAATAGAAAGGCGTTTAGAACGATCATCTCCTAACTGTGCTAATGAAACAGCGGCATCATAAAGTTGTTTATTACTAAGGTCTCCATGCATATCTATTGCTTTATGAAGAGATACTCTAGCGGAATCACTTTTTTGAGTTTTAATAAACTCTTCAAACTTTATATACAATGCTTGTGCTTTGTTATACGACTGTTTTGCAATCGTAAGTGCTTCCGATTTACTTGGCACACTATATTCAACAGAATGAAAGACGGCATTTAAAGCTACTGGAAAATCAATACCTAATGCTTCTCTCCGTTGATCAACCTCCCAAGAATCTTTTATGGGATGTAAGACACCATTACCTATACTGGCTCCATATGTTTGCTTTTGCCATGTATCTCTCGCAATTCTATCTGATAATTCGGCATAGTAATTAGGATCTGTATCCTCTTTTGCTATTGCATCTTTGATATAACCTAAACATTTTTGTTTATAAAATATATCTGGATAATGTTGTGGAATGGCCCAACTTAATTTACTTCCCTCTTTACCTACCAGAGAGTCTCCAGGCCACCCATAGATAGTAATAATGCTATCCAATATCTTCTTGTTAAGATCCCATTGTTTTTCAATAGGATAAAACAGACGTTCATTTTCTTCATACGTAAGTTGAGAACCACGCTGAGCAATCTCTTGTTGATATAACGCAAGTGCTTCTTGATCTTTGCGCCATAAGGATTGCAGTATATGTAATACTTCTGGATTTTTAATAGAAGCATCATGCTGTTGTTTTTGTCGCATAACTTTCTCCTTATATGCTGCCCATCTTGTATCTGTATGAAGCGGAGAAAGTCCTGGAAAAGTAATAAGAAAATCTATATCTACAAATCCAGATTCTAAGGCTTTTTCAAGTGCTACAAATGCTTTGTCAATATGATTTTCCTGAGCAAATATAGAAGCAGTAATAAAAAAGTTTTCCCAATCAGAAACGGGCATCTGTTCTGAAGCTTCATATAATAATGTTGCTGTTTCAAGATTTTGTTCTCTATTAAAAGCTCTTGTTGCTTGTATCATTGGTTGAACCCATGCCTCGTCATATGCGTGCTTAAAATCTGTATTATGAGAAAAAGTCTCAGAAGTTTTATATATACAGCTATTAAAAAAGAAACAGATACTTACACTAAAATAGAATATGGTGGCAATTTTCATAATATGTTTTGATTAATGAATCACAAAGTAAACATACATTCAGTTCAAAAAATAGAATGAAAATTGCCTCGTATTATAATTCTCTATACTTATTAGGAAGATGTCCTGTAATATCTTTAAAAGCTCTGATAAAGTGACTTTGATCAGAAAATCCACTATCATATGCAATTGCTGATAATGAAAGTGAAGAATTTTTTATTTTATATAATGCGCGATCAATTTTTAATTTACGCGTATAAGTTCCATACGTACATTGAAAATAAGCTCGAAAATATTTTGAAATTGTAGTAGGATGTACTCCTACCAGCATAGATAACTCTTTCAATGAAATAGTCTCTCTCCATCTATCGTTTAAAATATCTGTAATTTCTTGTACCCAAGAGGGAAAATGAGTAGGAGGCTTTTTATGTAGTGAATTCTCAAAAAAATCAAGAAGTAGGATTTCTATTGCATTATGAGAAGAAGCATCATTTATAGATACTTCTTTTAGCAATTTTAAGAAGGTAAAGTGTGGATCATAACTATGAGCTATCACTTCTTCTATACGGTCCTCTGTGTAGTTGTTTTTTTCTAAAAACAAAGAATCGATCTCAAGACTTACATGCTTTGATGGAAATTCTGTATATACATTTTTATGAGGCTCGTAAGCATGATAAAAATTAATACTTCCCGCACTACGTCTGATATCATAATGTTCTCTGAATTCATGATTAACACCGTATAAAACAAAACTAATCATTGGCTTTTCATGAGAATGCCATATCCCAGTTTTTATTTTCTCAGTATAGGAGGTAACTGCTATTAAAAAATCTTCTAGATCATACGTATCATAATCTGGAGCCATATAGTGGCCTCTATCTAGAATGATATCATTAGATCTAGAAGATTGCATTTAATTATTTTAATTGCTAGTACTGAATGGAACCGATACTGCCGTAGTATCCCATGCTAGTTGTAAGCTTGGCCCATTTGCATTTTCTACAAAAGAAATAGTAAATAATTCTACAGAACTACTTAAGGTTGTCACAGGAACTGTTACAACTATAGCATCTTTTCCCGGATCTCTAGCAGCTCCTCCAGAGTTTACTCCCCAACCATACATATCATTATTAAAAACTACCTCCCAACGATCTGCATTAGGAACTGTCCACAATGTATACTTTCCTTTAGGTAATGTCTTCCCATCAATGATAAGATCTGTATTCGTATCAAATGTTGTAGCTTCATTGGCTCCAGTTCTCCATGTAACACCATAGGGTACTAGTTTACCAAAAATCTCTCTCCCTTTTTTTGAAGGGCGATTATAAAATACTTCAAGAGAAGCATTTCCTTCTGTATAATTTACAATTTCTTCAGGGCTAGCCTTTTTGGTTTGTGAGATCATAAATGTATAAGCCCCGTAGCCCAGTGCTGCAAGAATAATGATAACAATCCCTGTAATCTTTAATCCTTTTTTCATAAAAAATCTGTGTTAGTTAAGTTGATAAGTGTTTGAAAAAGGTAAGACTATTGACTCACTATATCGTTACCGAAAAAAAGGAATTTTATAATAATTTTAAGATAACATACCTACGAAAGGTTATAAATCGAATTAAATTTTAGCTTGGTATGTATATAATTCAAAATAACGGCCTTGCGATTCAATAAGTTCGTCATGAGTTCCCTGCTCTGCGATACGACCAGATTCAATAACTAGTATTTGATCTGCTTTTTTAATAGTACTCAGACGATGAGCAATGACTATTGTCGTGCGATCTTTTACAAGCTCTGACAAAGATTTTTGAATTAAAGCTTCACTCTCAGTATCCAGATTTGAAGTAGCTTCATCTAGAATAATAATTTTTGGGTCGGCAAGAATAGCCCTTGCAATCGCTATACGTTGACGTTGACCTCCAGAAAGTTTTACCCCACGTTCACCAATTAATGTATCCAAACCATCTTCAAAACGATCTGTAAATTCGTTAACATAACCAGCTTTTACAGCTTGTTGTAATTGAGTTTCACTAGCATCCGGTCTAGGAAATAAAATATTCTCTCGGATCGTTCCTTCAAAAAGAAATTCATCTTGTAAAACTACACCTAGATGTTGTCTAAAACTACTGAGTTTTACTTTTGAAAGATCTTGCCCATCCATAGAAATTGTACCCGATTGTGGATTTAAAAATGTAGCCGAAAGTCCCGCAATTGTAGATTTTCCTGAGCCCGAACTTCCAACCAATGCAATGACTGATCCAGCAGGAGCCTCAAAACTGATATCATGCAATACTTCTTTACCTTCTTCATAAGAAAAAGAAACATTTGAGAATGCCAGATCACCTTTAAAAGTATCAAGAGTCACTGTACGATCACCTAACTCATCTTCTGGAGTCATATTCATTAACTCTTCTGTGCGATCAAGCCCGGCAAGAGCTTCTGTAAGTTGACTCCCTATATTACTCATTTGAACAATAGGCGCTATCATAAATCCAAGTAACAGTGTAAAGAATAAAAACTCTCCAGTAGTCATTTCTCCTTGGATCATAAAGTACCCCCCTATACCCATAATACCTACAGAGGCAAGACCTAATAAAAACGTAGATGAACTTGTCATCGCTGCCGTAGCAGTAAGACTTTTCTTTACATTCTGAAAAAGACGATCTACACCTTCTTCAAAAGATTTATTCTCCTGGTCTTCGGCATTAAATCCTTTTATAACACGTACCCCAGCAAGGGTCTCTGTAAGTCTACCCTGTACTTCTGCATTGATCTTTCCTCTATTCCTGAAAATAGGTCTTATATATTTAAAAGCACGTAAAGCAACATACCCAAAAATTCCTACAGGGAGAAATACAAAAAGAGTCATCCATGGATTAATTTGTATTAATAGTATTAAGGAAATAACTGCGGTAATAGTACCCCCTACTAGTTGTACCAATCCAGTACCTATAAGATTACGTACCCCTTCTACATCTGTCATAATACGAGAAACTAAAGCTCCTGATTTTGTATTATCAAAAAAACTTATAGGTAGTGATAGTACTTTCTTTTGTACCTGAGCTCGTAGTTCTGAAATCAAATATTGGGCTTGCACACTTAAAATACGAGTTAATAAAAAAGAAGTAACTGCCTGTACTAATAATGCTGCTCCTACAAACCAAAGTAATTCATAAAGTGCATTCATGTCTTTATTAGGAATCACTTCATCCAGCAAGGCTTTAGATTTCCATGGTAATACAAGGCTTGCTAATCTACTAATGACGATTAAAACCAAACCTATAAAAACTAAGTTTCGTCTTGGCCATATTATCGTTTTAAATGCAGAGGTTATGGTAACACTTGATCTTTTTTTGGGGTCTTTTTTCGGTGAGCTCATATACCATCAAAGATACTAAAGCCTCATAGTAAAATAAGGCATTTTAAGATACCATTATAAAAATATGCAACCAAAAAGTTGCTAATTAAATATTATTGCTTAATTTAGCAACCAATTAGTTGCATTATTAATCAAAAAAGAACAATCATGAAAGACATCATTCGTCGAGAAAAAATATTTTCTCACCCAATTCAAAAAGTATGGGATGCCATTACAAAAGCAGAAGAAATTTCTACTTGGTTTATTCCAGCCAATTTTAAAGCAGAAAAAGGATTCAAGTATACATTCAATGCTGATGGAGGTGACTGCTCACCTATCAGTGGTGAAGTGCTGGAAGCTACTCCTTATACGCTTATATACTCTTGGATTGTTACAGAAAAGCCAGTAAAAACAACTGTAAAGTGGCAGCTAGAAGAAGTAGATGGTGGTACAAAGCTTTATTTAGAGCACTCTGGAATCTCTAATTATAAAGGAGAAACTGCTGTCGAAATGTTTGCAAGTTTTACAGGAGGATGGGATAATTGTATTGAATGTTTAAAGACATACTTAAAAGAAGAAGTCCATGCAGGATAACATCACAAAAATCCTAAAAGCTATTGCAGATCCAACAAGGCGTGAACTATTTCACGCCTTAGTAATGGCCGCTACTGCATTGCCTATTACGCAAGTGTCTGCACAGTTTAACATAAGCAGACAAGGTGTTACAAAGCACCTTAAAACTTTACAAGATGCAGGACTTATTGATATAAGAACATCCGGACGGGAACGTTTTTGTGTCGCAAATACAAAGCCGTTGCAAGAGGTCAAAAATTGGTTAGGTTTCTATGAAAAATTCTGGGATGATAGCCTTGATAATTTAGATCTATTCCTTGGAAAAAAATCATGATTAGACACAAAATCTATTCCGAGTATCAATAAATTTAATGCACTATACAGTGCGTTGATATACTACATTTGTAGGAAAATCGGGATCTTTTTTATCTGTGATAGTAAACAGATTCTTTTCTAATAATGCTAGAGAAGCTTTATTATCATAATGTGTATACGCCTCTATTTTTTGTAGTTGTAATCTAGTAAACCCAAACTGCACTATGGTATCTATTGCCTCACTCATTATTCCCTTTCCTTGATAACTAGGATGTAAATCATACCCTAGTTCTGCGATATGTCGATTTTTGGAAAAATTCCACAACGTGATAGCCCCAATATAAATATCTGGTGAGTTTTTCAGTGCGATAGCCCAATAAATACTATGCCCCTCTTTTCGATCTACTAACCTATCATTGATAAATACATCGACTTCCGAAAGGCTTCTGGGTTTTTCTCTTTTAATAAATTGATTTACAGATGAATCAGTACGCATAAAAAAAATCTTCTCTCGATCATTTATATGCGGAGATCTTAATAGTAAACGCTCTGTATAAATATCATACCCTTCTGAAAAATCCATTACTTATATTTATGATATGGTATAGAAAAAGTACGCTTTCGCGAAAGCGTACCTTCTCATTTTATAATAATAATACAAATATTATTTTTTAATTACTCTCTTAGTAATAGATCCTTGGGTAGTAACAATCTCAAAAAAGTAAATACCTGTTCGTAGGGACGAAATATCAATTGTTGAATCTGTGCTGAGTAAAACTTTCTCCCCAAGCATAGAATATATGCTTGTCTTTACAATACCTATATCTGGCGTAGTTGTAATTATAATATGATCTGAAGTAGGGTTGGGATATAAAGAAAGCTGTCCAGAAAGGGCATTCTCTTCTATACTCAAATTATCTACCACTTCTGTCATTACTGTATTTGTTATGATAGGTGCATTAAAATCAAAAAAGATATTAGCTCTATTTGAAATAACGTCTCCTACTACTAAATCTGTATTACTTCGCAATTGAAAAGAAACATATCCATTACTACCTTCTTGATCATCATCTACCGATGGTAAATTGATATCATCAAAAATAAATGATACATTATTTCCCCCTGTAATTTCAACACGGTAATCATGACTTGCAGAGAGCACTCTAAATGTATCCCAATCTAAATGATCATCTAGTAAATCATCTACACGCACATTAATAGCATCTCCAGTTCCAATATTTTGAAAACGAACCACATAATCGATATATGAACCTACTTCTTCTTGGGTAATGCTCTCACCTTGTGCAACTAGTTTATCATTAGGGTCCTGAGAGTTTACATAGATCATTTCTAGAATAGATGTATTATCTTCAGGAGTTTCATCTCCTGCAACTGGAGTTACCTCTGATAAAAATAGAATTTCATCTCCTATATCATTTGTAGGTGGCGGAAAAGAATTCATAGTGATCTGGATCATATCAGATTGCAGTGGAGAGATATCTGTAAAATTCCAAGAAATTGTATTTCCCGTATTATCATTTTCTGTAGGTATCGAAGACACGTAGGTTATTTGAGTATCATCTATTGTCACTGATACTGATCCACTTGCAGGTTGTGTTCCCATATTTGTAACAATAAGCTGAAAATCGGTATCAAAACCTGGTCTTACGACTCCTAGTGGAATTAAAACAACATTAAGGTCATTTGCTGGACTGCCTTCGCCCATACAGAAATCAATTTCTTCTGTATTTCCAACTGTTGTAAATGTAGTTTCAACGTCGTTAGGCATGACATCATAGTACGTTGGGAAGTTATCCAAAACAACCGATGTCGTATACGTTCCCTCCCCTACAAAAATTGTGTAAGTACCATCATCATTTGTAGTTGTATGAATACTATCAATACCATCTGTAGTTTGTATCAATACCGAAGAGACTGGATCATCACTATCATCACATCCATCTCCCAAAAGGTCATAGGCCATCATTCCTGAAATTTGATTAAATCCTGACTCACAATTATCAATAACCTCTTCAACAGTATTGCAACCTTCAAGATTATTCTGAACAACTATTGATTGATTATCCGTGTTTTGAATAAATAAATTACAAAAATTAGTAATGCTACAATTGGATAATAATTCATTCCCTGAGATAATTATGAAGATAAATTCTTGACTAGGAATAGGAACATTTTGCAGTGCCGTAATATCAGTAAGGAGATCATTATTAGAAATGTTTATGCCTGTCATAAAGCTCATATTTTGAAGCCCATTTAAGTCTGTCAAGAGATCATTGCTATCAATACGCATAAAAACATTAGCAGTCATGCCCGAAAGATGTTCTAAGGTTTGTAAATTATCATTATTTATAATGTTAAATCCTTCTTGGTCAAAAATGACTTGAGAGATAGCACCTATACCCGAAAAACTTTCCAAATTTTCATTAGACGATACTGTTGCAAAACCAAATCTTTCTAAAGAGCCTAGTCCTGTAAAATCTAGTAGACTGGGGTTATCTCTAATCACCAATTCAAAAGAGACTTCACTTAAATTATCAAGCCCATTAAAGTCCTGTATACTTGTTTCCTGTATCACCAAAAATTCAAATAACATCTCAATCTGACTGAGTCCATTGAGATTTGTAATATCAGGACCTTCTATAATAAGACTGGAAAGACTCGTACATCCTGGATAATCCGTAGCAAAAGAATCGATCTCTGCTTGAGAAGTAATTGTTATGTTTGGATTATCTGGACATTGTCCATAACTTAAAAACGAAATTAATAATGCAAGAAATAATGTAGGATTTTTTTTCATAATAAATTGATTGGTATAGTTATAGTTTAAATATACTATATATAACAGTCAAATTAAGAAGATACTTGTATTTTTACATAATCATTAAAAGAATTATGAAACAACTTAGTCACTGGATTTACGACTTTTTAATCGGTAAAGGACTCTCAGAAACGACTGCTACATATGTCAATGTTATTGTTTTGTCTATTTTTCTTTTACTTGTATTATGGGTTATAGATACGCTTTCGCGAAAAATATTACGTAAAGTATCCAATACTGTTGCAAAAGCATCAAAAACACAATTTGATGATCTTTTAATTTCCAATAGTGTCCCAAGACGCATTGCGCATATTATCCCATTATTAATAGCTTACACAACGACGCCTCTTATTTTTCGCGATTTTCCTATCACACAAGTATGGATTCATAAATCCTTACAACTGTATGGTATCATCTTAACACTTTGGATAGTAAGAGCTTTACTAAATACCTTAAAAGATTATTTTAAAACACGACCAAGATTAAGAGACAAACCTATAGATAGTTACATCCAGGTATTTATGATTTTTGCTTGGTTTGTAGGTATATTTTTGGCATTAGCTGTCATTGCTGATATTGATATTTGGAAGTTCCTTACTGGACTAGGAGCTATTTCTGCTGTTATTATTTTAATTTTTAGAGATACGATTTTAGGTTTTGTAGCTAGTATTCAGGTGGCAACAAATGATATTGTACGTATAGGTGATTGGATCACTTTTGAAAAATATGGTGCAGATGGTGATGTTGTAGAGATTAACCTAGCTACAGTAAAAGTTCAAAATTTTGACAAAACCATAACCACAATTCCCACCTATGCATTGATAGCCGACAGTTTTAAAAACTGGCGTGGTATGAATGACTCTCAGGGGCGTCGTATAAAAAGGGCGCTTCATATAAAACAAGAGAGTATTCATTTTTTGACTCCAGAAGCTATTGAAGAATTAAAAAAAATAAGTCTTATTACTACCTATTTAAAGGATAGGAGTTCAAAAATCATATCAGAAAATCAAGATAAACAGATCGATAAATCCATTGCTATTAATGGCCGTAACCTTACCAATCTAGGTGTTTTTAGAAAATATATAGAAACCTATTTACAACAACACTCGGCTATCAATAAGGATATGATGATCATGACACGACAACTTGCGCCTACCGCTCAGGGAATCCCGTTAGAAGTCTATTGTTTTAGTAGCGACAAGCGCTGGGAAAATTATGAATATATCATGGCAGATATTTTTGATCATCTCCTAGCCTCTATATCCTATTTTGATCTTGAGGTATTTGAATTTCCAAGTAGTAGTAACTTTATTCCGAAAAGTTAATTTTTTTTCAATACGGCTGTAAATTAGTATTTTGTTAGAAAATCTAACGCTATGCTTCAAAGGATCTCCCCCCTGCTTTTTTTGTTTTTTCTATTTGTAATAAGTTGTGATAATTCGGATGATAATTCAGATAGCACTCCTCAAGGACCAGACGTTGTTGTTGTAGATGATACTACAAATGATACATTTATTACAGATGAATCTGTACAATTAAATCCATCTGGACGAGCACCATTATCGGCAGAGATCGCCTTAACACTTTCAGAAAGTGCAACTATTGAAATGCGTATTGTGGGGCAAAACGGACAACCTTCAGATATTAATAAAGTGTTTTCTAACGACGAAACATCAGTAAGTATTCCTATACATGGACTATATGCAGATTATGAAAATACAGTAATTTTAAGCTTTACAAGGCAAGATGGAACGAGTCTAGGCAGTAAAACGTATAGCATACAAACAGAGTCCCTCATCCCTGAAATGCCACAAATTTCTATAGATGTTGCAAATATTAATGAGATGGCACCAGGGCTTACTTTTGTAAGTTATTTTGGACATGTTGGGGTTGTACTTCCTCAAAGACCTTTTATGTTTGATGCCTATGGTGATATACGTTGGTACTTAAATTTTAGTTCCGATCCTGTATTAGGAAATCTTTTTTATGACAATGGGATGGAACGGTTACAGAATGGAAACTTCTTTTTTGGAAATGGCAATAACGCTACTATTTATGAAATTGATCTTTTTGGGACTATTCTTAATAGTTGGGATATGCCAGGATATAGTTTCCATCATGAAGTCATAGAAAAACCAAACGGAAATTTTATTGCCACAGTAAACAAACTCGGGGCTGGCACTGTAGAAGATTATTTGATAGAAATAGACCGAACTAGTGGGAGTATTATTAATGAATGGAACCTTAATCAATCTCTTGATAATACACGTACCACACTTACAAATGATGCTGTAGACTGGTTTCATGCAAATGCGGTAACCTATGATCCTGTAGATGATGCAATTATTGTCTCAGGAAGAACACAAGGGATGGTAAAACTTTCTGCACAAAATGAGGTTATATGGATTATGAGTCCACATCTAGATTGGGGTACAGCTGGTAATGGTGAAGATTTAAATCAATTTTTATTACAACCTATTGCCAGTGATAATAGTATAATTACTAATCAAGAAGTTCTAGATGGCTTTGAAAATCACCCTGATTTTGAGTGGAACTGGTATCAACATGCTCCCCAAATACTACCCAATGGCAATATTATCTTATTTGATAATGGGGATAACAGAAATTACACCTTAGATGAAGTGTATAGTCGAGCTGTAGAGTATGAAATAGACCAAGAGTCTATGACAATTAAACAGGTCTGGCAATATGGTAAAGAAAGAGGTGAAGAAACGTATTCACGTATCGTATCTGACGTAGATTATCTCCCTACAGAAGATCATGTGATTGTGACTCCAGGCGCTATCGGAAATTCAAGTAATGGTACAGGAAAATCTATTGAAGTAGATTATGCTACTGGTGATGTGATTTTTGAAGCTACAATCACACCTCCTCAAACTGTCGTTATTATTACAATGCATCGTACAGAGCGACTACCATTATACCCTAATTAATCGCATGTAAACGCAAGATCAATAGCATTAAGTGTCTTCCATACATTATGTTCACGTGGTTGTGGCGAAATGGTAAATAATACGGTGTATTTTTCTTTTATGGGGCAATAATCTGAAACAGCATCTATTTGTAAAGTTATTAACTCTTTTGTAAAAAAAGCATCATATACTGTGGCTTCACCATGATACACCATGTCTTCTTTTGTAAAAGAAGTTTGTGTCTTTGGGATATCTTTTGTGTCCTTCCCTACCACATTCATAAGACCATCAAAATAAGCATTAATATCTGTTTTTAATTTGCTTTGAGAGAGTTGCGGGTCTTCATCTAAGTACCATAAAAATGCATAGGTCCAAAATTCATCACTTTCAGGGGTTCCCCATCCTTTTGCAAATCGAACTTCTTCAATTCCTTTATAACCTAAGGAAGGGGCAAATGATATAGGAAATGGAAGGTGTTCACTACGCCATGGTTCTTCAATTGCAAGTAATAAGGGGATTTCTTTTTTATTTTGGCTTATAACCTTCATAGATGTAGTCACAAAAACTAAAATATAAAGAAGAGTGATTATATTTTTCATAAATAGTATTTTGCTTTCGCGAAAGCGTAAAAAACTTTTACTCTTTAACAATAATTACGGTAGCAACTACACCAGTAGCAAGGTTCCATATATTAGAAGAAATGACTTGTCTATTATCATCATACATCACAAATTGAGCAGTATTAGGCCCTGAACTCCCTTGATTTAATGCTTTGATATCTATCTTATTAAATCCTTTTGCGAGGTCTATATAAAATCCTTGAAACTCCCCAGCCAAATGAATATTAGGATGTATTACAGTATCGTTTACAGATACACTTACACGATCACCATCTACAAACTCATGATCTCTGTATAAAAAACGGACAAACTTTGAGCCGCTTTTAAAATCACCTAAGTATTGATCATTATAAAATTCTGGCTTTAACCCTTTATCCTTAGAAAAATTAATAGCATTCCTATTATTGAATTTATTTTCTAATGCAGTATAATCTTTTTTAGCAAATTGATCCCCTTCCATGAAGCGAACCTCTTTCTTCTTGCTTCCGTCCGGTTCTCCTAAGCGAACTCTACTCTTTATAGAAACGGTTTCTGAAGTAATGGCATCTGTAGCTGTTTCTGGAGATAATAGAACTGACTTTTCAATATCGTTATCTTGAGTACCTCCTATTGCAATAGATTTTTGTGGAGCATCCAATTGACTATACCCTATAGATGTTACACATAAGAATAATAGCCATAAGCTATTTTTAAGAGTATATATGGAATCCGTAGTTTTCAATACAATTTTTTGACCAGTAAATATACGCATTGCTTCTAAAATAGGGAATTACTTTATATAACTATTAACAACAAGATTCATACCACACCCCATTTTTAGTAAGGATATTGATATGAAAATTATATGTATATACGATTCTAATATCATTCATAGTCGTAATCATAAGGTACTCTTAACAATAAATATCAAAATAATATGTTTTTGAGTACGTTATCATGTATACATCAATCATAACCCAATTTTATGAAGTCTAATTTTTTATTTACTGTCCTTGTTTTAGCCCTAGTATGTTTTTCATGTAGTTCCAGAGATGATGATGGTGCTTCCAATGCAATAGAGTGTCTTAATCTAGGGGAACAACAACTAGAACTTACCATACAAGAATCATTTACAACACCCCCATCCAAAGTATCTGTCTTTTTTAAAGTAAATGATATTCAAGGTAATGGAGTGCCTAATTTAAATGCAAGTAATTTTAAAATTTTTGAGCAAGGGCGTAATGATGATTGCTTTAATGAAATTTCTTCCTTAGAATCATCTGCCGATATTTCTTCTAATTCTCAAATATTTGTGAATAATACACTTCTCATTTTAGATCTCAGTAATAGTGTATTAAGTACAAACTTACAAGAGTTGAAAGACGCGTCTATAAGCTTTATAAATAATGTAGTCCCCGCAATTCCCTCTCAGGCATTTCAAATGGGGATATATTGGTTTGATGGAGAAGACATATTACACCTTCTACAAGAACCAACTTCTGATGCTACTGTACTACAAGATGCAATCAATAGTATTACACCAGACATAAGCAATGATCCATCTACAGATCTTTATGGAGCTGTAATAAAAGGAACGCAAGTAGCCGAGGATTTAATTGCCACTTTTGGACTTCTGGATATTTTTGCAGCAGCCTCTATCGTACTATTTACAGATGGTACTGATCAAGCTGCAAGATTTACAGAGCAAGAAGCGCTTAATAGTGTAAATAACGCAAGTGAAAACATTACGTTCTTTACAATAGGCCTAGGAGAAGAGATAGACCCTATTGTACTTTCTAGCATAGGAACATCAGGTAGTGCGTTTGCTGTAGATAGTACAGAATTAGAAGCCGTATTTAATCAAGTCTCTGATAATGTTGCTAGTCAAGCTAACAGTTTTTACCTTTTTGAATATTGCAGCCCAAAAAGGGATGGTAGTGGTTTGAATAATTTACTTATACAGGCAATATCACAAGATAGAAGTGGTCTTATTGAAACAGCATTTGATGCGACAGGCTTTACAAGTGGCTGTAATTAACACCCTTGTAATGTACTAAAATCGTGCATTTTACCGATAAAAAGACGTCACATAGCGACAAAGATCTATAAATTTAAAATGCAAACTTGATATAAAAAAAACTCTATACATTGTACGTATGAGAGTTACACAATCTAACTTACCACATGAACTAGAAGATGTTTACATTTTAGAAAGTGGTATGTATTACTTCTTTAAAGACTTTATAATTTCAGAAGTCAATGAAGGTGTTTTATTTAACTGGGAAATGGGAGCAGATCTTATCGAGTTAGCCTATAATCATTATGGACCTGACGCAGAAGTTTCATATATATCAAATCGAGTTAATCAATATTCAACAGTACCTCAAGATTGGTTAAAATTTTTTAATAAAAATCATCAAATAAAACGATTTGCAATTGTTACCTATACTGAAATAGGAATTGTAAATGTAATGCTGGAAAAAATATTTTTTAAATCTAAACTTAAACGATTTGATAATCTATATGAAGCCGTTCATTGGGTTACTGATCAAACTGAAATAAATAAATCGCAAACAGCTTAATCTGGAACTGTACTATCTTTAAAAACTTTATTGGATGCATAGTAATTGACATTGTTCAACTGTAATCGATTTGCATGTCGCTGTAACCGCTCTTTATAAGAATTCCAATCAAGTATATCCCATGAAGACCAGCTAAGCTCTGCGTGGCCAATAATTCTTGGAAAAGCTAAGTATTCTAATTCATCTATGGTCGATATGGTCTCACTCCATAATGGAGATTCTATACCTAGAATTTGAGATTGTGGAATGCTGTCTAGTAACAACTTGGGGTTCCACACATAGGCACTATCTACCTCCACATAACCCGCCCATGTAAGTCCCAACTTCGTCTCTTTAGTATATTTCATATCCAGATACGTTCGCTTTGCAGGAGAGAGTACTACTTTTGCTCCTTGTCGAGCTCCTGAAATCGCATTTTTTGCACTTGTCCAATGTTGTATAATTGTATTATCAGATAAGGTAGCCGACTGAATATCTTCCCATCCCATTGTGTATTTGCCGTGCTTCTTTACAATTTCTTGTGCTTTATTTATAAAGGTTATATAGTCATCTTTTTCTGTTGAGTGCGATTCATCACCACCTATATGGATATAATTTCCCGGAGTCATACTTGCTACTTCACGTATTACATCATCAATAAATGTGTATGTAAGTGCTTTGTCAACACATAAACTACTAAACCCAACCCGCATCCCAGTGTATAACTTTGGAGCCTTACCATCACAATTTAATTCTGGATATGATGCAAGAGCGGCATTGGTATGACCTGGCATATCAATTTCAGGAATAACAGTGATAAATCGCTCAGAAGCATATGAAACAATAGCTTTGTATTGTTCTTGTGTATAAAACCCTCCTTCTCCACCACCTACTTCAGAACTGCCTCCAATTCCTGTAAGTTTAGGCCATGATTTGATTTCGATACGCCACCCTTGATCATCGGCGAGGTGTAAATGCAACGTGTTTAATTTATATGAGGATATTAAATCTATATATCTTTTTACATCTTCTACAGAAAAAAAATGGCGAGCAACATCCAACATAGCGCCTCGATATTCAAACTCAGGGCTATCAGAAATATACACCCCAGGTAATGCCCATATAATACTATCGGTTACAGATGATTTTACAATTTCATCGGGTAATAACTGTACTAATGTCTGCATACCCCTATATAAGCCTTTGGGAGTATTACTTTTAAGTTCGACACGTTCTGTTGTAGTGGTGAGTTCATAATGTTCATCATGTGACTGAATACTGTCAGTATCCAACACAAAATAAATTCCATCTTCATTACTCAAATCATTCGTTTGTATTTCTTCTACTTGCAGATTCATTCCAGAACTCCTGGCAAGTTGCCTTTTAAATGCTTGTGAGATTTGGAAAACTTCAGAATCGGTATCTGTATAAATAGTAGTTGACTCTTGTATTAAAAAGGCATTTTCTGTAGGGATAACTTTTTGTGGAAGCGGGATAAGAACACGCTCATCTATCGATACCGTTGCTATAGGTTTTTGAGTGCAACTTATTATGAGTAGAATTCCCACCCATCCAAAAATATATTTCATAAATAAAGTATTATACTAGTCCAAACGATAGTATCCACATTTTAAATAGGCGCCTTCAGGAAAACCAATGGGATGATCACTATCGTGAAATGTTTTTTCTAATACCTTAAAGTTACGATTTGTATTCCGAATGTTACGTTCAGAAATATCAAAAAAAGATTGTGCATGGATCCTAGATGAACACGAAGCAAGTATTAAAATGCCTTTTTTTGTAACCAATTGTGTTCCTAAAGTAGCAAGTCGGGCATAACTTCGCTTAGCCGTCTCTATTTCTTTTGTATTTTTTGCAAAACTAGGAGGATCAATAACAACAATATCAAAGTATTTATTACTATCAATAAGCTTTTGCAATCCTATAAATGCATCTACCGCCATTGTCGTATGCACTCCGTTATGTGGATTGAGTTTTCCGTTTTCTACAGCTACAGCTAGTGCCTGCGCACTTATATCTAAGCTTATTACTTCGGTTGCGCCACCTGCCAAAGCATGTACAGAAAAGCCCCCTGCATAACTAAAAACGTCCAGAACTGTTTTCCCATTTGAAAGCTCCCCCACTCGCTTTCTATTATGACGATGGTCCAAAAAGTATCCTGTCTTATGACCATGGATCACATTTGCAGAAAAACGGATACCGTGCTCTTTAAAAAAAACGACTTCATTATCTAAAACCCCATGAATTACTTGTCCATCTGATAATCTATACGATTCTGTTTTCTGTAGATTTCGACTTAATCGTAGTACTAATGTTTGACAACCTGAGACTTCTAATAATTGAGGAAAAATCATATCCAAATATGGATACCAAATTGTACTATATAGCTTGACAACAAGTACAGAAGCATATACATCTGCAATCAACCCTGGAAATCCGTCATTTTCTCCAAAAATAAGTCTATAACTATCTGTTTCTGTTGCTAGTAATGTTTTTCTTATACGATATGCATTTTTGATTTTCTTTACATAAAAATCAAAGTCAACTGTAACGGGTTGTGAACTTATTACTTTAATTCGAATAGGAGAATCAGGATCATATAATCCTATAGCAAATACTTTATCTGTACGTTGATCAAAAAGAATGGCTATATCTCCCGGATTACCTTCTCTATTTTGCTTTGCAATACTATCCTCAAATACCCAAGGATGCCCTTGCTTAACAAATTTTTCTGCTTTTGCTTTCAATTTTATTGCTAAGCGTTGTGTTTTTATCTTGGGAATGATATTCATAGAACAACAAGATTAGGAATTTTTATGCTTTCGCGAAAGCATACTCTCTTTAAATACATCAATTTATTGTAATTTACCCCTATGAATAAATGGACCCTATTATATACAATCATTTTATATTCAACAATAGTATTAAGTCAAGATTCCCCGCTCGTAAATATTGAGGAATATACTGGAAAATATGCTTATGATGTCAAGTACGCTACTGAAGATAATTTTTTAAAGACCGCTGTTTATGATTGTGTACAATGCTTACTACTCCCTGAAGTCGCTCAAGCAATTTCAGAAGCAAATCATGATTTTTGTGAGCTAGGATATAAAATTCAATTTTATGACTGTTATCGTCCTTTATCTGTGCAAAAAAAAATGTGGGAAATATTCCCTAATCCATCTTATGTAGGAAATCCTTATAAAAGTGGTTCTATTCATAACAGAGGTGCAGCTATAGATATGACTATAGTAAAACTTGATGGCACGCCCTTAGATATGGGTAGTGCTTATGATCATTTTGGAAAAGAAGCGCATATGGATCATCCGCATACCGATACTATTGTTGCAAATCGCAAATTACTCTGGGATATTATGAAAAAGAATGGATTCTCCCCTATTCGAACAGAATGGTGGCACTTCAATTACGATGCAAAAAACTATGGATTAAAAGTATTGGACATTGATTTTGACTGTCACAAGTAATGATCTTTTACTTTGGATCTAATAGTAATTCTATTCTCGCAATTGCGTCTTCATAATGATACTTTGTAACTGTATTTACAGAACTGTTCCTTGCACTTCGCAATGTATTGCGAAGTAGTTTAAGCTCTCCACGTACAATAGAACGAACATCTGATGTGTTGACGTTATATACCAAAGTTCCTTCAAAACCTGAACGACCAGATCTGCGTTCTGGTCCATCATTAGTCATAAGATATGCCATTCTATCTAAATAAGAACGTTGCAAATTCCTTCTATAAATATCTACACTTTCACCTCTAGAGGTTTCTTTCCACAACCCTTTACGAATATCTTTAAACATAGTAATAGCACTATAATAATCTTCATGTACTGTTTCGGCATCTATTAGTCTTCCGATACGATCAAAACTCAATAGCCTATCCAAATAGCGAGATTGCACACGTCGAATACGTTCAAAATAACCAGCATGATCAATATTTTGTAGTAACTCTTTATTAACCAACCAAGACTGAGTTTCAAATAAATTATTATGTAACCACTGCATCGATTCTTTTTGAGAGTTTTTATTTACATGACTGTACACAAATCCCTCTTGATCAGGGTTTTTGATATTTTCAAAAACTCCTCCTATATTGGTTACCACATGTCCAATATACCTTCCATACGTACTGATTAACTCACCGTATAATTCTTCAAGATCTTGGTAATTATTGGTTTGATCTGAGGTCCATTTTGGTAAGTTTTGCGCTACATATTTTAAGTTTTTGATTCCGTATGTACTAGCCTTTATTGGGTCATCTCCTATACATTCTGTTTGAGACTGAGGATCAAACCTACTAGATTGTCTTCCAAATTTATATACAGGATCATTTGCTTTTTCTAGAATCCAGCGATTTAATGTTTCTTTTTCTGCCTCTGGTGATGTCACATTGGGTAACCATCGATATCCCCAATTTGTAGCATAATGATCATAAGGCCCCATCTGGCGTATAAATCGTATGTTTTGATCTCCGGGTTGTGCTATATAATTATAACGTGCATAATCCATAAGGCTAGCTGCAATACCATTTTTTTGAGTGAATGCTCCATCACGATAGGACTCTACTGGATATGCATAGCTAGATGCCATATTATGTGGAAAACCTAATGCATGTCCTACTTCATGGGCAATTACCATACGCATCATTTCTCCTATTTCTTCTGGAGGTGTCTGTAATGTTCTTGCGCTTGGATTTGCTGCTCCTGTTTCTAACAAATATCGGTTTCTATAACTACGGAGGTGATTGTGATACCATATAATATCACTTTCTATAATTTCTCCACTACGAGGGTCTGCAACACTAGGGCCTATTGCATTTCTTGTCGTACTTGCCACATAGCGTACCACAGAATACCTAATATCTTCGGGACTGAATTCAGGGTCTTCCTTTGGAGAAGGAGCCTCTTTTGCTATGATAGCATTTTTAAATCCTGCTGTTTCAAATGGTTTTTGCCAGTCTTCTATACCTTGTTTAATATATTTTTTAAGGTTTTCTGGAGTACCAGGGTCTAAATAATATACTATAGGTTTTACAGGATCTACGAGTTCTCCTCTAGCATATGCTTCTGGATCTTTAGGTTCTAATCGCCAGCGACTAATATATGTCCTTTGATCTGCTTTAAGTTCTTCACTTCCATAATCATATTGACTTACAGTAAAAAAACCAACTCTTGGATCAAATACCCTGGGTTGCATGGGTTTTTCTGGTAAAAGAATCATTGATTGATTCATTTGTAAACTTATAGATCCCAAATCTTTATCCCCAGGAGGTTCGGAAGCTTCGTAGGTGAAATCTTGTTTTACTTCTATGTTTTTTGGAAAACTTTTAATCCCATATATAAAACTACGCTCGTTATCAAGTTTTTTTACTTTGTATTGCTTACGTAATCTGGAAGATAATCCACTGATGGCTTTTACATCTGACCCAAAAAGCTTAGAAACATTAATTACTGCTGCTGTAGAATCCTTATTAAATGCCTTTATATCAAAAGCAAATAATGTAGGCTCATAATTATTTACACGTACTGAATTACTAATCGCCTTTGTACTATCTGCAACACTAGTATAGGATTTTATTTTTAGTAAAATTTTATCATGAATACGAACCCAATGGACAACAGACTCATTGGTTTTTGTACCTGCATTAAAATAACCACCTCCAAATCCTGATGGAATTTGAGCAATACGACTTACCCATAACATATCTTTCTTAAGATGATCAAAAGGAATTTCGTAAAAGAACTCTTTCTTTATTTTATGAACTTGAAATAGTCCACTATCGGTTACTGCTTCCTTTGTAATGACATCCGAATATTTTTTGATCCCATTTTTCTCTTTCTTTTCTTTTTCTTTTACAGGAGTTGTAACCTCTTTTGCATTTGCTTTTTTCTTTTTATTACGACGTTGTGCATATGTATTATCTATAGAAAATAGCGAAATAAAAATGCATAAAATGTAAATTCTTTTCATAAAACGATGTTATTGAGCATTCGAAATTAAGAATAACGTAATTCTCAATACATGATTTTATATAAAATTAACATAATTTACAGGGTATGTTTTCGCGAAAGCGTACTATTGTTTAGAAAACCTGTAGGTTACAGTTATAGGGTCTGATAATAAATCTCCTCCTACCCATCCATCATAACCTATAACAAAGTCTGCTTCAAAAACCGAGTCGTCTTGAAGATTTACAACTCCAAAGCTATTCTCCTTAGGGCCCCAAAAAACAATACCTCCACCAAAACGGCACGACCCCCCTCTGTCTTGATAAATATCTGGTAATACAAAACTCCCCCCTACTGTAAAGTCTAAAAACTCAGAACGTCTTTGATTAGGGTAAGCTCCATTACTAATAGTAATAATACCAGACTCTGGGACTGCGTCAATATTTGATGCGGCAATGACTTCATAATTATATGTCCCTGTAAATAATGCATCTTGAATAGGATTAATTACGTTTACTTGATAATAAAAAGGGGAGTTTTCACAAAAACTTGCTATAATACTAGGGCTTCTATTTGCGTACCCTATAATTCGTCCATCTTTTAAATGCATATCTGGACGAATATAAAACTGGTCGCCTGGAGCAACATCATCTATACTAAGCCCAAGTGCATCTATAGCCTCTTGAAAGCTATAATTCAATAATGTACGAGGCCTCCCATATTCACCAATATAAAATTCTGATCTAGGTATATCTCTTAAAACTACCTCATCCCTATTAGTCAATCCATCAGTAGTATTACTCTTAAAACTAATGTATATTCTTATAAAATTAAAAAACTCGCCTCTTTCTTGATCGTTTGCTCGTACTTCTACAGAAAATTCACTTTGCAAGTCATTTATTATAAAATTGTTATTTCCTATTTCTGTATTTATAAGCAAAGCTCCTTTAGGAGCGTTTAAAAAAATATCTATAGGTTTATCATCTGAACTACAACTTACTAGTGTGAATAGCATAATCAATAAAGAAGCTATTATATTTCTCATGCTGTATTTAATTTAGTTTATACTAATATTATCTGTAAATAAATAAAAGGTTGCGTCACAAACTTTAAAAGATATTGAGTTAAAAAAATATCAATTGTTATTGTTTAGAGAATTGGTGTCTAGAAGAAGCTGTGCCATACCTACATTCAACATCAAATTCTAAAAAATCTTCAACAAACCATAATTCAAATACGGCATCATCATATGAAGATATGATCACAGAAAATATAGTATTAAAAGGATTTTCCTATGTGTCTTTTTACTGTTTTGACAGCCGTATTTTTGCAGGAAAGTTTTCAATATCACAGAATGCATTAAATCCTTCAAAGCCTTCCAAATAATGAAGTTCAAAAACAGTGTCATCATTTGAATTTGCTATACCAGGAGGACTATCTGGTCCAATAAGAACACGGTCAGATCGATCCATAGTACATCCCAAAAGGGTTTTTTGATATCTGGTAACTACAGCGATATCACAAACAATACTAAACTCAACTTCAACAGGTATTATGCCACTAGAGGTTTGAAATTGAATTTCAAAAACTCTCACATTATTAGAATGACCAACAGATATATCTACCAAACCTTCTTCACCATAAGTAGGCCCAAAAAATCCATCTTCTATACTTGTATACAAATAGGTTCCTATATATGCATCATTGGATATAGGTTCTACGATATTAATTAAATATGAAAATGGTGATTTAAAGAACCCCGTTGTATTTACAATGGTTCCTGCTGAGTTACTTAGATTAAAGCTCAAACCGTCAATTAAATGAAGTGTGAGATCTAATCTAAATTGATCTGTACAATTGGTTTGACTTATTGTTAGACCTGTGGCATCTAATAATTCTTGAAATGAGTATTCTAAAGCCCCCACTGGCAATCCATTTTCTCCTGTTACAAAAGCAGATGGTTCAATACTTTCTACTAAAATAGGTGTCGTAGAAATATCATTACCCTCTACTGTATTATCAATAAAAGACACAAAAACATCTACCCTTTCAAATACACCTCCATTTTGAATATCTTGTTCTTCTATATTTATACTAAACAAACTTTCTGGATTACCTACTTCAAACTCTCCATTGTTAAAACCAAGTGTGCGTAAAACGGCACCACGTTCTACTTGTTCCAGTACAGTTTCAATTGCTTTCTCTTCTCCAGCGTCATCACAAGAATATATACTTGCTAAAAAACTTAGTATTAAAATTATTTTTCTATTCATACTTTTATTGTTTTGACAAACGGATTTTAGCAGGGAAATCTGTAAAATCACATCCCGTATTATATCCTTCAAAACCTTCTAGAAAATAAAGTTCAAAAACAGTATCATCTTCTGAGTTTGCAATACCTGGAGGATTATCTGGTCCTAGTAAAATTCTATCTGAAATATCATGTGAATTGCAACTAGGGGCTTCTATCTTCTGATATCGTGTCATAATAGCAACATCACAAACGATACTAAACTCAACACTAAAGGTACCTGCATTTTCTTCTATAAATCTAAAAATGCGAACATTATTGGAATGCCCATTAAATACTTCAACCATCCTTATAGGTGAAGTAAATGAGTTTTCAAAAAACCCGTCTTCAATTTGCTCCATTTGGTATACTCCTATAAAGCTATCTGTAGGAATAGGTTCTACTATATTAATAAGGTATGTAAATGGAGAATTAAAAGAACCACTATTATTTACAATAGTACCTGCAGAATTTCTTGTGTTGAATGTACGGCCATCTGTAAGGTTAAGGTCTATATCAATTCTAAATTGATCCTTACAGGCTACAGAAGACACATCTATAGCCGTAGCTTCTAATAACTCTACAAATGTATAATCAATAGAGATTACAGGTAATCCGTTTGCTCCTGTTTGAAAATTCTCAGGTAAATATGTCTTAAATAAAAACCTGTTTACGGAACTATTATTACCATCTATAGTATTATCTATAAAACTTAAGAATACATCCATAGAACTCATAAGAGCTCCATCCTCAATATCAGATTCTTCTAGGTCAATATTAAAAACTGATTGAGGATTTGTTATATCAAATTCGCCATTATTAATACTGGTCGTTCTTAGTACTGCTCCACGTTCAACAACCTCAAGTACTGTTTCTATTGGATTCTCATCTTCTGCATCATCACAAGAATATAATATTATAAAAACAGGTATTAGTAAACATATTTTTCTAATCATAGTATTAGTATTTATTGTTTTGAAAAACGAATTTTATAACGTGTAGGTGCATCAAAATCACCAGTTCCTCCCCAACCTTCATATCCTACTACAAGATCTAGGTCAAAGGCAGTATCATCAATATCATTTACTTGTCCAAAGTTTTGTTCATCGGGCCCTGTAAGAATATGCAATGCTGATTCTCTACAAAAAAGATTAAACGATTGATATATTTTTGGGTGTACATTAGTACCAGCTACTGTAAATTCTAGCCCTTCAGCAACGATACCTGTCAAACGTACATTAGGTGTATTTCCTACTCTTATAAAGACGACTCCCTGTTCTGCTATCCCAAAATTTGGGTTAGAGTCGCTAGATATAATTTCATAATTATATGATCCTGTAAACAAATCATCTGCGATAGGTTCTATCACATTTACGACATATCTATAGGGAGACTTAAAAAAACAAAAATCTGTTAGTATAGAAGCACTTCCATTTTCAGTACTAAAGGTACGACCATCAGTGAGCGTAAGTTCCATTCGTAAATCAAATTGATCTCCCGGTAAAATAGAATTTTGATTAAGATTTAAAGCATCGATAGCTTCTTGGTAGCTTACTTGTATAATTCCTCTAGGCAATGCATCAGGGCCAATTTGAAAATCTGTACTAGGTACGTCCCTCAATACTTGTTCTGAAACACTATTAATTCCATTCTCAGGAGTTCTGTCTGCATATGCTATATGTAAACGTACAAAATCAAAAATACCACCTTCTTCTATATCCTGTTCTTCCAGTTCTACAGCAAATACACTCTGGAAGTTATTATGTTCAAAATTTGGACTTATTCTATCTATATTCCTTAATACAGCTCCACGCTCTACTTGTTCTAAAACAATATCTATTGCTTTTTCATCATCACTACAACTCAGAGATAATATGACTATAAATAATGCAATGATTTTTTTTAAATTCATAAGGCTGGTATTTATACTATTATTGTTTTGAAAATCGAAATTTATAGGGTATTGGGGTTCCTAAATCTTCTGCACCAATTAATCCTTCATATCCAAAGATGATATCTAAATCAAACACGCTATCATCTGTAATATCAACTTGCCCAAAATTTTCTTCATCTGGCCCTGTAATTAATCGAAAAAATGTCATTCTACATAATAAACCAAAAGACTGGTAGATTTTTGGATATACATTAGATCCCGCAATTGTAAATTCCAATCCTTCCCCTATAATCCCTGTTCTTCTGACATTAGAGGTATTTCCTGTCGTAATTGTTACAATACCTTCGAATGGAAGCTCAAATCTTGGATCTTCTTCACCCTCAATAATTTCATAGCGATATACCCCTGTAAATAATGCATCATCTATGGGGTCTATTACATTAATTACATAACGATACGGTGATTTAAAAGAACACGCATCTGTAAAAATACGAGAACTTCCATCTTCATTACTAAATGTTCGACCATCAGTAAGATGTATTTCTACACCCAACATGAATTGATCTCCTATAGATATTGTAGTTGCATCTAAGTTTAAAAGATCTATAGCATCTTGATATACAATATTGATACTATCTCTTGGAAATCCATTAGGGCCTATTTCAAAATCAGAAGCAGGAATATCTCTTAAAATTAATTCTTGAGTAGTACTTAATCCATTTTCTGGAGATCTATCTACATATTGAACAAACAAACGTAAAAAATCAAAAAGAAGACCTTCTTCTTCATCTTGTTCTTCTACAACAATAGAGAATGTACTTTGAAAATTAGTATGTTCAAAATCAGGATTGATTCTATCAATAGTTCTTAAAATAGCGCCAAATTCAGTTTGCTCAACGACAACATCTATAGTCATCTCATCACTATCACATGATCCCAAAATAAATACTAAAATCAAAAAGCAAAACTTTCTCATAGCTATCTATACTATTATTGTTTTGAAAATCTGTATCGTGATGGAGCCGTAACAAATCCGCATTCGCCATCAAAGCCTAAAAACCCTTCTACAAACCATAATTCAAATACAGTATCGTCAGTAGGGCTAGCACCACCATTTTGAATATCTGGACCTAATAACAAAGGAGCGGCATCGCGTCTACAATACCCTTCTGGTGAAGACAATTGATTCTTACCCATTACTGCTTCATTTCCAACAATAGAAAATTCCCATCGCCTCGGAAGTTCCAATCCTCTATGATGAAGATTATGAAATGCTCTAAACTCTCTTGTATTGGGAGAATGACCATTTATAATCTCAATAAGCATCGTTTCTGGAACCTGGCCTAGTTCATCTACAAACGTTTCTCCGTTGGGACCTTCAAGTATTGATTCCATACGATATATTCCTGTAAACAAATCTGGACTTATAGGATCAACAACATTTATTGTATAACAAAAAGGCGAACTAAAAAATGTATTAAATGCTATAATAATAGAACTTGCATTTGAAGCATCAAAAGACCTTCCATCTGTTAACTTTAAGTTTAGACTTACTATAAATTGATCCTTTACATTAATAGTTTCTATAGTTCTCTCTGTTGTCAGTAATAACTCTTCAAAACTATAGTTTAGAGAATTTCTAGGAAGCCCGTCAGGGCCTGTAGTCCACTCTGCCGCTGGAATAGTTTGTATGAGCACATTAGATGTCGATAGATCTCCATCTTCCATAGTATTATCTTTAAATCTAACAAACACTTCTACTTCTTCTAGTAAACCGCCATCTTCATTGTCTTGTTCTTCTATTTCAATATCAAAAGTGCTTTGCGTATTATTTATATCAAACTCACTATTATTAATGGTAACTGTACGGATCACAGCACCTCGCTCAACTTCTTCAAGAACAACTTCTATTGGTTTTTCATCATCAGAACAGGAAAATATAAATAGACTGACGATTAATAATAAAGTATTTTTCATAGGACTCTTTTTTTTATTGTTTTGAAAATCTAATTTTTGATTCGTTTAGTGGCCAATCACAAAAACCATCATTGCCCTCAAAGGCTTCTAAAAAACTTAAATCAAAAACTGAGTCATCGTTTATAACCACAGTTCCGTTTAATTGATTAGAAGGGCCCAAAAGCACATGAATATCACCTTCTACACCAAAACCACAAATGATAGCAGATCTGATATATCTGGTAAGAATAGCTTGATCACAAGCAATAGTAAATTCGACTTCAGCACGTACCAAAATGCCTCCTGGTGTTTGCTGTTCATCTCTAAAAATTTCAAAACGTCTAACATTAGAACGTTGTGTACTTATTTCGATAATATCTGGTGATATAATTGTAGGGCCATCAAATCCATCTTCAATACTCGTATAGGTATATTCGCCTGTAAAAAGCGTATCATCTATCCCTTCTACAACAATAACATCATAGGTGAAAGGAGAATTTATAGCACCCCCAAAACTTATGATAGGTCCAATACTATTAGAATGCATAAAAGTTCTACCATCAGTAAGGTTAAGTTGTAAATCAATTACAAACTTATCGGTACAATTAATCTGAGACATCATTAAATCAAAAAAGGCTAACAACTCATCAGTAGTAATGCTAATATCCGTTACTGGCAAACCATTATCTCCTTCAAAAAAGTCATTAACAGACAGTGTTTTAAAAAGAGTTGAAGGTTTAGAGTTATTCTCATTTTCTAGTGTATTATCTACAAATGAAATAAAGATATCTACAGTATTAAGTAGGGTGCCTTCTGCACTATCTGTGTTATCTTGATATTCTAATCTAAATTCTATAGGACGATCTGCAAAAGTAGTATCAAAAGTAAGGTTACTAATAGATGCTGTACGTAAAATTGCGCCAGTTTCAGCACCATCAAAGACTAAGTCAATAGCTTTCTCATCATTATTACAAGAAAGCAACATAACTAATCCTATGAGAATAATGTAGTGTTTTTTCATGTATATACTTTCTATCTTGATAATTATATATTTCCTAAATATCTTATTATAATAATCTATTGTTTTGATAATCGAATTCTAGATGGAGCGGTACCAAAGCCACAATTACCATCAAATCCTAGATATCCTTCTACAAACCATAATTCAAAAACAGTATCATCAGACGAATTTATTGTTGCATTTAAAGTATCAGGACCCAATAAAATGGCTGGATCTACACCACAAAAGCCAATCTTGCTTGACAGAAGGTCTTTACTAAAAATTGATTCGTCACAAGCAATAGTAAATCTAAAAATACGTGGTTGTTCTTGTTCTATAGATAATCTATGTCGTAATCGCATCTCACGTACATTAGGAGAATGACCTCTATATATTTCTACGAGTTGTGTAGTACCAAAAGTTTCTCCTAGTGGACCATCAACAATACTCTCTAGGTTATAAATTCCTGTAAAAGCATCTTCTGGAATAGGTTCTAAAACAGTAATGGTATAACAAAAAGGCGAACTCCAAAAATCATCTGCGGCAAGAATTTTAGAACTAGATTGCCCAGTGGTAAATGACTTACCGTCGGTTAATTTTAAATTGATTCGTACTTCAAATTGATCTTTACAGACGACTTCGTCTATAGATAGATCAAAGACATCAATAGCTTCTTGAAATGAAATGGTAAGCGGGGCTCTTGGTTTTCCAAAATCTCCTATTTGAAATTCTGAAGCGGCTAATGTTTTTAAAAAACGCTCATTGGAAGGTATAGCACCTGTAGGTTTATATGTGATAAATACTTCTATCTCTTCTAGAAGGCCACCATTTTCTTCATCATGCACTTCAAGTTCAACACCAAAAACATCGGTAGCGTTTCCAACAAAAAAGTCAGAATTAAATGTTTGTATGGTTCTCACATAAGCACCAATCTCACGGTCATCTGCATTTGTCAAAGCAACTTTCTCATCACTGGAACATGATATAATAACATAAACAGTAGTTACTAGCAGAAGTAATTGTTTAAACATTTAGTTAGAATTTAGTTATGACTAAACTATATATAAACGTATTATAATAAGGTAGTACCGATAAAAGTTAACGGTTATTCTTTAAGATTACCTAATCGATCTTTTACATATTCAACAGCTGTTTTGCCATGTGGCAAAGCTTTTCCAGATGTATCTAGACCTACCATAACAATACGCTCTATAGTAATAATCACCTCCCGAGTCATTTTATTTCTAACTTCACAATGCAATGTAAGAGAAGCCGTTCCAAAAGCTACAACCTCTAATCCTATTTCAATAATATCCCCTTTCCGTGCGCTTGCCCGAAAATCAATTTCACTCATATACTTAGTAACAGTACGGGGGTTTTCTAATTGTATAATCGCATATAATGCGGCCTCTTCATCTATCCATTCTAAGAGTCTACCGCCAAATAGAGTCCCATTAGGGTTTAAATCTTCAGGCTTTATCCATTTACGTGTATGAAAGTTCATAGTCTATATGCAAAACACATTTATATGTCTTGACTTTTATAAATTTTAATTAATTGATATGTGTTTCAGAATGAGTCTGCAGTCATTTTTATACAAGATACCAAAGTATTGTAGAAACAACTAGTCCTACTAAAGCAATTAACGTAGTCATAACAGTCCATGAGGCAAAGGTTTCTTTTTCTGTAAGTCCTAAATATTGCTTAACAAGCCAAAAACCGCTGTCATTAACATGTGAAAAAACGGTTGCACCAGATGCAATAGCTATCACTAATACTGCTAATTGTGGTGCACTAGTTTCTGACAATCCTAATAAAGGGGCTGTAATACCTGCCGCAGTAATCATAGCTACCGTTGCAGATCCTTGTAATATTCGGACAATGGCAGCTACTACAAAACCAAAGACTACTGGAGGGAAAAAATCACCACTCAAAGCTTCGGCAATCATTTTTCCTGCGCCTGTATCAATTAATATCTGTTTAAAAGCACCTCCAGCACCTGTTAATAGAATAATAACACCTGCTGGATATAAAGATTTTGTAGAAATATCCAACAGTTGTTTTTTAGTAAACCCTTTTCGAACTCCCAAAAAATACCAGGCAACTAGATTTGCTATAATCAGTGCAACAAAAGGATGTCCTAACAGTCCTACCGCATAAATAATTGCATTAGGTAGACTCCCTTCATCAAATAATGGACTTCCTAAAACCGTATTGCAAACAATTAACAATATAGGAATAGCAATAATAATTAATATCACTCTTGCAGAAGGAGCATTATCGGGTACTTTACTATCACTCACCATGTCATTTGGAGTGAGAATATGCATAGATTTTGATAGATGTTTTGCTAAGAGAGGTCCTGCAATGATAGCAGCAGGCAAACCTGCCAAAAAACCAAAAATAATAACATATCCAAGATCAGCACCTAGAATCTCTGCTACTGCAATAGGCCCTGGTGTCGGAGGAATAAATGTATGCGTAATAGCGAGCCCTGCAAGTAAAGGAATCGCATAGAGTAGTAAAGATTTACCGGTTTGTTTTTGTAAAGCATAAATTAAAGGAACCAAAATAATAAAAGCTACATCAAAAAAAACTGGGATGGCGACCAAAAACCCTGTTAGCATTACTGCCCATGGTGCTTTAGAAATACCAAAAAGCTTTAACATGGATTGTGCTAATCTCTGTGCCCCTCCTGAACGTTCTAAAATAGCACCAAATAGTGCTCCCAGACCTACTACTGTAGCAACAAAGCCCAGGGTGCCACCCATTCCATTCTTAACACTATTAAGAATAGATACAGGCTGCATTCCTGCAATAACCCCAACAACAATACATGTGATTAATAGAGCAAGAAATGCTTGTAGTTTTAATCTAAGAATAAGGAATAGAAGAATAGCTATTCCTATAATAACCGCAATAAGTAATTGTATATCCATAAGTTATATTTTAATCTTCCCAAAAGGTATGAAAGTGCCCCTTTTTATCCTTTCTTTCATACGTATGTGCCCCAAAGAAATCACGTTGTGCCTGTATCATATTCGATGCATTTTCTCCTTGAATAAGTCCATTAAAATAATTTATAGAAGCACTACTCACTGGAACCGTTGCGCCAGATTTTATAGCTATACTTACAAAAACTCGTAATGAATCATAATTTTTATTCATGATTTTTACAATGTCTGGATAAAAAAGAGCTGAAGCATCATTATTTTTATATACTGTGACTAATGATTCCATAAAAGTAGATCTAATGATACAGCCGTTAGTCCAAATACGGGCAATTTCAGAAAGATCTAATGACCAGTTATAGTGTTGAGAAGCAATACGTAAACTATCAAACCCAATTGCATGATTAATAATACGCGCAGTACGATATCCTTTTTTTATAGTAGAAATAGAAAGGTTTTCTATACGCTTTCGCGAAAGCGTATATACCCCTTCTGCACGCAGACGTTCTTCTTTTTGTGATGATAAAATTCTTGCCAAAACAGCTTGTGCGACAGTATCAAAAGAGGCCCCTATCTGTAAAGCTGCTGTAGTACTCCAACTCCCCGTACCCTTTTGTCCGGCTTTATCTAAAATATAATCGATAATAGGAGAACCGTCGTCAGATTTTTTTTGAAGAATTTTTATTGTAATTTCAAGTAGGTAACTATTCAGATCCCCTGCATTCCAATGTTTAAATTCTCTAGCAATTTCATCAAGAGAATATCCACAATAATTGCGCAGTATATCATATACCTCTGTTATCAATTGCATTTCTGCATATTCAATCCCATTATGGATCATTTTTACAAAATGTCCTGATCCACCGCCCCCTACCCTGGCACAACATGAATAACCATTTGCATCTTTTGCTGCGATGCTTTCTAAAAATCCTGCAATTTGAGTATAACCATAAGCAGTTCCACCTGGCATAATAGAGGGTCCGTGTAACGCTCCAGCTTCACCACCAGAAACCCCAACACCCATAAAGTGCACACCTTTATCTTTTAATGCTATTATACGATTTTCTGTGTCTAAATAATGACTATTTCCACCATCCATAATCACATCTCCTTCAGATAAAAACGGAAGTAACTCACTTATTATAGTATCTACAGGAGAACCCGCACTTACCATAAGAAATATCTTTCTTGGTAGTTCTAATGAGTGTACAAATTTTTCTATAGTATCAAATCCCTGACTTGTATCCAATTCTGAAAAAGAAGACACAAAGTCTGTAGCTATGTTTTCTTCCTTTCCATCAATATGCCTATTGTACAATGACATTGATACGCCATTTCGAGAAAAATTTCGCGCAAGCGATTTGCCCATAACTCCAAGCCCAATAAGTCCAAGTTGTGATTTAGAAGTAATGATATTCATAATAGTAGCTAGAATCTTTTTTTCTGATTTGGTAGCATCCGTTATAATTCCCTCAGTTGGTTTTTCTAATGTATCAAATTGGGATTGTAATAATGCCTTGTTAAAAAAATGCCCTTTACGTTCAGAAAGGCGCTTAGAAACCGTATCATATGTGGCATCTAAATATATCAATCGAATATTTTTATGATCAATACGCAGACGTTTACGATATGATTTTTTTAATGCGGAGCATGCTAATACAGCACCATGTATTGCCCATGACTCGTATTGAGAAACCAATGAATCTAACCACGGCCATCGATCCTTGTCTTGTAAAGGAATACCTGCAATCATTTTATCCTTATTAGACTGTGGATGAAAATCATCTGCATCATAAAAAGGAATATTCAAAGAAGTAGCCAAAAGCTTTCCAATAGTAGTTTTACCAACACCAGAAACCCCCATCACTATATAAATAGTCTCCATTAAAATAACATAGGGTTAGAAGAAGGAGGTACTAAAGTCCTTGGAATTTTAAGGTCAATCGCTAGTGCTTTATTGAGTTTCTCGATAAAATATGCAGATAATAAAGGGGAAGCTAGTTCTACATTTTGATGAATAAAAAAATGAATCTTTGTCAATCCTTGATCTACCCATTGTTGTAAACGAATAATCCAATCATCTAATCGTTTATAATCACTTTCATGGTTAGCTCCAACAAAACGAATAAAAGCTTCATTATTAGTCAGTCGCATGTGCATAATATCGCGTCTTCCTGCAGTATCTACCAATACATTTGCCATACTGTGTTCTTCCAGCAAGTGATATAAACGGTCTGCAACATTTGGATTATTAAACCAATCTGTATGTCTGAATTCTATAGCAATGGGGACTTCAGAAGGCCAATGCTTTACAAAATTATCTACGCGATCAAAATTCTTGGGCTGGAAATTATTATGCATTTGTAAAAATATCGTTCCTAATTTTTCTTTCAATGCTAAGGTATGGTCTATATATTCAGGAATAAATTGCTCAGCATTTATTAATCTTTTTAAATGGCTGATGTTATTAGTGATTTTGGGAAAAAACTTAAAATCATCTGGGGTTTTTTCATACCACTTTTCATATTGCTCTTTAGGAAAAAGTCTATAAAAAGTTGCATTGAGTTCTATGCTATTAAACTGACTTGCATAATATATTAACTCATCTTTAGTACCTCGTGGGTAAAAGTTTTTAAGATCCTGACGGTTCCATTTTGCACAACCTACATATACTTGTAATGGCTCATTTTTAGAATTACTGCTTTTTTGCAAAATACTTTTTGTCCCTATATGATCTGGTGGTAATGTAAAGTCTATCTGATCGGGGTTTTCTACTTTTCCAAATTTCATTTTATCTACTGTATATTATCTAAAGGTAAAGCAATACAGAAATATTTAAAAATTAATTGTAAAACCTGTAACATTTTGGCATGATAATAGTCATATGGAAAGACATCAAACAATTAATATATACACATTTTATGAAAACGATTAAATTATTTATTGCCGTTGTACTACTAGCAGTTGCAATACCAACACAGGCTCAAACTGCAGAAGAAATTGTTGCAAATTACATAGAAAACACTGGAGGAGAAGAAGCGTGGGCATCTATTAAAAGTATGAAAGCTACTGGTAAAGCTGGTTTTGGACCACAAGAATTTCCTTTTACTCAATATGCAATGTCAGATGGTCGTATGGCTGTCGAAATAGATTTACAAGGACAAAGATTTACACCTCAAGCGTTTGATGGTGAGACCATGTGGGGAACTAACTTCCAAACAATGGAAGCAGAAGCCCAAGACTCAGAAGCATCTTTAAACTATAAAAATGAAGCCAAAGATGTAATAGACACCTTTTTTAACTATAAAGAAAAAGGGTATACTGTAGAAAAATTGGAAGACGAGGAAATTGAAGGTGTTGATTGCTTTAAAATAAAACTTACAAAAAAACCTACATTAGATGAAGGGAAAGAAGTAGATAATTTTACAGTATACTTCTTTGACAAAGAGAACTTTGTCCCTATTTTAAGTGAGTCTACGGTTAATTCAGGGCCACAGAAAGGAATAAAGAGTCAAACACTTTATAGTGAGTATTCAGAAGCAGGACCTGTATTCTTTGCATTTAGTGTTACTAATAAATTTAATGGACAAGTAGGACAAACAATTACAATAGAAAATGTTGAAATCAATCCAGAGATTGATGATGCTATTTTCAAAATGCCTGCAAAAGAATAAACATATACATTTAAAAAAGTCCCCATTTTCTATGGGGATTTTTTTTACCTAATAAGTAATCAACCAAAAACAATATCATAATGAAAAAAGGACATTTTTTGTTTGCATTCTGTATGGCTGCTATGAGTATGCAATCCTATGCTCAAGAAGTTACACTTAAAGGGAAACAACTTTTTGGAGATATTTCTGCACGTCAGATCGGACCAGCATTAATGAGTGGTCGAATCATAGACATGGAAGCACACCCTACAGATCCACAAACTATTTATACGGGTACTGCTGGTGGTGGTGTATGGAGATCAAATGATGGGGGCGCAAGTTATAAGCCTATTTTTGATAAACATATGCAATCTATCGGTCAGGTAGCTGTAGATCCTAATGATCCCGATAATACGATTTGGGTAGGTACTGGCGAAATCTGGACACGTAATTCTGTCTCATTAGGTGATGGATTATATAGAACCAAAGATGGAGGATCTAGCTGGGATAAAATTGGATTTGAAAAAAGCGAACGTATTTCTGGAATAGAAATACACCCCGAAGATGGAAATACTGTTTATGTAGGTGTTTTAGGAGCATTATGGTCTTCAAGTGAAGAACGAGGTGTTTACAAAACAACAGATGGAGGAAAGACATGGGAAAATATCTTATATGTAGATGATACTACAGGGGTTTCAGATCTTATTATGGATCCGTCTAATCCAAACATTTTATATGCATCTATGTGGGAATTCAGGCGTACTGCTTGGAATTTTAATTCTGGAGGGACTAATAGCGGTCTTTATAAATCAACAGATGGAGGTACTACATGGAATAAAATACACAATGGATTTCCAGAAGGAAAATTAGGTCGTATAGGGATTGCTATAGCACCTTCAAATCCTAATCGTGTATATGCAGTTATAGAATCTGAACAAAATAAAGATAAAGGATTGTATCGTTCTGATGACGGGGGAGCAAACTGGGAACGTACAAATGGTGATTTTGCACTTACAGTGCGACCGTTCTATTTTTCGCGTATTGTTGTGGATCCTAAAGACGAAGATGTTGTTGTTAAAGGAGGATTAAGTGGATCTATTTCTAGAGATGGAGGTAAAACGTTTAAAAGTCTTGGAAATATGCATTCGGACATCCATGATATCCTATTTGATATTAATAACTCTGATGTCATGCATGTTGGAACCGATGGGGGTGTATATCGCTCATGGGACGGAGGCTCTAGTATGGAAATTGTAAGTAACTTACCGCTCTCACAATTTTACCAAATAAGCGTAGATGATGCAGAACCTTATCGCATTTATGGTGGATTACAAGATAATGGTTCTTGGTATGGACCTTCATCATCTCCTGGAGGAATTGAAGCTCGTGACTGGGTACGCGTAGGTGTAGGCGATGGTTTTAGAGTATTAAAGCATCCTACTAAAGAAATTCTATACTCAGAAATGCAAGGAGCAGAAAATGTATGGCGCTATGATATGGAGCGTAACTATACAAAAAATGTAAAACCACTTGCAGTTAAAGGATATGATGATTTACGATTTAACTGGAATGCACCTATGGCAATAAGTGAGCACCAACCAGATCGTTTTTATATGGGAAGTCAATACCTTCATATAAGTAATGACATGGGAGATACTTGGAAAATCATTTCTCCAGATCTTACTACAAATGATCCCGCAAAACAAGATAAAAATTCTGGAGGCCTATCTGCCGATAATTCGGGAGCAGAAACACATACTACTATATTTACGATTGCAGAATCCCCATTAGACGAAAAAATAATATGGGTAGGAACAGATGACGGGAATGTACAAGTTACAAGAGATGGTGGATCAACCTGGACAAATGTAGTCGCAAATGTACAAGGGCTTCCAGAAAACACATGGGTATACCATATCGAAGCTAGTGTACATGGAAAAGGTACTGCATATGCGGTTTTTGATGGTCATGCACGTGGTGATATGAAACCATATGTGTATAAAACTTCAGACTACGGAGCTACATGGAAGGATATTACAAGTGATGATTTGAAAATGTTTGCACGTAATATCCAAGAAGATTATGAAAATGAAAATGTTCTCTTTTTAGGAGCCGAGGATGGATTACATATTACCGTAGACGGAGGTAAAAACTGGTCACACTTTACAAATAACTTCCCTCCTACAGCAGTACACTTTGTTGATTTGCAAAAAAAGACCAATGATATTGTTTGTGGTACACACGGACGTGGGGTCATTATTGTAAATGATATCAGCGTACTTAGGGATATTACACCAGAAGTATTAGCAAAAAAAGTGCATTTCTTTGATACCAAACCAGGCATTATGGTAGAAGAAGGAGGATTTGGAGGCGGAAGCACCGAACTACAGTTTGTAGGTGCTAACCCAGGAACTAGTGTCCGTATCAAATACTTTTTACAAAAACGTCATACGTTTGGAAAAATGAGTTTGGAAATACAAGACATGTCTGGAAATAAAATTGCAAACTTATCTCCTGGAAAGGCAAAAGGTATAAACATTGTTTCTTGGAATTATACATCTAAACCTCCTAAACAAGCCAAAGGAAAAACTATCTCACGAGGAGGTTTTACTCCATTACGTGTAGAAGCTGGAACCTATAAGGCAGTTCTTAAAAAAGGAAAAGAGGTGTACGAGACTACATTTGAAGTAAAGAATGATCCTAGATCTTTAATTACTTCTTCAGAGCGTGATGCCCAATATAAGACAACAATGGAGTTGTATAATCTTCAAGAAGATCTAGCATATATGGTGTATCAAATAGACCAGATAAGTAACAAAGCGCAATCATTAATGAGCACAGATAGTAAAGCAAAAAAAGTGGCTCAACCGCTCATAGATGAGTTAGATGTATTAAAAAATACATTGGTTGTAACAACAGGAGATAATTATGTTGGTACAGCTCCTCCACAATTGCGTGAAAAATTAGGCGATATCTATAGTGATGTGGCGTCCAATTTTGAAGCACCTAGTGCAGCGCAAATTGAAAACATTAATTTAATGAAAGATCGATTTACAAAAGCAAAAACTTCTTTTGACAAAATCAAAGACAAGCGTTTAGGTAAATTTGAAAAATACCTAACCAAATCAGGCATAGAGGCTATCAAGTACCAAACGAGAGCTGAGTATGTAGATGCAAAAGAGTAATTATATCTCTCATACCTATAAAAAGCCTCCATTTAGGGGGCTTTTTTTTAGGTATAATGATCAAATAATACATGTTTATAAGTAGTTAAAAAGTATTTACGCGCTTTCGCGAAAGCGTACCTCCTATTTGTACATTTAAAAAACCTAAAAGTTATGAATGATAGACCTAATGATATTAAGCGCATTCGTCCAGAAATTCCATCAGCAAAAATAAATGATCAAATGAGTAGTGAGGAGCGTTTTCAAAATGCTACGATCCGCCCTGTGGTTAAGCTTCAAAGTCCTCTTCTTATAGAGGTTTTACGCAATTATATATCCAAACACAAAAATGTATTCTATGATTTATCACTGGAAAAACGCCAGGATTATATAGAAAATGCAATACATAAGGATATGAAATTCCGAAACAGTGTTAAAGGAATCATCATTGGTCAATTTACTGTAGAAGAATATTTGGAATATATTACCAATTCTTCTTCACTTAATAAACGTATGATGAACATTGTAAAAGAGCGATTACTTAGTAATATTCTATTATTTGACCGCCCTTTACAATTTACGAAGGCTAGTTAATGCAAGAAATACCAAGGCCTCAAAACAATAGCCCTATAGATCCATCGTCCCCTATAGAGTTGTTGGTTTTTATTGCACTTCCAATTCTACTAATCGTCGTCTATTTTATTGCTCGTAGAAAGCAAAAGAAAAATAACATTAATCGATCAAAGAAACACCATTCAGATCTGTAGTCAGTACGTCGCTCATGTAATCAAAAAAGGGCCTGAGGAGTTGGTAATTATATAATACACGATCTTTAAAATCTTTTGCATGTACTTCTTTGTCTGTAAATTTATGAGTGACTACAAAATTTTTAAGGCGTATTAAATCTATATTTGGATCGTCCTTGCTAAACCCTTTTGGAGCTGTCTTAACAGGGTCCCAGGCATCAAATTTTCCTTGATATGCTTTGGCAAAATCTGGTTCCGCAAGAATACCTCTTATCTCATCGCTGTCCATTTGAAATTCTGTACGTATACGTAATAAATCTTTAGGCTCTGGCCCAAAGAAACCGCCAGCGACTACAGATTTATCTCCTGGTTCCAAACGTAAATAATATCCCCCTCGACGATGTGCTCCTGCTCTGCTAAAACTTACACTACGATGAACATTATACGGTGTTTTATCTTTGCTAAACCGAATGTCTCTATTAATACGAAAGATTTTTAGTTTCTCTATCTCATCCGTTGTGTTAAGCCCTGTTTCAATCTCTGCATAAAAGGCCTTCAATGCTTTTTCACTTGCCTGATAGGTCTTTTTATGCTCTGTCATCCAGTCACGATGATTATTTTTTTTTAAGGCTTTTAAAAAGTCAAAAGAGGATCTAGGAATCGTACTCATATCGTATTACTATTTATAATTTAAAGATAGGGATTTTACAAGAATTATATAACTACATCATGTAGCATTAATCCACTTGCTTGTGCTATATGTTCAAGTTTTATAATGCTTCCATCGGCCAACGTTTTGTTTATAAAATCTAGGGTGATTTTTCCTTGTCCTAAATCAAACAAAACCCCCATCATTAAACGTACTTGGTGCCGCTTAAACCCTTTACCTTTTACACGAAAGATATAACTCTCCTCTGGAAAGAAACTTGCTGTATAGATATCATTAGTAACAATCTCACTACTGATGAGCCTATTAATTGTTTTAGTTTCTGGGTTTGCTTTATATGCATAATTCCGAAAATCATGAGTGCCTACAAAAAGTGAAGCACCTTTTTTCATAAGCTCAATATCTAATATCCCTGCTATGTTCACCATATATGGTGCTGTAAATGGATGTTTTTTGTCTCCATATGAAAACAGATAGATATACTCTTTTTGTATAGGAGCATTCATCACATTAAAGCTTTTATCAACTTCTGTAATGCTTAAACATCGAATATCTTGAGGAAGATTTGCATTAAAAAGGTCTAAAAAATCCCCATTGGGTAATGGAGTGTCGTTTAAAAACAACTCCACATAAGCAACATTTGCAGATACTTTTGCATCGGTACGTCCTGAAGCTAATAGTTTAAAATTCTTATGTCCTAATACATAAGAAAATGTACGTTCCATCATACGCTCTACAGTAAGAACATCAGGTTGTTTTTGCCACCCGTGATATCGGAATCCTAAATATTGAATTTTAAGTAAATAATAATATCGCTTATCGAACATATATATGCAACTTGTTGACTTAAATAAAGAACTATATCTAATTATAATAGCAAGATACTTTATCGTTTCTAAAAAATCGTTTATTTAATAATTAACTAAACATATTTACTATTTTTTAGAGAACATCATTAGTGCATTTAATATGTTGTAAATTCTAAAATTTGTAACTTGTTTGTAATAACAACCTAAAAAACTAACTAAAATGACAACAACAAACAAACCAAACACAGGATTTTGGATTATTGGTATTATTGCGCTCATATGGAACCTTATGGGTGTAGGTGCTTTTTTAGGGCAATCTTTTGTCTCTGATGAAGCAAAGGCATTATTGCCTCCCGAACAGGTAGAACTTCTTGAGAATATACCCTCATGGATTGTTATTGTATTTGCAATTGCAGTATTTACGGGCTTGCTAGGGTGCATTTTATTGCTATTAAAAAAGAAATTTGCTATTAGTTTATTTATGATTTCCCTTTTAGCCGTAATTGTTCATCAAGGACATTTTTTCTTAACTGCGGATGGTATAGGAATTTATGGGTATGTGCAGGGACTTATTATGCCAGTTATTGTGATACTAATAGCTATGTTTTTATACATGTATAGTAAATCTGCTGCAAGTAAAGGGTGGCTTCATTAAACTATTTTAGTATATAAAAAAGAAAAGGTTGAAATGCCATGTGTGTATTTCAACCTTTTTTGTAGATTCCTCTTATTACTTAACGTTTCATAGTATATTTAGAGTGTGGTAAAAGATATTCAAGCCCTTCTAGACAGTCCTCCGCTATGGAAAGATACCCAGTTTGATCTTAAACAATTTGTAGTACCATCTATTGACCTTACGACATTCATACCACAACCGATACCAGAAAACATACGGTTAGGACATCGTATTGAACATCTGTTCTATCAGATATTATCTCATTCTGATAACTATGAAGTACTTGCTCATAATATTCAGATAAAAAATAGCAATCATACGTTAGGCGAGTTAGATTTTATAGTACGCTTTCGCGAAAGCGTACACCCCATTCATATAGAATTAACGTATAAATTTTACATCATAGACCCTGCAATTTCCGATCCTATTCATCGCCTCATGGGACCAAATCGAAACGATTTTTTTCACGCAAAACTTCATAAAACAAAACAAAAACAATTACCTCTTGCCTATACAAATGAGGCAGTAACAGCTCTAGAAACTCAAGAGATAAATGTTTCCTCATTAGAACAACAAGTATGTTTTTTAGGACAGCTTTTTATTCCATATGGACAGTCATCACCATCCATTCATCCACTTAATTCGGCATGTATTGTTGGATTTTGGATACAAATGAAAGATTTTGAAATATCGCCTTTTGTTTCATATACCTATTACATCACTCATAAATACGAATGGATTCATGCCCCTCATAATAATGTAGTATGGAGTTCCCATCATGAGGTATTATCAGAAATTCAAATAAAACATGTACAAAAACGTGCTCCTATCGTATGGATTAAAAAGAATGACAATACCATAGAAAAGTGTTTTGTTGTATGGTGGTAATTTTTTTGAGTAAAACAAATTTTAGAAATTCATAAGATATAGTATATTTAAGTATCCAAATAGTTTATTTGAAAACGTATCCCTTTGATCCTCTCATAAAACACCATTTATTTATTGCATTAGGTCTTGCAATATGGATTTTTGTGTTTCTTTATTTTACTGAACCACTAGATGTCAATGAGTTTGGTGATACAGAAAAACTTATTTATCTACCCCTTTATGGCTTGATAGGTGCGACATGTTATATGTTATCACTATCTATACAAAACTTGTTGTATAAAAAATCTAATCAAGTATGGTATCTAAGAAATGAAGCTATTTTTATAGCATCTTTCCTTATTTTTTCTTTTGTTGTTGTAAGAACCTTTTATTTATATGTTATCGTTTATGGAGAATCAAATCCATACACATTATCCTATTATACAACTAATATATTCTTTCCTTCAGTGGTGACGATTCTTCCTATTGTAGTATCGGGTCGATACGCATTGGGTCGTTATAAAACAAAACGTATTGAAGCTTCTAAAATTGAAATACTAGGGGAAGGTAATTATGAAAGCTTACGATTATTATTTGATGATCTGATATGTATACAATCATCAGACAATTATGTTGAGATTTCTTTTTTGGATACTGGAAATCTTAAAAAACAATTGATCCGAAATAAACTGTCTGTAATCGCTACTCAATTTCCAGATCTTATTCGTACACACCGTTCGTATTTGATTCATCCTACTCATTTTCAATCATGGAAAACAGAAAACGGCAAACTAGGGCTTATACTTACTGCAAATATTTTCGTCCCAATATCAAAGACGTACGCCACTGCTGTAAAAACAGCAATACATCCTACCACAAAATAGCTGTATTTCACCCCAAAGCCCTATAAATAGTAGCTTAACTGATCTGTGAAAAATACATTTGATCCTGAAGTCAAACTTAAAATCACAATCATGAATGCATCATTAATTACCTTAAAGCAATTAGTTATTTGTATCGTATCTTGTTTTACGATGACATGTATTGGTCAGAATACAACTCCCATTTCTGAGCAAGCAGAAATATTTATCATAGGCACTATGCATGAAGTTCCTAAGATTGTAAAACATAGCTACAAACCTCTTCTTAAAATTGCAAAAAAATATAAGCCAGATGCCATCTATGTGGAACGTCAACGCCCAGAAGATACACTAAGTGTTATCAATTATGAAAGCTCTTATTTTATTCCGCTAGGAGATAGTATTTCTAAAACATTTAAAAAAGACGTACAGCGTTATAGACAATTACGCAAAACCAGTATTTATAAAATGTCGAAAGAAGATTTTAAATTTTTAGCAGATCATTATGCCGTATATAGAGATCGAGCAAACTATGCCTACTATAAATACTTATTTAAGTTTGGAATAAATGGAAGTAAAAAGCCGCTTCGTAATGAGAATTACGACTTGACTGCTCCGCTAGCTATTGCTATGGATATGAATTTTATATATGCTATGGATCATCAACATGAAACACAGTTATATACACAACTAAGTAAATTATGTTATAGAGAAAGTAGTAAAGATGGGCAATTAAAAAAATTGAAAAAGCATAATAAAAGAGATTATCGTAAACATATGATCCCTGCTATTTTTGGGAACTTAGGTGTATATACAAATCGTATCAAGACTGTAAAACGGTATGAATATGCAAATCGGTTTGAATTTCGTGAGACTCCGTGTACATCTTGTGATGATGCCGCAAATGTATGGGATAGACGTAATGAAGGTATGGCAAGAAATATAGGAACACAAGTAGTTAAAAATAACCATAAAAAGGCGGTCATTATTGTAGGTGCAGGACATTTATTAGGTATTAAAAAAGAACTAGAAGAGCAATTTCCTGGTATTAGAATAAAAATCATTGATCAGAAGAGATAAGTATATTGAGAGACCACCACACTCGAGTCTGACTTCTCGATAGTGGTGGTTTTCTCTACTTATAAAAATATTATTATTTACCGCCTAAGCGCAAAATGTCCCACAAGCACTCGATTACTAAGTGTAGATGCTTTATACCAGAAACCACTATCAAGTAATCTATGACCATTAAATGTTCCATCCCATCCTATATCAAAAGGAGTAAATGCAATAATCCGTTTTCCAAAACGATCAAATACTTCGATACGAGTAATTGTCTCTCCATTTACAACTCTGCCACGTACTTGCCAAAAATCATTTATACCATCTCCGTTAGGAGTAAAATACTTTGGAAATCCTAAGTCAAAATCTGGATCAATACGATCACTTACAATACCACATCCATTTTTATCTCTCACAAATACTTCTATAGGGCCTATAGGTAAGCCTGTAAAAATTGGACTATCTTGATATGGACCATCAATAGAATTTATGGAATATTCATAATCTCCAGAGCCAGTCACGTCTACAGATAAGTTGATTAAAAGCCCTTGTAATTGAGGATTAAGGGACTGTAATGTAGGGGCTTCAGAGCTAATAACTTCAAAAGTATGTGTGCTTTCACAAATAATAATCCCATCTTCTATAGGGACTTCGGTAGCTACATCAAAACGATATATACCCGATTCAGAAATAGTGATATTATTTTCTGTAGAAAGTTCAATCTCTCCGGTATCTGTTATTTGTGTCCAAGAAAATATTTCTCCTATACCTACATGAATTAATTGTAATGGAGGATCATTAAGACATATTTGATATAGTTCTTCCAAATTAATAACCGGATTGAGATCTACAATTTCTCCTGTTATAGCATCTAGATATGGACCACACCCAAGTGTTGTGGTAAAACTAGTTATGGGACAATCTTCTGCGGGTCCAAATGAGTTATAGGGTGTAATCAATACATAATACATAATTCCTTCATCAAAATCCAATACCAATGTTGAAGTCACATTTCCTAAATCTGCATTATCTAGAACGTCATTACCTCCCGGTGTTGTTCCAATAGTTACTCTATATCCATCGGCATTTGCAACGGGCGCCCATTCTAATAAAGGAGTAAGTGCTACTTCTATTTGCCCATTTTCTGGAGTTATTAATACGGTACATTCAGGAGGAGAAGTATCTAAAACGAGCGTTGTAAAAGAATTTTCATTGCTACAACTTGTATTTGCCCCTACTCCATTGCGTGGAGTAATCCTAACAAAATATTGAGTCCCTTCATTTAAATCAAATGGAACTAGAAATGATAATACATCTCCACTTATAACTTCATTTGCAATCACATCTGATGCTCCCGAAGTTGTACCCAAATCAAGTACATATTCGGTTGCACGTGGTGCATATGTCCAAGAAATCAAAGGAGTAAGTGACGTATCTATATCCCCATCTGGTGGGGTAGTTATAATGTTACAATCGGGTATGGTAGTTATTATTGCTGTATCAAAGGATTGCTCATCGCATATAGTGGTAGGATCGGGGTCTCCTGGATCTTCACGAAGACCTATAGTCACATATATAGTTTCATTTTCTGGCCACCCTGTGGTAGGAAAGTACGTAGGATTAATCACTTGAATATTAGATCCTAGATCGTTCCCTCCAGGGGTTGTGCCTATTGTAAGTACATACCCTACAGCCGTAGGCTCTGCAGTCCACGTAAGAGGATCTTCTACGGGTAGAGGATCTGCGCTTGTAAGTACTGCACAAGATTGCGCTTTCGCGAAAAGCGAAAACCCCATAATAAAAAATATTACAAAATAGTTTCTATGAAAGCTCATTAAGAAATACCCAACTTTTTTACTTAAAGATAATTGAAAACCTACTATGTAAGCAAGAATTTAACAGTTTTACTACTTCAATCGCCTATCTATGAAACGAATATACTTTTACAAACGTATTCAATCTCTATATCTATTTATTTAAAATAAGGTGATCTGACCTTCATCATCTAGTGGATTCCCATCGGTTATTTCTTTTGAAGATGGGGTTTCTTTAGAAGCGGTACTTTCCGATGCTTTTGTAGAAGGCACAGTTTCTTCATCTATAACTTCAAGTTCTTCTTTTGGAACGTCCTCAGGAACTTCATATGGTAAAGATTCCAGCCAGTTAAGTTGTTTTAATTTTTGTGCAAAAAATTGATTCCCTAATGCCGTAATCCCTTTAATAGAAATAAAGTCTTCCATAGAAACAGATTCGTTAGCACGTTGATCTTTTCCTCTTTCTTTATAAAATACCATTTCTGCTACTGGACGATATTCTGTAGAAACTAATTCCAATTGACTATTAGAATGATCAGAAATAAACACCTCGCTTTTGTCCGGATTTTCGATAAGAAAACGTTTCCCATAATAACGCTCTTTTTCTCCATCCCAATAGATTGCTGTAATTGGTTTTTTAGGTTCCCATTTTTCTAAAACAATCATATCACTGTCAAAATGTGCCGTAACATCAGGAATAATAGTTTTTGCATTCCCGTGTTGGTTTATAATCAATAATCGGTCATCAGATCTGAATTCTCCTAATAAATCACCACGGCCATCCACATTGAGACGTTGTACAGTGTCATCAAACCAGATTTTACGTGGTTTCAATGTAGATAATCCTTTTTCTTTGAGCTCTACAGATTTTACAGAATGTTTTGTGACAATATTGCCTTTGGAAGCTCTCCCTTTTATTAATATATCTGCAAAGTCTATTTCTAAGCGTAATTTTTTAACACTAGCGACTGCACGTAAGTATACCGTAACTGTTTCTGCCTCTCCATTAGGGTTAGCAGTAAAGTAATACATTACAGAACCTTTTTTACCGTTTGTAAGATCATATTCTTTGTCGCGAGTAATTGATGTAACATTAAAACGTTTGACATACGTGGCGCCTCCTGTTCCATCTTTATAAATCATATTATAGGTAGTACGCTTATCTTTCTTTTTAAATACTGCAACATGTACAATATCTTTACCTATAAAAGTTTTTGTATCTACTCTGGTTACCATCATTTTTCCTTGCTTTGTAAAAACAATGATATCATCTATATCAGAACAATCTGTCACATATTCATCTCTTCGCAAAGATGTCCCTATAAACCCTTCTTCTCTATTTACATAGAGTTTTGTATTACGTAAAACCACTTTTGTAGCTTGAATATCATCAAACACTTTAATTTCGGTTTTACGTTCTTTTCCTTTACCGTAATCTTTTTTCAAACGAGTAAAGTAATCTATCGCATATTGAGTAAGATTATCAAGATGGTAATTTACCTGAGCTATTTGCTCTTCTAAAGCATCAATTTTCTGTTGCGCTTTATCGATATCAAATTTTGATATACGTTTAATTCTTATTTCAGTAAGTCTAACGATGTCGTCTTCTACAACAGGGCGTTTTAAATGCCCTATATGTGGTAACAATCCTTTATCTATAGCATTTATAACACCTTCCCATGTCTCTTCTTCTTCTATATCGCGATAGATTCTGTTTTCTATAAAAATACGCTCTAGTGATGCATAATGCCATTGATTCTCAAACTCATTACGTTGTATTTCTAATTCTTGTCGTAATAGTTCCTTTGTACGATCGGTACTACGCCTAAGCATTTCTGTAACCCCAACAAAGAGAGGCTTATTATCTTCTATTACACAACCTAATGGAGAGATAGAGGTTTCACAATTTGTGAAAGCATATAGAGCATCTATCGTTTTATCTGGAGAAATTCCTGATGGGAGGTGAACTAGTATTTCGACATTTGCAGAGGTATTATCTTCTATTTTTTTGATCTTGATTTTACCCTTATCATTTGCTTTTAGTATAGAATCTATTAATGAGCCTGTCGTTTGTCCAAATGGAACTTCTGTAATAACAAGTTTATTTTTATCATGCTGACTTATACGTGCTCTTATACGCACTTTTCCTCCTCGTAATCCATCATTATAGTTTGAAAAATCTGCAATCCCTGCTGTTGGAAAATCAGGTACCAGTGTAAAGCGTTTTTCTTTAAGATGCTTAATAGAAGCATCAATCAATTCTATAAAATTATGAGGTAAGACCTTTGTACTTAAACCCACTGCAATACCCTCTGCTCCTTGCGCTAGCAATAAAGGAAACATAACGGGTAAGTTTATAGGTTCTTTTTTACGTCCGTCATAAGAGGCTTGCCAGTCTGTGATTTTTGGGTTATATACAACATCTAGAGCAAATTTAGATAGACGAGCTTCTATATACCTAGAAGCCGCGGCACGATCACCTGTAAGTATATTACCCCAATTCCCTTGAGTATCAATAAGCAAGTCTTTCTGACCTATTTGTACCATCGCATCTCCTATACTTGCATCTCCATGGGGATGATACTGCATAGTATGCCCTACAACATTTGCTACTTTATTATATCGACCATCATCTAGCTCTTTGAGGGCATGCATAATACGCCTTTGAACTGGTTTAAAACCGTCCTCTATTGCAGGAACTGCTCGTTCAAGTATTACATATGAGGCATAGTCTAAGAACCAATCCTTAAACATTCCTGTAACTCGAGTAATTGTCTCTCCACTCCCTTCTACTCCATCTGAGGAGTGAGACGTATTTGAGTTTAATTCTTCTTCGTTGTTATGTTCGTTTATTTCTTCGCTCATGAATTATAGCTCGTCTACTCGATCCAACTCTACTTTCAAATTATTAATAATAAACTTCTGACGGTCTGGTGTATTTTTCCCCATATAAAAAGATAATAGCTCTTCTATCATCAATGCTTTGTCAAGCATGACAGGTGCAAGACGAATATCTTCTCCTATAAAGTGTTTAAATTCATCTGGAGATATTTCTCCTAATCCCTTGAATCGAGTAATTTCAGGTTTAGCTCCTAGTTTTGCCATAGCATCTATGCGCTCTTGTTCACTATAACAATAGATAGTTTCTTTTTTATTACGCACTCTAAACAAAGGTGTTTCTAATATATATAAATGCCCTTCTTTAATGAGTTCTGGAAAGAATTGTAAAAAGAATGTAATTAGTAATAATCGAATATGCATCCCATCTACATCGGCATCTGTTGCAATTACAATATTGTTATATCTCAAGTCTTCTATGGACTCTTCTATATTAAGTGCTGCTTGTAACAGATTAAACTCTTCATTTTCATATACAATCTTTTTTGTAAGACCATAACTATTCAGTGGTTTTCCTTTGAGACTAAATACTGCTTGTGTATTTACATCTCTTGATTTTGTAATTGACCCACTTGCAGAGTCTCCCTCTGTTATAAAAAGTGTTGTTTCAAGATTTCGTTCCTTTTTACTATCTGTCAAATGAATACGACAATCTCTTAATTTTTTATTGTGAAGACTTGCTTTTTTTGCACGTTCACGTGCTAGTTTCCTGATTCCAGAAAGATCTTTTCGCTCACGTTCAGCTTGTAATATCTTTCGTTGTAAGGCATCAGTAACTTCAGGATTTTTGTGTAAAAAATTATCTAGTGCTCTTTTAAGAAAATCATTAATATAGGTGCGTACTGTAGGCAATCCTCCTCCCATATCAGTACTACCTAGTTTTGTTTTGGTCTGTGATTCAAAAACAGGTTCCATAACTTTAATACTAATAGCAGAAACGATAGATTTTCTAATATCTGAAGCATCGTAATTCTTTCCATAGTATTCTCTAATAGTACGCACTAAGCTTTCGCGAAAAGCAGCTTGATGCGTTCCCCCTTGTGTTGTATTTTGACCATTTACAAAGGAGTGATATTCTTCAGAATATTGTGTGCGACTATGTGTAATCGCAACTTCTATATCATCTCCCCTTAGATGTATGATAGGATACAAACGATCACCATCTGCTATACTGTCTGAGAGAAGGTCTTTTAATCCATTTTCTGAAAAGAATTTTTCACCATTAAAGACAATCGTTAATCCAGGATTAAGATAAACATAGTTCTTAATAAGACGCTCTATATATTCATTCCTGAATTTATAATTCTTAAAAATACTTTCGTCTGGAATAAAAGAAACTTTTGTCCCTCTACGACGTGAGGTTTCATCAAGATGTTCTTGGTGAGTGAGTTCTCCACGCTCAAATTCTGCAGAAGCAGACTTTCCATCTCGAGTAGATTCGACTCTAAAATAATTTGAAAGCGCATTTACAGCTTTTGTTCCTACCCCATTAAGTCCTACAGATTTTTTAAAGGCGCGTGAATCATACTTCCCACCTGTATTCATTTTTGATACGACATCTACTACTTTTCCTAAAGGAATTCCTCGACCATAATCACGCACAATAACTTTATCTCCCTGGATAGAAATTTCTATAGTCTTCCCAGCACCCATTACAAACTCATCAATACAGTTATCCAAGACTTCTTTGACAAGAATATAAATACCATCATCAGCGCTAGAACCATCGCCAAGTTTACCGATATACATCCCAGGACGCATACGGATATGTTCTTTCCAATCAAGTGATCGAATATTATCCTCGTTATATTGTGTCTCTTTAGTCATAATAGTAGGTAGGATGGCTAATATAAGACTTCAATACCGCTTATAAAATGGGTAAAAAGAGAAGTAATCAACAATTTGTTAAAAAAAATGTTGATTGCTTCTCTTCTTCTAAAAAAAATAAAAATTTAAGGGGGATGAATATCAAAAATTCCTCAAGATTTTTGTTTCTACAAATCATTACAACACTTAAATCCCAAATCTAAGCGACTCACTTTGCATTAGACTCCCCAAATCTTTTATGGCCCTACTTGTATAAAAACAACCATATATTATTGATGTCTACATTGCGAATTCTTGAGGAATTATTGTTTAGCGCACTTTCAATTTGCTAACTGGCTATAAAACTAATAATCAATTATCTAGACTCAAAAAAAAGTGTATATACAATATATATACAACCCTAAAATGTATTGATATATTGTGACAAACTATCTTCTGTATTAAGTCCTAGTTTTTTACGCAGTCTAGATCTTGCAATAAGTATACTGTGTGGTGTTTGATTTGTTATTGCAGAAATATCTTTGGTAGACATTCCAAGTTTTATAAATGCGCTTAATTTTTTTTCATTGGGGGTTATACTAGGAAACTTCATGAGTAATTTATTATAAAAGTCTATGTGTACTTTTTCAAATACATATTGAAATTCTTCCCAATTATAACTTCGCAGGGATGCTTTAGTTTCATTTATGAGAGCGCTTATCTTATTACTAGCCTCTTCTCCACTAGCGTCTACATGTATAGATTTTAATTTTTTAATCAATGATTCATAATGCTCTTTTTGTTGCAAAAGTGACATCGCATTTGTAGTAAGCTCTTTATCCTTTAGTTTTAACTCTAACTCCATAATATCTTTTTCTTGACGCTGTTTCTCCGAAAGGATTTGCTCATTTTTAAGACGCAATGCAATTAGATTTTTTTCATCTTCTTGGGTTCTAATTTTTAATTCTTTTTGTGATACAATAAAACTATTCTTCTTTTTTTGATAGAACCATACAGAAACTAATAATCCAATAATAAGTGTAAAGGTTAACATCCAGATTACTTTATCTCTTTTATTAATAGAGTTTATAGCTGTTAATTGTTGAATTCTTTTTTCTTTTTCACTCGTTTGGTATTTAGCATCTAAATCAAGCATTAAGCTATTCTTATCATCATTAAAAATATCTTTAATAATAGCTATATATTCTTTTTTCAGAGAAAGACTTTTCTGATATTGCCCATTGAGCTCATAAGCATTACTTAAATTACGAGTGGCATCTTCTATATGATATTGTACTTCCAGTTGACATGCCATTTCATAGGCTTGCTCCCCCATTAATACGGCTTCTTTTGGTCGATCTGTTTCTACATACAATGTGGTGAGTTCTTTAAGTGTTGCAGCTTTACGTCTAGGAATCTCAGACCATTCTGGTATTACCATAGCCTTAAGTAAGTATGCCTCTGCTTCTTCAAACTTTTTATTTAAAATGTACATACGGCCAAGATTATGATAAACAATTGCTTCTGTAAAAGGACCTTCTTTTGTAGCGCTAGTAACAAGATCTTTCATCAACTCAATGCCTTTTACCCTTTGATTATTTCCGTCATATGCCAATGCAAGATTTACTCCAATTTTTATTTTAGTAAGCAATTGCGTCGAATCCAAGTGATCTATCGTTTCTTTTGCAAGCTCCATATACTCGACTGCTTTTATCCCATTCTTTTGTAGTCGATATACATCTGCAATACCAGAAAAGGAAAACGCTTTTTTCTTATAGCTTTTTATAGAATCTGCAATTGCAATATTTTGAAGATGTAATTCAATTGCATTGTCAAATCTTCCAGTACTTTCATATATATAGGCTCTTATCGTATGCAATTTATAACGTTGTTCAGAATCGTTTACTTTATTATTTATAGCATACCCCAAATCAAGATAATGATCGGTAGAATCTATGTCAGATACCTGGTGATAGTATTTTTTACTAAGGGCAACACATGTTTTTAACCGTATTGAATCTATCTCTTTATCTGTAGCAATAGCATAGCTTTTTTTAAGATAGTAAATTGTAGAATCTATATTCTTGCTTGAAAAACTATGAGCATATGTATAATATGTATCTGCAATAACAGCAGGGTTCTTAGAACTGTTAATTATATTTATTAAACTGTCTTTAGTTTTATTTTGCGCGTTCAATTGACACACAATCAGAAAACCTAGTAGTGCAATGAATCTTGTCATGTTTCTTAAGTTGGGTAGCATAAATGTGCATAATTAAATAACAATTAAGCACATAGCTGTATATACATTATATATACAATCTATAAAAAAGATTCATCAACAACAATTGCAGTATATTTATAAAAAATTATTTATGAGCTCAAAAAATACATCTGATCGCTTTTTATTTATCATCGGAATTCTTGTTATTGGGTTTTTAGTTTTTCAATTAATAGGTTATTTATTACCTGATAAAGAACCCGTATATGATACATTTACATTACTGGAAGAAGTAATGGATCAAAGCGGAGGTAAACAAAACTGGAATGATATCCAAAAAATGTCATATACAAAATCCTTTCAACTTTATACAGAAGATGCTGCTATAGAGATAGATAGAAATGAAAAACATTTTTATGATTTTACAAATGGTACAGAAAGAGTCATAGAATGGATGGATAATGATACCCTTTTCAGTCTGGTACGCAATGATTCTACTATATATCAAACAAAAAACAACCAAAAAGACACCCTAGTATCTAATAAGGTTTTACAATCAAAACTTGACGCTGCAACATTTGTAGTAGGATTACCCTACACTTTGGATAATCCATCGGCATCAAAGTTTTATAAAGGGATTGTATCTTTTCAGGGAGAAAATTGTCATGTACTTCAAGTACAGTTTGAAGGTTCTGACGATATATGGAAACATTATTACACAGTAGATGATTTGGATTGGAAAGGATACTGGGTAAAAACATCAGATCATTATAGCCTTGTAATTAATGAAGAACTGATTAATGTGAATGGGTTTATGCTTTCGCGAAAGCGTAAGAGCTATCGAACTGATTCTCTACAAAACATTACGTATTTAAGGGCTACTTATGATTATAGCCAGTTTTATATCAACAAACTATGAAGCCCCTTCTAATCGCATAAATTGCGATGGTGTCAAGTTACTAAAACGCTTAAAAGATTTATTAAAGGTTACTTTATTATTGTAGCCTACTTCATAAGCGATATCAATAATATTAAGGTTATCCTTATTATCTTTAAGAAGTTCCATCGCTTCTTCTACTCTAAACTTATTAATCAATTCAAAAAAGTTAAGTCCAAAATGTTCATTGATTACTTGAGAAGCATTATGCCGTGTAGTACCAAGTCTATTTGCAATTGTTTCAAGTTTAATTGAGTTTTGACGATACACTTTTTCTTCTTCCATAAGTTTTACTAGTTGCTCTTTGAGTTCATTAGAAAAACTAACTGTAAGGCCTGAGTTCCTATACTTAGGTGCTCTACTTACTATAGCTTTTGCAGTACCTACTAAAATTTGTGGATTAGAATATGCAATATATCCTATATAAAGTACCAGCGAAGTCATTGAGAATAATTGCGCATGGAAAATAGGGCTATTAAAGTCATCATTAATAATAAGAATTCCATATACAGCGTAGGAAATGGCATAAATCGCATGGATGGTAATAATGATGCGATGTAAGCGTATCTTTTTAGGAGAGGTTTTAGAGTTTTTCTTTTTATTCTTAATGTATAATCGTAAGGTTAAATACCCATATATTAGCAACGATACTAGTTTTATAATAGTAACAGAGTTTTTATAAGGATGTGCAGCATACTCTCCTACTCCCAGCATTACTTGTAACTTTTCTTCAGAAGATAAGCTATATATAGGCATAAATACAGCAATAAAAATTAAAGTAGGAATTAAATGTAATGCATCAGATCGTTTGAATGTATAATTTTCAGTAATCCGTTTAAAATAAAAATATAAAACTGGCCCATACAAAAAAGAAAATAGGGTAGACATGGATAGTGTATGTGGCTCTTGAAAAGTGTAATTTGTCAAATAAAGGGATATATGAATTAAGAAGAATGAATGCATAAACACAAAAACCCCAATCAATCCATTTGCTACTCGATCAGTACGTTTTCTTATGTTCAGTACAAAAGCAATAAAAAACCCTATCAATCCAACATATAGATAAAAAAATGTACTCATATTAAATTTGAGCAGGTATTTATCTTTTAGAGCAATAAATCCATCGCTGTGTTTTATTCCTTCATAAACACTGTTTTCTAAAATTGAAAAGTCCCCAGTTTCAAGTATATAATTACTAAGGTTTAAAACAGCAACATCTGCGTTTCCTTCTTTTGCAGAAAGAATAGCATCTTTCTCATACTGATCTGCTTTTGAAAGTTGAAAACTTCCTTCTGGCCCTGTCGGATTTACTATTGATGTAACTGCAAACATCGAAGTACAGCATAATAGAAATATAAAAACGATGGTGGGGGTTCTAAAAAAATGCATATGGTTTGGATTAACAGTCAACCTAAAGGTACAAAATTGTCGTGTATATAAAAGCAAATAGGTATACCCCGATAAATGTTTACGTATTAGAACATTAAAATAGAATTCAGTTTAAAAATTAAAAATTAATATAAATAACTACTAATCAAATATTTAAAAGGTAACTTTTTGTCGGTTATTTAAATTTTAGAAGTAAAAAAAAGTCGGTAAAAAAATGAAGTAAAACTTATGCTTATTACATCTATACATCAAAAAATGTGGTAGTATGAATAAAATCCATAACTATTAAGCAATTATAATTATAACAATTAGTTAAGTTTTAATGCAATTATTTCTAACGCATTTGCTACAGTATCCATTTTTTCGATTTCACTATCTTCAATGGTGATATCAAAATGATCTTCTACATCTAATACTATGTCTACTAGATTTGCAGAGTTTATATTGAGCTCGTTAATTAAGTGACTATTAGGATTTATGTCATCTATAGTGACATCTGTTGGTAAGTAAATTTTGATCACATTCTTTAATGCCTCATAATGTTCTGAATTCATACGGTTCTATTCTTTATTTGGTAAATATTTTTTAAACAACATACAACAATTTACATCCCCAAAACCAAAACTAGCTTTAGCAACAATATCAACTTCTCTATATAATGTTTTTGAAGGAATCCTTTCTTTATCGACAATATCTAAAATATCTTGATGTATATCATCAGAATTTACATTTCCAAAAATCATATTCTGTTCTATTTCTATAATTGCCGCAACACTCTCTATACTGCCAGCAGCAGCTAAGCAATGTCCCGTCATACTTTTAAGAGAATTAATATATGGAAACTCTTTTCCAGCGAGCCCTAGTGCAGTACTCCAGTTTTTTATTTCTGTAGGACACATTCCTGTTGCAGTAAGGTGTCCATTAATTGTACTTATCATTTCTGGTTTAACATATGTATTAGTCAATGCATCTTTTATACAACGTTGAACTGCCTTACTATTAGGCGCTGTCATACTGCCATTTTGCCGTTGCCCGCCACTATTTACAGCACCTCCTAATATTTCGGCATAAATATATGCGCCTCGATTTAATGCACTCTCTAAGCTTTCTAACAATAGAGCTCCTGCCCCACTTCCAGGCACAAAACCACTTGCATCTGTTTGCATAGGCCTACTACCAGCTTCTGGTTGATAATTATGTTTTTTATTAAGTACTCGCATTGCATCAAAACCTCCCCAAATATAGGGCCCAGAATCATTACAGCCTCCTACTAACATACGTTTTGAATACCCATTTGCAATTCGGTCATATCCCATCAAGATACTTTCTGTTCCTGTAGTACAAGCGCTTGAATTTGTTGTAACTTGATTTCCTGCACCCAAATACCCTCCTAAATATGCACTTATTCCACTCGCCATTGTCTGAATTACCGTTGTGCTTCCTAAACGTTTTACTCTCCCTTCATCTGTAAGATAAATAGCCTTCCTGAATTTATCTGCTCCTAGCAATGAGGTTCCAAAAATAATTCCACTATCATAATCGACATCGTCTTTACTCATTATAGATAAACCAGCATCTTTCCAAGCATCTACTCCAGCTATCATACCATACATAATTCCAGTCGCGTCCATATCACGAAGTTGTAATGGTGAAAAATATGTAGATAGCATTTCTTCTGGTATTTTAGGTTGACCCGCTATCTGGCAACCAAAATTAAGATCTGCGAGCTCTTGATGATATCGGACTCCAGAAATCCCTTTTTTTATTGCCTCTGTAAAATCAGATATGCCTATCCCATTGGGAGCACAAACCCCTAATCCCGTAACAACAACTCTTCGTTTCATATATTATATTGAAAACATCCCTGATAATGTTCCTTCGCTTGCTACATCTCCATTTTCGTTTGTCAATGTAACATTACACTTTAACTTATTAAACCTAAAATACTCTATATCGGATACTACAGTTACTTTTTCTCCAGGAAACACTGGCTTTATATAATCTGTTGTAGCATTTGTAAATGCAACCTTTAATCCTTTCAGTTTTTCTAAATCGTTGATCAAATAAATACCTAAGCACACCAATCCTATTTGTGCCATACATTCTGTAAGAATAACTCCTGGTGTTACTGGATATTCTTTAAAATGCCCCTTATAAAAAAAAGACTCTTTCTGAAATGTATATACACCCTCTACGCCCCTATTATTTATACGTATAATCTCATCTACAAAAAGAAAAGGTTCTTTATATGGCAACAACGATATGATTTCTTCACCACTCATCGTATATGTTCTCCTCCATCTACAGGTAGTACAACTCCGTTAATCCATGAGGCTTCATCTCTGCATAATAGATATACCGCGTTTGCAACATCTTTGGGTACTGTCAAACGATGATATGGATTCCTTTTAAGAGTGGTTGTTTTCATTTGATCACTACCAGGTATTAATCGTAGACTCTCTGTATCTGTAACTCCAGCTTGTATACAATTTGCTTTAATACATAGTGGCGCAAATTCTAGCGCGATACTTCTTACAATACTCTCTAATGCAGCTTTAGCTGCGGCTACTGCGCCATACTGATGCCATGCTCTTGTACTTCCTTCGCTAGTAAATACAAGGACTCTGGAATCTTTTGAAAATAATCCAGCGTTGGCAATAGAAACAACCCAATCATATACACTTATTGCCATAGCATCAATAGTCAATTTAAAATCATCGTTATTAAGTGTTCTATCATTATCTTCACTATAAAGAGGTTTTAAGTTTCCTCTGGCAATACTATGTACTACCACTTTTACTTGTCCCTTGCCTAATTTTTTTAAAAGATCGTTTATAACATTTTTCCTCTTTTCTGGATGAATAGCATCTGTATTATATGTAAGCACTTGTACTTTATTTGATTTCATAATGGCAACTTCATCCTCAAAAGTAGTCAATACACTTCGTCTACTTCTATGAAGTATACATATGTGCATCCCTTCTGAAGCTAGTTTTTTTGCTGTAGCGAGACCTAAGCCACTACTACCCCCTAAAATAATAGCCCATTTACCAATATAATCTTGTACTTTATTCATTGTTACCATTTGAGTAAAACACGTTGTGCAGAAAATCCAGGACCAAAACTCAACATAATGCCTAAATCGCCTTTTGGGAGTCTTTTATCCATAAATCTTTCTAAAACATACAGTACAGTCGCACTACTCATATTTCCATAAAGACGTAATACTTCCTTTGTATCATCTATATTCTTTCCTAATTTCCCAAAGAGTTCTTCCACAGTCTCAATAATTTTACGCCCTCCTGGATGAAAAATTAAGTGATCAATTTGATCTATTATTAGATTATTTTTCTTTAAGAATGGATGTATAATATCTGGAAACTGACTAGCAATTGTTTCTGGAACTTGTTGGTCCAATATCATTTGTAATCCTGTATTTACGAGTTTAAAGCCCATCATATGCTGTGCATCATAAAAATGATACATTTCTGTATCAATTATCTCTACACCTTGATCTTCTTCATGTGAAGATAATAAAACACAAGCAGCTCCATCACCAAATATAGCCGCACTTACGATATTAACCATAGAAAAATCTGAATGCTGAAAAGTAGCTGTTGGACTTTCAATAGCAATAACTGCAGCTCGTTTCCCAGGGTTTGCTTTAAGAAATTCATTTGCATATACAACCCCAGAAACTCCAGCGGCACAACCCATTTCTGTAACTGGCAACCTTACAATATCTTGCCGTAGGTTTAATGCATTGATCAAATATGCATCTAGGGACGGGATCATAATTCCTGTGCAACTCACTGTTATTATAAAATCTAATGTTTGAGGTTCCCAGTTTGCTTTCGCAAAAGCGTTATTTAAAACTTGTTTTCCAAGAGTAACAACTTCTCTAGTGTAAATGTCATTTTTTTCTTCAAAACTTGTTGCCGTAAAAACTTCTTCTGGAGACATAATACTATAACGTTTGTCTACAGCCGCATTACCAAATATTTTTTTTACTTTTCGTTTAAAACGATCATCTTGATCATAAAGCCAACTGTCTAAAAACGGTAGTATTTCATCCGTAGATCTATGATATTTTGGTAATTGTTTTGCTACAGTAGCAATTTTTACGTTCATACAGTTTTAATTAACCACAAATATCGAAACGCCCATTTCCATGTTACTTTAGAAGTTTTGAGTTTCAATTTTTTTGCAAATGTTTCTAATTCATGTTTTTTAAATGCGCTAGCTATAGATACAAGTCCGTCATTTTTTGCAACATAGCTCCTTATAAAAATACGACTAAAAAGCATATAGAGTACATATGCTACTCGGCTTCTATGTAAGTCGTTTATAATGATGCCAACTTTCGTGAAAAGTGTGAACTGTTTTATAAACTTAAGAATCTCCTCATCTGTAAAATGATGTATTGTTAATGTACATATTACTATATCACATGTAAATGAATTAACATCGATCATCATAACATCTTTTTTTATAAAAGATATCTCTGGATAGTTCTTAGACATTGATCTGGCTATATCTATACTTTGAGAGTTGATATCTAACCCTATTAGATTTAACTCAAGATCGTCATCCTTACATTTATCCACAATAAGTCGTAGCATCTCTCCATCACCACAACCTATATCTACAATAGTCCATTTTCTTTTTTTAGAATTTTCTTTAAATAGTTTTTCTATAGCTCTTATCGTAATCAAATTACCGCCGAGCATTCTATTTACTTTAGAAATATCTAAAAGTGCATCTTTAAGAGCCTTTTCTGGAACGTTTGGGTCATCCATAAGCTCTATCTCTGTACTACGATTCCGTAAATTTCTCATCATATAGCACTTCCATGTGTTGATTGTATGATTCTTTGTAAAAGATATGGGGATTTACTAATTATTGCTACCCCAGCACGTGTAAGGCTTTTATATTGTAATGCATTTTGAATCCACCAACCAGCTTTTAATCGTTTTTGAAATGCAGCATTCCATTGTTTTTTATACCTGTCTTCTAATTCTAATCGAGGTCTCTTTTCTGATCGTTGCTCTATCAATAATATAGATATAATTTTTGCACTATGAATTGCCATAGCCATACCATTACCGCATAATGGATGTATTAAACCTGCACTATCTCCTATCATAAAAATATGGTTTTCAATAGGGGCTTTTTTTTCAAAAGATATCTGACTTATAGTTAAAGGTTTTTCAAAAACGATTTCACTTTCTTTAAAAAAAGAACGTAATGCATTGTTCCTACAAAGAACTTCTGTCTGGTAATTTTCTACATTCTTATACTTTTTAAAAGACTTATAATCTGCCAAATAACATACATTTACATAATCCGTTTCTACTTTTGACAATCCGCAATATCCGCCACTAAAATTATGTAAAGCAACAAGATTATTAGGAAATGGAGCTTTATAATGTGCTTTAACACCTAGCCAAGGTGACTTTTGTTGTATAAACTTTCGCGAAAGCTTAATATCCATACCACTCCGTTTTCCATAAGCCCCTAAAACATACGTAGACACAAAAGAATCTCCTTTTGCCGTTGTGATTTCAAAATGATCTTTTATAAATGAAACATTATTTACAGTTGCTTGAAGAATAGTCACTCCTAACAATAAGGCTCTATCGACCATAAGCTTGTCCAAGGTATATCTACTGATACCAAAACCTCCTAAGGGTAATGCAACATTTAATACCACGTCAGACAATCCTGAGAATTGGAATCTATCTATCTTTTTTGCTCCTTTTTCAAAAGGGAAAATACCAAGTGTTTCTAAATAGGGCAATACCTCATTAGATACATATTCGCCACATACTTTATGTTTTGGAAATGTATTCTTCTCTATAAGCACTATTTCAAAACCTTCTTGAGCAAGATGTATAGCACTGGTCAAACCAGCCAGACCTCCGCCAATAATCAAAATTGAAACTTCCTTATTCACAGCAAGTGAAGTTAGCAATAAAAAAATCCTTAGAAAAAATTCTAAGGATTTTGAATACTGTAATATAAATTAGAGTACTATTTACCTCCCGATTCTTTAATGGCTTCTTGTTTCATGGTTTCGTTAGGAACAATCGCAAGACTTACTCTTCTGTTTTGAGCTCTTCCTGCGGCTGTATTATTATCTCCTATAGGCTGTGTTTCTCCATACCATACCGTGGTAAAACGCCCTCCAGATACGCCTTTACTCACTAAGTAATTTGTAACAGCGTTTGCTCTGTTTTCTGATAATGTCAAATTATAAGAATCTGGCCCTGAACTATCGGTATGACCTGCAACAATAATATTTGTCTCATTGTATTCCTTCATCACATTTGCCATTCTAGTAAGCAACTCTTGTGATGCACTATTAATGTTATACTTATTTGTGTCAAAATAGACTCCAGAATTTTCATCAAAAGTGACTACAATCCCATCATCGATACGCTCAACTTTTGCTCCAGGAATTTCTTCTTCAATTTTCTGAGCTTGTTTATCCATTTTTGCTCCTATAAGTACTCCAGCTCCTCCACCTAGAACACCTCCTATAACAGCTCCTAGCTCTCCATTACCACCTTTACCAACATTATTACCTATAACAGCGCCTAATATGGCTCCACCTGCTGCACCAATAACAGCTCCTTTTTGTTTATTATTTGCATTTTTTGTGGCTTCACAACCTATTAGCATCATTCCTGCTATAAAGAGTAATACCCCATTTCTTAGTATCATTTTCATAATGAATATATTTAATTTGTTATTCTGATGTTTTTGTAAAATTCATAGAGATTGTAAATGGACTCCCATCTACTTGCACAGTTTGATTTATCTGTAAATCGGTATCAGACAAATATGAAAGCTGTAATCTAAACCCTTGATTTGTTACTGATTTAAGTTTTTCATTGGTAGGTTTTAAAAGAATGTCATAATTAGTATCGCTACCATTATTGTTTGGAATACTCCAGATAAAATAACGTTTACCTGTAGTACAATCACTTGATGTAACATCATAATTACCCGAATTATTATTTGGAATAAATCGCCATGTACTACCTGCAAGACATTCTGAACTTACATCATTAAATAGAGTTACATTGTATTCACCAGCTTCACTATAGGAAATATTATTAAGTGTCCAATACCCTTTTAAAGTCTTCTTAGAGGTCTGTATGACATTGCTTGTTCCGCAAGAAATTAAAGGCAAACTTGCAAGAAATAGAATAAATAGTCTTTTCATGTTTTATGATTTTCTTTGTTAAATATATGATGGTTTTTAGTCATGACATAAACAAGTAAAATAGCTGTCTCATTTCCTATCAAAATTGCATTTTATCCAGATTTTGTATACATATGTCGTAATTATATGCCTAAAACAAGGTGTGATTATTTTTAATACAAAGTGATAGTACACAAGTAAAAAAATTACTTCTTATGATTTACAAAAGATACGCTATAAATGCCAGAAAAGATGTCATATAGATAAATTTCAAATGATTATCTATTAAAAAACTTGTGAATGTCTTCGATTAGTATGCTATCAATTCTTTAAGTATTAGTGAAAGCCTTTTTTTAGAAAGATAGAGTTCTTCCAGTTGCCCTGCAAAAGGGATTGGCGTATCTAAGCTTGTTACTCTTCGTATAGGGGCATCTAAATATTCAAAGCATTCTTCAGTAATCATTGCAGAAATATCAGACATAATACTACCAAATCCAGAGTCTTCCGTTAGCAATAAAACCTTACCAGTTTTCTTAACAGAATTAAAAATGGCATCTACATCTAAGGGTTGTAGTGTACGTAAATCAATAAGGTCTATAGCTATGTCTGAATGTTCTTCAATTAAACTTAGTGACCAATGTACACCTGCGCCATACGTAATGATTGTAATATCTGTTCCTTCACTTAATATAGCTGCTTTCCCAAGAGGAAGCGTATAATAGTCTGTAGGCACTTCTTGACGAATACTTCGATACAAGGCTTTATGTTCAAAAAACAATACAGGATTTGGGTCAACTATTGCTGTAGCTAGTAATCCTTTTGCATCGTAAGGAAAAGCAGGATATACCACTTTGAGTCCAGGAGTATGTGTAAACCAGGCTTCGTTAGTTTGTGAATGATAAGGGCCTGCTCCTACACCAGCTCCACAAGGCATTCTCACAACCACATCTGCAGCTTGTGCCCATCTATAATGGGATTTTGCAAGATAGTTTACAATAGGATTAAAACCAGAAGTTGCAAAATCTGCAAACTGCATTTCCATTACGGCTTTCTTACCATTTATAGCAAGTCCCATTGCAGCCTCTACAATAGCACTCTCACATATTGGAGTATTACGTACACGATCTTTACCAAACTGATCTATAAATCCATCTGTGATTTTAAAAACTCCGCCATACTCAGCAATATCTTGCCCCATAATTACAATCGAATCATCATGTTCCATTGCTTGTCGTAAGCTATCAGAAATGGCATCTATTAAGCGTATTTCTTCTTTCGTATCATTGGGGAGTATTTCATTATAATCATAAGAGGCATATACATCAGATAATTCTATATCCATATTCGGGATAATTGCTTCTTCGTTATATGCTATAGACAGGTGATCATTAATTTCATCTTTTATACCTATCTCCATTTCATTATGGAGTGCATCTGTAAGAATACCTTCTCCTATTAAATAGTTTTTATAATTTAAGATAGGATCTTTCTTTGCCCATAAATCCATAAGGTCTTTAGGCACATATTTAGTACCACTAGCCTCTTCATGCCCGCGCATCCTAAAAGTTTTAAACTCTATTAGAACTGGTCTGGGGTTCTTTCGGATATCTGCTGTTAGCTTTTGAATAGTTGTATAGGTTTCAAGAATATTATTTCCATCGAGAATATGACTCTCCATTCCATATCCCAAAGCTCTATCTGCAAGATTTTTACAATTATATTGTTCTGTAGTTGGCGTAGATAAACCATACCCATTATTCTCAATGCAAAATAGGACAGGTAATTGCCATACTGATGCAACATTAAGTGCTTCATGAAAATCACCTTCACTTGTCCCTCCTTCACCTGTAAAGACAGCAGTTACTGCTTCTTCTTTTCTTAATTTATGTGCAAGAGCAATTCCATCTGCAACTCCTAGTTGTGGGCCCAAATGTGAGATCATCCCCACAATATTATATTCTTGAGTGCCAAAATGGAAACTACGATCTCTACCTTTTGTAAATCCACTTGCTTTACCCTGCCATTGTGCAAAAAGTCTGTAAAGAGGTATCTCTCTTGTCGTAAACACGCCTAAATTGCGATGCATAGGCAATATATACTCTTCATCAAGCATTGCAGAAGTTACGCCTACAGATATTGCTTCCTGTCCAATTCCAGAAAACCATTTTGAAATTTTCCCCTGACGGAGTAAAATAAGCATTTTCTCTTCTATTAATCGAGGTTTAAGCATTGCCTTATATAACTGTAAAAGCTGAGTATCACTTAAGTCTTTTCGATCGTAATCAATATGTATATCAAGATTTGTTGCTGTAGCCATTATAGGATTTTAAAATCTCACCAAATGTAGAAAAATATGTTACATAAATTACGTTATATACAGATTTAGAAACATCAAAAATAGTTTTAGTACGCTTTCGCGAAAGCGCAAACTCACATCCTAAATTGTGTATATTTGTATATGAACAGTTAAGTGATAAATGATGAATAATATCCCCAGTGTAGATCTTGCAGATTTTATAAGTGAAGATCCCGTACGCAAACAAAAATTTGTAAACGAAATAGGGACTGCATATGAAGAAATAGGCTTTGTATCTTTAAAAAACCATTTCTTGGATGATTCCCTTGTTGATAGTTTATATTCAGAAGTAAAAGACTTTTTTGCGCTCCCCCTAGAAGAAAAATCAAAATATGAAATTGAAGGTCTTGGCGGACAGCGTGGGTATATATCTTTTGGGAAAGAACATGCAAAAGGAAAAAAAGAAGGTGATTTAAAAGAATTTTGGCATTTTGGGCAAGAACCCTCTGAAGATGCAAACTTAATAGAAGATTATCCTGAAAATGTTATCGTAAATGAGCTTCCAAATTTTAATAAAACTGGTATGGAAGCCTATCGAATGCTTGAAAAAACAGGAATATATGTCCTTAGAGCGCTATCATTATATATAGGCCTTGATGAATTTTATTTTGATCATTGGGCAAGTAATGGAAATAGTATATTACGTCCTATCCATTATCCTCCTATAACCGAAGAGCCTAAAGGGGCTGTACGAGCAGGTGCGCATGGTGATATTAATCTAATAACATTATTAATGGGAGCCTCTGCAGGCGGTCTACAAGTATTACGTATGGATGGCAAGTGGATTGATGCTATTCCTAACGAAGATGAACTTGTTATTAATGTAGGAGATATGTTAGAGCGTCATACCAATAATAAATTGCGATCAACAATACATCGAGTTGTAAACCCTCCAAAAGAGCAATGGCATACTCCTAGATATTCTATCCCGTTTTTTATGCACCCTAGAAGTGATATGAAATTAAATTGTCTTAAAGAATGTGTAGATGATCAACATCCAAAAGCATTTGATGACATCACAGCAGGTGATTTTTTACATCAAAGACTAGTAGAGATAGGATTGATAAAAGAATAAGTAGCACATACGTAATTTATGGACTTACAAGATCAACTTAAAAATCTCTTTCCTGATCATATCCCAGAAGAACCTGAAATCACATCAGAAGAAGACAATACGCTATGGATGCAAGATGAACCGTTAATTTGCAAATACGAAAAGCGAAAAGGGAAACCAATTACTATTATAGAAGGTTATACAGGCGCAGACTCTGACTTTAAAGTCCTCGCAAAAGAAATCAAAAAATTACTAAGTGTAGGAGGAAGTTTCAAAAATGAACAAATCATTATTCAAGGTGATTACCGTGATAAAATTATGACTTTTTTAAAACAAAAAGGGTTCAAAGTAAAACGCGTAGGAGGATAAATGATCTCCCCTCTAATCAAATTATAAAATAAATATAGTGTCTATAAAAACGTTTCATATAACTAATGGTGATAGTATTAATGAGAGACTTAAAGAATTACAGATAGAAGGTGATTTTGCCGTGTGGCGTGAAATGCTTTGTGAAGGAAAAACTGTATTCCAAATTGGAAATGCATCCTTTATAAACGCACGAAAAAAGTTTCTTGAACAAGATTATACTATAGATGCTTCCCATTATGAAGAAAAATTCATAAGTCAATTAAAACGTATTGATCAAGTACATGCATATGACGAAGTCATCTTATGGTTTGAATATGATCTTTTTTGTCATATTAATCTCATAGCTGCTATCAGTTATCTTTTACAAATAGATTGTAAAGTGCCCGTTTATTTAGTTTGTAGTGGTCGTGTTTCTGGAGAGAAAGAATTAAAAGGACTTGCAGAGCTCACAGAAAAGCAGCTAAAAAAACATTATACAGATAAGGTATTGCTTTCTAAAAATGATCTTTTATTAGCAGATCATATATGGCGTCTATATTGTGGAGAAGATCATACATTACTTAATCCTAAGCTAGCAAAAGATAGCGGTTTTAAATACCTCTCTAATTGTATCAGTGCTCACAAAGAACGCTTTCCTTCACAACATTCTGGATTAAATACGTTAGAAACAAACTTGCTCAAACTTATACAAAAACACAAAATCACCAGTGAAAATCAACTATGTGGATATGCCTTAAACTATCAAGGGTATTATGGATATGGGGATATGCAAATTTTTAAAATGATAAAAAGAATGCATAGCTATTTTATAAACAACGGAGATCAAATCGTACTCACAGATAAGGGAATACATGCAATAGAATTGCAACAAAACATGTATGAAGATTTAAAAAAACCATGTTACTTTGGCGGTGTTTCCAAATATGAATACCTCTATCAGACAGATTCACATCAACTAGTAAAAATTGAGTAATATGTCTATTCCTGCTTCTGAACTTATTTTAAATGAAGATGGTAGCGTTTATCATCTCCATTTACGACCAGAGCATATTGCAAAAACTATCATTACTGTAGGCGACCCAGATCGAGTAAATACGGTTACTTCACATTTTGATCATATCGAGTTTACTATTCAAAAAAGAGAATTTAAAACAACTACAGGTTCTTATAAAGGAAAACGTATTACGGTTATATCTACGGGTATTGGCACAGATAATATTGATATCGTTCTCAATGAACTAGATGCCCTAGTTAATATTGATTTACAGACTCAAAAAGTAAAAGAAAAACATACATCTCTGGATATTATACGTATAGGCACTAGCGGTTCTATTCAAAAAGACATTCCTGTAAATTCGTTTCTTATAAGTACGATTGCTATAGGACTAGATGCGTTATTACATTTTTATGACAGCACTCATATACAAGATCAAGAAATGCAAAAAGCATTTGTTAAGCATATGAATTGGCTTCCGACTAAGAGTGAGCCTTATGTTGTTTCTTGTGATGAAGAACTCGCGCATATTTTTTACTCAGATAAAATTATCAAAGGCTGTACCGCAACAAATATCGGTTTTTATGGACCTCAGGGACGTAGACTTAGATTGTCTACTTCGGATCCAGCAATGAATACAAAACTTGAAACATTCCGCTTTCGCGAAAGCGCAATTACTAATCTTGAAATGGAAACAGCTGGGATTTATGGATTATCAAAACTACTAGGACATAGAGCAATTTCTCTAAATGCGATATTGGCAAATAGAGCAAATGGTACTTTTAGTACCCGTCCAAATCAAACAATACAAGAGCTTATCACTTTTACTCTTGAACATATTTCAAATAGTTAAGTTTTACTATTTTTAAAAATAGAATTAATACATATGCAGCATATACGAATAGGTGGAGTTCCTGAACATTTTAATTTACCATGGCATCTGGCTCTTGAAGAAGGCTTATTTATACAAGCTGGTGTCTCTGTAGAATGGATAGATTTTCCTGAGGGTACTGGAGCGATGAATAAAGCACTAAGAGCTCGTGAGATAGATCTTGCCGTAATACTTACGGGTGGTGTCATAAAAGATATAGCCAATGGAAATCCATCAAAAATACTACAGCTTTATGTTTCCTCTCCTTTACAATGGGGGGTTCATGTAGCTAGTGATAGTCCATTTACAAATATAGATGAACTACAATACGCAAAAGCCGCTATAAGCCGTTTTGGGTCTGGTTCTCATGTAATGGCCTATGTACAAGCACAACAACGAGGTTGGGATACTACACAATTAAACTTTGAAGTTGTAAATACATTAGAAAACGCAGTAACCGCACTCACAAAAGGAAAAGCAGATTACTTTATGTGGGAGCATTTTACCACAAAACCAATTGTAGATGCAGGCATTTTTAGAAGGTTAGGAGATTTTCCTACTCCATGGAGTTGTTTTGTGATTGCTGCTCATGATGAAGTTATAAAAACAAAAGCAGATGCTATTACTAAAGTACTTGAAGTTATAAATCTTGTTACTAAAGATTTTAAAAATATACCCTCTATAGATCGCACACTTGCACATCGCTATGAACAACGACTTGAAGACATTCAAGAATGGCTTTCCGGAACAATCTGGTCACAAAATCTGATATCTGAAGAAGAAATTGATACAATTCAATCAAGATTAGTAGATTTGCAAATGATTGAAAAACAAATAGATGCAAAGTTTTATCGTAAAAAGTTATAATTTTTTTAACTTTTTACGCAACCTTTTACAATTTTAGACATCTAATAGGTGTTAAATAATAGGGGGATATGATTACATTTTTTATAATAATAGGAATATTGATAGTAATAAATTTTTTATTGCTTAAGTTCAGTTGTAACAAAATTACAGAACCTGAACCTGGAGAAGAATAAGTTTAGTTTATATATAACACAATTTAAAATGGCGCTGAGGCTTAATTCAAATTTTCGGCGTCATTTTTTTATTCCATACATACAGGTCAACAAGTAGTATTCTCCTACCAATAACCTACTACCATTGAATCGTACTATTACCTATTGATTTTAGCAACATATTTGTTTTACTAAAATGCTTGTTTCCGAACCAATACCCTCGATTAGCACTCAAAGGGGATGGATGTCCTGAGGTTAATATATGGTGTTTTGATGTATTAATTTTTGCTCCCTTTTTTTTGGCAAAACCTCCCCATAAAAGAAAAACAATATTTTCTCGCTTTTGCGAAAGCACACTTATAACCGCATCAGTAAAGATTTCCCATCCTTGTTTTTGATGTGACCCAGCCTCATGCGCTCTTACTGTAAGTGTTGCATTCAATAATAATACCCCCTGTGATGCCCACCGTTCTAAATTCCCTGTTTGAGGATAAGGTAGAGCTAGGTCGGTTTCAATCTCTTTAAAAATATTAACTAATGAAGGAGGCATAGGTATCCCATCATTTACAGAAAAACATAATCCATTTGCCTGTCCTACTCCATGATAAGGATCTTGACCTATGATCACTACTTTTACATCTTGAAAGGGGCAATGGTCAAAAGCATTAAATATCTGACTACCCTTAGGAAAACATTGATGAGATCCATATTCAGTTTTAATAAAGTTGATTAATTTTTTAAAATAATCTTTTTCAAACTCTGCAGATAATTCTTGCTTCCAACTTGGGTGTATTTTTACATCCATTTATTCTGTACTTTTGTTATGCATTCAAAGCTATGCATTAAACTCAAAAAGAAAAACACTATACGTCAAGAAATATAAATTCAGAATAAGACGTAATCCCTACGATGATTAATATACATCAAAAAACACTTAACGATCTTGAATTCCCAACTATTTGTAATCATATTGCAGAGCGTTGTGTTACTCAACATGGCAAAATAAAAGCACTTGCCATTACTCCTTACCCTACTTCGCAAGAAGTGCTTTTTGGATTGCAACAAACCAATGAGTACGTATCATCACGATTACATGAAACTGTAATTCCAAATCATGGATATGATCCTATAGATAGAGAGATAAAATTTTTAGATATAGAAGACAGCGTATTAGATAAAGGTAGTTTTAAAAAACTATCAACTATTTCTGAAACTGTAAATATACATCTGCGATTTTTTAAAAAATATCAAGAACAATACCCAACGCTTTTTAAAACAGTAGACCCTATAGAATATACAACTGCTATAATAGATGCTGTTAATGCAATTTTTGATAAATATGGAGAGTTACGAGATGATGCCTCTCCCCTATTACAAACGACTAGAAGGCGTATTAATCAAGTAAAAGCAAAGATTAATACTAGTTTTGCTTCTGCACTATCACAATATAATGGCTATGGGTACTTAGATGATATACGAGAATCTGTAGTAGATAATGTGCGCGTACTTGCCGTTACAGCAATGCACAGGCGTAAAGTAAAAGGGGCTATCATGGGGAGCTCCAAAACTGGTAGTATCGTATACATACAACCAGAAGCTACCCTACAAGCGCAACGAGAACTTAACAACCTTCTTTTTGAAGAAGATGAAGAAATAAAGCGAATACTAAAGGCACTTACTAACACCGTTAGACCCTATACGCCACTATTTACTGTATATCAAGATATTTTAAGCGCTATTGATGTCATTGCAGCAAAAGCGGGTTATGCAGAAAAGTTAAATGCAGTGTTGCCTACGATCACAAAAGATAGAGAGCTTACACTAAAAGATGCTTATCACCCATTACTCTTAATAAGTAATACATCAAAGGGAGAAAAAACATTTCCTCAAGACATACAACTTACTACTGATAGTAGGATTATTGTGATTTCTGGACCTAATGCCGGAGGAAAAAGTATCACCCTTAAAACTGTAGGCCTTTTACAATTGATGCTTCAAAGTGGTATGCTCATCCCTGTACATGCCTATTCTAGAATGTGTTTGTTTAATAAAGTCCTCACAGATATAGGTGATAATCAAAGTATAGAAAATCATTTAAGCACGTACAGTTATCGCCTTAAGAACATGAATTATTTTCTTAAAAAATGTGATAAACATACCATGTTCTTAATAGATGAATTTGGGACTGGATCGGATCCTGAACTCGGAGGAGCCCTAGCAGAAACATTTCTTGAAGTATTTCATGAGCGTAATAGTTTTGGGATTATTACTACCCATTATGCAAATCTCAAAATGATGGCAAATGAAACCCCAGAAATTGTAAATGCAAATATGCTTTTTGATGCAAGAACTTTAGAACCACTATTTAAATTACATTTAGGAGAAGCAGGAAGCTCTTTTACCTTTGAAGTAGCTCAAAAAAATGGAATCCCCTATTCTTTAATTAATCGCTCCAAAAAGAAGGTAGAACGCGGTAAGATTCGATTTGATAAAAGTATAGCAAACCTTCAAAAAGAACGTAGCAAACTCGCCAAAACGACCTCTACTCTTAAAGAAAAAGAGCAGAAAGCAGCACAACGTGATCAAAAACTACAAGAAGTAAATGCTAAGGTACAGTCAAAGTTAGAAAGCTATCAAGAATTATATGACAGCAACCAAAGGCTTATTTACTTAGGTCAAAAACTAGATACAATCAGTGAAAAGTTTTTTCATGACAAGAAAAAAAGAGAACTAGTCGCCGAGCTTATGAAAGTCGTCCAAATAGAAAATTCTAAACGAAAAAAACAATCAGTAAAAGCTGCCCGAGCAAAAAAAGCAAAAGAAACCCAAGTAAAAAAAGAAGTTCAAAAGGAAGTTGCAGTCATTCGTAAAAAGAAACAACAGGCAAAGAAAACGGCTCCAAAACCTATTGAAAAGCCAAAACCTATCTTAAAAATAGGAGATCATGTACGCATGCAAGACGGCAAAGCAGTAGGAACTATAGATGAACTAACAAAAGGAAAGGCAATTGTCAATTATGGCATATTTACAACCAATGTATCTGTAGATCAACTAGAATTAGTAACTAGGTCAAAAAAGAAATAACGTGTGGAGACAACTCCTTCTAATACTGAAATGAGTATCCCAAAGGATAAAAAAATTATTCTATTTGATGGCGTTTGTAATCTATGCAACGATGCCATTACATTTGTTATTAAAAGAGATCCTCATGATCACTTTAGATATGCCCCTTTACAAGGAGAAACCGGTGCTCACTTCATAAAGAAGTACAATATAGACACCACAAAAGTAGATTCTATAATTCTTATTGATCAAGACAATGTCTATATAAAAGCCACAGCAGCTCTTAAAATTGCATGTCATCTGTCTGGTGCATACCCACTAATGAGAATCTTTTTTATTATTCCTTCATTTGTTCGAAACTGGGCATATGATTATATCGCAAAAAACAGATACAAATGGTATGGTAAAAAAGAGGCATGTATGATCCCTACACCAGAATTAAAAGCAAAATTTTTGCAATAGCCTCAGGCATATACATCATTTACGTAAATTACTAACTACTTCCCTCATTCTTGGTTTTATAAAGTAGATACACCCACTAGTTTTGGTATATCAAAAACAGAACCATGAAAAAAAGAATTCTATTACTTCTAGTATGTGTTGTTTATTCCGCTTTTGCGAAAGCAACCTCCAAACCTCCTCAATCCCCTATAACGACAATAGATCGTGTAACTGTATACCTCAATGGGGCTCAAGTTGAAAGAATGGGAACCATAAATGTGACTACAGGAACAAACCATTATGTATTTGAAGGGCTTTCAAGTACAATAGATGAAAGTAGTATTCAAGTATCTGGACTAGGAGATGCGACGATTTTATCCATCAATTACGGGTTAAATTATTTGACAAAACAAAAGAACTCTCAAAAAGTCGAACAATTAAAAGATCAAAAGAAACTGATAGAGCGTAAAATACATCTTCTTAATAACCGTATACAAGGTCTTAAAAAAGAAGAAGAAGTTATAAGTGTAAATCAGCGATTAGGAAGTGATGTCAATGAAATAGATCTCGAGAAAGTAAAAGCGATCGCCACATACTATCGAGAAAGAGTTACAGCTATACGAGATGCAATCCTAGAAGCCGAAATAGAAAAAACAGAATTACAACGCCAGAGCAATGCAATTACTAAACAGTTCAATGAGTTTAATGTAACCGAAGAAGTAAGTTCAGGACAAATTACATTAAAGGTAAATAGTGATATCAATACATCACTCTCACTTCGCATAAAATATAATGTAAGTGATGCCGGTTGGTACCCCCTATATGATCTCAAAGCAAAAGAAATTAATACACCGCTGGAGCTTTCATATAAGGCACATCTCTATCAAAAAACTGGGGTAGATTGGAATAGGTGTAAAATTACATTATCTACCGGAGACCCAAATACCAATAACTTAAAACCGACCATTGATACCAAATATCTAAATTTTGTAGGCAACTATTATAAAAATACAAACAGAAGAACCAAAGCTTACACATATAAATACAATCCTACGATTAAAAGAGTAACCGGTATTGTACAGGATGAAAACGGACCATTACCTGGGGCAAATGTGATCATAAGCGGGACTAGTATTGGAACTCAGACCGATTTTGATGGTCGATATGCTATTGAAGTGTCACAAGGAGAAACGCTCGTATTTTCTTATGTAGGTTTTAAAACTGAAGAACGCCCTATTCATGCTACGATAATGAATGTAAACCTAGATGCAGATCAAACCCTAGACGAGGTTGTAGTAACTGCGTATGGAACAAAAAAAGAAAAAAAGGCATTAGGATATGCGGTAAGTGAAGTAGATGTAGCTAGAGTATTATCAGGAAAAGCCCAAGGTGTTTCAATTAGTAATAAATATACAGCTACCGGAGACATTAAAACAGAGGGGCTCACTACAACACGTTTTGAAATACAAAAAACCTACTCGATTCCATCAGATGGCGATGTGACTGTTGTAGAAATAGATAACTTTATGATACCTGCCAGTTATCAATACTTTACAGCTCCATTACTCAACGAAAATGTATTCCTGACAGCCAGTATCAAAGATTGGATAGACTATAGCCTATTACCTGGAGAAGCAAATATTTATTTTGAAGGAAGTTTCTCTGGAAAAACCTATATAGATCCTCTAGAGACGACAGAAGATCTTACCATTTCTTTAGGTGTAGACCCAAATGTTATTGTAGATCGTAAGCAGGTAGATAATTTTAAAGCGACATCATTCATTGGTACTACCAAAATAATAGATCATAGTTATGTATTAAAAATTAAAAACAGTAAACAGACTCCTATCCAAATTACACTTTTAGATAGAGTGCCTGTATCACAAAACAAAGAAATTAAGGTAGGAGATATCAAAACAGGAGATGCCATCTATAAATCAAAAACTGGCCTCTTAGAATGGAAGCTTAACCTGACTCCAAATACTTCTGTAGAAAAAACTTTTTCATACGAGCTTAGGTATCCAAAACACAAACGCATAAACCTATAAGTAGAAAAATATTTTTTAAATATTTGATTATCAAATATCTATAACTTTGGCACGCTACTTGGTTTATCTCTAACCAGAAACGTACACCGAAAGTCGGTAACGTAATAACCCTAATACTTTTACATTATGAGAAAGCTCGTATTTTTAGCAGTAGTATTTCTAGGAGGAATAGCTGCACAAGCAAATCAAGTGACGAATCTCGATCACAATACAACAACAGGGATACGTTACAACAAACCTCAATCTATCACATTTATCCAACGTGGTGTCCAATATTTTGTCTATCCAAACGGAGAATTTGATTATAGAGTTATAAGATCACAATATCGTGGTAGACGAGGAAACTATAATAATAACGCCCCAGGTACAACATATGGTGTTACATATGCAACTACAAATAGAGCACGCGTTTCTTATGACTTTTATGGGAATATCATAAAAATAGGGCGAGTAAATATTTTCTACAACCGTCGAGGTAAAGTAAATCAGATCGGTAATGTATCATTAAGATACAGACATGGTAGACTTGTACGAGTAGGAAATCTACATATCACATATGATGGATGGGGTCGTATTGCGGGAGTAAATGGATATGTATATAATGATATTCATAATTGTGGAATCTGTGGTATAGAAGGATGTACTATCAATCACTTTGATTATGAACATGATCAGGATGAGCACTGGAATGATTGGGATGTAAATTGGAACAACAATAGGCCTTTTAGACGTAATCGTGTCAAAAATGGAAGAAGATAATAGATTTTGGTTGGTTAGTGAGAAGCCTCGTATGACGATATGTTATGCGGGGTTTCTTTATGATATAAGCATCAACTTTTTATATACTTATTAATTGCAAGAGTTACATCTTTTGAGATATTTAAAAAATAGATACATATAAAATACAATAGTAAAATAATTATTGATTTAAGTATAATATTTATAAAAGGATGAAATGAAAAATCCCAGAAATAAAACCCTATAAAAAATAATATCAGAAGTAAAAACATCTTAAAGGAGCCCGACGTAAAAGGTTGAATCTCGAATTTCCATTTCACTACCATCATTTTTAAAACTGCATATGCAACAGAGGCAATAAATGTAGCAATCGCAGCACCATGTATACCATACATAGGAATAAATATAATATTCAATACAATAGCTAGAATAACTAGAATCACACCCAATACAAGGACAAGTCTATAGTAATCACTATTAAAAAGAATCGCATTATTGATCCCTAAACAATTATCTAAAAGTTTAGCTATTCCTATAAATATAACAACGTAAAGTCCAGAGCGATAACTCGGTTTTACCATATCATATAGGCTATCTAAATTACATACGATAAGTAAAAACAATAAGGAAGAAACTACAAATAACGTAAGAGAGCTTTTCCGATAAAGAATTTTCATATCCCCATATCGCTTTTGATTAAGCATTTCGGCAACCATCGGATATGTAATTTGATGCATAGCACGTGCCGGAACAGCAATAACTGTTGCTATATAGATAGCCACAGAGTAATACGCTATATTTTCAATAATAACATATTTACCAATCATTACTTTATCTATGTCCAATAAAACTGTTGCTATAGATCCTGCAATAATAATAAGACTTGTATATTTTAAAACGGCAGAAAAATTAGTTGGGAGCTTTCGCGAAAGCATAATACGAGGAGCTTTCAATGTAAAAGCATATATGCTCATTATCAACATACGTAATACGTATACTACTACCATTGCTTTTAAAAAAAAGTGAACATCTATAATTTTATAAGCCAATACTATTAATAAAATGGTAATACCCGCACGATGAAAAACTTCTTTCATAAAGTTTCCAAAAATAGTTTTAAACTGTACTTTAGACCATGCAAAAAAAACTTCAAAATAAGCCGCAGCCGCAGCTATACTAAAAATATACCAAATATAATTACTGACAATTTCGTTTTTAGAAGATAAAAAATCTCCTATTTGCACATAAAAAAATGCGCATAATAATCCGCTCGGTAGTATTATAAATAGCGGTAATAATAACATCCAAGTCAAAAATTGATCTTGATCTTTATTTGTATATGAAGAGTAAAATTTTACAAGTGTATTATGAATACCAAAAGACATTAATGGCATTAAGATCATCGCAGTCGAAACGATAAAACCTACGAGCCCATAATAGTCTTCTCTCATAAAATTGATATATAGAACCAATGTATTAAGAGCCCCTATCCCAAAACCTAAGTATGTGGTTATAAGATTATTAAAAGACTGTTTTAAAACGATTCCCATATAGTATTTACGACTTCAATAGTTTTGACAACTGTAATGCAAGTGATTTACGGTGATATTTAATTACCTCTGTATGATTGGATTTCCATTGGTTTTCTGTTCGGCTTCTGAATAATGAAAGAAGAGTATCTTCTAATTTTTCTTCATTATCATAATGCAAATAGCTTCCACTTTGTGTTTGTTCCAATATAGATTGTATATCTGCACCTTTAGGTCCTAATGCTAAGATAGGTCTATTTGCCGCTAGGTATTCAAATAGCTTTCCTGGTAAGATCCCTTTTGTAATAGGTGCGTCTATTTCTATTAATAGCAAGATATCCGATTCACGTTGCAATTTTAAAGCATCATCATGTGATACATAACCTAGGTTTTCAAGATAAGTATCTAATTCGTAACTCTTAATTGAATCAAGGACTTCTTGACTTACAGCACCAGCAAGTCTCAGTTTAAATTGGTTTTTAAAAACTGAATCTTCATTTAATAATTTTGAAATTACTTTCCATAAAATATCAGGATTACGTCCTGATAGTAAAGATCCTACATGAGATATAATAAAGTTATCATTTAAGTCATTTTTTGAACTTTGAATATCAGTATCATATCCATTTGTAATCAATTGAATAGGTTGATCAGTAATAGCTTCAAACTCTTTTTTTGTTGTAGGACTTGTAACAATAATTGTATCTGCATTTTGTAAAACCTGTTGCTCCAAATGTTTATGCCGCTGTTCTGTTTTGGGAGTCATTTTAAGCTTATCATGATATCCTATAGTTGTCCACGGGTCTCTAAAATCAGTAATCCATTTAAGCTTTTTATCTTTCCTTTTTCTATCAATTCTTTCTTTAAGTGACATACCTATTAAGTGCATACTATGTGGAGGCCCCGATGTGATAATAGTGGTTATATCATTTTCTAAAATATAAGGTTCCAAAAAAGATACAGATGGCTTTACCCATCCTACTCGTGCATCTGGGATAAAAAAGTTACCTCGTACATATAGCATCATTTTCTGAAGGATAGATTGTTTTTCATTTTTTGGGACCAATCCAGAACTAATTGATTTTGTTTGCTTTCGCGAAAGCAAACTTGCAAACCGATAAGGCTCTTTTATAGGGTGCTTAAGAATTGTAATCTCTGAAGATATCTCACTATTTAGTGTCTCGTCTACAATAGGATAATTAGGGTTTTCTGGAACATATACTATAGGGGTAATCTCAAATTCTGGTAAGTATTTTGTAAAAGTAAGCCATCGTTGAACCCCTGGTCCACCAGCAGGTGGCCAGTAATAACATACAATGAGTACTTTTTTTGACATGTTATTCTTTATTCCTCAATAGTGTCTTTAACTTGCTGTTTATAGCCCATATATCCTCCCCCAATGACTAATAGCAAAAGCCCTAAATTACTTGCTAGCATTATCATTCCTCCCTTCTTTACAATAGGAGGATCAAATGTAAATTCAATAGTGTGGTTGCCTTTGGGGACTTCTAATCCACGAAGCATATAGTTTACTTCATAGATTTTGGTAGTATTTCCATCAATAGTTGCCTTCCATCCATTCTTATAATAAGCTTCAGAAAAAACAACAAAACCGTCTTCACTACTAGAAGAAGTATATATAAGTTTATTAGGAAGTGTTGTTTTTATAGTTACTGTTGCAAGACTATCACTACTAAGTTCCTTATTTTCTAGTTCGTTACTATATACATCTCGCACTAGCGCTGTTTTCTTAGTATTAATAGTATCTAGCGCATTATATACACTCGTATAATCCGGATGGGTTTGTATTTCATCTACAAACCATGCAGGCCCATTAGCAAAGGGGTTACGCTGTACTATCATATTCCCTTCATCATTCTGAAGTATATATTTAACATTAAGCATATTAAGCACTCCTACTTTACCCGTAATAATTTTATCATAGATATCCTCCATACGTTGTGGCCTAACTGCTGAATAGCCATTAAGAGAATTAAAAAAATAGGATGTATGCGAGTTATTAAACCCTCTATATTGATCTAAAACTCTGAAGTAAGTATCATCCTTTAGGATTTCTTCATCAGCCGCTGTTGCCGTGAAGTTTTGTGCATATTCCCTTTTTGATACAAAATTTTCTTCATTAACACTTCGTCTATCTACCGATACTAGATCGATGACAATAACAAGTCCTAATAGTAAGATAGTGAGATTTTCAGATAGCTTCTTTTTAAGTTCAAACCATAATAACAGACCAATCCCAGATACAAATAACAAAGAACGTAAACTATCATTTTTAAGAATAGTCAAACGATCTGCTTTGATCGCGTTTAAAATATCGGCTTGTTTGATTGCCATTTCTGCCTCTCCAGAAGATCGAAGAGCTAAGAGACTCCCTCCAAATAAATAAAAAATCAAACATAAACCACCTATACTACCTGCAGCAATAGCTAGCTTTTTAGCTTTTTCTTTAGAATCTTCTCTATCATTAAAAAAGCGATACAATCCAAAAACAGCTGCTATAGGGACCAATAATTCTATAATTACTTGAATACTAGAAACGGCTCTAAATTTATTATAGAAAGGGACATACTCAATAAAAAAGCGGGTAAGGCCTTCAAAATTCTTTCCCCAACTTAAAATAAGTGATAGTATAATCCCTCCTAATAACCACCAGCGTAATCTTCCTTTTATTAATAGTAAACCTAGGAATGCTAAGAGCACTACAGAAACTCCCAGATATGGTGGCGCTTCTACAAAAGGTTGTTCTCCCCAATAAAGTGGTGTCGTTTGTGCGTAGTATTTTGCTTCATTTATAGGAACTCCTATTTCAATTAATTTTTTATAAAACGAAGAATCTGTTCCTAAATCTGAAGCTCGACCTACCCCCATAAGTTTGGGAATAATTAGATTAAGTGATTCTAATTTCCCATAACTATACTCAGTTATGTAATTATAATCTAAACCATCTGAAGATTCTTGATCACCATCTAAAGGGAGTTTTAAAAGTTTTTCTCCACGTATACTTGTCTTTGCATACTCAGCCGTAGATAATAAAGTCGTTGCATTGGTTGCCAGTCCTAAAAAAACAGCGAGAATTAATATCCCAACTGATTTAAAAAAATGTGATAATTCCTTTTTCTTATACGCATCAATTAAATACGATATTCCTAACACTACAACAGCTAGTCCTAAATAATAGGTCATTTGATAATGATTTGCCTGTACTTCTAATCCCATGGCAACTGCTGTGAGGATAAATCCCCATACATATCGTTTTTGAAATGTGAGTAAAATTCCTGCTAGCACTAATGGGAAATAACCTATCGCGTGTGCCTTTGCATTATGCCCCACGCCTATTATAATGATAAGATATGTAGAAAGTCCAAATGCCAAAGCCCCCACTACTGCTAACCTCCAAGGGATTTTCATTACCAACATAAGTACATAAAAACTAATTAAATACAAAAAGAGATAATCTGCTGGTCGAGGTAAAAACCTAATGATACGATCTAAAGTATCCATATAATCATGAGGGAATTTTGCTCCCATTTGATAGGTAGGCATACCGCCATATGAAGAATTTGTCCAATAGGTCTCCTCTCCGGTATCTTCCCTGTGATCTTGCTGTTGCTTTGCCATACCTTGATATAACTTGATATCATTCTGATAAATCATTTTACCTGAAAGTACTGGATTAAAAAACAATAAAGACACAATAATAAACCCTACAAGAACTCCAAGATGTGGTAAGAAACGTTTGAATTGAAAATTCATAAAAGCAGATTAAAAAAGTATACTCACAAAATAAAGGAAAAAAGATGAGGATATACCATGTATAAAGACCTATAACAGAGATAGTATTAACAAATCTACAATAGGCATATTAAAAATTATGAGGTATTAAGACTATATGGATGACAGCTACATCAATCAATTTCTTCAAAATCAATATACTCTCCTACCACTTTTTTAGATTTTTTTTCTACAGGTTGTGGCTCAGAACTTTGTTGTTGTTGTGATCCATGAAACCCTTTAAAAGCGTTTTCCATCTTCTGTCCCGCTTTTTTTGCAATGTACTGCATAAGGTATGGTAGTAAAAGACGCACTAAAAAACGTAGTGTCAAATATACCAAGGCTACAATTAAAATCGTTTTGATAAAACCGTCAAGGGCCATACTTAAAAGAATTCTATAAATTTTTTAGTAAAATTAAGTAATATCCTTGATAACAACTAGGTATATAACCCTAAAAAAATGATAAATTCTTATATATTTGAACGCTAACTTTGACCACTATGAATAAACCGATTACAGGTTTTTGTTGTTTTATAATTTTTGCAGTAAGCAATATTCTTCAAGCACAATACACTGAGACTATTAATTCTAATCGTCCAGGAGAGTCACAAGGAGCATTTGCTGTAGGGACGCAAGTGATACAAGTAGAAACAGGAATTGATTTTGGAAACGACACCCATGAATTACTGAATACAGATACAGATATCACTGGATTTAATTTAGATCTACGATACGGCATATGGAAAGAAGCATTAGAAATTAATGGATTCTTTCGATATCAATCTAACGAAGTTGCGTTTACATCGGGCACTTCAAACCCAAGAACAATAAGTGGTATACAGAATGTCCAATTAGGAGCTAAATACTTAATATACGATCCCTATAAAAATGCAAAAGAAGAAATAGATTATTATTCTTACCATGCAAATTTCAAGTTTAAATGGAAAACACTTATACCTGCTATATCTGTATATGCAGGTGCAGTATTTGATTTTACAAATGATCTTGAAACAAGACGAGAAGATGGTATCAGTCCTAATGTGACTCTTGTTACACAAAATAATTGGGGTCGATGGGTATGGGTAAATAATATTATTGCAGATCGCATATCAACAGATTTCCCTTCCTATTCATGGATTACTACCATGACTCACTCCTTGCGCCCTAAAATTGCTTTATTTGCAGAATATCAGTTAGTAGATGGTGATTTATATGCCGATAATATTATAAGAGGAGGAGGAGCATATTTATTTACAAAAAATTTGCAAGTAGATATCAGTGGTTTATTTAATTTTAAAGACACTCCATCACGATGGAATGTAGCAGCCGGTCTTTCTTGGAGATTAGACCTTCATAATAAAGATGAAAAAATTGAAGATACTAAAGAAGGAGATGAAGAAAATAAAGACGGAAAAGAAACAGCTTCTCAACGTCAGGCAAGAAAAATAAATAAGAAAAATAAAAAACGTAGAGATGCCGTAGATCCTGATGGAGATGGAGATGATGGAGGTACTAAATAAAATAGATGATTTGATTAGATGATTACCCTTAAAGAAATGAAAACCCAATCGGAACTTAAACAGTTTGTTAAGTATCCATTCCATCTATATAAAGATGAACCAAATTGGGTTCCCCCTATTATTGCCGATGAGTTGGATAGCATGGATCCCTCAAAAAACCCTGTCTTTAAAAATGCAGAGGCTAGATATTTTATTGCAATAAAAAATAATAAAACGGTTGGACGAGTTTGTGCAATAATTAATCATATTGAGATCAAGGATCAAGGAAAACCTAAAATGCGTTTTGGATGGTTTGATACTATAGACGATATAGAAGTAACAAAAGTATTGCTTAATAAAGTAAAAGAAATAGGAAAGTCTCACCAACTTGAATATATGGAAGGCCCTGTTGGTTTTTCAAATATGGAAAAAGCAGGCCTTCTTGTCGAAGGATACGAATATTTAAATACCATGATTACATGGTATAACTTTCCTTATTATAAAGATCATTTTGAAAAGTTAGGGTTTGAGAAAGCATCAGAATGGGTAGAATTCAAGATTCGAATAGACCCTCCTGAAAAACAGAATCCCAAAGTAAAAAAGTTTGCAGATATTATTGCAAAACGATATGATCTCACTCCATTACAATTTAAAACTTCTAGCGAAATTCGTCCCTATGTAGATGAAATGTTTGGGCTATTAAATAAGACCTATGATAAGCTCTCTACATTTGTGCCTATACAACAATATCAAATAGATCATTACAAAGAAAAATATCTTAAATACATACATCCAGACTTTATTAAATGTGTAAAAGATAAAGAAGGAAAACTAGTAGCATTTGCCATTACTATGCCTTCATTTTCAAAAGCTCTAAAAAAAGCTAACGGAAAATTGTTTCCCCTAGGATTCTATCATTTACTAAAAGCTAAAAAAAAGTCAGCAACCGCGGCATTTTACCTTATAGGTATTGACCCGGAATATCAGAATAAAGGGGTGACAGCTGTAATTTTCCAGATGATGCAAGATCTTTTTAATGATCGCGGTATTACAGATGTGGAAACCAATCCAGAACTCGAAGAAAATAAAGCAATTCAACAGTTATGGAAAAATTATGAACATGAATTGCATAAGCGCAGAAGGACCTATCGTAAGTCATTATAATAAACTTACATATAATGAGTTCATTGTATTTTACAATAAAGAATAAGTACCTTTACTTATGCGTAATTTAGGTTTATTTATATTTCTTTCTCTTAATACCAGTTTATATAGTCAAGATACCTATTATCACTTTCAGGATGAAGTGTTTGATGAAATACGCTTTCGCGAAAAACTTGAAACTATAGAACGTCTTTATTCAGAACAAGGCGACTATAAATATACTACGGCAAACTATAAGGTATTATCAATGAGGGTTCGCAAAGATTCAATCATACAAAATGTAGATATTTTTCTTTCGCAATCTAATTCTTCACCTATAGATATAAATACAGGTGTACAGCGCTTTTTAAATAAGCCTCTACCAAATTTTGAACTTCAAGATCTTTCCAATCATATTAAAACAAATTACAACTATCGCGATAAGATAACACTCATCAATTTATGGTTTACATCATGTGCGCCCTGTATTACCGAAATCCCATATCTCAACTATTTAAAAGATATTTATAAAGATCAAGTTCATTTTATTGCTATTACCTTTGATACAAAAGATAAAGTAACACAATTCCTGACTAGAAAATCATTTGATTTTGAACATTTAGTTGATGGAGCCAAATATCTCTCAGAGGACTTAGCAAATAATGCTTTTCCAAAACTAATCCTTGTCGATAAAAAAGGAATCGTCCGTTTTATAGAAAATGGCGTCATGTTAAGTAATAATAATCCTTCATTTCCTGAGAATGCAGTTAACAGTTTAAAACAACAGTTAGACTTTCTTCTTAACGAAAAATAGAATTTCCTATGGAAGATAAAAAAATAGCCCCTGATTACTCTCCATTAGAAGAAAAACTCAATATATATACTCACGGATTTGGATTTATAATGAGTATCATAGGCACCATATTATTGATCATACATGCAACACATAAAAGTGATACGTATCTTTTAAGTGTTATTCTATTTGGAATAAGTCTTTGCCTATTATATTTTGCATCAACCATCTATCATAGAGCTGTAAAACCTATACGAAGAGCTAGACTCAAGATTTTTGATCATGCTTCTATTTATATTCTTATTGCAGGAACCTATGCCCCTTTTACACTAGTTACATTGAGCGATAGCATAGGCCACATTATATTTATTATAGCATGGAGTATTGCCCTTTTAGGAATTATACTAAAACTATTTTTTACTGGGAGATTCGATATTTTATCCACGATTATGTATGTAGCCATGGGCTGGCTTATTGTCTTTGCTTACAAGCCATTGTTAGACAATTTACATCCTACAGGAATACAGTGGCTTTTTGGAGGAGGTATTGCATATACAATAGGTGCCGTTTTATATTCAATCAAAAGAATTCCCTTCAACCATGCCATCTTCCATGTATTTGTATTAGCAGGAAGTTTTTGTCATTATATGGCTATTTATTTTTATGTCTAAACGATCATTACTTTTTCATAAATCTTTTGACTACTTGTGTATCCCTAGATTGTATCAGTACAAAATAAATCCCCTTTGTAAGTGAAGTCAAGTCAATCGTTATTTGACCTCACACTATTTCTAAGCCATAGTTTCCGATATGTCTACCTTCGATAGAAGATAATATTACTTACGTATCATCTGTAAATGACAAAGAATTAATATACTATAACAGACAATGGATTAGGATAAATGAGTAACTATTTTTCAAACAATATATTTTTAATACTATACATGTAATATACTACTATTGATACGTATATGTTTGCATATAGCTGCGTTGATCATAGATGTAATTTCTAATATTTTATATAAAAATTAATTTTGGCGTCTTTACTTTGATTATAAAACTAGTTATAGATAGTACCTTTGTGGTATGATAAGTAATCAAAAGAATCAAAGGCAAATTTTAGACAAGCTTAGAATAGATACACTTAATGAGATGCAAGAAGCTTCACAACTTGCGATACATGCATCAAAAGAGATTGTTCTATTATCTCCTACTGGAACGGGAAAGACACTTGCGTTTTTATTGCCTACAATAGCAGAACTTAATCCAGATATACAGGAAGTTCAATTACTTATAGTTGTTCCCTCTCGCGAACTAGCAATTCAAATTGAACAAGTAGCTCGTAACATGGGAACAGGATACAAAATACATGCTGCATATGGAGGGCAATCCTTTAATACAGATCGACAAGCGTTAAAACATCGACCAACCGTATTAATAGGTACTCCAGGACGTCTAGCAGATCATTTACGAAGAGCCACTTTTTCTACAGAAGATATTAAGACACTCGTATTAGATGAGTTTGATAAATCTCTAGAAGTAGGTTTTGAAGGAGAAATGACAGAAATATTAAATTATCTGCCTTCACTAACAAAAAAAATACTAACCTCCGCAACACAAGGAATTACAATACCCCCGTTTGTAGGTTTAGAAAACACAGTAACTGTTGATTATTTACATGAAGGAAGTTCTAAACTAGAAATTAAGGCACTTATATCTCCGGAAAAAGATAAGCTTATTACCTTAGAAAAAGCATTGAGACATCTAGGAAATCAATCTGGGATTATCTTTTGTAATTTTAAAGACACTATTGCCCGTATCAGTGATTATTTATGGGATGCCGGCATAGCGCATGGATGCTTTTATGGAGGTATGGAACAACGGGATCGTGAGCTATCACTACTGAAATTTAGAAATGGCACCCATCAACTATTACTAGCAACTGATCTTGCTGCAAGAGGTATTGATATCCCAAATATCAAGTTTATCATACATTATCATCTCCCATTACGACTTGAAGAGTTTACACACCGTAACGGTCGTACAGCACGTATGGATCGAGAAGGAACCGCTTATGTATTACACTGGCGTAATGAACGTTTACCTCATTTTATAGAAGCTATGGAAGAAGAGTATATACTTGACAAGGACCCATCTCCCTTGTCTATATGGCAAACTTTACAAATTACAGGAGGTAGAAAAGACAAAATATCAAAAGGAGATATTGCAGGTTTATTTTTTAAACAAGGGGGCATTACAAAAGAGCAATTAGGTATTATCGAATTAAAACAAGACAGTGCCTTTATTGCCGTTCACAAAACAGAAACAACTCATTTAATCAAAAAGTTAGATAACAGTCGATTAAAAAAGAAAAAAATAAGAATACAAACAGTGTAAAAACTGCTTTTAATTTTATTGAGATTTTGTTTTTTTAGGAGGCATAGGACCTCTCATATGTATAACAAGACCATTAAGGAAGTTTCGTAAAAATTGATCTCCACATTCCATATACTTAGGATGATCTTCATGACGAAAAATAGCTCCTAGTTCACTCTTCGTAACTTTGAAATCTACAAGACCGCATATAGTAACAATATCATCATCACGTAATTTAAGTGCCACACGAATTTTTTTAAAGATATCATTATTGGTAAGTGCCATATAAATATAATTTGATGCAAGGTAAGGGAATTTAAAATTTTTAGCGAAAGCAAATCAAGAATAAAACATGTAATTTTGTTGTGTACGATCAATCTACGCTATGGAAGAAAAAAAAGCGACTCGAATTAATAAATACTTAAGTGAGGTAGGATATTGCTCTCGGCGTGCAGCAGATAAGCTTATAAATCAAGGACGAGTAACTATCAACGGGCGGATTCCAGAAATGGGAACAAAAATAGTAAACGGAGACGAAGTACGAGTAGATGGAGAATTAGTTTCAGAACCTAATGAGAAACCTGTATATATAGCATTCCATAAGCCTGTAGGTATTGTATGTACTACAGACACTCGTGTAGAAAAAGATAATATTATAGATTATATAAATTATCCAAAAAGAATATTTCCAATCGGACGTTTAGACAAGCCAAGTGAGGGACTTATTTTTTTGACAAATGATGGTGATATTGTCAATAAAATTCTTCGTGCTCGAAACAATCACGAGAAAGAATATGAAGTCACCGTAGACAGACCTATTACCCCATCTTTTATACAACAGATGAGTAATGGGGTTCCTATTTTAGATACAGTAACCCGAAAATGTATTGTAGAAAAACAAAGCCGATTTACTTTTAAAATAATACTTACACAAGGCCTTAACAGGCAGATACGAAGAATGTGTGAAGCTTTAGATTATAATGTTGTGCGCTTAAAGCGAAATCGTATCATGAATGTATCTTTGGACATCCCTGTGGGAAAATGGAGAGATCTTACCGAACAAGAGATGAAAGAAATTAATAGGCTTGTTGAAACATCCTCTAAGACACACCATTTATAAAATAAACCACTCCACGTTTTATACCTATTTGATTAACTCAATAATAGTTTATATTTAGGAAAAACAAACACATAAGCAAAATGATCTTTTACGGAACAAAACCTATTCATGTAAAATCTGAAAATGCACCAATTATAAAGTGTACGAGTTGTGATAGTCAAGGAGGTATTAGTTTTCACTTCTACAGTACACATGCTCACCTATATTGGATTCCAATATTTCCGTACAGTCGTATCGGTTATTCAAGTTGCCAAAATTGTGGTGCAAAACTTGAACCTAAACAAATGTCTGAGTCAATGAAAAGATCATATGACATATTTAGAAAAGGAGCAAGAACACCTATATGGCAATTCTCAGGTCTTGCATTAATAGCGATTCTAATTTTATTTGGTATTTATACTAGTAAAGCTAATGATGCCAGAGAATTAGAATATATGGCTAGCCCAAGAGTTGAAGATATTTATCGATATAAGATTGCCTATAATGAATATTCAACCCTTAAAATAGCAGAAATTACAGCAGACACAATTTATGTAGTACCTAACGAGTATATTACTAACAAGATGTCTGGAGTAAGCAGTATAGATAAAGAAAAAAACTACGGGGATTTAATGTATGGAATATCACGTGATGAAATACAAAGAATGTATGACACTAATGAGATATATGAAATAGATCGTAATTAATTCAATTCAAAACTAACAGCAATACGTACTATTACAGACAGCTCTCCTGGAGCAATTGTCTCACTACCGCCACCATCTGCTTCCATACTCATCATACGGGCTTTATACATCGGTGGTTGAGGAACACTACTCCCCTGTTCACTTATTTGAACTGCTTTCCCAATAGATTGTCCTAATGCACCTGCATAAGCTTGAGCTTTCTCTTTGGCATTTATAACAGCTTTAATACGAGCTTCTGCTTTTTGAGCATCCATTGTAGATGACTTAAAATTTACACCATCTATTCTATTAATACCAGAACTTAACAATCCGGCCATAATACTCTCATATCTGGTGATATCCTTAAGTTTTACTGTTAAAGATTGATTAGCATTATAGTTATAAGTCTTTGTATTATAGTCATAATTCTTATTCAAGTTGATATACTCTGTCTGAACATCTTTTGATGCCAAACCTTGTGATCTTAAAAACTTAATAACAGCATCAATAGAAGCATCATTCTCTGCTTTTACAGCGCTTGGATCCTTACCTTGACTTTCTACACGTACTTTAATATCTACCTGATCAGGTATTACCTTAATAATTCCTTCTCCAGTTACATGAACTAAAGGTTCCATCTTAGTTGTTTGCGCTTGACTACTCATAGTAATAAGTGTTACTAGTATTAAGAATAATTTCATAATTGTAAATTTAAGAGGCTATCAAATCTTTCCTAATTTAATCATAATAAATAAAATTATAATCGGAATAGCGAGAAGAATGACCATTAACGTACTAGTCTCAAACAAATATGGGGCCATAAATAATGTAATGACATATCCCCCAATGGCACCTCCAAAATGCGCATCATGACCTATATTATCTCTTCGAGACCGCATCCCATAAATAGAATATAAAAGATACCCTATCCCAAATACATATGCAGGTATTGGAATAGGAATAAAAAACATATATAAACTCATTCCCGGTTGTAATAATATAGCTGCATATAATATCCCAGAGACAGCACCACTTGCTCCTACAGCAGAATAGTGATATTCTTCTTTATGAAAGAAATATGATAATAGGTTTCCTATTATAAGACTTCCTATGTATATAATCACAAAATTAATCGTGCCTAATTTATAGATCACTGGGTTTGCAAAAAAGAATAGAGTAAGCATATTAAAAAACAAATGCTGTGTATCTGCATGCAAAAATGCAGAAGAAAATACACGGACTTGCTCTCCCCTTCGTATTCCTCCTATATTGAATTTAAATTTTTCAAAAAAACTATAATCATTAAACCCCTTCATCGAGAAGAGTACATTGGCAAGTATAATGGCAATTGTAACTGGATGTAAATCCCCCATATTCTATTCTTTATTACGAAGTAAAGATACCTATATTTGTCTATTCAATACTAACAAATTTTTAAATGCAAGCGATTGTTTTTTGGCTTATCTATCCATTACTATGGCTACTCTCTAAGCTACCATTTCGTATGCTATATATAGTTTCTGACTTTGTATATATTGTACTATACAGATTAATAGGCTATCGTCAAAAAACAGTACGTAATAATCTCATGCTTGCATTTCCTGAAAAGACAGTTCAAGAACGTAAACGTATTGAAAAAGAGTTCTACCATCATTTATGTGATCTCTTTTTAGAGATGATTAAAACCATAAGCATTACCAAAAAACAACTTTTAGAACGTATGACTTATACAAATATTGAGCTTGTTCAAAATTATGAGTCACAAGGCAAAAGTGTTATTGTATTGTTAGGCCATTATGCCAGTTATGAATGGACATTTGCTATACAATTATACCTGAAGAATAAAGGGCATGGTATTTATAAGAAAATCAAAAACACATATTTTGATAATCTTGTACGTAGCATTCGTGGACGTTGGAATACAGAACTCATCGCAAATAAATTTGCGAGCAAACGTATGCATCTACACAAAAAAGAAGGTATAGTTACCACTTATGGCTTTGCTGCAGATCAATCTCCTATACTACATAGAGCACGGTATTGGACAGATTTCTTTGGATATGAGCTTCCATTTTTTACGGGAGTAGAGCGTATCGCAAAAGACCTAGACACTCCAATTGTATACTTAAAAACAACAAAAACAAAACGTGGCCACTATCAAGGTACATTTATGCCTTTGGCCGAAAACCCATTAGACTATAAAGATTTTGATATTACGGCCGCTTTCGCAAAAGCGTTAGAATCTCAAATCAAAGAAGATCCACGATACTATTTATGGACTCACAAACGATTTAAATTACTCGGAAAAAAAGAAGCGTCTCCAGCAAAAAATTAATGCAGTCCTGCTACTTCCCCTATTTCTTTAATCATATCATTTGCAACTTGATTTGCAGCTTCCTGAGATCCCGCTTCAGTATAGATACGAATAATAGGTTCTGTATTTGATTTCCTAAGGTGTACCCAATGATGTTCAAAGTCAATCTTAACACCATCTACAGTACTTATATCTTCATCTTGATAACGAGTAGCCATTGTAGAAAGTAATGCATCTACATCCAACTCTGGTGTAAGTTGAATCTTTTGCTTACTCATATAATAAGAAGGGTAACTTGCCTTAAGTTGGCTTACTGTTTTATTACCTTTTGCAAGATGTGTTAAAAATAATGCAACACCTACCAAGCTATCACGCCCATAATGAGAAGCTGGATATATAATCCCACCATTACCTTCTCCTCCTATTACCGCATGTGTATCTTTCATTAATTGGACAACATTAACTTCCCCCACAGCACTCGCATTATAGGTTCCTCCATGTTTACGAGTAATATCCCGTAAGGCTCGTGACGATGAAAGGTTTGACACCGTATTTCCAGGAGTTTCGCTTAGTACATAATCTGCACAAGCAACAAGAGTATATTCCTCTCCAAACATTTCTCCTGTCTCATCAATAAATGCAAGACGGTCTACATCAGGATCTACAACGATTCCAAAATCTGCTTTTTCTTTAACTACCAATGCACAAATATCACCTAGATGTTCTTTAAGAGGCTCTGGGTTATGTGGGAAATGTCCATTAGGCTCGCAATATAATTCTACGGGAATCACGCCCAGTTTATCAAGTAATCTCGGAATTGCAATACCTCCAGTAGAATTTACGCCATCTACTACTACTTTAAATTTTGCAGCTTTAATAGCCGCTACATCCACTAAGTCTAATGCCAATACCTCTTCGATATGTAAATCGATATACGCATCATTTACCGTGATTTTTCCAAGATCATCTACTTCGGCAAATGAGAAATCTTCATTTGCAGCATATTGTAATATTTTCTCTCCTTCAATACCATTTAAAAATTCCCCCTTACTATTTAAGAGTTTTAAGGCATTCCATTGTTTAGGATTATGAGAAGCGGTGAGAATTATACCTCCGTCTGCATGTTCCATAGGTACCGCTACTTCAACAGTTGGTGTTGTAGAAAGGCCAAGGTCTATCACATGAATACCCATACCTATCAATGTATTCATTACTAATTCCTGAATCATAGCTCCAGATATACGTGCATCACGACCTACAACTACACGATAGGTTTCTTTAGTACGATCATTCTTGAGCCAAGCACCATACGCCGCAGCAAACTTAACGGCATCAATTGGAGTAAGGTTGTCACCTGTCTGTCCTCCTATAGTACCTCGAATACCTGAAATAGATTTAATTAATGTCATTGAAAGAATAGGTTATTTAGTTAATGTTCTTGTGTACTCAATTTAGGATGGTGCAAAAGTAAGAAAAGTGATAGTTATGGAATAACAAAACATATTTTCTTATCAACTATTTAAATCTGGTGTTTGAATTATATTCTTATTAGTGTCTATACAGTTTATCTTAGAGGAATAGGGTCATTCCAATTATTAATTTGAAGTGTAATCAAAACTCCAATAACCCCAGAATAATTTCACCTATGGCATATTTTAAGTATTTGCCAGTTTTATTTTGGTCAAGGAGTGATTTACGGATATGTTTAAAAAAACATACCAAAATTATCGCTCAAGTTCTTTATTAATTAAAGCTATCAGGGTATGAATTTCGTCTTCAAATACAGTGTAGTATTCTTTATTCAGACTTCCTCCTGTAAGTGAGCAATATACCATTACGTTTTCAAATTCGTCACTTTTAAGTAAAGATAAATTACTTATTTCTTCAGGACTATCTGGAATACCGTACTCTTTATTGATACCTATGTCAAACACAATTTGCTTGACCGATCCGTGTTTTTCCAAAAACGAACTACCTTTTGAGATATAGGTATTCACTCGGGTTTCCTGTGCTCGTAACCTTTCCAGATTTCCACTAATCGAGCTCAAAATAGTTCGAATACTATCATTGGTAATATTCTTTAAATTTCCAGTGGCGATCACTTCATTTAAGGTTCCGGTTTTGAAGTAGAAATCCATATCCCTACTTAAAATTGGAACCAAAATTTCTGAAAGCTCCTTGTTAGTAATAGTCGTGTCAGGCTTTGCGTATACATCCAATAATTGACTTAGACTCCCTAGAAATTCTAAAAGGAACCCCTTTTCAAGTTGTATTGATTGTAGGTTACCCTCCATTTCTTTTTTTATGAGCGAAAGGTATTTTAATTCCTTTTCTTTGGTTTGTTCTTGTTGGTTCCAATTATTAATCTGTAATGCTATTAGGATTCCTATTACCACAAGTAATATTTCGCCTAGAGCATAAATAAAATACTTCGAGAACTTATTCTCAGAAAGTAGTTTTTTGCGAATATGTCTGAAGAATTTGATCATTAATTCATTGTTTCTAGATGCTTTTCAATTTGATTTATAAGTGAATGAACGTCTTTATTAGTAGCTTCATATCGCGTCTGAATAAAGTTGCGAATTGACAAATTCATTTTAAGTACTTCTTTGAATTCTCTGTTCTCTTGCAAAGCTTCATAGTCATTTGGTGAAGCAGAAACCCATACCTTTTTAATAGTAATGTTTTTAAGTATCTGTGGATACATATGACCCCATTGATAGCTATCATCTACGCGTTGCTCTAAATTTTCTAAATATTTGTATTTAGTGGCATATAGTTTTGCAATTTTATTTCGTAATACATCGTCAGATATTAAGTCAAAACCAACCGATTTTAAATTCTCCCAAGCTGCCGTATTTTCAGTGAGTTGAAAATTTCCTAGGAGGTTCCCAAAATGATATGATAAGGAATCGTGAAGGATACTCTTTGATTCTAGAGCATTTAAAATAATTTGATTTGAACGTATTCGACCTAAATTTTCTCTAATATTATACGTAAGGTCACCTGAATCACTGTTGAGGTTGCGCACCATTTCTTCTAGTAAAACCTTCTCTTTTATTTTGAGCTGAGAATGTTCTTTCCAGTTATTAACCTGCAACGCAATCAATATCCCAATAACTACAAGAACAATCTCTCCAATTGCATACAATAGATATTTAGAAAATCTACTCTGTTTAAAGAAACGTATACGCATACGTTTAAAATATGAAAGCATATATTGATGGTTGGTTTACAAATAGTGTATCTAAGGGAGGGGGGTCTTAGGAAATGTTACAATGAACTAAAGATAATCAAAAATGACAACTCAGTATAACAACATTCTAATAGCAATAAGTAAGTAATTCTATTGGAAATGTTACAACTATGCTTGAAAAATTCTGAATTACATTGCTCAATACTTAAAGACATTGTACCTTAAGCTCGTGAATTTTCTCGCACATATCTACCTATCAGGAAATGATGATTTAGTAACCATAGGCAACTTTATAGCCGATGGCATCAAAGGAAAAAAATACCTAAAATATCAAGGAGGTATTCAAAAAGGAATTCTTATTCATCGCTGGATAGATAGCTATACAGACAGTCATCCTATCGTAAAACAAAGTACTAAAAGGTTGCATGCAAAGTATGGTCATTATAGCGGAGTGATTGTAGACATCTTATATGATCATTTTTTAGCAAAAAACTGGAAGCAGTATCATACACAGGATTTAGAAAGTTATGTTCAGGATTTTTATACATTATTAAATGAGAATCATGAATTACTTACGTCACGCATTCAGAAAATGATGGTTCCCATGATTGCGCAAAATTGGCTGGCTAGCTACGCTACGCTAGATGGGATCGCAACCGTACTTTACAATATGAATATCCGTATCAAAAAACGAGTTCCTATGGACGAAGCCATAGAAGATTTAAAAGAGCACTATGAAGCATTTGAAGAAGAGTTTACAACTTTTTTCAAAGAATTAGAAGTCTTTGTTACACTTAAAATGAAAGAAATAAAAGTTTAATACATTTATAGCATAAAACAGAATTACATGAAATATATCCTACCGCTTCTACTGACAGCCATCCTCTTTGGTTGTAAAACAAAAGAAACACCTCAAAAAGAAATACAACGCGGTCTTATAACTCAAAAAGCAATGGTTGTTTCGGCTAGAGCTGAAGCTTCAAAAATAGGATCTGCTATTATGGAACAAGGAGGAAATGCCTTTGATGCTATGGTGGCAACAGAAATGGCACTTGCAGTCACCTATCCATTTGCTGGAAATCTAGGTGGAGGTGGTTTTATGGTATATCGTACCAGTAAAGGTGAAGTAGGTGCTTTAGATTATAGAGAGAAAGCTCCTAATGCTTCTGATAAGGATATGTACCTAGATGAAGATGGCAATGTAATTCCAAAATTAAGCACAGAAGGAGCCATGGCTGTAGGAGTTCCAGGTACTATCTCTGGAATATTTGCAGCACATGAGAAATTTGGGTCTATGTCCATAGAAAAACTGCTGCAACCCGTTGTTGATTTAGCAAATAATGGATATGTTGTTACAGAAAAGCAAGCAAAACGCTTTGAAAAATATAGCGACGTATTTACACGTGTCAATCAAGATAGTACAATGTTGTATAGTACTGCTTTCGCGAAAGCGGAAACGATCAAAAATCCAGCTCTTGCCAAAACACTCGAACGTATTATTACCAATGGGAAATCAGAATTTTATGGTGGCGAAACTGGGCAAAAAATGGTCGAATATATTCAGTCTAAAGGGGGTATCATGACTGTAGAAGATCTAAAAGCCTATGAAGCACAATGGAGAGAGCCTGTTATCTTTAACTATGATAATCTCAAAATCATATCCATGAGTCCTCCATCTTCTGGAGGAGTTTGTCTCGCACAAATTATGCAAATGATAGAACCATATGATATAAGTCAGTTAGGGCATAATAGCGAAAAAACAATACAAGTAATCACCGAAGCAGAACGACGTGCCTATGCTGACCGTAGTTTTTATCTAGGAGATCCAGATTTTGTAGATATTCCAATTGATACATTAATCTCAGAAACATATGGAAAAAACAGAATGGATACCTTCTCTTGGGAAAAAGCAACCCCATCAAGCGAAATAGACCATAGTGCAATTCCTGGTTATGAAAGTATGGAAACGACCCATTACTCTATTGTAGATCCATTTGGAAATGCAATTGCTGTAACGACCACCCTTAATGGAGCTTATGGATCCAAGCTATATGTCGATGAACTTGGGTTTTTCTTAAATAATGAAATGGATGATTTTTCATCAAAACCAGGCGTGCCAAATATGTTTGGCCTTTTAGGAGCCAAAGCAAATGCTATTGCACCTGGCAAACGTATGCTGTCTAGTATGACACCAACCCTCGTAGAAAAAGATGGGAAATTTTGGATGACCGTAGGAACTCCAGGAGGTTCTACCATCATTACATCAGTATTGCAAACGATACTCAATGTCCATGAATTTGAAATGGGAATGCAAGAAGCCGTGAATGCACCGCGTTTTCATCACCAATGGTTACCAGATGTCGTCATGTTTGAACCTAATAGCTTTGAACCTACTGTTCTTGAAAATCTATCAAAAAAAGGATATACCCCTAATGAAGAAGTATCTCCGGTGATAGGGAAAGTAGATGGTATTTTGATATTACCTGACGGATCTCTAGAAGGAGGCGCAGACCGTAGAGGGGATGATACTGCCATAGGCTTTTAAAATAAGAATGTGTTTATACACATGAACTTCGTTACCGATCTCATATCACAACTCAAAACTGTTGCAGATCCTGTACTAGCGACAGAGATGAAAATCTATATGAGAAATAGGTATTCTTTCTTTGGTATTAAAGCACCAGAACGTAAGGCAATTTTAAAAAAAAATATTGATCGCTATAAATCGCAGTTAGATAGACTTACAGTTATAACCATTGTAAAAAAGCTATACCTACAACCTCAAAGAGAGCTTCACTATTGTGCTGTCGAACTTACAACACGTTTTCTTAAAAAGAAGTTTCATAAAGAAGATCATACATTTATACAACACCTTATAACAACACATTCATGGTGGGATACTGTAGATATGATTGCAAAGCACCACCTTGGTAGTTACCTAAAGCTATTCCCAGAAGAAAAGGAAACTATCATAGAAAGGTACAGTAATGCTTCTAATCTATGGCTTAATCGAAGTGCAATTCTATGTCAACTAGACTACAAACTGGAAACAGATACAAGCCTACTCTTCTATTTGTGTCTAAAACATAAAGATACGGGCGAATTCTTTATTAATAAAGCAATAGGCTGGGCCTTAAGAGAATATGGGAAAGTGAATCCAGAAGCTGTGATCACTTTTGTATCCAAAAATTGTTTAGCCCCCTTAAGCGAGCAAGAAGCATTACGTAAGATAGTATAGTATTTACACTTAAGGTTTTATAAAAGTATTAGATTCTTAATTTTAGATTAAATACATAAATTTATTATGCATGCATAATAAATTTATGTATATTTACATCGTTTTCTAATATATTCCTATGAGAGAAAAAACAATAGATTACTGTTTAAGAGCTACGTGGCAAGCTGTTACAAAAATGTATAATGAGCAAGCCGCTAAGTTTGATACAACCATGGCAACAGGATTTGCTTTGTTAAGCATAGATCCAGAAGAAGGTACTCCCTCTACGGCATTAGGCCCTCGTATGGGTATGGAAGCAACTTCCCTATCTAGGACATTAAAATCTATGGAAGAGCGTGGCTTGATAGAACGTAAACCTAATCCAGATGATGGTCGTGGCGTTTTAATACATCTTACTGAAGATGGAATAGAAAAAAGAGAATATTCTAAGGATCGAGTACTCATTTTTAATGAAGCTGTTAGAGAGAAAGTTTCTCAAGAACAAATCGACAACTTTTATGAAGTCATTGAGATTATAAATGATCTTATCCAAAATAAAAAAATATACAACCAAGTAGAAACTAGCATAAAATAATGGCAAAACGAAGAATCAAAAAAGTCGCCGTCATCGGTAGTGGAATTATGGGAAGTGGAATCGCTTGCCATTTTGCAAATATTGGGGTTGATGTCCTCCTACTGGATATCGTACCCAGAGAGCTTAACGCAAAAGAAGAAGCAAAAGGGCTTACATTAGAAAATAAGACTGTCCGTAATCGTTTAGTAAATGATGCACTTACAGCCGCTTTAAAATCAAAGCCATCTCCTATTTACAATACGGCATTTTCAAAAAGGATTACTACTGGAAACCTTGAAGATGACATTGCAAAAGTAAAAGATGTAGATTGGATCATAGAAGTTGTTGTAGAGCGATTAGATATCAAAAAACAAGTTTTTGAAAATCTAGAAAAATACAGAACACCAGGTACATTAATTACTTCAAATACATCTGGAATCCCTATTCAATTTATGAATGAAGAACGTAGTGAAGATTTTCAGAAGCATTTCTGTGGAACACATTTCTTTAATCCAGCTCGTTATTTAAAGTTATTTGAAATTATTCCTGGGCCAAATACAGATCAAAGCGTTCTCGATTTCTTAAATAACTACGGGGAGCAATACTTAGGAAAGACATCTGTAATAGCAAAAGATACACCTGCGTTTATTGGAAATCGCATAGGAATATTTTCTATTATGAGTCTATTCCATACTGTTAAAGAAATAGGGCTTACTATAGAAGAAGTCGATAAATTAACAGGACCCGTTATAGGCCGCCCAAAATCGGCTACATTCCGTACTGTAGATGTTGTAGGCTTGGATACTTTAGTGCATGTAGCAAACGGAATTGCTCAAAATTGTCCTAAAGACGAGCGCAAAGAATTATTTGAACTTCCCGATTTCATCAACACTATGATGGAAAATAAGTGGTTAGGCTCTAAAACTAAGCAAGGGTTTTATAAAAAAACGGTATCTGCAGAAGGTAAAAAAGAAATCCTCTCTTTAGATCTTGATACATTAGACTATAGATCAAACAAGCGAGCAAAATTTGCAACTTTAGAATTGACTAAAACTATAGACAAGGTAGTAGATCGTTTTAAAGTTCTTGTCAAAGGAAAAGACAAAGCTGGTGAATTTTACCGCAAAAGTTTTGCACACTTATTTGCCTATGTACAAAATCGTATTCCAGAAATTACTGATGAGCTTTATAAAATAGATGATGCTATGAAAGCTGGATTTGGATGGGAACACGGACCTTTCCAAATTTGGGATGCAATTGGATTAGAGCAGGGTATTGAACTTATGAAAGCAGAAGGTCTTGAACCAGCAACATGGGTTACAGAGGAGATGATAGCAAGTGGAAATACTTCATTCTATACAGTAGAAAACGGAGCTACACACTATTATGATATTCCATCAAAAACACAAACAAAAAAACCTGGACAAGATGCCTTTATTATTTTAGATAATATCCGAGAGAGTGCGCAAGTATTCAAAAACTCAGGAGTTGTAATAGAAGACTTAGGTGATGGGATCTTAAATCTAGAGTTCCAAAGCAAGATGAATACAATAGGCGGCGATGTTTTAGCAGGTCTAAATAAAGCTATAGATATTGCCGAAAAAGATTTTGAAGGACTGGTGGTAGGAAATCAAGCTGCCAACTTTTCTGTAGGTGCAAATATTGGAATGATCTTTATGATGGCTGTAGAGCAAGAATATGATGAACTCAATATGGCCATTAAGTATTTTCAAGATACGATGATGCGTATGAGATATTCTTCTATACCTACAATCTCGGCTCCGCATGGGATGACATTAGGAGGAGGATGTGAATTATCAATGCATGCAGATAAAGTAGTAGCTGCCGCAGAGACTTATATTGGTCTTGTAGAATTTGGGGTAGGTGTGATTCCAGGTGGTGGTGGATCTAAAGAAATGGCATTACGTGCTTCAGATTCTTTCCAAAAAAATGATGTAGAACTCAATGTACTTCAAGAATATTTCTTGACCATAGGAATGGCAAAAGTAGCCACGTCTGCCTATGAAGCATATGATATGGGAGTCTTACAACATGGAAAAGACATTGTTGTTGTAAATAAAGACCGCCAGATAGCAGTAGCTAAAGCTCATGCCCGACTACTTGCAGATCAGGGATATACACAACCTGTATTACGCAAAGATGTCAAGGTATTAGGAAAACAAGCTTTAGGAATGTTCTTAGTAGGAACAGACTCTATGGAAGCAAGTAACTATATCTCTGAGCATGATAAGAAAATAGCAAACAAGTTAGCTTATGTAATGGCTGGAGGAGATCTTTCAGAATCTACACTCGTAAGTGAGCAATATTTACTGGATCTCGAGAGAGAAGCATTCTTATCACTCACGACAGAACGTAAAACTCTTGAACGTATTGAACATATGCTTAAGAAAGGAAAACCATTGAGAAACTAGTTTTATACGCTTTCGCGAAAGCGTATAAAAAAGAGTCAATAGATAGAATACAACAAATACAGGAATGATGGGAACATCTATAGAAAATCTAAAAAAAGATAGCTATGACCCCAATTCTATAATAATATAAATGATGAAAACAGCATATATAGTAAAAGCCTACAGAACGGCTGTCGGAAAAGCACCAAAAGGAGTTTTCCGTTTTAAAAGAACAGATGAATTGGCAGCAGAGACCATCCAGTATATGATGAATGAACTGCCTGATTTTGATAAAACACGGATTGATGATGTAATCGTTGGTAATGCGATGCCAGAAGGATCACAAGGATTAAATATGGCACGTCTTATTTCTTTAATGGGACTTGATGTAATTGATGTTCCTGGAGTTACTGTAAATCGTTTCTGTTCTTCTGGATTAGAAACAATAGGAATGGCTGTTGCAAAAATTCAATCAGGAATGGCAGATTGTATTATTGCAGGAGGAGCAGAAAGTATGAGTGCTGTTCCAATGACAGGGTTCAAACCAGAACTCAACTATGATATTGTAAAGTCGGGACATGAAGATTATTATTGGGGAATGGGTAATACAGCCGAAGCTGTTGCCAACCAGTTTAAAGTATCTCGTGAAGATCAAGATGAGTTTGCATATAACTCGCATATGAAAGCATTAAAAGCACAGGCTGAAGATCGTTTTCAAGATCAGATTGTTCCTATTAATGTAGAGCAGGTATATGTAGATGAAAATGGAAAAAAAGCAACAAAAAATTATACAGTAACCAAAGATGAAGGACCCCGTGCAGGGACCAGTGTAGCTGTCTTAAATAAACTACGCCCAGTATTTGCTGCAGGCGGTAGTGTTACAGCAGGTAATTCATCACAAATGAGTGATGGGGCTGCCTTTGTTCTTGTTATGAGTGAAGATATGGTTAAAGAATTGAACCTAACCCCTATTGCACGTATGGTCAACTATGCTGCTGCTGGAGTTGAACCTCGTATCATGGGAATAGGACCTGTAAAAGCAATTCCAAAAGCATTAAAACAAGCAGGATTATCTCAGAATGATATTGAACTTATAGAGCTTAATGAGGCCTTTGCATCTCAATCCTTAGCAGTAATGCGTGAGTTGGATCTTAATCAAGAGATTGTAAACGTTAATGGAGGCGCTATTGCATTAGGACACCCATTAGGATGTACAGGAGGAAAACTGTCGGTACAGCTGTTTGATGAGATGCGTAAACGTAATATGCAAGGAAAATACGGCATGGTAACCATGTGTGTAGGTACAGGACAAGGAGCCGCAGGAATTTTTGAATTCCTCAATTAATAAATAAAATTCCGCTTTCGCGAAAGCGAAAACAACCGATTAAAAATTAAAATACCAAGACGTTTACGTCACAACTAAAAGAAAGAAAATGAGCACAGAAGCAACAGAAAAAGAGATTCTACGTGGTGGGCAGTTCCTTGTTAAAGAAACAGCCTGTGAAGATGTATTTACTCTCGAAGATTTAAATGAAGAACAACGCATGATGCGTGAGAGCACTAAAGAATTTGTAGATCGTGAACTTTGGGCACACTGGGAACGATTTGAGCAAAAAGACTACGCATATACCGAAGAGACGATGCGTAAAGCTGGTGAACTTGGCCTTTTAGGAGTAGCCGTTCCAGAAGCTTACGAAGGTCTTGGAATGGGTTTTGTCTCTACCATGCTTGTGTGTGACTATATCTCTGGTGCAACTGGTTCGTTTAGTACTGCATTTGGTGCACATACAGGAATAGGAACAATGCCTATTACTCTATATGGAAATGAAGAACAGAAGAAAAAATACGTTCCTAAACTTGCGAGTGGAGAATGGTTTGGGGCATACTGTCTTACAGAACCAGGCGCAGGATCTGATGCCAACTCTGGAAAAACAAAAGCAGTACTTTCTGAGGATGGCAGTCATTATACAATTTCTGGGCAAAAAATGTGGATTTCGAATGCTGGTTTTTGCAATCTTTTTATTGTATTTGCACGAATAGAAGATGATAAAAATATCACAGGATTTATCGTAGAAAACGATCCTAGTAATGGTATTACACTAGGTGATGAAGAAAAAAAGTTGGGAATACACTCCTCTTCTACCCGTCAGGTATTCTTTAGTGAGACCAAAGTCCCTGTAGAAAATATGCTTTCTGAGCGCGGTAATGGTTTTAAAATTGCTATGAATGCTTTAAATGTAGGTCGTATCAAACTAGCAGCTGCTTGTCTTGATGCACAACGTCGCGTAGTAAATGAAGCCCTTACCTATGCCAAAGAACGCGTACAGTTTAAAACGCCTATTGTTAATTTTGGGGCTATTAAAGCTAAACTAGCTCTCATGGCTACAAATGTATATGTAGATGAGTCTGCAGCCTATCGTGCTGCAAAAAATATAGAAGATCGTATCGCTATACGTGAAGCCTCAGGAAATACACATCAAGAAGCAGAACTTAAAGGAGTGGAAGAATATGCTATTGAATGTTCTATCCTTAAAGTAGCAGTTTCTGAAGATGTTCAAAATACTACAGATGAAGGTATTCAAATTTTTGGAGGTATGGGGTTCTCGGCAGATACTCCCATGGAATCGGCATGGCGTGATGCACGTATCTCTCGTATTTATGAGGGTACTAACGAGATCAATCGTATGCTATCTGTAGGAATGCTTGTTAAGAAAGCGATGAAAGGTCATGTAGACTTTTTAGGACCAGCTACAGCTGTAGGAGAAGAGTTAACAGGAATTCCATCTTTTGATACGCCTGATTATTCAGAAACGCTTTCTGAAGAAAAAGACTTATTACATAAACTTAAGAAAGTCTTCTTAATGGTAGCTGGAGCAGCAGCACAAAAATATGGTGCGCAACTAGAAGATCATCAGCAGTTATTGATGGCCGCGGCAGATATTTTGATAGAAATCTATATGTCAGAATCTGCTATTTTACGTACAGAGAAAAATGCAAAACGTTATGGCGCAGAAAGTCAGGCAACACAAATTGCAATGACACAACTTTATTTATTTAATGCAGTAGATATTATCCAAACAAAAGCAAAAGAAGCGATTGTATCTTTTGCCGAAGGAGATGAACAACGTATGATGCTTATGGGATTAAAGCGTTTTACAAAATATCAAAATCAACCTAATGTGATTGCGTTACGTAATCAGATTGCCGCCGATCTTGAAGAAAATGGCAAATATCGTTTTGATGGATAATTGTCCTCCTTTGAGGAGATATCACATCCCTTTACCTGATTTAAAGAACATTACTTAATACTAAGTAGTAAAAAAACCACTTCAAAGCGAGGTGGTTTTTTTGTTGTAGACATTAAATAACACTAATAATAGTCATTTTTTAAATTCTATTATTTTTAACCATTTCCCAAAAATATTTACCCTTTGTTGTTAACTCACATGGCATACTGTTTTCTGCAGCTCGATACATATATTCCTCTCCAACGGGAGATAACAGCTCAAGTTTATAATATTCACGTAAATCGTTCATAATTTTTTGGTTAGCCTCATTGGATGGATCTAAATCTTTATCAAAAGTTGGGTCTAACGGAAACTTATAATCTTTATCAGGAAAGTAGTGTGTTATCTTTCTAAGTTTTTCAAGTTTAATTTTAGGAGTACATTTACGAAGAGAAACCATCTTAGAAACATGAGATTTTAAAATAGGGCGTTGCTCCCAACTATTCAATAACTGATCTACATAATTATACACCCCAGACACATTTACATTTCCTAATATATCGGCTGCGCCACCCTTTAATGCATCATAAATAATAGATGTAAATAATCCTTGATCAGAATCATCTCTCTCTACAGAAAATTGTGTATCTCTACTTGCTGTCAATATAGAAACACCCTCTCTTAATAAAGCCTTTCTCCCTCCTATTCCTCTAAGGTTTCCTAAATTCCCACCATGACAACAATCTAAAATGATGATGACCTCGCTTACTTTTGAAGAATTAGCTAGTGTTATTATCTCATCTAGAGAAACTCCCTCTTGATATTTCCTTACATCTTGCGTAACAAGATAGTTTCCTATTTCAGTAGAAGATCCATGTCCGGAAAAATACAATATTGCAATTTCTGCCTCTTGATGAAGTAAATTAAAAATTTGCTTTTTAAGCCTAGTTATCGTGATTTTCTTTCCAGATGATTCGTCTTTCGACACTATTAACTTACAATCAAAGTTAACACTGCCATCATCGTTTCTACTCAATACCTCATGCATATGATTAGCATCATTTATACATCCATCTAATGGCCCTCCTTTGTAATGATTAATTCCGACTATTAATGCTCTTCTCATTGGTTTATTTTTTAATGTTGAATTATTCATTTATATATTGAGAAAGATCTATTGTTTCTAACTTTACTTTAAATCTTAATTCGTCCTGTAATAAAAGGTCTGAATTAAAAGCTTTTTCCTTTTGAAATGTTTTCTTTTTAAATCGCATTACATCCATAAAAACAGAAACATCTTTTGACCAGTTTTTGATAAGCATATCACCTTTTTGGCTTTCTAAATTAATTTTAGCAGTAGCATCTAATTTTAGTTTGCCAGTAGAAGTATTTTTTACATCACCTCCTATAGTTAATTCAGAGTTTTTAGAGATAGATTGCGCTACAAATGCTTTTTTAGCTACTGTTAATGAAGTAATAAGAAAAGTATCCTCCCACTGTAGTTCCTTCCCATTATCAATAATTTCATTTTCAAGATTAAGAATATTGTTTATGTATTGCTTATTACATTCTAAAGCATAAAAAAATATAGCTCCTTTTTTAGAAAAGGAGATATGTAATTTACCATTGCCACTTGGTAATTTTTCTGTTCCTAAGTCTACTTTTCCTTCTAAATCAAATTTAAAGTTAACAGAATTATCGCTCGTAAATTGATAAGAATCTGAAGTCCTTGAATCATCTATAACTTCATAGTCGGCACCAAGATTTTTTAAATCGGTAATTTTTTGAAAACTTCCAAATGGAGCTGTTCTAAATATTCCTTTTCCATGGGGAAACTGAACAATATCTCCCACCTTAATATCTTCTCCTGGAAGATAAACAGCAACTTTCCCTAACTCTTTTGCAATTTTTCTTGAGTATTGTATCTGTAGTGACATAAGTTTAAAACCTATTTAGATTAACACTACAAATTTGAATCAATAGTTCTTAGTATATAACATCAAAACTATTGATTTTTAAACAAGGATTTTCTCCTCAATTTTAAGGATCTATAAATTAAGTAGCCTTATGTATAACCATTTTCATACGCATACTTCACTAATCCTTTAGAACCACCTCTGACATTAGTTTTTTCAATCAGATTTCTTCTATGTGTCTCTACGGTACTATGCGCAATACATAATTTATCTGAAATTATAGGAGTTGTATCTCCTATTGCAATCAATCTTAAAACTTCAATCTCTCTTTTGGTAAGTTTTACATTTTTTAATTCGTCATTTTTCTTTTTTTGACTTTGTCTAAATGTCTTTTCTACTTCTCTTCCAAAATACTCATCTCCTTTCATAATATATTTAATAGCCAAAACAAGTTCTTCTTTTCCTTTGTTTTTTAATATGTATCCATCCGCTCCGATTTCAATTACATTATGAACAAACTTTTCTGTATTATACATTGATAGGATCAATACTTTCATACTTGGAAAATTCTCTTTTATAATTTTAGTTACTTCTATACCTGACAATAAAGGCATTTCTATATCTAATATTGCTACATCTACATCTAGATCCTTCAGAATATCCAACACCTCTTCCCCATTTAGTGCTTCGCCTACTACTTCTATATTTTCTTCTTGGGCTAATAATGATTTTAGACCGTCAATTACTATTTGATGATCATCAGCAATAATTACTTTAATTTTTTTCATCTATCAATTTTCAAATTAAATTTACAACGGAACATCTATATTCACTGTAGTTCCCCTTCCCCTTCCAGTATCTATATCAAAAACCCCATTTAATGCTTGCACTCTAGAAGCTACACTTTTCAACCCCATACCAGGTTTTGATAACTCCAAAGAGTCATTAAATCCAATTCCATCATCTATTACAGTTAAATTGATACTATCTACTCGTTTTACTAATTGGACACTAACTTCTTTTGCATTTGCGTGTTTTATGACATTATGAATTAACTCTTGCACAATACCATAAAGTTCCATTTCCAAACTATTCTCTAATCTATCGTCTAATCCATGTGTTATTAATTCTAGCTGAAAGGTATTCGTCCCTTTTATGGTGTTTTTAAGATCTTCCAAAGCTGCAACTAATCCGAACTTAGTCAATACTCCAGAAACCATATTATGAGCTATTTCTCTCACTGTATTGCAAGCTTCATCCAGCAACGCATTCGCTTGTGAATATTGTATCTTGTTTTCCTCTTTTAATTTATCAATATTATCCTCAATAGATTTATAGTTTAATTTTACCATTGAAAGCATCCCTCCTAGTCTATCATGCAAATCTTGAGCTATCCTCTTACGTTCATTTTCCTGACCATTAATCATTGCTTTTATAGACTTCAGCTCTTGTTTTTTAAGTAACTCTACATTTTTTTGAACTTCTATTTTTTGAATTTTCTCAGCCAATTCTTTAGCTTTTTTAGACTTAAATGCATAGAATAATGCAAAAAATAATAAAGTCAGTAAAGTAACCCCTCCAGCAAGTGCATATAATTGGGTCGTTTTTTTATTACTTTCAGCAACTATTCTAAGGCTTTTTTCCTGATGTATTTCATTATATTTTTTTTGCTCTTCGTATTTATCTTCAATAAATTCTAACGCCCTATATTTAGTATCAATGCTATCCCGTAAAATAATATGCATTTCGTTATATAATGACGCATTTTTAAAATTTCCCAAATGTTCATAGGCTTCTGCAATAGTCATTAATATATTTAGTCTAATTAATTCTTTTTTATGTTTTTTAGCTAATTCATTACTCTTTTTTAAATACTCTAAAGCTTTGAAATTAAAGTTTTGTTTTCTATATAATCCGCCTATATTATAGTATACATCAATAAGTTGCAACTCATTTTTATTTTTATTTGCTAGGGAAATACTTTTCAGATAATGTTCTTCTGCTAAATCAAACTTTTTTTTCTTTTCATAAACCACTCCTATATTATTATAAATAGCCTCTTTCTCTTTAAGATTCATTTTATTTTTTATGCTCAAACTCTTATTATAATAAACAAGAGCACTGTCTATTTTTTTTTGAAGAACATAATTAATACCTAACCCGATATATACTTCTGCTAAATAAATTTCATTTTCAAGTTCTTCATATAGTTTTTTGCTTTTTAATAAATAAGGGAGAGCTTTTTCTCTTTTCCTTAACCTGTTAAACAATATTCCAATATTTAAATAGGATTTGGCTAAGTTTTTAGTGTCTCCAATTTTTTCTCTTATTCTAATGCTTTCAAATTGAGATTCTAAGGCTTGGTCAAAAAAACTCAAATCCATACATATTGAAGAATGCGTACTGTAAATTGATGCTAAAAAAGCTTCTCTTCCTGTTTTTAGACATTCTACAATAGCTTCATTACTATATTTTAGTGCTATCGTATAGTCTCCAAGTCTTTGATGAATTTTTGCAAGTTGAAATTTTGCTCTAGCAATACCATATGCATTATCCATACTGATTTCAAGTTGTAATGATTTAGTATAATAATCTATAGCAGTAGTATAATTTCTTTTATTCCTTTCTAAAATACCTAACCTCATTAAGCTAGTAGACAATCCTTTCTCAAAAAAAATAGAACTACTAATGTCCCTTGCCTTTAATGCATACATCCTTGCTATGGAATCATTATTTTTATAAGTCCATGCAAGTTTATTTAAATGATTAACATAAGCTGTATCACTCTTGAAATGACCTCTTAGATCTTCAGGTTTTTTTTGCCCATATGAGAAATCAATTGAGACGAAAATTAAAATAATTATTAGATATAAGTTTCTCATTATTTAAGAGTTATAAAAAAATGTAGGTATTTCTAAAGATAAGAAAAGCCTACATTTTATTTAAATACCATTTTTGGTATTATTCAGCATCATCCTCTTCTGTTTGTCCCTGACTATTCACTTTTTTACCATCTGGTCTAGGCTTACCTCCTTCATTACCAGTATCATCTGAAATAATGAGTGTTTTCTTTTTTTCTTCGCTTGATAAAACAAACTCTACATTCTTGTAATCTTGATTCATAATATAATATCATTTAAAATTTCAATACAAATTTTACTCAGATTACGATCTAATACAATAGTCAAAATCAAGTGTTTTTCATCCTTATAAATGTGGATTATATCTATATCCATAAAAAATGATCAATTTACTCATCAGTTTTGATGATATAAAAACAATAATTCTAACGATTGACTGCTCAAAGGGTTTAACTAATATTTGCTTTAAAATTTTTTAGTATGAAAACAGTAGAATACAGTGATTTAAAAACAGTAAGCCTTGACAGAAACAAAAGAAAAGCTAAAGTGTGCATCATCTTTACAGGTGGTACTATAGGAATGATTCCTGAAAACCCTGGAAATCCAAACATAAAAAAGTTAAAACCAGCTTCATTGAAGGAACTCCTAGATGTAGTACCAAATTTAGGGTTTAGAGAAGGGATTGAATTAGGGATGGTTTCTTTTAAAAAACCAGTAGACTCTTCAGATGTTATGTCTGTGCATTGGGTCACTATGGCAAAAATTATTTTTGAATACTATGAAGATTTTGATGGGTTTGTCATTTTACATGGTACCGATACTATGGCTTATACTACTTCTGCGCTATCTTTCATATTAAATAATTTACAAAAACCAGTTATCGTGACTGGTTCCCAATTACCAATTACAGACCCAAGAACAGATGCTGTTCAGAATTTAGTGACTTCCGTCCATATAGCTGGTTATAAGGCAAAAAGCCTACCTAAAATTCCTGAAGTCTTATTGTGTTTTAGAGATACTCTTTTAAGAGGAAATAGGGCTACTAAATATAGTTCAAGTGGATTTATAGGGTTTATAAGTCCCAATTATGATCCTATAGGTAAGTTAGGTGAACACATTGATATTAGGGAAGAGTTGATTTTAGATATTAATAATGAAAATGCAGATTTTTTTATTACTGATATTACTGAAAATTCAAATAATGACATCAAAGTAATTCCTGTTAATCCTAGCATAACTCCAGATCAATTAGAACGAGATTTAAAAACTGAAGGTATAGATGGAGTAATTCTTCTTACCTATGGAACGGGAAATATGCAAACATCACAAGGTTTTATAGATGTAATAAGCGAAGCTGTAAAAGGTGGTGAAGGTTATGCAAAACCTATTCCTGTATTTAATGTTACTCAATGTTTGCAAGGTACTGTAGAAATGGGGCTTTATGAAGCTAGTGGTGGGTTACTGGAAGCAGGTGTTACTAGCGGGTTGGACCTTACATTAGAAGCTGCCTTAGGGAAAATTAGTTGGGCATTAATCAGGTTTGGAAATATTCAGGATACACATAATCAACTTCAATTCTCTCAAAGAGGTGAGCAAAGTAAAAATCTACATGATTTAAAGTGGAAAGATAAAAGTGATTTTGAATACATAAAAAATGAAACTACCAGAATTATAACGGTAGGAAAAAATATTCCTGGAAAATATGTAGCGGCTAAACTAAACAGTTCCCTTATAAGGATACAAGGACTAAAAGTTAAAAAGGAAAATACCAATAAGAAAATTAATATAAAGGTTTTCATAAATAATCCAAACGCTACTGTTTCTACAAGCGATAAGTCTGCTGAATGTGTCTATTCCATTAATGATATTGAACAAATAAATGAAAATGGGAATTTAGTATTTGATGCTACAAAGACTTCAAGAAATGTTGTCCAATCTGGTAACCCAGTTTATATTTCTTTAGTTGCAGAAAATTGCTCAATTCAATGTAGAGCAATTTTCTTTAGCCTTTATACTGATGTAAATTAAAAGTTATGACAAAAAAAGTTGATAATAATGTAAATCATCAAAATACAGATAAAGTTAATGATGAAAAGCAAGACAAAACATTTGAATATAATTCAAATGACAAAAATGATACAGAAAGTAAATTGTCAATTTTTGAAACTGAATACTCAAAAGCAAGAGAATTATTCGATTATGGCAAATACCCAGAATGTGCAGTAAGTTGTAAAATATTATTAAAAAAATTAGTAATTAGTATTATAGATGAGAATCATCGAAGGTTGGATTTAGCAAATGAAAATTCATATTCCCAAAAAATAAAGAGTCTAGGAGAAAAAAGAAAGGTAACAACAAATGATAAAATCCCTCTAGAAGAATTACAATTACACGTAATATGCAAGTTATTAGATGATCAAAGCGTAAAATATTTCAACATTGCAAAAGGTAATTATGAAAAATACTCGTGTTTGCTAAGTTCATATAATTATAATCAGATAGCATATTTAATAGAATATTGTGAAGACAAAAACAATAAAGATAAGCCTGAAGTAAAATTAGGCACTCAACAAATCTTAAGTTCTATTACATCCTTATTACTTGCAAGGTTACCGAATATGATAGTTGAAGAGTATCATCTACTTGCAAATTTTCAACATATGAAAGCAGAAATAGAACGGATAACAGATACTCAAGGAAGACTAAATAAAATCGAAAGTAATTTAAATTATATATACACTCCTGACGAACGTAAGGATATGGAGAAGATTGACAAAAGAGAATTTGAATGGATTCAGTATAGAGGTCTTCTTATCAATAAAAATGATGAAAGCAGAAATATAGCATTCAAAGTTGAAACTTTTGATAACATTTTATCAAATATCTATGAAGGTGTTGAAAATAATATAAAAAAAATAAGTGCCAGCCATAAACTTAATTTACAAGTAGAAGAAATAAGAAAAATACCAAAATCTATTATTCTTGATTCAGGATATAAAAGCGGCCTTAATTTTGGGTGGGTTATGCATGAAATAATTCAAAGGAAGAATGAAGACTTTACCCTTAAAAAAAAGATTGAAGAATGGTGTAAATTTGATTCAGATGTAGGATTTGGCAAACTTGATTTAGTTGAAAATGAAAATAGTAAAATTGATTATGGAAGTACAAAAAAATTGTCCTTTACAATTAAATTATCAGATAATTTTATAGTATACAAAAGAGATGAAAACCATACAAATCTATGCAGTTTTATTGCTGGTTACATTAGAGGAGTTTTAGAAAAAGTTACACAACAACCTTTAGAAATAACTCACGCTCCACATAACTGTGAACAGTTTCAACCAGGACAAAATTATTGCCTTTTTGAATTAAACACAGATGAAGTAAAGATTAAACAAATTCAGGATAGAATTAAAAAACAGTATAGTGATACTTTATAAAAATGGTTACAAACATTAATAACTTAATAGAACGTATTCAAGATAGCAATAAGATTAGTGATTTTTTTAAAAAAAAATATATAAATCTTTTAAATATTGCCCACAAAAATTTTTTAATCAGTAAAACTAAACTAGAGACTGTTATAGAAGAAGTAATTGAAAAAGCAGAAATCACGATCGAAGAAGAACAAAAAAAAATAGCCGTTTCTTCAAAAAAGAAAACTCCTTCTATAAGTCTCACTCCTTTTATTGTTCATGGACATGATGAATTAAGTATGATGGCATTGAAAAATTTTCTACAAAATAGCTTGAAATTTAAAGAACCCGTGATCCTAAAGCATATGCCAAGTGGAGGGCAAACTATAATTGAAAAATTTGAACATTATAGTGAATTAATAGATGTCGTTTTTGTCCTGCTAACACCAGATGATACTTTATTAAACTCTACTAAAAGAGCTCGGCAAAATGTCATTTTAGAACTAGGTTATTTTATGGGTAAACTTGGAAGAAAATCTGGTCGGATTATTCTGTTAAGAAAAGGGAAATTAGAAATACCAAGTGATATTAAAGGGCTTATCAATATAGATATCTCTAATGGAATAGAAATGTCATTTGAAAAAATAAGAAATGAGTTAAACGATATTATTACATTTAATTAGATCCACATCTATTAGTACTTAAACCATTATACCTATTTCCAAAAAAAAATCAAAGACTATTAAATTTGGAAATACACACTTTACTTCTTTTATCATAAGAAGGGTTTAAAATAGATGTAAGTTGGGCAATATTTGATGGAATTTAAAGGAACATTGGTCAATTGAAAAAGTGAGCTATGAAACCCTTCAAATCCAATATAATTAATATATTCATCAACTATTGAATAAATATCTTACTGTTGAATAAACAACCCATACGAGTACAACAACGAATAGAAATCTTAGATATCTATAGAGGGTTTGCAGTTTTTGGCATTTTTGTGGTTAATAGTGTCATTATGAATTCGACATTCCTTAATCAAGATGAATTTGCAAAACAATGGACTTCAAAAATTGATCACATATTCGAGGTGCTATTACAGCTCTTTTTTTATACAAAGTTCTTTCCAATATTTTCATTGCTTTTTGGATTAGGCATTGCTATGCAAGCGCTCAAACTCAGTGATTCAAATACATCTGCGACTCCATTCTTTATACGAAGGATGCTTATCTTATTTTCTATAGGCCTATTTCACATAATCTTTTTATGGTCTGGAGATGTACTACATATCTATGCCATCTTAGGTCTTTTGACAACAATAATCATAAAAAAAACGAATCGGAGTCTACTTTTAATGGCATCTATACTTTTAGTATTCCCTTTTTATAATCCTTTGATAGAATATATATTCACTACGATTCATTTTCAACCGCATAGCTATTTAAATGATTATACAGGAGTTATCGTAAACGATATCATACGAAATGGAAGCTATTTAGACGGAATAAAATTACGAAGCATGGAATATCTTTCTAATATCCCAATGCTTTTAGGTTTTCTAGCACCAGTAGCCTTGTCCATGTTTTTAATTGGGCTTTACATAGGAAAAAATAAGATCTACAAATCTATAGATGTGTATACGCAACGTATTAAAAAACCGATGCTAATTACTTTTGTTTTTACTAATTGCTATAGGTTATTATTCTTATTTGTACTCCCCAATATAGATATCTACAGGTCTAGTCTACGTCCCTATTTTATAAAATTAATGGTACTTTCGGATATAGCCATGGGATTATTTTACTTATGGTTGATTGCATGGATTTGGTATTTTACTAGATGGAAAAAAGTATTGTCGCCTTTTAGGTATGTAGGTAGAATGGCATTGACAAATTATATCATGCAAAGTGTGATTGGTGTTTTTTTATTTACTTCTGTTGGGCTCAGTATGTATGAAACATTACGTCCTTCACAAACTTTTGGACTAGCAGTAGCTGTATTTATCTTTCAATTGATTTATAGTAAAATCTGGTTATCCTACTTCAAATACGGCCCTTTAGAATGGATATGGAGATCTTTAACCTATAAAAAGATCTTACCCATTAAATTAGGTGACACATAGATTAGTTATCTTTAAGATTGTATTATAATCAAACAAAAGGAGTAATGAATTCATTTGATAATCCAATAGTAATTACCCAAACTTTTGAGGCACCCTTAGCGCATGTATGGAATGCACTAACTGTACATGAAGAAATGGTTCAATGGTATTTTTCAAATATCCCATCTTTTGAACCTATAGAAGGTTTTGAAACACAATTCATAGTTAAGACAGAGGAACGCGTTTTTCCTCATAAATGGAAGGTCACTGAAGTTATCCCTATGAAGAAAATAGCCTATGAATGGACATTTGAAAGCTATACAGGTAGTGGTATTTCTATTTTTGAGCTTTCGCGAAATGAAAATCAAACAATATTACACTTCAGTTTTATTACCACTGAAAAATTTCCAAATGATATTCCAGAGTTTAAAAGAGAAAGCGGAGTTCAGGGTTGGAATTACTTTATTAAAGAACAACTTAAGAATTACTTGAGCTAATTCTATATAAAGAGAAACAAATCTAAGCATGGGCATCATATTCACATATTTCTACACTATATTGAGAAGCATAAGGAAATCTCAAAAAATAGCACTTGCAATCTAAATATAATTCACAGTCTATAATATATATTATACTTCTAATCCTTGCAGGAGAAGCTGTTTTTATACTTCCATTTGTACTCGCAAGAGTATTTCGAGCTACAGTGCTAGATGTCTTTCAAATCACAAATACAGAGATTGGATATTGCTTTTCTATTTATGGGTTAGTAGCATTAGGATCGTACCTTGTAGGTGGTCCCTTAGCAGATAAGTATCAACCACGTAAGTTAATGGGTATAGCACTTATCTTAACAGCTTTAGGAGGATTAGTGTATGCTGATAATCCATCACTTAATACATTAAAAATTCTATATGGGTTTTGGGGCTTTACGACTATATTCCTCTTTTGGGCTGCTATGATTAAAGCAACACGTGTTTGGGGAGGAGCTACAAATCAAGGGAAAGCATTTGGTTTTTTAGATGGAGGACGTGGTCTTGTAGGTGCCCTATTTGGAGTATTAGGGATTATAATATTTTCTTTATTTGTAAAAGATTCTCATACAGAATTAACACCAATACAACAAACTGAAGCTTTTAATCAAGTCGTATATACGTCTTCAATTATCGTAGCTATTATAGGCGTTATTGTATTCTTCTTTCTTAAAATAGATCGTGAGGATGAGTCTGTAATTAGAGAAAAAATAACCATAGATGCTATCAAGACTGTACTTAAACTTCCCGCAGTATGGTTGCTAATGATTATTATTTTATGTGCATATGTAGGATATAAAATAACCGATGTATTTTCATTATATGCACGAGAAGTAATGAATTACAGCGAAGTAGATGCCGCAAAGACAGGTACTTTCCTCCTATTTATACGCTCCGTAGTAGGGGTCGTTATTGGGTTTTTGGCAGATAGATCTAGAGCATCTATTTATTTATGTATAGGATTTGCACTCTCAGTAATAGGGGCTATTTTATTTGCATCTGGAATCTTAGAAGAAGGTACTACCCCCCTATTCTTTCTTGCCATTATTGTTACTGCTATAGGTGTATATGCTGCACGTGTATTATATTTTGCAGTTATGAAAGAAGGACATATCCCATTAACACTTACAGGAACTGCTGTAGGAATCATTTCATTTATAGGATATACTCCAGACATTTTTGCAGGCCCTCTTATTGGATATCTTTTGGATGGAATGCCTGGTAAAGAAGGGCATCATGCTGTATTTTGGACGTTAGCAGGATTTTCGATAGTAGGTCTTATTACATCTATTATCTTCTTCAAAATATCATCAAAAAAACCTTTCTAAGATATACGCTTTCGCGAAAGCGTAAAAACAAAACAATACACAATACTGATGATCAATACATATAGAACCATAGATATCTATTATATAGATATGAATATTTAATCTCTTTATAAATGACGTATTTTCAATTTTTTAAACAACAAAATTGATAAATATTGTATCTTTTTGGTGTGAAAAACATATACTCTTATATAATTCTATTATTAATTCTACTGAGTTGTACTCAAAAAAAAACAACTGCATTAGAAAAAGGAGAGTTAGATTTTCTTTTAGGTAACTGGGAACGTACTAATGAAAAAGAAGGCAAACAAACTTTTGAACATTGGAAAAAGATAACGCAATATGAATATGAGGGCCTAGGATATACATTACAAAAAAATGACACTGTTTTTAAAGAAGAACTTCGCTTATTTAAAAAGGACAGTCTCTGGACTCTAGAAGTTACGGGAGTCAATGAATCTCCAACATTATTTACTCTTACTGATAAGACTCCGCATCGTTTTATTGCTGAAAACCCTACACATGATTTCCCAAAAAAAATACAGTACTCCTATTTTGATGATGTGTTATCTGCCTCTGTATCAGGAGATGATTTTGAAATCTCATTTATCTTTTGGAGAATCGAAGAATAACGATAGTCCCTTTTAACTCCTATTTAATCCACTTAAAAATAATTTGTATCGCTACGTTTCTTATTTCCAAATACAGATGCTAAACTATCTAAATCTTTTCATCACGTAAAAGAATATGATTTCTTACTAACAGAAAAAACAAGATTAAAAATCGAGGCATACTATCAATCATTATGCGATGTCCCTATGGCTATAGATGGCAACGTAAAAAATCATCGCATACCATAAGCCTTAATATTCAAAATGTAACCAATAGACTCAATGAGTTTATTCCAGATATAAATTTTAACAGATTGGAAAATACACTCGAAATAGATGCACAACAGCAAGCAGGAGCTATCCCAGTTCTCAAATACATCGTAAATTTTTAAATAAATGTATCTAAAAAAACAACCTTTTACGGTTTATATACGTCTTATTAGTAAACAAAATAGCATATTTACATATGAGACTATTAAAAACGATACTTATAATATGCCTAGTAAATCATTTTATTAATGCTCAAAGTACTAATAAAAATGTGTCTATAGAGATACATCCCAAAACCTCACTATATCATAAACCCATTGATATTAAGATTTACAATCTTCCTCCTAATCAACGAGTAATACTCACTTTAAAGACTGTAGATGCACGATCTAAAACGTGGAGTTCAAAGGCAATTTATATCTCTAATAATCAAGGGAAAATAGATCTTTCCAAACAACCTTCTGTCGATGGCACCTATGTAGGTATATATCCTATGGGGTTATTTTGGTCATTACAGAGTGATGAGTATCATCAGATAGCAACTAATAGTGGTTTTGAGACAACTCTTGAAGTAAGTATAAATGATACGATAATAGCAACAAAAACCATCTATAGGAAAAGTACGAGAGAGCTAGATAGTTTAAAAATAAGTACTTATCAAAAACGTGATAGTATTATTGCAAATTACTATCTACCAGCAGCGACTAAAAAACGCCCTGCAATCATTTTTATAGGTGGATCTGGAGGAAGTTTTCGACAAGAACGGTCTTCTTTATATGCTAGTGAAGGCTATGCTGTTTTAAATCTAAAATATTTTAAACATGATTCCTTACCGGATGGTATCATCGAAATACCATTAGAATATGTAGCCAAAGCCCATAAATGGCTACAGCAACAACCAGAAATAGACCCTAATAAAATTGGAATTATAGGCAGATCAAGAGGTTCTGAACTTGCAATGCTATATGCTACAAAATATGATGGTTTGCAATTTGTTATTGCACAAGCCCCATCTAATGTTGTTTGGTTTGGATGGGAAGATAAAAAGTCATCATGGTCTTATAAAGGCGTACCATTTCCATATGCAGAGTATACAGATGAAGACTCTGAAAAAATAGAAAACGAATTTATTAAAAATAATATACAGTTTAGAGATGGCCCAAAGTTCTTAAGTGCCTTTTCAAATAAAGAACAAATACAAAAATCTTTAATTCCAGTAGAAGATATTCAATGTCCTATCCTCTTTATATCAGGAAAAGACGATCAAGTATGGCCCGCAACTATGATGTCTGAAATGATGATTAAAAGATTACAAGAAAAAAAGTTTAAGCATGAGTTTATGCATCTCTCTTATCCAGATGCTGGACATAATTTTGCTGGCGGTGGTCAAGGCTGTGGTATCCCCTATCTTCCTGCAGAAGATTATTCTAAAGGAAGGGCCGCAAAAGGAGGTAGTGACAAAGGAAATGCTCTTGCAGCTATTAGATCTTGGGAAGCTATTCTAAAGTTTATAGAACGTTCAATTAGAGAATAAAATAAAGAAATACGTTCCTATTGAGATTTTCGTAAAAATAGATATGCTTTTAGTATAAGAATAAAAAGCGTGTTATTTTTGAGTATGCTTTCGCGAAAGCGTACCACCTGTAATATGCTAATCAAAGAGTCATCACTTATGCATCGTTTCCTTCTTATACTTATTTTTATGGCTTCCATTTCTTGTAAAGAAAAATCTTCAATACCATATACTCCAGAAGTACATACTGCTTTTAGAGATTACAAAACTCCCATAGATACAAACTTATGGTTAGACTATTCAAAAGAGTCTACAACATTCAAAATATGGTCTCCTGTTGCATCACAAGTACAATTACATTTATATAAAAGTGGCAATGGTGGAGATCCTATTGCAACACATGCTTTAGAACCTAATACAAATGGTATCTGGACAAAGACATTAAAGGGAGATTATAATGGTACATATTATACGTATCAAATAATGAAAAATCAGCAATGGCTACAAGAGACTCCTGGGATTTATGCACAAGCAGTAGGCGTAAATGGGCAAAGAGCTATGGTTTTAGATTTAAAAAGCACCAATCCTGAAGGATGGGAAACAGATAAAGGACCCACCTTAAAAAGCCCAAATGATGCTATTATCTATGAATTGCATATACGCGATATGACAATACAACCAGAATCAGGATCATCTATGCCTGGAAAATACATGGGATTAATTGAAAAAGGGACTAAAGATCCTAATGGAAAGATGACTGGGTTTGATCATATGCTAGAAATGGGTATTTCATATGTACATCTATTACCAACGTATGACCATTACTCTATTGACGAGACCAAATTAGATAGTGCCCAGTTTAATTGGGGATATGACCCTCAAAATTATAATGTCCCTGAAGGGTCTTTTTCTTCAGATCCTTATAATGCGGAAGTCCGTATAAAAGAATTCAAAAAAATGGTATCTGGTTTTCATAAAAATGGAATAGGTGTCATCTTAGACGTTGTCTATAATCATACTGGAATGCCTGGAGAAGGAGGAAATACAGATGCCTCAAATTTCAGCTTAGAATTTCCAGGGTATTATTATCGTCAAAATGAAGATGGTAGCTACTCTGATGCGTCTGCATGTGGAAATGAGACAGCTTCTGATCGTGAAATGATGCGAGAATTCATTATTAATTCTGTAACCTACTGGGCAGAGGAATATCATCTAGATGGGTTTCGATTTGACCTCATGGGTATCCATGATATAGAAACTATGAATGCTGTCACCGAAGCTTTAAAAGAAGTAAACCCTTCTATTTTTGTCTATGGTGAGGGTTGGACAGCTGGAGAATCTCCGTTACCGATAGAAAAGCGAGCTCTTAAAGCTCACACAAAACAAATGCCAGCCATTACTGCTTTCAGTGATGATATACGTGATGGTATTAAAGGTTCCGTATTTGATGATCAAAGCACAGGATTTGTAAGTGGAGCACAAAATACTGAAGAATCTATAAAATTTGGCGTCGTAGGATCTATACAACACCCACAAATAGACTATAAAGCTGTTAATTACTCGGACGCGCCATGGACTAATGAACCTTGGCAAGCGATCTCATATGTGTCTTGTCATGATAATCATACCATCTATGATAAACTTCATGTATCACGCAGAGATGCTTCTGAAGAAGATATCATAGCGATGGACAAACTTGCAAATGCTATTGTTCTTACCTCACAAGGAATTCCATTTATTCATGCTGGGGCTGAGATGCTTCGCACAAAAAATGAAGAGCACAACTCATACAACCTACCAGATATCATTAATCAACTAGATTGGAGCCGTAAAACAACCTATCATAATGTTGTTACGTATTATAAAAATCTAATTGCATTACGTAAGTCACATCCCGCATTTAGAATGCCTACATCCGATGATGTTCGTAAGAACCTTGTATTCAATACTGTTGATAAAGGTGTTGTAAGTTATCAAATAAGCAATCATGCAAATGGCGATGACTGGAAGGATATTTATGTTATATACAATGCAAAAACAACTCCTATACAATACCCGTTGGAAGAAGATTGGAATATCGCTGTATTAGGGGATGAATTTAATAAAAACACACCTGTTTCTAGTGAATTAGAAGTTCCTAAACTATCAATGGCTGTTTTGTATCAGAAATAAATGAGCAACATTGTGTTACTTAAAAGCCTATTTTAAATTTCTAAGAATAAAATCAAGTTTTTTATTCTCATTTTGATTTTCTGAATATGAATCTGTAATATGTGCGCTTGGAATTGCTAGGCCTAGTTCCATTAATTTGTTAATCACTGGTAAACTTTCAATAGTAACCTTCCCAGTAAGTAATAAAGAAAGATCATTCCCATTTTGATAATAGTCATAGACCTTTTTTAAACCTGTCAGATATAAAAAGTCTTTTGTAAAACCTCCACCTCTATGGACACGCAGTGTAATTTGCCAAGCACTATCTCTGGAGACTTTATACTGATTATATAGTAAATCAAAGGTATCTACAAAACTATATCCTTTTATCAAACTATCTGCTGCAATCACTCTATATGAGAGCTCTTTTAAGCGCGTAAGTGTGAGATTATTACTCATGTACTCACTCAACACAGCAAGTCCTTCTTGTGTCTCTGTATTATTTACAAAACCATTTGAAAATATTTTTAATGGCTGTGCTTTACCATTATGAGTGGTTACTAGATGTACTCCTATTTCATGATTTGCGAGTACTTTGATTTGATTCTCACAAAACTTATGATTTTTTTTAAGCATCATAGTGTCTGATGCGTTTAAGACCATGGCGGCGGCAGAGATATGATTGCTTTGTTTGATATTAAAATCAAAATCATATCGTTTACCAAACTCTTCAAAAAAAGTTTGAGCCTCATTCACATTATATTTAGGGATCATTTTCTCTCCTTCTTCTTCATTTGCAAAATGAAGAATAAAACGTGCGTTTTCAACATCTCGTTCTTTAGGAGTTCCAAAAACTTTTAAGCTATTATAATAAAATTGTTTCCCCTTCCCTATGGTCTCAATACATTCTATCAATCCAGAGTATTCATAAATAATATCCCTATATAATCTACGAATATCATCATCTTCTATACGTTCTAGGCGTTGATTAAAAAATAATCGTTGTAATTTAAAAGGACTAAATTTAATCTTGCGATACTTAAATTGGGGATTTTGACTGTATTTACTAGCAAAAAATTTCTTTTTTTCTTGCTCAATATTAAGTGGGTTTAAATAATTGAGTAGCTCAATATTATGGACTAGTCGATCAAGGTTTTGATCTATTTCAAAAATATCGGAATGTGTATCTACAGCTTGGAAATGCATATGTATTTTAAATCATCAAAATTAAAGAATTCCTTTGGACTAATCAGGTAACAATCCGTTTTTCAATATATAATCGTTATAATACGTGATTGCATGGTTACGAAGCTTAAGTTTGAGCTGTTGTTCAATAGCATCTACAACTTCTGGATATAAAATATACGCATACTCATCACAATAGATTTTTGAAAATTCTGTAGCAAGAACTAACGTTTGATCAAAATGTGATGTGATGTATTTTAAAAAGTATCCATTTCCTTGAAAGGTATCATTTATAGCAGCTGTAGCTTCTATATCATGTGGTAATTGTAACGTAGCCAGTGAGTCACACCATGCTTGTGCAAAAGGAGCGTACCTACTATTATCTATATTTGCAGTTCCTAGATTAATTACAGGTACGGGTCTATCCCAACGCTTCCAATTATAAGAATGCATATCATACACAATCGCAGCTCCAAATTTCTCTTCCATTTTTGAAACAAGTGCATGCACTACTTTATAAAAATTGGAATGTTTTTCTAAACTTTTTTGTTTTTGAGTAGTATCTAAAGTATTCTTCCACAATTGTTTTCCCCATGCGTCTATATATATAGCAGTATCTGGAGCTCGATTGAGATCATACTCAAATCTACTATCACACCCAGCGATAACCATAGGATTACTTTGCACCATTTGCTTAGTGCAAGGATCTTCCTCATACCAACGTTCATATTCTGTGTGCAAGCAGTTATCCCATAGCTCTTTCCGAAATTGATGTCCGTCATGTACTGCGCCACATAGAAAGTATGTATACTCTTCTATTTTTAAAGTAAATGAGTAGTCACTAGATACCGCATGAAAGGGTTCTTCCTTATGGATCTTTTCAATCATATCGGTTATAGTAAGTCTAAGCATCTTCAACTGTTTTTCTAAGTTTTGCTCTTCGTTCTATTCTACTTACTTTTTCCAAAACTTTGTCTTCTATAAAGTTAATCACTTTTTCTTGAAGTTTTACTTTATATACTTTGTTGATATATGTAACCCCTCCAGGGCTCATTACATTTACTTCTACAAGCATCCCATTGATTACATCAATGCCAACAAAATACAAACCATCTTTTACAAGTTTTGGGCCGATACGTCTACATAATTCTTTTTCTTGTTTAGTAAGTGTATGCTTTTGAACACTACCGCCTGCAGACACATTTGAACGGTGATCATCCGTACCTGGAACTCTTTTCATGGCTCCAATAGGTTTGCCATTCAAGATAAGTATACGAACATCTCCTTGATCTGCCCCAGGAATATAATCTTGAAGAATTACATAATTTGTAGTTCCATCTTTATTATCGATATAAAAATCTAGTAACGATCGTATACTAGACATTGCTCTTTTTTCAATAAGTATTACACCAGAACCACCAAATCCATTTAAAGGTTTTAATATCATTTTATCCTCATCAGACTCTTTGATCATTTTTATTAAATAATCTTTATTCTTTGTTACATGAGTACGAGGAATAAAATCTCGGGTATTATCTTCAAAAGCAGCAGTATATAATTTATTATTTGCTCTTCGTATTCCATCCACATCATTCATAATAAATACGTCATCCTTTACAGAATCTAGGAAGTTGAGCATAATCATATCCAAAGGAGGGTTGCTACGTAATATAATCACATCAAAACCTGCAAGAGGTAACATTTCTTCTCGTAATTCTGCCTTTTTATGAAAGGACTTTAAATTACTTGGGATTTTCTCCATGCGATTGATTGCTTTAGAAAAAGCAAAGGTTTCGCTGTCACGTATAGTAAGATTTGCAGGCGTTGTTATGGCAACACCATGATTACGTTTAACACATTCGTGTATTAAACACAATGTTGTGTCATTTTCGGGATCCATCTGATCCCATGGATACATTATAAAACAAACATTCATTTTGGCTCTTTTTTAGTCAAACCAAAATACCAAAAAAAGTTAGGTATTAAAATATAATTTAATAGAAAAGTTGTTTTACATTAATCGGTTATATAACAAGGTATGCGATAGAAAAATATATCGGTTAATTAATTACGATTTATTTTTTATAATTATCATCCCAATCTTTTCGCTTTGGATCTTTTAATTTGTTTACAGATTTTGCAACAACCATAGAAACTGTTGCATCACCAGTTACATTAACTACAGTACGGCACATATCCAAAGGTCTATCTACAGCAAATATCAAAGCTAGCCCTGCTTCTGGAATTCCTGCATATCCCAATACTCCTACCAGCATTACCATCCCTGCACCAGGTACTGCTGCACTTCCAATAGATGCTAGTGTTGCTGTAGCAATAATTCCTAGCTGTGTAGCAAAGGTAAGTTCCATTCCAAAAGCTTGAGCAATAAAAACTGCAGCTACAGCTTGGTATAAGCTTGTTCCATCCATATTAATGGTAGCTCCTATAGGCAATACAAAACTAGCGACTTCTTCTTCTACGCCTAAATGTTCAGTAACTCGTTCCATCGTCACTGGTAATGTTGCTGCACTTGAACTCGTGGAAAAAGCCAGTAACTGAGCTGGAGAAATTCCATTTAAGAAAAATGTAGGTTTCTTTTTTGTAAAAATAAATACGATAAGCATATAGATCCCTATCATAACCAAAAGCCCAGAAACAACAGTAAGTGCATACCATGCAAGAGCTTTAAATAAGTCTGCATTGGGAGATTCTACAACAAGAGCAGCTAAGAGTGCAAAAACTCCATAGGGTGCTGCCAGCATAATCAGATCTACCATTTTAAGTATGACTTCATTAACACCGTCAAAAAATGATTTTACCGTTTTTGCTTTTTCTTCAGGAATAAGGATCAACCCTACCCCAAAAAATACTGCAAAAAAGATTACTTGCAACATATTACGATTACTCGTCGCTGCCGAAAATATGTTTTGAGGGACCAAATCTTCTAAAGCTTTTAGTGGACCACTCTCTTTTTTCATCCTCGCTGTCTCTTTATATTTTGAAGTACTGTCTGTATAGCCTTCTACAAGTTCAGTACGCGTATCTTCAGAAATAGATTTTCCTGGATTAACAATATTTACAAGCGTAAGTCCTATTGAAACAGCAATAACTGTTGTAATTAAGTAGGTAATAATCGTACGACCACCCATAGCAGAAAGCTTAGAAATATCCTTTAGATCAGAAACTCCTTTTATCAACGCTGCTAGTATTAATGGAATGGCTATTAATTTTAAAGAATTAATAAAAATAGTACCAAAGGGTTTGATCCAGTCACTTATAAAACTTCTTCCCCAATCAAAATTAGTCATTATTAGAGCAAAAACAACACCTAGAACCATGCCTAGTAATATCTTCCAGTGTAATGCAAGTTTTCTCATATATATAGTATAAAGAATTCAGAGACCTGAATCCATAATTAAAGTTATAATCGTATTGATTTATCTCTTAATACAAAGTCTGCTAGTACCAATGCCGCCATTGCATCTACGATAGGTACAGCTCTTGGAACCACACAAGGATCATGCCTTCCTTTGCCCTGCATATCTACAACTTCACCACTGGCATTAATAGTTTGTTGTTTTTGCATTACGGTAGCAACTGGTTTAAAAGCGACTTTAAAGTATATATCCATCCCATTACTTATCCCTCCTTGTACACCTCCACTCAAGTTTGTTTTTGTACTTCCATCAGAATTAAAAATATCATTATGGTCGCTTCCTTTCATTTTGGCTCCTTCAAAACCGCTACCGTATTCAAATCCTTTTACAGCATTTATAGATAGCATTGCTTTTCCTAGTTCTGCATGCAGTTTATCAAATACAGGTTCTCCAAGACCTACAGGAACATTTTGTATCACGCAAGTAATTACACCTCCTACAGTATCGCCTTCTTTTTTAATTGCTTTTATTTTTTCTATAAATGCTTTCGCGAAAGCGGGATCAGGACAACGTACATCATTACTATCAATCAATGAAAAATCCAAGTCTTGATAGGGAGTATTCATTTGTAATTCCCCAACGGAAGAAGTAAATGAGTGAATTTTAACGTCTTTTAAAAATTGCTTGGCAATTGTTCCTGCAACGACTCTACTCGCTGTCTCTCTAGCAGATGAGCGACCGCCTCCTCTATAATCGCGATTTCCATATTTTTTATCATACGTATAATCTGCATGACTAGGGCGATACGTATCTTTAATATGCCCATAGTCCTTAGATTTTTGATTGGTATTAATAATCTCAAAGCCTATAGGGGTTCCTGTTGTTTTTCCTTCAAATATTCCCGACAAGAAAGTAACAGTATCAGGTTCTTTACGTTGTGTGACTATTTTTGATTGTCCAGGCTTACGACGTTCAAGTTCCTGTTGAATAAGATCAAAATCTAGTGTTAGTCCTGCAGGACATCCGTCTATAATACCGCCTATTGCTTTACCGTGAGATTCTCCAAATGTAGTTAACTTAAAAAGAGTGCCGTAGGTATTACCTGCCATAGAAAAGATTTTAAATCAAATGTAAAGGTTACCATTGAATATTAAAAATTATAACTCTTCATAATAGTATCTAAATATAGATATTCATAAAGAGAATGTATTATTACAATCATTATTACAGAATCAATTAAAAAAAGCAAAAACGACGCTGCCAGTATTAAGATAGTAAAGCGGCCTTAAGAATACTCACTGGGTGCAATGCAGTGCGCTTTGTCCCATCTTTGATTTGATGTCTGCAACTTGTACCGTTAGCTACAATAAGAGTGTCATCAGTTGCTTTTTGTATTGCTGGAAATAATGTTTGTGCTCCTATTTTCATGCTTATCTCATAGTGTTCCTTTTCATATCCAAAGCTTCCTGCCATACCACAACATCCCGATGGTATGATTCTAGGGGTATAATTTTCAGGTAGATTTAAAATAGAAAAGGTATGCTCTATCGAAGAAAGTGATTTCTGATGGCAATGCCCATGAATCTTTAAAGATTTGGGTTTGGTTGTAAATTGAGAAGTATCTATAATTCCCGCTTTCATCTCATTATGTAAAAATTCTTCTATGAGAAAACTTACATTGGCAATACTTTCTGCAATCGCCTTATCATCGATAAGTCTTTTATATTCATCTCTAAACGTGAGAATTGCCGAAGGTTCTATACCGACTAGTACAGATGTCTGATCAAGCATTTTATGTAATATAACCGAATTATCGTTTGCAAGTCGTTTTGCTTGTTCTAAAAAACCTTTCGAAATATAGCTTCGGCCACTCTCCATATGTTCAATAACCTCTACTTCGTATCCCAATTTAACTAAGAGTTCATAAGCATCACTACCTATATTTCCATCTAAATACTGTGTAAACTCATCTATATATAATAAGACTTTCTTTAAAGGTTTTGATTTATAGCCTATATAGTTACTAGACCGTTTTGCAATAGTATAATCCTTTTTAAAGATATTTAGTTTAGGCAGGCTACGTTTTGATTCGATTCCTAATACCCTTTTAGTAAGCCCTCCAGCTATAGATAACATCGCATTATATGCCCATGGTACTTTAGAGGCATATTTATTTACACGTGTAGTGTGTGCAAATAATTTTGTGCGTATACTACTGCCATTTGCTTTTTGGTATTGATATTCAAATTCAGCTTTAAGTGTGGCCATATCTACTGTACTAGGACATTCACTTGCGCATGCTTTACAGCTTATACATAGATCAAATACTTCTTTGAGTTCTACATGATCAAATTGATTCTCTTTTTGTGAAGTGGTTAAAAACTCTCGTAAAGCATTTGCTCTAGCTCTAGTGGTATCTTTTTCATTACGAGTAGCTCTATAACTAGGGCACATCGTACCGCCAGCACTTGGCAGCTTACGGCAATCACCACTACCATTACATTTTTCTGCAGTTTTCAGGATTCCATCTTGATCCGAAAAATCAAAAAGAGTTTTAATATCTGGTTCTTCCCTATCTACTATATAACGTAGATTTTTATCCATAGGATACGCATTTACAATCTTTCCTCGATTAAAAATTGTATTGGGATCAAAAAGTTGTTTTATTGTTTTAACTAGCTCATAATTCTTACTCCCTATCATAAATTCAAGGAATTCAGAACGCACAATCCCATCTCCATGTTCACCACTCATAGAGCCCTTATACTTTTTTACTAGTGTAGCTACTGCTATTGTAATTTCTTTAAAAAGAATAACATCCTCCTCTTTTTTAAGATTAAGAATAGGTCGTAAATGTAATTCTCCTGCACCTGCATGAGCATAATAAACAGCTTCTTGTTTATAATCATTCATGATCTGTGTAAACTCTTCGATATAACTTGCCAGATCATGTAGTGCAACAGCTGTATCTTCTATACAGGCCACTGCTTTTCGATCACCTATAATATTACCTAATAATCCTAGTCCCGCTTTACGCAACTCCATAGCTTGGTCAATTTCATTCCCTTCTAAGATTGGAAATGCATATGATCGCTTAGATTTTTTTATTGTTTGTACTAATTGTGATGCTTTTGCTTTGGCCCCTTCTAGCGTATGATCTCTAACCTCAAGCATAAGTATAGCCGCGGGATCTCCTTCTATAAAGAAACGATTTCTAAGTTGATCTCTATTACTTTTTGTACAGTCTAATATGACTTTATCCATCATTTCACAGCCATATAAATCAAACTCCATAACTGGAGCGACTGTTTTCAGGCAATTTTCTAAACTAATAAAGTGAGCTGCAATCATAACTCCATGTGCTGGAGGCAATGTATCCAATTGTAATGTTATCTCAGTAGTAAAAGCTAATGTACCTTCACTTCCAGATAATAATGTGCACATATTAAATGAAGGCCCTTTTGAATCAAATGGCTGTTGTTTGATCACCTCATCTATAGCATATCCTGTATTTCTACGATGAATTTCTGGCTTAGGAAACTCTGAAACGATCTGATGTTGAATCTCACCAGGATGTAACGTTTCATATACCCCTCTATAAATAGAGCCTTCAAGTGTATTAAGTTTGCATTTTTCTTGAAAATCATTACTAGACATAGGTTCAAAAACAACTTCGTTACCATCACTTAATATTGTTTTTAGACGCACTACTTTATCACGAGTAACTCCATATTTTATGGAAGTAGTCCCAGACGAGTTATTACCTACCATCCCTCCTATCATACAACGATTTGCTGTAGATGTATTTGGCCCAAAAAAGAGTCCATGAGGCTCTAAGAATAAATTCAGTTCATCACGTATCACTCCAGGGTGTACCGTTATCTGTTGTTTTTGTTTGTCAAAATGTAATATCTCTGTAAAATACTTTGATACATCTACGATAATTCCTTCTCCTACGCACTGTCCCGCAAGAGAAGTTCCTGCCGTTCGTGGTATGAGAGTTGTATGATTTGCTTTCGCGAAAGCAACCAAACGTATAATATCCAACGTATCTCTAGGATAAACAACCGCAAGAGGAAGCATTCTATATACAGAAGCATCTGTAGCATAAATATGTTTATGAAGACTATCTATGTGGAGTTCTCCAGATAATTCTTTAGAAAGTTGATCTAGCGCATTGTTCATTAAATCAAAAATACGTCAAAATTTTATGGGATATCATGCGTTATATCCACTAGACAACTTAACCTAATTATATTATGAAAAAACTTTTTTTAAGCAGTATTATATTCTTAAGTATTATAGCTACTACCATGGCGCAAGACATCTCATCTAATGCTATTGGAATACGTGTAGGGGACAATGATGGCTTTGGAACAGAAGTAAATTATCAAAGAAACTTAGGAAACACTCATCGATTAGAACTAGGGCTAGGATGGCGTGATGCGAGTAACTTTAATGCAATACGTCTTACAGGTTTATATCAGTGGGTATGGAATCTAGATGGTAATTTTAATTGGTATGCAGGTTTTGGAGGGGCTGTAGGTTCTTTTGATTTTGATGATACTTTTATCAACGATGAATTAGACGAATTTTTCTTTAATGCCGCTGGTGTCGTAGGTATAGAATATAATTTTGATTTCCCTATACTTATTTCTCTCGATTTTAGGCCAGAAATTGGAATTATAAACGATGTAGATGACGACCTAGAATTTGATATAGCTCTAGGGATCCGATACCAATTCTAAACTCATTTCTAATAAAAAAAAACCGAGATTAAAGTCTCGGTTTTTTTTATTAGTTAATTTATAAATGGATCACTAAAACGATTATCTGTTTCTATTTCTACATCAGATAACGTAACAATAAATGCCTCAAGGGCTTCTTTTTCTGTATCAGATAAATTTAATTGTAAGGGATTGTTGCTATTAGGTACCCGTAAACGATTATCAAGAGCTGGTCCCGCTTGAATACCTGTATCATAATGATTAATTACTTCTGATAGACTTGCAAAACGTCCATCGTGCATAAAATGATTTGATAAAGCGGCACTTTTAAGAGATGGGGATTTAAAAATTGTTGTTTCTCCAGCATCTAGTCCATTACTTCGAGAATTTTGATTTAATGAGAATGTAGGTGGTTGATGGCAGGCTGCACACCCTACTCCACCTTGTTGTGGAGGATTAATAAATAATGATTTACCTATGTTTTCTTCATTTGTAAAGTTAGGGAAATCCTGCCCTATATTATTTTCTGGAGCATTTGGGTTATATACTTGAGCATACCCCTCATCAAACTTACTATTTGATGATATCATAGCTCTTATAAACTGAGCCAGTGCTCTTTGTATTCTATCTTCTGTAATAGTAGCATCTCCATAAACTATAGAGAATAATTCTGGATAATAAGGTAGTTCTGTTAACTTTTCTATAACAGCAGTAAACCCACCATGATCACTATCAAACCCCATTTCTATACTATTTTCTATAGGCTGAGTTGTCTGCACTTCTAAAGTTTCTGCCCGTCTATCCCAAAAGAAATTTTCTCCAAGATAATACTGCGCATTTAATAATCGCATCGCATGGGCATCCGTAATCTCTCCATCAAAACCTATACTAAACCTATTAGGGTCATCAAAACCATGCTCTTGACTATGACATGAAGCACAAGAGACTGAATTATTAACACTTAAATTTTCATCATAGAACAAAACACGTCCCAATGTAGCACCATCATTTGTTATCATATTATTTACTGGAGTATTAGTAGCGTTTACTACTTCACCAAAATGATCTGGCAAATTTATAGGAGTATACGTATCTAGATTATTAAAATCAATATTTAAGTACTCTAGATAGTTCGAAGTAGTTACAATATCGGATGTATTCTCTTCTTGCAGTATATCCTCTGAAGTGTCATTATCCTCTGAACAGGAAATAATTGCTAGTGCACAAAATGTTATCAATAAAAATCTCATAGAATCATGTTTAGTTATACATGTATGACTAAACAGAAAGAGAAAAGTTTAATAAGATATTGAGAGATTTATACTAGTTACGCTTTGACAAGTGCTTTTTCATACAGTTCTTCATAAAGAGGGACAATATTATTAATATCAAACTTAGCAGCTTCTCTTTTTGCATTATGTTTAAATTCTCTAAGAATCACATCATCTTGTAAAATACGAATAGCATTTTGTGCCATATCTGCAATATTACCTACATTAGATAGATACCCAGTAACTCCATCAATATTTACTTCAGGAATCCCTCCTGCATTACTAGAAACTACAGGAACTTCATTGACCATTGCTTCTAGAGCAGCTAGACCAAAACTTTCGGCTTCTGAGGGTAATAAAAACAAGTCTGAGAAGCATAAGATTTTATCGATCTCATTACTATTTCCAAGAAATTTCACCTTGTCTTCAAGCCCTAATTCTCGTACAAGACGTTCACCAGTTTCCCGTTCTGGCCCTTCGCCTACCATTAGTAATTTTGAAGGGATTTCTAATTGAATTCTGTGAAAAACTTCAATAACATCTTCAATTCTTTTTACTTTTCTAAAATTACTAATATGTGTTACAATACGCTCATCTTCATTTGCCATTAACTCTCGTTGACAATCTGTAAATCCAGAATTTGCGGCACTAACATCTATAAAATTAGGAACAACATCAATCTCCCTTGTAATATCAAAAAGACGTAATGTATCTGTCTTAAGGCTTTGAGAAACAGAAGTAACAACATCACTATTATTGATGCTAAAACTTACAGCAGGACGATAAAAAGGATGACTCCCTACCAATGTTATATCTGTACCGTGTAAAGTCGTTACCATAGGGATATGAATATTTTCTTGCTTAAGCATTTCTTTGGCCATATACCCTGCATATGCATGAGGAATTGCATAGTGTACATGCAATATATCTATTTTATGTTTTTTAATGATTCTAACCAATTTACTAGACAGTGCTAGTTCATATGGTTGATAATGGAATAATGCATAATCTGGAACATTTACTTCATGAAAATGTATTTTTTCATTCAGTAAAGCTAGACGTACTGGCTGTTTATATGTAATAAAATGTACCTCATGCCCTCTTTTTGATAGTGCGATTCCAAGTTCTGTAGCGACAACACCACTACCTCCAAAGGTTGGGTAACATACTATAGCAATTTTCATTCTTTTTTATTTGATAGGTTGTCAAAAAAATTTATCCCGCTATTCAATAATAGACTCATAAATAACTTCTTGAATAAGTGTCCTTAATCCTGAACTAACTAATTTACGATTTTCCATTGTAGGAAATGTACGGTTAGACAAAAACACATAGACAATTTCTTCTTCTGGATCTGCCCAGGTATATGTTCCTGTAAACCCACTATGACCAAAACTAGTCATAGACACACAACCACATGTAGGACCACTTCCAGATAATTGGGGTTTGTCAAAGCCTACACCTCGTCGTACGTTTTTATTACAAAAATGGCACGTATTAAATTCATCTAAAGTTTCTTTAGACACGTATCGTTTTCCGCCATAATATCCATTTTGCAAATACATTTGCATCATTTTTGCAACATCATTAGAATTGCTAAACAATCCAGCATGTCCTCCCATATTACTTTGCATAGCAGCCCCCATATCATGTACGTACCCTTGTACTTTTTGATTACGCCAGTATGTGTCGTTTTCAGAAGGAACAATACTCTTTTTTGTAAATTTATTTAAAGGCCTATAACCAGATCTATTTGCACCTATAGGTTTATAAAAACGTTCATAAGTAAGTTCGTCTAAATTCTTGCCATAATAATCCTCTAAATATTTTTTTACTAAATAGTACGGTAAGTCACTATACTTATAGGATAATCTATCTCGTAAATCACTCTCACCTATAATAGAAATAATACTATCTGTATAATCACTACGGAGGTATAATTCATCAGCTACTTTGATATTAAAATCTTTAGAATATGACGGTCTATAGTAATCCTTAGAAGGTTTTTTTGTAACAGAATCTATAGTTGCCAAATAAAAAGGGATCCATGCCTTAAATCGGGCATAATGAGATAATGCCTTTTTTAATGTGATATTTGATTTGTTAGTCCCTTTTAATTCTGGAATTAAATCTCCCAATGTATTATCTAGACTTATAGAGCCTTGACTTTTTAATTCCATAAGTAAAGGAAGGGATGCCAAAATCTTTGTCATAGATGCCACATCATATACATCTGTACTTTTCACTTTACGCTTTTTAGTATAGGTGTGATATCCAAAAGACTTATCATAAACTACCTTTCCTTTTCTAGCTATGAGAACCTGCGCTCCAGGCATCATTCCTCTACTAATTCCAATTCTGACAAGTGAATCGACTTTTCTATGCAGGCTATCGGATTGCAATCCTACTTCTTCTGGTATCCCGTATGATAACCTTCGTAATGTACCTGACTCAAAGCCCGAGCCAGCCTTGGTCTCGTTTATAGACACTGGTAATTTTCCTTTACTAGGTATAGCTCCAAAAATAAGTTGTGCGCTTTTTTCTTGTGCAATCTTACTATTTTGATAACTATGTATGACTCCTTCTATATTTGTTGTAGAAAGCAAGTCTAGCATAGCATAGGGTCTCACAAAAAGGTCTAGTACAACATTATTTGTCCTTGCAATTTCATACAACCATGTTTTTTCTTTGTCAGAAAACGTATAAGATTTCCATGGATTTGCATTAGATCTATGAAAGCCAACAATCACATAATTATAAGGCTTTAATTTGGTAATCATTTCATCTAATTTCGTCGCTTTTACATGATCTATCGTCCCATATTTACGTAATTGACTTAAAAAGGCCTCCCCAGAATCATCTCCCATAGAGACATATGCAATTTTTTTATCCTCCAAGTTTTTAACTGGAAGGATAGAAGTCGCATTTTTAGTAATCGTCAAAGCATTTTCAATGGCCGTACTATATACAATATCATCTTCTATAGTATTTAAATCTGTATAGAGGTTTTTAATATCTATTGGAGTATACGTATGTAAACCTACTTTATATTTTGCGTATAATATTTTCTTTACAGAATGTGCTAATCGTTCTTCTGTAATCTCATTATTTTCGAGTGCTCCTTTAATTTTAGAAGCAGCGCTAGGTATATCATCGCTTATTAAAAGAATATCGTTTCCTGCTTTAAAAGCTGCCAAATCTATATCTCCTGGGTCTTTAAAATTAGAAGCCCCCTTCATATTTAAGGCATCTGTAAAAATCAATCCATGAAAACGTAAACTGTCTTTAAGGACATTAGTAACTAGCGTAGGAGAAATAGATGTTGGGAACCCTTCTTCGGGAACAAGACTAGGTACATTAAGGTGTGCAATCATCACACTTGCTACCCCTGCCTCTATAATAGGTTTATATGGATACATTTCTATACTATCCAGGCGTTTTCTTGTAAAATCTAGTGTAGGCAATGTTTTATGACTATCTTGATCAGTATCTCCATGGCCTGGAAAGTGTTTTGCTCCTCCTAGTACTCCTGCCCCTTGCATTCCTTCGAGAAATGCAACTGCTTTCTCAGTTACATTCACTTTATCTTCACCGAAAGATCGATTTCCAATAATTGGGTTAGCAGAGTTTATATTAATATCTACTACGGGTCCAAAGTTGATATGGACTCCTAGTCGCTTACAATGAATCCCTATACGTTCACCTACTTTTTTCACTATTCGATTATCTTGAATAGCGCCTAGTGTCATATTCCATGGGAAAGCATATGTGCTGTCTAATCGCATGGCTAGTCCCCACTCTGCATCCATTCCTATAAGCATGGGAGTTTTTGCTAAAGCTTGAAATTCATTATTTAATTTTGCCTGTCGTACTGGTCCTCCTTTTGAAAAAATAACGCCACCAATATGATAGTCCTTAATAAGTGCGCGGATTTTGTCAATTTTGGTTTTAGGATCTCTAGAAAACACATCTACCATAAATAACTGCCCTATGCGCTCTTCAACAGACATACCATTATAAAGGCTATCTACCCATTTACGTTGCATCTCTATATCACTTGTATATAAAGGATAGGTCTCTTGTCCTATAGAAACTAATGTAGAAAGAAGAAAGGCAAGGAAAAGTAGGTTCCTCTTTATAGTCATACGATTGTGATCGTTTAATTGTATTGAATTGTCTTAATAACACTATATATATTTTACAAAGTATATACCAAAGTGTCCTTAATAACGAATTTACTAAGATTGGTATTGCTTTTACGAAAGCATATCAAAAAGTTAACAAAATATTATTAACTAAACGATACGATATGTAATCGTATCGTTTGATTTATGAATCTTTTAGTACTTTAGTAAAAAAAACTATGAGATTAATCCTACTAATCTGTGCATTTGTATCACTAAATACCTTTGCTCAACAAGAAAATTCCTTTTATGCAACGATGTCTTTACATCATGCAAAAGAACTTGTAAAAGATGCACCTTCTGAGATTGAAATCATCTCCACATATCGTAATGAGGCTGCGGTAATACTTACCCCTTTAGGTAGTCATAAGTTACACGATAGAATATTAACTCATGGTCCTGGGTATATTTTTAGAACCTCAAAAGAGAATGCAATTTCTGCGATGGAAAGGTCTAATAATATAGTTTCCCGAAATTCGAAAAATGAATTAAATTTTACGATTACAGAAGATGAGGTAGTCATTCCTACCCTTGAACTTATCAATACACAGAATATTGCAGACCATATTGTAGAATTAGAAAATTATGAAACACGTTATCATACGAGAGCTTCTGCAACACAAGCTGCTATAGACTTAAAAGTAAAATGGGAGGAAATGGCAACTACGTATGGAAGATCAGACGTAAGTGTTCGCCTTTATGAACATACTAATACAGATATGCCTTCTGTTATTTTAACAATTACTGGATCAGAAATTCCTGATGAGTATGTGGTTGTAGGAGGACATCTTGATTCTACTTCTAGTCAAGGAAATGATAATGCACCAGGAGCCGATGATGACGCATCTGGAATAGCGACTATTACTGAAGCAACTAGAGCTCTTTTTGAAGTAGGTTTTGTTCCGCAACGCACTATAGAAGTAATGGCATATGCCGCTGAAGAAATAGGCTTAGTAGGTTCAAATGAAATTGCTAGTGAATATGCAAATAATAATGTTAATGTCATTGCCGTATCGCAATTTGATATGACTCTTTTTAATGGATCTGCAAATGATGTTTCATTTATTACAGATTTTACAGATGGAGATCTTACTAGTTATATGATGGAACTATTAGATCATTACAATGCATCTGGCCCTCATCAGGTTACGTATAGCACATCTGTTTGTAATTATGGTTGTTCAGATCATGCTAGCTGGACAGGTCAAGGATATCTGGCAGCATTCCCATTTGAAGCCAATTTTGGACAACATAATAGTCAGATTCATTCTACGGGAGATACATTTAGCCTTACAAATACTGCTATCCATTCGGCAAAATTTGCAAAATTATGTGCTGAATTTTTAATAGAAGTAGCAAAAAATAATAGTACGTTAAGTGTTAGTCAAAACAATATCTCATCTGTATTTATACAAATAGAAAATAATACTCTTACATACGATCTGTCTGCTGCCGGAAAGGAATTTTCCAGTATTCGATTATTTGATATCCAAGGTAGAGAAGTAATGAATCAGTCTCATATACCTACTAAGAATAGTGTGCCTCTGCCTAGATTATCACCCGGTGTATATATAGCTACCTTTTCTCAAGAAGATAATTCATTTATTTCTAGAAAGCTTGTAGTGAAATAGTTTATAGTGTTGTGTAATTGTATTCTATTTTCTTAGAAAACGATTGTGCCAACTATCTTTTGCAGGTGTTTCCCAGTGGTTTTGATATTCTCCAAGATTGGTCACTAGATTATTAAATACAATTGTATTTTTTCCAATAGCACCATCTTTTGCCATTTTCTTAAAATCAAGTAATGGCTTATAGTGTATGCGATCATTTTGATAATAGGTAACATTCATTTTATCCAAAAGATCAACATCTAGTTCGTCTTGCAATGATTGTATAAAGCGAACTTGGCTATCGATAGAGCACCCACTTGCTGAAGCCAGCGATTGATCAAGTGCTATAATAATAAAGCGATTATATTTAATTTCAAAGGCAGCTTTAAGGTCTGCTCCATGGGCTGTCCATGATGTTAAAAAACTTGTGAGATCTTTCTCTAATTGACCTAATTGTTCTTCTTTGAAAGCTTTATCACTTTGATATATCCAAACTCTAGCGTCTGGAGGAAGTGTCTGTATATCGTATAACATTTTTATTATAATTCTTCGGCAGCTGCAATCATTTCGGCAACATCCATTACTTCTATGCTGTCTTCTTTTTCTTTATTCTTTACACCATCTGTCATCATTGTATTGCAAAATGGACATCCCGCTGCAATGATATCTGGTTTTACTTCTAGTGCCTGTTCTGTACGCTCTATGTTTACATCTTTATTTCCCTGCTCGGGTTCTTTAAACATTTGTGCTCCACCAGCGCCACAACAAAGCCCATTGGTCTTACACTTACGCATTTCTACTAATTCTACTTCTAATTTGCGTAATAAATCTCTTGGAGCTTCATATACATTATTTGCTCTTCCCAAATAACATGGATCATGAAAAGTAATGCGTTTTCCTTTGAACTTACCTCCTTCTACAGTGAGTCTCCCATCTTCTAATAGGGATTTTAAAAACTGGGTATGGTGTACAACTTCATAAGTACCACCTAATGAAGGATATTCATTTTTTAATGTATTAAAACAGTGAGGGCACGCAGTAACGATTTTTTTTATTTCATAACCGTTGAGCACCTCAATATTTGTTACTGCTTGCATCTGAAAAAGAAATTCATTTCCCGCTCTTTTGGCTGGATCTCCTGTACAACTTTCTTCTGCTCCTAATACCGCAAAGTCTACATTTGCTTTATTTAAAATACGGGCAAAGGCTTTGGTAATTTTTTTGGCTCTATCGTCAAAACTCCCTGAACAACCTACCCAAAACAAAACTTCTGGTTGTTTCCCTTGTGCCATATATTCGGCCATCGTAGGTACTCTTAATGGTTCACTCATATTCTTTTTTTATGCTTTCGCTAAAGCATAACAACTCACATGAGTTATCATACTTCTCGCTTTTATTAATCTTCAAATACTTGGATTGTCACCTCTTTTTCTACTAAATCAGTAAACTTTCCTTTGTATCGCGTAGCTTTTACTAAATGGTTATCGATCCAATGGTAATTACCTCCTCTAGGTTTCCCCATCAATAGACTATGATACTTAAAACCATGTTTTTTAAGCCATGTTTCAGTGTACCCTCTATGTTCTTCTGTACGTGAGGTAAAAAAACAAATTATATGCCCTTCTTCATACCACTTATTCAATGTTTTTAATGCATCTGGATATACAGCTGCAGTGAGCATACGTTCTGGTTCTTCATTTGGTATATCATCGCATATAGTGCCATCTATATCTATCAGATAGTTTTTCATACCCTCAGGAAGTACTGGACTTACATGTTCTCCATCTTCTAATTTCTCACTCAACAGTTTGTCTACGTCTTCTTTATTCATCAAATTATTTATTATTTAAGTTTCTAAAATCTTCTTTGCTAAATCTTACAATTAATGCCAATCGATGCTCACCTGGCTTTCTATATCTAGGGTTGTGACGTTCTATCATAGATTGTCTCATTGCTTCTTGTTGTAAAACATCCATTTGTTTTTCTGAACAGAAGTCACAAAAGATCTTTTTAACAGTTAATGAATCTACCCCTAATTGTTCATTTATATATAAACGTGTATACATTTTAAATTGTAATGAATCTTTACGGTAATCTTTAGACGAGACTTGAGCATTTGCTGTTGAAGCAAGTATACATACTAGTCCAAATATTACTATAAGAAATTTAATTTTCATGTATCCAATTTGCTCTATCCATTTGATTAAATGGCCATGGTGCTCCATTATTCTCAATATTAGTCATCGCATTATTTAAATCTGATGGAGCAGCACTTTCTTCCATCACCATATAACGACGCATATCCATAATAATACTCAAAGGGTCTATTCCTATAGGACATGCTTCTGTACATGCATTACACGTTGTACATGCCCATAATTCTTCTTTACTAATATGATCGTCTAATAATTGTTTCCCATCTGGAACAAACTCACCATTTGCGTCTATATTTTTACTTACAACTTCCAGTCGATCTCTCGTATCCATCATGATCTTACGTGGAGATAGTTTTTTTCCTGTTTGATTTGCTGGACATTCACTTGTACATCGACCACATTCTGTACAACTATAAGAGTTCATAAGTTGTACCCAGTTAAGATCCATAACATCACTGGCTCCAAACTTTTCTGGCTCTCCCTCCTCTTCTTCTGCAGGTGCTGCAAATGGGTCTGCATTTGGATCCATCATAAGCATTACCTCTTTTGTTACTGAATCTAAATTATCAAACTCTCCCTTGGGTTGTAATTTTGCGTACCATGTATTCGGAAATGCCAATAGAATATGCAAATGTTTGGAATAATAGAGGTAGTTTAAAAATATGAGTATCCCTATAATGTGCATCCACCATGCGGCACGTTCTATTAATACTAACGTACTTTCTGATACTCCTTCAAATAAGGGCGCTATATACTGACTTATAGGGAATGCTCCTACTAACCCAGCTTCAGATGCATAATGAGTAGCTCCCATCATTTGCAACTGCAAATCTGTAGCATTCATCATTAAAAATAAAGTCATCAATACAATTTCAAAATAGAGGATAAGATTTCCATCCATCTTAGGCCATCCTTTCATTTCTGGATTTAAAAATCTTTTTATACGTATTACATTACGTCGCATCCAGAATATAACAATAGCCACAATAACAAGTAATGCTAGTACTTCAAAACTCCCTATAAGGAAATCATATACACTACCTAAAAAAGAAAATACACGATGGGTACCAAAGAGGCCATCAATGATAATTTCTAATACTTCGATATTGATAATAATAAAACCTAAATATACGACTACATGTAAGATACCCGAGACTGGTCGTTTTACCATCTTATATTGACCTAGGGCAATTTTTGCCATATTGCGCCATCTAAGTGGTTTTTGATCTGATCTATTTATATCTTTTCCAAGATTGATATTGCGAAAGAGTTTTTTTACATTTTTTATAAAAAACCCCACTCCTAGAAATAGGATGATAAGAAATAAGATATTAGGTATATATTGCATAATCGTTAGTTAGTGTTCCACCTAACGTAACGAATCTTTAGGTGGGCTATACTCTTTTGGTTTTTTTCCAAAAAGAGAAAAATGTACGTAACGCTTAGGATTTAATCGCATATCTTGAAGCAATAATTCCATTTGCTTGGTCGTACGTTCCAAATTTACATAAACTTGGTCATCTTGCAAAAGCTTTCCAGCCGTTCCTTGTCCAGTTTTAAGATTATTTGCTATTACTTCAAAATCTTCAAGCATTTTTTCAATATTTGTCATCATTTCCCCTATTTCTAGATCAGAAAGTGTTCCAGAAAATTCAGCAAAATCTGTAGACATCTTATTAAGATTATCTAAAGTACCATTAAGTTTCTCTTTATTATCAGATAAAAGTGTATTCACTGATTGAGAAGCCCCTTTCAATTCTCTTGCAGTAAGTGTAAAATCTGCAATAGCTTGTTTTAAATTTGTTCGAGTATCATTATCCAAAACATTATTAACAGAAGTAAGTAATGAATCTGCGTCATTAACTGCAGATTCTATAGTACGTTGTAAAGGCTCTAAACGTTCATTGACAAGTTCTAATAAACCACTATCAATTTCTGATATTAATGTATCTCTATTTTTTGCAGGAGTTCCTTCTTCATAATTAGGGACAATCGCAAGGTTCTTACCGCTTATAAATCCTGTGCCGTATACCTTTGCTATGCTTTTATTAGAAAAACTAAAATCATTTACAACATTAAACTCTACAATGAGTTTTCCTCTAGTATCTGCAAATTTAATAGACAATACTTTTCCAACAGTCAGTCCATTAATAGTAACATTTGCTCCAGGAGTAAGGCCTTCTACGTTATCGTATAAAGCATAAAAAGTTCTGTTTTTTTCTAATAAATTTTGACCTTTAAGGTAATTATAGCCCCCTATAAGCAAGATAAGTGCTCCAATGACTAATATGGCTGTTTTTACTTCTCTAGAAATTTTAAACATAAAGTAGGTATATCCAATAAACAAATGTAGGAATTAAATAAGACCTAAATATTAAGATTTAATTAATTTAATACTTGTTGTAATGGGACTTGAATATTATTTTTTTGAAAAGAGACGATAAAAGCACTTGTGTATCCTTTTTCTTTTGCCTGTTTGAGTTTGCGCTTAATTTCTGTATAATTAGAAGTGCCTCCAAAATAATACTTATAAAGACCATCTTTTTTTAAACGTGAGATATCACGTAACCCTTTAAAGTTATAGGGTTTTGTCTCTAGTTTCCTTTTACTTGCGGCAAGTTGTACTTTAAAGGTTATTCCATCTACGATCCTATCTTCTTCAACACCTACTTTCTCAACAAGGTCAATTGTGCTATTATCTAAATAGCTAAAGATCTTGTTTTTATATTCCCGTACCGAAGAAGCAATGGCCATTGCAAAGGCCTTTTGTCCTTTAGAAGAATTAAGATATTTACCTTCTTTAGTATTAGTAATAAATCCAGTTTCTATTAATACACTAGGCATCACTGTTTGGTGTAATACAATAAAACCTGCTTGTTTTACACTGCGGTCTTTACGTTTGAGTTTTTCTCTAAAATTATCTTGAACCAAAGAGGCAAGTAATATACTCTGATCTAAATACTCTTCCTGCATAAGCTCAAGTCCAATTGCAGACTCAGGAGAACTCAAATCATACTGTGCATAGGTTTCTTCATAATTTTCTTCCAAGAAAATAACAGAGTTTTCCGCTTTGGCAACATTGAGATTTGTTGCATTGCGATGTAATCCTAGTACATATGTCTCTGCTCCATATGCTTGAGAAGTATGAGCATTGCAATGTATAGATATAAATAAATCTGCATTTGCTTTATTAGCAATCTGACCTCTTTTAAAGAGATCTACAAAAACATCAGTCTTACGAGTATAAATGACTTCTATATCTTTATTCTTTTCTAGTTCTTTCCCTAATGCCAATACAATTTTTAAAGCGATATCACTTTCTTTATAGCCTGCTTTTGATGGTTTTCCTGGATCATGACCTCCATGTCCTGCATCCAGTACTACTTTAAACTTTTTAGTGAGAATAGGATCTGTTAAATATGCAGCATCTACATTAACAAAACTCATGAGTAGCGTTAAATAAATACTAAATGAAATAAGATTACGCATCCTTTTTATCAAAATTTAATCTTTTAGTCGTTAGTTCGTATAAACAAGGAACAATTTGGTATCAAACGTAAATTGTTTACTATATATTTTCAAAATTACGAGAATTGGATTTCAACCCGAAAAAATATGTGTAATTTTGGCACTTTAATTGATGCTTGTCGCACAAAAATAGGATTAATCGCATTGCAAACAAAAACCGTACTCTTTTCTTTCCTTTTCGGCCTATCGATGCTTTGCTCCCATATAGCGCATGCACAAGATCTCCCATCCAATAATAATGCCATACCTTCATCAGAAAAGGATACGCTTACTACAAAAGGGATAGAGGAAGATATCAGTACGCTTTCGCGAAAGCAAACTTCTCAAGATACGCTTGCTATTGTTCAGGATAGTGTTAAAACAGCTACTACAGACTCTTTACGTTTTAAAGATGAGCCTCTAAAAGATAAAGTGACTTACAAAGCAAAAGATTACGAACGTATCAATCAACGTTTAAAAAAGATATTCTTATACAATGAAGCAGAAGTTCTTTATGAAGATATGAAGATTAATGCTGGAGAAATTATTTTAAACTATGAGACAAATACTGTCTTTGCAAAAGGAATCATAGATACTAGTGGGACCTATACTCAAATACCCATCTTTGTTCAAGGATCAAATGAAGTAAAGCCTGACTCAATTAAATTTAATTTTGATACTCAAAAAGCATTAATCTATGGCTCTAGAGTTGAAGATGCAAATGGACAAGATCTGGGAGTAAAGGCAGAAGTTAGTAAACGAGTCAATGACTCTGTAGTCTTTATGCGTAATGTAAAAATTACAACAAGTAAAAACCTTGATGATCCAGAATATTATTTTTATGCACGTAAAGTTAAGTTTGTTCCTGGTCAGAAGTTAGTCACAGGTCTTACCAATATGTATATCGCAGATGTTCCTACTCCATTGGGAATTCCATTTGCCTTTTTTCCACTAGATAAGCAACAAAGTGTGTCTGGTTTTATCCTGCCAAGCCCTGGAGAAACGCGACTACGAGGGTATTCATTACAAAATGGAGGGTATTATTTTGCATTAAGTGATTATTATAATCTTGCGGTTACAGGAGACTATTACACCAATGGGAGTTATGCATTTAGAGCAAATTCTGATTATCGACTTCGTTATCGATTTAATGGACGTTTTAGTTTTGATTTTGAGAGAATTCTTGCCAGTGAAAGAGGCCTTCCAGATTTTTCTGAGCGTACAACCTATAATATACGATGGAATCATAGCCAAGATCAAAAAGCAAGTCCAAATAGTCGATTTGCAGCTTCTGTAAACCTGGGAAGTTCAGATTTTTTCCAACAATCACTTAATCAAAGTAATACGGGTAATTTTCTGAATAACAATTTCAGTTCATCTATATCCTATTCCAGAACTTTCCCTGGAGAAACGCCTATCAATCTAACAGTAGCTGCTACACATTCACAGAATTCAAGGACTGAAGTCATCAATATGACATTACCATCTGCACAATTAAATGTAGATCGTATCTTCCCTTTTGCTCCAAAGACGGGTGTCAAAAAAGGGATTATCCAGAATATAAATGTAAACTATTCTTTAAGAGCTGATAACCGATTTACGACTACCGATAGTCTTTTCTTCACACAAGAGATGTTTAGAAATGCAGAAACCGGAATTCAACATAGTATCCCTATTTCTACAAATTTTAAACTATTCAAATATCTAAGTACATCTCTTAACGCAAACTATACAGAAAGTTGGGTATTTAAAACAATAGATCAATCATTTGATGAAGAAACTCGTGAAGTTGTAAGAGATACAGTTAATGGTTTTGATTCCTTTAGAACGTACAATGTTGGTGCTAGCTTAGGAACTACTATTTACGGTACTTTTAATTTTAAAGAAGGAAGTAAAATACAGACGATACGGCATGTGATACGGCCATCTATAGGTATTAGTTACACACCTGCATTTGATCAATTTTTTGATACTTTCCTTCGGACTGATCCAAGTGATCCTACAGCAACAGACCTTACAGAAACTGTAGAATTTTCACGTTTTGAAGGTGGTTTTTTTGGCGCTCCAAGTAATAATAAAAATGCGTCTCTATCACTTTCGCTCAATAATGTAGTAGAGGCAAAAGTTCGGAATAAAGACTCAACAGCCACAGAAACGTCTAAAAAGATTTCGCTTCTAAGGAATTTAAACTTCAGTACTCAATATAGCTTAACTGCAGATAGTTTAAGGCTTGCACCTATATCGGTAAGTGGCGCAATCCCTATTGTCGGTAATAAACTAGAAATAAATTTTGGAGCAACCCTAGACATTTATGCACTCAATAGCAATAACACTAGGATAAATACACTCAATATTAATAATGGAGGTAGTCTGTTTAGAGTAACTGCTGCAAGAGCAAACTTTGGGTATAACTTCTCAAGTCGTGATTTCTCTGGTGAAAAAGATGAAAATACAGATAGAACTAGTAATCAGACATTTGCTGGAGGTGGTAGACCTGACGATCTATTTGGTCAAGGGGTTGATATAACTGGAAACAGTAATAGGCTTGCTGGTGGCGATGATGAAGAGCAGGAAGAACAAGAAGTAAAATTCTACAATTTTGACATCCCCTGGAATTTACGAATAGGGTATGAGATATCGTATGGGAATGCTTCACGTCAAAACTCAATTAACACCCACTCCCTGGTCTTTAGTGGTGATATAGAACTTGGAAAACGTTGGACAGTAGGAGGTTCTTCTGGATATGACCTTGTAAATCCAGGTTTTACATTTACATCATTACGGTTTGGAAGGGATTTAGAAAGTTGGAACCTTAGCTTTAACTGGGTTCCATTTAGCCCTAATAATACACGTACTTCATGGAGCTTTTTTATTGGGATTAAAGGAAACCTCCTTAGTGATATTAAATATGATAAACGTCGTGCTCCTGATGAACGTTTATAAAAGATGTATTTTTATTTTTTAGTAAATTAATTATAGAAACGTATAAAAATCTAATGAAAAAAATAATTTCAACTCCAGACGCACCAGCACCTATTGGGCCTTATAATCAAGCTACATTATCTGGAAACACGCTATATACTTCTGGACAAATTGCTATAGATCCAAAAACAGGAACGCTTTTTAAAGGAGATATAAAAGAGGAGACAACACTTGTTATGGAAAATCTCAAAGCAGTATTAAAAGCTGCCGATATGACTTTTGATCATGTTGTTAAAACATCTATTTTCATAAGTGATATGGAGAATTTTGGAGCAATAAACAGTATATATGGAACCTATTTTGACGATGCTACAGCACCTGCGAGAGAAACTGTAGAAGTTGCAAATCTTCCAAAATATGTAAACGTAGAAATATCTGCTATTGCAATCAAATAAGTATAAAATGCTTAATAAAGAATATGGTCTTTATGATGCATTACAAGTCCATCTATAGGGCGTTTTAAGACTTTGCCTTTTCTTAATCCAAATTTGACAAGTACTCTTGACAGTTCTTTTTCTAAGTAAAAAGAAATAGATCCTACAAAATGAATAGGTATTTCTTTTGCATTAGGGAATTGTAATACTTGATTTTCTATAAAAATAGAGAGTCCTTTCTCTATAAGAGCTTGACAATATACATGATCCTTATTTTCTATTAAAAATCGTGCAAAAGTTGCTAGATATGTATTTGGGTTAGGGTTTTTATACAAGTGATTTTTTATAGTTTCTGAACTCAAATCATAGGACTGTTCAAATTTTTCTGATAAGTCTTTAGGGATATTAAAAAACTTATAATCTCTTAGTAATTGACGTCCAAAATAGTTACCACTCGCATCATCCATAAGGATATAGCCTAGAGAAATCACCTTTTGTTCTATATCTACACCATTATAATAACTACAGTTAGATCCTGTCCCTAGAATACATACAATAGATTTTTCACCTTCAGTAGCTGTAGCATATAAAGCAGCATAGGTATCTTCCTTAATAAGAATTTCTTCTGCTTCTTTAAAAAAATCGCGAAAAACTTCTTTAATAAGTTTTCTAGGTTTTTCTACCCCACAACCGGCTCCATAAAAATACAGACGTTTAACTTCATGTCTGTGTTTATAAAGCTCAAAATTATTAACGATACGTTCGTTTAAAATTTCTTGAGATAACACTTGAGGATTTAATCCTAATGTCTGAGTCTGAAATAATATCTTCCCATCATCATTAAGTGCTATCCAATCTGTTTTGGTAGAACCACTATCAACTACTAAAATCATAGGCGGAGGATAAAGTAATTATATCTGAGCCTACTCTTGTAAAAGTATATGTTTACTATTCACAAAAGCAGGCTCAATATTATTTTTAAAGTTCGTTTACTTTTTGAGCTAGGTCTACTAACTTGTTTGAATAACCAAACTCATTATCATACCATGAGACTAGTTTAAAAAAAGTAGAGCTTAGTTCTATAGATGCATCAGCATCAAAAATACTAGTGCGGTCATCACTTACAAAGTCTTGAGAAACAACTCCTTCTTCTGTATATCCTACAACACCGCTCATAGCACCTTTAGAAGCTACTTCAAAAGCGCTTTTAATCTCTTCTAGTGAAGTAGCTTTTTGAGTTCTAACTGTAAGATCGACAACAGAGACATCTGCTGTAGGTACTCTAAATGCCATTCCAGTTAATTTGCCATCTACCTCTGGAATTACTTTTCCAACAGCTTTTGCTGCTCCTGTAGAGGCCGGAATAATGTTATTAAGTGCAGATCGTCCTAAACGATAATTTTTACGTGATGGACTATCTACCACATGCTGTGTAGCCGTACCTGCGTGTATTGTAGTCATTAACCCCTCTTCTAGTCCCCAGTTATCATTGACCACCTTTGCTATAGGAGCAAGACAGTTTGTTGTACATGATGCATTAGAAACGATAGTATCTGCACTTGTGAGTTTACTATCATTAACACCCATCACAAACATAGGAGCATCTTTAGACGGTGCAGAAATAACAACTTTTTTTGCTCCTGCTTGTATATGATAATCTGCAGTATCTAATGTTGTAAAAATTCCTGTACACTCAGCAACTACAGTAGCTCCAACTTCGTCCCATTTTAGGTTTTTAGGATCACGCTCTGCTGTCACACGAATAGTTTTACCATCTACAACTAGGTTACCATCTTTTACTTCTATAGTACCGTCAAAACGTCCATGTACAGAATCATATTTTAATAGATATGCTAGATGTTCGACATCTAAAAGATCGTTTATAGCAACAACATCTACATTATCACGTTTTACAGTTGCTCTAAAAACGATACGGCCAATACGACCAAATCCATTAATTCCTAATTTTAAATTTCCCATTTCTTAGTTATCTTTATTAATTGTATTATGTGGTCATAATATCTGACACACGGATAAGTTCTTTATTAATTTTTGAATGCCCTTTTATTGCTTTTTCTAATGGGGTAAGTTCCATTTTATCATGTATAGTACCTACCATATAATTGCTTTTACCCTCTAGTAGGGACTCCACGGCTTTTACTCCCATTCTACTTGCCAAAACACGATCATAACATGTAGGAGAGCCTCCTCGTTGCATGTGTCCTAGTACAGAAACACGCACATCATATTCTTCTAGGTTTTGATCTACGTAATCTTTTAATTCAAAAACGCTCTTCCCTATTTTATCACCTTCGGCTACTACTACAATACTTGATGATTTCCCGCTTTTCTTACTTCGTACTAATGACTCTACAAGCCTATCGATACCCATATCTTCTTCTGGAATAAGAATTTCTTCGGCTCCAGCTCCTACTCCTGCATTTAATGCGATATGTCCCACATCACGGCCCATTACTTCTACAAAGAATAACCTATCATGTGAATGTGCTGTATCTCTAATTTTATCTATGGCATCGACAGCTGTATTTAATGCGGTATCATATCCTAATGTTCTATCGGTACCATTTATATCATTATCAATAGTTCCTGGAATTCCTATCACAGGGAATCCAAACTCACTATTAAAAACAAGCCCCCCTGTAAAAGTTCCATCTCCACCTATTAAAACAATTGCGTCAATGTCTGATTTCTTAAGGGTATCATATGCAACCTGACGTCCCTCTTTAGTCATAAACCTTTTACTTCTAGCAGATTTAAGAAAGGTTCCACCTTTATTAATAACACCTCGTACACTACGTGCATCTAAGTCTACAAAATCTCCATCCATCAACCCTTCGTATCCACGATATACTCCTACACATGCAATCTTATGATAGGCACATGTACGGGCAACAGATCTAATGGCTGCATTCATCCCAGGAGAGTCTCCACCAGAGGTTAAAACTGCAATTTTCTTAATATTTTGGCTCATAATTATGACAAATAAAAAATAAATTTAGGAAACTTACCCTAGATAATCACTGTATTTATAGGGTATTTGAACGGATTGTTGATTTCAAACGTTTTCGTTTAACAACTTTTTTTCAGTTCTTGATGTTTAAAGATAAAAAATAGAGAATTTATGTGCTTTTTCGCTTTCGCGAAAGCGAAAACTTATTTTAAAAACTAAAGTTGCCAGAAAAGATTTGTATTAGTTCTTAAAACTTACTCCTGTTGGCCCAATTTTTTCTTGGGTACTTTGCTGTTGTAACTCCGATTTTACTTCTTCAGATTTTCCTTTAAAAATCTTTTGAAGTAATTCTTTAAAGGAATTAAAATCTACAGCATATGATAGTCCTGCCCCTTGGGTATAACCTTCTGTCTCTCCTATGAACTGAATATCTGTCTGACGATTAAAGACTTTTGCGCGCAACGATCCATCTTCATTTAATAAAAAATCGATTTCTACATCACCTACAATAACGCTTTCACTTACACCTCCTGTCGGAACACCTACTTTCCCATTGATAAGTACACGATTAGTAATTTGGGTAGATAATGTAAACCCTACCCTACCCGCAGATTGTAAATTTGGAGAATTATCTGCTTGTACCAGATCTAATCCAACATCAAAAATACTTCCATCATCATTAAAAAGAATATCTGACAATACAGAAGATGTAGTTTCTAATAAATTATTTACTGCTCCTGCTGTGGTTATAGATGCTTCACTTAAGAATACACCTTGAGACACTAAAGATATGGCATTGAGCTCCCTAGCATTTTTATCGCTAAGTCTATATTCTAATTCAGAAATCACCGTACTCCCTGTTCCAGGAAATTCGATATCAAATGTAATATCTGGTTGAAGTAATACTCCATCTAGATTAATAATAACATCTACTGGAATCTTTCTATTCACAGAAGGATTTTCTAATAAAACACTTGGGTTTGCTTGTGTACTATAGATAGCACTTATATCTAGTTTTGCATCTGTAGGGTTTCCATCCCAACGTATATTACTATCTTGTTTTACTTTAAACTCTTTTTGTACAATACCTCCGTATTTAAAATTAAAGATTCCATCAAAAACAATAAAATCACCATCCATTGTAAACTTTCCATTTGTGTCTAAGCTTATAAAAAGAATTCCAGCGCCTCTTCCTTTTATTGTACTTCCATTCTCTTTATCTACAACGATCTCTATAACAGCATCTGTATCTATATCAAGATCAAAATTAACAGTCAATCCTTTTACTTCTGTTATTTCAGTAACGACACCATTGATTCTTGATTCCTTTTCTTCAGGGCTTAAAAAATGGATGGATGAATTATCGCCTAAACTCTCAGAGTCATCTATAGGAATATTAAAAACAGTCCCTTCTTCTGTTTCTGCCAGGACATCAATAACCATATTATCTACAGGTCCTTTAAGTGTTGCTTCCCCACTTATAAAGGCAGTTCCAAAATATAAAGATTCTAGATCTTCTTTAGTGTCTAATACGACTAGCCTATTTGTCGTAATTCCTAGATCTAATTCCCAATCCGAAAATGCATTATGAGATATTGATCCATTTAATGCACCAAGAGTGTTGTATTGTATATCTTCTAATTGAATCGCTCTAAATATAAACTCCTGCTTATTGAGTTCTACTCTGGATATTCCTTTAAAATCATAGTCTGTATTTAAATACGGAATTTTGAGCCCAGCATCCCGAAGACGAAGGTTTCCATTGATATCTGGGTTTTTATAACTTCCTGTTACTTTGGCTTGTCCATTTACAAATCCTCGTATATTAGAAATAACATCTCCTCCTAGCGGGTTAAAAGGTTTCAAATCTAGATTTGCCAATGAGACATCTACATCTATAGTTGCATCAGAATTTTCATCAACAAGAATTATACCTGTAGCAGAAAAAGACTTTTCATCATTGTTCTCAAGAGATGATTTAATATCATATTGTGATAAAGACGTGTTCCCTTCTATCGTAAGGTTAAGTATTCCTAATAAAAAATCATTAACAGAAAACTTATCGATTGCCACAGTAGAATTAGGGTAGTAAGCTCCTTCTTTTTGTAAGACATCTAGTTTCCCATTTACTCTTCCTTCTAAACGTAAGCTATCTATAGCTGGTGTAATCTTTTCTAGATCGACATTTGTAAATTGAGCTTTAACATCTTTATATGTACTATCTCTCAACACCCCTCTAAAATCTATCCGTTCATCTTTATGACTAAGGACAATAGTCTCTATATCAACATCCTTAAAGTTATTGTCAAAAACAATCCTATTTTTATTATTATTTTCTTCATTAATAAACCATGGATTATTCTTGAAAACGATCTCAGATTTTTTAAACCCTACAACAGAATTACCTTCTTCATTTATTGTGTGATACAATGATACATCATAGGTGTCATTATTACGTTTTCCTCCCACAAATTGAGATTTCATGAATAACGTATCTTTTAATGTTACGTTAATCAAATTAAAGTCTGACACAGCATAGAAGCCTGCATCAATACTATCTGCGGCGATATATGTATTAAAAAGGGGGTTTTTATTATCTACCTTAACTTCAATGCTTTCAGCCATATTCCCATAGGCTTCAATTCTAGGAGATTTAAAGGTGAGTTTAAACTCAGAATCATCAGCAACAACACTTCCTTTGATAATTGTTTCTGGTTCAAATTCTATATCTGGTATAAAGACTTCAACAATTTTATTATTGATAGCAAAGTCAAAGTCCATAAACTGATGCTCTGTAAGTATCTCTGGTTGATAATTTGCATACAAACTTCCTAGAGCATTTCTAAATAAAGGAACTACTTCTTCAAATTTAAAAATTCCACTTACCGATCCATCTATTATATCTGATGAGTTTATAGCGATTGTTCTAATATTCTTTTCCCCAAAAGCAGAAGTAACATCAAAATCTTTAAAATAATAGGTGTCATTTTTATTCTTATAACTAGCATCAGAAAATGATATTTTCCCAAAAGCATCTTCTATTCCTGTCCCTTTCATATCCATTATAACATTCCCACTTAAAATGGATAAGCTATCATTTACAAAATTTAAGGTATTTAGATTTGCATGATTAATTTCTGCTTCAAAATCGTAACTATTAATAGCTTTAGAAATATCTATAAGTCCATCAACTTTAGCTTTTAGATTTGTATCATCTATAATAAGTTCTCCATTAAAGACTGGGGTTTGTAGTTCTCCGAATACAGTAATGTTTTTGTAATCATAACCATTATAAGTAATATGATTTACTTCTCCTGAAAGCTTGGTATCTAGGTATTCTTGGATAAACCCTTTCCCATTTACATCAAGATCCATGGTAGTAGTACCAACACGATCATCATTTATAAACACGCCCAGCTTAAAATCTTCAAAATTTACATGCCCCGCATAGGATGCAAGATCCGAGTCTTGATAATCTGAGAGTAAAATATCTAAATTGCCATCACCCAACTCTGTTGCAGCACTACTTGTTGTTTTAATGGTTGAGTTTGTAACTTGAGTAACTCCACGCAATGTCACTACTCCTAATTTAGAAAGGCGTGCTGGTATATCAGATAATACCTCAGGTAATAGCTTTTTTAAATCAAAATAAGTAGTTCTTATTTCTTTATAATCACCAGAAATAGCATAGTTATCCCCTTCGATAAGATTTTTAAACCTGATGTCACCGTGTATTCTTGAATTTTGCAATCCTGAAAGTCTAAGGTTAGTGGCTTTAAAATCATTAAGTACTCCCTTAATTTCCGCATTCATTATCAGATTTTGGTTTTTACCAAATCCATCATAAAAGGGATCGATATCATTTGTTGAGATATCTGCTTTTGTAAAAACAGCATCTATCTGAGTTTTATTTACAAAGTCATTTAAATTATCCCCAGAAATATCCAAACGTATATCGCCAGACAATGCTGAATACTTTGTTTTTAAATCAAATTCAAGTAGAGTAATTGCATTAGTATCATAATGAAAATCTCCTTCTAACTTTTTAATACTATAGCCTCTTCTTGCATTAAATGCCAGTTTATCTATATAACCATCTACAACATCATCTACAAGATGAAAACCCTCAATAGTAATCGATAGGTCGTTATAATCTATAACTACTGGGTTATTTATATTCTCATCTATATATCTAAATGTACCATCCTCTATAGATACGCTCGGAGCATTCATGATAAAAGGAGCAGGAGATTCTGAAGGAACTTCGGGAGCAAACTTTTTTGAAAAAACAGTAATATTATCACTTGTTTCTCCTTTATAGATTTTAAGATTAAAGATTGCGCCTGTTAAAGAAATATCGCCAAGTTCGAGATTTCCATCAATTACTTTTTTTGCACTTAGAATACTAGTTGCTATAGATTGTGAATAAATGAGTGTATCTTTATGATGATCTTCTATATAAACACCTCTTAAGTCAACATCGGCATTCCATTTAAGTCTGAGTTTGTCTACATAAATAGAAGTCCCGTATTTTGAATTCACTTTATTTGTAACTATCTGTCCTGCTTTGGATTGTACAGCCGGTATTGAAAAAAACAATAACAGTAACCCAAATATAAGTAGCACTATAAGTAATGTGCGAAGTGCTATTTTTTTAAATTTCTTGATACCGCTTATTATTTTAACTTTGTTTTTTTATTACAAGATGCGTGCCTTAGATGAATAATACTGCAACAAATTGTTACATACTTGCCATAGAATCCTCATGTGACGATACAGCAGCAGCTGTATTAAACAACGAAAAAGTGTTATCTAATGTTGTCGCAACTCAAGAAATACATGAACAATATGGAGGTGTTGTTCCAGAACTTGCCTCCAGAGCTCACCAACAAAATATAGTACCCGTAGTTACCGCCGCATTACGCAAAGCAAATATCGATAAAAATGAGCTAAACGCCATAGCTTTTACAAGTGGTCCTGGCTTACTAGGTTCATTGCTCGTTGGCACCTCATTTGCAAAGTCTTTTGCTTTAGGATTAAATATCCCGCTAATAGATGTTAACCATATGCAAGCGCATATATTAGCTCATTTTATAGAAGAAGAAGGATTCGAAAAACCATCATTCCCCTTTATTGCATTGACAATATCGGGAGGGCATACGCAAATTGTAAGAGTAGATAGTTACTTTACAATGTCTGTTATAGGAGAAACTATAGATGATGCTGTAGGTGAAGCTTTTGATAAAAGTGCTAAACTATTAGGACTCCCTTATCCAGGAGGTCCACTTATAGACCAATGGGCTACTAAAGGCAACCCCAAAGCATTTCCATTTACAAAGCCTAAAGTAGATGGGCTTAATTTTAGCTTTAGTGGCTTAAAGACACAGATCATGTATTTTATCCAGAAAAATGTACAAAAAGATTCGAGCTTTATTGAAAATCATAAAGCAGACATCTGTGCATCCATCCAATATACAATTGTCAATATTATTTTAGATAAAGTAAAGAAAGCTGTTAAAGAAACGGGAATTACTCAAATAGCGATAGGTGGAGGTGTATCTGCAAATAAAGGTATTCGTAATGCGTTAAAACAAGCCGAAAAGAATTATGGCTGGAAGACCTTTCTTCCTAAGTTCGAATATACTACAGACAATGCCGCTATGATCGGTATTGTGGGATATTTAAAATATAAAAACGAGTTGAAAGACAAAACACAATACAAAGACACTGGTATCCACGCCCAATCGCGTCTTAAACTATAGTTATGCAATTATTTTACAGCGCGATTATACATAAAGAGTCTCAAGAATATACTTTCCCTAGAGATGAAAGCAAGCACATAATAAAAGTACTACGTAAAAAAACTGATGATACTGTATATATTACCAATGGAAAGGGATATCTATTTACAGGGATTATAAGTAATGACAATCCTAATAAATGTACTATAAGAATAGCATCTTTTACCTATCAGGAAAAAAAACAGTACCAACTTCACATAGCTATTGCTCCAACAAAACTCAATGATCGTTTGGAATGGTTTCTTGAAAAAGCTACTGAAATAGGAATCACAGAAATCACACCTATACTCTGTGATCATAGCGAACGTAAAATCATAAAAGAAGAACGATTATATAGAATCATACAGAGCGCTATGAAACAATCGTTACAGTTACATCTCCCTATATTACACCCATTAACATCGTTTGATTCTTTTATAAATTCCAATCAAAATTCACATTACCAAAAATGCATAGCTCATTGTGAAGATGGGCCAAAAGTGTCTCTTAAAACTATTGTAAAATCTAAACAGTCTATACTTATATTAATAGGCCCCGAAGGTGATTTTTCTATCAATGAAATAAAAAATGCTATATTTAATGGTTATAAAGAAGTAACATTAGGCTCTAATAGACTCCGAACTGAAACAGCAGGAATCATAGCATGTCATAGTGTAGCTTTTATGAATCAATAACAAACCTCCCCCACTCATTTATAATAATTTTGTAGTCAAACATGTATTTTGGCTTAATTTTAACGCATTTAATCAATATTTATATGCTTTTTGTCGATTTAGATCAATATAAATGTAGGTAAATATCTACAAATTATATATTTTTATTTTGTTTGTAGCATTTATAGTTGTTTATTTGCAACCGTATCTTTCGAGATATAAGACCCAACTTACTGACAATAAACTAATTAGATGAAATTAAGAAATTTTGTCATGTCGGTTGTGCCTTATATCCCCGCTTTCTTAAGCATATTGGGGGGTATTTCCATGGTATATGGTCTTTACCTATGGCTTCCTGAGGATACAGAATTTCTAGATAAATTAAAAAATGTCCTTTTACTTATATGTGTAATTAGCATATTATTAGTAATTGTAATTCTCGTATTTATTTTAAATAAAACAAATCAACTTCGTTTTAGCGGAAACTCATTAGGAAAAGAGCTTACATCTCTCACTCAAAAATTGCATCATTTTAGAAATATTGTAGACATTCTCGTACGTTCAAAAGTATGGGCTCCAGGACTTAAAGAATATATAGATGATGAATTTGGTGACTTAAATTTCTTTGCCATGAAGGAGTTTTATAAAGGACGCTCTAAACTTGCCCTAGAATATATAGAGGAAAATAATAGATATGGTGACTCTGAAAATCTATATTTAGAAGCAAAATCATTATTACTCAATGATCCTGCAAATAGTAAAGTAGACACCTTTACAAATCCAAGGTCATATTCTCCTCGTATTCTTAAAAAATGGATAGAACACAAATGTGGTTCTGGTATCTGGTATTATTTTGGATATAAATATGCATCTTATAAGGACGAACTTGATGTAAACCGTATTTTTGAACGCCATCAAGAAAAAATTCTAAGTTATGCAGTGCAACTAGACACACATCGCTATCAAGATATGGGGTTTAGTGAAGAGTTGCTATCAAAACTAGGAGAACAAATGTCTGAAGATATTATTCCGAGATTATTTACATTAACCATGCAATCTCATCAACGTGTTCCAAGAGTCATCAATTTTGCAATATCCATTCTAATAATCCTGACTGTATTTGGTGTTTTCTTACCTATCCTCACTTTATTGTTTCAAATACCATTAATATTCGGCTATCTATCTATTGGAATTGTACTAAGCATATTACTGTTTATTACACTATCAATTTATCCATTTGTAGTGAAAGAAATTAATACCGAACGATGATTTTTATACGCATAAGTAAAAGCGTGCACTATCAAAAAATCAATTAAAGATTAACAATACATAAACAACCCTAAGCTTTCTAATATGCTGGCAAATAAGTAAATTTGTGATTTTGTCAAATTTATGGGAGAGACAGACGAACTTATAGAAGTTTATGGAGCAAGAGTTCATAATCTAAAGGATATTGATGTTATGATTCCTAGAGAGCAACTCGTTGTAATTACAGGGCTTTCTGGAAGTGGTAAAAGTTCTTTGGCTTTTGACACCATCTATGCCGAAGGGCAGCGACGTTACATTGAAACTTTTTCTGCATATGCGCGTCAGTTTCTAGGAGGGTTAGAACGTCCAGATGTAGACAAAATACAAGGCCTATCTCCAGTCATTGCTATAGAACAGAAAACGACAAGTAAAAGCCCTAGATCTACCGTAGGCACAATCACAGAAATATATGATTTTTTAAGGTTATTGTATGCAAGAGCTAGTGACGCCTATAGTTATCATACGGGTGAAAAAATGGTAAGTTATAATGATGATCAAATTAAAGACCTCATTATCAAAAGCTTTAAAGGAAAACGTATTAATATCTTAGCCCCTATTGTACGTTCTCGTAAAGGGCACTATCGCGAGCTTTTTGAACAAATTGCCAAACAAGGATTTGTAAAAGTACGTATAGACGGAGAAATACGAGACATTGTAAAAGGAATGAAGATTGATCGCTATAAAACACATGATATAGAGATCGTAATTGACAGACTTGTTGTAGATTCCAAATCAAATGATGATAAACGCTTGCGCGAAACTATAAACACTGCTATGTATCATGGGGATGATGTATTAATTGTTTTAGATCAAGACACCAATGAACCGCGCTATTTTAGTAGAAACCTTATGTGCCCCTCATCAGGAATATCCTACCCAAATCCTGAACCAAATAATTTTTCGTTTAATTCTCCTAAAGGTGCTTGCCCAAATTGTAATGGAATAGGAGAACTTTATGAAGTAAATGAGCAAAAAATAGTCCCAGACAAAACAAAGTCTATTCAAAATGGAGGTATTGAACCTCATGGACCACATAAGAATAATTGGATTTTCAAGCAATTACAGCTTATTGCCGATAGATTCAAATTCAAACTAACAGACCCTATAGAAGATATTTCAGAAGAAGCGCTACAATTTATTTTTTATGGAGGCAATGAAAAATTCTCTATTACTTCAAAAGAACTAGGCGTTACCAGAGACTACAAAATAGATTTTGAAGGAGTAGCAAACTTCATAGAAAGTACATACAAAACCAGTGAGTCTACTTCTCTCAAACGTTGGGCAAAAGGGTATATGGACAAGAAATTATGCCCAGAATGCCATGGATCACGTTTGCGTAAAGAGTCTTTATTCTTTAAAGTAAATGACCAAAGTATTTCTGACCTAGCTCAAATGGATATTTTGGAATTACAGGAATGGTTTAATCAGTTAGAAAGTAAACTCTCTGAAAAACAATTAAAAATAGGTTCAGAAATTATAAAAGAGATCAAAACACGTATCCAGTTTTTGATAGATGTAGGACTTACCTACCTATCTCTCAATAGAAGCTCAAAATCATTATCTGGCGGAGAAGCCCAGCGTATACGACTTGCTACGCAAATAGGCTCTCAACTCGTTGGCGTATTATACATACTTGATGAGCCAAGTATTGGATTACATCAAAGGGATAATGAAAAGTTGATCAATTCTTTGATTTCTTTGAGAGATATAGGAAATTCTGTTATTGTTGTAGAGCATGATAAAGATATGATTGAACGTGCTGATCATGTGATAGACATAGGACCAAAAGCTGGCAAATATGGAGGGGAGATCATAAGCCAAGGAACCCCTAAAAATTTACTATCACATCATACACTAACCGCTCAATATCTAAATGGTGAAAAAGAAATAAAAATCCCTCAAAAACGAAGAGAAGGCAATTCAAAATTCATAGAACTTAAAGGAGCTTCTGGAAATAATCTGAAAAATGTTTCTATTAAAATTCCTCTAGGTAAGATGATTGCCGTAACAGGAGTTTCTGGAAGTGGTAAATCGACACTCATTAATGAGACGCTTTATCCTATCATGAATGCATATTATTTTAATGGTGTTAAGCAACCTATGCCCTATAAAAGCATAAAAGGACTTGAACACTGCGATAAAGTCATTGACATCAATCAATCACCCATAGGAAGAACCCCACGCTCCAATCCTGCAACATACACAGGAGCTTTCAGTGAGATACGGAGCTTATTTGCAAAAACTCCTGAAGCATTAATCCGTGGGTATAAAGCTGGACGTTTCAGTTTTAACGTGGCTGGTGGACGCTGTGAAACATGTAAAGGGGGCGGTCTTCGTGTCATAGAAATGAATTTCTTACCCGATGTATATGTAGAATGTGAAACATGCCAGGGAAAACGATTTAATAGAGAAACTTTAGAAATAAGATATAAAGGAAAATCCATTTCTGACGTATTAGAAATGACTATCAGAGAAGCTACAGACTTCTTTGAACATGTTCCAAAAATATATCGAAAACTTAAAACCATAAAAGATGTAGGTCTTGGATATATTACACTAGGACAACAATCTACTACTTTATCTGGTGGAGAAGCACAACGTATAAAACTTGCAACAGAATTAAGTAAACGAGATACAGGAAACACATTTTATATTCTTGATGAACCTACTACCGGATTACATTTTGAGGATATCCGTGTACTTATGGAAGTACTTAATAGATTAGTAGACAAAGGAAATACAATTCTCATTATTGAGCATAATCTAGATGTTGTTAAAATGGCAGATTATATCATTGATATAGGATATGAAGGAGGAAAAGGAGGAGGAGAAGTTATTGCAAAAGGAACTCCAGAGCAAATAATAAAAGACAAAAAAAGTTATACCTCTCAGTTTTTAAAAAAAGAAATGAATACATTGGCAACTGTTTGATACAGTTCCCTTCAAAAAAAAATCACCAATGAGAAATGAAAATCGACCTAAGGGATGGAATGAAATTAAGACAAACGATTCCTGGGCTATATTTAAAATTGTAGGAGAATTTGTAAATGGTTTTGAAAAGATGAGTCAGATTGGCCCTTGTGTTTCCATTTTTGGAAGTGCACGAACAAAACCTGATGAAAAATACTATCAACTTGCTGTAGATATAGCCGAAAAAATAACAGACAATGGTTATGGTGTTATTACTGGGGGTGGCCCTGGAATAATGGAAGCAGGTAATAAAGGGGCTCACCTATCTGGAGGGACTTCGGTAGGGTTAAATATAGACTTACCCTTTGAGCAACATGACAACCCATACATTGATAGTGATAAGAGTTTAGACTTTGACTATTTCTTTGTACGTAAAGTAATGTTTGTAAAGTATTCGCAAGGATTTGTTGTAATGCCTGGTGGTTTTGGAACACTAGATGAACTCTTTGAGGCGATTACCTTGATACAAACACATAAAATACAAAAATTCCCAATTATTCTTGTAGGGACAGATTTTTGGAGCGGACTTATGGATTGGGTAAAGAGCACACTATTAAAAACCTTCAGTACAATAAGCCCAGGTGATATTGATTTAATTCACTTAGTAGATACTCCTGAAGAAGTAATAAAAGTTCTTAACGATTTCTACGACAAATATGAATTGAGCCCTAACTTTTAAAAGTTAAGACACATATTCTTTGCTATGAAAAAAATAACATTTTATATATGCATTATGCTTTGTGCCATGTCAATACATGCACAAGAAAATCTGAATCTCGTATTCTATAATCTTCTTAATTATCCAGCAGCACCTCCTGCAAATAGAAATCAAATTCTTTCTGCTCTTATTCAAGAGATGGAACCCGATCTCTTTATGGTGTGTGAACTAGAATCACTCAATGGAGCAAATGAAATTCTGGATACAAGCCTCAATAGTGTAGATAATGTATATAGCGCAGCTCCATATATAAACAATACATCTAGTGGATCTGATTTACAACAATTGCTTTATTATAATAATACACTTTTTGAGTTAGATCAAACAGATATAATTCAAACATCATTAAGAGATATTAATAGATATCGACTCAAATTACTTACCGAAGAATCCATATTTATAGAAGTATTTGTAGCACACCTTAAAGCAAGTCAAGGAGAAGAAAATGAAGAAAGACGATTAGAGATGGTAAATACTTTTACTACATACCTAGAAACTATTGACCCTGATGACCCCGTTATTTTTGCAGGAGACCTTAATCTATATAGGAGTACAGAAGCTGCATATCAAGAATTACTTGACCCAACAAATGCTGTTGTATTAAAAGACCCAATAGATACCGCTGGTAATTGGAATAGTAACCCATCTTTTGCAAGTGTACATTCACAAAGCACTAGAATAAGTAATAATGAGTTTGATGATTTTGGAGCTGGCGGCGGCTTAGATTCTAGGTTTGATTTTATTTTAATGTCTGAAAATTTATTTGAAACCGAAACCCCCATAACTTACGTAAATGATAGTTATGAGACCTATGGCAATAATGGTAATTGTTATAATAATCGGATTGATGATTCAGATTGTTCTGGAATTTATAGCAGTACGGTACGAAATTTGTTATACCAAATGAGTGATCACTTACCTATTAGAGCTCAACTCCAAGTAAACTCAGAAACACTAGGTGTCAACGAGAATATAAAGGAGCAAGCCACATGGAAAATTATAGATAATGTAGCAGAGGATCAGATTGAGATTGCTTTCGCGAAAGCAGAAAATAAAGTGATTACAGTATTTATTTATGATCAAACTGGGCGTCTGATAACACAGATAGAGGTCGGCCAACAAACAAAACTAATACTACCCATATCAAATTATGCAGAAGGACTGTATTATGTCACTTCGAATAATCGTAGTTTTGAACCCTTAAAATTTCTCAAGACATATTGAAAAAAATTTTTAATTCTATACTGTTTTGTTGTTTAATCTATTCTGGAGTAGTAGCCCAAAATACAATTGCACTTAATGCACATCTTGTAGAAGAAGGAGATGTTATAGAGATTACCCAAAGGCTTAACTACTTAAATACAAGTAAGGACACTCTATCTTATATCTATCTTAATGATTGGGCACATAGTTTTTCTTCTAAGGAGACACCTCTAGCTGCTCGTTTTGCTGAAGATTTTGAAAAAAAGGTACATCTCGCAAAAGACGAAGAGCGTGGTTTTACTAAAATGAAAACTATTTATGATGGCAAAGACTATTTACAATACATACGACTAGAAGGAGCACAAGATATTATTAAAGTAACCCTTAAAAAGCCTATACCACCAGGGGATTCATATTTTTTAAAACTAGATTATAATGTCAAGCTTCCAAATGCTCGTTTTACAAACTATGGTGTTACAAAAAATAAAGACTATAATTTAAGATATTGGTATATCACACCTGCAATCTATGATGGTGAATGGCAATATTATAGTAATAAAAACTTAGATGATCGTTACTATCCAAACAGTGATATTAAGATTACCTTTTCATACCCAAAAGACTATTCTATCATTACCGATTTTGAAACTCGAATAGAAAACACCTCTTTTAACACCAATGAAAAAATTGCAATTCTTAATGGTAAAGATCGTATTAATCCAAGAGTATATCTTAGAAAAGACTCTGATTTTGAAAAAATAGAGACAGATTTCCTTACGCTACATACTAATATAGACGATAGACGTGTAGGAGGACCTATACGAGCTTTAATTGTAGATCGAATTGCGAGTTTTATGGAGAGGAATTTGGGTAAGTATCCACATAATACCTTGTTGATATCTGATATAGATTATAAAGAAAATCAAGTATATGGCCTCAATCAGCTTCCTAGTTTTATAAGACCCTTCCCAGATGGTTTTCAATATGAAATAAAACTAGTAAAGACTATCATAGGAAAATATGTAGATAATACATTACTTGTTAATCCTAGAATGGATAGATGGGTTATTGATGGTATTAAAGTATACCTCATGCAAACCTATATGGATGAGTTTTATCCTGATCTTAAAGTTGCTGGAAATCTAGATAAATATTGGTTAGTTCGCCAGTTTTATTTATCAAAACTCAAGTTTAATGATCAGTATAACATTTTGTACATGAACATAGCTAGGCTTAACCTAGATCAACCACTATCAAAACCATATGATTCGCTCATAAAATATAATGTTCAAATTGCAAATGCCTATAAAAGTGGTGCTGGTCTTGCATATTTAAATGATTTTATAGGAAATAATGCTATAAAAGAGGTTATTAAAGAATTTTATCAAAATAAAAATCTACAGCAAGGAATCAGCTCTGAAGATTTTGAAAATTTGGTACGCAATGCAAGTGATAAAAATTTAGACTGGTTTTTTAATGAATACGTACATACCAGAAGACAGCTAGATTATAAGATCAAAAAGACTCGTAGAGAAGGAGATTCTCTATATGTTACCATAAAAAACAAACGAAATAACCCAGCACCTATTTCTTTATATGGATTAAAAAATGAAGAAATTGTTTCAAAGACATGGGTAGAAAATATAGACAAGGAGAAAACAATAACACTTCCTGCAGATAGTGTAGATCAATTGGTATTGAATTATGAAAAAATAATTCCTGAGTATAACCTACGGGACAATTTTAAAAAACCAAATGCATTTTTAGGCCTTAATAAGCCTATACAACTTAAACTACTCCAAGATGTAGAAAACCCATCCAAGAGTCAGGCATTTATAGTCCCCGTAGCAGAGTTTAATGTATATGATGGTTTAAGTCCTGGTCTTAAATTATATAATAGCACAATACTACGCAAAAATTTTAGATATAAAATAGAGCCTCAATACGGTTTAAAATCAAATGCATTAATAGGGTCTGCATCTATTTCATATACACACTTTCTAGAAGATAGTAAGCTATTTAGTTTCAGATATGGTATTTCTGGAAATCGATCTTCTTTTGGTCCAGATTTATTTTTTGAACGTATTATACCCTCTATAAGTTTTCAATTTAAGCCAAAAGACTTTAGAGCAAACAAAGGATCAAATCTATTTGCAAGACTCGTAAGTGTGCAACGAGATGAGGATTTTAGACAAGAATCTCAAGATCCAAATTACTCCGTATTTAATCTTAGGTTTTCTCATTTTGACAGAGCTATTATAAATACTATAAGTTGGAACACAGATCTTCAGTTTGCACGTGATTTTACCAAACTCTCTGCCACATTCTTCTACAGACATCTATATCTTAACAACAGACAAGTTAACCTTAGATTTTATGCAGGAACCTTTCTAAGAAATAACACGAGAGATAATGGTGACTTTTTTAGTTTTGCACTTGATAGACCTACGGATTATCTTTTTGATTTTAATTATTATGGACGTTCTGAAGACAGTGGTATATTTAGTCAGCAATTTATTTTTGCAGAAGGAGGATTTAAGTCTCGATTACAGCCAAGTTTTGCAAATGAATGGATAACTACTATTAATGGAAGTACTACAATATGGAAATATATCTATGCATATGGAGATGTAGGACTTGTAAAAAATAGATTCCAAGATCCAGAACCTGTTTATGATACGGGTATTCAAATAAGTATTCTAGATGATTATTTTGAACTTTTCTTTCCGGTATATTCTAATTTAGGCTGGGAAATTGCACAACCTAATTATGATCAAAAAATTAGATTTATCGTATCACTAGATATTGATACTGTCATTCGTTTGTTTAAAAGAAGGTGGTATTAACATACAACAAAGCACCCAGTATACGACAGCAATCAAATAATTATCAATTTCTTAACCATTTGTCAAATAATTCAATTTTATTGAATTATTACCACACAAAATACGTTATTATAAAATTATATTCAATTTATTAACGTTTTCTCACCTTGTGTCTTAGCTTGTTTTTTTGTAATTTTGTAATCTCTTACATCTATAAATTATGGCATCATCTACAGCAAAAAAAGCAGAACTTTCTTTTGAAGATTTTAAAGAATCAGTGCTTACGGATTATAAAATTGCTGTAACAAGTCGAGAGTGTAGTTTATTAGGAAGACGTGAGGTTCTTACAGGTAAAGCTAAATTTGGAATTTTTGGAGACGGAAAAGAATTACCACAATTAGCATGGGCTCGTGCATTTAAAAATGGCGATTTCAGATCGGGATACTATAGAGATCAAACTTTTATGATGGCTATAGACCATCTTACGATTGAGCAATTTTTTGCTGGTTTATATGCTCATACAGATATTAATTTTGATCCTATGAGCGCGGGTAAACAAATGGGTGGACATTTTACTACGCATAGCCTAGATGAAAACGGAAATTGGAAAAATCTACTAGATCAAAAGAATTCAAGTTCAGACATCTCCCCTACTGCAGGACAAATGCCAAGACTTTTAGGTCTTGCTCAAGCATCAAAAATATATCGTAATATACCCACAACCGAAAAAGAAAATTTCTCAAATAATGGGAATGAAGTTGCATGGGGGACAATAGGAAATGCAAGTACTAGCGAAGGTTTATTTTTTGAAACCATAAATGCTGCAGGGGTTTTACAAGTACCTATGGTAATCAGTGTATGGGATGATGAATATGGTATTTCAGTACATGCAAAACATCAAACTACAAAAGAAAATATTTCTGAAATTTTAAGTGGTTTTCAACGTAATGAGGAAGAACTAGGATATGATATCATTAGAGTTAAAGGTTGGGACTATCCAGGACTTATAGAAGCATATGAACGTGCAGGAAAAATTGCACGAGAGGAGCATGTACCTGTACTTGTACATGTTTCTGAACTTACGCAACCACAAGGACATTCTACATCTGGATCTCATGAACGATATAAAAATGAAGAAAGACTAGCCTGGGAACGTTCTAATGATTGTAATCTAAAATTTCGTGAATGGCTGATTAGTCAAGGTCTTGCTACCACCGAAGAGTTGGATGCACTTGAAAAATCAATAAAAAAAGAAGTGCGCGATGGAAAAAAAGCAGCGTGGCAAGCATTTCTATATCCAATACAAACTGAACAACAAACAGTTATTACTCTCTTAGAGGATTTGATTTCTACCTCATCAAATGGAAGTTTTATACAACCCCTTCTAGACAAATTAAAAGAAAACAAAGAACCACTAAAAAGTGATGTTCTGAGTATAGCACGAAAAGCGCTACAATATGCTATAGGAGACTCTTCCAGCTCAAAAGAGGCTTTACAGTCATGGGTTTCTAGTTATATAGAAAAAACACAACCTGATTATAGTGCACATTTATATAATGAAACTGCTACCAAGGCTACTAATATTGCTGAAGTATCTCCCCTATATGATGATGAAAAGTTAGTTGATGGCCGAGTAATTTTACGCGAAAACTTTGATTCTATATTCAATAATCATCCTAATTCACTAGTTTTTGGAGAAGACGCTGGAGCCATAGGCGATGTAAATCAAGGACTAGAAGGACTACAAGAAAAATACGGAGAACTTCGGGTATCAGACACAGGAATTAGAGAAGCAACCATTATTGGCCAAGGTATTGGAATGGCTATGAGGGGCCTACGCCCTATTGCTGAAATTCAATACTTAGATTATCTATTGTATGCTATTCAAATATTAAGTGATGACTTAGCTACATTAAGGTATCGTACACATGGCAAACAGAAAGCTCCACTTATAGTGCGTACTAGAGGACATCGTTTAGAAGGAATATGGCATAGTGGATCACAAATGGCTGCAGCTATCCATCTATTACGAGGTATGTATATACTCACTCCTCGTAATATGACAAAAGCTGCTGGATTTTATAATACTCTTTTGGAAAGTGACGAACCTGCTTTAATTATAGAATGTCTTAATGGGTATAGACTTAAAGAGAAAATGCCTACAAACTTAAATGATATTAAAACACCAATAGGTGTTGTAGAAACTTTAAAAGAAGGAGCAGATATTACAATTCTTTCTTATGGAAGTACATTACGTATTGTTCAAGAAGTAGCAAAAGAGTTATTAACTGTAGGAATAGATGCCGAAGTTATAGATGCACAATCTTTATTGCCATTTGACATCAATCATGATGTTGTAAAAAGTGTCATGAAAACCAATAGAATTTTGGTGGTAGACGAGGATATGCCTGGAGGTGCAAGTGCATATTTATTACAACAAATTTTAGATGATCAAGACGCATATCCACATTTAGACAGTAAACCACAAACATTAACTGCAAAGGCTCATAGGCCTGCCTATGGAACTGATGGAGATTACTTCTCAAAACCTTCTGCCGAAGATATTTTTGAGAAAGTATATGAAATAATGCACGAAGCAAATCCTGAGTCTTACCCAAAATTGCGATAATTATTTTTTAGTGTGCTTTCGCGAAAGCGTATCAAAGCTTATTCTGGGTATTCAATACGCAAATGATAGATATTAGTAAGTTTTTTCTTTAGCACTTTTTTTACTTGTTGTATTTCTTTGAATGTGATATTGGCATTTAAATACTGATCTTCATCCATTTGTTTTTTAATGATTTTTTCTACAAAAGCATCTATAAGTGTGGATGTAGGATTCTTAAGACTTTTACTTGCTGCCTCGACACTATCTGCCATCATAAGAATAGCCGTTTCTTTACTAAAAGGTAGCGGTCCTGGATATTGAAAATCTGAGATAGTAGCATCTTCTTTAGATTCTTTTTCTTTCATATAAAAATAATGAACCGTGCTGGTTCCGTGATGAGTACGAATAAAATCAATAACTCTATCGGGTAAATTATTTTTGCGGGCAATTTCTATACCGTCTATTACATGATTAATTATAATACGCGCACTCTCTCTAGGAGAAAGATCATCGTGTATGTTAATTCCTGTTGCCTGATTTTCTGTAAAATCTGTGGGGTTATTCATTTTACCTATATCATGATATAATGCCCCGACTCGAACTAACATTGCATTTGCTCCTATCTCATTGGCAGCAGCCTCACTCAAATTTGCAACATTAAGGCTATGGTGAAATGTTCCCGGAGCTTTATCTGCTAGTTCTTTTAATAATTTAGAATTTGTATCTGATAATTCTAAAAGAGATACATCACTTACTAGTCCAAAAATCTTTTCATAAATATAAATAAGAGGTTGAACAAATAAAGTCGCAAGTCCTGCAAGGACAAACAATCCAAAATTTTCTAATTGTAGATTATCTATACTTCCTTCATGAATGGTATTAAACGCAAAATATGCAATAATATAAATAAGGGTAATCTGCCCTACAGATATAAACAGGTTTGCTCGTTTGTATAATTCTGGAACACTCAAAATAGTCACAATTCCAGCAATTACCTGAAGGAAAAAATATTCAAAACTATCTGGGACTATAAAACCTAATAATAGTATCGTAATCACAAGAGTAAACAAACCTAAACGAGCATCAAAAAAGGCTTTTATCACTAAAGGTAATATACATAATGGCACGACATATACATACGTAGGCTTATACTTAACAACTACTGTAGTAAGTAAAACCATAAGTAGTACATTAAAGAATATAAAAGTAACCTTTGTATTGTTTGCATATACTTCTGCACGATAGGTTCGTATAAATAGCAAAAGCATAATAAGGGCCAATAACACTAACAATATATAGCCAAAGACTATCCAATTGTATCTGGAGTCGCTAAAATTTTGAGTTTCATACTTCGTTTTAAGTGAAAGCATTTTTTGTAAAGCTTCTCCTTCTACAATTTCGCCTTTGGTAATAATTCTACTGCCACGTGTAACTACTCCATGGGTAAGTGATAATTCTGATAATTCATTAAGGATCGTACTCTCTGTGAGTTCAGGATTATAAATAGTATTGGGCTCTATAATATCATAATATATCTGTAGAAAACGATTAGTTTCCTGTGAAAAAGGGCTTTTCTCAATTTGCTGTTGTAATTGAGTAATAATAGCACTAGCAATATGTATTTGTCCAAGGTTAACTTGCGTTACCGTACTCCCTTTTTTTAAATAGGCAAGTCTACTATTTTCAAAGGGAGCTTTATCTTTAATAACTCCTGTAGTATAGATATCTGTAATAATTTTTTTTCCGAAAATTTTTACATTATTTTTTTCTTCAGAAGTATATAACGAATCTGGAAATGTGCTTGAGAAAGAAACCTCATACTTTAAGAGTACATTATTTACTACATCTTCATCATAATCAAAATATATAATTGCCTGATTTCTAATAGCTTCTTTTTCCTTCTCAAGTGTAGCATCACTTTTTAAAATAGCAAAATCTTCATCTGCATATAAGTTTTCATAAGACCACGGAAATCCTTTTTGAAATGTATATTGAAACTTCCCGCTTTTAGGAAAAAAATAAACAATAAGTGATGCACATATAGCTACTAAAAGTAACTTATAAAGTAAGTCCTGGTTTTTATAAAATGCTTTGGTTCCTAAAGCCATCTGATTTATATATCGTGGCTAAATTACTAAAATTAAATTGTAAAAGTAATCTTATAAAAGTGCGACTACACCTTAAACAAATAAGTGAATTTTCCTTACTTTCGTAGGATGGATTTTTTAATCCAAATAATATTTTGACATATGAGTAAAAATGTAGTAATAGTGGCTGCTGTACGCACCCCAATAGGAAGTTTTTTAGGAAACTTATCATCAGTATCAGCAAGTAAATTAGGAAGCATTGCTATTAAAGGTGCTTTGGAGAAAATAAATGTAGCCCCATCTTCAGTAAATGAAGTTTTAATGGGAAATGTAGTTCAAGCTGGCGTTGGTCAAGCTCCTGCTAGACAAGCTGCCATAGGTGCTGGTATACCAGATACCGTACCATGTACGACTATAAATAAAGTTTGTGCATCTGGAATGAAAGCTGTTATGCTAGGTGCACAGTCTATTATGCTAGGTGATAATGATATTGTAGTGGCAGGTGGAATGGAAAATATGAGTCGAATTCCTCATTACGTACATCTACGTAACAGTCATAAATTTGGTCCGCAAACTATGATCGACGGCATGCAAAAAGATGGCCTTGTAGATGCTTATGATGGTAATGCAATGGGTGTCTGTGCTGACAATTGTGCAAGAGAATATAAATTCACAAGAGAAGAACAAGATGCCTTTGCCATTCAATCATATAAACGTAGTGCAGAAGCTTGGGCTACAGGTAAGTTTAATGACGAAGTAATCCCAGTTCCAGTACCTCAGCGTCGCGGAGATGATGTTATCATAACTACAGATGAAGAATTCTCAAATGTCAAAATAGAAAAAATTCCTAACCTCCGTCCAGCCTTTACAAAAGACGGAACCGTTACTGCTGCAAATGCTTCTACTATTAATGATGGTGCAGGTGCAGTCGTTTTGATGAGTGAAGAGAAAGCAAAAGAGCTAAACTTATCCCCTCTTTGTGTCATCAGGGGTTTTGCAGATGCAGCTCATGAGCCAGAATGGTTTACTACCGCTCCATCTAAAGCATTACCAAAGGCTCTTTCAAAAGCTGGAGTATCCCAAGATGATATTGACTATTTTGAGTTTAATGAGGCGTTTTCTGTAGTAGGTCTTGCAAATATGAAAATTCTTGGACTTACTGATCATAATGTGAATGTGAATGGTGGCGCTGTATCCTTAGGACATCCCCTTGGATGTAGTGGTGTACGAATTTTAATTACACTTATTAATGTACTGAAACAAAATGATGGAAAACTAGGAGCAGCAGCCATATGTAATGGTGGTGGCGGTGCTTCAGCAATGGTCATTGAGAATTTATAATTCCTAATCTCTTTACCCTTTTACATGCAATACGGAATTTGTCATTTAAGTAGTATTCCTATGCGATTAGAAGCTTCTGATCCTAGTGAAATGGTGAATCAAGTTCTTTTTGGCGAATTATTTAAAGTTCCTGAAAAAAGAAAATCCTGGAGTCGTATTCGTCTTGCTCATGATAAATACTCTGGATGGATTGATAATAAACAATATATAGAGATTAATGAGGAAGCGTATACTTTTGCCAAATCACAAACTCCATTGTTAATATCAGATCCTGTACAATTTGTAACCACACCCCACGATCTTTTACAGACAGTCTTTATAGGAGGATCTTTACATGGCCTATCATTATTAGATTATAAATATGATGGCCCTAGAGTCTCTGGAAAAAAAGATAGAGAATTCCTCGTTCAAACTGCTTTGCAATACCTAGGAACTCCCTATTTATGGGGAGGCAGGTCTCCTTTTGGCATTGATTGTTCTGGGTTTACGCAAATGGTTTATCGTCTTTCTGGATATCATTTATTACGAGATGCCTCACAGCAGGCAACCCAAGGAGAAGCCTTGAGTTTTATAGAAGAAAGTGAACCTGGAGATCTTGCTTTTTTTGATAATAATGAAGGTGATATTGTGCATGTAGGAATCATCATGGAAGATAACTATATTATTCATGCACATGGTGAAGTACGTATAGACAGACTAGATCATTCTGGTATTTATAATGTACATCAACGCAGACACACGCATAAATTACGGGTGATAAAAAAAGTGATCTAAGTCTTTTAAACGATTAATAATAAATAAAGCCACTCATATGAGTGGCTTTATTTATTATGATATGTCTATAGAAGATTAGTTTCCTCCCCCAGCTTCAAGTACATCTATCTTAGCTTTTACAGCATCTGCCTTTGATGTTTCGCCAAGTTGTTGATATATTCCATACAATGACTTTGCAACTTCTAAATAATCTGGACGAGCTTCTAACGCTTTTTCAAGATATGGCATTGCATTCTTATATACGTTTTGACGCTTTTCTTTAAGTTCATCATATTTTGCATAGTCAGATCGTGATGTTCCTAAGCTATTCATCTCATCCACAATAGCACGTTCATCACTTAATATTAATACGGCAAGATTATTATAAGCAGCTGCATACTTAGGATTAAGTTCTACCGCCTTTGTATAATATTTTTGAGCATCTTCTTTATTTCCTTGCTGATCAGAACTTACTCCCAAGTTGTAATATAATTCTGGATTATTAGGATCTTTTTCGAGTACTTTTTCAATCACTTCTTGATATTTATCCATACGCTTCATTTTCAAATAAACATCTGCTTCTGTACGCAGTAATAATATATCATCTGGATTTTCTTCTCGAGCTACAGCCATTGCTGCAAGAGCCTTATCATTATCTCCTTGCGTTATATAGATAAGTGCAATATTTTTTGCAATCTCAGCACTTTTAGAATCTGTTTTCTTTTCTGTAGGGTTGATATGCGTCTTTGCTAATATTAAAAAATCTCTCTCTTGTTTGTTTGGAGCTTGTACTTCTTTTCCTGATTCTACTTCTGTAGAATAATATAAGGTTTCTACACCTGTAAACTTGAGTTCTCTAAGTTGATTATAATAGGCTAATGCAGTATCATAATCTTTAGCATTTACAGCATTTGAAGCAGCATAATAAAGATATAAAGTATCTTTTTTGCTGAAGTTATACGCATCTGCAAGTTTTGTAGCTGCATTACTATAATTTTGAGTGTTTTGGTCATCTACAGCAGAGTTAACCATTGCTGCCACTAAATTTGCTACACCCGCTGTTGCTTCTTTATCATATTTAGTATCCTTAAGCATATTAAAAGCGCTTGCCGCTACTTTTAAATCTTCGCTATTTTTATTATCAACTCCTAGGAAAGCTTGACCTTTAAGTAAAAGGAACTTCTCTTTTGTCTTTTGATCCATAGATCCCATAAGAGCTTCTGCAGCACCTACTAGAGATTTGGCTTCGCCATAGCTACCTGATTTTATAGCTTTTTCAACAGCTTTTACTTCTTTCTTTTGAGCAAATACTACAGTGGTAAAAGCAAAGGCTAGTGCAAATAAAAATTTAGTTTTCATTATCTATCTATTTGTTATTAAGGGTTTGCAAAAATAATTAAATTTTAATCAACCCTCATTTTATTCTTCCTCTTCTGATGAATTTTCTTTATGGGTTGTTTCGGTTTGTCCTTCAATTGCTGGAGAATCTATATCAAGATCTTCATCTAGCTCATCTTCATCATGTTTTACTTTGGCTACAGCCGCAATAGAATCATTGCCTTTTAAATTGATCAATTTTACTCCCTGCGTAGCTCTACCCATTACACGTAATGATGCGACCTCCATCCGAATAGCAATTCCAGATTTATTAATAATCATTAGATCATCTTCATCTGTAACATTCTTAATTGCAACCAACTCTCCTGTTTTTTCTGTAACAGAAATAGTTTTTACACCCTTTCCTCCACGGTTAGTAATTCTATAATCCTCTAGACTACTACGTTTACCAAACCCTTTTTCAGAAACAACTAAAATATTGCTTTCTACATCATTTACAGAAACCATTCCAATGACTTCATCATTGTCACTTGCAAGAGTTATGCCACGTACACCAGAAGCATTTCTTCCCATTGGTCTTGTTTTTCCTTCTTCAAAGCGAATAGCTTTTCCAGACTTAAGAGCTAGCATTACTTGGCTTTCACCTGTCGTAAGTTTTGCTGCTAGAAGTTCGTCTCCTTCTTTAATTGTAATGGCATTAATTCCATTAGTTCTAGGTCTAGAGTATTGTTCAAGAGATGTTTTCTTTACTTGCCCTTTTTTGGTTGCCATGATAATAAACTGACTATTAATATAGTCTTCATCTTTAAGATCATTCGTACAGACAAAGGCCTTTACTTTATCATCTTGTTCAATATTGATTAAGTTCTGAATAGCTCTACCTTTAGAAGTTTTACTACCTTCTGGTATTTCAAATACACGCATCCAGAAACATTTTCCTTTTTGCGTAAAGAACAACATATACTGGTGGTTTGTTCCTACAAATAGATATTCTAAGAAATCTTCATTACGAGTAGTAGATGCCTTCTGCCCTACACCGCCTCTATTCTGTGTTTTATACTCTGTAAGAGAGGTACGTTTTATATATCCTGCATGAGATATTGTAATAACTACTTTTTCATCAGGGATAAGATCTGTTATACTTACATCACCTCCAGAATATTCTATCTGCGAGCGACGTTCATCACCATACTTACTTTTTACTTCTAGAAGCTCTTCTTTAATGATACTCATTCTACGTTCTCTACTCGCAAGAATATCTTTTAAATCTTCTATTGTTTTCATGATCTCTTCAAACTCTGCGCGCAACTTATCTTGCTCCAGACCTGTGAGTTGGCGTAATCGCATTTCAACAATTGCTTTGGCCTGTATCTCAGACAACTCAAATCGCTTTATTAAGTTGGCTCTAGCTTCATCTGCATTTGCACTTGCTCTTATAATAGCGATTACCTCATCTATATTATCTGAAGCAATAATTAATCCTTGTAAGATATGTGCTCTATCTTCTGCTTTTTTGAGTTCGTATTTTGTTCTACGCACAACCACTTCATGACGGTGATCCACAAAATGATGAATCATATCTTTAAGATTGAGCATTTCGGGTTTTCCATTAACAAGTGCAATGTTATTTACACTAAAAGAAGACTGTAAAGCTGTATACTTGTATAACGTATTTAAAACGATATTTGGAATCCCGTCTCTTTTTAATACATACACAATACGCATCCCGTTCCTATCAGATTCATCACGTATTGCAGAAATACCATCAATTTTTTTATCATTGATTAAATCTGCAGTCTTCTTAATCATATCAGCTTTGTTTACCTGATATGGAATTTCTGAAACGATAATACATTCACGACCTTTTACTTCTTCTATAGTAGCTTTACCACGCATAACAATACGTCCACGACCGGTTTTAAAAGCTTCTCGCACACCTTCATAGCCATAAATAACACCTCCTGTAGGAAAATCTGGAGCTTTGACATGTTGCATAAGCTCGTCTACTTCTATGTCATTATTATCGATATATGCTACGGTACCATCTACTACTTCAGAAAGGTTGTGAGGAGGCATATTTGTAGCCATCCCTACTGCAATACCCGAAGCTCCATTAATAAGTAATCCTGGAACTCGTGTAGGTAAAACTTTTGGCTCTTTAAGCGTATCATCAAAGTTTAATTGATGATCAACAGTATCTTTTTCAATATCTGCAAGCATATCTTCAGATATCTTACGCATACGGGCTTCTGTATAACGCATAGCAGCTGGACTATCTCCATCTACAGAACCAAAGTTTCCTTGTCCATCAATAAGCATATATCGAAGACTCCATTCCTGAGCCATACGAACCATAGCATCATAAACAGAAGTATCTCCATGCGGGTGATATTTCCCAAGTACTTCTCCTACAATTCTTGCCGATTTTTTATGTGCGCCATTAGCACGTATTCCTAGTTCATGCATTCCGTATAAAACACGACGATGCACAGGTTTAAGACCATCACGTACATCTGGCAAAGCACGTGACACAATGACCGACATCGAATAATCGATGTACGCAGATTTCATTTCATCTTCAATGTTGATAGGGATCAATTTTTCTCCTCCAGCCATATATAAATTAAGTTAGATTTATCACAAATTTACTAGCTAGCAATGTAGTCATTTTAGGCCTTTTTTATGGGTTTTCGCTTTCGCGAAAGCATACTATTTATTAACAATATTTAACACCCATTTTTAATAACTACGCTACAATAAGCTTGGCAAACTGTCAGTTATTTTGTCTATTAGCTACTAAGTAGACTAAGCGGAACGGTTTTTGAACTAGATTGCTTAAATTTACAATGAACGTAAGGAGATAGAAATATGGATGATAATTTTTCACCTAGAGTAAAAGATGTGATTGCCTACAGTAAAGAAGAGGCTTTACGGTTAGGACACGATTTTATTGGAACTGAGCATTTATTGCTTGGATTATTAAGAGATGGTAGTGGAAAAGCTATCAATATATTAAGTGCTCTTGAGATAGATCTAGAACACTTACGACGTAAGGTAGAAATCCTTAGTCCTGCAAATCCTAATATTGCAACCCAAGGAAACGATAAAAAAAATTTACATCTTACAAGACAGGCTGAACGCGCTCTTAAAACTACTTTTTTAGAAGCTAAGCTCTTTCAAAGCTCTTCTATAAACACTGCACATTTATTATTATGTGTACTCCGTAATGAAAACGACCCTACGACTAAGTTATTAAATAGACTTAAAGTAGATTATGATAATGTAAAAGACCAATTTAAACTTATGATGGCAAATGAAGATGAAGATTTTGTTGAACCAATAAAGTCCGAATCCTTTAGTGATGATCAAGAATCTAATGAAGGTAGCGATAAAGAAAACCCCTTTAGCACTCCTTCCAATACAAAAGGAAATAAAAAGAGTAAGACACCCGTATTAGACAACTTTGGGCGTGACTTAACTGCTATGGCAGAAGAAGGAAAGTTAGACCCTGTAGTTGGACGTACTAAAGAAATAGAGCGTGTCTCGCAAATATTAAGTAGACGTAAAAAAAATAATCCATTACTCATAGGAGAACCAGGAGTAGGTAAATCTGCTATTGCAGAAGGATTAGCATTACGTATAGTGCAACGTAAAGTATCTCGTATTTTATTTGATAAAAGAGTAGTCACTCTGGATCTTGCAAGCTTAGTTGCGGGTACTAAATATAGAGGGCAATTTGAAGAACGTATGAAAGCCGTTATGAATGAACTTGAAAAGAATGATGATATCATCCTTTTCATAGATGAAATTCATACCATTGTCGGTGCAGGTGGTGCCACAGGTTCACTGGATGCGTCAAATATGTTTAAACCTGCCCTTGCACGAGGTGAAATACAATGTATTGGGGCAACTACCCTTGATGAATATAGACAATATATAGAAAAAGACGGTGCTTTAGAACGTCGTTTCCAAAAAGTAATTGTAGAACCTACATCTGTCGAAGAGACTATTGAGATTCTTCAAAACATCAAAGAAAAATATGAAGATCATCATAATGTAACGTATACAAATGATGCTATTGAAGCTTGTGTTAAGCTCACAAACAGGTATATGACTGACCGATTTCTTCCAGATAAAGCAATAGATGCATTAGATGAAGCTGGTTCACGTGTTCATATAACTAATATAGATGTGCCTAAAACGGTACTTGACCTAGAACGTAAGCTTGAGGAAGTACGTGAGCTTAAAACCTCTGTTGTAAAGAAACAAAAGTACGAAGAAGCCGCAAAGCTAAGAGATGATGAAAAAAATCTAGAAAAAGAACTTTCTATTGCTCAAGAACGATGGGAAGAAGAATCAAAACTTCATAAGGAAGAAGTTTCTGAAGAAAATGTTGCAGATGTTATTAGTATGATGACTGGAATTCCAGTAAATCGTATTGCACAAACAGAAAGTAATAAGCTAGCAGACCTTCCAGCTACAATAAAAAATAGCGTGATAGGCCAAGACGAAGCTGTAGCAAAAGTTGCAAAAGCAATCCAACGTAATCGCGCCGGATTAAAAGATCCAAATAAACCTATAGGATCCTTTATTTTTCTAGGTCAGACTGGAGTAGGTAAAACACAATTAGCAAAGGTACTTGCGAGAGAACTATTTGATAATGAAGATTCTCTTATCCGTGTAGATATGAGTGAATATATGGAAAAGTTTGCTATATCAAGACTTGTAGGAGCTCCTCCAGGATATGTAGGTTATGAAGAAGGAGGACAACTTACAGAGAAAGTGCGTAGGAAACCCTATTCAGTAATCTTGCTTGATGAAATAGAAAAAGCACATCCTGATGTGTTTAATATGCTACTGCAAGTACTAGATGATGGATTCTTAACAGATTCTTTAGGTCGTAAAATAGATTTTAGAAATACGATTATTATCATGACATCAAATATTGGTGCTCGCAAACTAAAAGATTTTGGACAAGGTGTAGGATTTGGCACTGCTACTCGTAAAACCCAAGCAGATGAAAATGCAAAAAGTATTATTCAAAATGCATTAAAAAAAGCATTTGCACCAGAATTTTTAAATCGTGTAGATGATGTAGTTGTATTTAATGTACTGGAACGAGAGCATATTCATAAAATTATAGATATAGAACTTGTAAAATTATATGACCGTATCAAGGGACTAGGATATGACCTTAAACTTACTGAAAAAGCAAAAGATTATATAAGTGATAAAGGCTTTGATAAGGATTATGGAGCAAGACCTTTAAAGCGTGCTATTCAAAAATATATCGAAGATGCACTGGCAGAAGAAATTATTTCTTCAAACCTAACAGAAGGTGATTCTATTCTAATGGATCTTGATAAGAAAAGTAATGAACTTACAATTAAGATCAAGAAGCAAGAAGCCACTGAGTCTTAATCTAAGATAACTATATAATATACTTATCCATAGGGTCAATTGAGATCCTATGGATATTTTTTTTGTACTTTAAAAATGTAGAGATACATATACTACAAACAAAAAAGTAAATCGCAATGCTAGAAAAATCTCAAATAAAAAAAATACGTAAAAAAATAGAACAAGAAATAAAAGAGACTCATTCTAAGATTGATCAATTAAAAATAATAACAAAACCAATAAGTCCCGAAAATGCTATAGGTCGAGTAAGTAGAATGGATGCAATAAATAATAAGAGTGTAAATGATGCTGTTCTTCGTAAATCAGAACAAAAACTAAAAAACCTAAAAGCAGCACTTTTAAGAGTATCTGATCATGATTTTGGTCAATGTATGCGTTGTAAAGATTATATTCCTATAGCTAGAATATTGATTATGCCACAATCACGATTTTGTGTGCATTGTGCTTAAAAGTTTATAATTTATATTTAGAAATTAGTTTTAGTTCTCTGACACTTAAAACGTTAAAAAATCTTTTTTTTGTCTGTAATTTTTATTGCAAATTTGCAACTTAGCATGTGTCGTTACCCCCCCCCTAAATTAACAGACTCCTTGACAACTCTAGAAATTTTTTTTGACTTTGGAAAAGTCAATATTATAGATAACATTGTTATCGCAGAAATGAATGAAGGTATTACTTTTGATCTTCCTGATAGAAGCGTACTTCTTAAATATTGCCAAGAATATTTTAATGAAAAACCATTTGGATTTATATCTCATAGAATAAATTCATATGCTATCAACCCAACAGTCTATATAGATGCTGCAAAAAACTTTAATGTGAAAGCCGTTGCAATAGTAGCTGTAGATACTATAAGCAGAGGTAATGTCGCCATTGAAAAGCAATTCTTTGGAGACCCTTTTGAGATTTTTGACAATTTAGAATATGCGATAAATTGGATGAAACAAATGCTTCTAACCGAATAGCTCTTCTTTATCTATAACTACCGTATCTATAAATTTTTTGGTCTTTATAATATCCTCTGAAAATACCCTATCTGTAGTCGCAAATGAGACTTCTTTTCTATATGAAGCAACAAATGTTTCAAGGAAAGAAGATGTTTTTAAAGGCGCTCTAAAATGTAACGCTTGAGTAGCATTAAGAAGTTCTATAGCTAGAACTGTTTCTATATTATCCACTACTTTATGAAGTTTTGTTGCAGCATTTGCTCCCATACTTACATGATCTTCCTGCCCATTTGAAGATACAATAGAATCCACGCTAGCAGGGGTTGCAAGCTGTTTATTTTGACTCACTATACTTGCCGCTGTATACTGTGGTATCATCATACCGCTATTAAGTCCTGGGTTATCTACTAGAAAAGGAGGCAAACCACGTAAGCCACTTATAAGTTGATACGTACGCCGTTCACTTATACTTCCCAGCTCTGCCATAGCTATGGCAAGGAAATCAAGAGCTAATGCTAATGGTTGCCCATGAAAATTTCCACCACTTATAATTTTATCCTCTTTTGCAAAAATATTTGGATTATCAGTGACACTATTCATTTCTGTTTTAAATGTTTTAGATGCAAACATTATAGCATCTTTACTAGCTCCATGAACTTGTGGTATACATCTAAACGAATACGGGTCTTGTACATTAGCCTTTTCAGTCTCTGCAATTTCACTATCAGCTAAAAATGTCTGGATGCGTGTTGCTGTTTTTATTTGTCCTCTATGAGGACGCACATAATGTACTAATGGATCAAATGGAGATAAATTACAATTAAAAGCATCTATAGAAATAGCTCCTATTACATCTGCAAAATAAGATAGCTTATGACACCTAAGGAGCGCATGCACTCCGTATGCGACCATAAATTGTGTCCCATTAAGTAATGCAAGACCTTCTTTAGACTTTAGTTTTATTGGGGATAGTTTGTGTTTTTGTAAGAGTGTTTTCGCGAAAGCGGTCTTATCACCATCCCAAACTAAACCTTCCCCTATAAGAGGTAATGAAAGGTGCGCAAGCGGAGCCAAATCACCACTAGCGCCTAAAGACCCTTGTGTATATATTACAGGCAGTATATCAAAATTATAAAAATCTAAAAGTCGTTCTACCGTCTCTATATGTATACCACTATGCCCATAACTCAACGATTGGATTTTTAGAAGAATCATAAGCTTTACTATATGCTTAGGTACATAATCTCCTGTTCCACATGCATGTGAACGCACAAGATTTTCTTGTAACTCAGTAAGGTGTTCATTTTTGATAGCAACATTACACAAACTTCCAAAACCTGTATTGATTCCATAAAAAGGTTGTGAACTCTCTTTGATTTTGGTATCAAGGTATGATCGAGAAATTTGAATATTATGTCTACTCTCTTCACTTAGTTCCAAGAGCTTATTTTCATTAATTATAGTCGAAATGGTAGCCAGATCTAGAATAGCACTACTAATGTAATGGGTATCTCGCATAGGGTAGTTTGTTTATTGCAATTTCGCAAAAATAAATAGGATTTACTAAGAATTTATATAATATCAATTTATCTAATGCCGAAAAATTAAGAATTATACAATATGTTATTGATGTATCTATTTTATAATCAATAGGTATGTATATGAACTAAATCTATTTTGCTTTATGATTTTATCAAAAAAGGCATACTCGCGTATGCCTTTTTTGATATGATCTATTTATAGGGTTATTTTAAAAACCCATATGTTTTTGCGTATTCTAACATTTGGCCTTCAAATGTGGCAGGTTGTTCAATAGAGAACCCTGTAATCTCATCTCCTTCTAATTTAGGAACAATTATTGGGTTTACAAAACCACTGTATGGGGCGCTTTTAAATTTACTATTCCGATCTAGTACTTCTTTATGAAGTGCTTGATCAACCTTAACACCATACCCTTCTACTAGATCTCTAGCAGCGTCATAATCCCCTTCTGAAGTAATACGCTGTGTCTCACGCAAAAGTTCTCCAAAAATTGCTCTTAACTTTTTATAGTCATTAATGTTATAAAATGTCTTACCGTCACGTACCACTTTTTCAATAACATTTTCTGCTGCGCCTCTTTCAAATGCCCATGCACTTACCCACTGTCTATTTACCATATGTGCTTCTTCTACATCATCTCCTAGTTCTAGACGTACCAATTGTGTTACCATTCCATTACGGATATATCCATCATAAGCGGCAATACCTGTTTTCTCCCAATCTTCTACTAGACCTAATTCTTGTAATTTTGGATCCATTAAATAGTATAAACCAAACAGATCTGCACGTCCCTCTTCTATTGTAGACTTGTAACGTTTTAAAGTTTCTTTAGGAGTACCAACTCCTTCATTAATTTGTCCAGATGCATGACCTACGACTTCATGTAGCGCTGTATGTAACTTATCGCCTAGTTGTCCATACTCTTTCTCTAAAGCGATTTCTTCTTCATCATGGGCAAATTCTTGTAATCGTCCAGATCCGCCAGCATTATTATACGAATTAATAATATTTCCTAAAGAAACTGATTTACTCCCATGTGTCTGGCGTATCCAGTTGTTATTAGGTAAATTTACGCCTATTGGTGTACTAGGAGATGCATCACCAGCTTCTCCAGCTACAATCACAGTTTTGTATGAAACGCCTTTTACACTCTTCTTTTTATGTTCTGCCATTAATGGAGAATTGTCTTCAAACCATTGAGCTTCTTTAGATAATGCTGCCATTTTTTTTGACATATCAAAATCTTTGATTTCGACAATAGTCTCATAAGAACCTTTATATCCTTTTGGGTCATTATAAACCTCTATAAAACCATTAATCCAATCAATATTCCCTTCGGTAGAAGTAGCCCATGCAATACAATAATCATCCCAAGTATCTAGGCTTCCCGTTTTATAATATTCTATAAGAAGGCCTAGTGCTTCCCCTTGTTTTTCATTCTCGGCCACACTTTTTGCTTTTTCTAACCATCCAATAATCTCATCGATAGCAGCTCCATATAATCCACCACTCTTATATACTTGCTCTTTTAAAGTTCCGTTCTCTTTTATCAATCGTGTATTTAATCCCTTTTCTATAGGTTCTTTACTATCTACCTGAATAGCATTATAATAGGCTTCCACTTCTGCTGTAGTAACGTCAGGCCCATAAAAATTAATTGCACTTTCTAATACAATATCAGCATCTTTAGAAAGGTTAACTTTTTTTGCGTCTTTATCATTAAAAATAACATCAAAAGCTTCTCCTTCTAGCACGGTATTAGTAGCTGTGAGAATTTCTTTCAAATATGCCTCAGAAAAATCCGGTTGTAACTTTGCATTGCTATAATGGTGGTGTATCCCATTTGAAAACCAAACTCGTTTTAAATATACTTCAAACTGTTTCCAGTCATTAGATGTTTTATCACCTGTGTATGTAGTATATACATTTTCTAGCGCTTTACGTATCGTTAAGTTATGTCGGTAATTTTGTGCCCACATAATATCACGGCCAGCAAGTCCAGCTTGAGTCAGAAAATAAACTAATTTTTGTTCTTTGAGAGTTAATTCTTCAAAACCAGGAATCTGATATCTTAGGATTTTAAGATCTGCAAATTGCTCTACTTGATAATCGAATGCTGAGGATGAGGTTTCTGCTTTCGCGAAAGCGGTATCAGGCTCATCATTTTTTTTATGTTCCTGACCACAACTTATAGCAAATAATGCTACAAGGCTCAGACTATAAATAATATTAAATTTCATGAAATATATATTTGTTTGAGTGTAAATATACTCAAATTAGATATTTCAAAATTCTTTTATCTTAGCGATAACAATAAATACAATAAGGTAATGAAAATCTTGAAGCTATTTGTTTTTTTAGTACTGATACTATTTATAGGAGGAACTATCTATTTTGCATCTAAAGATGGGAACTATGACATTAAGGAATCTCGAGTTATAAAAGCACCCTCTTCTCTCTTATATACAACCATTAATAACTACAAAACATGGGAACATTGGGGTCCTTGGAAAAAAGAAGATCCAACGATGTCTTTTATCTATTCAGAAAATACAAGCGGTGTCGGAGGTAGCTATTCCTGGGATGGAGATTTTCCAGGTAAAATGACAACAACTGCTGTCGAAGAAAATAAATCTGTACATCAGGATTTACATCTTGTTACTCCTGGAGGTGAAAGAGATTCTAACGTCTACTGGAATTTTACACCTCTAGAAGATGGTAGCACCGAAGTATCATGGAGAACACAAGGGAAGCATACATTATTAGATAAAGTATATTTTACATTTGCAGGAATGGACTTTGACAGTGACATGCGTAGTATGTATGCATCAGGTCTAGAGGGCCTAGAAAATCATGTCTTAGACGCTATGAAGATGTACCATATTACTGTACAAGGAATTACCGAACACGGAGGCGGCTTTTTTATATATAAAACGACATCTGCTAGCGGGAATACGATAAGTGCTACTATGGGAGAAAACTATGGTGCAATAGTAAACTATATGACTCGCGCTGGTATTAACCCTATTGGTATGCCATTTACTATTTATAATGAGATGGATCAAGATGGTGGAGTTATAATGAGTAACGCAATTCCAATTCAGAATAAGGTAACTATAACTAATGATAGTACACTTTTATGTGGTTATATGCCTAGAACAAAAACTTTTCAAGTTACGCTCAAAGGTAATTATACATATTTAGGAGAAGCTTGGAATCAAGCAATGCAACACCTAAATGAAAAGGGCCTCAAGCAAACAGAACAGAAACCGTTTGAGATATATACAAATGACCCTGGAGAATTTCTTAATCCAGCTGATTGGGTTACAGAAATATATATTCCCATAGAATAAGTATTATAGCATACAATACTCATATATAATTTTATGAAACAACTCTTCCTTGTGTTTGTAGGCGGTGGTACAGGTAGTATTGCTCGTTTTTTAGTAAGTAAATTATGGAATGATCCAAGTTCAGGAATCCCATATGGTACTTTTTTAGCAAATATAATTGGGAGTTTATTTATAGGGATTATACTAGGCTGGAGTATAAAACACAATACACTTTCTAGCCATACTACCCTCCTTCTAGCTACCGGCTTTTGTGGCGGATTTACAACTTTCTCAACTTTTGCATATGAAAATCATATTTTCTTAAAATCTGGCGATTTTATATCTTTTGCTTTATATGCTATTGCCAGTTTTGCTCTAGGAATTCTCGCAGTCTTTTTAGGGATGTGGTTTGTAAAGCAATGGTAGTATAGATAGAGTATATTCTTTTCTAATTTAGAATACTATTGAGTATCTAGAATTCTGTATTAACTCGTATTTGTATAACTTATTTAATATCTAGTCATAAAAAAAGCTTTACTATCTTTCGATAGTAAAGCTTGTGTTTAACCAGCATCCTACTACAAATGCTAACTAACTACTTATTTTTTAATAAGCTTTATTGTTTTCTGACCTTGCGCAGTAGCTACATTTGCAATGTAGATACCAGTTCTAAGATTAGACGCATTGATTTCATGTGTGTTAGTGTTAGGAGTTTCTACCATAACACGTCTTCCTAAGATGTCATATACTTCTACTGAAGTAATCAACTGTGTATCAGAAGAGATCATCCAACGATCGCTTGATGGATTCGGGAATACAGCAATGTTGATAGCTGTAAATTCTTCTGTACTAAGAACGGTATTATTATGAAGATAGATATTATCTAAAAATATTGTTCTAGAACCATTCTCAGCTCCTGCAACAGTTAGTACAAACTGTCTTAAAGCATCTCTTTGTTGTGTCGCATCACCAAAGTCAAAATCTGCAAGTGGTAAGTCTATAGATACCCATTCTCCAAATGTGTTAACTGGGTTTGTTAAACCAAATACCGATGTTTCACCAGCATCACCAACATGATTAGACAATGCAGGGTTTGCAATTAAACCAACCGATAATGTTGTATCAATCCAGTAATCCATATGGAAATGTGTCATTGCAGTATTATCTACAATAGTACCCCAATCTACTAATAAGAACTGTGGGTCTGGTTGTGTAGTTCCTACTTGTTGCGTGTTATCACCTTCAATTTGTATTTCTTCAATGTCTTGAGTTCCTACACCAAATGCACCAAATACCACATCTGGTTGATTAGTGTATGCATCACTATAAATAGAAAATACAGCACTTGCGTCTCTTGCAGGAGGCGTAGGAGCTGCTACTGTTGGCATCGGATCATCACCTCCACCAGTACCTAGTACTAAAGAAACGTTATCTATTACTACTACCCCTGTATCTGCACCCATATCAAATAATACGCGGCTATCTGCTGAGCTAAAATTAGCAACAAGTTCTAAAGTAAAAGTTTGTGTTACATCAGTAACAGTAACTTCTTGACTTTGATTTGTAAATGGATCTACAAAAAGTCCTATTCCTGCAATCATAGTACGACTTCCTGTATCTGTAGAAGCTTCAAAAGATAATGTAAACGTTTGACCTTCTGTCATTGCAATTCCTCTCTGACTTAAATTTACAGCAAACGGGTCTCCAGCAGTAGCTACATCTACAAAGTTAAAGCTGTTTCCACCATCTGTTTGTACATTAAATCCATTTCCTTCCCATACAACCATTCCTTGTTCAAAATCACCATTATCTAGTAACTCATCACCTCCACCTGTTTCTTCATTTAGAGTAAGAGTAACATTATCAATCACTACAATTCCTGTATCTGCTCCCATATCAAATAATACGCGACTATCCGCAGAACCAAAATTTGCAACAAGTTCTAAAGAAAATGTTTGAGTTACATCAGTTACAGTAACTTCTTGACTTTGGTTTGTAAAAGGATCTACAAAAAGGCCTATTCCTGCAATCATCGTACGACTTCCTGTATCTGTAGAAGCATCAAATGTTAATGTAAACGTTTGACCTTGTGTAATATCTATTCCTCTCTGACTTAAATTTACAGCAAAAGGATCTCCAGCAGTGGCAACATCTACAAAATTAAAACTGTTTCCACCATCTGTTTGTACATTAAATCCATTTCCTTCCCATACAGTCATACCTCCTTCAAAGTCGCCATTGGCAAGTAAATTTTCTTGAGCCACCATGACAGCTCCACTAAGTAAAGCTAAGAAGCTAAATAATAAAGTAATTTTTTTCATAATAGTAATATTTATAAGTAATTAATACGATTTGTAGAATTTGATGAATCTTAAATCTTCAAATAATTTTCAACCTTTAAAATAATTTTTGATTTTAAAACTAAGATTCACCAATGTATCTAACACATTTTCAAATTTAATCTCAAATTTTGAAGATTTGACAAATTATTACTATACAAAAAACATACAAAGCAATTTTTGGTTTTGTTTATTGCTATATTAATAATGAAATTGCAAAATAATTCAGTATTCATAGGCTACGGGCTATAAATAATTGAAAATCATAAATTAAAATATTTAAACAAAAACACAGCCATGTTGTAGTAATGTTGTGTTATATAAAAGATATGTTGTAATGATTATAGATTGATGAAGTAGTCATTAAGGTTTATATCCCTTGATAAGTCTAGTTTTTTTCTAAGTCTGTAGCGTTTTATCTCTACACTACGTGATGAGATATTTAATAATGGCGCGATCTCTTTTGATGACATATTTAACCGTAAATATACACATAGCTTTAAATCATTAGCTGTTAATGATGGATGCTTATCTTTCACTTTTCTAAAGAAATCTTTATCCGCATGATTAAATGCTTCTTCAAAAAAGTTCCAATCCTCTTCATTTTCAATGGTCTTATCTACCAGGGAGATAATAGTATGAATATCATCAATTTTTTCTGCTTTTAAAAGTGCACTTTTAATTCCATTTAATGTTTTATTTTTATTAATCATGTTCATAGTAGAAACTGCTAATTCTCTATTACGTGCATCTATATCTTGTTTGAGATTTGCATTATTTAATTCTACAATTTGTTTTTCACTCTCTAATGCCTTAAGTTCCATATCTCTTTTTGTACGGTCAAGTGCTAGTTCTTGTTGTCTCTTATAATATCGTTTATAAAACCAATTTAGCCCCATAAACAATAAAATAGTAAGAATGATATATATAGCTATACTTATATTAGACAAATACCAAGGACGTTCAATAGTAAATGCAAATCGCACTTCATTAATAGTCTCTTTTCCTCCTATGCGAGCCTTCGCCTTAAATGTATATGAATTATGAGGTAAATTTTCGAAATGTATACTAGAATTAGATGTCCATGGGCTCCATGAATCATATAGTCCCTCTAATAAATAAGAATATTCTGTCGTTAGAAACTTATCATATTCAGGAACACTAAAGGAAAAATTAAAATTATTATCATATGATGAGAATTCTGGATTCTCCGCATACGAAACTAATCTAGGCATTTTGCTTAACCTGTGTACTGCAATAGAATTAAGATTAATCCTATACCCTTGAGTAGTATTTTCATTTTTAGAGATATCTACTGTAATATAGCCATTAGAAGTCCCTAGTAAATACTCATTCTCATTCATATTAACAAAGCTTTCATAGCCTTCTACAGTATTGCGTAAATTAAACGGAATAGAGATTTTTTTTAGAGAATATGCTCCATCAAGTTTATCTCGACTAATTCTAATAAGATTATCTTTTGTAAATGCCCATAATTTGTCGCGATCTTCAATTAATTTTCCTGTAACAAAGGCATCGTCATCATCGAATATACTACTTAACTTTTCTTCACGTTTAAAATCATTGCTTCCATTGTCATATGCATAAATACCTCCTTCATTAGCATAAAAAATAGTTTCACCTAATCTCGATAAACTCGAATGCTCACCAACAGTAGCCGTTGTATGTTTAAAAACATCTAAAGCATCATAATACAATGAATCCGTTTTTATTTCAAACACTCCTTTATATTCATGACTTACAAGAATTTTATTTGTAGTTGTTGTTTCAAAATGCTTAGATGAATTAATGAAATTTTTAATTTTATTTCTAATTTTCCATCCCGCCGATGTTTTCTCTAGTACATAAAGTCCTGTATAATTCCCTTGAAGGAGAAGATTGTCTCTTCCCGGAATTTTTTTAATATCCCAGGTCCCTTCTATATCCCCTATCAATCGTTGTTTATCATCTTCTATTATATAAGTCCCATTATTATGTCCACAGAAAAGGGTTCCATCTATAAGACGTAAATTCCATACTTGTCCCTCAGTACCTGACATCCTTACAAAGTCTGACTTTGAGTTCTTTTGCTTATAAAACAACCCTTGATTTGTTCCTAAATACATATAATCATTTACAACAGCAGATGTATATATAGTCCCTAGCACTCCACTTACATCTTCATATTGTCTAAAAGGGCTTTGGCTATTTATACAATCTATCCCTGCATCTAAGCCAACCCATAAATTTTGATCTTTATCTTCTAATAGCGCAAGAGCTGTATTATTTGTTAAACCACTCTCTTGCTTTATCTGATACTCAAATTCCCCATCTTTAGATAGTTGGACTATTCCATTTTCAATAGTTCCCAAGGCTATAGATTTATTTTTACGCTGAATTGCGCTATAAACAGTAAATTGTTTTACCAGTTCATTATTCACTACATCCCAAGGCATAACATTTTGATTATCTATACTATAGAACCCATCATTGGCTGTAATACCAACTAGCAGATTTTCTATTCTAAATAGATTAATTAATCGTTCTTGAATAAGTATAGGATGTGAACTAAAAATAGTAGGGACTCCTTGTTCTATTGTATATAGCCCTTTCCCTTTTACTTGAAATATTAAATCATCTTCAATTAAAAACAATCGTACTACTTGACCATCAGGTGTGATGGTTTGTGTTTTAGTATTTATAGTATCATGTATATAAATACGATCTAAGGATTGAAAAAGTATATACTGCCCATAATGTTCTATATTCCAAATATGCTCATCTTCAATCATTGTAATACCTTCCCTGTTTACAATTGATATATATTGTAATACTCCCGTTTTATCCTCTTCCCATATACCAAAGTCCATATACGCTCCGGTATATACCTTATCTTCTACAGCTTTAACTCCGCGAAGAATTGTTCCATTAGGAGAAGGATACAAATTCCAATGTGCACCATTAAAAACTAATAGTCCTCTATTATTTGCAACATAAATTGTTTTGTCCGGAGCTTGACTAAGCATCCAGTTTTGGTTATCAGCATTATAAACGTTGGGTGGATAATTTACGACTGGTGGCAGTCCTTGCCCATATAAAAAAAGGAAAGGGAACATTAAAAAAAATAAGCGTGCTATACGTTGTATCATCTGATAGTCGTCTAACTTTTAGAGTTAAAAAAGATTATAATTTATAGCAGAAGAAATAATGATGTATTACTCACAAAGTGAAAATTCATTCAAAAATCACTCAAAAAAGCAAACGTTTAACAATCATCTTAAGGCTATAATGCCTATACAAGAAATAAAATCACTACAACATATATACAACATTAACATAAAATTAACACTACATAAGTATCTTTTAACAATTTTATTTATCCATAAAAAGATTCTTTAAAATATACATATTATCAATATTATAGGGCAAAAAGAATCAAATCCTCAATAAATAACGCCCTAATAAGTTAAATGTATAGTTTTTGTTCATTTCTATTTAACGATTTTAAAATATGTTAATGATATATTTACTTGATGGTTATAATAAAATAATATCATCATTAAATCATCATTCTGTAAGAATTGATATATGTATACTCACTTAAAACAATAATTCTATGAAACATTATTTGTTAAGACTATTTCTTCTTTTGGCTTCAACATCATTATTAGCCCAAGCCAATAAAGTCACAATCTCAAGTGCTGATGATGGCATGAGATTAATAGTAGATGGACAAGAATTTATGGTAAATGGGATGAACTGGGATTATATTCCTATTGGTCAGACAATAGCCACAACATCCTATCAATTTTGGAATGAATCAGATGATATCATCAAAGCTGCACTAGACGCAGAAATGTCTCTTTTAAAGAATATGGGAGTAAATGCAATACGTCAATATGTAGGTGTCAAGCCTAAATGGGTGCAATACATTTATGAAAATTATGGTATTTATACGATGATTAATCACGCTTTTGGACGTTATGGCCTTACTATAGATGGAGCATGGGAGCCTATTACAGATTATTCTGATCCTCGGGTAAAAGATATTCTTTTAAAAGAGACTACTGAAATGGCCAGAGAATTTAAAGATACCCCAGGTATATTAATGTTTTTACTTGGTAATGAAAATAACTACGGGCTTTTTTGGGATGGAGCCGAAACAGAAGATATTCCGGAAGCAGATAGTAGAACAAAGCCTAGAGCGAGAGCAATGTATAAACTCTTCAATGATGCAACTCTAGCCATGAAACAAATAATTACTGATCAACCAATTGCAATCTGTAATGGAGATTTACTTTTCTTAGATATTATAGCCGAAGAATGTAAAGATGTAGATATATATGGTACAAATATGTATCGAGGAGTTTCATTTGGTGATGCTTTTGAGAGAGTTAAAAATGAGTTTGGAAAACCAATCCTATTTACTGAATTTGGATCAGATGCCTTTAATGCTGTTCAAAATCAAGAAGACCAAAAAGCTCAAGCATATTATATGGTTGGAAATTGGAAAGAAATTTATGCTAATGCTGCTGGTTTAGGAAAAACTGGAAATTCTTTAGGTGGGTTTACATTTCAATTTAGTGATGGGTGGTGGAAATATGGTCAAACGACAAATTTAGATATCCATGATAATAATGCTTCATGGGATAATGGTGGATATGAATTTGATTTTGTAGAAGGCGAAGATAATATGAATGAAGAGTGGTTTGGTATTTGTGCCAAAGGCCCTACGAATTCAAAAGGCTTATATACGCTATATCCTAGAGCAGCATATTATGCTCTCAAAGAAGCACATCAATTAAATCCGTATGCGCTAGGGACTACAGCTACTTCTTTAGAAAGCCATTTTAACAATATCCAGATAATTGACGCTGTATTAAGAGCACGTGGTGATAAAGCAGCATCTGGAAGTATAGGCGGCAGTAAAATAAAAATAAGCTCATTAAGAGCTGAATTTACGACCTTTAATACGGGAGGTACTCGTGTAACAACTCCAGAAAATCCAAATCCAAATGAGGTCGCTTTTCCGGATCAGCTAGGCTTTGATAATATGGAATCTTATTATATTGGAGTTGAAGCAAATCCAACACCAGGATTAAGAGCAAACGTAGTAACAAATATATTAGGGAATGTAGCTGGAAATCCCATAGATGAAATTTTCTTTGAAAATAGAGGACGCCCTGTCGATGTTAATTCTGATAATGGAGAGGTAACACTTGCTGATAATAATAGAGTACAGGTATACCAAGCAGAATTTGATTGGAACACCAAATATGCAAATGTTAAAGGGTTTTATCGAACTGGGCATTATCACTGGGGATATGAAGGAGATTTCTTTGGTTTATATCCTGAAGCCAACTACGGGCCAAATATAGATTTGTATAATGGTTTAGCTCCTTTTGGTTTTGAATTTGAAGCCAAAAAAGAATTAAAAGGGCTTAAAGTAGCTTTTGGACCAGAATTATGGTGGGGAGCAAACCCAGCAGTATTGGTTAAATACAATAAGCAATTTGGAAAATATAATGTAGCAGGAATTTTTCATGAAGATATTGCAGATCCTGGTGCAGGTGTCTCTTCTGTAGCAATACCGCAACCAAGAACAAGAAGGGCTACTGCGTATATAGGACGTAAGTTTGGAAAATTTGATGTAGAATTAGGAGGTATTTGGGCTGGAAATCCTTTAAATGGACGAGAATACCAAGTAATAGAACAAGTCTCTACTACAACACAGGTGCTTGTAAATCAAGTAGAAGGAAGCGATAACTGGGGAGGGAAACTAAAAATAAAATATACAGGAGGTAAATTTAATTGGTATGCACAAACAGCAGCTCAAGGTATTGTCGCAAATGGAGGTGCAGATTTTACTAAAACATTTACAGGATGGAGATTAAAAGATAGTGGTAGTGGTAATCAATATAATTTTTTAACAGGACTTACATATACTATAGGAAATCTTCAAATCGCACCTAACTTTTTATGGCAAGAACCTTTAGTAAATCCAATCCCTATAGGTGCACCAGCACCAGCAAGATCTAGAAACATTATTGATGATCCATTTGTGGTAAGAGCAAATAGACGAACTACTGCTGGAGAACTCCTATTAACATATGATCCGACACCAGGATCATGGTTTTATGAATGGGATAATGATAGAGCAGAAGATGCAAAATTTGCAGCTAGTTTAGGATTCGTATATCGTTACCTTCCTACTACGCAAGATGCTGCCATTGGATTCTTTGGAAATAGTCGTGTGCCAGTAGCTTTTGCTTCAGCTCCATCTGCCGAAGACTTATGGGAAGTATATGGTAGAGTTGTTTCAAAAATAACTCCTGATTTCGGATTCATTGGTAATTTTTACGGAGGAAATGGACAGGCAAATGGAAGTGATGATAGAGTCATCCATAGATATGGAGCAGACGTTCGTATGATTTATAACAAAATCAAGTTAATGACTGAAGTTAAAATTGATGATTGGGGACCTTTTGATTTTCATAGAGATTTCAACCTTACCTTTCCATTTCAATTTAAAGTTGACTTATCAACAACCGTTGGTAAACCAGATTGGTTTATTTTACCAAATACCCGCATTGGTATAAGATATACATGGCGTTCTTTAGACAATTTCTCACCGAGATTTGAATTTCAGGACCCAATTGATCTAGGATTTCCAAATGGAAATGAGTGGGAAATCAGAACATACGTACATATTAACATTGGAAAATAAAAAGTCATGAAAAAGATAATCACAAAAAGAACATTAAGCTATTTGATGTCTGCGCTATTCCTATTTATTAATTATAGCTGTCAACCAGATGATAATAATTTAGAAGATGCCACATTTCCAAATATCGCAGAAGTCTTTATAGATACTTTTAGTGCAGGTTTGCAGTATGATGCTTTTGGAACATCTAGAGTAACTGCATTTTCTGTAGACACAGATATTGTCTTTCAAGGAAGCGCAGCCATGCGATTTGACATCCCAAATACAGATGACCCTCAAGGAGGGTTTGCGGGAGGTGTTTTCTCTACTGCAGTAGGTAGAGACTTAACGAGTTATAATGTATTAACATTTTATGCAAGAGCATCACGTGGAGAAACAATCAATCAAATAGGTTTTGGATTAACCTTTGAAGGAGAAGTTTTTAGAACTCAAGTTGATGGTTTACAGGTAGGTACAGAATGGCAAAAATACTTTATTCCTATTCCTAATGCTGCTAGACTCACGCAAGAAAGAGGAATGCTATGGTTTGCAGAAGCAGCCGATGACGGTGAAGCCTACCAACTATGGCTTGATGAAGTAAAATTTGAAAACCTAAACACAATTATCCAAGAAAGTGCTACAATTCTTAATGGAGTAGATCAAATAACTGCAGCATCATCTGGAAGTACAATTACTATAGACGGTACATCTGCCTCATATAACCTTCCATCAGGGGTTGTACAAAGCGTTACTGCAACAGCTCCTTATTTTGACTATACCTCTTCAAATGAGTCTATCGCAACTGTAGATGAATTTGGTGTTGTCACAGTTTTAAGTGAAGAAGGATCAACAATCATAAGCGCTACATTAAATGGTGTTGAAGCTGACGGTTCTATAACCTTTATGGAGGTAGATTCTTCAGGTAATGTAGATGATTCTGATGCTACAGAAATAGGATTACCGCTAGGGTTTGAATCTACTTCTTTAAATTATAATCCTGTAGGTTTTGAAGGTGCGGTACCATCTGTAGCTGCAAATCCTGTTGTAGGGGGATTAAATAATAGTTCGAATGTTTTAAGATCTCTAAAAAGTGAAGGATCCATATTCTTTGCAGGGCAATTTATTGATTTAGATGTACCCGTTGATTTCTCAACAAATCAAATCATTAGTGCTTTAGTATTATCACCAAGCGCAGGAGCTCCTGTAAGAGTTGCATTTGAAAACAGTCAAGATCCAAGTACTCAAATTAGAGTGGATATAAGTACTACTGTAAGTAATCAATGGGAAGAACTTATTTTTGATTTCACTCCTCTTATTAATCCTGCTATCGTATATGATAGAATGGTCATTATTTTTGATATCGATGAAGCAAATCCAAGTCCTGGAGATGGTTCTGTGTATTTTATAGATGATATCCAATTAACCGATGGTACTTCAACAAATGATCCTCCAGGTGATAATTTATTATCAAATGGCGATTTTGAAGAAGGAATGACTGTATGGGAAGGAAATGGGTTTAATGTGCAAACAGAAGGAGGAAACAGCTTTAATTTTGTAGATGTTGCCACTGCTGGAAATCCTTTTGATGTAAACTTAAGTCAACGAGGATTAGCAATAACCGAAGGTGATACTTACACGCTAACCTTTGACGCATCTACAGATGTAGCAACTGGAAGCCGTGTTATGACTGCGGGTATAGGATTGTTTGTAGATCCGTTTACAAATCAAAGTGTTGAGGTTAATCTTACGGATGCAACTCAAACATTCACTTTTGAACTTGTAGCCAACTTTAGTTCTACAGATGGTCGCGTATTATTTGATATGGGAGCAGATACAGGCATTGTAGTTATTGATAATGTATCACTAGTATTATCTGATGGTGGCGGTAATACTGGCGGAGATAATGAATTATCAAATGGCGATTTTGAAGAAGGAATGACCGTATGGGAAGGAAATGGATTTAATGTGCAAACAGAAGGAGGAAACAGCTTTAACTTTGTAGATGTAGCTACTGCTGGAAATCCTTTTGATGTAAACCTAAGTCAACGAGGGTTAGCCGTTACAGAAGGGCAAACCTTTACATTAACTTTTGACGCTTCTACAGACACAGCAACAGGAAGTCGTACGATGATTGCAGGAATAGGACTCTTTGTAGATCCGTTTACAAATCAAAGCCAGGAAGTGACAATAACCGATACAACACAAACATTTACTTTAGAACTTGTAGCCAACTTTAGTTCGGCAGATGGTCGTGTATTATTTGATATGGGAGCAGATACAGGTGTTGTTGTTATTGATAATGTATCATTAACATTGAATTAATTTATAAGAAAATAAAAATGTGATTTATTCCTTTTATGCTTTCGCGAAAGCGTAAGAGGAATACTAAGACAAAGTTACATATAAGATTATTTGATAAATGTTTATCATAACTAAAAAAAAAGAAAAATGAAAAAAGGAATTTTAAAAAGTGCATTATTTGCATGTATGCTAATAGCCGTTTGGGCATGTACTGATGATGAAGGTAATGATATAGGTGCCTCAAATCTTACATTAGTATTTGAAGATAATTTTAATGGTGAAGCAGGACAATCTATCAATACTGATTTTTGGAATTTTGATATTGGTACTGGTCAAAATGGCTGGGGTAATCAAGAATTACAATATTATACAGATCGCCCAGAAAATGTCTCTTTAGATGGGGAAGGAAATATGGCAATTACTGCCCGTAGAGAATCTTTCCAAGGTTCTCCTTTTACTTCGGCTAGAATAAATACTAGAGATAAAGTAGAACATCAATACGGTCGTTTTGAAGCTCGTATTCAAATGCCTGGAGGACGTGGTGTATGGCCAGCATTCTGGATGTTAGGAAGTAACATTGAAACCGAGCCAGATGATGATCCTGCTACAATAGTTTGGCCTTTTGTAGGAGAAATAGATATTACCGAAATGAGAGGTCAAGAACCTTTCAGAACTATAGGAAGTATACATGGTCCAGGATATTCTGGAGGAGCTGCAATATCTGGTGAATATGATCTTGAAAATGATCGTTTTGATGCAGGGTTTCACGAGTATGCTATCGAATGGAATCCAGATTTTATAGACTACTTTATTGATGGTATCCGCTTTAATAGAATTACTAAAAGTGATATCCCAGAAGGAGAAGATTGGGTTTTTGATGATCAACCCTTCTTTTTATTATTAAATGTTGCCGTAGGAGGTACTTTTGTAGGTTTCCCCGTTGATGCAACTCCGTTACCACAAACAATGCTTGTGGATTATGTACGTATTTACGAAATCGGAAACTGATACAAAAAATCATAACAACTACTATAGATTTATCATATACAAATAGAACATATACTCTATTCAACAAAGCAATTTTAGCGTTTTTACATCACTTAAATGCTTTGCTATATATGACATATAGATCTAATTAAATGTAATAAATAAAAATAGTCAAGTAGTATCCTATTAGATATTTTACCTCTAAGGATTACTATTATTACTAATTATCTTAAAAAATAAGATAGTTATTGTGAAAATTTACAAATGACAGAACAAACCATCTATATAGGAAATAAACGTGCTACTTTTAATGGTAATGAAATTAAAGGAGAGCTCATAAATATTGATAACGAGGTTTATTACAAGATTTCTAATAGTGATCAAATGAGACCTTTCTTTATGAGCCTCATTAGTGATTCTAATCATTGGATGTTCATAGCTAGTAATGGAGGGTTATCTGCAGGGCGGAAAAATTCGGATTATTCATTATTTCCCTATTATACAGACGATAAAATTACTGAAGCTAGTGATACTACAGGTAGTAAAACACTATTAAAAGTATCTAAAGATGGGAAAGTATTCTTATGGGAACCTTTTTCAAATAAATATGAAGGTGTTTATACAATAACTAGAAATCTGTACAAGAATAGTTATGGTAACAAAGTTGTATTTGAAGAACACAATAAAGATTTAGGCCTTACCTATAGATATCAATGGAATACTAGTGATGTATTTGGTTTTGTAAAAAAATCTACACTTATAAATGATCAAGATCGTACTGTACAAGTAACAGTACTTGATGGGTTACAGAATATTGTTCCTCATGGTGTAGGTGAAGATGTACAAAAAACAAGCAGTAACTTAGTAGATGCCTACAAGCGTAATGAACTTATAGCAGATTCTGGGGTCGGGTTATTTGCTCTAAGTGCAATAATTGTGGATAAAGCTGAGCCAAGTGAAGCTTTAAAAAGTAATGTGGTATGGTCATTAGGTATAGATGATCCAAAATACCTATTATCGTCACTACAACTAGATGCTTTTAGACGTGGAGAAGATATTCAACAAGAAACAGATATAAAAGCAGAACGCGGAGCCTATTTTATTTGTTCAACTATTGAGCTAGATGCAAATAATCAAAAAGAATGGATGCTCCTAGCTGATGTCAATAAAACGATAAGTGCCATTATTGAGATTTCTGAAAAAATAAAAACAACTCCAGACCTTATGGAGTCAGTTCAAGAAGATATTGATAAAGGTACGACACACCTTTTAGAACTTGCAAGTGCTTCTGATGCAATGCAATTAAGTGAAAATAAACTACGAAATACTAGACATTTTTCAAATACGCTCTTTAATATTATGAGAGGAGGTATTTTTGATAATAACTATCAAATAGAAAAGTGGGATTTCAAAGCTTATATAGAAAAAGCCAATTGCATTGTTTTTAAAAATGCCCTGTCTATTATTAATGCATTGCCAGATGAATTCTCACTGTCAGATTTAAAAATAATTGCCTCTCAGAGTGATGATAATCATTTTAAACGATTATGTTTAGAATACATGCCTTTAAAGTTTAGTAGAAGACATGGAGATCCTAGTAGACCTTGGAATAAGTTTTCTATTAATACACGAAGCGAAATTGATGGTTCAAAAGTATTAGATTATCAAGGTAACTGGAGGGATATCTTTCAAAATTGGGAAGCGCTAGCACTAGCCTATCCTGAATTTATTGAAAGTATGATTCACAAATTCCTCAATGCAACTACTTTTGATGGTTATAACCCCTATCGTGTTACAAAAGATGGTTTTGATTGGGAAACTATTGAAGAAGATGATCCATGGTCATATATAGGCTATTGGGGAGATCACCAAATTATATACTTGCAAAAGTTTTTAGAGATCATTGAAAATCAAAACCCTGGAAAATTAGAAAGTTATTTTAATAAGGACCTATTTGTATATGCAAATGTTCCTTATAAAATAAAAAGCTATACTGAAATTCTTAAAAATCCTAAGGATACCATTGATTTTGATTTTGATCTTGATCATAAAATAAATGAGCAAAGAGCCAGTATAGGTGTAGATGGAGCCCTTATACGTACTAAAGAAGATCGTATTTACAACGTAAATTATATTGAAAAAATTCTAGCCACTGTTCTGGCCAAAGTATCTAATTTTATACCTGAAGCAGGTATATGGTTAAATACACAACGTCCGGAGTGGAATGATGCAAATAATGCGCTTGTAGGTAATGGTGTCTCTATGGTTACATTATATTATCTAAGACGTTTTTTAAGCTTTTTTGATAAGACTATTCAAAATGTCTCGATAAAAGAAACTCACATATCTGAAGATCTAAAAACATTTTTTACTGCTGTTCATCAAACGCTTGACACACATAAAGAATTATTAAAAAAATCAATATCAGATAAAGATCGTAGAGCTATATTAGATGGTTTAGGTACTGCTGGAAGTACATATAGAATGAAGGTGTATGAAAATGACTTTTCAGGAAAAAAGGAACAAATCTCATTAGAAAGTATTTCTCAATTTATAAATACAACCCTTGCATTTATAGAACACACAATAGATGCAAATAAACGAGAGGATCATTTATATCACGCATATAATCTAATGACCGTCAAAGGAAATGAGGAGGTTACTGTAAGTTATCTAGAAGAAATGTTAGAAGGACAAGTAGCTGTCTTAAGTTCTGGATACCTAAGCTCAAAAGAAAATCTTGAGGTCTTAGATGGGTTAAAAAATAGTGCATTGTTCAGACCAGATCAATATAGCTATCTCCTCTACCCTAACAAAGAATTATCAAAATTCTTAGAGAAAAATCAAATCCCAAAAGAAGCTGTTCAAAACTCACAACTCTTTCAACAACTCCTTAAAGATGGAAATACACAAATCATACAGAAAGATATCAAGGATCAATATCACTTTAACGGTGATTTTAATAACGCAAAAAGACTCAATGAAACCTTAGATAGCTTAAATGATTCCCGTTATGATAAGCTTATCCTAAATGAACGCCAATTTTTATTAGATACCTACGAAGCAGTTTTTAACCATAAAGCATTTACAGGTAGGTCAGGAACCTTCTTTGGTTATGAAGGTCTAGGATCAATCTATTGGCATATGGTTTCTAAACTTTTACTTGCTGTTCAGGAATGTTGTCTAAAAGCGATTCATGAGAATGAAAGTGAAGAGATTGTAGGTAGATTGTTAGAACATTACTATGAGATAAATGAAGGTATCGGAGTTCATAAATCTCCAAAACTCTATGGAGCATTCCCTACAGATCCTTATTCACATACTCCATCAGGAAAAGGAGCACAACAGCCTGGTATGACAGGACAAGTAAAAGAAGATATTTTAAGCCGTTTTGGAGAGTTAGGGGTTTTTGTAAGAAATGGAAAACTACAGTTTGCCCCGTATATGCTTCGCACATCAGAGTTTTTAAAGTCACCACAATCATTTAATTATACTGATATACATCTCAAAAAACAAAGAATTACTATTCCAGCAAATTCTTTAGGTTTTACCTATTGTCAAGTACCTATATTATATACGATCTCAGAAAAAGAAAGTATCGTAGTATTTTTAAAAGACGGCACTTCGCGTGTTTTTGAGCAATTAAGTCTAGATAATACATTAAGTCATCAAATATTTAACCGTACAGGAGATATTACAGAAATACATGTATCCGTAACTAATCACTATCTAAAGTAAAATGAAATTTGAGAATTAATAAATAGTACGCTTTCGCGAAAGCATATACAAATATTAAATTTTAAAATACTAAACATCACTAAATAAGCAAGACCAATGAAAACAATAAATCACATCGTAGTACTCCTATTTTTAGCTACTTGTGGTATGTCTTGTAAAAAGAGTATGAAATCGCCCGAAACACCTACACAACAATCAATATCAAAAAAAGTGACAGCCCAAGAAATACTAGGAAACCCTGACTATTTAGCCATATCATATGGTGGGTACCGTATGACTTCTCGTGATAGTCAACCTACGATACCACAGTTAAAGCAAGACATGAAGCTTCTTTATGCAATGGATATTAAAGTGTTAAGAACCTATAATGTACAATTAGCACAAGCCTCTAATATTCTCAAAGCCATTAAAGAGCTTAAAGAAGAAGATTCCAGTTTTGAGATGTATGTGATGCTAGGAGCATGGATAGACTGTCTAAATGCATGGACAGAACTTGAACCAGATCACAATATAGAAAGCCCTGACAATGCTGCCGAAATTGACAGAGCCGTAGCCCTGGCAAAACAGTATCCAGATATTGTAAAGATAATCGCCGTAGGTAATGAAGCTATGGTCAAATGGGCAGCTCCATATTATGTGCAACCAGATGTTATATTAAAATGGGTAACATATTTACAAGATCTTAAAAACAAAGGAACTCTTTCAAAAGATTTATGGATTACGAGTTCAGATAATTTTGCATCGTGGGGTGGCGGAGAATCTCAATATCACGTCAAGGCCTTAGAAGAACTTATCGAAGCTGTAGATTATCTATCAGTACACACCTACCCTATGCATGACACGCATTACAACCCTGATTTTTGGGGAGTTTTTGGCCAGGAAAACGAACAAACACAACTAGAAAAAATAGATGCCGCTATGCTACGTGCTAAAAAATATGCAATAGCACAGACAGACAGCGTAGCTAGTTATATGAAAAGCTTAGGAATAAACAAACCTATCCATATAGGAGAAACTGGTTGGGCAAGCTCTTCTAATGGACTATACGGGCCTAATGGATCTAAAGCTACCGATGAGTATAAAGAAGCACTCTATTATGATCATATGCGTAAGTGGACCAATGAAAATGGGATGTCATGCTTTTATTTTGAAGCCTTTGATGAACCATGGAAAGATGCCCATAATGCAGGAGGATCAGAAAATCATTTTGGTCTATTTACAGTAGACGGAAAAGCAAAATACGCCCTATGGAAACTTGTAGATCAACAAGTTTTTAAAGGCTTAATACGCAATGGGAATCCAATAACCAAAACCTATAATGGAGATAAAGAAGCATTACTAAACGATGTATTACCTCCCCCTGCAAAGGGAAAGGTTCTAGTGAATTAATAATTATGAAACTATTTAAAACATATAGTCTATTTATACTTGTTATTACTGCAATGGCATGCACAAAAGAAACAAAAAAAGAAAAAATACTTCAAGTTGATGTCTATGAGACATCAGCAAGTGGAAATAAATTAACGGTTGTTAATACAATCTCTAAGGCAGATACTTTAGAAAAAATCACCTTATTTCCAGAAAAAGAATTGCAAACCATTACTGGTTTTGGAGGGGCCTTTACTGAGTCTTCTGCCTATTTATTAAATAAATTAAGTAAGAAAAATAGAGATACTATTCTACAAGCTTATTTCAGTAAGAAAGGTGCAAACTATTCTCTTACCAGAACTCATATGAATTCCTGTGATTTTTCATTATCACAATATTCATATTCTCCTGTTGAAGATGATATGGAGTTAGAACATTTTACAATTCAAGAAGACAAAGAAGATTTAATTCCTATGATTAAAGATGCTATGAGTGTATCTGAAGATGGATTTAAAATATTTGCATCTCCCTGGACTGCAGCACCTTGGATGAAAGACAATAACGAATGGGTAGGTGGAAAATTATTGCCAAAATATTATGATACGTGGGCTCTGTTTTTTTCAAAATATGTAGATGCATATAAAGCAGAAGGTATTGATATTTGGGGATTCACTGTAGAAAATGAACCCCATGGTAATGGTAATAATTGGGAAAGTATGCATTATACCCCTGATGAAATGACCAATTTTGTACAACATCATCTAGGTCCCAAACTAGAAGCCGATGGTCATGGTGATAAAATAATTTTGGGGTATGATCAAAATAGAGCTGGATTAAAAGAATGGGTAGACTCTATGTATGCTACCGAAGAAACATCAAAATATTTTGATGGCACTGCGATACACTGGTATGAAAGTACATATGAGGTTTTCCCAGAAGAATTACAATACGCACATAACAAAGCGCCTAACAAATTACTTATAGAAACCGAAGGCTGTGTAGATTCTGAAGTTCCCGCCTGGAAAGATGATATGTGGTACTGGAGTAAAGAATCTACAGACTGGGGTTGGGATTGGGCCTCTGAAGAAGACAAACATTTACATCCCAAATATGCGCCTGTTAATAGATATGCTAGAGATATTATAGGATGTCTTAACAATTGGGTAGATGGCTGGGTAGATTGGAATATGGTATTAGATACACAAGGAGGGCCTAACTGGTTTGAAAATTGGTGTGCTGCACCCGTTATTGTAGATCCTGATAAGGACGAAGTGTATTTTACACCCCTCTATTATACGATGGCACATTTTAGCAAGTACATCCGCCCTGGCGCAAAAGTCATAGCACTAGAAAAACCAGCAGATAAAAAGTTTATAGCTACTGCTGCAAAAAACCCAGACGGATCCATAGCAGTCGTCGTTTTTAATGAAGAACCGACAGCAAGAGATTTTAGTCTCATCCTTAATGAAGAAACTGTAAACCTTCACATAGAAGGACAAGCATTGCAAACAATAATGATCCCAAATCGTAAATGATAAAGATATAGTATATAAATAACGCCTAGATAGATCCTAATAAAAATAAAAACGCTTTCGCGAAAGCTAATTCAGAATCATAACATCTATCCACCAATAAATTATTAACCATAAATCTAAAAAATTATGTCCACAACTACCCAAAAAGTCCCATTCGGTCAGAAAGTAGCTTTCGGTATCGGAATGCTAGCTAATCAAATGTTTCCTGCAGCCTTAGGAATATTTATGGTGGTACTTGTTCAAGATTTAGGATTTCCTGGTTGGATGTGGGGAGTTATTTATTTCTTTCCTAGAATATTTGATACGTTCACAGACCCTATTATGGGCTATATTTCAGATAATACCAAGTCCAAATGGGGCCGAAGACGACAATATGTGATTCTAGGCGGTATTATTATGGGTACAGCATTTATTGTTATGTGGCAACTCTATAAGGGAGCTGGTATTGACTATAATTTTACCTACTTTATGATTTGGTCATTTATATTTTACTTGGGTATTACCATTTTTAGTGTCCCTTATGTAGCTATGGGCTATGAGATGAGTAATGATTTCCATGAAAGAACGAGTATTATGGCAACTGCACAATGGATTGGACAGTGGGCATGGGTAATTGCTCCATGGTTTTGGGTGATTATGTATGACCCAGAATGGTTCGAATCGGCAGAAGTCGCTACGCGATCACTTGCCGTTTGGGTAGGGGTTATTTTTGCCATTTGTGCTATTATACCCGGTATATTTATTAAAAGTAAGTCGACATTAGACGAAGACTATTCTCCACTCAATTTTAAAAGCATAGGAAATAGTCTGAAAGAAATAGGACAAGGTTTTGTAACGGCATTTAAAATGCAACCATTTAGAAAGCTCTGTATAGCAACCTTCATGGTTTATAATGCTTTTATGACCATTGCTTCTTTCTCATTTTTTATTATCGTCTATCATCTTTTTGGTGGTGATGCTGGTGCTGCTGGTATATGGCCAACATTATTTGGCTGTTTAGGTGCGTTAGGAACTACCTTTATGGTGATTCCTATAGTAACAAGAATATCTAAGAAGTTAGGTAAAAAGAAAGCCTTCTTGATATCCCAAGCAATTTCTATTGTTGGATATATTATGCTGTGGTTTTTATTTGTTCCAGGCAAACCATATTTATTCATTTTTGCATTACCCTTTTTCTCTTTTGGGATAGGGAGCTTGTTTGTCTTAATGATGTCTATGACCGCAGATGTTATTGACTTAGATGAGTTAAATACAGGACTAAGACGAGAAGGAATTTTTGGAGCCATCTATTGGTGGATGGTAAAATTTGGGTTTGCAATTGCTGGAGGATTAAGTGGCGTTATTATGAGTTCGGTAGGTTTTGATTCAGGAGTTACTGTTCAACCAGAAGGTGCTATTGAAGGATTACGATTATCTTTCTCAGGAATTCCTATATTAGGAACACTCATCGCTATGCTTGTAATGCGTAATTATAGTGTCACTGAAGAAACTGCAAATGAAGTTCGTAAAAAACTAGAAGCACGTAAAAAACCAACTTCTTTCTATCAAACAGGTAAGCTAGCATCATTAATGAGCGCTTCTATAGATACCGATTCAAAATATGATATTGACTTTAGTAGTATGTCTACTGATGAGATAAAATCCTTATTTACAAAATCATTAAATAATGGGTTACATGGTATCTGTTTTAGCCCATATACAGAAGGTCAAAATGTTGGCGATCTATTATCAGAAGAGCAAATACAACGTCGTATGGATGTCATTGCTCCTCATACACAATGGGTGCGTTCATTCTCCTGTACACATGGAAACGAATTTATCCCTAAAGCAGCACGTAATAAAGGATTAACAACCATGGTAGGTGCTTGGATTGGAAGTGATAAAAATCAAAATAATATAGAAATTGATTCTCTCATACAACTTGGAAAGAATAAGCTTGTAGATATTGCTGTCGTAGGTAATGAAGTTCTTATGAGAAATGATTTAAATATTCAAGAAATAATAGCATACATTAATAAAGTTAAAGAAGAATTACCGGGTATCCCTGTAGGATATGTAGATGCCTACTATCAGTTCCATGATCACCCTGAGCTTATAGAGATTTGTGATGTAATATTGATAAACTGTTACCCCTTCTGGGAAGGAAGCAGTATAGAGGGAGCTTCCAGCTATTTAAGACAAATGTATACTGTCACAAAAAATATTTCAAAAGGGAAACCAGTAATTATTACAGAAACGGGGTGGCCTAACCAAGGAGATAACGTAGAAGGTGCTATACCAACTACAGAAAATGCTATGAAATACTTCATTTCGGCTAGTAATATGTCTAAAAAGAGTTCTATACCTCTATTCTATTTCTCTTCATTTGATGAGTCTTGGAAAGTACATCAAGAGGGAGATGTTGGAGCTCGTTGGGGGGTATGGGATTCTAGTGAAAAATTAAAATATAAATAAACATGTCATATAGAGGAGATCATAATTATCTACTTGAAAACACAGATTTCACAAGTCATAAAGGTGTTGATTTTAGTAAATATTCAACAAAAGCATTAGAAAAGCTATGGAGAGAGACCCTAAAAGCAGGGATGCATGGACTATGCTTTAGTATGTATGAAGATGCACAAAAGCCTGGAGATATCATTACAGAAGCACAAGTAGAACGACGTATAAAAATTATAAAGCCCTATACAAAATGGGTCCGTTCTTTCTCTTGTATAGAAGGTAATGAATATGTACCTCGTATTGCTCATAGACACGGTCTTAAGACTATGGTTGGTGCTTGGCTAGGAGATGATTTACAAAAAAATGAAGACGAGATAGAAGCATTGATTACACTTGCTAAAGAAGGATGTGTAGATATTGCTGCAGTTGGAAATGAAGTGATGTATCGAGGTGATTTAACAGAAGAACAGTTACTAGACTATCTACATATTGTAAAAGAAGCATTACCCGATATCCCAGTAGGATATGTAGATGCTTATTATGAATTTTCACATAGGCCAAGGATTACAGAGGCTTGTGATATTATACTTGCCAATTGTTATCCATATTGGGAAGGCTGTGATATAGATAATTCACTTAATCATATGCAACAGATGTTTGGACAAGCTACCCATGCTGCAAATGGAAAAAAAGTAATCATTACTGAAACTGGATGGCCTAGTCACGGAACCAACTTAAAAGGTGCCTATCCCTCAGAAGAAAATGCAATGAAATATTTTATCAATTCACAAGCCTGGTCGGCAAAAGATAATATAGATCTATTCTATTTTTCGTCATTTGATGAATCATGGAAAGTAGGCCCTGAAGGTGATGTAGGTGCCTATTGGGGACTCTGGGACAAGCATGAAAACTTAAAGTTTTAAGTAAATATTATAACAACAAAACACACCCTCATTACAAATAAAATGAGGGTGTCCTTTTTTAATGCTTTCCGAAATCCTTTACTCCTACCTCAATACGTAATTTTAAATCATTTGCTTCGGGAGGTATAGGGCAACTATAACCTGCAGTATAGGCACAATATGGATTATACGACTTATTAAAATCAATGATAAGTGTGTTATCTATAATATCAGATTGATCAATATCTATATAACGACCACCTCCATAGGACCCATCTCCACTGGTATAATCTGTAAAAGCTAAGAAGAGACTTTTACCATACTCATGATCTGGGTTTTTAATATAAAAGGTGTTTTGATAAATAGGTAAGTTATACGCTACTCCATCTATTTCAAATATGGCAATACCGTAACTAACATACTCTCGAGTGTTACCAGAAGATACAGCCATCTCAAAGGGAACTGCGTCTGGCGTCCTTTTAAAATTTGCACTTACACGAAATTTCAAATTAATAGGGTAAAATTCTAATCCCTTAAACTTCTTTAACTGTCTTTTAGATAGTATCGATGTTTCTGGGTTTGAATACACTTCTGATAAAGAATCCTGGTGTCGTTGAGCAAAAGCTATCCATTTATCATCATTTATACTTTTACTATTTTTAGTTTGAGAAATACTATTATTTATAAATGCAAAAGCAAGTAACAAAAAAATCAACCTTCTTTTTTTTACTTTAAAAATCTTCAAGTAATACATTTTCAATAATTATTTATTTTGATAAATCTATTATTAATTTCATTTTTCCTAAATGCTTCTTCATCATCAGTAATTAAAGTTACTTTCTGCATTAAATCTTTAAAATTATACACATCTACTTTATCATAATGGTCAACAAAAAATTCATTACTAAACTTTTTATTATTAGGGTCAGGAAATTTGTTGTAGATTTTATAATTTCCTGCTATTATATACACATAAGGATTAGGTTTTAAAACGCTCTCACCAAAATATGAAATAAGATGTTCTACTCTTTTTTGATAATTATTAGTATGAAATAAACGCTGGTTTGAAACATCATAAGCTTCCGCTCCAGCAGTCATAACCAGTAAATCATTCTTACCTAATAATCGTTTAATAAGTTCATCAGAACCTGTAAATGTATTCCTTACTTGTTTACTATCTAATTCAAATCGTAAAATACGAGTATCTAGCATCTCATCACTATCCTCTTTCATTACTATAATTTTTACATCATTTTTATTTAATAAATCTTTATTATTCTGTAGTGTACGTTTAACAATACTTGAATACCCAAAAACTAAAATATAAATATTATCAAATTCTTGTTTTCCTATTAACTCAGTAAACTTTATTTTAAATGATTCCGATATAGTTTTCATTGCTTTATTATGCTTAGAGGCAACATCTTCTCTAATATTACTAAAAAGCTTTGTATGTTTTTTTATCTCTAAATTTAGTTCAGTTTTATTATTCTTATTTTTCCAATTTTTAATCTTTTCAAGATGTTTAGGAACATTGATTTTATATAGATTTTTATTGTAATAGTTTTCAAGAGTAATTAATAAGTCAAATCCATAATGTGCTTTACTTCTATGTAATAGAGCTATAAAAGGGTCATATTGATTTGTTTCCCTTATATATCTTAAACTTTTATATTTTTCATAATTTGTATTGCTTTTTAGTGTATCATCAACTTTATTAATTAATTGTGATAATCCTCTAGTGAAAATTCGCAATGATTTAGATGTCGAAGTAACAGAAGCCATATCGATTATATCATCATGTATTTCGTCAAAAATTATTAACTGTGCTAAGTATTTTTTCCTTTTATATTCTATATCATAGATTATTGAATAAACTTCATCAATAGCCTTGATTAACTCTTTACAATATGATTTTTTTTCTCTTGTTCCATCTTTTTCTTGATTTTCAATATTCTCAATAATATATTGAACAGTTGATACAGAATGGATTAATGTATATACTCTTTGTTCAAAAATATGAGGTGAAAATTTAGTTATATGGTGACTGAACTCAATTGGAAGTATTCCTAATAAACGTGTTACTTCAAGTTTCAACGATTTAGCATTAGAGTTTATTTTGGTTTTATTTTTCCTAAACTCATTTATATCTTTATATAACTCAGAAAAAAAATCTTTTATAAATTCTTTTAATTTTAATTGTAACTTAATTTCTACTTCTTGAATATTTTCATAAAATTTATTTCTTGTCTCTTTATCTGATATTATTTCTAATAATATTTCTATACTTTTAGTATTAAGCTTTTTAACTTTTTCAAGTTCTATATTTGGAATTTTTGTTATTTCATCTTTTTTGAAAATTTCTAATAGGCTTTTTTTATCATCTCTTTTAAAAAAATCATCTAAATCATTTAATCCAATTTTATTTTTATTAATATAATTTTGGAGGCTTTTTGAAAATTTATCAATAATTCCATCTCGCATTTCAAGTATTTCATCTTGCTTTTTTATTTCTTTTCTATAAAAATTAAATGGAGAATCACTTATAGATTTTAACATATAAAGCGTTTCATCAATGTTTTTTTTGTTATCACATTTAACTACAGTCGTAATAAAATCATCACACAATTCCCAATAGCGTAAAGAGACAAAGGTGAGCATTTCACTCCTATTCAAATTACTTAAACTAATAGTTGCATATTGATCAGATGGTAACTTATAAATTATTTGACGCAAGAATAATGGAAAAAGAGTTATTAATAAAACTATCGTCATAAGTATAGAAACTAATAATTTTATAAAAGTTTTATAACTATCATTAATTTGATTATAATAATATTGTGTTGGATTTTTTTCATTAAGATTTTCGTCTAATTGTAAATGAGTTTTAGCAGCTAAAGAATCGATTACAGAAGAAGACATAACAAAAAGACTATCTGTATTTTTAAAATTATTTCTACTATATATAGTTACGTATATATCATCATTATTATGTAATAACTTTTGCGGTTCATTCATACTCCCTTCCAAAACACCATATAAAATTGTAAAGATTATAGAACCAAAAGCAATACCTAAGGCAAATATTGCACCTGCATTAGACCAAAATGACACCCTTATATTATTAAAGCGAATCCAATTAAGTGTATTTATCTTTTTAAAAGAACCATTAAAATATTTTCTTTTAAATATCTTCTTAATACTTCTTGTTAATTTTTTATCTATTGGATTATAAAAAGTGTAAGGACCATGTGCAGAAAATATAGTAAATGGAATAACCCTAAAAAAAACGTTTAACATTAAAAATATTATATACCCTATTAATAATGTAAATAATGCAACTATGTTGATTATTTTTAGAAAGAAACATCCAAATAATATAAGAGGAGGTAAAAGTAATGACATAAGAATTAGTAATAGCTTTCCTATCAATTTAATTCTAAACCATAATCTTTTTAAGAAAAGTATTATCACATTCTTGCAGTTATTTTTTATTTAAAATCATTAAAATATACAAAATATACAATAACGCAATATACTCATAAACAGATGATTATATTAATTAAAATATAATTATTTTTTCTAGAGTCAAGAAGTAATATATTTTTACTTAATTTTGAAGAATAAACAGATAACAATGAAGACATTCAATACATATAATCAGAGATCGGTGGTGAAAACACCCGTCGGATGGTATGTATTGTAGCTATATAAGTATAACTAGTAACAATTTCAAAAAGTCCGACCAATGTGTCGGACTTTTTATTTTTAGAAAGTCGGCGCAGGATTTTATTTAATCAGAAAATTACCCAATTATGAAACTATTACTGCGCAATTATATAAGAACCTTTGAAGGACTCTCCAAAGAAATTTGGTGGTTATCCCTTATTACTCTCATAAATAGAACGGGAGCTATGGTTATCCCATTCCTTTCATTGTATTTAAAAGAAGATCTGCATTTTACAATTCCAGATGTAGGCTGGGTCATGACTGCATTTGGAATTGGCTCATTTTTTGGAGCTTGGCTCGGAGGAAAATTAACCACACTTATAGGATATTATAAAGTGATTCTATTAAGTCTAGTTCTTACTGGAGTCAACTTTTTATGGGTAATGCATGTCGAAGAATTCTGGATGATGTGTTTTGCATTTTTCATCCTCATTGCTATTTCAGATATAGGAAGGCCTGCATTTTTTGTAGCATTAAGTGCCTATTCAAAGCCTGAAAATAAAACAAGATCACTTACCCTTATTCGTCTTGCAATTAACCTTGGATTTTCTGCAGGACCCGCAGTAGGAGGTTTTCTTATTGCCACACTTGGGTATGAATCACTATTCTATGTAGATGGTATTACATGTATTTTGGCTGGGATCCTTATGACACAAACCCTGCATCCAAAAAAGGTAAAAGAACTGGATAAAGAAATACCTGTAGAAAACCCTTTACCACCACAAAATGACCTGCCATATCTATTATTCTTAGTAGCGCTAGCCTTATTTGGAATTATATTTGTGCAATATTTTTCTACTGTTCCCCTTTTTTATAGAGACATACATCATTTAAGTGAAGATGCTATTGGGCTTATTTTGGCAATGAACGGTTTTCTGATTGTTATCTTGGAAATGCCATTGGTAGCCTGGATGGAAAGTAAAAAATGGTCAAACATTAAAAATACCATCGTAGGATTATTACTTACAGGAGTAAGTTTCTTATTACTCCTATGGGAATCATGGATAGGCATTGTCGTAATAGGTATGATCATTGCTACTATAGGTGAGATGATTTCATTCCCTTTTAGCAATAAATTTGCCTTAGATCGCTCCAAAAAAGGAAAACAAGGTTCCTATATGGGAGTTTATGCAATGTCATTTTCTGTAGCACATATCTTTGGCCACAATAGCGGGATGCAAATTACCGCTCATTATGGATATACGATAACATGGGGTTTCCTAATTGCACTCACTGTAATAGCATGGTTGTTATTATATATTACCAATAGACTTCTTGGAAAAGAAAAAACGATAGAAGCAGTATCTTTAAAATCAAATTTAGAATCATGAAACAACTTATTTATAGTACACTACTCATTTTACTTTTTTCATGCACAAATACAAGTACATCAAAAATAAATGACAATCAAATAACTCGGGAAAGTTCTATACACGCTTTCGCGAAAGCGACCCCAGAATTAAAGGAAGGTAGATATAATGTTGCTTTCCTCATTATGGATGGCACCTATAATACGGAACTTACAGCACCCTTTGATATTTTTCAACACACTCAATATCGTGAGAATATCAAACAGATGAATGTATTTACAGTAGCAAATACACTAGATCCTATTCGAACATTTGAAGGCATGTATCTCCTACCTGATTTTGATTATACAGCATCCGATCTTCCTAAAATTGATATCCTAGTAGTTCCTAGTGCAGAGCATCATTTAGATACAGACTTGGAAGATGAGATAATGATCAATTTTGTAAAAGAAGTAGATGAAAATGCCCTTTTTATGACTTCCCATTGTGATGGCGCTTTTGTATTGGCAAAGGCTGGGGTCCTTGATCATAAAGTATCGACTACTTTTCCTAGCGATATAAATAAAATGCGTGAAACATTCCCTCAGTTAGATATTAGAAAAGAAGTCCTATTTGTACATGATGGAAAGTACATTACTTCCGCAGGAGGAGCAAAAAGTTTTGAAGCCGCACTTTATCTCGCAGAACATCTCTATGGTGCAGAAATAGCACGATCTCTAGCAGGTGGGCTCGTGATAGATTGGAAACTAGAAGATGTACCTCATGTAATTATAAAGCAGTAAACAAAATAATATACTAATATTCAGCAAGGTAGCTTCAAAAAGACTAAATTTATGAGATAGAAATAATACTATTTACTAATCTCAAAAAAATAATTATGTCAAAAAAACTACTAATACTATGTGTATTCCTATTAGTATCCTACACGATTCCATGTATTGCTCAAGACTACGATAAAAAAATACAGATAACCATTACAATTAAAGATAAAGTAAGCGAAGCCTATCCATTTGAAGTAATACAACTTCACAAACTATCATTTAACGATAATGATTTTATATATGATATAAATGAGCATGTTGGGTTTGAAATTAATGTGGATAACCAATCTGAATCGGGAAAAGTATTCAATTATATACTATCATACGCTCCCTATAATTATAATGCCTCTGAAGATGATCTTACTAGAGGAGGTTTAAAACCAGTTACAATACCCCCTATAGAGGATTGTGAAGATGATGATGACGAAGATTGCGAATGCTTAGATGAAGATCAATTTGCTTCAACACCACAAACATTCCCTTTTACACCTATTAATGAAGCTATTGATCTTACGTCATCACAACTAGGGAGCGGTACCGTATCTTTATATTTAACATTAGATAACCAATTAGTAAGTCAGATTAGTCATCCCTTTAAAGTGATATCTGGGTCTTCAAAATCAAGTGAAAATAATGTGTCATTATATCCTAATCCACTTGATACGTATTTATACATACAACTAGAAGAAGATAAAAACAATCGAATTTTATCACAAAATGTGACAAATAACCATGCCATTATTGAAGTGTATACTATGCAAGGAATACTATTAAAAAAATCACATTTAAGCCCCCTAAATAATGATTTTAACACTACCTATAGATTTACCAATCCATCTTTAAAAAGAGGGACTTATGTCTATAAAATTACTATTGATGGCCATGAATACTCTAAAATAGTATACAAAAGATAACTGCTTTTGTATATAAACTAATCGGCCATATAATATACAGCCTATTTAAGTCCTACTAGACCATAATAGGCTGTATAAAATTATTAAAGTATGCTTTCGCGAAAACAGAGATAACTACTGTTAATCATCTAATTACAACCTGTATAAGGTTGTATAAATTCATCTGGATTCTTTGCCCAAGTCAATGTGGTTTTATCTCTAGATAAGGTTGGGTTTTCTGGAACTGCTTTAGTATATGGATCCCCTATACAAAACCCTACCGACTCAAATTCTAATGCCCCACTTTGCATTACCGTAATAGTACTATATCCAAAAAAAGGAGCCGCCCCTTCACTTCCTCCGTTACCAGCTACTATTTGATATGTACCTCCTCCTAAAGAATCATTAATAGGTTGCCATCGTTGATAATCATGTACATGTGCAGATAATAATGCAGCTACTTTTCCTTTTTCAAATGCTGGCCATAATTCAGGGCCTTGTGGTAATCCAGAATGTCCAGTTTCAGTCTTACCGTCTACATAGTAAGGGCGATGTGCCAGTACAAAAATATGATCTACACTCGAATCTTTCTTATATGCCTGCACCTGATCAATTACCCATTGAACAGGAACTTGCCCTTCTAAACCATAAGGATTATCAGTCGTAGGAGGATTATATGTATCCGAATTCATGACTACAAAACCTACATTATGTCTTTTGAAAGAAAATGTCATTCGGTTATCTAACGTATCTGAACTGGGAGACGTACTACGATCCTTAGGCATATAATCGTTCATATATTTAAGCCACATATCAGTACTCCCTTTTAAAGGAAATTCTTTCCACTTTCCCTTCTTATAATGCCTTGTAATTACTTCTTTAGAATACAGCATTTCATGATTCCCAGGAACAGCCACAAGTTCTATCTCTGAAGCACTAAAAGGATTATTATCATACAAGGCCTTCCATGCATTAAGCTGGTTATCTAGATTTTCTAATGTGCTTTCTGCAAGAACTAGATCTCCTAAAAAAAAGAAAAGCTCTGGTTGTATTTTCTGTGATCTCATCTCTTTAAATATGCGTTGGAGCGCATATTTATTTGCTGTAGAAGGTATAGAATCTACAACATCTCCCCTATTAACACGATTACAACCCATAAATGAAAAACTGAATACGATAGAATCATGTATAACTGCGGTTTCTTTACTATTATTTTTCTCATCTGAAGTTTCAATACGTTTACAACTACTTACTAAGATGAATATAATAATACTGCTAAGGAATATACTTGTTTTCATAATCATAGTTTAGGAAGGGATACTTCAATACTTGAGATATTATTGTATCTCATGAAAACGAAAATAAAGAAATTAATGTATTGAAAACCAAGTGCAAATACCTGAATTTAATATTTTGTATTTGATAGCGATACTATAAAAGAGATTAATCTCCATAAAATTTTGACTTGCTGAAATAAGCAAAGATGATTGCATTCCAATCTTGACCTATTCGCAATGCTGTCGTCCCATCAATACGATATAACGCATCGTAATCTGTATATCCACTTTTAAGTAGTTCTTCTAAATAAAATAAAGCTGCATTAGTATCACCCTCTTTGGCACTTAAGGATATAGCATTTATAAATGCTTGATGATTATTAGGATTTACAAGTGTACGTAACACATTCATAAACAGCAAGTTTTCAATTGAAGGTTGACGACTCTGTATTTCTTTGTATTTTTCTTCTACTATACTATTTACAAACCCTTTGAGGCGTTTAGAAGCTTTACGTTCTTGGGCATTTAGAGCCGTACTATCAATTTTTTTATCCAGATCTTCCATTTGAAAATTCCACCACCCGAGGTTATCAAAATAAGCGTTTTTTGCATCATCATCCAGATAGAACTGAAAATCTTCTGCCAATAAGATTTCTGCATACTTTACAGAATTTTGTCGAGATCGTTTTGCTTTGAATGTTCTATTAGAACGTATTTGTTTTAATAAATTTTTCTGCGCATCTATATTATCTATTACTCCTTTATATTGAAGTCGCATATCTTGCACAAAATCAAAAGCAATTAAATGTTTTTGCCTCTTGTATAATAACTCTCCAAAAGCTAGATCTTTTTCATAAAATTCTATTCGCTTTTCTGGATCAGTTTGATTATTCATTAAAATATCTACCATTGCTGCCGAAAAGAATCCTGGGTTAGGCCATGCTGTATCTCCTTCATATTCATAATATCCGGCGAGGAGAAAATTATTTTTAAATAAATTTTTATAGCCGCGCATTTTATAATAATTAGGGCCTTCATCACCAGAAATGAGTACAAATCGAGCACGAGAGTTTTGTACTAATAAACTTTTATCTATATACACATTATTAAGTGCTATAACACCAAGAATACCTTTAGTTAAATGAGCGCTTGTACTGGCAACTATAGCCCCAGCTCCTCGTCCTGCAAGGATTATTTTATTGCGATTTATTCCATAACGTTCATAAGCGGTATTGATAAGACGTTCACTTTGTTTAAGCCCTTTAGGTAGTGAATCATTAAATTCAAAATTTGCTCCTATAATTATGCTTTGTGTAAGCTCGGCTCCTATAGTAAATTGTTGTACCGCTTTTGCTCCTTCACTCATTTCATCAAAAATAAATACGACTGGATATGTACGGTTTTCATCATATTCTCTGGGTAAATACAAAGCATATGAATCACTAGTGGTACTATCAATAGCTATAGCATTTACAATCGTTCCAGGAACTATCTGTTGACCATGTACTCCTATTACTATAAAAAGAAATAATAAAGTTAAACGCATAAAAGATGTCTTACAATTTTTAAAAATAGTAGTTATCAAATACCATGCAAAAAATAAAGAAACAAAAAAATAAAAGGAATTACATCATTCATAGCCCACTTATTTTTCCTTATTTTTAAAAATCTAAAACTCTCACTATGCGATTACTACTACTAATAATTTTTAGTCTATGTACAACTTTGTTAAATGCACAAGATTATTATTTTAAAAACTATGCCCCATTCCAATCTGAAATCCCTACACCTGAGCAGTTTTTGGGCTATGCCATAGGAGATCAGCATACACGTCATGATCAGATTGTAGCGTATTTAGAAATGCTTGCCGAAGTTTCTGATAGAGCGACTATCACCAGTTATGGTAAAACGCACGAACATAGAAAACTCGTAATGCTTACAGTTACAACCTCTGAACACCATCAAAGGTTACCAAGTATAAAACAACAACATCTTGCTTTTGTAGATCACAATCAAAAAGTCACTAACTATGACGAAGTCCCTGTTTTCATACAATTAGGTTATAATGTACATGGGAATGAACCTTCAAGTTCTGAAGCAGCACTTCTTACAGCTTATACTTTAGTCGCATCTGAGCACCCAGAAATTAAAAAATATAGACAAAAAGCAATCCTATTTATAGATCCTACCATTAATCCCGATGGCCGAGATCGTCATACACAATGGGCCAATAGTTACAAAGGAAATCCATTGGTATCTGATAATATAGATGCAGAGCATACTGAAATGTGGCCACGAGGGCGTACCAATCATTATTGGTTTGATCTTAATCGTGATTGGTTATTAGGTATTAATCCAGAAAGCCGTGGGAAACTTAATTGGTATCATGATTGGTATCCGAATGTTGTTACAGATTTTCATGAAATGGGTACAAATAGCACCTATTTCTTTGAACCCATGCTACCTATAGGAAGTCTAAACCCAATTATGCCAAAGGAAAATTATGAAGATTTGAATGACCTATTTGCTCCCTATTTTTCTGATGCATTAAATAATATAGGATCCTTTTATTTTACAAAAGAAGCTTTTGACGGTACTTATCCAGGATACGGGAGCTCTTATCCCGATTTACAAGGGGCACTGGCATTACTTTTTGAACAAGCTAGCAGTAGAGGTCATTTACAAGATACTGACTTTGGAACTATTTCTTTTCCATTTACGATACGTAATCAATATACTTCGAGTTTTGCTACTGTAAAAGCTGCTGTCGAGAATAAAGCCAGGCTCAGGAAATATCAACAAGATTTTTTTATTTCCGCTTTCGCGAAAGCAAAAACCGATCAATCAGTAGCCTATGAATTTGGAGATCCAAAAGATAAAAACAGAACCAAAGCATTTATAGATAAATTACTTCTACATCGTATAAAAACATATAAAAAAGGAAATGGTAGATATATCGTGCCACTAGCACAACCCCAAAAAAGAATGGTACAATCTATTTTCGAAACCTATAGCACCTATAGAGATAGTGTGTATTATGATGCCAGTGCATGGAGTGTTGCAAATTTTTATAATATGCGATATAAAGGAGTAAACAATGTTCCATCTTTAGGTGACGAAATCACAAGTACAGACGGGCTTACACAACAAACCCCATTAACAAAGACAAACTACGCATATTTAATAGATTATGATGATTATAATGCACCTGCTTTATTGTATGACTTACAAAAAAACGGGATTATTGTTGCTACAGCTTTTAAACCATTTACGGCAAAAACCAATAAAGGAACTATAGATTTTAATTATGGTACAGCGCTCATTCGTGTGTCTCAGCAATCAAAAACAAGTGATGAAATCTACACCATTATCTCAAAAGCCCAAGATCGTTTTAATGTGCCTGTATATGCAACACAAACAGGATTTAGTATCAAAGGAATAGATTTAGGAAGTCGTAATTTTCAAAAAATCGACACTCCCAAAGCACTATTAATTATAGGAAATGGAACTAATTCCTATGAAGCTGGTGAAGTATGGCATTTGCTGGATACTCGAGTTCATATGCCTATTACAAAATTACTCATGGATAATTTCCAATTTGTAAACCTTAATGACTATAATACGCTTGTTATGGTTTCTGGAAATTATAACAGACTGTCAGATAATGAGATCACACGAATAAAAAATTGGGTATCTCAGGGTAACACACTAATCACTATAGGAAGTGCTACATCATGGGCCATAAATAAAAAAGTAGCCACAGAAAAACTTATCAAAAAAGAGGAAGATTCTACTAAAATTGTAGAACGTAAAAACTATGTAGATGCCAGACCCAATAACGGTAAAAATAGATTAGGAGGAGCTATATTTAAAGTAGACTTAGACCTTACTCATCCATTAGGCTTTGGATATAATTATCGTGACCTACCTGTATATAAAAATAATAATGTCTGGCTTGCCCCTAGTAAAAATGAATATAATACGGTTGCAAAATATACAGAAGATCCACATATAGATGGGTTTATCTCCTCAGAAAATTTAGATGACTTTTTAAAACCCTCAGCATCATTAGTAGTAAGCCCTAAGGGACAAGGTCGTATTGTTTTGTTTGCAGACAATCCTAATTTTAGAGGAAGCTGGTATGGAACCAATAAACTATTCCTTAATGCGCTTTTCTTTGGAAATCTTATTAATTAATACAACCTAAAAAAGATAGGAACATTTAAAATGAGCAATCTCTTTAGAAAAATAAGACAACAAATGTTTATGAAAAACAAAGTAATTAAATACTTGATATATGCATCTGGCGAAATTTTACTTGTCGTTATTGGCATTTTAATTGCCTTGCAGATCAATACTATGAATGAAAATCATAAAAAAGATCAAAAAGTCATTACCTATCTTAAACAGTTTACGAATGATCTTACTTATGATATTGAAACCCTTACTACCTTAATTAAGAATAATGAAATCAAAATTAAAAATATAGATTCCATACAACTGTTTTCAATAACAAAAGACGAGCTAACACCAGAAGAGATAAAAAAATTTATTGATCTCCATGAGTCTCTTGTTTTTGAATCCTATTTTATCCCTGAAAAAAGCACCTATGATCAATTGGTTGCTAGTAGCCATGGAGATTTCTTTCAAAATGAGGTTCTAAGAAAACTACTGTTCAGGTACTATTCTACAAATGAACGTAATGAAAAGAATAACGAGATAAGTACTCAACTATATCAACATCATTATTTTACGGAGCATATTACAAATACGATACTAATCTCTTCAGAAAGTTTTGAGCGTTTTGGTATTAAAAATATAAAACGACCAAATATAGATTTTCAAAATTTATCCTTAAATACCCATTATGTTTCTGCTATAACTCGTAGAAGAAAAAATGCTCGCAACCAAAACAGCAATTACAAAAGGATAAAAGGGTTAGCAGAGAATCTCTTGAAAAAAGTAGAGAATGAACTTGACTTACAAGAAGTGTTAAACCCTTAAAATTAATTCTTAATAAGTAGCTATTTATTTTAATTAAATAAAATCAATTGAGAACTTTTCATTTTGAAAAACAGAAGTATGGATTTGAGCTTTTAATGGATTTGCATAAATTCGAAACTAATCCGAATGTATTTTTTGAAGCATCACCCCATACTACTGATTTTTTTGAAATCTTTATTTTTGAAAAGGCCACAGGTCAAATAAATTTAAATGGGTTTTCTATTGATGTTTGTGATCATTCCATATTCTTTATTTCTCCATATCAAAAAAAAAGTTGCACTGTACCTATCACTGACATTAAGGGGTTTCACCTTGTTTTTAAAGATGGATTTCTTTCTGATTTTTTTAATGACAAATTATTTGTTTACAGACTACAATATTTTTACAATTCAATACACCCACAGCATTTAGTACTAACAGATACTGAATACAATATCATAAAATTAATATTAGAAGAGGTTCTAAAGGAAATAGATCATTTTCAAAAAGACAGCCTACATATCATTAGATCATTACTCTATTTTACGGTATCTAAACTTAATAGATTGTTTTCAAAAAAATATAATCTATCACCAGAAACACAAGCAGATTCTCTCGCATACCGCTTTAAGGAAAGCCTGGAAATGCATATTCGAGAATTTCATTCTGTAGAAGCTTATTGTACTCTTTTAAATGTTTCTCGTCACAAATTAAATAAAGTAGTCAAAGAATATGTAGGGAGTACTCCTATAAAAATTATTCATTTACGGCTACTACAAGAAATTAAAATGGAACTACGCCATTCTAAGAAGACAATCTCAGAAATTGCAGATGCTTTGCAGTTTAGTGAGGCAAATAATCTTACTCGATTTTTTAATACCTATGAAAGCATATCTCCAAGTAATTATAGGAAAAATTACCAAAACGATAGTAATTAAGCATAGATTGATAGGTATATAAAAAGTCTAAAATATAATCTTTGTCAGTATAAAATATATACTGCTATGAAAATTCTATTTAGAATAACAATCCCCATTATCCTATTACAAATACAGATATGTACTGCCCAATATAAAACGACCTCTGTCCCTATGGATGAATCTTTTTGGAATGTTACGAAGGGAGTTGATGCTACTTTTGAAACCATCGATGGTAGAAAAACTTTATATTTAAATGGAAAAGTAACTGTTAGAAATCAACAATTTTCAAATGGAACTATAGAAGTTGATGTCTATGCAAATAAAGCAAGAAGTTTTGCAGGTATTATTTTTAGAAAACAAAAAGAAACAATGGAAGAGGTCTATATGAGACTTCATAAATCTAGCCAGCCTGATGCTATTCAATACTCTCCTACTTTTAATAAAGAATTAACCTGGCAATTATATAAAGAATATCAAGCCAATGTTGAATTTAAAAATAAAGGCTGGAATACATTACGTATCAAAGTAATCAACAACCAAGCAATTATATTTGTCAATAATGATAAAGTACTTACAGTAAACAATCTCAGATCAGATCAATCCATAGGAGAAATAGGATTATTTGCGCTTTTTAATAATAGATTTTCAAATTTTAGATTTACTCCTAGTAGTACAGAAACAAACTCCAAAGCACCTTCTGAAGAAACACCCTCTACGACTATTATTTCTAAATGGAATATTACTGAAGCATCTATATATAAAGAGAAAGAACTTGATGTAAATACGTTTTCAAATCAGAAATATAGAACCGTAGCAACCGAACCTTCAGGCTTACTTCCTATTTCAAAGTATATTAAAAAACCATCTGCTGGTAATTTTGAAAAAAATAAAAATGTATATATAGTTGCCTCTACAACGATACATTCTGACAAAGAGTCTTTACAAAAATTCTCATTTGATTATAGCGATCAAATAATTGTGTATTTAAATGGAGACCGCCTTTTTTATGGAAATAATTCCTTTAGATCTAAAGGCCTTCAATACCAAGGACATATTGATATCAATGCAAATACACTATTCTTGAATCTACAAAAAGGAGATAATACACTCCAATGCGTTATTATAGATAAAGCAAATGGTTGGGGTATTATAGGAAAGCTTGAAAAATAAATAGATCACACTATACATTTAATATGCATATAAAATCTAATAAGACAAAAAACTGACAATACTGGAGTTGATAAGGTAAATTAGATAATTTATAAATAGTTATGTTTCTTAGGAAGCTAGTAACAATTTATACATCCATAAAAAAGGCAGTCTAAATTTAGACTGCCTTTTTTTATTCAATATCGATTCTTAAGCTATATCAAATCGATCTAGGTTCATCACTTTAGTCCAAGCTACTACAAAATCATGAACAAACTTATCCTGAGCATCATCAGACGCATACACTTCGGCAATAGCTCTTAATTCTGTATTAGATCCAAAAATTAAATCTGCTCTTGTGCCTGTATATTTAACGACTCCTGTTCTACGATCCCGTCCTTCAAATAATGTATCATCGTCAGAAGTTGCACTCCATGTATATGTAAAATCAACAATATTTGCAAAGAAATCATTTGTCAACGCGCCCATATTATCTGTAAAAACTCCATGATTAGAGCCATCAAAATTTGTACCTAATACTCTAAGACCGCCTACTAAAACTGTCATTTCTGGAATAGAAAGAGTTAATAAATTTGCACGATCAATTAATAATTCTTCAGTAGCCAATTTTAAATTACCTTTTGAGTAATTTCTAAATCCGTCTGCCAAAGGCTCTAAATGCGCAAATGAATCAACATCTGTTTGTTCTTGTGAAGCATCTCCTCTCCCACTAGTTGCAGGTACTGTTATAGTATGACCTGCATTTTTGGCTGCTAGTTCAATTCCAACAGAACCACCTAATACAATTAAATCTGCAATAGAGACTGTACCACTAAAGTCGTTTTGAATTGCTTCATATACATTAATCACTTCTGCTAATTGAGTAGGGTTATTTACTTTCCAATTTTTTTGAGGTGTTAAACGAATGCGACCACCATTTGCTCCACCACGTTTATCTGATCCTCTAAATGTAGAAGCAGATGCCCATGCAGTACTTACTAACTGTGAAATTGATAACCCAGAAACTGCGATAGATTTTTTTAAAGTTTCAATCTCTGCATCACTTAATTTGTTACCCGCAGGTATTGGATCTTGCCATACTAATTCTTCTTTTGGTACTTCTGGCCCTAAATAACGAGATATAGGCCCCATATCGCGGTGGGTTAATTTATACCATGCTCGAGCAAAAGCGTCTTCAAATACTGCAGGATTATCTCTAAAATGTTGTGCGATTTTTAAGTAGTCTGGATCTACTTTTAATGCCATATCTGCATCCGTCATCATTAAAGCTTGTCTCTTAGAAGCATCTCCAGCTGTTGGAGCCGTTGGTGCTCCAGAATCTGCTGTAGGTGTCCATTGACTTGCACCTGCAGGACTTGTAGTTAATTCCCAATCATAATCCAATAATACTTTGAAAAAATCATGGTCCCATTTATCCGGATTTGGTGTCCAAGCCCCCTCTAATCCACTGGTAATTGTATCATCTAATACTCCAGTTCCATAACTATTTTTCCAACCGAGACTCATCTGTTCTATCGATGCTCCATGTGGCTCTGCACCTACATATTCATCAGGGTTTGCAGCACCATGTGCTTTCCCAAATGTATGACCTCCAGCAGTAAGTGCCACAGTTTCTTCATCATTCATTGCCATGCGTCCAAACGTTTCTTTCATAAGCTTGGCTGTTTCTAATGGATTTGAAGAACCGTTAGGCCCTTCTGGATTAACATATATTAATCCCATATGCGCAGCTCCGAGATGACCTTCCAGACTTCCATCTGCAAAACGTTCTTTATTTCCTAGCCACTCAGTTTCATCACCCCAATATATATCTTGTTCTGGCTCCCAAACATCCTCTCTACCACCAGCAAAACCAAAAGTTTTTAAGCCCATAGACTCTATAGCACAATTACCTGCTAGAATCATTAAATCTGCCCAAGATAATTTTTTACCATATTTTTTCTTAATTGGCCATAATAATAAGCGTGCTTTATCAAGATTTCCATTATCTGGCCAACTATTCAATGGGGCAAAACGTTGATTACCTGTGCTTGCTCCTCCTCTACCATCACCCACACGGTATGTCCCAGCGCTATGCCATGCCATACGAATCATCAAACCACCATAATGGCCGTAATCTGCCGGCCACCAATCCTGGGAATTCGTCATTAATTCAGTAACATCCTTTTTAAGTTCGGCAAAATCAATGCTATTAAAAGCATCTGCATAATTAAAATCTTTACCCATAGGATCCGATTTATCCGCATTCTGACGAAGAATATTTAACTTTAATTCATTAGGCCACCAATCTCTATTTGATGTACCACTACCTGCACCATTATTTTGTGTTCCTCCTAAAAAAGGGCACTTACTTATGTCACCACTATTATTATCCATGTTCAAGTTGATTTTTATACTATATACTCCCAAACTTACTTAAAAGTTTGCCTACAACTATCGATTTATCATATATTTAAATGAATATGTAATAAATAATATTTATAGCTATTGTGTGCTTGAATTAAGAAACACTTATATCCTACAATTACGATATTATCTATTTTTCAGTACGTACTTTTAATATATTTGTTATTTCTATTCCTATATAAGCTAGGTTACAATTATATGAGTCACCCTCTGAGAAAACATATAGAAGAAATAATACACCTAACAGATGAAGAATTTGACTTTATTCTTAGTCATTTTAAAACAGTAAAAAAGCGTAAATATCAATATATCATACAACAAGATGAGATTGTTACTAAAGAGTTTTGGGTCGTAAAAGGATGTTTAAAAAGCTATTTTCTAGATGAAAACGGACGAGAGCATATTTTACAATTTGGAATGGAAAACTGGTGGATAACTGACTATGAATCTTTTATTAAACAAACCAAATCAAAAACTTATATAGACTGTTTAGAAGACTGCGAACTTCTATATATAACTTACGAAGATAGAGAGAAACTCACTTCTGAAATGCATAAAATGGAGCGCTTTTGGGCTAAGAAAAGTAAAATAGGACGAATAGCCCTTCAAAATAGAATTCTATCACTACTAAAAAACTCTACTAAAGAGCAATACAATACACTTTTAGAACAATACCCTACGCTTTTTCAAAGAGTTCCTAAAAAACTCATAGCTGCCTACCTTGGTGTATCCAGGGAAACTTTGAGTAGAATGAATTCTTAAACTACACTTCCTGAATATTACATATCCCTTAATGTGACAATTATCACTTTTAAAAAGTGATAAACCTCATTTCTCAATAGACTACTTCATCGCAACTTTGTATCGTAATCAATACACAAGCAATCATGCCATACATTAATATCAAAGTTACAGATGAAAAAGTGACTAAAGAACAAAAGCGCTTATTAATTGAGGGCGCGACACAACTCGTTGTAGATGTGCTAGACAAAAATCCAAAGACGACACATATCGTCATTGATGAAGTCCCTATAGAAAATTGGGGTGTTAACGGAAAACAATATTCAAGAATAAAAATGAAAAAATGAAAAACAAGACAGTAATTATTACAGGCGCATCTTCAGGAATAGGTAAAGAAGTTGCAAGATATTTTATAGAAAGAGAAAGTAACGTTGTTATGAACTCTTCTAATGAGGAGAACTTAAAAAATACATATGAAGAATTAGGTGCTCCAGCTAATGCCATTTATTATGCAGGTGATATTAGTAAAAAAGAAACTGGGAAAAAACTTGCTCAGGTTGCTATTGAAAAATTTTAAACTATAGATGTGTTAATTAATAATGCAGGTGTATTTGCACCAAAGCCATTTTTGGAAGTAGAAGAAACAGATCTGGATCATTTTTGGAATGTAAATCTTAAAGGCACCTATTTTACATCTCAAGCAGTAATTCCACAGATGAAACGTCAACAAAATGGTTCTATAATTAATATAGGAACGGTTCTCGTTGATCATGCTTTAGATGGATTCCCAGCAACAGCGCCGATTACTAGTAAAGGAGCTATTCATTCCTTAACTAGACAATTAGCAGCAGAATTTGGAAAAGAGAATATAACTGTAAATACCATAGCTCCTGGGATTATACGAAGTCCATTGCAAGATAAAATAGGCGTTCAAGATGCCGACAGTCTAGCTGGATTACACCTATTAAATAGAATAGGGGAAACTCATGAAATCGCCGAAGCCGCTTATTATATAGCAAGCGCAAGCTTCGTGACTGGAGAAACTATTAATGTTGCAGGAGGACACACTATTGGTCATGCAATCTAAAAAAAAAGAATATGTATATAGATGATATAAAAGAAATCGAACGTCTAATCAAAGATTATTTTGAAGGGATCTATTATGGAGACAGCAACAAACTCCAAAAATGTTTTCATGAAAATGTATATATCTACGGAGATATCAAAGGAGTAGAGTATCTAAAAAGCATATCTGATTATATAGATGGTGTTAATAACAGAAAAAGTCCTGAAGAACTTCATGAAGAATTTGCTATGAAAGTTATAGGCATAGATGTTCTAGAGAAAATTGCCATGGCAAAGTTACATGTACCTATGCTAGGATATAATTACTATGACTATATCTCTCTTTCAAAAATTGATGATCAATGGAAAATGGTAAATAAAGTATTTACACATGTAGATTAAAAAGTTGTTTCGTTGTGTTTAAGGTAGTAGTCGTTTTTATAAGCGGCTACTGCTCTTAATTGTTGAGCAACTATGAAAGCGTGAGTTATTAGAACTTGCGCTTTTTTTATACATTTATAGAATCTGAATAAAACTACCCCTTCATTATCATTTTTTCAGATTATAAATAGTTACATCATCATATATAGCATTGGAAAATAATCAACAGGTTTTCCTTTCTATATAATTGTAATCAAAGATGTTATTTATAAAATCTATGAATACGATCATTAAAAAATGGACTGATAATATAGTTAAGCTAACTATTAAAGTATGTTACTTTAGTATAATCTGCATGTGCCCTATCTTCAGTTTTAGTCAAGGTCAAATACAAACATGTAATTCTGATTTTTTTATAAAAAAACAAATTAACACATGAAAAAAATACTCTTTATTATAAGTATATGTTTTTTTTCATGTACTGTACTTTTTTCTCAAGAGTTAAATGCCCCGTTTATTAAAGATGTCAAAATTGTATTTGTATCATATAGAACAGGAACTGCAGACCTTTTTATGATGAATTCTGATGGAAGTGATTTACAGCAAATCACAAATTCAAAAGAAGATAATCGATTTCCAGTTCAGATAGATCAAAATACCATTGGGTTTACAAAAATTGATAGTCTTAGAAATTTTAAAAAATATCAAGTAGATATCCATACAGGGATTGAAAAAAAACAAGAAGTAGATCCTATAGTACCTGGAGCAGATTGGGAAAATATTGATAGTTCTGGACGATATATAGCCTATTATAAGAGTATTCAAGGAGTTAATGAACTATATATCTATGATACTCTTGAAAAATATGAAAAACAAATTACAAGAAATTTAAAAAATAATATCGTTGCTCACTCCGTAAATCATACTTGGTCTCCAGACGGTAAACAAATAGCTTTTATGAGTGGGCCAGATTGGTATCATCAGTTTATACGAGTATACGACTTAGAAAAAGATATAATTAGGACTGTAACAAAAAGAGGGTATATGAACTCTGGCTTATTGTGGCTTAAAGACAATAGTACACTGTTAGCAAATCTTAAAATCAGAAATGAGACGCTTTATGACTTATATCATGTATCTTCAGAAAATGGTCAGGTACGACAGATAACAAAAGGAATAAATTTACATCCTAATATTTCTCCAGACGGCAATTGGATCGTATTTGAAAGTCAAAGACATGGTAATGATGGAGAAGTATATATTATGCGTCCAGACGGAACAAATCAAATAAGACTCACTAATAATCCTAATTATAATGGAAGATGTATCTGGTTTCGATTAAAATAAGAAATCCATTATCCATTAAAAAGTAAGACGTTATATCATGAAAAAACAACTACTCCTTACCTTCACATTTATTTTGAGTGTATACGCTTTCGCGAAAGCGCAAACCCAACAAGGCCCATTTAATCAACTTATAATTAGAGGTGTAACTGTGATTAATGGCGATGGGGCACCTCCTATAGGCCCTGTAGATATTGTAGTAGAAAATAATACAATACACCAAATAAAAGTAGTAGGATATCCGGGAGTACCTATTGATCAAACCAAACGTCCTCAATTAAAAAGTGGAGGAAAAGAACTTGATGCCAATGGTATGTTTCTTTTACCAGGTTTTGTAGATATGCATGGGCATATAGGAGGAGTAGCACAAGGAGCAGATTGGGATTATGTATTTAAATTATGGATGGCACATGGAGTTACTACAGTACGAGAACCGTCAGGAAGAGGAATTGATTATACACTAGACCTAAAACGTAGATCGGAGAAAAATGAAATTATTGCACCAAGACTTGTTGCGCATACAGGTTTTGGACAAGGAAGTAAAACACCTATTACCACTGCAGAACAAGCAAGGCAATGGGTACGAGATAATGCAAAAAAAGGAGCTGATGGTATCAAATTTTTTGGTGCAGAGCCTCATATCATGAAAGCAGCACTGGATGAAAATAAAAAATTAGGCCTCACCTCTTCCATGCATCATGCGCAATTAAGTGTTGCCCGCTGGAACGTATTACACTCGGCAAGAGCAGGTTTAACATCTATGGAGCATTGGTATGGATTACCAGAAGCACTTTTTGAAGATCGTACAGTACAAGATTACCCTCTGGATTATAATTATAATAACGAGCAACATCGTTTTGGAGAAGCTGGACGCTTATGGAAACAAGCTGCAGTGCCATATTCAGATCATTGGAATGCAGTTATGGAAGAACTTTTAGCATTAGACTTTACACTTGATCCTACATTTAATATCTATGAAGCCAGTCGTGATTTAATGCGTGCACGTCGCGCCGAATGGCATGAGGACTATACATTGCCATCGTTATGGCGTTTTTACCAACCTAGCAAAATTTCACACGGATCCTATTGGCATTTTTGGGGAACCGAAGAAGAAGTCGCTTGGCGCGAAAACTATCGCCTATGGATGACATTCATAAATGAATATAAAAATCGAGGAGGACGAGTAACTACAGGGTCTGATTCTGGTTTTATATTTCAATTATATGGCTTTGCCTATATCAGAGAGTTAGAACTATTAAGAGAAGCGGGATTTCATCCTATGGAAGTCATACGCGCTGCTACACTTAATGGTGCCGAAGCTTTAAGAATGGATGATAAAATAGGCTCTATACAAGTAGGAAAACTTGCAGATTTTGTGATTGTAGAAGAAAATCCACTTCAAAATTTAAAAGTACTCTATGGTACGGGAGCTATAAAGCTTACAGAAGATAACAAAGTGATTCGTGCAGGAGGTGTAAAATACACTGTCAAAGATGGAATTATTTATGATGCCAAGCAATTGCTGAGAGACGTAAAAGCTATGGTTGATAAAGCAAAGGCCGAAGAGGGTTTTGAAATCAAACAACCAGGAGTCGATGATTAATGTTTAAAAATATCTATGCGCTCATAAGACTATGGATAAAGCAGGCTCTCTATGGTTTCATAATCAATAGTACCATCCTCATTTCGGAAATAAGCTATCAATACCTCCCCCCAAGTAGTGCCATCAGAAAAATCGGCGATAATCCAACGATGATTTAAAACCTGTACTTGATTGACCTGGTACGGTCTATTATCACCTACATAGGGAACTAATACATTCCCATTAACAGTATTCAATTCATATACCCCATCTATAATCACAGGCATAAAAGCACTCACATCGATAGCATCATTTTCATAATACTCATATGCATTTGAGTTGGTCAACAATCCAAAGTATTCAGAAGTAAAAAGACGTTCATTTAACACATTAAGACTATCACTATACTTTTGATTGGTTTCTTCTAACTTTACAATTTGTTTCTGTTGATTCTCATACACTTTTGTGTTATTCACATACTGGAATATCACCCAGAGTGACACAAATAAAAAGAGGTACATAAAAATATTACGTTTCATCTATCGTAGTTAAAGTTAAGCCATCATAGGCTAGATATATTGATTTAGGTAGTTTTTTTTCGACATCTGCATGAAATCCCATATCATGACTTATATGGGTAAAATACGTGCGTTGAGGGTTTATTTTTTGAATAAGTGCTATTGCTTCATCTACATTCAAATGTGTAGGATGTTCTTTATAACGTAAGACATTTAAAACAAGTATATCTAATCCTTTTAGTTTTTTAATTTCTAAATCGGGAATAGTTTTTACATCTGTGAGGTAAGCAATATTCCCAAAACGATATCCAAAGATCTGTAAATCCCCATGATATGCTTCTATAGGAACTACCTGTATCCCTCCCAACATAATAGACTGACCATTAATTACTTCATGTGCTTTTACACTTGGAGCGCCAGGGTATTTATTCTCTGTTTCAAAGATATATTCAAAACGCTTTTTTAATGTATCTAAAACTCGTTTATGACCATAAATGGGAAGATCTCCTTGTCTAAATACGAAAGGTCTAATATCATCTAATCCCGCTACATGATCTGCATGTTCATGGGTAAATAAAATTCCATTCAATAAAACAAGATCTCCAGAAGGAGTGCGCTTTCGCGAAAGCGTACTTAACATCTGTGCTCTAAAATCAGGACCACAATCTATAACATATCTATAATCATCCCATTCTAAAAGTACTGAGACTCTAAGGCGGGTATCCCTTGGATCTTTACTTAAACAGACAGGGTGGTCACTCCCTATTACCGGAATCCCCTGTGAAGTGCCTGTACCGAGAAAAGTTATTGTCAACCTATGCTATATTAAAATGATGTATAAGAATCTACACTAATGGTGAACAAAAATACAGTTATTTTTTTTGCTTGCACTGGTCTTTTAGTATCTTTGAAGACCTATTATAAAGGGGAAAAATAAAACTATGGCAGTTTCAATTCTTGGGGATAGGGAGTTTGAAAAAGTTCCTTCCATTAAAAACAAAGTTCTCAGAGTAAATCTTAATGAAAACATTTACGGAACCTTCGCAGAAATAGGCGCAGGACAAGAAACCGTAAGGCATTTTTTTAGAGCTGGTGGTGCAAGCGGTACCATTGCAAAAGCAATGAGTGCCTATGACAAAGACTTTAGTGATGCTATCTATGGAATAGAAGATGATGGACGTTATGTAACAGAAAAACGCCTCAAGAAGATGCTATCTCATGAGATGAAACTCATTGAAGATCGTATCTCACGATATAAACAACCCAATAAAATCTTCTTTAGCTATGCAAATACGGTTGCGACTATTGATTTTGCAAAGAAGTTTAAAGGACATGGTTGGGTAGGTATTAAGTTTCAAATATCACCAGATGGTGATTTTAATGAAATTATTTTACATGTTCGTTTTCACGAAAATGATGCACGTCTCCAGCAACTTACCCTGGGTACATTAGGTGTTAATCTTATATACGGCGCTTTTTATAAGCACGATAATCCAAAACATCTACTCCGATATCTCTATGATCATATAGATAAAGATCAAATTGAGATTGATACTATAAATTTTTCAGGCCCACAGTTTGAAGAAGTAGATAACCGTTTAATGAGTTTACAACTCGTTAAAAACGGAATGACAGAAGCAGTAATGTTTGATCCAAAAGGGAATAATATCTTACCCGCAGCTATTCTTTACAAAAAGAATGTACTTGCATTACGAGGTAGTTTTCGTCCCGTTACAAAAGTAAACATGGATATGTATGAGAAATCACTAGCTATGTTTTTGGATGCAAATCGTGTTAATGAAAAGAAAACCGAAGTTATCTTCGAAATAACACTATCAAATTTACGTGCCGAAGGAGAAATAGACGAAGAAGATTTTATGGCCAGAGCGCGATTATTATGCTCACTAGGGCAAACTGTAATGATTTCTAATTTTAAGGAATACTATAAAGTTGTTGAATACTTCTCAAACTATACAAAAGAACGTATGGGGCTTGTTATGGGAGTAAATAATCTTATCGATGTATTTGATGCAGGCTATTACCGTCATTTAAGTGGAGGAATTTTAGAAGCTTTCGGAAAATTATTCTTTAAAGATCTCAAGGTATATCTATACCCTATGATGAGTAAGAAAACGGGAGAGCTTACTACCAGTGAAAATTTAAAAGTACACCCTCGTATGAAAGAACTCTATAAGTTCTTTAAATATAATGGCAAGGTAGTAGATATAGAAAACTATGACCCAAGTATCTCAAATATCTTCTCCAGAGAAGTACTTCAAATGATCGCAGATGGGAAACAGGGTTGGGAGCAAATGTTACCTGAAGGTGTTGCTGAAATGATTAAATCAAGACAGCAATTTGGTTATAAAAGTATTGAAGTAGAAAACAAGTAATTATTCTAATTATAAGATATAGTAACGCTCCATAATATATGGAGCGTTTTTTTATTAATAAACTGTACCCCAATACTATTAGAAACTATTGCATAAAATACATAACTATGATCCTATCAATAAAATAGGTATCTTATAAAAAAAACGATATGATGACATCAAAGTGTATTGCTATAACGGTAAGTCTTTGTATACTATCTGTTATAGTGCAGGTTCTATATAGTCAAACCACAAATATGCAAGAACGTCATCTGGAAGTCCCTGATGATATTTATACACCTGTTTCTAGAGATCATATGCCTAAAGGTCCTGCCTATACTGTAAGAACCAGTGATGTATTTACTACGCAAGTAAACATTGATGAAGATGGAAATGATATTATAGGAGATGCCGCAAATGAGCCATCAATAGCTGTTGATCCTACAAACCCAAACCGTATGGTAATAGGCTGGAGACAATTTGATACTATAGATAATAATTTTAGACAAGCTGGATATGGATATTCATTAGATGGCGGACTATCATGGGTATTTCCAGGTGTTTTAGACCCAGGGAATTTTAGATCAGATCCTGTATTAGATTTTGATTCAAATGGTAATTTTTATTACAATAGTCTTCAAGGAGATTTTTCATGCGATGTATTTGCCATCCGTGACGGTGGTGTTGTTTGGGAGGCTCCAATACCTGCAAATGGAGGAGATAAACAATGGATGCGCGTAGATCGTACCGAAGGTCTAGGAGCTCAAAATATATATGCACATTGGAATTTATCATTTACTACATGTGATGATGCATTTACAAGGTCTACAGATGATGGATTAAGTTTTGAAGATTGTGTTAGTGTGCCTGAGAATCCTTTTTGGGGAACTCTTGCTGTGAATAGAGACGGTATTTTGTATGTAACAGGTACAAGTGCTTTTGGAAATGGTATTGTAGTTATACGCTCATTTACTGCACAAGATCCTAATGATAACTTTGTTTGGGAAGATATGAGTATGGTAAATCTAGATGGGTCATTAGATGCATTTGTTCCTATAAATCCTCAAGGACTCTTAGGACAAACATGGGTAGATGTAGATATTTCTGAAGGACCTGGTCAAGATAATGTATACGTACTAGCATCAGTACGTCGTATATCAAATAGCGACCCAGCAGATGTTATGTTTGCTAGAAGTACAGACGCTGGAGTAAGCTTTGAAAGCCCTATACGGATTAATACAGATAATAGCACGTCTAACTATCAATGGTTTGGAACAATGGCTGTGGCTCCTAATGGCAGAATAGATGTTATATGGTTAGATACGCGGGATGCCCCAGCCGGGACATTCTTCTCAGAATTATATTATTCTTTTTCTGAAGATCAGGGAGTAACATGGTCAGAAAATGAAAGTATGTCTATCCCATTTGATCCTACAGTTGGGTATCCACAACAAAACAAAATGGGTGATTATTTTGATATGGTTTCTGATAATGAAGGAGCTCATATAGCATGGACAAACACCATAAATGGAGGTCAAGATGTGTATTACTCAAGAATTATACCTTCTGATGTACTTTCTAATGAGAACCTAATATTCACAAATAATAGTATAATAAGCTACCCAAATCCTTTTACAGACCAAATAACGATCTTATTCAATCTACAACAGCGTGAAAAAATTCAGGTAGAAGTCTATGATATCTTAGGAAAAAAAATAAGTAGCCTATTAAACGAAGAAACCTCAGGGGAACAAAAAATTATATGGGATGGAACAAATCAGGAAAATAAACCTGTAACAAATGGAATGTATTTTATATTGCTACGAACTTCAACGACAACAGAGATAATAAAAGTGCTTAAACAATAGATATAAATACAAAGGCTCTTCTAGATTAGAAGAGCCTTTGTATTTATATCTTGAAGCATCATTATTATAATAATTGTGCAGCATGGTCTTTTGTTTTAACTTTATCTATAACAGTAGTCACAATACCTTCTTCATCTATTTTAAAAGTCTTACGGTGAATACCATCGTATTCTTTACCCATAAATTTCTTTAATCCCCATACACCAAATGCATTAATTACTGTATGATCTTCATCTGCAAGCAACTGAAATGGAAAATCATATTTCGTAGCAAAGTTCTTTTGACGTTTCTCAGAATCTGCGCTCACACCTAATAAACTATATCCTTGCTCCTGTAATTCTTTATAATTATCTCTTAAATTGCAAGCTTCTGCTGTACATCCAGGAGTAGATGCTTTAGGGTAAAAGAAAACAATAAGTTTCTTTCCTTTAAAATCGGAAAGAGATACTGTGTTTCCATCTTGATCTGTTGTTGTAAAATCAGGGACTTTATCGCCTACTTTAAGTGTATTCATTATCTTCGTTTAGCTGGTTACAAAAAATTTGTTTAAACTTTTATCAACAAATATAAACAAAATGACTAAACAAGAAAAGGTAGATTTCGTTATAAATACCTTAAAAGAATTATACCCTCAGATCCCTATTCCATTAGACCATAAAGATCCATATACTTTATTGATTGCAGTATTAATGAGCGCACAAAGTACAGACGTCCGTGTGAATCAAATTACACCTCTACTTTTTGAGATTGCAGACAATCCCTATGATATGGTAAAACTTACTGTCGAAGAAATCCGTGAGATTATAAAACCCGTAGGATTATCACCTATGAAATCAAAAGGCATACATGGTCTCTCACAAATACTAATAGATAAGTATAATGGCAAAGTTCCTAAAGAAATAGAGCTCCTAGAAGAATTACCCGCGGTAGGTCATAAAACCGCAAGTGTTGTTGTTTCACAGGCATTTGGTATACCTGCATTTCCTGTAGACACACACATTCATCGTTTGATGTATCGCTGGGGATTTACAAATGGAAAAAATGTAGTGCAAACAGAAAAAGATGCAAAGCGCCTATTTCCAGAGTATATTTGGAATGATTTACACTTACAGATTATATGGTATGGCCGTCAGTATTCTCCAGCTCGTGGATGGGATTTAGAAAAAGATATTATTACAAAAACAATTGGCAGAAAAACAGTTATCCAAGACTATTACAAAGTGTTAGAAAAACGTGCTAAGAAAAAATAATATTACTTAAAATAGAAAAAGCCCAATCTAACGATTGGGCTTTTTCACAAAGTTTAGTTGATGAGTGCTTCAAACTTCATCGATTTATATGTAATAACACTTAAAGCCTTGGAATAGTTAAGAAGAAACTGTATTGTTTCTAATTTTGGTTCTAAATTATTAGCCTTTTTACCTGGCGAAGGTTCTGAGTAAAGTCTTGCCATTTACTATTTTTTTGGTTAGAGATAATACACTAACGCAAAATTGACAAGAATATTGTATCAGTTTGTTAAAATTATATTGTGCTTTTCTATTACTTTTCGCAAATTAATAAGTGCATATCTCATTCTTCCAAGCGCAGTATTAATACTAACCCCTGTGCGTTCGGAAATTTCTTTAAAACTCATCTCCTGATATACCCTCATACGAAGTACTTCTTTTTGATCTTCTGGAAGTTCTTCTATCAATCGTCTTACATCACATTCTACTTGATCTTTTATAATCTGACGTTCTGCATTTAAGCAATTATCGCTTAGTACAGAAAAAATACTAAACTCCCCATCATTATCAAACTTAGGCATACGATTATTACGTCTAAAATGATCAATAACAAGGTTATGCGAGATACGCATTACCCATGGAAGAAATTTACCCTCTTCATTATATCTCCCTCTTTTAAGGGTATTAATAACTTTTATGAAAGTATCTTGAAATATATCTTCAGAAACATCTCTATCGTACACTTTAGAATATATAAAACTATATATACGCTGTTTGTGTCTTGCTATTAAGATAGATAGTGAATTTTCGTCTCCTTTGATGTAGTTGCTTACGAGCGTAGCGTCATCTATTAACACAGTTTTCATATTACACTTTTTGTAGGTTATTAATAGGGAGGGGTAACCCCCTTTAACTCAAATTATAAAAAAGTAATAATATGCTATACGCGTAGTAGTTTTTGTGTTATTGTGAGGTAAATATAGTATTATTCTATCGACATATACAAAAAAATTATTGAATTTTCTGTTTAAAAATTCTAAAAACCCAGTATTTTCAGTAAGCTACAGAAGTATTATCTTTGTCTCTTTACGTAAAAAAAGACCATGCAAGTAGACATTTCTACCATAAATCCTCGTGAGAATATTATCATAAAGGGTGCCAAACTTCACAATTTAAAAAATATAAATGCAATTATTCCACGTAATAAGCTCGTGGTTATCACTGGTCTATCTGGCTCTGGAAAATCTAGCCTTGCATTTGATACTTTATACGCAGAGGGACAACGCCGTTATGTAGAAAGTTTATCATCATATGCCAGACAATTTTTAGGTCGTCTAGACAAACCTAAAGTAGACTATATAAAAGGAATTGCACCTGCAATTGCAATAGAACAAAAGGTAAATTCTACAAATCCACGTTCTACAGTAGGAACATCTACAGAAATTTATGATTACCTTAAATTGCTATATGCGCGTATAGGTAAAACTATCTCACCTATTTCTGGGAATGTTGTAAAAAAAGATACTGTAACAGATGTTGTCGCTTATGTTAATGCTTTCGCGAAAGCGGAAAAACTACTCCTACTCGCCCCTATTCACTTAGAAAAAGGCCGGAAACTTGAAGACAAACTCAAGGCTCTATTGCAACAAGGATATGCCAGAGTAAAAATCAAAAATGAGGTAAAACGAATAGATGAACTAGGAGAATTACCAAAAAAAACAAAAGCAAAGGATATCCTGCTAGTTGTTGATAGAATCGTCACAAATCCTGATGATGAAGATTTTAACAATCGCCTGGCAGATGCTGTGCAAACGGCTTTTTTTGAAGGAAAAGGCACACTATATATCGAAAGATTAAATCCAGAAGATGTCCGTCATTTCTCTAATAAATTTGAATTAGACGGAATGACATTTTTAGAGCCAAACGTACATCTTTTTAGTTTTAACAATCCATACGGTGCCTGCCCTACTTGTGAAGGATATGGAGACGTCATTGGTATTGATGAAGATTTAGTCATTCCAAATACAGGGCTTTCTGTATTTGAAAATTGTGTTTTCCCTTGGCGTGGAGATAGCATGAGTTCCTATAGAGATCAATTGGTAAACAATGCATATAAATTTGATTTTCCAATTCACAAACCTTATTTCGAGCTTTCTGAAGAACACAAACAACTCCTATGGGAAGGAAATGATTATTTTGAGGGAATTCATCAGTTTTTTGAATTTTTAGAATCCAAAGCCTATAAAATTCAAAATAGAGTTATGCTTTCCCGATACAGAGGCAAGACAAAATGTTCTACATGCAAAGGAAAACGTTTACGACCTGAGGCTACTTATGTAAAGGTGGGTGATAAAACTATTGTCGATCTTGTCACGCTGCCATTAGACGAAGTAGCCACTTTCTTTAAAAAACTAACTTTAGGAGAATATGATGCTCAAATTGCAAAACGCCTCTTAAAAGAAATAAATAGCCGATTAGAATTTCTATCAAAAGTAGGGCTAGATTACCTTACTCTCAACAGAAAATCAAATACACTTTCGGGAGGGGAATCTCAACGTATAAATCTGGCAACATCTCTGGGGAGCAGCTTGGTAGGTTCTATGTATATACTTGATGAACCCAGTATAGGTCTACATCCTAAGGATACAGAAAAATTAATTGAGGTGCTTAAGTCCCTTCGAAATCTTGGAAACACTGTCATTGTAGTAGAGCATGATGAAGATATTATGAAGGCCGCCGATGAAATTATAGATATAGGACCAGAAGCAGGAACTTTTGGTGGGCATGTGGTAGCGACAGGAACTTATAGTGATATACTCCTGAGTGAATCTTTAACTGCAAAGTATCTAAATGGTACCATGGAAATTGCAATTCCTTCCAAACGCAGAACATCAAACTACTATATAGATATCATAGGCGCCAGAGAAAATAACCTCAAAAATATAAACGCTCATTTTCCTCTTGGCCTTTTTACAGCAGTTACTGGTGTATCTGGAAGTGGTAAAAGTACATTGGTTAGAAAATTACTCTATCCAGCTTTATTAAAAGCTATAGGTGGTTATGGAGAAAAAGCTGGGCAGTTTACAGAGATTCAAGGAAAGTATGATAACATCAAAACTGTTGAGTTTGTAGATCAAAACCCAATAGGAAGATCGTCACGCTCAAACCCTGTTACATATATAAAAGCATATGATGATATAAGGAAATTATATGAAAATCAGCAACTCAGTAAAATAAGGAATTACAAGACAAAACATTTTTCTTTTAATGTAGATGGCGGTCGATGCGAGACTTGTAAAGGTGAAGGAGAAGTGACCATCGAGATGCAGTTTATGGCTGATGTCCATCTAGAATGTGATACATGCAAAGGAAAGCGATTTAAAAAAGAAGTGCTTGAAGTTACATTTCACGATAAGAATATAGACGATATTCTTACAATGACTATAGATGATGCGGTTGCATTCTTTGAAGAACATAAAGAAACAAAAATCACTAGTAAACTCAAACCTTTACAAGATGTAGGGTTAGGGTATGTAACATTAGGCCAGAGTTCATCGACTCTATCTGGAGGGGAAGCACAGCGTATCAAACTAGCCTCTTTCTTGGTCAAAGGAAATACAAAAGAAAAAGCGCTCTTTATTTTTGATGAACCAACGACAGGTTTACATTTTCATGATATTAAAAAACTCCTTGCGTCTTTTGAAGCTTTGATTGAAAAAGGTCATAGTATTATTGTGGTAGAGCATAATATGGATCTTGTAAAATGTGCCGATTATGTCATTGATCTCGGACCAACAGGAGGAAAAAATGGAGGAACTATTGTAGCCGAAGGAACCCCTGAAGAAGTCGCTAGGATCAAAGAATCATATACCGGTCAGTATTTAAAAGAGAAACTATAAACAGTAAAAGGGTATGATTTCGAGTATAAAAAAGTTTTTTGGAATTAAAGAAAAACCCACTCTTAATCCTGCTATTTTTAATCACCCTCTAGCAGAAAAAACAGCATGGCACCCTAAAGCAAGAGGAGGTTCAAACTTTAAAACACGAATACTAAAAGAAGTTTCTTCTTCAGAACTACACTATAAAGGATCTTCCTGGAGTTTATTTTTTTCTCTAGTATTTATAATTATGCCCATAATTTTTATTGTGGTTTTTTTAGGTAGTGATGTTTTTGGCTCAGATAACGGCTTTAAATACTCCTCCTTCCTATTTCTTCTTTTTCCTGCTGTAGGATGCTATTTGTTATTTACACACTTACGTCCTATCGTATTTGATAAACGGATAGGATATTTTTATAAGAGTTTTAAAAAGCCTGTAAATAGCCTTCACCATACTAAAAATAAAAATCATATTAAGTTAGATACCATTGAGGCACTGCAAATTATTCCTGAATATGTAAGAACAAAAAATAGTAGTTATACCAGTTATGAATTGAATTTTGTTTTTGAAGACGGCCTACGCTATAATGTCGTTGATCATGCTAACTATGAGACTATACGAAAAGATGCAAAAACAATTTCAGATTTTTTAGGGGTACCGTATTGGGATGCAGTACGTTTATATGCATATACTCCAGTAAATGAAAGACAAGATTTGGATAAACCTTATTCTTCTACAGGGCGGTTTAGAGATATGTAAATAAGAACGCTTTCGCGAAAGCGTAATAACTCCTATCTTTAGATCAAATTAATACAACTATGCACTCTCACTTTATTTTACCACGTGTAATACATCGTTGGTCTTTCTATGGTACATTTTTACTTATTTTTTGTACACACTCAGTAATCGCACAAGGCAATACAGAAGTATACCTCTTTGATATTACACCTACTGAAACTTCTTTTAAACTTTCAAATGAGCGTAATATCTCAAACAACCCTGGGTATGATAATCAACCGTCATTCTATAATGATAATCAAGTCTTATTTGCAAGCACACGCAATGGGCAAACCGATATAGCAGCATATAATATAAGAGACAAAAAAGTATCATGGATTAATAACACAGGATTTGGAAGTGAGTACTCCCCTACCAAAATACCTACAAAAAAAGCAATTTCTTCCATTCGGTTAGACACTACAGGATTACAGCGCTTATATGAATATGATTATAAAACAGGCGCATCACAACTTCTTGTCAAAGATCTTGTTATTGGATATCATACATGGTATACCAAAGATATTCTGATCTCTTCTGTTCTTGCAGATGGAGGCCTAGATCTTGTCGTTTCTAATCTTAAAGATGGAACAAACAGTACACAACAAAAAAAAATAGGAAGATCATTGCATAAGATTCCTAATTCAGATCGTATAAGCTACATAAGTAAAGAAGAAGAAGAACGTTGGAAAATAAAATCATTGCATCCTATTTCTGGAGAGACAGAAGTTATCATCCCAACGATACCAGGCGCCGAAGATATGTGCTGGCTTATAGATGGGACTATTTTAATGGCAAAAGAAAATACGATCTATAAATACAATGCTAAGAAAGATCGTAATTGGAGTATCTTAATACAATTTGATGCAAACACTATTGCAGATATTTCAAGAGTAGCTACCAATCCAACCTCGACCCTACTCGCTGTAGTCTCAGGAGAATCTCCTGCAATTATTGTTCAAAAGCAACTAGACGCATACAATGCAAGAGATATAGAGGCGTTTGCAGCTACATATACTGATGATGTAATGTTGTATAATTTTCCTGAAAATCTTATCTCTGAAGGCAAAGAAGCTTTAAAGTCTTCATATGAGACTTATTTTAGAAACACACCTGATCTTCATTGTAAAATCAAAAACCGAATCATCATTGGTAATAAGGTAATCGACGAAGAATATATCACTTCAAATGGCAATAACTTCAGCGCTGTAGCGATATATGAAGTCACTCGTGGAAAAATCTCCAAAGTCACATTTTTATGAAAACCCATGCCTCCCTCCTCCTTTGTATCTTACTATTTACAATACAATGTAAATCCGATAAAAAAAATCTCGCTACGAGTGATCAACCAGAAGTATTTGCTCCTAAAACAGATCATCAATTACGCCAAATTCCAAAAACAGTTATTACCCCTACCATTGATGGGATAATGGATGACCCAGCATGGGAAAATTTGCCATGGTATAAACTTGATCAAAATTGGATAGGTGAAGCTTATACAGACAATGATTTTTCGGGCCGTTATAAATTAACATGGACACCAGAAGCTCTTTACCTAATTGCAGAAATACAAGATGATATATTGTTTGATCAGAATTCTGACCCGTTAAAATTATGGTGGGATGATGATTGTCTAGAAATTTTTGTAGATGCAGATAACTCAGGAGGAGGTCATCAATATACTCACAATGCATTTGCATATCATGTAGCATTAGATGGTAATGTTGTAGATCTGGCTCCAAAAAATATTCCTACACTCTATAATAGTCATGTAAATTCTGCCAGAAAAACAAATGGCACTGTTACAATCTGGGAATGTGAAATTTTTATATATGAAGATTCCTATGTAGACCATAGTGCAAATGATCAAAAAATATTACAACCAAATCAAAAAATAGGGTTTGCACTTGCATACTGTGACAATGATGCTAGTCCCACACGCGAAAATTTTATAGGATCTGTACCTGTCCAAGGAGAAGATAAAAATCGAGGATGGATAGATGCAGGTATTTTTGGCACCATAGAATTAATAGAATAAGTAGTTCCCAATAAAATATAATTATGAAGATTCGATTTTCACTATCTATACCTCAACATATTTTCTACCTATGTGTTATTTGTACACTTATAACACTACAAACCGTTACTGCACAAACAGATACTAGAATCTATGACATAATAGAAGAGGTTTCAGCAGAGCGTATTAAACAAGATATAAAGAAACTAGCAGATTTTGGAACACGGCATACCCTCAGTGATACTGTATCAAAAACAAGAGGTATCGGTGCTGCTAGACGATGGATAAAAAGTCAGTTTGACAAAACCTCAAATGCATGTAATAATTGTCTTGACGTATTCTACCAAAAAGATTTAGTAGAGAAAGGACGCAATCAACGTATTGTACATGATGTAGAGGTTGTAAACGTAGTCGCTATACAACGAGGAACAAAATACCCAAATCGTTTTATTATCATGAGTGGTGATATAGATAGCCGTGTGTCTGATCCTGCAGACTTTACATCAGATTCTCCAGGCGCAAATGATAATGCAAGTGGTATGGCTGGGACAATAGAAGCAGCAAGGGTACTTTCTAAATATAGTTTTGAAAACAGTATTATATATGTAGGGCTATCTGGTGAGGAGCAAGGCCTTTTTGGAGGGCAAGGATTAGCTGCGTATGCTAAAGAAAAAGGATGGCATATCATTGGAATCTTAAACAATGATATGATCGGAAACATTACAGGTGTTGATGGTGTTATTGATAATCGTACGTTTCGAATATTTTCAGAACCTGTACCCCCAACAGAAACAGAACGTGAGCGACGTGCTCGCCGTTTTTATGGTGGTGAAGTCGACGGTATTTCGCGACAGCTCGCTAGATATGTTCATAAAACAGTAAAAACATATATGCCAGAAATGAATCCTATGATGATCTATCGTTTAGATCGTTTTGGACGGGGAGGTCATCACCGTCCCTTTAACGATGCGGGATATCCAGGTATCCGTATTATGGAAGCACATGAAAACTATACCCAACAACATCAAGATATTCGAACTGAAAATGGTATTAATTATGGAGATACTTTTGAGCATGTAAATTTTGAATACGCTGCAAAACTTACAGCTGTAAATGCGATTAACCTTGCTAGTATAGCATGGGCGCCTCCATCTCCTGAGAGTGTATCTATAGGTGGGATTGTACAACCTTCTGCAAAGTTCAAGTGGAGTGCTGTAGAAGGAGCCACTGGTTATAAAATATACTGGAGAGACACAACATCTCCTACTTGGGATCATGCCCGTTATGTAGGAAACGTTACCGAATACGTCTTAGATGGTATTGTTATTGATAATTTCTTTTTTGGGATAGCAGCAATAGGAAAAGATGGTCATGAAAGTCCGATCGTATTTCCAAATGCTATTTTTAGAAATTAATTTAATTACTAAAAAAAGATATACTAGGACTTTGATATCAATTATGAAACATACCATCTTATTTTTATTTCTTCTTATAGTCACTACTTCTCAAGCTCAATTTTCGAGGCAAGATACTTTGAGAGGATCTATTACCCCGCAACGTGCATGGTGGGATATTAATCATTATAATTTATCTGTAGATGTATATCCAGAAGCCAAATCAATTATAGGAACAAACATAATTACATATACAGTATTAAAAGAAGGTGTTAATGAGCTACAAGTAGATCTCCAACCTCCTATGGAGATTACATCTATTACGCAGAATGGTAAGTCTCTGAAAGTCCGTCATGAAGGCAATGCACATTTTATTGAATTAAAAGAAAAGCAACAGAAAGGAACTGTACAACAGGTAACAATAGGTTTTGAAGGAAAACCTCGAGAAGCAAAAAATGCGCCATGGGATGGAGGTTTTTCATGGAAAAAAGACTCAAATGGAAATCCATTTATTGCTACTTCTAATCAAGGAATAGGAGCTAGTATCTGGTGGCCAAACAAAGATCATAGTTATGAAGAAGTAGATAGTCTTGATATGCATATAACAGTTCCTAAAGAATTAGTAGATGTTTCAAATGGCAGACTCGTAAGTATAGACTCTACGCATACATCTAAAACCTATCACTGGACTGTAAAAAATCCAATTAATAATTATGGCGTAAATCTCAATATTGGCAATTACGTACGTTTTTCCGAACAATATGAAGGAGAGAAAGGATCTTTACTTATGGACTATTGGGTGCTTGAAGAAAACATAGAAAAAGCTAAGGAACAATTCAAGCAAGCTCCCTTAATGATGGAAGCTTTTGAACACTGGTTTGGTCCCTATCCATTTTATGAAGATAGCTTTAAACTAGTAGAAGCTCCCTATTTAGGAATGGAACATCAGAGTTCTGTAACATATGGCAATAAGTATAAAAATGGATATTTAGGGAGAGACTTATCACGTACAGGTTGGGGTTTAAAATTTGATTTTATTATCATACATGAAGCGGGGCATGAATGGTTTGCAAATAACATTACTCACAAAGATGTTGCCGATATGTGGATACACGAAGGGTTTACTGCGTATTCAGAAAACCTCTATTTGGACTACCATTTTGGGAAGGAAGCTTCACGAGAATATGTAATAGGCACAAGAGATAATATACAAAATGACATTCCAATCATAGGGACATATAATGTTCATAATGAAGGAAGTAGTGATATGTATTACAAAGGAGCAAATATCCTACATATGCTTCGAACCATTACTCAAAATGATGAAGTCTGGCGAGAAGTCTTAAGAGGTCTTAATAAAGAATTTTATCATCAAACAGTTACAACACAGCAAGTAGAAGGTTATATTTCGCAAAAGCTAACTAAAGATTTTTCTGCCTTTTTTGATCAATACTTACGTACTACTAAAATTCCCGTAGTAGAATATTACATAAAACGTAATAAGCTTTCAATACGCTATACAAACACAGTATCAAATTTTGATATGCCTATCCAAATTGAAGCTCAAGGAGAAATGCAGTGGGTATATCCAACTAATGAATGGAAGACTATTAAAATAGACAGTAAAAAAAGTACTTTGGTTATTGCAGATGATTTTTATGTCAAAACAAAAAAAGTCACACCTTGAAAGTTTACTTTCCACAATGGCAAGGGGCCGGAATAGGAAAAGGTATAGAGGTTGGAGCCAAAACAATACTTAATTATCTAGAGAATCCTGATTTTATAGAAATCCCATTATCTACTATCCCTGCAGGCATAAATGGAGTTCAAAAATATAATATAAATAATTTTGAAGCGATAATAGAGCAATTGAGCTTTTTTAAACAAGAACTCGAAAACAAACACCCTAAAACCATACAGACAATAGGTGGAGATTGTGGTTTAGAAATTGTACCTGTCTCCTACCTCAATAGTATATATTCCAACTTAGGTGTTATATGGTTTGATGCACATGCAGACATCAATAGACCTTGCGATTCTGCAAGTTGTAACTTCCATGGAATGCCATTACGCACATTATTAGGTGAAGGAGAATTAAAAATAGAAAAACTATTGTTCAGTAAACTTCGAGATCATCAAGTTCATTATGTAGGTTTACGGGATATAGATGTTGCAGAACAAGAAAGATTAGATAAAGGGGCAATTTATCACCCTCGATCCTTAGATATTCCAGATTTTATTGATACGCTTAAAGCGAAAAGCATCACGCATCTATACCTGCATTTTGACTTTGATTGTTTAGAACCTTCTGACTATGACAAGACCTATTATCAAGTTCAAAATGGAGTAACTACTACTGAGGCATTATCATGTATTAAAGCCCTTCAAGAACAATTTACAGTAGTTGGTAGTAGTGTATTGGAATCAATAACGACAAAACGGGAAGAACTCACTCCCATAGTGCCTATCATAGATGCACTTATGAAACCATAACAGTATGCAAAATCTATTCCTTATTGCAGTATGTTTGCTCTGTCTGAGTAGCTGCAATCCCAATGCAGAAAATCCTCCTCAAAAAACAAAGAATGAAGTCCTAATTTTAGGGACGATCCATGGAGGTCACCTTACAGATACCTTATACAATACTGCATATTTAGAAAAACTAATTCGTGATATAGACCCAGACTATATCCTTGCCGAAATCCCTCCTAATCGTATGAAAGCTGCGATGGACGGTTTTATAAGAGATGATAGTATTTCAGAACCCAGAGTACGACGTTTTCCCGAATATGTAGATGTTGTTTTCCCACTAACGAAAGATATGGATTTTGAAATCATTCCTACCGCAGGTTGGACACGAATTATGGCTGATGAGCGTAGTGCAAAACTCCGAGCCATCAGTAAAGATACTAGTCGTATCGAAGATTGGAATGCATATACCATTGCCAATAGAAAATCAGATTCGATATACAAAGCAACTGGAAAAGTAAATGACCCTTATTTCATTCATACAGATGCTTATGATGATATACAAGATATAAGTTTACAAACGTATAACAGATTATTTAATGAAGAGCTCGCTTTAGGAGGGTGGGAAAATATTAATATTGCACACTATTGGAATATAGAAAAAGCTCTTGAAAAATATCGATATCAAGGAAAACGTTTTTTAATCATCTATGGAGCTGGTCATAAAGGGTGGTTTAAACGTCAATTGAAAAAAAGAGAGGATATAGAATTATTAATGATGAAACCATTTTTAGATAATATATAAGAACTGATATATTTACTTTTTTATCTCATACCATAACTCTACCATTCCATCCTTATATGCTGTCACATCTTTTAGATGTAGATGTTCTTTTGTACCGATATAATCAAAAAATAATAGTCCATCTCCTAAAATAACTGGCATAATAGATACTATAATATCATCAGCTAGTTTCAAACGAATACATCCTTTCGTAAGCATAGCACCTCCTACAAACCATATGTTTTTATAGGTTAATTTTAATTGGTCATTAATGAGTTTATGGAGATGCTCATTATTAACATTCATTAACACTCAATAACTAATCAATATCATAAATAATATGATTTTTGAAAAAAACATATCAATTATGAAGTTAAAATTTATAGTGCTCATATTTATTATGAGCTTTTTAAAGGGTTATTCCCAAGATTTAAAAAAATGTCGAGCTATTATTAATCTTATAGAACAATCAGTCAATGAAGGGTCTGATGAGAAGATTGAGTCGTATTTAGCAAGTGATTTTAGTATCGCAAATCAATCGGGGCCTTTTGCTCGCGTAATTCTTAAACAAATGCTACCACAATTAGGAGTTACTATTATAAGTAGTAAAGAACTAGATGTTACTACAGATGATGATGTTGCAACTTTCAAATATCTTAATACATTCAAGAATAAAGGAGTGGTTGAAGGCACGTATACGTTCAATAAAAATAATGAAATAGCGTCCATTGAAATTTTTAAAATGATAGTTGATAGTAGTACTCAAGAAGAGGAAGAAGAAGATCCAGAGATAAAGGTAAAAACATCCAATATTCAAAAAGTTGAATTCTATGCAAATGATGGATTAAAAGTTAGCGGAAATTTATATGAAATTGATTCTGACCTACCTGTAATTTTACTTTGTCATATGGCAAACAGGAATAAATCTGAATATAATGAGATAGCAAAAGAATTTAATCGTTTAGGGTATAAATGCCTAGCAATTGATCAAAGGTCGGGAGGTTCAAATTTTGGAGGGACAAATGAAACTAATATAAGGGCTAAATCAAAAAAAATTGGGACAGAATATCTAGATGCAAAGCCAGATATACAAGCTGCAATTGATTACTTATACAATACATATAATACCAAAGTAATCTTATTAGGAAGTTCATACTCTTCTGGATTAGCTTTGTTTGAAGCACTTGAAAATGATAAGCTAAAAGCAGTAATATCTATGAGTCCTAATGATTATTATGGGGGTAGTGTTCCATCTTTAGAATCAGTTATTCCTAAAATAAACATCCCTTATTTTATCACAGCGAGTAAACAAGAGGCAAAAAATATAGAGCATTTTTTTAATGATATAGAATTATCATCCACAAAAATGTTTTTTGAGCCAGAAGTCAATGGCATGCATGGATCAATGTCGCTTTTAAAATCTACACAAGGTAGTGAGAGCTATTGGAAAGCTATTGAAACTTTCCTATCAAAAATTTAGTGAGCAGTAAAAACATTAGTAATTTCTCCAAGGCCCATCCATAGTAGTAAGGTGAGAAAAAGTCCCCCCTTTATAAAGAAAAAGTCCTCGCCAGCCTCCAAGCCATAGTTGTCCATCATTATCTTCAAAAATGCATTGTATTCCTCCGCTTGTAACTCCTTGTTCTGTATAAAAATTAGTAAAAGATTGCCCATCATAGCGGTATACACCAACACCTTCTGCAGGAAACCATATATTGCCATTGCGATCTTCATATATACTCCAAACCTCCATACCATCTATAACATTGTCTTTTGTATAATTGGTAAATGACTTTCCATCATACCGACTTATTCCTCCAAAATGAGTAGCAAACCAGATAGTCCCATCTTTTGCTTCTAAAATACTATTTACAGAATTATCACTAAGCCCATCTTTTTCAGATATATTTGATAGTGATACTCCATCATAGATATACGCACCATTATTAGTTCCAAACCACATATTACCACTACTATCTTCCATAATACAATGAACAATTCTTGCGCTTGTAACTCCTCTTCTATAATCAGGCTGGGATGTAGGAATATCAAATGTTGTAAATTCTTTACCATCAAAACGATTTACTCCCCCTAAAGTTCCAATCCATATAATTCCCTTACTATCAATAAATAGGCTCCATACATCATTATGAGAAAGCCCCTCCTTTTCTGTATAATTAATAAATGATTCCCCATTAAATTTGGTTATTCCCCCTGTTGTAGCAAACCAGACATCACCCTCTCTATCTTCTACAATCCCTCGAACTGCCCAACCTCCAAAGCCCTCTTTTTCAGAAAAATAGTCCAAAGATTTTCCATCAAAACGTATCACTCCATCACCATTGGTTCCAAACCATAAATTCCCCTTTTTATCATGAAAAATTCTACGTACAAATTCACTTACAGGAGGTGGCGTAAGTAGAGAATACTCATCTTTTACTGCCGTATTTTTTAACGGGTCTTTTGAAGCTATTTCTAAATCAATAACCATATTTTCAGGTGAATTCTTATTTTCTCCTTTATTACATGATGTAATGCATATCGAACATATAATTAGTAAGAAATAGATAAAGGACTCCTCTAGGCATTTCTCTAAAATCACTATTCTTCTCATACGGTTATTTTTATTTTCTCCATGTCATAAGAGCTACTATTATTCGATTAAAATTGACTTAAAAAATCATTTTATGTCTCATAAATGTATTAAAAAAACGCAAGTTTTAATGATTCGTATTTTATACGGTTAGATCATTAATAGAAATTGCTTGAAGAAGTGTTTTTGTTATAAAAGAACTAAAAATAGTTGCAAAAACTTTAAAATAATTGTTGGACCCAATCAGAAATAATATGATCTCTATTCAAATAAATAAGTGTGACCCCTACTGTATCAAATAATCCATGTATTAAAACAAGTAGTAATAAATTATTCCGATTTTTATTAAATATCAATGAAATAAAGAACGACCATAAAAAGCTACCTATTATCCCTGCTGTTCCTTGGTATCCATGAGATACCCCAAAATAAATTGATGTAATTATAGCAGAAAGTAACCAAGATCTATTTGTATTACCCAATAACTCTGCTAATGCTTTCATATAATAACCCCGAAATAGAAACTCTTCTCCAAAAGCAGCAAATATCCATACTACAGCCATTAATGCAATATATCCCCCTAAGTTCCCTCGTATATCATCTATGGATGATAGATCAAAATCTCCAAAATATGATAGTAAAATAGGGTCAATTACTATATAAAATGCAACTAGAAATAATAACGTTAGAAATATACTTTTTAAAGCTGTCTTTACACTAACTCTCTTTTCTATCCCAAATCTCGACCAATCAAAATCACTTCCCGATAAAATTAGAAAAGCCACACTTAATCCAGAAAAAAAGACAAAATTTCTATCAATAAAACCAAACAATGGTGTAATTAACATTGTAAAAACCACTGTATAGGGCTTTGTTAAATAATAATAAATTTTAGACTTCATTTTATATTTGATATTAATTAAACATGCCCGTAAAAATATTTCTTGCTTATTTTGAAATAAAAAAAATGTGATGAGTTCTACTCTTTTAGGGATATATCGTTAAAACTAGTAGTACATACTATACTATCACAGACTTCATCATATCGTTATCAAATAGTCCAATTTATTCTTATAATGCTAGCCTTTCTGGTTTTAAATACAGTTATATCTAAAAAACTGTGTTATAGTTTTCAGTGTATACATATTTCGAATGTATATATTTGAATAGCACACTAATTTGATTAAAAATTGTGATCAATGAAAGCACTTATATATGAAACATTTCAAGGGGTATTAAATATTCAAAATGTTCCAGATCCTTCCCCAAAAGATCATGGAGTAATCATAAAGGTTAAAGCCACTGGGCTTTGCCGAAGTGATTGGCATGGGTGGATGGGGCATGATCCAGACATTAAACTCCCACATATCCCAGGACATGAACTTGCTGGAACAATAGAAGCAATCGGGAAAAATGTAAAAGGATTTACTATTGGAGAACGTGTAACAGTACCTTTTGTATGTGGTTGTGGGAGCTGTGGACAATGTATTTCTGGGAACCATCAAGTATGTGACCTACAATCCCAACCAGGATTTACTCATTGGGGCTCTTTTGCAGAGTATGTTGCTATAGACTATGCATCTACTAATCTTGTCAAACTCCCAGAAACTATTACCGATAGTACAGCAGCTACATTAGGATGCAGGTTTATTACAGCCTATAGAGCAGTGATTGATCAAGGCGATTTACGAGGTGGACAATATATAGCTATTCATGGTTGCGGAGGTGTTGGTTTATCAGCAATTATGATTGCCAGTGCTATAGGAGCACAAGTGATCGCGATAGATATTAATGAGAATACATTAACCTATGCTAAACACCTTGGAGCTACTCATACGATTAATGCCACTCATAAAAAGGATGTTAGTACTCAAATTAAACAACTTACACATGGAGGTGCTCATGTATCTATAGATGCTTTGGGGAGTGCAACTACATGTTTTAATTCTGTCTCATGTCTTCGAAAACGAGGAAAGCATATTCAGGTAGGTTTAATGACTGGAGATCATAAACACCCCAAAGTACCTATGGATCGTATTCTATCTGATGAGTTAGAAATCATTGGAAGTCACGGAATGCAAGCCTATAGATATCCAGAAATGCTTGCTATGATAAAAAATGGAACCCTACAACCCCAAAAACTTATTGAACGTACGATCTCACTAGAAGATGCTATCACAGAACTTCCTGCAATGGATAATTTTAAGAACAAAGGAGTACTGGTTATCAATCAGTTTTAATTTACTTTTATCCATTTGACAGTTCTATTTCCTTGATCTATGACCATAGTCGTTACTATACCATTACTATCTTTTACAAATTTATATAAATGATGACACTGTCTTCTAGATTGAAAACTCATTTCAGAAATGGATTTTGAAGTAATTAATTAGAATTCAAAGCCATCTAAGCATATGCCTTTATACAAAGTTAGCAATTCATATAAAAGAAATAAAGCTACTTATATGAAGCTGTAATAAGATTATCTAAGATCTCTCGCACACTATCGCTATTCCAGTCTTTTGCACCTTGTTCTTTGATTACAATATTTCCCGTTTTATCAATCACATAATTGGTAGGGATTGATTTTTCATATAATATTTCAGGGGTATTCATTTTAGGAAACACAGCTGGGATGTTCAATTGTTTTTTTTCTAGAAAACGCTTTACGACTTCTGGATCTTCTTGAGTAATTAGAACAAAATCTACTCTATTCCCATAATCTGCGTATAATTGGGCGATGCTAGGCAATTCTGCAATACAAGGCGGGCACCAAGTAGCCCAATAGCTTATAAATGTAACCTTACCTTGTCCAATATTTGCCTCACGAGCAACACCATCAATAGATGAAAGTTTATATGTAAAAGGTGGGAGTTGGGTTTGGTCCGCTTTCGCGAAAGCAGAAGGCGAAAATATAGATACACTTAATTGATGAAGTGCAATTTGGATGGGTTTCCGTGTCTGCGGAATAATCATCAACGCAATAAGAATAATAAAAAGGAGGTTAGAAAGCTTAAATTTTTTCTTTTTCATAATAACACTTCATAGACTGGAAAGTTACAATAACTATACTATATTATTCAATTTTGATTCGTATTTCGTTTCTATTAAAATCTATAAATTTATCAGACTTTAATTCATTCATAATGATATTTAATGTTGGGCGTGAAGTTCCAATTAAGGATGCTATATCTTTTTGAGTATACGGATGCTTTATAATAGTATCTCCCGTTTTGGGACAACAGTAACCATACTCATCTTCAAGCTCTTTAAGAAACTCTTTTACGCGAGTTTTTGTATCCTTAAAGAGTAGAAGTTCTAAGCGTCTTTCTAATTTTTTAATGCGCAACCCTAAAAACTTATAAATTTTTAGGCTAAATGGATGATTATCACGCATTAATTCCTGTATCGTCCTTACAGGAACTGGACATATCGTTGTATGATGATCTATAGATTGTGCAAACTCTGTGTGTGTTTCCTGTCCTAAAATAGCTTTCTCACCAAACATTTCTCCCTTTGTTAGAATAGCTTTAATGATCTCTTCCCCATCTTCCCCATAATACCCAAGTTTTACCTTCCCTTTTTCTATAAGGTACACTTTATTAGCCTCATCTTTCTGAAAATAGATATAGGCTTGTTTTTGATAATGATTAAAGTGATGTTTCTTTTTGTAGCGTTTTAATTTATGGGGACAGAGAATCCCGAATACATTTACATCTTCAAGAAACCATATTTTTGCCATTGTAGATAGGGGTGGTTCCTAAACCTGTCGTAATTACTGGTTATTTCTTACAAAAAAAGCGATCAAAAATGATCGCTTTTTTTTGTAGAACATATTCTATTTTTAAATTATGCTGCGTTTTCTTTTTTAATAAGATTTAAAGCACTTCCTTCATTATACCAATCTATTTGTGATTGATTATATGTATGATTTACTTTAATAGTATCACTGGTTCCATCGACATGCACAATTTCTATTGTTAATTGCTTATCTGGAGCAAATTCATTTAAGTCTAAGAAGTTAAATGTATCGTCTTCTTGAATAAGGTCATAATCAGATTCATTTGCAAAAGTAAGACCTAACATCCCTTGTTTTTTAAGGTTTGTTTCATGGATTCGAGCAAAACTTTTTACAATTACAGCGGCAACGCCTAAATGACGTGGTTCCATAGCTGCATGTTCTCTAGAAGATCCTTCACCGTAATTATGATCTCCTACAACTATCGTTTTAATACCAGCCGCTTTATAAGCACGTTGTGTATCTGGTACGCCTCCATACTCACCATCTATTTGACTTTTGACAAAATTTGTCTTTTTATTGTAGGCATTGACAGCTCCTATAAGGCAGTTATTAGATATATTATCCAAGTGCCCTCTAAAACGTAACCAAGGGCCTGCCATAGAGATATGATCTGTTGTACATTTACCAAATGCTTTGATCAATAGTTTAGCTCCTGTAATAGTATCACCTATAGGGGTGAATGGAGTTAATAGTTCAAGACGCTCACTAGTAGGGCTTACAGAAACTTCTACACTACTACCATCTTTTACGGGTTCTATATAGCCATTATCTTTTACATCAAAACCTTTAGGAGGTAATTCCCACCCAGTAGGTTCATCAAATTTTACTTCTTGTCCATCTTCATTAATCAATGCATCTGTGATAGGATTAAAATCCAGACGTCCAGATATTGCAATTGCAGCTGTTAACTCTGGAGAAGCTACAAAAGCATGCGTATTAGGATTACCATCTGCACGTTTTGCAAAGTTTCTATTAAATGAATGTACAATACTGTTTTTAGGAGCATTTTTGGGATCGTTATATCGTGCCCATTGTCCTATACATGGCCCACATGCATTTGTAAATATTTTGGCATCAAGTTTTTCAAATACTTCTAAGATTCCATCGCGTTCTGCTGTATAACGTACTTGCTCTGAACCTGGATTGATCCCGAGCTCTGCATTCATCTTAATTCCTTTGTCCAAGGCTTGTTGTGCAATAGACGAGGCTCTTGATAAGTCTTCATATGAAGAGTTTGTACATGATCCTATCAATCCCCATTCTACTTGCATAGGCCATTCATTAGCTTTTGCCTTTTCGGTCATTTCCTTACCTACTGCTGTAGATAAGTCAGGAGTAAATGGTCCATTTAATAAGGGCCCTAATTCTGATAAATTGATATCTATTACTTGATCAAAATAATTCTCTGGGTTTGCATATACGTCTGCATCTGCTGTAAGATGTTCTTTAACTTGGTTTGCAGCATCTGCAACATCTTCTCTGTCTGTAGCTCTTAAATAACGTTCCATAGATTCATCATATCCAAAAGTAGATGTTGTTGCTCCTATTTCTGCACCCATATTACATATAGTTCCTTTACCTGTACATGACATAGCGGTAGCTCCAGGTCCAAAATATTCTACGATTGCTCCTGTCCCTCCTTTTACTGTAAGAATTTCAGCGACCTTAAGAATGACATCTTTTGGTGCTGTCCATCCGCTTAGTTTCCCTGTTAGTCTTACTCCAATAAGTTTAGGAAATTTAAGTTCCCAAGCCATTCCTGCCATAACATCTACCGCATCTGCTCCTCCTACTCCAATAGCAACCATACCTAGTCCTCCTGCATTTACTGTATGAGAGTCTGTACCTATCATCATTCCTCCTGGAAATGCATAGTTTTCTAAAACTACTTGATGTATAATTCCAGCACCTGGTTTCCAAAAACCAATTCCATATTTATTTGAAACAGAAGCCAAAAAATCAAATACTTCATTACTTGTTTCATTAGCTCTTTTCAGATCTTGTGCCGCACCTTGTTTAGCTTGAATTAAGTGATCACAATGTACCGTAGTAGGAACCGCAACTTTATTTTTTCCAGCTTGCATAAATTGCAATAGTGCCATTTGTGCTGTTGCATCTTGACATGCGATTCTATCAGGAGCAAAATCTACATAGTCTTTACCTCTTGTAAAGGCTTTTGTAGGAGTTCCTTCCCATAGATGGGAATATAATATCTTTTCAGAAAGGGTTAATGGTCTTCCTACAAGATCTCGAGCTGCGTCTACACGCTCTGCCATCTTTGCGTAGACTCCTTTGATCATTTCTATATCAAATGCCATATGCTATTTTTTTTGGTTTATGGGTTAAAGTTTCTTTTCAAGAGTGACGAATTTACGAAATCACAGTGACAACGCCAATACTTACTTTGCGCGACATTAAAACAATTAAGCTCCCATTTTTTGTTTTAATTATAGAATTTATATAAAAAGCCTCAAATGAGTATTTCATCATTTGAGGCTATATGAATATGGTAGGATTTTAAAACCAGCTAGGCAGTTTTGGTTTAAAATGTATATGCTTTCGCGAAAGCGTGCGTTTCTTAAAAATCGGCTATTTGATAAGTCCCTACATAGCTTCCTGCTACTAGTTTTCCATCTGTACGCTGAAATTCAAAAATAATTTCTATTTCTTTTCTTGGAGGATCAATGTCTAAAATGCGCATAAATCCACTTAGTGCTGTATCTTCGTTTAAAATATTTTGCCCCTCTTCTACATTCCCTTTATTCCATTGGCCATTTGCAACAGCTAAGCATCTTGTAAGGTCTTCTCCAAAGTTGTATGACTTTTCTATTAATGTATTTCCTGATACACTAAAGCTAGCAATATCTATAGTCTCTATAAACAGGTCTTCTGATACTTGTCTGCTAGATAGTATAATATCGTTGTTTTGAGTGATGTATACATTATCTGTAATATAAGCTACATTATTAAATTGGAATCCATTCTCACCAGCGAGAGAGTTATTAGGCACTGTATCATCATCACTACAGGATATACAAATAGCAAAACATAATCCTAATAGTAGGTGTAATTGACTTTTCATAATGCTTTAAGATTTGGGATCTTGAAGCGAATTTAAGAAAAAGTATTTAATTTATCGATAAAATACATAAAATATCGATAAAATACACAAAATCAATTTTAAAACTCTATAGTTATATGATGGTTTTGCGTAGTATTTCAGTACTAATATTAAAAAAAGCGTCACTTAATATGACGCTTTTAAAATTTAATTTATATAAGCAAGTTTAGAACAAGCTTTTAATAATATCTTCTATACTTAAGCCTTCAGCTTCGGCTTTATAGTTTTTTATAAGTCTATGTCTTAATATACCTTCTGCTACTGCCTGAACATCTTCTATATCTGGAGAATATTTTCCTTTTACTGCTGCATGGGTTTTTGCACCTAGTATTAAATTTTGTGAGGCTCTAGGTCCAGCTCCCCAGTCTATATAGTCATTTACAATTTGAGCTGCACTTGTCGTTTTAGGACGCGTCTTACTTACTAATTGTACTGCATATTCTATGACATTATCTGCAACAGGGATTCGTCGTATTAATTGTTGAAAATCTATAATCTCTTGAGCTGTAAATAACGAAGATACGGTAGGTTTTTTGTCGGATGTTGTAGCTTTAACGACATCAATTTCTTCTTGAAAAGAAGGATAATCTAAATGTATAGCAAACATAAAACGGTCCAACTGTGCTTCTGGTAATGGGTAGGTTCCCTCTTGTTCAATAGGGTTTTGAGTTGCCAGTACGAAATACGGTAAATCTAATGAGTACCTATGTCCAGATACTGTTACAATACGTTCCTGCATTGCTTCCAGTAGGGCTGCTTGAGTTTTAGGTGGTGTTCTATTGATCTCATCGGCAAGAATGATATTTGAAAACACAGGTCCTTTTATAAATTTAAACTGGCGTGATTCATCTAGGATTTCTGAACCTAATATATCACTGGGCATAAGATCAGGAGTAAATTGTATTCTTTTAAAATCTAATCCTAATGCAGTAGCTATGGTATTTACCATAAGCGTTTTTGCTAGCCCTGGTACTCCAATAAGCAATGCATGCCCTCCAGAAAAAATAGCAAGAAGTATTTCATCTATTACTTTTTCTTGGCCTACTATTACTTTTGCAATTTCAGATTTAAGTTGGGTATGTTTTTCTACTAATTTACCTATAGCAGCTACGTCAGACATATAAATTATTTTTTAAGCCAGTTACTTACATATTCACAATCGCGATTGTTTCCGTTAACTTTTATGTAGGTTTCTTGTATTTTTTCTTCTTGCCACTTTGCTATTTCTTTAATCTGTTTTTCTTTAAGGGCTAGATCTTTAATTTTCACATAATCCTTAGAATAATCGGCTTTATGTTCTTCCAGTCTGTTCTTTACCGTCATAATTTTATAACGAGTTTTACCTGTTCTACTAGGATCATTAAATACTAAAGATACCTCATCATCTTTAAGGTTACTCACTTTTGTATATAAAGTAGGGTCTAACTTATTTAACTCAAAGCGTTTATCTAATGTTACTGGATTTACTAATACCCCTCCATCAAACTTTGTTTCTTTTTCAACAGAAAACTCTCGTGCTGCTTCATCAAAGGTTAATTCTCCATCAACAATTCGTTTTCTAATAAGATTAATATGGTCCTTAGCTTCTTCTTCTTGGGCTTTTTTAATTTCTGGTATTAAAAGTATATGTCTTACTTCTAATTTATCTCCTTTAATTTTTTCTAGCATAGCTATATGAAAACCATATTCAGTTTCAAAAGGTTCACTTATTTCTCCTTCCTGTAATCCAAAAACAACATCTCTAAATTCTTTTACTAATGGAGTCCTTCTGTCTATTGACATAAAACCTCCTTCTCCTCTAGATGCTCCATCGTCTGTATACAAAACAGCTTTTGTTGCAAAACTGCTCCCATTATCTATAATATCTGCTCTAAACCCATTAAGACGATCTATAATACGTTGTTTTTCTTCTTCTGTAGCTTTTGGTTCAATAACTATCTGTGCAATTTCTAACTCTACACCAAATGTGGGAAGTTCATCTTCTGGGATACTCTCATAAAATGACTTTACTTCGTCTGGTGTTACATCTACAGTCTCTATAATACGCTCATTCATTCGTTCAGATAGAAGGATATCTCTTCGTATTCCAAATAATTCGGAACGTAGATCTGCCATATTATCTTTTTTGTAGTACTCTACTACCTTTTGATCAGATCCTAATTGTTGTGAAAATCTATCTATAATCTGATCTACTTCAGAGTTTACACGTATATCGCTCACTATGATACTATCCTGAATGGCATGATGTGCTAGAAGTTTATCTTCCAGGAGTTTTCCCATTACCTGACATGGGGTAACATCTACTGTAGATTGACCTTGACTTTTGATATCAAAAAGAAATTTATCGATATCACTTTCTAATATTAAATAATCACCTACAACACCAGCAACTCCATCTACTTTAAATTTTGAAAATGACTTTATACTGTCTGTATTTACTTGTGTGATAACCTCATTAACTGTATTTTGAGCAAATACTGTTGGGCTTACTAATAAAGCTATGAGTACTAACTTAATTGTAAATTTCAAATTTTTTGTTTTTAATTGCATCATCTTTAATCTCCTTTTCTAGCTGTTTTACTAATGTCAACTTTCTTTTATTCCGTATGATTTGATCAATGGTTGGCCTTACATATTCTAGAGGTGCCGTTTCATTTCGCGAAAGCGTAGCCTTGACAGCGATCAAATATAATCCTAATGAATCTCGTAGTTGTAAAAAATTGGTTTTTTTTAACAATTTATCGGCATTTGAGGCATTAATTGGGTTAATCCCTGCTTGAACTACACTTCTCTTGACCCATATTGAATCATTCAAAAAATAATTTTTAAACTGTAATCGTATGGAGTCTAATTGTACTCTATCTTCTGGTTGAAAGTCAATAAAAAGTTTTTGCAACTCTTTACTGTCCTTAAAATCTGGTCCTACTTGGATATATCGCAATTGGATAAGCTCTTCGTTAAGCTTAAAATTATGCTTATTTGCTTCATAAAATTGCTTTGCTTCTTGATCTGATACTGTACTATCCAATCGTTGATTAATCAACCTGTCTTTATATAGTTTTGTGTATAAATCACTTCGGTAATCTTGAACTAATTTCTCAAATTTATTTTGCTCTTCTTCTGACAAATTCAAAAGTGCTCCATCTAGTAATAGCTGATTTGTTGCCCAATCATTAATATAGTCTGTAATTATTGTTGCACTATCCAAAAGAAATTCTTTTTCTTTTAAAACTTTTTCTACATCTTTTTTGTACAGAACTTTTTTATTTACTCTAGCTACCACTTCTTCTGGTGCAGAGTTATCAAAATAACCGCAGGACCCAAGAAGAAGACATATTAAACTTAATATAACACCTTTGAGTAAACTCATTCTCCCACTTCTTTAATTAAGGTTTTAAGAACTTTTTCATCTACTGTTATCTTAGATGAAATCTTAAGCTCTTCTAACCAATCTTGTTCAATTTCTTTTTGAAAATCATTGATCACTGTCCCTTTTATTTCGTCTAAAGTTCTTAATCTTGATGGTAGTATTTTTATAACGTTATATAATACATATTCATTGTCATTTTTATAAATATCACTTAACCCTAGGGTTGGGGTGTATTCCTTTACAATGTAGTTTGTATCTGCTTTTGTTATTTCCTTATTACTAAAGAGCGCATTTACTTCCTGATCTTTATTTATGATCCCTTCTATACTTTCAATATCTACTCCTTTTCTTAATAGTTTTTTGATTTTAGTGAGTGTAGACTTCTTACTTCCAGTAATAATCGTTACTTCCAACTGTTCTGGCTTTCTATATGTCTCTATGTGATCTTGGTAGTATTTTTGAAGTCGTATAGTGTCATTTTTTGCTATTCCCCAAACTTTAGACTCTAATAAATCAAAAAGTAGTAATCCTTCTTTATATTCTCGTAAGACTGCTTTAAATTCTGGATTATGTTCTTCTAAGTGGTTTTCATGATAACGTCTAATCGTACGACTAGTCCATGCATTTAAAGCTTGCTCAACAAAGTTTTTTTTAGAAGAATACGATTGCCTTTGTAAAGTATTTGTTATGTATTTACCAAAGTCTATATATCGTAAAACTGTATCATTTAATGTAAATACAACCTTATCTGCATCTTTAGTTGAGTCACCATATCTCCAGCCTTTTTTAGCGTCATTATCTGGTAATAATTGGACAAAATGTGGTACAACTTCTATAGCATCTTTTATCCCGTAATAAGAACGTAATTTTGTGATGAGAGTATCTGATATAATTTTAGAGCGTTCATCTCTTTTTAATTTTGCCTCGATAGCATCGCGTTCTTGTTCATAACTTTTTACAGGAAATTTTTCTATTAGCTTAGCGATATGCCATCCAAATTTAGTCTTGAAAGGTTCCGTGTAATCTCCAATATTTTGTAACAGAAATACTTTCTCTTCAAATATTGGACTACTTAATTGACCTGATTCAAAACGTCCTAAGACTCCTCCTTTTACAGATGATCTTTTATCATCACTATGTATTTTGGCAAGGTTTTCAAAGTCTCCTCCATTTTCTATTAGTGTATAAATATCTTGTATTCTCTTTTCTGGATCTAATGTTGAGTCTTTTTGCTTTAAGGAAATCATAATATGTGCTACTTCAATAGCACCCTGATATTCTCGTTTTGCAGTAGTTTGTACAATATGATACCCAAATTGGGTTCTAAAGGGTAAAGAGACTTCTCCTGTATCTATAGAAAAAGCAGCTGTCTCAAATGGATACACCATTTTAAAAGCTTTAAACCATCCTAAATCCCCACCATTTTTCTGAGCAGATGGATCATCACTATATCTTTTTGCAACGGTTTTAAAATCCTCTCCTTTTACAATTAAATCTCGAGCTTGTAATATTTTTGAATACGCTTTTAATGTATCTTCTGGAGTTGCCTCTGCCCCTATTCTTACTAATATGTGTCTTGCGTTTACCTCTGTGACTGTGCGATCATATGCTTCTTTTATAAGAGACTCTGTTACTTCTACATCTGTCAGATAGTTTTTAACCAGTTGTTTTCTATAGCCTTTTAACTCTCTTATATACGTAGGTTTTTTGTGTAGACCTTGTTTATAAGCTTCTTGTACTTTTAATTTATACTCTTTAAAAAGTTCTAAATACTGCCTAGGATCTTTTTGAGTATCATCTTTTACGAGACTTATATTTTTTTGATATACAGATTTAAATTCTTCTACAGTAATCGCCTCATCGTTAATATATAAAAGGACGGTTTCATCGCTCTGAGAAAAACATAAAAAGGAGGTAGTTAGAAAAAAAAGTGTGCAAAAATACTTTAACATATCATACTTATATAGGGTTTGCAAAAATAATAAATCTATGATGCTATACAAGGTGTAGATACAATTATAAATTATACTAATTACTCATAAATAAAGGCCATCTATTGTTATACAGAGTATACTATTTAGTACTTAAATGATCTATACCCTCTAGTCTTATCGTACATGATTTTATGTATAGAGATGTATCATAAGTAGTATATGCTATTATAGCAGTGTTTTTTTTATTAATTTAACAGAAATAAACCTTCCATGTTTTACCATACAATTGTCAGGAAGTTTCGTTTAAATTCATTCCGTTCTAAGGCTATTTTGTCATTTTTAATTTTCTTAGGATTATTAACGGTATGGATTGGATCCTATTTTTATATTCATAGAAAAGACAAAATAGCAGAAACACTTTCTATATCTATTATAGATATTTCCAGACAGTTTGATACTAATATCAATAATTATAATACCTTTTTTTATACAGGATATAAAAATGCTGCTTTTTATAATAAATCAGAATCTAGTTCTCTTTATCTCTATCTAGCAAATTTAAGAGCTATTCCAGAACAACTTAAGCAAGTAGAAGATATAGCCAATGGAATTAATGTTGCAATTGACGTAAAACCGCTTTTAGAACATTACAGAAGTCTGAGACAAGAGGTACTTACAATTGTCGCAAAGATGGAACGAAGAGGATTTAAAGATTTTGGGATAGAAGGTAAAATGAGGGAGAAAGCCGAACGACTGTTGATGCGTTCAGATATGGACAAAGCTACTTTATTGGAGTTACGTCAACTAGAAAAAGATTTTCTCTTAAGTGCTAATGACAGCCATGTTATTTCTTTTAATAATTTATATCAAGATGTATTAGCAAATCGAGAACTTAGTGATAGCACTCGTATTCTATTAAGGGGCTATTCTGAAGATTTTAGAAGTATCGTTAGTCTAAGTAAAGAAATAGGAGATGATTCTAAAAATGCATTGCATGAACGAATTAAATCCTTGCATAGCATACTTCAAAAAGATATCTCAGATATAAACACAATTACAACTAAAAAAATTGAAGCAAAAAGATTTACACAATCATTGACTACAGCTATTATAAGTACCTTACTGGCATTGGCTCTTGTCTTACTCATTTTATATTTATCAAAAGATCTTACACAAGGTGTCGCCACTCTCAATGAAAATATTGAGCAATTTATATCTAGTGATTTTAAAGAAGAAAATCAAGAAATAAAATACGATCACAATATTGCAGAGATAGCCTCTTTGTTTTCTAGCTACCAAAAATTAAAAGACGCTCTGTTACACACGATAGAAGAACTAAAAGTAAGTGCAAAAAAAGCTACTGATAATGCAAGTTATAAAACTCAATTTTTATCAAAAATGAGCCATGAAATGCGTACCCCTCTTAATGGAATTCATGGAATGCTTCATTTACTAAAATCTGAAGGTGTTAAAAAAGAGCATAAAGAATATATAGAAATTGCAGAGCGATCTACAGATCAGTTATTAGACCTAATCGGAATGATACTGGATCATTCCAAACTTGAAACAGGTAACTTAGAGATAGAAGAAAAATCTGTAGACTTAGAAAATGATATTGCATTATTAATGCGGATTTTTGAGTACCAGGCAAAGGAAAAAGGCTTGGATTTTCAGTATAAAAATACGAGTGATACTAGTTACAAAGTATATGCAGATACATTAAGGTTGCAACAAGTTTTAATGAATTTAATTAAGAATGCAATTAAGTTTACGCAACTAGGTAAAATTACTGTACAAATACAAGAGACTACTTTTTCAAAAAACAAACAACATTTACGTTTTATAATTACTGATACAGGCATCGGTATGGAAAAAAAGGACTTTGAAAGACTTTTTCTCTCATTCGAACAAGTAGATAATTCCAAAACCCGAGAATATGACGGTGCTGGTTTAGGACTTTCTCATTCCTATTATTTATTAGAATTAATGGATAGTCAATTATGTGTTGAAAGTCAATTAGGTGTAGGCACTACATTTTATTTTGATCTTTCATTAAAAAAAGACAGTACAAAAAGTAGGAAGGATATCACTCAAAAAATTGAAACTGCGCTTTCTAAAAATCCTGGAAACACCCATGCATTAGTGGTAGAAGATAACCTCATAAATCAAAAAGTGATAAAAAAACTATTAGCAAAGTTACAAATCACCTGTGACCTAGCTACTAATGGGAAAGTAGGTGTAGATCTGTTTAAAGAAAATACATATGATCTTATTCTTATGGACCTTAATATGCCTGTCATGGGTGGAATAGAGGCTACAAAACTCATAAAATCATTAGAAAAATATACCCGTCAAACACCTCCTATTATTGCTGTTACCGCTGGTGCAAATAACGAAGATGCTGATTTTGTAATTCATAATGGACTAGATGAATATATAGGCAAACCTATAGATTTTCATATGCTAAAGTCTGTTATTAAAAAATATCACAATCTGGATAATACATAAGTATTATAGTAAGAGACATTACATATTCCTACGATACTGTCCTCCTACTTCAAATAAAGCACTTGTTATTTGCCCCAATGAGCAAACTTTGGTTGCTTCCATAAGGTATTCAAAAATGTTTTCATTATTAATAGCTGCCTCTTGAATTTTTTTGATCTGAATTCCTGTTTTATCTTTTTTAGATATATGCAGATTCTCCAACATCTCGATCTGATATTGTTTTTCTTCTTCGGTTGCTCTGATAACTTCTTCAGGTCTCACCGTAGGACTTCCTTTACTACTTAAAAATGTATTAACACCTATAATAGGGAATTCTCCTGTATGCTTTAAAGTTTCATAATATAAACTTTCCTCTTGAATCTTGCTACGTTGATACATTGTTTCCATAGCACCTAATACACCTCCACGTTCTGTAATACGATCAAATTCTGTCAAAACAGCTTCTTCTACTAAATCTGTAAGCTCTTCAATAATAAATGAACCTTGTATAGGGTTCTCATTTTTAGCTAGTCCTAATTCCTTATTGATGATTAACTGTATAGCCATAGCACGACGTACACTTTCTTCTGTAGGTGTTGTTATAGCTTCATCATAGGCATTGGTGTGTAATGAATTACAATTGTCATAGATCGCATATAATGCCTGTAACGTAGTACGTATATCATTAAAGTCTATCTCTTGCGCATGAAGACTACGACCTGATGTTTGTATATGATATTTAAGCATTTGAGCACGAGGATTTGCAGCATATTTTATTTTCATTGCTTTGGCCCAAATCTTACGAGCTACACGGCCTATTACTGCATATTCTGGATCAATTCCATTTGAGAAAAAGAAAGATAAATTTGGTCCAAATTTATTAATATCCATTCCTCTACTCAAGTAGTATTCTACATAAGTAAATCCATTTGCAAGTGTTAAAGCAAGTTGCGTTATTGGGTTTGCTCCTGCTTCAGCAATATGATACCCAGATATGGATACAGAATAAAAGTTACGAACTTGTTGTTCTATAAAGTATTGTTGTACATCTCCCATTAACCGCAATGCAAATTCTGTTGAAAATATACATGTGTTTTGAGCTTGATCTTCTTTAAGGATATCTGCCTGTACCGTACCCCGTACTTGGGTAAGTGTTTCTACTTTTATCTTTGAATATACTTCTTCTGGTAAAACTACATCTCCTGTAACTCCTAAAAGCATTAAACCTAATCCATCATTACCTTCTGGTAAATCTCCTTGATATGTTGGACGCTCTTTTCCTTTATATAGAGATGCTATCTTTTTTTCTACTTCGGCTTCTAGATTATTTTCTTTTATATATTTTTCACAATTTTGATCAATTGCCGCATTCATAAAAAATCCTAATAGCATAGGCGCAGGCCCATTTATAGTCATACTTACTGACGTCATAGGGTGACTTAAATCAAAACCAGAATATAGTTTCTTTGCATCATCAAGGCAACAAATAGACACCCCAGCATTTCCTATTTTTCCATAAATATCAGGACGATGTCCTGGGTCATTACCATAGAGAGTAACACTATCAAATGCTGTACTTAATCGTTTGGCAGGCATGCCAAGACTTACATAATGAAAACGCTTATTGGTACGCTCTGGACCACCTTCTCCAGCAAACATACGAGTAGGATCTTCTCCTGTACGTTTAAAAGGGTATAAACCTGAGGTATAAGGAAATTCTCCTGGGACATTCTCTTGAAGACACCATCTCAAAATATCACCCCATGCTTCATATTTAGGTAATGCAATTTTAGGTATTTGCGTATGAGATAGTGATTCTGTATGTGTGTCAATTTTAATCTCTTTTTCTCTTACTTTAAAGGAATATACTGGATTCTTATAGCGATTTACTTTTTCTTCCCAACCTAAGACTACTTCCCAGTTATAAGGATCTAGGTCTAGTTTTATACGATCAAACTGAGCCAAAAGCAATTTAATGAGTTCTGTATCCTCTTCAAGGATTTCAGATGGTATATTCAATCCTGTTTTATCAATAGTGGGAGCCGTTCCAGTGATACTCTGAATCGTTTTATAAACTCCATAAAGTCGTTGTGCTGTTTCTTGTTGTACTTTTGCAGAAGCATCATATCCCCTATTGCTTTCAGCAATTTCACTTAAATATCGGGTTCGTGATGGTGGAATTACAAAAATTTTCTCACTCATCTCTTTACTAATCTCAAAAGTAGAAACCAGATTTGCTTCATTTACTTCATTTACCTTCTCCATAATCTTCTTATAGAGGGTATTCATCCCTGGGTCATTAAACTGTGATGCAATTGTTCCATATACAGGAAGCTCTTCTTGAGGAGTGTCCCATAAATTATGGTTACGCATATATTGCTTTTTCACATCTCGTAAAGCGTCTAGAGAACCACGTTTATCAAACTTATTAATGGCTACAAGGTCTGCAAAATCAAGCATATCTATCTTCTCTAACTGAGTGGCGGCTCCAAACTCTGGAGTCATTACATATAAAGAAGTATCTGAATGTTCTAATATCTCTGTATCTGACTGACCGATACCTGAAGTCTCTAGAATGATCAAGTCATACTCAGCAGCTTTAAGTACTTCTATAGCTTCTGCAACATATTTTGAAAGCGCTAAGTTACTCTGACGCGTTGCAAGAGAACGCATATATACACGTGGTGAATTAATCGCATTCATACGAATACGATCACCTAGCAATGCCCCTCCCGTCTTTCGTTTTGAAGGATCTACAGAAATAAGGCCTATTGTTTTTTCTGGAAAATCAATAAGAAACCTACGCACCAGTTCATCTACTAATGAAGATTTTCCCGCTCCTCCAGTTCCTGTTATACCTAACACTGGAGTTAATGATGTTTTATTTTTTGTATGTATAATTTCTAAGGTCTCGGCAGCTACTTCTGGAAAATTTTCTGCTGCAGAAATTACACGTGCTATTGCACGAGGGTTCTTCTCCGTAAGATGATCTACCTCGCCATTGAGTTGATCACCTACCGGAAAATCCGATTGCATTACAAGGTCATTGATCATACCTTGTAAGCCAAGTTCTCTACCATCATCAGGAGAATAAATACGAGTAACTCCATAATCCATTAACTCCTTAATCTCTTCAGGGAGAATAACGCCACCGCCACCGCCAAAAATCTTAATATGTGAGGCTCCCTTTTCTTGTAAGAGATCGTACATATATTTGAAATACTCTGTATGACCTCCTTGATATGAAGTCAAAGCAATTGCATTTGCATCTTCTTGAATTGCGGTATTTACAACTTCTTCTACGCTACGATCATGTCCTAAATGTATTACCTCTACTCCCGTACTTTGGATAATACGTCTCATGATATTTATCGCTGCATCATGTCCATCAAAAAGAGATGCGGCTGTAACAATTCGTACTTTATATTTGGGGGTATAGGGCTTTATTTGTTCCATCTTCAAAGAAAGGTCGTTTTTACGCTGTAAATTTACGTAATATTCAACAAAATGCTGGTTTAATTACAATTATTAAAATTACAATCAAATAGTATCTATAGGTAGTATTCCTTTACTTTTTAAAACCTACTCGTAATTATATTCTACTTAACGTAGTAAAGCTTACAACTCATAAGTAGCACCTTGCTCAGCAAAGTGATATCCTTGTTCTTCTAAGAGTAATCGTTGAGGGTTATCTCTTTCTAATGCTACATTAGAGTGATTAAAATGTATAAATATAATTTTTGATTTTGTAGTAAAATCTGTTTCTTCAAAAAGAGCTACTGTTTCTTCAATAAATGGATGAGGAACTTCATTCATAGGTCTTGAAATTTCACCATCAGAGAAAAAAGTAGCATCCAAAAATGCATAGTCTACACGCCTTACTTCTTCTACAATAGACTGCTCCCATTTAGACCATTTATCAATATCAGGAATGAATAAAGCGGTTTTATTGGGCCCTTCAATACGATATCCAACAGTTTCAGAAAATTCATCTCTATGTGGTACTAGGAATGGTGTGATTTTTAGCTTTCGCGAAAGCGTAATACTACGATCAGCAACTATCTTCTGTATTGTTATATTGTTAAGGTCAATCAACTGATTCCAAGGACCATTACTTTCTAAAAAATCTTGCATCAATGGCATCGTAAATACAGGAATATTCTTTGCTCCCATAGCTTCTCTGCCAAAATGCATTAAACCTGTATAATGACCTATATGTGCATGCGTAAGAAAAACACCATCTATAATCGTTTTATTTTCAACATCTTTTCCCAAAAGATATAATTGCTCCGGCATATCAGGAGTCGCCTCAAAAAGGTATTTATGATTATTTTCTTTATCTATAAGACCTAGACTAACTACTAACTCTTTAGAGTTTGCTCCTGTACTGATTGCCTCAAACTCATGCGTATTATTAATATGTGGATATCCACCATCTTGAGCGATTCCCAATACTTTAATGTAATATGGAGAAGTAACTAACGTAGTTTGTTTGTTATCTACATTCTTTGTTTTTGAACAAGCGCAAAACAAAATTAAGCTAAACACTATACAATGTCTTAAATTCATATATTTACATTAATACTTTAAAGATACCCAAATGAAAAAGATAATTGCATTATGTTTTGTTATATGTGTAAGTTCATGTGCAGAATTACAACAAGTCGTTAATAATTTACCACAGGAAGGAACTGGTATTCTATCACAAGCCCAAATAGGGAATGGTCTTAAAGAAGCATTACAATTTGGTATAGATAAACAAGTATCAAAGCTTACAGCTACCGATGGATTCTATAGAAATGAACTCACAAAAATTTTGTTACCGGAAGAATTACGGAAAGTAGACAAAACATTAAGAGATATTGGATTAAGTAAACTGGCTGACGAAGGGCTAAAGGTTTTAAATAGAGCTGCCGAAGATGCTGTAAAAGAAGCGACTCCTATTTTTGTAAATGCTGTAAAAGAAATTACGTTTACTGACGCAAAAAATATTTTATTAGGTAGTGATAATGCTGCCACTCAATATTTAACTTCAAAAACAGAGCAAGCATTATACGCAAAATTTAACCCCGTAATAAAAAACTCTTTTGGAAAAGTTGGTGCAGATCAAATCTGGGAAAACTTAATTACACGTTATAATAATATCCCGCTTACAAATAATGTAAATCCTGATCTTACAGATTATGTAACACAACAGGCATTAAAAGGTGTCTATACAATGATTGCAGTAGAAGAAAAAGAAATTAGAAATAAGTTATCTTCAAGAACAACAAATCTATTGCGACAGGTTTTTGCTTTACAGGACTAATAAGAGAGCTTCAATAGCTTACTTTATTACAATTACTATCATAATATACAAGTTAATAATTAATGTGCAATAAACATCTAATTATCAACTTTTTACGTATATTAGATAGTCTACACCCTCAAACTAACAAATCATGGCCTCTACTTCTAAACACCTATCTTTAAAAGATTATATGCAACGTAAGTATATGCGCCTTATTGAAGAGGCATATAATATACGATATACAGATTCTGGAATGAGCGATGTACTTACATATGAGGCACTTAAACTGGACCAGAAATTAAAATTCTTACAACTGTAACATAATAAAAAAAGCTATCTAATTTATATTTAAGCACTTAATTGTATATGTGACAATTAAGCTTTAATTTTATGATTATAAATTAAATTCGAAATAATTATGAAAAAAAACTACCTATTAGGTTTAGCACTATTGTTTGCTATAACCATGAATTCACAAATCATTGATGATGATTTAGAATCCTATGATCTAGGACAAATCGGAGCTGCAAATACAGATGTTTGGTCAGTTTGGTCTGGTACCCCTACAGATGCTACTGCAGAAGATCTTACTATTTCTGATGTTACTACTGCCTCTGGAGATAGATCTGGATTCTTAGGAGCTGGTCCTGGACCACAAGATGTAATGTTACTTCTAGGGAATCAAACTAGTGGTACATACACCCTGCAATTTAATATGTTTATTCCTACTGGAAAAACGGGTTATTTTAATATCCAAGGCGAAACCGAAAACGGTGGTGCTGGTGATGGAGGAATGGGCGTATTTAATTCTTTCAATATTGTATTTAATAACACGCAAAGTGCTTCTGGTGCTCCAGGAACTGCAGGGTTTTATCCTACCGTAACTGATAATGAAGCTACTGTTTCATGGTCTTACCCAGAAAATGAATGGTTTGAAGTATTAATATTTTTTGATGTAGACTTACTAGAATTTTCTATGACGGTAGCAGGAAACGAGATTGAAACTCAATTTTTTAGTGCAGATGGTACACTGGGTGCTATTGACTTTTTTGCCATAGACGCAAACAATGAGTTTTTTATTGACGATGTACTATTTGTAGAAGGCACATTATCTACTCCAGAATTTTCTGAAGATACCATAAGTGCTTATCCAAACCCAGTTGTAGATGTATTAAACATCAACACAAGAACAAATGTTTCTACTATTGAAATATTTGATACTCTAGGAAAACGTGTTGCATTATCAAATCCTAATAGTATCTCTCCATCTATGGATATGAGTACTTTAAAATCAGGAATCTATTTTGTAACGATAACTGCTGAAGATTCTTCTCAGACGATTAAGGTTATAAAATAAGGTAATAAAAAACCTATTAAACTTTTTAAAGAGGTTGTTTTAATAAATAATTAAAGCAACCTCTTTTTTAATGCAGTAAAGTAATCAAAAGCTTTTAAGACCCTACTTCCATACCAAGAAAAATATTCTCCATCTACTAGAATCACTTTTGCATCCGTATATTTTTCTAATTCTTTAATATGTTTTTCTTTAAATGGGAATGGTTCTGAAGAAAGAAAAATATAATCTAATTCTTTAAGTTGATCAAGACTTATTTCTGGATATCTTTTAGTAGTACTGAATGTATTCTCAAATCCACATAGAGTAAGTAAATGATCTATAAAAGTACCTCCACCTGCTACCATCCATGGATTACGCCATATAAAATAAGCGACCTTATAGGTAGGAGTATCTAACACTAATTCTGTAAAACTATATAAAGAACTCTTTATTCTATTTGTTAAAGATCTCGCAGTATTAGTACAATTAAAGATGACTCCGTACTGATAAATAAGTTCTAAATTATCATCAATAAATGTAATATCTGATACATGGACAGGAGCAATTTCTGATAGTTTGACAACCATTTCTTCTGTATTTTCTTCTTTATTACAGAGTATAATGTCTGGTTGTAATTTCTGTATTTTATCTAAGTGAACTTGTTTTGTACCTCCTACCACTTCTTTTTCATCTATTAAATCTGAAGGGTGTACACAAAATTTTGTAATGCCTACTATATGATCTCGTAAACCTAAATCAACCAATAATTCTGTTTGGCTTGGTACTAATGATATAATTCGTTTTGGGGAATGGGTTATAGCTATACTTCTTCCTAGTTGATCTAGATAGTTTGCCATAGATATCTATTTTATACTTTACCTAATATAGCTTGCATAGCATGTTGCATTTCTTGGGCAACTCCCCTGGCAGCACTGGCAAAATCTTCTCTCTGAGATTTATAAATGATACCCCTAGAAGAGTTGATAAGTAGCCCTATATCCTTAGTCATTCCGTATGTACATACTTCGTCTAGACTGCCTCCCTGAGCGCCTACTCCAGGAACAAGTAAAAAAGCTTCTGGAATAATAGTACGTATTTCTGTAAGATATGTTGCTTTAGTAGCTCCTACTACATACATTAATTGATCACTTCCTTCATAGCTTTTAGACGTTTCTAATACGTGTTTATATAACTCTTTATCATCTATTTTTTGAGTTTGAAAATCAAAAGCTCCCTTATTAGATGTTAATGCTAGTAATATAGTATGTTTATCTTCAAAAGCCAGAAAAGGCTCTACTGAGTCTTTTCCCATATATGGAGCAACGGTCACACTATCAAAGTTTAAATCTTCAAAAAACGCTTTTGCATACCGAGTAGAGGTATTACCTATATCACCTCTTTTAGCATCAGCAATTGTAAATTGTTCTGGATAATTATCGTTAAGGTAATTGATTGTTTTTTCCAATGCCATCCATCCTTTTAACCCATAAGCTTCATAAAAAGCAATATTAGGTTTATACCCTACACATAAATCATGAGTCGCATCAATAATTGCTTTATTAAATGCAAAAATCGGGTCTTCTTCATCTAATAAATGGCGAGGTATTTTATCCAGATCTGTATCTAATCCTACGACTAGAAAAGATTGCTTTTTGCGAATTTGTGCTATTAATTCCTGAGTAGTCATTATATCTTCAAGGGTTCAACTTTGTTTATAACTCTCCTTCGTTAGCTTTAAGTTTCTCAGTATTTTCTACCAATTGTAATTCGTCAAGAATCTTCTGTATATCTCCATTTACAATATTTTGAAGATCATACAATGTTAATCCTATACGATGATCAGTAACACGGCCTTGAGGATAGTTATAGGTTCTAATCTTTGCACTACGATCTCCACTACTTACTTGCGAATTACGCTTTGCAGCATCTTCTTCTTGTTTTTTGGCAAGTTCCTGATCGTATAAACGAGAACGAAGTACTTTAAACGCTTTTTCTTTATTCTTATGTTGTGACTTTTGATCTTGACATTGTGCTACCAATCCGGTAGGAACGTGTGTTAATCGTACTGCAGAATAGGTTGTATTTACAGACTGACCTCCAGGTCCAGAAGAACAAAAGAAATCAATACGCACATCTTTAGGATCTATTTGAACATCAAATTCTTCGGCTTCTGGTAATACCATTACTGTAGCTGCACTGGTATGTACCCGTCCTTGCGTTTCTGTCTGAGGGACACGTTGTACACGATGAACACCCGCTTCAAACTTAAGAGTCCCATATACATCTTCTCCTGTAATCTCAAATTGGATTTCTTTAAAACCTCCAGAAGTCCCTTCAGAAAAATCTACTGTACTATGACTCCATCCCTGCTTACCATCAACATACTTCGTATACATCCTATATAAGTCTCCTGCAAAAATACTTGCTTCATCTCCTCCAGTTCCTGCTCTTATTTCTACAACTACATTCTTGGCATCTTCAGGATCTTTAGGAATAAGCATCATTCTAATTTTTTCCTCAAGCTCTGGAATTGCATTCTTTGCTTCGTCTAGCTGCATCTTTGCCATTTCAACCATTTCTTCATCACTACCATCAGAAATAATCTCTTCTGCCTCTTCAAGATTGTTTGTATACTCTATATACAAAGCCCGTTCATCCATTAAAGCTTTAAGATCTTTATACTCTTTATTGAGCTGTACATATCGTTTTTGATCTGTGATTATATCAGGTTGAATGATTAAATCACTGACTTCATCAAAACGTTGTTTTACTATTTGGAGTTTTTCTAGCATTTTCTATCTATAACTGGGAGGCGAATTTACGATTTTCCATCGATATTATCTTCGCCCCTATATCATTTGTTATCACCCTTCTATTTAATTTGTTGTAATTTTGGCTCATTTAGTATGACTACCCATTTATAGATAAGTACAAGGGAATAATATGATTAAAAAAGTAGGATTTGGAGGAGGTTGCCATTGGTGCACAGAAGCTGTTTTCCAAACTATAAAAGGTGTTACTCGCGTAGAGCAAGGATATATTGCTTATATAGATGAGTATATTGATTTTTCAGAAGGCGTCATCGTTCATTTTGACACATCAAAAGTATCTTTAGAACAACTTATCCAAATTCATATAAACACACATCAATCTACAAGTAATCATAGTTTTAGAAGTAAATATCGATCTGCTATGTATTGGTTTGAAAAAGAGCAGAAATACGCTTTCGCGAAAGCAATACAAACCCTACAATCCCATTTTGAAAATCCTATAATTACAAAAGCACTACCCTTTGGAGCATTTAAAGCTAGCCGAGAATCCATACAGGACTATTTTAAAAAAAATCCAGATGCCCCTTTTTGTACACGGTATATTAATCCTAAGTTAGAAAAACTACAAAAAGAATATACAGATTGGGTTAAGGAGTAATAAACACTTGTTTTTTCTCAATGGTAATACGCTTCCCATTTGCAAATACAAATTCAAAATCTTTGCCTTCGTTACTTATCTGTTTTTGATAAGTATTGAGAGTACAGAAATCTGTAAATATATTTCCGTTAAAACTCTTAATTTCATCCCCTTGTCGTATCCCAAGGTCCCAGGCTTCACTCCCTTCTCTTATTTGTACCACATACATTTTTTTATCTTTTACGACAGCTGCACAATCATAATTCCAGGAATCGCTTTTAATAATTGCATCTGAAACGTATAGCTTGTCATTACTCAAACTTAGAAACAAACGTTTGTCTTTCCATAAACTATTTCCGATTTTAGTACTTTGATTTCCATAATCTATCGCTGGAAAAAGAGTAACACTCCCGGATTGTACTTCAGGTAACTGTACGGCTGTATTATATGTTTTGGTAAGTGTTCCATTTACATCATAAAAACCACTGTAAAATACAGCTTTAGGATATTGGTCTATACTCAACAAGGTATATGCAGTTTTATTTATATCTGAATCCTTGGCACCCGTATCCAGGAGAAATTTGATCTTCTTTCCATTCATTTCCATAAAAACAGATGGACGATTATTACTAAAATCAAAATCTAATTCATGCATTTCTTTTACGCCATCTGGATAGAAATCCGGAGGAGACATAATAAGCACTTTCTTCTCAAAGTCTATGGTCCAATTAAAGTGCTGTGTAATATCAACACCTAATACTCCATCTATATTATAACATGAAAAGATATCGCTATCCTGTGCTTTTAATATTCTGTGTCTGGTGATTTTTTTACTCCCTAATTGAATGGTACCACTTTTATAATACCGCATCTTTGTTTTAGAACCATTAGAAGAATTTACATTCACTGTTTTTGAAGTACGTTTTAAGTCATCTGCCACCCAAGAAAACCCAACGGTAGTCTGAGCTCCTGTATCAAAAGCAAATTGTTTTTCTACGCCATTAAAGTGTATAGGAATTGTAATAATTCCAAGATCGTTTCTAAAAGGGATAGTATCTTGATATACCGTAGGCTTTTGAGCTTGTAGTATAAGGGTGATACAACAGAAGATTAAAAGAACGATGACTTTTTTCATAACTATTTAGAAGATTATATTAAATAGACAAAAAAAGGATATAACTGTTACAATTAGCAAGTACTAATATTCAAATGTCCCTTTATCACTCGTAATCGTTAATTTCTTTCCATCTTTGCTTGTTTCTACCCTACCTATGATCTGTGCAGGCACATCAAAAGACTCAGAAATAGTTATTAATTCTTTTGCAATTTTTTCATCACAATAGATTTCCATACGATGTCCCATATTAAACACCTGATACATTTCTTTCCAATCGGTTCCACTCTCTTTTTGTATAAGATCAAATAATGGCGGAATTTCAAAAAGGTTATCTTTTATAATGTGAAGATCATCTACAAAATGCAAGATTTTTGTTTGTGCTCCTCCACTACAATGCACCATTCCATGAATATCTGTAGCATCGTATTTGGAAAGAATTTCTTTAATAATAGGCGCATACGTTCGTGTAGGTGAAAGCACTAATTTCCCAGCATCTAAAGGACTGTTTTCAACAGCATCGGTTAGTTTTTTTGAACCACTATAGACTAAGTCATTAGGAACAGCAGCATCAAAACTCTCTGGAAATTTATCGGCGAGGTATTTATGAAATACATCATGCCTTGCAGAGGTCAATCCGTTGCTCCCCATCCCTCCGTTATATTCTTTCTCATAAGTCGCTTGTCCAAAAGAGGCCAGACCTACAATAACATTTCCGGGTTTAATATTTGCATTATCGATTACCTCACTACGCTTCATACGAGCGGTCACTGTAGAATCTACAATAATAGTACGTACAAGATCTCCTACATCTGCCGTCTCACCTCCTGTAGAATGAATTTCTACTCCAAAATCTTTTAGATCCTTAAGAAGCTCTTCTGTACCATTAATGATTGCAGAAATAACCTCCCCAGGAATTACATTTTTATTACGGCCTATTGTAGATGAGAGCATTATTTTATCTGTAGCCCCTACACATAGCAAATCATCTACATTCATAATAAGGGCATCTTGGGCAATTCCTTTCCAAACAGATATATCTCCCGTTTCTTTCCAATACATATAGGCTAGTGCAGACTTTGTGCCTGCACCATCTGCATGCATTACAAGACAATAATCATCATCTCCAGTCAAAGCATCAGGTACAATTTTACAAAAGGCCTTAGGAAATAACCCCTTATCTACATTTTTAATTGCATTATGTACATCTTCTTTCCCTGCAGAAACTCCTCTTTGGGCATATCGTTTTGAAATATCTTGGCTCATACTATATAATCAAGTCACAAAAATAGTCATATTTAAAGGATTATAAAGGGTACGTTTTCGCGAAAGCATACCAATCATTAACCATGTATATTGAGAGATTTTTCTGACTTTTTAATACTCTGATTTACAGTTTAAACCAGAGAAGAGTATCTATATCTATAGCTATTTTTTCTTAACAAGATTTTACTTAATTTCACAGTATAGCTATTAGAACATCCCCCGCTAGAACGATAAAAAAGTACTTTGAAGACATTAAAGTTTTTAAGTGTGTTATTATATGCCTATTGTTTTCTCATATCAATAGAAAGTAATGCACAATCATCTGCTAGTAATAACATAGGATTTTCGGATTCTATGTTATCAAAAAATGATGTCCTAGGGCATGGATTTGACATACGTACCATTGATCCTCTTAATTGGAGTGCTTCATCTATTGGAGAAGTTTTTATAGCACCTAAAATCACAAGAGATAAAAAAACAATCTCATCTCCAGAAAGCTATCATTTTGTGACAAACACGTATGAGTTTGAAAAAGAAGTATTAAAAAGCGATTCAATAAACAGACCATTAAGAGCTACAAATAGTAAAGCATATTTTAAACCATTTGGAGAAACCGCAAACTCAAATGTGCTAATGGTTTATACTCAAAAAAAAGTAATCACCGAAAGTGCTAAGTTCAACCCTATACAATCTCAGTTGGATATATCACTTATAGAAGATTTTAAACGATTAGGTCGGGATATTACACCTGCAGGATTTATTTCTCGTCATGGGACACATGTTGCGCAAGAAGTATCTTATGGAGGTCTATTTGTTTTAAGAAACTCTATTTCAAAAAATGACTTTATATATTCTCCATATACAAAAGACATATTTACAGATAAGCTTAAGGTTGAAATTAAAAATATACAAACAGAAGGTCCTAAAGAAGATCCCTATATACATACAAAAACTGGTGCGTTATATACAGTAGGAGGACAAACCGAGTTGCCATGGTTTACACTTTGGGAAAATACAGTAAACACTAATAACCAAATACCCATAGATATAGAACTTACACCTATTGTAGATGTTTTAAGAGCTTTATCATTACCAGATATAGAAAACAAAATTGAAAAGCTAAATGTACTGGATAGTATTACACAAATAGCTACTCAAAGTGCTCGTTCGCAAATAAGTTCAGGTACAAAAAGTCATTTTTTTAAGAAATACTCTTTACGATTTAAACAAGAGATAGTCGACATCGTAAAAAAAAGTATGGGACCTGTAAAAACAAGTAGTAATGATTATACAGGGGATATTTTTTTTGGTGGTTTTTCAAAAGATGAAGCATTATTAAATACCAAACCTCTTATTGAAAGAGGTGGGTTACGACTGGAAACATTAATTACTGATGAATTAGTACGGTTAGATAAAAATGTAATTGTTACCATTAAACCCGACGATATCGAATATGGGTATATGAGTGTATGGGATGACACTAAGAAACTTTTTAAAAGTAAGGATCGTAAACGCTTACGAGTTGCTGGGTCTGAAGAAGCAAAAACATATTATAAAGATGCCCTTCTAAAGAATGTTCAAAAAACAGTCACAATTACTTCTGTAGATGATCATATCTACGAAGTTACCTATACAATGGAATTGGTAAAAGAAACGGACCTTCTTAAAAACTTAAATACAACCTATAACTATGCCTTAGATAGTGAGCTCGTAGCTGCTGCTGCTACAGGAGATATAGAAAAGCTTACACTACTCTTTGCAAGAAACGCAAATACTAGAAATGATGGAGTAATACGATCCATAATAACAAATAAGCAATCGCCTAATGTGCTCAACTTTGTTCTAGATAATGGAATCATCCCAACCACAAATGATCTTGACTTAGCCTTTGAGCGCGACTATTTTAATAGGGATTATGCATTGATACTTCTAGAGACAGGTGCAAGACCAAAGAATAATATGATCTATAAAGCAGTAGCTTATAGAGATGCTCCTACAATCTATGCATTGTTTAGAGAAGGGGCAGAACCTCGAAACAACGATCTTGCTTTTGCCCTTAGAATGAACTACTACCCAACGGTTAAAGCCCTTATGGGAGAAGATTACGAATCATTTGAAGCAGGAAAAAATGAACTTTTACTCGCTGCAGAAAATAACGATGCAGAGCTCGCTCAAAAATTTATTGAATTAGGGGCGACTGCAGATGCCTATATTCTCTCTCAAGCTATATCTCATGATAATGAGACACTAAAAAATGTAATTATTCCTGTAACCGAAGCTAGTAGTGAATCTTTAAAAGTAGCCGCATCGATAAACGACACAAATCTTTTTAAATATTTTATTGATAAAGATGCAACTCTTGAAGAAGATACGGTATCAGAAATAACTATAGATAATAATAATACAACAATACTTGATCTTGCCTTAAAAAATGGTGGTAATGCTCAAAAAGCAATTACCTATGCAATCAAAAAACAAAATAAGCCAGCAATTGTAACTTCATTAAAGAATAAAGCAAATCCGGATGTCGTATTTGATTATGCTGTTAAAAAAAATGACATCACTCTCTTTGAAGATGCATTGGTAACATATAATGGAGATCCAGAAAAAGCATTACAAACAGCTGTAGAGAAAGATAAATTGGCATTTGCAGAACTTATACTTTCAAATAAGGATATGAAGGTAAACCCAAATAAAGCTATTGACTTTGCTGTAGAAAATGAAAATTTAACAATGGTGGAGTTATTAGTAAATAATGAAGGAGATCCTAATATAGGAATTGAAAGAGCTGTTACAAAAGAGAATATCCCTATAGTACAATACTTAATATCCAAAGGCGCAGAAACCATAGATCCTTCCCTTATTAAAAGCGCCGTAAAAAATGAAAATCTTGAGTTATCAAAAGTACTCATAGAAGAAGGAGAAGCAAATGCAAATAATGCTATTGTAAGTGCTACAGAAACCGCAAATGTTGATATTACATCTTATCTACTTGACAAAGGAGCTACAGCAGACCAAGCGCTTAAGAGTGCCATGGAAACAAAAAATGAAGAAATTATTTTAACCTTAATGAAAAATCTAGAGGCCCCGCTACATAATAACGCTCTTTCTACTGCTGCCAGAAAAGGAAATAAAAGAGTTATACAGTATTTAATTTCAGAAAAAAGCTTTAACCCACAAGAAGGCGTTGCAGATGCTATCCTCTATAAACAAGATGATGTTCTCAGCTATTTACTAAAATCTGGAGCAAAAGCTACACCAAATCATATAAAGCAAGCTATTGAGTTTGATAATAGCAAAGGTCTTACACTGCTACTAGAAACAGGAATATCCATAAATACTCCCTTTGAAAATGGCTCTACTGCACTTCATTTGGCTGTAGTGCAATCAGATCCAGAAAATCTTGACATACTTAACATACTGCTTTCTCAGAAAGCAATTCAAATAAATATAAAAAATAGCAAAGGAGAAACCCCATTACATCTAGCATCTAAAAAAGGGGAAGATATACTAACTATTATAAAATTATTAGTAGACAAGGGAGCAGATATTACGGCAAAAAATACAAATGATGAAACTCCTATAGATTATTCCTTTGATAAAACCACAAAAAATTACCTCAAAAAAAGGGTGAAATCTCAATAGTAAATCACAGGTAGCTTTCGCGAAAGCATTACTACTATCACTTATTGTTTCCTAAAATTAATTAGATTCCCAATCTGCCATTTTTGCACCATCAGTAAATAGGATAAATAAATCTTGTTGATTCCCAATATTAAAGGTTGCAATAGTAGGTATTGCTCCTGGATTATTAAGAACTCTAGTAAATATCACATTCCCTTCTGAAGGTGAGAATCTAGTATCTAAATCATTTTCACCTAATTGCGTACTGATATCTATAGCTTGCGTAGTATCTGCAATAATATCGTAAGTGAAAATTCGGCTTTCAAAAATTCGGTAATTTGAATTTTCTGCTCCAGACACATCATACGTATAAAGAATGGTATCTCCATTTGCACTTATATCTATTCCTCCTGCTGCGCCAGGAACAGATTCTAAGGCAACGCTTTGTTCAACACCAGAAGATATATCTATTGTAAAGATCCGAACGTTATATCCATTAATATCATTGGTTTTAAGTGCCACTATATTGCTAGTAATCTCAGGTAAATCTATTTCTGATATAAACGAACCATCTGATGTCTGGTATAAAAATTCTAGTCCACTTCCATCCGTATTAATACTATATAATTTATCAAAATTTGCATAATATAATTTACTGCCATTCTCTGCCCAAGCATATCGCACTTCTTCTTGTCTAAAACCAACAACAGGAACACTACTTGTTACTTGCTGTACATCTTCTCCTGCCAGTGACATCGTAAATAAATGTGTCTCTCCTCCTACAGTTCTTAAAAAAGCAATCCGATTTACTATACTATTCCTTCTGGGTCTAAAACTATTTGAAGTTTCTGAAGTGATTTGTAAAACATTGATATCTGTTTGATTATTTCCTGTATCTTGACTACCAGAAAAAATAACATTATTTCCCCCTATTCTTCGTGTAAATAAAATAGGATTTGATGGGGAGTCTAAGGTTGTAAAACTACTTATCGTTGAAGTTACTGGGTCATTTGTTCCATCAGTAGCAGAAACTTGCCAAAAATAATTAGTAGATAATCGTAAATTATTAACGACAAAAGTAGTGTCTTGTGATATCTCAAAATTTTGAATTTCATTAGTTCCACCATCCCTAAGTTGTAATGTATAATCCAGATCATCATTCTCTGGATCTGTAGCATCCCAAGCAAACTCTACTTGTGTATCAAGTCCAACTTGTTCATCTTCAGGAAAAATTAATACAGGTTGAGAAGGAGCATCATTTGTTGTAGAAGAAGGTTCTAACTCAAAAGCAACATTAGAAATTGTATTTGCTGTAATAGCAACAGATTCAAAAGCAGCACTAAAACCGTCCAGTTCTGCTTGTACAGAATAGTCATCTACAAGAATATTATCAAATACGAAGTTCCCATTTTCGTCAGAAAACACAGTGCTAGAAGCTGGGTTTGTAGATATCTGAACATTTTCAAGAGGCAAACCAGTTGCACCTTCTATCACTGTACCTACTAATGTCCCTAGTACTTCCTCATCTATTGTACTTTCACTACAACTTAATAAGGTGGCAATTGTAATACCTAATAAGAATATATTATTTTTCATCTTCTACTAATGTATTTTCCTTAATCTTATTTTTATTTTTCCAATTAAAATTATAATTCAGACCTAGTCCAAAATTATAATAAAAATCATCTCTTCTTCCTTGATCTAGAAAATCTAAATCATCAGATGTAACAACATTTTGTTCTGCAAATGCTTTTATACTGATTCTAGGAGAAACTTTATATTTTAGACCTAACCCAAATTGAAACTTAAAGAACGTTTTTCCAAATCTAAAACTCTCGTCTTCAGGTTTTACTAAATCTACAATCAATCCAGGACCAGCAAATACATAAGGACTAAAATCATCATTTGGTAATATATCAAAATGACCATTAAGATCTATACTCCCAAATATATTGTCGTACGAGGTACCATTATCTATTTTGAAAATAGTCCCTGCAAGACCAACTCCTACATATTTTGTTAATCCAAATTCTACTTCTCCTTTACCCATAAAGCCTAACTTCCTAGTTGTATAATCTCCATCAGGCAATGTAAATCCTCCAGATAAGCTAATGGCATTATTATACTCTTTGTCTATAAATAATCGATTGTATAATAATGTGGATTCATCCTGAGCTTTATCTTCTATATAGGAAGCGACAAGTTGATCGTTTGCCTGTTTCCCAAATTTTGTACTCCATAATTGATCTTTTACGCCTTCTATAATAAGGTCATGTACTGCCTTTTCGATTGCATCTTTAACAGCAATTTGTACAGGCTCGTTTTGAGTAATTCCAGTTTCTGCTTCTAACAATCTTTGAAATTTCACAAACCTAAAAAAATTGGCATCTAAAGCCTGTGATAAAATAGTTTTAGAAACATAAATTGTTTTAAGAATCTCACCACTGTTTGTGGAGACAGCTCTTAAATAAACAGTAATTCTATCCTGTCTGTATCGAGCAGATCCTCCTAGTCCAAAATATCGAGCACCTACACCTCCAGTAACAATATTAGTATCGTAAGAGATAATCCCTCCTTCCAAAATAAGACCTGCATATAATAATGGAGGTAATGGAGGTTCATTTGGATTTAAATTCTTTATATATTCTTGTTTTGTATTTCTTATAATATTACGTTCTGTAGATAGATTACTTAAGTTTTCTCTTTCAATAGGTACAAACCATCCAGAATCTTCTAATGCTTTTATAAGTATTGTTGTGGCACCTTGAGTTACTGCAGTACTAAAAGTACTTCCATTCTCAACGGCCTTAAATTGTCCTGTTTGATCGCTGAAATTATAAACTGCAACTTCTAAAGGGTCTGCAGCCTCAGGCAAATCAAGTAAGTTTTTTGTGCTCGATGAGTATTCTCCTACTCTAGCGGGCTCTTGAAATATGGGTTGATTAAAATATGTACCGCAAGATGTAAGCAAAAGTATTCCTGCAAAACCTGCAAGCTTTTTAAAATAAGACATATAGATAGATTACTAGTTTGGGACAATTACTTGGGTTTCTTCTCCATTTGATGTGTCTAGAATATTGATTACTAAACCTTCATCTGATTCAAAAACTTCTACAGCTAGTGTACCAAAAGAAAAGGTTCCTGGTTCTGTTAGGTCACCAATGGAACTTATTTGTTGTTGCGTAAGAGTTCTGGATATTTGACTTAAAATTTGATCATTCAAATTCTCTCCAAATCGTTCAAGATCACTTTGTTGATCTTGCTCATTTTGAGGGGCTGTAAGTCCATTTTGAGCTTGAGCAGAACTTAAAATTTGTTGATAATTAAAAGTGTCTCCCCCAAAAAAAGGACTGATAGGTCTGTATGAAAACTGTTGTGCAGATAAGCTTATACCTGCCATTAAGAATAATCCTAATAGTATGATTTTTTTCATATTAGTATCGAGTAAATTGTTCATTTTGTTGTTCTAATCGTTGCAACTGGCCTAACACTCTATTAAGAGATGTAGACGCCATGCTTTTTAAAAATTCTTTCCTTGGTTGGGCAAAAAATCTCCAGACTAATTGATCATCTACAGTTACAGAAATTCTTGTATTACGCCCGCGTCCTGGGACTTCTTTTATAAGAATGTTCTTTGTTGTAATAATCTGTCTGTTATAAAATTCTGAATAAAAGTAACGATAAAAATCTCTACCAGCCTTAGTAATCGTTTTTTCTAGAACAAAACCTTGCAAAACAAAACCATCTTGAGGTCTTGCTTGATCACCAGTATTTGTAAATAATTCTTCTTCAGGGGTAATAGGAATATCACTCTTACCTCCCTCTTCTAAAACAATTCTATCTCTTCCGATAGGTTTTCCATCTACATCATAGATGATTAAAACTAATATAGTCTTTCCTTCTAAATTAAAATTTACAGTTAAATTAGTAAGTATTTCTTTTTGGTTAGCTTTTGAATAAAAGCGCTCTACTCGATTTGCTTTTTCTGTGTTTCCATTTTCATCTTGAGTAAAAATCATATAATCATAACTAAGATTATAATTAGATGGAGTTACATTCTCGGCTGTTGCGATAAATGTATAGAACTCACTATTTTTTTCTACAAGAATTTTTGCCTTAATCTCTTTATTAAAAAACTGACCATTCATTGAAGTACTTCCCATAAGAAATATTCCTAAAAAGACAATCAGTCGAAACACTATATAAAAAGATTTCAACGGCATTTATAGCGTATTATTAATTGAAACTTCTAATTATTAATGAAGGAGAAGCTTCTGTTTGTCTAAAGATAAGTGACTTCGTAATTGAATTTACTCCGATACGCTCAAATCTAAGATTATCTCCCTGTTGCTCTAATTGAAGTGAAACATCTTCTGATGGGCTATTTACCACATCTAAAACTACATTAAAATCTCCTGTTTGTTCTATATCGGCTATAGCCGTACGTGCTTGATAAAAAAGATCCGTTCTATTACCGGTACCCTCTTGCCGTACATTAATCTCACTAGATACTGTTGCAGTAGATATATTTGCTACATTTAATTCTCCTATTTGTGTAAGAAATAATGAATTCCCTTGAATCTGACTATTCCTAGGATTAATATCATTATTAATCCCCAAATTACCAAATAGCGTTGGTGTAGCATTACTCACTTCGATTTCTATAACCTCATCTTCAGTTGTTTGCTCATCATCGTTATATGTTTGACTGAACATTGTCAGTGTTCCAAGAAAAAAAACAACGGTACAAAGTGTGGTTATTTTATTAGAAAATTTCATGATCATTATTATTAGGTTACTCATATCAAACTTGAAAAAGGAGGGATTATTTTAAAATCCCTCCTTATAAAACTATTTATAGCTTAATACTTTATGGTCTAAAAGTACTAAATTTATAATTAATGTAACTTATATTCTAGTTACATCCAGGACATAATTCTGGTACAGTAACCGTTCCAGGAGTGATTTGATCAAATTCCATCATTTCACCAAAATCACAAGTCTCAACTTGTAAACCTAAATCTCCACCAGAACCTGTCTGATAGATATTTGCTTGGTTTCCTCCGTTTCCAGGACCAAATTGACCTGCATTTTGCTCTACTAATGCACTCTGTCCATCAGTCTGTACTACTTTAATTCTGTTTGCGCTACCATTCTGAAGGGTTTCAAGACGTGAATCATTTCCATACTGCTCAGTACTTACTAAGTTATTCTGACCTCTTTGTACAGAAAACGCATTGTTGCGCTTACCATCCTGGAACTGAGCTGCTTTATGGCTAAATCCGTTTTGACCGATAGCAGCTGTGTTATTATCATCCTTCTGATCTTGGAATGCATAATTATCTCCTCCTGCTGGGTGACCATTAGAATTCTGAACAATTAATGCTTCTTGATTCCATCCAGATTGATTTTGTTGTGCTTTATTAGGTCCTGAATCTGCACTACCAAACTGATGGATCTCTGCAGCACTCATTTTACCTGTTTGCATTTGAATAGCTTCTCCACCAAATGATCCAGCTTCTGAAACTGAAAGATCTCCATCAATTGCATTTAATTGATCATATACATCTGTTTCACCATTTGCATTTGCAGCTCCATCATTATCTAAGAAAAATCCAACTCCTGTATCAAAACCTTGGTTGATATAAGCAGTTTCTCCCTGCACACCTTCATCTGCAGTTGAGTTTTGAACTTGCTTAGCTTTGTTATCATTTCCTAGTTGATCCGTAAAAGCAACGCTTCTTCCTGTATCCCCTCCTCCATCAGGAGTTCCCATTTGAGATATAGAAGCCTCATTACGAGCTCCAAATTGGGCTGTACCAGCAATCATACCGTCACTTAAATTCGGCCCGGCATTCTGATTGATTAAAGATTTGTTATCATCACCACCTTGAATAGCAGCGGCAGAACTTCTATCAAACGTTTGTTGAATTCCTACAAAGTTTGTCTTACCATCCTGATATACTTCGGCAGAGTTATACTGAGCTTGCTCTCCTGTACCTTGTTGAATCATAGCTACATTGTCTTCACTACCATCATCAAATTGTCCTTGATGAGCAACCGCAAGGTTTTCATCTCCTTGTTGTCCTATTTGAGCACCGTTTCTAGAACCACTCTGTTTTACTTCTGCTACATTCTCAACTCCACTTTCTGGCTGTACTTCTCCAGTTTGCATGATACGAGCAATGTTTTCTCCTGTACCAGAACCATTATCCTGGCTAGTGTACACAGATTGTCTTGTTCCAGCTTGTGCAACACGAACTTTGTTTGCATTCCCAAACTGGTAGTTTTCTGTTACGTTTGCATCTGCATCACCAGAGATGTTTGAAGTGGTCTCTGTAGCACCTCCTAAAAGTGGTGCAGGATCTGTCTGCTGACCAAATGCAACCGTTCCTATGAAAAGTGCCAAAGCACCAAAAATCATTTTTTTCATAATAAAAAGGTTTAATTAATAATTATATAAATGGTTAATAAATACACATTAATAGCGTACAGGGTATCAATCTGCATATTCAAAATGACCTGCACCAGCTTATTTCTTTTATTATGGGGGAAATATAATTCCGGGGGATACTTGGAAATATATATAGCTAATTTATGCAATTATAAGATGCATTTGAAAACATGATTCATTTTTTCGACAAAACGTATATCAAAGTACAAACAACATATCTTCAATAGCCCATATTTACAGTACTTAACAACAAAAAGGGGCAAATGCCCTATAATGAGACATTATACTATCAACAAGAATTTTCTTACGGAAATTGATTGATATTTTTATGACTTTCTTAAACAAGACTTTCACTAACGATTTTATGCTAATTTAACAGGGGATGTACGCTTTCGCGAAAGCACATAAATTACACCTTATTTTATATCAATATAATACGATCTATTAACTCTTGATATAAAACAAAAAGGAGGAAATGTATAATAACATTCCCTCCTTTTCAATATGATTTTTATATATCCTAGTTACATCCAGGGCATAATTCAGGAACAGTAACTGTACCTGGAGTGATTGGATCAATATCCATCATTTCTCCAAAGTCACAAGTTTCAACCTGTAATCCTAAATCTCCACCAGAACCTGTTTGGTAAATATTGGCTTGATTACCACCTGGTCCACCGAATTCTCCAGCATTTTGTTGTACAAAGGCGCTTTGACCATCAGTCTGTACTACTTTGATTCTGTTATCACTACCATTTTGAATAGTTTCAAGACGTGAATCATTTCCGTACTGCTCTGTACTAACTAAGTTATTCTGACCTCTCTGAACAGAAAATGCGTTGTTACGCTTACCATCCTGAAATTGTGCCGCTTTGTGATTAAATCCATTCTGACCTATCGCAGCTGTATTATTATCATCTTTTTGATCCTGGAAAGCATAGTTATTTCCTCCTGCAGGGTTTCCATTAGAATTTTGAATAATTAACGCTTCTTGGTTCCATCCAGATTGGTTTTGTTGTGCTTTGTTAGGATCTACAGATCCACTTCCAAATTGATGAATCTCAGCAGCATTCATTTTTCCAGTTTGCATTTGAACAGCTTCACCTCCGTAAGACCCTGCTTCTGCTACTGATAAATCACCATCAAGATCATTAAGTTGTCCTGCGACATCATTAGTACCATTAGCATTAGCCGCACCATCATTATCTAAAAAGAATCCTGGTCCTGCTAGTGTATCACCCCCTTGGTTAATGAAGGCAGTTTCACCTTGAACTCCTTCATCTGCAATCGTATTCTGGATTTGCTTTGCTTTGTTATCATCTCCTTCTTGGATACCGAAAGCTGCATTTCTACCTGAATCACCACCACTCTGAGGAGTAGCATTTTGAGAGATAGTAAATTCATTACGGTTACCTAGTTGAGAAGTACCAGAAAGGTGACCATCACTTAAGTTTGGACCTGCATTTTGATTTACAATAGTCTTGTTATCATCTCCATTTTGAATACTTACTGCAGAACTTCTATCAAAAGTTTGTTGAATTCCTGCAAAGTTATTTTTACCATTTTGGTATACTTCTACAGCATTAAACTCTGCTTGCTCTCCAGTACCTTGTTGGATTAAAGCAACGTTACCTTCACTACCTGCATCATCTTGCCCTTGGTGAGCTACAGCAAGGTTTAAATCTCCTTGTTGTCCAATTTGAACACCGTTAGTAGTACCACTTTGTTTTACTTCTGCAACATTTTCTACTCCACTCTCTGGTTGTACTTCTCCAGTTTGCATAATACGAGCAATATTCCCTCCTGTACCAGAACCATTATCTTGGCTTGTATATACAGATTGTCTTGTACCAGCTTGTGCAACGCGAACTTTGTTTGAATTCCCAAATTGGTAATTCTCTGTTACGTTTGCATCTACATCACTAGAGATGTTTGTAGTTGTTTCTGAAGCCCCATTTAATAAAGGCTCTGGAGCAGTTTGTTGACCAAAGGCAACAACCCCAATAGAAAAAGCTGCAACACTCAAAATCATTTTTTTCATAATAAAAAAGGTTTAATTAATAATTATATAAATGGTTAATAAATACATTTTCATTAAGACGCAAACAAGCATACTTCATCTTCTACAATGTTATTGTCTATTTTATTTATAAATGGGGGGATGCATTTCTTATTTTATAGAAGGGGGGGCTTCCAAGAAATACAACCGCAAGGTAGATAAATATCTATACGGTACCATTTTTTTGTAAGTATTTTCGACAAAAAGAAGGTTTTTGAAAAAAAATAAAACATAAGTAACTATATATTAGATATTTAATTTAAACACCATTCCATATACGACACATACAATCGAATTGATAACAAGAATTTTCTTACAATAAATAAATGAGATATTTTTACTACTATTTTTCGGATAAGCCGTAAAAAAAAGGAGAGGTAAAAACCTCTCCTTTGTAATTGTATTAGTAACAAAACTGTTACTAATCATTTTAAATATAATCCTAGTTACATCCAGGGCATAATTCAGGAACAGTTACTGTACCTGGAGTGATTGGATCGATATCCATCATTTCACCAAAGTCACAAGTTTCAACTTGTAATCCTAAATCTCCACCAGAACCAGTTTGGTAGATATTAGCTTGGTTTCCTCCGATACCACCTTCACCTCTGTTTTGCTCAACTAAAGCACTCTGACCGTCATTCTGTACGATTTTGATTCTGTTATCTCTTCCTCCTTGATAAGACTCAAGACGAGAATCATTTCCGTACTGCTCAGTACTTACTAAGTTGTTACGTCCTCTTTGAGCAGAGAATGCATTATTACGCTTTCCATCCTGGAATTGAGCAGCTTTATGATCAAATCCATTTTGAGCGATACCAGCAGTATTATTATCATCTTTTTGATCTTGGAATGCATAATTATTTCCTCCATTAGGGTTTCCATTAGAGTTTTGAATAATTAATGCTTCTTGATTCCATCCAGACTGATTTTGCTGTGCATTATTTCCATCTACAGCATCACTACCAAATTGGTGTATTTCAGCAGCATTCATTTTACCAGTTTGCATTTGAACAGCTGTTGCGTTAAAAGAATCTTGTGGTACATCATTTGCGATATCACCATCAAGGTCATTAAGTTGACCTGCAACATCAGTAGTACCATTACCATTTGCAGCTCCATCATTATCAAGAAGAGCACCTACAGGATCTCCAGTGAATCCTTGATTAATAAAAGCAGTCTCTCCTTGTACACCTTCGTCAGCAATTGTATTTTGAATTTGCTTAGCACTGTTATTTGCTCCATCTTGAACTGTACGTGCAAAGTTTCTTCCAGAATCTCCTCCACTCTGTGGCGTAGCTGTTTGCATGATAGTAGACTCATTTGCAAGACCTCTTTGTACATTACTAGCAATATGACCATCACTTAAGTTTGGACCTGCATTTTGATTAATTAAAGACTTGTTATCATCCCCGATTTGTCTTGAAGAAGCAGAACTTCTATCAAACGTCTGCTGGATTCCTACAAAGTTTCTATCTCCATCTTGACGAACTTCTGCAGAGTTATATTGTGCTTGCTCTCCAGTACCTTGTTGAATTAAAGCAACGTTATCTTCACTTCCTGAATCACTTTGTCCTTGATGAGCTACTGCAAGGTTTTCATCTCCTTGCTGTCCAACTTGAACACCGTTTCTAGAACCGCTCTGCTTCACTTCTGCTACGTTCTCAACACCACTTTCTGGTTGTACTTCTCCAGTTTGCATGATACGAGCAACATTTTCTCCTGTACCAGAACCATTATCCTGGCTTGTATATACCGATTGTCTTGTTCCTGCCTGAGCAACGCGAACTTTATTTGCATTACCAAATTGGTAGTTCTCTGTTACATTGGCATCTGCATCACCAGAGATATTTGTCGTAGTCTCCGTAGCGCCACCTAAAAGAGGAGCCGGAGCCGTCTGTTGCGCAAAAGCAACAGCTCCAATCATAAGTGCCGCAGCACTAAAAATCATTTTTTTCATAATAAAAAAAGGTTTAATTAATAATTATATAAATGGTTAATAAATACACAACTAAATAAGACACAGGACCTACTCCTACATTTTCTTACAAATGTCTATATCTTAAATTAAATATTATATAAATAATCTAGGGGGATACGTATTCTTGGGGGAGATTCATATAGAATACAGTGCTAATTTATGTAATTAGCTATTTACTTTTATACTAGAAATTGAGTTTTTCGACTAAATGTATTTGAAAATAGTAATAAAAAAAAGCTGTAATCCCTATAAACACTGACAATAAACATAAAAAGGGGCGTTTGCCCCTTTTTATGTTGAAAATAAGATATTTAGGATTTTTCTTACGGTATAAATTTATAATCTACTCAGTTTACAAATAAAAGCTCTCTATATTTAGGTAAAGGCCATAGTTCATCTTCTATTAATAATTCTAATTTATCACAATGACGTCTTATCTTATTAAAGTAAGGCAAGACATTCTGACAATAAGCTTTTGATTTGGGTAATAAGGTTAATTGATTTGCTTTTTTACGTTCGTCTGTCATTTCTGTTATATGCATATTGATTGCAGTACTATGTTCAGAAATTGCTTTTATTATCTCACTTTGTTCTTTTGCATAAGTTAAATACTTCTCACCATAAATTTCCTTTAACCCTTTTACATTATTAATGAGTACATTTTGATACCTAATAGCTGTAGGGATAATATGATTACGAGCGACATCTCCTAATACCCGACTCTCTATTTGTATTTTCTTTATATAAGCAGAGATTTCAATCTCATATCTAGCCTGAATCTCAACATTATTCATCACTCCTAAAGATTCATATAATGCTATTGTTTTATTGGATATATTCTCAGCTAGTGCATCTGGAGTATTTTTATTATGACTTAATTTTCTTTTCTTGGCTTCTTTTTCCCAAGCTTCTCCATATCCATCCCCTTCAAAACGGATTTTTTTACTGTCTTTTATATACTCTCTTAAAATATTAAAGATAGCATCGTCTTTTTTCATAGATGCCTCATCTATCAGAGTATCAACCTCAACTTTAAAATCTTTAAGTTGATTAGCCACTATAGTATTAAGAACCACCATAGGGTTTGCGCAATTTGCAGTGGCACCTACAGCTCTAAATTCAAACTTATTTCCAGTGAATGCAAAAGGTGAAGTTCTATTTCTATCTGTATTGTCTAATAAAATTTCTGGAATCTTACCTACTACATTAAGCTTAAGATCTGTCTTTTCCTGAGGAGACAATTTACCGTCTGTCACTTTTTCAAGCTCGTCAAGAACTTGTGTTAATTGTGTCCCGATGAATACTGACAGAATCCCAGGAGGGGCTTCATTTGCTCCTAAACGATGATCGTTTCCTGCACTAGCAATTGATGCTCTTAATAGCTCTTCATACGTATATACAGCTTTAATGGTATTTATAAAGAATGTCAAAAATTGTAGATTCTTCATAGGGGTACTACCCGGACTCAATAAATTTACTCCTGTATCTGTTGCTAGTGACCAATTATTATGTTTACCACTACCATTAATTTGATCAAAAGGCTTTTCATGAAAAAGAACTTTGAAGTGATGACGTTCAGCAACTTTCTCCATGATATCCATAAGTAAAGAATTATGGTCTACCGCAAGGTTTGCTTCTTCAAAAATAGGGGCAATTTCAAATTGATTAGGAGCTACTTCATTATGACGAGTCTTAACAGGTATTCCTAAAACAAGACATTCTTGTTCTAACTGTTTGAGATAGTTCAAAACACGAGTAGGTATAGAACCAAAATAATGATCATCCAGCTGTTGCCCTTTTGCAGATGCATGTCCAAGTAGAGTTCTTCCAGTAAGCATGATATCAGGTCTTGCAGCGGCCAATGCGCTATCAATAAGGAAGAATTCTTGCTCCCATCCTAAAGTTGCATTTACTTTAGATACATTTTTATCAAAATACTTTGCAACATCTGTTGCTGCATCATCAATAGCATTCAATGCGCGTAATAAAGGGGTTTTATAATCCAATGCTTCACCAGTATATGCAACAAATACAGTAGGTATACACAATGTGGTATCATAAATAAACGCCGGGGAGGTAGGATCCCAAGCTGTATAACCTCGTGCTTCAAATGTATTACGTATACCACCATGTGGGAAACTTGAAGCGTCTGGCTCTTGCTGGACAAGTTGTCCTCCATCAAATTTTTCTATAACATTCCCATCGGTAGTAATTTCAAAAAAAGCATCATGCTTTTCTGCTGTTGTTCCAGTAAGAGGTTGAAACCAGTGTGTATAATGAGTAGCACCCTTGTCTAATGCCCAGAGTTTCATTCCTGTAGCAATAGCATCTGCAGTGGTGCGATTAATTTTATCTCCTTTACGGATAGCACTCATTACACTTTCAAAAGCAGATTTTGGAAGATGTTGACGCATCGCTTGTTCTTCAAAGACGTTATTATTATATAACAATGAACGACGATCCTCTTCCTTATTATTACTTAATACACGATGTTGTACATCATGAAGTGCTTGAAATCTTAATATAGGCATATCTATAGTTTTATTAGATCTCCTACAATAATTACTATAGTGGAGACGTGCTAACGAGTATTTATTCATACTAACAGATTTACTTTTGGCAGGAGCAAATACATTATTAAGAATTAAACTATGGCAAATATACAAGTATTTCAAAAAACACACCCTAAAAATAAGATACCCCTAAAAAAATAGGGGTTGTTAATAAAATTATTGATTTTTTTAATAAATAGCCCCTCTATTTATAAACCTAACTAATGTAAAAATGTATATTTGCATCTTAATTATAAAAAATAATATGCCGTTATGAGCAAGTCAAAACTAGAATACATTTGGTTAGACGGGTATGAGCCCACACAAAACATGAGAAGTAAGACTAAGGTCGTAAATGACTTTAGTGGAAAACTTGAAGATTGTCCTATCTGGTCTTTTGATGGATCATCAACAAAACAAGCTTCTGGTGGAGCATCAGATTGTTTATTGAAACCTGTAGCAATTTATCCAGATCCTCAACGTGAGAATGGGTTCTTAGTAATGACTGAGGTATTAAGTGCAGACGGTACTCCTCACCCATCAAACCATCGTGCAAAGATTGATGATGATGATAATGATTTTTGGTTTGGTTTTGAGCAAGAATACTTTATTATGGATACTGCCACAGGTCTCCCATTAGGATTCCCAGTAGGAGGATATCCAGGACCTCAGGGGATGTACTATTGCTCTGTAGGGGGTAAAAATACACATGGACGTGATTTTGTAGAAGAGCATGCAGACTTGTGTATTGAAGCTGGATTAAATTTTGAAGGAATTAACCAAGAAGTTGCTTCAGGACAATGGGAATTCCAATTATTTGCCAAAGGCGCAAAAAAAGCAGGTGATGAAATATGGGTAGCACGCTACTTATTAGATCGTCTTACAGAACAATATGGATGGTACATAGAATACCACCCAAAACCGGTTAAAGGGGATTGGAATGGATCAGGAATGCATGCCAATTTCTCAAATACTACCTTGCGTACATGCGGATCTAAAGAAACATATGAAAAAATTTGTGAAGCATTCAGACCAGTAGCTGCAGAGCATATTGCTGTATATGGAGCATATAATGACCAACGTTTAACAGGTCTTCATGAAACGGCATCTATACATGATTTCTCTTATGGAGTATCTGACCGTGGAGCTTCTATACGTATTCCTATTATTACTGTGGAGCAAGGTTGGAAAGGATGGCTTGAAGATCGTAGACCAGCTTCAAATGGAGATCCATACAAGATTGCAGGACGTATTGTAGAAACCGTAAAAAGTGCAAAAATTTAATTAATTGATTATTTATGGTTAAGCGCTCATTAGTAATTCTAATGAGCGTTTCCTTTTATAAGAGGTTTATGCTTTCGCGAAAGCGAACCACGATTACATAAATGTAGATCCAATAAAGAGTAAATAGGCTACAAAAATTAATAAACCTTTATATCTAGAAATTTTTAAACGTTTAGGCAAAAAAGCAAGCGGTAAAAGAACTGCCGCAAAACCTATCATCCAAAAAATATTAGTAGACAAAACACTGGCATCAAAATCACTGATAGGCTTTATCATAGATGTAAACCCTAATACCGACGCTATATTAAATATATTAGAACCTATAAGATTTCCCAGAGAAATCGCTTTCTCTTTTTTTAAAGCTGCAATTATAGAAGCTGCTAATTCTGGAACACTGGTTCCTATTGCAATTACCGTCATAGAAATAACAGTATCACTCACACCAACAGCTTTTGCAAGTGATTCTGCTCCTTGCACTAACCATTCTGAACCAAAATACAATGCCAATGCTCCTATAACTAACCAAATAGCAATTTTAAAATAAGAACTTTTTGCAAGTCCATCATCTACCCCATCATCAATGCGATTTTTACGCGCTCGCCGTATTAAAAAAAACAAATACAAACTAAGAGCACTTACCAGACCTACGCCTTCTATCTGGGATAGCGTTCTATCATTACTAAGCATAAAGTATAACGCAATAGAAAATAGCATCATCACTGGCCAATTAAAGCCAAAAAAGTCTTTATCAACTGTCAGTGTAGATATAATTGCCGTAAGACCAAGTACCAGACCTATATTTGCGATATTAGACCCTATTACATTTCCAAGAGCTATATTGGAATTTCCATCTAAAGCAGCCTGCAAACTTACTAATAGTTCTGGAGCAGAGGTTGCAAAAGAAACAACAGTTAACCCTATAACCATCTTAGAAAGATTGAGTTTAAAGGAAAGCCCTACAGATGCACGTACCAAAAACTCACCACCAACTACAAGTAGTAAAAAGCCAATAAGTACATAGAAAATACTCATATAAAGAATTTTGCGCGAAGATAACAAATAGTAGTTCAGAGAACGACCAAAATTAAATATTCTGAAACAATATAAGTAACATCTATATTACAAATAAAGGGTATGCTTTTTGCTTTGCCTATTACATATAAAATAGTACATTAGTTGTAACGATGGAACTTACACCTGCATTCATAGAATCCGAAAATAAAGAACTTACACGTCAGTACAAAAAATTACTGCGTATAAGCTATCAGACCCTTACGACCACAGATAAAAAAATGATCCGTAAGGCTTTTGATGTTGCTGTAGATGCACATAAAAAACAACGCCGTAAATCTGGTGAGGCCTATATTTTCCATCCTCTGGCTGTTGCGCAAATCGTTGCTAGCGAAATTGGACTCGATGCTACATCTATAGCAGCAGCATTGTTACATGATGTTGTAGAAGATACTGAATATACCCTTATAGATCTTGAGCAAATTTTTGGAGAAACTGTAGCGCGTATTGTAGATGGGCTTACAAAAATATCAAACTTAAAAAAAGATAGAGATGTATCCCTGCAGGCAGAAAACTTTCGGAAAATGCTACTCACTATTAATGATGATCCGAGAGTAATCATTATTAAAATAGCAGATCGTTTGCATAATATGCAAACCATGGACGCTATGCGCCCAGACAAACAAGCAAAGATTTCTAGTGAGACATTATATATCTATGCTCCTCTTGCGCATAGAATGGGATTATACAATATCAAAACCGAACTAGAAGACCTAAGTCTTAAATATACAGAACCAGATGTGTATAAAGACATTAAAGATAAAATCAAAGAAAGTAAAGAGCAACAAGACAAATACATACGTGATTTTAAAAAGGTAATTGAAGATTCCTTAGACCAAGAAGGGTTAAATTATGAAATTAAAGGACGTCCTAAATCTATTTATAGTATTAGGCGTAAGATTTTAAATCAAGGAGTAAGCTTTGAGGAAGTCTACGATAAATTTGCAATTCGAATAATCTATAAAAGTGATGCGGCTAACGAGAAATTTTTAGCGTGGAAAATATACTCTATTGTTACAGATCACTTTAGACCTAACCCTACCCGACTTCGGGATTGGATTTCATCACCAAAATCTACAGGTTATGAAGCGCTTCATATTACAGTTATGGGATTAAAAGGTCGCTGGGTAGAAGTGCAAATACGATCAGATCGTATGAATGAAATAGCAGAAAAAGGATATGCAGCTCACTTTAAATACAAGCAAGGAGATGATGGTGACAAAGGTCTGGATGAGTGGATTAATAAATTACAGGAAGCCCTTGAAAATCCAGATACAAATGCTGTCGATTTTGTAGAAAACTTCAAACTCAATCTTTATAATAAAGAAATATTTGTTTTTACACCTCAAGGAGATCTCAAATCCTTACCCAAAGGAGCGACACCATTAGACTTTGCATTTAGTGTACATACAGAAGTAGGAATCCATACTAGAGGCGCCCGCGTAAATGGAAAGTTAGTCCCTTTAAGTCAAGAACTTAAAAGTGGAGATCAAGTAGAAATTATAACTTCAGACCATGCAAAACCTACAAATAACTGGTTAGACTATGCCACTACTGCTAGAGCGCGATCAAAAATTAAATCATCCCTAAAAGATGAGAAAAAAGAAACCGCAGCAGACGGAAAAGTGATACTCTCTAGAAAACTTAAATCTCAAAAGATTCAACTTAATGAAAAAGTAGTAAATGAACTTGTCTCCTACTTTAAATTAAATACCAGTTTGGATTTATTTTACAGAGTAGGTATAGGTACTATAGATAATAAAATGATAAAAGAATTTGCTACACAACGTAGTAATGCTTTTATGAGTTTTATTAAAAATAAAATTCGAAAAAATAGTACTCCTGAAGATGTAGATAGAGATGAAATCACAAACAAGTACGATGATCTGGTATTTGGTCCTGATGAACAAAAATTAGATTATACAATCTCTCCATGCTGTAAGCCTATCCCTGGAGATCCTGTTTTTGGTTTTACTACAATTAATGAAGGCATAAAAGTTCACAAAAATAATTGTCCAAATGCAATTTCTATGCGGAGTAAATATGCATACCGTATCATCTCTGCAAAATGGATAGACTCTAGTGCTGTAGGTCATCAAGTAGAAATTAAACTTACCGGAATTGATAATCTTGGCCTTGTCAATGAGGTAACCAAAGAAATTTCAGACCATATGCATGTAAACATCAAAGGGATTAGTTTTACAACTAATGGAGGGGTGTTTAATGGAAACATAATTGTTATTGTACAAAGTAAGGAACATCTTAAAAAGTTAATAGATAACTTAAAAAAAATCAATGGTATTGACAAAGTCACTAGAGTATAATTCATTAACTTCGCATCTTTAATAGTGTCATGAGTGTAAAAGCCACCATAAATAAAGATCAGGAGGTTGTAAAAAATGTATTTACATCCTATCTAGAAGAGAAAGGTCATCGTAAAACACCAGAGCGATACGCAATTCTACAGGAAATATACAACAATCAAGAACATTTTGATATAGAATCCCTCTATATCAACATGAAGAACAAAAATTACCGTGTAAGTCGAGCTACATTATACAATACCATAGAGCTTTTGTTAGAATGTGGACTCGTGCGCAAACACCAATTTGGGAATACACAAGCTCAATATGAAAAATCATATTTTGACAAACAACATGACCATGTCATCCTAGCCAATGGAGAAGTCATAGAATTTTGTGACCCACGTATACAAGCTATTAAAAAAACAATTGAAGAAGTTTTTGATATCACTATAGATAAACACTCTTTATACTTTTACGGAAAAAAGAACACCACCTCAAACTAACAATACGAATGGCAGTAGATTTACTACTAGGTCTCCAATGGGGAGATGAAGGAAAAGGAAAAATTGTAGACGTACTCACAAAAGATTATGACATTATAGCTCGATTTCAAGGAGGTCCAAATGCTGGACATACTCTTGAATTTGATGGTATAAAACATGTTCTTCATACAATACCATCGGGTATATTTCATGATAATGCCATGAATATTATAGGAAATGGAGTTGTAATTGACCCTGTTATTTTTAAACGTGAACTAGAAAATCTAGATAAGTTTGAAGGACTTGACTACGTTTCTAAAATGCGCATTTCCAGAAAAGCACATTTGATTTTACCCACACATCGCCTCCTTGACGCTGCATCAGAAGCATCAAAAGGGAAAGCAAAAATAGGATCTACACTTAAAGGAATAGGACCTACATATATGGATAAAACAGGTAGAAATGGTATCCGTGTGGGGGATTTAGAATTATCAGATTGGAAAGAACGTTATAAAGCATTACGCAATAAGCATATTGCTATGATAGATTTCTATGATGCAAAAATAGAGTATGACCTCAATGAGCTAGAAACTGAGTTTTTTGGCGCCATTAAAGTTTTAAAAACTCTAACATTCATAGATTCGGAAGAATATTTATATCAATCTCAAAAAGCTGGAAAAACGATCCTAGCAGAAGGAGCACAAGGCTCATTGCTAGATATAGATTTTGGAACCTATCCATATGTAACTTCTTCAAACACTACAGCAGCAGGAGCATGTACTGGCTTAGGGGTAGCACCTAATAAAATAGGAGAAGTTTTTGGAATCTTTAAGGCATATACTACACGCGTAGGTTCTGGACCTTTCCCTACAGAATTATTTGATAGCGATGGAGAGACTATGGGTCGCGTAGGAAACGAATTTGGAGCTACAACAGGCCGACCAAGAAGATGTGGATGGTTAGATCTTGTAGCTTTGAGATATGCTGTGCAGATCAATGGTGTAACACAACTTATGATGATGAAAGGAGATGTGCTTTCTGGTTTTCAGACCTTAAAAGTATGCACGGCATATAAATATAAAGGAGAGACTATCGAACATCTCCCATATAATATTGAGCCAGAAAATATAGAAGTCGTATATAAAGAAATGCCAGGCTGGGAAGAAGATCTTACAAAAATGACCGATGCTTCTCAACTACCAAAAGCACTAAATGATTACATAGATTTCTTAGAAAAAGAGCTAGAGACGCCTATAAAAATAGTTTCTGTCGGTCCCGACCGTACACAAACTATTATAAGATAATATCTTGCAAAAGTACCTATATAAAACCCGTTTACTTATCGTATAGTAGCGGGTTTTTATATAAAAAGTCCTTTTGACACTTCATTAACGCTTTCGGCAAGCAATTTGCTTATTTTTGTCAGACATGCAGTATTTAAAAAATATAGGTGTTCTCTTGATTGTTTTATTCGCTTTCGCGAAAGCTTATACTCAAGAACAAAAAAGAAAAGAGATAGACATCACATCTGATGTATCAAGAATAGACGAAGAAAAGTATCCAGGAGCTTTTATCATGAATAAAGCAACCAATCAAGTCTATATCATACATGAGGGAGTTGAAATGTGGTGTGATTTAGCTTTTCACTATAAAGACGAAAATTTTGTTAGAGCGCTAGGCAATGTAAAAATCAAACAAGGAGATTCAGTCTCTATGAGAAGCCGCTATGCAGAATACAATGGAAATACTAAATTTGCATATGCTAGAGGCAATGTCTGGCTAAAAAAAGATACAACTACGGTTACCACAGACACGATGTATTTTGATCGTATCAAACAACAAGCATACTACAGAAGTGGTGGTATAGTAACCTCTCCCAATAGTGAGATAACCAGCAGAATAGGTCGTTATTATCTCGAAGACGATAAAATTTCTTTTATAAATAAAGTAGTTGTTACAAATCCAGAGTATGTAATCAATAGTGAGCAATTAGATTTTTATAGTGAAACAGAACATGCTTATCTATATGGCCCAACAACAATTACAAGTGATTCCTCAAAAGTCTATTGTGAACGTGGCTTTTATGACACAAAAAATGACAATGGATATTTTGTGAAAAAATCACGTATAGATTATGATAATCGACAAGTCTATGGAGATAGTCTTTACTTCGATAGAGTAACAAATTTTGCAAGTGCAACTAATAATATTAAAGTCTTAGATACACTTAACAATAGTCTTATAAAAGGCCATTATGCAGAAGTTTATAGAGAAAAAGATTCAGTTTTTATCACAAAAAGAGCTGTGGCAATTACAGTAGAAGAACAAGACTCAGTCTATGTTCATGGAGATCGACTTATTGTCACTGGGAAACCTGAGAATCGTATCGTAAGAGGGTATTATAACGTACGTTTATTTAAAAGTGATTTAAGTGGTAAATGTGATTCCATACATATTAATCAAAAAACAGGACTCACTCAAATGATACGAAAACCCATCTTATGGAGTGATCAAAGTCAAATCACTGGAGATAGTATTCACCTTATTAACAATACTAAAACAGAAAAACTAGACTCCCTAAAAGTATTTAATAATGCATTTATAGCACAAAGAGATACCATATCTGGGTACAATCAAGTACGAGGGCAAAAGTTATATGGATTTTTTAATGAAGATAATGAACTTCATAAGGTCGATATTATAAATAATGCTGAGAGTATTGTATATATGAGAGAGGAAACTGGTAAACTTCAAGGCATAGACAAAAGTAAGTCTGCATCCATCACCATATTATTTGTTGATAAAGCCATTGATGAAATAACAAAATATAAAGACCCCGGAGGAAATGTATGGCCAGAATCGCAGTTTATTCAACAGCAACAAACCTTCGACACCTTTAACTGGAGAGGAGATGAACAACTACTAAGTAAAGAAGATATTTTTAAAGGGGAAGCTCCCTTTGAGATGACAAAAATTAAAGGGATACCATTACCCAATATAGATACCGATTTCTTTGACAGCCCGCCAGACGGAGAAATTCCTACCATACCAAAAGCATCAGATCTGACTCCGGAAGAGTTATTAAATAGAAAAGATGATGCACCTAAAATAGGAAACAAAGAAGAATCAAAAAACAAAGCTTCTCAAGATGACTTGCAATCTGTAATTGATAAAAATAAAACAGAAGCTCAAAAAAAAGAGTATCAAAAAAAATACGGTAAAGGAAGTGATACTACCAAAAAGAAAGATGATGGTTAACTAACTACGTGTATGTATTCTGACTTCCAAAAATATCAAGCTCAAACAACACCTCATCCTCTTGCATTAGAAATCGCTTTTGCAAAAGGAAGTTATGTATATGATAATAATGGGAAGGAATACATAGATTTTATAGCTGGAGTATCGGCCTGTAGTTTAGGTCATCAGCATCCACGAGTAAAAGAAGCTATTACAAAACAACTAGATGCCTATCTACATGTAATGGTTTATGGAGAGTATATTCAAAAACCCTCAGTTCAATTAACAAAACTTCTTGCAAGTAATCTTCCTTCACCTTTAGAAAGCACCTATCTTGTAAATAGCGGTACAGAAGCTATTGATGGAGCAATTAAACTAGCTAGAAGAGTTACTGGCCGTACAGAAATCATCGCTGCCTATAATGCATATCATGGTAATAGCTATGGAGCCCTTAGCCTGATGAGTCATGAAGAACGTATTGCTCCTTTTAGACCCGGTATTGGAGATATTTCATTTATCACCTATAACAATGAAGCCGACTTGTCTACTATCACCGAACAAACAGCAGCAGTTGTCTTGGAAACCATTCAAGGAGGTGCAGGATTTATAGTACCTAAAAATCAATTTCTTAAAAAAATAAAAATGAGGTGTCAAGAAGTAGACGCCTTATTAATCCTAGATGAAATTCAGCCTGGTTTTGGTCGCACAGGAAAATTGTTTGGCTTTGAACACTATGATGTTATACCAGATATTTTAGTTTCTGGTAAAGGTATGGGTGGTGGTATGCCTATAGGTGCATTTACTGCTTCAAAAAAGCATATGTCCTTATTATCAGACAATCCAAAGTTGGGACATATTACAACTTTTGGAGGCCATCCTGTAATTGCAGCAGCAGCCTTAGCTACATTACAAGAAATCACAGAAAGTGATTTAATTCAACAAACTTTAAAAAAAGAAGTACTCATTAGGGAACTCTTAGTGCATCCCTTAATAGATGAGATAAGAGGAAAAGGATTAATGCTTGCATTAATAACAAAAAATGCATCTATAGCCTCCCAAGTTATTTTACAATCTCAAAAAGAAGGGTTGCTCTTATTTTGGTTACTTTTTGAAGAACGTGCAATTCGGTTAACGCCTCCTCTTACGATATCAGAAGAAGAGATACGAAAAGGATGTGCAATTCTCTTAGGCGTTCTAGACTCAATAAACCGATAAAAATAAAAAGGCGTTTCTATATAGAAACGCCTTTTTTACATAATAAATAACACTCTTAGTTATTGATCAAACGGAATTCTGTTCTCCTGTTTGCTGCATGCTCACGCTCAGTACAAGAAACTCCATCAGAACATCTGTTTTTAAGCTTACGCTCTCCAAAACCATTTGCTACAAGTAAGCTATTGTTAATTCCTTTAGAAATTAAATAGTTAGTTACTGCTTGTGCACGACGCTCAGAAAGATCCTGATTTGAAGTTGCATTTCCTCTTGAATCTGTATGAGAAGCAATTTCTAATTTAACACCAGGGTTTTGAGCTAATAGAGGCAATAAACGTGTATCTATAAGATTTTTTGCCTTAGAAGTCAATGTAGCACTGTTTAAATTCCAATTAATTGGAAGTGCTTGATACTCAACAAGAGCACATTCTACTTCTCTCCAAGTAGTCAATCCACCTTTTTGCTTAAGAACTTCTTTACTTACTGTAGTATATGTAGCTGGTACAGTTTCTTCAGTAGTTGTTGCATCCTTTACAAGTACTGTCTTAGTAATAGTACCATATTCTTCTGGAATTACTTCTTCTACAACACGAGCAGGTTGATCTACAACTCTTTTTGTATAAGTAGCATTTGAAGAACCACCTGGAGTAGATTGTACAGAAGCATCTGCTGCTAGTGTTTTTAAAGAAACTGTTTGATACTCTGCAGGATATCCTTTATAACACCAGTAACGGCAATCATCAGGATTACTAGAAGCACAATCAGGAGCTGGAGCTCCAAGTTCCCATTGAGCATAAGCAGTTTTTGTTTCGATGGTTTCTGATCCATTTGCAAAAGAAGCTGGAATAATACGTAATGAAGATCCAGTTGTACTCTTAACATATGTTACAGTTTCTGTTTTATACGTAGCTGGGATTACTTTAAGACGCTTAGAAGCAGCTTTTACCAATACACGCTCAGTTTGAGTTTCATATTGTGCAGGCACTACTCTTAACACTTTATAAGCTGGTGTCTTTTGAATTTGCACAGTTTGAGTCTCATAAATATCTGGCGTTGTACAACGTACATAACATTTTCCTGGCTCAGGGTTTGCTGGTAAATCCTGTGCTTGTACTGAAGCAAAGGCAAAACCAAAAACCGAACATAATAATAAAATTTTCTTCATAATAATTGATAGTTTTAAGTTAATGTGTTGGAATTCATATTAAAATACAAAAATATATCAATGACTTAAACTAATCCTTTAACAAATTTTAAGAAATTATTTCATAGATGTAATACCATAAAATATCGACAAAAAACACAATTACTCATAGTTTTTAAGAGAAACTGCATTATTTAGGTTAAATTTTAAGAAGAAATATTTAACTAATATGTGTCCAAAAACTTTAAAAAGCATTGATGTTGCTCTTCGGTATAGTCCAAATGAGTTACTAATCGCAACATTCCTTGTCCCATATCACTTATAATTATTTGATTTTCAGACAATCTACTAACAAATGTTTGTGAGTCAGGAGAATCCGTGAGTTTAAAAATCACAATATTAGTCTCTACTGGAACTATATAGTTTACACATTGCACTTTTTCTAATTGCTTTGCAAGCTCTTTTGCTCTTCGGTGATCCTCTTTTAATCTATCTATATGATGATCTAATGCATATAAACCTGCTGCTGCTACATACCCTATTTGCCTCATACCTCCCCCTAAGACTTTACGTACACGCATTGCCTTATCCATAAAGCGTTGTTTACCTACTAATACGGACCCCATTGGGGCGCCCAACCCTTTAGAGAGACATACAGAAATTGTATCAAAGAGTTGTCCATATAGTATCGGGTCTTCATTATGAGCTACTATTGCATTCCATAACCGAGCACCATCAAGATGTAATCCTAATCCATATTGATCACAAACACTCTTTATTTTTTTAATTTCATCTAGATCGTAACATGCTCCTCCCCCTTTATTGGTTGTATTTTCAAGGCAAACCAATGTTGTAAGTGGACTATGATAAAAATCAGGTGGATTTATTGCTGCCTCTACCTGAGTAGCAGTAATCATTCCTCTGGTGCCATTAAGTAATTTACAGGATACGCCACTATTAAAAGATACGCCACCGCCTTCATAATTATATATATGCGCATATGCATCTGCAATAAGTTGTTCTCCTGGTTGGGTGTGTATCTTTATCGCTGCCTGATTTGTCATACTTCCTGTTGGGAAATACAATGCACTATCCATTCCAAAAAGAGCAGAAATACGATGTTCTAACTCGTTAACAGTAGGATCTTCCTTATATACATCATCCCCTACTTCAGCTTGCATCATAAAAGCTAGCATCTCTGGTGTAGGCTTTGTTAAAGTATCTGATCGCAGGTCTATTTTCATAGAATAAAAAATTTAAATAAAAGCAGAGGTTGTATTTATTATGTTTATGAAATATCTATTCCTGATATATAATCTTTTCAAAGCATCCTATAGGTGAGCCATCTGGAATCTTTGGAGAGGGCAATACTTTAAAGTTTTCTGGTTTAGCAAATGCATTATTTATAATATCAATCATATATTGAGCATTTGGACCTGTATTTTTAGAAAGCTTAGATTTTATTTTCTTGAGTTGTGCTTTCGCGAAAGCAGACGTCTGAGGAATTGCATTTTTATGCAATGCTAGATTAATCAAATGTTTAATTACATTATAGTTAATAGTTTGTTGTACCTCGCTATTGTACGCATTTTTACTATTTGAATATAACGTTTTATCAACAAGTTCCTGTAAAACTTCTTCAAGACCAAGTTGTTTAGTATCTAAGGATTTTTGTTGTATCAATCTATTAGCGCGAGCTGGGTGTAACAGAAGACCTAAAGTCATATCGCTAGCTGTAGATGCGACTCCTAAAGCATCAAAAGCGACATCCATTTTACTTTTAAAACTCTCTCTAGATCTCCAGTAACCATGTGCTCTTGGAGGGAATAAGGCAAGTTTATCTTCTGGAATAGCCAGTACTTTTGCATTAAGAGTTTCTAATACAGCAGATAGTGCTTTACGCTGTTCGTCAGCATCCAGTACCTTAACAATTTTAAGATGTTGATCTCCTTTAACCGCATAATTATAATCTATTCCTGCTATCATTTTGACCGTCGCTTCTGTTTGATAACGATGGTAAAAATATAAGGGGACAAAAACATCTTCCAAAACTGAGTAAGGTTCATTAGTACGAATATTATCCTCAGAAAAATTACGAATGGCTTGCTCACGGAGCGCTAGTAAGTTTTTTAATTCATCTGTGGCATTTGTACCGTTGTCCCAAAGGTGTGCTTTATAATGTGCTCCTCCTCGAGGTCGGGCATCACTATCTGTAATATATCGTAATCCCTTTTTTTCTGAAGTCTCTAGGATATTATTTAAATAATCCTTCTCATTAACCCCATCAGGTACAATCCCATAACTATAGGCAACAGTAACTTTATCCCATTCTCCTATTCCCGTAGCATAGGCATTAGAAAAATCTACATTTTTGCCTTTTAAAATAAGTGTAGGATGAGGGTAATCCATAACACTCGCCCGTCCATTAGGGCTAGCCGCAAAGTTATGTGCAAACCCAATAGTATGGCCTACTTCATGAGCACTTAGTTGTCGTATACGAGCCAAAGCCATTTCCAACATTGGGGTATAATTATCATCACTATCTGCAAATGGTTTGTTCATTAGTGCTTGAGCGATCAAGAAGTCTTGCCTGATTCGCAAACTGCCTAGGCTTACATGTCCTTTAATAATCTCTCCTGTACGAGGATCAGTTACGCTAGCTCCATAACTCCAACCACGTGTACTACGATGTACCCACTGGATAACATTATATCGTACATCCATAGGGTCTGCATCTTCAGGAAGCATTTTTACTTGAAAAGCATCTTTAAAACCTATAGCCTCATAGGCTTGATTCCACCACCTCGCACCATCTAAAAGTGCTGAGCGTACGGGTTCTGGTGTCCCGGGGTCTAAATAATAAACAATAGGTTCTACCGCTTCACTTACGGTTGCATTAGGGTTCTTTTTCTCTAATCGATGTCTATTAGCATAACGCTTGCGTATAGGTTCTTGAACTGGGGTAGCATAATCTAAAAAAGTCGTAGAAATGTTTCCTGCTCTAGGGTCAAATTCTCTAGGAGTATACGCATCATCAGGGAGCTTTACAAATGAATAATGCTGGATTACTGTTAATGCCTTACTATCTGGAGCAACTGTCCTAATATTAGCTCCAGTAGCTTGACCTTTGTAGGTAAGTAGCGACTCAAACTCTGTATTATCAGGAAAACTCTTGGTTCGTTCCATAGCCAATGCACTTCGACTATGATCAATCTTGTAAGTCCCTTCTTTTTTACTTTTTAAACGACTGGCAACACCATGAGTATCCTCCATCAAAAAAGGAGTGATATCTATTACATATGTATCCCCTTTGGTCTCTTTTATTGGAAAACCAAAAAGAACCGACTTTGCAAAAGCTTCTTCAATAGATCTACGTTCTAATTTATTTTTGGTATTGGCTCTATAATTTTGATTAGGCTGAACAAGTAATAATTTATTACCTGCTTTTTGGAACTTTACAATAGCGGTCCCTCCTAACTGTCCTCGGTCAATACCTATATCATTAGATCCAAGTCCTGTACGTAATGAATGTACATATAAAAACGCTTGATCTACTTGATCTACTTCTAGATATAGTTTGTCTTCATTTTCATTGTAATGGATTTTAAAAAAACCTTCCTGTGTTTGAAGATCTGACTTTGAAGCCAGAAATTGTGCATTCCCTATTCCACTAAAAAACAGTACGACTAGTACAAATATTATATCTCTCATTGCCAGATTTTAAAGAGTAGCTAAGATAGGAGTTTGTATGCTTTCGCAAAAGCATAATTATCTTATCATAAATCCTTCTTATCTTGGTATAACAATAAGTCCTAAACTCTGATCTGCAACAACGATATGTGTACTAGATGCAGCTACCCCAGTAGGTTCTACTAAAGAACTTCCAAAGGAATTAATCACAGACCCACTAGAAGGATCAATTTCATCGACCTCATCATTAGTTAATCCTACGACAAACAAAGAATTTCCATCTGTAGTTATATGTATAGGCTCATAAGGAAGTGAGATAGGAGATAATAAATTGCTATTTTCTATATCTATTACCTCTATGCCTTGAGCTGCAAAATGTGCTACATAAAGATTTCCGTTTAAAAACTCACTTTCTACAGGGAAATTTGCAGGACCAAACGGAGCGCCAAATGGACCTCCAAAAGAACCAGGAGTTAATACAATAACATCCGGAGTAGAAAGTACAGCACCAGCACCATTAAAGTTTACTATCTGTATGCCCCAATTTGCCACACTCCCCAAATCTTGTGAATAAAACCCTTGAGCACCTCCACTTACAGGTCTTACAGATACATCGGGAGCTCCTGTACGATTATCTACAATTGGAATGCCATCTGTAGCAACTTCAAGCGTAAGTGCTGAAGTAGAATAATTAAAAATTCGAGTATTAGAACCTCCAGCACCTCCAGAAACAGCCAATACGCAGTTTGCTGCAGAAAGACCAGAAAAAATACTAAAGTTTGCTGTTTGTGTAGCAACTATTTCTGGAGACATAGGATCAGTAACTGTTAACATATGGATAGTTGATCCTGACTGAGTAAACAACAGCTCATTAGATACATCAACAGAAATATCATCTGCGTCAATAGAAACAACGCTTCTCTCATCAGTTTCAAGGTTTGCGATTTGAATTTCCGTATCACATGCTGCATATGCATAGCCATTTATTATCACTACGTTTGCGCAACCATTTCCTCCTCGTAGTGTAGTAATATCAATATTTTGTCCTGTCAAGCCTTGATCTGTTTCATCAGAAACGCTATTAGGTATAATGGCAGTTTTATTGCTGACAAAAATATCATCATCAGAAGTGTCTGTATTGCAGGAAATTACAAATCCCAAGCATACTAATAAAATAAAATAATGTGTAGTTTTTTGAAACATAGTACTATGTGTGTTAGTTGATTATATTCTATTACAGTCGTTAGTATAGAAGTATAATTACAGGAGTACTCTTGCCAGCTTTTTTACTAGTCTATTCTTTGGACTCTTACATAAAAAGAACTTATTTTTGATGCCTATAGATACATCATGATTACTACCGAACAATTAAAATCACTCCAAGAGCGTATAGAAAGCTTAAGGAGATATCTTTGACATCGATCGCAAATTGATCGAAATTTCAAACGATGAAGAAAAAACATTTGACCCAAATTTTTGGAACGATGCCAAAGAAGCAGAGGCTTTTATGAAAATACTACGTTCTAAAAAGAAATGGGTAAAAGATTATGAAACCTCAAAGTCATTATGTGATGACTTAGAAGTACTTTTTGAATTTGCAAAAGAAGGGGATGCAACCGAAGATGAAGTTCAAATACAATATGATAAAACCATTACTATTCTAGAAAGTATAGAATTTAGAAATATGCTTTCTGAAGAAGGAGATGAAATGAGTGCTGTTCTTCAAATCACGGCTGGTGCTGGTGGTACCGAAAGTTGTGACTGGGCAAGTATGCTTATGCGTATGTACTTAATGTGGGCAGAAAAACAAGGATATAAAATTAAAGAACTTAATTTTCAAGAAGGTGATGTTGCAGGTATAAAAACAGTTACTCTCGAAATAGATGGTGAGTATGCTTTTGGATGGTTAAAAGGGGAAAATGGAGTACATCGTTTAGTACGTATTTCTCCATTTGATAGTAATGCAAAACGACATACATCCTTTGCGTCTATATACGTCTATCCACTCGTAGATGACAGTATAGAGATCGATATTAATCCTTCTGATTATGAGATTGTCACAGCTAGATCATCTGGAGCAGGAGGACAAAACGTAAATAAAGTTGAGACCAAAGTGCAATTGACACATTTTCCTAGTGGAATAAAAATATCATGTTCAGACAGTAGATCACAACATGACAATAGAGCAACAGCATTGCAAATGTTACGATCTCAACTTTATGAAATAGAGTTACGAAAACGCATGGAAGCTCGACAAGATATTGAAGCTAGTAAGATGAAAATAGAATGGGGATCTCAAATAAGGTCCTATGTTCTAGATGATCGCCGTGTAAAAGATCATCGTACAAATTATGAATATAGACAACCTGAGAAAGTACTAGATGGAGAAATAGACGCATTTTTAAAAAGTTACTTGATGATGATGGGGCAAGATGAAGTGAGTGATGAATTATAAACTAGGTCTATAAAAATCTATAACTATAAAAGATTACAGAAGCTATGAAAAAAATAACAACCGTCATTTTTGATTTAGGAGGTGTTCTTATCGATTGGAATCCTGAGTATGTATACCTCAAAGAATTTAGAGGGAATCGAACAAAAATGGAATGGTTTCTAGAACATATCTGTGCATGGGATTGGAATGTAAATCAAGATGCGGGATATTCACTAGAAAAAGCAACCGAAGAACGCGTATCTTTATTTCCTGAATATGAGGAATTAATACGAATGTACTATGGTCGATGGGAAGAAATGTTAGGATATGCACATGAAGGAACATTAGATATTTTAAAAAGACTTGTTAATAATCCAGATTACAGAGTACTCGCATTAACAAATTGGAGTGGAGAAACATGGCCTAAAGCAATTGCAAAATTTCCATGGTTACAATGGTTTGAAGGCATACTTGTTTCTGGAGATGAAGGAATGCGCAAGCCCTTTTCCGAAATATATGAACGAATGCTTTCACGATATTCTATAAAAGCTTCAGAAGCAGTATTTATAGATGACAGTTTAAAAAACGTAAAAGGATGCGAAGATGTAGGTATTACGGGTATTCATTTTAAAGATTCTCAAACGCTTGAAGTACAATTAAAAGCCCTAGGAATACAATTATAAACAATCATAAATACGCTTTCGCGAAAGCAAACTAATAACTAACTATGCTAAAAATATATCACAATCCAAGATGCATGAAGAGTCGTGAAGGACTTGCCATTTTAGAAGCTTCTGGAAAACCCTTCCAAATTATAAAATATATGGATGAGCCACTGTCCTCATATGCATTAGAACAAATTATAGAATTACTAGAAATTCAGCCTATTGATCTCGTGCGTACTAACGAAATGATCTGGAAAGAAAGTTACAAAAACAGAAAACTTACCAACGGAGAAATCATAAAAGCAATGGCAATGCATCCAAAATTAATACAAAGACCTATTGTAATTAATGGAAAGAAAGCAATTATTGGCCGTCCTCCTTTGAATATTAAATCTATTTTGTAAATTGACAACTTAAAATTAACTCAAAGTATTATGAAAAAATTAATTGTACTAGCGATCCTTTGTTTTTTAGGAATGGGATATGCACAAGCACAAGCCCCATCATTAAAAGCGCTTGCTACAAAAACTTCTGCTCAAGATGGTCTTACTGAATTACTTATTCAAAAACTGAATCTTTCAGAACAACAAGTTGCTTCTGTAACAAAGATCATGGGAGCATATACAGCTGCTAGAAAAAGTGTGAATGAGTCTACTATGAGTGCAGAAGATAAAAAAGTAAGATTAGACAAAGTGGATTTAAGAGAAGAGCAAAACATGAAAAATGTTCTTGATGCATCCCAGTTTGCAAAATATACTGAACTCGCAAAAGAATTCAGAAAAGGATAAGCTATAAAACATAGCGTGTTATATACACAAAACGTCAGTCTACCGACTGACGTTTTAATTATTACAATTTATTATTTTATAAACTACATATCATGAAAAAAGCAATCCTATTAATAACTGTATGCCTTCTTAGCTTTGCAAGTGCACAAGCCCAGATATCAAAGTCTACAGTAAACAAATCTGACAATTCTCAAAAAGAAGCAAAAACAGTAGTGAGTGCACTTCAAAAGAACATCGAAGTTTCTGACTATCAATCAAAAGCTGTTTTAAAAATTTTAACTGCGTTCAATCAGGAAAGATCAAATGCTTTACAGATTACAGATAAGACTAAGAAAGTTCAACGTATAGAAGCCATTGACAAAAAGCAAGAAGCAAATTTACGTAATATCTTAAATGACCAACAGTATACAATGCTGGAACATCTCATTAAGGAGAATAAAAAGAAAAGCTAGTCTCTTTACTTCCAAATAATATTTAACGCCAGTTTAACTACTGGCGTTTTTTTATGTCATACTTTCGATTAAAATTGTTTTAAAAACGTGAAGAAGCTTATATATGTATTAAGCATATTATGCGCAGTACAAGTTGCATATAGCCAACGCCCTGAAAGAAAAGAAATTACAATATCGGGCAATGTTCAAGACAGGCTAGAAGCTATCCCATTAGAATACGCAACAATTACTTTAATAAATACAAAGAATCCAAAAGAAATTAATGGAGGTATTACTAGTGCCGATGGTAGTTTTTCTATCATTACTAAAACTGGAATCTACGACATTAAAATAGAATATATCTCTTTTAAACCCATCGTATTAAAATCTCAAAAATTAGTTAAGGATACTTCCCTTGGTAAAATCAACTTAGAAATTGATGCAGCAACCTTAGAAGAAGTAACAGTTATTGCAGAAAAAACAACAGTAGAGTTCAAACTAGACAAACAAGTATATAATGTTGGGAAAGACTTAACTGTACGTGGCGGTACTGTAAGCGATGTACTTGACAATGTCCCATCTGTATCTGTAGATGTAGAAGGAAATGTCGCTTTACGGGGTAATGATGACGTACGTATCTTAATCAACGGAAAACCATCAGGGTTAGTAGGTCTTAATAGTACAGATGCATTACGTCAACTCCCCGCAGAATCTATAGAACGAGTAGAGGTTATCACTTCTCCTTCTGCCAGGTATGATGCCGAAGGAAGTGCTGGGATTCTAAATATTATATTAAGGCGCAGTAAGTTACAAGGACTTAATGGAGCACTTACGGCAAATGTAGGATATCCAGAATCATATGGACTATCGGGCAATGTAAATTATAGAACAGGAGATGTAAACTTTTTTACTACTGCTGGCTACAATAGACGAGGAACCTTGGGAAATTCTTTTACGTCATCGCTATTTGATTCTGGAAATACTTTAGAAGAAACTAGAGAATTTGATAGAGATCGTGTTGGGTTTAATGGAAATTTTGGTATAGAATATTATTTAACTAATAATAAGAGTATTACGGCTTCTGTAGTTGTGAGAGATAGTGATAATGAAAATAACACAGAAAATGATATCCTACAGCTAGGACCTAATTCTGAAATACTAAGTATTTCTCAGAGAATCTCTCCAGAAGATGAAAAAGATCAAACATTACAGTATAGCCTTAATTATGATCAAAAATGGGAAAATGATGGAAACCTTTCAATAGAAATTCAATTAGAAGATAGTACAGAAGATGAGTTTAGTTTAATAGAAAACTTTTTAATTACTCCATTAGGCAATACAGAACGTGAAACCAATCAGACAATTGAAGATCAAAATCGTTTTTTAGTTCAGGCAGACTACATTCTTCCTATAGGAGAAAACCAACGTTTTGAAGCGGGGTATCGTGGTAATTTCAATGAACTAAATACAGATTATATAGTAACTTTTGAAGAAGTTAATCAATTAGGCCAAGGAACTGGTGATTTTCTATTGGATACAAATTTAAGCAACAACCTTATTTATAAAGAAAATATTAACGCGGTTTACACTCAATGGGGTAGTAAGATAAATAAGTTTAATTATTTAATAGGACTACGAGTAGAACACACTGACATAGAAATAGATCAACGTACAAGCAATGATTTTTCTGATCGTGATTTTACAAACCTCTTCCCTACTGTAAACTTAAATTATGAGTTAAATGAGAAGCAAACTATAAGTTTTGGATATAACCGCAGAATACGTAGAGCTCGAAGCAGGTTTATAAATCCTTTCCCGTCAAGAACTAGTGCAACAGCTCTTTTTCAAGGAAATCCTGATATTAACCCAAGTATATCAAACGGAGTAGATCTGGGGTATTTAAACCGAATAGGAAAAATAACACTCAATGGATCTATTTTCTTCCGTCGTAGCGAGGACATATTCACATTTATTACTGAGGACACTGGTGAAACAACAGTTATCAATGGAGAAAACATTCCTGTAGTACGAAGAACGCCTATTAATTTATCGCGCAACGATCGTATAGGAATAGAAGGTACACTCACATATGCACCTTCACGTAAATGGCGTCTTAATATAAATGCAAATCTTTTCAATTCTGAAACAGTAGGGGTTTTTGAAGGTACAGATTTTGGAGCAACAAATACCAGTTGGACAGTACGTCTTAATAACAAATACACACTCCCTGCAAAGATAGACTGGCAAACTCGTATCAATTACCGAGGACCTTCTGAAACTGCACAAAGCAAGAATGATGGCATTTTTTCTACAGATCTTGCTTTTAGCAAAGATGTTTTTAAAGAAAGGGGGTCTATCGCATTAAATATAAGGGATCTATTTAATAGTCGTAAAAGAAGGTCAGAAATTCTATTTCCATTTCCGGGAGAGAGTGAATTTCAGTTTAGAGAACGTTCTATAAACCTATCCTTTACTTATAGATTTAATCAAAAGAAAAAGAGAGAACGTTCAGGAAGAGGATATGGAGGAGAGGACGATTTTGAAGGATAATTAAATATCTTTTACAATCTATCGTTTTATAAAAAAATAAAAACTTTTGCAGTTCAAAAATCTACACTAGTTTTACGTTTGTAATCAATTTCAAAAAACTGAGCGTTGAACGCAATTTTAAAAAAAGAAATACAGTCCTTCTTTGCCTCTCCTATTGGATATCTTGTCATTGGTTTATTTCTGGTAGTTACCAGTTTATTCCTTTGGGTTTTTGACGGTTCCTTTAATATCCCCGATTCAGGATTTGCAGACCTTGCACCGTTTTTTCAACTAGCTCCTTGGGTTTTTACTTTTCTAATCCCAGCGGTTACTATGCGAAGTTTTAGTGAAGAACAAAAATCGGGAACCTTAGAATTACTTCTTACCAAACCTATAAGCACTTTGCAATTGGTTCTGGGTAAATACTTCGGAGCATGCATGCTTATGATTATTGCAATAGTTCCTACACTCATATATGTCGTAGCCATATATCAACTAGGCAATCCTGTAGGAAATCTTGATATAGGGGTTACCATTGGATCTTATATAGGCCTTACATTACTTGCAGCTACGTATAGCGCCATAGGAATCTTTGCTTCTACCCTATCAAACAATCAGATTGTGGCTTTCATCATAGCAGTCTTTCTGTGCTTCTTTATCTATTTTGGCTTAGAAGGGTTTGCTACATATAACTTATTGGGAAGTGCAGATACATTTATTGCTAATCTGGGAATGCAATCTCATTACGATAGTATAAGTAGAGGAGTTATAGATACTCGAGATATCCTATATTTTTTAAGTCTTATTATTTTTTTTATCTATCTCACCAAGAATAAATTACAAAAGACTCGATAACGCTATTTTGTGAAAAAAATAAAAAAAATACCTGCTCTAGTCATTGCAATCTTAGGATTGATCCTAGTAAACTATCTTGGTACTTTAGTACATAAAAGATATGATCTTACACAAGACAAACGCTATACACTAAGTGAACCAGCAAAAGCAGTCATTGATCAAATTAAAAGTCCAATGATCATAGATGTGTTTTTGGATGGAGAATTTCCAGCTGAGTTTAGAAAATTACAAAACGAGACACGTTATTTACTAGAAGAGATTACAAATTATAATAGTAATGTATCTTTCGTTTTCTCAAACCCCATAGAAGAAGGTGCAGATGCCAGTGTAGTAGCTCAACAATTTGCAGATTTTGGGATGACCCCGCTCCCCCTTCAAGTAAAACGTAATGGAGCAGCATCTACACAAACACTATTCCCCTGGGCTACTGCAAACCATAACGGAAAAGCGGTCCCTATATCGCTTATTAAAAATGTTGCCGGAGCATCTCCGGAACAATTTGTATATGCCTCTACTCAAAACCTGGAATACACCTTTATCGATGGGTTTAATCGATTACTGAATGCAAAAACAAAACGAATTGCTGTATTAAAAGATAATGGAGAACTCCCGGATGCTCGTATTGCAGATATGTTTAGAAAATTAGGTGAGACCTATAGTATTGCTCCTTTCCCTATGGATGCTGTGACCTCTGAACCTGAAAAAGCGCTACAAGCTTTACAAAATACATTTAACCTTATTGTCATAGCCAAACCTACAAAAGCCTTTACAGACGCACAAAAATATGTATTGGATCAATACACTATGAATGGAGGCAATTCCTTATGGCTCATAGATGCCGTAGCAATGGAAAATGATAGTCTTCGCAATGATACCGGTAAAGCTCTAGCTTTTCCTAGAGATCTCAATTTAAACGATTTTTTCTTTAAATATGGCGCGCGTATCAACCCCGTATTGATTAAAGACTTATATTCTGCACCTTTAAGTTTGGCAACAGGAGATGGCAGTAGCTCACAATACACAGAATTACCTTGGTTTTATCAACCTAGCGTGCCTTCTTTTAATACACACCCTATTAACACCAATATAGAACGGCCAGTAAAATTTACATATGCAAATCAAATTGAGCTTCTTAATAATACGCCATCAATAACCAAGACAGTTTTACTAGCGTCAAGCCCCTTAACTCGAATAGAAGGCACGCCAAAAGAAATTTCTTTAGATCAAGTGTCTATAGAACCAAAACAAGAAGATTATCAAGATGGGAGTCAACCCATGGCAGTACTACTGGAAGGCACTTTTGAATCTGCTTTTAAAAACAGAATACAACCCGTAAAATTAGAAAAAGTACGCTTTCGCGAAAGCGGAAAAGCCCCCTCTAAAATGGTAATCATAGCCGATGGTGACCTTATTGCAAATGATGTAGATCCACAAGGAAACGCTTTAGAATTAGGATTTGATTACTTTACTAGAAATCAATACGGAAATAAAGAGTTTCTTCTTAATACTGTTAATTACCTCCTTGATGATAATGGGCTTATTAACATACGTAGTAAAGAGATTGCCCTGCCTTTTTTAAATACACCTCAAGTAGCAAAAAGTCTTAATAAGTGGCAAGCCTTAACTGTCGGGCTTCCTTTGGTGTTTCTATCGATTTTTGGAATCCTGTTTTACATACTTCGCAAACGTAAATACACACGATAGCTGTTAATAAGTTTCTTTTACAGACCGTAGCTTTTAAAATATATTTGTAAGTAGCATTTTTAATAAAAAATTGCACGATCAACTAATCTTAATTTTTGCAATAGCAAATTCCAAATTTATATGAAATTTATAGTCTCTAGTTCTTATTTACTCAAGCAATTACAAGTTCTAGGAGGTGTAATCAACAATAGTAACACGCTTCCTATATTAGATAACTTCCTTTTTGAATTAAATGGAAATGCACTTACAGTTTCTGCCTCTGACCTAGAAACTACAATAATGGCAAAACTAGAAGTAGAGTCTGTAGATAATGGCAGTATTGCATTACCTGCAAAATTACTTTTAGACACATTAAAAACATTCCCAGAACAACCGCTTACATTTACTCAAGAAGAAAATAATACCGTTGAGATAAGTTCTAATCATGGAAAATACGCACTTGCCTATGCAGATGGGGCGGAGTTTCCAAATGCTGTTTCATTAGAAGACCCTAGTGTGGTACGTATTCCAGGGAATATTATTGCTACTGCAATAAACAATACCATTTTTGCAAGTGGAAATGACGACTTACGCCCAGTAATGAGTGGTGTCTTTTTTCAGTTTGCTACAGATGGACTAACGTTTGTAGCTACAGATGCTCACAAACTTGTAAAATATAATCGCACAGATATAAAAGCATCACAAACAGCAGAGTTTATTATGCCCAAGAAACCTCTTAACTTACTCAAAAGTATATTAGGAGCAAATGAAGATGAGATTCTTGTTGAATATAATGATGCCAATGCAAAATTTACATTTGACAATACAGAATTAGTATGCAGGCTTATAGATGGAAAGTACCCTAATTATGAAGCTGTAATTCCTAAAGAAAACCCTAATAGACTTACGATAGACCGTAATCAGTTTTTAAACTCTGTACGACGTGTATCTATATTTTCTAACAAAACAACACATCAAATACGCCTTAAAATTGCAGGCGCAGAACTTAATATCTCTGCAGAGGATATAGATTATAGCAACAAAGCAGAAGAGCGCCTCACCTGTGATTATCAAGGAGATGATATGCAAATAGGATTTAACTCACGTTTCTTAACAGAAATGCTTAATAATATGAATGCCAATGATGTTTCCTTAGAAATGTCATTACCCAATAGAGCTGGAATACTAACTCCCATCGATGGCTTAGACGAAGGAGAAAGTGTAACAATGCTGGTTATGCCAGTAATGCTCAATAATTAAATTTAAGTGTTAATAACGAAAAGGCGACTTCTCTATAGGAGTCGCTTTTTTTATAGGCATACCCATACATTAATATCCCATTAATTTTAAGTATTTTAGCATCCCAAAATAATCATGGCAATGAAAAAAATCCTATATATACTTCTCGTAAGTACCCTACTATTTTCATGTAAGGAAGCAAAAAAAACAGTTGTAGAACCTGCAAAACCTGTATATATTGATGTTACATCTTTAGAAGGTGATGGTGACAAAGTACTCCCGAAATACCTTAATACAATAACTGAGGCCGAGCTTAAAGAAATGCTTTATGTATATGCAAGTGATGAGATGGAAGGAAGGAATACAGGAGAACCAGGACAGAAAAAAGCTGCTGAATATTTAAGAAACTATTACATTACTAAAAAAATAGCATCAGGAACTAAAGACGCAAATTATTTCCAAACAGTACCTAAAGAATTTTTTAGAAAAAATAGTGGCTTAAATGCATCTGAAAATGTACTCGCTTTTATTAAAGGTTCTGAAAAACCAGAAGAAATATTAGTGATTTCTGCACACTTAGATCATATAGGAAAAGATAACAAAGGAAATGTGTACAATGGAGCAGATGATGATGGATCTGGTACTATTGCACTTCTGGAAATTGCAGAAGCATTTAAACTAGCATCAGACGATGGATACCCTCCAAAACGTTCAATTTTGTTCCTTCATGTAACTGGTGAAGAAAAAGGGCTTTACGGTTCTAAGTATTATACAGAAAACCCTGTATATCCTCTTGAAAATACTATTGCAAACCTTAACATTGATATGATAGGACGCAATGATTATGATCATAAAAAAGATAATAATTATATCTACTTAATAGGATCAGATAAGCTAAGTACTGATCTTCACAATATTTCTTCGGCTGTAAACATGAAATACTTCAATATTGGGCTCGACTATAGATATAATGTAGAGAACGAACCTAATAGATTCTACTACCGATCTGATCACTATAACTTTGCAAAGCACAATATCCCAATTATATTCTATTTTAATGGAGTACATGAAGATTACCATAAGATTACTGACACTCCAGATAAAATAAACTATCCATTATATCAAAAAAGAGTTAAACTCGTTATGGCAACTGCCTGGGAACTTGTAAATAGAGAAAATCGTCCTGTTGTTGATAAAGCAAAAGTGAGACCTTAATACCACTACATTATTTTAAAAAGCTTCGCACAAAATATGCGAAGCTTTTTTTTATAAATATATTGTCAATAAATAGAGATTGATTATCTTTGCAGTCGCTATTTAAATGGTGGTTGTAGCTCAGTTGGTTAGAGCATCGGTTTGTGGTACCGAGGGTCGTGGGTTCGAGCCCCATCTTCCACCCTTAAGCAAGAAGCTCCTCTACAAAGGAGCTTCTTTTTTTATAAAAAAATCTAGCTCCTACTTTATAAATACATCTAAATAAGTAGAAGTACTATAAAAACCCTTCTATTTTTATATTTTCGCATTTTAAAACCCATACGTGTTCATGCCAATTAGAGCCCTTATTCTATGTTGTGTCTATTTATTCACATGGCATATATACACGCAAGAAACTGAACAAAAGCCTTTTGATGTCGAGTTTAATTACTTTTACGGCAATATAGCAGAGCATAGCAAAGATATCGCGCATCTTATCACAGGACACCCTACAGGGTTTATAGCAAGTTATAATAGAAAGACATACGGCTTTAATGAATGGGAACGACGTTACAATTATCCTGACTGGGGATTTTCTTTCATTTATCAAGATTTAAAAAATGAATTTTTAGGAGATAATTATGGTCTATACGGACATTATAATTTCTATTTTTTAAAACGCAAAGCATTCTTCAGAGTAGGACAAGGAATAGCTTATGCAACAAATCCATTTGACATTAATACAAATAAAAAGAACAATGCCTATGGATCCCATTTATTAAGCACCACTTTTATAATGCTTAATTACAAACAAAAACTTTTTAAAGACATTTCCATACAAGCAGGATTGAGTATTATACACTACTCAAATGGAAACGTAAGAGCTCCAAACTCTAGTACCAACACAATTGCAGGTAATATAGGGCTGGTCTACAAGCCTAAAAATCAAGAAATTCCTGATTTTATCCCCAATGTAAAATCTAAGTATTCAGAACCCATTACTTTTAACTTTGTACTAAGAGGAGGTATCAATGAAAGTGATCGTTTAGGCCTCGGAAGACATCAGTTTATAATAGGGTCTGCTTTTGTAGACAAACGCATCTCTCACAAAAGCACGTTACAGTTAGGAGTTGATGTTTTCTTTTCTAGGTTTTTAAGAGATCAAATTCGTTTTGAAGCAGTAGCATTTCCTCAATTTGGCACACAAGGGGATGAAGATTGGCGACGAGTAGGTATATTTGCTGGTCATGAACTTCGTTTTGGACGTATAGCATTAGTAAGTCAATTTGGCTATTATGTATACTACCCTTATGATTTTGAAGGCCGTTTTTACATAAGAGCCGGGCTTAAACGGTACTTTGGAAAACATTTTTTTGGAGCCGTTACTGTAAAGGCACATGGAGCAAAAGCTGAAGCTGTAGAATTTGGAATAGGATATCGATTATGAAGTATAATTTGACATATATATTAAAAACGATACTATTGCTTTCGCGAAAGCATACATTACACCTATTAATTGCAAGTACCATTATATATAGTTGCGATTCCGAAAGCGCAACAGATTGCCTTCAAACAGACGGAGATCCAATCACACGTAGTATAGAACTCCCCTTCTTTGATAAAGTGCGAACGGAAAATGATATGCGCTTAGAAATTACACAAGGTGAGCAACAGCAGATTATAATTGAAACTAGAGAAAACCTTTGGAATGACTTAGTCTTCAAAGTTGAAAATGAGACGTTTGTTATGCAAAATAAAAACGAATGCAATATTTTCAGAGGTTTTGGGCAGACATTAGTTAGAATTACTGTACCTAATCTGACTTTTATAAAGAATAGTGCAACTTTTGAGATACGGAGTAATGGCACCCTTAACTTTCCAGAGGTTCTTCTAGAGAGTATTACTACACTAGGCTTAGAAAGTATTAATAAAACAGGAGATTTCTTTTTAGATCTTAATACTGAGCAATTAAATGTTGTCGCCAATGGAATGAGTGATTTTCATATTACTGGCACAGCACAGCTATGTCAAATTCGATTTTCAGATGAATTTCCAAAATTCTATGGAGAAAATCTTATTGCCCAAGAAGTAGTTGTAAATCATACAGGAGCTGCTCCTATGATCGTAAATCCACAAGAGAGTATTACAGGGACTATAAGAGGCACAGGGGATGTTATTTCTAGAAACATGCCACCCATAATAGATGTAGAAGAACTTTTTTCTGGAAGACTTATTTTTGAGGATTAACTACACAAATATCTAGACAAACTACTAATTTATCAAAAGTTACGCTCTAGTCTATTATATCTTAGGGTGTTATTTTGAGTCTTTGTATCTTTATAGAGATTAACACTAAAAATAGTAATTATGATAAAGGCAAAATATCAAAATGTCCTTGACTTAGGAGAAAAATTAAACATTCAAGATGGAGATGTAAAAGAAGAAAATGGCGTATTACATGTAAGCGGTGTAGCTGCAAATCAGTATGAAAAAAATCAAATATGGGATGCCATAAAAGCATCAGGGGGAGAAAGTCCTTCCGATATCGTTGCAGATATTAAAGTATCTGACACTTCAGTATATGCACGTCATACAGTAGCAAGTGGAGACACTCTAGGAAAAATAGCAAAACACTATTATGGAGACCCAATGAAATACAAAGAGATCTTTGCAGCAAACACTGATATTCTTAAAAACCCTGACGTTATATTTCCAGATCAAGAATTAATCATTCCTAATTTATAAGAAGATTATTTTCTTTTACAAAAAATCAAAACCCTTCCAATTTGGAAGGGTTTTGATTTTTTAGTCATGTCTAAAAATTTACTATTATATTCTTATTTTCAGATATTTAAACACTTTGATTAAAAGCATCTATTTAATTGTATAAAATTTTTAGTTATGAGAACATTTCTCGTATTTTTTTAAGTTTTGCAGACCACATTGCCAGCTCTTCTTTGTGTTTATTGATATTCTTATGTACATCTTTTACCATAGGATTATCATCAGGAACATGCTGAAAAAAGCCAAGATTATTTTCTAACTGATTAATCTCCGCTTTGATTTCCTGCACCTTCTTTGTGATAAAAAAGCGTTCTTTTTCAAGGGCTCTTTTATTATCTTCACTTGCTAATGACTCCATACGATTTTCGTATTTAATCATTTCTGACTCTTTCTTATCGATATCTAATTGTCCAAAAAGACCGTCCAAAGCTTTGTTAAACTGCTCGTCAATTTTCTTCTTTACGTAGGGCACTCTTCCTATACTTTTCCAATCGGCAATATGCCCTTTAATAGTTGTCAAATTTTCCTTATGATCTCCTTTTAGTTTAAGATCTTTTACAACATCGAGTAACGCCTTTTTCTTTTCATATGCCTCCTCTTCCCCTTCATTAGCTTTTCGTTTTGAAGCATGCATTCTATCAAAAAAATGATTACACGCATCCTTAAACTGTTTCCATACCTTATCACTATCCTTACGAGGAACATGTCCTATTTTTTTCCAATCGGACTGAATCTTCTTCATTAAATCGACAGTCGTAGTAAAATCCTCATTATCCTTATTGTCCTCAGCAATCTTAATAAGGTCTAATTTTTTATTTAAGTTGGCATACTGCTCTTTCTTTTGAGACTTATAAAAATCATTTTTCTTATGATTAAACCCGCGTACAACACTTTTAAAAGTATTCCACACTTCTTCATTAGACTCTATCGGCACCTTTCCGGATTTAAAGAAAGCGTCTCTTAGAGCTTCTACATCTTTTACTTTTTGCTGAACACTTTTATGAGACTCTATAGGAAGCGCTTCAATTGCTTTGAGTTCTTCAATAATCTCATACTTCTTTTCTAGATTAAGAACCCAGGTAGCTTCTATCTCTTTTTGCTTCTCATCCCGAGCATCATGTATTTTTTTTGTAGCGGCGCTGAATTTATCCCATATCTCATCACTATATTCTTTGGAAACAGGTCCTATTTCCTCTTTCCACATACGATGTAATAGTTGTAACTCCTTAAACGCCTTATTTATACTAGGCTCTTGAGAAAGCTCTTCTGCACGCTCTATAAGCTGTAACTTCTTTGCTAGATTTTCTTTAAAATGTTTGTCTCTAAACTCGCGATTCAAATGAAGTAACTCATAAAAATTATCTATATGGTGATAATAGTTATTCCACACTAAGTTGTAACGATCTCTTGGAATATTACCCGCATTATGCCAGCGTTCTTGTATATCTTTAAATTTATTGAATGTGGTATGCACACTTTCAACACCCCCTAACTCTTCACGAAGTTGTTTTACTTCGTCTATAAGCTGTTCTCTATAAGCTAAGTTTGCTTTTTGATCTTTCTGTCTATTTTGAAAGAACATAGCCCGTTTATTACGATATTCATAATAAACCTCATTAAATTCCTTTTTATGTGATGAAAAATATCTGAAGTCAATAATATTTCCTCCCTCTTCTAAAAATGTATTTTTTGCAACCTTTTGTTCTTCGTCAAACTGGGCATAAATAGCATTTTTAATTCCTTCGACATGCTCTTTAATATCCTGTATTTTCTCGTTGGCAATTAATGTTTGTAGTTCTTTAAGCAACTCTTCTTTTGTAAGAGAAGTATACTCTTTTTTGGGAATCTCTCTAGGAGCAACTACCTCCTTGGCTTTTTCGGAAGACGTTTGATCATCAGATACAGGCTCTTCAGGAATCGCCTCATTTAACTCCTCTTCGTCAATTTCAGCTTCTATAGACGCCTCTGTAGGCAATTCTGTAGCTGCTGCTTCTGCGGCTAGTGCTTCTATTTCTTCTTGAAGACCTTTTTCAGGTTTATGCACTGTTTCTTCTGGAGTTACGGCTTCAGCATTCTTCTTTTCTGGATCTTGAGATTGGTTTTCTTCAGACATTTGTTTCAATGTTATAGTTCATCTTTAAAAAGCTAAAGATACTAACTACCAATAGAAATACAAGAAATAATGAGATTATGCTTTATTCCAAATATCCCAGGCAGCTTCTGCTTGTAATTCAAGCATTCGTAACCCATTTATTATTGCAGCTCCCTGTGTTGAACCTTTATCCAAAAAAGCTGTCAACTCCGGGTTATAAATAAGGTCATAAAGTATATGCTTACTACCTATATATTGATATGGGATTTCTGGGTATTTTTCTATTTCAGGAAACGTACCTAAAGGAGTACAATTTATAATAAGTGTAGTTTCTTCCATCACAGAAGCACTTATATCTTCATAAATGATTGTGTTTTCTTTCCGCTTTCGCGAAACGTATTGACAATGAACACCTCTTTTTTCTAATGCATACCAAACAGCTTTAGATGCACCACCCGTACCCAAAATAAGTGCTTTTTTAAGTCTCTCGCCAGTAAAAATATTAGGAAATTTTTCCAACAAAGCATTTTCAAAACCAATATAATCAGTATTGTACCCTATTAAATCTCCATCAGAAGTTCGTTTTATTGTATTTACAGCTCCTATAGCTAGGGCATCAGCGTTCAGAGTATCTAGCAATGGTATAACAGCTTCTTTATAGGGAATGGTTACATTAAAGCCCGATATTGTAGTATTCTCAAGATATGCGTGTACCTCCTCTATTGTAGCACAGTCAAAATTTACATAAGAAGCCTTAATAGCCTCCTGCTTAAACTTTGAAGCAAAATACGATCTAGAAAAAGAATAATCTATATGCTTTCCTAAAAGGCCATATTTATCCATGTGATCGCGTCTTTTCTCCATATTTTCCAAGTGCAACTACAATAAATATTCCCAAAAGGATAAAAAATACGGCAAGTACATTCCCTATTGTAAAATCTGAAGGAAGAAAACGGTCATAATTATCTAATATCGGGTCCCCATTGATATCCATAAGTCTTTTCCCATTTTCTATCTTATAGACTTCTTCTTTCCATGGCCATACCACACCTAAAGAGCCTGCGATAAAACCTAAAATAACAGCATTTGTAGCACTTTTAAAATGCTTTAGTAAATAGCCCAAAAAATGAGATAATGTCACCAAGCCCGTAAGAGAACCCGCCGCAAAGACCACTAATACTTTAATCAAACGCATTTGTTCTTCATCATCTAGAAAGCTAAAATCCCAGGTGATAATATCTACCAGCATCATGTATAAGGCGTTTACAGAATCTACCAATAGAAGTACGTAGTTACCAAACAATATAAGAATAAAAGAGCCCGAAAGTCCAGGAAGTGTCATCCCAGAGACCCCTATAATCCCACAAAAAAATACAAAAATTAAATTATCATTTTCCTGAGCAGGTTCTAGCAGACTAATACTCACTCCTACAATGACACCTAATAACATGAGAGCTATATTACGTCTACCCCAATCTTCAAAATCTTTGCCTATATAATATATAGAGCCTATTATCATTCCAAAAAATGTACTCCATACCAGTAATGGATAATTTTTTAATGCTAGGTCCAATAATAGAGAAACACTAAAATAACTGATAAGCATTCCCAGGATAAGTAATCCTAAAAATTTACCATTAATATACCTCCAGAAACTTTTAAAACGTCCTCCCAGTAGAAGTCGCAATGCCTTTCCATTAATTTTTTGGAGTGACTGGATAAATTCCTCGTAAAACCCTGCTACAAAAGCAACTACACCTCCTGAAACTCCAGGTACTTTATTTGCTGCGCCCATAGCCAGCCCCTTAAGAACTAACCAAAACTTATCCATAAAAGTTCTAGTATCAGTCTGCATTTACTCCTTTTTTAACAGCTATTTTTTCCAGAATTAGAATAACTAGAAACCCAACTATAGCAGATATGATTGCATAGACTACAAGAGCCTCTCCTTCAAAAGAGGAGGGCATAATACTTTTTTCTATTAAAGGAACTTCATCACCATGCCTATCTATACGAGTACTTAACACCTCTTTCCATGGCCAGATCTTATTAAGTGATCCTATCATAAACCCGGTAAGTATGGCTAAGGTGAGTTGTTTTTTATGAGTAAACATCCAGTTAAGTGCCTTAGAAAATACCTTTAACCCTACTATACACCCTAAAATGAATAGGGTAACCTTGAAAAAACTTGTTTTAACTAATTCCCAATCTCCTGTAGTAACTCCAGAGATAAAATCTGTTAATGTACCTAAAACAAGGCCATAAGATCCTAGTAGTACTAAAATAAAAGATCCAGAAACCCCAGGTAATATCATGGCAATAATGGCAATACAACCTGAGATAAAAAAGAAATACCAGATATCTGGAGCCTCACTCGGTGTAGCAATAGTTATAATGTAAGCAATGGCTACACCTAATAGCATCACTAGAATGGTAGCTAGATTCCAACGTGTAATTTGTTTTCCTATATAGATAATACTTGCTATTACTAACCCGAAGAAAAATGACCAAACGATAATAGGATGGTGTTCTAGCAAATAGGAAATCAGTTTGGCTAACGAGAGGATACTTATAAAAATTCCTATAAATAAACTTAATAAGAACCCTAGGTTGTATTTTTCAAAAACAACCTTTATCCCCTCTTTTTTCCATACTTTAAAGATACCAAAGTTAAGCGCATCTATAGTCTCTATGAGCTCTTGGTAGATTCCGGAAATAAAAGCTATAGTCCCTCCAGAAACCCCCGGAACAACATCTGCTGCTCCCATTGCCATCCCTTTGAGTAGTATATAAAAATAGGAAAGCTTGGATCTGGACATAGATTGGTTAGTTATTTTCTTGCATACGAAAATACTAGCTTTACATAAGAAGACCTACTGAATACAAATAATTTTAATTCTGATTACCTACTATACTTAGCCAGAAGTTCTTTTACTTCTTTTTTTACATATACATATGGGAACAATTCTTCCAGAATAATAGCAAATTCCGGGTCGCTTTTTAATGCGTTTTTAAGAAAATACCGTCCTTGGATGTCATTCCCTTTATTATAATTTAATCCAGAAAGACGATACATAATCTCTACATTTTCTGGATAAAACTCTAAGGATTGTGTGAGAATAGTAGTCGCGGCATCTGTCTCCCCTATATGTAATAAGATATCTGCATGAGAAAGCCAGGTTTGCAATTCATAATTTCCTAACTCTAATGTACGTCTATAACCATGCTCTGCTTCTTCATAAAATTTTAAACGATGATTGATTTTTGCATAACGTTTCCAGTAGAGGACATTTTCGCTATCAATATTTATTGCTTTATTAATATAATAGAGCGCTTTCTGGTAATTGAGACGCTTATGATAAAAATCTGTGATAGCAATCCACCCATTATCCAATAAAGGATCTTCATGCACACATAATTTATAGTACTTTAAAGCATTTTCATCACTTCCTAGTTTATCATAGCATTTTCCCATACGTAATAATGCAAAAGAAGTAGGATCATCTAGCTCTAATGTTATTTGGTAATTCTCAAGCGCTTCATGATAGCGCCCCAGTTTTTCAAGAACCTTCCCTTTTTCCAGATATGCTCCTATAAAACGATCATCACTTATTACTGCAAAATCAAAAGCAGAAAGCGCTTTTTCATAATGCTTAAGATCAAAATATTGTTTTCCTACTTGATGCCATGCAACTTCACAATACGGGTTTTTATCTAAAAACATATTGAGATAATCTATAGCCTCTTCATGCTGCTCTAAAAAATCAAAACAATAAATAATATTATATAAGGAACTATAATCACTCTCATCCAGTTCTAGACATTTCATAAAATTATACTTAGCATTATGAAAATCATCTATAAATAAATACTCCATTCCTATGAGAGAGTATACATCCGAAGGTTCGGAGGTAAGATCTACGGCCATTTCTAATAAATCAATAGCCTTTCTATGTTTATCTTGTTTACTATAGATATTTGCTTTCTGAATATATATCTCCTCATTAGTAGGCTCTAGCTCATACAATTCTGTAAGAATTGCATCTGCAAGATCAAATTTGTTTTCAAAAATAAATATTTCGGCTTTATATAATCGAAGGTTTGTAGATGTAGGGTGCTGTTCTAATCCTAGTTTTACAGCTTTACGAGCTAAGGCAATTTTACCGTCTTCTATATAGTGATTTGCGATAGCCTCAAATTCTTCGGAGTCAAAGAAGGTTACGTTATTTGTCTTTAACATAGACTCAAAACGTGTGAGCGATAAGTTTTCTTCTGGGTTGTAATCCATACACATGCATTTATGTATTACTTATTCATAAAATTAACAATGTTTCGTAACCCTCTACTTTTTCATTGCAAGAGTTGTCAACATAGTAATTAACAGCCAATAATCAAGCCAAACTATATCGTGGCAGTTCTATATATATACATAAATTCTGTTGTTGCAATCTTAGTTAGGACACGATTTATACAATTCAGGTAGCGATCACAACAGTTGAGTAGAATTTGTTCGCTTTCGCGAAAGCGAACGGATACTTTTACCCTGTCAATCAATACTAACACTATAAAAAACACTATTATGAGAACATTAATCTATTTTATCTTATTGACTTTATCCTCCATTACGTATGCGCAAGACAAAGATGGCGTAACGATTACTGTAGTAATTGAAAATCTTCAAAACAACGAAGGAAAAGTATCTGCCGCATTATATAATGAAGCGACATTTATGAAAGCAGCTCCCATAAATGCAAACGAAGCAAAACCAGAGAATAATAAAGCCTCTTTTACACTTGAAAATGTACAACCTGGAGAATATGGGATTGTTTCTTTACATGATCTTAATGAAAACGGACGTATGGACTTTGAAGAAAGCGGTATGCCATTAGAACCTTATGGAGTATCTGGAAATAAAATGAGTTTTGGCCCTCCAAGTTGGGCAGATGCAAAATTTGAGGTAGGTACTGAAGATATGACAGTGCATATCAAAATGTAATGACATATCATACTAAAATATATCCGATACCTCTTAAAATAGAGGTGTCGGATTTTTTTATTTCTATAGAATACCCTTTCTATAATCATAAATAAAAACTAATATATGTGAGAAACTAATAGTTTTTATCGATAGGTTTGTATTTTTGTAAGATAATACACCTTGATTTATGACCATTACGCAATTAAAGTATGTACTTGCTGTAGCTGAGCATCAAAACTTCACAAAAGCAGCCGAAAAAACTTTTGTTACTCAGCCTACATTGAGTATGCAAATTCAAAAACTGGAAGACGAACTGGATATATTGATCTTTGATCGAAGTAAAAAACCTATTGATCTTACAGAAATAGGAAAGAAAATAGTCATACAAGCAAGGAATATCGTAAATGAGGCAAATCGCATAAGTGATATTGTAGATCAAGAGAAAGGGTTTATAGGTGGTGAGTTTAAACTTGGGATTATCCCTACTATAATGCCTACGTTACTCCCGATGTTCTTACGTAATTTTATAAATAAATACCCCAAGGTAAAACTTAAAATAGAGGAGCTAAACACAGAGACTATTATAGAACGTCTAGAAGAAGGGCATCTTGATGCAGCAATTGCTGCTACTCCATTACAAAACGAGACTATTATAGAACGGCCATTATATTATGAGCCTTTTGTTGCCTATACTCCAGAAAGTCATCGGTTATATAAAAAAGAAGTTATCGAGGTAACCGATCTGGATTTAAATGACATGTTACTCTTAGAAGATGGACATTGTTTTAAAGATGGAGTCATAAATTTATGCAAAGCTGTACGAGATTATGGAGATGATTCTTTTTCATTGGAAAGTGGAAGCTTTGAGACATTAGTAAAATTATCTAATGAAGGCCTGGGGATGACATTACTCCCCTATTTACATACACTGGATCACACTAAGAAAGAATCGGATTATTTTAGACAATTTACAAAACCTTCTCCTGCAAGAGAAGTAAGTCTTATATATCATAAAAGCGAACTCAAATTACAGATTATTGAGGCCTTACGTTCTACAATAGCTGGAGTAGTAAAAGGAGCTATTACATTTCAAAATGTGCAAATTATAAGTCCGTTGAGTAAGTAAGAAAGTCTCTGTACTAAAAAAGCCTCATTCCTGAGGCTTTTATTATGGGTTTAAATAAATAAGACAATGATTAAGATCTGGTTTATCCTTTATTAAATTGTCTATCCAAATTTTGAGTTCTTCAATTTCATAGGGAAGTAATCTCTTAACTGCTTTTTGTAACTCTTTACAAAATAATACACTATCAAAACTTACCTTATTTAGGACCGTCTTTGTGTATTCAAACATTGCTCGCGCCATATTCGAGTGAGGGATTAGGTTAGAATATAAAAAGGTACTTTTATGTATAGGCGTTGTTTTTAAAATCGATATTAAATATACGTATTTTGTTCAAGATTTATATAGAATCCTTACACTTTAACATGATTTTTTGAAACAAAAAAAAGAAAACTCCCTCAAAGACAGATCGTTACTTAAAATCGATTATCGCCATCTAATAAATCTCCTAATCCTCCAAGAATAGAACCTTCTCCTCTAGATTTTCCGCCACCACGAGGTGCGAGAGCCAGAACTCTATTTGCTAGTCTACTGAATGGTAATGACTGTATGTATACGGTTCCAGGTCCTGATAGAGTGGCAAAAAACAAACCTTCCCCTCCAAAGATGGTGTTCTTTATACCGCCTACAAATTCTATATCATAGTTTACTGTATGGTCAAATCCAATAATACATCCCGTATCTACTTTTAATTTTTCTCCCGGCATCAATTCTTTTTTTAACGTAGTCCCTCCCGCATGAACAAACGCTATCCCATCACCTTCAAGTTTTTGCATAATAAAACCTTCGCCTCCAAAGAGCCCTCTTCCCAGTTTTTTTGAAAATTCAATCCCAACAGAAACTCCTTTTGCCGCACATAAGAATGCATCTTTCTGGCAGATAAACCTTCCTCCTATCTGTGCAAGGTCTATAGGAATGATTTTTCCAGGATAAGGTGATGCAAAACTCACTTTCTTTTTTCCTATAACATCATTATAGAAAGCAGTCATAAATAGACTTTCTCCCGTAAGTAATCGTTTTCCTGCTCCAAATATCTTACCCATTACAGTATTGTCTTTTTGAGAGCCATCTCCAAAAATGGTATCCATACGTATCCCCTCTTCCATCATCATAAAACTACCTGCTTCTGCTATAACTCCTTCTTGAGGATCTAGCTCTATTTCTACATATTGCATCTCTTCTCCTATAATCTGGTAATCTATTTCGTGTGATTTCATCGTATATATTTAAATTTTGTTTAACTTATTAGTAAATATTTAAACAAAATTGTTACATTGTATCCTCAAGATATTGAAAACCAATTACAACTAAATAAACTAAACCGAAAAACTTTAACCGATTTTTAACGGTATGGATTTTGCCATACTACGTACAGCACCTATTTTTACCCATTATAAATAAGACACTATGAATACAGACATTATAGCAGAAGCAACGGAGTACGAACAAAAAAGAATGTCATTTAAGACTACAGATGAGCGTATTTTTGCTTCTCGCAAACTCAAAGAGTTAATCTTAGGATTAAACGAGATATATAAGGAAACTAAGGAGAAAGAGATTATGGATCTTATGAAACTCCTTACTGAAAAGAAACGTAAAGTAGAGGTACGACTTAAAGGTCGTCAGTCTGCATAAATCGTATATAATACTCATTAAAAGGCCATCTAAATACCTATTTAGATGGCCTTTTTTATGTAATCTCCTACTCATATACCTTATAAAAAACATAGGTGTTTTGGGAATTATTGAACATTATACGTACATAATCACATAAAACTATGAGATATTACACCATACAGAATATGTGTTTTTTTCATTTATAAATAGAGACTCCCTCATATACATTCTATATACGAACGTTAAACAAAATGCATATAATTTTGATATCCCTTAAAAAATGATTAGGTTTATTAATAGATAAGATAATGCCATGAACCTACCACCTACTAAAGGGCATTTATTGATAGCAGAACCATCCATTATAGGAGATGTCTCTTTTAATAGATCTGTAGTCCTACTTGCAGACCATAATGACAATGGTGCTGTGGGCTTTATTATGAATAAGCCCCTAGAACATAAACTTTCGGATTTTATTCCTTTGCTTACCTGTTGTGAGCTCCCTATTTTTAATGGAGGCCCAGTAGAGCAAGATAATATTTACTTTATACACACCATACCGCACTTAATACATGGGAGTACAGAGATTGCTTCGGGTATTTTTTGGGGTGGTGATTTTGAAAATGTAATAGAGCTTATTAAGAATAATAAAATCAAAAAAGAAGAGATACAGTTTTTCTTAGGATATTCAGGCTGGGATACAGAACAACTCAATCAAGAACTTGAAGAAAAATCATGGGTCGTTGTAGAAAACAACTATAAGGAAAGTATTTTAACCAAATGTTGCCCGACTCTTTGGAGAGAGAAAATTATAGAACTAGGTGGAGACTATCTTATATGGTCTAATGCACCAGAAAATCCGCATTATAATTAACCCAATCGTGCTTTTACATTTAGTTTTTTAAGGAGCTCACTAGCAACGCTATGACCATATTCCTTTTTCCTGTATTTGGTGATAGGCTGTATCCCCAGAATGGTATTTGTTATAAAAAGTTCGTCTGCTTTTTGTAATTCAAAAGGAGAAATAGAAGCTTCTTCTATTGTAAATACGTCCATTAATCCAATGATGGTAATTAATTGTTTACGTATAATACCACGCAAACATCCATCTTCCAGAGGAGGTGTCTTAATATGATTCCCTTTTACTAAGAATATATTCCCTTGTAATGCTTCTACTATATTTTTTGATGTATTTAAAAGGAGACAGTTATCATAACCATTTTCTTTTGCAAAAATACTTCCCGTTACATGTAGCAATTTATTGGTTGACTTAATGGTAGATAATAAGCCAGGATTTATATAGTGATCTTTATACAGCTCGACCTCATAAGGGTCTTCGTTGAGGGTATAAAAAGGAGATGTATGCGCTTTCGCGAAAACGTAATACCCCACCCTATTCTCTTCTGGCAGATAGGTTCCGTTTCCTTTTCTATAGACAGTAATGCGTATTCTAGCAGGTTGATCCAGTAACTGAGATGCTTCTAAGGTTTTTATAAGCTCTTTTTCAAGATTCTCAGGAGTAAATTCCATAGGGATTTCCATCCTCAAGATACGCATAGAGGCCATTAATCGGAAATAATGATCTTCCCAAAATAGTAATTTACCGTGTACTGCTTTTAAGGTTTCAAAAACACCATCTCCATATAAAAACCCTCGATTCATAGGATCGAGGTGTGTCTCTGTATGGGGTTCTAAAGTTCCATTATTATTGATCATAAAAAAACCCGTCACTCTTGTGAGGACGGGGCAAATATAGTATATGCATGTGTTTTATACAGATCCTATGACATGTTTTAATTCTGAAATTTGATTTTCCCAAAACATCTTCCCTTCATCTACTTCATCATCTTCGGCAAAATCTGTAATTATAAGGGATACATCTTTTGTAATTTCATCTACCTGGATACGCAATTCAAAGAAATAATCTTCTCCTTCATCTTCGACCCATCGGAACTTAATACGTTCTCCACTTTTTTTACCTAGTAATTCTGCTTTTTCTTCACTTCCGTCCCATATAAATGTATAGAACTCTCCACGTGAATTTACATTATCTGCAAACCACTCACTCATTCCAGAAGGGGTTGCCATATACTGATATAACAGAGATGGGGATGCTCGTATTACAAATTCCATCTCAAATTTTACTTTATCACTCATACAATCGTTGTTAGTACCGACAATATATTGAAAGAAATCACGAGAACAAAAAAATAGTTTTGTTTTTATTTCAAAATAAGTGTTTGTTGTACGCTTAATAGTTTTTATATTTGCACCCGCTTAGACAAAGATGGTTTCCATCATAAACAAAGCAATTATATGGCGAGGTAGCTCAGTTGGTTAGAGCGTCGGATTCATAACCCGGAGGTCACGAGTTCAATTCTCGTTCTCGCTACTTAAAAATAAAGCAGTTACATTTATTATGTAGCTGCTTTTTTCTTTTGGGTACAACATAGGTATAACACTTTGAGCCTATTTTATATTTTGTTGTTGATACCTTTCCATCAAATAAGGGTCTTGTTATTGTCGTTACTAACGAAAACCCTTACGGATTATCGATTCGATTCGGTTTGTATTTGCTAAATTAGTTACTGAAATACGCAACGAAATTATACACAAAACCATTGTAGCCAATTAAAGAAACTCATGATAGAAAATAGACTTTCGTCCGAAATAATTGCTAACAAAAAAAGGAACGAATTGACTACGGTTTCTATCTGTGGAGCTGCTGATTTGGGAAAATCATATTTGTCAAAAAGAATCTCTGAAATACTCATTGAACAAGATTTAAATGCAAATCATTTAACTTTGGATTCCTATCTTATGGATAGAAAAACTCGAAACCAAAAAGGATTGAGTGGTTATAACTTTGAAGCTTATAACCAAAAAGAAGCGCTGAGCAATCTGATAAAATTAAAAAACGGGCAATCTATTGAATTTACACCTTATCACCATAAAGATGGAAAAGGGTATGGCTCTGTTAAAATGAATCCTGCAGACATCCTCATCTTTGATGGATTACACACAATGCATTCATCATTTTTACCATATATAGACATTACTATTTTCGTATATACCAAAGATGAATACCTAAAAAAATTACGCCGAAAAGCTGATTTAACAAAACGGAATTACACAATAGAATTTTCTAAAAAAATATCTGAAAGTGAATTTAGTTTATATAAAACCAATATTGAACCATATAAAAAGAACGCTCATTACCTCTTACATTTAGAATCTGAATGGATATATAAATTAATAAAAACTGGCAACAACACCATATGTGATTAATTACTCAGAGTCGTTTAATCAATCTGCTCTTTCTTTATTTTTTTAAAGATTCCTAATCTTTATGAGGATAAATTCTATTTTAAAATTTGTGGAGACCTATAATCCCTCAGAAATCTATTATTACGTTTTCCTCTAGAACCTCTAGGTATGAGTATCGATCATGCTACAGATATGATATCCTATTACTAAAGGAATCAAAGATTCCTGCATGAAAGGCAACGTTTCAGATTAATATCCAACTTTGGATTTGGTACTTTCTGACTATGACTTATAGACGTTATAAATCACTAATATGATTTATACTAATTCCATATATGTATTAAACAGAAAACATTTGCTACCCCTAGTATAAGTTCAAATAAAATCCCTTGAATAATTTGTTTGCTCGGTTTACCATCAACTTTTAAACTTATTAATCTACCTATGGCGAAACCTATAAAAATAAGTACTGCCACAAAATGGGAGGTAAGAGACAGTTTTCCAATAAATATCCCTAAAAAAATAATGACCCCAGAACAAAACATTACGGTACTAACTCCTCTTATTTCATTTAATAAACTAGCATCATTATCGAGTTTGATTCCTGAACTCTTTAGATACGTTTTAATGGGGTTAGTTAATCTCATAACCCCTACAAAGATTAACATTAAAGCCGATAAGGATAAGATTACAATTTTGATAATTTCCATTTTTAGAATTTTAAATTAATATTTCTGCAAATGTAAATTGACCTTGTGACGGAGGTATGTCAAGGGTGCTATGTCTTTTTTATATATTTTTCAAAATATTCTTTTATAGTCATTGCATGTGGACTAAATGTCTCGTTTTCAGCAACAAAACTTTCAATAAAATCTATTCTAAAGTGTCTAAACTCATTTCGTAACCTGCAAAAGGCAACTAATATAAAATCCCCATGAATGCTATATAGAGCAAAAGGCTCTATATTTCGAGTGGTTCGTTTCTTTTCTGAAGAGAAATAATTGATCTTTAAGACCTTATATTGAGTAATCGCCGATTGTATTTGCATTAGGTTATTACTCGTCTTCTCTTCATTATTATTCCCATTAAAGTAAATCCTGTTTGCCAATAAATCTACATCCCCTTTTTGAGAATATCGTAAAAGAGCTTTTATTTTTTCTATAGCACTAGTTGTATTTTTAACAAGTGATGAATCTTTATTTTTGATAGCCAATTGTTCTATCGTTATTAAAGCATTTGCTTCTTCCTCTGTAAAAATGACTGGTGGAAGATGATACCCTTCCATAATAGAATACCCTTTGCCTTCTTCAGTTATAATGGGTATTCCTGATTTCTCAAGTGTACGAATATCTCTATAAATGGTTCTTACACTGACCTCATGTTTTGTAGCAAGCTGCTTGGCAGTAACGATTCTTTTAGATTGTAGTTGAGTAAGAATAGCCGTTAATCTTGAAAGTCTTGGTTTCTCTTTTTCTTTCATCTTTGCGTTTTTCTGCTTGTCGTTAACGGTTTGTATATGCCTGTTAATAAATCTAGTGATCTTTATAGATTGTATCCTATAGAAACACAAAGGCCTGCAACGTTAATTTATCAAAAATTAAAACAAGTGGCAACAAAGAATCCAAAAAATAACTAGCTCAGTCATTAGCTGGAATATGTTTTATATATTTTAAGACATCTATTTAATTGAAAAGTCTGTGAATCAATAATTGTGTGCTTTTCATATACAAACATTGTATGAGTACTGACTAAACTTTAAAAACATGAATACGTACGCTGACAAAACACAAGAGAATAAAAGTCTTTCAATTACAAATAAAATTGCTACGTTGCATAGAACGATACAAACCATTTTAGAAGGTGTATTATCCAAGGAATTGAAATAATACTTATAGACAATACAGTATAAAAAATATTGCCATTGTACGTAAAAGAAGATATGTGTACGTTAACACACATATAGAATCGTAATAAAATGAAAAGTTTTGAAAACCGACTAAAAGGCGGACATCCAAATTCATTAGGAAATACTATTGAGATCGTTGAAGAAGTAATAGCAAAAAAAGAACTTTTCAACGAATTGTTTAATTGTTATTTCAGTAATGATGAGATTGTTCGATTACGTACTTCAAACGCAATGAAACGAATTTGCAAAGAAGATAAATCAGTCTTAGTACCATATATAGAACGTTTTTTGGCTGATATAGCTATGATTGACCAAGCCTCAACACAATGGACTTTATCTCAATTATTCGGAATGTTGGAAAAGGATATGACGGATAAGCAAATCGGACAAGCCAAAAAAATAATGAAAAACAATCTCGCAAATCACAATGATTGGATTGTACTCAATCAAACAATGGATACGTTGACAACATGGTCAAAAAAAGACCCAGAGTTGAAAAAATGGATAATACCACATTTGGAAAGATTAACCTCAGACAAAAGGAAATCTGTTTCTGGACGAGCTAAAAAAATGTTGAACAGTATAGTATAAACAGGTAAAACATAGTTTATACGTGTTACCCCAAAGTTATATTCTTGTTTTCTAAAGAGATTTCCAATTTCAAATAATTGATCGTACTCAGATCAACTAGTCCTTCATTAATATATTTCAAGAGCATATGTTCTTATTATCTACGCATCAGAGTGTATTCAAAACTATCATTTACGCTTTTATATTTAGAATTGAGTTCGGTGTTATTGATTACAATTGCATCAAAAACAATATAAGCACCGATTCATAATTTGAAATAGTTGTTGCAACTACAAACTATTTGTCCAATTGTTACATCTGTAACATGTATTGTTACATATATAGTAAGAACCTGATCTTGATATTTTTATAATTGTGTAAATTTATAATATCTACCAATCCCTCTTTATTATGCGAGTTTCTGTAATTCTTTTTTTGTTAGTGCTAAATAGTCAATTTTTGAGTGCTCAAAGTCAACACAGCATAGACTCTTTAATAGGCAGTTTAGAAAATCAACAAATACAAAAAGAAAAAGCATTAATCGCTTTACAAATTGCCAAGTATTACCAAAAAAGAAATAAAGATACCAGTATATACTATATAAAAAACGCTATTCAAATCGCAAAAGAAATCAAAAACGATAGTCTTCTTGCCGCTTCCTATAAGAGGCAAGCCTTCGTTAATTATTTTCAGGCAAATGATGCCGAAGCATTGAACATCATTTATAAAATAGATAGCATTTCCAAAAAACAAGAAGGGTTAGAATCTATTATTATAGATACAAAAATATACCGTTCTAATATTTCAAAATTCACATTTACAAAGGAAGGTATCTCAGATGCAAAAAAGTATTTGATAGAAGGCATTGAATTGGCAAAAAAAATAAACGATTCATCCAAATACTATGAAATGAAATATCATCTAGGGGCTTGGCATAGTTTTATGACTCAAGAACCCGCTTTTGAACAACACTTAGATACTTCAAAAACTTTATTCAATGAGGCATTAAGGTATTTTAAAAAGACAAAAAATAATTGGTGGACTGCAACAGTATATGGAGGATTAGCAACAATCGCTAATAAAAAAACAGATCCTGAACAAAAAAGTAGGTATCACAAGAAATGGATAGAAAGTATTAAAAAAACATCAGACTCTTTTAAAATTGCAGAAACATATTATCTCGTAGCTATGCCTGATAGAAAAGGTGGAAACCCCTATCGAGGTCTTTCTTATATAGATAGTGCAAAAACGATTTATGAAAAAATAGGATATCCCAATGCCAATCAGAAAAAAAACCTGCTAAGAGATATTGCATATTTACATGCAGACGCAGGGAATCATGAAAAGGCTTTTCAAAATATGCAAAAAGCATTAGTACAATCTCAAAAGGTATATATAGAAAAGAATACCCAAAACAGCATGGAGATTGAAGCTAAATACCAAACTGAAAAAAAAGAACAAGAAATTGCTTTACTACAAGCTCAAAAACAAACAGCAGAAATAGAAAGAAAAAACCAGCGCAATCTCTTGTTAGGAGGGCTAGGTGTTTCTTCTATGATAGGAATCTTTTTATTTCTAGGTTTTAGAAACCGAAAAAAAACTAATGACAAATTACGAGAGTTAGATACCATGAAATCCAACTTCTTTGAAAATATCTCTCATGAGTTTAGAACGCCATTATCACTTATTTCTGGCCCTATAGAACAACAATTGCTTAAAACAGATATAAACACTTCAGAGAAACAACATCTCTTCATTGCCCAACGTAACACCAAACGATTATTGACTTTAGTAGATCAATTATTGGATTTATCAAAACTTGAATCAGGACATTTTAAACTTAAAATACAAAAAGGAGATATTGCTCTTTTTCTTAAATCACTCACAAGTTCCTTTAGTTATCTTGCAAAAGAAAACAATCAAGAATATACCGTAACGATTGATATTCCAGAAGACACTTATTTCTTTGATGCAGATGCAGTAGAAAAAATAGTCACAAACCTCATCAGCAATGCCCTAAAGTATAGTCCAGATGGAGAATCTATAACCATTACTGGAAATCTTCAAAACCAAAATGTATTACTTACCGTTACCAATTCTGGAACACAGTTATCTAAAACTGCATTACAAACTATATTTAATCGCTTTGCACGTACCGATGAGCAAACCGCAGGCACAGGGATTGGTCTTGCCCTATCCAAAGAACTTGTATCATTACATAAAGGCACTATTGATGTACAAAGTAAAAATAATACCACATCCTTCTCTATCTCGTTACCAGTGACAGAATCGGCATTTCTCGATCATGAAAAATCTATAGGTGCTATTGATGCATACGTTTTCGCGAAAGCAGAAACAGAACATTCTCCAGAAAAAGCATCTATAAAAGAACCCGATATTTTTACTAAAGACACAAACCCTATTCTTCTTATCATCGATGATAATGCCGATTTACGAACCTATGTCAGTTCACTCTTTGAAGATCAATACACCATACATACAGCTCAAAATGGTAGTGAAGGATTTGAAATCGCTTCATCAATAGTCCCTGATTTGATCATTACAGATCTTATGATGCCAAAAGATGATGGAATAACACTTGCCAAAAATTGTAAAACATCTGAGGCTACCTCACATATCCCTATAATCATGCTTACTGCAAAAGCGGGTGATGAAAATCAACTTCTAGGTTTAGAAACAGGAGCAGATGCCTACATTACAAAACCATTTAATACCGAAATTCTTAAAACGACAACTCAAAACCTATTAGAGAGTCGTAAAAAGTTGCAACAACGATTTAGTCAAGAAGTCGTTCTTATTCCAAAAGACATCGCTGTAAATACAGCAGATGAGCGTTTTCTTGATAATCTTAAAGAGCTTATGGACAAACAACTTATAGAGTCCGATTTTAATGTAGAAGCTTTTGCACAAGCACTAGGCATGAGCCGTATGCAATTACATAGAAAACTCAAAGCACTCACAGGGCTTTCTGCTACAGAGTTCATTCGTAATCAACGCCTTAAACTTGCCGCTCAATTGCTTAAAAAGTCTGATATCAATGTATCACAAGTAGGATATAGTGTAGGTTTTAATAATCACTCTTATTTTACAAAATGCTTTAAAGAACAGTATGGAGTCTCTCCATCTGACTACGCAAAAAAGTAGGAATTCACTTTGTCATAAAAGGGGCTAAAACCCCATTATACTGAGCTTGTTACATATGTGACAAGCTTTGTTACATCTGTGGTAATCTTCAAACAGATGTCCAAATACTTTTGCTCAAAAGTTATAGAGTCCCCCATTAAAGCGTATGAAGAAAAAACGGAAGATCTTAAAAGGACAACTCCCCCAAATACCCGATAAGAAGATTTACTTAAATGTAAATGCGCTTGAAAAAGGGGATTACGAATTGAAAATTATAAACAAGAATAAAATTATAAAGAAAACAACTTTTAAAAAATAGCACATATGAAACGAACCCTTCAATTACTATTATGTTTTTGCATTTTACAATTGTCCTGTACAAATGATGATGATAATGACATACAAGAAATGGAAATCAATATCAATGAAAATCTTGTCGATTCTACAGTCTCATTATCTCCTTTTTCAGATGTAATGACTCTAGATCTAGAAACAGGTACTATTCTAAACACATCAAACGAATCTCTATTTGCAACCATTGGTTATCAAAATTCTTTTATCGGGATTTTAGATAATCGCATCGTACGTAGTACTACTACAGATTTTACAGGAACACCCGTCTGGGAGATCTTCCCTACAGAAGGCAACGATTTAGAATTAGAGCTTTTTAATGCCAAGTTAGCTATAAACGGTAATACTCTTTATGTAACTCTTATAGTAACAGATCCAGATACTACAGATCAATTTCATACCATTGCAGCCATAAATGCCGAAAACGGTACAGTCCTTTGGAGCGAAAATCAACTTGACACAGGATTACGGCAAGTTGTAACTCTTAATAACACTATTATCACACTAGATGGTGAGCAGGGAGATGCTATTCTTTCAAGTCGTAACCCCGAAGATGGAAGTATTATTAACCAGTGGACTCTTGGAGAACGAGTGTCACATCTTATTGCTGGGGAAAATGAAGTTATCGTGATGTCCTGGGATAATGCAATCTATAGTATTAACGAAGATCTCTCACTTAACTGGTCTTTTACTACAGATGGTGCAAATGTACGTAGAGGCATGCTTATAGGTAATCAATTCCTATTTCACTCAAGAGATGAAAACATCTATGCTATAAACCTACAATTTGGTGATCTTAACTGGTCTCAAAATCTATCAGATCTAGTAATAGAGAATTTTTTTGGAGACAGTAATACACTATGGTCGGTAACAAGAGATTTTACAAACGACATCTTAGTTGTCAATGAATTAGATGTGAATAACGGTACTATTTTTTCAACGTTTACTATCCCTATTACCAATGAAAATAGTAATGACTTAGAACTCGTAAACTTTGATGACTATCTATTTATAATCACGAGTCAGGACTCTGATGAAGTTACTACCCAGCTAGTCAATTTTATTTCTCAAGAAGTGGTCTGGCAAAATGCTCTACCGCTTTCTAATATTTCAATTTTTAACGCCAATATTCTTTTGGGCGAAAGCAGATTTGCTCGCTCTTCATTCTTTGGACATAACTAAACTTTCAATTATGAATATTCAATTTTTAAAACAAATCGCCATCATTATTTTCATAGCTAGCTTATTACCAAGCTGTAATAGTGATGATGAACAATTGCAACCTGAAATTATAACTCCAGAAGATATGATGGACGATCCGGTAGATGATGACACAAATGATACAGATTCTGAGAGTCTTGATCTCACGTTTACATTACGTACTGAGCAAGATCAAATATGTGATTTTGCATTTAATAAAATGGCTGTATTTAACGACTTCGTTCACTCCTACTATGGAGGTGGGTGTGCCTCTACCGAAGAAACTCCATTTAATCTTGGTGTATGGCATAGTGAGGATGGTATAGCCTGGGTAGGTGATTCCTCATTTGCCAGCGAGCGGAGAGGACATTCTCTAACTGAGTTTAATGGTGATCTATTTCTTATAGGTGGGGCAGATAATGATGACAATGAACTAGAAGAAGTATGGGTAAGTAATGATGGCTTTTTGTGGACGCTTGGAGCAGATATACTTCCTTTTGGTTCTGTTTCTTTTCATAATGTCGTTGTTTTTAATGATCAACTATATCTTATCACTGATGATTATGAAGATGATGACGGTACACAAATGATGGCTATCTATAGATCTGATGATGGGTTTAATTGGGATCTTATTGCTACAGATATATTTCCAGTTCGCACTGCTGCAGAAGCTGTTGTCTTTGATAATCACCTCTATGTTATAGGTGGTGGTAATACTAGTACAGCTAGTGCTTTTAATGATATTTGGAGATCTAATGATGGTGTCAATTGGACGTCTGTCACTCCTTCAGGTGAGTTTGTAGAGCCTATACTAGGGCATACACTTACAGAATATGAAGGACGCCTCTGGCTCATTGGGGGAACAAATAATGAAGGCATTTGGTATACCCAAGATGGAATTGAATGGAATGCTTTTACAGATGCCATACCCTACCCTATCCCTTATGGACACAATACATTGATTTACAATGAACAACTTTGGGTTTTTGGAGGGGTTGTAGATGGCCAACTCACTGGTAGAATCTTCTCTATACAGTTAAATGATTAAACTTTTTAAATCCTCATACAATGAAAACTAAAGTATACATCACATTCCTACTAACGATGGGGGTATGTGTTTTTGCGAAAGCGCAAAAAACAGAATCTACCAATACCAAAATTCAAAAGGAAATAGATCAGACTGGAAACTTTAACCTCCTTGATGCACAAGCAGGTATCCTAGGCGATATTTTTGGAAAACAAGGGGGCGTATCAGAGTTTCAAGGTATAGAAAACTATAACGATCTCATTAAAGATATAGAAGATCCAAAATTAAAAAAAGAGCTTAAAAAGCAGTACCAAATATATTCTACTACAAATAATCCGTCAAAAAAAGACTCCATCGCATCTCAAATGCAAAGACGTATCGAGGAGGCAATTAAAAACAAAAAAAATAACTCTAAAGGATAATCCTATGAAAGCACAACAAATCATTATTACCCTTCTTATTTTATTTTCTTGTTCACAAGCAAACGCCCAGTTCTGGAAAAAACTAGGAAAAACAGCTCAAAAAGCAGCAGAACGTACTGTAGAAGATCGGGTAGACAGAGAGGCATCAAAGAAAACAGACAAAACACTAGATAGTGTTTTTGATAAGAAAAAGGGTAAAAAAAGGAGCAAAAAAAAGAAGAAAAAGAAGAATCAATCTACAAGTAATGAACAAGAATCAAATGAATCTTCATCATATACTATAGAGCGAAGCTCTGACTTTACGCCTGGAACAATCTCTCTATTTGAAGATAAATTTTCTAGAGATAATCCAGGAGATTTCCCTGCAAAATGGGATACTAATGGTAGTGGAGAAATCACATTGATCAATTCTAAAAAATGGATGCGTTTGAGTGGGAAATCAAAATATGTCCCTATGCTCAAAGAAAATCTTCCAGAAAACTATACGGTAGAGTTTGATCTGCTCACACAAGGACTGGATAAGAAGACAAGTTCTCAAGCATTTTTAACCATTTTACTAGAAGATGTAGATCGATTTGAAAAATCAAAAAACTGGTGTATGGCAGAGCTTTCTGTATGTCAATATATAGGAGCGCGAGGAGTGGTAGAAAAAGTCGAAAAAAACAAAAGACAATTACGTAATGATATAGGTAAAGATTATAGAGATGCTATAAATGGTAAATCACATATCGCTATCGCAGTTAATAAAACACGTATGCGCGTATGGCTAAACGAAAATAAATTAGTAGACATACCTAGATTAGTGCCTACAGGAGCAGATAAATTTAAACTTACTGTGAGAGGTTTGAGAGATCCCCAAGGTCTTGATGAGATTTATATTTCCAATTTTAGAATTGCAAAAACTGGAGAAGATAACCGTAGTAAATTACTTACAGAAGGGCGATTGTCTACAAACAATATTCTATTTGAATCTGGAAGCGCTACACTTAAAAATTCTTCTTTTTCTGTAATTCGAGAAATCGCAACAGTTCTTGAAGAAAATCCTAAAGTATCTATCCAAATTATAGGACATACAGATTCAGATGGTCAGGCAAATAATAATCTTACGCTTTCGCGAAAGCGTGCTATCGCTGTTAAAGAAATGATGACGTCTGCTTATGGTATAGAAGCTTCAAGGATTACCACAGATGGGAAGGGACATAGTCAACCTATCGCTAGTAATAGTACTAAAGAAGGTAAAGCACAAAACCGCCGAGTTGAATTTATAAAGTTATAACCAATCAGTAAGTTTATTATGAAAACACTATTTAAAAGCATTGTTATCCTTAGTATTTTGTTTCAAATACGTTGTAGCAATGACGATAATGCCAATATAGAACAAATAGAAATAGAAGAAGAATTGCCTGCTGTAGAAGTTTCCCTTATAGGGAGCTGGGAGGCGAGCAATTTTTTATTGGGTGATTCTACTATTTTTAATGCCTTTTTTATCATAGAAAGCGAAAACATATTTCTATTAGAAGAAGATGAAAATAGTTTTAGAAGAGAATTTATAGGTACTTACGAAGCAACGGAGGATAGCATATTTATAACCTCAGAAGGGGGAATTACTCAATTGACATATACCTTAGATGCGAATACATTATCTATTATCGATTCTTTTGATCAAGAAACGCTTTTTTCAAGGCAAGAAACTCCTATTAATCCAAATTCCTGGATCACAGATTTAGAAATAAGTTTACAAGTAGAGGCTCCTCATAATGAATCTGTTGACATAGGGCATTGTAATAATTTAATCTTTTTCCCCAATGGGAATAGTGCTCCATCTATTAGTTTAATAGGAGATGATACATTTACGACTCTTGGAATTTTTAATTCTGCTACTACAGAAAATACAACAGCCTTTGAAGTAGAAAATAATAATAGCACATTCAATTTTATGTTTATAGGTGAACAGTTTGGGGATATTGACGTAAAGTTTAAGAATGACAACACCCCTGTAGGAGAAATTACAGAGTTTATCCCTGACTATTTAGGGCTAGCATCTGTAAACTCGAGTTTACTATTTATAAGTCATGATTTTGGATTTAGTTTTTCACTATATAACTATTTCACGGGAGTTGCTGTTTATACAAATACCTCATTACCCCGATTAGAAGGTATGGCTTATAAAAATGATTATCTCTATGTCTGCTCAAATGGAAATATCTATAAGTGTGAAGCATCGCTAACTGATTCAGAGCTCGTAGTTATAGAATCTTATTCCTTACCTGATAATCTAGAGGCAGTAGGGATCGCTTATGATGAAGAATTCTTTGTAATAAATGCTGAAGATCCTTCCTCTGGAACATTTTACATTATCAGAACTAATCTAACACTAGAAGATTAATATTATGAAACTACTAATCACAATAGCAATACTACTTCCCAATCTACTATTTGCTCAACATAACTGTAGTAAATACTATGCATCTCAACCCGGTATAAAACTTATTCATAAACATTTAGACAAACGTGATCGACTCACTATGCGATCTGAATATATTGTCACCGCAGCAAATGCTATAGGTGTAGATGTAGATTTTAACTTATGGGATAGAGATGGAGAAATTATCACTACTGGTACTTTTACCATGGGATGTGAAAATAAAACGACATACCTAGCCCCTGAAACAATTACTACAAATCTATTACGTCAATACCCTCAAGTAGAATATGAAGTTGTTGTAAATGATGCCGTAGGTATCCCAAATAGCCTATCCATGGGGCAAGAACTACCACAAGGAAGTGTATCTATAGAAATAGATACACAATTTATTACTATAGGTTGGGAAAGTACTGTAAGCGATAGACGAGTTGTAGCAATAGAAGATGTGACTACACCCGCTGGTACTTTTTCATGTTATGTGATAGATCAAGCCAATATTTTAAGAGGACGTATTGCGACAAAAACCTATAACCAAACTGTTTGGATCGCAGAAGGAATAGGCATAGTAAAAGAAGAAACCCGAAAACAAAATGGAAGGTTGGTCTCTACAACTATTTTAGAATATGTGGAAGGTTTATAAACTATACAGGAATAATAAAATGTAAAGGGATTTACATTTTATTATTTTCTTTTACCTAGACATCCTCTATGTATTTTTCTATTAGCCATGTTTTACTTAGTACATTTCCAAATGGAGGATATATTAATTGCTAACTGATAAAGAGATAGTATATATGTAATAGCGGTTTGATTTTATCATCAAACCGCTATTATATGTATATGCTCACTTATTTTCTTTAAACTTTTAAAATATCAATAAAATTTAAATGAAGGAAAAATACTACATTTAGTGTTCATTTAACTCTTAGCATAGATTTAAAGCATCATTTTAAAGATAGTTACTATTATGAACACTTACGATGACAAAACTCAAGAAAATAAAAAACAACCTGAAGCAAAGCCTACTCCTCAAAAACAACATCCCAGTATTGGGTTTGTAGACAACCGTCTAGAAGCAACAGTTCAACGTAAACTACAAGAGATTGCTAATAAGAGTCCAAATCAATTATTAGTAAATAAGAATGTGATTCAACGTGCTGAAATATGGGATGAAGCAAGTGTTGGATTTGGGGCTAAAACAAAACTTATTCCTGAAGTATATGCACAAAATTTGACTGAAGAATCTGAAGAATTTGCAACTTTGAGAGGGGCTGCAAATGAACAAACGCAAAAGTTTTTTGGCAAGAATCTTAACTATAAATCTAAGCCTAAAAAAGGGGGTGGTACTTCAGAAGCGTATTTTAAAGATGATTCAGCATATTTTAATATGGAAGGCCATCCAGCGATGATACTGTCTAATATAATTTTTGAAACCGCAAATGCAGCGCAATCTGGTGCATTTATACAGGTTGAAAATGATTATAAATCAGGCATACTAATGGAAAAATCAATTGCAGATTACGGTTTTGATGATATTGGAGATGCGCTGGCTACGCAATATGAGCAAGGTGATGGGGAGACAAGAAGATCAATTATACAAGAAAGGTATGAATGGAAAAGTTTTATACTTGCAAAACCTACTTTTTTAAAGGTAAAAGGTGAAATGCAAAAAAACGAAAAGAGTAAAGATATGTATGATGTTTATTTTGCTGCATTTGATCATATGCTTTCAATGAATTCTTTTGATGAATATTATGAAGTATTCGGGCATACCCATAGAAAAGCAGTAGAAGGTGTATTAAGAAAAGTTGCTGAGCAAGAAAAGAATAAAAGTAAATGTTATCTAACTACAGCATGTGTAGATGCAAAAGGACTACCTGATAATTGTGAAGAGCTAACTGTTTTACGTAAATTTCGAGATACATATCTTCTAAATAAAGAAAATGGTAGTGCGTTAATTGAAAAATATTATATGTATTCTCCAAAAATTGTAAGTGTCATTAAAAGAAGAGAAGATCAAGAAGACATTTTAGCTTCTATATACAAGATTATTAGACAATGTGTAGATGCTATAAAAAATGACGATAATGAATATGCCTATCATACCTATTGTGAAATGGTAGTAGCCCTAAAAAACAAATATGTACCTGATTAAGGAATTAAAGAAATATTTAAAATTTATAGAAAAGAATTTATAAAAATGTGTAGTTCTTTTGGTATTAGTTTTCCAATATTCAATTCTTGTGATTCTTTAAAAAACGTTAACTCCAAATGATAAGGAAATAATTACAGGTGCTGGAAATGTGTATACTGATGAGAGCAAGTGTGTATACAGCAGTACTATCTGTAAAAGATTAGTTGAACAATTAGTAGGATAATCTTTCTACTTTAAAAACATAAAACGTTGTAATATCATGGATGCTATAAACTCTAATTCCAAAAAAGAAGAAAATCAATTACCTGCAGATTTTGCATTACATGGATTTAAAAAAGGGGAGACCAATTTCAGATTATTATACAAATACTACACAATAAATGACTATTCATTGGACGCTCTAAAGAATGGATATTTATATTTTTCTTCTCTGGACCAACTTAATGATCCTATGGATCCGTTTATTTCGATGCTTGGCTCTTCTAAAGATGAATTCTATAATGAACTTATGCAAAAAGAATATCGTATTTTCTGTCTCACAGAAACTGATTATAATCCATTAATGTGGGCTCATTATGGTAATGCAGGTGCAGGGATGTGCATCGCATATGCAGTTTCTTTACATAGTCCTAGTCTATTTCAGAAAGTGACATATACTGACAAAATCCCTAAAAAATTAAATATTATAAATATGGTCAGCACAAAAATTAGCCTGTGGTCTTATGAGCAAGAGTGGAGGGCTATTTTTTCAAGTCCAGAGCCCAAAAAGTACGATCTGGCACATCCATATGGAATATATCTTGGCCCTAAATGTTCTCATACTGATATGGAACGTGTAAAAAAAGTAATGCCAGATACCGTTGAAGAGTTTTATAAAATATATCCTGCGATACACAAGGAAGGTTTTGCTTATCCCATGTACGATGCTCAAGATGTTATAAATCGTTTTGGAAAAATTCCTAAGTTATCTGAGTATTATTCAAAAGGAGGTATGTAAAATATCGTAGTGCTAAAAACACTTATTTATGCAGTATTTTATATACATATTGGGATTACATAATGTCATAATAAAATAGTATCTTTTCGGTAATCCTAACATGATCATCAATATGAAAACTAAACTTGTAATTTTACTTCTTATCACGGCTACAGTTCTTACTGGATGGCAACAGAAAACAGAAACGTCATCAGACAAAAAAGGGATGGTCAAAGTGACGATATTATATCCAAATGGTGATGGAAAAACATTTGACATGGACTACTATTCTAAGAAGCACATGCCGATGCTCCAAACTCTATTTGGAGATACTTTAAAACATATAGCTATTGATAAGGGGATAGCCGGCAGAACACCCGATGAAGCTGTGCCATATTTGGCTATTGGGTATTTATATTTTGATACGCTATCGGACTATGAAAAATCTTTTGGCCCTAATGCCGAAAAAATTATAAGTGATATTCCTAATTATACCAATATCCAGCCGATCGTTCAAATCAGTGAGGTGTATCAATAATATCTGCACTAAAAATTTCATATCACTTTTAACCACTTTATAAGTATACGATTATATATAAACTTGATACTTATAACTAGAAACATACATCATAAAACTAAATGAACCTAGTCATAGACTTTATCTTAGTCACAGGTATATTGTTAAATACAATTGCATTAATTGGCCTCTTCCGTCTTAAAAACAAAAAAAAACCACACTACATCTTAATTGCTTTTTGGTTTTGTATCCTCGATGTTCTACTTTCTTTTTACAGTATTTTACATGATCTGAATATTTTAGAGTTTATTACTTACTATATTCAAGATGGAGTACGTTTTTTAATACCTCCTTTAATTTATATTTATGTCAAATCACTTTTTATAGAGTCAAAGACTTTAATTAAGGATCACTTAGTCCATTTTATTCCATTTGTTATATATATCATAGTATATAGTCTTCCAAGTTCTTTACAAATGGACTTTTATCATATAGAAGTTATACAAAGTCATATAGAATTGGCATTGGAAAAAGATATCTATGGTATCATCTATTTTGTCTTATCACTGCGATTATTTTATCAATTCAAGAAAAGCATGAAAGATAATTACTCTAATATGGATGAAAAAAGTTTTTTGTGGATTGAAAAGTTTTTGATTAGTTTTTTAGCAGTCTTGCTCGTTGATTTTTTATTGACAGTAAGTGAGCTTTCCTTCGGGTATGATATCTTTTGGGATAGTTATATTACAGTTATATTTTTAATAATTGCTATCTCTTATTTAGGGTATTATGGACTAACTCAGTCTACCATTTTCTTACCTGAATTTTTAATAAAAACACATTTGACACAAAATGATGAATTAAAAAATGTAAGTTATTATATAAAAAATGAAGAAAAAGAAGCATTAAAAAATAAATTTTATGAGCAAATGGAAGATAAAAAACTTTATTTATCACCAGATTTGAACTTAAAATTACTTGCAACTGAAATGGGGGTTTCTGAGAGAAAACTTTCTGCATTTTTTAGTGAAATATTGAATAGTAGTTTTTATGATTCTATTAATTCTTTTCGCGTAAATGAAGCAAAAATTATTTTAAAATCTAATCTTATAGAAAATCATTCTATCACAGGAATTGGTCTTTCTTGCGGGTTCAAATCCAAAAGTAGTTTTTATAGAATCTTCAAGAAACATACTAATATGTCGCCTTCTGCTTATAGAGTTACAATATAAAGAGTCCTATCGCTCGCAATGAGACTCATATATCATATTTATTAGGAACAGTTATAAATCAATATATGATATTTGAAAAAACATAAAGAGAATCTATGAAACCTATTAGTGTGCTTATCATTCTATTTCTAATCACAAGTTGTCAAAATGAAAAAAAAATAATTAGATCAGAATTCACCAATACTACTTCGCAAATTGCATATGCGCAGCCTTTAAAAAATATAAGTATAGACGGAGATTTAAAAGACTGGCCTAGTACATTTAAGAAATATCCTATAAATGAATTGTTAGAAAATGAAATTAATGGTGCTGATGATCTTAATGCTAAGTTTCAAGTCGGATACTCCTTACAAAGTAGATCTATATATATAGCTGTTACAGTAATTGATGATAATTACCTTATTGATCCCGATAAAGGTTCATTGTCTGATACTCAAGATCAATGCTTACTTTATTTAGATAAACAACATGATCCTAAAGGTTCTGGAGTTAATGTTTTTAGTTTTAATGCTCTTTACAAAGAAATTGATGATGCAAATTCAAGCTGGGATCCAGGGGTAAAAAATACGGACTGGAAAAATATTCAATATGCATCAAAACGACAAAAAAACACTACTATTTATGAAATAGAAATCAAGTTTGACACAGCAATTAAAGCTGGAAAAGCAATAGGATTAGACTTAATGATATACGATAGTGATTCATCAGATGAAAATGCCCCACTCACAAGAGTCTCATGGAAAAATACTGATGGAAAAACTAATGTCCCTTTTAAATTAGGGACAGTTATCCTTGTAGATCATAAAGTTAATACAGGTACTATCGAAGGATATTTAAAATGGAAAAAAGATTCATTAGGTTTACCCATTAATAAAATTAGAATTTCATCTACGTCAGACCCATCTTATTGGATTAGAAAAGATGTAGATACAACTGGCTACTATAGCGCCGTGCTACCCAAAGGAACGTATATAATATCACCAGAATGGGGTATTTATAATGGAGGTGATATAAAACATAAAATAAATAAAGAAAGAGTTATAAAGGTTGATATAAAACCTAATACAACTATTCAGGCTCCTAATTTAGAAATAGAAGTGATTAAACCCTTAGACTTAATTCCTAATAAAGGAATCCTATTGGAAAACCCTTTAGATAAATACAAACAAATAGATCAGTTTATTAATGCATATATAGACTTTTTTGAAATCCCTGGGGTTTCGTTAGCTATAATTGAAGACGGAAACATCAGTTATTCTAATACATATGGTATTAAAAATACATATACTCGTGAACCCGTAAATTCTGAAACTATATTTGAGGCTGCTTCTATAACAAAACCTGTTTTTGGATTTGCGGTTAGTAGTCTTGTAGAAAAAGGGATTATCGATTTAGATAAACCACTATACCAATATCTCCCTTTTGAAGAAATTGCCTATGATGAACATTACAAATTAATTACTGCTAGACATGTTCTTAGTCATAAAACTGGTTTTCCAAATTGGAGATCTCCAAAGATGACTATTAATTTTGAGCCTGGAACTCAGTTTGGATATTCTGGAGAAGGTTTTGAGTATCTAAAAAGAGTAATTGAACATATCACTCAAAAAGATATAGTTCAGGTATTAGAAGAAGAAGTTATTATGCCTCTAGATCTAGAGAATATTTATTTTGAAAAAAGTGATTTATTATTTAAGCTTGTTGCCCATGGGCATGATGATTATTATCCGCATAAAATCTCACTGCCAAATAAAGCAGGCATGGCATGGAGTATGCATACCGAAGCAAAATCCTTTGCAAAATTTGCAGTAGCATTAATAAATAAAACTACTTTACAGAAAAAAACATATGATGATATGTTTTATAGACATACGGTTACTGATAAATACGAAGATCTTGCATCTGATGATTGGAAGAGTTTTTTTGGATTAAGCTTACAATTAGAGAAAACACCATGGGGAACTACATTTGGACATGGTGGGAATAATGGAGATTTTAAATGTGAATTTAAAGTCTATGAAAATTTAAAAATGGGATTTGTGATTTTTACTAATGGTAATACAGGAGGTGAGCTAGCGTATAAATATCTAGAGCAATTTTTAATTACTGGGAAAACAAAGGAGTATTAATAATAGCTATTATAACTTAGGCTTCAACCATAAGTACCCCATACATGCTATAAAAATTATAAAAAACCACAAACGATTTATAGGTTGCATGACGCTTTTTAATTCTATGTCAGTAGCATCTTGATTATTAAAATAGCGTTGATTTGCCATACGTACCTGTGCACTTTTTAAAGGCTTCCAGTGCGTAGAATCAATTACATAATAGTTAAGTATATGTGTTGAATCTTTTACTACGTGATTTCTGTGCCATCCAAGAGTATCAGGATATGTAGTCCCCTTCCATATATTTTGTAAAACGATATCCTGTTGTAAAGGAATACGTTGGCCACTTTTAGTTGTCACAATAGGTTCTGGTAGTTGAGTGCGCAATTCAAACGCAAAGGGTTCATTCATATAGGTCCATGGATGGTTTATATTCCAAGAAGCATCAGAATATTCGCTTTTACTAACTTCTGTAATAAGGGTTGTCCAAAGGGATTGATATGCTTCTGTTTTACCATTAAGCAATAATCCATAGGTGTTTTGAAATACACTTACTCCTACTCTACCTGCTCCTCTTTGCTGATATGCAGCTAGTATTCCCGTTTGATGACTATATAAGTTTGTTACCCCAAATCTATTTTTTATCGTATATGGGTAGGTGTCAATCGTTGTTTTCGGAAAGTCATCAAGTATTACTGACGTTTGTTTTTTTTGTAGAAAACCCAAAGAAGATATTGGAAGTGTAGATGAATACACATCTGCATCGGACTGAATAAATAACCCAAGCCCTGTTTCATTAATCACTTTTTCCAGAATTCTACGATTTTCACGTGACAATCTTTGGAGTGAGTTTCTATCAATAATAAGCAGATCAAAATGAGCTAATTTTTCTTCTGTAAATCGAATATCTAAAGGATGCTCCATATTAAAATATTCATACTTAAAACGAGAAGTTGTGAGTTGGCTCCTAATCAATACATGATGTCCCTTTTCTGCGAGGTAATTTTTTAAATATTTAGTTTCAAAAGTTGGATATTCATTAATAATGGCTATTGTAAGAGGGCTCCGTTCGGTAACAGATATAGGAATAGGATCTTCTGTAATAGTATGCCCTATGGAATCTTTTGCGCTAAGCGTAAAAAGAAAATCACCTTTTGTATGTAATAAGGCTTGCAATTGAAATGTGTTGTCATCCTCTGACAATAATAGCGAGTCTATTTGTTGCCCTGCTGGGTTTGTTAACATTAATTGATGACCAAGTTTGTTATTCTGATAACTACCATAAATCTTTAATAAATTCCCTACTTTCTCTGTAGTTTTATATTTTATTCTCGTTATTCCTTCTGGTTGATCTCCTCCTAAATATAGAACTGGTATATCTTTTAGTTGCCATAAATCAAAAGGGCGTATTCCTTCTCCTAATACATAAAGAGATTCTGGATTTACAATTGTATCTAGTATCGGTTTTGTATCTGTATATTTTTTAATTGTTATTCCTTTATTCTCTCTTATAAGACTATCAAGCTGTGTTTCATTATAGTTTGGTGTGAGTAGTACTACTTTTGCAGATTGATCTATTACAGACATGGCAGGTTTTAATGCGATGAACAAAATACTAAGTACAGCAATGAAAGCAATCCCTATATGAATATAGAATGTACGAGTTTTAACATATGACCATTCTTTCCATATAAAAACACTCCACATTAAAATGGCTACTAGTGTCGCGGGCCAAAACCATTGGTTATGTATAAAGGTAAATCCTTCAGTCATCAAGTTTAAGCTCTTTTAATAATAATTGATTGATTTCATCCAGATGAGATGTTGACTTATAGGGTTTTATTACAGGTTTGGGTAACGCATCTAGCAATCCTTTATGGATATCAAAAAGCAATTTTCTAGAAGTGTTTTTTCCTTCAATAAGGCGCTGAAGTAACTGTAGGGTGTTTAAAAATTTCCCTGGTTGTGCAATAGCTTGCTGAGCTAGCTCAGTCCCTGCTTTTTCAAAAAGGATTCTGTCAAATGATGTGATTTCTGTATCAGATGTCAATATGTTTTCTAAACGCCCTATTGTTTGTTTTATAAATGGCATTACTACTTCATCTGCGATTATATCACTTTTCTGATAACTAGATATAGCATCTAATTCTCCTGTGAGTCGCTTATCTTCTTTGATAGGTGGTGGATCAAAACCAATACGATGAACATAAATACGAGCACTATTTTTAATCTCTTGTATATACTTTAATGCTTTATACTGATAGGGTAATGATTTTTCAGGTTTATAAAGACGTAAATATAATTCTGCATCCCACATCTCACTTAATGCCTTTAATAATTTTACTTTTAATGATTCTTCAAATAATGTAGCGCTTTCGGGATCTCCATGATCATGCATAAACTCTTGCAAAGGATTCTTTGAGGCTTCATTTTTATTTTTTGAGGCTTCTGTTTCTACAAGGTTATGCTCATTATCTCCATCATGATCATGTGTATATTCTTCTAAGGGATCATCATCATGATCATCATGATCATCATGATCTTCTTCAATACCTTCATCTATATCTGCACCTTCTGGCGCGATTGCGATTTCTTCTGATTCTTCCCCCATAAAAGCACCATATTTAAGGCGTAAAGACTTTTGATCAAAACCTAATTCATTGCTTTGAAATTTAAATTCCTTAGTTTCTAAGACACTTCTATTTTTAATAAGTTTCTCAGTATCAATAATCAATTGACGTTGACTTCTAAAATAATCTACAAGGCGATCTACTCCTAAAGTGCCCTCTACTCCAAACTCATAACTTGTGGTGTCTTTAATAGTTGCAAAATACGTTTCGCTTCTAGCAACATTAGGTGTAGGTGTTTTATAATCTATAGCTTCTACATAGAAATAAAGTTCATCTCCAGGTTCTAAGTCAAGTTGATCTAAATCTATCGTTTTAGCAAGTTCAACATCTTTATTCCCAGCCACTAATGGGGTATCAAAAAATAATTGTTCTTCTCTAAATTTTACAGATTCTCCACTTCCTTTACTTACTGTAGCAATGATATGTGCTTTTGATATCCCATAATCATCTTGAATCTCTGTATTAAATCGCACTAACTTTTCTTCGTCATATGTAAAAGAACTTAACTGTTCTAAACCATTAATATCAATCGAAGGGTCAGAATCTTGAACTGCTTCAATGGCATATAAATCAGATATATATGTTGTCCCATCTTTAGCTTCAAACTTAAAACTATAAAAACCTGAGTTGCGAATAAACTGTGTTCTTGTATAACTATCTCCATCTAGTGTCATAGTATACTCATTTTCGGTACTCTTCATAACAACCGATTTTATAGCCCTATCAAATTTTAACATCCATGTTACTTGTGTTCCTTCTACTACTTTTATATCCATTACTGTAGAGGATTGTGTTGCTACTTTGGTATAATCAGGATATTTCATAATAACTCTTTGATCCAAAATAGAAGGAATCACTTTTTTAACTTCGATTGAATCGGTTGGGACAAAAGGAATCTGTTGCGCTTCTGGTAGTTGAGATTGATGTGGTTGTAATCTTTCCAAAATATTAAATTCTCTACCTAAAAATCCAAACCCAACTAGTAAAATTGATATAACAATAACTTTTAGAATATGTGTAGGTGGATTGATATTTTTTATTACAACACGCAATTCATCTTCAATTTTTGCTTGTTGTAATTGAGCTATACCTGAGAGGCTTTCTTGATTTTTTAAAAATAATCCTGTACTATATTCTAACGTTTCTAGATGGGTATCTAAATAACTAGTCGTTGTATCTAGATCAGGTTTCCAAGGTTTGATATATAGTGCAGCCCCTAAAACAGTACTTATACATCCTATAATAGAATAAACATAGTTTGTAGTCAAAACATATATAAAGATCCCTACTCCAATTCCCAATACTAAGGCCTCTAGGAATAATAACCCTTTCCAGCGTTTTAAGAATTGAGATAATATGTCTTTTCCTGTTGTTTTCATTGTCTTCTATACCGAGCTAAAAAACGTTCCCCTATTATATGAACACATAATAGAAGCCATAACCAATGTGAAATATCATTAGGGCTGTATGAAGCTTTTGCAACCTCTTCTTCTATTACAATAGGGCGTAAACTTGTGTTGTCTATTACTCGTTGATCACTCATAATTATCTGTGATTCTATATCTGGGTATATATCTAAAAAGGGGAATAATTGCTCAGCAATGTGCTCATTAACACTATTTTCTATGGTTAAAAGACCAGTTAAATAAAATTCCTTTTGTGACAGCCCTCGTGTAATTAATGAAGTAGCCAATGGATCCGGTTGATATTTAAGCAAAGGAATACTTATATTTTCTATAGGTGCTGAATTTAACCAAACTATACCATCAAAATCCTCATCATTAATTGCTTTCGGATTTTCTAATTTGGTTATCGTAATGGTACGTCCGAGATACTTAGATATCCCTTTAAAAGCTGCTTCTAGATATCTAGATTGGTCTACAAAAACCTCTTCAGTTACAAAACCTATATTCATAGGAGATACTTTTACTAATGGAGCAGAATGTTGTTTTTGCTTTCGCGAAAGCGTAGACCCACCTTTTTGAATTAACACTACACTGTCATTTGTTGTATTAATAGCGATGCCAGGGCTATCAATAGTATAAGTCTCATCTGTAAACGCTAGCATTTGATCATTACTTTTAATACGAGTCACCCGAACAGAATCTCCTATTTGTGTCGCTATTAATGGACGGTCTACTGAAGTATCATGATTAAGAGTGACCCATGATACATTTTTAGTAATCGTAGGGCGTTTACCTTTAATACCTTGAATACGACCTTGAGTAAATATGACAATACTATCTGTTTGTAATGCCTCTAATTCTTGTGCTAAATGCCAATAATTAGGTGGATTAGAAGGTATTTCGACATTATCGGTAATCATGGGGAATCCAGTTTGTAATAAACGTAACTCCCCTTCTTCTCGGAGTGTATCCAGTACTGATGCTAGCTGTATATCTTCTAGTAATTCAGGTTCAATAAGATATACCAAAGGAATGTTCTCCGATTCTTGTTTTAATCGAGGAGATGCCAGAATCAAAACAACTATAGTGATGATAGAAAGTCGTAATAGTAAAAGTAAATATTCATTGAGCTGTATACTATTACTTTGTTTTGAGTCTTCTTCTTGAAGTAATTTTATGCTACCTACTTTAATTGTTTTTCCCTCCTTTTTACTCCATAAATGAATAATTAAAGGAATACAAAGTCCTAATAAAGCCCATAAATATGTCGGATTTAAGAATGACATCACCTTAGATTTGTTCGCTTCTTTAAAAATAGCTGTATGGCATTTCCAATATGGGTATCCATCGTATGCAAATGATAATTTATCCCATTGGCTAATAATGTATCTTTTGTTGTTGCCATCATCGTTTCTATTGCATGGAGATATGATTTCTTTGCATCTGTGGCATTAATTTTAAGAGTGTCTCCTGTTTCCAAATCTTCAAACGTAAGATTCCCTTTGTAATTAAATTCTAATTCATTAGACCCCATAATCTGAAAAACTACGACTTCATTTCTTAGCGTTTTTAAGCGTTTTATAAATTGAAGTAATTCTTGATCATGTTCATACATATCTGTAATGAAGAAGATCAACTCTTTATGTTTACGGTCAAATAATTTTTCTGATAATTCAATTGATGTAGGCCACTTTCCATTGCTATTAATTTCTAATAATGAAGCCAGTAATCTATTAAAATGTTGTTTCTGTGTTTTAGGATGAATGCTATATAATTGTTGGTCATTTAAAGCATAAAGTCCTATAGCATCTCCTTGATTCTGTGATAAATATCCAAGTGTTGCTATGAGTACACGTGCATACTCTATTTTGGAAAGATCATTTTCTTTATACTCCATTGAGTTACTAGCGTCCAGAATAAACTTAACAGATACATTAGTCTCTATCTCAGATTGCTTGATATAATATCGTCCAGATCGTGCAAGCATTTTCCAATCTAGCAATCGTAAATCATCTCCTGTTTGATAACTTCTAAACTGGCTAAATTCCATTCCTAGCCCTACTCTACGACTGTGATTAACACCTGATAAATATCCATCCACAATTACACGGGCAATTAAAGAAAGCCCTGAAACGCTTCGTAAAAGCTCAGGTTTTAGCAAGTTGTGATACTCTTGTCGCATATCTTATTTTTTAAGTCTTGCGCTTCCTTCTGCAAGTAATGTTTCAGTTACATTATCAGAATTAATTCCTTCGGATTCTGCTCTAAAGTTTATAATAATACGGTGGCGTAATACTGGTGTAGCAACTGCTTTTATATCTTCTAATGTGACAGCTAACCGTCCTTTAAGCAAAGCTCTTGCTTTTGCAGTAAGAATCATTGCTTGTCCTGCTCTTGGTCCCGCTCCCCAACTCACCCATTCTTTAACATATGGGCTTGTTGTTGTTTCTGGACGTGTAGCTCGTACCAATGTACTTACAAAATTTATTAACTCATCACTGATTGGAACTTCCCTAACTAACTCTTGCAATCGTACAATATCATTACCACTAATGACTTTATTGAGTTTTTCTTTTTTAGTACCTGTAGTACTTTTTAAAATATGGGTTTCTTCTATGGCACCTGGGTATCCAATTTTAATGTAAAAAAGAAAACGATCTTGCTGTGCTTCAGGAAGCGGAAAGGTACCAGATTGTTCTATAGGGTTTTGTGTTGCTAAAATAAAAAAGGGACGATCTAACACATAGGTTTTACCAGAATACGTAATCTCAAATTCTTGCATTGCTTCAAGCAATGCAGCTTGCGTTTTTGGAGGTGTTCTATTAATTTCATCTGCTAGAATAATATTTGCAAAAATGGGGCCTTTATTAAATGAAAAGAATTTCTTACCTGTTGCGTGATCCTCTTCAAGTACTTCTGTCCCTATAATATCAGAAGGCATTAAATCTGGTGTAAATTGAATCCTTTTAAAAGATAAATCTATTGCTTCAGAAAGCGTACGGATCATTAAGGTTTTGGCCAAGCCTGGCAGCCCTTCTAATAATGCATGCCCGCCTGCAAGAAAGGTAATTACTAATTGCTCTATAGTATCTTGCTGACCAATAATAACCTTGCCCATTTCCTGTGTAAGAGCCTTAAGCTTTCCTGTTAGTATATCTACTTCTGCTGCTATCTGTGTTATTTCTGTATTCATTCAATAAAATTTACGAAGTCAATGCATACATGACTATGTTTACTCCAAATCGGGTGTTGTCTATCTTATACCAGCGTTTATTTCTAAAATCATAATCCCATTCACATCCATAATCTTTATTGCTATAGAGTACTCCTATACGCCCATTTATTTCAATTGCTTTCAAATAATCATGAACCAAATCATCTCCCCATCCGTTTAGTTCTTGTGAAGTAGTAGGAGGTCCATCTTCAAATTCAAAAAATACTGAGTAGATTTCATGATCGTTTGGGATTTTTTTTAATGCCTGAACTCCAAAAATAGCTTCCATCTGACGTTCAAAAGATTTTGCAAATAACCCATCAATATCATGATTACAATCGTCTACAAAAACAAAACCTCCATTTTCTACATATTTCTTAAAATGTAATTTTTCTTTTTGAGTAAACTGCACCAATTTATGTCCTGATAAATAACAAAAAGGGCATTTAAAAATTTCATCACTACTCAAAGAAATTATATTTTCTTGAGTATCTACTGCTAAGGTTGTGTACTCGACTAGCGAATTCAGAAGATTGGAGGGCATACGCTGATCTACATCCCAATCTCCTGATTCATATTGTAATCGTGTAAAAAAAAATGTGTTTCTCACTATTTATATTGTCTTATGCGCTTCTTAAATGATTGTTATTTCAAGGATAGGTTGTTGGTGTAGAAACTAAAAACTGGTTGTTTTGAATCTTCAAGACAACCAGTTTTAAAATAAATTACGTTCTTTTATACTGCATCAGATAAACTCGTAAAAGTGAAATCCCTAATCTTCATGTAAGGAATTAAGTTACCATTGATACGTACCTGTTTACCGAGGGTCTCCAAATTATTTAACATAATAATAGGGCTCTCATTAAATCTAAAGTTTTTAACAGGGTGTTTTATTTTACCATTTTCAATATAAAAAGTACCATCACGTGTAAGACCTGTGTATAATAAAGTTTGCGGATCTACATTACGTATATACCATAAACGAGTCACTAAGATTCCTTTACGGGTACTTTTTATTAAGTCTTCTAGGGAAGCATCGCCTCCTTCCATAATTCCATTAGAAGGAAAGGGAACAGGATCTACACCCTTCTCTTTTGCCCAATAACGGCTATAGGAAAGGTTTTTTACAACTCCATTTTCTATCCATTTCATTTTTTTAAGAGGCTGGCCCGATCCATCCCATGTTGATGTAGGTACATCTGGGTGTTGAGGATCTGACCAAACATTAATACGTTCGTCTACGATTTTTTCACCTAGTTTAGTACCACCTCCCTCTTTAGACATAAAGCTTCGGCCTTCATCTGCAGTTCGTGCATTAAAAGCACCAAACATGTTTTGTAATAGTCCTATAGAAGCTGCTGGTTCTAGAATTACTGTATATTTTCCAGGTTCTATTGCCTTTGCCTCACGAGAAAGTATTGCTTTATCTATTGCAATTTTTGAAGCTTCTGCCCCATCAAACTTTGACACATCATTATAGTCACGTGTCACCCATCCAGAACCAGTACCATCGTTTGTTCTCATGGTTACTGTAAAGTTTGCGCTTGTGGATTTATTATATGCAAAGAGTCCTCTAGAATTTAACATTGCGTTAAATCCTATAGAATCATTTAAAAACCCAGCAGCTGTAACATCTTGTTGGGATGCTGGTTCTATACTACTACTTGCAACTTTTGCACGATATTCTGGAGTAATATTAGCCGTAGCTTCACTATAGGTTTTTGATTCTTCGTACGTTTGAGGTCCTAAAGGTTCCATAAACTCAGGATTCTCTGGTGAAAGTTTTGCTAGTTCCTCTGCTCTGCGCACTACTTTTTCTAGAGATACATCATCAAATTCATCTATCGTAGCCACTCCCGATTTTTTTCCATAACTCGATTGTACGACTAAGGTTTGGTTGGAACGGTGACCCGCCGTAGATACTGTATTTCGAGCATAACGAATGTTTCCACTCTCGCTTCCATTCATAGTAACTACGCATGCATCGGCCGTAGAAAAGCTTAATGCTTTTTCCATTACTTGCCGTGCTTCTTCTTTTGTATATATTGCCATGATCTTTTTATTAATTGTAGAAATACATTTGATTAAATAGTTCGTCCTGTGTTTATTACATTCACATCATTAAAGCGCGCTGTAGAACTCCCGTGAGATACTGCACTTATTTGTGAGGGTTGTCCTTTGCCGTCAAAGAAAGAACCAAAAACACGATAGTCATCTTTGTCACATATCTTAACACAAGAATTCCAGAATTCTTGGGTATTTGATTGATAAGCAACATCATCAAGCATTCCTACTATTTTTCCATCTTTAATTTCATAAAATACAGTTCCTCCAAATTGGAAGTTATAACGTTGCTGGTCTATAGAGTATGAGCCCCTTCCTGCAATATATATTCCTTTCTCCACATCTTTTATCATATCGTCTATAGAATACTTGTCTTTTCCTGGTTCTAAGGATACATTAGGCATTCTTTGGAATTGTACATCATTCCAACTTTGCGCATAACAACATCCATGAGATTCATTTTGATCAATCATATGAACTTGATCACGTATTGCCTGGTAATTTACGAGTATACCATTACGTACTAAATCCCACTTCTTAGTTTGTACTCCTTCATCATCATATCCTACTGCGCCTAAAGAGCCTACTTGTGTTTTATCTGCAACTAAGTTTACAATATCACTTCCGTATTTGAAATCTTTTGTTTTCCATTTGTCGAGTGTAGCAAAACTTGTTCCCGCATAATTTGCTTCATATCCAAGGACTCGATCTAACTCAAGAGGATGCCCTACAGACTCATGAATTGTTAATCCTAAATGATTAGGTTCTAGAACCAGATCATACTTTCCTGCTTCAACAGATTTTGCGGTCAATTTTTCTTTAGCTTGCTTTGCGGCTAGAGTTGCATCTTCTATAATATCGTAACTGTTTTTATATAGATTCATACCTGTAGGACCCGCAATTTTTTCTGAGGCCAGACCATCCATATACTCATAGCCCATTCCCATAGGTGCACTCATAGCCTGTCGAGATTTAAACTTTCCAGCACCTCGATCAATAGCCGTCACTCCAAAAGTAGGCCATATTCTATGCACATCTTGATCAATATATGATCCATCTGTGGAAGCAAAATATTTTTGTTCATTAACCATAAATAAAGCCGAATTCACAAAGTCTGCTCCATTATTTTGAGCTGCTGCATTAGCACTCAATAACAATTCTACTTTTTCAGAAATTGGAACTTCTTTAAAATCTTTTTTGATAGGTGTTTTCCAACTCACTTCTCCATGTGATGCTACAGGTGCAAGTTTCACAGGGTCTTTTTGAATTTTGGCATTTGCCTTTGCGATTGCTACTGCTTGAAGTGTCGCCTTTTTAATACCGTCATCTGTTACATTGTTTGTAGAGGCAAATCCCCATGTTCCATTTGCAATTACACGAATCCCAATTCCAAATGATTCTGTGTTTACCACATTTTGAACTTTATCTTCTCTAGTAAAAACAAATTGATTCAGGTATCGACCAATTCTTGCATCGGCATAACTAGCCCCAGCAGACTTTGCTGTATTTAAGGCTACATCTGCCAATGTCTTTTTAATAAGTACATCCATACCAGGTTCTAGTAATGCCTCTACAGGGATTGTATTTCCCATTAGTAGTGAAGGCATCATTACTGCCCCAGCACCTAGTCCTGCGTATTGAATAAAGTCTCTTCGTTTCATAAAAACTCCTTTTTAGTAGTCATTAGTTATTAAACAATAAGGAGTCACTTTCAATACGATATAATTGCTTGAAATACTGTTCTTCTCCAAATGTCTTAAAGTTTTGTTTTGATGCGTGGTTAGTGCTATCGAAAGTTAGTGATTTTCTAATAACTCACAATATTTTAACATTCCATTAAGTCCGTGTTAATTTTCATATCAATGCCTTAGATATATTCTATTTTTATAGTAATATCCTTAGTTTTTTATATCCATTTCTGATATATATTGATCCAGAAACAGCAACCGCTTTTTTGTCCAATCCTGCATGTAATACAACTCATCTTCCTGATAGTCAATAGAATCCCAACGTATCCGCTCTCTATCGTATACTTTATTCTTGATGAGTAATTTATAAACGCTAGTTTGTCGCTCCTGCAGAGACGCAATATTTAAAACATTTTTACGAAGTTCCTTCCATCTCTTTTGGAGCCTATCTATAAAATTATCAGGATTCACTTTAAGTAAACGTCTTAATAATCCATTTGATAAGAAATCATCTGTAGTGGATACTCGTTTCCCATTATAAATAATTCCAAAAGTACCGTCGAGATCCCATGGTATATAAAAGTATGGAGATCCAATGTCGTAACGCGCTAAAAAAATATTTTTACCCATATTATCTGGGCCACGCAATGCGTTGATAAATAAAAAATAATCAATAACGTTATCTAGATTAAACCTTTCTGAAATCGCTTTCGCGAAAGCGGTATCATCACTATTCAATACAAAATCAGTTGTATCATACAAAGCATCCCAAGGGGTATCATTAGGTACAGGATATTTTATATCATATCCACCCCACGAAAGAAGGTAATTCTTTTTTTGAGGTAAAGAATCAAAGGAAGATGCGCCCAGATAGCGAGCTCCTTGAAAAAGCTCTCCACGTATATTGTCCTTATGCTCTTTCTTGAGCTTAAGCAATTTTCTATCTACTTGTTCTGTGAGAAGATAAACTCCTTTATAACGACCATTTATAAACACTTCGCTATAATGCGCTGTAATGCCAGACTTAGCATTAGGCTCTTTATCAAGATAATACGGTTTATGAATATCATTCCAGATTGCAAAAGAGAGATAGGATCGTAATCTAAGAGGTTCATTATATATTGCATCTAAAATCCAATCATCATCTTCTCGCATACCATCCATAACAATATGCTTATTTGTTATTCCTTCTTGAGATTCATATAGATTAATATCATAGTTTTTTTTAGGATAGGCTAATGAACTACTCCCACGTAATTCTATACCTGCATAGGATTGAATACGTGTATCCTTATCTATATAGGATATACTTGCCATACGTTTAGGCTCATTCACAATAACCTCATCTATGTTAAACTGAAAAAGCGGAAAAGGTGTAACATATAATCTATATGTCCTCCCTGTACTATCAATTAATTGATGACTCGTCTCTGTTAAAGATTTTTTTGTAGAAAGTGCTAACTTAAAAAGTTTGTCATTATAAGATATCCTTTTTACAGTGTCTAATTGTAAAGGGAGGTATAGACTCATTACTGCAATTTCTAAAGAATCATCTATCGCAAGTGCTTCTAATGGTATAACGCTAGGCGATTGCGCATAGAGTTCCCTTTGAGATATAAAAGTACATATCAGTAGGATGTATCCTAAAAGAATAGATTTTTTCAATAGTATTTTGGTTCAATAGATAAGATGCGCAATATATAACATGGTACTTAAATGTAATACAACTATTTCCCATTATAGTATTCTCCAAGGCCTTTTACAACCTTCAAAGAAGGTAATACTAATATAGTATTAATCTATACTAGATGGTGTTCTGATTCCCAATGCATTATAAAGACTTGTGGTTGCTTTAAGTTGTTTAATACTAAGCTCATTTTCTTTTAATTGCGAGTCTATTAATTTTTGTTCTCGCGAATTGATAAGAAACAAGGAACTCTCACCTAGAAAAAACTTACGTTCTTCAGCTTGTACAAGAGTTTTATAATCTGTAACTATACTTTTAATAAGTTCATTCTGTGTGGAGAGCGAACTTATCTCTGCTACCACTGCGTCTATTTTATTTTGAATTTCAAGAGATGCAGACACTCGTTCTAGATTTGTACTTTCTATTTTTTGTTTGACAAGCCTTACATCCCCTCGTTCTTTTCGTGTAAAAATGGGATAACTAAATCGAACTCCAGCCTTATATTCTTGATTATTATATGCACTGAAATCATCAAAATCAGAATTAATAAAGTTATACTCAACATTTATTTTGGGTAATAGTTTATTCTTTTTAAGAGCTCTTTCTACATTTAAGCTAGATATTTTTGCATCCAAACTACGTAGTTTAGGGTGATTTTCTATGAATTCTGCTGTATTTGTAATACCCTCTATTTGAAGTGACTGCTGTACAATTGTTTGTTCTGGAAGAGAAGGTATTACCTCTTCTTGAACCTCGACAGGAACATTATCAAGCCATAGAAAATTACTTACAATTAAAGTAGCTTTTCTCATTTTTAAGGTAGCTGCCTCAAGGTTAAGTTGTCTATTCTGATAGGTAATTCGTGCTTCGGTAATATCAATAGCAGCTTTATCTCCTACAGCCACACTACGTTCTACAGCATTAAGACGTGTTTCTGCATTTTCTAAAAAAGACGCATAGATACTACGTTCATTTGCCGCTTTCAACCAGTCTAAATAGGCATTACTAGCTTCAAACAATATTGTATTTACTAGTATATCGCGATCGGCTTTTGTTTGTTCTCTAAAAAATTTTGCCTTTCGTAAGGTAGCCATACGATCATTTATTAAGAGTCCTTGTGCTAGTGAAAGTGATACGCCCACACTATATAATCCCTCATCTGGGACATCGAGCCTAGGGTTTAAAAACTCTCCGGAATTTTGCTCAAAATTTGCTTTGAACTCTACACCGTACCAAGTTGGTATTTTAAATGTTGTACTTAATTCATCATAGTATTCTATGCCTTTAAATTCTTTACCATCGTAATCTAACTCAATTTTAGGATCAAACCCGCCTCTTGCCTTTAAGAGGTTGGCTTCTCCTACATTAAGTGTTAACTCTGCTTGTTTCATTAATGGGTGGTGTTTTTTTACATACCCCATAAACTCTTCAAAAGAAAGAATTTGTTCTAATGTGTTCAACTCTGTGGATATATTGCTATCTGTATTTTTATCTGATTCGGTAATGCTTTGACTAAAACCAGATAGTACAAACACAAAAAATACAAGCATACTTATGTATACACTACGTGTTATCATTTACTTTTTTCTTTAGTAGGTTCTTTACCTTCTGGTATATAGTAATTAGGTGGGAATCCATTAAGTTGCCTCCATAACTCATACCAAATAGGCACATCTTCTAGAAGTGCTATTGTATATGCACCAGAGCCTACTCTTATATTTTCTGGCCATGGATTGTCATCTGGATCTGGCGCAATTAGTATTCTAAATTTTCCATTATCACTTATAAAAGTTTCTATAGCAACTACTTTTCCTGCGTATGTTCCAAAAGATGCATTGGGCCAACCACTAAAGAAAATTGCTGGCCATCCATCAAACTGGATACGTACTTTCTCTCCTAAATGCATAAGAGGTAAATCTATAGGACTGACATACGTTTCTACTGCCAGATCATAATTGGAGGGCATGATACCTACCAATTGCTCACCTTCTTTAAAGGTCTCACCTATCCCACCTTTTAATGCCTTGTTTATAAATCCATTTTGAGGTGCCGTAATATAATAGAGTTTATTACGTATTTCATAGTTGGCAGATTGATTTTCAAGTTTGGTTACTTGTGCTTCGGCATCAAATTGATTAGACTCTGCTGTAAATCGTTCGCTTTGCGCCTTTGCAATTTTATCTGCATAGGTGGCTGCTATTCTACTTATTTCTAATCTCGCATTGATTAACTCATTCTTACTTGCCAGTAGTTTGTTTTCTTGAGAGATTAACTTAGCTTGTGTCTCTTGAAGTTTTAATCGCTTTGTCTCTACATCTGTGACCGCTTTCAATCCTTCTTCTTGTAAAGTAGATGTACGATTATATTGTCTTTCTGCAATAGTAAGGTTGGTCTTTGCTGCTTCAAAATCAATACTATCACTTTTTACTTTAAGGCTTGCCTGACGTAGTTTGTTTTGTGTTTGTGAGCGTTTTAAATCACGTTCATTACTCAAAGCTACTACTTGATTTTCAAGTGCTTTTATTTTTTCTTGATAAGAAACTACAGATCTACTTTTGGCATCACGTTGTAGATTAGTACGAGCTACTAATTGTGGATCTTGATACTCATTTTTAATTTCTGAAATAAACAGAATCGTATCCCCTTTAGCCACAAAATCTCCTTCTTTTACATACCATTTTTCAATACGTCCAGGTATGGGAGATTGAATTGTTTGAGGACGTTGATCTGGAGTAAGTGTAGTAATAAACCCGTTCCCAGTTACATTTTGTGTCCATGGTAAAAATAAGGTGATAAAAATCAAAATGGCAAATGCCGTTAAAAACCTATTAAAGATTTTAAAATGCCTCGGTTTAAACGCTTTCGCGAAAGAAGAATACTCCTCTAATGTCACTTTTTTATTAAGTTGATTATTTGATATATTAAGCATCTCCTTTAATTTTTATAGTTCCATTATTTAACTCCATAATACGCGAGCAGGCGGTATCCCAATAATCATTTCTAGACGATACGATTAATGCCCATGGTTGTTTAGGGTCTGTTAAATAGCTTATGATATTTTGCGCTTCTGCAGGATCAAAATGCTCTAAAGGATCTTTAAGTAATAGTAATTTAGGTTGATTAACTATAGCGCGAGCCAATACAATACGTTTTGAGATCGTATATGAAATTTGTTGCCCTTCCGGATATAACATCGTATTAATCCCATTAGACTGTTCTTTTACAAAAGGCAATAGCCCTACACTTAATAATACTTCATTAAGTCGTTCATTTGTAATAGAAGTATCACCTAAAGTAATATTATCCAAAATAGAACCTTCAAAAGGGTGTTGCTCTGGTAATACTTGTCCTATATTACTTCGATATCTATTAGGCCATATCCCTTCTATAGAAGTATTATTTACATACAAAGTACCCGCTGTAGGAACATTAAGTCCAGAAATTATTTTTAATAAGGTTGTCTTTCCAGATCCCGAAGCGCCATTTAATACTATACGATCCTTATTATTTATAACTAAACTTACATCTTTTATAATTTTCCTTCCCTCTAGAGTCGTATATGCAATATTTTCTAGTTGAATATGTAAGGGTTGATTTACCTCAAAAGGATCAATTCCTTCTTGAGCTTCTAGATCTTTATCAACTACCTGTCCTATCTTTTCTAATGATGTAAGAACATCATAAAAAGTTTCTAAACCATTTATAAGTTTTTCTACAGAACTTATGATTAACAGAATAATAATTTCTGCAGCTACAAATTGTCCTATATTCATCTGTTGATTAAGCACTAATAAACCACCTATGATTAATAATCCCGAGGTCACTAATATTTTAAAACCAATCATCTGAATGAATTGTAGTAACAAAATTTTAAAATGACTCTCACGAGCTTCTAGATAGTCTGTTGTAAGACTATCATTGCGATTCATAGCCAGTGCAGTTTTTCCAGACAACTTAAAACTGACCAATGACCGTGCAATCTCCTGAATCCAGTGTGCTACCCTATACTTTCCTTTAGATTCTTTTAAACTTGTTTCTAACCCTTTCCTTGCGGTAAACTTAAATACGATATAAATAAGTACTACCAGAAGTATCCCGTAAATAATAAAAAATGGATGATAAAAAGAAAGTAGCATCACTCCAAAAATAATTTGTAACGCCGCTGCGGGGAAATCTATTAGAATTTTTGAAAGTCCCTTTTGTACAGTCAGCGTATCAAAAAATCTATTGGCCAATTCTGGAGGATAATAGTTACGCAATTCGCTGGTTTTGATTTTTGGAAAACGATACACAAACTCAAAAGAGGATCGAGTAAATATTTTTTGTTGAATGTTTTCAAGTATACGTATTTGCATTATCTGTAACCCTCCCTGAAAAGCTACTCCTAATGTCACGAGTGCTACCAGTACAATCCAGGAAGATGAAATTTGAGCCCCTTGAATAAGGTTTATTATAGCCTGTATTCCTAATGGTAACGAAAGTGCAACGAGCCCTGCAAATATGGCATAATAAAATATCTGTTTGATATCTCTTTTATCTAGTTGTAATAGGCCTACAAAACGTTGCCATGGTGTCATGATTTCTTTCATTGATAAAAAATAATGGGTTGAGTATGACTTTATTAAAGTCTTTAAAAGTTATAGTACTATATTCTACATATAGAAGAAGTACAATAGATTCTTTTTATAAAATAAATAGAATGATTAAGCCGCTTCAGGGGGGGGAATTGGAATTTTATGGCTGAAAACCAAAAGAAACAACTCATCTGTATAGCTAGTTTGTAATGAAGCTATTTTAAAATGTGGAATCTTTGAAGAATCTTTTTGCAGTTCTAATTTCTTATCAACAACATCGCTTTCTTGTCGCTCTTCTTCTATATCTTCATCAATATCTATAAGAGCTAGTTCTGTAGTTGTTGCATTTATAGCTATTATGGATTGATATACAGGTTGTACTAGCATACTAAAAACTACTACACTAAGAATGATGTATTTTAAAAAGTCTCGTATGTAGTTATCCTGTGTTTTCATTATGTAATCGCTTTTATAATAAGAGATTTATAAAATATTACAATGTTATTCTTTCCTTCTTCAACGTCTGTTAATGATGGAAGATGTTTTGAAAAATAACGCTGATGATGTGCCCCTTCAATGATTGTTGAAATAAGCATATGGGGGAATTCAAATGCTGGATTGATTTCTAAAACAATATCACTTACTCTTTGTACAACTCTCTTATACGTTTTATAAAAACCTTTAGAGTTTTCTTCATCTATGTCTTTTGTATAATAAGCCTTTGAAGATTCTGAAATAATAATTTTATGTAACAATACTTCATTGATATAAGAAAAAGAAGTGTCTTCTTGTACCTCTTGCGTAAGCAAAGTTATTGCATTTTCTACTTTTTCTATTGATGAAGACACATTGGCCGTTACAAAAACTAGTTTATATTCAACCCAGCTCCAATACCAATTAACCAGATACACTAATAAAGCATGCTTACTATCAAAATATCGATATATAGAACTCTCATTGGACCCGATCGCAACACCTAACTTCCTAAATGTAAACGATTCAAAACCAAGATTATTAATCATCTCGATACTTGTACTCACTATCTTTTTTCCTAAATCTGACGACTCTGGATTCTTAGTGTACAATTCGGGATTAATAGTAATATGTATAGATAATTGTTCCATCTTGAATACAAAGATATAATAGTAATACTATTAAATGTAGATAGTTTAACTATTTTTTATGATAGTATTATATGTATTTTTTAAATTTTACTTTAAAAATAGATGTAAGGAATGCAAGCTACTATTGAGCTTGCTATTAAAAAGAAAGATGTTATTAGTGTAATAATAGAATGATTATTACTTATTCAAGAAACTATTGCATCACTTTAACAAGTAATTCTTTAAGAAGGTCTGCTGTTGCAAAAGAACTGGATCCTACCCCTTTGCTTTTAACGTCTGCTTCTCTGAGTAATGCAATAATAGCACTTACTTTTTTCATAGGGTAATGACGTGCTGCTGTTGTATATTCTCCTACAAAATATGGGTTTACTCCTAAGGCTTTAGCGACTGAGCTTTTATCTTTTTGAGGAAGTCCATGGTATTTTAAGAGGTTTGAGAAGAAACCATATAGTGAAGAGATTGTTACTACAAGAGGGTTATCCTTAGGGTTTTGTGTAAAATAATTGCATATACGCTGTGCTTTTACAATATTGCGTTCTCCAATTGCTTTACGTAATTCAAAATTATTAAAGTCTTTACTTATCCCTATGTTTTCTTCGATAGCCTCAGGGGTAACTTCGCTACCTTTAGGAAGGATGAGCATTAATTTGTTTAATTCATTTCGTATTTTTCCTAAATCTGTTCCAAGAAAATCAACAAGTATATGTGCCGCTTTGGGATTAATATGATACCCTTCATCTATCAATACTCTACGCAACCAATCCCCTACTTGATTTTCGTATAGTTTCTTGCTTTCATAATGAACACCGTGTATTTTAAGTGCTTTTGCCAATCCTTTTCTACCATCAAGTTTTTTATACTTATAACATATAACAAGTACTGTAGAGGGTTGTGCATGTTCTACATATGAGGCAAGCTTGTCAATAGTGCGAGATAGATCTTGTGCTTCTTTTACTATAACCACTTGACGCTCGGCCATCATGGGATATCGTTTTGCATTGCTTACAATATCTTCTATAGTAACGTCACGACCATAAAGAACAACTTGATTAAATCCTTTTTCAGATTCATCTAATAGATTGTTTTCTATATAATCAGAAATTTGATCTATAAAATAGGGTTCTTCACCACTCAAGAAGTAAATAGGTTTAATAATACCATTTTGAATATCGGAGACTATATTTTTTGCGTGTTGCACCCTTGAGATTTAGTATAGAAATAGTAATTTGCGACAATGCAAAAATTAGAATTTCCAGCATATGAGTTTCGACTCAAAAATAGCGAAAACAAACCGTATATTTTTGACCCAATTCGTAAAAAATTTGTACGATTAACTCCCGAAGAATGGGTACGACAACATGTACTCCAATTTTTGATGATTTCAAAAAAATATCCCCGAAGTCTTATCAATGTAGAAAAAGAGATTACCGTAGGAAATACAAAAAAAAGATATGACATTGTTATTTTTAATTCTGATGGAAGTATTTTTCTTCTAGTAGAATGTAAATCCCCAAAAATAAAGATTACACAACATACATTTGATCAGATAGCACGGTATAATCTTCAGCTCAAAGGAGAGTTATTAATGGTAACAAATGGCCTTACACATTACTATTGCGCTATGGACTTTAAACAAGAACGGTACTCTTTTATGAAAGAAATCCCTAATTATAACATAAAATAAAGATGATTTTGCTTTCGCGAAAGCGTAAAACCCCATATTTGTATTGTGAACGTAGCTATTGTTATACTTAATTGGAACGGGAAAGAACTACTAGAGCGCTTTTTACCTGGAGTAATTGCGCATAGTGCAGGTCTAGCATCTATATATGTAGCAGACAATGCTTCTACAGATGCATCTGTAGCATATTGTAAACAAGCATTTCCAGATGATGTGCATATTATCCAAAACTCACAAAATGGGGGCTATGCAAAAGGATATAACGATGCCCTTAAGCATATAAAATCAGATCTTTATGTACTTCTTAATAGTGATGTACAAGTAACCAAAAATTGGTTACAACCAGTTCTCGATGTTTTTAAAGCAGATACTACGATTGCAGCAGCTCAGCCAAAAATTAAAAATTTAAAAAAGCCTACTCATTTTGAATATGCCGGAGCTGCAGGTGGTTTTATTGATAGTCTTGGATATCCCTATTGTCGAGGGCGTATTTTTGATCATTGTGAAGAAGATCTAGGGCAATATAATGATACTATAGAAGTACAATGGGCAAGCGGAGCATGCTTATTTGTAAGATCAGACGTTTACTGGCAAGTAGCAGGTCTTGATGAACACTTTTTTGCACATCAAGAAGAAATTGATTTATGTTGGCGCATTAAAAATTCTGGATATAAAATACTAGCAATAGGTACTAGTGAAGTCTTTCATCTTGGAGGAGCTACTCTTTCTGTAGGAAGTCCGAGAAAAACATATTTTAATTTTAGAAATACTTTATTTGCTATTGTAAAAAATGTAAAAGGTATAAGATATATAGGTATTATTGGTATACGTCTAGTATTAGATGGTATTGCTGCCATTAAATTTTTACTAGAAGGAAAGCCCAAACATCTCTTTTCTGTCTTAAAAGCCCATTTTAGTTTCTATAAAAACATCCCTGTGCTTCTTAAAAAGCGAAGTAAGCTCAACCAAAATCGTGATTATTATCAAATAAAATCCATCGTATATCAATATTTTATAAAAAGAAAACAATCCTATAGCCATATATTACGGAAACGATAAAAAACTGTTAATCGTTATTTTAACATTTACGTTTTTGATACTTTTGAATATAACCCAAAACAATCCAGAATATGAAACAAATAATTTTAGCTACTACTTGCTTATTACTACTTGCAAGTTGTGGTGTATCAAAAAAAGATCATGAAGCCCTTCTTGCAAGACAACAAGAAACACAAGATTTACTTAACTCTGCAACTGTAAAACTCAATGCTTGTTTAGAAGAAAAATCTGTAGCAAATACTCGAGTAGCTTCCCTAGAGGAACGTGTAGCTGAGTTAAAGAATGATAAGAATGAGTTAATCCAAAGTTCAAAAGACTTAACAGTATTGACACAACAAGGAGCAACCAATCTTGAAAAATCTCTAGAAAGTCTTAAAGAGAAAGATTTAAAAATAAATAGACTACAAGATGCTCTTACCAAAAAAGATAGTGTTACACTAGCCTTAGTAACTAGTTTAAAGAAAGAAGTAGGAATTAATGATGAAGATATAGAGATCAATGTAGAAAAAGGAGTTGTCTTTATATCATTAAGCGATAAAGTATTATTTAAAAGCGGAAGTTATAAAATAACTAATAGAGCAAAAGAAATTCTTGGCAAAGTAGCCACTGTAATTAATGGTAAACCAGATTTTGAAGCTTTAGTAGAAGGTCATACAGATAATGTCCCTTATAAAAGTGGAGTATTGATTGACAACTGGGATCTGAGTGCAAAACGAGCTACAGCTATTGTCCGTGAACTCGTAGAACTTGGCGCAAACCCTGCACAGTTAATCGCAGCAGGAAGAAGTGAATTTGTACCATTAGTAGATAACTCAACACCTGAAAATCGATCTACAAATAGACGAACTAAGATTTACGTACTTCCAAAAATTGATCAATTTTATAATATGATCGAAGAAGAAATGAAAAACTTAGAAACTGGAGAAGGCGGAGAATAGTAACGTATTCTATATCATTTTATAAAAAAAGGTTACCTGAATTTATGGGTAGCCTTTTTTTTATGATCATGTCTCATTCTGAAATAATGCTACACAAAAGGATATGAGATGAATTAAATTGCTAAAAAACAATTATATACATATCTATTTAAAGAGGAAAATAGTTAACAGATAGATATTTTTATAATTAAATTATCGTTGAAATACATAAAAAATAAGGTGAAATACACAATTTTAACATTTTTATGACTTGTAAATTATAATTTTTATATAGATTAGCGCCATCCAAATTTAAACTCTAGTAGCCCCAAACTACTTTGATAACCTACTTATATTATGAAAAATAATACTTTAAGGCGTATTACTTATATAATAGTGGCCTCACTATTATGCTTTAACGGCTTGTATGCACAAGCAGATCATTTAGGTCATGACCATCATGAATCCTCAGGTAAACGTATTTTAATCCATAACCCTACAACAGAACAACTGCATAGCATTGCAGGTTTAGGTCTGGATTTACATTGTGGTGCAAAAAATATAGGAAGCAATCTTCGTTTAGATATTTATGGAGAAGCTCTAGAAGCGATCAACACATTAAATATTTCTTATGAAGTTATTGAAGAAGATCTAGCCAATTTCTTTGCTACAAGAGGTCGAGAAAATTTACCTCTTGCAATACAACAACTTGAAGAGCTTAAAGCACAATCTCAAGGAAACTATCGTACTTTCAGCGAGCTCGAAGCAAGTATAGACAATCCTATACAGTATGATGAATGCTCAGAAGTTAATTGGGTATCTCAAAATTTCCAATTAGGGAGTATGGGAGGATGTCTTACAGTAGATGAAGCACTTGCTGAGCTAGACCGCATGAAGACCCTGTTTCCAGATCTTATTTCTACAAGAGCTTCGGCTTCTGAAGCTGGATTGCAGACCAATGGTAATACAACAGGTAGTGGAACAACAAGCTCAGGAATTCCTATCGATTTTGACCCGCAAGATATTTTCTTTGTGAGAATATCTGATAATCCAGAAACAGATGAGATGAATGAACCAGAATCATTGATTACTGGAATGATACATTCTCGTGAGGCAAGTAGCCTTATGAATGTAATTTATTATATGTGGTATATCCTTGAAAACTATGATAGAGATCCTGTTATAAAGAATATGATTGACAATCAGGAGCTTTACTTTGTACCAATTATTAATCCTGATGGACTTAAGTGGAACGAAATTATTCAAGATGGAAATTCTGGTGGTGGTCAACGTAAAAACTTACGCCCAGGAGTTAATGATTCAGGAACTATAAGCGCCGCAAATGATTTACGAGGAATTGATTTAAATAGAAATTCTGATTATTACTGGGGATTTGATGATTTTGGATCCAGTAGCAATACCAATAGTGACACCTATCGTGGAGATTCTCCTGGTTCTGAAAACGAAATCATGATTATGCAAGAGTTTGTAGGTGATCATGAGTTTAAAACAGCGATTAATCACCACGCTGGACTAAACTCTATTGTTACAACTTCGTATAATGGAGATTCTAGTGCATCTTCTGGTCGTGAAGACGAATTTCAAAATCTTATGCAACATGTCACTCGATATAACAGATATGTGCATGGTTCGGCTCCCAACACACTTACGGCAGCAAATGGAGACATCAACGACTGGATGTTTGGAGGTCCCGTTGTAAGTTACAACCCAATTGGCCCACTTACCAGCAATCCTTCTATAGGGTCAGGACAAGGTATTATTACTTTCAGCCCAGAAAATGGAGATGACTTTTGGCCAGATCCTACAGAGTTTATAACTGTTGTTCAAAGAGCTGTACGGATCAATTTAATTACTTCTCTTGCCGCTGGAAAGTTTGCAAAATTATATGATGTTACAGAAACTGCAATAACATCTACCTCTGGACAATTGGACTTTGAAGTAGAATATATAGGGCAAACATCAAGTGATCTTACATTAACGGTAACTCCTGTATCTGATAACATACTATCTATTACGCCTCCTAGTGCAACAGCACTTAATGGTATGGATATACTTGAACAACGATTGGTAAGCGCTAGTTATACATTAGATCCTGCTATTACAGCAAATGAGCCTATAGAATATAGGCTCACTTTAAGTAATGATACGCATGTGATTCATGAAGCCACTTTTATTAAATATTATTCTCCGACAGTTATTACTTCGGCAGATGGTATCTCAAACTGGACCACTAGTTCTTGGTCGCAAACAACCGAAGGGTATAATGGTAGTACCAATGCAATTACCTCTACCACTACTTCGTATGGGAATAGTGAGGAATCATTTGTAACACTCACAAATCCTGTAGATTTAAGCGGGGTATCTGCAGCTGTAGTAAGCTTTAATGCAACTTGGGATATTGAACGTAATTTTGATCTTGCTCAATTTGAAGTAAGTACAGATGGAGGTGCAACTTGGGTTGGACTTTGTGGAAGACATTCAAGACCAGCAGCAACACAAGCTACTAGTTTTCATGTAACTAAGAATTCTGTAGAAGAAGATTTTCAATCGCTTAATGGTTCTTATATCTATGACGGAGATCAATTTGTAGATGTTACAGATGATGGAACAGATAATCCAACTCCAAAATGGGTGCTAGAAGAAGTATATATAGATGAAGTAAGTAACCCAGGGATTATTGGAAATAGTTCTGTACAATTTAGATTTAAGTTTGCGTCTGATACTTCAAATAGAGCAGATGGATATAATGTAGATTTTAGAGGGTTTCGATTTGACAACTTTAAAATTACTGATGTAAGTGTTGATACAAGAGAATGTTTAGATGGTGTTATAGATACCTTCCCATATACAGAGAGTTTTGAAAATGGAACAGGTATTTTCTTCCAAACTACAGGCGATGATGGAGATTGGAGTGTAAACATCGGTGGTACGCCATCAGGTAGTACAGGACCGCCTTCTGCATTTCATGAGCAAAGTTATATGTTTACGGAATCATCTACTCCAGCTAATGGAGGAATAGGATCTAATGCCACTACGATTTTACAAAGTAGATGTATCGATTTTACTAGTGAGTATAACTCAATTTCCTTTGCTTTTAATTATCATCGATTTGGTTCTAATTTTGGTAATGGTATCGGTACTTTAGATGTAGAAATTACTGATGACCGAGGGGTTACTTGGACAGAACTTGTCCCCCAAATTACAGGAGCCTCTGTAAATGAATGGCAGGAAGTCGTAGTAGATATCTCTGCATTCTCAGGAAAAATAGTTCAAATTCGTTTTGTAGCTGTAACAGGTGATGGTTTTAGAAGTGATTTAGCTATAGATAATATACGTTTTACAGCATCCAAACAAGATTATATACACCGACTTACAGCTGGTGTTCCTACATGGACTCCTGCTGATCCAAGTGGCGTAGCTGGAGTCAATGACGATATTTTTGTATTATCTGGAACCCCAACTTTAACTGCCGCAACTACCATGAATGATTTATTTATTGCCGAAGGAGCGACACTTAATACAGGTGCAAATACCTTGACTATAACGGGGGATATCGAGAATGATGGAACCTTAAATGCAAGTAACACAGAGATTATTGCTCAAGGAGACATCCCACATATTATAACGGGAAATGCGTTTGAAGTTGCGCGATTAAACCTTGACACTAATAACGGAAGTGCTCTTACTCTGGATGCACCTTTAACGATTAATGAGTTATTGACACTCACAGATGGGGAACTAAGAACAAATAACAATCTTACGCTTTCAAGTAGTGCAACACAATCGGCAATGATTGACCAAGTAGTCTCTGGAACCGTGACAGGTACTATGACCATAGAACGTTTTGTCCCTGCACGAAGAGCCTTCCGTTTTGTGAGTAGTCCTGTAACTACAAGTACTACTATAAGAGAAAACTGGCAAGAAAATGGCTCTAGTGATCCAGGATTTGGAACGCATATCACCGGATCAACTACTGGAGAAGATGGTTTTGATACCACACCTTCTGGAAACCCATCTTTATTTACCTATGATAACAGTGCAGTTACCCCTGCTCTTACCCCTATTGCAAATACGGATGTAAACACCCTTACAGCTGGCGAAGCCTACCTTCTATTTGTACGTGGAGATCGTACCATTGATGTGACTTCTAATAGTGCTGTGCCTACAGATACACGATTAAGAGTCAATGGAACTATTACCACAGGAACAGAAACAATCACGGGAACAGATATAAACCACAATGCTGGAAGTTTTAATCTAGTAGGAAATCCATATCAGGCAACCGTAGATATGAATAGTATTGTTGCTGGTGCTACCAATGTAAATACAAATCAATATTATGTATGGGATGCTACCTTAGGAGCTCGTGGAGCATATGTAACAGTTATACTTACAGGAACAGGATCTACAAATGGTGCTGGATCTGATGCAAATAACTTCTTACAGCCCTGGCAATCTGCTTTTGTAACTACAGCAACTACTGTAGGTGATAATTCTACCTCGTTAAGCTTTAATGAAGCAGACAAAACGGTAGGAGAAGATACAGACATTTTTCTTCTAGAAGATAATCCAATAGTAGATAACGCACATATTATAGGTCAGTTGTTTAGAACAGATGCTTATAATGCAGGTGAAAAACTACAAGATAACTTTGTACTTCTATTTTCAGATAGTTTTAGTAATGATATCACATTATCAGATGCTGGAAAATTCTTCAATATAGATGAGAATATGGCAATCAGTAATGGTGATAATACATTAAGTGTAGAACGCAGAGCTATTCCTGTAATAGATGAAGAAATTCAATTATTTAATAATGCATACAGAACAGATCTTTATACATTACGTATTGAGCAATCTGGGCTTGGTCAATCAGAAGTCACTGCTTATCTAGAAGATACTTATACAAATGAATTACATGAATTATTTGAAGGTGAAAACTTTATTGAATTTACAATAGATGGATCTGACGAACTGAGCAGTTCAAGTGATCGATTTAAAATTGTATTTAGAGAACAAACGCTCTCTACTAATGATGAAAACGCATTTGAGTTTAGTATCTATCCAAATCCAGTAAAAGATAGTGATCTGTTCATTACATCATCTACTTTATCAGGAAAAGAAGTAAACCTGCAAATGCATAATATACTAGGTCAACTTATTTTTAATAAAACACAAACATTTACAAATGATACAACTCGTATTACAGAAGTAGCAAGACTAAATGCAGGTATATACTTTATTACCATACAATCTGAAGAAGGAAAAGTAACAAAACGAGTAGTAATCCAATAAGATAAAAGAGATGAAAATTAATAAATTAATTCAACGTACGATATTCATAGCCCTATTATTGGTAGCTACTTCTGTTATGGCATCTACTGCCCAAATCACTTTTCCAGATGATGTAGATGATGAAACCCCAGCAGCACCCATAGATGGATTTATAGCCATAGGAATTGCAGCAGGAGCCTATTTTGGAATCCGTAAAAAAATAAGTAACACCAAAGAGAACTAGATAAAAGTAATCTCTACAATATGAAAAAGGAAATGCGATATGTATTTCCTTTTTTCATTTTACGCTTTCGCGAAAGCATAACGCATAAGATATCAAAAGATTACACATTACTTATATCGATATTTATTTAACAAAAACTGATTTAAAAATCAATAAAACATCGATGAAATACACAAAATACAGGTGAAAAGCACAATTTTAACATTTTTCCTATGGTAGATTTGAGAAATTTATTAATTTAGTCGTCCCAAATCACCTTAAAGGTTCCCAAAGCCTTTATGGTAACAAAACCTACAAAATGAAAAAAATTACTTTTACGAGTGCGTTAAGTACTTTTGTTTTAATTGTATTATTTTCAATTCAAAACGTATTTGCTACAGAAATAGTTGATCCTATTATTTCTGCTTCAGAAACAGAAGACATTTTTGCCTGTACAGGGACTACTGTAACACTTCCCTATTCAGAAAGCTTTGAAAGTGGTCTAGGTAACTGGACACAAAATGCTGGAGATGACGGTGATTGGACACGAGATTCTTTTGGAACCCCTTCTAATTTCACAGGGCCTTCACAAGCAAGTAATGGTACTTTTTACTATTATACAGAGGCATCTCTTAATCCTAATGAGAATTATATCCTTACAAGTCCTTGTATAGACCTTACATCAGAAAGTCAAGCTTATTTCTCTTTTGACTATCACATGTTTGGTGCCTTTATGGGAACATTAGAAGTAGAAGTAAGTGATGATGCAGGTGGCTCATGGACAAATATTTTTACTAGATCTGGACAACAACAAAATTCTAATGCTAGACCATGGAGAAAAGAAGTTATTGATCTAAGTGCTTATGCAGGTAGTACTATTAATGTTCGCTTTAGTGGTACTATTAGTACTGATTATAGAAGTGATATGGCTATAGATAATATTGTGATCACTAGTGAACCGCAATATTGTGGGTCTGCAGCTATTTATAATAACTCTTGTATTAGAAGAGTAGCTTTAAATACCATTGATAATAACACCCCTATAGAATCGGTAAGTTATACAGACTTTACTTCTATTTCAACAGATTTAACCGTAGGAAGTAGTTATAATCTTACCACACAAATTAATACAAATGGTAATTTTTTCTTTGGCGTCTATGCATGGATTGATTGGAATCAAGATTATATATTTGATGATGCCACAGAACGATATGATATGGGTACTGCTACCAATGTTACTAATGGAGCTACATCTAACTCTGCAGTTAACTTCACAGTTCCTCTCACAGCAGTAATAGGCCAAACTAGAATGCGTGTTTCTAGTAGATATAATTCCTATCCAACAAGTTCATGTGATGAAGACAATAGTTTCTTTGGGGAGGTAGAAGATTATACTATAAATGTACTTTCAGGAACTCCACAACCTGAAATAAATATTACAGGTTTAGGAAACACGATTAATAATGGTGATACAACACCAGTAACTACAGATGATACCGATTTTGGTAGTGTTACTACGGGAGCTTCCAATGCTAATACATTTACAATCGAAAATACGGGAACTGCAGATTTGACTCTTACGGGAGCCTCACCTTATGTAACGGTATCTGGTGCAAATGCTTCTTTATTTACAGTAACTACAATCCCTGCAAGTACTATTACTGCTGGAAATTCCACCACTTTTATAATAACATATGCCCCACTTACGGGAGGGACTCATAATGCAACTATTTCAATTGCAAATAATGATAGTAATGAAAATCCATATACATTTGATATTACAGGTACAGGTATAGGTCCAGAACCTGAGATCGCATTAACAGGATTAGGAAATCTAATCGTAGATGGAGATACGACTCCTACAACTACAGATGGGACAGACTTTGGAGTTTCTGCTGTAGGTGGAAATACCGCAAATGATTTTATCATCAGTAACTCCGGCTCTGCAACCTTAACATTAACTGGCGCATCTCCATATGTAGTTATTAGCGGATCTACCTATTTTTCTGTAACAACGATTCCTAGTAATAGTATCGCTTCTGCAGGGGGATCTACTACGTTTCAAATCAACTATAACCCACTTGCCGCTGGAACTCATAACGCTACTGTAAGTATTGCAAATAATGATAATGATGAAAATCCTTATACTTTTGATATTACAGGAGTAGCAACCTCTACCCCCACTCCTGAAATTGATATCTCTGGAAATGGTGTAAGTATTGCTGATGGTGATACGACTCCAGATGTTGCTGATGACACTGATTTTTCTACCACTGTTGTTGGTTCATCTCGAGTAAAAGGATATACAATTACAAACTCAGGAACTGCTACTCTTACATTAACTGGAGCCTCTCCATATGTAACCATAACAGGAGCCGATGCTGGACAATTTACAGTAGCATCTACACCAGCAAATAGTATTGCTGTATCTGGATCTACAATATTTCAAATTTCATATACCCCGTCTGCGGCTGGTACTCATAATGCTACTATTACTGTTGCAAATGATGATAGTGATGAAGGTACATACAACTTTGACATTACAGCCACTGCCATTGTTGATACATCGCCAAAATATACTATATACTATGAGAATTTTGACGCGACCAATGGAAGTTGGACCGCTTCAAATCCAGGTGGAAATACAGTATGGACATATGGAACCAATACAACAGAACAGGGAACTGAAGGTAATTATTGGTATACAAGTAATTATAATGACTATGCTTCAAATTCTAATACGTATGTAACAAGTCCTACTTTAGATATGAGTGGCTTTGATAATTTATTTTTCCAAGTAGACATACGATATAATACAGATGCCGATACAGACGATGGAATGAACGTAGAATACTCTGATGATGATGGTGCTACATGGACAGTATTAGGTGCATATTCAGCAACTCCGGTAGGGCAATGGTACGATACAGATAATGTAGATGCACTAGCAGCAGGTGCTGATGGTTGGGCCGGACTCAACGGCGGAGGTGCTGGAGGTGGACGCTCTGATTTTAGAAGGGCATCTATAGACTTACCTGCTACACTACATAATAATACGCAAGTAAGACTTCGATTTCATTTTGCCTCTGATGGCTCTACAAATGATGATGGAGTAAACTTTGATAATGTATTTATCAAAGGAGATCCTCTTGTGCCGTTTAGTGATCCCACAGAAGGCCCTGCAGATATTACAACGAACCTCAAAATATGGTTAAAAGCAAATGCTAATACAAGTACAACAACCGATGGTAACCCGTTAGATGGATGGTCTGATAATGCATTTGATAATGATGCTGTAGGGCTCTCCACACAACGCCCTACATTTTATGATAATAGCACAGAAAATATTAATCATAATCCTGTTATCGATTTTAATACGGTTGATGATACAGAACTTAAAGCCAAAGGCGGGTATTATACCGAAGAATATTGGGTAGTCGTACAACCTGACGGTAATGTAAATAGTACATCACCCCTTCAAGGTATTGTAGCTGGTCGTAAAGCATCTCAAGAACTCGCAGAAGATGGAACTGGGTTATGGATTAATCCAGGATCATTACGTTTTCAATTTGATGATAATATTGTAAGCCACATGATAGGAACAACTCCTGGAAGTTTAACCGGTATTTCGGATGGTAGTTATGGACGTGCTTATGCAAGTTCTACTGATAGTTACGATAACGAGGTTATTATTTTTAATATAAAAACTAATAATGCTGGTAATCAAACTGAGATTTATAAAAATGGAATTCAAATAGATAATTTATCTGGTGAAACCTCAGCTTTTCCTTTTGATCAATTACCCTATGCAGAAGCAGACAACTCCTCTTTTGCACTTGGAGTAGGTCGTATTACCATATTTGGTCTTCCTTTTGATTCACATTTAGATGGAAAAATTACAGAGTTTATCAGTTATTCATCACCTAACTCTACACTTGATCAATTAAAAATCCAATCATACCTCGCTATAAAAAATGGGGTAACCTTACATGATATTAATAGTACTACCGTAACTCGTGAAGGAGACGAAAATTATATAGATTCTAGCGGAAATGTTATATGGGATGTTGCTGTACACAATGGATTTAATTATGATATTGCGGGTATAGGTACAGATGTAGATTCTAATCTTAATCAAAAACAATCTACGAGTGTTAATCCAGGTGCAGTTGTTACTATGGGATTAACAGATATTTATGCCACAAACAATGAAAACATAAGTACAAATCCAGATGTTATAGGCGATAAAAATTTCTTGATGTGGGGTAATGATAATAGTTCTTTTAACGCTGCTACTCCTATTACTGTAGATATGAGCGCTGGAATTTCAGGATTGACATCAATAGTAGATTTTACATCCATACAACGTACATGGAAAGTGGTAGAAACGGGTACTGTAGGTCGCGTAAAAGTATCTGTTCCTGAAGTATCATTATCTGCTACATTATCACCACCGGGAGACTATTTAATGTTTATCTCAGATACTCCTACATTTAGTCCTACTTCAGAATACCGTATCATGAGTCTTAATGGTGCAGATCTTGAAGCTGAATATGATTTTATTGGCACAAAATATATCACTTTTGGATATGCACCAGAATATATATACCAACGCTCAATTACCTTTGATGGAACACAAGATTTTATGGATGCAGATGATGAACTAGACCTTACTGGTCCTTTTACAGTATCTGCATGGGTAATGCATAGCGGTAATGATTATACAATATTTTCAAAAAGAGATGCCTCCTTTACCGAAGGGTATGAAGTACGTATTTTAAATAATAGAAGAGTACAGATGACATGGGAAAATGGAAGTACTCAATCCATACAATCGTCTACTCCAATACCAAATGATGAATGGCATCAAATAGCTGTTTCATATGACGGTACTACAGCTAGTCTATATATAGACGGGTTCTTAGATAACACAGAATCATTAACGGCTCCAGTTGCAACAGATCGTCATTTTTTAATTGCAGCAGCAGACGAACGCGCTCCAACAGATTTTTATGAAGGGACGATAGATGAACTACGTGTATGGGATATTGCTTTATCTCAAGATCAGATACGATATATCATGAATCAAGAGATTGAAGAAAATACAGATCTTACTGTTACAGGTAGGATTGTACCTCCTACAATTTCTAAAAATGAATTTGCTACAACAGACTGGACAGAAGTCGCGGCATATTTTCCGATGAATATCTATACGTTTACAAACGTAAAAGATGAATCTGATAACAACCTCGTTGCTGCTATTAGAAATCTAGATACCGTAGACTTTCAAACAGCTCCACTACCCTATGTTTCTACAACTACAGGGGATTGGACAGATGCTACTACATGGACCAATGGTTCTTTAATAGAAGTACCTAACGCTGCATCTATTGTAGATAATACACAAACTATAGACTGGAATATTGTTCAAACAAGTCATGATATAGATACTCAGGCAAATGCTACAGTACTATCACTAGACATTCAGGCTAATGAATTAACCATCGGTAATGATAGCAAAATGGAAGTATCTCATTACTTAAAACTAGATGGTCGTATGGATTTAGTGGGAGAATCTCAATTAGTTCAGACAGAAAATAGTGATCTAGATGTTACTAGTAGTGGAACCTTAGAAAGAGATCAACAAGGAACTTCGGATACTTATTCTTATAATATATGGTGTTCTCCAGTAAGTACTATAAATAGTACGGCAATAAACCTAGATCATACGGTTTCAACATTAATGAATGATGGTACAGATCCAGATAATCCATCTATCATGAATTTTAGTGGTGGATTAAATGGAGCTCCATCTACTCCTATAACAATAAGCGCATATTGGATCTTTAAATTTGCAAATAACACTTCTGGTGATTATTCAGAATGGCAATATGTAGGACCTTCAGGAAACATGGAAGTAGGCGAAGGGTATACGATGAAAGGTCCGGGAACTGGTGCTGTATCAGATCCTCAGAACTATGTATTTATAGGAAAACCTAATAATAGTACAGATGCCATTTCAATTCAGAAAACTATTTTTGGAGGTAATGATTATATGGTTGGAAATCCATTCCCATCTGCTATGGATGCAGATGACTTTATAAATGATAATCCACATCTAACTGGTACTTTATCATTTTGGGAACACTGGGGAGGAGGATCTCATGTACTCGCCGAATATCAAGCGGGATACGCACTCTATACTTTAATGGGAGGAACACCAGCTGTAAGTCACCCTGCTGTAGATCAAACAGGAAGTGGTACTAAAACACCAGGTCGCTATATTCCTGTAGGGCAAGGATTTTTTGTAACAGCAAATACGACAGGAACTATAGACATAAGTAACTCACAGCGAAACTTTGTAAAAGAAACAAGTTCAAGTTCTATTTTCACCTTTGGAGAAGGAATTGATCAACCAAGTAGTTCGGCAAATCTGGATGGAGAAGACGAAGTACAACCCGATGATACCATACATGATGCTCCGGATTTACGTCCAAAAATCAGAATAGGGTTTGACTCTCCAAGTCAATTCCATAGACAGTTGTTAATCGCAGCCGATGAAAATACAACCTTTGGCATCGACAGAAAATATGACGGTATAATTGACTATTGGCCTAATGAAGATATGGCTTGGGATCTAGAAGATCAGAGAGTCGTAATCCAAGGGATACCTAACTTTACCGATGTTGAAGAATTTCCACTTATTGTTGATATCGCTATATCAGGGCCTATTACTATAGGTATCGATGCACTCGAAAATTTTGATACCGATGTTACTCGAATTTTCTTGAGTGATCGTGTACAAAATACAGTCACAGAACTTACAGAAAGTGATTATCAAACGACTCTGGAAGCGGGAGAACACAGAAATAGATACTATATCGTCTTCAGAACCGATACCGAGGATGAAGAAACTTCTGAGGAAGAAGAGGAAGAGGAAGAAGAAACTTCGGAAGAATGGGAAGAAGAAGATAATGGTGAAACTTCGGATGAGTGGGAAGAAGAGCAAGAAGAAGAAACTTCTGAAAATGAGGAAGAAAACCAAGAGGAAAACGATAGTGAGCAAGAAGAAGAAGGACAGCAAGAAAATGAAGAGGAAAATCAGGAAGGAAATGAAGAGGAAAATCAGGAAGAAAACGAGAATGATTCTGAAGATACTACAAATGAAGAGGAAGAAGGACAAGAAAATGAAGACAATGATTCATCATCAGATACTACTAATGATACAAATGTAATAGAAGACAGTTTAAGTTTTATTGAGGAAGATCAAATGGATATGAGTGAACTACACACGATGTATAGTGAACAACAAAATATGATCATTATCACTAAAAATCAACTTAACGATGTAAGTCAAGCAACCTTATTCTCCATCGTAGGACAAGTAATACAGCAATGGAAACCAGAACAGGGTACAACATCATTACAATTGCCAGTATCCAATGTTAGCAGTGGTGCATATATTATCACCTTAGAAACTGACATGGGGATTGTAACTCAAAAATTAATTATTCACTAACTCATGCATACATTTTGAAAAAACGACCTCCAATATGATTGGGGGTCTTTTTTTGCTTTCGCGAAAGCATAACTAGGAGAAATTAAATATAGACTCAAAGTAATATCTATTTTCCTGAGTGAATGTACATATTCCCTAACCTATTAATTTTTATCAGACTAGAAGTCCCATTAAATTATAAATGTAATTCTCTATAATACAATATCGTATCTATAGAAAGATATCTTATTATGTAGCTAAAAATAAAATGGCGACCCTATAATAGAGTCGCCATTTTTTATTTTATAATGATAATCTTATTTCCCCTTTGCGTTTTTTTGCTTTTCTGCCTGCTCCATGATCTCAGCCATTTTCTTTTGGAAACGCCCTTGTTTCTTGGGTTGTGCTTTTTTAACTTCTATTTTGGCTTTAATCTTATCTTCATCAATGATATAATTCTTTATAACTAAAATAAGACCAATGGTAATTAAATTGGATATAAAATAATACAAACTCAATCCACTCGCATAGTTATTAAAGAAGAATAGCATTAATAATGGAGAAAAATACATCATGTACTTCATCATCTTACCCATATCTGGCATCCCCTCTTGTGTAGGTTGCTGCATGGCTTGATTCCCCGTAGTCAGTCGCATAGAAAAGAAGATTGTAACTGCTGCTAGAATAGGAAACAAACTAACATGATCCCCATAAAATGGAAGTGAAAACGGTAGCTTTGCGATTTCATCATAACTAGAAAGGTCATCTGCCCATAAAAAACTTTCGCCTCTTAGATCAAATGCAGATGGAAAAAATGTAAATAAAGCGTAGAATACTGGAATCTGTAACAATGCTGGCAAACAACCAGCCGCCGGACTTGCTCCTGCCTTACTATACAAAGCCATTGTCTCTTGCTGCTTCTTCATGGCATTGTCTTTATACTTTGCATTTATTGCAGTAATTTCAGGTTTTAAAACTTTCATTTTAGCCTGAGAGACATACTGCTTGTACTGTACTGGTGAGAGTAATAGTTTAATGAGTATAGTCATTACAATAATTGCAATTCCTGCTGGTAAAAATCCAGATAAAAACCCAAAAAACGGTATTACAAAATACTTGTTTAAAAATCCAAAGATTCCCCATCCTAATGGCATTGCTTCATCAAGGTTACGATCATAAGACTTAAATACTTTATAATCTGTAGGACCATAATACATATTCATAGCATAATCTAATTCTCCATTTTTAGGTGTTAATAAAAGATCTGCTTTATATTCTTTTGTAAAAATAGTTTCCTCATCAGCATCGGTTGCTTTTTTAAGAAGATCACTTGAAGAGAGTTTTGCTTCTTCAAAAGGGGTATCTGTCAACAACATAGAGCTAAAGAAATGCTGGCGATAATTCATCCAACTTAGATCTTTTTCGATTTCGTCATCCTCCCCTACTTGGGCTAATTTATCCGTTTTATCACCTTCATATTCATAGGTAAGACGTGTATATCTATTTTCATATTCTATACTCTTTGCGTGACGCATCCCTTTAAAATCCCATTGCAATCGCATAGGCTGACTAGAATTAAATACACGAGATAGGCCTTGAGATCGCATTCCAAAATCTAGCATATATTCTCCTGGCTTTAACTCATAGCGATATTCTAAAAACTCTGTAGGAGATACTTTTAATCGCATTGTAAGTACTTCATTATCGCCATTTTTAGAAAGAGAAGGTTCAAAGTATAATTCTTTGGTATTAAGGTTACGATTATCAGTAGTACTAAAAGATATATTAAACTGACTATTACCATCCTTAATAAGATATACTGGTATAGAATCAAAGGTTTTATGTTGTAGTAATTTTGCTTCAACGATATGCCCCCCTTTATTACTAACCTGTAATTCTAAAACATCATTTTTTATGGTAGTCACTGTTTCTCGTGCGCTAGACAGCGTACCAGAGTAGGCAAATGCTCCCAACCTGTTTTGTAATTGTGACCTTCCTATAGAATCTGTTGCTGAAACTGCATTATCAAAAGTAGGAGTTGCAGCAACTGGAGTTTCCTGTGTTTCCTGAACTTGTTCTTGCTTTGCTTGCTCTTGTGCTTGAATTTCTTCTGGCGTAGGCTTATTAAAATAAATAATATAAATAAGAATTCCGCCCATTAAGAGCATTCCTATAAGTGAGTTGGTGTCAAACTTTTTTTCCATTAATTGGTATATGTAGATCGCGTACGCGAAAGTAGTATTTCTTATGGAGATAGCAATTCTATCGCCAAAAGCTCTTTTTATGCCATAGTGGCATCTATTTCTTGTTTTTTATGGTGTAATACTGCTGCTTTTATAAAAGCCACAAATAATGGATGTGGACTTGCGACTGTACTTTTATATTCGGGATGGTACTGGACACCTACAAACCAAGGGTGGTCAGGAAGTTCTATAATTTCTACCAGTCCCGTATCTGGGTTAGTTCCCGTAATCTTCATTCCTGCAGCAATCAATTGCTCCCGATATGCATCATTAAACTCATAACGATGACGATGACGTTCCATAATAGTATCAGTACCATATACATCTCGAACAATACTATCATCAGCTAGCGCGCATTCCCAAGCACCTAAACGCATGGTTCCCCCCATGTCTGTAATATTTTTCTGTTCTTCCATAAGATCTATAAGAGCATAAGGTGTCTCTGGATCCATTTCGGTAGAGTTTGCTTTCGCGAAAGCGCATACATTCCTACCATACTCTATAACAGCCATTTGCATCCCTAGACAGATTCCTAAAAATGGAATCTTATGTTCTCTAGCATATTGAACAGCTTTTATTTTTCCTTCTATCCCTCGTTCACCAAAACCTGGTGCAACGAGAACTCCATCTAGCTTTGAAATCTGGTTTTTAATAACCTCATCAGATATATGCTCACTATGAATACTTTCTATATGTACTTTTACCTCATTCTCTGCTCCAGCATGAATAAAAGCTTCTAATATAGATTTGTAGGAGTCTTGAAGCTCTACATATTTACCTATCAATCCTATTGTCACATGAGATTTTGGGTTTTTATGTTTATTCAAAAATTCATTCCATCGAGTGAGTTTAGGAACGCCTATATCTTGAAGGTCTAGCTTTAAAAGTGTAATGGCGTCCAATCGCTCTTTAAGCATTAAATTAGGGACATCGTAAATAGTACTTGCATCTATAGATTCAATAACAGCTTCTTGCTCAACATTACAAAAGCGAGCAAGTTTTGAACGAAGGTCGTTATTGAGCTTATGCTCGGTACGGCATACAAGAATATCTGCTTGTATACCACTTTCCATTAAGGTTTTTACACTATGTTGTGTAGGTTTTGTCTTTAGTTCACCAGCTGCAGAAAGATAGGGGATCAATGTTAAGTGAATCACTAAAGAATTCCCCTTGCCTAACTCCCATTTAAGTTGACGGATAGACTCTATATACGGTAATGATTCTATATCTCCTACAGTCCCTCCTATCTCGGTAATTACGATATCATAATCTCCACTGTTTCCAAGAATTTGAATGCGTTCTTTTATCTCATTTGTAATATGTGGAATTACCTGTACTGTTTTTCCTAAAAACTCTCCACGTCGCTCTTTATCTATAACACTTTGATAGATACGACCTGTAGTCACGTTATTTGCTTGTGAAGTAGGCACATTTAAAAAACGTTCATAATGCCCAAGATCAAGATCAGTTTCAGCACCGTCATCTGTCACGTAACACTCCCCATGTTCATAAGGATTTAATGTACCTGGGTCAATATTAATATAGGGATCAAGTTTTTGAATAGTTACTCGGTATCCACGTGCTTGTAATAGTTTAGCAAGTGAAGCGGCAATAATGCCTTTACCTAACGAAGAGGATACTCCGCCCGTAACGAAGATGTATTTTGTAGCTGCCATTAAAGGGATTTCTGGGATTCGTTTACGGGGTGTAAAGGTACAGAATTTTGTGGGGAGATATAAAGGATTCGTAAGCTTATTTTCACATGTAAAAATTTACTGATCTAATATAAGAAGTCTATAATATTTATATACAACGTTAAAGCCTTGCTAAAAATGAGGACATCCTAAAGCAGGATAGTAACTTTAACACATTAGAAAAATAGTCCTATGAATAATAAATTAATACTTTTTACTTCTATTATAGCTATATCGGGAAGTATCCTTGCCCAAGACCTCACTTTTGAAGAATACAACCCTACGTCTACTCTCGTGGTTCCTGGTACAGTTATTAAAAAAGCAAAATTTCCTTTTATAGATGTACACGGGCATCAATATAGAATGCCTAATCAGGACCTTGCCCCAGTGATTGCCGCTATGGATACGCTCAATATGGGAATTATGGTCAACCTAAGCGGACGTTCTGGAGAGAGTTTACAAAAATCAGTTAAAAATATTGCAGACCATTACCCTAATCGATTTGTCGTTTTTGCAAATATTAACTTTAATGATGTAGGTAGTGAAGGATGGACGCAAAACGCTGTGAACCAGCTAGAAGAAGATTGTAAAAACGGAGCCAAAGGTTTAAAAGTCTACAAAAGTCTCGGATTATCTAATAAAGATATCAATGGTAATCGCATAGCTGTAGATGATCCAAGACTCGATGCTATATGGTCTAAATGTGGTGAATTAGGAATTCCTGTATTAATACACACAGCCGACCCTAAGTCCTTTTGGGATCCATTTGATGGGGACAATGAACGATGGTTAGAATTAAAAACCCGCCCCAGAAGAAAGCGAAGTGATACAAATCCAGCACCATGGCAACAACTTATAGATGAACAACATCGCATGTTTAAAAAGCATCCAAATACAACATTCATTAATGCACATATGGGATGGTATGCAAATAATCTCCCTAAATTAAGTAAACTCTTAGATGAAATACCAAATATGAATGTAGGTATAGGCGCAATTATAGCCGAGTTAGGACGTCAACCACGACAAGCAAAAGCTTTTTTTATAAAATATCAAGACCGTATTTTATTTGGTAAAGATAGTTGGAAACCAGAAGAGTTTCCCACCTATTTTAGAGTCTTAGAGAGTGCCGATGAATATTTCCCTTATCATAAAAAATACCATGCCTATTGGGCCATGTATGGATTAGATCTTCCTGATGATGTACTTAAAAAAGTATATTATAAAAATGCATTACGCATTGTTCCAGGATTAGATAAAACCTTATTCCCTAACTGATTTTTTTTACCAGTGAAAATCACGATCTTTAATTTCAATATCTTCCCTTACCAAATAATCTGTGATTGTACGTCTCTCACTGAATTGTACATGCGTAAATGAAATAGTTAATGAGTCATTAGAGAGATACAAAATTTTAAAAAGTTTATGATCTTCTTCCTGTCCTAGAAGCTCTGGAAGTTGATCACCCTTAAACTTAAAATATGAAAACCCATTTTCTGCAGTTATAATTTCCCATGTAGCTTCTAAAGATGGTCCACAGTTTTGATTCTCCGCATTATTATCTGATACAATTCCATTTTTATAAAAGCGCTGCCTATATTTTAAAAAGCAATCACCCATATTCATTCGGGTCTTACCATTATAACGTCTAGCTATCTTCCATGTCTTTATAGAATCTGAAGTAAGTAATAGTTTTGTGTTTTCTGGAAGTATATAAGGCACTATAGCTTCTTTCTTACAAGAAACCAAAGTAACTAGACTATAGAATATAAAGCCGATAATCAACCTACTTAAATAAATCTTCATTCTTTATCTTTATTGATAAATGTAAATAAATCAAAACCAAAATCTGATACCTGATCTGCATTTGCAAAGTAAACCATTGCCCACTTCTTCTCAATATCTATAAAAAAATGGGATGTAAAACCTTCATTATTGCCACCATGACCATTAATAATATGACCAGCCAGATTGAACTTTGAAAACCCTAATGCCCATGCTTCAACGCCTCCATAATCTTTAAAAATTGAATGTTCAGGGATTGTAATAACATCTGTAAAAAGGGCCTTATAACTTTTTTTAGATAATTCCTTTTTCTCAAGTAATGCAATAAGCCATTTTGAAAAATCAAGCGATTCAGAATGGATCCCATACGCAGCTCCAAACTCTTGAGATACTTCTGTCGAAACAGGAAATTCCTTTGTTCCTACATGTCCAGACGCCTTCCTTAAAAGTATATCCTTATTTTGAATAAATTGTGTGTGTTTCATTCCCAGTGGAATAGCCACTTTTTCTTGAAAATAATATTCCAAACCCTTATAATCTGTATTAAGGATTGAATATAATACAAACACCAAGTATTGGTATCCTTCTCCTGAATATCCAAAATTGGTCCCAGGTTCAAATGAAATTTTTAAAGCGCTATCACCCCTCCAATTTGGAAATCCAGTAGTGTGAGAAAGAACCATTCTCGCTGTAATTTTTTTATATCGAGGATCATGATTAAAGATAGGTCGGTATTTGGGATCTAAATAATCATCTAATGAAGCATCAAGATCTAACTTCCCTTCTTCTACTAGAAACATCGTCATATATGCAAATAGTGCTTTTGAAATAGAAGCACCTTCAAATATGGTGTTTTTTGTAACTTGTAAACTATCTTTAAATTGAGCATATCCTTTGGTTGTGTGATATGCAAGCTTTCCATCATTAATAATAGCCATAGATAGACCCGGGATATTCATTTCTTTCATTTTAAGATCTATAAAATGATTTAGATCTTCACTTTCTATTGCACGGTTTGACAGACTATATATAGGTTGTGTTGAAGAGTTTTCTACATGATATTCATGTTTTTTACAGGATATAGTTAAGATAAATAGTAGGCTATAAAAATAGATTGTCTTCATATAACATAGATGTATTTTAGGTATTTCTTTGATAAGAATATGTTAAGTTACCAAATCGTTCTAAAATTAGTCCATATATTATAATAGTAAGTATGAAAGGGTACAGATGTCCAAAAGATTGTACATCGTATTTTTATTTAATAATCCATATTTCATCCGTTTATGATTTATAAAATATTTATAAGTTTTGTCATTTTAATGAGTTGCTTTAATAAAGAAATACCTACTCAAGAATCAGGTTTGATTACAACCCCTTCTGGGTTACAATATAAAATTCTAAAAAAGGGTATTGGTACAGGTGCTACTCTAGGACAGGATGTGAAAATTCATGAAAGTACATCCTATAGAGATGGAACCCTTATTTTCTCTTCTGAGGGCATGCAACCACTCCAATTTACAATAGGTTCAAAAACTGTTATACAAGGAGTAGATGAAGGAGTACGAGGGATGAAAAAAGGAGAAATACGTAAACTTATTGTACCTACGTCATTAAGTAAACGAAACTCTTATCCTTCTATTCTCTCAAAAGATTCTATCTTAGTCTACAAAGTAGAACTTATTGATATTATAGAAAAATGAAGGATGTCATCACACAATTTTACACTGCATTTACAAATTTAGATCCAGAAACTATGGCACAATGCTATCATAACGATATCCATTTTGAAGATCCTGGATTCGGGATTTTAAAAGGAGAACGAGCTCGTGATATGTGGCGCATGCTTTGTAACTCTCAAAAAGGGAAAAATTTCAAGGTTGTATTCTCAAATGTTTCATTTGAAAATAAAAAGGGTACTGCACATTGGGAAGCATCGTATATATTTAGTAAAACAGGAAGAAAAGTACATAATAAAATAGATGCTTATTTCGAATTTGAAGATGGAAAAATCATCAAGCATATAGATACCTTTAATCTACATAAATGGTCTAGTCAAGCTTTTGGTTTTAAAGGATGGCTACTAGGAGGTACTTCTTTCTTTAAAAAGAAACTCCAATTACAAACCAACAAACTATTAGATGCTTATATAACAAAACAAAAGGGCTAGTGATGAATCACTAGCCCTTTTGTTTTAAGAAGTATGCTTTTGGAGAATGTATATTATCTAGAATAATTAGGAGCTTCTTTAGTAATAGTTACATCATGGGGATGACTTTCATTGATACCACTTGATGTGATTTTAACAAACTGCCCATTTTCCTTTAGAGCATCTATACTTCCTGCACCACAATATCCCATACCCGCTCTCAGTCCACCTACAAATTGATGAATACTCTCATTGAGTTCTCCTTTATATGGAACTCTCCCTACAATCCCTTCTGGGACTAACTTTTTAATATCATCTTCTACATCTTGGAAATAGCGGTCTTTAGACCCTTGTTTCATAGCCTCTACAGAACCCATTCCTCGATATGACTTAAACTTACGGCCTTCATATATAATGGTTTCTCCTGGAGATTCTTTGGTCCCTGCAAGTAATGAGCCTAACATGACACAATCGGCACCAGCTGCAATGGCTTTGGGGATATCACCTGTATAACGTATTCCTCCATCTGCAATAACAGGTACTCCAGATCCTTTAATTGCTGCGGCGCATTCAAGTACAGCAGAAAATTGCGGAAAACCAACTCCTGCTACTACACGAGTTGTACATATAGACCCCGGTCCTATACCTACTTTTACGGCATCTGCACCAGCCTCCACAAGGTACTTTGCAGCAGCACCTGTAGCAATATTACCAACAACACAATCTAGGTTAGGGTGTGCGGCTTTGACTGCCTTAAGAACAGAAACAACCCCTTTAGTATGACCATGAGCGGTATCAATAACAACAGCATCAACTCCAGATTTTACAAGTGCCGTAGTACGCTCTACAGCATCTCCTGTTACTCCTATCGCTGCAGCTACACGCAATCTACCATACTTATCTTTATTTGCATTAGGTTTAAGGGTAAGTTTTGTAATATCCCTAAAAGTAATAAGACCAACTAAGATATTATCATCGGTTACCACAGGGAGCTTTTCTATTTTATGATCTTGTAAAATTGCTTCTGCCTGTACAAGAGATGTACCTTCTCCTGCTGTGACTAAATTTTCAGAAGTCATTACTTCTCCAACTGGACGATCATTATCTTTTTCAAAACGCAAATCTCTATTGGTAACAATACCTAGTAGTTTTCCAGCGTCATCTACAATAGGAATTCCACCTATACTATGTTCTTTCATTGCATTTTTTGCATCTTGAACTTTAGAGCTTAAGGGTAATGTTACAGGGTCAATAATCATCCCACTCTCAGCACGTTTTACTTTACGCACTTTCATCGCTTGTTGCTCTATCGTCATATTTTTATGCAATACGCCTATTCCTCCTTCTTGAGCAATCGCAATTGCCATACGACTCTCTGTAACCGTATCCATTGCTGCAGAAATGATAGGAACATTTAATGTAATGTTGCGTGTAAATTTTGATTGTATGCTAACTTCTCTTGGGAGTACTTCAGAAAAAGCAGGAACCAGGAGTACATCATCATACGTAAGACCTTCTCCTAGAATTTTGTTTTCGTGTGCAGTCATTGCAATTATGTTTTTATTTCGCGGTACAGTATGCTTTCGCGAAAGCGCAAAAACAAAGAAATGTTTCTGCTAGTTAACAATTAATTGCGTGCAAAGATAATGATAAAACAAACACCCTTTACATTACAAAACTTTATTATTATGTTAATCAAAGTGAAGTCTTTAAAAGTTTAAGCAAACGATACCTTATATTATATTAAATCAATCTAAATACAAACTAGCACGTTTTCAGTTATTTATATTGTTTCTAAAACCGATCATTTCTACTTTTAATACTATTACTTAATTTAAAAAAAGAACTATGGCTATTAGACTCGCACATAATTGTAGTAATTGTGATCAATTAAAAGATGGAAATTTTTGCACAAAACATAGAGTACATGTAAATACACACTATACGTGTGACAGCTTTGAAATGAAAGCTTCTCTTAAAGACGATCGTAACTGTGTTACCTGTACTCGTTATGAAGGAAGTGATTGTGCTAACCCTTCAAAAGCAGCTCCAGGTATGCTATGTGCTTCTTGGGCACCTCCGGCACAAGCATAAGATTTTACCTCGTTACAAATTATATAAAAGTACTTGAGTATATCTTTTTGATGTATTCAGTACGTCTTTATAGCTTCACCTGTAAAGTGGTATAAAAAGCCAGCGGTTCTGCGGGTATGATTCCCGGACCAGGATACCCCGTAGCACGCCTTGTAAAATAGGATTCATCAAGTGCATTATTAATTCCCGCTTCCAGACGCCAGCGTTTATAGGTATAAGCAGCAGATATATCTAAAATTCCATAAGATGGAATTGCACCTTCTATACCTCGCTGATTATCATTGACGTCTTGAGGAGCATTGGTAGCATCTGTAAACTGTTCGGTGAGGTAAGTATATTGAATACTAGCTGTTAGATTTTTATAACCAAAGTTGATTCCTGTCTTTAGATTTAGGTCTGGTATAAACTCTACTTCATTCCCTTCTACTCCAATTTCTTCTGAGTCAATATATTCAGATTGTGTCAATGCAAGATTTGCAAAAACATTAAGTTTTATAGTTTCTCTTTCTTCAAAAAATGTATTTCTAAGGTTCCAATCTCCAAAAAATTCAAGACCATAGATAAAAGCATCGCCTATATTACCTCTTCTTCGCTTAATACTATTATCAGTATCTGTAAATAAGACTTCTCCCAAACGTTGATCATAACGTACACCAAAGAGACTAAAGTCATAAGATAATCTATTGTCTACTCGCCCTCTTGTACCTATATCCAAAGTAAACCCTTCTTCATCGGTTATATTTTCATCTATGACAAATGACGGATTGACAATACGTATATCATTAAAGGTCACCGAGCGATAGTTCTGACTTATGTTTCCATATAATTCTATTTCTGGGAGTAATCTATAAGTAATACCCGCTCCCAGTAATATAAAATCGCGTTCAAAGGTTCGGTTATCGGGTACATCTTCATTTAATAATACATTTCCCGCTAAGTCCAGTGCAATATTTTTAAAAGACCCTTCACTCTCTGTTTGTATATATTCAAAACGAAAGCCAGGGGTTATCGTTAGTCGATCCGTTATATTAAAAATATTTTCTCCGAAGATGGCTAGGTTTCTATTTGGAAAATCAAATTGTGCTTGTCGTTGGAAATTTGGGAATTGGTCTTCTGTAAACGAAAAATCAGCATCGGCGGCTGTAGTACCTGGCCCTTGACGTTGATTATTATTAGCATCATAATATTTTGACCCTATCAAGAGAACAGCATCTTTATTTGCTAGGGTATACCGTGTTAGCAAACGTGCCTCTGCTCCCCAATTTGAAAAATCATCTACCAATACTTCTCTGGGTGCTTCTAAATCGTCAGGTTGTGATACACGGTTTTCACGAAATCCAACAGCACTTCGCCTAGCATCCAATCCAAAAAGATGAAAACTAAAGTCTGTTTTTTTACTGAATTTATGATCCAATCGTAAAGAATACACTTTCCAATCTATATCAAACCAATTACGCGCTCTATTACTAAAATCAGGGTTTTCTATAAATTGTGCATCTGTAAGACCTCCTGCTTGTTTTGCTAGGTAATTAAAAAGTGTTAATTCTCCAGTAATCGTTGTTTTATCACTCAACTTATAGCCAATATGTGCAAAATAATTTCGACTATTAAACTGAGAATTCGGTCGAAATCCATCTCCCTCTTTATAATTAAAATAGGTATAATAGCTAAATTTCCCTACCGTGCCACTCAAGCTATTAAAAGAGGTAAGCAACCCAAAAGAACCAGCAGTTTGTCTTGATACCAATTCTATTTTTTTATCAGGGTTTGGTTTTTTGAACCTAAAATTAATTAACCCGCCAAACTGCGTTCCATATTGTAAAGATGCAGCGCCACGTACTACTTGTATTTCACTAAGTGCTTCTGCAGGTGGAGTATAATAACTTTCTGGATATCCTAATACATCAGCACTGATATCATAATTATTCTGACGGATATTAAAATTTGCAGAACGATTAGGGTCTAATCCCCTTCCTCCTATATTAAGCTGTAAACCTGCATCTCCATTTTCATAAATATTAAGCCCTACTACTTGGCTATATATTTGACGGGGTGCATTAGCCGCAAGATTTCCGGTAATCTGATCTATAAGAACAACTTCGCTTTTTTTACCAGCATATATAGCAGTACCCTCAACTTTTTTTAATGATCGTAAAGCAAATATTTTTTCTCGACGAGTCGTCAATACAACTTCTGACAACGAAGTGCCTAATGGGGTAAGATTATAGTTTTTCTGAAGATCTGTATTTACTGTAAGGGGTTCTTCTATAAGTTGGTAGGACAATCCAAATACAGTGAGAACATAAGAACCCTCTTTTAGATTTTCAAAAATATATGTTCCTTGTGCATCCGTAGTAGTTACTTGATTACCTCCTTGTAGATAGATTTCTACATCTGATAGGGGTGTATCTGTATCATCAGTAATAACTCCAGAAAGCGTGTATTGTGCTTGTGCGCACAATGACAGCCCTATAAAAAAAAGTAAATTATAAACCTTTAATCTCATCTGTGAAGGGTTTGATCCAGTATTTGTGTTTAAAAGATTCTTGTATTTCTGCCAGATTTACATCCGGGTCTATATACGTAGTACTTAATCGACCATTGAGTGCTACAAACGATTCTACATAGACTTCAATATTTTGATGTCCTTGCGCTGTAAAATGATCGCGAAGATAGTGCGCATATTCCAAAATAAAGTCAGGTTGGAAACTCATTTGTTTTTCTTGTAAAGGTGTTAAGAAATCTGCATTGTTTACATAAAACCGTTTTCCCGTAACTCCGTCTTTAATTTTAAACTGTGCATAACCAGATTTTTCCATAAGCATGACTCGCCAAGAAAAACGATATCCTTCTTCAGTCCAGAACAATTCTCCAGGATATAATATATATCGCCAGGGTAATAGCAATTGAATACAAAAAAATAAAGCAATAATGTATAATGATATCTTGTACCTCTTAATGGATACAGGTTTCCATACAGTAGTCACATCCAAGAGTGATTTGGGATATTTTATCACTTTTGATAAAATGGTTATTACTTTCTTATGAAAACCCGTTTCAAAAAATATCAATGCACTTACAATCATGATATACGGGAACATGCCTATAGGAAATAACACTCTGGTTAATACATGAAAAATCACCACCATAAAAAAGGCAAACATACGCGTAGGTTTCCATAATAATAAAAAGGGAATCAATAAGTCATACCCAGCTCCTATCCAACTAAAAGCATATTGTACCCATTCTTCACTCACTAAATTTCCAATTAAGGGAATGTCAAATTTTGATGGCAACCATATCTTAAGAGGCATCGCTTTGAATAACCAATCGCTATTGAGTTTTGCAAGTCCTGCATATATATAAACAATACATAATAGTAGTTTGACACTATCAATAGTCCAACGAGGCACATAACCGATAACACCAGATGAAGTTTGGGAGCTGTTTTTTTTACGCTTTCGCGAAAGCGTATCCAGAGAAAAATAATGTCCTGCGGGAAGAAAAATTAATAAAAAACTGAGGATTGAAATAAAATAGTAATGATTAAGATACATCGTTTTATCCATCAGTTCTATATACGTAAAACTCAAAAAGAAGCTAATCATCGCAATGCGATACTTCCATCCTAATGCTATCATTATAGAACTCACGGCACAAATTAAATAAAGTCCATAAGTCCATTCTCCTAAAGGGCGTACCCAACTAAATCCATAAAATGTAAAATGAAATTCTGGAGCGATATAGAATTTTTCTATCCAACCATAACTCCAAAAACGAACAATACTCACAAACATTAAGATTCCAAAAAACACACGAAAGACCGCTAGTGGAGCGGCCTCTATGTGGCTATTCAAATATGTTTGTAGGTTTTTGTTCATTAAGATTTAATCTCCGTCAGCATCAGAAAAATCAATACTAATACTCAGTGCACTTACCATATCAACTTTTAACAAAGGAACGATACGTTGCACCTCATCATAAGCATTTAAGAATGCTGTAGGAGGGTTGTTCTGTAATTCTTGTTCAAAGCTTCCTAATCCTTGTACCGCTTGTCTTGCTGTATTAAATTGGTTATCAATAATAGTACTTAGGTCTGCACCTTCCTTTAATACATTAAGATCATCTAAGTAACTACTCAAGCTTACTCCTAATGCATTTCCATTGTAGGCACGACCATTAAAGAAGTCTTGTACAGCATCTAGTCCTTCTAAAAACAATTGTTTAGAAAGGTCTCCTGCGTACAATGCTTCTATCGTATTGGGTTCTACTGTTCCTGAAAAAATACCTCCGGGAATTCCCATTTTTCCAGCTCTTAAATGTCGTTCATAATAAAATATATAATCGTTCACAAGTCGATCTACAGAGGCCGTAGCAGACGATCCATCATTGTCTACAAATGTATCTCTAAAACCTCCTTGCCATTCGTCGAGTACTGTTATAGTAAGTGATTGCATATCTGCTACAATATCTTGTAAGTATTGTTTATATGCGTCTCCTTCTGAGCCATTGTAGATAGCAAGGATGGCTGTGTCATCTACTCCAATTCCATAAAGGAGGTAATCGATAGTGGGAAATCCTTTGGCAGATCTATTAGACGATAATCCTAGATCATAAGATCCAATAGTGATATTATCCTCGATTGTGGTAACGTTTGCAGGAAAAATATTTACATTAAGGCGAAGCCCTACAGTTTCTGCAGGCCCATTTTCGAATAGAGAAACACGTTGCCAAGTTGTATATGCTTCTAACCATGCAGCTCTGATTGCAGTAAGATCATCTGTAGTGGTCACAAATGCAGTTGTTGCATCCTCAAGTGCTTCTACCTTAGAAAGGAAATCAATATATCCAGGAATAATAATATTATCTGCTATGTTTTCTAATAGAGGTCCTCTTTCAAAAGTAGAATTTGCTGGAGGTAATGGTCCAGATGTATCTGGAGTGCTATCATCACTTGAGCAGGCATATACAAATAGAATAAAAATCATTAAAAACCCAAAAATCTTTCTCATAGGTGTTGTCTTTTACCACCAAAAGGGAGCAACTTAGGCTCCCTGTTTGGATATTTAATATGTGAATTATATACTCCCAGCTTGTGCAACTGTAAATGTAAATCGTTCTGAGATTGTACTTGATAATGTGTCTAATGTCTCTGGAGTCACATCCCAGAATCCATTCCCGCTTGTTAATTGATCAATAAACTCCTGTACTTCATCTGCAGAGAAATATGGTTGATTTGTAAGTGGATTTCTTGTAAACTGTAGACTATAGATAAATCCAAATCCTTCAGAGAGATCATGAAAAGCACCTCCTAAATCATTGGCTTCAATCCCATTTTTACCTTGTTGTAAATAATATACAGCCCTTACCCCTATTACTTGTGATAGTAATTCTCTTAAAATAGTTGCTTGTTCATCTCTTACAGTGTAGTTTTTTGCAACAATAGCGGCACGTCCTAATTTAAAAGCATCAAAAATAGCTGCTGCAATACCTGCAAAATCACTATCTCCTTCTACCCTTCCGATATACTTGTTTAAGAAACTATCATCTTCTCCAATAGTTGGGTTAGGGTCTGCTAAATCAAATGCAGTACCATAAGCATATCCATAAGCTTCATCCCACTTATGTTCCATATCTGTATATGCTTCTCCATCTACAACAATATCATTATCATTATCTTCTATGTTTGTTCCTGCATCTAATACTGCTGTACCTAGGTAGTTATTTAAAGCTTGATCGATCATTAAAGCACCTATCAATCCTTTAGTTACAGCTTGGTTATATTCTAAACCTTTGTCATTTATGTAACGAGTACTGTTTCCATCTGCGATTTGACCAGCAACACCAGCTGTAGCTTCTGTAGTTTGTGCTGGAAATACTTCATTTACCTGAGCAGAGATAAGATCTGCAAAATATTGTTTTATAGTTGCAGAAGCAGCACTGTTAGTGCTAAAGTAATCCTGAGATGCTGCTACTTTACCTCGTACACTTTTTGAAGATGCATTCAAATCCTCATCCTCAAAAGGAGTATTCTCATTTGCATACATGTCTAACAAAGATTGCTCTGTAGCAGTATCAAAATCTTGCATAGAAGAAATCAATGCTTCCCCCATAAGAATACGTGTTGTCTGTCCTGAAAAACTAACTGTAGATTCCCCGTCTCTTTCAAAAGAATACGTTGTAGGAACTTCTATGTTTAATTCTGGCCCTGGTCCTGGATCTACGATGACACCATCGTCATCATCACTACAAGAAGTAAAAATTAATGTCGCAATAGCTAAAGTTGAGAGTATGATCTTTTTCATGTTTATTTAGACTTAATATAAATAATATTTTTAATTACGACGACAAAAATAGTACAGAGAAATCATTAAACCAATTTTATTTAGATTAAATTTAAATAAGAAATGTAAAACATTAATTATGAGAATATTAAATCAATTTACATTTCACTTTGAAGTGCCGTGCGCACTGATTTCACCCAGTTTTCTAGTAGCTCTTTTTCTTCTTGAGATAGATCACCATGTATAAGTGTATACGATTCTAAAGGCATTTCCCCTTCTTCGACTTCCTCAATGAATTCATCCATTTTATGGTCTTTCTTTTTAAGAGAATACGTATTCCATTTTGCAAAGTCAAGATGCTCTTTACCTTCTTCGATATGATGGTCTATAAAAAAGGTAAATGGAGCTACTTCTGCATACCAGGGATAAACTGTTGTATTGCTATGGCAATCATAACAATTATTTCTAAGAATTGTTTTTATAGCTTCTGAGGGTTTTGTCTCTTTTTCAAAAGCAATCACTCCAGAATAATCACCTAGGTTTTTTTCAGGTCTTATAAACTGTATAATAACTAATGCAACGAGAGCTACTAATGCAACTATTTTTAAAACTTTACGAATCATATCTTATTAATAAGCCTCAAAAATAAACATATAAATAAGTATTCACAACACTATTTATAATAATTCTAAATAAAATAACCCCTTTAACATATAGAAGCCTGAGAATCTATTATATTTCATAATTCTCAGCAATCACATTGCAATACTTGCTAGCGCCTATCAAATCAGGAAAAATAGTAGAGTGATTGATATTCATTAATTGTAACTTTTGAAGCGCTTTTTTTCGGAAGTTATTATCACTTGGAAATTCAATCTTTAAAAGAACTGCTGTATTAGAATTACTACATTTATCTTTTACCCATTCATCTACAGAAGACATCACTGGTCCTTTTGAAAATAAACCACTTTGTCCGAGAAGACGTTTATTATCATCGGTATCAGGAAAAATAAGTTTCATTTTTTGTCTGTCAGACAGTCCTTCATTGACAGATTTTATTTTATGTTGATTCAAACACCATAAAACTCTAGGGGTTGCATGATCATCTTTTATAGCTTCTAATGCAAAAAATATAGATATATAAGGTGACCTAGACCAATCTAATAATGGTGTGGCTAAGTGAAAGTGCTGGCCTAGTGCCCATAAATCATCTTCTTCTAGTTTTGTAGGGTTATCTCCTCTCCTACCTCGTATCTCTAATTTAAATCGATCTAAATGTTGTTTTACAAATCGATCTACAGGACCATGCTTTGCTCCTGTTTCTCGTGCATGTTTAATCAAACGGTTTAATGTTGATGTTAAACCCCAGTTAGCACTAGATTGCCCTCTAAAAACGAAATCATCAATATTGTTGATTTTATTTTCTATCAAATCTCTTAAATCATTAAAGCTTTCAGTTTTATAATGCCATATTGGGCCATCAGAACTTTCTAAATATTCATCCATATACAATAAGGTGTATTAATCGTGTAACAAACTTACTATTTATAGTATATTTTTATACTACGAGAACATATAGTCATAGTTTTTTATAAATAGTAATTTTAATGTAATTTATTGAAGCTACTATATTCATAGTACACTCATTATATGCAATTTAAAAAAATAAAATGGAAGATTTTACAATAGATAGATTAGATCATGTAGCTATTAGAGTAAAAGACATAGATATCTCTATAGCATGGTATCAAAAGGTCTTGGGTTTACAAAAATACCAGCTCCCTGAATGGGGGGACTTTCCTATTTTCTTACTAGTTCAAACTACAGGAATTGCTATATTCCCTGCAAACGTAAAGGATCCATACTTAGACAAAGAATCAAAAAATGTAAAAATTGATCATCTTGCATTTCATGTTACATTAGATAACTTTAAAAAAGCACAGGAAAAATATGATCGTTTAGGGCTCAATTATACTTTCAAGGATCATCATTACTTTCATTCTATATATACGAATGATCCAGATGGACATATTGTAGAACTTACTACGATTATAGTAGATCCAGAGTTATTTTATAAAAAGTACTAAGATGTGTCCCCCATTTTTTAAATAGTAACGTTATATACATAAACAATCTTAACACACAAATTATGAAAGAATTTATGATGATTTTTAGTGGAGCCGATTATACAGATCTAGGATTATCTCCAGAAGAAATGCAGTCACGTATGGGTAAATGGTTTGCTTGGGGTGATAAAATGGAAAAATCAGGAGTCCTTCGAGGTGGAAATGCCTTGACACCAAGTATCAGAAGAGTGATTGGCCCAAATAGAACAGTTACCGATCTCACTTCTGCAGAAGTGAAAGAGATTGTAGGAGGTTACTATCTTGTATCAGCAAGAGATTTTGATCATGTTCAAGAGATTGCACAGGATTTTCCTGACTATGATCTAAATGGAACTGTTGAAATCAGAGAAATTATGGTTTTTGACCAATAAAGAACCCATAAAACCACAACTCATTGACCATCTTTTCAGACATCATTATGGAAAGATGGTTTCTGTGTTGACTCGTATTTTTGGACTATCTCATTTAGAAATTATAGAAGATGCTATTCAAGACACCTTTATTAAGGCCACTATTTCTTGGAAGAATACCCCACCAGAATACCCAGAAGCATGGCTCACACAAGCTGCAAAAAATCGGGTACTAGATATTTTCAGAAAACTAAAAGCAGAACGAAAACGTATACCGCATATTCAATCGGGAATGGAAGCTATTGCGATTCATGATCTTTTTCTTGATTCAGAAATTGAGGATAGTCAACTCCGTATGATCTTTACAGCATGTCATCCAGAACTTGCCCCTCAGGATCGTATTGCTTTTGCCCTCAAAACAGTTTCTGGATTTAGTATCAAAGAGATTGCCTCTGCCCTACTCACCAAAGAAGATACAATTAAAAAACGGTTGACCCGTGCTCGTGCAGTAATTAAAAGTAAAGCTATTGTATTTCAAATTCCGCAAGGTAATGCGTTACCAGAGCGTTTAGAAAGCGTTATGGAAGTTTTGTATCTTATTTTTAATGAAGGGTTTCATTCTAATAAAAAAGACATCTTAATCCGAAAAGAACTTTGTGCAGAAGCGATGCGATTATGCAAAATGCTTTTTAAAAATAAAGAGACCACAACAACTGCTGCCTATGCTCTTTTTGCGCTTATGTGTTTTCATGCAGCTCGAATAGACTCAAAGACATCTATTGATAATGAACTCCTGGATTTACGTCATCAAGATCGTTCTTTATGGTATTTTCCATTGGTAAAAATAGGTGACGATGCAATGCACAAAGCAGTAGATAATGAATCCTATTCATGTTATCATTATGAAGCTGCTATTGCTGCAGAGCACCTCAAAGCCAGAACTTTTGAAGAGACCAATTGGCAAGCTATCTTAAAGTGGTACCGTTTACTATATGATTTACAACCCATTCCTATCCATTTATTGAATATGGCAGTTGTAGAATTACAAGATGGGCGCCATAGCGAAAGCTATACTCTTCTTCAACAACTTCAACCCGAATCTTTAGGACAACGTGCGTATTTGTATTATGGAACACTAACAGAATATTACATACAACGTAAAGACTTCCCAAAAGCTATAGAACATATAGATAAAGCCATATCACTAGTTACCAACCAGCTGGAGAAAAAATATTTAGAAAAAAAACGCCTCTCTTTACTTATATAAAAATTACTACATAGCTATCAAGCATCTTCAGAGTTTATTTTTTCTATCACGCGATCTACACAATTTATCCCATCGATTGCAGCAGAGATAATACCGCCAGCATAACCCGCCCCTTCTCCGCAAGGGTATAGTCCTTTTATTTCTATATGTTCTAAATTGATAGGATCTCGAGGAATGGATATAGGGGAAGATGTCCTGCTTTCTGGAGCATGTAATACAGCATCATTGGTTAGATAGCCTTTCATCTTTCTTCCAAAGCTTAAAAAAGCTTTTCTAAGTCGTTTAGAAAGTAAAGGGGGGAGTACGCTATTTAAATCTACTGATACAATTCCTGGTTGATACGAAGTTTTGGGGAAGTTTTTTGAGATACGCCCATCTATAAAATCTCGCATCCGCTGCGCTGGAACCGCTTGAGTCTTTCCTGCAGCTTCCCAACAAGCACGCTCTACCGATTTTTGAAAATCTAAGCACACAAAAGGATCTTCTTCCTTATAATTAGGTAAATCTTCAGGGTTAACACTTACAACGATTCCAGAATTTGAATAGGGATTATCACGTTTGGAAGGACTCCATCCATTGGTTACTACCTCTTCTTGAGCTGTGGCGCATGGAGCTATAATTCCGCCAGGACACATACAAAAAGAATATACGCCCATCCCATCTACTTGCTGCACAAGACTATAGGAAGCAGGTGGCAAATAAGGATTGTCACTATCTCCATGATATTGAATATGATCAATTAATTCTTGCTGATGTTCTATACGTACACCTATTGCAAAAGGCTTTGCCTCTATCTTTACCTTTCTTTTATGTAATAAATAAAAAATATCACGCGCACTATGCCCCGTGGCAAGAATAATATTATCAAATGATAACCAGTCTGTATCATTAATTTGTATTTCTGAAATCTGCTGATCTACAATTTTAAGATCCGTAAGTTTACTTTCAAAGCATACTTCACCACCAGCCTCAATAATGGCTTCTCTCATAGCAGTAATAATCTTCGGTAACTTATTGGTTCCGATATGAGGATGTGCATCTACTAGAATATTTTCTACCGCACCAAAATGCACAAACCATTCAATGGCTTTTAAAACATTTCCTCTTTTTTTTGAACGTGTATACAGTTTACCATCAGAATAGGTACCTGCACCTCCTTCTCCAAAACAGTAATTAGAATCCTCATTAACAATGTGTTCTTTATTAATTGCTGCGAGATCACGCCGTCGAGCACGTACATCTTTTCCACGTTCAAAAATGATGGGCTTCAGCCCTCCTTCTACAGCTCTTAATGCTGCATATAATCCTGCTGGGCCTGCCCCAATAATAGCAACTTCTGGAGCATTATGTACTTCTTGAGGAACAAATGCAGGTAATGATTCTCGCACTTCATCATGTTTCCAAAACTCTATTTGTAAAGAAATTTTTACTGGAGATTTTCGAGCATCTATACTCCGCTTTCGGATATCCCATTCCCGAATTTCATCTGCTCGTAAATTTGCTTTTGTAAAAGCCACTTCTGCAATAAAATCATCATCTTCTGCCTGATGTGGTAATACGTTTATTTGAATGAGCGTACTCATAGGTATGGATTAAAAATCTATAGACAATAAAGGTAGTGGGTTTTATTTGCTTTCGCGAAAGCAAAAACCTAAGAAATCCTATTCTTCAAACAGCTTTAATTATGATAATCTCGCAATTAATGCGTCTAGTGGGATTGCTTCCTGCTTTCCGGCAACCATATCTTTTACAGTATACGTTCCTGCTTCCATCTCTTGATCTCCTGCAAGAATCACAAACGGAATCTCTCGACGGTTCGCATAGGTCATTTGTTTCTTCATTTTGGCTACATCTGGATATAATACAGCCGGAATACCTTTTGCACGTAATGCCTTGATAGCTTTCATAGCATATAAAGCTTCTTTCTCTCCAAAATTAATAAACATCACCTTTGTCCCTTCGATCGCTTCTTCTGGAAATAAATCAAGCTCTTCTAGCACTAAATAAATACGATCAAGTCCAAAAGAAATTCCTACACCGCTTACATCTTTAAGCCCAAAGACTCCAGTAAGATCTGCATAGCGACCTCCACCACCTACGCTTCCCATTTTTACACCTTCGGGTGCCGAAACTTCAAAAATGGCTCCTGTATAATAATTAAGTCCGCGTGCTAGTGTTACATCAAGTTGTAATTGTGCACTTTCAAGCCCAAGCTCCTCTATAGCATTATTTATAAATGTAAGTTCTTCGATCCCTTCCTTCCCTAGTTCAGAATCAGATAGCAAATCGGTAAGTATAGTTAACTGATCTCCAAAACTCCCAGATAGTGTAAACAAAGGAGCTACTTTATCTATAGCCTCTTGTGTAATCCCCTTAGATAACATTTCTTTGGTAACACCGTCTTCTCCTATTTTATCGAGTTTATCTAAGGCTACTGTAAAATCAATCAGTTTATCACTAGCGCCTATTACCTCTGCAATTCCAGAAAGGATTTTACGATTATTCATTTTAATGGTGACACCTTCAAGTTTTAATGTAGTAAATACCGCGTCATACAATTGTACAAACTCTATTTCTTGCCATAAAGAGTCACTTCCTACTACATCGGCATCACACTGATAAAACTCTCTGAAACGTCCTTTCTGTGGTCTATCTGCACGCCATACTGGTTGCATCTGGTAGCGTTTAAAAGGAAAATCTATTTCATTTTGGTGCTGTACAACATATCTCGCAAAAGGAACTGTTAAATCGTAACGCAAGGCTTTTTCTGAAATCTGTAGCGTAAGTGCATTTGAGTTCGCTTTCGCGAAAGTATCATCCTTCACTTTACGTAAATAGTCTCCACTATTTAAAATTTTAAATATCAATCGATCCCCTTCTTCTCCATACTTGCCCATCAGTGTGCTACTATTTTCAAAACTAGGAGTTTCAATAGGTTGAAAGCCGTAACGTTGAAATTGCGTTCGGATAGTATTCATAATATAGGATCGTTTTGCCACCTCTATCGGTGAAAAATCGCGAGTTCCTTTAGGTATCGAAGGTTTTTGTGCCATGTGAGTTTATAAAGTTGCAAATATCATAAAATTTGAGGGCATGGTATAATTATTTTAAAACTTTGGTAACTTTATGGCAAGTTAGTAGTCTAATGATAAACGTATATCGAAAAAACTATGTTTTCACTCTTCAGAGAAAATTTGCGTATTGCCTTTGATAGTATCAAAAGCCAATTACTTCGTACCATACTTACTGTATTTATTATTGCTATAGGAATTACGGCTTTGGTAGGGATTTTAACTTTTTTAAATGCCTTCGAAAACACATTGAATAATGACTTTGCTTCTATGGGGAGTAATACATTTAATCTACAACGGTATGAGTTTACGACACAACGTAGAAGCGAACGTAGGGTGATTAATCCTGTGATCGGGTATCGTCAAGTAAAAGAATTTATAGATACCTATGAATACCCTACGGCACAAACAGCCGTTTCTTTTACAGGGACACGTACCGCCGAAGTTAAATATGAGAATGACAAAACAGATCCTGAAGTCAGAGTCCTAGGAGTGAATGAGCATTTCTTGCAAAATTCGGGATTGAAGCTTGATAAAGGGCGAAATTTTACAAGTTTTGACATTACTAATAACACACGGGTTTGTGTACTAGGAAGTGATTTTTATAAAAACCTTTTTAAAGATGATAACCCCATAGATAAAACCATTAGTATCCGAGGTACTAAGTTTAATGTTATAGGTATCCTAGAAGAAAAGGGAGCTACGTTTGGGAACAATCAGGATTTAAGAGTCCTTGTCCCTGTGCAAGTAGCCCGTACGATGTTTACACAGCCTAACATTAATTATAGCGTGAGTGTTATGGTAGACAATGTCGAATTTATGGACAGCGCAGAAGAAGAAGCCATATTAACCTTTAGAAACATTAGAGGCCTTTCCCCTGTAGAAGAAAATAATTTTGGGATAGGTCGTAGTGATGATCTTATCAATCAAATAAGCGAAATTACGGATATATTAGGTATTGCAGCTTGGGCAATCAGTCTTATCACTATTTTTGGCTCGTGTATTGCGCTTGTTAATATTATGCTGGTTTCGGTCACAGAGCGTACTCGAGAAATTGGGGTGCGTAAAGCATTAGGTGCAAGGAAAAGAACTATCGCATTTCAATTTTTATACGAAGCTATTATTGTAGGCCAATATGGAGGTATATTAGGTATAATTATTGGGATTGGTATAGGTTATTTAATTGCTGTCTTTCTTGATTTTAAATTTGCAATACCTTGGAATGCGATTATTGCTGCAACTACAATCACGTTTTTCATTGCTATCCTATCTGGTTTATTTCCAGCAATAAAAGCCGCAAAATTAGATCCTATCGAATCATTACGATACGAATAACATAGTTGACACACTCACTATTTTACATCTACAAATCGTCCAAACCATCTGTATAAATCACCCTTAGTGATCGCAGCTCCTTGTTGAATAAGTTTAAATTTATCCATATTGGGTGTCTCACTATACTCTTTACTAGCACTCATAAAAACGACCTTATCATTTCCGAGGTTTTCTTGTAACCATTGATATCCTTCTTTAGTTGTAATATCAATTCCTTCTTGATTAATCTTGATTGCAATCAATGCCATTTTATCGTCTCTTAATTCAAAAAGATGCATTTGATTAGGAGATATATGTTCTAGATACTGTGCTTTACTTAAGACATTCTCCCATACGAGATCTGAAAAAATATCAATCTCCTCTTCGGCGACTTCTGGTTTGTTTATTTTAATGTCCTGCCATTCTTCGGCAGTAATGGATTGTGTAGCTAAAAAATTAATGAATTCTTGATGAAGTTCTTCTAACTGTTCTTTTGTTAGTCTGGTGTATTGCATAGTTCTTAAACTTAGTAAGCTCATCTGTTATATACATACGACCTATGTCGCAATCTGTATAGTATTCCGAATGTAAAATTAAAAGGATTCCTTAGAAAATTATTTTATAAAACCTGATTAACAAATTAGGCCTTATGGATAAAGTAAAAAATCCGTCCTTGATTAAAATCAAGGACGGATCATATAATATATCTAATATCGTATAGTTATTTAGCTTCTGCTACTACATCAAATGCAAATGGCACTACTACATCTCTATGAAAACGAATAGATGCTTCATAGCTACCTAAACGTTTGATATTATTACCAGGTATTGAGATAAATTTTTTCTCAATAGATACTCCTTCTTTTTCTAATACAGCTACAAGGTCTGCATTTGTAACAGATCCAAAAAGCTTATCTCCATCAGCAGTTTTTGATGCAATCTTAACTTCAAGATCTTTAAGCTTATTTGCTTCTTTCTGAGCATCATCAATTACTTTCTGCTCTTTATAAGCTCTTTGTTTTAAATTCTCTGCAAGAACCTTTCTAGCACTAGGTGTAGCAAGTACAGCAGCTCCTTGAGGAATTAAGAAATTTCTTCCGTAACCATTTTTTACAGTTACAATATCGTCTGCAAATCCTAGATTCTCAACGTCTCTCTTTAATATAAGTTCCATGATGTCTAGTTTTTATTTGTATAAATCAGTGACATATGGCATAAGAGCCAAGTGACGTGCACGTTTAACGGCAACACTAACTTTACGTTGATACTTTAATGATGTTCCTGTAAGACGACGTGGTAACAATTTACCTTGTTCATTTACAAAAGAAAGTAACCAATCTGCATCTTTGTAATCAACATATTTGATTCCAGATTTCTTAAAGCGACAGTATTTCTTTTGCTTGTTTGTCTCAATGTTTAAAGGAGTAAGATATCTGATATCTCCGTCCTTTTTACCTTTAGCCTGTTGTTCTATAGACGATGCCATAATTACGCTTGTTTTTGGTTTCTAGTTCTTCTTTTTTCTGCCCAAGCAATTGCATGCTTGTCTAGTTTAACCGTTAAGTAACGCATTACACGCTCATCACGACGGAAGGTAAGTTCATACTCAGAGATTGCTTCTCCAGGTACTGTAAATTCGAATAAGTGATAAAATCCACTTTTCTTGTGTTGAATAGGATAGGCAAGCTTTTTAAGCCCCCAATCTTCTTTACTAATCATCTTAGCACCCTTAGAAGTAAGAAAGTCTTCGTACTTCTTAACTGTTTCCTTTATCTGTTCATCAGATAAAACGGGATTCAAGATGAAAACAGTTTCATAGTGATTCATATAAAATGAGTTTAATTAAAAAATGAGTGCAAAATTAAGTATACTTATTGGTTTGGCAAAACATAAGTTTAACAAATATGGAAGTAAAATTCTTACAGTATAAATTAACTTAGGCTTAAAGTCTATAAATTAATTGATATATTGGTAGTTAAGCGTAAAAAACGAATTAGTTATGTTTCGTTTTTCCTCGACAAAAAACACAAAAACCCGATGAAATCCACCTTTTTGTTGCTTATTCCTTTTTTTTTAAGTACTATTGTATAACTTAACCTATTTAAATTTTTAAAAACTGTGGAAGGAGTAATTTTAGATTGCGCTGTTGTTGACGACTCTAGCCTACAACGATTAGCGATTGTAAAAATGATCAGTGATCATCCCAATTTACGTCTCGTCGCTGAGTATAATAATGCCATAGAAACAAAAAATGGTTTACTAGAAACTAAAGTTGACCTAATATTTCTGGATATAGAAATGCCAATCCTGTCGGGATTTGATTTATTAGATGATCTTATTCATAAACCCCAAATTATCTTTGTTACTGGTAAAACCAAATATGCATATAAAGCCTTTAATTACAATGCAATAGATTACTTACGTAAGCCTATTACAAAAGATCGCTTTACAAATGCAGTCTATAAAGCTATAAGTCTCTATAAGCTTAAAACAGAGGGTGCTGTAGATGATGATGACTATATCTTTGTAAAAAGTAACCTTAAAAAGAAGAAGGTTATGCTTAATGAATTAAAATACATTACAGCATTAGGTGACTATGTAAAACTTGTTACTGTACATGATCCCATCGTTGTACTTGCAACTATGAAATCTTTTGTAGCACAGCTACCACCAGAGCGTTTTATGCGTATTCATAAATCATATATTATAAATATTGATAAAGTAGATAAATATAATAGTAGAAATATTGAAATAGATGGTGAAAGGATTCCTCTTAGTAGACATAAAAAAACAGAATTGATAGAAGCGCTTTCCGCATAAATCAAATACCATATAAATAAAATCCGCTAGATGACTAGCGGATTTTTTATTTTATGCATTTACATTTTTTTAGATATATCTATATAATTAGTAACAATCTACATCTATGACGAGTCGAATGCTTCGATATTGAGGGATTGCCATAAAGCTTGTTTGTATACGAGTTATTTGATCTTTAATCTTCTTTATATTTTGTTTACGATGCATTTTAATCATTATGTTTCTACGGTATTGATTACGTATACGGGCTATAGACGGTGTTTCTGGACCTAATACTAGGTCATTGCCTAATGACTGACGTAATGCTTTTGCTAGCCAAATACTGGCCTCTTCGATTTTTTGATACTCTTTATGACGCAGTGTAATTCTAATTAAGCGGTAAAAAGGCGGGTATTTAAAATTGCGCCTATCCTCTAACTGTTCTTCATACATCGCTTCAAATTTATTTATTGAAACTTGTTGTAATATTTGATGGAATGGATTGTAGGTTTGCACCAAAACTTTTCCTTGTTTTTCTGTACGACCAGCTCTACCAGACACCTGTGCTATTAATTGATAACTACGTTCATGCGCTCTGAAATCTGGAAAATTAAGCATGCTATCTGCATTTAAAATTCCAACGAGAGTTACATTTCTAAAATCTAATCCTTTAGTAAGCATTTGTGTACCTACTAAAATGTCAATCTGTTCCTGTTCGAAAGCTGTAATTAATTTTTCAAAACCATATTTACCGCGGGTTGTATCAGAATCCATTCGAGCAATTGAATAGTCAGGATAAAGCTCTTTTAAGGCTACTTCTACCTGTTCTGTACCAAATCCTTTGGTCGTAAGGGTTGCACTTCCACATGCCATACATTTGAGTTGCATAGCAATATTATGTCCGCAATAATGACACCGCAATTGATTCCGATATTTATGATAGGTAAGACTTACATCACAATTAGGGCATTGCGGTGCATGTCCACACGTAGTACATTCTAAAATAGGTGAGAAACCTCTACGGTTTTGAAAAAGAATAACCTGCTCTCCTAATTCTAATGCATCTGTAATAGCGCGAAGCAGTGTATCACTAAAGTGACCCGTCATTTCTCGTTTGCGGTGTTTTTCTTTTATATCTACTAAGGCAATTTCTGGCATACGTATATTACCATGACGTTCTTTAAGAGAGACATATCCATATTTTCCTTGCTTTGCGTTATATACAGTTTCAAGACTTGGTGTTGCAGAGCCTAAAAGAACTTTGGCCTTAAACATATATCCTAAAACAATAGCTGCGTCTCTGGCGTGATATCGAGGAGCTGGATCGTATTGTTTAAAACTACTTTCATGTTCTTCATCTATAACGATAAATCCCAAATTTCTAAATGGTAATAACATTGCACTTCGGGCACCTATGATAATTTGAGCTTTAGAACTCTTTCGTAGTACATTCTCCCAAACCTCAACACGTTCATTCATAGAATACTTAGAATGAAAAACAGATATCTTATCCCCAAAATAAGCTTGTAATCGAGTGATTAATTGAGTAGTTAAGGCTATCTCTGGCAATAAATACAATATTTGTTTTCCCGTTTCCAGCATCGTATTAATCATAGAGACATAGATCTCCGTTTTTCCAGAGGCAGTTACCCCGTGTAATAAACACACATCTTGCTTTTTAAAACTTTCTTCTATATGAATAAGGGCTTCTTTTTGATGCTTGTTTAATTCTTTTGTGCTGGATATATGACCTTCAAAATTAATCCGGTCTTGCCGCTTCTCATAAATTTCAAAAACTCCTTTTTTTACAAGGCTATTTAATTGAGTAGCTGTAGTACTGGTTGCTTTTTGTAATGTTAGTGAAGTGATAGGTTTATTTGTTTTCGCTTTAAGCGAAAAATACATAAGCACCATTGCTTTTTGTTTGGGAGCTCTTGATAATTCTTCTAGTAATTTATTAAATGCTTCTTCTTCCTCATATACTGGGTTTAGCTGCACAAACTTAACAAGCTTAGGTTTGTATTGCTCATAGATCTCTTCTTGAACAGAAAGAGCTCCTTTTTCTAATAATTGCTGTATGGTAGGTAATACATTGCGCTTACCTAAAATATCCATCACTTCTTGGATTTTTATGACAGATTGGTGTTGCAATGCCTCATATACCAAAAACTCATCATCTTGTAATGAAACATCATCTAATATAATTTCAGGATTTTTCTTAATAATGGTCTCACTTTCTAGTAAAAAAGCTCCTGGAAGAGCTGCCCTCATTACCTCCCCTTCTGTACACATATAATATGTAGCAATCCATTCCCAAAACGCAAGCTGTTCTTTAGTAACTATAAAATATTCATCAAGAATATGCTCTATGTCTTTAGCTTCATATATCGTAGGTGCATTTTGGTGTATGTTTTTTACAATGCCTGCATATATTTTTGATTTCCCAAAAGGGACAGCGACACGCATCCCGGCTTTTAAAAAGCTTGCTTCTGCACTAGTAACCCTATACGTAAATGTTTTTTGTACGGGAATAGGAAGGATGACATCTATGAAGTGGGACATAGTATCAAAAGTAGGATTTACACTGCTTTTGCGAAAGCATAACAACAAAAAAAAGCTATCTATATATATAGATAGCCTTTTTTACAGAAATTCAATCCCCCAATTGAATCTTTATGGATAATTTAAAGTATTAACTTCTACTTGGGAATACCCCTTGTAATGCAATAATATAGTTTATAGCTATATATGGTTGCATTATTGAAAATGATCTACTATTACCTGTATTTGTAACTGTAGGTGCCCCTAATGTTGTACTAGACTTTGTAGTCTCATACGCATTTGCAGGTGTAATTGCAGGATATGCTCCGCTTGGATCATCTGTATTTGCATCTTCTTCACTTACATGAATTTGCACCCCATGATTATGTGATGGTAATTCATTTACGGTAAGTGTCACATTTTCTCTACCTCCTTTTTGCCCTAATCTATAATCAGGTAGGCCTGGCCCATTCCCTTGTTGAATAGGTGCTCTCCCTCTTAAATCAGGTAAGGCAAATGTAGTTCTTCCGTCACCACCATAAGTAGTTCCTAAAATTGAAAATAAAGCGCTATTCTGTGAAATAGGTAATAATTGACCTTCACAAAGTGCCCAACCGCGCGGGGCAAAGTTGCCTCCAAACATGACAATCTCTCCGATAAATGGATCCATAATAATAAAGTTTTTGAGTTATAGTTATTGAATACTCAAATCTAGATTACAGTACCATAAAATAACCCCGTAGTTTTACGGGGTTTTAAAATCAGGTAAATTAATAAACAGTATTAATTGACACGTATCCATTGTTGTGTTCGGAAGAAGAAGGCAACATATCCCCTAACATTTAATAAGGAATTATCCTCTTCATCTACCCATATCTTAGCACGATATTCTTTTCCATTTTCAGGGTCAAAAATAGTTCCCCCTGTATACCGATTACCATTTTTTTTAAGATTTTTAATAATGGTAAGTCCTATCAAAGGAGTATCTTTTTCTTCTCCCTTACAAAGGTCACAAAGATCATTCTGATGATTTACATCTGTAATTGCTATAATTTTACCAAATACCTTCCCCTGCTTTTCAAAAATCTCAAGGGTAGATTTTGTTTCTCCTGTAACATCATCAACTGTTTTCCAAGTACCAAAAACACTCGCCTCCTGTGCGTTGATTTGAAATACTGAAAACATAATAAGTAGTACTATATATTTCATCTTCTTGGGGGATATAAAAACAGCGGATAGATATCCGCTGTTTATTTTATAATTTGTACAATACATTAACTTCCAAGCATTGCTTCTTTAAGGTCATCATCTGCTGGTTTGTTTCCTAACCATATTCCAAATAATGCTTTTTTAAATTCTAGTCCTTCTATAACTCCTACTTCTTCTCCATTTTTATATACTACAGAACCTTTTCCTTTTACATAAGCAATATCAAAAACGTTAGTTTTTACAATTTTGTCACTGAAAAAGCCTTTGAAGGTTTCTATTTTATCTGTCATAGAAGAGGTATCTCCATTCATTGATTTTTTAAATCCATCATTTACAGCTTTAATCATTTTCTTACTAGAGATCAATCCAGATACAATATCTAGTTTGATTGCCATAGTCTCATCTGCATTAATAATTGTAGCAGCATCTGTACTCTTAGATTGTAAATACAATCCTCCTGCATACAAGTCAAATACTACTTTCTCTCTCATTCCTGCTCCATTAAGAACAAGATCTGAACCTCCTATTGTAATTGTATTAGGAAGTGTTGCATCTCCTACTTGTGTTTGTGCTTCTGCAAAAGCAATACTAAAAATTGCCACAAGGGCTAACATAATTTTCTTCATTGTGTTTGTGTGTTTGTATTAGGGTTTTGATTAATTCTTAATTTCTGTAAAGCGGCATTTAGTTCAAATCCTAATAATAATAGATTTGAATTAAGCCAAATATATAACATCATTATTAAAAGTGCACCTATAGAGCCGTACAACTCATTATAATTTGAGAAATTATCTATATAAATACCAAATAAATAGGTCGTAAGCATAAATAATATTGTTGTCATTATTGCGCCTGGAGAAAAAAATCGGTTTCTTCTCCCCTCTTTAGTTCCAAAGTAATATAGCGTTGCTACTGTCGTATAAATCATAATAACAAAAAACAAATAACTTCCTATGGCTACCATTGATACATCTGTACTATCACTTACCATTTCTCTATCTCTTAAAATATGTAATACATACTCAAAATAAATCAGTACTGATATTGTAGTAACCAACAACAATGCCAAAACTATTGAGACCCCCAATGCAATGGTATATTGTTTAAAAAAGCCCCTATTGATACTTACATTATAAGAACCTTCAAAACCGCTAAAAATTGCGTTTACACCATTTGCCATTAAAAATAATCCTAAGATAGCGACAAAAGAGAGTAATCCACCCCTTGGATTTTCTGAAATATCTTTGATTACTGGTTCAAAAAATGCTAGAGATTGCTCAGGGATAAGTTCATAGATAAATCCCATAAATTTTACTTGAAAATTTTCAATGGGAATAATTGGAATTAAATTAAGTAAAAAAAGTAAGGCAGGAAATATGGCCATAAAAAAGCTATAGGCTATTGAGCCAGCTCTAGCAGATAATGTACCCTCTATAATCCCTGTTAAATAGGTTCTAATAAGATGATATAAAGTCATCCCTTCAAATCCTGGAAGTACAATTTTCTTGAGAAAACTCACGCAAAATCGAAAAGAAGCAAAACGCTCCAGTTTATCTTCCAGTGTTTTTGACATTATACCGCTTTTAAACTTAAATCTAGATTATGTACAGAATGTGTAAGTGCTCCACTAGAGATATAATCTACTCCGCAAAGAGCATAATCTCGTATGGTTTCTTCATTAATTCCTCCGGAAGATTCTGTAAGGCACTTATCACCAATAAGAGCTACAGCCGCACGTGTATCCTCATAATTAAAATTATCGATAAGAATACGATATACATCTTCATGACTTTCTATTATTTCTTTAATCTCTTGAAGATCTCTAGCTTCAACAATAATTTTAAGATCTCGACGAGTTTCTTTAAGATATGCTACTGTTTTTTGGATCGCCTGAGTAATACCCCCTGCAAAATCTATATGATTATCTTTAAGCATAATCATATCATATAATGCAAATCTATGATTATCGCCTCCTCCTATTTTTACTGCCCATTTTTCAAGAGCTCGTATTCCTGGAGTCGTCTTTCTAGTATCTAGTATTTTAGTAGACGTTCCTTCAAGTAAATTGACAAAAAAAGCTGTCTTTGTAGCAATAGCACTCATACGTTGCATTGCATTAAGGACCAACCGTTCAGCTTTAAGAATAGATTGCGAGGAGCCCGATACATAAAAAGCAATATCTCCATATTTTACAGGAGATCCATCCTCTATTAAGATTTCTAATGTCAATGATGGGTCTACATAGGCAAATACCGCTTTCGCGAAAGCTACACCCGCAAGAATCCCTTCATCTTTTACCAATAGTTTTGCCTTTCCTTGTGCAGAAGCAGGAATACACGCCAAACTACTATGATCACCATCTCCTACATCCTCGCGGATAGCATTTGTGATAATTCCTTGTATTTCCTGATCAAATTGCTCTTGCGAAATCATATAATATGCTATTTGTGTAAAAATAACAAAAGCATAGTAATACACTACAATAATGAACATAGGATTTGTACTTTTGAAAGATGAATATCAAACTTCTGTGCATAGGAAAAACAGACGACGCACATCTTCAAACGCTTATTGATACTTATAGTAAGCGATTACAGCATTATATTAAGTTTTCAATAGAAATTATTTCGGATATCAAGAACTCAAAAAATCTGAGTGTACAACAGCAAAAAGAAAAAGAAGGAAAACTTATTTTAGAAAAAATTGCATCACAAGATCACTTAATCCTACTAGATGAAAACGGAAAAGAATTTAATAGTATAGGGTTTTCTCAGTTTTTGCAAAAAAAAATGAATGGAGGGTATAAAACTCTAGTGCTTTTGATAGGAGGTCCTTATGGATTTTCTGATACTATATACAAAAGAGCTCAAGGCAAAATTGCATTATCTCAAATGACTTTTAGTCATCAAATGGTGCGTCTTTTTATCACAGAACAGTTATATAGAGGTTTTACTATTTTAAAAGGAGAACCTTATCATCACAGATAGTGATACTATACATATAGAGATTACATAACACCCGCTTTAATTTTATGATTGTATTTTCCAAAAATCTGTAATGGCAGTTTGCGCCTCTTGATCTATGGCTACTTGAGCCCCTGTAGCATTTCCTATTATACCTGCAAGACCTCCTCCAAACTGTACTTCCATATTAGAAGCATTAACAATAGCGTCACAATGATGATCTTTATAATGTGTAACGCTTCCTTGTTTAAGCACTGTTTCTATATCTATTTTTGGATAATCACTATTAAGAATAGATTTAAATATCAGATAATCAGGATGATCAAAAATCACAAAAACAAAACGAGAACCATCATCCACAGAAAAACATGCATCTATAATCACTTTTGCAAGTTCTTCTTTAGTATCACCTATGCGCCCTCTAAAAATATTCCCTCCAATAAATGGAACTGCCATTTTACTGAGTCCATTTACTAGTAATAGATCATAGCAATTTATAATTGATTGAGTTACCGAATCATTTGTGGGTTCAAAAATACCACCATGAGTGGTCATAGAACCGGTAGCTGCGTTAATAATGGCATGTATATTTTGAGATGAAAGATTTCCTGATCGAGTGATCAATGCAGCCCCTCTAGGTAACATAGGGCCATTTGTAACAGTAAGTAAACTTTTATCAAGATCTGTTCCTTTGGTCGAAATAATTTTAGAAAAAGTCATTTTAAATATTTGATTTAGGTTTTTATAAAAAAATCTATTAACTCGTACAATACATCTTAGTTGAATGTTTGCCTTTTACATAAACAATCGTATTCTTACGTATCACAAACTCAGAAAGGCCTATATGAGATGGGTTCTCTGGACTCCAATCATAGGTGTATCCTAATTGTGTCCACGGATATCCAAACTCATGAAATTCTGTATCTGTACAATCATTATACTGTACGGCTCGTATGTGATTAAACCATTTTCGATAGGCATCAGTCACTGTATCAGGCATGTTGAGTTCACATGCGGTATCTGTTGTCTCATTATCAGGGCAAGGCCTATACAAATCATCAGGTTTTACCCATAATTCCAAAAAAAAGGTTTCTATCGTAAAAGGTTGCAAACCTAGTAATTGACGTAATCGCATATAAGGGTCTTTTTGAGTTTTAAAAAAACTCCGACAACTATCTTTTATGATAGGAGCTGCAGTTACCCATATATCATAAATTGAAGTATCATAGGCACCTGATTTTGGAAAATAGGATGGATCGCCTTTCCAGGATACCATTTGAACATAGCGCTCCCCTTGTATAAGGGTATCAATAAGGGTATTATTTCCTTTAATGGTTAATAGGTTTGAATATATTTTTTCTGGAGTAGGATTTTGTGCCGAAAGCATGGCTTTGGTAAAAAGGGTATCCAGATATTTTACAGGTTCATAAATAAGAGGAAGCATTTTACCAGCTTTCGCCGAAGTTGTATCAGTAACTATCGTATCCTTTTCACTAGGAAGGTCTCCATTCGTTTGTTTACAGGTTGAAAAACTCAGTACAAAAAGAAACAAAAAAACAATAATCACAAGAAACCTAAGCCTAGATAATTGAGTAGTGATCATAACATGATATTTAGAAGCTATCGTAACTAACCAAAAAACAAATAGCGCTATAAACATAATACCTAATTACTACTCCATAACACGTAACTATACTGGAAACCAATACACGTATAATTACCTGAGTTTCCTAGGAAGCTCTCTATCAAGTTGACTACCGTATCGTCATTTTGAAATGTAAAAAACAGAAAACAACAGAGATAAGACGAGCAAATGTATGTACTAAGCCTTCTACATGATTTCTTTCTATAATCAAAATGAGTAAAAAGCAATTAAAAATGATGCTCTATTTTTAAATACAAAAAGAGTGAAAACAAGCAACCACGTAAAAACACCTGTTTTTTAATATTCTATTTCTTATCTAAGATATTTTATAGACCTTAGGGCATATTAACCAAAAACAATTACCAAAATCATGGAATCAAAAGAATTTCCGCAAACACCTCTCACCCCGTTAGACAGTATTAGTATTGAAGAAGCAATGGCATGGACAGACAATTGGCAAAAACTATTTCCTACGCAATGTAAAGCATTTTTAATCCCACTGGCAGATGTTATCAATTTGTTAGAAGAACTACATATGCTTAAAAAGCAAGACGACGGATCCTACATTAGAAAAGACCCTAAAGGCAAAAATGCAGCTATAAGAGCCTATATGGCCATCGGAGATAGTGATGGTGATGGATATGTAGAAGAAAAACTCGTAATGGTTGCTGCCATTGAAGAAATAGCAAATAGCAATATTTATATCGATCAGGTAGCCAAAGCGCCTAAAGAAAGTATGATTGCATTATCAGGAAGTGGAGCTTTTGATTTTACGAGTCCATGCCCTAGTGATTGTGATCCTACAAGCCCACTAAATCATAACTAAACTATAGTTAAAAATGGTAATATTAAATGATATTTTAAAATATTTAGGGTTAACTCTACTATTAATAAATGTCATTTTATTTTTTAAAAGCCATAATCTTTTTCAAAAGATTATGGCTTACAGAATAATCTTCATATATCTATTAGTTAGTTTAATTTTTTCGCTTATAAACGAACATATGAATATGAAGAAAACTAACAATTTATATCTTTCACACTTTTATTTTGCCTTTCAATTTATCCTATTGTCCTTTTTTTATATAGTAAATTTTAATCGACGACAACAAAAGTTTATAAAAATTATTTTTGTGATCGTATTAGCTATACTAGGATCTCAGTACATATTATACCCCAAAGAGTTATTTGGTTTTAATTTATTAGAAGTATTTATTACATCATTTCCATTAGTTGTTTATTCAATAATACACTTATATAATTCTTTAAGTCAAAAAGGACAATACTTATATATTAATGCCAGTATATTAATATATCTATCAGCTAGTACACTTATCTTTTTTTTAGGTAATTATTTAGCCGAATTTGATCGTGAAGTGGTTGTAAATATATGGTTTATACATAAAGTTCTATACTTAGTTTTTTTAATCTTAATTTTTCTAGAATGGAAGAGCAATTTCTCGCAATACAAGATCAAAGTGTAGTTATAGCCGCACTTGCATATGGAATTATCTTTCTGGTCTTATTGACCACAGGACTACTTTTGTTTTTCCATTACTCAAGACGTAAGATCATACAGAAAGAGTTAGAAAAAATAGGGCTCAAACTCACGCATCAAAAACAGATATTAAAGGCGACCATTTCTACACAAGAAGAAGAGCGACGACGTATCGCACAAGACCTACATGATGCCATAAGCGCTCGTCTTAATGTAGTAAGTCTTACCGCAAATCTAATGCTGGAAGACGAAGACTTAAACAAAGAACAACATGAATCTATAGAACATATTTTAGGAGTAACTACTACTACCCTTGAAAGCTCTCGTAAGATTGCACATGACCTCTTACCTCCTATTCTAGATAAATTTGGATTAAAAGTCGCACTGGAAGAGCTTTTTGAAGATTTTACAAAGAGTACCCGATTACAGATTATATACGATATAGACGATATCAAACTATCCAGCAAAACAAATGAACTTCATGTGTTCAGAATCGCACAGGAGTTAATAAACAATGCCACCAGACACGGTGAAGCTACGAGTATGAATATTCAACTCGCAAAAAACAAACATGGATTTATAGTAACTTGTAAGGACAATGGAAAAGGATTTGATGTAGATCAAGTAACTAAAAATTCAGGAATAGGATTACAAAACATAAAAAGTAGAGCCTCCATTTTAGAATGTAATTTACATATAGAAAGTACTATAAATGAAGGCAGTACATTCATAATACAGTCAAAACATCATGAGTAACCAAATCAAATTAGTACTTGCCGATGATGAGCTTCTCTTCAGACAAGGCTTACGAGCAATACTATCAAAGCAAAAGGAGTTTGACATTCTTTTTGACGCTACAGACGGAAAAGATTTAATGGAACAATTACGAGAAGCATCTACACTTCCGGATATCATCCTAACAGACCTTAAAATGCCAGAACTTAATGGTGTAGAAGCAACAAAAATAATTCATGAAGAATTTCCAGATATCAAAGTAATCGCATTAACAAGTTATTTCAGTAAGCCATTTATTGTAAATATGATTTCTATAGGAGCGGTAGCCTACCTTGCCAAAAATAGTACTCCTAAACTAATGGTAACAACAATAAAAGAAGTCTTTGAAAAAGGGTTTTATTATGATGAGCAAGTTATGCAGTTTATACAGGAGGGCCTTTTAAACCCTTCTGAGAAAAAACTAAAATCTAGTTTTGATACTACGTATTTTACACGAAGAGAAAAAGAAGTTCTGGAACTTATATGTAAACAGCTTACTACAAACGAGATTGCCGAAGCGCTTTTTATAAGTCCGCGTACCGTAGAAGGACATCGTAATAACTTGCTTCTTAAAACAGAATCTAAGAATATTGCTGGTCTTGTTGTCTATGCTATACAGCATAAAATAGTAGACCTAGACAGTAAGTTCTAGTCAAAATTACTATTACAATAATATCCAAATGTATATAATGTAGGGTATCTATTTTATTTACGTCTAAGGATGCATTAAACTTTAATACATCCTTAATAAAAAAACCAGTACAATAGATTATTTTTGTAATCCAAAATCTTACATGGCTCCATGAATCAACCGAGAATTAGAAAGAAAAGCAGGCTATCATTACTACATCAGTATTATTCATATACTGGGTTTTATGCTTTTTTATGGGATGCCTTAAAAAAAGCAACGCCTCCTATCTTGATATTCATAGGAGCATTACTTGCCATTAATTTTTGGGTGGTAGATATACAAACCGTACTTGCACATGTCATAGATAACTATTCAAATTTTTCGGTTTTACTTATATTTTTTATATCAGAATCTATTTTAGGAATCATTCCCCCAGAGCTTTTTATAGCCTGGAGTGATAAGACATCAAACCCTATAGGAGCTTTATCACTCCTAGCACTCGCTTCCTATCTAGGAGGGATTGTATCGTATTATACAGGAAAAGCAATCACAAAAATTCCTTCTGTTCATAATTACTTAGAAGTAAAAATGGCAAAACACATAAAAAACACTCGTAAATGGGGTGGTTTTCTTATCATTGTCGGAGCATTACTTCCGGTACCTTTTGCAATGACTAGTATTGCAGCAGGGATGATTCATTTTAAGTTTAAGTACTACTTATTATTTGGGTTATTACGATTCTTACGTTTTTACCTCTATGCATTAGTGATATTTAATCTAGTATAGATTACTTAGAATATTACAATTATATACTTTTTCAGATACCGTATAATTTCTTGAATTCATCAAGAAAATGTTGTCTGTTTTCTATTCCATTATACCCTCCATTGATTTTTTTTGTAACCATATGAATATCATCAGCATCGGCATATCTATTGATATTGCGTTGCTTCCAAAACCAACATGCCGAAGCCAGCGCCCACTCTGGAGTCGCAACAAGATCTGGATTTCCTACAAAGTCTTGATGAGCATCTCCAGAAAATTTACTATAATTATCTTTTCCTGTTAATTGGATAAGACCACGCCCTCTGTATTTCCATCCATCTCCACTAGCCTCATTACCATTACTCATTCTGTTTGCATAGACTTTATTAGCAATTTTTTCAGGTTGTCTTGCATACGTTTCTGCAGCTGCAAGTGTTGGAAAGTATTTTCTAAATATCCCATATAAGGCTTTTGCAGAATAATTTAGATTTTCTGAGACAAACTTAAACCCTCCGCTTTCATGTGCAACTTGTGCTAGAAAATGCGCCTTTCTCAAAGGTGTATTTATATCATACCTTGGAAGTATGGTGTCAAACATGCTAACATAAGATTGGGCATATTTCCAGTTTACATCCGGTATTATTAATTTAAACTCTTGCTCACTAATCATAATTTTTAGGTGTTAGAAGGGAAGAAAATAGTTTTGATACGATCTATAAGACCTTGTAATACACTAAAAATTGCATCTGAAGAAAACCCTCCTATTAATGCAAGAACGCTCTTGTTAAAAAGATTGATATCATCAGAGTTAGTAGAATAAAACGAAATGATCTCTGACATAATCAAACCCGCAATAACCCCTAAAACAATAAGAGCTATATAATAAATAGAATCTTCAGGTACTAGGGTTCCTTTCTGTACAGAAGCACTCACATTCTTAAGTAGATAAAAAAGAACACCTAGTCCCGATACTGAAGCCAAATAGCCCAAATTTAATAATAGAGGGAGCCCATGATTATCCATGACTCCTTTATCAAGAGATTCATTATTAACATCTGGAGATATCCCAGTAATAATAAAAGTTGCCAAAAAAAATAAAGCCAATAAAACCAAGTTTCTTATTAAAGGTAGTTTGCTGAAAAGTGATTTTTTTATTCCTTCCTGATGTAATTCTTTGGTATATTCTATAGATTTTGGTGTAGCAGGTGCTACATTTTTACATAAGAGGTTATGCGCATTAATCAAACTTTCTACAGAACTATCTTGTATTAAACTTATAATGTCTGTATTGATAATCTTACCGTTATAAACAGCAAAAGAAAGCATACTATTAATTTCTTTACTTATCTCTTTTTTAACATCATTAGAAATACCGAGAGATGGAGAGTCTTTTGTTGTAGTATCCTTTTTTTTGGTATCTGAATTTGGGGAAGGTGTAGTGTCCATAGTAAAAGGTTTGTTTAATCCAAACATACTATTATACCATGCTATTTATACCCGTGTAGATATGCGATTGTAAAATCAAGTATAAATACGTAGTTATATATCATAACCTATTATAAATAACATAGGCAAATAGATATCTAGGAATAACTATAAGCAATGGTATAAAATCTTCTAGTATCTTTGTTTACTATAAATCATCCCGTTATTATGACGCTCGTTTTTGCTACAAACAATCCTAATAAATTAAAAGAAGTTCAGGCTTTAATTCCATCACATATTGTACTTAAAAGTTTAGAAGATATAGGATGTTATGAAGATATTGTAGAAGATGCTCCTACGATAGAAGGTAATGCTATTTTAAAAGCACAGTATGTAAAAAATAAGTATGGTTATGATTGTTTTGCAGATGACACGGGATTAGAAGTAACCTCATTACATGATGAACCTGGCGTATTTTCTGCTCGTTATGCTGGCCCTCAAAAAAATGCGTCTGACAATATGAATAAACTACTTATCAATCTAGCGACGCAAACTGATCGAAGTGCTCAGTTTAAGACAGTAATCGCTTTCGCGAAAACGGACCAAATTCACACATTTGAAGGGGTATGTAAAGGTCATATTACCAAAGAACGACAAGGGGATGGAGGGTTTGGATACGATCCCATTTTTAGACCAGAAGGATATGAAGCTACATTTGCGCAAATGGCACTTGCACTAAAAGGGAAAATAGGGCATCGCGGAAAAGCCGTGAGCAAGTTCATAGCGTATATAACAAACACAACATCTCAATAATATTTTAAATTTAAATAGCCTATTCGTTATTATACAGTATCTTTGCCGCTTGAAAACCTCAGGGTGAGGTATGAGTTGATCGAAGCAAGTGGTTTTAATACGTCGTTGCGCTTCCTATAACTCGCATATAACGTATATAAATATATCAAATGACTTTTGATCAATTAGGCTTACATGAGTCTTTACTTCAGGCTATTGCCGATATGGGTTTTGAAACCCCATCAGAAATTCAAGAAAAAGCAATCCCAACATTACTCGCAGAAGATCGCGATATGGTCGCGCTTGCACAAACAGGTACCGGTAAAACTGCAGCCTTTGGATTTCCATTATTACAACAAATAGATGCGTCTAGTCGTACTACACAAGGATTAATAATTGCACCTACACGAGAATTATGTCTTCAGATTACTAATGAAATGAAGCTCTATGCAAAACACCTTAAAGGGGTGCGTGTCGTTGCCGTGTATGGAGGTGCAAATATTCAAGAACAAGCACGAGAAATATCAAAAGGAGCTCAAATTATTGTTGCAACTCCAGGTCGTATGCAAGATATGATGCGTCGTCGCATGGTAGATATATCAAAATTGAACTATTGCGTATTAGATGAGGCTGATGAAATGCTTAATATGGGGTTTTATGAGGATATAACAACCATTCTTGCAGATACCCCAGAAGATAAACTTACATGGCTTTTTAGTGCTACAATGCCTAAAGAAGTTGCACGTATAGCAAAGGAATTTATGATTAACCCACTTGAAATAACAGTGGGATCAAAAAACGAGGGAGCAAAAAATGTATCTCATGAATACTATGTCGTTCATACACGGGATCGCTATCAAGCACTTAAAAGACTTGCAGATGCAAATCCTGCTATTTTTTCTGTTATTTTTTGCCGTACTAAAAGAGATACACAAAAAGTAGCCGAACAGCTTATAGAAGATGGATATAATGCAGCCGCTTTACACGGAGATTTAAGCCAAAACCAACGAGACTTAGTGATGAAAAGTTTCCGTGGTAGACAGATCCAAATGCTAGTAGCAACAGATGTCGCAGCTCGTGGTATCGATGTAGATGATATTACACATGTCATTAATTACCAACTCCCAGATGAAATAGAAACCTACACTCATAGATCTGGTCGTACAGGTAGAGCCGGCAAATCTGGAACCTCTATGGTTATTGTTACCAAGAGTGAGATGCGTAAAATCAAGCAACTTGAAAAAATCTTAGGTAAAAAATTTGAGCAAAAAACGATTCCTGATGGAAAAGAGATTACGCAGGTACAGCTTTTTCATTTAGCAAATAAGATTAATGATACGCAAGTCAATCATGAGATCGATACATATCTTCCAGCTATTGAAGAAGTATTAGAAGGAAACTCAAAAGAAGAATTGATTAAAAAGGTTTTTTCTGTAGAATTTACACGTTTCTTCAACTATTATAAAAAAGCAAAAGACCTTAACCAAAATGCCGTCGCAGCAGCAAAAGAAGAATCTGGAGATACAACTCGTTTCTTTATTAACGTAGGTCGTAAGGATGATTTTGACTGGATGAAACTCAAAGATTTCCTCAAAGAGATGACAGGCCTGGGACAAGATGGTATCTATAGAGTAGATTGTAAGGATAGTTTTTCTTTTTTCAATACAGATACAGAGCACAAGGCAATGGTTCTTGGTCTTTTTGAAGATTTTAATCTAGATGGGCGTCGTGTAAGTGTAGAAGAGACACAAGGTGGCGGAGGCCGTGATCGTAAACGTGGCGGTAGAGATAGAAGACGTAATGACCGAAGAAATGATGATCGTCGCGGAGGAGGCTTTAGAGGTAGAAGCGATAGAAACCGAACAAATGACGGTAATAATCGTCGCAATGAAAAATCTCGCAATGATAACCGCTCTCCTAGAAGAAGTGAAAGACGTTCTGATGATCGTGATCATACAAACAATTTTTCTGATGATCGCTCATCTAGAAGAAGCGATCGTAGTAGGTCAGATAGAAAACCTACTCGTGCTGAACGAGGAGGACCTTCACGGTCTCCTAGAAGGTCTGAAAATAATGAAAACTCACCATTTTCTGGAAAACGCAGACGTCGTAGTTAGTCCATAATATAGTTTAATTGTTATATTTATTGTAAAAATGTAGTTTTGGCAAGGTTTTTACGACGGAATGCATAAATTGCACCTAGCTATGAGATCAATTCTATTTATATTATTTTTAGTATGTACTACTTGCGCGACGATGATTGGACAAGAAGAGGATACGCTTTCGCGAAAGCAAGATTCAGTTCCTCCCCTTGCTTCAGGAAATATTAATGGTGCAGTTTTAAGTTCATCAACAGATCAAGTTTTAAAGAATGTAAATATTGTTAATCTTACAAATCTTAAAGGTGCTATTACTGATGATGAAGGAAAATTTGAAATCAAAGCTAAGGTAGATGATACCTTATTCTTTTCATATCTAGGATATAAAACATTACAAGTACGAGTAAGTGCAGACTGGGTAAAGTATGGGGATGTAAAAATTAAAATGACCGAAGTAGGTATTGCTCTAGAAGAAGTTGTAGTACAAGAAATTCAGTTAACAGGATATCTAGAAATAGATGCAAAAAGAATTCCTATTTATAATAATTCTCGATTCAGTATTTCTGGACTTAATACAGGGTATGAAGGGGGTAAAACACAACCTGGTGCTGTAAGTAAAGTAATTAATGCCATTTTCAATCCTGCAGATTTATTGTATAATCTTTTTGGAAAAAAACCGAATCAGCTTAAAAAATTGAGGCAGATTAAAGAAGATGATAAAGTCAGGAACCTTCTCGAAAAGAAGTTTGATAGGGAAACTCTTGTAGCTCTTCTTCAGATAGATCGTATTGATATAGATGCCATTTTAAATAATTGTAATTACTCAGATAACTTTATTGTAACGGCAAATGATCTTCAGATTCTTGATGCAATCAGTGAGTGTTATGAAGAATATAGGGTTTTACAACGAAAAAAATAACACCCACCATCTTAAAATTTTATACTCTAAGACAGGCTATTTAGGGTAGCTACAGCAAAGTGCTATTTATTACTATGTAGAGCTACGCGATTACCCTCTGTATCTAAAAATACGGCCATAAAACCGTGTCCCTCTCCAATTTCTGTCTTAGGTTGTATAATTTTTCCTCCTGCAACTTCTACGCGTTGTAGTTCTATTGTAATCTCTTCTGTACTAAAATACAATAAAGTACTCGTTTCACTAGGAATATAGGATTCCTGTTTTATCAATGTTCCAGTAGCGGCTCCCACTTCTTCAGATGGTGGAAACCATCCCATTTCTAATCCACCAAAAGTCACAGGTTTGATAGTAATATCAAACACTTTCTCATAAAACGCGATGGCCCGAGACATTTTTATCACCGGAACTTCAAACCATGCTAAATGTATTGTATTAGGCATCCTCCAATATTTTTTTTAAACTTTCTAATCCTTCTTCAAAATCTTTTCCAACGGCTTTATCCATATTAAAAAAATTCATAAAAACTGTAGCAGGGAATTTGTTATTTCCGCTAAACCCCCAAACTACTTTTGTTTGCCCTGGACCTGCATCCTCTACTGTATAATATCCGTTACTTTCAGACTTCCAAGGCTTTAAAAAAACTAAGTAGTTTTCTATACGTTCATTTTCTATAATTTTAGTAATTGTCTGGCTTCCTACACCTACATCTTTGTTTCCTTCCCAACTAGCTTTAAACCCTACTTCCCCATCTACACCACTATATTCTTGTTTCATTGTCGGGTCTTTCTTTTTCCAAGGAGACCAATGATCTTGATTCTTGACTAATTTTAAGTACGGAAATACAACTTCTTTGGGTTTATCTATAGTAATGCTACGGTGTATATTATACGTTTTAGGACCCGTAGCCGCAAGTAGGATGATAATAACAAGAATAGCAGCGATAACATAGATAAAAATTATCATGACAAAAATAGGTGTTGGTTACTTCTTTAAATTTAAGAAAATAGAATTAAATCTATAGAAACAACCATTTTATACCCTCATAATGCTTTTATAATATCTATAGGGTCTGCTCTAAGCTTATAATCTTCGGCAAGAAAATGATAGGTAATCTTTCCTTTTTGGTCTATCACATAAGTAGCTGCAATTGGTAATTCATTTGCTGTATTTCCTTGACTTTGATCTAGGTTAATGCCAAATTTTTTATATAATACTACTAAATCTTCAGGTAATTTATAAATCAAGCCTATAGAACGAGCAAGCGCATTATTTTCGCTTGTAAGCACTTGAAAATCTAGTTTATTTTTTTCCTGAGTATTCAATGAATTATCAGGAGTTTCGGGAGTAATAGCTACTAGGGTTGCTCCCTTAGCATTGATTTGAGGAAGTGCTTGTTGTAATCCTCTCAATGTAATATTACAATATGGACACCATCCCCCTCTATAAAATGTAAGTACTACATTTCCATTTTTTAATAAATCATAGAGAGAGATCACTTCTCCACGTGCATTTGGTAATGTAAAATCTGGAAATGTGTCACCTGTCTTAATAGCATGCGACAATATATCTGTTGCTTCTAACTCCGTTATAGCATTTTGCATAATATCTTGAGCAACTCCTGGATGTCTTTTTACACTGGCATCTGCATAATCTTTAAGTTTTTCTGTAAGTGTCATTTTCTTTTACTTTTTTAAAAACTTAGACATATTTCTTACCGTTTCATTACATACAGATACAAGAATATTATAATCAAAAAATGATCTCTAAGTTTGTGTATTCTCCCTCCATCTAGCTTCTATACGATCTACATCTTTAATCATTTTTTTTGTCCACTCCATTTTTTTTTCAAGCACTTCGATTGAAGAAAGGCGCCATTGTACTTCAGAAGTTTTTAACTTTGCCATTATATGTTGTAATGTAATGGCTGCAGAAACAGATATATTAAGGCTTTCTGTAAAACCTACCATGGGGATATAAATAAAATCATCTGCCATATCTATAACCTCCTGACTTAATCCTTCAGTTTCTCGACCAAAAAATATTGCAGCTTTATCTGTAATATCAAAATTGTCTAATGGATACGCTTTTTGGTGAGGAGTAGTCGCTATAATCCGATATCCTTTTGTTTTAAGTGAGTGGATACACTCTTTGGTATTGGTATGACGCTGGACATCTACCCATTTCTGTGCTCCCATCGCAATCTCCCGATCAATCCGTTTTACATTAACTTCTTCTATTACATTCAATTCCTGAATTCCAAAAGACTCGCAACTACGTATTACTGCACTTGTATTATGAAGTTGATATACATCTTCTACTACTACTGTAATATGTCGAGTACGTTCTGATAATACCTTGTCAAAGAGATTTCTCCGACGTTCTGTTAAAAAAGTTTGTAAATATGCTAATAGTTTAAGATCCATAATTATTGCTTACTGGATAAAGATACTGTACTTTTAAAATGTAAAATCAAAACAGGTGAAAAAGCAGAAGATTATTGTATTGACTGGTGCAGGAATAAGTGCCGAAAGTGGCATCAAAACCTTTAGAGATGCAGACGGTTTATGGGAAGGTCATGATGTTATGGAAGTCGCATCCCCTGAAGGATGGAGAAGAAACAAAGAGCTAGTATTAGATTTTTATAATCAACGAAGGCGACAATTATTAGATGTCACTCCCAATGAGGCACATATAGCCTTAGTAAATCTTGAAAAAAAATACGATGTACATATTGTTACTCAAAATGTAGATGATCTTCATGAACGAGCTGGTAGTTCTCAAGTACTACATCTTCATGGAGAACTTCTTAAAGTACGCAGTACTTTTGATGAAGATCTTATCTTAGACTGGAAAACTGATTTGAATATTGGTGATTTTTGCGAGCATAACCATCAATTACGACCTCATATTGTATGGTTTGGAGAAATGGTCCCTTTACTAGATACTGCTGCTTTCTTAGTAAGCCAGGCAGATTATATAATTATTATAGGAACCTCAATGCAAGTATATCCAGCCGCTGGATTAATAGACTATGTTCAGGCAAACATACCGATTCATTTTGTCGACCCAAATCCTGCTGTATCTCCAAGGGATAACCTTACCATCCATAAAAAAACTGCAACTGAAGGAGTGCCTAAAATTGTACACTCTTTATTGAGCTTGTAATTGCCCTGTATATTGTAATCGTGCTGCTTTTGCCCATATGAGCATTTCTTTAATTTGCGCATCACTTAATATAGCATCTTTATGTACCCATGTATATGAGTCTAAGGGCATAGATTTGGCACCGACCATCTCTATAAGCTCCTCCAGTTTATGATCTTTACGTTTTGCCGAATATGAAGACCATTCTGACACATTAAAATGTCTTTTTCCGTTTTTGATATGATCAGAAAGCCAGTATGACACGGGAGCTATCTCTGCATACCATGGGTATACTGTTTGATTACTATGGCAATCATAACATGCTGTTTCAAGAGTAGTTACTACAGATGAAATAGGTTTTGTCTCTTCTATAAATTCTTGAACGCTAGCATAACTGCCTTCTTCATTTTTATCTGGGCGAATAAACTGCATGACTACAAAAGCAATTAACGCCAAAACAAAAAATCGTTTAATCCACTTCATATTGTTATTTTTAGGAATTGAAATTTACAAAATCAAAGTGACACAACAAGAACTCTATACAAACTTAAATTATGTAAATCACAGTCGTGAAAAAAGAGCGTACTACTCCCAGTTAGTCATTAATCAACCAGAATTACTACCACATATTATACATATTTTATTTCAAGTAGATGACCCTATTTCTAATAGAGCAGGTTGGTTATTAGAGTTTGTTTGTAAGACAAAAATCAGTATGCTATTACCGTATTTAGATATTTTTACCCGAAAATTAAATACTGTGTATCAAGACTCTGCGGTACGTCCTGTTGCAAAAATTTGTGAATACTTAACCTTATCCTATTATAAAAAGAAAGATCCAGAAACTAGACAACACCTCACTACACTTTATAAAGAGCGCATTGTAGAAGCAGGGTTTGACTGGCTCATTACCGAGCAAAAAGTTGCCGTAAAAGCATACACGCTTACTTCATTATTTCTCCTAGGAACTGAAATAGATTGGATTCACCCTGAACTTCATCGTATCATGGAAGATGATTATCATAAAGGAAGCGCTGCCTATAAAGCTCGATGCAGGCATATGTTTGAAGCAATAAAGAAATATAACAGTCAGAAAAAATAGCTATTTATTTTCTAGTTATCATCCAGTTACCTACTTCACATTGCAAGCAATGGTGTTTTGAACAGTATTCAGATTTTAATTGAATGCTTGCCTGTGTGTGCATTGCATTTTTAGCTTTTGACACACAACTATCAAATTTTGTAATTATAGAATTCTTTTCCGGCTTGATCGTACGTATCAAATCAAATATTTCTTCATTATTTTCTTTTGATAAATATTGATAATACGCAAATTTTAAAGGGATAATTGTATTAATAAGTAATAAGTCTATAAAAGAGGTCGATAGTTTTTTACTTCGCTTTTTATGTGAAGTACCAAAGGAGAAATGTGTTTCCCAATATTCAGAAGCGGTTACAGATAGTTGCGTATAATATGAAAGTAATGACTGAGGTTCCATCAATCGTTGAAATAAATTGGGAGTTTGATGATATAACATCGCAAGTTGCGATAGACGTATTGTAGGAAAGTTATGAGGTCGTAATTTGTAAAATTGTACAGGCAAGACACCATCAGCATTTATCTGAAATTTATGTTTTATATATTCATACTCCCCTTGTAACTGCATAACATAACTATCTGTACTTTCTTCAGGAAGTATATTACCTGCTCCTAGCAATATTGCTTCTAACCTAAAAGGCTCTTGAGCATTTTTTCTAATGATATTAAAATCAATATGTTGCGCTATAGATTGGAATGCCTCTCCGTTTATTTTAGTTCCAAAACTTCTTGAAAGCATGATAAACAAAACTCGCTCCCAGTCATTTTTAAACTTTTTTAATAATTTTTGTATTGTAATGGTCTTACGTTGTAGTCGCTCAATATATAATCGTTCTTGCCAATGCTCCCAAATATGTACAGGGAGCTCTCCGATACTTGGTTCACAATGAATCCATTTTTGCGTAGAATTATCAAAAAGATGGTGGTAATTATCTAAAGACTCTTTATGTATATAAGATTTAAGTTCTAAAGTCGGTAAAATAGAATTATCAGCTCTAAAAATATCTATATCATGTTCCCAAACTACATGAAGAATGACAGTATCATAATGAGTGTCTGTCTCATGCCCATGCGCATACCAATCTGATGATCTTTTATGTATTTCTACATTACCTGCCCATTCTTGATCAGAAATATGTAACCGTGCATTAAAGAAATCTGGTCCCGCTAGATGATTGTGTTGCCCTACAGAAGTTATAGTAATAGATTCTCCTGTGGTTGTTAACGCTTTCGCGAAAGCAAATTTTTTATACTTCCATATATAATGCAAAAAGTCTTCACGCATCTTGTGAAGATACAATTTATATGTAAAAATTAACAGCCTCTATATAGCACTAATAATATCATGTTTAGTAATGATATGGTGCTTCCCATCTCCTAAATCTACAAGAACTGCATTATTCTCTTTTGTAATTAATTTTGATACTTCAGCAATAGATGCCTTACGGGATACAATAGGATAAGGTGCCCCCATTACATCTTTAATTGGAGTCTCTGCAATGTCTTTATCCTCTAGGTATGCTCTAAATAAGTCTGCTTCATCAACACTTCCCACAAAGCCAGTGGTGTCTTCTACAGGAATTTGCGAAATTTTAAAATCACGCATACGTTCTATAGCATGAGAAACTAGCTCTTCTGTCTTTATAACAACAAGAGGTTTATCAATATGACTTTTAATTAGATCTTCTGCAATGGTAATTTCTTCTTCTAAGAAACCACGTTCTCGCATCCAATCATCATTAAACATCTTTCCTACATAACGACTTCCATGATCATGAAAAAGAACTACAACAACATCTTCTGGCTTAAAATGTTCTTTAAGTTGCAATAATCCTTTAATAGCAGATCCTGCAGAGTTTCCTAAGAACATTCCTTCTTCTTTTGCAAGACGACGTGTATAAATAGCGGCATCTTTATCTGTTACCTTTGTAAAGCCATCAATTACATCAAAGTTTACGTTCTCTGGTAAAATATCCTCCCCTATTCCTTCGGTGATATATGGATAAATTTCATTTTCGTCAAAAATTCCTGTTTCATGATATTTTTTAAACACTGACCCGTAGGTGTCTACTCCCCATACCTTGACATCTGGATTTTGTTCTTTTAAATACTTACCTACTCCACTTATTGTTCCTCCTGTACCTACACCTACAACAAAATGAGTTACTTTACCTTCGGTTTGTTCCCAGATTTCAGGTCCCGTACTTTGATAATGTGCTTTAGCATTACTAGGATTATCATATTGATTTACATACCAACTATTAGGAGTTTCTGTAGCTAGTCTTTTAGAAGTTGAATAATAAGATCGAGGATCATCTGGTTCTACATTTGTAGGACATACTACTACCTCACTACCTACAGCACGTAAAATGTCCATTTTCTCTTTAGATTGCTTATCAGATATCACACAAACCATCTTATATCCTTTGATTATAGCTGCGAGGGCTAGTCCCATCCCTGTATTTCCTGAAGTACCCTCTATAATAGTACCTCCCGGTTGTAGGCGACCATCTGCTTCTGCATCTTCAATCATCTGTAAAGCCATACGGTCTTTTACAGAATTTCCAGGGTTAAATGTTTCATATTTAGCAAGTACTAAACATGGCAACTCTTTTGTAAGAGTATTCATTTTTACCATAGGAGTATTTCCAATAGTTCCCAGTATATTTTCTGCGTAATCCATAGTGTATTTTTGAGTGTGCAAAGATACCTACTACAATTTTGTTTTAAGAACGATGCATAGACAATTATCAATTTTTTAACCCATACCCATTTTAATAAGGGTTATCACAGACAATTTAAAGTTTTAAAACAATAAAAACTATATTTTTCGTTATATAACTACAAAAATAGTTGTTCAACTAAAAAAATCGTTATACATTTGAATCATTAATCAAAAACTCAAAAAATAACATTCATGAATCAATCAAAAAAAACAACTACATTTTTACCTTCATCACGTAAAAATTCTATGCATATACTATTCTTATGCATTATCACCTTTTTATTAAGTACTACTGCAAACGCGACATGGTCTATCATTGCTGTAGATCGCTCTACAGGAGAAATAGGTATCGTAGGAGCCTCATGCACTTTTGATGTGCAAGGTATCGCTTCTATTGTTCCAGGCAAAGGCGCTATTGTTGTGCAAGCTGCTAGCAGTTATTTTGCTCGAATGAAGGGTGTAAATATGATGTCTTTTGGTGCTAGTCCAGAAGAAATATTAGAAGCAATGCGTGACAAAGAATTCGAACCTGAAAAACAGCAGTATGGAGTCATCGCATTAAATGACCAAACGAAACCCCTTGTATACTCGGGTTCTCTTATCAAAGACTGGAATGGCTCAAAAATTGGAAATGACATTGCTGTTTTGGGAAATATTCTTGTAGACGAGTCTATTATTAAAAACGCATATAAGGCCTTTGATACCTCCAGAGATAAACCCTTTGCAGAACGCTTAATGCTAGCTCTTAAGGCTGGTGAAAAAGCAGGCGGAGATAAAAGATGTGGGACTCAATATGCTAGATCTGCATTTATCTCTGTATATAACCCAATGGATGATGCTATTTTAAAACTATCTGTATATGGGATTGATAAAGGAGGAAAACCTGCAGTTACCCTATTAGAAAAGCAATTTGAATTTTGGAGAAAACAACAAACAACAAACAAATAATCTATATACATCTTCAGTACTAGTATATTATGGAAAAACTAACAAATAAGGAAGAAGAAATCATGCACGTATTGTGGCAATTAGAGCGTGCATTTGTCAAAGAAGTTGTGGCTCAAATGCCCGATGGTAATCATTACAATACCGTATCGACTATTATTCGTAATTTAGAAGACAAAGGATATGTATCTCATCAAGCATATGGGAAAACGCATCAATACTTCCCCCTTGTAACTATAGAAGCCTATAGAAAGCAGTTTATACAAACAGCTACTCAAAAATATTTTGATAATTCTTATAAAGACATGGTCTCTTTCTTTGCCAAAGAAGAAAAAATATCGGCTAAAGAATTACGCGAAATATTGGCTCTCATAGAAAAGAAATAATAACTATAAGATTCTCTCATTGAAAAAATAAGATTCATATGGAAGCACTACTTTATATCTTAAAAAGCGCGGTAATTTTATCATTGTTCTATATAGTTTATCGTATCGTTTTACAAAAGGACACATTTTTTGTAGCAAATAGACATTACCTTATTGCAGGCATTATTGCTGCATTTATCTTTCCATTTATACAATTTACAAAAACAATCTATTTAAAAAGTACAGCCATTGTAGATACTGCATCTATGTATAATGAAGTCCCTCTGACGGCTATAGAGACTATTCCATCAGAAACTATAACTATAAATTGGTGGTCGGTAGCTCTTGTTATTTATTGTGTAGGAGTGTGTATTATGTTGATCCGTTTAGGTACACAACTCTTCTCTTTATCACTTCTGATTAAAAAATATCCGGCAACACGCACAGGGAAATATACATATGTTCAAGTACATGATAATATAACTCCTTTTTCTTTTTTTAGGACTATCTGTTATAACCCACAATTGCATACAACGTCTGAACTTAAAATGATTTTAGAACATGAAAAAATACACGCTCATCAATGGCATACCATAGATGTATTACTTACGCAAATAGTATTAGCATTACAATGGATGAACCCTATTGCGTGGTTTTATAAAAGAAGTTTAGAACAAAATCTAGAGTTTCTCGCAGATAACGGTGCTATTCAAAAAGTCGTCTCCTCAAAAGAGTATCAACATACACTTGTAAAAGTATCATCGACTTCATTGCGACCAGCACTTACAAATAACTTTTATCATTCATTAATCAAAAAGCGAATCGTTATGTTAAACAAACAAACATCCCACAAACGAAATCTATGGAAGCTAGGACTTATACTTCCAGTACTTGCTCTTTTTATGTATTCTTTTAATGTAAAGACTAAAACAGAGTTTCTCCCTCTAGAAAAATCATTAGAAAATCCAGTTACTTATAATGAAACCCTTGGAGAAGCATCTATAATAGATCCTATTGAAGAGGATACTTCTGCTTTCGCGAAAGCGGAAACTACAAATACAATATCTCCAAAGCCAAAGCCTAATCTGGCAATTACGCCATTAAAAAGAGCTTCAATTAAAAAAGAAGAAAGCCCAGTTATAAGTACTACCACTCCTAAACAGCAAATACTTTTACCTCAACCCGCAAGTGTAGTACCGCAAAATTCAGAAGAGTTCCGTATTAAAATCACAAAAAGCTCTACAGAAACCGAGCTATTGAAAATTAAAAAAGATCTTATGGAAAAACATCAGATTGATTTTAGTTATACTACAGTACGAAATGAAAAACAAGAAATCATAGCTTTAAAAATTCAGTATACAACAGCTACCAACAATAATGGCAATTATAACGTAAGCAGTGATGGCCCTATTTCTGATATTTACTTTTATCAAGAAGCAGATGGAGCTATAGGTTTAGGTAACGCCAGATCATCCGAAGAAGCAAAAGCAATGATGGAAGAGCGTTTTGCAGCAAGAAAAATACATCTGGAAGAGCGTAAACAAAAGATGGAAGAACATCGTGAAGAAATGAAAGCACATCGGGAAAAGCTCAGAATGCAAATGAAAGAACATAGATCAGAAGCGCGTAGTGAAATGGGGAAACATGAAGAACGTATGAAAGAGCGTCAACATAAAATGAAAGAACGTGTAAAAGAAAGAGAAAAACGTCAATATGAGAGAGTACATGAACAATCCCGAAGACGTTATCACTCTCAACATGCGCTAGAAATAAATAAAGACACTACAGACGAAGAAATAAAAATTATAAAAAAGAAATTAGAAGAAAAAGGAATTTCTTTCTCTTTTTCTAAAGTAAAAAGAAATAGTGCTGGAGAAATTACTGCCTATAGAATGAGTTTTGATGACAATAAAGGCACAGAGTCATCTACCAAAAGAAAATCAAGTGATAGTCCTATGGAACCATTACAATTTGTATATGATGGAAATACACTTCGTATTAATAATTGAATAACTCCTTCATAGATATCCTAAAACAGCTATACTAGTACTTAGTATAGCTGTTTTACTTTTTAGTATATCCATCTAGCAATGTTAAAAAAAGTATTTTTAGAAATAAATAAAATAGAAAATCGTTGTTGGCATTAGGTTTGATATACATAAGTACAAACACAATCTAATTTATTAATAATGCGAAAATTTATTTTACCACTGATAGCCTTTACATGTATCCTTCTTTCTTGTTCTGATGATGATAATGGAGATTTTATAGATACGGATACTATAGGACAAACTTTTGAAATAGGAAATGTAGACTTTTTTACAAATGATGGTTTTAGCGCCGCAGTAAATGTGATCGTACCTAATACTATTGAAGTATTTGAATCTGATGTCCCTTTAGTTTTTGTCTTAGATCCAGATGCTACTGCAGCAAATGGTGTTGATGTTTTTGAACCACTTCCAAGAACATTCTTCTTTAACAATGGAGGCTTTGCTCAATATAGATTCAATTTTATATTTGATAATGCTACAGGAATATTTGATCTGGACATTATATTAGAAAGTGATGATTTCGATGCCTTAAGTACTGGTTTTACACAAAATCAAGTTTTTAGAATTGTAATCGTACCTTCTGAATTTGCTCAGAATAACGATACAAGTAATCTAGGTGATGTATTATCATTATTAAATCTAGATTAATAAGATAAACTCTTTTTAATAGAAAAATCCGCTTTGAGATTCTCAAAGCGGATTTTTTTATGCAAAAAACATGCAATTTTACCATAAAACTTTTTACAATTTAGTCTTGTAAAAAATCTATAAAAAAGATGAAAACCCATAAAAAAGGCGTTTTTATAATGAAACTCCCCTAGGATTTATAAAATACTCTAAAATACCCCCTACAATTGTTACATATAATAACATTATAAGTAATTTATAGTTATATATATTAACTTCAATGAAGACTAAAATTTAAAAATCGAAACTGTTATGATTTTTTTAGTTACAATTCTATATTTAATTTCATAGAAATGATTTAAAATATTTTGCGGGTTCAACGCAATACTACTTCTTTGCCCTATCAATCAAAAACAACTATTAAAAACTTTTAAAATTTAAACTATTATGAAAACGCAAGAAGTACAAACAAAAACAGTAAGAACAAACAAAGCATTAGGAATATATACTGTATTCATGGTATCACTATCGGCAGCATATATTGTAACAACCTGGATCCAACATTTTACACTTTAGTAGAAACATATCAATCAAAATACATCAATCAAAAAATAATCACTAACAATTAAATCTCACTCACATGGTACAAATTATTATTGCAGTTTTAGACACAATCTTTGGATAGTCTAAAAATCAAAAACAACTAACTGACCCCTCACACATCCAGAAGCACGCGTCTCTGGATTGTGTTTATTAAAATCCCGTATACCTTTCACGTCCATCTACTTTTGTGAAAGTGTCTTACTCTTTATCAAAAATTTGCATATAGTTACCTACGAGTTACGTATTCGTAGTGACTAGATAATGCATAAAGTCTAACTCTTAAAACCATTGCGTATGTTACTATTTATAGGAATTTCAATTATTGTTATAGGCATTTTAAGCCTTGTTTTAAAACCTTTCTTACCTTCTATTAAACTATTGAACTGGTTTAATCCCAAAAAAAGTATACAAATCATTGCAGTAGGAATATTCATGAGTATTTTCTCAGGAGTGTTCTTTTATGCAGAACCAGGTACAGCCTATGCTGTACAATATCCTTGGGGAGGGCAAAAAGCAGTTTTCAGACAAGGTATTAACACAAAGATGTGGGGACGTCTTATTCCAATTCAATTTGAATTACCTATTAAATATGTAATTCCAAACGCTGATGGGAAGTTAGGAGAACAGAGCAAATATGCTTATGTTCAAAAATCTAATGAATGGGAATTTAATGATGCTGTAAAAGGAAAAATTGCAACTTCAGTTGTATTGAGTATTCGTATTTCAGACGAAGAGCAATTCCTTTCTGTAGCAGATCGTAATAAAACAGAAAGAAATCTTGTATACTCTCGTATTGTTCCTAATATAGATCAAGCCATAAAAAACACATGTAAGCTCATGGCAGCACAAGATTATATCTCTGGGCAAGCAGCAGATTTTGATCGTTATTTTCAAGATCAATTAGAAAATGGTATGTATGTTCTCGAAGAATTTATTTTAGAGGAAAATCCAGAAATAATCGGAGACAGTACGACCATACGTAAAGTTGTAAATCGTAGAGGAAAGCAAAAACGATTCCGTATAAAAGTACGTGATGGAGAACCTATTCGTGTCAATGGTAACTCTTTAAAATCATATGGTCTTACTGTAATTCAAGCAGTTGTCAATGAAATAGACTGGGAAGATACTTTTGATAAACGGTTACAATTACAAAAAGAAGAAGTAGCACAAACACAATTAGAAAAACAACAGGCAGAACGTGAGTTTTACAGAGCTCAGAAAGAAAAAGCAAAAGGAGAAGCAGAAAAGGCAAAAGAAAGAGCTCGTTTAGAAAAAGAGCAAATACAACAAACCATTACTGCGGAAACCGAAGCAAAGGTCGCCGAGTTTAATCTAACAAAAGAAAAAAAGCAATTTGAAGTTGAGCAATTTAAAGCAAAAAGTAAAAAAGTGGCAGCAGATGCTCAGTATTATGAAAATGCAAAATTAGTAAGTGCTGGACTTACTCCGCAGGAACGCGCTGAGTGGGATTATAGAACATCGGTAGATGTAGCTAGAGAAATTAAATCTTTAAAACTACCCGAAATTTATATAGAAGGTACTCAAGATAAAAGCTCTGATAGCAATTTATTACAATCGCTAATAGGAGCAGATCTCGCTAAAAAAATGATGAATACTAAGAAAAACTAATCTATTGCGTTTTCTAGATTAGTTGATAACCTCTCAAGCTCTTGATCAGATTTGGGAGGTTTTTCATATACACTTTATAGATATGTTTTTAAAGCACCTGCAGTAATTGCTCCATGAGAATCTGCATATACAGCAGTACCATTTTTAATAACTAGTAATTGAGGACTCTGGTGTATTACTTGAAAACGATATCCTACTTCATCAGAAACATCTCTATATGCTTTTAAGTCTAAATAGTATAGATCCATTTGTGTAGGGTCAATATCATATTGAGATTCAAACTGTCTAATTACCATACGACTGATCCCACAAGTGGTAGAATGTTTAAAAATAGCTACTGGCCTGGATTTTGAATCCTCAACAATAGCATCTAGCTGCTCTAACGTTCTAAGTTGTTGCCATGGTAAAGGTGTACGTTCTTCCTTAGGGTGTTCATCCCCTCCATTAAAAAGTTTATTTAAAAATCCCATACTATTTATTTTAATGCAAAGATAGTCGTTTGAAAAAGGAGATACTTACTCTAATAAACGACATAAACGAGAATGAAAACAGTATCCTGCTACAGCATCCTGAATTGACAAAAAGTCACTAAAAACAAAGGCTTTACAGACATTTTGTCTTGTAGTGTTGATTGGAATACGTTTTGACTTATGCTTTCGCGAAAGCGGTCTTTAAAGTAATGCAAAAGACCTAAATCTTATAAAATTATGAACTTTAATAAGTACACTATAAAATCGCAAGAAGTCATCCAGCAAGCACAGCAACTTGCACAGGAGTTAGGACATCAACAGATTGAAAACGAGCATATTTTCAAAGCAATCCTTGAAGTCGATGAGAATGTAACCCCGTTTTTATTGCAGAAATTGGATGTAAACATTCCATTATTACAACAAATATTAGAAAGTACACTTAGTAGTTTTTCAAAAGTCTCAGGATCAGATCTAATGGTATCTAGAGAAGCAGGTAAAGCTATAAATGATGCAAGTATCATTGCCAAAAACATGAATGATGAGTATGTATCTATAGAGCACTTACTACTTGCTATTTTTAAAACGAAAAGTAAAATTGCTCAAATCTTAAAAGATCAAGGAGTTACAGAGAAAGACTTAAAAGCAGCTATTGAAGAACTACGCAAAGGAGATCGAGTCACTTCTCAAAATGTTGAAGAAACCTACAACGCCCTTACTAAATACGCAAAAAATCTTAATCAACTTGCAAAGGATGGAAAACTAGATCCAGTGATTGGAAGAGATGAAGAAATTCGTCGTATTCTTCAAATCCTGTCCAGAAGAACAAAAAATAATCCTATACTCGTAGGTGAACCAGGAACAGGAAAAACAGCCATTGCAGAAGGGCTTGCTCATAGAATTATAGATGGAGATATTCCAGAAAATTTACAGCAGAAACAAATTTTTGCTTTGGATATGGGCGCCTTGATTGCAGGTGCAAAATTCAAAGGAGAATTTGAAGAGCGATTAAAATCTGTAATCAAAGAAGTAACAACTAGCGATGGAGATATCGTATTGTTTATCGATGAAATTCATACCCTAGTAGGTGCCGGAGGAGGACAAGGCGCTATGGATGCCGCAAATATATTAAAACCCGCATTGGCTCGTGGAGATCTAAGAGCAATCGGAGCTACAACCTTAGATGAATACCAAAAATACTTTGAGCAAGATAAAGCGCTCGAACGTCGATTTCAAAAAGTATTAGTCGACGAGCCAGACACAGAAAGTGCTATATCCATCCTACGAGGAATTAAAGATAAATATGAAACACATCATAAAGTACGTATCAAAGACGATGCAATTATTGCTGCTGTAGAACTTTCTCAACGTTATATTACAAGTCGTTTCCTGCCAGATAAAGCCATAGATCTTATGGATGAAGCAGCTGCCAAAATGCGTATGGAAATCAACTCTAAACCAGAAGAACTAGATGTACTAGATCGCAAAGTCATGCAATTAGAAATTGAGATCGAAGCTATAAAACGTGAAAAAGACGAGACAAAACTCAAAAGTTTGTACGCAGAATTATCAGAAATCAAAGAAGCACGTAATGAAATTCATGCAAAATGGCTCTCAGAAAAAGAAGTTGTAGAACGTGTACAAACAACAAAATCTGATATAGAAAACTATAAGTTAGAAGCAGAAAAAGCAGAACGGGAAGGAGATTATGGACTTGTTGCCGAATTGCGTTATGGAAAAATAAAAGATGCTCAAGAACGTCTAGAAAAACTTCAAAAAGAGCTCATAGCACAACAAGAAACTGCATTAATAAAAGAAGAAGTCACCAGTGAAGATATTGCAGAAGTAGTTGCTAAATGGACAGGAATTCCAGTTACAAAAATGCTACAAAGCGAACGTGAGAAGCTTTTACAACTAGAGTCAGAATTGCATAAACGAGTAGTAGGGCAAGAAGAAGCTATCATAGCCGTAAGTGATGCTGTGCGCCGTAGTCGAGCAGGACTCCAAGATCAACGTAAACCCATAGGCTCTTTCTTGTTTTTAGGAACTACAGGCGTAGGAAAAACCGAACTTGCCAAAGCACTTGCAGAATATCTCTTTGATGATGAAAGTGCAATGACACGTATTGATATGAGTGAATATCAAGAGAGTCACAGTGTAAGTAGGCTTGTAGGAGCACCTCCTGGATATGTAGGCTACGATGAAGGAGGACAACTCACAGAAGCAGTACGACGCAAACCCTACTCTGTTGTATTACTAGATGAGATCGAAAAAGCACACCCAGATACTTTTAATGTGCTCTTACAAGTACTTGATGAAGGAAGGCTTACTGATAATAAAGGTCGTTCGGCAGATTTTCGTAATGCTATTATAATCATGACATCAAATATAGGAAGTCATATTATTAAAGAACGATTTGAAGCCATTCCCGATATGGACAGTGCCATTGAAGCGGCAAGAGTAGATGTATTGGGTCTCTTAAAACAAAGTGTACGACCCGAATTCCTTAATCGTATAGATGATATTATTATGTTTACTCCGCTTACGCGAAAAAACATACGGAATATTGTAAAACTACAGTTTAAAGGAATCAAAAAAATGCTGCATGAACAAGGCATTACTCTAGATGCTACTAAACAAGCTATAGATTTCTTAGCCGAAAAAGGCTTTCAACCAGAATACGGAGCACGCCCAGTAAAACGTACTATACAAAGAGAGGTGTTAAACCAACTTTCCAAAGAAATTTTGGGAGGTACTATCACTACAAATAGTATCATACTTTTAGATGCTTTTGACAATACATTAGTATTCAGGAATCAAGACGAATTAACTGGAGAAGAAGAATAGTTTAATTATATAAAATACAAGAATTATAAGCACTCCCTGGAGTGCTTTTTTGTTTTATAAATAAAAAAAAAATCGTGTAACAAATCCTCTCCTCAATCTTCTTAATAACTACATCAATCAAAATCAATACATATGAAACTAACTCAAAATTCAGGGAGAGTCTTTGGATTGCTTTTCCTTTTAACTTCTATAGCAGGAGGTGTGGGCACAGCATTTAGAGGACTTTCTTCAGGAGCTCCATCAACAACCACAACATTTTTAAAAGAAGTCTTCGAAAATACTTCTCAAATGAAACAAGCCATAGGCCTAGATATGTTAAGTACAGTCTTGGCGCTTTGTATGGTTATATTTTTATATCCCTATGTCAAAAAACATAATCAGCGTGTAGCATCGGGGTATCTCGCCATCGGAATAATTAATTCTGGAGTAATAACCATAAGTAACATCTTCCATTTTGCATTGCTTGCTATAAGTGCTAATTATATGGATACGACTCCTGTAGACGCATCTTATTATACAGTGGTAAGTCATATGCTATATGAGAGTTATTATTCAGCACATTTTATAACTCTTATACTTTTCAGCATTGGTAACTTCATACTAATGTATTACTTCTTTAAGACACATATAATTCCTAAAGTATTAGTCATATGGGGATTCTTAGCAAATTTTTTAGTGTTTCTAGGAGGGCTCTTCCAACTTGCAGATATCAGTGTGTCTGGTTACCTCTTTGTTCAAAATGGAATTTATATCTTAATTTTTATTATCTGGTTACTAATTAAAGGGTTTTCAGTAAAGAACTCTTTTTATGAAGAAGCTGTATAGGTTTTAAGCTATTTATTATTAAAGAACTATCGTTGATCAAACATTATCGATATCTACTTTGAAATCGTATTTATAAAAAATACTACTTATTATTTGAGATAATAAGTAGTATTTTTACCCTACTTCTAAAAATATAGTAGTAGGACCATTATGGTAGTTAAAATATATCCCGAGATTAATAAGGTGTATTTTATAGAAGAATACACGCTTTTTCATATTCTCAATGGAAAAGGGGGGATCGAAGTAGACTTTAAAACCTATTATGATTGGGAAGACAAGGCTATTTATTTAGAAAAAGGGCAATACATTAAATTCTTATCTGAAGACTTTATAGTTCGGAAAATAGAATTTCCAAGTCAGGAAAAATTTCAGAATCAAGAAGTACGAGTCTTATTTAAGCATCTGATTTCTCTGGGTTATATCAATCTCATGGAATGCGAAGAATGTCATCGTTATCTATCCAAAACTGCTTTTTCAGATACGACCAGTGATATTCTAGATATTTCTTCAAAACAATGGTTTTGGCAAAATCCTTTTCACGCTAGTAAGGAAGAATATCAGATTATCTTTGATATGAAAGATATTATAGATAAAGAATTTTCAAACCACCTTACTAATGCAGATTTAACAAGTCTTATCAATCAAAACGGATATGATGCACAGGCTTTATTAAAATCAAAAATCGGACTCTCAGCAAAAACCCTTCTGGGTAAAAAAAGACTCATCGAAAGTCAAAAAGAAATAGCATTTACAGATAAAAATATTCAAGAAGTCTCATATGATTTAGGGTTTACTGACCCAGCATATTTTAATAGAGTGTTTAAAAATAACATTGGGTTAACCCCAAAAGAATTTAGAGAAAGTTTTGATTTTGAAAAAAGGGATCAGTTTTCTCAAGACATTTTGGAACTATTAAAAACACATCATACCTCTGAGCGTTCACTGAGTTTTTATGCAGATCAAATGAATCTATCTATAAAGACATTATCCAAAAAAGTGAAACAAAAAATGAATACCTCATTAGGGCAACTCATACGCCTAGAGCTTATCAATACTGCAAAAATGATGCTTCTTAATGAGTATCCTATACACACAGTTGCCGTACGGTTAGGTTTTGAAGAATCAAATCATTTTTCAAGATTTTTCAAACACTATGCAGGCATTTCTCCTTCTGAATTCAAAAACAAAAAGTCCAATCTTTAGTCTTTTTTTGGTATCTCTTTTTCTACACTATTGATTGAATTTTGCAGTGTAATTATTAATTCACTTAAAAATTTAAACAATGAATATTAAAGAAAATGTATTAAAAATGGATGCTGTAGTAAGCACAGGTGCTATAGTAGATGCTGTAAAAGAATTCTTTGCAGAAAATGCTACAACCGCTGATTACGGTGATAACGCTACCACTAATAAATCTCAAATGGTAGAAAAAATGGAAGGATTTGCTGGATCTATAGCTGCAGTAAATGGAATTACACATCATCATTCTATTGTAGACGGAAACGTATCTGCATCAGAATTTACTTTTGATTTTGATATGAAAGACGGTAGTAAAATATACTGGCATGAAATCATTCGTAGAATATGGAATGACGAAGGAAAAGTAATTCAGGAAGAATACTTCAATGCCGAATAAAAATAAAATTAACAAATAAAATATATAACAATGAATATTATAAAATCAACCTTCGTCTTAGTCGCATTTTTATTGAGTACAACTTTAATTGCTCAGGATAAAATGGCAAACAATATAGATAACAGTAATATCGCGCTACAGGGATACAGTCCTGTCTCATATCTGGACTTAGGGCTAGCTCAAAAAGGGAACAAAAGCTTTAAATCAGAATACCAGAAGATTACCTATTATTTTACCTCAGCAGACCAGAAAGCAACCTTTGACAAAAATCCATCAAAATACCTACCTCAATATGGCGGTTTCTGCGCTTTCGGGACCTATGCTGGTGCAAAATTTAGAGTAGATCCTAACAAGTTTTTAGTAAAAGATGGCAAATACTATCTCTATCTTAATAATGTAGAGCTTGATGCATTACAATTATGGCACGCAGAAAATAATCATAGTAAATTAGTAAATACTGCGAATGCTAATTGGAAAAAATTACAAAAGACACATAATTAAGGAATCCTTCTTTCTAATAGCTAAGGGAGCATATAAATTTATGACTCCCTTATTTTTTGCTTATCGAACTTATATTGGATTTTATCCAAACACAAATGATGTATACTTCCTATATGCGTATGTGCCTTTGTATCTACACTTCCAAAAGTCCCATCGGCTACTTGAGCTCCTACAATTTGATAAGCTTCTCTAAATGGGATTCCAGACACTACCAAATCATTAATAGCATCTACTGTAAATAAGTGTTGATATTTAGGTTGAGATAAGTCTATTTTTTGCACCTGCACCTGAGCTATAGCAAAATTAAAAATGTCCAGCACTACTTTAATATTTTCTACAGCCTTAATACTATTCTCTTTTAATAATTGAAAATCTCTGTGATAACCACTAGGCAAATTATTTGTAAGTAAAACCATTTCAGAAGGAATAGATTGCAACTGATTGCATTTCCCTCTCAAAAGTTCAAATACATCCGGATTTTTTTTATGAGGCATAATACTGCTTCCTGTCGTCAGATTATCTGGGAAAGAGATAAACCCTAAATCCTGACTGTTATACAAACAGATATCCATAGCAAATCGACCTAGTGTATTAGCAATATTTGCAATCGCTTGAGTCACGGTACGTTCACTCTTCCCTCTCCCTAATTGCGCAGCAACTACATTATACTTTAAATCTTTAAATCCTAATAATTGTGTTGTAAGTTCTCGATCAATAGGAAAACTAGAGCCATAACCCGCCGCACTTCCTAAAGGATTTTGATCTACTACTTTCTGAGCCCCTTTCAAAAGGTATATATCATCTATTAATACTTCTGCATAAGCACTAAACCATAACCCAAAAGAAGATGGCATAGCCACTTGTAAATGTGTATATCCAGGAAGTAATTCTTCCTTATACCTAGCTGCCAGTTCAAGCAAGGTATCAAATAGGGTTTCTATTAATATACGTACCTCTGACAATTGTTCTTTAAAGTATAACTGAAGAGCTACTAAAACCTGATCATTACGAGATCTCGCTGTATGTATCTTTTTACCAGTATCTCCTAATGCTTTGACCAATTCATATTCAATTTTTGAATGTACATCTTCAAAAGAGGCTTCAATCTTAAAAGTGCCTTGATCTACCATAGCAAGCATACGGTCTAATTCTATACATAATGCATTACATTCATCTTCAGTAATAATAGTAATAGCCTGTAGCATTTGTGCATGGGCTTTACTTGCCAATAAATCATATTTGGCAATATGGATGTCTATTTCTCTATCATTACCAACAGTAAATGTTTCGATTTTTTTATGTGTTGGTATTCCTTTTTCCCAGAGTTTCATACAGTAATAGATTTTTATTTGTTTTCTTCATTATGAAGAAAGTTTTTTAATAATTCAATATAAAGTGTTATTCCTTCCTCAATCTCATGGATATAGACATACTCATCTGCCATATGGGATCGAGTGCTATCCCCTATTCCGAGTTTTAATGAGGGGCATGATAAACATGCCTGATCAGATAAGGTAGGAGATCCATATGCAGTTCTTCCTAGCGATAAACCAGATTGAACTAAGGGGTGTTCTTTAGGAATACGTGAACTGTTTAATCGTAGGGATCTAGGGGTTATAGTATCACAAGGTGCTTCTTGTAGAATTTCTGCAATTTGAGTATTTGAATAAAGTTCATTCACACGCACATCGATGACCAGACTTACCTTAGCAGGCACAACATTATGTTGTTCTCCAGCTTGAATTTGTGTAACGGTAACCTTAGTCTCTCCTAGGGTTTCAGATACTTTATCAAATTTTTTGTTTTTAAACCATTGCAAGGTCTCTATGGTATTATAGATCGCATTATTTTCTTTGATATGTGCAGCATGTCCAGCAGTTCCATATACCTCAGCATCAAAAACAACAAGTCCTTTTTCGGCAATAGCAAGATCCATTAATGTAGGTTCTCCTACAATAGCTACATCAATTGCAGGGATTGTAGTTAACATACTATTTAATCCATTAGGCCCACTTGATTCTTCTTCGGCAGATGCTACTATGACTATATTGTGTGACACATCAAGAGTATCATAAAAACTGACAAAGGTAGCAAGTAAGCCCACTAAGCTCGCCCCTGCGTCATTACTTCCCAGCCCAAATAATTTTCCTTCTATAACTTCTGCCTGAAATGGATCTCTAGTATAGCCTTTATTAGGAATTACGGTATCATGATGAGAATTTAATAAAAGGGTAGGTTTTGATGGATCAAAATGCTTATTATGGGCGTATACATTATTTTGCTTTCGCGAAAGCGTACTCACCCCATTCTCCATAAGCCAATCCCAAATCAACTGTGCAGTATCATGCTCTTCTCCAGAAAAAGAAGGGGTTTCAATTAATTTTTTTAAGAGGGCAATTGCACTATTTGTCAATTCATTTATAGACATAATATAGTATGTTTTTGAGTTACATCGGTTAGGATTTCTATAGTTCCTAAATGTACTTGAAGGACTCCTTTTTCTAATGCTTCAAAAGCCGTTTGTAACTTAGGTAGCATCCCTGAATATATTTTTCCTTCCTTTTTTAATTGTATATACATTTCTTGATTTATTTTGGGAATTACGGATAAAGGGATATCGATATTTTCTAATACTCCTATTTGATCAAAACAATAAAACAACTGAACGTGATAAAGTGAACTCATAGCACTAGCAATAATTGCTGCTAGTGTATCTGCATTGGTATTTAATAATTGCCCCTTTCCATTATGTGTTATCGCACAAAATACAGGTGTTTTCCCCGAAGTTAATAACTCGTGAATCAGGCTTACATTGACCATGTCTATATCACCAGCAAATCCATAGTCTATATCTATAACTTCACGTTTATGAGCTCTTATTGCATCTCCGTCTACCCCTGATAGTCCAATAGCATTCTTCCCTATAGCTTGTAATCCGGCTACAAGTTTTTTATTAAACAATCCTGCATACACCATCGTGACTACCTCTAAAGTCTCTGTATCGGTAATACGTCTTCCGTCAATCTTCTGTGGTGTAATTCCTAGTTTTTCTTGTAATTGAGAGGCATAATTTCCTCCTCCATGAATAATAATTTTAGGCCCTGAAATATTTTTTACCTGTTCATAAAAAGCAGTAAGGACAGAAGTACTATCAATGATTGCTCCTCCTATTTTAATTATAGTAAGTGGTTGTTTAGCTTCCATAGTCCAATATTTTTTTTAAAACCCATTGTGCTGCAATTGTACGATTACCTGCTTGTTGTATCACAGCACTTGCAGAAGAATCTAATACTGCATCATCAATCACTACATTACGACGTACGGGAAGACAATGCATTACTTTTGCGTTATTGGTGTGACTTATTTTTTCTTGAGTAATCATCCAATTAGGATCCTTTGATAGTATTTTTCCGTACGTTTGATAACTACTCCAGTTTTTTACATAAATAATATCTGCATCAGAAAAGGCAGAATTCTGGTTATAGTCTATAGGTATATCTTTTACAATTTCAGGATTCAAATCATAACCCTCTGGATGAGTTATCGTCAGATTCACATCGAGTCGTTTCATTGTTTGTATAAATGAATTTGCGACAGCATGTGGTAACGCTTTGGGGTGTGGTGCCCATGTAAGAACAACTTTAGGAGTTTTACCTTGTGCCCGTATTTCTTTGGTAAGCTCTCCGATCGTAAATGCATCTGTAAGTCCTTGTAAAGGGTGTGCAGTACTACTTTCTAAATTTATAATGGGAACTGTAGCATAGGCTACAAAGGCAGAGAGCACCTCTTCTGTTTCGTCTTTGGATTTATCTATCAATCCTGGAAACGCTCGTATACCTAGCACATCACAGTATTGTGACAGCACGCCTGCAGCTTCCTTAATATGCTCAGCTTTTGTTCCGTCCATTATGCGCCCATCTGTAAATTCAAGTTGCCAGGAATCACTATTTATATTAAGTATTTGTACATTCATCCCAAGCTGAATTGCCGCTTTTTCTGTACTCATTCGTGTACGAAGACTTGAATTAAAAAAAAGCAAGCCTAAGGTTTTATGAGTTCCCGCTTTCGCGAAAGCATATAAATCATTTTTTACATCCTGCATTTCTTTTAATGCCTGATACATATCTGGAATATCATTTATACTCAAATAATGCTTCATAATTCTGTCTTTAATGCTTCAAATAATTGATCAATATGTTTTGATTGTATCGTTAATGGAGGAAGAATACGAAGTACATTTTTTGCCTTAGCTCCTCCTGTAAATATGTGGTGATCATAGATCAATCGTTTACGGAGTGTACTTACATCATAGGGAAGTTCTATTCCTAGCATAAGACCCCGCCCTTTTACTTGAATTATGTCTGAATGCATAACTGCTTTATTTCTAAAGTAGGTTTCCATTGCCAGAGCATTTGCCATTAACTTTTCTTTTTTGAGGGTCTTTAGGACTGCTTTTACCGCTGCACAAGCAAGGTGATTCCCTCCAAAAGTGGTGCCCAGCATTCCATACTGGGCTTCTATTTCTGGATGAATCAAAACACCTCCTACTGGAAATCCATTACCCATGCCTTTTGCCATGGTTATAATATCTGGAGTACAGTCATAATACTGAAAGGCAAAAAAATCACCTGTACGACCAAAACCTGATTGTACCTCATCTGCAATAAACTTTGTCCCGTATTGTTTACATAATGAAGCTACTCCTTTATAAAAAGTTTCTGTAGATTCATCGAGTCCTCCTACACCTTGTATACATTCTACAATCACTGCACATACGTCCTTCTTTTGTAATGCATTTTCTACTAATCTCAGATTACCCAAAGGAAGAATTTCAACTTCGTGCTGTGCATTAATCGGAGCAATAATTGCTTTATTATCGGTAGTTGCTACTGCCGCAGAAGTACGACCATGGAATCCATTTTGAAAAGCTACTACCTTGGATCTTCCTGTTGCAAACGATGCAAGTTTTAAAGCATTCTCGTTGGCCTCTGCACCAGAATTACAAAAAAACAATTGGTAATCATCACAACCTGAAAGTGTTCCTAAACGTTTTGCTACTTCTACTTGTAGTGGATTGTGCACCGCATTTGAATAAAATCCTATCTGTCGTAATTGTTTTCGCAAAGCTTTTATATAGGTGGGATGTTTATGTCCTATAGATAGTACCGCATGTCCTCCATATAAATCTAAATAGGGCCTTCCGGTTTTGTCATATACATAGATCCCCTCAGCTTTTACAGGTGTAACGTCGTATAATGGGTATACATCAAATAATTCCATGGTCTTTAATTTCCAATACTGTTGATTTTATTATATGAAGTCACAATCCCTTTGATAAGGCTAGAGCTTAACCCCTGATGCTCCATTTCATTAAGCCCTTCAATCGTGCACCCTTTAGGAGTTGTTACTCTATCAATTTCTTGTTCTGGGTGGTTTCCCGAGGTAATTACTAGACTGGCTGCTCCTAAACATGTTTGCATGGCTAGTTCTTGAGCTTCTTTTGCATCAAAACCTAATTGAATAGCTCCCTGTGTTGTTGCACGTATGAGACGCATCCAAAATGCAATCCCACTGGCGCAAATCACTGTAGCAGCTTGCATTTGTTCTTCTGGAATACTAAGAGATGTGCCTAATTTATTAAATATAGCCTCGGCTATTTGAATTCTTTTTTTACCTACTTCATTACTGCAAATACATGTCATACTTTTACTTACAGATATAGCAGTATTGGGCATTGCTCGTATAATAAACCGATCATTACCTACTTCTTGCGCTATTTGAGAAATCTTATAGCCTGTAATTGTAGAAATGAGGATATGGTTTTCATGTAAGTGATTTTTTATTTTATTTAATATCTCCCCAAAATGCCTAGGTTGTACAGCAAAAATGAGGATATCACTATTTTGAACAGCCTCTATATTATCTGATGTAACAGTTACGTTTGGGTAGTCTGCCCATGTACTGATAGAAGCCGTATCTCGCTTTGTTAGATACAAAGTTGTAGCACTATTATGAACTACTAATCCTTTTGCTATAGCAAGTCCTAAATTACCTGCGCCTATAATTGCTATTTTCATATTGTTTTTATTAAAAATAATTTGCTTTTAATGTTAATCCTGCATTTTGACCAATCCCGAATAATAGATTCATATTTTCAATAGCTTGTCCCGAAGCTCCTTTTATAAGATTATCTACAACACTTGTAATCAACAACTTATTACCATGTTTTTCCAGATGCAAAAAACAGAAGTTGGTATTGATTACTTGTTTAAGGTGTAGAGGTTGTGAGACCACTTTTGTAAAAACTGCATCCTTATAATACGACTTATACAATGCGATAGCATCTTCAATAGTTCCCTCATAATGGGTATATATGGTTGTAAAAATGCCTTTGGAAAAGTTTCCTCTGTGGGGTAAAAAGTATACTTCTTTATCAAAACCAGATTGTAGTTGTTTTATGGATTGATAAATCTCATCCAAATGCTGATGATTAAATGCTTTATAATGGGATACATTGGTATTTCTCCATGCAAAATGGGTTGTCTCTGAAGGGGATCGGCCAGCACCAGTAGCACCAGTAATTCCATGTACATGTATATCATCTATAAGAAAACCTTGTGCTGCCAAAGGCAGTAACGCTAGTTGAATAGCCGTTGCAAAACATCCAGGATTTGCAATATTTTGTGCATTTTGAATCGTAGCTTTATTAAGCTCTGGAAGTCCATATACAAAATCTCTTCCTTCAAAAAATGCAGTACCCTTTAGACGAAACTCATTACTTAAGTCAATAATTTTTGTCTTAGAAGAAAACGTATATTCTTTTAAAAACATAGCAGAATGTCCATGCCCTAAACAAAAGAATACAACATCTACTTCATCAGAAATAGTATCTGTAAACGTCATATCAAGCATCGCAAGATCTTGATGAACTGTACCTATGGAATTTCCAGCATTTGATGTACTATATACATATGTCAACGTAGCTTCTGGATGATGTACCAATAAACGAATAAGTTCTCCTGCAGTATATCCTGCTCCTCCTATAATACCTACTCTTATCATAATGACGATATATTAGATATATTATTACCTAGTGCATATAGCATCTTCCCTTGATTGCTTAGGATTTTAATAAATCCTTTTGCTTCATCTGCTGTCCAACCTTGATTTTCTTCACCATAACTAGCTACTTTAGATTGCATAAGATCGTTATCAGATTGTATACCATCTATACTAAATCTGTATGGGTATAGTGTGATATAAACTTCTCCTGTAACAGCTTGCTGACTACTTGCTAATAATGCTTCAAAATCTCGCATTACAGGATCTAGATAAAGCCCTTCATGCAAATGAGTCCCATACCATTGTGCAATACCTTCCTTATGTTGCAATTGCCATTTACTAAGAGTATGTTTTTCTAAGGTTCGATGGGCCTCTAGAATAATCATAGGAGCCGCAGCTTCAAACCCTACCCTTCCTTTGATTCCTATAATCGTATCTCCTATATGCATTCCCCTACCGATAGCATACAAAGAGGCTATCTTCTGTAATTTTACAATACAGTCTACAGAGGATCCAGAAACACCATCAATTGCTGTAAGTTCTCCTTTAGTAAATTGTAAACAAACTTTTTCAGGGGCTTCTTTTTCCAACTGACTAGGAAATGCAATTTCTGGTAATGGTGTATGAGAAGTCAAGGTTTCTGACCCTCCCACACTCGTACCCCAGAGTCCTTGGTTAATAGAATATTGTGCTTTTTCCCATGACCAATCTATGCCATGAGATTGTAAGTAATCAATTTCTTGCTTTCGCGAAAGCGTATGATCTCTGATCGGTGTAAGAATTTCTATTCCAGGAACTAAAGTTTGAAAAATCATATCAAATCGTACCTGATCATTTCCTGCACCCGTACTACCGTGAGCAATAGCATCTACCTCATGGGTTTGTGCATATTTGGCAATTTCTACAGCTTGTACAATACGCTCTGCACTTACAGATAATGGATAACTATTGTTTTTTAATACATTTCCAAAAATGAGGTACTTTACCACCGTATCATAAAAAGATTGGATTGCATCTATATGTGTATATGACGTTGCACCTAATGCCAGTGCTTTATCTTTATGTAGCTGACGCATTTCTGAAGTAAAACCCCCTGTATTCACGCTTACGGCATGAACTTCATACCCATAATCTGCTGTAAAATGTTTTATACAATAGGAAGTATCTAGACCTCCTGAATATGCTACTATTATTTTTTTCATGATGTTTTATTCTTTTCCTTTTTTAGAAATAATGACTGTTTAATACGTTGTAACCGCTTAACGGTTTTTCCATTTATCTTTTTTGAAGTATTCTTTTTAGACTCTTGAATTTGTGATGTAGTCCCTTTAGGATCATAGAGCATTCCTGTACACAAACACATTTTCTGTTCTGTACGCGTAAGGACATCAAAGTTTTTACAGGTTTGACAGCCCTTCCAAAAAGTAGGATCTGTTGTGAGTTCAGAAAATGTTACAGGTTTATATCCTAGCTGAGAATTAATCTTCATAACCGCAAGTCCTGTGGTTATTCCAAATATTTTAGCCTCTGGATACTTCTCTTGCGAGAGTTTGAAAATGGTTTCTTTGATACGTTTTGCTAATCCTTGCCCTCTATACTTAGGAAGTACAACTAAGCCAGAATTTGCAACATATTTTCCATGATCCCATGATTCTATATAACAAAACCCTGCAAACTCTTCTCCGTCTAAGGCAATGACCGCATTTCCGGCTTCCATTTTTTGGATAATATATTCAGGAGTACGACGTGCTATTCCTGTCCCTCTATCTTGAGCAGAAATTGCAATGGTATCACATATAGCCTGTGCGTAAATAATATGTATATGAGAAGCTACAACAATATGCATAGCGATTGATTTAAAAAATTGAAAATAAAATTCCTTTAAAAGGGAATTAAAATGAATATGGTTTTAGAAAAAGGGATAGGACTCACCTACCATCCCGCAATAGAATGCACCCTTACGGGCGACGACGAAAGCGACGTACTGGACGGTTAACGCGAGTAGGTACGGGAAGTAATTGCACAGAGGTAGCAGGAACCAGAATGGCTCTTAGTATCAAAATGCTATGTGCAATAATTTTCTTCATTGTATACTAACAAAGGTATAAAGTATTTTGAGATGACCTTATGTTTTTATAAAAATGTCATCCCATCTATAGATTTTTATCAAATTACAACTAATAGAATGATAAAATTATGAGGTTTTAAAAAAATGTAGCAAAAATCTAATAAAACTAAGAAAGTCAATAATAAATGAACTTGACTTATTCTTGGAAATACTATGTGATGATAGGCTATTACAAAGAGTTTAGTTATGTAAAAATAGCGATAAAAAGCCTTTTCATAGGTACGGGAAAGTATTATCGGGGTTCACTAAGTGCCGTTATAACCTTTCTTCTTTTGTCTTGTTTAACAAAATAAAACCTATAAATTATGAAAACACTTATACTATCAATCTTATTGTATTCAATTACAATTATTTCTACCACGGCACAAACTCAAATAGGTCAAACTATTAATGGAGAAGCAGTAAATGACAGGTCTGGTTTTTTTGTAGATATAAATTCAAACGGAGATTTTATTGCTATCGGAGCAATAGGAAATACAAATACTAATGGGGAATTTTCAGGTCATGTACGTGTATTTGAAAATGTAAATGACACATGGACACAGGTAGGGCAAGATATTGATGGAGAAGCATCCGGAGATACTTCAGGTTTTAATGTCCGTCTTAATGAAGATGGGTCTATAGTTGCAATAGCCGCTCGTCTTAATGATGGTGTAAACGGTCAAGATTCAGGACATGTAAGGGTATATGAAAATATCGATAATACATGGATTCAGATAGGAGATGATGTAGACGGAGAGGCATCATTTGATGAGTTTGGGTTTTCTATTGATTTGAGTGCAGAAGGTAACATATTGGCCATTGGAGGTCGAGGGAATGATGGTGCAAATGGAGAGGGTTCTGGTCATGTACGTGTATTTGAAAATATAAATGGAACTTGGACGCAAGTAGGAGATGATATAGATGGCGAGAATGCAGGAGATGCATTTGGGTTTTCTCTGAGTATGAGCACAGATGGATCAATTATAGCTGTAGGCGCAGTAGGAAATGATGGTAATGGTGAAAATGCAGGGCATGTCCGCGTTTTTGAAAATGTAAATGGTACCTGGACACAAATAGGAAACGATATTGATGGCGAAAATGCTGGGGATGATTTTGGTGGGTCTTTAGTTTTAAATGGCAATGGGACCATTCTTGCTATAGGTACTGACTTAAATGATGAAAATGGAGAAAATACTGGTGAAGTACGTGTCTTCGAAAACATAAATAATTCTTGGGTTCAGGTAGGACAAGATATTAATGGACAAGAAGATTCTCAAGGTATTGGATTTGCTTTATCTATGAGTGAAGATGGTACTATTATTGGCATTGGAGCCATTGAAGGTGCCGTAGGACCTGGAAAAGCTTTAATATATAGAAATATAAACAATACGTGGATTCAAGTTGGAGAAGATATAAATGGTGTGGCTCCAGGTGATGCTTTTGGAGCTTCTCTAAGTTTAAGTGCAGACGGAAGTATTATTGTTGTAGGTGCATTGTTAAATGATGATAGTGCGAATGATGCGGGTCAAGTAATGGTATTTGATTTAATTGCTGTATTGAGTGTAGAAGAAAACTTTAGTGAAAGTAATATCATGATTTATCCTAATCCAGCATCACACCAAATAACCTTAGCCTATAATGGACAAAAGCAATTACAAGAGGGCATGATTACAGATATCAATGGAAAAATAATACAACAAATTGATCTCAAAGATTTTAATCAAGTACAACAAATAGACATTAGTTTACTCGCAAAAGGAATATATTTTATGAGGTTATTCAGCAATGATAGTACTTTTGTAAAAAAGCTGATTATACAATAAGAATGCTGATAGAATGAATATCCTTGTATTACAAAGGGTATTCATTCTATTATATAATTCATGATTTTGATAAATACTTTACTACAAACTCAGTAACTTTATCGAACTTTATAGTATTAATCGATAAACTGTCTTTGTTATGAAATCTCAATATCGCATCTTTATATATACTTTTCTTTTTTTAGTGATGATCACTAGTTGCAAAAATGAAACAACAACTCCTGAGCAAACATCAGAACCTGTAATTGCAAAAATTGATTCTGATCTCGTAAAAGTTCCAGAAAGTTGGATAACTGATCGTGTTGCAAAAGCTAAACAAAAACTTACAGCTACTCCAGCAGGTTCTATCGTTTGGAATGCTATGGAAGCGCATGGAGGTCTAGCCAATTGGTATTCTAAAGGACCTATCGCATTTCATTTTGATTATAAACCTCTTGATGGTAGTACACAACGCAATACGTATCAAACTGTTGATATGTGGCGTAATACAGCGAGACATCAACATGCAGATGACCGTTCTCAAGAGTTTGGTTGGGATGGTAAAAAAGCATGGGCCAAGACAACAGATAGTACTGCTTTTAAATACAATATGCGTTTTTGGGCACTTACTCCTTATTATTTTCTTGCGCAACCATTTGTGCTAGATGGGCAAGGTGTGAACCTTGAGCAATTGGAGGATAAAGTGTTTAAAGACAAATTATATGATGTGATCAAAGTAACTTTTAGCGAAGGTACAGGTGATGCTCCAGATGATTACTATGTACTATATTTTGGTAAAGAAGACCATCAATTAGGGGTAATCAGATATATCGTATCCTATCCTGGTTACTTTGAAAAAGGAAAACACCTTCCTGAAAAATTCATGGAATTGCAAGGCACTACCACTATTAATGGGATTACACTAAGTACAGGATATCATACACACTGGTTACAGGAAGATGAAACTCCAGGTGAACATATTACTACAATTACAGTAGATGATATTTCTTTTCAACCTAGCGCTAAAAAATCGTATTTACAAGTTCCTGAAGGTGCAACAATTTTGGAAGGTTTAAAATAAACATAATAGAAGTTATTATAAGGTTGCATAATACATACTCAAAAAATCTATGACAATTGAAAAGTAGGTATGAAAGACAACACCCAAATAGCTGTAGCCATTTTTGATGATCACGCACAAGATTATCAAGAGAAATATATGGATGTGAGTTTATATCACAATACACTAGATACTTTTTGTAATTATATGCCCAAAGAGAAACCTCAAATTCTAGAACTTGCATGTGGTCCTGGGAACATTACAAAATATCTAATGGAGCGACGACCTGATTTTGAGATTCTAAGTACCGATTTATCCCCAAAAATGCTTCATCTTGCGCAATTAAATAACCCTAAGTCAAGATTTAAATTACTAGATAGTAGAAAACTCCATGAGATTAACACCCCGTATGATGCAATTGTTTTTGGTTTTGGTCTTCCCTATTTATCTAAAGACGATGCGATAGCATTTATTAAGAATGCTTCTCGACTTCTCAATTCAAACGGCGTATTATACCTAAGTACTATGGAAGGTGATGATACCCTATCTGGATGGAAATCCCCAAGCTCAGAAAAAGGAGATCGTATATACATAACGTATTATGAGGCTACTTGTCTAACTAAGGCCTTAACTGCTGCTGATTTTATGATTATAGATACAGAACGTATTATATATTCTGATAATAAAGGTGGGGAGATTACAGATCTTATTATAATTGCGCGCAAATCCACATCTTTAAATCAAAAACTGAAATAAATCAGGTTTATCATTTAGATAATCTCCAAAAAAATTGTGCGCATGCATCCGATCTACAAGAGGGGCTAAATGTTCTGGGTCTTTAAGTTGAATCCCAACGATTGCAGGCCCTTGTTCACGACTTGTTTTTTTAGAATATTCAAAATAAGTAATATCATCATCCGGGCCTAGAATATCGGCTACAAACTCTTTTAAAGCACCTGCTCGTTGTGGAAATCGAATGATAAAATAATGCTTAAGCCCTTTATGTAATAACGCACGTTCTTCAATCTCTGCTGTACGAGTGATGTCATTATTACTTCCACTTACAACGCAAGCAATTGTTTTTCCTTTGATTTCTTCTTTAAACTGATCAAGTACAGCTAGCGTCATTGCGCCAGCAGGTTCTACTACAACAGCATCCAGATTGTATAAATCTAAAATCGTTTGACAGACTTTGCCTTCGGCAACAGTGACTACATCATGTACAAACACTTCGCATATCTTAAAGTTACGATCCCCTACTCTTTGTACAGCAGCGCCATCTATAAACTTATCTATTTCGGAAAGGGTTGTGTTTTCATTACGTTGTAATGATACTTGCATAGCTGGAGCTCCAGCAGGCTCTACACCTATAATTTTTGTCTTGGGAGATAATTGATGAAATACACTACTCAATCCAGCAATAAGACCTCCGCCCCCTACAGGTACAAATACATAATCTAAAAATTTATCGGATTGCTGGATCATTTCTAATCCTACAGTGGCTTGCCCTTCTATAATTTTTTCATCATCAAATGGATGTACAAATGTCTTTCCATATTGATTGCAATATGTAGTAGCTTTCGCAAAAGCGTTATCAAAAGTATCACCTTCCAATACGACATCTATCCACGATCCTCCAAACATTTTTACTTGTTGTATCTTTTGAGAAGGCGTAGGTGCCGGCATATAAATAGTCCCATGTATTTGTAATCGAGCACATGCAAAAGCAACACCCTGTGCATGATTTCCTGCACTGGCACATACAATGCCTTGCTTTTTTTGAATATCGGATAAAGAACTGATCTTATTATATGCCCCTCGTATTTTATACGACCGTACTTGTTGTAAGTCTTCTCGCTTCAAAAAAACCTCTGCCTCGTACTTTTTTGAATAAGTAAAACTACGCATCAAAGGAGTTTGTGTTACTACTTCTTTAATAACTTTTGATGCTTGCGTGACATCTTTAATCGAAGGATAATATGTGAACACTGTCTTTTTCAAATGTGTTAGTTTATAACAACTCTAGTGGCAATGATAATTCCAGTAGACCAATTCATTTTTGTGATTATAAAATCTTCTCTTTCAGCTAGTATTCTCATTAAGTTTGATGCTTTCTTTTTATGCTCATCTGGCCATCCTTTTGTTTCTGTCATATCATCTATCACATAAAATCCGCCTATTTTTACTAATGCCAGTGCTTCATCAAGATGTTCATACTTCCCTGGCCATGCGTCTGCAAATATGAGATCAAAAGATTCTCCTTTATAATTATCTAACCACTCACCTCCATCTGCACATACAATATCTACTTGTGGGTTATTTTCAAAATATGATTTACAGATTGCAATAAGTGAGGCATCATTATCTATTGTTGTACATTTTGATTTTTTATCCAGTCCTTCTAATATCCATGAAGTCGTGAGACTCATACCAGTTCCTAATTCCAGAAAATTACCAGATGGTTTTGAACTCACCAATGTTCTTAATAATGAGCCTATATATACATCAGAAGACATAGAAAACCCCATTTGATTACTTTTTTGCAAAAGTTCATGGTAATAATGAGGAGGAGTTATAGAATGTGTGTCGTCCAAGATGCTATATACTTTATGATACGATTGCAGCTTCTTGAGTTGCTGTTTTTATTTTTTTCATAGCAGTCATACGCTCACGTAATTTTGCTCCAATTTTTTCTACAGGATGATTACGGATAGCGTCATTTACAGCTATAAGCTCCTGATTGTCTACACTATTGGAATCTGCATAGGATGTTCCAATGACATTGATATCTATGGTTTTCATAAAATCAACAAGCATGGGTTTACATGCATGATCAAAGAGATAGCATCCATACTCTGCTGTATCTGAAATTATACGATTCATTTCAAATAACTTTTTACGAGCAATTGTATTGGCAATAAGAGGTGTCTCATGTAACGATTCATAATACGCAGAGTCTTCTATGATTCCTGCAGCGGTCATTGTTTCAAAAGCAAGTTCTACCCCAGCTTTTACAAAAGCAACCATTAATACACCTTGGTCAAAATAGGTTTGCTCTGTGATATGATCTCCGGTAACCTCTTGTTTTTCAAAAGCTGTTTCTCCAGTTGCGGCTCTCCATTGTAAGAGATTTACATCATCATTTGCCCAATCTTCCATCATTGTCTTTGAGAAATGGCCCGTCATGATATCGTCCATATGTTTTTCAAATAGTGGACGTAAAATAGTTTTTAATTCTTCTGATAATCTGAAAGCTTCAACCTTTGAAGGATTATCCAGACGATCCATCATATTGGTTATTCCTCCATGTTTTAATGCTTCGGTTATGGTTTCCCATCCATATTGTATCAACTTTGCGGCATAAGAAGGTTCGATACCTTGGGCTACCATTTTATCATAACACAGAATAGAACCGCTTTGTAAAACACCACAAAGAATAGTCTGTTCTCCCATCAAGTCACTTTTTACCTCTGCGACAAACGAAGACTCTAAGACTCCTGCTCGATGTCCTCCCGTTGCAGCAGCATAGGCTTTTGCCTGCGCTAGCCCTTTCCCTTCTGGATCATTATTAGGGTGTACTGCGATCAATGTAGGTACTCCAAAACCACGTAAGTACTCTTCTCTCACCTCTGATCCCGGACATTTAGGAGCTACCATAATTACCGTAAGATCTTTGCGAATTTGAGTTCCTTCTTCTACGATATTAAATCCATGAGAATAAGATAAGGTCGCTCCTTCTTTCATAAAAGGCATAATCGCTTTTATAACTGCAGTATGTTGTTTATCTGGTGTAAGGTTTAATACGACATCTGCAGTTGGAATAAGAGTTTCATAGGTTCCAACTGTAAATCCATATTCCGTAGCATTTTGATATGAAGCGCGTTTTTCATCTATTGCACCTTGTCGTAGTGCATACGAGATATCAAGACCGCTATCTCGCATATTCAGACCTTGATTTAATCCTTGGGCGCCACAGCCTACTATAACAATTTTCTTTCCCTCTAATACTTGAACACCATCAGTAAATTCATCGGCATTCATTAATCGGCATTTTCCTAATTGTGCTAATTGCTCTCTAAGGGTCAGTGTGTTAAAATAATTTTTCATGATATTTTTATTTGCTTGGATAGCTTCCTTTTATCCAGGAGATTTTAATGAGTTATATATTGTTTACGCTTTCGCGAAAGCGGTCTCTTCTTGATTTCCTATACTACTTAATAAACTAGATATAGGCATTTCTGTTTTTGTAACAGCAATACGACCAGAACGTACAAATTGCATAATCCCGAAAGGTTTAAGTTCTCGATATACGAGTTCTATTTCTGCACGTCTTCCTGATTTTTCTAAAACAAAAAACTCTTTATTTACAGTAACTATACGAGCATTACTTTCTTTAATTATATTCTGAATCTGACGTTCTTCAAAGAGCAAATCTGATTTGATTTTAAATAAAGCGCTTTCTGTAAAAATGGTCTCTTCATCGGTATGGTAATAGGCTTTTATGACTTCTACTTGCCGTTCTATCTGGCCTATAATTTTACGGATTTGTTCCTCAGTTACTTTTACCACTAACGTAAACCGAAAAACATCATCGATTTCACTTTCTGAAGCCGAAAGACTCTCTATATTAATATGTCTACGCTGAAATATGGCAGAGATACGGTTTAATAAACCTATATTATTTTCGGTATAAATACTTACGGTATATGTCTTTTGATCATTCATATATAAAGGATTATTATAGACGTGTGTCTATTGTACTATTATTCAAGTCTTATATCTGCTACCGAAGCTCCCGTAGGGATCATCGGAAATACATTATCTTCTTTTTCTACCATAACTTCAAGGAAAAAAGAATCTTTGGAAGCAATCATTTTTGTAACTGCATCTGCAAGTTCTTCACGTTTTATAACTCGTTGGGCTTCGATATTATATCCTTGAGCAATTTTAATAAAATCAGGGTTTTTTAATTCTGTAGATGCGTATCGTTTTTCAAAGAACAGTTGTTGCCACTGGCGTACCATTCCTAAAAACTCATTATTTAATACGACAATCTTTACGGGAACCTCACTTTGAAAAATAGTTCCTAATTCTTGTATCGTCATCTGGTATCCCCCATCTCCTATAATGGCTACTACTTCTCGTTCTGGTGCTCCCATTTTTGCACCTATTGCCGCAGGTAGAGCAAAGCCCATAGTTCCTAATCCACCAGAAGTGATATTGCTTTTACTCTTATTAAATTTTGCATAACGACATGCTATCATTTGATGTTGACCTACATCAGATACAATAATAGCGTTTCCTTCTGTTGCTTTATTTATGTGATGTAAGACTTCTCCCATGGTCAAACCTTCTTTTGTTGGGGTAAGATCATTCACAATAATTTTATCATATTCGACTTTGTAGAGGTCTTTAAATTTTTGTAACCAACGGGGATGTGTATTCTCTTTTAATAACGGTAGTAGTTTATGTAAGCTTTCTTTGGCATCTCCCAATACAGCTATGTCTGCTTTTACATTCTTATTAACCTCAGCAGGGTCAATTTCAAAATGAATGACTTTGGCTTGTTTTGCATAGGTTGCAAGGTTTCCGGTCACACGATCATCAAAACGCATCCCTATTGCAATCAATACATCACACTCATTGGTCAATACATTAGGTGCATAATTACCATGCATTCCTACCATTCCAATATTTAAAGGATGACTTGTTGGGATGGCAGATAACCCAAGAATTGTCCAAGCTGATGGAATTCCAGCTTTTTCAATTACGGCTTTAAACTCAGCTTCGGCTTTTCCTAAAATAACCCCCTGCCCCCATACGATCATGGGCTTTTTTGCATTATTAATTAATGCAGCTGCTTGTTGCAACGCAACTTCATTTACATCAGGTACTGGAGTATAACTACGAATATAATTGCACTTTGCATATGCAAAATCAAGTTCACCAAACTGAGCATCTTTTGTAATATCAATAAGTACAGGGCCTGGACGACCACTATTTGCTATATAAAAAGCTTTAGCCAGCACTTCTGGAATTTCTGATGCTTTTGTAATCTGATAATTCCATTTGGTTACGGGTGTAGAAATTCCAATAATATCTGTTTCTTGAAATGCATCACTCCCCAATAAGTGTGATGCTACTTGACCTGTAATACAGACCATTGGAGTACTATCTATTTGTGCATCGGCAATACCCGTAATAAGATTGGTCGCTCCCGGACCTGATGTAGCAACTGCCACACCTACTTTTCCAGTAGCACGTGCATATCCCTGGGCTGCATGCGTTGCTCCTTGCTCGTGTCTTGTAAGCACATGTTGGAGTTTATCTTGAAATTTATATAACTCATCATACATAGGCATAATAGCCCCTCCTGGATATCCATAAATAAGGTCTACACCTTCTGCTAACAGACAGTGGATGATAGCTTCGCTTCCACTCATCGTTTGTGTTTTGGTTGTTTTTTCCAGTATTGTTGCTTGTTCTTCCATTTTCATATTATCTATTTCTACTATACATTCAATAGTGTCTTTTTATCTTCAAATACATCCGTCACACATCCCTCAGAGGCAGAGGAAACTGTTTTTGCATATTTATATAAAGCGCCTCTTTTTGCTTTAAGTGCTGGAGGTTGCCATTGGGCATGCCGTTCTTTTATCTCATCATCTGTAAGCAATACAGAAATGGTATTGGCTTCGGCATCTATTGTTATGGTATCGCCATCTTTTATAAGTGCTATTGTCCCTCCGTCTTGTGCTTCTGGTGTAATATGTCCTACAACAAATCCATGGGTCCCTCCAGAAAATCGTCCATCAGTAATTAATGCGACATCATTTCCTAAACCTGCACCCATAATTGCTGCTGTGGGTTTAAGCATTTCTGGCATTCCTGGTCCTCCTTTAGGCCCTTCATAGCGAATAACAATTACATCTCCTTTTTGTACTTTCCCTTCTCCTATGCCTTTATTTGCTTCATATTCTCCATTAAAAACACGGGCATTCCCTTCAAAACGTAAACCTTCCTTCCCTGTTATTTTTGCTACAGCGCCTTCTGAAGCTAAATTCCCATAGAGAATACGGATATGCCCTGTTTCTTTAATAGGGTTTGTGACCGTATGAATAACATCTTGATGAGCCTGTAAGTGCGATACATTTTCTAAATTTTCTGCGAGTGTTTTTCCAGTAACTGTTAAGCAGTCCCCATGCAGCATACCTTGTTCTAACATATATTTTAATACTGCAGGAACACCTCCTACTTTGTGCAAATCTTCCATAAGGTATTTTCCACTTGGCTTAAGATCTGCAAGGAAAGGGGTTGTATCACTTATTTTTTGAATATCATCTAAAGAAAACGGAATTTGAGCTGCTTTAGCGATGGCAAGGAAGTGAAGTACTGCATTTGTCGATCCTCCTAGAACTGTTACGAGTCTAATCGCATTTTCTAGCGATTTACGACTTACAATATCTGAGGGTTTGATATCATTTTCAATAAGATGTCTTAGTGCCGCTCCTACTCTAGCACATTCGGCTGTTTTATCGTCGCTGATTGCTGGATTTGAAGAGTTATATGGTAAACTCATTCCTAAGGCTTCTATAGCAGATGCCATGGTATTTGCGGTATACATCCCTCCACAAGCTCCCGCACCTGGGCATGCTTTTTTAACTACATTTTTAAATTCAGTCTCATCGATGGTTCCAGCCACTTTCTCTCCCCATGCTTCAAAGGCAGAGACTACATCCAGCTTTTTATCATTATGACATCCAGGAGCAATCGTACCACCATATACAAGTATTGACGGCCGATCTAATCGTAACATTGCCATTAATGCGCCTGGCATATTTTTATCACATCCTACAACAGTTACCAATGCATCATAACTCATTGCTTCTACAACCGTTTCCATAGAATCTGCAATCAGGTCTCGACTGGGTAGTGAAAAACGCATCCCAGGAGTCCCCATGGAAATACCATCACTTACACCTATTGTATTGTATATAAGACCAACTAAGTCTGATTTTTGAATGCCTTCTTTTATATCCTTTGCAAGATCATTTAAATGCATATTGCAAGGGTTTCCTTCATACCCCGTACTTGCAACTCCTACAAATGGTTTTTTAAAATCATCATCTGTAAGACCTATTGCATGGAGCATTGCTTGTGCAGCCGGCTGTGTCGGGTCTTGGGTAACTGCTTTACTATACTTGTTTAATTCCATAGATATACGAATGTAGTCTCATGAAAAACAATACAACATCTAGTCCTTTAAAAGCACACGTTAACCAATAGAATGTTTATTTATTTAATAAATTGAAAATCAATATATTAATCGCACAAAAATTACATTTTACAACCATTTAAATAATATTTATTTTTATAAAAACTGCATTGTATTCCTATGTTTTATATAGCTTTATGGAGTATAATATTCATTCCCATCTGACAACTAATTAGGTTTTGAAATCATTATACCAATTTTGGAATAGTGTTTGAGATACTACCAAAATTATTCATCAATTTTTAGTTAATGAACGTAATCATTACATCCGTTTTACTGTTATTTTTTGTGTCTTTGGGTTATGGTGCTACATATAATACAATAAGTAATAACACAATAGATACTACTGAAACCGTACGTATTTCATCTACAAGTCAAGTCATTCGTATAAAAGGTAATGACCTTCAAAATCCAATACTACTTTATCTAAATGGTGGTCCTGGTGATTCTGTATTAGGGCAAATGGATGCCATGTTTGGTGAACTTCAAAAAGAGTTTACAGTAGTACTCTGGGATCAAAGAAATGTTGGAAAAACCTCTCAACAACGCAATGTAAAAGTACCCCTAACTCAAGAACTATTAAAAAATGATACTTATATACTTGTACAATACCTTCTTAAAAGGTTTGATAAAAAGAAAATTGTACTTGTAGCACATTCTTATGGAACAACACTAGGTTTTGATATGGCTCGTAAGCATCCAGAACTCCTTCATGCTTATGTTGCTACTAACCCATTAATACATCAAGTTGAAAGTGAGCGTATAAGCTTAAGCATGCTTAGCGAGCATGCACAAAACAACAACAATACAAAAGCACTTAATGAGCTGTCTAAGGTTACCATCCCTTTTAAAACAGGGGAAGAGTTATACTATGCTCGAAAGTGGCTTTTTGACTTTGAAGGTAAGCGTTTTGCAAAGAAAAAATCTTTTAAAAAAAGGGTATTGTCATGGGCATCAACTTGGTTAGAACTCTTTAATGAAGCTAGTCTAGAAAACCAATTTGAAGTCACAAAAAAAATGGATTGCCCAGTATTTTTTATCATAGGACAAAAGGATTATCAGACAAATTCAAAGCTCACTAATGATTATTACAAACAACTACAAGCCCTACACAAAGACATCCATTCTATAGAAAATGCCGGACATCTTATTCCTTATGAGAATGGAAAAGAATTTCAGAAAGTAATTACAGAAAATATGGAAACTATACTTCAAAATACTGAAAAATAAGGGTATATATGCTTTCGCGAAAGCATACAATAACTACTACTATCTTATTATTGAAGTAATCGATGTTCCATAGCATAAAGCACAGCGCCTATACGCGTATTGACTCCGAGTTTTCTGAATAAATCGGCTCTCCTATTGTCGATAGTTTTAGGACTCAGACTCATTTCATGTGCAATCTCTTTATAAGTCAGATCTGTTCCACATATAAAGTTTAAAAATTCTTGATCTTTTTCTTTAAAAAGTATGGCTGTATCTGAAGTATCTATTGCACGAAAACGCGCTTTTTCTCTCATGTCAAGATCAACAACATCACTGTAGACAAAACGCCCTTGACTTGCATAATTAATTGCTTGATTTAATAATGAAGGTTCTACGTCTTTAAGTAAATATCCTTTACAACCATAGCGTATCATTCGTGTGATGGTATCTTCATCATCTTCCATGGTGATCGCTAGAACATGAATATCCGGGTGATTTTCTTTGATCCATAACATGGTGGCTTTACCGTCCATGATGGGCATTCTTACATCGAGTAATACGACGTTGGGTTTTTCATTGCCAGCATTGATATAATCTACAAATTCTTTTCCATTACTAGCAACAAAGGTTACATAGGTATCTTCAAAACTAGAAATAAGCGTTTTTAACGCTTTGGCAAAAAGAACATGATCATCAACTATGACTACTTTTTGTTGACTCATTAGGGATGGTATACGTTACAGTAATTTGAGTACCCTTTTGGGGAATACTCTTCATAGCAAACTGTGCGTCAATCAATGTAGCTCTGGTCTTCATATTGATAAGTCCTGAACCGCCTTTTACGGTTTCTTCAAAACCTATTCCATCATCTTCTATTATAATGGTTAATGTCTCTTTTTGATACGAAACATTTATAGTAAGATGATTCGCTTGCGCGTGTTTAATCACATTACTACAACTCTCTTGCACTATCCTAAAAATAATAATTTTTTCCTTTTTTCCTACAAAAAATGGATTTCCACTTACAAATAGTTGTGATTTGGTTTGTGAGAAACGATTGATTCTATCTATTTCTAATTGAATTACTTCGGGTAATGTCCAGGTAGCAAGTACTTCTCCGTTTACAGCTTTAGAAAGCCCTCTCACCTCTGTAAGGCTCTGTTTTACAGTTTCTAATGCCTCTTTAAAGACAGACCGCTTTTCTTTTTCTAATGTATTGACACCCATATTCAATTGCATTTTTGCAACAGAAAGTAACTGTCCTACATTGTCATGTAATTCCATGCCCACATTTTTAAGCGTTTCTTCTTGAATTTCGTTTTGAGACTCAATAAGTACTTGTTGAAATCGCTGTTTGTCTACAGCTTGTTGTATTAAAAGTTTGTTTTTACGCTTTTGAAAAGTGAAGAAAAAAACAATAAATAAGATCACCAATACAATTACTACTACTATAAAGTAGATGACAAGGAGGATTTCGTGTTTGGTGACTTGTTGAACCAGTAGCATCGTAAGAAAGCAAATATAAACATTCCATATAAGAAGTAATTTCCAAAAGAAAGAATGCTCTTATAATATTTAATAAATACAACCTCTTCTTTTGTGTAAAAAACACTGCTTAAAAAAATTGGAGTCATACTCAAATAATATAATAGAAGTGTAAAGGAAATATAAAATGGTAGCGAGCTATTTACTTTCAAAATATCATTACTATTAAGAAGTTCGTAGTAGTAAAATGATATTGCGCAAATAATAATTAATAAGCCAGTAAAATCAGTATATTGAGAAAAAGCTTTAAAAAATATATCTGTTACAGATATATTTATAATTGTAGTAATCAAGAATATATATACTGAATAAGTAAGGATTTTTTTGAAAATTTTATTTTTTAATTGCTTTTTAAAATAAATAACTATTATAGAATATATTACGATACTATATATATTAAATATCCAATAGTTTTTAAGTAGTTTTTGATTATTAATAAAAAAATCCGATTTATCTATCCCAATATGATCTATATATCTTGGATAATGACCTATAAATTCACAAAACACTCCTATCCACAAAAATCTTAATAAATAGTCAGAAGCTTCGAAATTAATAGTTTTTCTATATTTTATAAAAGTAATTGTGGCCACTAACGCAGCCACAAGTTCCAGTTTGAAAATATTAGAAAGTAATGATAAGTATTCTATCATTATTTTTATGGATTGTATGTTTTAGGAGGATCTCCTCCTTCATTTCTATTATAAGGTTGTATAGAATATACATTTTCTGCATCGATAGAGCCATCTACTGTTGGTGACATAAAAATAGTACTTTTTGGATCTTTACCCTCAGAATAGGCTCCTAAATATACGCGTATTCCCGTGGCAGTAATTCCTTGATCAGCCGCTTCGCTTTTAATATATGCGATATAGCTTTCAAGATCTTCAATACTCATAGTATATTCACAAGTATCTGTATACCCCAGGTCTTTTTTTAAATCTACTCCTCGAGTTACTGCCCATTGATTAAACAAAGTTTGAGCTTCTTGAGGTGTAATACAATTGTCAGGTGCTTTTCCCATAATAAATATTTTTTTAGAATTAGTATACTTCAAAGTACATAAAAGCCATCAACTTTCAAACAAATCTGTAAATAAATAACAAGTAAAAATTAAAAATTGTAAGAAAAAAGGGGTATTCCCCTAGAAAATGAAAAGTATATTGTAAAAACAGGGGTAAATACCCCTTTTTATTAACTCATTATCTTCATACATTAGCCATATAATCCTACATATATATCTAAAAAACTACTACATGGGAAGAGCCAGTAAATCAGAAAGACTAACTTCAATAAGACCTATAGTTATGCCTACTACCATAACCTTTAGTAAGCTTACATTAAAAAAAATGTATGCAAAAAGCAGAAGATTACGTATTGCACAATGGAATGATGCCTTAGATTATGCAGAATTTATCCACGCACTATGGAATACAATGCTCAATCATGATGAGCTTAAAAATGATGCTATCCAATTACAAGAAATGCTTGGTAAAGGAGATGCCATTCAGTTATTGAGTGACACCGTTTTGGAGCATAGAAGGTTAGTCAATCAGTAACAGGGATAATTGATCTCCTTGTTTTTTCTGTGCTAATACATCCATAGAAGTTTCCGATAGTTGTAAAATACGAGGATATCCTCCTGTGGTTTGACAATCCCTCATTAATAAAATAATATTTCCAGAAGGAGTTAATTGTACGATACCTGGTACTACTGGCCCAGTTACTATAGAAGGAATTTGATCAAATAATTTTTGTTCTAACTGTATAGCCATACGATTCCATAACTTAGATACTGAAAAAACAGTCTCTTTTAAAAAATTAATATGTCTTTCACCTAATACGTTGAATTCGGGGCCCATATGGGCCTCAATTTTTTGTATGTGTTCTTTGTTAGATTGCTGTACCGTTTTTAGGTTTTTTATGCCTACGCCTTTAAATGTTCCATAATTAGAAGCTCCTATCTGTATCCTATCCCCTTTTTTTAATGTTGATGTCTCTGTAACTGGGCTATACATACTCTGACTTCCTAATACTGGAATCGTAAGCAGCCCTCCTGAAATAGCAAGATACCCCCTACATCCGCTTATAAAATGTAAGCACTTTAACATGTCTCCTTTTTTTGCGATATATACTTTACCTGTTGTTACAGCAATGCCATTTATATATGCTTTTATATCCCCTCCAGTAATTACAAAATGTCTTTCACACTCAAATTGTATTGTAGGTCCCATTATAGTAAATTCTATTACTGCAGTATGCTCTGGATTATTTACCAAAGCATTTGCTATACGCCATGCCTTTCTATCCATTACACCACTTTCCGGAATTCCTAAGTGTGCATATCCATAACGTCCTGCATCTTGAATACTGCTGTACAATCCTGGATGTATAATTGTAATGCTATCTATCATATTGATAAGATTCTATGTGCATACTCCCTGTTGCAAAAGCCGCTTTCATTGCGATATGTGTTTGCTTATCTATTGCATAAAACTGAATAACATCTCCCGCTTTGAAAGGTGTAGGAGGTTTTGATGTCGGGTTAAAAAAGGAAATAGGACTATTGCCTATAACATGCCATCCTCCAGGGCTTTTTTGAGGGTATATTCCTGTCTGATTTCCTCCTATAGCGACACTGCCCTTTGGTACGCTTTGTCGAGGGGTTGACTTACGCTCAATAGATAGTCTTTGATCTAACCCTTCTAAATATGGAAAACCTGGTAAAAAACCCATGAAATATATAGTATATATAGGTTCTGTGTGTCGAGATATGATTTCAGAAATTGTACATTTTTTTGTATTTGAAACTTCTATGATATCATTCCCAAATTCAGGGTCATAACATACAGGAATACGGAATAGTGTGGATGTTTTTATAGGTACTGTCGTTATGCTGTTTACTATTTCGCGAAAGCGGACTTCTACATCAACCACATCCAAAGTATGTCTCACATCTTTGATCAAAAGTTCTGTATACGTATGCACAATTTCTACATCATATAATGCAGACAATTTTTTCTTTACAGCTAGCAGATAATATAGTAGTTCTTGTGAAGGCGTATACTTCCATTGAAGAAGCCAGTTAGACTCCCCCATTTTATGTATACGAAGTGTATCCTCAATCATCAGGTAACTTTAATTTGATGTTTTTTAAACTCGGTATGCAATGTATCTAGAATCTCAAAAGCTGTACTTGTATCTCCGTGAACACATAGCGTATCTATCGTAAAAGGAATTTTCTTTCCAGTTACTGTATGTACCATTTGTTCTTTAACCATTGGTAATACATGTTGTATGACTTTATCCGGATCTTTAATCAATGCCTTGGGTTCTGATCTCTGAACTAGCGTATAGTCATCTTTATAATTACGATCTGCAAAGCCTTCTGTACACGTTCTAATCTTAGATTGAGCAATATTTTCTATTACAGATTTATAGGGTACATATAACAGTAATGTGTCATCTATATCACAAATCACATCGATAATAAGCTTAGCTATTTCTTCATTGACTGCTGCTTGATTGTACAAGGCACCATGAGGCTTTATGTGATGTATTTTTTGATGTTGCCTTTCGGCGAAAGTTTTTACTTTCCATATCTGATCTGATACACTTTGTGTTAATTCCTTCTTTGATATATTAAGAGTTTTACGGCCAAAATTGCTACGATCAGGGTAGCTGGGATGTGCTCCTATTTTGACTTTATGTATGGATGCCAAACGAATCACTTCTTGTAGTGTTGTATCATCTCCTGCATGTCCACCACATGCGATATTACATGAACTCAAAAATGGAAGTAACGCGGCTTCATTTCCAATACCTTCTCCAACGTCGCTATTTATATCAATAGTGTACATTTTTATAATACATCAAATACCTTTAATATACTACGCAATCCCAAACCAAAAACAATAAGCCAGATCAAAATACCTAGTATATTTTGCCACTTCTTGTTTACATATGTTCCTAAAAGTTCTTTTTTATTGGCCATCCAGATTAAATACCCAGCAATGATAGGCAATAAAATACCATTAGCTACTTGTGCAAATTTGATAATCTCTACGGGTTTATATCCTGATGATGAAAAAAGGATTCCTAAAACCAGAATAAAAGCCCATACTATTCTAAATTTACGGGCCTTAATGTCTTTTTTCCAACCTAAACATCCCTGTACTACATATGCTGCTGCCAATGGTGCTGTTATAGCCGAAGTCAATCCAGCAGCTCCCATTCCTACTCCTACAAAATAGCGTGCATATTCTCCAAAAAGAGGTTCCAGACTTTTTGCAAGATCTCCAGCGTTTCTAATCTCACTCCCTTGAATAGCGGCTGCACATATAATGATAGCCATTGATACAAGCCCTCCTAAGATTACTGCAACAAATGTATCTCGTCTTGCTATAGCTAGGGATTCTTTTCCTTGCCATTTTTCTGTAACTAAAGAGGCATGTAAAAACAAATTATAAGGGACGACAGTTGTTCCTACTAATGCTATAATTGTCAATGTACTATCCTTTGGAAATGATGGAACAAAACTTCCTTTTAATACTCCAATAATATCAGGTCGGGTAACTATCGCTGTAATGATAAACGCCATGCTCATAAACAAAACAAGCCCTACTAAAACTCGTTCTAATACCTTATAATTTCCTATAAAAAGAATGATTGCTGCCAGTATGCCGATTCCTAAACTCCATCCATTAAGTGACAAGCTCCCCCATTGAAATGCGCCTGAAAATCCTAGTGCTTCAACTCCTAGTACACCTCCGCTTATATTTCCTGCTTCGTATGCTGCATTTCCGATCACAATAGCACTTAACATCAATAAAATAACAATAATACGAGCTATGGGATGTCGCATCTGAGTCCGGATAACGGTAGCAAGTCCTTTATTAGTGACTAACCCTATACGAGCAGCCATTTCTTGTAATACAATGGTTGCAATAATAGATAAAACCATTGCCCATAGCAATGCATAGCCATAAGAAGCGCCAGCTATAGAACATACTGTTACTGTTCCCGGGCCTATAAAAGCGGCAGCAATGAGAACACCAGGACCAGAAATATCAAACCATTTTTTCATAGAAATTAATAGACTAAAGGATATAAATCCACAAAAGGAAAGGTACTCCAAAATTTACAATTAATTGCTAACTCATAATCAATGACACTGTCTTATAAGAAACAGAAAACGGATTTACTGTCTATGACAGTAAATCCGTTTAAACAATTCATAAATATTTACGCTATCACTCTTTTTAACAGCGTCTGCGTACACGTATGTTATTAACAATATAGTTACCACGTATCCGTGCACCTGCACTATTGGTTCTATGTTCAATAGCTCCATATTGATTTGCACGATTTACGGTTCCATCTACATATGGGATAAATACGTTTTTATATCCAGCTCTATTACTTTGACCTTGAGCCAGGACTCTTGCTTCTTGTATTCCATAAGTAAAATTAGAAGTAGGCATTTGTAAGAGAGAATTTACAATCGCATAGAACGTATTAATATTAAAATGTTTAGGATCTCCATGTCCGTAACGAACTCTACCACTACTCGTATGATATTCTACAGATCTATCTACTTCTCTGTGAATTGTAGTCTCTATAAGTCTTCCTTTTCTAATACAACAAATAACATATGCATAGGCTAGCAACTCATATTGTCGATATGTATAATACGTTCCTGCATCTTTTACATTAGGGACTGCCGCATTAAGTTGAGGGTGTCTGGTAAGTTCTGTATGGACAAAACATCCATTGGAACCACGTTCTATTTTTACACCAGATCCTCGTTCATTCCAATCCTTAGCAAGTATTGCATTATTAATATTTAACCAAAAGTGTATTCCTTTTCTAGAGGCTCTACTTCTGGTAATATCTCTAGTAACGGCTGTATCGTGTATTACAAAATAATTTGCTGTTACAGGTAAGTCAGGATTTCCCAGTATTTCATTGGCTACTGCTCCGTGACTTTGTATAAAATTGCTTTGAAAAGCAGCTTTATCAAACCATTCGGGTAGTGGTAATAGACAAAGGTTATGTTGCGGTTCTGAGGCAAAAAATGTCTTTTCTAACTTCTTCTCATTAATCCACTGTAGCTTTACCTCATCTGTCCATGTAAAATTTTCCCCAGGGGGTGATGATACCCCTGTAGTTGGAGGCCTATATTCCCAATGCCAGGGTTCATCAATACGTGTATTTTGATAAAAATGATAACGAGCAGCATTGGTAGTTAACCAATTCCACAGTTGTGTTCTCCTCCAAGCATTTGTATAGGTAGTACGGGTTCTATTACGTAATGTTACCCCATTCTCAGTATTTCGGATATCAATAGCAAGCCCTTGATTATGATTACTAAACCCTGGAGTTGCAATTCTTCCTCTGATATAGCGTGCTAGATATTGTTGAGCAGCTACTCCATGTTCTCCTCCATTGAGTGTACGTCTATGGCTTTGTGTAGCACTATAATATTGATTTATAAAATATCTATTCCACAACCTAAATTGATGTGACGCCGAACGATAGGCACTTGTAAGCCCTATAGTAACATTAACTCCTTGAGTAGCTATGGCACGACGTACATCTTGAAACATTAATCTACAAGATGCTGCCGCCGCTGTTTTTAATTGATATCTCCCTTCTACAGTAGCTAGTTGACTTGCAGGGACATCGGCTACAAAAGTTCCTCGAGAAGAAGAACGTCTAAGATTGATATCATATACATTCCGCATAAAATTAATTTGTGCAGAAGTGGCCCCTGTCCATGTTAATCCACTTGAAGGAAGCGTCTCTTGATATGCATTTTCACTATGTTCTAAAAAGGGCATATAACTAGGTATATATTTTTTGACCCGCTCTGTATATGTTTCTAATACGTTATCCATTACTTCGGGAGTATACTGAGGGGTTGTATGTGTAGTATGCTGTTGATATGGTCTCATGTCTTTATTTTTTTTTCTGATTATTGACTTAATATTATTTTGGAATTTTTGAAGGTTGATATATCCATTTCCAATGCGATGAGAATTAGATACGTTCTTATTATTATGTAATGATTTGAATAAAAGACGTCTTGTCTCTTGTATACTTAATAATTCATCACTCTCTTGAAAAAGTCTAGCTATTAATCCCGCTATAAATGGGGAAGCCATACTAGTCCCAGATTTCATTGTTAGATTTCCTTTAGAATAGGCTTCTTTTCTGGATGCTGATTTTGCTGCTATAATCTGAACCCCTGGGGCTACTACATCTGGTTTTATACGACCATCTGCGGTAGGGCCACTACTGCTAAACTTTGCTATCTTTTTTATAGCACTCATATCATCATAGGCCCCTACAGCAATTGTATAAAACCCATTACATATAGTCCCCAGCGTCACTTTTCTATCTACATCGACTGGATTGAATTGAGACTGTGTTCGTATAGAACCATCTCGTTCTATCCATGCATTATACCTGCCATCTACGACATTATCCCCTTGGATTTTTACTTTCCACTGTAACGGTGTCGAATTATTATATAGAAAAATATCTATGTGATTTAAGCCCGTGTTTGGCTCATGGCTTCTATGATATATTTTTCCTATTTCTTCTCCTACATTATTAAGGATTGTTGCATTTTCGCCTCGAGCTGAAACAACTTTTTTATATCCTTTTCCATATAAAGTAACTGTAAAACTATCTTTTCCGGGATACCATATTTCTAGCTCATTTGTAGTATAATCATTAGGTTTTATCTCCCATTGAAGCCATTTTTCTCCACCGTGTAGTACTCTACCTGATGCATGTGCATTTACGGTATAGTAATTACCTGCGCTCTGTACAATAGCTCTTCCTTTATTAGCTAATAGGAATTTATCAAAAGCTTGCTCTACTAATGTCATTCCTCTATGCGCATCTCCATGACTTCCAACACTAAGATTAATAACTAGTGGTTTTTCTTGTGCAACTGTGTGCATAAAATCTACGCTTTCCAGTAGCCTGCTTTGATCTCCTAATGAAAATGTTTCTGCGGCTTTTGATGTGCCTAGATGTACAGCAACCAGATATGAAGATGGCGCATTGCCTTCATCTCCTACACTACCATTACCGGCAGCAATATCTAGGACATGCGTCCCATGACTACCTATACCAGATGCGTCTGCTATAGCAGGGTGATAGTTCAATGTTTTAAAAGGCGTCTTAGATTGAAGCGCTTCATTGATCATTGCAGCGGTATATACTTCTCCATATCCATAGGGATTAGATCCGTCATAGGGTGCTGCTTGATTCCAAATTGCCAGAAATCGGGTTGAATCATCTTGATTTCTAAAATTAGGGTGTGTAAAGTCAAATCCCCAATCTGCAATGCCTACAACTACTTGTTTTTTTAAAACAGCTTCAGAGACTATTGATTTCTGAAGCTGTTTCTTTCTCTTCTTTACAACAGGAATTGAACGAACTAATGCTTGATTTACAGAACGCGATGCTTTAAGGCTTGCTATTCTCTTATCTGCCCAAATAGTATAAATATCATTTCTTTGAATCCTACCTGTAACGATAGTATCAAAAGCTGTGATAACCCTAAAATTTTCGGGCACTGTATTAGGTTTTTGTAAACGAGCAATGACCTCTATCTCATCTTCTTTCTTACCTTCAATTAACTGTTGTAATGCAGGATCCATTGGTATCTACTTTGAATTTCCGCTTTTACGACTTACCATTTTGGGTTTATCTTCTATAGTGCCTTGGGTTATTTCTCCTGGAGTAGTATCCATTTTAAACTCTATAGTTGCTGGAATGGTCCCTTTTTCAAAATACTGTTGTACTAGTTGTTTTTCATAAAAAGCAACTATAGTTACATCAGTATCTTTAGGGTAAAATAGATTTGCATTTCCACTTACGTCAGAGATAGCAAAATCAAATGATTTTTCTTTTAATAAGCGCTTGAAATCATCTCCTAATTTCCCATAGATAGATGCAAAATTTACTCTATCGAGGGAGATTCCATTTTCATTTATTGCTTTAATATTTACTACAGGTGATGAATGCTCATTTGTAGTACATGTCTCTGCGGTTTCTTCACCTTCAGTAGTAGACCCTTCTTGAGGTTTTTCTTCTTCCTGCTGTTGATCTTGGGTTGCTTTAAGAGCAATTAGCTTTTTTGCTTCTTTATCTACCATAAGATATCCTAACATAGGAATTGTAGGTGCTGCGATTCCATATACCAATGCTTTTGTCATAAAATCTGAGGGCACTGATATCTCCTGAGCTTCTAGCTCTTCTTTCTTTTTATTTGCTAAAACATAGTTCAGCAGCATATAATTATTCATGATACTTCTATTTTTTAGATAATAATAACACTAACATTAATGGGTCTATTCCTCCATTTCCTCCTGATAAAGCAAGGATCGGTAACAATTGATTCATATCTCCATTTCCAGAACCTCCTAGTCCTCCACTAAGCAATAGTGGTAATAAAGCTGCCGAAGAGTCTGCCTCTGTAGAGTTTACCTGAATATTCTTAGTCACCTGTCCATCAGTAATATTCATAGATTTAATATTTGGACCAGAAATAGCATTGATAAGATTCATCATACTCATGCTTTCTACTTTCTTATCGATAGCACTGATCTTAGTATTGAGTTTTACTTGATTTTTTGAGATCTTATTAAATCCTGCAGCTAGTTTTTTATGACCAGATACTAATCGTTTTACTTTGCTATTTGTGCTATGAAGTCTTCGCTTAAGCGTTCCTACATTTTTACAGCATGCATTTGATCTTCTAGGTTTTCTTCCTCTACCGCGTCTACGGTTTCTTCGTGCTCTTCTACGTGCTCTACGTCGTGCTCTACGTCGTGCTCTTCTACGTCTTCTACGACGGCGACCACGTCGTTCTGGAGATGCTTCATCATCTACATGTTCTGCATCCAAAATGCCATCATCATCATAGTCTTCATCATCGTAATCTTCGTCGTCGTAGTCTTCATCATCATAATCTTCGTCGTCGTAATCTTCATCATCATAGTCTTCATCGTCATAATCTTCGTCATCATAATCATCGAAGTTATCATAAAATTCATCTTCTAGATACAATCCGTCATTAAACGAATCTGTAGGTATCAGTTCTTCTTGAAGGATACCTTCGTCATTAAAATTTGTTGTTGTCATTTTTTCACTTTTTAAATTAAACATTATCAAATCGGTTATTGGCATTCTTACTGTTTTGAATAGCCTCAAGTTCCTCTAGTACCTCTTCATGATCTTCTTTTAGGTCTTCATAGACTTCTATGAGATCTTCATTAATTCTTTTAAGTTTTAGAAAGGCATTTTTAAGTTTTTGAAACTCTCCTGTGAGAGCTTCATACTGTTCTTTATAATCGGTATCAGAGTTATTTTCTTTTAATAAATTCATCACCGAGGCTAGCTTGGGATCGTTCATTAATTCTGCTGGTAATACGGTATTTGTGTCCATCGGTATCTTGTTTTTATGGTTTAGTGAGCGCACTCACAATGTGTTTCTTCCATATCATCATACATCTCATCTTCATAATGATAAGCTTCATAATCATCGTGATATTCGGGAGTAGGATAGCTTTCTTCAAAAGAGACATCCAGTAGATCTTCTGAGAGTTGTTTCATGGTATTGACATGGCTAATAAAACTTTCTGAGGTTCTAGGGGTACGTGATGATTGTGTAGGTATTACGGCTCTTAATAATTGAATCAAATACTCTGGATTATTAATAAGTACGAGTAATTGTTTTCCTACTGGCGCATAGCCCGCAGGGGTTCCTGCTATATTTCCAGAAGGGCTTGAAAAAGCAGGTGACGGAGCTTGTCTTCCTTGTAGTGATGGTGCAGGTTGGTTTCTAGATGCTTGCTGTCTTCCTGCACCTCCAGAACTAGCGATAGCTCCTCCTAAAGCTCCTCCTAACTTTGCGCCTACGGGACCTCCTATTACGGCGCCTGCTGCTGTTCCTATAATCGGTGCGGCTTTCTTTAATATGGGCGCTACGACTTTCAGTCCTTTTTTTGCAACGTTGACTAATCCACTTAAGAACCCTTCGGCTTCTTCTTCGGTCATATCATAAGTGGCCTCTGCAAGTAACCTGTCTATTTCTTCTCTGGATAGTTGATCGGTATGATCTGTAAGCACATACTCTGCTGTCTGGTACCAACTCTCTATAAATTCTTCTTGATTTGATATACTACTTTCCATATGTTTATGATTTTATGGTTCAAAAGTAGTGTAGCAATATGAACGAAATAAGAGTCAAATAGCTGATTGTTAGATAGTTAAATACACTTATTTTAATACGTGTTTTACTTATTACACATCAGCCTTTTTCCCTTTTATCTATCAGTAAAAAGACTCAGGATTATAGGTACATTTATGAGTTTGGATATGAATTATAGACGTTGAATAAGTGCTATCACTCCATTTTATAAGAGTATGTGGTATGAGTACGCTTTCGCGAAAGCGTACTTCTAATGTACCTCAGTTAATATATTATGGTATATTTCTACATAACTTATATTTGTCTACAGGATAGAAACGAGCTAAAACGGAAACTAGTAATGACTACACAAACGTATATTGCTTTTTTACGGGGAATTAATGTAGGGGGGCATCATAAAGTCCCTATGGCCGACTTAAAAAAAGAGTGCGCTATCTTAGGTCTAGAGAATGTTAGAACCTTACTAAACTCTGGCAACATTATTTTTGAGTCTACATATAAAGATATACATGTTCTTAAAGAGGAGTTATCAAAGCATTTAGAAATTTCTTTTGGTTTTTCTATTCCAATAATAGTAAGAGATTCACAATCCATTACTAGGCTGTTAATGAATAACCCATTTAAAGAGGTCTCACTTACTAAAGACACTCGGTTATATGTCTCTTTTATACAAAACCACACAAATCACGAGATAGAAGTGCCATGGGCAAGCGATGATCACTCTTTTCAAATTATTGACAGAAGAGAAGATGCATTATGTAGTGTGTTGGACCTTTCTATATCAAAAACGACTATTGCAATGGGTATTATAGAAAAGAATTATGGTAAAAATGTTACTACTCGCAACTGGAATACATTAGTAAGAATTGGTAAAAAACTTGGAGTTTTAATTGATTAAAAAATCTAATCGTAATGGAAAACACATATCAGATAGCTACTCGACTTAACGAAGTAATTTTTAATGGGACATGGGTTGCAAATACCAATTATAAAGATCAATTAAAAGATTTGGATTGGAAAATAGCTACAATGTCATTTACATCTTGCAATACGATTGCTGTTTTAGCACAGCATATCCATTATTACATTCATGGTGTAAAAAATGTATTTGAAGGAGGAGCTCTTGAAATAAGAGATGCCTATAGTTTTGACTTTCCTCCTATTGAATCACAACAACAATGGGATGCATTCTTAACTAGATTTTGGAAGGATACCGAAGATCTCGCTTATTTAATTACTCAAACTCCTGATAAAAAATTGGATGAGGTATTTGTAGATGAAAAATATGGAACATATGCACGAAATATTAATGGAATCATAGAGCACTCCTACTATCATCTTGGGCAAATTGTACTACTTAAGAAAATGGCTATTAGCAAACAATAACAGACACGTAGTATTACATACTAACAAGTTACCTTATTCATTAATTTCTAGCTTATAGCCTACTCCATGAATATTTGTTAATTTAATACGGTCATCGTCTTTTAATTTTTTACGAAGTTTAGATATATATGTATCGAGGCTTCTCCCTACAAAAACACCGTTGTCTTCCCATACCTTTTTTGTTAATTCATCTCGTTTTATCACCTCATTGGGACGTGTTACAAAAAGCGCCAATAACTCACATTCTTTTTTTGACAAATTGATCTCTACTGCTGCTTTTACGAGTTTACTTTGCTCTGGATAAAATTCAAAACTACCAATTCTATTGTATGAAATGTCATTCTTATGAAGATGTTGTTTCCTTTTTGAATACAAATAATCTAGTATAATGACTACAATACATCCCAATAGATAGTATAAAATGGATTGTCTATTAAAAAAGGGGGGGATCCTTTTAGTAAATGTAAAGACTATTGTATAGCATTGCTCTGGTAAAATACGGCCGACACATGCAATAATCGTATTCTCATTTTCGGCATTTATTTCATAACTATAAGCTACTTCTTTATCGGAGCATTGAAGCACTTCTACACGGTAGTAATCTGGGAAGTTAGATTTTAGAAATGTGTCTTCTACTATAGAAACCAAAGTACCTGGTTCAAAAGAAAGTTTTGTTTGAAATGATAATTTATACTTAGACGCATCTATAGCTACTATGGGTAATACCAATGATGTAGAATCTTGATGTGTTAATAGTAATTGATTACCCACCTCTCTCAGCGCTATCTTTATACGAGATGAAAATTCGTCATTCTTTTCTTTAGGGCTTGAAAATAGGAATGCAATTCCTCCTAAAGCTATCAAACTACAATATATGTATATCCTTTTTTTGCTCATATTATATGTAAAGAACATACTTTTTAATCTCTTTTTACAACTGTTGACATATCTTTTACACTTTTTTGACACTTCCCATTTAAGATCCCTATAGTTTTACTCAAACAAAAGTTAATTATAGTATTTAATCTTATGAAAAAACGAATTTTAATTACCCTATTTCTGGTTTTATCGATTACTATCTCATATGCTCAATACGCGGTAGATATTAATACAATTCCTATTAATACTTCTAAAAGTGAACTCAAATGGTATGGTGAAAATGTATTTTATTTTGGCGGGCATTACGGTACCATACAATTCAAAAAAGGAGAATTTATACAAGCTAATGATAAAATCACTGGAGGTACTTTTATAATAGACATGAATACCATTATAAATACGGATGGAGAATACATGGATGGCCTAGTAAAGCACTTAAAAAATGAAGATTTTTTTGATGTTCCAAAATATCCTACTTCTCATCTTGTAATCACCGAAGTATATTATCATGATAAAACACATTTAGAAATAAGAGCAGACCTTACTATAAAAGGGATCACGCAACCTATAAAATTTCAAGCAGAAGTAAATTATGAATTGAAGGAAATGAAAACAAAATTCAAAATTGACAGAACTCGCTGGGGAATCACTTATAACAGTAAATTAAAAGATAATGCTATTTCTGATGCTATTGGATTTGAGGTAACACTACGTGTTATGTAAAAGAAACCAGTAATTTATAAAGCAGGCGCAATGGGATTTACTTTTATTGTTTAATAACTTTCACAATCCTAGTAACGTTGTCATTATGTATACTTACAAAATAAATCCCCGTTCCAAATCTACTATAATCAATTTGAGTATTCCCCGAATGAGTCTCAGGTTTTAATACCTGTTGTCCTAAAATATTATATGTAGTTATAGTGTAATCTACTTGTGTTGTTTGGATATTTAAAACATCATTTATAGGGTTAGGGAAAAAAGCGAATTCTTCAACATTGGTATCCTCTATAGCAAGAAGATCTTCAATAACATTAAATGTCAAATCATCAAAATAGAAACCATCCATCGTATTTATAGCATCTGACACCAATTGAAAACGTGCCAAAATTTCCTGCCCTAAATATTCATTTAAATCAATTTCTTCAAAAACCCATTCGCTTTGCACTCCATGATATGCAGACTCTCCGTTTAATATTTGTGTATTTGTGTAGAGTCCGCATTGTGGAATCCAATTGGTACCATTATCAATAGAAATTTCAAACTGTACATAATCAAAAACTGGTTCTATTTCCCAACGGGCAAAGAAATGTACCGATGCATATTCAGCTTCGCTAAGGTCAATCTCTTGAGCTATAACAATAGAAGAATCTTGATTTAGTTCATAATTCCCTTCTGGAGAATCGGTTATTGAACTAGAAGGAGAAATAAATGTATCATCTGTTACCCCCCAGTCATTGTCACTAAAATTTGTAGTGGTAGAATTTCCAAAATCTTCAAAAGGAATTTCTGGAAGTCCGAACCGCTTTTCTATTAAAAATACAGAATTAAAATCACCATTATCAACTATTAATTCAAAAATAATATCATCTCCTAAACTTGCCTGATCATCTATAGTATATTCTATATCTACTTCTAAGTTTTCAAGAGGATTCAAATTATCAAAAGATAATGGATTGCCTACTTCAATAATATTAGTAGATATGGGATTAATACTGATATCAAAATTATTTAATCCCGTAAGTGCCATATTCTGTATCGTAAACTTATGACTTACTGATAACTGATTTCCTATAAACAAAGGACTCAAATCATTAATACGCGCGCTTCTATTTGTCATTTTTGCAACTGCAAGGTTTAAGAACATCATATCCTTAGAAACGGGTATAATTTCATCAATAGGCAACCAAAACTGATCTCCAATTTCTGGAGTTATAGAAAAAATTCTTTCATGAGTATTTACAGTTCCGTACATAAAATCATTAGTAGTTCCTGCAATTCCTAATGTTTTTCTAGCAAAGTATCCATTTCTAGAGGTTAATATTCCTAGAAAATCCTCATAAAGTTCATGTTCGGGTGTAAATGCATCAGAAGTATATCCATATGGAAAAAAGATACCATTCCCAAAGCTATGATTGTTTACTCCCATTACAAAGTCATGTTGTTCACAAAACCATTTTACAGCTTTACTTTCGACTTCAGAAAATGGTCCAGTTCCTGGAAAAACATTACTATTAGGATCACTTGAAGTGCCTTCACCACCCCATATATTGTTAGAAGGATCGCCATCAATAAAATAATCATAATTGCGATTAACATCTGTGCCAGTAATATCTTTTCTATTCTTTCTCCATAGTCCCCCTCCCTCAGGATTTGTTTTTTCATTAAACAAGTATCCATCTGGGTTTACTACAGGTATAAAATAGAGTTCTGTATTGTCAACAATACTTCTCACCTCTGGGTCACTCTCATAATTCTCCAGCAAATACCACATAAAAAAGATAAGTTGTGTTAATGAAGTGGGTTCACGGGCATGATGAACAGCAGTATATATACTCTTTGGTTCATTCTCTGAAGAACTGTTTGGGTTATCACTTATTTTTAACCATTTTATACCATTCCCACCTATAGGAGGTGTTGTAGTAGGGTCTGGTTCTCCGTCTGTCAAGAAATTACTTATATTCTCTGGGGCAGTAATTAAATCAGGGTATAATTCAAACATAAGATCTAATTGAACTAAAAACTCCTGATAAGTATAATACCCTCCCATACTCCCCAAAGTAAAATTATTAGGTGTTGGGTATTCATCATTACACGATGAATTCAATTTACTATTAGAAGTCAAAATTTTTTCGTTTTGTTCCAAATAGTGTTTAATAGAATCTTCTAATAAGATTTCAATAGAAAAACCTGCATTTCTAGCATCATCAACTTCATTTTCAGAAAAGTCTGATAAAACATAACCTCGATCATAGTATATCCCGTGATCTATAGGAATTCCTATTTCATTCAATGTTTTTAATTCTTGAGAAGAATTAAAATAAATTTTTGCTCTTTGATATTTTTCTTGAGAAAATAAAGATGAAGTAATGATCAATAAAATAATCAAAGTAGGATTTTTCATAATGAGATAGTTTCTATAAAAATACAATATAATATGTGCTATATGGAATTTAACGCTATAAAATAAATGAGGCAAAAAGGTACCTAAAGGATTACCTAATAAGAGCTTATAAATTCAATATATGTTGTGATAAAGCAATAGGTGATTAAGTAAAATGAATTCTTACTTTTAACAGAAATCAAAATTAAGTAAATTAACTCGTACCCTTTCTCATAACTAATTATATTTAACCTTAATTATGTGTGACTCCGGTACGATCGATATTGTAAATTATGGATTAATACATGAATAATAAAAATGTATATGTTGGAAGTAAAAATTGACAAAACCTGTCCGACTGGTTCCATAAAATAAGGTTGACAAAAACTTAAAGTTTAAAATGAGCAAAATCAGTATTATAGATCGTGTAATGACATCAAAAGAAATTAAGCTTATGAACTTAGGGTTTGATGCGCTTTCACTTGAGGAAGGTATAGAAATAGAAAGTTCGGAAACAGTTAGTTTTGTAGCATTAAAAGAAGATACCTTTATCGGATGCGCTTCAGGGTTAGCATTCAAAAACGGTGAAAATTATTCAGGCTGGTTTTTCCTAACAGATTTATATGTTGAGAAAGGATATCGATCTAAGGGACTAGGATTGCAATTATTGAAATCCATAGAAGAGAAAGTAATAACGCTAGGAGTAAAACATATTTGGCTCTGGACTTCAGGGTATAAAGCGTTAAAATTTTACCAAAGAGAAGAGTACAAGAAATTTACAGAAATGGAAAATTGGTATTCGGATGGAAGCAGTCGCGTAGGGCTAAGAAAAAATTTATGACAATACTATAACCGAATTCAAAAAAATATCTACTACTAAAAATGACTACTTATTCTCACCTACTTCTGAAAATCCTAATGTATTATTAGTTCGGTGTATACTTGCGAAATATAGTGTTAATCCATACAACTACTCATAGTCGAGAACGTTAACCATAATTTAAAAAATGAGATTATTCAATAAAAAATATAAGTGGGATGGTTATTGGGAAACCTGCTACTTTTTAAAAGAGTTTAACATAGATCAAGAAATTGACATCCAATTTGAAGATGAGTTATCTGAGATCCCAAAACCAAAAGACTCCCAAATAAATGCTGTTACCTATATAATAAACAATCAATCTAAAATACTTAATAGGTTATGTGAAAGTTTTTTATCTGAATACAAAAAATGGAAAGAAATTTATGATGAGCATTTACCTGAAATGAAATCCATAGACGATGTTAAAAAGCATATTGAAATATCATCAATATATATTGATTTACCAGAAAAAGAGGGCCTTTCTTATATTGGATACAGAGGAGGATGTTCCTGGGACGAAGAACATGGTATTGGTTTTATACACATAAATTAGAAGTTTTGGAAATTGGAGAGTCTTCAATTGGTTTTAGTGGCACATGGAATGCCTATAAAGATTTAGGAATAGAAGAAGAAATCAAACTTAAAATAGAAGATAATAAGAATAACCCAAAATTGCCAAAAAGATACGATCCACATCCAATTTATGGTTTGAAACCTTCCCAAGAAGATGCTAACAAAGGATATTATTATCATTTAATAGAGAGAGGATTCAATAAAGAATTCATCAACCATTTTAGCCAAGGGGAAATAAATACTGAAACAAGAACAGGCTATATAAATATGTACTTTCTGGAAAGAGCATGTCAATTCAATAATAAAGAAATAGTAGAATTCCTCTTATCAAAAAAGCCTATTGAAACAAAAGGTTGTTTAAAGCAAGCTTGCTACAAATTAAACTTATCAATCATAAGACTACTAGTTAATTACGGAATTAATATAAATGAGCAGGATAGTTGGTTTAAAGATTATCCAATCCAAAATACGGTTTCTTCAATTGGTACATTAGTTAGAAATAATGAACCAAAAGAAAAATATTTGAAGGGGCTAGAAGTTTTGAAATGGATGTTGCAAAACGGTGCCAATCCTGAATTTGTTTTAAATCCATTAAAAGAATACGATACATTAGAATATAGTTTTAAAGATGAGAATACAAGGAAGGAGATTGAAGATATTTTAAAAAGTATTTGAATGTAAAAACTCTTAACAACAATCTACAAGCCAAATTTTAAAGGGTTTAACTCTTCCCGAATCCACCAAGAATTACTAAAACCAGTACTTAATCTTAAAATAATCATTAAATTAACACCTAACTAACAGTTATACGCCCCCTGCGTTTAACTAGCAATTAAATCAGATAATATGATATCTCATAGATCAAAAAGATATCTTGTGAAGATTATTCCTTTTGGTCTAATTCCAATGGTATTTAGCATAATTTATTCGCTATTAGAAAAAGGAATTTTAGGAAATCATGAATTCTACCCTTCAACAGGAAATCCATACAATTTTAACCTAATTGTACCTGCTATAGTCTCTTTTGTAGTAGGTATATTTATTGGAACACTTGAAGTCTTCTATCTCAATAAAATTTTTATAAAAAACTCTTTTGCAAAAAAAATAGTCTTTAAAACTTTAATTTATTTCTGTGTACTAATTTTATCAATTTTTACAATCGCTATTTTAAGTACTGCCTATGAATTAAAATTAAGTCCAATAAACTCAGAAGTTCTTCAAATCATTGCTAATTTTTTCTCCAACTTTGCGCTTTGGAGTATTTTATTTTATTTCACTCTTGGACTTGTTTTCTGCTTATTCTATTTAGAAATAAGTGATAATATAGGTCAATATGTTATCTTAAATTTTTTTACAGGAAAATACCACAAACCTATTGAAGAAGAACGAATATTCATGTTCCTAGATATGAAATCATCTACCTCAATTGCAGAAAAATTAGGCCATATAAAATATTTTGACCTCTTAAATGATTATTATAGAGATTTATCTGATCCTATTATAAAATATGGAGGTGAAATTTATCAATATGTTGGTGATGAATTAGTTTTATCTTGGAAACTAAATAAGAATAATAAGAACACCAATTGTATCGAATGTTTCTTATCAATGCAAGAGTCGCTTTCTAAAAAATCAGATATATACTTATCAAAATATAAGGTAGTTCCAACTTTTAAAGCCGCTATCCATTCTGGTTTAGTAACTACTGGAGAAATTGGGAAAATTAAAAAAGATATTGTTTTTACTGGAGATGTTTTGAATACTACTGCAAGAATTCAAGGTCTTTGTAACAAATACGGTGTAAAACTTCTACTTTCAAGTGCATTAAAAGATATATTAGAACTAAAAAACAGCTACAATTTAATAGAGTTAGGTCAAACTCAATTAAGAGGTAAAGAAGAAACAATAATTTTATATTCAATAAGCTAAGTAAAACAGAGTGTATATAGGTTATGGCAGAAAATCATAGCTTATTTCCCCTCAAAACTATACATAAATGTGTTGCAAATAGTACAAAAACTGAGTAAATAGAAATAACTTATAAATATTTATTACTGGACTCTTTTTTAATATAATTATAGAGGGTTCTCAAGAAAGAAATCAATACTGATAATAACCTTCTATCCATTATTGATGGACCAGATACTGTTTCTTATTCTGACTATTCTATATCTGGACACCTGCTCTTCGACTTAACGCCTACGTTCAGATCTTCCTTTCAGGGACAGTATTTATAGTTATTTACCCTAACCACCCGTCACGATCCAAACTACGATATTGTATAGCTTCACTGATATGTGTTCCTGTCACTAGATCACTCCCTGCCAGATCTGCAATGGTACGAGAGACTTTTAAAATACGATCATAGGCACGTGCAGAAAGGTTCAAACGTTCCATGGCTGTTTTTAATAAAGTTTTGGAAGCTTCATCGAGGGCACAGTACTTTCGGATTTGTTTGACATTCATCTGAGCGTTATAGTTTGTTTTTTCGCTTTCGCGAAAGCGTACTACTTGTATCTCACGTGCCGCTGTAACTCGTTTTCTAATCTCTATACTAGATTCTGCTTTTTGGTCACTACTCAATTTTTCAAAAGGAACAGGGGTCACTTCTATATGAATATCGATACGATCTAACAGAGGACCACTTATCTTACCTAAATACCGTTGCATCTCTGCAGGACTACTTGTTACTGGAGCATCTGGATCATTAAAATATCCGCCCGGACTTGGATTCATACTGGCAACCAGCATAAAACTACTGGGATATGTCACTGTAAATTTGGCTCTTGAAATAGTGACTTCCCGATCTTCCAGAGGTTGACGCATCACTTCCAATACTTCTCGTTTAAATTCTGGTAGCTCATCCAAAAACAAAACTCCATTATGAGAAAGCGAAATCTCACCAGGTTGCGGATAACTCCCCCCACCTACAAGAGCCACATTTGATATGGTATGATGTGGTGATCGAAATGGACGTTCACTCATCAACCCTTGATGATCTTTAACCCTCCCAACGACACTATGAATCTTCGTGGTCTCTAATGCTTCTCGTAAACTCATAGGCGGTAAAATACTGGGGAGACGCTTACTTAACATGGTCTTCCCAGAACCTGGTGGGCCTATTAAAATTATATTATGACCTCCAGCTGCTGCAATTTCCATACAACGTTTGATGGATTCTTGGCCTTTTACATCGGCAAAATCAAACTCTGGATGTGCTATATTTTTATAAAACTCAGCTCGTGTATCAATTACTGTTTCTTCAATAGGAACTCCTTTATCAAAAAAGTCTATGACTTCGCTTATGTTTTCTACGCCATAAATAGCTAAACCATTTACGATAGCTGCTTCTTTTGCATTTTGTTTGGGGAGAATAAACCCTTTAAAACCTTCATCGATTGCCTTTATTGCAATGGACAAAGCCCCTTTTATAGGTTGTAAACCACCATCAAGAGATAATTCTCCCATGATTATATAATCTTCAATATGCGCCCCTTTTATCTGTCCAGTGGCAATTAATATTCCTGTAGCTAATGTAAGATCATAAGCAGAGCCTTCTTTACGCATATCGGCAGGAGACATATTTAAAATAATTTTTTTTCCAGGGATTTTATAGCCATTATTCTGTAGCGCGGCCGCAATTCTATAATTACTTTCTTTAATCGCATTATCAGGAAGCCCTACCAGATGATAACCTATTCCCTTGTCTACATTTACCTCTACGGTAATCGTTGTGGCATCTACTCCAAAAACAGCACTGCCAAAAACTTTAGTTAGCATATTGTAAGAATTTTCTTCAATATAAAAAGATCTTACCAATTAATCTATACGATATTCAAAAAGAGCCAATTATATTTATGGGGTATGGAAATACCCCCATTTTTAATAAAAAATAAGCTATAAAAAAACAGAAATAGGGGTATATACCCCTTTTCTTGCTTCTACCTATATAATACATTTAACATATAATTACGCTAAGGTTTGTTTAGATTAGTTTACATGGGATTGTGATGTGTCACTTTTGAGTGTTTTGATAGATGATATTTTACATATTCCATAATTTAGGGGTGAAAGGCATCCCGCAGTAGCGGGGTGTTTTTCTTAGAAAAACCACTCGTGTTTTTATCCTACATATAAAATATAAATTAAATTGCTTAGGGGAGCCTAAGCGTTGAGAGTAGAGCTGTTGATACAGTGAGCTTTCATAAATTTAGGGGTGAAAAGCATCTTACCATAAAATAGTAAGGTGTTTTTCTTTTTTATAGAACACCTTACAAAAAAGAGCCCTTACATAAGGGCTCTTTTTTACTATACTTATAATGTATTTACAATCGTATTTACCTAAGAATACTAAATACAATTTTAGAAGAATGAAAGACAGTATGTGTCTCTTTTTTAAAATCTACTTCTTTGGCCTCAAAGATATTATCTACATAACTTTGGGGATTTAAGTCAATTAATGGAAACCATGTACTCTGTATTTGAATCTGGATTTTATGTCCTTTTTTGAACGTATGCAATACATCCTGAAGTTTTACAAAAACCTCTTCTTTCTTTCCTGGCACAAAAGGTTGCGGACGTTCCATACTCCTTCTAAAACGACCACGCATTACCTCACTACGTACCATCTGATGATACCCTGCCATTTGTACTCCCTCTTCTGTTTCTTCAGTATTAGGAACATCATCTGGATATACATCAATCACTTTTACAATCCAGTCGGCAGCAGTACCAGTAGTAGCGACCTCTAGTTTTGCAATAATTTCTCCAGCTAAGGTAAGCTCATCATCTAATACAGGGGTTTCATAAACAAGGACATCATCTCTTTTTGCAGCAAAACGTTGATCATCGGTCATGTATTTACGGGGTGTAAATACCATTTTCTTCCCTTCTGCATAGGGAACTGGATTTGCTGGATCACTTACAAAAGTTTCTCCTCCATTTTTTGTAGATGGACTTCCAGAAAGTTTATTATTTGTATCTAAATAGAAGGTAGCATCCATCATCGTTTTTGGAGGCCATGTATCAAAAGATTTCCATTCTTTAGTTCCTGAATCAAAAATATGAGCTTCTGGTAGTCCAGCGTCCTTACCTCCCATTCCTTTCAGGAAATGATTAAAAAACTTTGTTTCTAATTCTTTTTGAAAATAATCCGAAATATCATCTCCAAAATATACATTACCTACTGCTTGCCTTTTCTTTGTACGAGCCCAATCGCCATGACTCCATGGACCAAAAACGACAGTATTATAGTTATCACTTCGCTTTTCAATATTCTTATAGGTTTCCCATGGTCCGTAAAGATCTTCTGCGTCATACAATCCTCCTACGGTCATTACAGCTGGTTCTATATTTTCTAAATGTTGTATAATACCTCTGGATTTCCAAAAACTATCATAGTTAGGATGTTCTTTAAGCTGTGTCCAAAACTCATTAGTTTCATCATAATACGTATCCAAATTTGATAGCGGCCCTGTTTTAAGGAAAAAGTCATATTGATCATCGCTATCTAATTTTGGAAATGTATACCATGCCTCTTTAGTAGGTCCTTCTTTTTGATATCCAAACACTGCCGTAGCTCTCCAATAACTTAGTAAATATGCACCATTATGATGAAAATCATCAAAAAAGAAATCTCCTATACAAGCTTGAGGAGATGCTGCTTTTAATGCAGGATGGCCACTCAACAAGGAGTACGTAGCATAAAAGCCTGGATATGAAATCCCCCATGTTCCTACATTCCCATTATTATTTGCTACATTTTTAACCAACCAATCTATGGTATCATAGGTATCACTAGCTTCATCTACTTCCCCTACCGTTTTATTAGGAATATAGGCACGCATATTATCATATTTACCTTCACTCATCCATCGCCCTCTAACATCTTGGTATACGATAATGTATCCATCTTCCATCATGTACTTATTAGGGCCTATTTTAGACCTAAATTGATCTTCCCCATACGGTCGACAACTATAAGGAGTACGTTGCATGACTATAGGGTATTTTTTGGATGTATCTTTAGGAGCATATATTGTGGTATGTAACTTTATACCATCTCGCATTTCAATAGCTACTTCCTGTTTTGTATAGTACTTACTGACATCATAGGTTTCTTGAGTATACGCTTTCGCGAAAGCAAAAAACAGTACTACCAATAGTATTTTTTTCATAGAATTAATTATTATTAAATCGTGTTATTCCTTCTTTAAGCCATGCCTCATACTCTTCAATATCTGGTGTATATCCTACAGGAGTATTTAAGTTGGATTCATCATGATCCATAAGGACATAATAAGGTTGGGCATTTACTTGATAACGTTTGATCTGGAAATCACTCCATTTATTGCCGATAGTTTTTATTCGTTTTCCTGTAGTTTCACTAATATGCTGTCCCGATTTTGGAAGTTCTTTTTTTGAATCTGCATATAAAGAAATAAGGACAATATCATTTTTAAGGAGGTTCAAAATTTTTGGATCTGACCAAACACGCTCTTCCATGCGTCTACAGTTGATACATGCATATCCTGTAAAATCTATAAGCACAGGTTTATTTTGCTCTTTTGCATAAGCTAGTCCTGCTTCATAATCTGTAAATGCCAAAATATCATGAGGTCCTAATTCTGAGTAATCGGGAATCATCGCTTCATCAGAAGCCAATCCCCCTTTTGTAGACCCTACACCATAAGGCGACTCACTATAATTCATAGGAGGAGGAAATCCACTTATAAGTTTTAAAGGAGCCCCCCAAAGGCCCGGAATCATATAAATCACAAACGATAAACTTACTAATCCTAATAACAATCTTCCTACTGAGATATGTTGTATTTCAGAATCATGAGGAAGCTTGAGTTTACCAAACAGGTATAATGTAAGACCTATCAATACTGCAATTATAATTGCTATAAAAACTTCTCTTTCCAATATATGTGCTTGTAAGACTAAATCTGCATTTGAAAGAAATTTAAACGCCAAACCTAGTTCTAAAAAACCTAGTACTACTTTTACAGAATTTAACCATCCACCAGATTTAGGTAATGAATTCATCCAACCTGGGAACATTGCAAACAATGCAAACGGAATTGCAATAGCCGATGAAAAACCTAACATTCCAATTGCAGGAGCTAGGCCACCTTTAGATGCTGCTTGTACTAATGTCGTACCTACTATAGGTCCTGTACAGCTAAAAGAAACTATAGCCAGTGCAAGTGCCATAAAAAAGATCCCTATAATACCTCCTCGATCTGCCTGACGATCTACTTTATTTGCCCAAGAGTTGGGCAACACAATTTCAAACGCTCCTAGAAAAGATATTGCAAATATGACTAAGAGTATAAAGAATATTAGATTGAAAGCAACACTCGTGGACAATGCATTTAAAGCATCTGCTCCAAAAACTGCAGTTACAGCTAGTCCTAAAACAACATAAATAAGAATAATAGAAATTCCATATATAAGTGCATTACGTACACCCGCTGATTTCGTCTTACTTTGCTTTGTAAAAAAACCAACCGTCATAGGAATCATTGGAAATACACATGGTGTAAATAAGGCAGCAAGTCCTCCTAAAAAGGACAGAAAAAATATAGACCACAGTCCCTTAGGAATTTCATCTCCAGAAATAGGAGTTGCTTTTTTACTTTTTGTTACTCCTTTATAGGATTCAAAATCTTTATACGCTTCAAAGACGGTAACTTTCTCTCTTGCAAAGTCATGAATCACATAAAATTCTTGTGTTATACATACCTCTTTACACACCTGGTAGTTAATAATTGATTTTACCAATGAGGTATTTATGTCCTTAAGAATTACTTGTTGGGACAATCGACCAGTATCTTTCCAGAATACCTCATCAACTTCAAAAATATCGCTATATGCTCTATGCGTAGGGCTTTCAACAGCTTTGCCTTTTGGAGTATAGGTAGCGCCATTTTCTGGTAAAAATTCAAATTGAAAAGGAATTGGACCTCCTTCAGGTGTAAACTGACTATAAATATGCCAGTCTTTTTCTATCACAGCATCATAATGGAGTATATATGCTGTATCTGATACCTTTTCTATAGCTCCAGACCATTTTACAGGGTCGTATTTTTGTCCACCACCAAAAGCCTGTCCAAAGACCGTTGATGTCATTACTATGAATAGTACAACTATATTAAGCGTCTTACGCATCATATGTGTATGTTATTTTTATAATATTTTTTGTGTCTTTATTTGCATAAAAACGACGATCTGCACGATGTAAAATTATCCAAACAATAGCATCTCCACTACATAGAAGCCATGCATTTTCTTTGGCAACCAAAGATAGCTTTTCATCCTTAAAAAACTTACTCAATTTCTTTTTCCCTTTCATTCCTGTAGGATAAAAAAAATCTCCTTCTTTCCAATGCCTGATAGTCAATGGAAAAGTAAGGGCTGATCTATCAATATATATTTCATTTGCAGCCTTTACAGGCAGTATTTCAGGCACCTCATCAAAAAATAAAGAACCATAAACATCTTTGTGAGAAGTCCCTCCTTCTGGAAGGATAAAAGAAGTCGTATTAATTTCAGATTCTTTACGATGTTTATATAGCTGTAGGGTATCACGATCTTTTAATAAGCGATGAGTATTGGAAAACACCTGTTTCCCAGATTGTGCATCTAGTAAGTGATAGACATCTTCCCAAGATGTAAATCCATATTCTTTAAGTAATTCATACAAAACTGCTTTGGGATCAGAATGTTCTTTTAGTAAAGAAACTCCTATACACATGGCACTCTCTCCAACAATACTATTAAGTGGGTAGGTATATTTTGCCTTAAGTTCTTTTCTATAAACAGACAACAATCTATCTGTCTGTTGAAGGTGTTTTTGAGTAACTTCAAAACGATCTAATATATCTGGACGTATCTGTTCTAGTTCTGGAAGCACATGATGGCGTATGGCATTACGGAGGTACACATCAGAAGCATTGCTACTATCTTCTCTCCATGTAATATCTGATTGGATTGCAAAATCATGAATTTGCTTTCGCGAAAAAGGTAATAGTGGTCTTATAATTTTACCCGATATCTGAGATATTCCAGTGAGCCCCTCTATTCCTGTACCCCTACTTAAATTGATAAAAAAGGTTTCTAGATTATCGTTTGCATGATGTGCAGTTGCTATATAATCAAACTCTTCGATAACAGAAAGTTCTTCAAACCAACCATACCGAAGTTCCCGAGCAGCCATTTGAGTAGAGCACTTGTTTTTTTTCGCGTAAGCGTATGTATCAAAATCTTTAGAATAAAAAGGAAGGTCTAGTTTTACAGCCGTTTTTTTTACAAAAAGAGCATCTGCATCACTTTCAGCATCGCGTAGTTTAAAATTACAATGAGCTACACTAACATCTATGCCTAAAGAAACAAAAAGTTGTAACAATACCATACTGTCTAATCCCCCACTTACAGTCACCAAAACTTTATGGCCCTCTATAAAAGGAAATACATCTCCTATATGTAATTGAAACGCTTTAAGGAGCATATCGTTTTTATTACACTCTGCCTTTTAAAGCATTAAACACCCATGCAATTGCAAAAAAACCAATTCCAACAGCTGCAAATCCCCACCCAGCAACATCATCATACCTAAAAGCTCCTAAAGCAATTAATGAAAGACCTACAACAATCATAATAAAAGTAGCCCAAGCGAGTACTGTATTTTTATTCATTCCCATATTTTAATATTTATCTGTTAAGTACTACTATGAATAGTAGGGTTAACCGAGGGTGTATTACAAATATCGACTAAATTTGATAAATCGAACAAAGAGAAACTATAAGGTTTTCGTAAATTCGAAGATTATTACATAGAATGTCATATTCAAATTAATAGCATCTTTGACTATGACGATACAGAATATATTATCCTAAACTATAGATAGCATTCCTTAACATATGGACCTCAAATTCAATAAAAACGAAGACCACAATAAATTATTACTTTCTGATCTGAAACGCAGGTTAGCTCACATAAAGCTAGGTGGCGGACAGAAACGAATTGACAAACATCACGCTAAAGGAAAGCTTACTGCTCGTGAACGTATCGATTATCTTGTAGATGACCCTAAAAAATGTATTGAAATAGGTGCCTTTGCAGGGGAAGGTATGTACAAAGAACACGGAGGATGCCCAAGCGGTGGAGTTGTAATAAAAATGGGATATATCTCAAAAAAGCAATGCCTTATAGTAGCAAATGATGCCACTGTAAAAGCAGGTGCTTGGTTTCCAATTACAGGAAAGAAAAATTTACGTGCCCAGGAAATTGCTATTGAAAACAGACTACCCATTATCTATCTGGTTGATAGCGCAGGTGTTTATCTACCGATGCAAGACGAAATTTTCCCAGACAAAGAACATTTTGGGCGCATATTTAGAAACAATGCTATTATGAGTAGTATGGGAATTACTCAAATCTCTGCCGTTATGGGGAGTTGTGTTGCTGGTGGTGCTTATTTACCTATTATGAGTGATGAAGCCCTTATTGTAAATAAAACAGGAAGTATATTTCTAGCAGGTAGTTACTTAGTAAAAGCGGCTATAGGAGAAAGTATTGATAATGAAACGCTGGGAGGTGCTACTACGCATTGTGAAATAAGTGGTGTTACAGACTATAAAGCTGCAGATGATAAAGATGCGCTAGATACCATAAAAAAATTAATGGATAAGATCGGAGATTATACCAAGGCAGGATATAATAGATCTGAATCTATTGCTCCTAAAGAAAATACAAAAGATATTTTTGGAATTCTTCCCGCTTCTCGAGCAGATCAATATGATATGCGAGAGATTATAAAACGTCTTGTAGATGGATCAGAATTTGATGAGTACAAAGAAGGGTATGGACAAAGTATTCTGACGGGTTATGCACGAATAGATGGCTGGGCTGTAGGAATTGTTGCCAATCAACGTAAGCTAGTAAAAACAAAAAAAGGGGAAATGCAGTTTGGGGGAGTGATTTATTCTGATAGTGCCGATAAAGCAACTCGCTTTATTTCCAATTGTAATCAAAAAAAAATCCCATTAGTTTTCCTGCAAGATGTAACAGGATTCATGGTAGGTAGTAAAAGTGAGCACGGAGGCATTATTAAAGATGGTGCAAAAATGGTCAATGCTGTATCAAATAGTGTTGTCCCAAAATTTACAATAGTTATAGGAAATTCCTATGGAGCTGGTAACTATGCAATGTGTGGCAAAGCTTATGACCCTAGACTCATTGTAGCATGGCCAAGTGCTGAACTCGCAGTTATGAGTGGTAATTCTGCAGCTAAAGTACTCTTACAAATAGAAACTGCATCTCTCAAAAAGCAAGGTAAAGAAATAACTCCTGAGGTAGAAAAAGAACTCTACGATAAAATTAAGGCTCGTTATGATGAGCAAATTTCTCCATATTATGCTGCTTCTCGAATATGGACAGATGCTGTAATTGACCCATTAGATACTCGAAAATGGATTTCTATGGGAATCGAAGCTGCAGATCATGCACCAATAGAAAAACCGTTTAATCTTGGTGTAATACAAGTCTAAAATATAGTCATCACTATTGGATATGTCATCTAATCGACTTCTCTAAATAAATATAATAAAACCCTATAAATCTAGTTTTATTTTTCAAATGGTTTATATACATTAGCAGGGTATGGTCAAGGGGAATATTCCGGTTTTATTAATTTGCTTATTTACAGCTTTCTTAGGATATAGTCAAGAAGATACACTTGACAGTTATTTTAAAAATCCGCTTGATATACCATTGGTCATGGCTGGAACTTTTGGAGAACTTCGAAGTAATCATTTCCATAGTGGACTAGATATAAAAACACAAAGACAGGTAGGTCTTAAAGTATATGCCTCTGCATCTGGAACTATAAGTCGTATTAAAATATCACATTATGGATACGGGAAAGCGCTCTACGTGCAACATCCTAATGGCTATACTACAGTATATGCGCATCTAAAAAAGTTTAGTCCAGAAATTGAAGCATATATTAAAGCCAAACAGTATCAAAAAGAGAGTTTTGAAATAGAAGTCTTTCCACTTTCAGGAGAATTAACAGTAACCCAAGGAGATGTAATAGCCTATAGCGGAAATACGGGGAGTAGTGGTGGTCCACACCTGCATTTTGAAATACGTGATAAAAATGCGCGACCTATGAATCCATTCTTATTTGGTTTGAGCACAAAAGATACGCGTAAACCTATTATATCCAAATTGATAGCATATCCACTTGATGAAAACTCAGTCATAAATCAATCCTCAAATCCATTAGAGCTTAGACTTACACAATTACAAAATGGAACTTATACTACAGAGAAGATAAATGCAAAAGGGCGTATCGGTATTGGAATTAGTACGATTGATCAACAGGATCTTGCAAACAATAAAAATGGAATCTATGAAATTAATACTACACTAAATGGGGAAGTAAATTTTGGGTTGCAAATGGATAAATTTTCTTTTGCTGAAACTCGCTACCTCAATAGAATGATTGATTATTCATATTTTATGAAATATAAAAATAGAGTTCAAAAACTATTTGTTGAAAAAAATAATCCATTAAGTATTTATAAAAATATAGTTGATAATGGAGAATTATGGATAGAAGATAGCTTATCATATCAATATAATATCTCAGTAAAAGATTATGTAGGTAATGAAAGTAAAATTGTTATGCATATAACAGGAGCTAATGATAGTATTACAAAACCTAAAACCATTCAACCTACAAATCATTATGTGTATGCCGATCAAAATTATAGCTTTTCTGAGGGGAAATTTGATGTATACATTCCTAAAGGAGCCCTCTATGACGATACGTTTTTAGATTTAAAAACTGATGGCGATATCCTTACCTTTCATCATAAAGAACTCCCACTTCATAAAAAAGCATCTATAAGTTATGATGTATCAAACTATGATATAAAAGATAGAGAAAAATTATACTTAGGAATACTTAATTACAAGAACGAGGTCTATTATTCAAATACTAAAATTGAAAATAATAAACTATCTATCTCTACTAGAAAACTAGGCACATATAGTATAGGACTTGATAAAAAACCTCCTGTAATTACTCCAAAAAACATTGTTAAAGGTCGCTGGATGTCTAAATATAGATATCTTAAATTTGAAATAAATGATAGTCAAAGTGGCATAAAAGGGTATCGTGCTACTGTGAATGGCAAATTCATTCTCATGGAGTATGATTATAAAACAAAGTCGTTAATACACGATTTCAATGATAATATCGTTACAGATACGGAAAACAACTTAAAATTAATCGTCACGGATAATGTAGGAAATAGTACTACATTTGAAACAACATTTTTTAGAAAAAAATAATCTCTTGAAAAAAAGTTACTACCTACCTATCCTCATTTTTCTCTTCACCATAGCAAATGCATGGAGTCAAACCGCGACTATAAGAGGGATCGTATTAGATGAAAATCAAACCCCTGTACCTGGAGCCAGTGTCGCATATGGAACTGATGGAGATATTACAAATGATAATGGTTTTTTTATACTTGAAGTCCCTGCAAATACGGATATCACATTACGTTTTTCATATGTAGGCTTTAAGAATATTACACAAACCTTTAATTTATCTGCAAATTCTAATATTGAATTTAATCCAATATTTAAAACAGATATAGAACAATTAGGTACTGTTGTAATAACGGCAAATAAAAGAGAACGTGAACAAGGCATTATAACACTATCTCCAGAAGCTATCCGTAAGATTCCAGGTGCTCAGGCAGGAGTAGAAAATTTATTAAAGTCTCTTCCAGGTATCAGTAATAATAACGAACTAAGTACACAATATGCAGTACGAGGAGGAAACTTTGACGAAAATTTAGTCTATGTAAATGAAATAGAAGTATATAGACCATTCCTTATTAGATCTGGACAACAAGAAGGGTTAAGTTTTGTAAACAGTGATCTTGTAAGAAATGTTAACTTTAGTGCTGGTGGATTTCAAGCTAAATATGGTGATAAACTATCCTCAGTCTTAGACATTACGTATAGACGACCCGTAGGCTTTGGAGCTAGCCTCGATGCAAGTCTACTAGGAGGTAGCATTGCTGTAGAAGGGATTTCAAAAGACGGAAGACTTACAGCTATAGGAGGTGTACGATATAGAGATAATAGCTTGTTTGTAAACTCAAGACAAACAGACTCAAACGTTGAACCTGATTTTTTTGATGCTCAAACATATATTACCTATAAGTTTACAAATAAATTTCAGCTTGACTTTTTAGGAAATATAGCTGTAAACTCATATAATTTCAAACCTCTAACCCGTCAGACTAATTTTGGAACTTTAACAGACCCTATTGCACTTCTTATATTTTATGAAGGACAAGAAGAAGATCGATATGATACTTATTTTGGAGCGTTAAAAGGGACATTTGCTCCCAATGAAAATTTTACTCACAAATTTATAGGTTCCATTTATCAAACACAAGAACAAGAGTTTTTTGATATTCTTGCAGAATATAGACTTGGGGAACCTAATACAAATATTGGAGATGAAAATTTAGGAGAAGTTGAGTTCACACAAGGGATAGGGAGTCAACTGACACATGCGCGGAACGAGCTAGATGCATTATTTGTAAATGCAGAATATAAAGGCTCTTTTATTAAGAATGATAATCAAATTGATTGGGGAATAAAATACACTCACGAAGATATTCGTGACAAACTAGAAGAATTTGAAGTAATTGATTCAGCAGGTTTTTCAATACGACCTCCATTTCCAGATTTTGTAAATCAACAACCTTTTGAACCTTTTGATGCACCCCTAGAGCCTTTTACAAATATTAGAGCAAGAAATAATGTTCAAATAGACCGAGTTTCTGGGTATGCACAATACAGCAAGCGTACAGATTGGGGTAATAGTGAAGTATGGTTAAATGCAGGAGTAAGAGCACATCAATGGACGGTAAGTGGTCAAAACATAGAAAGTAACTCTCAAGCAGTAGTGAGCCCTCGCGCACAGTTCAGTATAAAACCAGCATGGAAACAAGATATGCTCTTTAGGTTATCCGGAGGGCTTTATCATCAACCACCTATATATAGGGAACTTCGTGATTCTATGGGAATTGTAAGACCCAATGTAAAAGCACAACAATCCGTACATATAGTAGCTGGACATGACTGGAGTTTTAATTTATGGGGGAGACCTTTTAAATTAACATCAGAGGCATATTATAAAGACTTAACCGATGTAAATCCATATACATTAGAAAATGTACGAATACGCTACAGAGCTAGAAACAACGCTAGAGCAAGGGCATATGGATTTGATACTCGACTTAATGGAGAATTTGTTCCTGGAACCCAAAGTTGGATAAGCTTAGGATTATTAAAAACCGAAGAAAATATAGATAATAGAGGATACATCCCTAGACCTACAGATCAAAGGGTTAAAATTGCTTTTCTATTTCAAGATTATGCCCCTAGAATTCCTAGTTTGAAATTATACTTAAATATGGTATATCAAACAGGCCTTCCGGGAGGTTCTCCAAGTTTTGCAGATCCCTATATTTTTTCCGAACTACCTAGATTGCCAGATTATTTTAGAGCAGATGCCGGATTTTCGTATGTATTTACAGATGCAACTAAACGATTTGATAAAGGCCATTGGTTACATCCATTTAAGGAGTTAACCGCAGGTTTTGAGATCTATAATATTTTTGACCGTTTAAATACGATTACAAATACTTTTGTAAGAGATGCTAGTTCGCAACAGCAATTTGCTGTCCCAAATTTCTTAACACCCAGAGTATTTAATGTTAGGCTATCGATGAAGTTTTAATCTCCATATATTCTTTAAGAACATCCATAACATAGTCTACATCTTCACGAGTATTGTATTTAGAAAATGAAAAGCGAAGACTTGGTTTTTTAAGATCTTCTTCGTTAAGGATTTCCATGAGAACATGAGAACCTTTATCGCTACCGCTTTGACAAGCACTCCCCTTTGAGCAAGCAACACCTTTCATATCTAACTGAAAAAGAAGTAAGATGGCCTTTTCTGCAGTAATAGGTAAACATACATTAAGTAATGTGTATGTGCTTTTTTCAAGATTATTGCAATTCCCATTAAGTTTAATTTCTGGGATTTCTGTAAGCCTTTCGGCGAAATAAGCCTTAATCCCTTTTATATATGCACTTTCCTCTTTAAGGTTTTCATATGAAATCGTAAGCGCAGCTTCCAGACCTACAATATTATGAACAGATTCAGTCCCTGCACGCAATCCTCGTTCTTGAGATCCTCCATAGATAAGGGGTCTTAATCCACTATTTTTACGTACAAAAGCAAAACCTACTCCTTTTGGTCCATGAAATTTATGAGCACTCGCTGCAATAAAATCTACGGGGATTTCCTGAAGATCTAATTCATAATGACCAACACTTTGAACCATATCCGAGTGGACTAAAGCTCCATATGATTTACAAAGTTTTGCGATTGCCTTGATATCGATCATATTACCTATCTCATTGTTAACATGCATAAGACTGACAATCGTTTTATTGGTCCCATCTTTGAGAAGCTCTTCAAGATGTTTTTCATCAGGAGTTCCGCAATCTTTAAGATTTACAAATTCTAAATGAATTTTATGGGTTTTAGATACTTCTTCAGCGGCATGAAGAACAGCATGATGCTCAATACGAGAAGTAATAATTCTAGTAACACCCAGATCACGTACAGCACTATTAATTACAAGATTATCGGCCTCAGTCCCACCAGAAGTAAAAACGATTTCACCTGCAGTAACATTAAGATGCTTAGCAATAGCTTTTCGTGCTGTCTCTATCTGACTTTTTGCAGTTCTACCATAAGCGTGTGTAGAAGATGGATTCCCAGGAATATCTCTCATAACTTCCATCATTCGTTCTGCAACTTCAGAACGAATTTGAGTAGTTGCGGCATTATCAAAATAAACTGTTCTCATCAAACGTTGTAGTTTTAAATAATAAGTACTTACAAAAGTAAAGTAATTTAAATAATTTTTTTCGCGAAAGCGTATTTCCTTTCAATTCTATTATTTTTGCTTAAAATATTTTTTAATGAAAAATGCCCTTGGTGCTCTTATAGCTGTCTTCTTTCTTAATGCATGTGATGATGGTGATATTATTGTCACATCTTTTGACTTCGAAGAGCAAACTCTAGAGATATGTAATGATTTTGAATTTGTGTTTTTTAAGATCAATCCTGACAACAATGAGAGTATTGCTCTTAGTTTTTCTACCACTGAAGATATATTAGGATCTGGTAATATAGGTGTAGAACAACGCACATTTGAAATCTCTTTAGGAGCCAATGATAATGTAATTTATAGACGTTTTGATGGAAGTGTAACCAGTGATTACTTCTGTAATCCAATCCCACCATCTACTCCTCTTGTCGTAGAAGAGTTTATAAGTAGTGATGGTGATATTACAATACTTACCGAAGGAATTCTTGCAGATAATGATCCTATACCATCAGATATAGAAGATCCTACAGGTCTAATAGATACAGATGGAGATTTACTGGTAGATATTATAGATTTTGACGATGATGGAGATAATGTACCTACCTCACAAGAAGGAGTTGTTATTACTAATGGGGCTATAGATCTAGAGTTATCAAGAGATACAGATGAAGATGGCATTTTAGATTACTTAGATATAGATGATGATAATGATGGGGTATTAACTATAAATGAAGATGCAAATATGGATCTAGATCCTTCTAATGATAATTCGGATCCAGATAATGAAGGACTTGATGATTATTTAAATCCTGAAATTACAATCAATACTGAAATTACTGCATATAGAGAACATTTTTACTTTTTAAACGATATAGAAGTCTCTATTAACACTCAGAACCTTGATTTTAGAAGAAGTCCAGATGGAGAAGAAGTTATAAGAGATATACGCTCTGTGCCCTTTGGAATATTTACAGGTGCTCCAGACTCGGAAATTACAATAACACCTGAGTTTATAAATTAGTTTTTGGGTTCTGATAGATATACACTTCGGTAGCTCCAGCTCCATATTTTTGAAAGTCGGCATCATAAAACTTGATGCCATCATATATCCTAAATAAATAATGAAGTTCTTCTCTAAGGACTCCCTCACCTACACCGTGAATAAAAACAATTTTAGGAATACGCTTGGATATGGCAAACTTAAGTTGTCGTTCTGCGGTTTCTAATTGTAAAGTGAGCATATCATAATTATGTAGCCCCTTTTGGTTTTTAACAAGCTTATGAATATGTAGATCAACTTCCATAGGAGGAAGGTTACGTTCCTTAGGTTTTATACGCTTTTTAATAGATCTAGATGCAGGTTCTTTTTCTTGTATGATTGCGGATGTAATTTGACCTAGTTCTTTCATCTCTTTATTGTTGATACCAGGTATAATCTCGCTTTCGCGAAAGCGTACTACAAAACCATCCGTAGTTTCTATGAGGTAATACGGATCGTTTATCTCAACGATTACCCCTTCTAAGTCCTCATCTAAGGCTTGAATTGCCTGTCCAATTTTAAATTTATGTTTCAATATTGTGTTCTTGAACGATAAAAATAAGCAAAGCATCGAAAAGTCCAGCTAATTCATTATTAATCAACATTTCATTATTAGTTTTACCTCGAGTTTTAAATGAACATTATGAAAAATCTACTAATTGTAGCACTAACTGCCCTAAGTGTTACAGCAAACGCTCAACTGTATGTGCAACCCACTACAAGTGAAGCTTCGTACGTCTATGTAAATGACACATTTCTCTATGTAGAAAATGATGTAGAATTAGAAACAAATAATGTTTCCGGTATAACAAATAGTAACTTTCCAAGTATACTATTACGTAATCAATCACAATTATTGCAAGGTGATGCTACTGGAACTAACCAAGAAAATAAAGGATCTGGATTTGTCTCTATTTTTCAAGAAGGAACCGTAAATCAATTTGATTATAACTTATGGACATCTCCCGTAGGACTTTCTCATGTATCTTCTGGGGCAGTCGCAGCTGATGGAAATGGAGAGTTTGCATTTCAACCTTCATTTGTATCTGGAGGGGTATCTATACCACAACAAGTATTCTATGTCCCTGTAGGTCCAAACGCAGAAACGACAAGTAATCCTGCGCTTATAGGAGTAGGATTTGATGGAAGTACAATGCCTAATATGCTTAATATTGCATCTTATTGGTTATGGTCATTTCAATCTGGAGATGGATATGCCGATTGGATTCATATCACAAACACTGGTTCATTAGATGCTGGTTACGGCTTTACAATGAAAGGTGTTTCTGGAACAGATACCACAGCAGCAAATGATGGTGTACCAAATAATAGTGGTTCTGCACAACGTTATGATTTTAGAGGAAGACCTAACAGCGGAGATATTGATGTTATTGTAGCAGCAGGCTCAGAAACCTTAACTGGAAATCCATATCCATCTGCTCTTGACTTATCGTATTTTTTACTAGAAAATTCTAGAGGTGCTACAGATCCAGCTAGTATAAGCTATAGCTGCGAAGGGTCTACTACGACTATTAATAGATCAGATATACTTACAGGAATTGCATCATTTTGGGATAGTGATCCTACAGTATTATCACATTTCTTAGAAGATTACCAAGGAGGTTATGGAACTTATTCTCCAATGGGAACAACTTGTACAGGAGGTATGTATGTAAATGCTACTTTTTATATGTTTGATGAAAACGGAGCGCAATTACCTGGATCTGTAGGATCAGGAGTAGCGTATGATCGTAGATTTTCTCCTGTAGGTCAAGGATTTTTTGTAGAAGGATCTTCTACACAGGCAGACGGGAATACATTTACTTTTAATAATAATCAACGTATTTTCATTAAAGAAGGAAACAATTCTGACTTTAGAAATTCGGATGAGCCACAACCTGGTATTGGTGTAAGTACATACTATGAAGATGTAAATAATATGCAATCATTCGCACAAGTAAAATTAAATATTGCTGTAAATGATACATATTCTAGAGAATTAGGAATTGGAATTATGGATTGGGCAACACGAGGGTATGATGTTGCTATGGATGCAAAAAATTCAAGTTTGTTACCCTCAGATGTATCCTTTTCTATTAATGAAGAAGAAGATTATGTCATTAATGCAATCCCAGATGATGAGTACCAATGGGTTCAATTAGCAGTATCTGCAGATGCAACTACAGAATTTAAATTTAGTGTACATTATACAGAGCATTTTGAGTATGAAGGTGTGTTTTTATTTGACACCCTTACTGAAACTTTTTATGATATATTAAATGATGAAGCTATCATGTTACTGGAGGCTGGAGACTATCCTAAGCGATTTGTAGTGCGATTTACAAGAGAGACTGAAACAACAGAGGAAGATACTGAAGAAGAGGAAGAGGAAGAGGAAGAGGAAGAAACAACAGAAAACGAAGAAGAGGAAGACAATTCTGAATGGGAAGAAGAAGATTCAGAATGGGAAAATGAAAGTGACGATACTACTACTAACGATCAAGAAGAAACAGATTCTGAGGAAGAGGAAAATGATACAGAAGAAGAGGAAGATACTAATGATGATACAGAAGATGAAGATGACACAGAAGAAGGGGATACTAACTCAGATGAAGAAAATACAGATGAGGAAGAAACCCTTAATGTAGAAGAAGTAAATCCATTCTTAGAAGAAAGTATTTTAGAGTCATTGACAGTTATCCAAAACAATAACTCTGCACAGTTAGAAATCAGAAACCCTAAGAATATTGCACTTACTAATGTGTCTTTATTTGATATTACAGGTAAACAAATTTTCTTAGAACAAGACCTTGGAAATAAAGAATTGTTTACTTTTAGCACACGTAACTTAAGTACAGGTGTTTATGTAGTAACTTTTATTACTGAAAACGGACTTAAAAAGGCACGTAAACTTAGTATAACAAATAGATAATAATTGCACTTCCTATGGAGGAATACATGCTACCATGCCTGAATAAAAAGTATTTAGGGTTTGAGTGTATGGGTTGTGGTTTACAACGCTCTGTTGCATTATTACTAAAAGGAGAATTTATAGAAGCATTTTATATGTACCCAGCAATCTATCCTTTGATAGCGTTGTTGGGTTTTTTAATGGTAAATCAATTTGTAACTATAAAATATGCTAATAAAACTATTATTATATTAGCTATATTAACAGTTGCAACGATCATTATAAGTTATACTATTAAAATGACACACTAATTAACTAACTATCATAACCAAAAATAAATCATGGAAAAACAAAAATTACCTAACGTAACTATATCCTTAATATTAGGCATTGTATCATTTGTAGCATGTTGTTGCTCTTCAGGAATTGGAGGCGTATTACTTTCTGGTATTGCTTTATTTTTAGCAAATAAAGATAAGAAAACACTTCAGGAAAGTGAGAATCCAGAAATCTATGAAAATGCAAGTCAGCTTAAAACAGCTAGAACTATAGCAATTATCGGGCTTGCGCTAGGAGTACTAAGTCTTATAATTTCTATTGTATACATTATTTCTTTAGGTGGAATAGATGCGTATATGGAACAACAAAGACAAACTATGGAACAATTTGGATTATAATTGAACTTCTATAAGTAAAAACAAAAAGCACCTTTTAAGGTGTTTTTTGTTTTATAATACATTATTATAAATATTCTATTATTTTAGACGTATCAATACTATAACCATTATGGAAAATCAACCAACTAACACATCTGGAAATATTCCAGAAAGACCCAGTAATTATCTTATTCTTGCTATTGTCACTACATTTTTATGCTGTAATATTATAGGAGTGGTAAGTATTATATATGCAGCTAGAGTTAATGCCAAATGGGATGGCGGTGATTATGAAGGAGCAATCAGTGATTCTAAAAACGCTAAACTTTGGGGGCTCATAGGACTCATAGGTGGTTTTGTTTTTATAGGATTGATGCTATTACTTTACGGTGCCGCGGTATTTGCAGCCTTAAATTCTGGCGGGTATAATTATTAATAAGACACAGAAATATAAATACATAAAATATGGGTATCTCCTGTTAGGGATACCTATATTTTTTTTACTACGTTACTATTATATTTATGACCCAGAAGTAGAAAATGGCGAAGGGCTTTTTCCAAAATGTATTTTTAATGTAGCTACTGGCTTACATTGTCCAGGTTGTGGTAGTCAGAGAGCTACACATGATCTTTTACATTTACGTATAGAAGATGCTCTTAAACATAATCTAATGGTGATTATAGTTGCCATTGTATTAATAGCAAAAGGTTATGCTTATTTTTCAAAAAAATACTTTACAAAATATTATTACAATCTAGGACATTCGTCCCGCTTTACAATAATCCTTATTATTATAGTATTTGGTTATTGGATAGTACGCAATATCCCAGTAGCCCCTTTTCATCATCTCGCTCCATAAATATATCCAATGAAAAACCGCCAGAACTATATGTAATGACGGTTCAAGAATATATCTTATAAAAATTTACTTTTCAAAAGCAGTAAGCGTTTTTGTAATAATAGAAACGCAATCTAGTAATTGCTCTTCATTCATAACCAATGGTGGAGCAAACCGAATAATATTACCATGCGTAGGTTTAGCTAGCAGACCATTATCACGCAAAGCCATACAGATATCCCAGGCTGTAGAGCTATCTTCTGTATCATTAATTAAAATAGCATTAAGTAAACCTTTACCTCTAACTTTACTTACTATAGAACTTGTAGCAATATACTTACCTAACTCACTTCTAAATAAGTTTCCTAGAGTAAATGCATTCTCAGCAAGGTTTTCATCCTTAACAACATCTAAGGCCGCTATTGCTACTGCTGCTGCAATTGGGTTTCCACCAAAAGTACTTCCGTGATTTCCTGGTTGAATTACATTCATAATAGAATTATTTGCAAGCACAGCAGAAACAGGGTATGCACCACCTGATAATGCTTTTCCAAGAATCAAAATATCAGCTTTTACATTTTCATGATCTATTGCTAATAAACGCCCGGTTCTAGCGATACCAGTTTGTACTTCATCTGCAATAAATAATACATTGTATTTTTCACATAAACGCTTGGCCTCTGCAAGGTAACCTTCAGAAGGAACATATACTCCTGCTTCACCTTGAATAGGCTCCACAAGAAATCCTGCAATATTTTTATTGCTTGCTAGAGTTTCTTCTAATGCCTTAAGATTATCATAGGCAATCTTGACAAATCCATTTGTAAAAGGCCCAAAATTTTTACGTGCAACGGGATCATTTGAAAAAGAAATGATTGTTGTTGTTCTTCCATGAAAATTATTTTCACAAACAACAATTTCGGCTTCATTTTCAGGGATTCCTTTAACTTCATAGGCCCATTTTCTACATAACTTCAAAGCCGTCTCTACAGCTTCTGCACCTGTATTCATAGGAAGCAATTTATCAAATCCAAAATAAGAAGTTGCATACTCCTCATATTTCCCCAGAATATCATTATAAAATGCACGAGAGGTTAAGGTAAGCGTTTGCGCTTGTTGAGTCATAGCACCTACAATTCTAGGGTGGCAATGCCCTTGATTTACTGCAGAATAAGCAGATAAAAAATCATAATAACGTTTCCCTTCTACATCCCATACGTACACTCCTTCTCCTTTATTAAGTACAACGGGTAAAGGATGATAATTATGAGCTCCATACTTGTCCTCCAAAGCTATCGCTTGTTGCGATGCGGTTTGTTCTAAAACTGACATAACATAAAATTTAAAATTAAAAAAATGCAATTCCTGCTGTACCTTTATCCTTTCGGAAGCCCGAAAATTCAGCGTAGGAGAGAAATCATCCTTAGGACTCGCAATTTACTAAAATTAAATGTTGCCAAAAAATCATTCAGACAATTTTGAGAGTGTTAATATCTGTAATTCTAACCTTTTTAATTCTCTTATAATACTGTTCTTATCCATTTGCATCCAGATAAATATTTTAATCATAGATATCATGAGTAAACATATGACCCCTCCTACAGACCACTTAATAAGCTCATTAGTAGTTTCTGTGTTTAGAAACTGAACAACGCAATAAATAAAAAAGCCAAATGCAATAAAGACTACTATATTCATAATTATAATGATCCATTTATTTTTACCTCCAAAAACGCCACCTATCATCTGAAATACATTTTGCTCATCAAGAGCATCATAAAATTTAGCTTCTTCCTTGGTCAAGGTCTCTTTAATTAATTGATCAATTTCTTCAAATTCTTTTCTCATGTTTTCTATTTTTTAAGGTTTCTTTTAATTTTTCTCTTGCGTAATAAAGTCGCGATTTTACGGTTCCTTTTGAAATATTGAGAATCCGACTAATCTCAATTAATCCATATTCCTGTACATAAAACAATTTTAAGACATGCCTATGTTCTACTGATAATAATGTGATTGCATTTCTTAGATTATCACTCATGTCTTGTTCTTTTACAAGATCTATCTCTTCTGTAATTGATGCTTCCTTTTCAAGGACAATTTTTTGATGCTTATCGAGTGTACGCTTATGCTTCCTGTACCAATCAATAGATTTTCTTGTCACAATAGATAATCCCCAACTCCCAAATTTCTCCGGGTTTTCTAGGTCTTCTATTTTTTTTAAGATTGTAATCCATGCATCTTGAGCAATATCTTTTGCGCTATCATAATTATCTGTATATCGATAGGCTTCTTTACAAAACTTGATATGCCATCGTTTTACTAAGACTGCCATAGCGCTTTTGTGGCCTTCACAGTATTGGGCAATTAACCAAGCATCTTCTATTTTTTTTGATGGTTTCATACAACGTTCTATACTATAGACGATAGCTTTGCATACAGGTTCATTTTAAGATAAGTTATTTTAAAGATAATTTAAATATCAGGTCAAGATTCGTATAGCTATTGTTATTTTTGCGTTTATGGGCAGAAGAAAAAACAATAGAATTATTCTAGAGAATATTGAAATTACCGATGCAGGCGCCAAAGGTAAATCAATAGGTCATGCCCCTGATGGAAGAGTCATATTCATCAACAATGCAGTTCCAGGTGATGTAGTAGATATACAAACTACAAAAAAACGTAAGTCTTATTATGAAGGAACGGCTATAAAGATACATACGCTTTCGCGAAAGCGTACACAACCTCAGTGTCAGCATTTTGAAGTATGTGGTGGTTGTAAATGGCAACATATGGATTACAAATACCAACTAGAATACAAACAACAAGAAGTTGTCAATAACCTAACTCGCTTAGGAAAAATAAATCTTCCAGAAGTAACTCCTATAGCAGGTAGCAAAGAGCACTATTTCTATCGCAATAAAATGGAGTTTGGTTTTTCAGATAGTAAATGGCTTACTCTAGATCAAATTAAAAGTGATGAGATTATAGAAGATCGCAATGCATTAGGATTTCATATTGCAGGCATGTGGGACAAGATCCTTGATGTCGAAAAATGCCACTTACAACGCGATCCAAGTAATGCGATACGTAATGGCATAAAAGCCTTTGCTACTCAACATAGTATGCCATTTTACAATGCACGTAACCAAGAAGGGCTATTACGTACGTTGATGATCCGTACATCTTCTACAGGAGAATTAATGGTGCTTGTCCAGTTTTTTAAAGAAGATCGTGCAAAAAGGATATTGCTACTTGATTATATAAAAAATGAATTTCCGGAAGTTACTTCATTACTATACGTAATTAACTCTAAAGGCAATGATACGATTTATGATCAAGAAATAATTTGTTACCATGGAAGAGATCATATATTTGAAGAAATGGAAGGTCTGCAATTTAAAATTAATGCGAAGTCTTTTTACCAAACAAATTCAGCACAAGCATTTGAACTCTATAAAATAACCAGGGATTTTGCAGGATTAACAGGAAATGAACTTGTCTATGATCTATACACAGGAACAGGAACAATTGCGCAATTTGTAGCAAAAAAAGCACATAAAGTAATTGGTGTAGAAGCTGTCCCAGATGCTATAGAAGCAGCAAAAGAAAATGCGCAATACAATGGAATTACAAATACGGAGTTCTATGTAGGGGATATGAAAAAAGTATTTAATACGCAATTTATAGATACACATGGAGTGCCTGATGTAATCATTACTGACCCTCCACGAGACGGGATGCATGCAGATGTGGTTAAACAAATCTTAAACATTGCGCCACAAAAAGTAGTTTATGTAAGTTGCAACAGTGCAACACAGGCACGTGATCTGGCGTTACTAGATATATCTTATAAAGTAACAAAAGTGCAACCTGTGGATATGTTTCCGCAAACGCATCATGTAGAAAATGTTGTACTCCTTGAGAAAAGATAAATTAATGAAAAGTAAATTGCTTTTTTTGATCCTGGGATTCTCACTTATCATGTCATGTGAACGTGATGATATCTGTGCAGAAACAACCCCTACTACCCCATTATTGATCATACGGTTTTTTGATATTGACAATCCCTCAGAATTTAAAGCTCCTACAAATCTTGCTGTTGTAGAAAATGGAACGACTTCTGGCTTTTTATTTAATAGCGATAGTATTGCAATTCCATTGCGTACAAATATAGATGAAACTCAATTTCAATTTATTTTGAATTCTGATGATACTGAAAACGGCACATTGAATTCGGACCTTATCATATTTAACTATGTGCCAACAGATGAATATGTAAGTAAAGCATGTGGATTTAGAGTAATTTATAATGCATTAGAACCTAACGAAGCACCCGAAAATGATGGCTTCTGGATACAAGATATACAAACTATAAACCCGACTATTGAAGATGAGACTTCAGCACATATTCGTATTTTTCATTAGTCTATTCCTTTTTACTAGTAGTGTTGTAACAAACGCTCAAGAAGAAGAAATACCTGAAGAAATAAAACAAGATACCCTACAACAAAAAAGCCAATACTATGGATTACGACTGGGTGTTGATCTCTCCAAACCTGTTCGTAGTCTAATAGATGATGATTATAGTGGACTTGAAATAGTAGGAGATTTTAGAATTAGTAATCGTTATTATGTCGCCGCTGAAATTGGAAATGAGACACGAACGATTACAGAATTTCCAAACATAAATAACACTACAGAAGGAAGTTACATCAAAGCTGGGTTTAATTATAATGCCTATAATAACTGGCTGGGGATGAATAATCTGATCTATGCAGGAATGCGGGCAGGATATTCTACGCATACGCAAACTATAAATTCATTTACAATCTCTACAACAAATACATTTTTTGAGGAAGATATTCGTACAGATGCTATAGAGTTTGATGGTCTAAGTGCAGTATGGTTAGAATTCCAATTAGGAATTCAAACAGAGTTATTCAACAATCTTTATTTAGGTCTTAATGTTCAGATCAAACGAAGAATCACAGAAACAAGTATAGATGGTTTTGAAAACATATACATTCCAGGGTTTGGAGAAACGACAGATGATAGTGAGTTTGGAGTAGGATACGGGTATACCATATCATATCTAATTCCATTTTTTAAGAAATAGGATACGTTTTTAACAAAAGTAAATTCTTAAGAATCCTTATTTATATATTTTCCTTTACGACTCCCTTCATACATTTCATACTTTACAAGTCTGCTCTCTAGGCTTCCATTATAAAGTTTTATTTTTCGGCTTGGTCGCAGACCAACATGTTTTAAAGCTTCCATATTTGAAGTAATAAACCAAGCATGAGATCCTGGATAACCAGATTTAAGAGTATCGCCTATAGATGCGTAAAATTCATCCATAGCAATAGGTAAACGTTCTCCATAGGGAGGGTTAAATACTAACTGTAAAAAATCAGACCCTTCTTTATGAGAATCAAAAAAGTTCTGCTCTTTTATGGTAATAAACTCTTCAAGTTGTGCATTTTTAATATTATCTCTGGCCTTACTAATAACAGAAGGAGCTTTATCATACCCTATAATTTTATACTTAAAATCACGCACTTTTTTAAGTGCCGAAGCTTCTATAAGATCATAAAGATCAGGATCCCAATCATCCCATTTTTCAAAAGCAAATTCTTTGCGGTTCAAATTTGCCGGGATATTACACGCAATCATAGCTGCCTCTATAAGCATAGTTCCACTACCACACATGGGATCTAGTAGATCACTCTGACCATGCCATCCACTCATAAGAATCAATCCTGCCGCCAAAGCTTCATTGATAGGAGCAATATTAGTTTGCGTTCTATATCCACGATGATGTAAAGACGCGCCACTACTATCTAGAGAAATGGTACACCAATTATCTTGTATATGTACATTAATGCGAATATCAGGATGTTTGGTATCTACATTGGGACGTATTTTTTCTTCTCTTCTAAACTTATCTACAATCGCATCTTTCACTTTAAAAGAAACATATTGAGAATGTGTGAAAATAGGCCCATTTACAGTAGCATTAATAGCAAATGTAGTTTGTACATCCATGAAAGCTCTCAAATTCATTCGTTGAACACGACGGTATAAATCATCTTCGTTCATCACTCTAAAAGCTGCGATAGGTTTTAAAATTTTAATGGCAACTCTACAACACAAATTTGCCTTATACATAAACCCTTTATCACCTTCAAAAGAAACATTACGTACTCCTATTTCTACATTTCCAGCGCCTAAATTACGTAGCTCTTCAGCTAAGATTTTTTCAAAGCCAAAAAATGTTTTGGCTACCATCTTAAAGTTTTGGTTTGATCCATTCATATGCCACAAAAATACAGTATTTTTACCCACACAACCTGAGAAAATAACCAATCGTTGGCAGCAGTACTTTTTCCAATTTTAGCAGTAGTTGTAGGCTACTTTATTACTATACTATTAAAGCCTACCATCACTAGTAATGTAAAACTTTTACTCTCATTCAGTGGTTCATTTCTACTATCTATTACTGTCTTTGAGTTTTTACCCGAAGTATACACTGATAAAAGTGAAAATATTGGATTATTTATAATGCTAGGGCTTATATGTCAACTGCTATTAGAATATATATCAAAAGGTGCAGAACACGGACATGTACATGCAGAAGATAGCTCTGGGTTTCCATGGGCACTGTTTATAGGTTTATGTGCACATGCCCTTTTTGAAGGGTTTCCTATTGCGACTAACGAAAGCTTGCTTTATGGCATTGTTGTACATAAGATCCCAATTGCTATTATCATTTCTTCTTTCCTATTTGCTTCCAAAATACCTATGTACAAAGCGATCCTTTTCCTTATAGGATTTGCAATAATGACACCATTAGGAAGTCTAGCCAACCAGCTTATAGAACCCTTAATGATGTATAAACATTTGATTAATGCATTTGTAGTGGGGATACTTCTTCATGTATCGACCACTATCTTATTTGAATCTTCAAAAAACCACCAGTTTAATGCCTCAAAACTTGCAGTAATATTGATCGGTGTTATAATAGCATATTTTTTATAGGAAGCACTTAATAGACAGAGTGTACGAAAAATAAGACAAAATTATTTTGAAGCATAAATAAGTGTATATTTATCCCCCTAAACTATTATTCAATTACTATGAAAAAGACCATTTTATCTATGCTTGCTATAGCATTATTAGCTGTAAGCTGTAGTACAGAAAATGACAATGAACTTACAAATCAAACTTCTGAAATAGAAGAAATAGCAAATTTAGTCACTTTCACACCTGACGAAGATTTTGATCAAAGTTCAAAAGGAAAATATGTAGGCATTTTTGGACACTACACCAATACAGAATTACACGGGAAAGTATATATAAATGCTGGAAATAACACTAAATTCTCAGCATTAGTACGATTAGTAAATGGTACTGAATTCAGATTTAAGGGTCAAGCACAATCCAGAGATGGCAATCAAATTTATTTTGAAGGGACCCATGGAAGTTTTAATCTTGATATACAGGATTATAAAAACCCGATAGTAACCAATGCATATATCAATGGAGAGGATACTGAAAGCTACATGGTACTTACTAAAAGTACAAAAGGAGGTGATCCATTTCTAATTAATGGAACATATACACAGCCCGATGATGCAAGTTTTTTTGGTAATTGGGATTTAATAGGTAGTGGCATTACTGTATCAGAAACTGTCTCTGTAACCCCTCCAGGATTTCCATTTCCTATAGATGTCACTGTTTTTTATCAAGAAATAGCAACCGTATCCGTAAGTCATACAGGAGGACCTACTCCTTTTACAGACGACAATACAGAGCCTAACACTGCTACTGCCTGCTCCCCTGTACCTGTAATGGCAACTAATGCAATTATTGCATCTTTAGATATGGTAAACTTTGGAATAAGTGCTGGTGGACAAAGTAGTACTTTAAATGGTATAACTTCTAATTGGAGTATTAACTTCACTCCTGAAATAACAGGAATTACCCCAGCTACATATGTAGCAGATGACTGTATGCCTGCTATATCCGGCGTTTGGTCATGGAATGGTAGAACAGGAACTAGTTTACTTAATTAAGAATATAATATCTACAAAATAAAAAAAGGAATTCATATGATATGAATTCCTTTTTTTATTTACTACAATACTATCTTTATAAGATATGTTTAGCAAAGAAGAATCAAAAAAAATACGACAAGAGTTCTGGATATTCTTTGGGAAACGTCATCCCCGCAAATGGTTACTATATAATACAAAAATTAAAGATCTTAATCTAAAATTTACATTTGATACAAAGAAAGCTCAAGTATCCATAGATTGTGAGTCAAACGACCCAATTTTTAAAACCTATTATTACGAAAAACTACTAAGTCTCAAAACTAATTTTATTCAAGAGATATCCCCTCAAATTATATTTGATGATAATTACACGCTTCCAAATGGAAAAATAATTGCCCGCTGTTACTTACAATTAGAAAATGTAAGTATTCACAATAAGAATACATGGGTAGAAGTATTTGATTTTTTTAATGAATATATGACAAAAATGGAAACCACATTCTTAGAGTATAAAGAGTATATTACATCTTAAGTTTAGATATAGTACGCTTTCGCGAAAGCAAATATCTTATTTATATCTTTTTCCATGCTTAATCACGATATCTACATCTTGCAATAAACTGATATAACGTAATACATCTCCTTCTACAGCAATGATATCTGCATATTTACCTGGAGTAATAGTACCGACTTCATTTGCTTTACCCATCCATAGTGAAGGCCAGTAGGTAGCCGCACGTATTGCATACATTGGATCAATACCAAATTCATTTACCCATACATCCAATTCATTCCATGTAGACTGGCTATGAAATTTCATAGGAATTCCACTATCAGTACCTACCATTAAGACAACCCCAGCTTCTAAAAGCTGATTAATTTTACGTTCTAAGGTAGGTTTACGTACAGGTGTAAGCTGAAAATAAGGAAGTCTATCAGGATGCTTAATGCTATTCTTGATATCTACTACTACGCTATCTGGAAGTCCTCGATGCCAAGAATCATTATCCAATTTTTCTGGATGATCGCGTGTATACTCATAATTATAAAGACCTTCTACAGTAGGGCACCAAAACAAAGGCCCTTTATTCATTTGAGCGGTTCGTTCTTTAATCATAGCCATAACATCTTCCGGGTATTCTGGAGCAGATGATAATCCAGTGTGTTCAAAACAATCTACATCTGCTAAAAGCCCTCTTCTGATTTCCTCAGGACGATGTCCATGTGCAACTACTTTTAGATTGTGCTTATGAGCCTCATCTACAATAGCTTTTAATTCTTCCATTGTCATTTGATCCTGATCTATTAATTTAATACAATCAACACCAGCTTTAGCAAGTTTTTTAATCTTAGCACGCCCATCTTCAGGTCCCGCAACTCCCCATCTAAAAGCTTCTGTTCCAGGATAAGGTTTATGCTGTATAAATGGACCTGAAACATATAGTGTTGCCCCTATACGTTCTCCATTATTTATGGCATCTCGTACAGCAATACTCTCTTCTAATGGAGCTCCTAAATCACGAGCACTTGTCACTCCAGCCATCAACAATTGTTCTGCAGATGAAGGCATAATTACATCCTTAAGTAAAGGAGGGTACACTTTATCCCAATAAGCATAATCAGCATGACCATTAATCATTGTATGCACATGCATATCCCAAAGACCAGGAAGAACAGTCATCCCTTCAGTAGATATCACTTCGATAGTATCTGGGATAGTAATAGTTTCAATAGTACCTACCGTTTGAATACGGTCCCCTTTAATAATAATAACACTATTTTTAATCGGATCGCCCCCAAAACCATCGATTAATGTACCTCCAACTAAAGCTTTAAAAGAATCCTCTTGTGCAGATATAAAAAAACTTATACAGAATAATAAACTACTAACTATATATTTTTTAGCCATAAAAATTGTTTTCTTAAATGTAGCCAAAAAGCAATAAAAGAACAACACTAGCGATCACATTATAAATAAGTTATCTATAATTGTGTCTTAGGCCACATATCGTACGAAATCTCAATCATAGTAGTCGCGTACAATTTTAATTTAAAGCTATAAGTATGTCTACCTCTCCATTTATTGGATTCTTAGCTCTTTCCCCATATACCTCTAGATCACAAGTATAAGCACGATCTAGTTGAGTATCCCAAATTTCCATCCATGTATTAATTATAGCTTCTTTTGTCAAATCCCCTTTTGAAATAAATCTGGCATAAGTAGCTTTCGGAACAATCTTTACAGCTAGTTCTTCAGGAATGTTATTTAAACTTGATACTTCACAACCTAAAAGCATAGTGTATGGTTCTCTATAGTCACCTTCATAGTCCGTGTATACTGCATATATTGTATCATCCTTTTTGTTAGGGATTTTATCATACCATTTTTCTGTCATAAATGTATTCCATAACATAGGTATATCCTTCTCAGCTTTACCCTGCTCATTTGAAGTTCGTATTGTGATTCCAACTATAATTAATTCGCCTTTTTTTGTAAGTAACATACTATCATTTTTAAGATTTATACAAAAATAGACGCCCCATATGACAAGGGTATGTCAGGGGTATAAATTATATTATTTATTTCCCCAATAAGTATCAAATTCTACACTATTAGGATAATGTATTTTAGGTTTTCCTATGATTTCAGGCAATAAAAAAAGGTCTAACACATATCTGTATTAGACCTTAAAAAGGCGGCGACCTACTCTCCCACGATTGTAGTACCAT
>CANNDF010000004.1 GCA_947503305.1 uncultured Dokdonia sp.
ATGGTACTACAATCGTGGGAGAGTAGGTCGCCGCCTTTTTAAGGTCTAATACAGATATGTGTTAGACCTTTTTTTATGCTCTATACTATGGTCATAGTATAGAGATAGTACTTCTCGATTTATTATTAATCGTTATTTTTATACTTCTAAGACATAACCTTTCCTTATGAGTAATGACCCTAACAATAAAAAATTTAAAGATTGGCTTGATATTCTACAACAAGAGAGCTGGCAGTTAGAGTTAATTATTTCAGGTTTTGCTATTTATGGACTTTTTATGGTGATTGAACCAATAGAAATTGCCAACCTAGAAGCTCGTATTAATAACAATATGTATCGGTCTATTATCATGCAAGGGTTATTGATTTCTTGGTATATTCTTACAATTAATCTACTTGCACATGTTGTTTTAAGAGGACTTTGGATAGGAGCTATTGGTTTACGTTATGTATCTGGCGATATTGACTATGATGAATTAAACTATAGCACAAAGTTTAAAACCCATCTAATTAAAAGAGTTGGTTCTTTTGATCGATATGTAGCTGCATTAGAAAAGTACTGTAGTGTCATTTTTGCAATAACATTTCTATTATTGTTTTATTTACTGGGATTATTACTACTTGCTGCTACATTTACTCTTTTGGGACTTTGGATTGATAGTGAAAATACGCCAGATTATTTACGGTATTGGGTGGCTATACCACTGATAATATTATTAGGAGTAGGTGCAATTATTACTTTTGTTGATTTTTTTACTCAAGGTTGGTTAAAAAAGAAGAAATGGACAACATGGTTTTACTACCCTGTTTATTGGGTATTTAAATACTTGACGCTTTCATTTCTATATAGACCTATTGTATATAATTTACTCGACACAAAATTTGGAAGAAGGTTAAGTTTACTTCTAGTTCCGTTGTATATGGTAGTAGCTATTGTAGCTCAAACTGGTTTCAGTAGGTCCAATTATTTGGAGAGAGATCTTAATTCTACTCCCTATGTTGCGAATGTGGAGAATTATAACGATTTGATTCGTAATGACAATCTAAAATTTGTAGATAGAGCCTCCATTCCATCCAAAGTAATAACAGATCCTTTTTTAAACGTATTTATTGTATATGGTGCTAACATAGAGGATGACGTTTTTTATTTTAATGAAAAACTAAAACCAGAAGAAGACAATAGAGGTCTCTATTCTATATTTGGATCCGGAACTTTAGATTGGAGAAAAAAAGGGAAGTTATTTAAAGATTATTTATCTACATTACAAGAAATGTATTTACTAAAAGTGGATACGACTTCTTATAATTTTGACCTTGTTTTTACAGAAAATACGAAAGGACAACTCGGCTTTGAGACGGTGTTGGACATCCGTGATTTAGAAAAAGGGAAGCATGTTTTAGAGATTAAGAGAAAAGACCATCGATTAGATAGTGTCTACTTTAGAAGAATCATACGTATTCCTTTTTGGAACTATTCTGAGGAGTGATTGTATGCTTTCGCGAAAGCGAATGACTAACTAACTCTCATATTTTTTTTAAAAATGCAATTACTGCATTCCAATATCCATTACTGTCATCAAATTTTTCCCACAATGCTCTTGAACCATGGTTGCCAGAGGATGTGGGGGTATATGCTACTTTTGTCGTTGTTGGTATTGCTTCCTGTATAGCCGACCAATTCTTTTTCTCATTTTGAGCAGACGTAATAAACGATGGGACACTTATCTTTGAAGCACTATTTTTTATAAAGTTTTTTTGACCAAAATATTCTCCTGGCGAAAAAGATAATACAGCATCTATGCTATTAGGGTAATCTCCAGCATATTTTAATACCAATGAAGATGAATATGAACTTCCCCAGATTATAATTTTAGCAGGTTTATATGTTTTTTTTACATATGCAACTGTGGCCTCTATATCTTGAAATGCATCTATATATGCCGTCTTTTTTCCTTCTTTTTTTGCTTCTTTATTCGTGAGATTCATAACGTCATTAACACTTCCTCCTGAACGTTGATCTACAGCTATGCAATGATATCCTAATGTATTTAATCTTGGCGCTATTTCTTTATATTCCCCACGACTCCATCCGGCTTGATGAAAGAGTATGATATAGGTATCACTATTTGTGGTGTTATAATAATCTGCTGTTATTTGTAAGCCATCTTCAGAAGGGTAGGTTATGATTTCTTGTGCAGTAATGGATAGCATTGTAAAGCTCAATGAAAGTATTAATAGGTATTTCATAGTATTGATTATTATATAGTATCTTATTTAATTAGGTCTGCTGTATTTTATGATACTTACAACCTAATATATTTATCGTATAAATTACATGATATACATTACAATAACATCTTAACGTTTTAATTATTTATCTTTACCAAATAAATTACTTTATGCGAGCAACAATTATATCTACTATAAATAAAAATTTAAATAACGCAATCTCTTTAATTGATACAATAGATCAAAAAGTATATATAGACAATAGTATTGGACCTTATTATAGTAGTATAGGTTCTCATCTACGACATGCCTTAGATTTTTTTGATTGTATTATCTCTGGTTTACAGAATAATGATATAGACTTAACGGCACGAAAAAGAGATGAAATCATTTCTATAAATCCTGGTGCGGCAAGAGAACATATCTATGAGATTCAACGACAATTATCTGCATTTGTAGATGTAAACACTGACTATTTGTTGAATGTTACCGATAATCTTGGTGATGGGAAAGTAACAGTAATGTATACGTTAGAGAGTATTCTTGCTCAAGCAAATACACATGCAACACATCATTATGCTATTATTAGTTATATTATGTGTGCTCTTGATGTGAATGTTGTGATTCCAGGCTTTGGATACAACCCTTCAACTCCTATTCCTAAAAGAGAGGGTATTTAATTTATTGTTTTCTACTTTAAATAACAAAGCCATCCAATGATGAATGACTTTGTTTTAAAGAAAGTTATTTTTTATACCCCTGTTGTTCTAATAACTCTCTTAATTGTTATTTTGTTTTAAGATTATTTTTTGTTCTTGTGTACCATCATTATATTGTTTTCTAATAAGGTACAATCCATTTTCTAGGTCTTGTATTAAAGTGGGTTGATTGATATCGGAAGAATTTTTTTCTATAATGGTGTAGTTACCATTTAAGACACCATCATTAAACTTAATTATCTTTCCACCACTTATTGCTCTGTTTACATTGTGATAACAACGTCTGGGCTGATCTTCTAATTGTTCAATAACGATAGCTGATCTATTTGGGTGATAAATATTGTCTAGGTCTAGTGAAAAGCGATCTATTTCTTTCAAAATGATACTTGAATCATAGACAAAGGTAGTGTCTTCATAATCTGAAGGGGTATTATATATTTGATAGCCATTAGGAGTTTGTCCTCCAGCACTTACAAATTTATAATCAAAACCAGGTTGAAAAAGCGGTTTGTCATCAGGATTACTTGGTCCAGCAACATAATAATTTCCTTTATAAGGTTCATATAGAGAAGATACGGGTGTTAAAATTGCTTGTATAATAGCTTCATTTTCTATGGTCTCTCTCATTCGTATACCCTGACCTTCAGTAAATGAAGTATTATATCCATAAAACTCTATTCTATTATCTGAAACCATAAAGTTGTTAACGTCTATATCTTCATAGGGGGTATTAGTAGCGTCTACTACTTCATCACTGTATAAATATTCAAGTATGGGAGTTCCAGAATTATTATTTAGACATAAATTAACTTCAAAATATGTTGCAGGAGTATCTGTAACCAAATCACCAGTTTCGTCTGCATTATAATTAACAGTATCTGTCTCATCTCTAGTTACATTTTCTGAAGTCGAATTTAAGCTCGGAAAATTACCAGATGAAATTTGATTTGAATTACAAGTAAGTTGAGTTGTAAAATTGTCAAGGAATCTTGAAGTATTTCCGTTTGTATGCCTCAACCCTAGAATATGACCCACCTCATGCGCAATTAGAAATTGTTTGTTTTGATCATTTGTAAATGCTTGATGTGTAATTATGATGTTTAAAGGATTAGGAAAACCAGCGACCGCTCCACCATCAATTCCCTGTATTCTAAAATTAATCCTATCTGGATAATAATTATTATCATAATCTCCGATGTCTTCTATAAATTCAAAACCTGAATATTTAAAAAAAATGTTGAATTGATTATAATTGATATTCAAATAGGCTATAGCTGCTAAATAATCTTCTTCACCAAGATCTCGTTCAATAGCTGTTTCTTCTTCGATTAAGAAATAAGTTTTAATAACTAATTTTGATTCATCACTAAATTTCATTTTAGAATCGCCTGTATGATAGGATTTTAATCCATAATCTATATTGCAATTACAAATACTTGTAAATTGTGCTTGAATCGCAAATGGTATTACTAAGAGTAAATAGGCAAGTTTTTTCATTTTATTATTATTTATATGTTATGGTTTTAATTCTCTAATTATTACCTGTTGTATCTTACTTTACATGTATTTGTCCAAAAGAAATAGGAGTAATTATAATACTGGGTATTAGAAATGATTTAAAATCATCGTTCAAAAGTATTTTTTGATGTTTCATTTTCATTGTATAGAATGGTCATTAGTTATTTTTTTATATAGAGTCCCATCTATTTTTTTAAAATGAGCGATGAATTTTGTGGGCGTATATCCTATGAAATGTTTACACTCCCTTGTAAAGTGGGATGCATCATAAAAATGGAGATCTACTTCTGGATGTGTAGATTGTTCTTCTTGCAATTTTAGATTTAAACGCATGACTCTAACAAATAATGAAGGTGTATATCCAGAGTATGTTTTAAAATATCTATATAATGTTCTATAGCTTATATTGAGCTGTTTTGCAATTTCTGTTATTGGAGTTCCCTTCTTTAATAATGGAAGGATGTAATCAGGATGAATTCTTTCTACTGGCCTATAGATTGACTTTAGGTAAGAAATTAAATTATCTTGAATATCTCTAGGATGTATAAATGTACCTTGCTTTGAGAGTAAGAGTGTTTTTAAATAGAGATTGTTTTTTAAACATTCTTCTGTAAAATGTGTGAATGCAAATGGAAAAAATGTGATAGAAAACCAGATAGGGTTTCCAGATAAAACGACTCTATATGTTTTATCTAGATTGCATATTTTAAGAGTAGTAATCTTCAATATAGGAGTTTCTTTTTCTTTAATTTGGATGATATTTTCAGTTATTTTAAAATCACAATTGAGACCTATATATATAGTTTTCTCTGTACTCGGAATTAGCAAGTATTCCTGTTCTTTACTAAAACTTTGCGTAGTAAAAAGGCTATAATTATTTATATGATTTTTAAGTAATGTGTCCTGTAAAAGACTCTTTTCAACAATCATTTATACTATATTTTCTACCTCTATATGTGGATTTAGAAAAAGTGTAACCTCTTTTTTTAAAATTTGTTAGTTTTTTTGCATACTTATTAAAGAAGGAGTTTTAGTTAAGCAGGAATATTTTCGTACCATCGAGTTTAGAAAGATGTTAAAAGGTTAACTTTGTTGTGAATAGGTTTCAAGTGAGAAACAATTATACAATGTCAGTTCTATACAAGTAAATTTTAAAGTATTTTAGGTACTTTTACTAGAATTACCTCTTATAGATATGCTTAAAAAGTGGTAATAGAAATACTAAAAAGAATAAGCCTCCCCGAATGAATGCATACTTTAGTAAAAGGAAAATCAAGAAGGCTTCGTACTCTGATCTAGAAATTTTAAATGCTATAAGAAACACACTAGAAGAAGATCGTGTGCTTGAATTTTTATATGCGTCTGTTAAAAATTCATTATATCCATTTATTCTTTCAAATAATGGAAGTACAGATGATGCTGATGATGTATTACAAGATGCAATTATAGTATTTTATGAAAAAGTAAAATCTAAAGAGTTTAGGTTACAAACAACCATTGCAGGTTATATATTCACAGTAGGGAAATATATATGGTTAAATAAATTAAAAAAACAGAAGAAAGAAACCCCTCTTTCAAATGAAAATATTGAGGATATAGGGATAGCACATATAGACATAGAACAATATGCTATAGATATTTCTGAGTATACAAAAGCAATTTTAGATTCTATGCAAGAAGGGTGTAAAAAGATTCTGATAGATAGTATCTATAAAAAGATGTCTATGAATGAGATTGCAATAAAATATGGTTTTAAGAATGAGCAAGTTGCACGAAATAAGAAGCATAAGTGCCTAAAATCATTACGTATTAATATAGAAAAATCCTCTTACTTTTCTAAGATTTTAAAAGAAATAACAATATGAGTACTTCACCCATATCTGATGAGTTACTTATTGATAAATTTTTATCAGATACCTTATCTGCGGAAGAAAGACTTCTTTTTATAGAAAGAAAAGAGACAGAAACGTTTAAGGTAATGCTTGAAGAAGCAGTTATAAGACAACTAGGGAGGCAACAACTTAAAGAAAAGCTTAAAAACATAAGTATTTCTCAAAGAGAGAAAACTCCTGTGAGACGTTTTAATAAATATTATAAAATATTTATAGCAACAGCTGCTATTGCTATACTATTATTTAGTGTAAGTATATTTCTTGAAATAGGCAATACTGTTATAGATATTGATCAATTATATAAAAATTATTATGAGCCATATCCAAATGTATATAGCTCAAAGAGTTCAAATAAGGATAGTATAACAACTTTAGATAAAGCATTACAATTATATGATGAAGAAAGTTACGCAAATGCAATTTCTACTTTTGAAAAAATAATCTCTGAATCAAAAACTAATGATAATATCACATTTTATTACGCGCAGTCATTACTAGCTAATAACAGATTCCAAGCTGCTCAGGTAGAGTTTAGAAAAATAACAGAAAAGCATCTTTTTTATAATGAAGCACAATGGTATTTAGGACTTATTTTTTTAAAACAAGATAGCCTTGAGAAAACACGACATGTATATAAAGAATTATTACCATTGGTAGGAGCTATCAAACAAAGAAAAATTACAGAATTACTTAAGCAAACAGAAAAATAATTACCATTATGAGTAAACACTATAACTATTCTCTTTTTTTAAAGAGGTTTCTAACTATTTTATTTTTTGCGATTATACATTTGTCGGTTGCTCAACAAAATGAAAAAACGAAGGCTTTAAAAATGGTTGATAGTGCATCTCGACTTCTAGATGATGAATTATATCAAGATGCATTGAAAGTTAATAGTAAAGCAAAAGAATTATTAGATACTAATGAGGTAATTGATACAACGCTTGCTAGAGTATACCGAATTTTTGGTGCTGCTTATCTTAAAGCAAGAAAAATAGACTCAGCTGCTTATTATAGTAATAAGGCACTTCGTATTCTTAATAAGAATGGTTTAGAAACTAAAGAGTTAGGCCTTGTATTATATATTTTAGGGACCGTTGATGCTATGCAGAACAAGCATGAATCTGCCCTAGACAAATTAGGAAGAGCGATAGTTATTAATGAAAATACCTTTGGCAAAGAACACCTTAAAACAGCAGTTGCCTATGGCAATATAGCGATAGTTTATAAACGACAAAAAAAACTTGATCTAGCTTTAGAGTATAACTTAAAAGCATTGAATGTTTATTTATTATATCATGATGAAAATGACCCTATAGTATCTAAGTATTATAACAATATAGGAAATGTGTACTATGAAAGGGGTTATAATAAGAAAGCAAAATATTATTACGAAAAATCTGTAAAAATCATAACGAAAACTCATGGTGATAAGCATGTTTCTTTAGCGCCAATGTATGTGAATTTATCAAACATGTATTTCAATACATATAATTATAATAAATGTATAGATTATAGTTTAAAGTCTATAGAAATCTATAAACGATATGGGGTTAATCATTCAAGACTGGCACCTCCGTACAACACATTAGGTGTGGCATACAATGAAATAGGTAATTATGAGAAGGCATTAGAATTCCTAGAAAAGAGCGAAGAAATTATAGATAAAAATCCAAAGACATCTATTTCAAAACATTATGTATATAATTCGTTATCAAAAACGTATAGATCTATAGGTGATTATGAGAAGGAACTTTATTATTTAGAATTATCCAGAGATATCATACTCAATAGATATGATGAGAATTATGAAGATCTTGTGGTTGTGTATATGAACTTATCAAGAGCATATAGACATTTGAGTAATTATGATAAAGCATTGCATTATGCAAAGAAATCATTATCGCTTATGAAACAAGACAGTAAAAAAGAAGGGGGGCTTGCTTATATTGAGGTTATACGAACTTATTTTCATAAGGAAGATTATAAAATGGCTCGGAGGTATTTAGATACCTTAAGTACTTCCTTAGGATTTAATGATAAAAATGAAGAAATATTTCATTCTATAAACTTTTTAAGTGCAAGACGCTCCTTTCTTGAGACACTCGGTAATTATTATGAGTTAGTTCAGCATACAGATCCTGTTACTTATTTAGATTCGTTGCGACACGTTGACAAACGCTTTATAGCATTTCAAGATTTTATTATTGAGAATTCTTTTGGCGAAAAAACAGAAAATATATACATAGGAGGTGCTCATCATTTATATGAAGAAGGGATTTCTCATATCTTAGAAAAAGGTGATAAAAAAGAAATTAATGAAGCCTTTAAAATTTCAGAATTAGTAAAATCTCGTAAACTATTGGAAAGCTTTTATAAAGAGAATGCGATAAAAATAAGTGGTATACCGCAAGAACTCCTTGATAAAGATGAAGATTTAAACATAGAGTTTTCTAGATTAGAAAAAACACAATATGAAATATCAAATAGTTCTGTGCCTAATGACAGTGTTTTAGTCGCTATAAATGATAAAATTTTTAAAAATAAACAAGAGCGTGAAGAGATAACAACACTTTTTAAAAAAGAGTATCCCAATTATTATCAACTTATTCATGATAATAATGTAGTTGATATAGCACAGGTTCAAAAATTTCTAAAAAACAAACAATCTTTAGTAGAGTATTTTATGGGAGAAGAGCAGCTCTTTATTTTTGTTATTAATAAGGATTCGTATTTACTAAAGAAAGTAGAGATAGACTCTTCATTTAATGATACTGTAGAGCAATTACGAGATGGAATTTACAACTACTGGTCTCAAAAAGAAAAGGTCAATAATAACAGCGATAATCCAAATAAATTATATGTAGAAGCGGCTTATACATTATATAATACACTTATAGCTCCTGTAGAAAAGGAATTATCTGAAAATGTAATTATAGTCCCAGATGGTGAGCTTAGCTTTATTCCATTTGACGCATTATTAACTGAGCGTGTAAACCAGGAAATAAATACTAGAAAACTACCCTATTTACTTAAAAAATATACTATTAGTTATTCCTACTCTGCAACATTATTAGATCAAATAAATGCCAGAGAACCAGAAGGATTAAATGATAAGATCATAGCCTTTGCTCCAGAATTTAAGAGTGAAGATACCTATACTACTATAGCGATGAGACGTAATGGATTAGGGAGACTTAAATATAATATTCCTGAGGTAGAAACAATAAGTGATTTAATAAAAACTGATATTTATAAATCAGATGCTGCAACTAAAATTAATTTTGTTAAGAATTCAAAAAACTATAAAATAATTCACTTATCTACACATGCAAAAGCTAATGATACGTATGGGGATTATTCATACATAGCCTTTGATAATGGGAATGATTCCATTCCAGAAGTAGAAGATAAATTATATGTAAAAGAACTATACAATCTTGATTTAAATGCAGATATGGTAGTACTCAGCGCATGTGAGACAGGAGTAGGAGAAATAAAAAAAGGGGAAGGGGTTATTAGTCTGGCAAGGGCCTTTACATATGCAGGTGCTCAAAGTACAGTAACTAGTCTTTGGAATGTCAATGATGCGCAGACGTCAAAATTAATGGAGCTCTTTTATATCAATATAAAAGATGGGTTACCCAAAGACAAAGCATTACATAATGCAAAGCTTACCTATATTGAAAATGAAGAATTGACAGCACCTTATTTTTGGGCTGCATTTATACCCGCAGGCAATATGGAGCCTATGTCATTCGAACCTTCTAATAACATATATATATTATTGGGAGCAGGAACCTTCTTACTATTGATGCTTGCGTTTTTTTGGTATAGAAAAAGAACTTAGGTTATACTGCAATAACTAAAAATAACACTTAATCATTAAAGAGTGCTTTCATAAGTGTTTTTATTCCTTTGAACCCAAAATAGATAGCAGCAATTAGGCATATAATTCCGATGCCAAGTACAGGAATAAATAGAGGATGATCTTGATTTTTAAAAGACGAATTAAGAATAAGCGGAGCAAGGATCAATAAAAATAAAGTCCCCCCCATTGTTTTAATTCCTTTAAGTAATACTTCTTTATTTGTGCTCATAGCTATCTATTGCATTACGTACACTCCCATATTTTAAAAGCAATTCATTTGCCTTTTGTTCTTCAATCTTAAGTGCATTCATAATCATGCGTGTACCGCGATCAACAAGTTTGTTGTTACTCAGTTGCATATCGACCATTTTATTACCTTTTACTTTTCCTAACTGAATCATCGTTGCTGTAGAAATCATATTGAGAACTAGTTTTTGAGCAGTTCCTGCTTTCATCCGTGAGCTACCCGTAACAAACTCTGGTCCTACGATAACTTCTATAGGGTATGCTGCAGTCAATGATAGCGGACTTCCTGCATTACAAGTAATACAACCAGTACCTATCCCATGCGTATTACAAGCTTCTAGTGCGCTAATGACATATGGGGTTGTTCCTGAAGCCGCAATGCCTATAACAAAATCTTTATCTGTAACTGCATATTCCTGAAGATCTTTCCATCCTTGTTCAGTACTGTCTTCTGCAAATTCTACGGCACTTCTGATTGCTGTATCTCCGCCTGCAATTAATCCAATTACAACATTATCTGAGACTCCAAAAGTAGGAGGACATTCTGAAGCATCTACAACTCCTAATCTGCCACTAGTGCCTGCCCCCATATAAAATAAGCGCCCTCCACTTTTTAATCTAGATACTACCTGCTCTATAACAGTTGCAATCTCAGGTAAAGCCTTTTCTACAGCAAGAGGAACGGTTTTATCTTCGTTATTAATATTAGATAATAATTTCTCTATTGACATTTTTTCTAAATGATTGTAATAGGAATCTTCTTCTGTGGTTTTGGTAAATGACACAACTTATAATTTGATGTGTCAAAAGTAATCATTAAGCAGTATATTTAAGAAGTAGAAATACATATTTATGATTATTGACATACGCCAGCGTGCCATTGAAGTACTCGAGAATAATTGGAAAGATTATTTTACAATTCCCTGTGAGGGACTATACCCTTTTCAATGGAACTGGGACTCTGGTTTTATAGCATTAGGATGGATGCATATTGATTTAGAACGCGCTTTTACAGAAATAACATCTTTATTATCAGGTCAATGGGCCAATGGTTTTATACCACATATTATTTTTCATAACGACTCAGATACTTATTTCCCAGGACCTGAAATTCAAGCATCTCATGTAAGTATTCATGCGCCAGTTATTCCAACTTCAGGAATTACTCAACCACCCGTATTAGGTTTTGTTTTAGGAGAGTTGTACGCTTTCGCGAAAGCGGACTCAAGAACCCTTCTCTTTTTAAAAAAAGTATACGATGCTATTTATAACTACCATCATTATTTTTATACACATAGAGATCCGCATGGAGAAGGATTAGTCTATATCTGTCATAACTGGGAATCTGGTACAGACAACAGCCCAGTCTGGGATTCTATATGGGATACGATGGATTCACCAGCGTATGATTTAAAACGAAAAGATAATCTTCATATAGCAGCAAGCCATAGACCAAGTAATCGTGAGTATCAACATTATATCCACCTTATAGAATTATTCAAAGAATGGAAATATGACGATGCTCTTATTACAGAAAAATCTCCTTTCTTAGTTCAAGATCCTTTGTTTAATGCAATGCTTATTGCATCTAATGAAAGCCTAATACAGATAGGAGAGATTTTAGGAAAAAATGATCAGGTAGCCCAATTGAAAACATGGAATACATTGAGTAGAAAAACCTATAATGATAAGTTATACAATAAAGAGTTAAAAGGTTATATTTATTATGATTTGCGTAATGATAGGCCTATAAATCATATCTCTTCTTCTTCTTTTACAGCATTATTTGCAGGTATCCCTGACCAAGAGAGAGCGTCTGAGATTGTCAGTAATTTTGAAAAAGGGAGCTTTAGTGGCCCTAATGATGAGTATTTCTTATGCTCTTCTTTTAATCCGGTAAGTATACATTTTGATCCAAAACGTTATTGGCGTGGACCCGTATGGATCAATTTAAACTGGCTTATCTATAGAGGATTGAAACGATATGAAAAAGAAAAACTAGCAGAAACCATTAAGAAGGATACACTATATTTTATGAATACTTATGGCTTTTATGAATATTTTGACCCTCGTAAAACCGTTGATGCAGGATTAACTAAAGGATATGGAGGGGCTAATTTCTCATGGAGTGCTGCTCTTACATTAGATTTAATTTTAAATACGTAGATAGATGAATTGGTTAGACATTACGATAGTAATTGTATATATCGTGTTTTTTTTAGGAATGGGCTATTTCTTTAAGGATAATAAGGATGCTAAAGACTATTTTTTAGGAGGGCGTAGTATGGGGTGGTTTCCATTGAGTTTATCAACAATGGCTACTCAATTATCTGCAATAAGCTTTATTTCGGCACCTGCATTTGTAGGTCTCAAACTTAACGGAGGTATGAAATGGCTTACGTTTGAATTTGCAGTACCACTAGCAATGGCTTTTATTCTTTTGTTTATAATCCCTCCTCTATTTAGGTCAGGAGTTGTAAGTATCTACGAATTTATAGAACGCCGATTTGCACCTTCAACAAGATTGATTTTAAGTATCGTATTTCAAATAAGCAAAGCATTGGGAACTGGTGTAATGGTCTATACAATAGCCATTATTTTACAGGCAGTACTTGATATAGATTATGTATATACAGTGTTGATTATAAGTGCTATAACCATTGTATATTCTTGGCAAGGCGGGATGAAAGCTGTTGTATGGGGAGATGCTATACAAATGATATTACTCTTTGGAGGTCTTATTGTTTGTACCTATTATGGGTGGCAATTGATTCAAGATCATGGAGGACTGTCACAAGGGTTTGATCCAGAACGTTTAAAAGTAATAGACTTTAATATGGGTATTGGAGCAGGTGAGGAGTATGGTTTATGGCCGATGATATTTGGAGGTTTTTTCTTATATGTCTCTTACTATGGATGTGATCAGTCTCAGGCACAACGAATGTTATCTGCAAAGAATGAGTCTACAATACGTCAGTTATTACTTGCCAATGGATTATTACGTTTTCCCGTTGTGTTGGTTTATTGTACTATGGGACTTTTTATAGGGGCATTACTGACAATGGCTCCGGATTTTATGACTGAGATAGCAGCAACTACTCAAAAGTATTTCCCAGCAGATTATGCGGCAACGGGTTATAAAGCAGATTTAATGATCCCTGTATTTATAACAAAATACTTACCTCATGGGTTTATAGGAATCTTAATGGTTGCTATACTTTCGGCAGCAATGTCTTCATTAAGCTCTACCGTAAATTCATTGTCTGCAGTATCTGTAGAAGATTTTTTTAATCGGGGTAAAGAAAAATTAAGTAATACAAAATACATGCTTTATTCAAAAATTTCTGTTGTGTTTTGGGGAGTAGCGTGTATTGCCTGTTCATTTTTATTTGGAGGGAGTAAAAGTGCAGTGATAGAAATTATTAATGCCATAGGATCTGTCTTTTATGGCCCTGTACTAGTTACTTTTATACTTGCTATTTTTTCAAAAAAAGTAAATCATATAGGAATGAATGTTGGAATTCTTACAGCAGTAGGAATCAATTTAATCTTTTCAAAAACCATTCAAGGTCTTTTTCATATTGATCTAGGATTTGAGATTTTTTGGATATGGCTTAATGTTACAGGGGTCGTAATTGCACTTGTCGTTGCATATGTTGTGAGTGCGATGACGTCAAAAATTCCTGTTAAAACAGATACAGGCATTTCATTTGCAATTAAGAAAGAAGATTACCAACGAAATGAAGTATATATTTTATTAATCTTCTTTGTGGTTATTGTGGCTTTTGGGTTTTTAGTTCCTAAAATTTTTGGTTAAGATGAAGATACTTCTTATTCCTGATAGTTTTAAAGACTCAATATCTGCCACATCTATCATTGAAGAATTGAGTAGTGGTTTTACAGAAGTAGATCCTTCTATAGAAATTGAGACCTGTATTGCCTCCGATGGAGGAGAAGGATTCCTTAGTTTTATACAACGTTATGTAGATACAGATACTATCCTCATGTCTACAGTAGATCCTCTAGGTAGGGATATAGAAGCTATGTATGCTTTCGCGAAAGCATATAAAACAGCATATATAGAACTTGCCAAAGCTTCAGGCTTGGAATTATTATCTATGGAAGAACGCAATCCATTACATACCTCTACTTATGGAACAGGATTACAAATAAAAGATGCTATAGAACGTGGCGCCGAAAAAATCTACGTAGGATTAGGAGGGAGCGCTACAAATGATGGGGGAGCAGGAATGGCAGCAGCACTGGGATATGAATTTATAGATAAAAATAAAAATAAGATTAACCCTACAGGCAAAACACTTGAAACACTCGATGCAATTGTATTACCTAAAGACATAAAGTTCCCAAAGATATATGCAATAAATGATGTAGATAATCCACTTACTGGAATAAATGGAGCCTCTTTTATTTATGCAAAACAAAAAGGAGCGACTTCAGAGGATATTGTGGATTTGGAGGCCAATATGGAACGCCTATTGATATGTGTCAAAAACGATTTAGGAAAAAATAATTTTTTACAACCAGGCGCTGGAGCTGCAGGAGGATCTGGATTTGGTCTTACCACTTTTTTTAATGCAGATTTTATATCGGGAGTTTCCTTTTTAACAGAAATATCAGGTATTGAATCACTTATGGCAACTAAAGAACTTGACTGTATAATAACAGGGGAGGGGAGTATTGATACACAAACAATGAATGGGAAATTGGTCAAAGGAATCACTCAAAAAGCAAAAGGATATGCAATTCCTGTCTATGCTATTTGTGGTATAAACCAATTAGAATCTGAGGAAACAGAAAAAATGGGGTTAAAACATGTTTTTTCCATTATGGAGATAGCCCAATCAAAGAAAGATAGTTTTATAAACGCCCCTCTTTATATTAAGGAACTTTCTAAAAAACTATATAAAGTAATAAAAAAAGAGCTAAAGCATTGATTTTGATATACTTTAGAGCTATTTTAATTTTTAACGTTTCTTATTGCGTTTCTATCTCACTAATGTTAACTTTGTGTTACGTAGTATATGCAATGTCATTATGAGTAATCTTACAGAAGTTATTGATTCTTTAGAAAATAGAATCAGCACTTTGTTATCACGTTATGAGGCGTTAAAACAAGAGCAACAACTTCTAGTAGAAAAGATAGATACTATTGAGAAAGAAAATTTACAACTCAAAGTAGATATAACAAATCAAAAAGAGGAGTTTACAACACTCAAAACGGCAAATGCATTACTAGGCAGTAACGATTATAAGAGGGAAACCAAGCTCAAAATAAATGCTTTAATTAGAGAAATAGACGCTTGTGTAGTGTCACTTTCTGAATAAAAAATTTTATGTCTGAAAAGCTTAAAATTAAATTATCGATTGCAGATCGTGTATATCCACTCACTATTCCTATGGAACAGGAAGAGGGATTACGTAAGGCGACAAAGAAGATTGAAGTCATGATTAAGCAATTTGAGCAAAGTTATGCCGTTAGAGATAAACAAGATGTACTTGCTATGTGCGCATTACAATTTGCATCTCAGGCCACCCAAAAAAATATAGATGACGATACAGATACTAAAGAAGCTCAGTCTCGCTTGCAAAAGCTAGTGACTCTTCTGGATGAAAGTGTGTCGTAAATGTTCTTTACATACAGCATATTACTGCCTGCATTGGTCTTTTTTTGATAAACTCAACAGATATTTTTTTGTAAAGAGTGAATCTGGATTGTAAAAGCGCGCCGTCTTCGTCACGGATTCTTGATCAGTCCTCTAGCTCTAATCCTTTTATTTAGGAGTTTATACAAAAACCCAACTAATGCAGGCTTTTTTTATACCCTTATAATAAAAGGGATTTATCAAACTGAAAGGGTTTTTCCCTTATTATTAACCATCCGAATACTCTTTATATACTAGAGAGTATTGATTATATATTGAACTATGGAACATAACATACTTCTGTTTATAGTAGGTGTGATTGCACTTGCTATCGGTTTTTTGATAGCAAAATTACTAGAACGTAACAATGCATCTCAGGTGATTTCTCAAGCAAAGAAAAGCGCACAAGGAATTATCAAGGAAGCAAAGGTAGAAGCCGAAGCGACTAAGAAAGATAAGATACTACAAGCTAAAGAAAAGTTTATAGAACTTAAAGCCGAGCATGAAAAAGTAATATTAAATCGCGATAAAAAAATATCTGAGGCCGAGAAGCGCACCCGCGATAAGGAATCACAAGTCAGTAGTGAGTTATCACGAAATAAAAAATTAAATCAGGGGCTTGAAGATAAACTCAATGATTATAATGACCGTGTAGGATATCTTGATAAAAAGAAATCAGAAATAGATAAAGTACACAAGAGCATCGTACAGCAATTGGAAGTAATCTCAGGATTGCCAGCAGACGTAGCCAAAGAACAACTTATAGAATCTCTTAAAGATCAGGCAAAAACGGATGCTATGGCACATATACAAAGTGCTATGGAAGAGGCAAAAATGACTGCAGAGCAAGAAGCAAGAAAAATTGTAATCAGTACTATACAGCGTATAGGAACTGAAGAAGCTGTAGAAAACTGTGTTTCAGTATTTAACTTAGAGAGTGATGATGTAAAGGGCCGTATCATTGGTAGAGAAGGCCGTAATATACGTGCAATAGAAGCAGCAACAGGTGTAGAAATCATTGTAGATGACACGCCAGATGCAATTATATTATCTTGTTTTGATAGTGTACGCAGAGAGATTGCTCGTTTGTCATTACATAAACTAGTAACAGACGGACGTATACACCCTGCACGTATTGAAGAGGTCGTACGTAAAACGACAAAACAAATAGAACAAGAAATTGTAGAAGTAGGAAAGCGTACAGTAATTGATTTAGGAATACACGGACTTCATCCAGAACTTATTAAAGCTGTAGGGCGTATGAAGTATCGATCTTCTTATGGTCAAAACTTGTTACAACACAGTAGAGAGGTTGCAAAATTATGTTCAGTAATGGCAGCAGAGTTAGGAGTAAACCCTAAGCTTGCTCGTCGTGCTGGATTATTACATGATATAGGTAAAGTACCAGATACGGAGACAGAAACACCACATGCAATCCTAGGAATGGAATGGGCAAAGAAGCATGGGGAAAAACCAGATGTATGTAATGCTATAGGGGCTCACCATGATGAGATAGAGATGACTTCTTTATTATCACCTATTGTTCAGGTATGTGATGCGATAAGTGGAGCTCGACCTGGAGCTCGACGTCAAGTTTTAGACTCGTATATTCAACGATTAAAAGACCTTGAAGACATTGCTTTTGGATTTAGTGGTGTCAAAAAAGCATATGCGATCCAAGCAGGAAGGGAGCTTCGAGTTATTGTAGAAAGTGAAAAAGTAAATGATGAAAAAGCGGCAGCACTATCTTTTGAAATATCTCAGAAAATCCAAACAGATATGACCTATCCTGGACAAGTAAAAGTGACGGTGATACGCGAGACAAGAGCTGTAAATATCGCTAAGTAATTAGTCCGCTTTCGCGAAAGCGAATACACTAATTCTATACACAAATAATAAACGCCACTGTATAATTACAGTGGCGTTTATAGTTATTATAATATCAAATACAATTACTATTGTTTTATAGCATCAGTATTTAATGTTTCCTGTATTTGTTTTTGAATGACTTTCTTATCACCCACAACCACTAATGTCATTTGTGATGGATCGATATATTTTTTTGTCATTTGCTGGACTTGCCCAGGGGTAACAGCATGAATATTTTCTACTCTATTTGTTAGATAAGAATCATCTAATTCGTGCAAGTCAATAAATTCAAGTTGCGCAATGATTCCTCCTGGGGAAGAGTTACGTAAAACAAAAATACCAGCTTCATAATTTTGGATTCCTTTTAATTCTTCTGCAGTAGGAGGTTCGTTTTGTAACCTTGTAATTTCTTTATTAATCTCTTCTAAGGAAGCCCCAGTAAACTCTGTAGTAACATCGGCACTTTCATACCAAATACTTGTCTTATAATTATTGTTTACAGTACTTCTAGGAGAATAGGTGTACCCTTTGTCTTCACGTATATTACTTGTAATACGAGATCCAAAAGATCCTCCTAATAAAGAATTAGTAATACTTAAAGCTACATGATCTTCACTCCCTGTATTTGCCACAGGTAATCCATAGAGAATCGTAGATTGCGGAGCATCTGGGCGATCTATTATTTTTACAGAGCCCTGCGCATTTGCTACAGCTTGTGGGTAAGAAACTTCCGGACCTTCTTTCCAATTTGAAAATGTATTTTTAACTGCATCTGTTACTTTCTGTTTATTAAATCGTCCCGCGACATAAATAGTAGTACGTTTTGCACCTACATTTTCATTATAAAAGTTTTTGATATCTTCTATCGTAAATGAATCTACCATAGCCTCTGTAGTATATACTTTCCCATAGGGATGATCTGGATATAAGCTAGAAAAGAAATCTCTTGAAGCTTGCGCCTGCGGTCTAGAAAGGGATACAGTAATATTGCGTTTCATATCATTTTTAAGACGATCTATCTCAGATTCTGGCCATGCAGGATTCTGAATAACATCTCCGATAAGAGTAAGTGCATCAGGGGTATATTCATATAGTACAGAACTATTAAAACTTGTGTGATGCGGTGAAACACGCACATTTAAATTTCCTCCCATATTAGCCATTTTATCAGCGATTTGCTTTGCATTATATGTAAGGCTCCCTTCTTCTAATAAATCTGCCATAAGATCTGATAACCATACCTGATCTTCTTTTTCATGTACATTCCCTGTAGCTATACTCACACGTATAGTTGCTTTAGGAATGGCCCCGTAGGGTACCATAACTAATGTGAGACCGTTATCAAGATTTACAATCTCTTTTTCAGGGACTGTAAACCCTAATGGGGTTCCACCTTCTGGTGGTGTTTCTTTTTCCTGAGCAGTAAGTACAGGAATACTTAAAAATAAAGTTGCTATTATGAATATGATCTTTCTCATGGCTGTGTGTTATTTGATGCTGCTAGTAAAGGGTTCACGGTGAGGATTGTTCTGTTTCCTTCTCTCAGATATTCTTCAATAGTTTTAGAAATTATTTCTGGAGTTATTTTTTTGAATTCATCCTCAAGAGTATTTATTCTACCTGGGTTGTCATCAAATAAGGCAAAACTACAAAGTAGGTCTGCTCTTCCTAGCCCTCCAGAAAGATTTCCATATAAACTAGAGCGCATTTTTATAATGGCATTGTCTATCATCTCTTGGGTTACGTTTGTACGGATAGATGCCATTACTTCATCTATAGCAGTTAATACACTTTCTCTTGATGTATCGGTATCGTAAGTGAGATTGTACATCCATAGCATAGGCCCTTTGTAGTTAAACATATTCCCAAGGTAATTGATACCTCCTCCTACATTTGATGTATATCCTTTTTCTTTTTCAAGTTTTTGTGCAAGTAATGCGTTATCACCTTGTACTAGTATTTGGTCTAATAATCCCATAGCATAATATTCTGGGGTATTACGTTCTGGCATATGGTACGCTATGGCAATAGCAGGTTTGTTTGCCAATGGATCATCTTTTACAAATTCCTTTTGTTCTTCTTGCCTAGGTTCTGAAATATCAGGAGTAGCTGGTAATTCTGATGCAGGGATACTTCCAAAATATTTTTCAATCCATGCTTTTGTTGTTTCCATATCAAAATTACCTACGACAGAAATAGCTGCATTATTTGGGGCATAAAATGTTTTAAAAAAACTATCTACATCTTCTAGATTTGCAGCATCTAGATCCTCCAAGTCTCCATAAAAATTATGAGCATTATACCAATTTGTATTTGCATATTGAGGCATGTCTAACCATGGGAAACCTCCATACGGTTGATTGAGTACATTTACTTTTACTTCGTTCTTTACCACTCCTTGTTGATTGGTAAGATTATCTTGTGTGATGTTTAAACCTTTCATGCGATCTGCTTCGGCCCATAACATCGTTTCTAACTTATGTGCTGGAACAATTTCAAAATAATTTGTAAAATCAAATCGGGTAGACCCATTAAGTACGCCACCATTTTTTTGAACGAGTTGTATAAATTCTAATTTTCCGAGATTATTAGATCCCTGGAACATCATATGTTCAAAAAGGTGTGCAAAACCGGTACGGTCTTTTGGTTCATTTCTGAATCCAATATTATAATAAGCAGCTACAAGTGCTGTAGGAGAAGTGTCATCTTGAGAAAGAATTACTTTTAATCCATTATCGAGTTTATAATATTCTACAGGGACACTAAAAGTAATCGTTTCATCTTCCTCTTCTGAGGACGGTTGTTTTTCGTTTTTACAACTATATGTATGTATACAAATACATAGGAGAAGTAATAGTTTAAATCTGGTGTACATAGTTTATCTGATATTAGTAATGATGAATGTTATAAAGATACGTTATTCAGAAGATACGTTTTGAGTATTACTATTTTTAGAGCTATACTTTTATTAGTATATGAGTACGCTTTCGCGAAAGCGTATAAAAAAAGCCCCACGAAGGAGCTTTTATTTAGTAAATAGAAATTGTATTATAAATTTCGAAGCACTCTGTTTAGAACATGTACAACACCATTTGCTGTTTGTAAGTCTGTAACTGTTAAGGTACTGGCGCCTCCTGTTGGATCAATAAAACCAGGAATTGAAGCATCTACGGTTATATCATCTCCAATAAATGTTGTCAATGGCATCCCATCTAGTGCAATGATATCTTCTGCTCTTAAATTCATACTTATAATCGTATGCAATTCTAGCGTTCGCATTAATGTATCTAATGGAATATCTTCTAAGCTATTAAGGCCTAAATCATCTAGCAAATCGACAAAGGCATCATTTGTAGGAGCAAATCCTGTAAATGGTAATGCCGTACTTTCTCCCAAAGGAGTTTGTAATGCAGTGATATAATCTATATCAGGATTTGCCATTAAGGCTGCCTGTAATGATGAAAAATTAGGATCTGCAAATGTAAAAGTCGTTACATCAGGTAATGGAATTACGCTGTCTATTACATGTATTACTCCATTGACAGCAACAATATCAGCTTGACTTACCGTAGCTTCACCATTTATAGTCACCCCATCATCTGTATTAATATACATACTCAAAGGAGCATCTGCTTGATTATCAAATACCGCAGCTGTATTTACATAAGAATTAGATAGCGATGAAGCTATGGCTACAGTACCTGGAATTACGTGGTTTGATAATAGCTGACTTAGAATATCATTATCAACATCATCAATAGTAGCAGTTCCTAAGAACGTTGTAAACGCATCATTAGTAGGTGCAAATACAGTAAAATCTGCATTTGTGTCTGATAACAAATCTGTGAAGGTTGTATTTCCTTCATCCGTAAGAGCCGTTACTAAGTCACTTAGTGCAGGATTTGTTATTGCAAATGTGACAATAGTTGGAAGATCAATGACGACATCTACTTCATGTATGACCCCATTATCTGCTTCAGTATTTGGGTTAACCACTGTAGATTGTCCATTTATTATAACTCCATTTGAAGTATCTATATATGTGTCAATATTAGCATTCGTAGAGGCCTCTCTTGCTAGATTTTTTTGATATCCAGTAGTGAGATCTGCAGCAGTAAGTTCTATATTTAATATATGGTTTAATAGTAATTGTGTCAGAAACTGCGTATCAATTTCTGTAAGGGAAGCGCCTCCTAATAATACATCAAAAGCAGCATTATTAGGCACAAAAACTGTAAAATTACCACTTCCTGCTAATGTAGCATCTACACCTGTTAATTGAAGTGCTTCATAAAAAGAGCTAAAGTTGGAAGTATCACGTATAACGTCTGTTACTGTGTTTGAGATAACTTCATCTATGATAATGCCATCATCATCATCACTACATGATATGATACTAGAGATGAGAATACAGATGATTGCAGATTTAAATAGGGATGTAATTTTTTTCATGATCATTTTTTTGCGAATGTAATACCAACATTTTCGATAGCAATGATTATTTGTAAAAAAATAACAATTTCAAGTTATGACAGTATAAAAGAGGAGTAAAATTTAAAATGAATCAGTCTATAATAGTCATTTTCTCATCACTATATATAATAGCTGTAGAATCTATGATCAATCCTGTATTAGTTAATACGCCATAGTTAGAAGGAGCATATGCAATACCTGCTAGTATTTTTATAGGCATTCTTTCAGGACCTTGATATGCAAAAATTGCTTCATTTTTAGCAGCAATATGTAATTGTCCTTTAATACTACCATGAGTAACAATAGGAGTAGTAGATAAATTTTTAAAAAATATAGATGTTCCTTTTTTAATGATATGATTCTGTGTATTCCAGCGTATATCATTTTCATCAATACCAAAATGATTTCCGTTCCATTCTGAATCTGTAAAATGAATAATAGTATTTGCAGGAATATCTCTATTTACAATAATATGGAAAGAGTCATTTTTTGAATTAAAATTTATAAACTTAATTACTCCAGGCTTTAAGTAAGAACTGGATCTAGGAATATAGAGAACACAAATAATTACTATAAATAATAATAGAAAAATTAACGGAATTCTTTTCATTAACACTAGAATCAATCAATAGTTAAATGTACTATAGGTATGTTTCTATAGAGTTATTTAGAGATTATTACTTTGTGATTCTATGTGCGATTATATTTCCTAAAGGTTAATAAAAAAGCTTCGGTACTTTTAGAGAAGTACCGAAGCTCTATAATTACTGATCTTTTAAGGGGGGAAGATCAATAAAGGCCAATCAATCATCTTTAATATTTATAAATCTCTTATCACGCGATTAAGAGCATGGATTACACCATTTGCAGCCTGAACATTTGTGACAATAATTTCATTAGATCCACCATCTGGGTCTACAATTGCTGGAGTTGTTGCATCTATAGTTACATTGGTACCACCTAGTGTAGTTACATCTGCACCATCAATTCCTGCAAGATCTTCTGCTCTTACATTTGCATTTGGAATCACATGAAGTTCTAAGGTTGCTTGTAATGTAGGTACTGGAATATCTCCTAGTTCTGTAGCACCTAAATCTGCCAATAGATCTCCAAAAGCATCATTAGTAGGAGCAAAGACTGTAAACGGAGCAGGTGCAGTACCATTAGGTGTCTGTAATGCTGCTACAAAACCAAAGGAAGCATCTGCTGTTAATGCAGCTACAAGAGTTTCAAATGTGGGGTCTGCAAGCGCAAATGTCGTAATATCTGGAAGTCCAATTACAGTATCTACTACATGTACCACTCCATTAACAGCTACAATATCTGCTTGTGCAACATTAGAAACTCCGTTAAGAGTTACACCATCATCTGTATTAACATACATACTTATAGGAGCATCTTCTTCTCCATTAAAAACAGCTGCAGTAGATACATAGGAATTTGAAAGAGAAGTAGAAACTGCAACGGCACCTGGGATAACATGGTTTGAAAGTACTTGTGCCAGTACATCATTATCTATATCACTTAATGAAGCTCCATCTAAAAATGTTGCAAAAGCATCATTAGTAGGTGCAAAAACTGTAAAATCAGAATCTGTATCTGATAATAAATCTGTAAATGTTGTGTTACCTTCATCAGTAAGTGCAGCTACTAAAGAAGAAAGTGCAGGATTTGTAGTAGCAAATGTAACAATGGTAGGTAAATCTATAACAGAATCAACTATATGTACGATTCCATTATCTGCAGGCACATCTGCAGTTGTAACTGTAGATCCACCATTGATAACAACTCCATCGGTAATATCTATATACATATCTATATTTGATCCTGTAGATGGTTCTGTTGCTAAATTCTTTTGATATCCAGTAGTTAAGTCTGTAGAAGCCAGTTCTACATTAAGGACATGATTTAATAATACCTGACTCAAAACATTATTATCCACATCTTCAAGAGCAGCTCCTCCTAAGAATTCATCAAATGCAGCATTTGTAGGAGCAAAAACAGTAAAAGATCCATTCCCAGCTAAAGTAACATCTAGTCCAGTCTGTTGTAAAGCAGCAAGTAAGGATGAGAAGTCAGGGTTGTTTGTAACAATATCTGCAATTGTATTACTTCCTTCTCCATCAATAATATTCCCATTATCATCATCGTCGCTACACGAAACAATGCCAATTAACGTTATAGCAAGGATTGCTATTTTTGCATGATAAAAGAATTTTTTCATAATTATAGTTTTTTTAAGTTTGTTTAATGTAAAAGTAAATTAATTAAACAAAAAAATGTTTAAAATAAAGTTAAAATGATTAAACAGAAATTTGTTTTTATTTTTCTCGGTGTTTTTTCTATATGTATTGTTTATGGCCAGGAGTACAATAAACTAGATAAAAACGGGCAACGTAACGGACCTTGGCAAAAGTTTTATGATGGTTCAAAACAATTAAGATATCAAGGTACATTTGATCATGGTAAGGAAATAGGCGCTTTTAAATTTTATGATAAAAAAGGCGGTCACCCTACCGCAATCAAATTATATACGGCGGGAAGTGAACTTTTAGATGTTATTTTTTATACAACTTCTGGAAAAAAAGTAAGCGAGGGCAAAATGAAGGAGCGATCTAGGGAAGGAAAATGGGTCTATTACCATCAAGATGGAATAAACGTTATGGCAGAAGAAGTCTATAAGAATAATTCCATAGAAGGAGAACGAATTGTTTATTTTGAGAGTGGAGCTGTAGCACAACGTGTACATTATAAAAATGGAAAAGAAGAGGGATTAGAGTATCATTATACAGAAGAAGGCATCATTACAAAACAATATACATATGTTAAGGGGCAATTACATGGACTTGCAAAACTTTATGATATAGATGGAGTTTTACAAAAAGAAGGGAATTATAAGGAGAATAAAAAACATGGTACATGGATCTACTATGAGAATGGGAAGGTGAAAAAAAAGGTGAAATTTCCTCAAAATAGAATAGGGGTTGAAGACTAATCGGCAAGGAGTTTAACGAAATTTTTATACTCTTTTCCGTATGATTTTAAGCGTAATACCGACTTTCAAAAGAAAAAGTTATGTTCAAACGTTTAAAAAATCTATCGCAGATAGCTTTTTTGGGTATCTATATTCTACTGCTTTCTCCTATTCATATAGCTGCTCAAACTGTAAATCCAAATAATGAAATACAATACTTTCTTAATCTAGTTCAGACTTCTGATAAAAGTGTTCAAGAAAAATCATTACGATATATAGAGAATAACTGGAAGCCAGAATTTGCAATAATGACTTTAGAAGTTATGTATTTTGGATATAACTCTGACGTTGGAGTCAAGATGGCATTATTACTACAAAAGAAAACAAAGCAAAATTTCGGACTTGATTTTAATGCATGGTATGAGTATGTATGGAATCAAGAACAGCATATACTCCCAGGATATGATTATTTTAAGTCGCAATTACATAAAGCATTAGATCCTAAGTTTGAAACGTATTTTCAAGGCCGACAGGAAACAAGTTTAATACGCTTAGATGAAATACGATGGGGAGGTGTTCAACAAGACGGTATCCCACCCTTACGTAATCCAGCAATGATCCCTGCCAATAAAGCAAGCTATCTTGCAGATGACCATATCGTTTTTGGTATTGTAGTAAATGGAGATGCACGCGCATATCCTAAAAGAATTCTAGCATGGCATGAGATGTTTGTAGATGAGGTAGGAGGAATACCAGTTACAGGAGTGTATTGTACTCTTTGTGGTACTGTTATTTTATATAAAAGCGAAGTAAATGGTACTGTACATCAAATGGGGACAAGTGGGTTTTTATATAGATCCAATAAACTAATGTACGATCAAGCAACACAATCTCTATGGAGTACCTTAGAAGGAAAACCAGTTGTCGGTCCTCTCGTAGGTAAAGGGATACAAATGGATTACTTAAGTGTCGTTACAACAACGTGGGGAGAGTGGAAAAAGCGACATCCAGATACAGATGTACTTTCTTTACAGACAGGGTATCAGCGAGATTATGGTGAAGGTGTAGCGTATCAAGCTTACTTTGCAGATGATGATTTGATGTTTAATGTTCCTTCTGTAGATGGGAAATTAAAAAATAAACAGTCTATACTCGCTGTACGTCTTCCACAATATCCATCACAACCTGTAGCTATATCTGTAAAATATCTGAAGAAAAAACCTGTATATCAATCGTCTATAGAAGATATTAATTTTGTTGTACTTACTGATAAAACAGGAGCAAATAGGGTGTATGATGCTGGAGATCTTACCTTTAAAAAATTTGATCAAAAGACGACTGCATTTGATAGCTCTGGAACCCCATGGACGGTATACGAAGATCGGTTAGAAAATGATGCTGGAGACATACGACCACGTATACATACCTTCAATGCATTTTGGTTTGGATGGCAAGCAGCATATCCAGAAACAAAGCTGATTAAGTAAGTGTGTATCTCCTCTAATAATTGCGTAATTTTGCAATTGAAAAATAAAATCATACCCATTTCTTAAAACAGGGATTACGATCTCAATAATAGATTACGTATGATGTATGTATAAAAGAAAATACCCCACCTTTTTCGGAAGGTAATGATATGAAAACAGTAGTCGTAGGTCTTAGTGGAGGAGTAGATAGTAGTGTAACGGCTTATCTATTAAAGGAGCAGGGATATAATGTTATAGGCCTTTTTATGAAAAACTGGCATGACGATTCGGTCACTATTTCGGATGAGTGCCCATGGTTAGATGATAGTAATGATGCGATGCTTGTTGCAGAAAAATTGGGCATCCCTTTTCAGACAGTAGATCTGAGTGAAGAATACATGGAACGTATCGTTAACTATATGTTCCGAGAATATGAGATGGGGCGTACCCCAAATCCAGATGTGTTGTGTAATCGCGAGATTAAGTTTGATGTATTTATGAAAATAGCATTAAGCTTAGGAGCAGATTATGTAGCTACAGGACATTATTGCCAGAAACGTACGATAGAAGTAGATGGAAAAGAAGTCCATGAACTTTTGGCAGGGGTCGATACCAATAAAGATCAATCCTATTTTTTATGTCAATTATCACAAGAACAATTGGCAAAGACACTATTTCCTATAGGCCATCTTCAAAAACCAGAAGTAAGGGAGATTGCTTTAGCGCAGGATCTTGTTACTGCAGGAAAAAAAGATTCTCAGGGATTATGTTTTATAGGAAAAGTACGTCTTCCCGATTTTTTACAACAACAATTGCAACCTAAGGAAGGTGTTATTGTAGAAATTCCTAAAAATGTAGTTCCAGAACAAATAGGAAGTGGTGTGGCGAGTAACGCTTTCGCGAAAGCAGACTTGCCCCTCCTTGCCGAAAAACCTGTATATCAAGTGACAGACGGCAGAGTAGTTGCAAAGCATCAGGGAGCCCATTATTTTACCAAAGGGCAACGCAAAGGGCTTGCAGTAGGAGGAACTGCAGAACCGCTATTTGTGATTGAAACTGATGTAAAGGAAAATGTAATCTATACAGGACAAGGTAAAAACCATCCGGGATTATATCGTAAAGGTCTTTTTGTCAAAGAAGAAGAAATACATTGGATACGAGAAGATCTAGAACTGGCAATAGATGAAACTATGGAAGTCGATGCACGTATACGATATCGTCAGCCCTTAGAAAAAGCAACCCTATATCGTGTAGAAGGTGGACTTTATGTTATTTTTGATAATGCCCAAACAGCTATTGCAGAAGGACAATTTGTAGCATGGTATCATGGAGCCTCATGTCTAGGTTCAGGAGTTATTTCGTAACTTTATAAAAAAAACTATGACTAGATTACTATTAATGGCAATCCTACTTATGCCATGTACGATGTTATCTCAGCAAGATGCCTGGGTCTATTTTACAGATAAAGAAGACGTAGCAACCAGTATTGCAAATCCTTTAAGTATACTTACACAAGAAGCTATAGATCGCAAAGCATTGCATAATGTGGTGATAGATGAGAGAGATGTTCCTGTAAATGAAGCCTATATAACGACAATAAAAGAACAAGAAGGAATTACAGTACTTGCAAAGTCAAAGTGGTTTAACTGTGTGCATGTACGTGGTAGCGAGACTGCTATTACAGCATTAGAAGAACTAACATTTGTCGGGGGAATAGAGTTTGCAGATGATAGTTTGAATAGTTTTACCGATGGATTTGGACTTGTAGATAAACAACTGGAAGTGCCCGTACAACAACGAGTAACTTTTAATTACGGAGCGTCAGAAAATCAAGTAACTATGCTTTCTGTAGATTTTTTACATGAACAAGATTTTACGGGAGAAGGAATGATTGTCGCAGTTATGGATTCGGGGTTTCCTGGAATAGATACGAATGGTGGTTTTGCCCGTGTTCGTGATAATGGTCGATTACTTGACGGATATGATTTTGTAGATCGGGAAGATGATGAATTTGCTTTTCAAGGAAGTACGCATGGTACAAGAACGACAAGTGATATTGTTGGATTTATCGAAGATCAATTTGTCGGGACAGCACCAGATGTATCTATCTATTGTTTTAGAACCGAAGATGTCGCAAGTGAAAATCCAGTAGAAGAATCCTATTGGGTAGAAGCCGCCGAACGTGCCGATAGTCTAGGAGTAGATATTATCAATACCTCTTTGGGATATCGCAACTATGATAATCCTGCTTACAGTTATACCTATGAGGATATGAATGGCGAAACAGCTTTTATATCCAGAGGAGCTACACAAGCATTTCAAAAAGGGATGCTTTTAGTCACTAGTGCAGGAAATAGTGGTACAGATATGATCAGTGCTCCAGCAGATTCTCCAGGTGTTCTTACGGTAGGAGCTGTAGATGGTAATGGAGATTATGCGAGTTTTAGTAGTATAGGCCCTTCAAGTGATGGAAGGGTAAAGCCAGATGTCATGGCAAAAGGATCTGGAAGTGCAGTCATAGATCAAAATAATAATGTTACGACCAGTAGTGGGACCAGCTTTAGCTCACCTATTATGGCAGGAGCAGTAGCCAGTCTTTGGCAGGCAATTCCAGAACGCACCAATGCAGAAGTAATGCAACTAGTACGAGAAGCCGCACATTTATTTGATAACCCTACTCCAGAAATGGGATACGGGATTCCTGATTTTGAAACCCTTTTTGAAGCGTTGAGTGTGACTGATAATGCTTTCGCGAAAGCGTACCAACTATCTCCCAATCCTGCTCAAAACCACTTTGAGTTACTATTACCTCAGGGAATTGCAAATGCAGAAGTAGCTATCTATGATATTCTAGGAAAACAGATATCTCAAATATCTGTAACTTCTTCAAACCAAATTATAGATAGTAGTCTCTTCAAAAGAGGGGTATATCTTATTCAAATAGTAGATAATCAGGGAGTATCATCCCTTAAATTGATAAAACGTTAGTGACAAAAATCACAGATTTATTTGGTATACAATATCCACTTGTACAAGGCGGAATGATATGGAATAGTGGATGGCGACTTGCAAGTGCAGTAAGTAATGCTGGAGGGTTAGGGCTTATAGGAGCCGCTTCTATGTATCCTGAAGTACTTGTAGAACATGTTGAGAAATGTAAAAAGGCAACCGATAAACCTTTTGGGGTGAATATTCCAATGCTCTATCCCAATATAGAAGAGCATATGAAAACTATTGTCGACCATAAAGTACCTATTGTATTTACGAGTGCCGGAAATCCTAAACTCTGGACGGCCCATCTCAAAAAACACAAAGTCAAAGTTGTACATGTAGTAAGTAGCGTAAAATTTGCTTTAAAAGCACAGGCAGCTGGCGTAGATGCTGTGGTTGCCGAAGGTTTTGAAGCAGGCGGTCATAATGGAAGAGAAGAGACCACGACACTTACTCTGATTCCGATGGTCAAAGAACAACTAGAGATTCCATTAATCGCTGCAGGAGGTATAGGCACTGGTAGAGGGATGCTTGCAGCGATGATCCTTGGTGCCGATGGAGTACAGGTAGGAAGCCGTTTTGCCGCGAGTGAAGAGTCTAGTGCACATCAGTTATTTAAACAAGCAATTGTCGATGCGCAAGAAGGAGATACTGTATTAACTCTAAAAGAGCTTGCCCCTGTACGTTTAATTAAAAATAAATTCTATAATCAGGTAGCCCAGTTATACCAGACAGCACCTACTCCTGAACAATTAAAAGAACTCCTAGGACGGGCACGCGCCAAGCGAGGAATGTTTGAAGGAGATTTGGAGGATGGCGAACTTGAAATAGGACAGATATCTGGACTCATACACGATATCAAACCAGCGGGTCAGATCGTCTCCGAGATGATCACTGAATATAACCTTGCAAAGGAAATACTGCATAACACTCCTGATTTATAATCTATGGGAAAAGGCTATTTACATACAGTTCATCCAGTACTCCCCGTACGAGATATGATAGCATCTTTGCAGTATTATGTAGAAAAACTAGGATTTACGATTGCCTTTGCAGATGATCAACATAACCCTATGTATGCAGGCATTACTAAAGATGGTGTAGAAATTCATTTACAATGGCACGATGCGTCTAACTGGAAACAAATGAATGCATCCTCCTTGCGGTTTGTTACCCGAGACATCGATGCATTGTATGAGGCTTATAAAACACAAGGGGTCTTCCATACAAACACGTCTTTAAAAGAAACTCCCTGGGGGACTCGTGAATTTGCATTTTACGATCCTGACATGAATGGATTAACGTTTTATGTAGATGTTGAGGTATAATCTACAATATGTTATAGATCTAATAGTAATAGATTACTAGTCAAGATAAGGCGTCTTTCTTAGTACTAATTCTCTTATTTTTTAAGTAAAATATTCTTTTTGTTTATTTCTAACATACTTCCGTTCTTCTTTTTATAGAATACAGTGAGTACTATAATCAGAATAACAGTGATTAATCGAAATACATTTGAATAAATTCCTCCAAGTGCATTTTCACTTACCGAAAATAACTCCCAAGATAGGTTCATAAGCATATGTAGAAAGATAGGTACCCAAATATTGAAATTCCATTCGGCATAGACCCATGCAAATAAAATACCTCCTAAAAAAGTAACTAAGAAAATACCTAATAGTTCTCCTAGTTCTGTACTTTGATATAAATGTAATATACCAAAATAGAGCGCTCCAAAAAACACAGATGGAATAAACCCAAGCTTGGTTTTCATAAATGGGAGACCAAATAAAAATCCTCTATAAAAAAGTTCCTCAAAAAATGCTGCAGCTACAATCGAAATTAAAAGTGTATTAAGCGAAATTTTTTGGTTAAAATCAAATATAAAGCTGAAACCGATAAACATTGGTAAAGTACAAATAAGCGCAAATAAAAACCCTTTACTAACGGATTTAGAAAGCCCAAGATTTTTAAAAAAATCAGAATTTCTACTTATAAGAAACGTTCCTATAAAAAGAGGTATCCCAGAAATTGTATATGCAAGTATATGACTTATACCCTTTTGATTTGTGAGTTCGAATATTGCTTTTCTAATAGTTTTAAAATACAGATCATCCAAAACAAAATATATTCCGAATGAGATTATAATAATTAGAAGCGCTTTGGTTGGATTTTTCATTTAAACGTAATTCAGAGTTCTATTATAGAGACGCACATTTTTAAATAATAGTTGCCTAAATAGATAAATGGAGTCATTACCCTCAAGAGAATTTTAATTAAGTATAAATGTTTTATTACTACTTGTCTGTCATTGTATTATAACTACGTATGTAAATTAGTATCCTCCTAATTTTAGTATTTCACTAGGAGTAAGCGTACTAATCTTAAGGATGTTCATACTAGATTGGGCCATTGCTTTTCTGATAAGGAAGTTCCCTGCCCGATATCCTATGGCAGATCTTCCATCAGGATGCTGGAACATCCACTCTTGATAGTTTGCATCTCTAGGTAATTTTAGGATTTCTTTTACCCATTGGTTTGCAATAGCTTCTCTAGGAGGACTATCTGTTTCTAAGGATAGATGCGTATATTTTTCAGAAAATACAACAGCTAGCCCTTCATTAACTGCAGCAATTGCAATTCCAGGTTCAAAAAGGTTGTCCTTAATGGCCCATCCTCGGTATAAATGATGGAACTCATGGTATACAACATGTTTCAAAGCTTTGTTTACAGCAGCAGTGATTCCTCCGGGATAGCTATTTGATATCTGAATAGCAACAAGAGGAGGGGAGTTAGTTTCTGTACGACCTGTAACACCACCCACAGGATCGAGTTCCCAATCTACAATCTCGAAAACGACTTGAATACTATCGGGAAGTGTAGGTAAAAGATCTCGGATGTCTTTTTCAGAAGTTCTTACGACTTTACTTATATGATTTTTTTGCTCCATTGTAAAATAAGACTCTTCTTCTTTGAAGGTAATATTAAGATTTGTGGAAGTTTTTTGATCTTTATTTTTTTTACAATTTGCACATAGCAATATAGGAAGCAGCAGCAGGAGTATTTTAAATAATCTCATTGGAGTATACATTTTAGGATACAAGACTTCCTGAAAGTATAAAGGTGACATTTATAGGAAAGAAAATGACGACGTATTATGATGCTTTTGTTTTACTATTACGTAATCTAATGTGTTGAAATAAGTAGTTTAAAGAGGAATAGCTACATCAATACCAGCGGCTCTAGCTCTTTGCGCAAGTGCATCATCTGCATATAGGTGGACAAAAACATCAATATTATTTACTTTACATGCCAATACTTTGTTTACATCAATCACATCGCCTCTTTGTTTTGCTTTTATTTGAGTTGTCTGACCAGGAACATGAAAATTGGTAATAATGCCTTGATCCTCTATTGAATTCCATGCATTGCATGCCGCTAATAATTCAGCAGCTGTAAATGTGCCATCTAAAGTCATAGTTCTGGTTTCTCCAACTCTCTGAATACGATCTACTGAATCTGAGACTTGTGCATTGCCCTGTACTGCTGGGAGTGCTTTTAGAGCATCTTTGTCTACTTGGAACTCATCATCTTTTTCTTTTTCGTCATCTAGGTGTTTTGCGTGAGCTCCAAAAGCGATAATAAGCTCATTAAGTTCTCTTTTCTTTGTGTTTTTTTCAGTTCTTCTGGCTTTAGCATTATCATTGTGACCTATATAGTACGTTTCACGATCTATTTCTAATTGAATTGCTATCATTTCTCGTTTTTCAATACCTGGAACTCTTTCTGCTTTAATACCTGGTAGTTCATCAGCAATACTGTTAACTACCTTATCCCAGAGGTCTTCTTCTGAAGGCTCTACAAAATCTGGAATAACAACAGGTTCAGAAGGACCAGCATCTTGATTTTCATAACGATCAAAAGCATCTGCATTTTGGGTCCATTCTTTAAACTGTTCCTCTGATGATGCACCCTTCCAACATGCTAACAAAGCTGGATCCTCTTCATCAAACCCACATCTTTTAGCTGCAGCTTTAATTTTATCTGAAGTTTTTCTATTAACTTTAAGTCGCTGAATAGGAGAGAGCGATGTTCTTGTAGTCTTATTCGTTTGCCTATGGTTTCTTATAACTTCTTGCTGTTTTTTCTGTAACGGTATATCTGTATTGGTATCCACAAACTGCATTGCTTTCGTACCCATAACATCTGCTTCTTTCTCCAAAGATTCATCGTCATTGATATTTACATCTGCTTTTAGCTGTACTGTAGGTTTTACTCTACCTTGCTTTTGTTGTACTACATGCCAAGCTTCATGAGGTAAGTGTTTTTCTTGCCCAGGCCCTAAATGAATATCTGTTCCTTGTGCATAGGCATGGGCTTGTAATTGAGCTGGTTTATCAGAACTGTAATGCACTTTTACATCATCCATAGCGTATCCAGAGAGGTTCTCAATTCCAGTCTTTAAAATATCAGGCAGACCAGTATTGTTTTCTTTTTTTTGGAAGGGTTGCGATTGCTGTGCAGTGTAGTTATCTGCCATTGCTTGAACAGCTCTTAATTGAGAGGCTTGAGGGCTATTGTATGCCATCTCTTGCATCTTTCTTTGCGTAATAGCCACAGGGCGTTTGTCAACAAACTTAAGTGTTGATTCACTAATGCTTTGCTTTTGGATATCAGGATTAGCAACAGATAGATTGTTCCTCTTTTGCGTTTTATCTGCGTACGCGCTCATAATTCTTGCTTTTAGTAGAATTTAAAGCCCATAGTAATTGTCTCCTTTTTTCATAACGAACCTGGTCATGAATCGAAAATACAATTTCAGGGATGGATGTATACCCGTATAAATACGTGGTTTAGAAGAATGAAATTTTCTGGTTGTATATATTAAGTGCTCTAAAGTATTATTAATTATAAATATTGAGATGACTTATGCCAAACTTGGATTGATCTTCATGAGTCACATTAAGCGGAAGTCCTTTTAAAACACCTTGAGTAGGTTTAAATATAAGATAATCATAGTCACTAGTATATTCTAACAGTATGGCATACTCTTCAAAATCACCTTTAGAATCACCCCCTGGATGTATATCATAATCTTGATGTAGCGGTCTAGCAAGTACAATTGAGTCGTTAGTGATTTTATATTCTAGGTCATAACGAATTATTGCTTTTTTAGGTTGGAAGGCGTCAAATACTTTTACAGTAAACGTGGATGATGATCTAAAATGAATCACTGATATGTTATTTGTCAATACATTATACCCTCGCCTCATAGATTTTTGAGTAGCGGTGTCTTTTTTAATGTATTCCCTATATACTAGGCCTGGCTCAATGACATACACATCTTTAAGTTTTGAAGCATCAAATTTTTTTAAACTCGGTGTACATGCTAGTACAAAAAATAATAATACGAAATAAAAAATGTACTTCATCATAGATAAATGTTAGTTACTCTTCTTTACAAACTTAGTGACAATGACTACCTGCTGTCCATTAATTTTTCCCTCTATGTGCTCAGCATTGTCATGGACCAGTGTGATATTACGCATAAAGGCACCACGTTTGGCAGTAAAGTTGGCTCCTTTTACGTCTAGATCTTTGATAAGTACCACACTATCGCCATGAGAAAGACGAGATCCATTTGCGTCTTTATGAATGATCGAGTTTTCGTCTTCTACGATATGTTCACCAGTAACTTCTGCCCATGTTTGTACATCTTCTTCCAGATACATCATATCCAGTAAATCTTGAGGCCATCCTTCACTTTTAAGTCTATGAAGCATACGCCATGCAATTACTTTGACACCATCTACTTCACTCCACATACTATCGTTAAGACATCTCCAGTGATTAGGATCCATGCTTTCTGGATCCTCTATTTGTCCATGGCATTGTGAGCAGATCAATATTTGATCTACTTTAGGAACTACCGTATAAGGATGTAGTGCTTCATCAGAAGTGCATAGTTCACATACAGTACTTCTCTTTTGTAGTTCTCTTAAATTACTCATAGATTATAGGCTATTAGGACAATCACGAAGAAACGAAAAATAGGAGGATTAATAGAAGAGAATATCCTATCATTTCCTGTTTTTTTCAATGGCATATATCTCCCGACCTAGCTGCGCAAGGAAAGGAATTCCTATATCGTCATATTCATAGGTGTCATCATTAAAGACCCCATTATTATTTACTAAAATCGTAGCCGATAATAAAAAGGAGATTTGCTCTTTTTTATCTACAATATAGGCGGTTTCTGTAAGAGTACCATAGGCATACCCCACCTTATTATAGATACGAATATGGTCAGGAATAATTTCTTTACTATCACCGTATAAAAAGAATTTTACATAGCTGTCATAATAGTTTTCTGGATCATAAGTTGCATCTCTAGGTAATGTAGCCATCGATTTTTGGATACGTGCTTTGTCTTTGGGAGATAACTGAAATCGTTCTTTTTCGGAAAAGAGATCTTCAAAAAATAAACGTTTCATCAAGTTATGTTGTGTTTCCAGTGGATAGTAGTTTTTCTCAGAAAAATCAAAAGGAGTTGCTACCAAAGTTCCGTCTTTTATAAATCCATTTCCTTTAATTTGATTTTTAAGTTTTATCTTTTGGATAGGACTGTCAGGAGGTCCTTTTATTTCTATAACCTCTCCCTCATACGATGGGAAAAATTTTGTGATAGTTCTATTAGGATTTGCAGCATCACTTGTAGAAAGTCTATGCGCAATACGAGATGGAGATAAGCCTTTTTTAGTAAGTTGAGTATTGATATAATCCCTACCCATGAGTTCATACAATCTATTATAGGCTTCATTATCACTTACTGCAAAGATCTGTCGGATATCATCGGCAATGCTATGTACTATAGTGTCTCGTTTTGATACATAAGGCGTGTCTAAATGTAATTCTGGATACTGCTGTATATATTCGGTAGCGAGAATAGCAATAGGTAATTTTACAGAACTAGCTGGGTAAAAATAGTGTTTGTCCCGTACCTGAAATGTGTAATCCTTAAATGTAACAGTCCCTGCGTCACTAGTATCAATCTGTGTATAGATAATCTGTACTTCATGTTTTTGAAGACTATCCATAACGGTACGTATAGCAATATGATCTGATGATAATGCTTCTTCAATAGGAGAAGAACAGGCGATTAGTATAAAAGGAAGGATGAGTATCAATTTTTGCATCCTTAAAAATACATATTTAGAATCTCATTAACACATAAAAAAAGGCCGACATATGTCGGCCTTTTACTTTATTGTTAGACGGCTACAGTAGCTATCTCTTTTAATGGAATCTGATTATGTAGCAAATCATCAAAAGTTTCTCGTTTACGTATTAAATGGGCTTGTTTATTTTTCCATAATACTTCGGCAGGGCGATAACGGCTATTATAATTACTGGCCATTGTAAAGCAATAGGCTCCTGCATTACTAAATGCCAAGATATCTCCCTCACTTATTTCAGCAATGCGACGATTGTTTGCAAATGTATCGGTCTCGCATATATATCCTACAACACTATAAAAACGTTCTCTTCCCTCTGGATTACTAATGTTTTTAATCTCATGCTGACTTCCATAAAGCATCGGGCGTATGAGATGATTAAATCCACTATCTACTTGTGCAAATACTGTTGAGGTAGTTTGTTTTACAACATTGACATTCACTAGAAATTTTCCAGCTTCACTTACGAGAAATTTTCCCGGTTCAAAAGCTAGTGTTAATGGTTTTCCATACGCTTTCGCGAAAGCGTTAAAACGTTCCCCCAATTTTTCGCCTAACTCTTCGATATTGGTTTCAATATCTCCCTCTTTATAAGGGACTTTAAAACCACTACCAAAATCAATGAATTCTAAATCCTGAAAATGAGTGGCGGTTTCAAATAAAATTTCTGATGCATATAAGAAGACATCTATATCCAATATGTCACTTCCTGTGTGCATATGAATACCGTTAATATTCATGCCTGTATTTTTTACAATACGTAATAAATGTGGCACCTGATGTATACTAATTCCAAACTTACTATCGATGTGACCTACAGAAATATTGGTGTTTCCGCCAGCCATCACATGTGGATTTATGCGAATACATACAGGAATCTGTGGATATTTGGTTCCAAACTGTTCAAGGATGGATAAATTGTCAATATTGATTTGAACCCCCATTTGAGCGACTTTTTCGATCTCTTCTAGGGATACCCCATTGGGAGTAAAAATGATACGTTCTGGGGCACATCCTGCAGCAAGACCAAGACGTACTTCCTGTATAGAAACGGTATCTAATCCAGCACCTAAATCATGTAAATGTTGCAACACAGAAATATTGCTTAATGCCTTTACAGCATAGTTTAAGCGCAATTGTTTGACCTTTTTAAATGCAGTGGTTAAGCGTTTATATTGAGCTGTAATAATTTCAGCATTATACACATATACGGGACTGCCGTATTCCTGAACTACGTTTAAAAGATCTTTATTTGTCATTGTTTTAATAATTAAGTTGACAAAATTAATTAAGACATAAGTAATGACCCTATGTTTTAAGCAAAAAGTTCAACAAGAAGGTTAAAATTTAGGATTTTGATAACAATTGATTACTTCTTTTGTAATTTTCAAAAAAAAAACCCTAAAATGACCTCTACATTACCCATGTTCCCACTAGAACTAGTGGCTTTTCCGGGAGAAGAGTTGGCCATACATATTTTTGAAAATAGGTATATCCAGTTATTGGATGATTGCGAAAACGAAAATGGTACATTTGGTATCCCTACGTATATAAATAATAGAATGCGTTATGGTACAGAAATGCAACTATTAGAAGTTGTAAAACGATATGATTCTGGATCTAGTGATATACGATGTTTGGGTTTGCGCACATTTGAGTTGACAGATTTTTATAAAAAACTGGGTGATAAGCTGTATGCAGGAGCAAGCGTTCGATTTATAAATGATATAGATGATAGTGATGTGTCCCTTCGTACTACATTTATAAAATTACTTATTGCATTTTATAACGAGTTAGATATAGACACTCCGACGATAGACCCTCTTACGATAACAAGCTATACTCTTGCGCATAAAATGGGATTAACACTAGATCAAGAATATGAGTTATTGCAAATAGCATCAGAAAAGATGCGCTATCAATTTTTAATAGATCACCTTAATGTGATAGTTCCTACGATTAAGTCTATTAATCGTACAAAAGAGCTCATAAAACTCAATGGTCACTTCAAAAACTTTAACCCATTAGATTTCAAAGACTTCACTAAATAGTTAACAAAATATTTTACTTTGTAGGAATTTTCTAAAAAAAATATGGATTTCACATCCAAATTGGGTATTTCATACGTATCTTTAAATATATTAACCCAAATCTTTTTGAAAATGAAAGTAAATTTAAAAATTACCCTGAGTTTAATGGTAGGTGCAACCCTTTTCCTATCAAGTTGTGAACGTGATGACATCGATGCACAAGACAGTGTTGATCTTCAAACCGACGTAACACAACAAACTACTTCACGAGAACCTGTAACAGATACAGAGATTCTAGATTTAATTACCTCTTTAGAAATTGATTCTGGTCAAGTTACTAAAGGCCCTTTTATCTTCCCCGATGGTTCTTCAGAAGAACGCATTTATATAGGGGATGATATTGTAGTAACCAGAGCAGAACTTGAACAAGTAGAAATGGTATTAAATTCAAGACAATATCGTACTATTAATTTGGTGACCGGTAGCAATAGGACTATAAATATTCTAGGCTATACGGGGAATGATCAATTTGGTTTGTCTAATAGAGGACAAACTGCATTACAATGGGCGGTCAATAACTATAACCGTTTGGGTGGAGTAACTCTACAGTTTAATTTGACGTACGGTACCAATTTCAATGCTGCAGATATGGTGGTTTATGACAATTCTACTAATAACAGTGGTTCTGGTGGGGTTGCTGGATTTCCAGATGCTCAAGGGCGTCCTAATAAGTTTATACAGATATACAATTTAGATGGATTCTCTACTAATGTTAATGAACACGTTATTACTCATGAGATTGGACATTCTGTAGGGTTTCGTCATTCAGATTGGTTTGACCGTTTGAGTTGCCCAGTTTCTTCTCAAGGAAATGAAGGAACAGGATCTGACGGTGCAATTCATGTACCAGGAACTCCTACAGGAAGAGACCTTACTTCTGTAATGCAAGCCTGCTTTAGTTCTAATGAAGATGGAGAGTTTAATGCAAATGATGTAGTTGCATTACAAAATATGTACTAAGATGTAGTTTATTTAGTTGAAAAAAAACGCTTCCAGTAATGGAAGCGTTTTTATATAGGCTATATCTATTTATTTTATTTCTTCTGTACCATCGGCATGTATAGCAAATCGACCTCGATTTTGATCGTGTGTATGGTCATGTTTTGGCCATGGCCACCCTCCAAATTCTGTTCTTTGGTATTCCATAATAGCGTCATTAATTTCTTGACGACTATTCATTACAAACGGGCCTTGTTGAGCCACAGGTTCTCCTATAGGTTTTCCCTGAATAAATAAAAATGCACTTTCAGTATCTCCATTTTTAATAGAAATTTCTTTGTCTGGATATAAATCGATGCCATGTTCTTTAGGGATTTGATATCCTTCCGTTTGGATCTCATTTCCTTCATAAAAATAAAGGGTTCTATTTAATGCTTTATCTGCTGTTGGGAGTACCCAGTTAGCATGAGGTGCTAGTTTGATAAGCCATATCTCTACACCATTATCAGGAATTGCTGCCCAACTATCTGGCGCAGGTGATAAGGCATGTGTCTCTCGATAGTTTCCAGCAATAACTTTAATAGTTATCGTATTTCCATCATCATCGGTATGTTGTACAATAGGGATATCTTCATGCCAGAGCATTTTATAATGTGGTTCTACCATCTTGCTTACTTTAGGTAAGTTAAGCCAAAGTTGAAATAACAGTAATGGATTGGCCTCTTTTTTGTTTAATAACGGGAACATCTCGCTATGTTGTACTCCTTTTCCGGCTGTCATCCATTGTACGTCTCCATTACCAAATCGCCCTGCAGCTCCTAGGGAATCACTATGGTCTGCAAGCCCTTTTTCTACTACAGTAATAGTTTCAAATCCTCTATGGGGATGCGCAGGAAATCCAGGGACAGTTTGTCCATGGTACATATTCCATCCATCTTTTCCTTGAAAATCCATACCTAAATTACGTCCCGCGAGCGAAGCATCTGGTCCTAAGTCTTTATTACCTCTTGGATAGTTATCGAGATGATATGCACAAAATAAAAATGGATCTTGCGTTTCCCATTGTGCACCTAATTGCTTGATTTTTTTTATTGCGGTCATACTTAAATTCTTTTGTGAAGAGGTATTGATATTTCCTCTATTTATAAACGATTATTTATATTATTTAGAATCATTATTAAGTCGTTTTTTTGATGATAGAATTACAGTTATGAGTTGGTAGTTATACGCTTTCGCGAAAGCATATTATGTCAATTTAATACCTAGCTCCTTGTCCGATTTTTTCAGATGATTTTTTGATAAAATCACGAATATCATCATTAGCTTTAATAAGATCTTCATTACGCAGATACATCATATGACCACTACGATATCCTTTAAAACTTAAACGATCGCTCAGCTTTCCAGATGCATTTAATTGCCACATAACATATTTTGCATTAAAGTAGGTTGTGGCGCCATCAAAATAACCACTCTGGATCATTACATGTAAATTTGAGTTTATTCCCATAGCTTCCCGTAAATCTGCCCCTGTATTATTATTTGTACGATCCCAAGGACGTACAGGGCCAAACATATTATAACTCAGATCTGTTTTGAGGTTTAACTCTTCCTGATAGTAATAGTTGATAGCTGGGGTAAAAGCATGTAACCAGGCAGTGAGTTCACTATTATAATCAGGGCGATTGCCAGCTTCTTTAACATCCAGACCTTTATAACGAGAATCTAGGCGTCCTATCGTAAGTCCATCGCGATCTCGTAATAGATCTTTCCAGAAATAGGATTTGGGTACTTCAAGATTATGTTGTCTAATGGTACGTTCTGTAAGTCCTGAATAATAGGCCATCTTTTTTATAACAGCTTCTTTCTTATCTGGGTCTATATATCCTGTGTTAACCATTACCGGGAGCAGTTCATTTACCGCATATGCTTCACTCTCTGCCAGGGCTTCTGGAAGATCTTTGTTTTGTAATGCGGGAGGTAGCATTTTGTGATACCAAGCAGCGGCTGTATAATATGGAAGACGATTTGCAATTTCTACTGGCCCGTCAAATTCAAATCCTATTTCTGTAGGAGATACTAAAATGACACCGTTAATAAACATCCATTTACGATTTTGAAGTTCAGCAGCTAGTCCAGATACTCGTGTTGTACCATAACTTTCTCCAATAAGATATTTAGGAGATCGCCAACGATTGGAACGAGTAACAAATGTATTTACCCAATCTGCGAGGTATTTGATATCTGCATTTACACCAAAAAACATTTTCTTATCAGGCATTTTACCATCCTTTCCTGGTAGCATACGACTATACCCCGTATTTACAGGATTTACAAATACAATATCTGCAACATCGAGAATAGAATTTGGATTACTTTTTATTCCATAAGGTTGTACTGGAAACCCTTCATCATCTATTTTTAAGATACGGGGACCTGTATATGCTATATGCATCCATACAGAGGCAGAACCAGGACCTCCATTAAAAGAAATAACTAAGGGTCTGTTCTCATTATTTTTTATATCAGTCCGTTCATAATAGGTGTATAGGAGGGAAGCAATAGGAAGACCTTCATCATCCCACACTGGTTGAAAACCAGCCGTGGCTGTATATGGGATTGTTTTTCCGTTGATGGTTGTGGTATGATTTGTCGTTGTTGATTCATCTATAGGGACGCTTACTTTTTGTGACATCATGTCTTTGGACATCATCTTGTCTTGTGCATAGAGAGTCATACCTAGAAGACTAGCAAATACAAATAGGGATAGTGTTTTTTTCATGGGTGCTATTCATTTTCATTCCAGCAAAGGCAGGAATCTAGTTGGTTTTTATGTTCCTTTGGTGTTAGGGAGATTATTCATGCCCTATATGACACCCACATCCGGGGATGGTGAAACTATGACTCTCTTGATGCCATGGGAATGCTTTACTTTGTTTAGTATCCTCCCACCAAAAAGCGCCTCTTTTTTCTTCCGAATTTCCAATCTCATTCATAGTGTCAGTTTCGTATAAACGTCCATTTACCATAGTGTGAGTTACTTTTTCGGTATCTCTTATATTGGATAGTGGATTTCCATCAATGACAATAAGGTCTGCTAGTTTTCCTACTTTGAGAGACCCTATGTCTTGTCCTGCTCCTATATATTGTGCAGGGTGTATAGTAGCTGCTCGGAGGGCTTCTAGATTTGTCATACCTCCTTGATGAAGCATCCAGGTTTCCCAATGTGCACCAAGACCTTGTAATTGTCCATGAGCACCCATATTTACTTTAACTCCTTTATCGGCAAGTGCTTTGGCAACTTTAGAAACCATAATATGCCCATTTTCATATTCTTCATCTGGCACCATCGTACGATGACGAGATCGTGCATCTACTATAGAACGTGGCGTATATTTTAAGAGCTTTTCATTTTCCCATACATTATCTTTTTGATAAAAGTAATACTCACCATTAAGGCCTCCATAATTTACAATAAGAGTAGGGGTGTAGCCAGTTTTACTAGTACTCCATAATTCAAGTACGTCCTTATATACAGGAGCTACGGGAATATTATGTTCTACTCCAGTATGTCCATCCATAATCATCGTCATATTGGTATAAAATGTAGACCCTCCTTCTGGAACTACATTAATACCTAGCTCACGAGCGGCTTGCATTACCTGCTGACGTTGTTCTCTACGCGGTTGATTATAGCTTTTTACAGATTTTGCTCCAAAGGCTTTAGTACGTCGTATTGCCGATCTTGCATCTTCCAGATTATCAATTTTTGCTTTAAAATCTCCATCAGCACCATATAGAATAAAACCAGTAGAGTATAGACGTGGACCTACCATTTCTCCACTTTTTAAAAGCTCACTCATCGCAAATACTGTTTCTGTATTTGCACTTGGATCGTGTGAGGTTGTTACCCCAAAGGCAAGGTTTGCGTAGAAAGGCCAGTGTTTTTGTGTTTGCAATCCATATCTAAATGCGCCAACATGTGCATGTGCATCTACAAGACCTGGCATAATTGTCTTTCCAGATACATCATATGTTTTTGCTCTAGCAGGGATAGTAACATTTTGACCAATGGCCATAATTTTATTATTTGTAACTACGATAGTTCCATCTTCTATTACTTCATCTCCTTCCATAGTAATAATACGTGCATTTGTAAATGCTATAGAGCCTGTAGGAGTATCTGTTTTAGCTTTTAATGCAATAGAAATCCCTTTACTATCCATTTCTGGTATTTCTTTAGGAGATCCCGGCAGGTATGTAAATCGATCTTTAATAGCATTTGAAAAGTATTTATCTCCGAGAGTCCACATTACATTTTGACTATTTGGTGACCAGTGTATATTAATACCCGCATCTTTTGCAATTTGTGACACAGGTACATATTTTGAATTATTATCAAGATTAATCTCTTGACCATTCATTACTAATGGCGCAACAAAGGCTTTGTGTAAATTGGTATATGCAATCCATTTATTATCTGGACTTGGAACTAGTCTATTTGCATATTTTGAAGTCACATGGGTACGTTTGTCTTTTCCTTCTAGATTTACAGAAATTAGGCTTTTGGTTAAGTTTCCAAAATAGGTACCTCCTGTTTGTAAGAAGATGCGTTTTTCATCGGCGCTGTACATCGGATATTCACCTTCTTGTGTAATTAATTTTGGTATACCTCCTGAGGTTGGGATTGTATATATACCAGGTTTTTTGGCAAATGATAATCCTTGATCTGTATTGCGTGATTCCTTACGGTAGATTACAGTTTTACTATCTTTAGAAAAGGTAGGGGTACGATAAATCCCTTTTTGAATAGTAATTCGTTGTAAAACAGTTCCATCTAAAGATATCTGACGAACGCTTCCATAATTCTTATCATTCCATGTGACATATACAATATATTCCCCATCAGATGAGAATGATGGTTCAAATTCAAAATCTTCTGTTTGTCTAGTAACTCTCTCAGGAATTCCATCAGGCAATGTTTTTTTCCAAAGCTTACCCAATGCGCTAAAAATGACTGTTTTTCCGTCTGGTGATGTAGTTGCATGACGGATGACTTTTACATCAAATTCTTCAGGTGCTACGGGATTATCAAAGTGTACTGTTTCTGCAATTTGAAGCGTCACATCAGCTGTAAATGGAATTATACTGTGGTTGTAATTTTTGATATTTATTTTGTTGATTTTTCCGCCTGCCCAGAAAACAATTTCTTCATTGTTGGGCATCCAGTCAAAGTTGGGATATACCCCAAAAATCGCCCACGCTTCTTGCTGGTCTTTATTCAATGTATCATAAACGGGCCATTCTTCGCCAGTAGTAAGGTCATGAATATATAATACTGATTTTGTCCGTACGCGCTTTACAAATGCTAATAATTTACCATTTGGAGAAACGGTAGGTCTTGCTGCTCCACCAGGTCCATTAGTTAAGGTCTGAATCTTACCATCTTCAAAACTATAACGTTGGATGACATAAATTTGCTTATTAGGGTCTTTATTGTATTGAAAAAAGCCACCAGGATACATATCTTCACTATAATAGAGGTATTTCCCATCTGGAGAAACGGAAGGCTCATTTACATCTTGTTGATCATTTTTACGTTTTGTAAGTTGAAGACCACTACCTCCTGTAATATGATATTGCCATAACTCTCCTGCTCCTAGGGATCGTTGTGATGTAAAATGTTTTCTTGCTATCAAAAACTGACCATCTGGTGTCCATGTTGCATTGTTAAGTAACCGAAAATCTTCTTTTGTTACCTGTTTTGCATCACTACCATCTGCATTCATAGTCCAGATGTTATCTCCTCCTCCAGCATCACTAGTAAAGGATATTTTGGAACCGTCTGGAGAAAACCTTGGTTGTATTTCAAAAGGGATTCCTGATCGTAATACTTTTGCTTTTCCACCAGATATTGGCATGGTATAGATATCACCCATCATATCAAAAACAATAGTAGTTCCATCTGGACTTACATCCAGATTCATCCATGTTCCTTCATTTGTAGTAAATGTATGTGGCTTATAATTAAAATCGTCTCCAGGAGCAGCGACATCCCATTTCTTTTCTTTACTGTCTTCTTTCTTTTTTTTCTTTTTACGTTGTGCTGCTACAGGAATTGTAATTGCAATAGCGAGAAGTGCTATTAAGAATCTCTTGGTCATTTTGAGTATAGTTTTAAGAATTTCTAAGGTAGGGAAATGGGAGGAGAATTAAAATAGCTGTGCCGAAGTGCAGAATAACAGACATAATGATTTAAAAATATGCATCTTAATTATATTTAAATGATACTTCAAGAATTAAAAAATAGTGAGATAATTCGTACAATATATATTTTTTTAATATTTTTAGTGCTGATTATCAGTTAAAAAGGGGGAAGTTGAAAGATTCATATTTTGAAGAGATATTTTACTATCGAGAAAAAAATTTAAAAAAGAGGCAACAAAGTTTCGACAGAGAGTTTGCCATATGTAAAGATATTCTAAGTCGCCATGGTCAACTTCATCCATATGTCAAGTCTGGGGATGTATATGAGGATCTTATGAAGCAATCTTTTTTTGCAAACCCCACACATGGTCCTAATTGTGTATTGGAAAAACCCTTTTTATATTCTCGTTCATCTTTTAGTAAATTGTTTAAATCAGAGCATAGAGCCAAGGGGTATTATACTGATGTTGTAGAAGATGCTTTTGGTTTTTCTAGATCAATACGCCAAGAAAAGTTATATAATTCTATTTTACAGCTTTACAAGGCCCAAAATGAGGAATGGGTATCATTAGATTATTTTTTTAATGAAGACTTGCCATTAGATAGGAATTTTAACTGGTGGACGTGTGAAGAAATGGAAGTTCTAGATGGTAAAGAAGTTGTAGATGTTTTATATAGATGTGGTGTTCCTTCCGATTGGTTTTCTAAATATAATATTATTCTTAAATATTCTGTAAGCGATACCAATTTAGATTCAATTCGAATTCCAACAGAAATAGATGCGCTTTTTTCTTGTATTTTTAGACAACGTAATTTTAATGAATTTCCGTCTACAGGAAAAACAATTCCTCTTAATGAAGATACCTTAAATTTGAATACATATTTTCGTGAATATATTATTACTAACCCTAAGGCTCAAAATATAAAAATGAAGCCAGTTATCATTGATCATGATTCATATAAATCTATCAAGATTCAAGATGTCCATGAAAAATTACTAAACCTATATAAAGAACTATGAATGCAATAAGTTCTGTAGAGTTCTGGAAAAACGAACTTTTTAAAATTTTTTCAGGCGAAGTTTTTTTAAATATCAAACAACTAGGCTCTGTTGTAGATTATATAGATAAGGTGATTGTTGATTGCGAAAAGCCTGTATATAAATGCCAAGAATCATTATGTGCTGCTTTGCGGGATAATTTTATTGAAAATGCTGAAATCATTACTTTAAAAAGAAGGAATTTTTTATATACCATAGAACTTATTGAAGAATACAGGCCAGCTGGGGGATATGAATTTTTGATTAAGCATATTAACATCGCAATAGGTTATGACAATGCATTTCAACATTTATTGGCTTTAGGGAGTTATTTAGAAGACGTTTCTGATCTCTCTCTATATAGTGAAGATTTAATTTATGTGTACAAAAATGAATTGCATGATTTTTTGGAATTAGATTCTCCACATATAAAAACGCATACTATTTTTAAGTTACTTCATTTAAATTTTATTCCAAATGCTTCAGAAATGAAGCAATTAATCACTAATATTCCTGATCATATATTTTTGAATGTGATTACAAAGGTTGTAAAAACAATCTCTAAAGAAGTTTCACAAAATACAGAAGCTGAGTTTATTTTTCTAAAAAAAATTAACTCAATTTTGGATGAAAATACTATTTCAGATTTAGGTATTAATAACCTACTCAAATCTTATGAGGAAAATGTAAAGTATCAGTATAGGGATCCCTCTAATAATAATTTAGAACAGGCGCTTGGTTATATGATTCTTTTAAAAAAGGATAGACTAACAAAAAAGCATATTGCAGATATATTCAGGAAACCGGGTGTTTTGGATAGCTTTTTACGGTTAGCGTCATTAGAACCTATTCATACTATTGATAGTTTTATTTTTATTTGTATAAATGCTTCAGAGAATAATTCAATTCGCTTTAATTGGAAAGAATTTGGGTTTGATATAAAAGATATCAATGGTAATATTTTGATTAGTAATGTGATGGGAGTTAAAGAATATAGTAATAGCGATATAGCACAAATTATTCATGAGAACTCAAAGAATAGTAAGAAGGCGGTAGAAGCTATTATGAATACTAGTGAGGAAACACATGATTTAAATTATGTATTAATGTAAATATGAGTTCAAAAGAAGAAATACAAGCCATAAATGAGAGTATTCAGTATTTTAATGAAGGAAAAAAATTCCGGACTCAAAAGTATGAATATGAAATTTATGTAGACTCTAGTATTCTGAGAAAAATGATTTCTGGACTTCCTACATATATGGATGGTGAAGACAAGGCTTCTTTTGAAGATAACTCTACATTATTATATGCATTTATTTATAGAGGGTGGCTAGATAATGTTCAACTCCTTTCGCCACATCAGGAAGAAATTAAGGACCAAATTTTAACAGATTCTATGTCTTTTCCAGAAAGACCAGGTTTGGCATTTAAAGCTAGTGTTCGTAAATTTTTAAGTGACGTTGGAGTAGATACATTGGAACAACGTTTAGAAGAGACTCGAGGAAAAGGTTTTGGATATGAGTTTTTTGATAATTTAAGAACAAGTTGTCAAACACTTATGAAAGCACACTTTCTAACTGTAGATCCTACCTGGCAAATGCGTATCAGGTATCTTATGCAATCAGGAATTATAGAATTAAGTGATAATCTCTCAGATTTTTCAAGTGTCGTAAATTCAGATATGTTTTTAGACCTTAAAAGTGCTTTTGACAGAATACGTCCTAAGAAAACATATAATAACATCACAGATTCATTAGCATTATGTGAATTTCATTCTAAGTTGGGAAAAGTTTCAAAAACAAAGAAAGTTCCTATTTTTTATTCGGAAGAGCGTACGATTGTAAATGCAATTACTCAGGCGGGGCTCAAATCAAAATTTGAAGTTAAAGTTGGTAAAACTTCTATATTTCCATTTAGGGAATGGCGTTTTTTTATTATGACTGCGATTTTTAATTCAAGTAAATATGACGATAAAATTCTAGCTAATATAGAGCTTCAAAAGGTTATAAATCTTTTTAAAAAACCTCAAAAAAGAGACGGAAGTCTATTATCAAGAGATTCAAAACTTTTGGAAGATTCAAAGTTTATTCATCGTATGAATACTCATTTTGAAAATAAAATTGTTGAAGATTTTTGGATTAAAAAAGGCGCTCATAAAGATATAAATGAATATGTTCAACGTGTAGGTAACTTAAATAAACTGTTAGATGTAGATTCCTATAAAACAGAATTTGATCGGTATAAATTATTAGGGATAGATGAGATTAATAAAGAAATATCTACGCTTTCTTTATTTCAAAACATTTACACTAAGTTATCACGTATTCGTACGATAGATAAAAGTATTTTAAGTCAGATAGATATATTAAGAGATTCCTATGATGTTGAAAGACAGTTTGGATTGACTCGATTTTATATGAAAAAAGAACATGTCACTCAAACCAATATGACATTATTAAACTTATTTTCAAATCTAGATGACAAGAAAGAATTTGATCGAATTATACGTAATATCACATCCCATTTATGTGAATCAAATTATGAAGACTCTCCTTTTAATGCTTCTGTGGCGATACTCTGGATATTAGGGTATTATAAATTATTAAAGCTTGTTTTAAACAAAGTGATTAATACGACTCAAAAGGTAGATTCTTCCTTAAAATTAATATACTTAGCAACTATCACTAAACTTTCATCAAAAAAATCAGATTTTCAAACAATTTTAGCAGACTTAAATTTTTCTAATGAAAAAGAAATTTATGTAGGTTTAAGTTATTGCCACTTTATTTTTTGGCAAAATAGCTTTGCTCCTCATACTTTTTATCAATCATTTAATCTATCTAAGTTAAAAGCCAAAAGATCTAAAACTAGAGAATACCTCTTAGCAGCTCTTAAATACGCACGATTAGCGATTGATGAATATGAAAAAATACAAGAAGAAGTAGGATTGGAAAATCAGGAATTTATTAATTATTTATATGCTCAAAACTTAATTGTATATTTTGTGAGTATAGGTGCTGATAATGAAGATTTTGTAAAAGTTTCGGAAAATGTAGACACATTAGAATCAGAGTGGCGTCTGTATAGAGATCAACGCTATTGGCAATCGCGTTTTGATGATACATTAGCAGTATATTACGTACGAAAAGCCTTTACAGCAATGACAAAAAAATCATATGATACTTATATTAAAAAAGCAAAGTCTCATTCATTAACTGCTTCTAAGCAAACTGTTGAAAAGAAAGAAGATTATAATGTCTTTAATAAGAAAATTAGTCAGTTAATAGATAAGTATAAGTATAACGGATTTGAATATCATACGTTTATAGAATAGGTGTTTTTAAGTTAGTTAATTACTATCAGTAGTATATTGATAAGCGATTTTACCATTTTTGATCACGACTTCTATACCACGTGTATTCTTGATATCTTCCAAAGGGTTTTTTGACAAAATAACAAGGTCTGCTTTACTTCCTATTTTAATTCCATAATCTTCTTTGTGTAAGAAACGGGCTCCATTATAACTAGAGGTCTGTAAAGCTTGTGTTGGCGATAGCCCTGCTTGTACCATTTGTGCTAGTTCATCGTGTAAAGATGGTCCAGGGTAGATATATGAATTATAGGCACCGCAATCTGATCCTGCAAGGAGTTGTACACCTTCATCATGTATGGACTTCGTAAGCTTTATAAAAAATTCCTGAAGTTCTTTTCTGTCCTTTTTTGATTTAGCCGAAGCGTTTATGGCTCTTTTATTACGTCCTTCATAAGTGCTAATAAAGGCATCTTCCAGATGTTTGAGGTATGTGTCTTGTGAATGATCTATTTCATCCAGATAGCTTAATATATTTCCGATGTGAAGGGTAGGGGTCACAAACGTATTATTTTCCTTGAGGTGTGCAAAAGTTTGTTGCGCAGTGATCTTATCATATGTTTCGATAAGTTGTTCCATACTCTCCCAAAAGCTAAGAGTACCGTTTGTAATTTGTTGAGTAATTTCTTTTTCTTGTGAAGAACAGCCTTTTAAAACATAGTATAAATGCTCAATATTATCCAGACCGGCTTCTATAGCTTCTTTTAATTCGACAGTAAAAGGCATATGGCCAGATGTGATCATCTCTCGCGTTTCTGCTGTTTTGATAATATTTAGGTATTGCTTTCGCGAAAGCGTACTATCATACAATTTTACATAATCCGTTTGTAGAGCTTGTAATGAGTTAAGTGCAGTTGTAATATCGTTTTTAGAATTGACAGATATAGACCCTTCCCAGCGTGCGTTAGGGCCATCCAGTTTAGGACCAGATGTGTAAATAGTTGGTCCTATACGATGGTTATTTTGTATTTCCTGATTCCATTGCTGTATTTGCGAGGTCAAATCACCACCAGCATCACGCACAGTAGTGATTCCATGATTAATGTATTGTTCTAAGAATTTTTCATTTTGAGCAATTAGTTGTTCACCACCCCGAAAGTGTACATGGTTATCCCAAAAGCCAGGAAGAAGGTATTTACCGCTCGCATCAATTTCTTTAGTACCATACAAATTTTTGGAAGTATCTAAGGGGTCTATTTCAGCAATGGTACCCCCTTGTATATATATTGAGTAAGGTTCTCCCCATAATCTTCCTTTCTCATCTATGACATGTACATTTTTGATTACCAGATCATATGTATTGTTATTATTTTGAGAATTACATCCCAATAGTAGAGACATACACAGAATAAATAATACACTAGTAATAGATCTCATATCTGACTAGGCTTTAGAATCTTTTCTTCCCCAAACACCATCTCGCGTTTTTTGGTTGGCATCACATAGGATTATGATTTCTGCAATACGTTTGTTTCTGGTTTCTTGCCGTTTTGCACTATGTAGCCATGATAAGTAGTTCTTGCGATAACCTGGGCTGAAATTTTGATAATTGGTATAGGCTTTAGGATGTGTATCAAAAGCTTTTTGAAGATCTTCTGGAATAACTCCATTTTCTACATCATCCATGGCTGTCCAAGTGCCTGTTTTTTTTGCTAAATCAATCATAGCCCAACCACTTTCATGAATAAGCCCTTGTTTTTCTAGCTCGACGATATATGATTTATTGAGTTTACTCCAAGTACTTTTAGGATTTCGAGGGCAGAAATACTGTCTTCGTTTGCCATTACCTAAACTTTTTACAGTACTGTCAATCCATCCATAGCATAAGGCTACTTTTACAGCTTCTTCCCATCGCATAGAGGGTGTATTTACTTCTAGTTTGTAGAAGATAAGATCTACCCCTTTAGGGTATTTGTCATAATTATGATGTAGCCATTCTTGCCATTCTACATCTCTCGGAAAATATAACTCTGGACGCGTACTCATAAAGTCTTATATATACGAAGACCGTCTAAACGTATTGTATCAGACGGTCTGTAAAATTAGAATGCATTGTATTATTTGATAATCCCACCACAGCTTACACGTGCTCCTGCAGCACCACTAGGTTGTGATGTAAGATCGTCTGTTCCTTGATGTACTATAATCGCCTTTCCAGTGATATCTTTTTTATCATCGTCACAACCTATACACCATTCATCTGTACTAAAAGTTATTGTACCATTCCCATTTTCGTCAGCTTCAAAATTTCCTATATCCCCTTTGTGATATCCTTCTGTAGCTCCCCATGCACCATGCGGTTGTGCTGTAGGATTCCAATGCCCTCCTGTTGATTTTCCGTCTGCAGATGAGCAATCTGCTTTTTCATGTATATGAATTGCATGCGTACCTTCTGTAAGCCCTCCTAAGACAGCAGTCATAGTAACCTTGCCATTTTCTTCTTTAAAGACAACACTTCCAGAGGCAGTACTCTCACTCTTAGGTTCAAGCTTCATTTTAAGTTTCTCAACCTTTACTTCTTCTACCACTTCAATTACTTTTTCTACAGTCTCCTCTGTGGCTTTCTTTTCTTTTTTACAACTAGCAAGCATGGAAAGAGCTATGCATGCTATAGCAATATATTTTGTTTTCATAGGGTTTCTTTAGTGTTCGTTTTTATGGTTTAAAATCTACTCTAAGATACAGGTTTTTAAAGTATCGCCCAACTATCGTTTTTTTACAAGTTCTCTATGATCTTTTATGCCAAGTTTAAGGTTTTCAAAAATCAATAGTGATTTATCTACTTGTGTTTGTGGTGTTTTAAACCGACTTATATAATAGATAAGGCTCCGTTTTTTTCCATCAGTAAGATTTTCAAATAAAGCAAACCCTTGAGGATCACTATCCATTACGGCTTGAAGAGCCTCGGGAACTTCTACGCCATATGTTGTTGTATTTTCAAAAAGTTGGAGTTCAAAAAAATCTGTCGGAAATACCCCTAACTCTTTTTGATAACGCTTCCCAAAACTTATCATATATATTCCTTGATATAAATGTAAAGCGCCATGAAAATCGATGATTTTGTCATTAAAATACGCTTTTATTTGAATCCGTTTGTGATTTGCTTTTACAAAGGGGGTTGCATGTTCTTCTGGTATATGGATACCATGAGTTCCTGTAATAGTTACTGTAAATCGAGGTGTGCTAAGTAGCATTATTTTACAAATTACATCTCTCCTCCAAAGAAAATAGCATTCATTAAAAGCTTATTTGTTCCATACCAAAAAGCTCTAAAGTTTGTATTATCAGTAAATAGAATTACTTCTCCTTTACCCGTACTTTTATGAACAAAAGGTCTTGTTTCAGAAATCGCTTTAAGATTTAGTTTACTGATATAACCCGCTTGTAGAGGATTCTTGGTGTATTGAATTGGGTTTTTATAACTGGTTGAATCTGCTTTTACAAAGATTGTAGTGTTTCTAAACATAGATACATGATCATTACGATATCCGAAGTTAATAGGATGAGATCTATCTTGCTTTGCTTCAAAAATAGCACCCCCTATTACTTGAGCACCATTAAAATCTCCTCGTTGTTCAAAACTGATATTTTTGGCTGGATTTTTAGTTTTTTCAAATGTAATGTCTAACAGGTTGTTTTTTTCTAGCCAGTTTGCTGTATTTCTATATCCTATGAGTGTTCCTCCGTTGCGTACCCATGTGCGAAGTTTTTCTGCTTTGTCTTTTGATAAAGCTCCACCAAAAGAATGTGGAACAATAATGTCTGTATATTTACTAAAATCAAAACGATTAAAATTCTTTATATCCAGCCTTGTTATTTTCATGTCATAACGCGTATCAAAAAGATGCCAAATTTCACCAGCATCATATGAGTTAGTACCTTGCCCTACAATAATAGCGACTTTAGCTGGTTCTAATGCTCTAAACTGATTACTTCCTAAGTCAATACCTTCTGTAAGGCCAGTATTTACCGCTGTGATATCTACATGAGTCTCTTTAGAAAGCTCCCTAAGGAAACTAGCCAGTTCTTGTGCATTCATTTTTTGATTTTGTACAGGAATAAGAATCGTTCCGTAGTCATAATCATAGCCCGCAAGATTGAATTGTTTCATACCCACTTTTGCACGCAGTCCTTTGTTGAGGATCTTATTAAGAGCCTTGGGAGTATAGTATTCATGCCATTCCATCAAATAACCATATGTACTTGTTGAGATTGCATTTGGCGTACGCATCTCTAAATTTTGAATCGCATTTCCAGCATTTCCTAAAGAAGCATTTTCTGTAAAGTTCAACCCAAATGCCAACGGAAATGACCATGCCGATATATCATAAAAGAGGCTATCTTGAAAGCTAGTTCTTTTTTCAAACATAGCTTTGATAAGTCTACTTTGACGCTGCCCTTTAGGAACGATATAGCTGTATCCTTTTTTGTATTCTTTTCCGCTTTCGCGAAAGCTTTTACTTACCTCATGTACTTCTACTTTATGACGTTTAAGAACTTCAGCAAGGTGATAGGCACTAGCTGCATCTTTTTCACTACCGAAAGCGTAAGCACCTCCTTTAGATTCATTACGTGCATTTTTAAAAAAGGTACGTTGATAATCTAATAATTCAGTACGCATTGCTTGAGCTGCTGTCAGTGTTGAAAGTATCGCAGTAAATTGATTTCTTATAGTAAATGGAAATTCTAGTAATCCATTATCTGTTTCTTGTGCATGCCCTCTAGAACTAGCTTGCTCAAACAAGATACCAATCCCTCCGTTAATGTCTGGAAATGTTGACCCTTTTCCATAGTAGAAATCATCAAAACTCTCTTCGGTATAGTATAAACTTCCAATTTTGTCTAAGGCTGCTGCATGATAGTTCCCTATTTGCTTTGTAAGTTCTTGATTGAGCTTTGGAGTTAGAGGATGAGTTCGTGATTGAATACCCGGTTGAAAAAAGAACGTGGCATTACTTCCCATCTCATGATGATCAGTTAGAATGTTTGGATACCATTTATGAAATGTATTAATACGTGCTCTGGATTCTGGTAATTGTACGGGTAACCAGTCACGGTTCATATCAAACCAATAATGATTGGTGCGCCCTCTAGGCCATACTTCGTCATATTCACGATCCTGAGGATCTGCATTGATGTTAATGCTCTTGTTTGTATTTGCCCAATATGCAAAACGTTGTAACCCATCTGGATTAAAAGATGGGTCAAATAGGATGACAGTATTTTCTAAAATCTCGTTTATTTTGGGTCCTTGTGCTGCTGCTAGGTAATAAGCAGCTACTAACCCTGCATTTGCTCCAGAGGGTTCATTACCATGTATAGAAAGGCCTTGATATACAATAATAGGCATAGTGGCTGTATTTAAAGAAGCTCCACCATTTTCAATAAGCTTAAGATGTTCTGTACGGATAGCTTCGATACGATTGTGATTGGCAGGGGAGGTGATCGTAAGAAGTAATATAGGCCTACCTTCAAATGTCTTACCTCTGTCTTCTATAGTGATACGATCACTAGATGCAGCAAGCGTACGCATATATTCAGATAGTTTGTCATGACTTACATGCCATTCTCCGGGAGTAAATCCTATCACACTTTCTGGAGTGGGTATTGAGGTGTCATATGTAACATCCTGAGGTAAGTAATAGGACATATCTACTTCACCACTCTGAGCAAATGATGACGAAATAGAAATTAATAGAATAGTGAGAACGTAAAATAAACGCATAATTGATAGGTTATAATATGTAAATTAATTTTTGGTTGATAGAATATGCTTTAAAAATAAGCTAAAATTTTGTGTGTAAGAAAGAGATTAAATTTTTAACATACTACCTAGATTCTCAATTATAATATGCTATCAAAAGAAAAGAGCCCATCGCAGGTGATGAGCTCTTTAGAATAAATTGGGTAAACAATTGTTATATATCTTCAAAGTTTACATCCGTAAAGCTTTCGGCACTTGGTGTTACTTCAGGAGTACCGTCTTTATCAACAATAGATTCCGGACGTTGATAATCGCTCTGATGGCGATCACTGATAACCTCTTCTCCTTTTTCATCAAGGATATAGCCTGTCATTTCGTTTAGAATCTCTGTAAATCCAGCAAAGTCTTCTTTGTATAAATAAATTTTGTGTTTTTTGAAGTGAAAAGATCCATCATCATTGGTAAATTTCTTACTCTCTGTAATTGTCAAGTAATAATCTCCCGCCTTTGTTGATCGTACATCAAAAAAATACGTGCGTCTTCCAGCTCTTAGTACTTTTGAAAAGATCTCTTCATTATCACGTGAATCATAATCACCCATAGTCAATTGTGGTTTTTTAAATTTTTAATAAATCTTAGCTCAAAAATGATAAAAAAAAGAACGTCGCCCAATTTTTTTTTACATTTCTTTCTCATCAAGTTGTTTTAGATAGAGTTCTTTATAATAACCATCTTCCTCTATGAGTTGATTATGAGTACCTTGCTGAACAATTTCACCTTCATCTAAAATAATAATTTGTGAAGCATTTTTTGCAGAAGAAATACGGTGGCTTACAATAATTGTAGTCGTATCCTGACTAAGTGAATGTAAATTTCCAAGAATCTCTTCTTCTGTTTCTGTATCTACAGCACTTAGGCAATCATCTAATAATATAATTTTTGGATCCCCTATCAATGCTCTAGCTATTGATACACGTTGTTTTTGTCCCCCAGAAAGCGTAATACCTCGTTCCCCTAAGACCGTATCATACCCTTCTTTAAAATCTATAATATTTTTATGTACCGCAGCTACTTTTGCATATGCAATAACTTCTTCATCAGTGGCTTCTGTTGCTCCAAATTTTATATTTTCTCGTATGGTATCAGAAAACAAGAAGGCGTCTTGAGGTACATATCCTATTGATGAACGTAAGTCATTTAAATTAAGGTCAGATAATGGTGTATCATCTATATTTATCTCACCAGATGATACATCATAGAGTCTGCCTATAAGTTCAAGAATTGTAGACTTACCTGAACCTGTACGACCTATAATGGCCAGAGTTTCTCCTTTTTTAAGTGTGAAATTTACATTTTTGAGAGCCGTAATATTAGTATCATCATAGGTAAATGATACATCTTTAAAAGTAATGGATCCCCCAATAGGGGTATGCGTTTCTATTTTATTTTGAATTTCAGGTTCTATTTTTAAGAACTCATTGATACGAGCTTGAGATGCTTCGGCAGCTTTTATAATAGAGGTAACCCAACCTACAGTAGCTACTGGCCAAGTAAGCATATTTACAAAAATGATAAACTCTACAAGTGTTCCAAACTCAGTAATTGTTCCATTTATGTATTGCTTACCTCCTATATAGATGACAAGCAGGTTACTTGCTCCTATAAGCCCTATCATTAATGGAAAGAAAAATGCTTGTACCTTCACAAGATTTAAATTCTTCTCTTTACTATCATCACTTAATTGCGCAAAACCTTTATAAGTATGCGTTTCAAGTGTATAAGCTTTTATAACAGAAATGCCACTGAAGGATTCTTGCGTAAATGTGGTAAGCTTAGATAAATATTCTTGAACAATAGTACTACGCTTATGGATCTCATGACTCAATTTGTAAATTGCGATGGATAGTATAGGTAAGGGGATTAATGTATATAAGGTCAATGTAGGTGCTGTTGCATACATATAAGGTATCACAGTTGCAAAGAGTACTAAGGCATTAAGAAGATACATAATAGCAGGACCTACATACATACGCACTTTACTTACATCCTCGCTTATACGATTCATAAGATCTCCTGTTCTATTTTTTTTATAAAAACTAAGGGAGAGTCTTTGATACTGCGCATAGACATCGTCTTTTAAGTCTGCTTCTATAAAGCGAGATACAACAATGATCATTTGCCTCATTAAAAAGGTAAATAATCCAGATAAAGCAGTAGCGCCTAGTAATAAAAGCAGGTTTTTAAAAAGCCCACTTTTCATAAGTTCAAATGTAATTTCTTCATTGATATAGGATCTGACAACTTCAACAGATTTTCCTATGAAATTTACATTTGCAACAGCAAATGCCCTAGCAGCAATGACAATAAAAAAACCAATAATGAGCCTCCATTTGTAACGTAAAAAGTAGTGATTAAGAGTTTTAAGTGCTTTCATTTATTTAGCTATGAGAAAATGTTTTGTTAACAAATTCGCATTTTAACGTCCTTTTTTGAGTTATAAATTGAATTATTAATTATTTTTGCTTTATATTTTAGCGAATAATAAAATTGATAATCTTTAAATATCTTTTATGACTGTTGATGTACTTACCAAGCAAGAATTAAAAAAAGCCGCTCCTGTTTTTGGACAGCTTTCCTTTAATGATCATGAGCAAATTGTTTTTTGCAATGACAAAGATACAGGTTTAAAAGCAATCATTGGTATTCATAATACGGTATTAGGGCCTGCACTTGGAGGTACCCGGATGTGGAAGTATGATACAGAGTGGGATGCTTTAAATGATGTATTACGTTTATCTCGTGGAATGTCTTTTAAAAGTGCGATTACGGGTTTAAATTTAGGAGGAGGAAAAGCCGTTATTATAGGGGATGCAAAAACCCAAAAAACACCAGAATTAATGAAACGTTTTGGAGAGTTTGTACACTCTTTGAGCGGAAAATATATTACTGCAGAAGATGTCGGAATGGAAACTGCAGATATGGATCTTGTAAGAGAAGTGACACCATACGTAACTGGTATTTCAGAAAGTAAAGGTGGTGCTGGTAATCCTTCACCTATCACCGCATACGGCGTTTTTATGGGGATGAAAGCAGCAACAATGCACGCATTTGGATCTAACCATTTAGAAGGACGCACGGTAGTCGTGCAAGGAATAGGACATGTAGGTGAAGTATTGGTAGAACATATTACAAATGAAGGAGGAAAGGTTATTATAAGTGATATCAATGAATCTCGTCTTCAAGAAGTAAGTACTAAATATGGAGCAGAAATCTATAGAGGGGACGATATTTATAGTATCCCTATGGATATATATGCACCATGTGCATTAGGGGCTACTATTAATGATGATACCTATCATAAATTACAAGCAAAGGTAATTGCAGGTGCTGCAAATAATCAATTGGCAGATGAAAATCGTCATGGAGCATTACTTCAAGAACGGGGTATGGTATATGCACCTGATTTTTTAATCAACGCTGGAGGAATTATTAATGTATATGCTGAGTTAGAGAATTATGGAAAGCAAGAGATTATCCGTAAGACAGAAAACATTTACGATACAACACTTGAAATATTAAAGAAAGCTGACGATAGAAAGATTACTTCACATCAAGCAGCATTAGAAATTGCAGTAGAGCGTATCGAAGCACGTAAAAATGAAAATAAGTAGGAGATCTCCTATTAAAAATATGTATTTTTGCAGGGATTTTACCAAAAAGGTAAAATCCCTTTTTATTTATAATAAAAAAGTTCTTTGACGCTATGTTGAACAGAAGACACATTCGAGTGAAAGTGATGCAAACCATATATGCTATGGCTTGTAAAGAAAAAAACAATCTTCAAGTAGAAGGTAAGTTTACAAAAGAGAGTATAGAACAAGTATATAATCTATATCTCTTGATGCTCGATTTAATGATAGAAGTTCACGCTTTCGCGAAAGCGCACTCAGAAAAACTTTCTAATAAAATTCTAGCAACAGAAGCTGAAAAAAATCCTAATACAAAATTTATTACCAACGAAGTTCTATTAAAACTTGCAGATAATGCACTACTACAAGATGAACTTGACAAGCGAAAGTTGAAAAACTGGCGTATGGATGATGAGTACGTAAAGATCATATTTAACGAGATTGTAGATAGTGACTTATATCATAATTATATGGCAGACACTTCTCGTAGTTTTAAGATGGATAAAGTATTTATTATACAGTGTTATACAGATATAATAGCTCCTAATAATAAATTATACGAATATATAGAGGACAAACGTTTAACATGGCTAGATGACTTGCCTATAGTAAATATGGCTGTTCTTAAACGATTACAGAAAATAAAGCCAAGTTCTCCAGAAGGCCTTTTCCTACCTCAATTGTATAAGAATGATGAGGATAGGGTTTTTGGGCAAGATTTATTAGATCGTACAGTGGCTCATAATGAGTTTTTGAGCAGTGAGATAGAAAATAATACGCCAAATTGGGATAAAGAACGCATCGCTGCTATTGATTTGGTACTTATTAAAATGGCGTTATGCGAATTTTTAAAGTTTCCTTCAATTCCCGTAAAAGCTACTATTAATGAATATTTGGAGATTGCAAAAGAGTACTCTACTCCTAAAAGTAGCATCTTTATTAACGGGATTTTAGATAAGCTTGTAAAGCAATATAAAAAAGACAATACGTTAAAGAAGGAAGGAAGAGGATTAATGTAAAACTATTTTTAGTATTTTTGACAATCAATTATATAATTTAAATTTTAAACAATGAAAAAAGGTATTCTAGTATTAGGTGTACTAACAGCTATGATCTTTACATCTTGTAAAGAAGATGCAACAAGCAAAGTAAATGAAGCAAATGTAGAAGTAGCTGCGGCACGTGATGCTCAAGCAACTGCTTTTCCGGTAATGTCTTTTGACGAAACTGAATATGATTTTGGTTCTATAGATAAAGGAAATGCTGTAGAGCATAAATTCACTTTTACAAATACAGGTAAAGCACCATTAGTAATTGTAGATGCAAAAAGTTCTTGTGGTTGTACAGTACCTGAGTACTCTAAAAATCCTGTTCAACCAGGAGAAAAAGGTGAATTACTTGTAAAGTATAACGGTAGTGGTACAAACCAAGTAACAAAAACGATTACCATCAAAGCAAATACTGAAAAAGGTACAGAAACATTACGTATCAAAGCCTTTGTAAATGCACCAGCTGCTGGAGCAAGTAAGTAATTTATGGGTGAATTAGGACAACTTGCTGGTCCCATTTTATTGTTCACGGTATTCATTATATTTTTTATAGTGTTACCACAACGTAAAAAGATTAAGCAAGAAAAAGATTTTGATAAAGGTCTTAAAAAAGGTGATAGAGTTGTCACTAAAAGTGGTCTACATGGTAAGATACTAGATTTAAATGCAGATGGTACGTGCATTCTGGAAACAGGAGCAGGTAAAATGAAATTTGAACGATCTGCATTATCTATAGAAATGAGTGCAAAACTTAAATCTTCTGTAGAGCCAAAAAAATAATAATAGATATACACAATCTACTTAAAACCCTCGCATATAGCGAGGGTTTTTTTATGATTTACAATTTTAGATATTAATAAAATGCAGTAATATTATTATAACATATTGCAAATTAAGTGATTGAATTTATTTTTTTGTATGTATTTATTTGCAAAATCATTATTTTTTTAAAAAAATATATGTATTTTGTCGGACTTTTAAGCTTTTTGTCGATGAAATTGTAAATCCTAACTCTATTAAACATACCGAAAAATGAAGCAAATTACTTTCTTGTGTATTCTATTGTTTACAATAAGTACACTCTTTGCACAAAAAAGGCCAGCTGGCAGTCAACCAACGCCTCAATCACAAATCAACTTACCAGATGGTTTTTTTGATACAGAACAAAAAACATCATCATCTACTCCATCAGATAGAGTAGAAGTCCGTTCATTGTTATCTTCTATGGTAACTCAAAATCTTTTAACAGATCAGGATACTGATTATGTTATTACTAGTGAGCATACGAGTAGTATAAGCGGTATTCATCATGTGTATTACCGTCAGGCTATTAATGGAATTGAAATACAAGGAACTGAATCAAGTGTTCATCTAAAGAGTGATGGTTCACTTTTTAGATCTACAGATAGAAATCTTATTAAAAATATTTCTAGCAAAGTAAAGAGCAACGGAGGTTCAATGACTGCATCTCAGGCTATACAAGGGATCACTAGTCAAAAGAATTATAAATCACCCTCAAATCTCAAGGAAGATCTATCTGCACGCGTACCTGGGTATAAGGTATACACGGATTATAGTATTGCTAGTGGAGAAATACTAGTAAAAGAAGCCTATTATGTATTGTCGGATGGAATGATTACCAAAGCATGGGAAGTGATTTTTCCAGAAAAAACATCACCATCTGTATGGAGCTATTGGATAGATTCCAGTACAGGAGAAATTATAGATTCATTTGACCTTACAGTCTCATGTAACATTATGGGAGCGCATGATCATACCCATGCTGGTGAACATACAAATAAATTTGTAACAATAGAAGATGATAATTGTGAGGAACTTATAGTAGAAGCACCACTTTCTAGTCCATCAGTAGATGATATGACTTTTATGGACGGTACTTATAGAGTATATGCATTACCATTGGAGAGTCCATTTTTTGGTAATCGTACGTTAGTTACAAATCCTGCAGATGCTACAGCATCTCCTTTTGGATGGCATGATACCAATGGAGCGGCAGGTGCTGAGTTTACCATTACAAGAGGTAATAACACCCATACCTATGATGATATAGCAAATAATAATGATCTTCCAGGGGATACAAACCCTTCAAGTGATATTCCAGGCACAAGTCCGGATGGGGGTGCATCTCTTACGTTTGATTATGCGTTTGATCTAACTGCTTTTGATGCGGCTTCTGGGTTTACATTACCCCGTTTTAATACAAGTAATAGATCATTAAATGCAGCTACTACAAATACTTTTTATTGGACGAATATTATTCATGATATAGCTTATCAGTATGGATTTGATGAAGCCAGTGGAAATTTTCAAGAAAATAACTATGGAAATGGTGGTTCTGGAAGTGATAGTGTGAATGCTGAGGTTCAAGATGGAGGAAGTACCTGTAATGCCAACTTTTTTACACTTCCCGATGGAACTAATGCAAGAATGCAAATGTATGTATGTGATATTGCAACTCCAGGGTACGACGGAGATTATGATAACTTAGTGATTGTACATGAATATGCACATGGTATTTCTACACGTTTGACAGGAGGTGCTGCAAATTCAGGATCCTTGAATAATGCAGAACAAATGGGAGAAGGATGGAGTGATTTTTATGGCTATATGCTTACCATGGATGGGTCTAATTTTGATCAGGATAGAGCTGTAGGTACGTTCCTTTTTGGAGGTAGTATTTTAGGAGGGATTAATGGTCCAGGAATACGAGATGCATTATATACAGCCGATAGAAATGTAGCTGGAGCAAATCAATTTGTACATACATCTATTAATATTCTTCCGGGAAATGCAACACCAAATCCTAATAATATACCACATTCTTGGGGTCAAGTATGGGCTACTTTTTTATATGACCTTGCTCAAAATCTTATTGATGAACATGGTTTTGATGCAGACCTATATAGTGGAACAGGAGGAAATAATATAGCACTGGCTCTCGTAACTGAGGGGCTTAAATTACAGCCTTCTAGTCCAGGTTTTGTAGATGGTAGGGATGCAATCCTTGCGGCAGATGAAGCCTTGTATAATGGAGCAAACCAGTGTATAATCTGGGAGACTTTTGCAAATCGTGGTTTAGGATTTAGCGCTACTCAAGGATCTTCTAATGACAGAACTGATAACACCGATGCTTTTGATGTACCACCTATTACTCTAGCCATTACAAATACAAATTTATGCTTAGCTAGTGGTATGACTTCTTTAAGTGGAGGTGTAATTTCAGGCGGTACATATAGCGGTCCTGGTGTTACAGATGATGGAAATGGTTCTACATTTACGTTTGACCCTGTGACAGCAGGAATAGGAGTACATACAATTACCTATAATGCCACAGATTGTGATGGTGTAATGAATTCTGATACAGATACTATTACGGTGACAGAAATTCTACCAGAGATTTCTGCTTGTCCAGATGTTACCATTGCATTAGGTGTAGATGGAACAGCAATTTACGATCCTTTTGAAGGAGGTTTGGATGTCGATATGGTAGGAGGAAATAATGGAAGTGGTTCACAAGGATTTACCATATTTTTTGTTCCAGGAGCTTCTATTACAGAAACAACAACGGTTTCTTTTGATTGGGAAATCATTACGGCAGGTACAGATTTACCTGCATTTGATTCTTTTGGATATGTTATTGGGACTACAGTATTTACAATTTCCCCTGATGTAGCTGCTACTGAAAACGGAACTTTTAGTATTGAGGTCCCTGCGGGGCAGAATTTTGGTTTTGCAATCATTACTGCCGATAATACTTTTGGAGCAGCTACAGCGACGGTAAGTAATTTTTCTCCTGGATATAGTGGCCAATTTGCAACTGCTAACTGGCAACTATCTAATCAAACAGCAGATGGAAGTGCTAATTTTTCTGGAACTCCAACACCTTCTCTAGTTTCTTGTGGAGATATTACAACCAGTTTGAGTCAGAGTGTTTTTACTTGTCAGGATTTAGGAACTAATACAGTTACAGTTACGGTTACTGATAGTCTAGGAAATGAAGATACTTGTACTGCGCAAGTAACCGTTACAGGAAATGCTTTAACTACAACTGAGTTTATAGGTGGTGCATGGAATAACGGAGACCCTACGGGAACTTCTATGGCTATGATACGCGATGATTATGATAGTTCGGCTCCGGGATTAGGTGATTTAATTGCTTGTTCTTGTGAAGTAGATGCTGGACGAACAGTTACCATACGTGATGGTAATTCTATGACTATAGCAGGTAATATTGTTAATAATGGTTCTATTATAGTTGAGAATGAAGGAAGTATTGTACAGATAGATGAAGATGCAGTTACTACAAATGCTGGTACTATTAATATCAGTAAAATAACGCCTACTATAGACGATCGTAATTTTGTAGCAATGAGTAGTCCGGTTACAGCAGAGGCTAGAGATAGAGCTTATGGAAATTCTAGAGCTGTTTTTGGAATCATACCTGCAAATTTTGTTCCTTTTGTGATTGATTTTGGAACCTTTCCAGAGTTTGAATTTTCTGAAAATTTCCTAGATGATGATGGCGATTATTTATCAGAAGCTACGGGTAGTGATCCACTTCCTGCAGCAGGTATCGGACAGTTGGTATTTCCTCAACCAGCTCCTAATGTAGGCGATGGTGCATATACGATTACCTATACTCAGAACCCTACAAATCCAGGAACATTAAATTCAGGAACTATCACAGTACCTATAAATTATAATGGACCTGCTACGGTTAATAACTATAACCTCTTAGGAAACCCATATGCATCTGCTATAGATGTTACAGCCTTTATAAATGCAAATGATGCAGTTAATGAGGTTTATTATTGGGATCATATTACAAACCCTACATCAACATTACCTGGTTTTGGAACTAGTAACTTCTCTATGAATGATATTTCTATGCGAAATGCTATGATGGGTGTAGCTGCTCTTAATGGAGGTACCGCTCCAGGCCAGTATATGGCTTCTGGACAAGGGTTTGGTATAAAAGCAGACCAAGACGAAATGGGTAGCAATACTCCAGTCGTATTTACAAATAGTATTCGTATCGCAGGAAATAATGATGGGTTTAGAAGTTCTATTATTGAAAATAACCTTGATAAGTTATGGTTAAATCTTGAAACCATAAGTTTTGAAGAGGCTGTAGCACAAACAGCTATCGGATTTACAGAAAATGCGACTCAAGGTTTTGATAAAGGCTATGATAGTCAGAGATTGGGAACATTCCTTTCTTTGTTCACCACTTTAGATTCGGGAGAATATCTAGCTATACAAGGAAGAGAAGTCTTTGATTCTACTATGGAAATAGGGCTAGGTTTTTCTTCTACTATAGAAGAAGATACACAATATAGTATCAGTATTGATAGACTAGAAGGGATAAATATGGAAGAAACGCCAGTCTTTTTAATCGATAATTTGCTAAATACAATTATAAATTTAAAAGAAGAGTCATATACGTTTACGTCTAATAGAACGATACAACCAGATCGATTTACTATAGTCTTTGAAGAAAGAGAGCTATTAGATGTAGATAGCTTTAACCAAAGTGATATTGCACTTTATCCTAACCCAACATCACATCAGGTAACCTTAGCATATGCAGGGCAAAAACAATTGAGAGGCGCTATGATAATTGATGTAAATGGAAAATTAATACAAGAAATCGATCTTAAAAGTTTTAATCAAACCCAGCAAATAGACGTCAGTTTACTTGCAAAAGGAATGTATTTTGTACAAGTCATAAGTGATGATAGTACAATTGTAAAGAAGTTAATTATTCAATAAGATTTAATACATCTATCTATACTCAAAAGAAGTTGTTGTAAAAGGCAACTTCTTTTTTATGACTAATTTTTACAGTAGTTTTAATAAAGGATTCACATTAATTTAGAATATTTTGTTGTGAGAACTTTTACATTTGATACATGAAAGAATTCTTGTCTAAAATACATAAGGTAGATGATGAGATATTGACACATTATATCTCACATTGGTCAGAATATGTTGTCCCCAAAAAAACCATTATGACTGCTCCTGGGGAGACAGAACGATATTGGTATTATGTGCAGGATGGGTTACAAAAGTCATATTACTTCAATGAGGGTAAACAGCATATAATTGCATTTACATATACTCCTTCTTTTAGTGGTATTCCAGAATCTTTTTTTACTCAGACTCCATCAAAGTATTTTTTAGAAACAATTACAGATAGTAGGTTTTTAAGGATCTCTTTTGAAAAACATCAACAGTTGATGCATGAACATAGACAGATTGAAACGTTATTCCGTATTGGTACTGAACGTATTCTTATAGGTGTATTGGAACGTTATTATGAACTCATGGCTTTTGATATAGAAACTCGTTTTAAAAATTTTGTAACGCGCAGTCCACATTTATTAAAAATTCTTTCTCAAAAAGATCTTTCTTCATATTTACGGATAGACGCTACTAATTTTAGTAAGCTTATTAATAATGTTCGTATTTGAATCTTGGTGTAAACCAATATTTTTTTTTGAATTACTTCTCAACTTTGTATTAAACCTTTTAAGTATACAATAGCATTATTATCTATGAAGAATTTTGAAGAACAAATCGATATAAATACAATGGCATTTATGGAGCATTTTGATACATTGTCAAATGAAGAATTACGTTGGAAACCAGATTCCGATACATGGAGTATTGCTCAAAATATAGAACATCTCATTATCATTAATGAATCTTATTTTCCATTAATATCAAAATTAAGAACGATCCCTATTGAAGAGGTAGGTGTTACAGATAATATATCTCAAGTTATAGAAACGGGAGCATTTATTTTAAGTGCTGTAGCTCCGGATCGAATCAATAAAATAAAAACATTTCCAATATGGGTACCTAACTCAAAAGAGATGAGAGGAGATGTATTACATATATTTTCTAACCATCACGATAGGCTTAAAGATGAAATAAAAAAATCCGAACAACTCCTTATGCATGGCGCTATTATTACATCTCCTGCAAATGCGACATATACCTATACACTTGCAACTGCTTTTGAGATTATAATTACTCATGAAAAAAGGCATTTAGAACAGGCAAAAGAAGTGCTAGATAAGTTAAAGGAAACGTCAATTGATAATTAATCGTTTTTATGCGCATAAAAATCAAAAACCAAACCTCTTATATGAGGTTTGGTTTTATTCCTTTGCTATACTATCGCTAGTTCTAGTTTCAAATACCACTTGGATTACAAATCACTCACAATTATTAACCAAGTATTTTGAGTGTGTTAGAAATAACATAGGACTCCGGAATCATTAACATTTATGGAGCGTCCCTCTGGACAAGAACAAAATCTTGTAACGTTTTTTCCATCAGGGGAAACTATAGAAACAATAATGGCAAAGGATTTAGGTTTACCAGGACAGGGATCTATAAACGTTGTATTATTTACAGGAATAATCCCTTTATTTTCTGAATCATTAAGTATACTTTGTACAAGTTCTGTGACATTATAGGCTGGAAGGGTAGGAGATTCAGAGGTATTCCATGAATAAATAGCTGAGTGTACTTTGTATTTGTAGGCGTTCATATTTTTTATTTTTAGTTGAGGCAGAAATACATTTAATCTGTAGGTTTATTTCTGACATAAAACTATATAAATACAACACCTGTTTTTTTAAAAATGGCATAAAACCGTGTTTTTTATGCATAAGATGGGAATACGAATGCATGAGTTTTTTTGTGTATAAATCAATATTGTTTAACTATCTGATTTTCAATATTTTGAATTTTATATTCAAAGATAAAATATACCTTGATAGGGTATTATATAAGTATTCCAAGAGCAGGAGTACTTCGTATTGAAGTTATGTGTAAATTATTATCGAATGGAAAAAGTTATTTTAAGGTACGTACTTTTTTTATAATGTTTTTATACGTATCACTTAGAGTGACTTTATGGTTTCCTGAGAGTATGATAAGATTGTCAGCGGGGATGATCTCCTGAATTTTTTCTGTATTTACAATATAATTTCTATGGGTTCTACAGAACATCTGTTCATCAAGTAGCTTGAGCATTTTTGTAAGTGATATCAAGATGACAAATTTTTCTTTTTCAGTAATAATATTACAGTATTTTTCCTCAACCTCTATATAAATAATTTCATCGAGATTTACTTTCTTTAATGCCTTTCCTTTTTTTATGAATAGATAATCATCACTTATTACGGTATCTTCTTCATCGCCTAGAAAAACATCTGTTTGGGCATAAAATTTTTCTATAGCCATCTCCATCGCATATAGAATTTCCAGTTCATTAAAGGGCTTTAACAGGTAACTAAAGGGTTGTGTTAATTTTGCTCTTTCAAAAATTTGACGATCTGTGGAACTAGTCAAAAAAACAAAAGGCTTTACGGCATTAGGCACAATATTAATCGTTTCTGCAAAATAGATACCATCTGGAGAACCATTTAAAAAAATGTCTACTATAACTATATCTGGTTTTGTACTATAAAATAACTCCAGTGCATCTTTAAAGTTTGTAGCAACGCCTAGTATAGAATAATGATGTGCTTTTAATACCTTTACTAAGGCATCACTCTCACTAGGAGTATCTTCTATAATGAGGACATTAATTGTATCCATTGGGGGATGTTTTAGATAAAGATACGATCATTTTGGTCCCTTTTCCTAATTCACTTTCAATAGAAAATTTCCCATGATTTTTTTTGATCATAGATTTACATAATTGCATTCCCAATCCAGTCCCTATAATATCTTCATTTTCTTTTTTTGAAAGTAAAACCGAATCTTTAAGAAGCTCTACCCGTGTACTATCTTTCATCCCCATACCAGTATCTTCAACTATTAGATCACAATAACTTAGGTCTTTATGTTGGGTATATATTTTAATTTTTCCATCAGTATTAGAAAACTTAATCGCATTATCTATTAAGTTTCTTAAAATTATTTTTATCGATTCTTGATCTGCAAAAACTTTATCACTTTTGGATACCTTATTTTCAAAATAGATTTGTTTTTCTAACATCAGTGCTTGATAATTATGCGCAACTTGTTCTACAATAAAATATAAACGCATTTCGGCAATTTCAAAATACGATTGCTTGGTTTGTAATAAAGCCCAGTTTAACAAATTATCTAATAAATTATAGGCCCCATTTACAATGGCACTATTAGTATGTAAGACGGTATCTATTTTTTTTAAATCTTTAGCTGCTACGGTATCAATTAGTGTCGTATGGCTTGTTTTTAATGCATGAACAGAAGACCGTAGATCATGACTTACTATTGAAAAGAGTTTATCTTTAGTTGCATTTAACTCATCCAGAGTCTCTTTTTGTGCTACTATAATCTTATTGCTTTTAATTTTTTCTTTATAAAAATAGATTCCAGTTCCTAGTAATATTAATAGCACTATTGAAGAATATAATAAACCATTACGTTCGGCTACTTTTATCTCATTTTCTGCTTGGAGAAGGCTTACTTCTTTTTGTTTTTGTTTTACTGCAAATTGCTTTTCTAGTTGTGCAACTTCATAGATTTTATTTTGATCGTTTAATGAATCCTTCCATTGTTCGTATTCCTTTCTATAGGTAAGGGATAAAGGGTATTTTTTGCGATTTTCTTCTACAACAGCCATATTAAGAGCTGTCGTTGTTTTTAATTCTACATCTTTTACCTTTTTTGATAGGTCATAAGCTTTTTGAAAGAAAGGAATCGCTAGCTCATCTTTGTATTGTTCATAATATAAGTTTGCTATATTTCCATAAGTGCCTATAAGAGAGATAGTATCTTTTTTCTGTTCTTGAAATTGTATGGTTTTTTTTAAGTAGGTCTCGGCCTGATCAAACTCCCCCAGATACATATAACAAAGACCTATGTTTTCTTCAATATTATTTTTTTCAATGCCTTGAAGTTCGCTGGGACTATAATTTTCAATTTTTTTAAAATAATCTAAGGCTTTTTTATATTCATTTTGCTCTAGTGCAATGGTCCCCAGATTCAATTGTGTGTGCTTATAAAATGAAAAATCTTTAGAAATTACAGAAAATTCTTCCTTTGCCTCTTTAAAAATTTTCTTTTGTTTGAAAGAATATCCTCTAAAAAAATGACAAAAATCTTCTAGTTCTTTGGTGTTTGAAGGAGTGCTTAATTGTTGAGTAGTATATACAAGGGTTGAATCCCATTCTTTTTGTAAGAAGAAGGATTGCGCTTTCGCGAAAGCGAACTCATCCTTATAAGGATCACTCATTTTTTTGATTTGGTCATCAAAATATGTAGTTTCCGTATGTTGTTGCGCATATAGTATGGCTGGGATCATAAAAAAGAACGCTAGTGCCAGGAAGGACGTCTTAACTCGCATATGCTAATTTTCTAAGCAATGTAAGTATTTTTAAAATAAAAAGAGCAGTACGTTAAACGTACTGCTCTTGGTATATGTAAGTACTCATTAGTATGAGTTGTGGAATACAAAAATTATTGGGTAGGTGGTTTTACCGTTGTTTTTGTGCCACGGGAGCCTACTGGATCTTCATCCCATAAATACAGCTCAATTGAGTTTATTGTTCCAAGACGTGATTCTGCTGGAATTTCAAAATTAAAACTATAAGGAACGAGAGCTTCAGGAATCTCCTCATAGTAATCATATGCGGCATACAAAGATTTTACAATAGTTCCGTCAGGATTTTGTATTACAGGACTTTCAAAGAAATCTAAGTTATTAGAATTAATAGAAACGTTTGCATCAATTAAGATTACAGCGTACACTATAATATTCCTCCCATCTTGACTAAATTGTGCATCAACAATAGGAGATAAGGGTGTCGTAGATCTCTGTGTAGAAGGTCTAATAAGAGCTCCTTGTAAAAAATCAGATAGTGTCACAGTTAGCGGTGATGTACCTGGTGGCGGGGTTGAAACCAGATTGGTCTTTTTTGAATTTGTTGTGTTCATAATACATGTAGATTTTGGGTTAATACTATTTTATGAAATAATTCTTGTATAAAGAGATCACTTAATAGCATATGTAGGTTAAAAAAAGTAATAAGATAGAAAACTATGGGTATAAAACCATAAAAAGCAGGAACAAAAGGGATATTTTTTTGTTATGTTTTTAACTTCTCTTTCAGTTATATCGGATATTACCGTAATTTTAAATGGTTATACCTTACTTTCTCTTGGCTTATGGAGATGTTTCCATAAGATCACTGTATGCTATTTTCTTATAAGTCCTACTGATTGTCAAATGAATATTTTCAACATGAACCGTATTTTTAGTAAACGAAGTAATGGTATTCTTATTGACAATATAAGAGCTGTGAATTCTAATAAAAGTATTGGGTAATTGGTCTGCTAACTTGCTAATTTTCTCTTTGGTAACTATAGGCGGTTGATTTTTGATATGAATTTTTACATAATCACTTAAGCTTTCTATGTATAAAATATGTACTAGTGGTATCGTTTTTATTTTTCGGTCAGATCTCACTTTTAAGTGTACTTCTGTATTTTCTTCTTTTAAGAAGTCAATAGGTATATCGAATGTTCTTTTTCTCGGTTTTTTATCATTAAACGGAGTTATAAAAAAACTAACACATAGGGGGCGAATGCCCTATGTGTTAGAAATAAAAATGGGGGATGCTACGATTAGTATTTAAAGAGGTTTGTTTTCTCTGATATCTTGAGGTGTTTTTACCTTAGTAAGCCAGTTATATAAAATAGGAACGACCAGTAATGTTAGGAATGTAGAGGATATCATTCCTCCAATCAATGTCCATCCAAGAGGAGACCAAAGTGAGGTTCCAGAAACGGTGAGTGGCATTAATCCTAAGATGGTCGTTAGAGATGTAAGTACAATAGGAGTAAAACGTCTTTTTGCTGCTATTTTAATAGCTTCCAACTTTTCATTTCCTTCGGCTATAAGTTGATTGGTATAATCGACTAGAATGATTGAGTTATTCACGACAATACCTTGTAAACTTATAAAACCTACAAAAGCAAAAAATGAAAAGGACCAGTTTGATAGAAATAAAGCAATAAACGAACCACTCAACGCAAGAGGAATAGCAGAAAAAACAATGAGAGGTTGTGTAATACTTTTAAACTGCAATACAAGTACAGCAAAGATCAGAATAAGAGCTGTTGCAAGTAGAATTCCTAAATCACCAAAACTCTTATTTTGAGTTTCATACTCTCCTCCAAGGTAATACGAATAACCTTCTGGCCATTTATATGTATCTAATTTGGGTATAATAGCTTCTGTATAATCTTTTGTCTTATCTGGATTTACAACATTTGCTGTAATGGCAGTATTCATTTTTGTATTAAAATGATTTAATTTTGCATAATTCTGCTCAAATTGTATGGTAGCTACCTGTTTTAGAGGGATATCTTTCCCTTTTGTATTTGTTACATATACTTTTTCAAAATCTTCTATTGTTGCTTCATCTTTTAGTGGCATTCTTATAACTAAAGGATATTTTTCGTCATCATTATCAATCTGAACTTGATCTATAGTAAGTCCATTAAGTGTAGCTCTTATGGTTTGATCTATAGTTACTAATGGAACATTATAGAGTATTGCTTTTTCTCGATGTATATTAACATTAATATCCGTTTTTGCAATAGCCAGTGGATTGTTGATATCCAATACACCTTCAGTAGTTTTCATCATCTTTTCTACATCGTGGGATATTTTTTTTAGCGTATCAACATTTTCTCCTATTAATAAGATCTCGATTGGAGCTTCAAAGGGGGCTCCATTTTTTAATTCTCTAAAAGAAATTTGCGCATCAGGATAATCAGCAAATGCGATTCTAAAGGCATCTAGAGTATTATAAAATTTTTCTGGATTCCATTCTTTAAAGTTTACCAAGACTTCTCCATGGTAGGACTTATATTCTTCTGGGATACGATTGTAATATACTTGTGGGTTACCGTGACCTGCATTAACCGTATAATTTTTTACAAAATCAGTAGTATCTAAAACAGATTCGATATAGGTTACCGTTTTATCTGTGTGATTTATATTACTGGTATAGGGTAGGTCTATATCAATTAATAGTATAGGTTTATCTGCAGTCGGGAAAAAGCTTATACCTATACTTGGAAATAAAGCAGCTGCGCCTCCTAGTAAACCAAAAGCAAGTAGTAAAATAAAGACGCCCTTTTTTAGAGCAAAATTGAGCAAAGGTGCATATCGCTTTTCAACAAATGATTCTATCTTTTTTGTAATATAAGAAGGGGCATTTTCTTTCTTTTTTTTGAGGACTTTACTGGCCAGGATAGGGGTAAAAGTTAATGCTAATAGTAAGGATGCTATAAGTACAAAAATAACTGTTAAGGGTAGTGTTTTTAAAAATTCACCAGGTCCACTTTCCAATAATGCTAAGGGTAGAAACGACAGTATAGTTGTAATTGTTGAGCTTATAATAGCATAGCCTACTTCACTCGTTCCCATAGCCGCAGCTTGTAATAATGAATGTCCTTCTCTTTTAAACCTGACAATATTTTCAATCACTACAATCCCATTATCTACTAAGAGCCCTAAAGCAATGACCAAAGCAGCAATAGAAATTTGTTGCAAAGCATATCCAGAAATATCTAGCACTGCGAGTGCTATAAGAATAGAAAGTGGAATTACAACAATGATTACAACAGAAGAACGCCACCCTAAAAAGATTAATATAATAATACCTACTAATAAAATCCCTTGCAATAGGTTTGAGATAAAGTCATTAATACGCATTTTTACGGCAGGAGCTTGTTCAAAAGCAGTTTCTAGTTGGATCACATTGGGTAGCGTAGTTTTAAAATCAGTTGCAGCATCATTGATATGCTCTGCAAGCTTTATAATATTGGTCCCTCGTTTTTGAGTGACATTAATATAAACCGCCTTTTTATTATTATGACGAGCGATCCATCGTATGTCTTCATAATTAAAGTTAACTGTTGCAATATCTCTTAAAAATACAATATGATCATCATCAGACAGAACCGCTGTATTTCGTAACTCTTCCAAGGATTCATAATTTCCAGAAGTCTGTATTGTAAATCCCAGATTTCCAGATTTTAAAGTTCCACCAGGTATGTTACGATTATTGTTTTGTAATGTTTGTATAATACCATTCAGGTTAAGACCTAAGTTTGCTATTTTTTCAAAGTCAAGTTCTATACGTACTTCCTCTTGTGGGTTTGCTTCTATTTCTACTTTTTTTATCCCTTCTATGGTTTCAAGTACATCTTCAAAATCTTCTGCGGTATCATTGAGTATAGAATAGGGAACAGATTCGGAGACAAGTGCAAACTGATGAATAACAACACGATCTTCGGGTTTGTATTGATCAATATCTAATTGGATAATACCTGAAGGTAACTCTGCTCTGATGCTATTGACTTCAGAGACGATATCGTCATATACTTCATCGTAATCGATTCCAAAAGCGGCTTCGATTTTAATAATTGCGAGGCTGTTTGCCATTTCCGTTTTGATCTCATTGATGTTATCTATCTCATCAACTACTTCTTCGATAGGGTCGACGATCAATTCTTCCATATCTTCTGGGTTTGCACCTGGATATACAACGATGATTGTATAATTAGGCAAACTTAAAAAGGGATCTTCTGCCCTCGGCATTGTATTAAAACTACGCACTCCTAAAAAAATAGCAAGTACAATAGTGGTCAATACAAACAAATAGTTTTTTAAAGCAAGCTGTGGTAGTCTCATCGTATAATTTGTATTGAATCGTTCATAGTTAAAAATGGTGCTCCTTCATTAATGATTTTTGCATTTTTAGGAAGCGCATTTGCCTTTACCGTAAAATATGTGTCCTTCAGATCTAGAACTTCAACTTCAGTTTCTAAAACGGTTCTATCATCTAATGAATAAAAAACACGTGCGCTTCTATCTTGACCTTCTACAAGAGCATTCATTGGGATTTTTAGCGTTTGTATACCTAAACTTGGAAAAATTTCTACGGTTCCTATAAAACCATTTTTAAGCTCAGGGAAATACTCTTTAAGTGTAATTTCTATGGTATATAATCCGGTATCTTGATTTGCAATTTGCGCTATTTGAGTGATGACACCTTGGTATTCCGCTTTCGCGAAAGCATCAAAAACAATATGAGCAGTATCATTTAATTGCATCTTGACAATATCTTTGTCTACGATACCTGCTTTGATAATTTGTGCCCCTTTTTCTCCAGATCTCCCTACTAAATATACCGGTTGCCCAGGCGCTATAAGTTGCCCTTCTTCTACAAACTTTTTTAAAACCAAACCTTTAAAAGGGGCATTAATAACCGAATATTGTTTGTTAAAATTTACAATCTCTAGTGCTGATCTGGCAATATCTAAGCCTGTTTTTGCATTCTGCTTTTGCTCCAAAGTGGCTACTGTATCTTTATATAGATTTGATACTCGTTCATAATCTCTAGATGCTTTGTCATAATTGTTTTTTGTACTTCGTACTTGCGCATTAATTTCGGATAGATTTAAACTCCCTATACGATTGTTTTTATCTATTTTCTCGCCTTCATTTACATTTAATTTCTGTATGATTCCACCCGTTTTAAATGATAATAAGACTTCGTCTTTCGAACCTAAAGTACCAGTTGCGATTACAGTATTTATGTCATTTTGATCTTTAATAGTGGTGACTCGTACTTTTTTTACTGTATTTTTTTCTCGTTGCTCAGAAGTGTTATATTCTTTTTTACATGAGAAGAATCCCAAAAAGAATACTGAGATTATATAGATTGACTTTTTCATATTAATTTGTAGTTTGAAGAGTTTTTTTAAGATTTGCTTTGGCTATTGCAATATTGAATTTTGCAATAGAGGTATTTATCTGAGAGGTTGTTAAGTTATTTCTGGCTTCATTAAATTGTACAAGTAGTACTTGATTGACGTGATATTTCTGACTAATAATTTTAAAGTTTTCCTCTACATTTTTCAATTGTGAGCGTCTCGATTCATATATTTTAAGGGCTTCTTCCAATTCATAAAATGCAGTAGTAACTTCTAATTGAATTTGTTTTGTGACTAATGTATAATCTGCAGAAAGTTGCTCTTTTTGAAGTTGTGCTTTTCTAATTTTAGACTTGTTTCTACCACCTTTAAAAATGGACCATTTGAGATTAAAGTTTACTAAGTAATAATCCTGGTTATCTCTGAAAGTATATCCAAACCCTTGGTACCCAATTTCAGAACCTACTGCAATATCTGGGATTAGATAGTTTTTTTCTTTTTTTACAAGATATTCTTGTGCTTCTATACCAGCGCTTATTTGTTGTAATTCACTTCTGTTTTTAAGAGCACTATCTTTTGCAAACTCTAACGATAATTCACTAGAGGTTACTGTAATAATTTCTGGAGTAATAGGGATAATTTTTTCTTCAAGATTTCTATTAAGTAGAAAATTGAAAAATGTGCGGGAGGTGTTAATATTTTTATGAACTGTGGCTATACTTGCATTGAGAGCATCTAGTTGCGCTTTTGCATTATAGAGTACTTCTTTGGTAGCAATATCATATTTTACAAATTTTTTGTTTACACGTACTAATTCTTTTAATACTATTCTTGTACTGTCTAATATAGTCCTTTGTTCAAGAAGCTGTAAGTGATTGTAGTACGCTTTTGTAATTTCAAATACCAGCTCATTTTCATAACTTTTTTGTTTGGCCTGAGCGCTAGTAATATTTGCCTTACTAGCTTTATATCCATAATATATATCTGTATTTAGGATAGGTTGCAATACCCTTATTTTAGTTTCATGAAAATCATTAGGTAATAGTTGTACACTTACATTTTGAATATCTGTTGGGAATTGATTGGACTCGGTAAGTTGATTTAAAGCAGTATACGCAGGGTTAAAAAGGTCCCCTAATGGAAAATCAATGGTTCTCCCCCCATCTGCAAGGGTGTAACTTGCATCAAAAGTAACATCTGGAAAGAAAAGACTCTTAGCACTTTTACTATCTTCAATAGCAATTTTAGTTTGTAAGGTTTCTTTTAGATAGGTCTGATTATTTCTTATTCCTAATGAAATATATTCTTCTAATATAGATTGTGAGATACCACTATAAGACACTAGGAAACTAGTAATAATTAAGGATGTTATTTTTTTCATAGTACTATACATTAGCCATTTTTTTCATAATCATGCGCATTACATTTATTTTTGCAAAACGAGGAAGAAGCATAAGGGAATAGGTAAGGATTTTGGTTATTTTACCTGGATATGTAGTTTTTGTCTTACCTATATTTTTAAGTACATCTCGCGCAATTTCTTCAGGCTGCATTGCATTTTTCATTTGCATCTTTGCTCTATGACTAAATCCTGTTTCTGTTGGGCCTGGTGCGGCTACCTGGATAGCGATATTATGATGTGCAAATTCTTTTCCTAAAGCTTCAGAGAGACTTTGTATATATGCTTTAGTTGCTGCATAATTTGCACTATATGGAGTTCCCTGAAAGGCTAGGATAGAGCTAAAAAGGACAATAGCTCCTTTATTTTTTAGTTTAAACCGTTGTCCAAACTCATAGGTCAAAACCATTGCAGCCTCACAATTGAGATGTATCATATTTCTTTCAATGGCAATAGGGTTATCTAAAAAATAACCCGAAGATCCATAGCCGGCTGCATTAATTAATATTCCTATATCTAGTTGTTTTGTATCTTCTAATAGCTTTTGAATCCCCTGATTTGATGATAAATCTGTAGCGATAGTAATTACTTTGATTTTGTAATTCTTTTGTAATTCTGACGCAAGTTTACTAAGTGTATCTTCTGAACGTGCTACGAGGATAAGATCAATTCCTTCATTTGCTAATTGTAATGCAATTGCTTTTCCAATTCCAGAAGTTCCACCTGTAATTAGAATATACGTTCCATATGATTTTAATTTTTCCATGTGTATTAAATATGTTTCAAAAAAGACCAATCGGTCTTTTATTGGTTAAAAAAAATTAGAGCATGGATTTAATGTTATTTTCCAGATATTCCATATTGCTCTTTATTACTTTATAATCTTCTAGAGATTGTACCATTGCTATAGACCCTTCTATAGTAGCTACCATATACTGTGATAATTTACGAGGATTGATATGATCTCCAATAGTATTATTGGTCTGGGCAGTTGTAATAGCTAGCTCAATCAAAGATCTCATTTCTATAAAGGCTTTACTTGATAATTTTTTTAATATAGGATGTGTATCGTCCGCTTCGATAGATGTATTGAGAATTGGGCATCCTCCTTTCATAAAATTATTTTCTTTAATATTTTTATAGAAACGAGGAACAGCAAAAATGCGATCCATATCATTTGTAGCACTTTGATATGCATTTTTAAGCTGAGTTTTCATGAGCCCATAATTATGAGAAAAAGCGGCAACAGCTAGTTCGTCTTTATCTTTGAAAACTCTATATAATGCTCCTTTACTGTATCCTGCAGCCGATAAAATATCAGAAATAGAAGTCCCCGAATACCCTTTAGTATTAAACAAGTTTGCACTCACTCTAATAAAATGATCTTTGGTCTGTTGTCCTTTTTCTGAATACATAAAACATCATATTTAAGACAAATATAGTAAAAATAATTTAAAAAAGACCGAATGGTATTTTTTTCTTAAATTGTATACTACTTAAAGATCACAAAAATTCAGATATAAGATTTTTAGAATAATTAAAAACATACAATAGGGGTAGACTTCGTCTAAAGATATCAATCATTATTGAGTTGCTTTACCAAAGAGTAATCTTTCTGTAAAGATCTCAAAGCGTTGATAAATAATATTCACTATTTGAAATAGATTGTTCATTCATGTTTTGATACTTACTCTCGTAGTCGTTATCATATATGCTATTAGTAGTCTATATACATTGTATGTTTTTATATGAGGGGAAATAAAACCAATAGCTTCCCCTTATATGCTGTATTATCCAATCATTAATTCTTAAAACCCACCTTTAAATAAGGTATAATAGAGTCCCTTGAATCCTCTTTCTTTTTTTGAATCATTCGTTTTTATCTTCTTACAGGTATCTTTTTTACAATCGCATTTTAATAAATAGAACGTGCATTTTTTTTTAATTCTCACCATATCTTACACTTGACTGTATCCTCCATCTGCATAAATTGCCGATGCATTTACATAGGAACTTTCATTTGATGCTAGAAATAATATTGTGCTTGCCATTTCTTCAGGCTTTCCTATACGCCCTGATGGAATGACAGATTTAAATTTTTTAAATGCTTGTTCCATTTGCTCAATGAGAAGTCCTTGTTTTCTCATAATAGGTGTTGTTATAGGCCCAGGAGCCACTGTATTTACACGAATTCCTCTTGGGGCAAGTTCTAGAGCAAATGAACGGGCAAGAGATCGCACAGCTGCTTTTGATGCTGCATATATAGAATATCCCGATGCAGCTTTAATGTCTAAGCCTGTTGATATTAGAATTACAGAACTGTTCTCATTTAATACACCTAGTCCTTTTTGTATCGTAAAGTAGGTACCTTTTATGTTTATATCAATGATGTAGTCAAAAGCTTCTTCATTTGCATTTTCTAGCGGTATCACTTTTGCAACACCTGCATTAGCCACAAGAATATCTATTTTTCCATAACGTTCTAGAATTGTATCATATAGTCTATTTAAGTCATCAAGTTGAGATATATCGCCTTGTATACATAGTGTTTTATCTCCTCCAATAATAGCGGCAACACGTTTAAGGTCATTCATCGTTCTCCCAAATAGGATAACGGTTGCTCCTTCTATAGCAAATCGCTTAGCAGTTGCTTCACCTATACCACTTCCAGCACCTGTGATTACGGCTATTTTATTAATTAATTTCATATTTTTTTCAAATTTCTATTGTAATATCATCTGCTTTTCATTTATACAGAGGGAATCGGACAAATCTATTTGAATATCTATTTTATAGTAAATAGAATTGGTATGTTATAATGCTCAAAACAATCAAAGCCCCTTAAGTAGCACCATTTTATAGATTAGTAGAAAAGCGATAGTAATTTGTTAATTGCTATCGCTTTCTTTGAAGATATTATTTTGATGAAGCCATATAAAGAGTAAGATTTTTTATATTATGAATTTGATCTCTGAATTCTATATTGGCTTGATACTCTGTATCACTACCTAATGCTTTCATACTTGCAGGGCTATCCATTTCCCAAATATTAACTTCTAAAACTCCATTGATTTGACCTCCTAGTTTTTGTAATACATCAAAGGAGGAGACCATCTCTATACCGTGCTTTTTTGCAATTTCTTTTGTCTTTTGATTATAAATAGAACGTTGCAATGCACCAGCTCCCTCATTCATAATTACAAAATCCAAAAGGTACGTTTTACCTTCATTTGGAGTAAAACTACTATAACCCACTTTTGGACGAGCTAAGAAAAGCGTAAGTGCTTCCATATCATGAATTTTATCACGATTAGGTACATTTGCTTGATACTCTGTATCACCGCTTAATGCTACCATTGCGGTAGGTGAAGGCATTGTCCATAAGTTAAACTCTAATGCATTTTTAGGCCCCATTCCTGCAATATGAGTACCAATCTTATAACTTTGTGCCATATCTATACCATACTTAGAAGCTATTTTTACAGTTTTTTTACTGTAAGAAGCTCTATCCGTTTCAGTAAAACCTGCATTTAATACAACTAAATCGATTAATACATAATCACTGTCTTTGATTTTCTTTTGCTTCCTTACATTTTCTACCATTCCCATATGAGATGTCATTGTGCTCAACATCATTTTATCATTTTCCATGACGATATCAATACTGTCATCAGATATCGTCATTGTAGTATTTTTTGAAGAGAGACACGCAGTAGGGTCACATTTTTGTGCAGATATAGTAATCGAACCAAACAGCATTACGATTATAATTATCATTTGAACTTTTTTCATTTTTATGTTTTTTTAAAATTAATACAGTCCAAATGTCTTGTTGAATAGCTATTTTTTTATTGAATTGTGGTAAATGGGTAGTGATACATAATGATGATACTAAAGTTTGTTGTAAATGGGTAATTATTCTGCTTTTGTGTAGAGTAACTTCAGCAATTCGTTAGATAATGATCTACTAACAGTCAGTTCATAATCATATTGGATAAGTCGTACAATTCGTGTTTTAGAGTTTCCGGATATTGAAAATCGTTGCTCAGTATTTAATACAGTACTTTTATGAATACGTATAAACTGAGTAGGAGGGAGTTGTATGGTAACTTTTTGAAGGGTAGCACGAATTAGCTTTTGTTCTATTCTAAAGTTCTGATAAAAGAATAGTCGGGTATAATTATCTTCGGCTTTTGCAAATAATAGACTGTTTAAATTTATTCGTAAGGTTTCTTTTAAATCTGTCTGGAGTGTTATATAATGTACATTTTCAACTTTTGATGGAAACTGTATTTGACCCACCAATGCTTGGTATCGTTTCCATTTTCGAATAGGTTCCCACTGTGGATCTGTTAAAATAAAGAGTAAGCCTGTACGTGCCTCCCAACCTTTTTCAATAAGTGACATCGCTTTATCCCAATTGCCTAATCCTGAATATACTTGCGCTTTAAAATTATGAATGACACGATTAGGGTTCTTTTTTTCTAACTCGTTATAATAATCCAGATAATCATGAGCTTCTTTTACCATTCCAAATTTCCCATAGGCATATGCCATTCTTGGAACATATTTTTCTTCTTCGGGTAATAGCTTTTTTAATTTATTTAAGTAATAAAAGCATCTCTGTTTACTATTTCTTAGGGCTGCTATATATAAAAGGTTTTCTAATGATGAGGTATCATTAGGAACCATTTTTAAAATGGATTTAAAAGTTTTTTCAGAGGCATCGTATCGTCTGGCACTTAATTGTACATCCCCTATCATATTTAATATTCCTGTAGATATAGGGTCATACTCCAAGGCAGAGTATAATGCATCCAGTGCAGCATCATATTCTCTTAACCCATACCAAAAAAAGGAAAGTTGTTGATAAGCTTCTGAAGCATCTACATAATTCTCAAGACCTTTTTCAATACTTGTGTAGATATATCGCCAGTCAAGATGAAAGAAAAAGTTAATTAGATTTTGATCTATGATGGCTTCGCCAGAATTTGGATTAATTTTTAAGGCAGTTTCTATAGCTCTCATAGCAAGCGGATATACGGTCATCGGTTTTTCATACCCACGACCCGCTTGATACATATAAGATTTAGCTAGTTTGAGATATGCTGGAACAAATTGTGGTTCTTTTGTAATAACCTCTTTATAAAGTTGTACGGCTTCAACAATATTATTTTTTGTCCATCTATTAAAATGGTAGTTTGCTAGAATAAATTTACGGTACAATTGAGGGTTTTGAAGTTTTGGGACTTCCTGTACATTTTTACTGTTTGTTAACCCAAGGACTTGATGTACCATATTAAGGCATATATCACCTAAGTGAAGAATATCTTTTTTATCTATGATGCTTTTCTGTTCCCTTGCTTTCTTATTTTTTTTAGAATATAAAGTAAGGATAAGCTCAAATTCATTTTCTCTTTCAGAAAGATACCCTGTTAGCACTATAGAACAATGTAGACTTTTGAAAATGTACCCGAGATCATGAGTAGCTAGGTATTGTGATGATGAATCTTTTGAGATAACCTCATAACTAGGACTTGATGTAATGACAGAAAAAATAGTTTCATATACTGCTTGACCTAATGAATTTGAAGTCTCGGAATTTGTTTGAAATGGCAGTATGGCTAGTCTATTATTCAATGTACTCACTATGGTTTGTTACATACAAAAGTAGTACTTCGCAATGAGGGCTTATATATTTGTGGTGAATGGGAAGGGCGTAAATAATTAAGTACGTTTATACTTGACATAGTATACTCTATACCTTTCTAGGCAAAGAGGGCGTGTGCGATATTGGAAATTAGTTTGAATGGAATGTCATATAAAAATTAGCTAAATTAGAGAATGTATTTTCCATATAAAAGGAGATATGTTTTTGGAGTTATTTTGAGAATGGACTCTAAGAGATGAACATAAAGAGAACACTATATCAGAAATTAAATAGATTAAAAAGTTCTTTATAACCTCCTTAAAAAGCAAAAACCTTTGGTTTTTCACACTTCAATAAACAACAAAACCCTGCATTTTCATACAGGGTTTGTGCTTTAAGTGACCTCGACAGGATTCAAACCTGTAACCTTCTGAGCCGTAATCAGATGCGCTATTCAGTTGCGCCACGAGGCCTTTATTAACTCAAAACAAAAAAGAATATCTTCTTTGTTTCGGGGTGCAAATATATTTCTTTTTATCTTGCTACCAAATACTTTTTTACAAAAAATGAGACTATCTGATTACATTAGAGATATAGAAAATTTTCCAAAACCTGGAATTCTATTTAAAGACATAACCCCTTTGCTGGGAGATGCTTCTGCTTTTGCAAAAGCAACATCAGAAATACTAGCACTTATTGGGGATCAAAAGATTGATAAAGTAGTAGGGGTAGAGTCTAGAGGGTTTTTCTTTGGAGGCATTATCGCCGAAAAATTAGATGCTGGATTTGTTCCTGTACGTAAATCAGGAAAATTACCTTATAAGACAGTACATGAAACGTATGCACTTGAGTATGGAACCGATACGCTAGAAATTCATGAGGATGCTATTTCTCCTGGAGATAAGGTCTTATTACATGATGATGTTTTGGCCACTGGTGGTACTGCAGCTGCTGTGGTAAAACTTATAGAACGTTGTGGAGGGGAAGTTGTGCAATGTAATTTTTTAATTGAATTGCTTTTTCTCAATGGACGAAAGAATTTAAAAAATCATAACATTGCTGCTGTGATTACGTATTAAGTATATCTATTACTATAAAAACAAAATGCCCATCAGCCTATGTGTTGATGGGCATTTATAATTATATGCTTACTTATTTTGTTTTTGGTTCAAAAACAGGTAATAATTTTGTAGAAACCTCTCCAAAACCTATGCGAGGATGTTCATTGGATTTACTAAACCCTCGTATGATTACTGTATCATTGTCTTCAATAAACTTACGATCTCCACCTTCTTTAAGTTTTACAGGTTTTTCTCCACGCCATGATAACTCTAGCATAGATCCATACGTACTAGGCGTAGGTCCGGAAAGTGTCCCACTACCCATCATATCTCCCGCATTTACAGGACATCCATTGACTGTATGATGTGCCAATTGCTGACTCATATTCCAGTACATATATTTAAAATTGGATTTTGAAATTACGGTTTCTTTTTTTCCTTCGGGTTGTAAAGCGACTTCGAGATTTATATCAAAACTCTTCTTTCCAGACGATTGTAGATAGGGGAGTAGTTCTTTCTTTTGCTCAGGACTATCTACTCTAAAAGGCTCTAAAGCATCGAGTGTCACGATCCATGGAGAAATAGAAGAAGCAAAGTTTTTTGCAAGGAATGGGCCTAGTGGCACATATTCCCATTTTTGTATATCACGTGCACTCCAATCATTAAAGAGCACCAATCCAAAAATATATTCTTCGGCTTCATTTACAGGAATGGATTCTCCTAGTTGGTTTGCAGCCGTGGTGATAAATGCCATTTCTAGTTCAAAATCTACCAGACGCGACGGACCAAAAATAGGGGCTGTAGCACCATTAGGTAATTTTTGACCTTGGGGTCTATGTACAGGGATACCCGAAGGGATGATAGACGAGCTACGTCCATGGTAGGCGACAGGAAGATGTAACCAGTTAGGCATAAGAGCATTTTCTTTTCCTCGGAACATCGTACCTACATTAGTAGCATGTTCTATACTAGAATAAAAATCAGTATAATCTCCTATTTGTACAGGCAATTGCATTTCGACTTCATCCAGTCCAAAAATAACAATGTCTCTATGTTTTTTGTTTTCACGTAAAGCGGGATTACTTTCTTCAAAAATTTCAGATATACGATTACGGACAAGTCGCCATGTTTTACGACCATCTGCTATAAAATCATTGAGTGTGTCCTGAAGAAAAATGTCATCTGTAAGTGGGATACCATCAAAATATCCTAGCTGATGTAAAGCACCTAAATCTATGGCATAATTACCAATACGTGTACCGATAGTAATGACATCGTCACGAGTAAGAAATACACCAAAGGGTATATTCTGGATTGGAAAATCTGTTTGCTTGGGTGTTTCTAGCCAAGTTTTTCGGGTGGGGTTATTTGCAGATAGTGGCATAGTATTCTTAATAAGGTGTTGGTAATTTCACTATTCAAATATAGGATTTATAGCGTAGCAATAGACAGTTTATCTTATTTTTACGATCTCTTTTAACAAACCTTGTAGTATGCAACGCGACACAACCATTTTTGACCTTATCCAAGAAGAAAAAGAACGCCAGATTGATGGCTTAGAATTAATAGCCTCAGAAAATTTTGTAAGCGACCAGGTAATGGAAGCTGCAGGTTCGGTATTAACCAATAAATATGCCGAAGGGTATCCAGGAAAACGATATTATGGAGGATGCGAAGTTGTAGATGAAGTTGAGACAATAGCAATAGAACGTGCCAAAGAGCTCTTTGGAGCGGCCTATGCCAATGTACAGCCTCATTCAGGATCACAGGCAAATACAGCAGTTTTTCATGCATGTTTGAAACCTGGAGATACATTCTTAGGATTTGATTTATCACATGGAGGGCACTTAACACATGGTTCTCCGGTTAATTTTTCCGGAAGATTATATACTCCTGTTTTTTATGGAGTTGAGAAAGAGACAGGACGTCTTAACTACGATCAGATTCAAGAAATTGCAACTCGTGAACAGCCTAAGTTGATTATAGCTGGAGCTAGTGCATACTCTCGTGAGATTGATTATGCTCGCTTTCGCGAAATTGCAGACAGTGTCAATGCAATTTTAATGGCAGATATTGCACATCCAGCTGGTTTGATTGCCAAAGGAATTATATCAGATCCTATTCCTCATTGTCATGTTGTAACGACAACAACTCATAAGACATTACGAGGACCAAGAGGTGGACTTATTTTAATGGGGAAAGATTTTGAAAACCCATTTGGCATTACTCTTAAAAGTGGAAAATTACGTATGATGTCTTCCTTACTGGATAGTGGTATATTTCCTGGAAATCAAGGTGGGCCTTTAGAACATATTATTGCAGCTAAGGCAATTGCTTTTGGAGAAGCTCTTACAGATGAATTCTTACACTATATGGTACAGGTAAAGAAGAATGCAAGCGTCATGGCCGAGGCTTTTGTTGCAAAAGGATATGATATCATATCTGGAGGGACAGATAATCATATGATGCTTATTGATCTTCGTAATAAGGATATAACAGGGAAAGCTGCAGAAGCCGCCTTAGGCAAAGCTGATATCACTGTCAATAAAAATATGGTTCCTTTTGATGATAAATCGCCATTTGTTACTTCAGGGATTCGCATTGGTACCGCAGCAATTACGACCAGAGGACTTATAGAAAGTGATATGCAAGCTATTGTAGATTTTATAGATGAGGCTATTCTAAGCCATGAAGATGATACGGCATTAGAAGCAATTGCAGGTAAAGTAAATGCAATGATGAGTGACAAGCCTTTGTTTGTAGCTTAATTGTAAATATGAATACAAAAAAGCCCCAACATGGGGCTTTTTTTGTTATATCAAAAGATAGTATTAACTATTACCTTAGCTTTTCTTTTGTGCTTTCTCCTGTTGCTTTTTTGCCTTCTTTTCCATTTTTTCTAATTTTTGTGCAGCTACAGTAGAGGATTCTTGAGTAGCAAATACCTTATAGCCTAGACCAACACCTAACCAAGGTTTCCCTTGATATACCCATGTTCTACCTACACTACCACTTATGTGATCCCATCCATAAAAAATACCTAACTCAAAATCGTTATACTCATATAAAACTCCTAAAAATGGAGTTAAGATGCTTGCGTTTGTTTCTGTCGCGACTTCTGCGGTATCACTATTAATTTTTGAAGCTCCTATGCTGATACCTCCTAAGAAATTAAAAAAATCGGTTCCGCTTTTTGATGCTTTAATTCTTAAACCAGCGGCTACCCCCACATTTACATTTCCTTCAAAATCTGAAAATCGCCTTCTGTTTCCATTTTCATCCATTATATCAGTACCATCACTTCCGTCTCCAAAACGTATTTTTATAGGTATCGTAATAGCACTGCTCACAAAGCCTATATCTTGTATATCTCCTCGTAATGATTGAGTATACTGTTGTTTTTGCAATGATGTCAACACAAAATACTTACCTTCTACCGCACTATCTTCATTTGCAATTGTAATGATAGTGAGCTCATCTTGTATTGTATACACTTTAAACACCCATTTCTCTTTTACAGTAGCCGTATTTCCATTAAGTTGGAATGTATCATCTGTTTTAATGTCATTCATAGTCAGTGAAGCTGCACCTGCTTTTGGTTTTTTTATTGCTTCGTAAATAGTAAATGCATCTGTAAATTCATAATACTGTCCAACTGTTAAAGGTCCTTGGGCATAAGATGCATGAAATAAAAACGAAAAAATAAGAATGTATAATAGCTTCATGATGAATAGTTTTTGATTTATTCAAATCTATTCATGTTCCTTACAGAGAAACATACCCATTACTGGGTATTTTAAGGAGTAGGAATTTTAATCTAGCTCTTTTTTATTTGAGTAGCTATATGCCATTTTCAATAACGCTCCTGATCCAGATAGCTGTAATTTTTTAATCATATTTTTACGATGTGTACTTACAGTTGCTTCACTAATTACCAGCATATCTGCAATTTCTTTTGAAGAAAAATCAAGACCTATCAAATTAAATATTTGGTTTTGTCTAGGCGATAGTAGCTTAGAATATTGCTCTTGCTTGCTATACATTTTAATGAGATGTATAATTTTGTCAATTAATTCTGGATCATCAGAAATAGCACGGTATGCAGTAATGATTTTTAGAGTTTGTTCGGTGCTTAATTTTTGGTTTTTTAGGGATATACGTTCAATATTTGAGATAATTTCTAGAGTACTGTTCATTTCTCAAATCTAAGTGTGCAATTTCTGATTTAAAATACCCGTCAGTGGGTAATTTATATACGAAATAATTTAGAACTCATATTTGCGTTCTATGGCATATTTTAAGAGTTCGCCTTTACCGCTCAATCCTAATTTTCGCATCATGTTTTTACGATGTTTCTCTACGGTAGAAATAGCTGTAAATCGTATATCTGCTATTTCTGAGGAAGTTTTATTTTGGGCAATAAGTTTTAGAATTTCGCGCTCACTTTTGGATAAGATAGATTTGGGAGTTTTTGCTTTTGCGAAAGCATCATCAAACAACTGTTGATCAATCCCAGCGTCATAATATATGCCTTGCATAACAGCATGAATGGCTTTTAAAAGTTCTTCTAAAGGGCTGTTTTTTAGTATGTACCCTTTGGCACCTGCATCACGCATCTGAATAACAGCCTGATCTTGATCAAACATAGAAAATGCAATTACTTTGATATGTGGAAATTCTTTGGTAATAATTTTGGTCGCTTCTATGCCATCAAGTCTAGGCATACGGATGTCCATAATCACCACTTTAGGTTGTTTTAACCGTACAATGTCTAGAAGGTTTTTTCCATCATTTGAAGTCCCTATAATGGAAATCCCTTCTTCGTATTTTAAAAGCAAAGTGATCCCGTCTATAAGAGATTGATGGTCTTCGGCAATGGCTACAGTGATCATAATATGAGTTGTATTTATAAAGGGATGTCTATGCTTATATTGGTTCCTCGGCCTAAAGCGCTATCTACTTCCATGCTACCTTCAAGATGTTCTACACGGCGTTCTATATTGCCGAGTCCCATGCCATCTTTTTCTTCTAGTTTTCCTACTTTAAACCCTTTCCCATTGTCTTCTATCATCATATTGAGTTCGCTATCATGTTGTGTCAGTGATATACTAGCTTCTGTGGCTTGGGCATGTTTTACAATATTAGTCACTAATTCTTGTATAATTCTAAAGATAGTAATCTCCATATCATTAGAAATTCTGTTTTCCAGTCCAAAATCTTGCACTTCTATCTGTAGGTTATTGTTTGAAGACACGGTACGTGCTAGTTTTTGAATAGCGGGTAAAAGGCCTTCTTTGGCAATCACTCCACTATTGCGTTCATGAGAGATCGTACGTACTTTTGTATAGGCTTCATTGACAAGTGCATTGGTTTTTTTGAGTAAGGCTTTAGGATCTTCTACCTTATCAAGATTACGCTCTAAGTTTTCTACCTGCATACGCACGGTAGCTAGTGTGCTTCCTAGATTATCATGCAATTCTCCAGCAAGACGAAGGCGTTCTTTTTCTTGTCCAGACACCATGGCATTGATGGTTTCCAGTTCTTTTTCTTTAAGAATAGTTTCTGTTTTTTGGATTTGGAGTTCACGATCTTGCTCAGCAATACGTTGTTTACGTTTGGTATTGCGGTAGACGAGGAAGGCGATGATGGAGCCGAGGAGAAGGGTTGCAGTAAGTCCTATGGTGATTTGTCTTGTTTTGGCTTTTTGGACTAAGGCTTCTTTTTCTTTTTCTGCAGTTTGATATTTTATGAATGCTTCCTGTTGTGATTGATAATCAATACTATCTTTGATAGAAATTAGTAATTCTAAATATTTAATAATGCTATCTTGTTCTTTGTTTTTTTGATATGAGCCTATTTTGTTGTTATATATAATTTCTTGTGTTTTTAGAGGTAGTTTACTGATTTTAACCCCTTTTTTTTCTAAATAGATTTTAGCCATTAGGCTATCTCCCATCTTTTTATAAAGTTCACTTTGATTATTATAGTTTATTGTTATCAATGCTTTTTTATCTAATTCAATGAACTTATTTAAACTTACAGAATAATAATGACATGCTGAATCATTTTGAGTAGTTTTATCTTTGTAGAGCAGGCCTATATTCATTTGTATTCGAGCAATTTTTTCTTTGCTATGAATTTTTTTTAATTCATTGATGCAATTTTTATAGTGTTCTAATACGATTTCAATAGAATCTTTTTCCCAGGAAAAGTCTGCTTTAATTAAGTGTGCTCTGGCTCTAAAGAGTGAAGATTTATTTTTTGAGGATAAAGCGTAATTAATGAATTTTTCTCCGTATTCTTTTGGGTCAATATCCAGTTTATTTTGTCTACTAACTAAATCATAGATATGATACGTTGCAAAAGCTTGAGAATGTATGCTATCTAATTTTGTAAATGTTTCTAAAGAGTTTAAGAGATACGTAAAAGACTCTTGACTTTTTTTATCATCTGTTTTATAGACTAAACCATGAATTAGGTTTTTCTTTCCCACAAAATAATAGTTGTCACTTGAAATTTGATTTAACCTAGACAAGGCTATTTCATATAGGTTAGCTTCAATTAAGCTATCTATTTCTTTAATATTCTTATTTTGAGAAACACCAATACCAGTAATAAAAAATACTACTGGTATAAAAATTTTTGGTATGTATAATTGCTTTTTTATATCCCTACTAATATACTTCCATCCTTGTCTTTAGGTGTACCATTTGGGTCATTTGAACATACGGGGCCATCATATTTCTTTTGATTCTCTTGCGTACGAATCCACATATTAGCTTCACCACCTACTCTGAGACTAAAACCTTTTAAATCTACATCTGTTAGGTAATATTTCTTTTGATTAAAAGTTCGATGTCGTGTGATATGTATTTCTAATCTATCGAGTCTTTTACAATATTTAGCAGAATGTAATTTCCATTTGCTGTTTATACCAGTATTTACATTTGTTAAGGTGATATCGGCAGAAATGATATCTTCATTATTGCCATTCCAAAAGAAAGTTGCGTGTAATGATATTTCATTAGTATCACTTTTGTCTTCAAAAATAAGTTGTTCAACAGGAGGGTTGTCTCCTACAACTATGTCATGTCGCTCTGTAGCCATATTATTTAGTTTAAATTAGTAAAAAGAATCGAATTCGAGTTTATTTATAGAAGTTTTGTTATTCTCATGATCTATAAAGGTAGTTTGACAAAATTCATTGTTGAATATATAATCTATTCTGTTTGCATAAGAAAAAGAGTTTTGTTCTTTATCATCAGCAGCGAATAGTAGCCCTACGACATTTCTGTTTTTGTTAAATAAAACGGAACCACTATCTCCATCTTCAGACATTTTTTTTAATTGAATTTGTTTTTTGAAAATTTCATTATATCCTTTGGCAATAAATGCTTTTACAGTTACATTATTACTTCTAATAACTCCTTCCTTCTTTTCAGAATTAAATCCACGTTTATATATTTTCTTCCCCATTTTTGGTTTTTCAATTCCCATTAATTTGTTTCTAACTTCAGGGTCTTTAGTAATTAATTTTTTATTCTCAATTCTAAAAAGACCTACTTCAATGTTTTTATTTATAATACCAAAAACTACTTTTCCGAAGAATGTTTCTTCTTTTCGCTGACGAGTTTTGACGCCATGTAACCTCGGACGAAAAATTTTATCTAAGAGTTCTCCGTTTTTATTTAATAACACATGCCAATTTGAAATCCCAAAAAGCCCTTTTTGATTTTTTAACTTTATAATAGCACCTAAAGTTCCACCTAAAGGCATTTCTTCATGAGAAATACTTCCTCCGAAGTTTTCATAATTATTATTATTATCAGGGACGCATGCTATTTTGCTGGTTTTTTTTATTGTAGTTCTTATCTTTCTATTTTGTATTTGACTTCCTGAACGAGTAGCTCCTTTTTCTTCTTTGCTTTTATCACTGTTGATTGCCAAAAACTCTGGGATATCAATACTTGTAGGAGTTCCTTTTTCAAAATTTACGGAATCAGAATAACCAAATTCTAATTTGTATTGGTACATTGAAAAGTAGTTTCGTACAACTGCAATGTATTCAATACCCTCTTTATATATGTAATCTTCGTCATATTGCTCTAATGCCAGATCGGCTTCTTTTTTGGTAATAAACAATGAATTAAACATCTATATAACTTTTAAAGGTTAACATATTTCTGGACTTGATTGAATATTACAAATTTCAACACCTATGTGATAAAAAACCATACCCACTAAAGGGTATATTTCTCTTTACAAGCTAAATCAAATTTACAAGTACAAAAAATAAAATCGATAAGAAACAATAATTGACGATCAAGGTTACCCTTTGAGGGTATACTTAATTACAAAAAGAAGTGCCACAAAAGTGATAAAGCCTACTAGGATCCATTTTGAACCCTTGTATTCTTTGTTATGAAGTCGAGCATCTTTACGATAAGAGATGATCATTAATGCTATAAAAGCGATCACAAAAAAAATGACAAAAATAAGCTGACCTGTACTAAACATTTTGTGGTATTTTAGAGACTTCAAAAATACGATATCTATTGTATAGTTACGAACGAATTATTAATAAGATACCTATATTTAGGTTTTAAAAAGATACCCGTATATACGGACACATTATGAAAAACAAAATAGCAGCAGTACATGCCTTTCACAATGCTTTTGGGTTAGGAATAGAAGAGACACCTACGGCACAGTTAACCAAAGAAAAAAATTTACTTCGTTTTAACTTAATGAAAGAAGAAAACGAAGAGTATCTGGAAGCGGCTAATGAAGGAGATCTTGTTGAGGTAGCCGATGCACTAGGGGATATGCTGTATATTTTATGTGGTACCATTATCGAGCATGGGATGCAAGATAAAATAGAAGAAGTTTTTAATGAGATTCAACGGTCTAATATGAGTAAATTGGGAGCCGATGGAAAACCGATATACCGCGAGGATGGAAAAGTACTTAAAGGTCCTAACTATTTTAAACCAAATATTAAAGAAATTTTAGATAAGTGATTGTATCTAAAGTAAGAAATTAAAAGAGGCCGTCTTTATAGTATAAGGACGGCCTCTTTTTCTTAATTTTTATGGGTATGTTACTCTACTTTGATCCCCATTTTTGTCATCACTGCTACTGTAATATCAAAAGCAGGATCAATATAGGCTAGATTGTTATTGTTACCTACATTAAGTATTTGTGTATATTTCTGTTCTTTAGCAACTACACTTACTACTTCAGCAATTTTTGTATATAGTGGTTGCACTACTTCGCTTTGTTTGAGTTGTAATAATTGAGCCCCGTTATTACGAAATTTTGTGATATCGTCTTCAAGTTCTGCAAGCTCTTTTTGTTTTGCTTCCTTCTGAGCATCGGTCATAGTTGCGATCGCATCTTGAGCAGCTTTTAACGTAGTTTCATAGGTAGAAAGTTTTGTTTTAAGTTGGTCTTCAAGATCAAGATTGTAATTTTTGAGAGCTTCATTTGCGTCTGTAAGCTCAGGCATTTTGGAAAGAATAAAATCGGCATCTACAGTTCCTACTTTCGTTTGTGCACCCATTGTCACTGTAAAAAGCGCAACAAGGGCAACTAGCATAATTTTTTTCATCGTTTTTGATTTAATGTGTTCATTTTGCGCGTGCAAATATATAAGTTCCAATTCAATATTTGTGCCGAAGCGTTAATTTTCGGAATAGAGTTGTCCTCTATGCGGTTTTAGAGCATCTCTTACTGGAGGCATTTCATCCTCATTTACGATGAGATATGCGATACTATGCAACTCACTGAGTACTTCATTACCAGTTATTTGTGATGATAATGCTTTTGCGAAAGCGTACTCTTTTAAATGTTTTTCATGATGTACAGCAGTTTGTGCGGCGGCAGGACCTCTAAAATCCCATATCAATTTTAATTGTCTCATGCTTTCTGTTGTACAGAAATTCCTTTTTCAGCAAATGCTTTAAAGTCATCCATGAATTTTTTGGATTGTTTTTTAAATACACCCGGTAGCAAGAATGCCATTGCTCTCATAATAAAACTTTCAAATTTAAAAGTTGCATTGGATGTCCATTTTGTTTTCCCATCACTAGTAGCTTCAAATGTATTTTTTTGAAGGTTATATACATTTTTTGTTTCATAAGTAGCATCAAATGCATTTGGAAAATCATTCTTTAGAATGGTCTCTGTAAGGGTCATTTCTTTTTTACCAAAGAGGTAATTTAATTCCATTTTTGCACCTACAGCACCTGGCTCTCCAGAAATTTGCTTATATGAAACCAAGCCTTTTTGCCAGTGTATCATATTTTCTGCATTGTCCATTTTTTTAATAGTTTCTTCTAAAGGAAGGTCAATGAGTATGTCTAGTTGATATTTCATAGTGATAATTTTTAGGGATATATCTACTTTAATCGATTGTATATGTATCTTATACTACAAGAAATAGTATTGCAATGTACTATTATTCCATTAAATATAGTATTGGTTTTGATCTGGAGTATACCATGGTTTATTTTTTTTAAGGATTTTGTAACCGATATAAGTAATTATGCGTCTTACACTAACAATGACCCATCAAGATGACCAATTGTATATCGACCAAACCCTGGCTGGCAATGTAAATGCATTTGCTGTGCTAGTAGAGCGGTATAAAAATATGGTATATACGCTTTGTATTCGGATGATGAAAAACGCAGAGGATGGTGAAGAAATTGCTCAGGATGTTTTTGTAAAAGCATTCCAGAAGCTTACGACGTTTAGGGGTACATCCAAGTTTAGTACGTGGTTGTATAGGATTGCCTATAATCGATGTCTGGATAAGCTAGCACAAAGGCGTATACAGCCTACCCATTATGCCATTGAAATCAATGAAGAGATTACAGGAGGTCATGCTGCAAATATTCTAGATGTAATTGATAATGAAGTTGTAAAATCAGAATTGGAAACGTGTATCGGTTTATTAAAAGAGGAAGAAGGGTTTTTAGTTACATTGTATTATCTTGAAGAGCAAACTCTTGAAGAAATTGCTACGATTACTGGATTGTCAAAAAATACTATTAAAGTGAAGATATTCCGAAGTCGAAAAAAATTATATGAAATCATGGTAACTCGATTACCTAAAGAACTAGTAGCTCGTTATGAAAGAACATGAAGATAAAATTTGGGATGAGGTTAGTGCTAAAATACTTCAAAAGGCAGGAGAGAAGACACCTCCTGTAGATTTTACACAGCTTGTAATGGACAAAATAGAAGCAGAGAATATCATACAATCTGTAACTACTTATAAGCCTCTTATATCTAAAAATGTTTGGGGAGTTATTGCAATTGCAGTCATGATGACTATTGCATACATTTTTTATATAGACATAGATATCGCTATTCTTGATAATATATCTTTCAACCCTGAGTCGTTATTTCCAAAATGGGAGGTTCCTTCATTAACTACAAATAAGGTGATCCCCAAGCCAATGATTTATGGAGTGGTAATACTCGCTTTATTAGTGGCTATAGAAATCCCGTTATTAAAGCGTAAATTTTTGAAATAGTCTTAAATACCGGTATAATTCTCTGGAGTAATCGCTTTAAGTTCTGCTTTGATCACTTCGTTTACATCTAAGGTGTCTATAAATGTAGCGATAGATTCTTGAGTGATACGTTCGTTTACGCGTGTTAACGCTTTTAAAGCTTCATAGGGGTTAGGATACCCTTCTCGACGAAGTATGGTTTGTATAGCTTCTGCAACAACGGCCCAATTGTTTTCTAAGTCGGCGGCAATTTTTTGCTCGTTTATTAATAGCTTGTTTAGTCCTTTTAAGGTAGATTGCAAACCTATTACTGTATGTCCAATAGGGACTCCTATGTTACGTAATACAGTACTGTCTGTAAGATCGCGTTGTAATCTTGAGATAGGTAACTTTGCGGCAAGATGTTCATAGATAGCATTTGCAATACCAAGATTCCCTTCACTATTTTCAAAATCAATAGGGTTTACTTTATGTGGCATAGCACTGGATCCTACTTCTCCTTTTTTAATTTTCTGTTTAAAATAATCCATGGAGATATAGGTCCAGAAATCACGATTTAAATCTATGATAATGGTATTGATTCTTTTTAATCCATCAAAGAGTGCTGCCATATGATCATAATGCTCTATCTGGGTTGTAGGAAAAGAATGGTGCAATTTTAAGGTGTCGTGTACAAAACTATGTCCAAATGCTTTCCAGTCTATCATAGGATAGGCTACTTTATGTGCATTAAAATTACCAGTTGCTCCTCCAAATTTTGCAGCACTTGGAATGTCATTTAATAAGTTAAGTTGTTCTTCTATACGTACAACAAAGACTTGGATTTCTTTTCCTAATCGGGTAGGAGATGCTGGTTGTCCATGCGTACGCGCAAGTAATGAGATCATTGCCCATTCATCTACAAGTTGTTTTAAATGATCTACAACTTCTAATAATTGAGGGATATATGATTGGTTTATCGCATCTTTTAAACTTAACGGAATCGCAGTATTATTGATATCTTGAGAGGTTAATCCAAAATGAATGAACTCTTTATATTGACTCAAATCGATACTGTCAAATTTTTCTTTGATAAAATATTCAACAGCTTTTACGTCGTGATTTGTGATTTTTTCAATCTCTTTTATCGCTTGTGCATCTGCAGTAGTGAAGTCTAGGTATATTTCGCGTAAAGCAATATAAGAATGCTTATCTATGGTTTCTAGTTGTGGTAACGGGAGTTCACAAAGTGCAATAAAATATTCTATTTCTACTTTTACTCGGTACTTGATCAGGGCTTCTTCAGAAAAGAATGGAATAAGTGATTCTGTTTTTGAAGCATAGCGTCCATCTATAGGAGAAATAGCTTGAAGTGGTGACAACGACATAATTCGTGTTTTTATAAGGGGGCAAAGATAAATAATCGGTTATGCTTTGACAATTATACTACCATAAAAAAAGGGGTGCTTTTACACCCCTAATTATATATGCAAATGACAGTAATTTTTTAATTCAAAGCGGCCTCATAAATTGTCATCCCAAATAAATTATTTGTACCTGAACCTTGAATTGCAAAATAGATATGTGAATCCGATACGGTCATGTCTCTCATGATGGTTGTATTTGATAGTATCGTATTTGTAAGGTCTATTTCCTGAAAACTATTATCTAGTAGATTGTAAACGGTTAAATAGGGTGTTATTGCTAGACCTTCCCCATTGTCTTTACGACCTGCTATATAGATTAAATTCTCATGTCTAGCAGAGAATGTACTATACATACGGGCAGGGAGTGGCACTGTTTGTACACTCATATCTGATAAATTGTAAATAGTCATTTCTTCAGAAAAATTAGAATTTCCCATGCTATCTACATATAAACCTCCGATTACGTAGAGGTGATTATTTATAATTTCAGCTCCTACACGCGCTCTATCTGTATCCATTGTAATTACCTGCGTAAATTCGATGTCTCCTGGGCTAATAACGCCAATAGCTCTAGGACCTAATGCATCATAGCCTCCTATCTTATAGATCTTATCGTCAAGAGACGCAGTTCTAAAATCAAAAGAGCCTGTAAGCAGTGCTGATGATTGTACCTCTCCAGACAAATCAGCATTACTGATATCAAGCTGTAAACTTGATACTGTATATATTTTAGTATCGATAAATGATAGTTGTTGTGCTAGAAGACTATTTCCTAATATATTTTGAGTGATATCATTTCCAGTATTTGTATCATATTTTATGAGTTGTTGTTCTCCTACCTCCTTTCTACTCACCATATATATGCTTTCTGTTGTAAAAGAATATTTCATGTCAAGAACGGGTTGGAATGCCTCGTAATAATAGACTTCTGTTAATGAAGAAATAGTTGATGGAGGCATAAGATAATTATCTACCGTCTTTTCTGAAAGCTGTAAGTTAAGCTGTGTATTTTCATTTATAGTAACTAGTGCAGTTATGCTATTATCTTCATTTAATTTAAAAGAATAATTACCTGACGATGAAAGAAAAGGGTCATTGACATTTGTTGCTGTAAGGCTTATATTTTCTGATGAGCGGTTGGTGTCACTCTCCACCGATTGTAAATCTAGAGCCTCTGTATTTATTGCATATCCCTTATTGTAGTTAAGATCAATAGATGTATTTGTTGCAGATGTAAATATAAATTCATCATCTTGTACATTAAAAAGTGAAGTAATATCAAGATCTGTTATGTTTGTATTTGTAAGTAACGCAGATTGTATTTCCCATGTGTTTTCACCTCCTCCTGTTATAACTTCTATGATTGCAGAAAGGTCTGTATCATCACTTTGTTCTTCACTTTGTTCCTCTCCTTCTTGAATTGTTACTGGTGCTAAGGCATCATCATCATTATTACAACTGCTTATTATTACAATAGTAGCAATAAGTACTAGAAATATATACTGTGTTTTTTTCATCATCTGGATTGTTATAGTTATACTTAACTATCTAGATATATGAAAAAAGGTTGCGTTTAGAACGTAAAATAATTTTAAAATGAGAGGTAGAATATCCCATTTTATAAGAGTCCTCTTGCTTTGATTTCTAAATACTTGTTTATCGTATTTACAGTGAGATCTTCTGGTTTGGTAAGTATGGTCTGGATTCCGTATTTCTCTAGAGTAGATACCATTATTTTTTTGTCATAATCGGCTTTTTGAGCGATGGTTTTATGATATACGGTTGCAAGGTCTTTGGCTTCTGATGTAATAAGATGCTCCAATTCTGTATTTTGAAAAAAGATGACTACAAGTACATGCTTTCGCGAAAGCGCTTTTAGATACATCATCTGTCGTTCCATCGCAGAGATATGTTCAAAATTGGTATATAACAATAGTAAACTACGTTGTGTTACTTTACGTTTTACCTGATTATATAATGCGCCAAAATCTCCATCTAAAAACTTCGTATTAATATTATAGAGTACTTCGAGAATAGTAGTAAGATGTGTCTTTTTACTACTTGCTGGCAAATGCTTTTTAATCGTCTCTGCAAAAGAGATTACACCTACTTTATCTTTTTTCTTTAATGCTATATTTGAAAAAGCCAAGGTGCTATTGATTGCATAATCAAGAAGGGTGAGCCCTTTAAATGGCATTTTCATCACACGACTGGCATCGATAATTGTATAAATGGGTTGTGACTTTTCATCCTGAAATTGATTAACCATTAGGTTTGCTCTTTTGGCTGTAGCCTTCCAGTTAATAGTTCGTACATCATCTCCTACAACATAGTCTTTGATTTGTTCAAACTCCATAGTATGCCCTATACGCCGTATTTTTTTCATCCCATGTAACGAGAGTCTATTGTCAAGAGCTAAAAAAGAATATTTACGCATCTGTATAAAAGAGGGGTATACTTTTACCATTTGGTCTTTTTTAAAACGATAGCGTCTTTTGACAAGTCTTATTTTACTACTGACATAGAGATTAAGATGTCCAAAAATATATTCTCCGCGTTCTACAGGTCGTAAGGTATAAACAAAGCCTTTAAAACTTTTTGAAGGGATTTGAAGTTCCTTTTTAAAATTACGATTCTGAAACTGAAAAGGGATTTCATCTATAATATCAATATGTATTTTAAAGGGATATTTATTTTGGATCTGTATGGGGACTTCATTTGAATCACTATTTGAAAATTTTTCTGGAAGTTGTCTTTCTGCAGTAAGATGATCTTTCCCTCGGAATAATACAAGACAGTCTATAAAGAAGAAAACGGCGAGCACTAACGCCAATAATCCTCCTATTGGAAACAGGGAATGAAACCAAAAAGAGAGAAGATATACAACGCCTATAACTGCTAGCGCATAGAACAGCCTATCGTGTACAAAAAGTGCTTTTATAAATTTGATACTACGCAAACTACCTAGGAATTTCTACAGCATGAACAATCATATCTATCACCTGTTCTGTTGTCATCCCTTCCATCTCACGTTCTGGAGATAGAATTAACCGATGACGCATTACTGGTGTAACGGCGCGTTTGACATCTTCTGGAATTACAAAATCGCGACCACTTATAGCAGCAAATGCTTTGGAAGTATTCATAATTGCTAAGGATGCGCGAGGAGATCCTCCTAAATACAAATGTGGGTGTGTACGTGATTTTACAACAATCTCAGCGATATAGTTTAAGATTTTTTCTTCTATAATTACTTCTTGTGTCTGCTTTCTAAATGTAGCTAGTGTATTAGGGTTTAATACAGCAGCTATTGTAGATTGAGGCGACTCTCCTTTGCGTTCGTGATGATTTTTTAGAATATCTATTTCCTGATCTAGGGTTGGGTAATCTACTTTAATTTTAAATAAAAAGCGGTCTAGTTGTGCTTCAGGCAGGGCATAGGTCCCTTCTTGTTCTACTGGATTCTGTGTGGCAAGTACCATAAACGGAGGATCCATTGTGTATTTTGTACCGTCTATAGTAATTTGCCGTTCTTCCATTACTTCAAAAAGTGCGGCTTGTGTTTTTGCAGGTGCGCGATTGATCTCATCAATGAGTACAATATTTGAAAAAATAGGACCTTTTTTAAACTCAAACTCGCTCGTCTTCATGTTAAGTATAGATGTTCCTAACACATCACTCGGCATTAAATCAGGAGTGAATTGTAATCGACTAAAGTGAGTGTCTAGTGTTTTTGCAAATAGTTTTGCAGTCACTGTTTTTGCAATACCTGGGACTCCTTCTATAAGAACATGTCCGTCAGAAAGGAGTGCTACAATAAGAAGTTCTATAAATTCATGCTGTCCGACAATACTCTTTGCAAGTTCTTCTTTTATACGTGTTGCCGCATTGCGTAATTCTTCTAATGGAATTCGGTTCTCAAAAGAAATGGCTTCGTTTGTTATTGCCGTATCATCTATAATTTCTTCTGGAGTTGCTGCGGGTTGATCTTGAGGTAAAAGATCATTTGCACCTTCTTCTTCTGGATTTCCGGCATTATTTATATCGTCCATATTTATAGCGTTTTAAAAGCTTCTATGAGCTTATTTAATTTTAATAGTTCTTCTTTTGTTATTGGATATTTCTGACTTATAGAAGTAATATAATCTATAAGTTTTTTGGTATCTTCTTGTGTATTATTACTTTTTGAAGCAAGCCGTTCTATAAAATTGAGCCCTCTGTCTGCTGTAGGTATCGCATACTCACTTCGTATGTGCTCCATGAAATGATTAATCTGATGTAAAGCAATACTTTTATGATCTCCTTTTTCTAAATACATCCCAGCAATGGTCTTTGTAAAAGCAATCGTTTGGTTAGGTAACGGATCAATTATAGGAATGGCTCGTTGTTTGCGTTTTCCTTCAAAAAACACCCACAATACAACACCAATCAAAAGGGTATAATAGGCCCATTTTAAATACTTGTTTTTAAATAACAGATATAGGGGAGACGTTTGAATTGTTTTTCCATTCTTATAGTGATTATCCCATAGTAGAATGTCCTCCTCAGGGATATATCTTAAGGCACTTTCTGTGTAGGCATAATTGTTTTCACGTAGCATAAAATAATTAGTAAAAACATCTGGCATTAAATGTATTATGATGGTGCCTTCTCCAAAACGGTGTCGTACAAAATGCAATTTAGGTTCTTCAATAGATAAGGTGTCATTATCTTTTGTTAAGTCATACGCTCCAAGAACTACGGTTTGTAAGGTGTCAATTTCATTAAAATAGGAGGTTTGAATTTCAATATCTAAGACATACGGATTTGTAGTACGTAGATCTGGATGTACTAGCTGGAGTAAAGGTTTTCGTTCAAGATTATTTAAGTCGTACAATGCTTCTGTACGCAAGGAAAGTGTATCAAGGATAGTTTTACCTATTCCTCGTGCACTTATGTATAAGGTATTCCCTTTTGATACCCAGTCAAGTAATTTTATAGATTCTGCTTCATCAAAATTTATATAGTCATTTACAAAAAAATACGTTCCTTTTTGATCACTGCTATCTGCAAGATATTCATAAGGGGGTTGTTCAATTTCTTTAAATTTTTCGGAGGCTTTACTCTCTTTTAGTGTATTGTATAACACAAAAGTTCCATAGGGTATTTTGTCTTTTTTGTTATAACTAGCGTACCAATTAATAGGGTCTTCTTCACTGGACTCCATATAAATTAAGACTGCAAGCGATAGGAGTAATAGCCCGGCAAGTATTTTGAACTTAGTACTCATAGTTGTGTGCTAAGGGTTGTGAAGGTTGTTTGCGCTTTCGCGAAAGCGGTCTCATCTACTTCAAAATTACCATACCATATATAGTCATATAGATCTGTCACTTTCTGAAATTGCATACGTATATGGTTATCTTTTATCTCATATATATACTCGTGATTTGTTTTTTGTACTTGCCATTCTATATACTCTTTTGTACTTAACTTCTGAAGTACAAAAAGGTAGTAAAACCTTATCGCAAGTCTATAATTACCCGATGCTAAGGCTTTGTCTATAAGTGATTGTATATCTTCATGTTGTATGAGCTCTTCATCATCAGATAGTGTAGCCTTTCCCAACGCCTGTTTTTCTAGTAGTAAATTACCGCTATCTATTTTTAGAAAAATCCATACAATCAAGGCTATAAGACCGGCAATAAGTAAATAGGGTAATAATCGAATAAGTACAGCCCAAAATCCAGTCGCTTGATCTCCTCCTAAGATCCATCGTAAAAAACTACTCCAGATATCATTAATCCATTGCTTGAGACGTGTCCACCAGTTATCTTCTGGTAAGGCTTCTACATAATTAAAGGCATCATCAGATTGATATTCTCTTATTTTGTTTTCGTCAAGCGCAAGAGGCGATATCGTTGTTTTGTCATACTGTATTTCTTGAGGTGCTATATGAGTACTATCCTGAACACTATGAAATGGTATAGTTGCGTAGGTGTTTTTTATACCTAGCATAAACAGAAAAAAAATAAATCCCCAAACTCTATTCTCCATCTGTGTTTCCTATAGTATTTATTTTTTCCAAAGAACCTGTTTGATTCTTACGTTCATTAAGATTAAAGTATATAAAGTTTATAGCTACAGCTAGAATTATATATAATAAGTAGTTTATAGCGCTACCTATAGTTTGTAATGTAATAGTAATACCATCATATAAGGTACTTGGATCACTAAGGGTTCCTTCCTGAACACTGGTAAATGCTTTTACAGCACCATATATAGCTGCAGGCAACTGAAAAACAAAACCAATAACACCTATGAGTAATCCTATGACAAATAGCGTAAAAAATGTATTCCACCATTCATCTTTTATAAGTTTACCACTAGTAATAAAACTTTCAAAAATACTACTGCTCTTATTTACGATAGCTGGAAAAATCAAAGAGAATCTTACATATAGATAGATGAGTGGTATAAATGCAATAAGTATGAATAGGATTCCCAAAAAATTACCTGTATTAGAAATGATTAAAATACCAGGGATAGCAAGTATGATGAATACAAGAATGACGATTACCATATTTGCAAAAGCAAGTCCTATATACCGAATAGCATTTATACGTACCTCTTTCAAAACGATATTTATATCTGGAATCCCATTAGTTTGATTATAAGCTTTAATGTATTCGGAGATGGATCCATATAGAATGGCATTGTATAGAATTCCCGCTATAGCCAGTGATGAAAATGCAATTAAAAATTCGGCAATATCAAAACTATCATACCCCAAAAAGTTAAATGGATCTGCTACAGCAGATACCTTACTGTAAAATGCGACAGCAACTACAAGTAAAATAAACGGAATAAATAGCGTTCTGATTAGAACTTTAAATATTGGTTTTATGTTTTTACGTATAAATGAAAAAGTACCAGAAATGATTTCACCTAACTCCCTTTTCTTTTTTAATTGGATAAATTGAGATTGCATAGTGTTTAAAGTTTTGGAATTTCAGGTAGTCCTAGGGTTGCTAATTGCTGTTTTTTAAATTGTTGTCTAGGGTAGATAACATAATAAAATATAATTAATGCAAGTGAGCCTCCTATAATACAGATAGCAAGCCAATCAGGCATTTCTGTATGACGAGTTACAAAGCCTTCGAGAAAGCCTGCTATAATAAAAAAAGGAATCGTACTTACTACAATTTTAAGTCCGTTTTTCATTCCCCTTTTAAATGAAGCTAGACGTGTATAGGTGCCTGGAAATAGAATGCTATTTCCCAAAACCATTCCTGCACAACCAGCAATAATAATTACTGAAATTTCTATAGTTCCATGTATCCATATTGTACGAGCAGATTCCCATCCTAACCCTTCTGCAAAAAAGAAATATTGAAAACTACCTAACATAACTGCATTTTGCATAATAATAACAAGGGATCCTATTGTAAAAAAAATACCAAAAATAAATGCATATAAGGAGACTTTAATATTATTAATAGTAATTCCTAGGAACATGTTTAACTCTCCCTGTTCCTTATATACAGCCATTGGATCTCCTTTCTCAATATTACTCAATGTCATGTTTACATATCCATCTCCTAGTATAGATCGTATAAATGCGCCATCATTTGCAGCACTATACGCACCAATTAAGACAAAAAGTAAAAAAGTCAAAAAGGCTATCAGTAATTGCTTTTGGTAACTATACATAAGCAATGGAAATTCTTTTGTAAAAAAAGTAATGAACCGTTTACTAGACTCTCTTTTTGTTTTGTAAATGACTTGATGTGACTGAGAAGCTATATAGTTAAGATATTCTAGTGTTTTACTTTCTGGATAGAAAGTTTGTGCATAACTTAGATGATCCGTAACCTCCATGTAGAGATTAGATAACTCATCAGGATCTATCTGACTTTTGTTAACGAGAACATTTTCAAACTTCAACCATTTATCCTTATTTTGCTTAATAAAAGCAGCTTCGCGCATTTAGTAAAAAATTAGAAAAGTAAAGAAAAAGAATTAATGGATAACTTTCAAATAGAAACCGCTCAAAATGTAAGTATTTATCAAAATGTAGCAGGCATAGGGGATCGCCTTCTCGCATATTTGGTAGATGTACTTATTATGTTTACATATTGGATAATATCTCTGTTTCTTCTAGCCTCTTTTGGAATTGAATCTTCAGACCCCGGAGATCTTTGGACTTTTTACATGGTACTAGGGCTACCTACTTTTTTGTATCCCTTATTTTTTGAAACATTTTGGGACGGAAGAACTCTTGGGAAATCAGCTATGAAGCTTCGAGTCGTAAAACTTGATGGTTCAAAACCTGGTTTTGGAAGCTATTTTGTACGATGGATTATGCGTATTGTAGATATAACAATGACTAGTGGAGGTGTAGCTGTAGTATGTATCTTGATGTCAGATAAAGGACAACGGTTAGGGGATATAGCTGCGGGAACTACAGTTATAAGCGAAAAAAAACGTGTTCGTTTATCAGAGAATTTATTGGTTCAGATTCCAGATAATTATGTACCCACTTATCCACAAGTTACTGTTTTTAATGATCAAGATTTGCAGACAATTAAGACATTGTTTACAGATGCCAAACGGAATAGTAACCATAATGTTATTGTAAAACTTGCAGAACGGCTTAAACAAAAAATGGGAGTAAATCCTGAAGAAACGAACATTCAATTTGTAGAGCGAGTTATTTCTGACTATAATTTTTACACCCAACAATAATGAATGTCCTTACATTAATAGATATTCTAGGGACAATTGCTTTTGCAATTTCAGGAGTACTTACTGCAATGCATAAACGCATGGATGCTTTTGGGATTCTTATTATAGCATTGATTACGTCTGTAGGAGGAGGAACTTTACGTGATCTTCTTATCGGTAAAACTCCAGTTACATGGATGGAAGGGGCTATTTTTCCATATGTTATATTTAGTACAGCAGTTGTTGCTGTGTTGTTTAGAAAACAGCTTAAATATGTGAGGAGATCATTGTTTTTATTTGATACTATAGGGATAGGTTTATATACAATAACAGGGGTTCAAATAAGCTTAGCAGCTGGACTTGACCCTATTATTTGTGTTATATTAGGAACTGTGTCTGCTTGTTTTGGAGGAGTATTACGAGATATTCTTTGTAATGAAATACCTATTATTTTCCATAAAGAAATTTATGCTACTGCTTGTATAGTAGGAGCAATAACATATTTGTTGTTAATTCAATTACCTGTTCATCAAACACTTGTAATGATTCTGGCGGGTGTCATTATTATGGTTATACGTATTCTAGCAGTTATTTTTAAGTGGCAACTACCTAGTTTATATAAAACCTAAGAAAAGAAGAAAAGACAAAAGGCTCTCCATATGGAGAGCCTTTGTATAACCTAATAGACTTCTATAGTAAAATAGGTTATACAAATATTTTGACGGCTAATTCAAATAATTTCTAAACCTTTCTTCGTTTCTGATATCGAAGCTATTACACTACTATAGACGTAATTTTTTTGCAAATGTTTCACTTACGTCGTTTAATTAACAATTAATTAACCCTAGAAAGCTATTTAGTGCTGTGTTATAAATTAGCATTCCGTTTTGATTAGTTCCTGGATTAGTAGAAGGAAAGTACTAACTTCATTTGTCGATGCAGTGCTATTAAAGGCTTCTATATCTAAGCTTGCATTAGGAGAGGTGTGTTAATACCAACCTGAGCATTAACTAAAACCATATGTAATAAGTGGACTAATACAGATAATTATACATCTTGTTTTACAACGGTTTTAATTCTGTATCTAAGTATTTTCCAAGTTTAATCTTTTATATAAAACAAAACCCCAAGATCCGGAACCTTGGGGTTTTAGTTAAACACTTCTTTTAATTAACACTAACCATCAAAACGAATTAAAAGGTGTTTAACTGTTAAGTTAACTTGTTACCCTATAGACGTGCAATTTGTGTTACTGTTACAGCATTTTTATTTTTTAACTTTGTTTTATGTTAAAAAAGACTTTGGTACTTGGAGTATCCCTTAAACCACATCGCTATTCTCATCTAGCTGTACATCGATTACATATGTATCACCATCCTATTATTGCTGTAGGACTAGTCGCTGGAGAAGTTGCTGGAGAAGAGGTTATTACGTTTGAGTCTGCTTTCGCGAAAGCGGAAACTCATAAAAACACGATAGACACAATTACCTTATATCTTAATCCAAAACGACAGCAAGCTTACTATGCATATATACTATCTTTACTACCTAAACGGGTGGTTTTTAATCCTGGGACAGAAAATCCTGAATTATATAAGATGCTTCGTGAGCATAAGATTGATTATGAAGTAGCTTGCACCTTAGTTCTTTTGGGTACGAATCAATATTAACCCTAGGTACGTAAGGAAACCATTGAGGATAAGGATAAAAAATCCAAACTCAAATGCAAGATATGTACTACAGAGATAACTTATAATACCTGCTAAAACAGGAGAAAGAAGTGCGATGATAGGCACATAGGTATCGTGTATTTTCCATTTTGTAAACAATCCAAAAGCATATAATCCTAGGAGTGGGCCATAAGTATATCCAGCAAACGTAAAGAGTTTGGCAATGACGGTAGCATCTGCAATCACATATTTAAAGAGGATAATAACAGCCATCAGTACAAGCGACATATAAATATGAATGCGTTTACGGATTTTTACCTGTTTTTCTTGAGAATATTTTTTTTCGATATCTAGAATATCAATACTAAATGACGTTGTTAATGCAGTAAGAGCACTATCTGCACTAGAGTAAGCAGCCGCTATAAGACCCAGTAAAAAGACTAATGCCAATCCAATACCTAAACCACTTTGTACTGCAATAGTCGGAAAAAGTTGATCTTTATGAGCATCAATCCCATTTTGAGATGCATACATAGTAAGAAGCACTCCTAGTACAAGAAATACCATGTTTACAATAGTAAGAACTATCGTAAACCAGAACATATTCTTTTGAGCATCTTTTTGTGTACGACACGTAAGGTTCTTTTGCATCATGTCTTGATCTAACCCTGTCATTACAATAGCTATAAATGCTCCTGAAAGAAATTGCTTTATAAAATAATCTCCGCTTTTCCAATCTTCAAAAAAGAAGATTTGAGACAAATCACTATCCCCTACATAAGATAGAATTTCTCCGCCAGAAAGTCCAAGTTCGTTAGATACATAATAAATGGCTACCCCCACAGCAATAAGCATAAATAATGTCTGTAAAGTATCTGTCCATACGATAGTTTTTATGCCTCCTTTAAATGTGTACAACCATATTAATAAAATGGTAATAGCCACAGTGACCCAAAATGGTATACCCATAGTGTCAAAAACGAGTAACTGTAAAACATTGGCTACGAGATATAATCTAAAACTAGCTCCTATAATCCTGCTCAATAAAAAGAAAGAAGCCCCTGTTTTATAGGATTTTACACCAAAACGACTCTCTAGATAGGTATAAATAGATGTGAGATTTAAACGATAGTAGAGTGGCAGTAAAACAAGTCCAATCACAGCATATCCTACGGTATACCCCAAGACTACTTGAAAATAACTAAACTGTGATGCTTCTATCCATCCGGGTACAGATATAAATGTAACACCCGATAAGGAGGTGCCTATCATCCCAAAAGCAACAAGATACCAGGGTGATTGTTTTCCAGCTTTAAAAAAATCAGAATTAGAACCACTTTTACCAGTAAAATAACTAATGAGCATTAGCACACCAAAATAACCAGCAATCAAAAGTAAAATGTGAATGGGCTGCATAGGATTAGATTTGTCTATACGAATATAGGGTTTTTGAATATTAGGTATTAAAAAGTAATTGCAGGAATCATAAATTTAGGATATGAAAGATAACATGATATCTTCTATACTAAGAATTAACAAAATAGTAGGTGTTATTAGTCGTTGTTATAGCACTCTTTTTCCTATTTTTAAAGCAATGAAACAACATCGAAAATTACTCATTGTAGGTCTCCTTTTATTTGTACAAATGGGTATTGTTCGTATACTAGCTTTATTTCCTAATGCAATAGAACAGTATTATAGTAATGGTATATATCCTTTTATCTCTAAAGGATTTCGGTATGCATTTGGGTGGTTGCCCTTTTCTTTTGGAGATATCATGTATGCGGTTTTGATTATAATTGCTTTGCGCGAAATAGTCTTACTTTTTAAATCTCGATTTAGAAACATAAAACGATTTGGGATTCAAATACTAGCGCTTGCCTCTGTTGTATATTTTGCATTTCATATACTATGGGGGATGAATTATTACCGATTACCATTACATGAATCCCTTCATATAGACCATGAATATACAACTGATGAACTTCTACAGTTAACAGAAGAATTGATTAAAAAAAGCAATGATTTACATAAAGAACTTGCTCTAAATGATTCTACAGCAGTAGATATGAACATGAGTAGATCTGCTATCTTTTCTCAAACGATCAATGGCTATCAAGCCTTAAAGGAACAATTTCCTAAACTTAACTACCCACCTAATAGTATAAAAACATCTTTATTGAGTTACCCGCTATCTATAATGGGGTATAGTGGTTATTTAAACCCTATAACAAATGAAGCTCAAATCAATGGATTAGTCCCTGACTATAGACATCCGGTTATTAGTTGTCATGAGCAGGCTCACCAATTAGGGTATGCAAAAGAAAATGAAGCAAATTTTATAGGCGTACTTTCTACACTTAATAATGAGAATGTTTACTTTCAATATTCAGGGAGTATTTTTGCTTTGCGATATTGTTTGAATGATGTGTATCGTCGTGATAAGGAATTAGGAAAAACTTTAAGAGATCAAATACGTCCTGGTATTTTTGCAAACTACAAAGAATCTCGAGATTTTTGGGATGGTATGGATAATCCATTAGAACCTCTTTTTGAGATATTCTACAATAATTATTTAAAGGCAAATAATCAACCAGACGGAATGAAAAGTTATAGTTATATGGTGGCACTTCTTGTAAATTATAACAAGACATTTCCTACATCAATTTGATGTTAAAAAACTCTTAATTAATAGTGTAGCCCATCAGGGATGAACGTATCTTTAAAAGCTAAATAATCATTAAACCTATGTTTCTCAAAAAACTCCTTGTAGCAGGAGTCATTTTTTGTTCATTTATTATGAATGGGCAAGACTACTTCCCTGCTAATGATGGTGTAAAATCTAAGAATGAAAATTACACTGTTTTTACCAATGCAACAATCCACACATCTCCATCGCAAACTATTAAAAATGGCACTTTGGTCATACAAGATGGAAAAATCACCAATGTCGGAAAATCGGTTGCCATTCCTAAGAATTCAATAACTATAGATCTCAAAGGAAAACATGTCTATCCATCTTTCATAGATATGTATACAAGCTTTGGTATAAAAAAACCTGAGCGTCCCAGTGGTGGAGGTCGTGAATCTCAATACGATAATACACGTGAAGGGTATTATTGGAATGATCATATCCGTTCAGAAACACGAGGTGTAGATGATTTTGAATACGATTCAAAAAGTGCAAAAGGGTTTATTAATGCAGGATTTGCAGTTGTTGCAACCCATCAGCACGATGGTATTGCAAGAGGGACAGGTGCTTTAATAGCACTTAATACAGACGGAAATAAAGCTCATAGAATGTTAGATAATAATCTGGCGCAACACTTTTCTTTTGATAAAAGTAGAAAGTCTAGACAATCATACCCTACATCAAAAATGGGCGCAATGTCATTAATAAGACAACTACACCATGATTTAGACTGGTATGAAAAGGGTAACGTAAATACAACAGATCTTTCACTAGAAGCATTGACTCGTAATAAGTCACTTCCTCAGATTTTTGAAGGTGATGGTGTATATGATGCAATGCGTATAGATCGTATAGGAGATCAGTTTGGATTAAATTATATTATCGTAGGATCTGGAGATGAGTACAAGCGTATAGAAGATGTTAAAGCGCTCAATAGAACATTTATATTGCCTTTAGATTTTCCAGATGCTTATGATATGGAAAATCCTTATGCAGCTTCTTTTGTAGATTTAGGAGATATGCGTCATTGGAATCAAGCACCTACAAATCCAAAACATTTTGAAACAAATGGAATTGCTTTTGCATTGACGACATTCAAATTAAAGTCACCAAAAGAGTTTAAAACACAATTAGCTAAAGCAATTAAACATGGTCTTTCCAAAAATAAAGCACTAGCAGCTCTTACAACAGTTCCTGCAGAACTATTAGGAAAAAGTAATGAGATAGGAAGTTTAAAAAACGGTAGCTGGGCAAATTTTATGATTACTTCAGGGGAGTTATTTGAAGAAAAGACAAAACTCCATGAACATTGGATTCAAGGTCGAAAGACCATTATTAATGATATGTCTATTAATGATATAGATGGATCATATGCAGTATCAATAGGAGGCATATCATATGACTTAGAAATTAAAAATTCTACTACAAAAGTAAAAGGGACTCTTAAGAAAGGTACAGAAGATGTAAAAAGTGAAATGACCTATGCAGATGGTTGGGTGAATATGACTTTTGCAGAAGGCGACAACAAATTTGTAAGAATCATAGGACAAGTAGTTAATGATAGACTTGCGGGAAAGGTTGTTCTATCTAATGGAGATGAACAGTCTATCAGTGTAAACCGTATAAAAGGTAGTAATGGTACGGAGAAAGATAAGAAAGTAGATACTCCTAAAGCTCCAGTAGTTTTACCGATGACTTACCCCAATACAGCATTTGGGTTTAAAGAACAACCTAAACAACAGGATTTACTAATTAAGAATGCTACTGTATGGACAAACGAAGCATCAGGTATTCTTACTGAAACAGATGTACTTATTAAAGATGGTAAAATTAGTAAAATAGGGAAGAACCTTTCAGGAGGTCGAGCCAAAGTTATAGATGGTACTGGGAAGCATGTTACAGCAGGTATTATAGATGAGCATTCACATATAGCTGCTTTTTCTATAAATGAAGCAGGGCATAATTCTACAGCAGAAGTTCAAATGTCTGATGTGATTAATCCTGATGATACTGATATCTATAGAAACCTTGCGGGTGGTGTAACATCTATTCAATTATTGCATGGATCTGCAAACCCTATAGGAGGGCAATCTGCAGTGATGAAATTAAAATGGGGAGCATCTATCAATGAGATGCTACTTAAAGATAAAAAATTCATCAAGTTTGCTCTAGGTGAAAATGTAAAACAATCTAACTGGCAAAGTTTTAGTCGTTTTCCTCAAACCCGTATGGGAGTCGAACAGGTATTTGTAGATTATTTCTCCAGAGCTAAAGAATATGAAGCTCGAAAAAAAAGCGGACAACCATACCGTATGGATGAAGAGATGGAGGCTATAGTAGATATTCTTAATGAAGAACGTTATATTTCTTGTCATTCATATGTCCAAAGTGAGATTAATATGTTAATGAAAGTAGCAGAGCGTTTTGATTTCAAGATTAATACATTTACTCATATCCTCGAAGGCTATAAAGTAGCCGATAAGATGGCTGCTCACGGAGTAGGAGGATCTACATTTTCAGATTGGTGGGCCTATAAATATGAAGTAAATGACGCCATTCCATATAATGCAGCCATTATGCATAATGCAGGTGTTGTAGTAGCTATCAATAGTGATGATGGAGAAATGTCACGTCGTTTGAATCAAGAGGCTGCCAAGATCGTAAAGTATGGAGATATATCTGAAGAAGATGCATGGAAAATGGTGACTCTTAACCCTGCAAAACTATTGCATATGGATGATCATACGGGAAGTCTTAAAGAAGGAAAAGATGGAGATGTTGTTATATGGTCAGACCATCCATTATCAATTAAAGCGAAAGCAGAAAAAACAATTATTGAAGGCACGGTTTATTTTGATATAGAACGAGATTTACAAATGCGTAGGGAGGTAAAAGCAGAAAAAAACCAACTTACGGCAATGATGCTTGCCGTGAAGAAAAAAGGCTTAAAAACCCAACCTGCAAAAAAGAAAGAGAAACAACGTTTACATTGTGATACTGAACAAACAATACACTAAGATGAAAATAGTAAGAAAAAACATAGCACTCGTTATAGCTGTAGTATTGATTACTTCAGTAAGTATAGCGCAACAGACACCTGCTTCTAAGCAAATACAGACATATTCTATAGTGGGAGCTACAGCACATATAGGAAATGGTACTGTTATAGAAAATGCGACTATCATTTTTGAAAATGGGAAAATAACAAACGTTACATCAGGAAATACCGCAACAAAAGGAACAGTTATCCAAGCACAAGGAAAACATGTATATCCTGGATTTATAGCGACCAATACAACATTAGGACTTGTAGAGGTAGGTGCAGTACGTCCGACAAGAGATAATGATGAGATAGGGGATATGATACCACATGTACGATCTATTATTGCATATAACGCAGAGTCAAAAGTTGTAGAAAGTATGCGCCCCAATGGAGTGCTTATGGCACAGATACGCCCTGTAGGAGGAAGGATTTCCGGGACATCATCCATTGTACAACTAGATGCATGGAATTGGGAAGATGCCGCTGTAAAAGTAGATAATGGAGTCTATCTTAACTGGCCACGTAGTATGACCAGAGGAAGATGGTGGTTAGGTGAAGAACCAGGATTTAAGCCTAATAAAAATTATATAAAGCAAACAGAGGAAGTAAAGGACTTTGTTCAAAATGCTAAGGCTTATACACATGGAAATGCTTCTACAAATCTTCCTTACGAAGCTATGAAAGGTATTTTTAATGGAAATCAACGTTTATTTATTGAAGCACATGACGAACGACAGATACGAGATGTTATAAGATTTAAAAACGAAATGGGAATTCAACATGTAGTTCTAGTGGGCGGGTATCAAGCAGACAAAGTAGCTTCAGAATTAGTATCAAATGCTATACCAGTCATATTACAGCGCGTGCAAGAATTACCAGCCATGGATGACCATGATTATGATTTGCCTTATAAATTGCCAAAATTATTAGTAGATGAAGGAGTACAAGTAGCACTAGGATATGACGGAGAGTACTGGCAAGTCCGTAATTTACCATTCTATGCAGGACAAGTCACACAATTTGGAATGAGTGATGCCGATGCATTGACACTGATAACAAAGAATCCAGCAAAAATTCTTGGTATAGATAGTACAGCTGGAACTTTAGAAGTAGGAAAAGATGCTACTTTATTTATAAGTGACGGAAATGCACTAGATATGCGTGGAAATATACTGTCTAAAGCTTTTATACAAGGAAGAGATATCAGTTTAGAAAGTCATCAAACAAAACTCTGGAAACGATACTCAGAAAAGATAACAGGAGATAAAAAATAGTTTATTTATAATAATTTAAAAGGCCGACTTTCGTACGAAAGTCGGCCTTTTCTTTTCTTCTATAAAGTGTCTATTACTCGGCAAATTCTCCGCTAGCAGGTTTTTCAAAAATACTAGATGGTAATTGAGTCTCTGATATTGTGGGTTTACTAAAAACTTGTTCGCTTCGTACAACTGTAGGAACCCCTTCTTCTACTGTATACCATTGTAATTTACTTGGTAATTGAATACCATTTACATCGTTCCATTGATCGTATTTAATATAACTGAAACGATCACTCTTTTCATTCTTGCCATAAGTAACCGTATATGCTAGCCATGCCATCTGGTTTGTTTTAGGATCACGATATAAAATATACTCGTCATCAGGTGCATCACCTACATCAGAGCCAAAGGATATTTTTGTTCCTGGATATATAATCCCCTCAAATGTTAACGGATCTACTTCTGAATACGTTATGCCATCATCTCCAAGGACAAAAGGCATTGCATAAAAATAAAAGTATAGATTATGATAAAAACGCGCGCGTTTAGGTTGGAAATACATAGAATCTTGATCTAACCATACTTTCTCTCCGTCAAACCCAAGGGTATACTTATTGGTTTCTATAGTTACTTTTCTGGATTTTAAATCTACTTTTTGAGTTTCATTACCACTTTCTTTTTCTATGGTATAACAAAGGTTGTTCATGGCATTCCATGTATCGATACCTCCATGGGCTTTAAATACAGAAGCAATACTTTCTGGGTATTCTTTCTGAAGAATGGTAGTGGTTTGTTTTTCAGTTAATTCTTGTTTTTTTGCTGCTTGTTTACAAGAATACAATGCAATAGCAAGTACTGCTATCCAAAAGAAATTTTTCATGTTTGATGGTTTGGTTTACATCAATGGTCGTTACAATTGTACTTTCCTTAACAAATAATCTTTATTTTTTTATGAATTTAAAGACTTGTTCACTTTCATTCATTTTTATAAAATAAAGCCCCTTAGATAGATTGCTTATATCCATGCGTTGCATAGTAGAAACTTCTTTTTCTAACAGATAGACTTTTTGTCCTAAACTATTGTAAATAGTAATCTTAGAAAATGGTAAGTCGCTATTAATCGTAAGTTGACTTTCAACAGGATTGGGATATATAGATACTTGTAAAGAAGCAAAGCTCTCTATATTAAGAGCTACATCTGCATCAAGAAAGTCCGGGATATTATTATTATTTGTATCATCATCTAGTGGAGATCCACTACTATTATAGTCTTCATTTACAGTAAGAATTGTATCTCCATCATCGTCATCATCCAGATAATTTTCAATCATATCATCATCAGTATCTATAAAATCAAATGTTGTGAGTCCAGCTCCTATTCCTGTAATTTCATCTATAGTCATGACAGAATCTCCATCATCATCATCGTCTAAATAATTAGGGATGGTATCTCCATCTGTATCATCATCATCTAGATTGCCATTACCATTAAGGTCTTCTTCTGTATCTGTAACACCATCATCATCAGAATCTATACAGTTTTCTTCTACGATAAGGTCTAGCGATGTAATTGTTTTACAAAACGTTGTCGTACTTTGTGATATATCTGTTACTGAAGCATAAACTGTAGCTGTGGTACTAACATAATTAAAAGGATCTGCAATAATTGGGAATCCAGCTTCTGCATCATCTATACTTATGAACCAATCGATAGAAAAAGTAGTGGGATCTATACCATTAAGAATCTGTGCTTCTTGACTTGCTAGGTCAAATACCTCTATTCCATCCATTTCTTGATCACATGCAGTTAATGGGGCAGGAGAGTTAATAATAGGTGTATCTAATACAACAAGATTAACAGGAACTATAGTAAAACATCCTGTATCAGAACTTACCACTCTAGCATATATAGTTTGAAAAAGTATGATATTAGTATAAGGAATAGCTGGATCAATTTCAAAAACTGGATCACCATCATTAGCAATTTCTTCTGTTTCAAAATAGAAAATAGATAGATTAGGCTCTCCATTTATTATTTCATCATTTATCTCTGAAAGTAAAAAATCAGCAAATCCGTCATTATCGATATCACAAACTTCATAATCTAAAGATGTTACGGGACTTGGTAATGGAATAACAGCAATAGTTAACGTAATCAATTCATAACAACCAGTCATATTATCTTCTACTCGCACCCAAATAGTTTGAAAATCAGGAGTTACATTCTGATACATATCTGGTAGGGTAGCCGTACCTTCATCAGCATCGCTTTGAGTTAAATGATAACTCACTGTTAAAGTAGGGTCACTTCCAGTAATCTCGTCATCTCTAGTATGTAAATCAAAAATTGCTAACCCATCAGAATTACTACCACTTTCTATATCATCGCAAAGCTCAAAAATAGCAGGCTGAACAGGAATAGGAGTCGTATTTATAACAAGTGTAATTGTAGATATAGCTGAACAAGAAGTCGTGAGATCAGTTACTTTAACATATGTCAACTGAGGATTCGAAACATTTGCATAAGTTGTTGGATTAGGAATGGGGATATTAGCATTCAAATCATCCAATGAAGCAAAATGAGTAACTATAAGATTAAGATCACCTCCTGTAGCTACTGCATCAAATATGGTTAAATCAAATATTGCAAATGCACCATTTTCACTACAGAGTTCTATGCTTCCAAGCTCAGCAAGTACAGTAGGAATTGGATTTACGATAATATTAAATACGCCTATTTGAAAAGTTCCATTAAGCACACTTTCTATACGAACAAATATAGTCAGAGGTGTAACGATGCTATTTATATATAAATTAGGAGTAGGTATAGGGTTAGTTCCGTTATTTGCATCTATCTGACTTTCGTAATACGTTACCATAAGGAATGCAGGATCTTGGGTTCCTATAACAATAGGTGTATTTATGGTAAGATCAAAAACTCCAAAAGTATCACTACCACTTTCTTCGCATACTTCGAGATCAATAGGTGGATTTTCTATGGTAGGCATATGAGTGACAGTTAGTGTTATAGGGATTGGTAGTATGCAGTCTTCATCATTAGTATTTATAGAGTTTTCATATGCTACAATCGCATAAATAGTTTGAGAGAAAGGAGTACTATTTTGATAAAAATCTTCTAGTGGTGACACTTCATTTATTGCATCTTCTTCGGACTCATAATAGAAAACAGATGGGGAAGCTAGCGATGGAGATGTATGAATTATATTTTCTAGATTAGAATTAAAACTCTGTAAATCAAATGTGCTTATGCCATCTGTATTGCTTCCACTTTCTATATCATCTGCTATTTCAAATACTTGAGATTGATCAGTAGCATTATCTGGTCTGACAAAAAATATGAAAGATTGACTTCCTCCTAAAAATGGACAATTAGGGGTATACGTTCTTCTATATAGTACAGATTGTATAACATTTGTATTATTTACTAAAACATCATCTATAAACAAATCACCTACAGAGGGTTGTGTTTGCCCACTTACGTTGGGATTAGGTTCTATAATTTCCCATTCTTCATCCTGAAGGCCTACAAAAAGTGGATCTGTAATTGTCATGCCTCCACTACACATAAACCGCCCCAGTGAAAGCCCTGGGATAGGAGGTACAGAAGGACATTCTTCTAGTGAAGTTGTAAATGACTCTTCAATACAATTCTGAGCATTTCCAGAGTCATTATAGGGAGTAATGCTTACATAAATAAATGTAGGGTCTGAAGCACTCGCAGAACCAGGAAGGTTTGTAGAAGGATTAAAACTTAACACATTACCTACATCCACTGCATTTATGATCTCAGATCCTCCAGGAGAAGTACCTACAGTGAGTATATACCCTGTAGCACCGGTAACTTCATTCCAAACAAGATCAGCACTTAAAGGAACACTAGAAGATCCATCCTGAGGGGAAATAAGTGATGTACATTCTGGCATAAAATCAATAATATTGACTGATTTGTAATGCGTAGCGTATGCCATCATTAAAAAACCAAAAACAAAATAATAAAGTATAATTCTTTTCATAACAATAGGTATATGATACTAATCTATAAATGATATTTTTGTGGCAGGATACACCCCTCAAACGTTAAAGGATCTATTTCTGAATATGTTATGCCATCATCTCCAAGTACAAAAGGCATAGCATTCCATCCATCGATACCTCCATGCGCTTTAAATACTGAAGCGACACCCTCTGAGAATTCTTTTTGAAAAATAGTAGTAGTTTGATTTTCAGTAGTTTCTTTCTTGTCTTTTACTTTTTCACAAGAACTAATAGTAATCGTAAGAATAGCTATCCAAAGAAAATTTTTCATGTTTGATGATTTAATTTATGCTAATGATCGTTACTAACGTACTTTCCTTAACAAATAGCCTCTACTTTTTTATGAATTTAAAGACTTGTTCACTTTCATTCATTTTTATAAAATAAAGCCCCTTGGATAGATTGCTTATATCCATGCGTTGCATAGTAGAAACTTCTTTTTCTAACAGATAGACTTTTTGTCCTAAACTATTGTAAATAGTAATCTTAGAAAATGGTAAGTCGCTATTAATCGTAAGTTGACTTTCAACAGGATTGGGATATATAGATACTTGTAAAGAAGCAAAGCTCTCTATATTAAGAGCTACATCTGCATCAAGAAAGTCCGGGATATTATTATTATTTGTATCATCATCTAGTGGAGATCCACTACTATTATAGTCTTCATTTACAGTAAGAATTGTATCTCCATCATCGTCATCATCCAGATAATTTTCAATCATATCATCATCAGTATCTATAAAATCAAATGTTGTGAGTCCAGCTCCTATTCCTGTAATTTCATCTATAGTCATAACAGAATCTCCATCATCATCATCGTCTAAATAATTAGGGATGGTATCTCCATCTGTATCATCATCATCTAGATTGCCATTACCATTAAGGTCTTCTTCTGTATCTGTAACACCATCATCATCTGAGTCTATGCAGTTTTCTTCTACAATAAGATCTAGAGATGTAATCGATTTACAGAAGGTCGTTGTACTTTGTGATATATCTGTTACTGAAGCATAAACTGTAGCTGTGGAACTAACATAATTAAAAGGATCTGCAATAATTGGGAATCCAGCTTCTGCATCATCTATACTTATGAACCAATCGATAGAAAAAGTAGTGGGATCTATACCATTAAGAATCTCTGTTTCTTTACTTCCAAGGTCAAATAGTTCAATTCCATCCATTTCTTCATCACATGCTGTTAATGGGGTAGGAGCGTTAATAATAGGTGTATCTAATACAACAAGATTAATAGGAACTATAGTAAAGCATCCTGTTATTGAACTTTCTACTCTTGCATATAGGGTTTGAAAAGACGTAATATTAGAATAAAGAACTGTTGGGTCAATTGCAAGAGTGGGGTCACCATTAGTAGCATTTTCTTCTGTTTCAAAATAGAAAATAGATAGATTTGGTTCTCCATTTATAATCTCATCATCTAATTGAGTAAGATCAAATGCTGCAAACCCATCATTATCATCATCGCATATTTCAAAATCAATGGGTGTGGTTGGAGATGGAGCGGGGTTTATAATAAGTGAAAAAACGCCTATTTCAAAACTTCCATCTGTAAGATCATCTACACGTACAAATATGACTTGCGGGTTTATAGTATTTATATATGCTGTAGGATTTGCAATAGGATTGCTTGCTGTATTTGCATCCTCTTGAGTAACATAATAAGCGACGATAAGTGATGTAGGGTCTTGACTTCCTATAACAATAGGTGTATTTATTGTAAGATTGAATACTCCTAACCCGTCCTCATCATCATCACATATTACGAGATCAATAGGCGGGTTTTCAATTGAAAAAAATGGAGTAGCTTTTAAAGAGATTGTACTCCCCAAAATAAGTAGGATTAGTAGTAATTTATTCATAATGTGTAGTTTTAATCTCCTAATTTATAAATAATATCTTTGTTTATTAATACTTTAATCAAAAATCAATTTAATTGTCTCATAAACATATTTCTAGCCTTCAAAACCCTACTGTAAAATTGCTATTGCAATTACAAGAAAAGTCCCGCGCAAGACGAAGAGAAGGATATTTTATTATTGAAGGAATTCGTGAGATACAACTTGCTCTTCAAGGTGGTTATACAATTAAGACCTTATATTATCTGGAAGAACTAGTTTCGGCAGTTGCTTTGGAAGAATTATTTTCAGAGAGTACTATTGAAAAAGTGAGTTTGTCTAAAGATGTATATCAAAAGGTAGCCTATCGAGGGGGAACGGAAGGGGTGATCGCTTTCGCGAAAGCAAAAAAAACAACACTCCAAGAATTAAAATTACCAGAAAACCCTCTACTACTTATTGCCGAGGCTCCTGAAAAACCGGGAAATATAGGGGCTTTACTCCGTACAGCCGACGCCGCTCATGTAGATGCTGTAATTATTGCAAATCCTAAAACAGATCTATATAACCCTAATATTATACGTTCTAGTGTAGGGTGTGTATTTACAACCACAATTGCAATGGCTTCTACAGATGAGGTGATTTCTTTTTTAAAAAATAAAGGGATTGAAATCTATAGTGCCATTTTACAAGAAGCACAATCATATCATGTACAAGACTATACAAAACCTACAGCAATTGTTGTAGGTACTGAAGCAACAGGACTTACAGAGGCATGGAGAGATGTTAGTACACAGAATATTAAAATCCCGATGAGGGGTGTTATTGATAGTATGAACGTAAGTGTGGCTGCAGGAATTCTTATCTTTGAAGCTAGAAGGCAACGAGATTTTAAATAAGAATGTATAATCTCAAAGCATACATACCATTATGACATCACAGATTATTTTTTACTGCATTATAGGCATATTGCTTCTTAACTATATCGTAGATCTTATTTTAGATTATTTAAATGCAAAACATTTTAATGATCCTATACCTGAATTACTGGAAGATGTCTATAATAAAGAAGAATACTTAAAGTCTCAAGCCTATAAAAAAACAAATGATCGTTTTGGAAATTATACGGCTACCTTTAGTCTTATACTAACTCTTGCTTTTTTCTTTTTTGATGGATTTGCTATAATTGATCAATGGGCTCGTTCTATTACAGATCATCCTATAGGAATTGCATTACTATTTTTTGGAGTCATCATGTTAGGGAGTGATATCTTGTCTACTCCTTTTAGTTATTATAAAAATTTTGTAATTGAAGAAAAGTTTGGGTTTAATAAGATGAAACCAGCCACTTTTTTTATAGATAAACTAAAAGGATGGTTAATGAGCATTGTTATAGGAGGTGGATTGCTATCCTTAATTATATGGATTTATGAGGGAACTCAGGATTACTTTTGGTTATACGCATGGGGGGTCATAACTTTATTTTCAGTTTTTATGAATATGTTTTATGCTCGATTAATTGTCCCATTATTTAATAAGCAAGCCCCATTAGAAGATGGTGAATTACGATCAAAAATCGAAGAATATGCAGATAGAGTAGGATTCACCCTTAATAATATTTTTACCATAGATGGTTCTAAACGAAGTACAAAGGCTAATGCGTATTTTTCTGGGTTTGGTCGTGAGAAACGTATTACTCTGTATGATACCTTAATTAACGACCTAGATGATACAGAAATTGTATCTGTATTGGCACATGAAGTAGGGCATTATAAAAGGAAACATATTATCACAAATCTTGTATTGTCTATAGTTGTTACAGGAGTCACTTTATGGTTGTTTTCTTTGTTTGTAGGACAACCTATTGTAGCTGAGGCTTTAGGAGTTTCAATACCCTCATTTCATATCGGGTTGATTGCATTTGGGATTTTATATACCCCTATTTCTGCAGTGACAGGATTTTTGATGAGTGCGCTTTCGCGAAAGCATGAGTACGAAGCCGATAATTATGCAGCATCTACATACAAAGCCGAACCTTTAATAAGTTCCCTAAAAAAGCTGTCTAAAAATAGTTTGAGTAATCTTACACCGCATCCTTTGTATGTTAAACTTCATTACTCACATCCTACCTTATTACAGCGGGTAAAAAACCTGAAAACACAATAATTATTTAGCGTATATATATATATAGAAATTATTCTATAATCTGAATACTCATATAGATATTTTCTAATGGCCACTCAGTACCATCTACAGCAACAGCGTTTATAATATCTACGATATCCATACCTTTAGTAACACGACCAAAAACAGTATGCTCTCCATCTATATGATGCGCCCCTCTATGTGATTGAACAATAAAAAATTCAAAAGGCGAAGATGCTTTGCTTATGTTCTGCTCGCTGTACTTTGCTGCCGAAAAGGCGCCACGTACATGTCTATATTTTTTTAGGGCTTCATTAGGTAGTAAATAATTCCCCATGCTGGCACGATTACGAGCCGTAGTTTGCGTATCGTTATTGCCGCCTTGGATAACAAACTCTGGTGACACCCGATGGAATTGTGTCGTATTAAAGTATTTATTTTTAACTAACATAATAAAGTTGGCTCTATGTAATGGGGTATCTTTATAAAGCTCTATTTCTATATTTCCTAAACGTGTTTCTATACGCACTTTAGTCTCAGGGTTTTCTTTACCATATTGGGCTAGAAATGGTTTTAATTCGGCTTGAGAAGCGATCATAGGGTTTTCTGGAGTGCCTTTTGGGAATATTTTTTCTTTTGGAACTTCTGGTATTGTATCTACCTTAATTATGGGCTGAGGTATTTCTTTCTTTGCAGATTTAGTATCTTGACAACTAAAGCCTATAAAAGCCAAAACTAAAAGAATAATATACCTACGCATAAATGAATTTTGAAAAATGTTTACGATTGCTTTCAAAAATAAGCAATTTGCCATTGCCAGGAAAAGAAGCTCAATTTATGATGGCTCCTATGGAGCGAGTCAAAGAACTTACAGATATCGATATAGAAAAAATGAATCCCAAACAAGCGGGAGTCATGGCTCTTTTTTACCCTGATCATGAGAAGGAAGCTCGCCTTATTTTAATGCTTAGAAAAACATATAAAGGAGTGCATTCTAATCAAGTTGGATTTCCAGGAGGTAAAGTAGAAAAGGAAGATATAAATCTAGAAGCTACAGCTTTACGGGAAACCGAAGAAGAAATAGGAGTGGAGCGCTCAATGATTACAGTTGTAAAAAAAATGACAAACATTTTTATTCCTCCTAGTAATTTTAAAGTACAGGCCTTTATAGGATATATGACTCAGACACCTATATTTATTCCACAAGAAGATGAGGTAGAGGCATTGATAGAGGTCAAGCTAAATGACTTTCTTTCTGATAATGCAATAATTACAAAAACGATTACAACTTCTTATGCTGTTGATATAGAAGTTCCTGCGTTCGAATTAAATGGGCACGTCGTCTGGGGTGCTACGGCTATGATGTTGAGCGAACTAAGGGTTCTTTTAGGAGAAGCCCATAAATAGATGGGTTTTGTATATTTGTCATTCGCTTTTATACTAACAGCTTATCTAGCTGAAACAAAAAGCACTCAACTTAAATGTTTATATGGGTTTATTTAAAACCAATCCTTTTGGTCATATTTTATTTTTAAAGCGTTGGCTTATTCGATTTGCTGGAGCAATGACCCATCGTCGTTATAGAGGATTTAATGAACTTCAAATTGAAGGTTCAGAACTTCTTAAAAACCTTCCAGATACAGGAGTTCTTTTTGTATCAAACCATCAGACCTATTTTGCAGATGTAGTGGCCATGTTTCATGTATTTAATGCTAGTTTAAGTGGACGTGAAGATTCTATAAAAAACATAGGATATTTATGGAAACCTAAATTGAATATGTATTATGTTGCCGCAGGAGAAACAATGAAAAGTGGATTACTCCCACGTATACTTGCCTATGCAGGAGCTATTACTGTAAGTAGAACCTGGCGAGAAAAAGGAAAAGAAATAGAAAGGCAGGTTAATTTTCAAGATACAGAAAATATAGGTGTTGCCTTAAATGATGGATGGGTAATTACATTTCCTCAAGGAACTACTAAGCCCTGGAAACCTATCCGAAAAGGAACTGCACATATTATCAAGCAATATAAACCTATTGTTGTTCCTATAGTCATCGATGGCTTCAGACGTAGTTTTGATAAAAAAGGGCTACGTATAAAAAAACGAGGTATTCTTCAATCTTTTGAAGTTAAAGAACCATTGAATATTGATTATGAAAATGATACAGTAGAAAAAATTGTAGAACAATTAGAATATGCTATTGAGCAACATCCATCCTTTCTAAAAGTAATTCCTCAGGAAGAAATTGAAAAAGAAGAAGAACTTAATAGAACACGTCAATGGGAATATTAGTCATATATTCTATTGAACAGCTGGATTAAAAAGTTCTCTATAATGTGCATTTACCCATACGAGTCCTTTGAAATATCCAAAATCTAATAATCTGGTACTAAAGGAAATTTCTATGGAGGTTTGATTCATAATTGGAGAAGGTGTTTGAGTGCATACGACAGTAGGTGCTTGATTCAAAAAATTATGAAATTCTAGTTTCTGATTAATTTCAAACACCATAAATATCCTGAATAGGAACTCAACCTTGAAGTGTCATTATAGAAGCAGCTTAAAAATGTCATCAAAAAAAAACTGAAAACCCGCAGGTTTTCAGTTTTAGAAGTATAGTTTCCCCCAAAATTATACTTCCATCTTTTTTAATTCTTTATAATTACGATCTAATCTACGCATGAGTATTCCATAAATCATTTTATAAAGGCCCCACATTATAAGCATAATAATACTTATAATTACTACAAACTGTACTATAAGAACTGTTAGACTTCTGTCTGCAAAGATATCAGGACTGTTTTGGATAGTAATAATAAACGCAATAGTAGTGGCAATCGCAAGAAATGCCATACTAAACCAGATATAGTATTTTACAGTTTTGCGTGTCTTGATAATGTTCTCTAACAATACCTTGGAAGAATCAGTGCTTTGTATTTTTTTGTAATTCATATAAAACCAAGCAACAAAAAATATAAGAGCACCTATGTGAACAATTGGGATGATAATATCAAATGTCTGTAGTCCAAATTCTTGTTCTTTCTGTTTGATATCATTACCTCCAAACGCAAAGGATAATATGATCCAAAAAGCAAATTCTATCATACTAATGATAAAAATCCATTTTACAATAGACGAGGATTTTTTAAGGAGCATTGGGTAAATGTCCTTTTTATCTAATTTAGGTAAGGACGCTTCTTGTTTTTGCCAATCTTTTTTTAATAATTCTAATTCATCTACCATAGTATTATGGGTTTAATATTTTTTTGAGTTTTCCTTTTACACGATTCATTTTTACTCGGGCATTTACTTCTGTGATACCCATCGTTTCAGAAATCTCTTTATAATTTTTATCTTCTAGATATAAGAATACTAATGCTTTTTCTATATCATTTAATTTTTTTACTGCAGTGTACATTAACTTTAACTGTTGCTCTATAGTATCATCATAATCTTCTGAAGATATACGAAACATAACGCTATCAAAATCTTGTGTTTGCACAGTACGTTTTGATTTACGATAGAGTGTAATTGCAGTATTTAATGCTACACGATACATCCAGGTACTAAATTTTGCATCTCCTCTAAATTTGGGAAATGCACGCCATAACTGGATTGTAATTTCTTGAAAGAGATCATTGTGTTGATCTTGATTATTGGTATATAATCTACAGACTTTGTGCACAATGTTCTGGTTCTCCTCCAGAAGGGTTACAAATTGCTCTTGTAATTGTTTATTCAAGGGTTGATTGTTAGTTATCTATTTGTAGGCAGTTGTTGCGTAATGTTACAAAATTTTACAAATAGTTTAGAAGTATCAGTGTATTGTTGTCTAGAGCAAAGAGCGCTAGCAAAGTTATACTCCAAAGAAGATTACAGAAGACTTTATACTGAGAACCTTATTTTCAAAGTTATGCGTAGATATAATTTAATAACAAGTGATAGGGATTATTTTTTATGATATTTATCTCTCATATAAGTTACAGACTGTATCACTAATTCTTTAAGAACATTAATATCGACATCTGCTAGTTTATTAATATAAAGGCAGGTTTTACTCGTTTTATGTTTACCAAGTTTATCCAGTAAGGGACCAAAATTCTCAAAACCAGGCATGATATAGAGGCTTATATTTTGTTTTCGAGGAGAGAAACCCACGATAGGCCATTTACCTTCACGACCACTTGCATAAACATAATGATAAGAGTCAAATCCTACGATACTATCTCCCCACATTTTAGGCGCGACACCAGTAATTTCTGTCATTAAATCTAGTAGTACAAAACTATCGGTTTTTTTTACAGGATGAGCAACAGCATTTAGAAAATCTTCAACTGAGGCATCGTTTACTTTGGTTTTTGGATCGGACATAATAGATGAATTTATGTAGAGAGTTTTTTTGACTCTATAGATTAGCAGTTTTTATATTTGTCATGTAGACCTACACCTTCTATAATCATAGGGACACATTTTTCTAACCGTCTAAGGCGTGTAGCTTCTTGCTTTGCTCCACCTATATGTTCTGCATATTCTCGTTGCTTAGAAGGGGTTAATTTTTGGAAGGCACTTTGTAATTCTTCTTTTTTTTGAAATGCATTTTCTAATTCTTCTGGGATTGCTACTTTTTTTGTGTTGCGTTCAGGTTTTATTTCTTTACCCTCTTTTGCGTTTTCTATAGCTTCCAATATATATTCTAATGCAAGATTTTCGTCTAGGTCTTCCAGGGATTCATAATGAAGAGATCTCATGGCTTTTGTTTTTCCATCTTGTGCATTCCGTAAAAGTCCCTTTTTGTCTTTTAAAAAAACACCTTGAAAAAACCAAATACCAAAATGATTTTTAAACCGTCCGATACCCAGTACATTACGACCATTAATCGTATAGCATGGGAAACTCCATTTCCATTCTTCTTTTAATTCTGTATCACCTATGATATCACGTAATTGGTTGATGCCTTCTTTCCAAGGGGAAGGTTTTGAAAAATAAGCGTCTAGTTTTTCTGCTTTGTCCATACCCAAATTTACAAATTCTACAGTTGAGAGTCAAAAACTGACAGTTGGGGAGGATATGCTTTCGCGAAAGCGTAATTCGCCACATTTTTGCTCCGTAATCAATCAACATCAATCAACATCAATCAATCAACAATCGTTATGAGATATTACTTTATTATACTTTTACTTACGGGACTTTCTTTACATGCACAGACTACTATTACTGGAACAGTGACAGATAACAAAGGGTTACCCATAGAAGGGGCAAATGTTTATCTGGACGGAACCTATGACGGTGCATCTAGTGATGTAGATGGAAATTTTAGTTTTGAAACAACAGTTACTGGAGATCAATTGCTACTGATTACGTTTATATCTTATGAACCGTATTCTTATTTTGCTCCCGTGGCTATGATGAATAATCTTACAGTAAAACTTAAAGAAGATGTCAACTCCTTAGATACAGTAGTACTATCTGCAGGTACTTTTGAGGCTAGTGATAATAGTAAAATCTCTGTTCTTAAACCGTTAGATGTGGTTACTACTGCTAGTGCTTTAGGAGATTTTGTAGGTGCTTTACAAACCTTACCTGGTACGACAACTGTAGCAGAGGACGGGCGTCTTTTTGTGAGAGGTGGTGATGCAGGGGAAACACAGATTTTTATAGATGGAATTAGAGTATTTACTCCATATACGCCTACCACCAATAATATTCCCACTAGAGGTCGATATAGTCCTTTCCTATTTGATGGAATTACATTTTCTACAGGGGGATACTCGGCAGAGTATGGTGAAGCATTATCTAGTGTATTACTCTTAAATACAATTGATGAACCTGAGCAAAATAAAACGGATATAGGAATTATGACTGTAGGAGGTTCATTAGGTCATACACGTAAATGGGAAAAGAGTTCTTTGAGTTTGAGTACATCATATATAAATCTTGCCCCATATATTGAAGCTTTTCCAGATCGTAATGATTGGGAAAAACCAATAGAGGCAATTTCAGGAGAAGCCGTATATAGATATCGTACTACTGATGGGCTGTTTAAATTCTATACTGCCTTCGATAGATCGGATTTTGAGTTGACACAAGAAGCGATAGATCTGCCTGATGGTTTGAATTTTAAGCTAAACAACAATAACTTATATGTTAATAGCTCATATACAGGGATGTTATCTGATACATGGAGTATAAGAGCAGGAGGGAGTTATACCTATGGAAAAACAAAAATTGGTGTTATTTCTAATGATATAGATGACACAGAAAATTCTGCTCATTTTAAAGTGAAATTAAAGAAGCGTTTTTCTAATAGATTTAAACTAGCTTTTGGTGCCGAGCATTTTACGACAGATTTTAATGAAGATTTTAGCGGTATTATAAATGATCAAGAGTTTACAGATACTTATGGGTATACAAGTAATATAAGTGCTGCTTTTGCAGAAACAGACATCATTTTTTCAAAAAAGCTTGCTATCAAACTAGGAATACGAGGTTCTTATACAGATTATGCAAGTCAGTTTACGATGTCACCAAGAGCATCCTTAGCTTATAAAGTTGGACAAAAGAGTCAGCTCTCACTTGCCTATGGTGATTTTTACCAAAACCCAGGTAATGACTTTTTAAAATTTAGCCAAGAATTAGAAGCACAAAAGACACAACATTATATTTTAAATTATCAATACAATGAAAACGGACGTATTTTCAGAGCAGAAGCGTATCGTAAAGATTATAATAGGCTTATTACTTTTGATACTTCTATAGCAAGTTTTGATAGCCAGTTTACAAATAATGGTGATGGATTTGCTCAAGGACTAGATCTATTCTGGAGAGATAATACGAGTATTAAAAACATGGATTATTGGGTGAGTTATTCTTTTTTAGATACAGAACGTCAATATCTTAATTTCCCAGAACAGGCAACTCCGTCTTTTGCAAATACACATAATTTTTCTGTTGTAGGTAAATATTTTATAACAGATTGGAAATCACAAGTAGGAATAAGTTATCAGTTTGGTTCTGGGCGTAATTATACAAATCCCAATGTCCCTGGGTTTTTACAAGAACAAACAAAATCATTTAATAGTATAAGTCTTAATTGGGCTTATTTGATCTCTCAACAAAAGATATTATATGCATCTATTAATAATGTATTAGGATTTAATAATATTAATGGGTATGAATATAGTAGCACTCCTGATGTAAATGGTAATTTTAATAGACGGGCTTTAACTCCAGCGGCAGATCAGTTTTTCTTTGTAGGTTTCTTTTGGACAATTAGTGATGATAAGAATAGTAATCAATTGGATAGTCTATAAGAATTAGACTTTAACAATAACAAAGTATATAACATCTATAGCGAAATTATATTTACTATGAACACAAAATTTTTAATGATGTCGAGTGCAATTATTTTAGGAATAATGGGACTTGGTCTAACATTTCTACCTGAAGAATTATCACAATCAATAGGAATAGGTACACATCAAATTTCTTTATTGATCCTACAAATTTTAGGTTCGCTGTATCTTGGGTTAGCAATACTCAATTGGATGGCTAAAGATAATCTTATAGGAGGGATTTATAGTAGACCATTACTAATTGGAAATTTAATTCATTTTTTAGTGAGCTCATTTGCGCTTATAAAAATTGTATCTCATATAGAACAAGCAGTAATTATAATACCTCTTGTAGTTATCTATTCTGTTTTTGCACTTTGTTTTGGATACAGATTTATAGTAGATCCTAATAGAGTATCTAAGGTAGTATAGATAGTAACCTTACTACTCTAATTTTAATTATAGTGCTCTTGGATAACAGATTTAGAATAAATATCTGCATTTTTACAATGCTATCAATTTTAGGAACTACTCTATAGAGATGTTAAAGATATCTGCAAAATGTAAGAAACTTGTATATTAGCAAAAAAAAGAAAATATGCGACTTTTATTTATTGTATGCTGTTTGTTTTTAGCTTCTTGTAGTAGTGATGATGGGGGCGAAAGTGTTGAAGTATGTACTACCGAACTTGTCTTTGGATTAAGGGTTGTTGTTACTGATGCGACTTCTGGTAATCCATTAAGTGGTGTTACTGTAACTGCTCGTGAAGGAGATACATTTACAGAAGTACTTGCAGAAAGTGAGGCTGCAGGAGTATATTTAGGCGCTGCAGAACGTGCAGGGGCATACACAATTGTAATAGAATTAGAAGGTTTTCAAACGGTTGTTACAGAAACAATTTTTGTGGAAGAGGATGAATGCCATGTAATTACACAATCATTATCTTTTACCTTAGAAGCACTATAACGTCTTTTTAAAATAGGACTAGTAAGGGTTCAGGTAATGATTACGATACTTGTATAAATCATTTTTTGAGATTTTTAGTAACATATGTATGTCTATTGATGACCTACCCTTTGTTAGGACAAGGTCAATATATAGAACGAATTCCTGTACCTAATAGTAATGGAGAAACATATGCTATTTATATCCCAGAGGGATATAATGTACAGAAAAAAGGAGCTGTTTTATTTTCTTTTGCTCCCGATGGTATAGGGAGAAATGGTATACGTCCATTTAAATCTGAGGCAGATTCAAGACAGATGATTGTAGTTTCCTCCAATGATAGTAAAAATGGTCCTTATGACCTTAACTTGAGAATTGCACAACGTCTTTTTAATACTGTGTTATCTAAATATGCTATAGATGATAAACAAATATATCTTGCTGGCTTTTCTGGTGGATCTCGACTTGCAACAGCTATAGCATCGCTTTCATCAAATATTGCAGGGGTAATAGGTTGTGGGGCTGCTTTTTCTAATGTCTCTGATCACCTCCCTAAAGATCAGCCTTATACATGGGTAGGGATTATAGGTGATGCAGATTTTAATTATCAAGAAATGCTTGCGGCAAAAAATTACTTAACAGGACTTAATTTTACTCATGCATTACAGATTTTTTCTGGAAGTCATCAGTGGCCTCCAGAAGAAGAAGTTGCAGCGGCATTCCGATTTATGGATTTAGAACGACATAAAAATGGAGAAGATATGCTTTCGCGAAAGCGTATAGAAAACCATTTTAATGAAGATTGTCATCGACTGTCCCAATTTTATGAAAAAAATGATCTGATCAAAACTGCATTTACATATTCTCAAATGATTAATGGATATGAACAAGTGCGTATGGTAGATTCTTTGCGTGTAGAGCATAATAATCTGATTACATCTGATGCCTATATGAAGCAATATGCCCAAACGGAGAAGGCATTGAATACAGAGTTGGCTATTAAACGACGGTTAGAATTACGTTTTCACTCAGATTATAGAGAACCCAATCGTGCAAACTGGAAGGCTTGGAAAAAAGAAATCAAAGCCTTAAAAGAACCATCAGATATTCCTGCAATCACCCAGATGCATAAACGATTATTGTTTTATGTATACATACTAGGGTATAGTAGCCAGAATCCTAATGTAACCAAGACAACAACTTCTCAACAAGCATTTTGTAAACAATTAAGACAGCTACTTTAGTACACTATTGTATCCATAGGTTTTCATAAAACCTATATTATCTACTTTTACGACTCCTTTTCTGCTTAGTCTAAAATATGCATCTCTTTACTATCATTATTATAAATAGTAGAAATGTCTGGATCTATGTAACTAATTAAATTTTAAGACGTCATAGAGTGTACTATCAATTCATAAATCAAACAAATGAAATCAATCAAAAAACAAATCTTATTTCTTTTACTACTCTTTCTTCTCTTTACTATAGGAGTAAATGGACAATCCTTAGAAAACCGTGTCGATGCAATTTTGGAGGCTGTATATGCTCCAGATACTCCTGGAGTTACGGCCCTTATTGCAAAAAATGGAAATGTATTATATCGTAAAGCATTTGGGAAATCAAATTTAGAACTGGATATAGATATGATCCCTGAAAATGTTTTTGAGATAGGATCTATTACCAAACAGTTTACAGCTGTTGCTATTTTAATGTTAGAAGAACAAGGGAATTTAAATACGAGTGATAAGCTTTCGAAGTATATTTCTGACTATCCTAAAGGAGATCAAGTAACCATTCATCATTTACTTAATCACACATCGGGTATTAAGAGTTATACAAGTATGCCAGACTTTAGGACGCAAGCCCGTACAGATATGGAGCCTATAACGCTTATTAATTTTTTTAAAAACGAACCTTATGATTTTGAGCCAGGCACAGAATATAAATACAATAACTCTGCTTATATAGTTTTGGGGTACATTATTGAAGAGGTTTCTGGGATGCCATATGCTGACTTTATTGAACAAAAAATATTTACGCCTCTAGGGATGGAAACTGCTACGTATGGTAGCCATTCCAAATTGATAAAAAACCGTGCATCGGGTTATCAACCTTTACAAGGAGGATATAAAAATGCAGATTATCTCAGTATGACATTACCTTATGCAGCTGGGTCTCTTATGGCAAGTGTCGATGATATGCTGGTATGGCAACAGGCTATTCATAACAATACACTTATAACTAAAGAAAGTAAGCAAAAAGCTTTTACTAGCGGGATTTTGATCAATGGGAAACCTATTCACTATGGATATGGATGGCGTATTGATGAAATACAAGGAGTACCCACTATAGAACATGGCGGGGGTATTTTTGGGTATACTACTTATGGACTTTATATACCTAGTGAAGATATATATGCAGTCGTATTGCATAATGCCAATGGAAGGACAAGCCCTACGGATGTTACCATAAAAATAGCAGCAGAAGCTCTTAATAAATCATACATTAACCCTCAAAAAGTTACACTCTCTGATGCGCAATTAAAAAAATGGACTGGCACTTATACTTTTGAAGATGATGCAGTACGTCATGTTACCTACGAAAATGGACATTTATATAGCAAAAGAGAAGGGAGCGAGAAATTTAAGATTTTTCCTATTTCCGATAATGAATTTGGTTTTGAAAATTCTTTTTCAAGATACACTTTTGCGAAAGCAAAAGGAAAACGAACTGCAACCTTTAGCAGTCGTATTCAAAAGTCTAAAGGTGTAGAAAGTGATGCCAAAGCACCAAAGGCTAAGGTCGCTATCGAAGTAGCACCAGACATATTACGTCAGTACGAAGGCGTGTATGAATTGCAGCCAGGGTTTGCGGTTACCATATCGGTAAAAGAAGATAAGATATATGCTATGGCTACAGGACAGCCTGAATTTGAAATATTTCCGGAAGTAGAGGATACTTTTTTCTTAAAAGTAGTCCCTGCTAAGTTGGTATTTGGTCGTACTGATAACGGAGCTGTAATTGAAGTGACACTCCATCAAGGAGGGCAGCAATTAAAAGGAATCAAAAAGTAATTCCAATAGGATATAAAAAAGCCCGAATCAATGATTCGGGCTTTTCTTTTTTAGCTATGGAGGCTATAATGATTATGCGGTATGTCCATAAATATCATTATAAAGGTCTTTATAAATCTCTTTGATGATTTTACGCTTTAGCTTCATAGTAGGAGTTAAGTGTCCATCTTCTACGGTCCAAGGATTAGGTGTAAGTCGGAATTGTTTTACTTTTTCCCATTTGGCAAATGTTTCATTGGCTTCATCTACCTCTTTTTGATAGCGTTTTTGTACACGTTCATGTGTAACAAGCTCATTGTGATCTGAATAGGAAATATTTTTCTTATCTGCCCATTCTGTCAAAAATTCAAAATTAGGTTGAATGATTGCTCCTGGCATTTTTTCTCCATCACCTACAACCATAATTTGCTCTATAAATCGAGATTGTTTAAAGCGATTTTCCAGTAATTGTGGAGCGACATACTTACCTCCAGAAGTTTTAAACATTTCTTTTTTACGATCTGTAATTTTTAAGAATCCATCACCGTCTATTTCTCCGATATCACCTGTATGGAAATATCCATTTTTAAGTACTTCGTTAGTTTTTTCTGGGTCTTTATAATAACCCATCATTACATTAGGGCCTTTTACAAGAATCTCTCCATCTTGGGCAATTTTTACTTCTACACCTGGAAGTAATTTTCCAACAGTTCCTATTCGGAATCCTCCTTCTCTCATATCATTTACAGAGCATACAGGCGAAGTTTCTGTAAGTCCATATCCTTCCATAATACCCATTTCTGCTGCATTAAATACACGAGCAAGGCGAGGTTGTAAAGCTGCACTTCCAGAGGCTATTAATTTAAGATTCCCTCCCAGACCTTCTTTCCATTTTGAGAAAATAAGTTTACGAGCTAGACCTAATTTCTTTTCATACCACCAGCCATTTTGACCATATGGCTCATATTGTAACCCTAAATCTACAGCCCAAAAAAATAGCTTCTTTTTGATACCAGTAAGATCGGCACCTTTTGCTATAATCTTGTCATATACCTTCTCTAATAATCTAGGTACCGCAGTCATAACAATTGGTTTTACTTCTTTTAAGTTATCACTTATTGTTTCTAAAGACTCAGCAAAGTATATGGAAACTCCCATATATTGATATAAGTACATCAACATACGTTCATAGATATGACATACAGGAAGAAAACTTAAAGCTCTTACATTAGAATCTGGAATTGGAAGCCTTTGCGAACTAGCAAGCGCATTACTAACTATGTTTTGGTGTGATAACATAACTCCTTTAGGCCTTCCTGTGGTTCCCGAAGTATAAATAAGAGTAGCAAGATCTTTTGTAGTTACGTTTGCTTTTAACTTTTCTACCTCTTCTTGACTGCTATCATCTGCACCTAGTTCAAGTACCTTAGACCAATTATCACAGCTTCCTAATTCATCAAAAGAGTATACCCCTTTTAATGATGGTACTTGATCCATAATTGCGGCTACCTTACCCTGTACTTCTACACAAGAGACAAAACAGTATTTTGATTCAGAATGATTTAGAACATATGCATAATCATCCATAGAAATTGTTGGGTAGATAGGTACGTTTTGCGCTCCTAATTGTAGAATCCCTATATCACAAATATTCCATTCGGTTCTATTTGTCATAGAGATAATAGCTACTTTGTCATTAGGTTGTACACCTAGTTTTAATAATCCACGACTGATAGCGTTTGCTTTGTTAATATATTCTTGTGTTGAGGTCTTTTCCCAAACTCCATTCTTTTTTGTTGCTAGTGCATCTGGAATGTTATTTTTTTCTAATTGGTAATAGGGAAAATCAAAAAGTCTCGTAATTTCCATGTGTATATATTTGCTATGCAAAATATGAAAAATTGATGGTATTATTTTGTGATATAGTTAAAATCCTATGGAATATTTATGAAAATATACCAATAAATAGATTTTCAGGACATAAATAGAATAGGATGAGTGTTGTAGGAACTTTCTGAGCACATTAAAAAAGGCACATTATTTATAATGTGCCTTTTTGAGTAGCTATTTTTTAAAAAATTGACTATTCTTTTATCACTTTAATCGTTTGAGATATAGAATCCCCTTCAATGCGAACAAAATAAATCCCCCTTGCATATCCGCTATAATCTAGTTGAGTGTTTCCTATATGGGATTCTATACTAGATACTTGTTGTCCTTGAATATTGTATATCGTAGTCTGATATTGAGAGGCTGTTGTTTGAATGTTAAGTACATCTCTTACTGGATTAGGGAAGAATGTAAAATCCGTAATCACATTTTCATCAGTAGAGAGGACCTCATCAGTAGCTATATTAAAAATAAGATCGTCAAAATAAAATCCATCACGTGTTACTTGATCATCTGATACAAGTTGAAACCTAGCTAGGATTTCTTCTCCTAAATAGTCAGTTAAAGAAATTTCTTCTAGTACCCAATCTAATTGTACCCCATCATACAACGGTTCACCAGCAGGTTGAATATTTGTCCCTGCTGTGGTAAATTTTCCACATTGAGGAATCCAAGTAGCTCCATTATCAATAGAGACTTCAAATTGAACATAATCCCATGTGTTTTCTATATCCCATCGAGCATAAAACGCTACAGATGCAAATAGTGCATCACTTAAGTCTATAGTTTCGTCAAGTGTAATTGATGAGTTTTCATCATCTTGATAGTTTCCTGATGGAGAGTCGGTAATAGAACTAGAAGGTGAAACAAAAGTACTAGATGTAGTGCCCCAATCATTTGTACTAAAATTAGCAGTACTACTATTCCCATTATCATTAAAAACCTCCATTGAATTCCCAAAGATCTTTGATACTTCTATAGAGGTATCAAAAGACCCATTATTTATTATTAATTCATAGGTAAAAATCTCTCCTGATTGGACTTCTGATGATAGGGTATAGGTAATTTGTCCATCTTGATCGTCTAGAATGCCTAACCCAGATATGTTTACAGGAGTTCCTGCGTCTACTATATTACTAGTAATAGGATTTAAAGAGATTGTAAAATCTCCTGTCCCAGTGATTCCTAATCGTCTTACATTAAAAGTGGCATCTGCTACTGGGTCTAATGGGTTTAAGTTAACAACGAAAGGAGCAGTATCTTGAAGTGTAGCAAAATTATTTACCATTTTTGCTGCTGTCAGATTTAAAAACATCATTTCTCTTGAAATATCTTCAATCTGATTAGAAGGAGGATAAAAGGAGTTATTAACCTCAGGAGTAAATGCAAAAATGCTCTCGTGAGTGCCTACAGTACCATACATAAAATCATCACTATCTCCAGAAAATGGGGAATCTCTAAGGGAAGTATATCCATTCTGAGAAACAAGTTCTGCACCTATTTGTTGATATAAAGGCTCATCAGGAGTAGCTAGATCTGCATATGCAAAAGGTCTATATAATAATCTTCCAAAGGAGTGATTATTTAGTGCGATAACAAAGTTATGTTGTTCTACAAACCATTTAATAGCTTGATTTTCTACTTCAGAAAACGCAGAAGGTCCATGATAGACATTCGAATCTGGATCTGGAGATGATCCTGGACCACTCCACGAACCATTACTAGGATCACCATTAATATGGTAATCATAGTTACGATTATTATCTACTCCGTTTCCATTTTTTCTGTTCTTACGCCAGAACCCTTGACCATTGACAGGATCTAATACTTGATTGTATAAATAGCCATCTGGATTTACTACAGGTACAAAATAGAGCTCTGTATTATTTACAATACTTTGTATTTCTGGATCTGAATCGTAATTTTCTAATAAATACCACATATAAAAGATAAGCTCGGATAGTGTAGCAAATTCACGAGCATGGTGAATACTAGTATATAAAATTTGTTCTTCCCCTTCACTTGAACTATTAGGATTATCACTTATTTTAACCCATTCGATAGCATTTCCACCAATAGATGGTGTCACAGAATTATCTGGCTGCCCTTCTGTTAGAAAGTCTCCTATAGGGGCTCTTGCTGTAATTAAATCAGGGAACAATGCTTGCATTTGATCCAGCTCATCTAGATATTCTTGGTAAGTCATATACCCTCCTAACGATCCTAAGTTAAAGTTTTCAGGAGTAGGGTAGAGCTCTCCGGCATTCTCATCACAAGAAGCATTTCTTACGATAGGTTCTCTGCTTTGACTTAACTCTCTTGAATCTTCTACAAGAATATCTACTTGGAATCCGTTAATATGTGCGCGTTCTAATTCTGAAACTGAAAAATCGGAAATAATAAAATGATCTTTTTTCTTTATTCCATGGTCTACAGGAATATCAAGTTGTGATAATCTAAATAAATCATTTTCTTGATTATAGGATATTTTTGCACGTTGATATCTTTCTTGCGCCATAGAGGTTGATACAATAGAAAAAGAAAGAATAAAAAGTAAAAAATATTTCATGATATGTAGGATTTAGAAACGCTAATATACAAGGATAACTTGAATCGAATTTAATAAACTGCCTATTTCATAAGAAACAGTTTATCTTTCTAGGACGTTTGTTTTATAAATACATTACAAAAATCAGGCCTTTTTTTCTATCCATTTTCGTGCATTTTCAAAAGCAGTAATCCATGGAGAAACCTGATCTTTTCTGTTAGAAGGATAATGTGCCCAATTCCATTGAAAAATAGAGCGTTCTATATGAGGCATTGTTACGAGATGTCTTCCTGTTTTATCACATAACATTGCTGTATTATAATCTGAACCATTTGGGTTTGCAGGATAGCTATCATAACCATATTTGGCAACAATAGAATAATGATCCTCCGGCATAGGAAGGGTAAACTTTCCTTCTCCATGACTTATCCATACTCCTAAGGTAGTCCCAGCAAGTCCAGATAGCATAATGCTATTGTTTTCTTGAATAGCTACACTTGTAAAATTACTCTCATGTTTATGAGAATCATTATATGTCATTTTAGAAAGTTGTTTATGGTCTGGATTGATCAGATCTAATTCTAAAAATAATTGACATCCATTACATATGCCCACAGATAAGGTATCTTCTCTTGCAAAAAAGTCTTTGATTACCTTGTTTGCTTTCTCATTGTATTTAATAGCACCTGCCCATCCTTTTGCAGATCCTAGTACATCACTATTTGAAAATCCTCCTACGGCTCCCAAAAACTGAATGTCCTCTAATGTTTCTCTTCCAGAAATTAAATCGGTCATATGGACATCTTTTACATCAAAACCTGCAAGGTACATGGCATTTGCCATTTCACGTTCAGAGTTACTCCCTTTCTCTCTAAGAATAGCCGCTTTTGGTCGTGGAGTACTAACATCTATAGATGGAAGTTTTCCATTAAAACCTTCTGGGAATACATACCGTAAGGGTTGTACCTTATAATTGTCATATCTGGTTTTTGCTAGACTTCCTGCAGTTTGTTTACTATCCAATAAATATGAAGTTTTATACCATGTATCTCTTAATGAAGAGATTGTTAATCCTAACTCCACGCCATGATTTTTAATTTCCAGTGTATTTGAAGTCGTAACGGTTCCTATCTTAGAATAAGACACTCCATGTGCTAAGAGAATATCTTCGACAGATGCATCAGTTGCCTGAAAAACAATACCTGCATTTTCAGAAAAAAGAATTTTAATAAGATCTGCTTCTCCAAGTTCGGAAAGATCCATATGAGCTCCTAGGTTTGTGTCTGAAAAACACAACTCTAGTAATGTGGTAATAAGACCGCCACTTCCAACGTCATGTCCAGCAAGAATTAAATCTTTTTTGATAAGGAGTTGTAGGGTATTAAACGCTTTCGCGAAAGCGGAATCATCTACAATAGTAGGCGCATCACTTCCTATAGTATTACATATTTGTGCAAAACTAGACCCTCCTAATTTATAGGAATCCTGTGACATATTTATATAATAAATAGCTCCTCCATCTTTTTTGAAAACAGGCTCTACTACCTTAGTAATATCATTACAGCTTGCTGCTGCCGAGATCACTACTGTCCCAGGTGCAATTACATCTCCATCTGGATATTTTTGTTTCATGGAAAGACTATCTTTCCCAGTAGGAACGTTAATTCCTAAGTTAATTGCAAAATCAGAAATTGCTTGTACAGCTTTGTATAATCGAGCGTCTTCTCCCTCATTTTTACATGGCCACATCCAGTTTGCAGAGAGGCTTACAGATGTTAAATTATCTTTGAGGGGTGCCCATACAATATTTGTCAATGCTTCGGCAATACTATTTTTACTTCCAGCAACTGGGTCTATTAAACCACTTATAGGTGAATGTCCTATCGAAGTAGCTATACCTTCTGTACTTTTGTAATCCATTGCCATTACTCCTACATTGTTAAGAGGTAGTTGTAGAGGGCCTGCACATTGTTGTTTTGCTACTCGACCTCCTACACATCGATCTACTTTATTAGTAAGCCAGTCTTTACAAGCAACAGCTTCTAATTGAAGAACTTGATCTAGATATTCATGAAAGTTTTCTAATTGATAAGATGGGTTCTTATAGATTCGTGACACCGTCTTATCTTGCATTACTGTTTTTGGAGAACTACCAAACATATCTTCTAAAGCAAGATTCATGGGGGACTCACCAGTAGATTTGCTTACAAAACAAAATCTATGGTCACCTGTAACATCTCCAACTTCATACATAGGAGATCGTTCACGATCTGCTATACGTTTAAGCGTGTCTATATGTTTTGGCCCTATAACAAGTCCCATACGTTCCTGAGACTCATTTCCTATAATTTCTTTTGCAGAAAGGGTTTGATCACCTACTGGTAGTTTATCTAAATCTATATGACCTCCAGTATCTTCTACTAATTCTGATAAGCAATTCAAATGACCACCCGCACCATGATCGTGTATAGATACAATCGGATTTGTATGGCTTTCTACCATACCTCGTATAGCGTTTGCGGCACGTTTTTGCATTTCAGGATTAGAACGTTGGATTGCATTTAATTCTATTCCAGAACTAAAAGCTCCAGTATCTGCAGAGGAGACTGCGGCTCCACCCATTCCTATACGATAATTTTCTCCTCCTAAAATGACAATCTTATCTCCTTCATTTGGTACATCTTTTATTGCTTGATCTTTCTTGCCATATCCTATACCTCCAGCTTGCATGATTACTTTATCATACCCTAATCTGCGTCCTTCTTCCTGATGCTCAAAAGTAAGAACAGATCCTGCTATAAGTGGTTGCCCAAATTTATTTCCAAAATCAGAAGCCCCATTTGATGCTTTAATCAAAAGGTCAATAGGATTTTGATATAACCACTTACGTGCTTCCATATTATTTTCCCAAGGGCGTTCTTGTTCTAATCTAGAATAGGGAGTCATATATACTGCTGTTCCAGCAAGAGGTAAAGAACCTTTCCCTCCAGCAAGACGATCACGAATTTCACCACCAGAACCTGTGGCAGCACCATTAAATGGCTCTACAGTTGTTGGGAAATTATGTGTCTCTGCTTTGAGAGAGATAACACTATCAAACTCTTCTTCTTGATAAAAGTCAGGCTTATCAGCAGTCTTAGGGGCAAATTGAGTGACACGAGGTCCATCTATAAAGGCGACATTGTCTTTGTAGGCAGAGACAATTGTATTGGGATTCTCTGCGGATGTTTTTTTGATAAGCTTAAAAAGAGAGGATGTCATTTCTTGACCATCAATGACAAAAGTCCCATTAAATATTTTATGTCTACAATGCTCAGAATTTACCTGACTAAAACCAAAGACTTCAGAATCTGTAAGGGGCCTTCCTATTTTTTTGGATATACTTTTTAAGTAAATGATTTCCTCGTCACTTAGAGCAAGACCTTCTTGCTCATTATATGCAGCAATATCATCTAGTAGTATGATCGCTTCTGGCTCAATATCAATTTTAAAAATATCCTGATGTAACTTAGGATATTTTTCAAATAACATTGGATCAAAAGAATTATCATCTTCTGAACATGCTGTATATTCTTCTATTCGAATGATTCCATTGATCCCCATATTTTGAGTAATCTCTACAGCATTGGTACTCCATGGAGTTATCATACTCCCTCGAGGTCCAATAAAAAAAGCGTCTATAATGGACGCCTCTATCTTAGGTTGGTTGCCGAATAGCCATACAAGTTTTGAGCTATCTTCTTGTGTAACATCTTGATTACTGTGAACTGCGTAAATGGTACGCTTTGGGTTTCCGAAGAAATGAATCATACAAGTAAGTATGTGAGGTTTAATAAAAGCGCAAATTTACATTTTTTAAGACAAAATCATTGCATTTTACTATAGCTAGGTATACTTTATTATAAACAGGTTTTAAACGGTTGCTATAAGATACTTTTTATAATAAAGAATACCCGTTTATTTACTGTACAATAAGCTTTTTTACAGTATTATTTATAGATATAAGATAGATTCCTTCAGAAAGTGAAGAGGTATCTATAGTTGTTGTCCTATTTTGATTTTGTATACCTGTAGAAGTTATAAGTAACTTTCCAGTTAGATCATATACTTCTATAGTTTCAATAGGTTGTACAGTCGCTATGCTTACAAAAGTGTCTGCAGGGTTTGGATACATAGAAAATGTAGTGGTTTCTATATCGTCTATAGATAATAACCCCCATATATCTTCTGCTTGCGGTCCCCCCCAAATAATAGTTGCAAGTACTGGATTATCTATAAAGGGATTACGATTACCATAGACAGTCTCATAATGAGGATTGCGTTGTTCCTCAACCTCAGAAACGGGATCTTCTACATTCCAATTTAAAAATAATTGAAGCATCTCTGTATCTCCTTGCATAGGTCCTGTCCCTGTAAATTCTGGGAGACATCGGTCACCATATCTAACATACATATACATAGCTATACGTGCTACATCTCCTTTCCATTCATCTCCTGGATACCAATTGCCAGAACTTACATCACCAGAATTACCAGAACCATTTCCAAATAGCTTAGAACCTCTTGTACCATTGCGTTGCACATCACTAGGACGTAAGTTATGTGGATCGGCAACGATACCAGATGAGCTATTGTTTGCATCTCCCATAGGAGGCATGGCACGACTCCTTGGGAAAACATGCTCGCGATTATACTCACAAACATTACCTCCAAACTCATTGATATTTCTAGTGCGATCTGTGGTACAATCTCCATCAGAATCATTAAAACCATATACTAATAATACCTCATTGTTATTATTAGGATTTACATCGCTTACAATAAAAGATTCTGGTACATCCCCATAAATATAACTTTCGTTAAAATCTGAGAGTTTATCCTGTAATTCATCATACAATTCTTGACCAGTAAGGGTTAAATTTACATCATTGTAATACGGTTGCTGTGCTGCTAAATTTGCTACACATATCAATGCTGCTAGTAATGTAATTTTTTTCATATTTTTTTAATTATTTTTTCGCGAAAGCAATGCCATATAAAATCCATCATACCCCGTTTTTGCAGGGCTTATATTCTCGTCTTTATCTAGTGTAAAATGAGCCCCTTGTTCAGTAGCCAAGAATGCGGTGATTTGATCATTGTTTTCTTGTGGTAAAATAGAGCACGTTGCATATACCATTTTACCACCAGGCTTTACAATTTTACTATAGGATTCCAATAATTCTGCTTGTCGATCAATTACTTTTTGCACAAAATCTGGTTGTAATTTCCATTTTAAATCTGGATTTCTTTTAATAGTACCAAGACCTGTACATGGTGCATCTATAAGCACACGATCTGCTTTACCATATAATTTTTTAAAAACCTTTGTGCTATTAATAACCCGAGGGTCAATATTATGAACCCCTGCACGTTTTGCACGTCTCTTAAGTTCTTTAAGCTTGCCTTCATAGATATCCATTGCAATGATTTGCCCTTTATTTTCCATAAGAGCTGCCAGATGTAAAGTTTTCCCTCCAGCACCTGCACACGCATCTACAACTCGCATTCCTGGTTGCACATCCAGAAAACGAGCAACACGTTGAGATGAAGCGTCTTGAACTTCAAAATGACCGCTTTTAAAGGCTTCTGTGGTAAAAACGTTTTTACGCTCTATGAGTTGTAAAGCATCTGGATATGTATCTATAATTTTGGTATCTATATCTTGATCTGCAAGGGTATTCCTAAGTTCTTTTGTTGTTGTTTTAAGTGTATTTGCCCTTAAAATTACTTCAGCTTGGGTATTAAGAGCTGTTAACTCTTTGTCCCATTGTTTTCCTAAAGCCTTTTCTCCCATGGTATCCATCCAATCTGGAATGGATTCTTTGATTTTCCTTATTTTTATAAGTTCATCAAATTTTCCTTTAATCCGTCGGGTTGGTACTGGTTCAATTTGTTTCCAATCTGGAATGGCAATACCTCTTAAGGTAGCCCATACAGCAAAAAGTCGAAATAAATTAGGTCTTGTATATGGGGCTTTAACTTCGGCGATTTCAGAATACAGCCGCTTCCATCTCACTATATCATATACAGTTTCGGCAATAAAGCCTCTGTCACGAGAACCCCAACGTTTATCATATTTAAGCACTTGCTTAAGCACTTTGTCAGCTTGCTTATCTTGATTAAAAATAAGATCTAAAGCATCTACTGCAGCAAAAACAAGATTACGATGTAATTTCATAATTTTAATTGAGCCGCAAAGGTATTGCTTCTGACGTTAATAGTGGTACTTTTGATAAAAATTTACAATGAGATATATACCCTTTATTTTTATTTTTTTATGCTGTTCGTGTGCTGAAAAAAAGACTGCGACTCCTCAGAAACCCTTTACGCATGTTGACATAGACATTATTCATCAAGACTCTACAAGTATAAGGGCAGTTTCTGTTTCTGAAAAAGAGGTGCTTTTTGCAGGGAGTAATGGTGTCTATGGTAATTTTGAAATAAATGCTAAAGAAGGGATAAGTGATGATGGTGTCTATAATTCATATTTTAAGGTTAAGAATACAGGAGCTATTGATTTTTTAGATAAAAAACCCGCTTTTAGATCTATTGCCAATACAACGGACTCTTTTTTTATGTTAAGCATAGAAGCTCCAGCACTTTTGTATCACTATAGTAAAAAGACCAATGAGATTAAACTTGTTTATATAGAAGATGTAGAAGGAATTTTTTATGATGCTATGACATTTTGGAATGATCAAGAAGGTATTGCTATGGGAGATCCTATAGGAGATTGTTTATCTATAATTATTACTAGAAATGGGGGAGATACCTGGGAAAAAAAAGCATGCACTCATTTACCCAAAATTACTCAAGGAGAAGCTGCATTTGCTGCTAGTGATACGAATATTAAAACCATAGGGAGTCACACTTGGATTGTGACAGGCGGTATAAAGTCAAGAGTATTATATAGTCCAGATAAAGGAAATACTTGGACCGTACATACTACTCCTATTGTACAAGGTGAAGAAACAACAGGCGCGTATTCGATGGATTTTTATAATGAATATCAGGGAATAATATATGGAGGCGATTATACAAAACCTGATCTTGCTGTTAACAATATTGCAATCACTAGTGACGGTGGTAAGACATGGAATACGACAAGCGCAAATGGAAATCAAGGATATAAGAGTTGTGTACAGTACGTTCCTAATAGTAATGGGAAAGAGCTTATTGCCCTAGGATTTACTGGTATATCATATTCTCAGGATGGTGGAGATCATTGGGATGAAATCTCTTCAGAATCTTTTTTGAGTTTTCGTTTCTTAAATGATAGTATTGCCTATGCTGGAGGGCGTAATAAGTTAGCAAGATTACGTTTCAGACGCTAGCGATTTCCTCTAGGTCTACCTCGTCTATTACGAAGTTGTTCGATAAGGTTACGTTTAAAATCTTCTTCGGCTTTTAAGAGAGTGAGTATCTTTTTTGATGAAATCACATCTTTGAGCTGAGTTATTAATACTTGTTTAGCATTTATTTTTTTTTGTTCTTGTGAAATAAGATTATCTAAGGCTTCTTTTCCTTCGTTTTCTGTCATTATATCAAAGTTTCCTTTCATATCCCTTAATAAACTACGCTCTTTCCTTCGTATTTTTTCCATAGCTTCATCATACGTATTATAAATAGGCCAAAATTGTTGCGCCTCTTCTGAGGTCAGATTTACACGTTCAGTAATAAACGCTATTTTAAGAGATCGTATGCGCTCTTGCCTCGGGTTTTGTGCTACTACGATTACTGTAGTACATAAAAGGGCGATAATTAGTAATGTTTTTTTCATGATATTAGTGTATCATCAGATCGTATGAATCTGTTGTTGTATTAAGGTATTCTATTAATTCTGTATCTTCTAATGTTATACTTTCAGAAAGATTATTAAGTTCGTCATCAGATAATAATGATCCTAAGTCATATTCAGATAAGCTACTATCTTCTAATTCTAGGTAGGTTGTAATACTATTACTTTCTAAATCTTCAAAGCTAGTAGAGGATATAGAAGAAGGTATAACAAAAAATAAAACAGCTAGTATAGCAGCAATACTTGCGACGGCATAATACCACTTTGCTTTAGATAGTTGAACTACTTTTGAGGTAGTTGTATTTGTAATTATTCTAGTAGGCAGTGTGTCAAAATAACCATCAGGCACTATAAAACCAGCGCTTTTTGAAGTCCCGACAAGTTCTTCAAAAGCAATTTGAGTAGCAAGACGATCTTGAAAGCTTACAAAATAGTCATTTGGTATGCTATACTCTGGCTTATTTATGTTGTTATCTTTTTCCATGTACTACTATGACTCTATAATTAGGAAATAGTTTAAGTATTCGTTAGGTATTCCGTTATTTTTTTAGTTGCAATGTGATATGAACTTTTCAAAGCACCTGTGGACGTTCCCAAAATGTCACTCAATTGCTCATAAGTCAAATCTTCAAAATATTTCATTCTAAAAACCTCTTGCTGCTTTGCGGGGAGTTTTTGTATAGCACGTTGCAATTTAAGTTGGATTTCGTTCCCTTCAAAATATACATCACTTTCTAAGGAATCAATCAATCTGTCTTGTAAGTCTTCATTTGATATTTGATAATGTTTTGCACGTTTATTTAAAAATGTAATTGCTTCATTAGTAGCTATACGATAGAGCCATGTATATAATTTACTATCTCCTTTAAAGTTTTCAATATTGCGATGTACTTTAATAAAAACGTTTTGAAGGATATCATCAGTGTCTTCATGATTTTTTACCATGTGACGTATATGCCAATACAAACGTTCTTGAAAAGTAGTCACTAATGTTGCAAAAGCAGTATCATTAGGTTTCTTTTTCAAGTCCTGTATGAGTTGGTTTTCGGTCGTTTTGATGATTGTCACGGTTATTAGACTCTACTTTTTTAAAATAGTTTAATTTTTTTTTTACTTTTTTTTCTATCAATTTTCATTTGAAAACCAATGAATTACGTACATATTATATATAAAATAATCGATGAAATACACAAAAACATAGATAAAATACACAATTTATTTGGTTAATACATTTTCTTGCTTTATATTTGAACCATCATTGTAAAATGATCGACTAAGAAACCCCCAATTCATAAGTTGATTATCATTTATAAGTGCTTTTAATATCGTGAGCCCCAAATACGGTATTCTAAAGAACCTACTTAACTAAACGAAGCCGTTTTTTATAAAGCGGCTTCTTTTTTTGTGATATAATTATTCTTAAAACTACTTTTTTATTTATACTTATAAAAAGCAATTATTGGTGTTTTGCTTTCGCGAAAGCAAAATTAATTATACTCCCAGTGTTTTTTTAATTCCGCTAATACGAAGATCCAACTTTGATGAAATGGTTTCGTAATTATCTAAATGATCAAGAGGTTCATTTACACTTATATAGAATTTAATTTTTGGTTCAGTACCACTTGGTCTAGCAGCAATTTTACTCCCATCTTCTGTGTAATAGATGAGAACATTTGAAGCAGGGATTTCTATTTTTTTTGTAATACCAGTTACAAAATTTGTTTCTTGCGATAGTTGATAATCTTCTACTTTTATGACGGGACTTCCATTAATTTCTTTTGGAGGATTTTCTCGTAATTCAATTAGCATTTGCTGTATCTCTTTTGCGCCAGCCTGTCCTTTTTTAACTAATGAAATAAGTACTTCTTTATAAAACCCATGTTTTACATATAAAGCTTTTAGTTTTTCATGGAGTGTTTGACCTTGTTTTTTAACATGTGCAGCAATAGTACATGCTAAGAGCGTTGCTGTTACGGCATCTTTATCTCTTACAAAATCACCTACCATATACCCAAAACTTTCTTCACCACCTCCAATAAAATGTTGATCTGGATGATCGTTGATCATTTTTGCAATCCACTTAAAGCCAGTAAGTCCTGTTTTACATTCTATATTATATGACTGTGCCAATACATCCATCATAGGTGTAGAAACTATCGTAGAACCTATAAATGGTTTATTGTATTCTGATTTACTTGAATTAGAAAACTGTTCTAATAAGTAATCTGTCATTAATATCATCGTTTGATTTCCATTAAGAATGGCAAGTTTTCCATCATCTCCACGTACTGCAATTCCTAATCTATCACAATCTGGATCTGTACCAATAACAATATCTGAGTCTTTTACTTCACCTAGTTCTAAAGCCATTTTAAGAGCTGCAGGTTCTTCTGGGTTTGGAGAGGTTACAGTAGGGAAACTTCCGTCGGGAACGGCTTGTTCTTCTACGATATGTACGTTGTTAAAACCTGCTTTCTTCAGTGTATCAGGAATTAATGTAATTGATGTTCCATGTAATGAAGTAAATACAATAGATAATGCTTCTTTATCCTTTGTTGATAAATCAGACACAACGTTTTTAATACTAGCATCAACAAATGCAGTATCTACTTCTTTATCGATAAGAGTGATTCGTTTTTTATTTTCACTAAAGAGGATATCTTTAAAATCCAATGATTCTATTTCTGCAATAATTTCCTTGTCTTGAGGTGGGACAAGTTGGCCTCCATCTATCCAGTATACCTTATATCCATTATATTCTGGGGGATTATGACTTGCTGTAAGGACTATACCACATTGACAATTGAGATGTTTTACTGCAAAACTGAGTTCTGGAGTAGGACGTAGATCTGAAAATAAGAATACTTCAATATCATTTGCCGAAAAAACATTGGCCACTACTTGTGCAAGTTCTTTACTATTATGACGGCAATCGTAGGCTATTGCAACCCTTAAAGGCATTTCAGGAAAAGATTTTTTTAGGTAATTAGAAAGCCCTTGTGTGTTTTTGCCTAGTGTATACTTATTAATTCTATTGGTTCCAGGCCCCATGATACCACGCATTCCCCCAGTTCCAAATTCTAAATTCTTATAAAAACTATCTGCAAGTTCTTCTGGATTATAGGCAATATTTTCTTTGATAATCTGTTGTGTTTCTTGATCAAATGTATCTGTAAGCCAAGTATTAGCTTTTTGAAGAATTTCGGGTTTATGGTAGATCATAAGTGGTAAAAATTTTGAATGCAAAAATACGTTTTTGTGTTAATTTTTATCGGTAATTACTGTAATATTGCTTATATGAATGATATTTGATGTATGAACCGAAGTCTGTTTCTAATTTTAACCCTACTTTCTACTTTTTCTGTTTTAGGTCAACGAGATGCAGCCAATTGGTATTTTGGTAATTTTGCTGGACTAGATTTTAACTCTGGAGTTCCTCAAGTTTTGACCGATAGTTCTTTAGATACTATTGAAGGGTGTTCTTCTATCTCAGATAAAGATACAGGGCAATTGCTGTTCTATACAGAAGGGACTACGATATGGAATAGGGCTCATGAAATCATGCTTAATGGAGAAGATATACTAGGTAGTTTATCTTCTACTCAATCTGCAGTGATTGTACCATTACCGGGTAGTTCCTCATTGTTTTACATATTTACTACAGACGAGGTTCAGGCCTATCAAAATAATGGTGTAGGTAATGGAATTAATTATTGTATCGTGTCTATGAGTGGCGATGGTGGATTAGGTGAAGTCATAGATAAAAATATTCCCTTATTACCAGAAGGGTCTGAAAAAATTTCTGTAGTCGAAACAGCAGATGGTGTGAATTTTTGGATTGTCACACATTTTGAAGATAGGTTTTATTCCTTTTTATTAGATGCCTCTGGGGTAGCACCACCTGTAATATCTCCTATTGGTCCAGACATAGATAATTTTGAAAATTTTAGAGGCGCTATGAAGTTGTCTCCCGATGGCTCTAAACTTGCAATAGCACATTGCATAACGCAGCCTAGCGTAGGAGGTTTTGCCTACTTATATGATTTTAATAATACCACAGGAGTCGTAGACAATCAAGTATTACTAAGTGATGATTTAATATATTATGGAGTCGAGTTTTCTTCTGACTCCTCTAAGCTATATTATAGTGGGAAAACTATTGTTCCTGTTGGACAGGATGATAGTGTGATTATTGAGCAATATGATGTTACAGTATCTTCTGTGCCGAGTACCCGTTTTACAATTAGTGAAGTGGAAGATGATTTATTAAGCGATCTGGCTGGAGCATTACAAATAGCAATGGATAGGAAGATTTATTATGCATTTCCAGGGGCAAATATATCAGTAATTAATAATCCTAAATTACCAGGAAATCTTTCAGATTATAGTATGGGTAGTGTAGGGTTAGGTTTTAATAGTAGTTCTTTTGGGCTTCCTCAATATATACAATCATTTTTTGAATCTTTTGTTACTGTAGAAGGGCGTTGTGAAGATGGTATTACAAATTTTATTGTTGATTCTAATGCTCAGATTATAGGCGCTTCATGGGATTTTGGAGATCCGGCTTCTGGTGCAGATAATACTTCAAGCGTAATCAATGCTTCACATAGTTACAGTGAACCGGGTTTATATACGGTTACAGTAGAGTTTAGCTTTTCTGATAGGATACCAAAAACGTTTATTGAATTTGTTCGTGTCATTCCTAAAATAGAATTGCCGGACACTATTTCTTTTACCCAATGTGATGCAGATGGAGTTGATGATGGGATTGCTGTATTTAACTTGATTGCTTTGATGAATGAAATTGCGCCTGTTCCCAATTTACCATATCAGTTTTATAACTCTTTTGAAGATGCTGAGTTAACTCAAAATCCAATCAATAATCCAACTACTTTTGTAAATTCATCGAGTAATCAAACAATATATGTTGTTATTGATAATGAAACTTCCTGTAATGGGATTATACCTATAGAACTGGATGTCTCTATTTTATCAGATAATTTAAATTTTTCGTATTCATTATGTGAAATCAGATTAAGTCAGTTTGATGTATGGATCGCAATGATGGACTTAGCAGATGAGATAAGTCAAGATTTTCCAGGTGGCGAAGTATCATTTTATTCGAGCTTGGAAAATGCCATTACACAATCTAATGAAATTACACCCGATACAGTACCTTCTACAGTAAGTGGTTTTGGAGGTGGTGTTTTCTATAGAGTAAGCATAAGTGAAGATAACATTAGAAGTTGTGAAGCAATAGGGTTTATAACGTTTAATATTATAGACGATGTCAATGAAGAAAATAAGTTCTTAAGTTTTTGCGCTTCTGAAGGCTCTCTTGCCTTAATTCTAGATGATCAGTATGCTTCATATGAATGGTCTACTGGAGAAACAACCCCTAGTATTGTTGTAGATTCTGAAGGAATGTATTCTGTATTATTAGAAAGCTTTAATGGCTGTGAAGGGAGAGTTCAATTTACAATTACTGAAATAGGAGAGTTAGTACTAGATGTACAGATAACAGATTTTCAACAATACAATTCTATTATAGCAACGCCTTCAGATCCATCTTTAGATTTGTTTTATTCTATAAATGGGGGGGTGACATTTGAAGATAATGGAAACTTTGTAGGACTCCCTGCAGGAAATTATAGTTTATTAGTCGTTGATTTACAAAGTTGTAATGAATTTTCTCAGTTTATAGAAATACGTGGCGCTCCTAGATATTTTACACCTAATGGTGATGGAGTACACGATTTTTGGCAAGTGAATGATGCTAGAAACTACCCAGGAATGGTTGTCAAAATTTTTGATAGATATGGAAAACAGCTATTTCAAATGAATAACACGAGTATAGGGTGGGATGGTGTGTATAATGGTGTAAAAATGCCTACAAATGCTTACTGGTATAGTATTGCATATGAAGGCCAAGAATATTATGGACATTTTACTTTAATAAGGCGTTAGTCATGCCCTTATAATGTCTCTTTAATGATGTATCGTTCTTTATCTTTAGAAGAACGTAGTATAAGCTCTCCTAAAAAGCCAGCAATAAATAATTGAACTCCTATAAGCATAGATACTAATGCTATGTAAAATTGTGGTCTATCAGTAATTAATCGTCCAGCTGGGTTTAAAAATAATTTGTCTATTCCTAAGTATAAAGAAAACCCAAATCCAATACTAAACATTAATACACCCAATGCCCCAAAGAGATGCATAGGTCGTTTTGCAAAACTAGAAAGGAACCATATTGTGAGTAAATCTAAAAAACCATTTATAAAGCGTTCCATACCAAATTTTGTTGTTCCGTATTTACGAGCTTGATGCTGTACAATTTTTTCTCCAATGTTTGTAAATCCAGCATTTTTTGCTAGTACAGGTATATAACGATGCATTTCGCCATATACATCTATTGTTTTGATGACATCTTGTTTATACGCTTTTAAACCGCAATTAAAATCATGCAATTTTAGCCCGCTAGTTTTCCGCGCTGCTGCGTTAAATAGCTTGCTAGGAATATTTTTTGCAATGACAGAATCGTAACGTTTCTTTTTCCACCCAGAAACAAGATCGTACCCATGAGACGTAATCATTTGATATAGCTCAGGAATTTCTTCAGGATTGTCCTGTAAGTCTGCATCCATTGTGATTATAACATCACCTTTTGCCATGTCAAATCCAGCATGTAATGCTTGTGACTTTCCATAGTTTCTATTAAAACGAATTGCTTTTACTTCAGTATGCTTTCGCGAAAGCGTATATATCTCATTCCATGATTCATCTGTACTACCATCATCTATAAAAAGGATTTCATAAGAAAAATCATTGGCTTTCAGAACTTCTGAAAGCCAATGATGTAATTCTTTTATAGATTCTTGCTCATTGAGCAAGGGAATAACAACAGATAGTTGCATATCGTTTTTTTAAGCGTCTTCGAACGGATTTTCTTTTTTCATAATTAATCCAGCGATGAGGGAAATTATAAAACCGAAAAATAAAGAAAAAATTATACCAATAGGAGCAATAAAACCAATTTTTGTAAATGGCTCCTGGAAAGATAGTGATTGTTCAAGTTGTTCATCAGTAATATCTGGAGCTGCCTCTAACGTTCTATCTCTTATAACATCCAGCATTAGTTCTGAATAATTTGGTTCTAGAACAGTAGTTAATAATACCGTCCAAATAGTCCCTATTAGACCTGCAATTAATGCAATACCAAGGCCTATTTTAATAGCTTGTCCTAGTTTCATAAAACCGCCATTCTCTTTCTTAAATGCTTTAAAAGCACTTACAGTAATTACAATGCTAATCAAGAAACTTAATATTCCTAGAGACCAATGTGGGCTAAGAAAATTGTTTGTAACATAAAGAATTACATTAAAAACAATAGAGAGTATTCCTAGGAGAACTCCATAATTGATCATAAATTTTTTAGCCGAAGCTTTTACATTTTCCATATAAATGAGAGTTAGTTATTTTGGCTAGTTAGTACACAAAGATACCAAAACGTTACGTTGTGTTATTAATTTTAATTTCCACCAAGTAAATTCGCATGACTTTTTTTATTTTTATAGTTATAAATAATATTTTTATATGTAAATTTGCACCTCGAAAAATTGAGATTATTAAAGTTTACAGAGATGAAACAAGGTATACACCCAGAAAATTATAGATTAGTTGCTTTTAAAGACATGTCAAATGATGATGTTTTTTTAACAAAATCTGCAGCTGATACAAAAGAAACGATTGAAGTTGATGGAACGGAGTATCCACTTATTAAGCTTGAAATTTCTAGAACGTCTCATCCATACTATACAGGAAAAGCTAAATTAGTAGATACAGCTGGACGTATTGATAAATTTAAAAACAAATATGCTAAGTTTAAGAAATAAATTAAACTAGTAAGTTTCAATATAAAGTCTTCCTTTTCGGAAGGCTTTTTTTATGATTATAACCTTTCTATAATGGTGCTATCAATTTTTAATATGATGGTATTACAAATAGACTGTATATGCTTATTACATTTGTACCATAAAACTATAGATTTATGTCACACGTTATAGAAGCTCTTCAATGGCGATATGCTACAAAGAAGTTTGATAATTCACGCTATCTTCCCGAACATAAAATTGAGATCATAAAAGAAGCATTTAATCTTACTGCAACAAGTTTTGGACTACAGCCAGTAAAATTATTAATTATTAAAAATAGAGACCTTAGACAACAACTCGTATCTGATTCTATGGATCAACAGCAGGTTGTTGATGCTTCACATCTGTTGGTTTTTTGTATAGAAAAGAATATAGATAATACATATATAGATGCGTATTTTAAAAATATTCAAGAAATAAGAGATACTCCTGATGAGATACTAGAACCTTATCGAGATTATTTATTAAGTCATTTTAAAGATGAAACCCCAGAGCAAATTAACCAATGGTCTACAAAACAAGCCTATCTGGCAATGGGTAATTTACTTACAATCTGCGCTATTGAAGAGATAGATGCATGTCCTATGGAGGGCTTTAATCCAGATGGATATGATACGCATCTAGGACTATCAAAAAAAGGATTGGAAGCTGTATTGGTAATGCCTATTGGATATCGTGCAACAGATGATATGTTTTCAGGTTTTAAAAAAGTCAGAAAAACGATAGAAGATGTAATCTTAGAATTATAAAAATAAAATGGCAATAGTATGGCAAGATTCTTGTTTTATAGTATATAATCACATAAAGAATACTAGAGACTTTTGTACTTTATGTCGAAGTTTTTAAATTTGTAAGTACCCAATACTAAAACTAATGAAACGTTCTTTTTTAATTCTTTTCATTTTAGTCACCTATTTTGGTAATGCTCAAGAAGCAAAATGGCTAACTGATTTTGACGAAGCTAAGAAAACGGCAAAACGTACAAACAAGCCTATTTTGATGTATTTTACTGGAAGTGATTGGTGTGGTCCATGTAAGATGCTTAAAAAAGATTTTTGGGAAAATGAATCTTTTATAAAACAGTCAGGAGATTTTGTATTACTAGAGATAGATGTTCCTTTTAAAGAAGATATTCTTACACCAGAACACTTTGCAAAAAATAAAGAACTCCTAAAAAAATATAACAAAGAAAAGTCATTCCCTACCTTACTTGCTCTAAATGAAAAAGGGAAAGTACAAGATCGAATAAGCGCTTATAGTATGCTAAGAGACCCAAGTGGGTATTTTGCTTTTATAGAAAAAGTACGAGCATCTCAGTAAGTAAAGACTTCTAATGCTTAAAATTTGAATCACTTCCTAAAGAATTTGCATATTGATGCTTGTAGTTTGATATTTGTCGTCAAATCCAAATTATGTCCAAAGTAGTTTTTATTACAGGTGCTTCCTCAGGAATAGGAGCGGCAGTAGCTCAATACCTAGCATCAAAGTCATACATAGTATATGGTACTAGTCGTCACCCCAAAAATAAGACAGAAGGACATGTACAAATGCTTCCATTAGATGTTACAGATACAATTTCTATAACAAAAGCCATTGCTGTAGTTTTAAAAAAAGAAGGACATATAGATTATGTAATTAACAATGCAGGAATGGGAATAACAGGTCCTCTAGAAGAAACCCCACTTAATGAGACAAAACGTGTGTTTGAAACTAATTATTTTGGGGCATTAGAAGTAATCAAAGCTGTCCTTCCTTCCATGCGCTCTCATCGCAGAGGTATGATTATTAATATTACATCTATTGCTGGATATATGGGATTACCCTATAGAGGAATTTATAGCGCTACAAAAGGGGCTTTAGGAATCACAACTGAGGCCTACCGAATGGAACTCAGAGAGTTCAATGTAAAGATGACAACAGTCGCTCCAGGAGATTTTGCAACTAATATTGCTGCAGGGAGATATCATGCTCCTGTTCTTGAAAATTCACCATATAAAGATAATTACGGTAATACATTAAAATTAATGGATGAACATGTGGATGCAGGAATGGATACTCAGGTAATGGCAAAAGTAATACACCGTATTATGCAGACAAAGAATCCTAAAGTTCATTATAGAGTAGGGTTTTTTATGCAGAAGTTTAGCATTGCACTCAAACGTATGCTTCCAGACACATGGTATGAAAAACTACTACTTAATCATTATAAACTATAATGATTTTATGAATTGTGTATAAATGTACTATAACTTAAAAATATTGATTTTATAGGGATCGTTTCTTTACTTATTTTTGCAGAAATATAAAACACATCTTTATCCTATGAAATTTTTTATTGATACTGCAAACCTTGATCAAATCAAAGAAGCACAAGACCTCGGTGTTCTCGATGGTGTTACTACAAACCCTTCTCTAATGGCAAAAGAAGGTATTACAGGGCGTGATAATATATTAAAACATTATGTAGATATATGTAATATTGTCGATGGTGATGTAAGTGCAGAAGTTATTGCTACAGAGTATGAAGCTATGGTCAAAGAAGGAACAGAGCTAGCAGCATTGCATGAACAAATTGTAGTAAAATTACCTATGATTAAAGATGGAGTAAAGGCTTGTAAGTACTTTAGTGATAATGGTATTCGTACTAATGTTACACTCGTGTTTTCTGCAGGACAAGCATTACTGGCAGCAAAGGCCGGGGCTACCTATGTGTCACCATTTATAGGGCGTCTAGATGATATTTCTACAGATGGTCTTAACTTGATAGCAGAGATCCGCCATATATATGATAATTATGCCTTTGATACCGAAATTCTTGCAGCTTCAGTGCGTCATACAATGCATGTAATAGATTGTGCAAAAATTGGAGCAGATGTGATGACAGGTCCTTTATCATCAATAGAAGGATTATTAAAACATCCTCTTACGGATAGTGGATTGGCTAAATTTTTAGCAGATTACCAAAAAGGAAATTAATTAAATTATAAATATCAACACACAAAAAAACCTTCATATAATGAAGGTTTTTTTGTGTGTTATTATCCTACTGATTAAGATACGCTAAGAGTTCATCTTCAAAATTAGAACGATGTAAGTTTGCATGACTATTAAGAATCTTCCCTTTTTTATCAAGTACTATCGTCTTACTAATATCAGTAATGACAAGAGACCTTCTTGCATGAAACGGATCATCAAAACGATATTCTTTAGAAGGATCAAATTTATGTTGTCTTAAATGTTGCGTCCATAGATCATTCTCATCGTTTATATTAATACCTATAAAATTAAATTCAGGGTATTTTGATTGTAAGTCATGTGCTTTTTTGTGAGAATTCTCCATATGCATATGGTTGTTATAGGACCAAAAGTAAATAACTGTTGGTTTTTGTAACGTACTTGTGAGTGTAACCATACGTTGTCCTGCATCTACAAGCATAAGGTCTGGAATCTTATTACCAGCCTCCATTTTTTTATGAGTAATATAAAGCGCAGACATTTTATTTTTTACCTCCTCTGAGGTGATAGAACTCATTAATAATTTAAAAATATTATCTACATCCTCTTTATTGTTACTATTAGCGATAAAAATACGTCCAGTTCTGTATAACTTAGAGTCTTTAAGGCTTGTATTGGTGATGTTTTCTTTTATTGCTTCAATCTCATTATGATTATGTGTATACGATACGGTATTGTAAGACGCTCTCGTTCCATATCTTTTGTATGCTTCATGATCTAGATATGCATTGATATAGCGTTGATATGTGTATAACTCTTGAAGGTTTGTATTGTTTAAGTTTACGCTTTCGCGAAAGCTATAAAAATCATCAGGCAAATTTTCTATAAATGCAAGTTTATTCTTTCCATAGTGAGAGAAAGGATAGCTCTCTTTACGTTGGAAATTATCATAGTTTACAGAAGCAAGCGCAATTTCTTCAAAAGCTGGAGAGACATCATGTTTTAGATTAAATTTTGTTAGAAACTTCTGCCGTTCACGATGCATAGAGTCCAATAGTTTTTGAAATACCTGAGGCTCTTTTTGATAATGTTTTGTAAAACCATCGTTTTCAGATTCCCAATGCAAAAACATATCTATAAGAAAATTACTCCGTTCTGCGCCATTCCCTGAAAAGCTTAAAGATTCATCAAATTCAATAGTATTTACTCGAATCATAATACTATCTCCCTCCTCAATATGAACAAGCTGACGTTCCGAGTGAATAAAACTATAAAGACCAGATTCAAAATCACTAAACTTACGAAAGAATCTATTGCGAGAGTCTAAATGAATGGTATCTATGATTTGATCATTCTTTGATAGTAATACATATCCCCATTTTGGATTTATAATTTCTCCGCCTAAAAAAGTATTATTGGACTTTTTAGAATCTTCGTTTGTACAGCTTATTAAGGATATAAAGCATACTAATATTGTAATGTAACTTTTCATGGGGTCCGTATTACATACTACTGTAACACATCTTCTAATTTACAGTTAACCATCAAATGTAACAGTTACTTCTAGATTCTATTGTTAATTCAACGTTAAAACGCAATTCATTTTTTTAGGATTTATGAGTTTATATGAAGATTTGATCAATATTTGAATGTTTACAAGTTTTTGACTTCACAATCTGTGTAAGAATCGGTATTTTTGCACGCTTAAAATATAATGGATTAAAAGTTATGCTATCAGTTTCTAATTTATCAGTACAGTTTGGAAAACGTGTTTTATTTGATGAAGTAAATACATCTTTTGTTTCGGGTAATTGTTATGGGATTATAGGAGCCAATGGAGCTGGTAAATCTACATTTCTTAAAATTTTATCTGGAAAGCAAGATGCTACCTCTGGCCATGTACACTTAGAAGCAGGTAAGCGCATGTCTGTACTTGAACAAAATCATTATGCATATGATGAGTATAATGTGCTTGAGACTGTAGTTATGGGTAATAAGCCTCTGTATGAAATAAAAAAAGAGATAGACACGCTATATGCAGATTACTCTGATGAAAATGCAGATCGTATAGGAGAATTACAAGTACAGTTTGAAGAGATGAATGGCTGGAATGCAGATAGTGATGCTGCAGCAATGCTCTCTAACCTTGGGATAAAAGAAGATTTGCATTATACGCTTATGGCAGATCTCGATGGTAAACAGCGTGTTAGGGTATTGATTGCTCAGGCATTATTTGGTAATCCAGATGTGCTTATTATGGATGAGCCTACAAATGATCTGGATTATGAGACAATAAACTGGTTAGAAAGTTTTTTAGCAAACTATGATAACTGTGTGATTGTGGTATCTCACGATAGACATTTTTTAGATGCTGTATGTACACATATTTCAGATATAGATCATAATAAGATTACGCATTATAGTGGAAATTATACCTTTTGGTATCAATCATCACAACTTGCTGCAAGACAACGTGCACAACAAAACAAGAAGGCAGAAGAGAAGAAAAAGGAATTACAAGAATTTATAGCTCGTTTTAGCGCAAATGTTGCAAAGTCTAAACAAGCCACTTCTCGTAAGAAGATGATTGATAAATTAAATATAGAAGAAATTAAACCCTCGAGTAGACGTTATCCAGGAATTATTTTTGATAGAGATCGCGAGGCAGGAGATCAGATATTTAATGCGCAAGGATTAGAGGCTTCTCAGGATGGAGAGATCTTATTTAGAAATATTGATATGAATCTTGCAAAAGGGGATAAGGTTGTTTTATTTTCTAGGGATAGTAGAGCAACATCTGCTTTTTATGAGATTATTAATGAAAAAGCACAAGCAGATAGCGGGACTTTTTCTTGGGGAATTACTACTACGCAATCCTATTTGCCATTAGATAATTCTGAATATTTTCAGGATGAAACATTAAACCTTGTCGATTGGTTACGTCAGTATGCGCAAACAGAAGAAGAACGAGAAGAAGTTCATTTAAGAGGATTTCTTGGTAAAATGATTTTTAGTGGTGAGGAAGCATTAAAACAATCTAATGTTTTATCAGGAGGAGAGAAAGTGCGTTGTATGATCAGTAAAATGATGATGAAACGTGCAAATATTCTTATGGTAGATGAACCAACCAACCATTTGGATCTAGAATCTATTACAGCTTTTAATAATGCTTTAAAGAATTTTAAAGGTACGATCATGCTTACTACTCATGATCATGAGTTTGCTCAAACAGTAGGAAATAGAGTGATAGAACTTACTCCCAAAGGAGTTATTGATCGTTATATGACTTTTGATGAGTATATGAGTAATAAAAAAATCAAAGAATTACGAACTTCTATGTATAGTTAATGTAATTTATTTTTTTGATTTTGTAAAATGAGCAATTAGTGCCCATGCACAGAAAATAATAAGAACAATACTTAGTGCAATACGCCATATGGGTAGCTCTTCACCTCGAAGTAACGGTGATAATTTCCATAGAGAGTAGATGATAATCAATATATTAATAAGTAAATTTAAAGGAGATCTTCTATAAGATGAGGTAGATTTATTATTTGATAAAGAAATGTCTTTACTTGCCATTGCTTGCTCATTAAGCTCCTCTTCTGAAATAGCAATGATATCTCCATTTTCATCAAGAGCATTATCTACGAGACGTTTTGCAATAAGGACATTATCTTTATGAACAAGTATATGAACACCATTATTGTAATCCACCCCAAAACCTGCTCTTCGCGCACTTTCTTCATCGTTACGTATGATAGGTTGTATGTCAGAATCTTCAAGTAATGTCTGAAGGTATTTGACTTTAAGAGAAGAGCCTGTATAAATCTTTTCGTAACTAGTAGTATTAGGGAGCATATTTTATTTATTGAGTTTTGTCATATTTACTATTCCAAATTGCCGTATTAAAATTTTTTCCAAGTGCAAAGCCGTAAAATAAAACGACAGCTGCAATAGACTTAAACATAAAAAAGAATACCATAATATCCTGAGAAAAGTCTTGTTTTTTTGTAAACAGTCCATCAGGTACTAATAAGGTCGCAATGAAGCTTGCAAATAGTATTCCGACGATAAGATTTTCAAATGATTTATAGGGCCACATTAGCCATTTACGTAATGGGTGGAGATCATTACCCCATTTATGAATAAGATAAAAATAACCATTCCCCATAGGAGCAAATAACAATGGGTCATCAGTTTTTTCAAGAACAAACATTTTTGAAGGCGCTATAATTTTAAAGCCATCTAGTACAATCTGGTGTTTGTTTTCTATATATTTTATCTCACTTAGCGCCGATTGAGGGTATTTTCCTTTAAAATACTTAGAGTCTAGAAATCTCAGTCGGTAGTTAATACAGATTTTTTTGATTTGTGATAATGTAAAAATTCGATCTTGATCTATAATACTCAAATCAAAGGTATTGACAATCTCATCTTGTTTTCCTTTTAGTTTTTGGAGGAGTTCGCTTTCGCGAAAGCGATCTTCTTCCAGTACCCGTTGTACCTCTGCAAGAATATTTACATCTTGAAAATCTTTTTCTTTTTCTCGTATAAGTTTATCGTGAATATCAGTTTTAGAAAAGAGCATTTTTGTTTTAAAGATACATTGTTTATCTCATACAATCAATAGATATAACATATACGTATAGTTAAAAGTATAACTAGCCCTAACAAAACTATAATGGGTATCAGGGCGTTTTCTTGTATATACTTACAACTTACCGTAAACTAGCTCCTAGCTCTTTTTCAAAGCGAGTTTGGAGTTTACTCATGACTTTGTCTATCTGTTTTTCTGTAAGTGTTTTATGTTCATCTTGCAATGTAAAACTTACCGCATAACTCTTCTTTCCTTCAGGAAGGTTATTACCTTCATAAACATCAAAAAGCTGTATATCTTTAAGTAGTTGTTTTTCAGTTTGCTTAGCAAGTGTATGAAGCTCTTCAAAACTCGTTTTCTTGTCTAGTAATAGCGCAAAATCACGTCGTACCGATGGAAATTTTGGAATGCTCTGGAATTTTATTTTATTTCTACTTGCTACTTCAAGAATATTATCCCAATGAAAATCAGCATAAAAAACGTCTTGAGTAATAGCGAGTTTTTTAAGAACACTTTTCTTGACGATACCGTAATCTACGAGCGGGGTTTTGCCTAATTGCAATCCTATAGCTTCAGAAAAAACATCATTTTTTACAATACGTGTTCTTCCTCGTGTAATACCCAATCTGTCTAAAATAGATTTCACAACTCCTTTCAAATAATAAAAATTAGAAGGAGTGTTGTCTATTGCCCAACTTTCCAGATTCAGATTTCCTGTAACAAAAAGTGTAAGGTGCTTTTTTTCTGACCTTCCAGACTCATAGTTATGATACGTTTTTCCAAATTCAAAAAACTTGAGATCAGAACGTTTTCTATTCATATTATAGGCAATAGCTTCTAAACCAGAAAAAAGCATAGATTGCCTTAAAACACTCAATTCTTGCCCTAATGGATTAAGCATTGTTACATTATGTTCTTCATTTAAAGAGTCTGAGAGTTTGCTATAGCTAGGTGTTGTAAGACTATTTGCCATAATTTCGTAAAAATTTTGCCCTACAAGTTGATTTGCAATTACATCTTGAACTTTATGGTCTTCAAATTTTGAAGTACTTGAAACAGTAGCATTTAATTTATTACCAAAATTAATATTGTTATATCCATAAACTCTTAAAATTTCTTCAATAACATCTGCTTCTCGAGTGACATCATTACGATAGGCAGGAATAGTCATCCCTAATCCACTTTCAGTGACATTATTAATTTTAATATCTAGAGATGCCAGTATTGATTTAATATTTTCTCTAGGAAGTTCTTCACCTATAAGCTTTGTAGCATTTTCAAAACTCATAAACACCTGCTGATCTTCTATTTTTTTTGGGTAGATGTCTACAATCTCACTGGTGATTTCTCCTTCGGCAATTTCTTGTAATAGTATAGCCGCTCTCATGAGCGCATAATCAGTTATATTAGGATCAATACCACGTTCAAAACGGAAAGAAGCGTCTGTGTTTAGACCATGACGTTTTGCAGTTTTGCGTATAGATACAGGATTAAAATAAGCACTTTCAAGAAAAATAGCAGTCGTTCTTTCTGTAACTCCGCTATCTAATCCTCCAAAAACTCCTGCAATACACATTGGTTTTTCTGCGTCACATATCATAAGATCTTCCTCATGGAGTTCTCGTTCTACACCATCAAGCGTTGTAAATTTTGTCCCTTTTGCTACTGTTTTTACTTCTATTTTATTTCCTGTGATTTTTGAAAGATCAAATGCGTGTAATGGTTGTCCTAGTTCGTGAAGAACATAATTAGTAATATCTACTACATTATTAATAGGCGAGAGGCCTATTGCTTTAAGACGATGTTGTAACCACATAGGGGAATCTTCGACTTTAAGACCACTGATAACTACCCCTGCATATCTAGGAGCACGAACCCCATCTAATACAGCTACATCAACTTTATTAAGCCTGTTTTCTATTTTAAAGGAAGTTGTAGAGGGAGTCATAAGCTCACTATTTATCTCTAGTTGCATAAGCCCAGCTCTTAAATCACGAGCGGTACCTAGATGACTCATTGCATCAGCACGGTTAGGAGTAAGCCCTATTTCAAAGACATGATCATTTTCTATTTCAAAAACATCAGAGGCAAGTGTTCCCGGTATTAATGCGTCATTTAGAACCATAATTCCATCATGACTTTTACCTAAGCCTAATTCATCTTCTGCACATATCATTCCATGGGATTCTTCACCACGTATCTTCCCTTTTTTAATGGTCCATGCTTCTCCATTTTCTGCGTATAGTGTAGTACCTATAGTAGCCACTGGTACCTTTTGCCCTTTTGCAACATTTGGAGCACCACAAACGATCTGTAGGGGAGTCCCTGTACCTATATCTACAGTAGTAACTTTTAGTTTATCTGCATTACTGTGTTTTTCACATGTTAAGACATGCCCTATAACAACCCCTTCTAGTCCACCTTGTACACTTTGGTAGTTTGCAATACCTTCTACTTCAAGTCCTAGATCGGTAAGAAGGTCTCCTGTACGAGTGGCATCCCAGTCGATTTTGATAAATTGCTTTAACCAGTTGTATGAAATTTTCATCGCATCAAATTTGAAGGCACAAATATAACATTTACTTGTTGTTTTGTAAGTATTTTTGATACTTTCAGACTGAAACTATTTAATCCTTTTTTAAATGAAAAAATACGTCACTTTTTTATTAATCTTAATAGCTATATCGTGTGATAATGCACCTCCAGCATTGCAAACAGGAATATGGAGAGCAACTTTAGAAGTTCAGGATGAGAAACAACTTCCTTTTATTTTTGAAGTTAAAGAAAACGGTAAATTGATTATTAGGAATGCAGAAGAGCGCATAGAAGTAGATGAAATTACAATAGATGGAAATGCCATTAAGATTCAAACTCCAGTGTATGAGGGGTATTTTGATGGCATTTTAAGTAATGATGGAAAACGCATTGCTGGAGAATTTATAAAACCTAGTCTGGATAGAGTTGTCCCATTTACAATGGTTTATGGTGAAGAAGATCGTTTTCATATAAACAAGAAAGCCAGTACAGATATTACAGGAAACTGGGAATCTGTGTTTAGTCCAGATATAGAAGAAGATCGATATATTGCAAAAGGTATTTTTGAGCAAGATGGGAATCAAGTTACAGGAACATTTAGGACTACTACGGGAGATTATCGATACTTAGAAGGGACGATTAATGGAGATCAAATGAGTCTATCTACCTTTGATGGAGCTCATGCCTTCTTATTTACGGCCACGGTTACGGATAGTACTTTAGAAGGTCATTTTTATAGTGGGAATCATTGGAAAGAACCTTTTGTTGGTAAACGAAACCCAAGTTATGAGCTCCCGGATGCTAAAAATTTGACATTTATTAAAGATGGGTATGAGGAACTTGCTTTTTCATTTCCAAATACTGACGGAACAATGGTTTCATTATCCGATGATCGTTTTAAAAACAAGGTGGTTATTGTAAAGATTATGGGAAGTTGGTGTCCTAATTGTTTGGATGAGTCTAAATTTTATATGAAGTATCTCAAAGAGCATCCAGATACCGATTTAGAAATTGTAGCCTTAGCGTTTGAGTATGCGCCTACAAAAGAAAAGGCAATCGCGAGTATAGAGCGGTTAAAAAAACGTATGAGTATCACATATCCCATATTATTAGCCCAATATGGGAGTTCTGATAAAAAACTAGCACAAGAAAAACTTCCTATGCTTAACCATATCTTATCATATCCTACTTCTATTTTTGTAGATAGAAAAGGAGATGTGCGTAGAATCCATACGGGTTTTAATGGTCCTGCGACAGGTGATAAGCATCTAGAGTATAAAAAAGAGTTTGAGACTTTTGTAAAAAGCCTTCTAGACGAAAATTTTTAACAATAAAGCATTAAGCTTTAACACGAAACTAACAATACGGTTAGGCTATCACGTGTACCTTGTTGCAAATATCTAAACAACTTTATCATGAAGAATTATTACACGCTAGTGACTAAACTGGCAGTGTGTCTAATGTTATTTATAGCTATAGACTTAGATGCACAGATTAAAACACCCAGAGCTAGCCAAATGGCTAATGTAAATCAGACGGTAGGAATCTCCGAAGTTACTATTAATTATTCAAGGCCTAGTGTGAGAGGTCGTGAAGTATGGGGAACTCAACTTGCACATTATGGATTTCAAAATCTAAATTTTGGAACATCTAAGGCAGCTCCTTGGCGTGCTGGGGCCAATGAAAACACTGTTATTACGTTTTCTGATGATGCTACTATTGAAGGGAAGCCTATTAAAGCAGGAACTTATGGATTGCATATTGCTTTACAAGAAAATGGTAATGCAACAATCATTTTCTCAAACAACGCTACATCATGGGGAAGTTATTTTTATGATGAGGATGAAGACGAATTGCGGGTAGAAGTATCTATGACAGATATACCACATAAGGAACTACTCACATATGAATTCATAGCAGTAGATAATACATCTACCACAGTAGCTTTACAATGGGAGAAAAAAGCAATTCCTTTTAAAATAGGATTTGATGTTACAAATATTGTTATGAATGATATTAGCAATAAACTAAGAGATCAAACAGGATTTACACGTCAGACATGGGAACAGGCGGCTCAATATGCATTAGGAGCTGGTGATACCGAACGTGCTTTGGAATGGGTTAATAATGCGCAAAGCGGGTGGTTTTTTAGTCAAAAAACATTTGCTAATGCTCAACTTAAATCTGCGATTTTAAATCAAATGGGAAAATCTGCTGAAGCTACAGCAGAGATAGAAAGTGTATTAGATATTGCTACAGTAATTGAAACACATCAATATGGTAGACAGTTAATTGCAAGTGGTAATATTGATAAAGCAGAAAGAATATTTAAGGATAATGCTAAGAAAAATAAAAATGTATGGCCTACACAATATGGTCTAGGAAGACTTTATTCGGCGAAGGGAGATTATAAAAGTGCACTTAAATATTTAGAAAAAGCACTGGCAAATGCCCCTAATCCAGGATCTAAAGGGAATGTACAAGCAAATATAGATAAACTTAAAAAAGGCGAGGATATCAATTAAACTTCACAGTTTTAATAAATAAATCATAAAATATAAACCCGCAAACACTGCGGGTTTTTTTGCTTTATTATGATGATTTCCATTTGTTTTTAAGTATCTTTCTAGAAAAAAGAAAATGAAATTTTTACCATGTGCGCTCCTTATGAGTGCGCTCTTATTATGGAGTTGTTCCAATGATGATGATATAAATGAAGATATATCTATAGCTACAGACTTTCCTGATTTTTCCTTTTTAAATTTTTCGCAGCCAGGAGTAATATTACAATATCAATATTTTGCAGATACTCAGATGGGTGATTTTAGAGATATAGCTTCTCTTGATGCAATTAATCCTGGAATTCAAAGAGTACATATTGCAGGTGATGTTGCAGGGATGTATGCAGGAAATCAAGTATGGCTTAAAGACTTACGGGAAGGGAGTGTTGCAAGTGCAATGAATTTTTTTTCAGAATCAGATACTGAGTTTCGGAGTTGGACAATTAATTCAGAGATGGAAGTGTTTTCTGGATATAATGATTCTAATGCATTTGATAATTTCCGTCTGCGTACTATAAGCTTAAATACGGGTGTTGTTTATGACATACCTATTGGGGCTTTGGGACAAAATAGCATCCCGGCTTATAGGAATAAACGACTTGTGTTTTATGAAAATCAATCGACACCTGGCGGAAATCAACAATCGACATTAGTCCTAGTAAATACGGATACAGTGGAGGTAGTAGGGATAGATGTTCTAGATGAGAGTCACATATTTGGATTAACTTTTGGAGATCAAAATGATATATATGCTTTTTTAAGTAATGGAACGTATGTTCGATATGATCTAGATACATTTTCTGTATTAGAAATTCAAGAATCGTCTTTTGATAGAGTGCTTGACGGATCAGAAATTATTGTAAATAACAAATTATATTTTACGTTTATGGTCCCAGAACCATCGACTATAGAAGATCTTCCTGCTGTTTATGATATTATTAATCAAACTACAGTATTAGTAGATGTTACTTCAGTACTTGAAGCACTTGCAGAGGAGAACGGTTGGACAGCAATCAATCAAACAACAATGAATTTTGTACCTTCTCAAAACGCGTGGCTCATAGGTTATCGTTATACAGATACTACAAATACAGCCGTCGGAGGTTTTGCCACTATTACAAACGAATCAGAATTATTATCTCATATGGAAGTTTCTGATTTCCCATGGAATCTTGTAGTACTAGAATAAATGATTCTATCATACAAAGAGCGAGCTATATAGAAATAACTCGCTCTTTGTATTAATGATTATGTCTAAAAGACTCTATCGTTTTATAAGCTTCTGAGTTGTAGAACCGTCTAAGCGTATAAAATAAATTCCATTTTTCAACTGGGATACAGATACAGGAACATTTCTTTGCACAGTTCCTGTAGCTACCTGTGCACCTAGGACATTAAAGATTTCATAAGACATTTCCTTAGTAAGTTCTGGGAATGTAATGCTTGATGTCGTAGGATTAGGGTACATAGAAAATGATGTGTCTTGTACATCTGATATACTAAGAGCAGGGTCCGAAGAACGCTCATAGGTAAAAGCACCGCCAGGGCCACCGCCTTGAAACGCAATTAACGTGTAATCTATGTAGATATCATCTGTAATTAAATGAAGAACAGAAGCTACGTTAATGGTACTCATAGGAGCATTATTAACATAATCTGTCCAGGGAAGGAATGTAAGATCATCAATATCTGCAGTAGTTCCTACAGCCCACTCTGTATCAAGAGGACTTGTATTATTTACATTGTCAAATTCATCTTCCAAGACAATATTAAAAAAACCGCGAGTATCTGCTCTTGTAAGCCATACATTATCTGTAATACGATCTTGGTTTTCTTCCAATGTCCAATCGGCATCAGACTCTTTTGTAACGGTAATAGTCGGACCGTCCCATATGGTTTGTGCGTAGTTTTGCAGCGCAAAAAGCATAAAAAGGGAAGTAAGTAAAATGTAGTTTCTTTTCATAATATTTTTTTAGCAGAATTTTAAAGGCATAAAATTAAAAAATATATTTAAGTAATATGATTATTAATGCGTTAAATAACGCTTAAAGACAGTGTGATTATGAAATAAAACTCCAGATATTCTTAAATTTTACCATTTGTGCGTATACAAACCGAATAATTTGGTTTTCCGCTTTCGCGAAAGCGGGATCATCTTTTACAATTCCCCATGCATAGCTTCTAGCTACTTTTAGAATATCATTATCACGTATGATATCACCTATTTTTAGATTAAGAACACCACTTTGTTGTGTCCCCATGATATCACCTGGGCCTCTTAACTTTAGATCTACTTCGGCAATTTCAAAACCGTCATTGGTACGAGTCATGGTTTCTAATCGGGTTTTTGAATCATTAGAAAGTTTAAAACTAGTCATCAAAATACAGTAACTCTGTGATGCACCACGCCCTACACGTCCTCGTAGTTGATGTAGTTGACTTAACCCAAAACGTTCTGCGCTTTCTATGATCATTACAGAGGCATTGGGAACGTTTACACCTACTTCTATCACTGTAGTGGCTACCATGATTTGTGTCTCGCCTTTTATAAAACGTTGCATTTCATAATCTTTGTCTGCAGGTTTCATCTTCCCATGAACGATAGAAATCTGATAATCGGGTAGAGGAAATTCTCTGGAAATACTCTCGTATCCATCCATCAAGTCTTTATAGTCCATCGCTTCTGATTCTTGGATAAGAGGGTATACAATATAGACTTGCCTGCCTTTCTTAATTTCGTCTCGGATAAAGGCAAAAACTTTAAGTCTATTTGCATCATATCTATGCACAGTTTTTATGGATTTTCTTCCTGGAGGTAACTCATCAATAATAGACACATCTAGGTCTCCGTAAACTGTCATCGCAAGCGTGCGTGGAATAGGAGTAGCTGTCATTACAAGTACGTGAGGTGGATACTCATTTTTATGCCATAATTTACTACGTTGTTTTACTCCAAAACGATGTTGTTCATCAATAACAGCAAGCCCTAAATTTTTAAATTTTACCTTATCTTCAAGTAATGCATGTGTCCCGATAAGAATGTTTAATTCACCATTTTCTAGTTTTTCATGAATTATTTTTCTACTTGAAGTTTTAGTTGATCCTGTAAGTAATGAAATACTGGTATTTAATGGTTTGCATAATTCAATTAATCCATTATAGTGTTGTACTGACAAAATTTCAGTTGGCGCCATTAAGCATGCTTGAAAACCGTTGTCAAGTGCTATAAACATTGATAATAAGGCTACAATAGTCTTTCCAGATCCTACATCTCCTTGTAAAAGTCTGCTCATTTGCGCATTTGTACCCAAATCATGGCGTATTTCTTTAAGAACTCTCTTTTGCGCTCCTGTCAATTCAAAGGGTAAATGATTCTTATAAAAATCATTAAATAATGGGCCGACTTTTTCAAAAGGATAGCCTTTTATTTTTGTTTTATGTGTTCTGTTTTTAAAGGCAAGTTGTAGTTGAATATAGAAGAATTCTTCAAATTTTAATCGGTATTGTGCCTTAGCTAAATCGACTTGAGATTTCGGAAAATGAATGTTCAGTAATGCCATGTTTTTTGGCATCAATTTTAAGTTTTCTAGAATAGGTTTTGAAAGGCTTTCATGCAAGTGGTTTTTTGCTTCCAAAAACAAGGTTTGCATAAGGGTATTTATTACCTTATTTGTGATTCCTTTATTGCTTAATTTTTCAGTACTTGGATAAATGGGCTGCATCGCACTGCGTAAACTTTTTTCATGCTCAGGTAGTAATTCCATTTCTGGATGTGGCATAGAAAATTTTCCATTGTAATAATTGGTTTTTCCAAAGATGACATATGGTGTATTGAGTTTAATACTTTCTTTAATCCATTTATGACCTCTAAACCAGACAAGCTCCATACTCCCCTCATCATCTTTAAATGTAGCTACAAGCCGTTTTCCTTTTCCTTCTATCATTTTAAGGCTTGTTACTTTTCCTATTACTTGGACATCGGCATTATTACGTTCTAACTCAGAGATGCTATAATAACGTGTTCTGTCTATATATCGATTTGGAAAGAGATGTATTAAATCTTGATACGTATGAATCCCAAGTTCAGCTCGTAATAGATCTGCCCGATTTGGTCCGACGCCTTTTAAGTAGTCTATAGGGGTTTGTAGGAAATTAGGATTCATTGTCACGAATTTAAATGAATTTCCTTTCTTCGGCAATGCTCAATATAAACTTTGAAAAATCTTTTTTAAGTCTTCATAAGATATATACTACCATAAAACCTAAGTAAGTTCCTACCGCATTTCCTAAGCTACCTACTAGAATTGCAGGTAATAGAAGTTCTTTACGTTTAAAAGTTTCAGCGAGCGCAATAGCTGTAGTACCCCCTCCAATATTTGCTTGACTTACAATTGCAATCATTTCCCAATCTTTATAGATAAGCCCCCCTAGCATGATGCTAAGAATTCCGTGAAGTATTACTGCAAGTGCAGTAAAACCAAGTAATGTAAGACCAATTGTTTTTAACTCTACAACGGCACTGAGCTCACAATAAGCCCCTATTACTGCTAAAAATATGTATACCAAATATAATCCTAGCGTATGGCTCCCTTTTAATTTTGAAACAAATGGAATTTGTGCAAATACAATCCCCAAAGTAGAGATGGTAATAATAGATGGGATCTTTGGAAAAAAGACTGCGAGTTGTTCAGAAATAAAGTAGGCTACTAGCCCTAAAAAAAGCAGCCACATTATGCTGTGTAGCGTCAAATGTTCTTTACCTTCTATTACTTTTGTAGTTTTTTTTGTACTTATTTTTTTGTCTTTCCAGAATTTCCGAATGATAGCAGGAAAAGCAAGCGTTACAATAATCCATAGCGTTGTAATCACATTATCTATAGCAATAGTACCTGCATAGAGGACACCTCGCTCTTGAAAATTGTATTCTAGCGCAATAGCATTAAAGTTAATGCTTCCGCCTGTATAAGTGCCTGTAAGCATTCCAGCTATTATTTTGCCATCTTCACCTAGAACATCTTGAGGAGATACTAGATACCAAGAGATAAGAATTCCTAGTGTTGTTGCGACAGAACCTATTAAAAATAGAATAATCATAGGAGCACCAGCTCTCTTAATAGAAGTTAGATTTACATCTAAAAGAAGGTAAAAAATGGAAATAGGAGCCAGGTATTTAAAAATGATACTATACAAAGGGATTGTAGTAGAAGCAGAGGGAATCAACTTTAAATTTGCAATAACTGCTGTAAATAGAATTACGAGTAAGGCAACTCCTAGTTTTTTGCCTATCCTCGTTTTTGCAACATATACAGAAGTAATCACCATCCCGCACAACATAACTAGGACATAAATAGGATTTTCAATAATATTCATAAGGGATGTATATTAAGTTTTTTAGTTAATTATAAAGGCATTCTATTTTGAAAATAGACAGTAATTACCCTATTTATATACGGTGACAAGTAAATATACATTATTAAAATACGATTCTTTATATAGGATACTCATAGTAGGTACTTTTGGTATAAAAAATGCTATTAGATAATTGTATTTTTAGGCCTATGAAACACACTTTTTTATTTCTTTTTTTAATTTTTGCTTTCGCGAAAGCATATACTCAAGAAATATCTCCCCAAACTCAGAAGGTAGATATTATAAACATTACTGCACTGGTACGTCCTGATTTTAGAGAAGCATCAATTAATGGAGATCTAGAAGTGACATTTACTGCATTAGAAGATGTCAAAGAAGTTCTACTAGATGCTAAAAAAATGACGATTGAAAACCTATCAAAAGAGTTTGTTATTAAGGCTTTAGAAGATCATATATCCATTCAAGGCCCTTTTGATAAAGGGCAGACGTATACCCGTCAATTTACCTATAGGGTAGTTCCTAAGCAGGCATTATACTTTGTAGACGCGATGGGAACACCTCAAGTATGGACGCAAGGGCAAGGAAAGTATACCTCGTATTGGTTACCGAGTATAGATGATATGAACGATAAAATTGAATTTGACCTTACAATAGAAGCTCCTAAAGAAATGACGGTAATTGCGAGCGGATATTCAAAAAGTGTTCAAGAACTTGAGGAATATAATGTATGGCAATTTGATATGGTACAGCCTATGTCTAGCTATTTAGTGGCATTAGTCATAGGAACCTATGATAAAAAAATAGAAACTAGTACTTCGGGAATCCCTCTGGAATATTACTATTATCCTAAGGATACTTTAAAAGTTGAGCCTACCTATCGATACTCAAAACAAATTTTTGATTTTCTGGAAAAAGAAATAGGTGTAGCATATCCTTGGCAAAACTATAAGCAAGTACCTGTAAAAGACTTTCTGTATGCAGGAATGGAAAATACGTCACTCACTATTTTTTCTGATAGTTTTGTAGTAGACAGTATAGGATTTACAGATCGTAATTATGTAAATGTAAATGCGCATGAGCTTGCGCATCAATGGTTTGGCGATCTAGTAACAGAGACAAAAAGTGAACATCACTGGTTACATGAAGGCTTTGCAACCTATTATGCTTTGCTTGCCGAGCGCGAAATTTTTGGGGATGATTATTTTTATTATAAGCTGTATGAATCTGCAGAGCAACTACGTGAATTAAGTGATACTGGAAAAGGTCAGAAACTCGTGGCTTCTGGGGGTAGTAGTTTAACATATTATCAAAAAGGAGCTTGGGCATTACATATACTTAGAGAAAAAATAGGTTCAGCGGTTTTTGCAAAGGCCGTAAGAAACTATCTTACTACCTATGCTTTTAAAAATGTAACTACTACAGATTTTATAACTGAGGTCGAAGTGATTTCTGGCCAAGATTTAGAAGACTATAAAAAAGCATGGTTATATCAAAGTGCTTTTCAGGCTACAGATGCGCTGAAATCTCTTAAAAAGTCTCCTTTTATGCGATCCTATTTTGAATTACAGTCATTACGCCCTCAAGCATTAAAAAATAAGGTAAAACAGTTAGGAGGCATTCTTTCCTTATCAAATGATTATTTAGGACAAGAGGGTGTTTATCAATTGCTAGGAGAAAACGCATCACTTAGTAATTCATTATATGAGATTGCATTTTCAAATAAAAATGTATACACACGTCAGGCTATAGCAACATCTATGGAGGCAATTCCTAATGTATTGTTACCTCGTTTTAAAAGCTTATTAGTAGATAAAAGTTATGTGACTCGAGAGCAATCATTTTTAAAACTTTGGCTTCAGTATCGAAGTTCTAATGCATTACAGTTACAGCACACGCTACTGGACCGCTATGATTCTCAATTTGGTTTTTCTGATGGTAATATTAGAGTTTTATGGTTGACTTTAAGCTTAGCAACTCAAAACTATAAACCAGACACTGCAAATAATCGTTTTAAAGAACTTGCATCGTATACAGAACCTTCACAACCATTTCAATTGCGTGAGAATGCATTTCAATACCTATTTCAGATACAATCTTTTGATGAGGTAAGTCTTAAAAATTTGGTTGAAGCATGTGTACATCACACATGGCGCTTTCGCGAAAGCGCACGTAAGCTTCTCAACGAACTGTATAAAGATGAAGGATATCGTATCATGCTTAACAATCTAGAAACTAAATTATCTGAAAAAGAAATTGCTTATATAGCGCGTATTAAAAAGCAGTAGTGCTTATATAAGTTCTCCTACTTCTTTTTTGATATAGGACAAACCAGCTTCACTAGGAGCTTGATTGTCCATAAGATCTTGTAGGATCGTCTCTCGTAGTCGGTCACTGCTATCTATCTTATCACTCATGTTTGTTTTACGGATAATAGAGATGGTAGCATTTTTTGCTGTTCTAATAACGTTCCAGCATTCTTCAGTCACGTAAATCTGTTGTGCAAGGTTATGCTCAAATTCTTGTTCTATGGTTCGTAATAGGAGCCCCTCATAATCGTACTTGTCATCATTATAGGGTTTTACACGTATTAAGAGATTATCTGGAGAAATACGTTCTAAAAATAATGTAAGACGCTCGTAGGCTTGTAAGCGTTGCGGTAATGCAGTAACTTGATTTGCTTTGTGTAATAAGAAACGACGACGCCCTTCTTCTGTACGTGTGTACTGGCTGAAAAAGTAATAAGCTAGTAGTGCTACAATGATAGCAGGTAATAAGTTAAATGCTAGATTGGTTAAGTTAAATTCCATAGTTGTATGATTAGGGAGGACTAATGTAATGGTTTTACGCTATTTGCACAACGTCTTTATAGGGGCTTTATTTTAAAAAAATATAAATTTAAAGAATCAATAGTATTATTGTAACACTTCTTTTTCTGTCATTTTTCCGCCTAGATGAACACAATCATATAATTCTTGCATTCCATTAAATACAACAGGTGTTTTCTCGTAGCAATAGGTTTTGTCAAGTTCATTAGAAATATTAGTGTCATTGAGATTAACTTCTATATCACTCATTTTAAATTGACATGGGTGTTCGTAGCCTGCTGCATGTGTAATTTCTATAAATTCTTTACGGAATGTTTTGAAGTATTGCGCAAGTCTTTCTGATTTTAACGGGATATTAATTCCATTTTGTAACCATTTACTTTGCGTTGCGATACCAGCCGGACATTTATTGGTATGGCATATTTGCGCTTGAATACAACCTATACTCATCATCGCTTCGCGAGCAACATTGATACAATCTACTCCCATAGAAAAGGCCATGGCTGCTTTTGCAGGGAAGCCTAGCTTTCCGCTACCTATGAATACAATATGTTCTGAAAGTCCTTTACTCTGAAAAAGGCGATATAGGTCACTAAAACCATATACCCATGGCAAAGAAACGTGATCGGCAAAACTTGGTGGAGCTGCACCCGTACCTCCTTCACCGCCATCTACAGTAATAAAATCTGGACCTTTTCCTGTAGCTACCATGATATTTGCTAGTTCTTCCCATTGATCTAGTTTTCCTATAGCCGCTTTAATTCCTACAGGTAATCCTGTAGCTTCTGCAATTTTTTCTATAAAATCTACCATTTCTGGTACATTAGAAAAGGCTTTATGATTAGGAGGGGATAGAACATCTTTTCCAATTTCTACACCCCGTATAGCAGCAATTTCAGGGGTTATTTTTGCCCCAGGGAGCACACCTCCTTTTCCAGGTTTTGCCCCTTGCGATAGTTTTACTTCAATGGCACGAATAAAAGGATTTTCTTGTACTAGCTTTACCATTTTTTCCATAGAAAAGCCACCGTCTTCTGCACGCACTCCAAAATACCCTGTGCCAAAATGAAATACAACATCACCTCCATTGCTATGATAGGGTGAGAGCCCTCCTTCTCCAGTATTGTGATATGCTCCAGCAATTTTGACACCTTTGTTTAAAGAGTCTATAGCTCTGGCACTTAGCGATCCAAAACTCATAGCACTTACATTGATAATAGATGCGGGTCTGTAGGGTCGTTTACGATTATGATATGTTCCTATGACCTTTGCGCATGGTAAAAAGGTTTTATCGATACTATTTGGATGTTTTGGCCCTATTTGATAAGGCATCATGGCATTATTGATAAAGATATGTTGGTGTGCATAGATATCTCTATCTGTACCAAACCCCTCGTAATTATTTTCTTTTTTTGCAGAGGCATAGATCCATCCTCGTTCAATACGATTAAAAGGGAGTTCTTCACGGTTATTTGCTACAAAATACTGACGCATTTCCGGACCTATACTTTCTAACATATACCGTATATGGCCTATTACAGGAAAGTTGTGACTGATAGTATGTTTACGTTGAAAAAAAATATCTCTTAATGCAACAATAGCAATGGCGATCAATATCCAGCCCCACCAAGCGATGTTTCCTAAAAATCCTAATACGGTATCCATAGTTATATTTCAGTTATGTCAATAGCAATGACAACTAATTTTTCTTTTAAAAGCGTGATAAATGTACAAATTTATGATATGAATTTGCTCATCGTTATTTAGCTTCCTAAATAATCCTGTGTCATTTGCACAAAGGTTTTAACACCCAGTAAAAGTCCGCTTTCATCAATATGAAAATCAGGAGTGTGATGAGGTGCTGCGGTCTCATCTCCTGGTGTTTTACCTCCTAAGAAAAAATACAATCCAGGGACTTCTTTGGCAAAAAAGGAAAAATCTTCGGCACCAGTAATGGCTTTAATAACTTTTACATTTTCTTTACCCGCTGCTTTTTCTAACGAAGGAAGCATTTGTGAGGTAAGATCTGGGTCGTTATATGTGATCGGGTATCCTTTGGCAATACTGATAGTGGCTTCTGCTCTATACGCTGTAGCAATAGCGGGAACCATTTCTTTCATACGACGATTGATTAATTCTTGCATATCATAGTCTAATGTGCGTAAGGTTCCTACAATTTGTGCACTTTCAGGAATAATATTACTTCGTACGCCTGCATTTATTTTTCCTATAGAAAGTACAGCAGCTTCTTGTGTGAGTGGTGACTCTCTGGATATTATAGTTTGTAAACCGTCTATGATTTTTACAGAGGCCATGATAGGATCTATACTTGTCCATGGGGTAGAGCCATGACTTTGTTTTCCTTGTACATCGATCTCAAAACTTTGAGATGCTGCCATAATCCCACCTGGTTTGTAGGCAATCGTATTAACATCTTGACCTGCACCTATATGTAACCCAAAAATGGCATCTACATCAGGGTTTTTAAGAACATTCTCTTTGACCATAAGTTCGGCACCGCCTTCTTCACCTGGAGGTGCTCCTTCTTCGGCTGGTTGAAAAATAAATTTGACAGTACCTGCAAAGTCATTGTTTTTTGCCAATACTTCTGCAACGCCCATTAGAATGGCGATATGTGTATCATGACCACACGCATGCATAACGGGTACTTCTGATCCCCGATATTCTCCTTTGGCGGTAGATTTAAATGGGAGATCTACACGTTCTTCTACTGGAAGTGCATCTATATCTGCTCTTAAGGCGAGTACTTTCCCTTTTTGTTTTCCTTCTAGAATTCCTACCACACCAGTTTTTGCAATACCTGTCTGTACTGTAAGTCCCAATGATTTTAAGTGAGTAGATATTTTTTCGGCAGTTTTAAACTCCCGATTTCCGAGTTCAGGATTTTGATGAAAATCACGACGCCATTCAATTACTTTGGACTCTATGGCGTTGATATCTTTATCTAGGGGTGTTTGTGCTTTCGCGAAAGCGGTTACAACACAAATTGTAGCGAGTACGAATACTTTGATTTGTTTCATATACTTATTAAGTCAATAGGGTTTGGTTTATATTCTCACAATATTGAGTTCAAGATAATGAATCTAACCCTAATCTTTTTTATGGCTTATATAGAGCGCATTAAAAATCACCCAGCATAAAGGCTTCTAATTTTTCTTCCATTTCTTCTATAGGGGTATCTAACACTAAATAGGAATGGTTTGAATTTTCTTTTGGAACCCATGTGTTTCCTCCCGTTATATCTGCCTCACAAGACCCTCCTTCAACCCTATGCCAGTAGGATCCGACTCCATTACGAATCGCATAGAGAACTGCTGTTTGATCAAAAGTGGCGTTGTCAAAAATTTTACCTTTAAACTGGTGTTTCATCCATGGGGCATACTGCCCAAAATGATAAAATCCTAAGTAGAGTGGGGAGTCTTTTGGAAGTTTATTAAATACTTCTCCTGTTTTAAGACTTGCTCCTAGTTCGGCTCCTAAAAATGTGATAGGGAGCTCTAGATGTTCTAAAACGTATTTTGTGACACCTGGCATGTTTCCATCAAAATTCCACTCATTCTCACTGCTAGGGAAATTACCACCCATGACTACAAATTCCTTTACTTTAGAATGGATTAATTCTAACCCGTTTTTAGATGATATATCATCAGGTTTTGAATCTATTAAGGCTTTTATATTCATTAATGGACCTACTGTAATAATGACAAGGCTTTTATCTTTACTTGTACTTAACAATTTTCTATATAACTGTGTGGCATCTGGTGCATTTTTAAAGGTGATATCATGTTTTAAATTTTCTGCAATGACCTTTGAATGGTTCCATGGTGTTAAGTGTGCCTCTCCTTGTCGTAAACCTATGGGGATATCTGGATTTCCATAATAGGTATTTACAGCATCTATAGCGCTTACAGCATATTGCTCAAGATTCCAACACATCACTGCCAGAAGGTCTATTTCATTTTTATTCTGGAAATGATTGAGCATAGCCAAGGCTCCTAAGTCATCTGCGTCTCCTCCAAAATCAGTATCAAATATGAGTTTTGTTTGAGCAGATATAGGTATACTTATCAGTAAAAAAGTTGTGTAAAAAAGGATAAAAGACTCAGATAACGTTTTTGTTGCCATTAGTATATAAAGTCAAAAATTAGTTGTCATTCATGATCTCTTTTACAAATGTATGTAAGTCTTTGAGATCATTTTTAGTTTTTAGATATGGATCAATTCGGTGATCTCCCATATTCTGTATCTTATAGGTAGGAAGCGCTTCTTTAAAGTTAAGGAAAACAAAGGTATCTACAATTCTTTCTTTTAAAGGATGCGGTACATTAAACGTTTGAACAATAGATGCTTGCATTCCTATATGAACGATTTCATGGATCATAGTATTTGCAGGGTTTGCATATTGTTTAAAATCTCCCGATGGGGTTGTATAAATAAGTAAAGAACCTTCATCTGGATTAAAACTTCCTCCTGGACCATATAAGGTCAGGTTTATCTGATAGTGCTCAAACTCTTTAAAGTCCCAATTCCTGGCTGTAGTACTTATTTTTGAAATCATTGTATTGACTAACGGCAGTTGCTCTTCTATTTTATGATATCCTTCTTTATAATCAGATTTTTTATAGATACTATCTTTTATAAAGACTTTTAGTGCTTCGTAGTCAGCATCTGAGAGCTTGTTTTCTTTTGCCTTTTTCTTTAATAGGTCTATAAGGGGACCTTTTGGTAGACTTATTTGATAATTGTTTTCTTCAAAGAACGTAATATCTTGAATTGTTCTCCAGATATATTCGGATTCAGATTCTGCTGTAGGGATATTTACTACAAGACGATTTTGACTTTTTGTGCTACAAAAGGTACATAAGGTTATTATAATAAGGAGACTCCTTTGAAATAGTGTTTTCATAGTAATAATAACGATTTGTACAAGATTGGTAGTATAATTATTTACTTTCCATTCAAGTAGTCTATTGACATCTGGCTTAAAGCTTTAACACCTAATTGGAAGCCAGATTCGTCTATAAAAAAATCAGGCGTGTGATGTGGGAAAGCTTCTGTATTTCCAGGTGTCATTCCTCCTAGGAAGAAATAAAATCCTGGTACTTTTTCTTGAAAAAACGAAAAATCTTCCCCTCCTGTAACGGCTTTTTGTAATTGAACGTTTTCGTCTCCACCTACGGTTCTAAGGGTAGGTAACATCTGATCTGTAAGTGCTAGATCATTGTATGTAACTATAGTCATATTTTGCCAATCGATGCTTGCTTCTCCTCCATAAGCTTTTGCAATATCACGTGCCATTTCATCCATACGACGTATAATTTTCTCACGCATATCTGGATCTAATGTTCGTACCGTTCCTATCATCTCTGCACTTTCTGGGATTATATTGAATCGTAGCCCTGATGTGATTTTTCCTATTGTAATTACTGCCGCTTCATCAGTAAGCTTACTCTCGCGAGATATAATACTCTGAAAACCGTCTATAATTTTTGCAGAGATATAAATGGGATCTACGCCACTCCACGGCTGACTACCATGTGTTTGCTTTCCTTTTACGTTTACAACAAAACGTTCTGTAGCGGCCATTGTTCCTCCTGGTTTATAACGGATAGTGTTTACCGGAGTTCCCGAATTTATATGCAATCCAAAAATGGCATCTACCTTTGGATTTTCCAATACTCCTTCTTTTACCATTAATTTTGCTCCCCCTTCTTCTCCTGGTGGTGGACCTTCTTCTGAGGGTTGGAAAATAAATTTTACAGTACCATTAATTTTGTCTTTATTTTTTGCCAATACTTCTGCTACACCCATAAGAATTGCAGTATGAGTATCGTGACCACAGGCATGCATTACACCTGTTTCTGCACCTAAGAAAGTGGTTTTTACTTCAGATTTAAAAGCAAGGTCATTACGTTCTGTTACAGGTAGGGCATCTATATCTGCCCGAAGCGCTACTACTTTCCCAGCTGTATTGCCTTTGAGAAGTCCAACGACTCCCGTTTTTGCAACACCTGTTTGTACTTCTATCCCTAATGATTCTAAATGTTTGGCTATTTTTTCGGCGGTTTTAAACTCTCGATTTCCTAATTCTGGATTTTGATGAAAGTCACGACGCCATTCAATCACTTTGTCTTTTACAGCTTCGATATCTTTATCAAAACTGGTTTGTGTAAAAGCACTCCCAGCAAGTAATAAAAAAATTGGAACCAGTATTTTTTGTAAGCTTAGATTTTTCATAGTATATAATCTATATGTAAATAGTTTAAAATGCAATTAATTGATATCCATCTTGTTGCGACTGGATTAAAATAGTCATTGCCGAGAGAGCCGTTTGTGTTAATGAAAGGCGTCTTTCTTCTGAGAGGTTACGTGCCCCTGCTGTTTGACCACATAGAATTATAGCTACGCCTGCTTTATCTATAGCTTCGAGCATTTCTATGTTTGGATTATCTACGCCAAATTTTTCTTTATATGCATCATTTTTTAAAAGGCCATACGATGCTTGTCCATGTATCGCCATACGGACCTGTAGATTTTCTACGGGCACTCCTGCGTTTTCATGCATATTCAAAAAACGGGCTATGGTTTCTATATATTTATTACGCTGGCTAGGGTCTTCGGGTGCTTTGGCAACATCAAAAACGACTTTAAAAACCCTGTCGGTATCTGTACTAAAATCTGGATTTGGAACTTCATAGGTTTTCCCAAATTCAGGAATCATATTCCCAACGACTGCTTTAGGTTGTTGGGTATACGCTTTCGCGAAAGCGAATACTATCAAAATCATCGCTATCAATTTCTTCATAAGGGATTGTATAAAGATGTGAAGATAGGGGATAATTCTGTTGTTGAAAAATCGAAATAAAAACCCAGTTTTAATCTTCCTTTTCTGTACGGCAGTTTGTACTTTGGGCACAGCTATGGATTCTAAGTTAGAAGTATATATTGAAGGACTGAACGATGCACAACGCGCACCTACATTGCATAAGGACGGCGCTCTTATCGTTATTGCCGGTGCTGGTTCTGGAAAGACACGAGTGTTAACTATGCGTATCGCTTACTTGATGAGTCAAGGTGTTGATGCTTTTAATATTCTTGCACTTACATTTACCAACAAAGCGGCTCGCGAAATGAAAAAGCGTATTGCTGGCATTGTTGGGAATAGTGAAGCAAAAAACCTATGGATGGGTACTTTCCATTCTATTTTTGCAAAAATTCTTCGCTTTGAAGCAGATAAACTGGGGTTTCCATCTAATTTTACTATTTACGATACTCAAGATTCACAACGATTAATCAGTGCGATTATCAAAGAAATGGGTCTTGATAAAGATATCTATAAGTATAAACAAATTCAGAATAGAATTTCGTCTTATAAGAATAGTCTTATTACGGTTAAAGCATATTTTAATAATCCAGAATTGGTTGAAGCAGATGCGATGGCCAAACGCCCTCGTATGGGGGAGATCTATAATGAGTATGTAGATCGATGTTTTAAGGCTGGCGCCATGGATTTTGATGATCTATTATTACGTACTAATGAGTTGTTAAATCGTTTTCCAGAAGTACTAGCTAAGTATCAAAACAGATTCCAATACATATTAGTAGATGAGTATCAGGATACAAATCATAGCCAGTATTTAATTGTAAAAGCACTTTCAGATCGATTTCAGAATATATGTGTTGTAGGCGATGACTCTCAAAGTATTTATGCATTTAGAGGTGCAAACATTAATAATATCCTAAACTTTCAAAAGGATTATGATAATGTAAAAATGTATCGTTTGGAACAGAATTATAGATCTACAAAAAATATTGTAGAGGCTGCAAATTCTGTCATAGAAAAGAATAAAACACGTCTGGATAAAACGGTTTGGACTTCTAATGATGAAGGCGGGAAAATTGTGGTGCATCGATCTCCTACAGATGGAGAAGAAGGGCGCTATGTCGCAAGTAGTATTTTTGAAAACAGAATGAATCATCGGTTACTTAATGGTGATTTTGCAATACTATATCGTACCAACGCACAATCTCGTGCCATGGAAGATGCACTACGGAAACGGGATATTCCGTATCGTATTTATGGAGGACTATCCTTTTATCAACGCAAAGAAATTAAAGATGTACTAGCATACTTGCGTTTAATTATTAATCCTAAAGATGAAGAAGCGCTCAAGCGTGTTATAAACTATCCTGCGAGGGGTATAGGTAATACTACTGTTGATAAACTAATCGTAGCTGCAAAACACTATGATCGTTCTATTTTTGAAGTAATTGAGAAGATAGAACAACTAGGAGGTTCTATGAATATTAATAGGGGTACACAAACAAAACTAGCCAACTTTGTTACGATGATCAAAAGCTTTCAAGTTCTAAATGAAGGTGGTGATGCCTATGAAGTTGCAGAAACTGTTGCAAAAAAAACAGGATTACTACAAGAGCTCAAAAAAGATGGAACTCCAGAAGGAATTGCTCGTATTGAGAATATAGAAGAGTTACTTAACGGAATGCGCGATTTTGTAGAAGAGCAAAAACAACTGGCAGATACTACTGGATCGCTTGCTGAGTTCCTAGAAGATGTAGCCTTAGCTACCGATATGGATAATGATAAAGGTGATGAAGATCGTGTGGCTCTTATGACAATACATCTGGCTAAAGGGTTAGAATTTCCTTTTGTTTATATAGTAGGAATGGAGGAGGATCTTTTTCCGAGTGCCATGAGTATGAATACCAGAAGTGAGTTGGAAGAAGAGCGCCGACTTTTTTATGTAGCACTTACCCGTGCTGAAAAGCAAGCCTATCTTACCTATACTGAGTCTCGCTATCGCTGGGGAAAGCTTATTGATGCCGAACCTAGCCGATTTATAGAAGAAATAGATGATTCCTTCCTGGATTATCAAACACCTATGCAACATTATAGGTATAAACCTTTGGTTGATTCTGATATTTTTGGCGATGTGGATAAGAGTAAACTTCGTTTAAAAAAACCTGTAAGTGGCACTCCTCCTAAGGTAGGTACCCCTACTCAAGATCAATTGCGAAAGCTTAGAAAAATTAAGCCAACTACTAGTGACACGTCTATGACTAGTCTTGCTGGTGATTTACAAGTAGGGACTATAGTAGAGCATATCCGTTTTGGTAAAGGAATTGTTACCAATCTAGAAGGGAAAGGGCAGGATCAAAAAGCTGAAATCAATTTTGAAAATGGAGGCCTTAAAAAATTACTTTTACGCTTTGCTAAGCTTAAAATTATTTAATAGGTAGAAATTCATATATAAACTCTCCAATACCTTTCCGTACATCTAATAGAGCTTGATCACTCCAGTCTGATACATGTCCTCCTTCAAATCCATACATCTCTCTTTCTATATCATAGCTATCTAATGATTGATTAAGTCTTTTGGCATTTGAAGTGGGTACAATAGGATCACTTTTTCCATAAAAAGATATTATAGGGCTACTTGCTTCTGATATTAGTTGAGCTGGACTATTTACAACAGCATAGTCTGTTCCTGGTGGATACGCATCTTCGTCTACAAATAAAGATAAGTTTGTTTGAAAATTTGGATCATTTGCATAAAATGGGTCTGTAAAATCTGCAGGTCCTACAATATTTGCAACAAATTTTACACGATTATCTATATCATATGTCTGATCGTATACAAGTGCAAGATGAGCACCTGCGCTACTTCCTACAAAGCCAAATTCGGGAAGTATTTGAAATTGATTTTGCCTAGCAACAATATGGTTAATTACTGCATCAATATCTAAATACTGGTTAGGAAATGCTGGAATGACAGGTACTTGCGCCAACACATAATTTATATTTACTATAGCATGTTGGGGAAAATATTCTAGTAAATACGTTACATAAGTTGACATTGCATCTTTATCTCCACTTACCCAACTTCCTCCATGAATGAGTAAAATTATCTTTGTTTTGTCAAATTTTCTACCTGAAGGTAAATAGATATCATAGACTTGTTCGGGATGATTTCCATAGGGAATATCTGTGAGTGTTGTTGCCTCTAAATGGATATCATTTGAAGTAGTTAGAAGCTCAAAATTCTTAGATTCCAATGTAGTATCAGAAATATTGCTTAGATCTTCAATTTCATCTAGAGCACATGATGATAGAAGTATGCATACAATACCCATGAAAATGGAATGATAGATATTGGTGTGTTTTTTATTTGTTGAGAGGTTAAGTAAATATGACATTTTATAGTTAATTTTATGTTTATAAGCTGATTTTCAACAGTATATACTACTATTTTGTAGCCGCTTATGTTTCGTTTAATGGGCGCAAGACACAAATAATAATAGAGATTTACACATGTAAAGTAATAAGTGGTAGAAATCGTGTTATATACGGGAGTATGTAGAAATATTCGTATGAATTAGTATGTATTCATACCCAGTTATTTCTTCTTTGATGGGAGTAAATAACCGATTCTTTATCAACATTTATATTGCCTCTTGAATAGGGGCTATCATATGAGGTGAATTTAAAAACCTGCTCAGAATATTTATACGTTGAAAAATAGAAATTTATAGATGTCATATCGACATCAGAAGTGTTGTTTTCATCTTCAATTTTATTCATTGCGTATAGTAAAAAAAACGCACAAAGAATACCTATGAAGATGGATTGGGGGATCCTTCTTTTCATAATTTGTAGGTTAAGTAAATTTGGTAATCTAAGATACAATTATATGATTAAAAATCCGTGTTTTTTATAGTATATTATGACTTTTTTCACATATTTATATATTTGATAAACAGATTTTTACAATAAAATATTAATGTGCTAAATAGGTTTTATGATATAATGATTTTATTCTCCATATATTTAACATATAATATGATGAATTGTGGCAGATTTTATAAAAATATATGCTAAAGATCCTAGCGAAAAGGAGGTGAAAAAAGCTGTAGAAATTGTTAAAAATGGAGGGCTTATTATTTATCCAAGTGATACGGTGTACGCATTAGGTTGTGATATTACAAATACAAAAGCTCTTGAACGTCTGGCAAAAATAAAAGGGGTCAAATTACAAAAGGCTAATTTTTCATTTGTTTGTGAAAATTTAAGTAACCTTTCAGATTATGTAAGACAAATCGATACTAAAACTTTTAAAATTTTGAAAAGAGCATTGCCAGGTCCTTATACGTTTATTCTTCCTGGGAATAATAATCTACCCACTGTTTTTAAGAAGAAAAAAGAAGTTGGAATAAGAGTTCCTGATAATAATATTACTAGAGCGATTATTCATGAATTAGGAAATCCTATCGTATCAACATCTATATATGATGAGGATGAACTCATTGAGTATATGACAGACCCCGAACTTATTTTTGAAAAATGGCAACGTATTGTAGATGTGGTTATAGACGGAGGGTATGGTGATAATGTTCCTTCTACAGTTATTGACCTTACTGGAGATGACCCTGTTGTTATAAGAGAAGGGAAAGGAAGTTTAGAAATATAGAAAAAGCCCCACGAATGAGGCTTTAAACTAAATCTAAAAAGATTTGGGGGGAATATACTGGTCTTCTTCACCAGTATAGGGTTACTAACCGCCAGCAATGGCAGTAGTTATTTCGTTAAAAGAATTACCATGATATGATAACTCTTCTAGATTTTTTGAATTCAAGTTTTCTGGTAAATCTCCTGAGAAGTTATTATCAAATAAACTTAATCTCTTTAATGATGGTAATGCGATGATTCCCTCAGGTAATTCTCCGTAAAAACGATTACTACTTATCTGTACATCTTTTATATTTTCTAATGCTACTATTGAAGCTGGAAGTTGGCCAGTAAAATCATTACTATACAAACTTAATCTTCTTAATTTTGTTAAATTTCCAATGTCTTCTGGTAATTCACCAGTTAAATTATTGAAGAATACATCTAAATATTCTAAAGCAAATAATTGGGTTAAGTTTGAAGGTAATGTACCATTCAATTTATTAAACGAAAGATTCAAAACTTTTAATCCTTTTATATCGGTAAGGGTTTCTGGAATACTACCTTCTATTTTGTTTTTATGTAGATTCAATACCTTCAGGTTTTTTAAATTCCCAAGAGTTTCTGGTAAGTTACCTTGAAGGTTATTGTTTGCGAGACTTAATGCTATGACTTTGTTATTAATTATAGTGACACCTTTCCATGTAGTAGGGGCATCTTCTAGATTCCATGGAATATTCCATGAATCTCCTTGAGTGTGGGAATATAAGTCAAGAAGTGCTTTTTTCTCTTTCTGCGAAATTTGAGCTACCGACGCTAAGGACAAGAACAAGCTCAATGCTAGTGTTGTAATGAATTTCATAGATATGCTGATTTGGGTGACACTAATGTATACACAAAACTCAAATATCCGATGAAAGGGCGTGTATTTTCGACAAAAAACACAAAAATTTAACATTTACACCCTCCTTTTGTGTAGTTCATCTATATTTTACATAGCAAAATCTGTCTATTTTTCATGATAAAAAACATAATGTTATAGTTGAAATGCACAATTTGACTATTTTCTTACTAAGAAAAACAGGTATGAACCTTATATGTAAGACTATATCTTATTAAAAAAGTGTTGCTGGAATTATTTTATGAACTCATTGGAGTAAGCAGGAATACGTAGTATACATTAAAAAAGAGACGATCATTGCATATAAAAAAATAGGCAACTATACGCATATCTGCCTGTTTTATATATAAAGTTGTGACTATTAAAAACGGTATCCAAAAGAAATGCCGCCTCTAAAAAAAGCTTCTGGAGATCTTCCATTATCATCATTTCCAAAATAACGACCGCCTCCTGCAGACACTTCTATGACAAACCCATTTTTACTTACCCATTTTTGACCTATGGCAGCACCGATACCAAATTTATTCCAAGTGTCATTATTCTCTACAACACTTTGACCGTTATTAACGAAAGTAAATAATCTTTCACTAATACCACTTGCATATTGTAATAGACCTTCAGCAAAAAAACCTCTGGCTCCAAAGTCCTTTTTATTAAAGAAATATTGTCTGTAATACCCAGTAAATGCAAACTTTTGATCAAAATCAAATTCGTCCTCATCAAGGTTTATATTCACACTAGCTCCAACGCCAGAATATTTACTTAAAACATATTCATAACTAATATCTAATGCAGGAACAACGAGCCCTTCAAATACATCTATTCTGAATTCGTGTTTTTTGTTATTGATCTCATTAAGATTAACAGCTTGCTCATCATCAGCTTCTTGTGCAAATGAAATTGTAGTAATAATACTCACTAATAGTGTTATGATTTTTTTCATGTGATTGTTGTTAGTGATATTCGGGTAGTATTGTAAAATACCCTTATATCTTTGTGGTTTTATCTATTATATACTAGACACAGATCCATGAATTTGGTTGCCTCTGTTTTAGTAAGCTTAACGTAAGCTTAACGTTTTTAGAGTGTAAGTAATTGAAAATAAATTTAATACAGTTGATTTGGTTACGTCTTAATAAAAATAAAAAAAATCACAAAACATTAAGTTAATTGTTTAAAGTTTTGTGATTTTTTATGAAGTACAATTCTTAATTAAAGAACAATAATAATATAGGTTGTTATTTTCTTTGCGCAGTGATCTCTGCAATTTTTACAATGACTTCTACAGCCCTCATCATACTTTCTACAGGGACATATTCATAACGTCCATGAAAGTTATGCCCTCCAGCAAAAATATTAGGACACGGTAATCCCATATATGAAAGTTGAGACCCATCTGTTCCTCCTCGTATCGGTTTAATAAGAGGTACAATATCTAATGTTTTCATGGCTTCTTCAGCAATATCAACAATATGCATGACTGGAGCTACCTTTTCTCGCATATTATAATATTGATCTTTGATAGCGACAGAGATAAGGTCTTTTTCTAATTGGGAGTTAAGTTCATTCGCAAGTTTGATCATCATCTCTTTACGAGCTTCAAAATGTCCTTTATCATGATCTCTTATAATATATTGTAATCGAGTACTATCTACGCCTCCTTCTATATTGTATAAATGGAAAAATCCTTCACGATCTTCTGTATGTTCAGGAGTTTCCAAACGGGGTAATGAGTTGATATAGTCTGTGGCGATATACATACTATTGACCATTTTGCCTTTTGCATATCCAGGATGTACTATTTTTCCTTCTATAGTCACTAAAGCTCCTGCGGCATTAAAGTTTTCATATTCAAGTTCACCTATTTGACTACCATCCATAGTATATGCCCATTGTGCGCCAAATTTTTCTACATCAAATTTATGAGCACCGCGCCCTATTTCTTCATCAGGTGTAAAACCTACTCGTATTGCTCCATGTTTTATCTCAGGATGAGCGAGCATATATTTCATCGCCTCCATGATTTCTGTAATACCCGCTTTGTCATCGGCGCCGAGAAGCGTGGTCCCATCTGTAGTAATAATGGTTTGGCCTTTATATTGTTTGAGATCATCAAAATAGTCTGGCGATAATACGATGTTTTGTTCTTGATTCAGTAGTATATCTCCACCATCATAGTTTTCTATAATCTGCGGATTTACATTTTTTCCTGTAAAATCAGGAGTTGTATCAAAATGCGCTATAAACCCTATGACTGGTACATCATGATCTACATTAGAAGGCAAAGTAGCCATGATATAGGCATGTTCATCTATAGTGACGTCTGTCATCCCCATTGCTTTAAGCTCTTCAGCAAGTTTTTTTGCTAAATCCCATTGTTTATAAGAACTAGGCGTAGTATCGCTATTAGGATCACTTTCTGTATCTATAGTTACGTAACTTATAAATCGGTTAATGAGGTCTTGTTTATTAATCATAGTTATTCTTTTTGTAATAATTGAGAGGGTGTATTGTTTCTAGAACTTTTTGATTCTTGATCCGTGCGAAAGAATGATATGCATATTTTATTAAGAAAGAAGTGCAGTATTTGGATCATAGTTTCTAGTCGCAATATTTCCGCTTTCGCGAAAGCATAAAATTACCTATTTTCAATTACTTTTGCATCCAGTAAAGTAGCAAATATGTACAAACTTTTCATAAGACCCCTTCTTTTTCTTTTTGATCCAGAACGGGTTCATTATTTTACCTTTTCATTAATACGGAATATGACTAAATTAGGTTTTAAAAGAATCTTTAGGAGTATATGGTGTGTTGAAGATCTAGATTTAGAGCGAAATGTATTTGGATTAACATTCAAAAACCCTGTAGGACTCGCAGCAGGATTTGATAAAGATGCAAAACTTTATCAAGAATTAGATAATGTAGGTTTTGGTTTTATAGAAATAGGTACGGTAACTCCTAAGCCACAGTCGGGAAATCCTAAAAAACGATTATTTAGATTAAAAAAAGATCAGGCAATCATTAATAGGATGGGCTTTAACAATGGTGGTGTAGTAGAAGCTGTGACTCGTTTAAAAAAGAACGAAGGAGTGTTAATAGGAGGGAATATAGGGAAGAATAAAATAACCCCTAATGAAGATGCTGTTCAAGATTATATACTCTGTTTTGATGCACTTTTTGAGCATGTAGATTACTTTGTCGTAAATGTAAGTTCTCCTAATACTCCAGGTTTACGAGAACTACAGGGCAAAGAACCCCTCACACAACTATTACACACATTACAAAAGCGAAATACAGAGATGGATAGTCCTAAGCCTATTTTGCTTAAAATTGCTCCAGATCTTACCGACGATCAACTCATGGATATTATAATTATCGTAAAAGAAACCAAAATTTCTGGCGTAATTGCTACCAATACAACTATTAGCAGAGAAGGTCTTACTTCGACCAACAAAAATGAAATGGGTGGGTTAAGTGGTAAACCATTAACAAAAAGATCAACAGAAGTTATCCGTTTTCTCTCTGAAAAAAGTGATAAGGCATTTCCTATTATTGGAGTAGGAGGAATTCATACTGCAGAAGACGCTCTTGAAAAACTTGATGCAGGTGCCAGTCTTGTACAGCTATATACAGGCTTCATATATGAAGGGCCTCAATTAATTAAGGATATTAATAAAGCTCTTTTAAATCGTGCGTAACTCTCATAAAATTCTACTTGCTGCAGTTGTTTTAATGATTGCTAGTTTAAAACCAGATTTTGCAACCTTCATACCTCAGGGTATAAAAGTACTTTTGGCAGGGCTTTTATTAATTATTGGTTTTTATCTTATGTGGAAAGAAAGACAGTGGTAAGCACTTATCTAATGATAAGTTTTTGAGTAGCTCTTTTTCCATCTGTGGTTTCTATAGAGATAAAAAAGATACCAGAACCTAAGTTCCTTACATCTAGTGTTGTACTTCCTACTGGAATCATTTGAGTTTTAATAAGCTGCCCTAGAGCAGAATAAATACTTATTTCTTGAGAAGTAGATTGATTGTTTTTAAATGTAAAAACGCCATTAGATGGGTTTGGATACACTGAGAAAGCTTCTTCCAAATTTGCTTCTGATACCGCAAGTAAATCGTCTAATGTGATTGTAATAGTTCCCATTTTTTCATTTGAAAATGGGCTTTGTCCTTGTAAACTTGTTATGTTACCAGCTGGAGAACTATCTTGATTACTGGAGGTATAATCTACGCCATCATCAGTACCTGAGTCATATGGATATACATCAATACTAATTTCTTCTATCCAATTACCATTGTTATCCAGTAAATCAATACCATTTATAGCGATCATCCAGTCAGGACTTGGAGCTATCATAGAGACTAAGGTCAGATAAGGATATTCTTCTGTAACTGGAATAAGGGATTGTGAAATCTCACCCAAGTTACTACTTAAAGCCCCTAAATCGATGATTTGATACGCATTTTCATCGGCAATAGCTGAGTTTATTTCTTGAAAAAATATAGTGTTATCTCCAAGCTCTGCTACATCTTCGATTCCAGGAGTAGCTATTGAACCCATTGCCAGAAAAGTTATTTGATCATTATGTGTTGTACCTACTAATCGAGACCAATGTGCATTGGAAGGAAGGCTACCACTACTATGCGGATGTGTAGTTTGACTCCAGTTACTAGTGAAGTTAATTGTATAAGTTGCATCTTGTGCATATACAGTAGTATAAACAATACAGATTACTATAAATAAAAAAGTATTCTTTTTCATAGTTGTAGGATTTTAAGACCAAAAAGAAATTATAATTTAGCAATTTCGTATAAAGATACGTTTTTACCTGATTTATACAATGATTGAAACTATAATTGCTTTCTTAGGCGCCTCTGCATTACTTGCTTTTTCACCTGGACCAGATAATATTTATGTACTTACGCAAAGTGTTGTAAATGGCCGTAGATCTGGAATTGCTACGACAGCAGGATTAATTTCTGGATGTATCGTGCATACGACACTGGTTGCGTTTGGTATTTCTGCATTAATAGCAGCCTCTCCCAAACTATTTTTAATCATCAAAATAACAGGAGCTATATATCTTTTCTATTTAGCTTTTCAGGTGTATAAAAGTGATGCTTCTGTTAGTCTTACAGACGGAGCTCCTAAAAAAGACAGCATGTCTTTATTTAAGCAAGGTGTATTAATGAACCTTTTAAATCCAAAAGTCACTATTTTCTTTTTGGCTTTTTTCCCTGGTTTTTTATGGGATCCAAATGGAAACACAGTATATCAGTTTTATATATTAGGGTTGCTTTTTATGATACAGTCTTTTATTATTTTTAGTAGCATTGCATTGCTTGCAGGAAGTATATCTAGTTATTTGAGGAGTAATGAACAGATAGGATATATCTTTAAATGGTTACAAATTATAGTATTTATTGGGATTGCTATTTTTATTCTGTTATAAAGGTTTATTAAATAAATACCTAAGCTTTTGAAGTCACATAATTAGTCTATTTTTACATAGTGAGCGAAATCGTAAAAATTATAGAGTGTCCTCGAGATGCTATGCAAGGAATAAAAGACTGGATCCCTACAGAGGTAAAAGTTCAGTATATTCAATCCTTATTACGATGTGGTTTTGATACAATTGATGTAGGAAGTTTTGTGTCTCCTAAAGCAATACCACAAATGCAAGACTCGGCTGAGGTGTTGCATCGCCTTGATCTTTCAAAAACGACAAGTAAACTGCTTTCTATTGTAGCAAATGTAAGAGGTGCTAGTGATGCAGTACAGCATGAAATGATTGATTATTTAGGGTATCCTTTTTCAATTTCTGAAAATTTCCAGATGCGTAATACCCATAAGACAATTGCACAATCTGTTGATATTTTAAAAGAAATTTTGGAACTAGCCTCTAAAAAAAACAAACAGGTTGTAGTATATATATCTATGGGATTTGGGAATCCTTATGGGGATCCTTGGAATGTAGAAATTGTAGGAGAATGGACAGAAAAATTAAGTGCTATGGGGGTAAAAATACTCTCCCTTTCTGATACTGTTGGGACTTCTAATCCTGAAAATATATCCTACCTTTTTTCGAATCTTATTCCTAAATATCCAACCATAGAATTTGGAGCTCATTTACATACGACTCCTACATCATGGCATGAAAAAGTTGATGCAGCATATATAGCTGGTTGCCGACGCTTTGATGGGGCTATTCAGGGATTTGGAGGTTGTCCTATGGCTAAGGATGAACTTACTGGAAATATGCCTACAGAAAAGCTTATTTCATATTTTGCTTCGGCTAAAGCAATAGATAATATTAATACAATGTCTTTTGAAAGCTCGTATAATGAAGCATTAAAAGTATTTCAAAACTATCATTAACTATTCTTATTAACTATTCTTAGATAAGATAGGGGACTAATCGTTTAGTACGTTCTTTATAGGATGTATAAACTTCCCCAAAAGTTTCAAATAGTAGGATTTCTTCTTTATGAATTTTGAGTAGTAAAACTATAACTAAGAGAGTCAGTATACATAAACGGGCAATAGAAAATGTATCTACTACAGCTGTGACAAATACCATTAAAATTCCAGAATACATAGGATTACGAATCCAATGATAGGGACCAGATTCCACGAGTGTCGTAGCACGAACTTCGGGTTGTATATTAAAATTACCTATACGCATGCTTAGTATACCCCATATAGCGACGCTTATACCAATAAGTTGAATAATAAAACCAATAAATGTATGTGCGATTATACCAGTAAATGTCAAATACAAAAGGCATACGCTTTGAAGTATGACTAAGAGTAGGGAGTAGGGAGTCATATATAAATCAACAATGTGATTGCATTTATTAAGATTATGAAACTTGTTATTTAAGTATTACAAAGATGGAAATCTGGCTTTTATAAACTTAATTTGACCATTGTGATTAGATTCGTGTTCTACTACGTGAAACCATTTACAATATGCATTTGTAGGACCCCAAGGCCAATCGGGATCTACTTTTAATAACCAGGCATCATCTCTGTTTTTTAGTTCGTTTAAAGTATGATCCCGTACTTCTTGTAATGCATCTAGATAATAATTAAGATCATTCCCTTTAATTTCTTTACGTCCTTTATCTCCTAATCCAGAAGCGGTGCTCCATCGTTTACGGTCTTCTTGTGACCATTGTCCCCAAGGTTTACCTTCAAATGTATGTATTTGGTAAAATCGCTCTGTAGCAGCGAGGTGTAATAACATTGCACCTATAGTATTTGCTTCATCGTCTATCAAGAAATCCAATTGCTCTCTGTCAAGTTCTCGTACTTGTCCTTCTACCACATCCCGCATCCAGTTCATCATAGACACTAAAGTGCCTATCTGTGGTGTATATCCCGATTTTGGCCCTACTATATTGATAAGATCTTCTTGAGTAGGATGATGAGAAGCCCCCATAAGAGGAATTGAGGCTAAGCTTAATGTCCCAGCAGCAGCTAAGGAGGATGTTTTTAAAAAATTACGTCGACTAGAATCATGTAATAAAGTACTCATTTTTGATGTGTATGTGTTAGTTAACTACAAGATAGTATCTCATATTCAAAAGTTTACGTTAATGCCTATATAAAATCCTGTTAAGAATGCTACTTATTTTTTTACCGCTTTCGCGAAAGCAGAAACCCCACCAACCACTGGGAGTGATATGGTAGTGCCACTAAGATCTAGTGTTAATTCTGTTCCTGGTGATGGATGAAGTGTATATTCTTGATCACTAGAAAAAATCATAAGTCCTATTTGTTGGCCTTTAGGAATAATCTGGTCATCAGGCATGAGATCAAACTGTACTGTGTAAAATTTTCCAGATTCCAAAGGTTCTCCTTTAGTAAGCGAGCTATGATTTTGAGGATCTGCCCAACCTCTAGTAATAATATTTTCAGTAATTTTTACTTTCTCTCCATCTTTCCAAGGTAAAGATACTAACCATACAGATAGATTTGCTGCAGCCTTACTACTTGAGAGTCGTATTGTGATATTTGCGGTACCAGATAGGTGTATATTTTCAGTAAGTTTTGGAGTTACATAGAGTAACCTATGTTTACTCTCTTCTGCTTTTGCAAGATCATTTCCTGAGACTGTGTAATCATCGATTAAAGTTTCTTTTCCTTTTCCTTTATCTAGAGCGAGATTTCCTTTAGAAAGACCTCCCTGAGTAGGATACAATGGTACAAGGCTGGCTTCAGGGTTGGGATAGTCTGCATAAGGAGTAGGTTGATCCATAGCATCGTTCTCACGTACAATCCATGCGCGGGCATCTTTTTCAACACCATTATCTATTCCATGGAGATAATGTGTAAACCATCTATTCCGCATTGTCATAGGAGGTGGACCTCCATGACCATTCTGATGATAGAATATCTGCGAGGGAATTCCTTGTTTCTTTGCTTGGGCATAAATTCGGTAACTATGTTCAGGCATAACATTCCAATCATTAAAACCATGTGACATTAATAAGGCAGCCTTCATAGGTTTCATTTGTAATAAATAATCCCGTCCTGCCCAAAAATCATTATAATCTCCCGTAATCCTGTCCATGCCATTTTTCATTTCAGTATCCCGTACAGTTTTATTATTATACGGGCGTTTGGCCTCATCTCCACTATGAATGAAATCATAGAGTACATCAATATCTTCGCCTAGATATCCTCCTGGTGATCTCACTAGACCATTTGCTCTATAGTAGTGATAATACGAAGTGTTAGGAGCAATAGGGATAATAGCTTCCAATCCGTCAACGCCAGTAGTTGCGGCTGCAAGAGGTATCGTGCCATTATATGAAGTTCCTGTCATACCTACTTTTCCAGTAGACCAGAATGCGGCAACTTCTTCGGTACCATCGGGTGTTGTATATCCTTTTGCACGTCCACATAACCAATCTATGACTGCTTTTGGAGCCAATGATTCATTGATACCACCTACAGTAGGTGCTCCCTGTGATAAACCTGTTCCTGGGGAAGAAGAATGAACAACAATATAGCCTCTAGGGACCCATGTTTTTATATGAGAGTTTGAAATGATAGGGCGTTTTCCACGTCGTTGTACTTCGGGATGTACTCGTTCTTTTTCAACAGCTCCCAGTTCATGTTTAACATCCCAAAAAAGACCATCTACATTTCCTGCAACACCCGCAAAATAAGGACTAGATACATATACAACAGGAAGTTTTAAACCCTCTGTGTCTGTTTGATAGGGACGAGTGACAGATACATGCATTCGATCCATAGTTTCATCTCCATCCGTGTTAAAATTTGTTTCTACCCATAAATCATGACGAACCCATTTTTTTGAATCTTCAAATGCCGGGACAATTTGCGCTTCACCATCTTTAAAAATTGGAACCGCTTTTTCTTGTGAGAATGCAATAATTACAAAAAGGAATGTAAACGTAGAGATAAAGATTTTTTTCATGTGAAGGATAGTTATATAGATAGGTAAGATACGATATTCTTAATAAGAAAGATGTAGTAAAATGACTACTGTACTTTATGTCAATAGAGAGGTTCTATTTTGAAATATTAAAATAAATTATTATTATTGTAATATCAAAATAATATCATTATGAATAAAGAGAAAAGAATTAAAAGCACAAATGGATACCTAATGCTCATTGTTTTACTACTACTGTTTATTACTATTTTGGTAGGATCTATTGTCTCGCAGAGCCCTATTTTTTTAGTTTTAGTTCCAGTAGTACTATTAATTATGAGAGGCTTTTTTACAGTGAATCCTAATAGTTCTAAAGTGATGGTATTGTTTGGTGCTTATAAAGGCACAGTAAGAGATAATGGCTTTTTTTGGACAAACCCTTTTTATTCAAGACAGAAAATATCTCTACGGGCGCGTAACTTTGATAGTGAACGAGTAAAAGTAAATGATAAGATAGGAAACCCGATTTTAATTAATGTGATTCTTGTATGGAAGGTTGAAGACACGTATAAGTCTGCTTTTGATGTAGATAACTATCAAGAATTTGTAAGAGTACAGACAGATGCCGCTGTTCGAAAACTTGCAGGTTCATACCCTTATGATAATTTTGATGATGCCCAGGCAGATGTTACATTACGATCTGGAATGGATGAAGTGAATGATGCTCTTGAAAATGAAATTACAGAACGCCTTTCTATTGCTGGAATTCAGGTACTGGAAGCACGGATAGGATATCTGGCTTATGCTCCTGAGATTGCAAGTTCTATGTTAAAAAGGCAACAAGCGGTGGCGATAGTCGCAGCGCGTAAGAAAATAGTAGAAGGTGCAGTAGGAATGGTTGAAGATGCACTTGAAAAATTAACAACCGATGATATCATTGATTTTGATGATGATAAAAAAGCGTCTATGGTAAGTAATTTAATGGTTGTACTTTGTGGCGATAAAGAAGCTATGCCTGTGATTAATACGGGAACCTTAAATGCCTAGTTTGTGAGTAAAAAGAAATCATTTGTTTTACGTATCTCCCCTGAGACATTCTCGCTTATTGAAAAATGGGCAGATGATGAATTCCGTAGTATAAATGGACAATTAGAATGGATGATCCATAAGAGTCTTAAAGATGCAAAACGCTTAAAACCTAAAAGAACAGATACTCGCGACAATGAGTAATCTTACTTGTTGATGGCAATGCTAGTACTTTGGAGTAATTAGATATGTGTTTACATAAAGTTTGCTCTTTTATGTAAAAGTTGATTTATTGGATTTTTTTTATAAATGATTCTTTTGTGAGTTCATGACGATGTACTCTTTGATGAAAATTAATCCAGCCTGGAGTAGTTTCATATGTTTGTTGTAGTGTAAATCCTAGTTTTTGTAAAACTCTATGTGGGGCAGGATTTTCTGCATAGGGTTCACAAAGTATTTTTTTGAGATGGAAATTTTTAAAATAATAGGGGAGGGTACTTTTTAAAAATCTAATGCCTAGACCTTTTTTACGTTGTTGTGTATTCCACAGATGTAAATGCATTGTAGCATGATTTCCATAGTGTATCTTATTGATATTAGAATGTCCGACAGGTTCATCATTTATCAACCAAATGATATAATAAAATTCTTTTTGAGGGTTGGGTTTGTTTAATTCAGATTGTATAAGTGTTATCCATGTATTTCTATCTGGGAACTTTGTTTTATCTGCCCCCATTCCTTTAAGAAACATGGCATCGGCATTTATAAAATAATCGACGACTTTTTCGATATCACTAGAAATCATTTCTCGAGTACCTATCTCCATACTAATTATACGGTTATACTATTAAAATATGACATTAACATTAGGAAGTGCTTCTTTGATTCTGGTCTGTTCTTCTATAGAAAAGGGATTTCTGCTTAATTCCAAAACGGCTAGTGAAGCAAACCCGCTTAGATCTTTGGGTAATTGTGATAAGTTACAGTCACGCAGTAAAATAACTTTTAATTCGGGTAGCATACTTTTATATCTAAGTAATCCATCTATGGCTATATTAGGATTTGTATCCAGCACCAAACCATTGAGCTGTTTCATCTGCATGATTTCAGATGGAATTGAAGTAATATGTGTATCAGATAGAACTAATATTTTAAGAGATTTTACAGGAGATAGGACCGTAAATATGTTTTTAAGATCCAATTGAGAGTTCTTAGAAAGGTGTAGTTCCTGGAGTACAGATAGGTTTTGAACCTCTGAGGGTAACTGTGTAATATTATTATCGCTTAAATACAGAAAATCCAATTTTTTGATATGTGATAACTCTTTGATAGTTATGGTAAGATCTAATGCGTTATTGGCTAGATCAATTTCTCGAAGCTTTGGAAGCGTAAGTAACACTTCTGGAATCTGTTTAAAACTATTACCTCTAAGATTGATCACAGCCAGCTCCTGTATTTTTTTTATTTCTGTTGGTAACGTTTTTAGGTTATTTCCTTGAAGATTAAGCAAACGTAAATTATGCATAGTTCCTATACTACTAGGTAGTTCTTTAAGCTTGCAGTCTTTGATATAAAGATTTTCTATGGCTGTAAATGTAGCTGTGTGTTGTTCTAACTTATGATAATCAGAGCAATTGAGATGTAATGTTGTGACATTTTTTGGAGTAACTAAAGCTTCTTCTAATGAAGTATAGACCCCGTTTTCTTGTGCTGTTAATATACTTTGAGATAGTATAATTGTAATAACTGCAAGTAGTCTTTTCATAAAGAATATTTCCATGTAATTCATACACATATAAACGTTGTATGGTCATCATAAAGATACTTAGCATGAATAAGACTACAGCATATAAGTTCTTAAAATTTATAGGTTATAACAATGATTTATACATCCATCAAATATGTTTTTAAATCCATATAGTTACCTGCATGTAATGCTACTTTTTCCTTATCCATAAGAGAAGCTATCTGTTCTGGAAGTTCTTTGAAGGCACCTACAACAGGCTCTACAGCAGGGAGAAATTTTACGGGATGTGCTGTTTCTAAGAATATACCATGAGCTTCTGTATGATCTTTTAAATAAGCTTTAAGACCTAGATATCCTACAGCACCATGAGGATCTGCGATATAATTATGTTTGGTATATAGTGTGTGCATTGCAGCACGTGTAGCCTGATCACAATAGGAGTAGGAAGTAAATTTTTTAGAAAGTATGTTTCGTTCATTTTCAAACAGCTGTAAAACTCGCACAAAATTACTAGGGTCACTTACATCCATAGCATTACTAATAGTAGGCACTGTTGTTATAGGAGCATAGACACCAGATGCCATATATCTAGGGATTGTAGTGTTACTATTTACCGATGCGACAAACTGTTGGACAGGCATTCCCATAAAATGTGCGACCATACCTGCACAGATATTACCAAAATTTCCACTAGGTACAGAAAATACTAAGGGTTTACCTAGTTTTTTAAGTGCTTTATAAGCAAAGAGGTAATAAAGTGATTGCGGTAACCATCTGGCTACATTGATACTATTTGCAGAGGTGAGCTGTCGTTTATTCGTAATATCCGTATCTAGAAAAGCGCGTTTTACCATAGCTTGACAATCATCAAAAGTACCTTTGACTTCAAAAGCAGTGATATTATGTCCTAGGGTCGTGAGTTGCTTTTCTTGTATTTTACTCACTTTACCAGCAGGGTAGAGGATGACTACTTTAATCCCTGGCACTTTATAAAAACCACGCGCTACGGCACCACCTGTATCTCCACTTGTAGCTACGAGTACTGTAACTTCTTCAGTCTGTTTGCGCTTTTTCAAGAAGTATCCCAGACAGCGAGCCATAAAACGTGCTCCCACATCTTTAAAGGCCATCGTAGGGCCATGAAAAAGCTCTAGAGTTGCAACATTATTTTCTATAGGAACGATTGGAAAATCAAAGGATAAAACATCGGCGACAATTTCGCGTAAAGCGTTATCATCTATAGTATCCCCTACAAAAGGCTTCATAGCTGTAAATGCAATTTCTTCATGAGAAAGATGCTCTATATCTCCCCAAAAACTTGCAGGTAATTGCGGAATATCTTCTGGGAAATAAAGCCCTCTATCTGGTGCAATTCCTCGGATTACTGCTTCGTCAAATGTTACAATGGGTGCTTGTTGTTGTAAACTATAATATTTCATGTACTTTTTTTATTGACGGTTTTTTGAATTATAGAACGTAGCATCCTTGACCACTCACACGGCTGGAATAGGTATCTACCTCCAGTCCTTTGGACATATAATATGTTTTACTAGTGGCGAGGTAATTGTCTATATGCGCTTTAGCGAAAGCAAAACAAAACAAACTAGGTCCTGATCCCGAAATTCCGAAAGCAATACATCCCTCTGCAATCGAAATCTCTTTGATTGCATCAAAATGGGGGATAAGTTGCTTACGATGTGGCTCTATCAATAGGTCTTGTAGACTCTCTGCAAAAAGTGTTTTATCCCACTCATACAGACTGGTGACAAATCCTGCCAACTTTTGCGCCTGTGTAATAGCGTCTTTAAGTGGTACTTCTTTGGGTAAAATTGCACGTGCATCTTTAGTGGCTATTTTGATATGTGGATGCAATATGCCTACAAATAGATGATCCATAGGAGGGAGTGCAGTAATCCTAAAAGGGTCATATCCTGTAATTAATGTAGTACCTCCATAAAGGCAAGGCGCTACATTATCTGCATGTTCATGACCACTGGCAAGAGCTTCACCTTTCATAGCATAATGTGTAAGTTCTAAAGGGCTGATAGGAGTTTTTAAAAATTGATTTATCCCAAAAACAGCTCCTGCTGCACTAGCAGCACTGCTTCCAATCCCACTACCACAGCGTATTTTTTTATGAATTTCTATTTCTATACCAAAATCTAACGCTTCTCCCTCAAGCATTGCTATTGCAGCGACACCAGCTACATTCTTTGTAGCTTCCATAGGAAGGTCTTCTCCTGTGATTTTTGTAATAACAACTCCTGGCTGTGGTACCTTGCGAAAAACCATCTCATCACCGATTCCTTCTAGTGCAAATCCTAATGCATCAAATCCGCAATTGACGTTTGCTACAGTAGCCGGGCAAAATATTTTTACTTCGTTATTCATATCCCTTTTTTTATCCTTGTCTCAAACGTATAATATCCGAAAACAGACCACTAGCAGTTACATCACCACCTGCTCCTGCACCTTTTACAATAAGCGGTTGTTCAGGATAACGTTCTGTATAGAAAAGTACAATATTATCTTTTCCTTCAAGATTATAAAACGCACTTTCTGCACCTACAGCTTGGAGCCCCACACTCGCTTTTCCATGATCTAGTTGTGCGACGTATTTTAATCGTTTGTCTTGTGAAGCTGCCTCACTTACTAATTTTTCAAAATGTGCGGCATCTTCTTTTAAGGTTTCGAAAAAATGGGGTACATCTGTACTCTTTAAGTTATTTTCTGTAAGAAAAGGAAGATTTTCAATATCTTCAAGTTCAAGTTTAAGTCCGCTCTCTCGAGCGAGAATTAAGATTTTGCGTGCCACATCCACACCACTTAAATCAATCCGAGGATCGGGTTCTGTATAGCCTTCGGTTTTGGCTTGTTGAACCACATCATGAAAACTATCACCTGGAGTAAAATTATTAAATACAAAGTTTAAACTACCTGATAAAACGGCTTGAATTTTTGTAATGCGGTCTCCAGATGCTATAAGGTTATTAAGTGTGTCAATAATAGGTAATCCTGCGCCTACATTAGTCTCAAAAAGGAAAGGGGCATTATAGGTACGGCTTAATTGCTTAAGTTCTGTATAGTTTTCCATTGCGCTGGCACATGCTATTTTATTACAAGCCACTACAGCAATACTATTACGTAAATAGTCTGCATAACTCATAGCTACATCTTCATTTGCAGTAACATCTACAAATACAGAGTTTCGGATGTTGAGATTGATTACGCTTTCGCGAAAGCGTACCAAATCTGCTGTATCCCCTTTTTCCAATAGCTCTTTCCATTGCTGTAAATCAATACCGTCTTCCTGTAATATCATAGTACGACTGTTTGAAATCCCTATAACTCGTAGATTAAGGTTGAGGTTTTCTAAAAGGTACTTTTGTTGTTGTTGTATTTGAGCCATAAGTCGTCCTCCCACATTTCCTACTCCCATAATAAAGAGATTAAGCTGTTTGCGTTGATCTTCAAAGAAACGCTCATGAAGACTATTTAATGCTTTTTTTACATCCTTAGAAGCTATAACCGCCGATATGTTTTTTTCGCTGGCACCTTGTGCAATAGCTCTGATGTTTACATTGTTTTTTCCTAATGTACGGAACATTTTTCCTGAAATCCCTTGGTGACTTTTCATACGTTCTCCTACCAATGCAATAATGGCGAGATCTTCTTCTATGATTACTGGTTCTATCTTATGCAATGAGATTTCATAGGCAAAGGTTTCATCTATGGCATTTTTTGCTGCTTCTGCATCATCTTGTACAATACCAAGACAAATACTATGCTCACTAGATGCCTGTGTAATGAGGATGACACTAATATCTAAATTTGATAGTGTTTCAAAAAGGCGTTTTGAAATCCCAGAAATCCCTACAATTCCAGTTCCTTCTAGCGTAAGTAATGCAATATCACTTATGTGACTTATTCCTTTAATAGGGTGTGATTTTCCATTTGGCTGTTGTGTAATACATGTGCCAGGGGCTTCTGGATCCATTGTGTTTTTTATGTATAATGGAATATTTTTTTGCATCACAGGAGCAATGGTTGGAGGGTATAATACCTTAGCACCAAAATGCGATAACTCCATGGCTTCATGATACGATATCGTGGCGATAGGTTGTGCTTGTTTTACCAGTTTGGGATTTGCACTATACATACCGCTTACATCTGTCCATATTTCAAGCGCATCTACATCCATTGCTGCCGCAATAATAGAGGCCGTAAAATCGGATCCGCCACGTCCTAACGTACTTGTATCACCTGCTTCAGAGCGTGCTATAAATCCGGGGAAGATCGTAATCTGCTGATTACTTTCTTCAAAGTAATCATGGATTGCTTTATGCGTTTTTTCATAGTATACTGTGGCTCTACTATGGGTGCAATCTGTTAAGATTAAGTCACGCGTATCTTTTCGAGTAGCATGAACTCCTTCATGATTAAAAGCTGCAGTAATAATTAAAGAAGAGGCCAATTCTCCAAAAGCAGCAAGCTTGTCTAAGGTCTTAGGCGATAACTCATTGATCAGATATATTCCGTGAAGTAAAGCTTCTAAGTCATTCATTAATTGAGTAACTTCTTTTATAACAGATGGATTATGTGCCGTCAATGCTTTTGCAAAAGACGAATGTGTATCTTTAATTTCTTGAAATAATTGTTGATACTGCTCTTTTTTTTGAGAAGCAAATTCTCCGGCTTTCAAGAGTTTATTAGTGATACCTCCCACTGCCGAAACAATAACAGCAACACGATCTTTTTGCGCACTGTTTGCAACGATAGAAATGACATCTTGTATGTTTGAAATACTTCCTACAGAAGTACCTCCAAATTTGAGTACACGCATGGTGTTTATTTTTATATGAATATTGATATGTAATATTTAAATCCAGAATATGGATAGAGAACGGACGATATGTAATAACTTATAACCCCATAGGGGTACCTGTACCTGAAGTAATAATGGTACTAAAAATGAATATGTGTGATTGTGTATTCATATCGTTTTACCCGTTAAAAGTAGTATTTTTACAATACTAGACAAGGGGTGTGATTGATTTTTAGGGATTTAGTAATTATAACCCTATATTTTAGCATATTTTTAGAATATGCTAGCAATTTGTCCTTTGCTAGAAGGATAATTCAAAGAAATTAAAATAGATGAAAATATATAGTAAAGAACAAATTTATCAAGCAGATAAAGTAACCATAGAAAAAGAAGGGATTCCTTTTTATAATCTTTTAGAACGTGCAGGTGGATATGTATATGAATGGATGCATAAACGATTACAAGGGGGGCAAGTACCGATAAAGGTTTTTTGTGGGATTGGAAATAATGGAGGTGATGGTCTTGTTATTGCTCGTAATCTTATAAAAAACGGTTATAATGTTACAACCTATATTGTTAACTGTAGTGATAAAAGGTCTCCAGGCTTTTTAAAAGCTTATGACGAATTAAAAAATAGTACTAAAAACTGGCCTGTACTACTTAAAGCTGATACAGAACTTCCAGAGATTAGTCCTAAAGATATTGTAGTAGATGCTATTTTTGGAATTGGGCTTAATCGTTGTCCTGATGATTGGGTAAAACAACTATTCACAAAAATCACACAATCAGGATCCTATATTTTATCTATTGATATACCTTCTGGAATGTATGTAGACCAATCTCCAACAGAAGAAGATGTGGTAATTGCCCCTACGTATGTGTTAAGTTTTCAGGCACCCAAACTTGCTTTTTTCTTGCCTGAGTCAGGACAGTATGTTACTATGTGGGAAGCAATAGATATAGGGTTAGATCCAGAATATCTTGCAACAACGCCTACAGATGTAGAACTTATAGGAAAACAAGAAATCATACAGCTTTATAGAAGTCGTCCTGAGTATGCACATAAAGGGATGTTTGGACATAGTCTTATTATAGGTGGGAGTTATGGAAAGATGGGGGCTGTTATCTTAGCCAGTAAAGCAGCTATGCGTGCAGGAAGTGGTTTGGTAACTGCTTATATTCCACAAATAGGTGTTCCGATTTTACAAACTGCTTTACCAGAAGTAATGACAGAAACCGATAATTTTAATGGAAAGGTTTTTGAGGAAATTGATTTTCAGACAGAAGCAAATGCTATAGGAATAGGCCCAGGTATGGGTACAGATCCAAAAACAGCAAAAGCTATGGAGAATTTTCTTAAAGGGCAGGAGCGTCCTATAGTCATAGATGCCGATGCCATTAATATCATTGCGGCAAATCCTACTCTTATGGAACATGTGCCAAACCTTTCTATTTTTACTCCTCACTTAGGTGAATTAAAACGTCTAGTAGGGGAGTGGAAAGATGATTTTGAAAAACTTGAAAAGACCGCAAAGTTTGCCAAAAACCATGATATTGTCATAGTTATCAAAGGTGCACATACTATTACTACGTATGATATGCGATTGTATGTAAATAATTCTGGAAATCCTGGATTAGCAACTGCTGGAACAGGAGATGTTCTTACAGGTGTAATTACAGGAATGCTTGCACAAGGCTATCACCCGGTTGAAGCAGCAATGATGGGAGTATATTTTCATGGTACAGCTGCCGATATTGCGATTAACCAGTATGGTATAGAAAGTTTGATAGCCAGTGATGTAACCGAGTTTTTAGGAAGAGCCTATATGGATCTCTTTGCAAAACCCGAACAACCTCCTCAAGAAGCATAATTAATAGACAATTGATTGTAAAATAAAAAAGTTCCCATCATTTAAGTTGGGAACTTTTTTAATGTGCTAGTTGAATCTATAGATGTGAGCCACTATTCTAAGATTTCAATAGGGAAGGTCACTTCAATATCAGTTTCTCCTCCAGCATCTGCAAGACCTGTATTTGGTTTTGTTGGCTCATGACGTAGTGTAATTGTAAAATTACCTGTGCTTACTTCTCCAGTATTTAATGTGAATTGAGTCCCTAATGGGTTGTCATTTCCATCAAAATTGTCATATTCTGTTGTGATGTTAAGACCATCTGAAACTGTAAAGAATACTTGATGTTCATCATCTTCTTCTTCTACTTCTTCGGTGATATCCTCGGCTGGATCTTCAGTTTCATTTAGGAATGTAATATCCGCTAAATAGACCTCATTGGGGTCGAAGTCATCTCCTTCCATAGTAATCACTGGAGGATTAGGTCCATCAGGCCCATCATCATCTACACTGCGCAATGTTATTTCCTGACCAACGCCACCTAAAAGTTCTACAATTACTGTAGTAATTACTTCTTCTTCATTAATTACTGGGGGTGGTGTGCTATTATCGTCATCACTAGAACAAGAAACAGTAATAATTCCTGCGGTAAGTGCGATTGTAAAAAATTTAATAGTTTTCATAATAATTGTTTTAATAGGTTTTATTTTTAATAATTTATTTTAAGTTGTAGACTCACATTTCTACCGAGGTCATCGGCAAAAAAGCGTTGTCTGTTTAAGTAATTACGATACGAGGTATCAAAAAGATTATTAACAGCTAGTGCTACTTGTAGTGTAGATGTGTTACTTACTGCAAAATCAAGTTGCCCTCTTAAATTGATTAAGTGATAGGCATCAGGAGGGGTACTTACATCAATTAATTGGGTTTCATCCTCAAGCACCAGAAACACCTCAAAATTAGTATCTGGAAATTCATTTTGCCTAAATGCATAATAACTCTCAACAGATACTTTTAAATTGTGCCACTTTTCATTGCTATAGGTAACACGATTTGTTGTATTTACTGGTGGGATATTGATCAATGGTAAATCCAAGGTAGTATCTTGCCCCTTGACAATAGATAGCTGATTGTTAATACTAAAATGCTCGCTTACGCTAAATTGATTATCAATATCAATCCCGAGGAGTCGTGCATCTGTCTGACGGTATTCCCATACGGGGAAATTACCACGTAATGATTGTTGACTTCCCGTAGGTTCTATCAGGATAAAATCTGAAATAAAATTTGCAAATGGAGCAACAGTAAAGGACCAATTTTTATGCTTTCGCGAAAGCGCAACAGACACCTTATTAGAAGTTTCTCGATCAAAACGGATATCTCCTAATTCAATACGAGCTGCACTTTGGTGTAACCCATCACTAAAGAGCTCCGATGGATTAGGGGCTCTATTTGAAAGTGCATAGTTTGCTGTCAGACTATAGAAGTCATTAAAATCATAGTTCACACCAGCAGTAGCAGATACATTATGAAAGGTAAATTCAGGATTTGTTAAAATCTGAGTTCCTAAATCTTCCACTACTAATTCTGGAAATAAGACATCATACCCTCTGGCTTCCCAAAAGGAAGTACGATAGAATTTTTGTGCATCTATAAAGTTATAATCATATCGAACGCCAGCTTCTATAGTCCATGGCTCTATTGTTTTACTAGCAAGGACATAAGCTCCAAAATCAAACCGATCATAATCAGGAATTAATCTACGTATTCCTGTTGCAGGATCTGGAAAATTAGTTTGTGAGCGCCCTATGATTCCTGCTTTAGCATCAATCGTATTATCGGCAGTATATTCAAAATCTAAGGTAGCACTATGTGTACGTAGTTCCAAATCTATGGCTGGTCGTACATCATCGCTATCACGTCTGATATCAAATTCCAATCGATTGTTTTGCTGGAAATCATACTGAAAGCTAAACTTTCCAATATCATTAAAACGCTTATAGGCATTAAGTCTTGCTATCTGATGCTTCACTTCTTGTCTAGGCGGATTGATATCATACGTGAAATCTTCAATTACTAGTGGGATATCGTTATTAATTGCATTGGCAAGATCGGCAGCACTTCCCACATGAGATGCGCGTAAGATTCCTAATTTGTTATTATAAATAGAATAACTCGCTTCAACTCCATAGGAATACTTATTAACTCCAATACGTATTGCGGCGTCACGTTCATCGGCTCCTGTATTGCTTAATATATAATCTGGAGCTTCAAAATCACCAAAACGTTTTAGAGTTCCTTGAACACTGGCATACCATCCAGAATTATATGATTTGGTTAATGTAGAGGTGATACTACCACCACGTCCATTAGATACACCTGTAAGCAGTGTTTCTCCATAGAGACTATCAGAAATTGGAATGCGTTTTGGGGTGACAATAATCGTTCCTCCTACTGCATCCCCTCCATATTGTAAGCCTGCAGCTCCTTTGATTACAGAAATGCTTCCTGCATTATTTAAATCTACATTAGGCGCATGTTCTACACCCCATTCCTGATCTTGTAAACGTGTACCTTCAGTAATCAATACAACACGACTACTATGCAACCCTTGAATGATAGGTTTTACAACCGTATTTCCTGTATTTAAAGAAGAAACACCACTTAACTGGTTTAAAGCATCTCCTAAAGAGCCTGCGCTATTGGCTTGAATAGCTTCATTGGATACTTGCGATTCAATTGCAGTTTTTCCTCCATTTTTTCGAGCTTCTCCAGTAATTGAAACTTCCCCTAATTCTTCTAAGTGGTGTTCCATGTTTATAGTACGCTCTATATTACCATCTATAGTTACATTAATAGTCTGTGTGTTACATGATGGATGAGATACACGTATGGTATAGGTAGCACCATTACATAAATTATCAAAAGTATATTTTCCTTTTGTATTTGTTTTTATGGTATTACCTAGTTCCTCTATACTGAGTGTTGCATCAGTTAAAGCCTCTTGGTTGTGTAAATCAATAACGTAACCTGTAACCGTGTATGTACAGTCTTGTGCTATACAAATACTACTGCACATAATCGCGCAGAGTATAATGAAAAATTTCATGGCAAATAATTTGTTAATTTAAAGCGTAGTTATACTTATAATTAACAAGCTGGAGGGCCTCGAGATTCTGTAGTACGATATAAAGATAGATATACCGTTTGTGTATGAATAGTTTTTTCTGGAATATCCTGATTGGGTATAAACAGGATTTCATTAGTAGGAGTAAAAACGCCGTTATTTTTTAAAGTAACATCACAAAGGCAACAATCTAGTTCCTTTTTGTGTATATGTATGTCTGATTTGTTTTCACATCGATCAATGTGATCATGTCTTTCTGTGCTATGGACTAGATTGACTACACTAGGTAACAACAAGAAGAACATAAGGGCTATTGCCGATATGTTTCTTATAATATGTATACGAAATGCGTGCAAATTCACTTTTTAAATAAAAACCCAAATCCCATTCGGGATATCATATTGACCGCAAAATCCTTAAAAAAATTGTATTGACCAAATATCCAGCCAAAGATCACCAATAAAACTTGATATAATGGGAATATTAACAGAATTCTAACAGGCCAGTATATCCATCCATTAAGGGTTTCTTTATGCAATCCTATTAATTCCATAACAGGATCTGAAATGCGTCCTGCTGTTGATCCAGTAACCGCAAATACAAGGAATATTGCGATAAGTTCCCAACGATAGGTTACTTTCCAACGAGTATATAGCTTTTTAAAAAACCATAGGGTAATGTATAGTAATAGTATTGTGATGACTACTGTAAAAAAGCCTAAGAGTTGGTAGAAAAGTTCATGGTCCTTACCTACAGTTTTGTTAAGGACCCCTTTGGCAATTAAAAACCCTGATACAACTAGCGCGATGCTTCCTAATATGGGATGTATAAGTTGCCAGTTTTTAGTAATTTCCCAACGTTCTTTAAATCTCTTCATAGCTGGGACAAAAATACAACTATCGCAACTTTTGGTTGTAACGTTGTTCAAAAAATTCGAACCAATTATATAAAAGGTAATTTACTTCATACCCATAATTTACATCTCGGGTGTAATCAATTTGTTGGATATATAAATTAGGATCAAATTGAGTTGAATTAAGGACTCGATTATTATATTCTATAACACTTATTATATTTCTGTTTTCTAACCAAAATTGCTCGTAAAAACCTCTTGGCCTTTGTGTTGCAAGCCACGAGTTAAATCCAGGTTCTATAATCAATATTTCGTATTCTAAGCTATCGTTTGCTATTCGTAAGGTATCTGATGTATTCGTTGTAGTAATTGTGCCCTCTTTTTTTGTTTGTGTTGTTGCACATCCTATAATGACTATTGCTAGGGCTAGGCTATATATAATCTTTTTCATAATTTTAAAAGTAATGTTTAATTTCTTAGAGTCAAAATTAAGAGAGAGGTTTGATATAAGAAATATATAATGAGTAGGGAGGCGATTTGATTGAGGGAAAACTACTTTTTTATAATTATAAAATAAAAAATCACGTTTTACATACTGTAAAACGTGATTTTTAGATTTTTAAGAACGTAATTTATTTTCCAAATAGTCCGCCTAGTAGGCCACCTAGCCCTCCTTTTTTATTTCCACTATTTAATACCATTCCAGCTACATCATCTAGAATACTACCATCACCATCGGCATCAAGTAATGAAGAAATAAGGCTTTGATTTTCTTTAGGTTGCCCTCCTAACATTCCTCCTAGAAGTGCATTCATGCCGTTTGCGTCACTTACGCCACTTTGACGAGTTTGTTTTCCTAAAACTCCCATTAGTATCGGGGCCGCTACTTTTAGTATTTGACTTACAGACCCTGCGTCCATTCCAGATTGACTACTCAATGCACTTTCTACAGAAGCTTGTTTTCCTCCTAATAAGTGCCCTAAAATTCCAGCTCCATCGTCAGTTACACTTTGATCTACACCTCCATCAAAAAGACCTCCAAGGTTATCTAATATGCTTCCGTCATGTTTTCCAGAAAGTGCTCCCATTAAACCAGCAGCACCATCAGGAGTTTGTACATTCTTCTTCATTGCTCCCATAAGTACGGGCATAGCCATACTTAATAAATTTCCTGTTGCACTTTCTGATTGACCAGTTGACCCGCTCACACCGCTAATAATTTGCTTACCCATTGGGCTATTTAATAAATCTAGTAATCCTGACATTTTTATATGTTTTAAAGTTGTTTTTGATATTTACAATTTACAAAATATTTATAGCTACTTTCCTTATTATCATAATTATTACACTTAATCGACTAGATAAGCCATTTAATCGATTAAAATATGAACTCTCACCAGATTGTTAATTAATCATGAAGTATAAAATTGATTATTTGACTTTTGCAGTAATTACTATCTGATCATTATTATTTTTAAATATAATTTCATCTGATGTGCTCTGAGACATTTGGGTTATTTCTGAAAAAGCATTTAATAATACTTTTTCTTTTCTGCCTACCTCTTTATCTGGGCAATATTTCTTTGTAGCTCCGATCTTTGAAAATGTAATGTCGCGATCAGTAAGTGTGTAGCCTCCAAAATAGCTATTACATCCAGCATTACCAGATATTTGTTTGGTTTCAGCATCGAAAGAAATAGTCATATTGCTTGTTGAAACATCTTCTTCCATAAGTGTTATTATGGTATAACTATTATTTTCGAGATTTACTTTTTGGGAATCTGTCTTTGCACTATTACATGCCGAAAAGAATAGTGAGGCACTAAAAAGTAAGTATACTATTTTCATTTTGTTGAATTTAAAAAAACGGGAGTCACTAGACTCCCGTTTGATTTATATATTATAAGAAAGGGATTATTATCTCTTAATTATTTTTGTTGTAAACGTAGTATCATTTTCTATATCACGTATGGTGATAAAATACATACCATTTGATAAATCCTGAATTGCTAGTTCATTATTTCCAGAATTCAAAGTTCCTCTTTGAATTTGCTGTCCTACTAGGTTCACAATCGTATAATCTACCTGAGCAGTATTATTAGACATGGTTACGTTTAATACACTAGATGCTGGATTAGGATATAATGCAAAGTTACTACTGAAGACATCATTTAAACCTAATGGTTCACTGATTGCCATTTCTGTAATTTCACTAGAATCAAATTCACCAGATTCTATAAGAATTGTATCGTCATCTAAGGTTAATGAATAGGATCCTATTCCGAATCCACAGCAGATACCGTCTCCAAAAGCGTCAAAGATTTCAAATTCATAGCATTCATCTGCAGATACATCAAAATCATATGTGAATGTTGTATTGTCATCTACAGTTTGTTGGTAAGGTCCAAAACTTTCTAATACAGTACCATCAATATTTCTAAATTCCCATGAAGTTTCTTCAGCAAAATTATCTGTAGTCAATTCTAAATGAATCTGTGTAGTACCATATTGTGTTAGTTCTTCTACATTTACTTCTGTAGTTGTAGCGTCATTATTTGCATTTTGATCTGTACCATCGTTTACTTCTGTTAGTTCTGCACTTATTTCATGTAGTCCAATACTAAAATCTATTGGGTCTAGTACAAATTGTTCTGTTGCAAATTGTGCAAGAGTTCCATCAAACTCTAAAGTTTGATCTGCACCACCATCAAGATTCCAAGTTATCGTTGCAGAAGTAATATTTCCTGCTCCTAGATTAGTAAGTGTAATTGTAGGGGCAGCTGTTGTATTTCCACATTCTAACTCAGGAATACTAATGCTTAATGATCCATCTAATTCAAAAGTTTCTAATGGTGGGAAACTATCCTGAATATCTACATCACTTCCAGAAGGATCTAACCAATCACGTAATCTAGTAGCTGCTGATGATCCATCCCAAGAGACAGCAAAACGACCATAATAGTCAAAAGCATTGTTATCATTTGTTCCTGAACATGCAGCTGCACCTCCAAATAACTGTCCGATAATTCTACCATCTTGATCAAATAGAGGAGATCCTGATGATCCAGGTTCTGTAACTCCTAATTCCCAACCGGCTCCAGCACCTGTGATTTCCCATGTTTGAGCAGCAGGTCCTCCATTTACTTCTTTAGTAGCTGGATTATCATCTCTACATACTTTCATAACATCTCCACTTGGATGATGGATTCCTACTTGGAATTCAGGAAAGTTATCTGATTTATCCCAACCAGCCCAAACTCTATCCCAGTCTGCTGGGATATCACTATTAATTTCTACTAGACAAAAATCAGATCCTGCATTTCTAGCTCGTAAGGTACCTCCACTTATTGTCATATTTGTAGGTCCATTAGTACTATTTGCTGTAGTAGCACATACTGGGTTTGGACTTATCCATCCAAAACGGAATGACCACGCTGCAGGATTACTAAAGCAGTGATTTGCTGTTAAGAAATAGGGGGTACCATCATTTGCTGTGTTATTTACAAGAGCTCCAGTACAAAAACCTGAACCTCCAGAAAGTAAGATACCTACTGATTTTTTATTGTGATCTTTTAACTCAATCCAATCATCCCCGATTGGACAATCTACATCTAGGTTACAATCTCCTGAATCGTTTAATGCTCTATTAGAAGAAAAAGATTCTGAGCTTCTGTAGCCATGAGTGGCTTTTGCAATATGTAACCTTCCTTGTCCTTGAACAGATACAGGTTCAAAATACTCGATCCATACTTTCTCTCCTTTCACAAGCCAAGTACCTAAAATACCACTCTCTTGATTTTGGATAGATGTGTACGCTCCAAGTAAATCTTTTTTATCATCACTGTATAGATATACAGACGCTCCTTCCGGAACGTAAAATTCATCAAAAATAAAGTTTAATGATAACGCTCCTGGAGATTCTATAGCAATTCTCCATACACGATCCCCATTTTCTAAGGTGTCCCATGTACCATCTTGCAGCCCATAGTCTACACTATGCATAAAACCAAAACGCCATGGTTTATTTGCACTAACATCATTTACAGCATCTTCTGCTCTAACAGCTTCCATATCAAAAGTGGGTAATACTTTTGAACTTACGGTAGGATTTGAAAGTAGCTTCCAACTTTTTGGAGTTCCTTCGTTTGTGACTTGTCCTATTGCAGTACCTGCAAAACAGAGTACTAGGCATAGAAGTAATAGTTTTTTCATTGTATAAATTATTTAGTTAGTTTAAGAGAAATGTTAATACCTTCTTAAATATTGACGTCTAAAATAAAGATATTTTACTAATGTATTGTTAATATTGAGAATTATATTATGAAGTAAATACGCATTTGGAAATAAAACCCAACTTTTCCTTATTTTAATGAGAATAATATTGTGGCGCGGAAATATCGGATAGCCTATACTCTCAGTGATATATGTAGCATCACACCTACGTTTTTATATGTAAAGAAAAAGCCCTAAGAAATATTTATTTCTTAGGGCTTTTTTGATCGTATTCTATAGTTTTTAAGCGAGTATGCTTTTAATTTGATCGGCAAGTTCGGTACCTATACGATCTTGTGCTTCTCCTGTAGCGGCTCCTATATGCGGTGTGAGTGATACTTGCGGATGCATAAGCACTTTGATAGCGGGTTTAGGTTCATTTTCAAATACATCTAAACCTGCAAATGCTAGTTTACCATTATCTAGTGCATCTATGAGCGCTACTTCATCAATGACTCCTCCACGCGCTGCATTTACGATACCTGCTCCGTCTTTCATCATTGAAAACTCATCTTTGCCTATCACGTATTCTTTTTGCGCAGGGACATGTAAAGTAACAAAATCTGCTTGTGAAAGAACTTCTTCTTTAGAAATGGTATCAATGGTTATCGATACTGATTGTCCATCAAAAAACGGGACCTCTACGGTAGCACTTTCCATAAATGGATCGCTCGCAATTACTTTCATACCACATCCTAAGGCAATTTTTGCAGTTTCTTGTCCTATTCTTCCAAATCCTATAACACCTAGTGTTTTTCCGCGTAATTCAACTCCTTTTGCATAGGCTTTCTTTAAATCTTTAAATTTTGCATCACCGTCTAGTGGCATATCGCGATTAGATGTATATAAGAAGCGTACGCCTCCATATAGATGTGCAAATACTAATTCGGCTACCGAAGCCGATGACGCTGCTGGTGTATTAATAACATGTAATCCTTTTTCTCGAGCATAGGCTACATCTATGTTATCCATACCTACACCACCGCGGCCTATAATCTTAAGGTTTGGGCATGCATCTATTACTTCTTTACGTACCGTAGTTGCACTTCTTACAAGTACGACATCTATATTTTCTGAGTTAATATAGTTTGCAAGTTGTTCTTGAGCTACTTTTGTTGTAATGACTTCAAAACCTGCATTTTCTAATGCATCAATTCCTGTTTGTGAAACTCCGTCGTTTGCTAATACTTTCATGATTGCTTTTCGCGAAAGCGGATTCACTCCACTTTCAATTATTTTAAATTATGCTTTTCTTTCTAATTCTGACATAACGTCTACAAGGGTTCCTACGCCCTCTATCGTCATTGCATTATACATAGATGCTCTATAGCCTCCTACACTTCTGTGTCCATTAAGACCATTGATACCGGCTTCTTTCCACATGGCATCAAAAGTTTCTTTTAAGTCCCCATCTGCAAGAGAGAATGTCGCATTCATACTAGAACGGTCTTCTTTAGCAGCAAATCCTTTAAATAATGGATTCAAATCTATTTCTGAATATAATAGGGTGGCTTTGCGATCATTGAGTTCTTCGATAGCTGCAATACCTCCTTTTGCTTTAAGCCATCTTAATGTAAGCATGGATACATATACAGAGAATACTGGAGGAGTATTAAACATACTTCCTTTACTGATATGTGTTTTGTAATCTAGCATACTTGGAATAACACGAGATACTTTTCCTAAAAGCTCTTCTCTAATTACAATAACTGTAGTTCCTGCTGGCCCCATATTTTTTTGAGCACCTGCATAGATTAAGTCAAATTTTGAAAAATCCAACGTTCGAGAAAATATATCGCTACTCATATCGCATATTAAAGGACAATCTACAACAGGGAAGTCCTTCATTTGTGTTCCGAAAATGGTATTATTACTTGTAATATGAAGATAATCTAGCCCATCGGGTACAGTATATCCTTTTGGGATGTAGTTATAATTTGCGCCTTTACTAGAAGCTACTTCTATAATTTCTCCAAAAAGCTTTGCTTCTTTGACCGCTTTATCACTCCATGTACCAGTATTTATATATCCAGCTTTAGATTGTAACATATTATATGCTACCATTAAGAATTGTGTACTTGCACCTCCTTGTAAAAACAAGGTTTTATATCCTTGCCCTTCGAGCCCTAGTAATTCTAATGTTAGATTACGAGCTTCTTCCATAACATCAACAAAGTCTTTGCTACGGTGTGATATTTCTAGTATTGAAAGTCCTGAGTTATTAAAATCAAGAACTGCTTTTGAGGCTTCTTGAAAAACTTCTTGAGGTAAAATACAAGGTCCTGCGCTAAAATTATGCTTCTTCATAGTATGATTAAATTATGCACCACAAAGATGCCCAAATTGACTTAAAAACTAGTTAACAAATCAATAATTTATGAACTAAATTTTTAACAAAAATTCAATAGTATCAACTCCATCCGCATAATCTTCTAAGGATGGGCGTTGTGTTTGTCCAAACGCAATTTCGCTTTCGCGAAAACCATTACTAACGATACATTGTATTTTATCTGTATTTATGTCTAGTTGTGACTGTAAGGCATTCATAGAGTCATAGGTTTCATAAAATAAAGTAGCGATAGGAGAACCAAAATTTTCATCTTCTTTAAGCATTAAGAAGCCATTTTCTAAAAGATCAAAAAGACTCATTAAATATACCGCCTTGTTATAGTCATAATTATTGGCATATTTTGCTTGATTGATAATATCTTTCCAACTGTATATGGCATTAAAGAAAGCATCAAAATTATAGTCTTTGGGGACATATAACTTAGATACATTACGACAGCCTAATCCATAGTATCTAAAAATATCTTCTGCCAAACCTATTAACTGCTGGTCTGTTTCATTCCCGGTAAGGACGGCTACAGAATTCCTGTTTTTTCGAATAATGTGCGGTTTTTTTCCAAAGTAGTATTCAAAATAACGGGCCGTATTATCACTACCTGTAGCAATTACAGCATCATGTTCTGGAAGTTGATCATCTGTAAATAAAATTCGCCCTTTGAAGCTAGGTTCAACATATTCTAGATACTTTGCTAGAAACGGAAGTAAGTCTCTATCATTAGAGGATTGTTTTCCTATAAAACTATGTCCAGAGATGAGTACCGATAAAAAATCATGAAATCCAACCAAAGGAATATTACCAGCCATAATTACGGCAATTTTTTTCTGTGGGCTAGATGCTGTGTTTATTTCTGGATAAACTTGTATCCATTTTTGTAATGTGTCTCGGGTTAAAAGGGCTGTCCATCCAGCTATTGAAAATAAGATGTTCTCTTGTGTAAACCATCCATTGTGTTCTTGTGCAAGTTTTATTTGATTCTTAAATCCATCAAAGAATAGGTCATTATAGGGGATTTCTTCTTTTTTAGAAATGCCTGTAGATTTATATTGAGAAAGAAAATGCCCTAATTGGACAAAAGCGTTAATTCTTTGAGATACATCCATAGTCGCTTGCCTAATCTTCGGCTAGGCATTATTTTTGTGCAAAGTTATTGAAAAGAAAAGGCTATGGCAATTATCATTACAGATGAATGTATAAACTGTGGAGCATGTGAACCAGAATGTCCAAATACTGCTATTTATGAAGGAGCAGATGATTGGCGCTATTCTGATGGAACAGATTTAAGTGGTAATATTGTTTTACCTAATGGGAACGCTGTAAACGCAGATGAAGCTCAAGTACCTGTAAGTGACGAAATTTATTATATCATTCCTGATAAATGTACAGAGTGTAAAGGGTTTCATGACGAACCACAATGTGCGGCTGTATGTCCCGTAGATTGTTGTGTTCCTGATGAAGATCATGTTGAAACGGATGAAGTATTATTAGGAAAACAAGCGTTTATGCACCATAAATAATACAGTTAGTATATAGAACATAAAAAAAGCCATCATTGAATGATGGCTTTTTTTATGTTCTATATCTTTTTCCTGTTGACAGAGTAGAGGTAAAAGATGTTTCCGAATGAAATAAGAATAGAAAAGAGAGAGGATTATCATTGTTGTAAAAAGTCTAAAGCTTTACCGTGTATATAAACCTTAATTCTCTCTTTTGTTATTTCTGATTTATACATAAATATATTGAGAATCAAACTTAAGATGTGTATAGCTCACTGCAATTTGCTATCTTTCAATCACTGTGGAAAATTAGCAATGATTTTCCTCAACATACCATGTACAAAACCGTTATCCAACATTTGATGACGAGTTGAGTATTAAGCAAATGTGGCTTAATTCTTGAGCTGAATACCTCAAAAAGTAATATGAAATACTCTTTATTCTTTGTATCCTTTTTTTTAATTACTTCATTTGGAACATCATTTTCTCAGGAGAATAATACAGGCGATATTATTTCAAGAATTATCCAAAAAAACGGTCAGAAGTTCGTAAAAAATAAGAATATAAGTTCTGTTTCAATAGGGATCTATAAAGATGGTCAAGTTTACACCGAACACTTTGGGGAAATCGTAAAAGGAAAAGGCAACCTGCCAAATGACAAAACTATTTATGAGGTTGGTTCCGTTTCAAAAACCATTACTGGCTATCTTGTTGCTAAAGCCGTTCTAGAGCAAAAAATTAAATTAGAAGACGATATTAGAATTTATTTAGAAGGAAATTATTCAAATTTAGAATATAACGGCACGCCAATCACAATAAGAAACTTAATTACACACACAAGCGGATTACCAACATTCCTTCCTGCCAAAATGAATGGATTATATGAAAAACTTACTAAAGAAGTACCTAACGAATTCTTAGCTTTAGAAAAATCATATGATAAAGAAAAATTCTTAAGTGATTTAGGAAGTGTTTCAATTACAACAGAACCAGGGGTCAATTATTTGTATTCCAATGCTGGTACAGAATTAATAGGATATATCTTAGAAGCAGTCTATCAAAAAAGTATTGACGAGTTATTAAAAGAAAATATCTCTGATAAATACAATATGTCAACTACAGCAATTACATTGGACTCAACACAAACTAAAAACCTCGTTCTTGGATATTGGATGAACAGTGAAACACCTGCGCCTAATAACTTGAACTCTCTTTGGGGAACAGCTGGTGGGATTAAAATGACAATTACAGATGTAATGCACTATATCGAATTACAACTGGATGATAAAAATCCAATAGTTTCTGAATCACATAAAGCACTTTATGAGGTGCGTTATCCATTACAAATAGCCTATTACTGGCGAGTTTGGAAAGATAAATATGGAACTTCATACAATCATCATGGAGGAACGAGTGGTACCCAAAATTGGTTATTCATTTATCCAAAATATAATTTAGGAATATCAATTATAACTAATCAAAGTGGGCCTAAAACACCAAACTTGTTAAGTAAAACGGCTCAAAAAATGCTTAAGGAATTAATAAAAGAATAAAACGTTGAGTACATTGTATATATCTCATTGCGAATGAATTACTTAACTAGAATTCATTACAATTTGCTATCTTTCAATAATGACGGAAAATCATAGCTAATTTTCTATTACGAGTTACATACAATACCGTTGGCAATAATTATGAATCATAGACACATAGTACAAAAAAGCGTAAACCAACTATTAGATGAAAGTATAGAAATATCAGAAAGAGTTTTTCAATCACTTAATATAACGGGGAAATATGGAAAACCTCCATCTCCATTAAACATATACTCAAAATTATACCATAGTTTCCCAGCCATTAATATGTTTTATGATAAAATTGGTTTTAAAACGGAAAATCTTGGCGGAAGTTATCATAATGAAAAATATAAAAACGAAAGAACAGTTGAATCTATTCACTTAAATAACTCTTCATTATGGAAAAATCAGTTAGCAAGAATTTTCTTCGATAAAATAGATTATCGTACAAAAAAATTAAACCGCATCGGTCAAAAAATAAAAAACACGAATCAACTTGACCTTCAATTATTGACTGAATCAATATTATTTCATAAGAGAACAGATACTCAAGCGAATGCTCTTTTGAGAAAAATAATAAATGATTCTAACAATGATTTGACAGAAGTTAATTTAATAAATTTTGAGTCAAAACTTTCATCGTTTTTTAATGAAATTTCTGTTTTAGATTCTAGTTATAATGATCAGCAATTCATTATATATTTTGAAAATAATAAAATAAAATTAAGACCATTTGGTCATTTTGGAACGTATAATATTAACCTATCTCAAGATCAAAATAGAAATCTATCCAGAACTAACATTATTCAACAGTCGAATGTGTTTTCTGTTGAATCCATATTTGAATTAGAATACTTAATTAACAAAGATGGACTAGAAAGAGATTTTCAAAATTTCTTTGAAAGAAATCCTATTTTTTTAACCACACTAGGAGATTATTCGAGTATACATTCACAAATAATACTGAAAGAAGAGAATGGAAGTGATTTAATTCCTGATTTTTTTCTTGAAAAAATAGATTCAGATTTTTGTGATATTTGCGATTTAAAAAGGCCTAACGCAGAATTAAGAAGACTACAAAAAAACAGAAATAGATTTAAGTCTAGCGTTTATGAAGCAGTAGCGCAATTAACAAATTACAGAGATTATTTTGAAGATTCAATAAATAGAAAGAATTTTTCTGAGAGATATAACATTCAATCTTACAGACCAAAAGTTGTACTAATTATCGGAAGACAAAATTCTTATTATGATGATATTGAAAAGATTAAAATTGAAAGCCAGCTACCAAATTGGGTAGATTTAAAAACCTATGATAACATATTAAATAAAGCTAAATTCCTTAATAATTTAATAGGTCAGTAATAACTGTGCCCAACAACTTGGATAGTTAATAGTATTTAAAGATGGTTGGGAAAATTCTACCAAATTTCCACACTCTTCGTTCTTTTATGTTCTATATCTTTTTCCTGTTGACAGAGTAGAGGTAAAAGATGTTTCCGAATAAAATAAGGAGTGTAAAAAAAGATAGACACTCCTTATTTCATTTTTAGAAGGATTATTTTTTTATAAAGCGTATAACTTCCGTTTGTTCTTGATCATTCTTGATATTTAAGAAGTATATCCCACTTTGCAACTTTGAAACATCAATTGTATTACTCTCTTTGATGTATATAGGGTTTTCCATTATAAGTTGTCCTTGTAGATTTATAACCTGTATTGACGTTATACTTTTTTGAGATTCTATCGTAATAACATCAGTTACAGGGTTTGGAAATAGAGTAGTTTCTGATAGTTGAATATCAGTAAGACCTAAGGTTGAAGGATTTTGAATACTTGCCCATGGGATTTGCACGTCAGTGCCATTACCAAGGAGATCAATAAAGGTCGTTTCTCCAGTAGTAAGGTTTACTGTGCGCATTTCAGCATTTATAGTTGTTCCGTTAAAGGCAGTCATATACATAATTTGTGAAGCAGCATCCCACTCAAGATCTTGTCCAAAATTAGCATTAAAGTCTAGCGAAGCTATAAATGTAGCATTTCCAGTAGCTATATCAATACTATAGAAACTATCTGAAACCACATCGTGTCCATACATATTTACATTGCTATCAAAAGCAATTGATATCATTCCTGTAGTTCCAGTCTGACCAATAGGCGTAGCGGTAAGGGTTACGAGATCTATGGTAGAGAGTGTTGAAGAGGTAGAAAAATTGGAGGAAATTCCATAAAGCGTATTGGTACCTGTATTAAATTCTATTCCATTCCACTCTTCTCCGTTAGGAGGCGTAATAGTTCCAAGAGATGTATAGGTTGCCGTAAGAATATCTACTTGATATAATTCTCCATTTGTTAATGTCAATACATATGCTGTATTTATGTTTTCGGGATCAATATCTCCAGAAGATTCAAAATCTGCAGTACCAGAGTTATTTCCAATAATAGTTAATACTGTAGGTGTTGATGGATCAAAGGATACAAACTCATCTTCATCAGTATTTGGGCCATAGATGGTAAGGTTATTTCCTCTTTGAGTATCTGATGGATGTGTAACTACTTCAGAAAAATAATCCTTTAACGCTATAATTTCTTCTGTAGAAAAATAATGTGATATATGCCCGCCATTAGGAGGGATGTTATGATAACGATCTAAGAGAGTATCCATATTTATAGTGTTGTTGGTTTGAGCTATACTAGCTCCTATGCAAAATAGGATACACGAGATAAATGTAATTTTTTTCATGATTGTGATTTTAGTTATTATTTATATATCGACAATCTTATAGAATGTCATCACAATCAGGAATATGTATTATATAATTCGTTTTAAAGTAATTGTAATTATTTTTATTTCTCCAGTTGATTTTTGAAATTTGATGCGTATTGCCTCACCTTCTTTTTGTAAGATATCTCTATACGTCTTAAGAGTGGTTGTTTCTTGATCATTAATTGAGAGGATAGTATCTCCTTTTTGAAGTCCTTTTTCTTTAGCTTCTGTATGATCTATTACTTGAGAAATTATAATAGAAGTATCTGTTTTTTCTAGCGCAAAGCCACTCAATGGGTATTTAAAGGGTTTTGAGTACTCACTATTGGGTTTAAAATAAAATTGTTTGGATTTATAATCCAAGACCATATCAAATCGATTAATGATTTTTGCTCCCAGTATTCCAGCATAACTTTTTGAGGCACTTACCCCAGCCTCGGCTTGTGCAATACCAATGGGAAGTTCACCAAAGCTAAAATCAAAAAAATCTAATCCTGCAAGAGTTCCAGAAATAGTATTCGATTCTCTTGTTAGTCCTCTGGATGTGATGGTGATGTTCTTTCCTGTTTTTTCTGATAATCTTTTCTTTTTTGCGTAGGGTGTATTAAATAATACGGTTAGATTGGCCCCGCTATCAAAAAGAAAATCTCCTGACAGCTTTTCATTATTTTTAAGTAGGTATGTTAGATTTATTTTAGGAATGGAACCTCTTAATTGCATAGGATATGGAGTATAACTGTCTATAGATGTTACATCTTTTATATCTGTATACAATCGTAAGACTTTTTTTTCAAAGTCAAATTCGGTAATGAATTTTTGTAATACGTCGTATCCTATAATTCCATCAATAGCTACTCCTGCACGCCTACTTAATGCTTTTAGATCAACAAGAACCAAATTAAGATTTGAAAATTGAACCCCATCGATTGTTAGTTTTTGATGTGTGGCAATTTCATATTCCTGTGATCCGGATGCTCCTGTAGCTTGTTGTTTATAATTAGCAATAATTCCTAATTCGTCAGCTCTAGATGCGTCAAGTACTGCTGTTGATGCTCCAGTATCAAAGACAAAGCTTAGTTTTTCTTGAGTTCCCTCTATTTGTACTTCTATAAAAATGAGTCCATTTTCAATAAAAGGAACTGTTGCTACTTGTGAAATAAGCTCATATGCGCTTATAAAAAGAATAAAGAATATTTTTATTTTCATCACTTTCCCAAAGATAATGGACTTATATCTTTAAAACAGTTAATGTATGTTAATAGCGATAGTAAAAAAAGTATGCTTTCGCGAAAGCGTATTACTCTTTATAGGAAGGTCGTGCCTTAAAGAGGTGAATATGTAAAAAGGTTCCTATACTTCGAGCTCTGTTTTTTGCAGCCTCTGCTTTTTCTCCTACAAAATGAGCATCCAGTGTTTGTATCCAATAATTTAACCAAACTCCAAAATGTTGCTCATTGAGTGTATATCCTTGTGCTGCGTCGACCTTTTGATGTATTTCTAATGGATTACCCATAAATTTTTTTGAGAAGAAAAGTTGCGCTTCCCAAAAATCGGTAAGATGTTCTAGATGTGCTTCCCAATCTTTAATATGCTTATTAAAAATAGGGGCAAGGTAGACATCTTTACGTACTTTGCTATAAAAGCTAGATACAAGAAAAAATATATCCTCGCGGGAAGTAATCTCTTTTATGGGATTCATATTACAGAAGATTGATAATGATCAAAAGTACATTAATTACGATGGATAATAAAAGTAAGTTAAAGACCCATTTTACTCTCAATTGAGCTAGAACAGCTGCATTATAAAACATGCATGTAACTACACATATGATAAGTTCTAGCATAGCTGTACTTCGGGTATGATCTACTAGAATATACATGGCTGCAATAGAACCTATACAACTCTGTAAAATAATACTCAACGGAATCATTGTATAATAAGTAGATTTAAATTCGGATAATAAATAAGTGTACATAGTCATTGTATTGTATTTTTACATGACAAAGCTAGAGAGAAGCTTTATGCTTTTTTATGATCTTAATCATATAGAATGATACCTGTAGAATTACTTATTTCGTATAATGCCCAAATGGTTTCTTATGTTAAAGATGATCACATCTTTTTTGAGAATGAGCACGCATTATATTATTATCAAGTGGTTAAAGGGACTATAAAAATGTATAATCTTACGGAAGACGGAAAAGAATTTATACAAGGTGTTTTTGGTCCTGGTAAAAGTTTTGGAGAGCCTCCACTTTTTAGTGATTTTAGATACCCGGCAAGTGCAAAAGCTGGTGAAAAAACAACCTTGCTTAAAATGCCTCGAATGGATTTCTTTTCTTTTTTGAAAGCGCATCCGGAAATTCACTTTTCATTTACAAAAACGTTAAGTGATCGATTGTTTTATAAAGCTATTATATTAAAAGAGGTATCTAGCTATCCTCCAGAGCATAGAATAGTTACGTTACTTCGTTATTTAAAAAAACAACAAGGACTCACAGATACTCAAAAGTATGTAATACCTCTTACGCGTCAAGAGATAGCAGAGCTTACAGGTTTACGTACTGAAACTGTTATTAGAAGTATCAAAAAATTAGAAAAAGAAGCAGTACTATCTATTTCAGATAGAAAAGTAATTATTTGAGTTTTTTAGAAAAACTAATCTATAGCCTCAAAGACATAACCTCCTTTTTCGGCACCCCAAATATGATTGCCTTCTGTATCAAAACCTCGATCCCAAGATACGATAAGCCCTTTGTCAATAGCTACTTCTGATGTGGCATAAGAAGCACCTCGCAGACTACTTTCACATGTTTTTTCTCCTGTACGTCCCATAAAAGTTCCATCTTCTTGTTGTTGTAAGAGAACTTCGCAACCATTACGTAATACAATATCTGATTGTGTAACACTATCAAATGCCTCAGGAGTTTTCCATTTTCCTATCCATAAAGAGTCGTTAGGGATTGTATATATATAACTAGCGATGGTTTGCTCATCCACACGTTTTACTTCATAAATACGCTGACGGTATGGCTTATCTTGCATGCTGTTAAGCGCTTGCTCCACGTACAAGAAATTACCTTTGTCTTTCCAAATAGGATACATATGTAATGAGATATTATAATACGAACTGTCTTCTGCGGCTTGTGTTGCAGAGTTATAAGAACCTTGCATCATACCGAATAGGTTAGCCAGTTCGGTATCTTCTGCCACGACCATTTCGGCGACTTCTTCTTCGGTAGTCGAAGTTGACTTTTCTTTACAGCTGGCAAAAAGTAATGTTATACAGACTAGGAGTGTGATGTATTTCATGATTGTGATTGTATTGGTGATGTATATGCTTTTGCAAAAACAAAATTACACATAAAAAAAGACCTGCATACACAGGTCTTTCTTAATTCTATAGGAAATGGAAATTACTGCTTTACCTGTTTGAGATCGATATCATTTCCTTCTTTATCTAGTAATACGACTTCATCAAAGCCCATTTTTTCAAACTGTGCATACTGTGTAGCTGCATCTCCTACTACTAGATATGCCATTTTTGACTCGTCCAAATACTTATTTGCAAGAGCTTTATGTTGTTCTAAAGTCATATTGCGCACTACATTTTCTTCATCTTCAATATAGTTTTCTTCTAGACCATATGCACTTCTTTCTTGTAGCATTCCTAATAAAGAAAATTGTGTTTCAAAACGTCTTGCATTCGATTTAATCAATGCATTTTTAGTGAATTGAAGGTCTTCTTCATTGATACCGTTTTTATAATTTTTAATTGCATCTCTAAAGATTTCTACAGACTCTCCAGTTGTATTGGTACGTACCGAAGATGAAGCTGTAAAGGTTCCAGGAATTTTAGTGCCAGAAAACCTAGTACGTGCTCCATAGGTATATCCTTTTTCTTCACGTAAAATCATATTTACATCTCCAGAAAAATTACCCCCTAATTTATAATTCATTACTTCAGCAGGGTAAAAGTCTTTATCTGTACGTGGTAATGCTATATATCCTATGTTTATTACAGATTGCTTTGCATTAGGTACATCTACAAAAATTAATGATGACTTATCACGGCTATCAGGAATTGTATAGGTAGGGATGGTTACTTCTTTTGCAGCCCATTTGGTTTCTATATCTGTAAGTGCATTCATCACAGCATCTTGATTAATTTTACCTACAATATGAAAACGACTTATGGATGGTGAAAAGTTTGCGTCATAAAATGACTTAAGATCATCTATAGTAATCGCTTCTACGCTTTCTACAGTACCACTTGTTGGGTACGAGAATATATGACCTTCTCCATACAATGCCTTGTTGTATTGGTTACGTGCAATAACATTTGGATTTGCAGCAGACCTTTTGATACTATTAATCGTCGCTGTTTTGATACGACCAAATTCTTCTTCATCCCATCGAGGTTCCATAAGAATTTCTTCTACTAGATCCATGGTAGCTGCAAAGTTACGAGTCAATGTATTTCCTTGAATAGTAATAGACTCGCGGCCTGTAAACATATTGATGCTCGCACCAAGTTTTTGAATTTCCTCTTCCAATTGTTGAGGTGTTTTTGTTGCGGTACCTTCCATCATGATATCAGTCATAAGGTTTGCAACACCATTTTTATTCTTATCATCTAAGAGGTGTCCTCCTTCAATAACCAGATTGAAGTTTACGGTTGGGATTTCGTTCTGTTCTATACCATATACTTTTAATCCATTAGATAACTCTGTGGTCCAACTTGTAGGGATATTTAGTTTAGGAGCTTCACCTTGAGATGGTTGTGTAGCACGATCTATCAAAGATGGTGTTTTAGCAACTTCTACTTTGGTATCTTCTATAGTTTTTGTCACATTTTCTGTAATGGCTTCCTCTACTACAGGAGCTTTTTCTGAATTTTCAGCGATGAGCTCTAGCTGTCCTTTAGGCACAAAACTAGTAAGTACAAAAGGCTTGTCTTTTATGTATGTCTGATATACACGTAGGATATCCTCTTTAGTAACAGCTTTTATATTTTTAATATCCTGTTCTATAAAGCTGGGTTCTCCAGCAAACACATTGTATTGTGCTAGTTGGAACGACTTTCCAAGTACACTACTTATACCATTATAAAAATCAGTCTCAAGACTTGCTTTGATACGTTCTACATCTTCTACAGTAAATCCTTCATTTTCAAATATTGAAAAAGCTTCTTGAATCCCTTTTTCTACATCATCTAGATCTTTTCCTGCATTTGCTGTAACACCTATTCTGAATGCTCCTGCTAATTGTTGAGAGTTGTTAAATGCAAAATACCTTGATGATAGTTCTTTATCTTTCTCTAAGACTTTATACATAGGAGCTTTCTTACCATCTGATAATAATTCTCCTAAGAAATCTAATGCATAAGCGTCATTTGTATATTGCTCTACTGTAGGCCATACCATATTTAATTGTGGTGCTTGCGCAAAGTTATCTTCATGGTATAAACGTACTGTCTTATCTAACGTAGTGCGTCTAGGTTGTAATGGAGTCACTTCTTGACGTTTTTTTATTTCTCCAAAATACTTCTCGATCATTGCTTTTGCTTCATCGGTCTCAAAATCTCCTGCAAGAACTAATGTAGCATTGTTTGGTCCATAATACTTGTCATAAAACTCACGTACATCATCTACAGTCGCATTTTGTAAGTCTACAAGTTCTCCTATTACTTGCCAGTTGTAGGGATGATCTTCTGGGTAAATATTTTTATCGATTACCCATCGAGTATGTCCATAAGGATTATTATCTACGCGTTGACGTTTTTCATTTTGTACAACTTCTTGCTGATTGTCAAAAGCTGGAGCAGTTACTGTATTGATAAAATAACCCATACGATCACTTTCCAACCACATGACCATTTCCATAGCGTTTTTAGGAACAATCTCATAATAGATAGTACCATCTTTCCATGTACCTCCATTTAGTGTACCTCCGGCATCTTGTATTTTCTTAAAAAACTGATCTTGTCCCACATTTTCAGACTCCTGAAAAAGCATATGTTCAAAAAGATGTGCAAAACCAGTACGGCCCGATTTTTCTCTATTCGAACCCACTCCGTATTGTACGGCAAGGGATACTATAGGGTCACTTTTATCCTGATGTAAAATGATATCTAGTCCGTTTTCCAGTTCATACTTCTCATAAGCTACAGAGAAGGAAGCCTCATCCTCTTCTGTAGTTGTAGTGTTACCGTCTGTACATGAAATAATAAAGCTTGAAAGAACAAAACTCATACAAGCTAGTTGCAAAGATTTTTTTATAGTCATTATTGTAGTTTTTGATGTAGGCTACAATATACAATGGGTTTGGTAAGATAATCCCTAAGAGAATGTTAAAGAAAAACGATGGCTTTACCATCAATACTAGTTTGCTTAAATTCTTTTTTTTACCTTAGTGATATGGGGTATTGGTGGACTATAGTTATTGTTATTGTTTCTATTTATTTGATAGTAAGTATTTTACTTTTCTATTTGCAAGATTATTTTCTTTTTAAGCCAGAAAAATTACCATCCGATTTTCAATTTTTTTATGATAATCAAGTAGTAGATGAATATAATATAGAAACACGTGATGGCGCAATACTTAATGGATTGCACTTTAAAATTAAAAAACCAAAAGGAGTTGTTCTTTATTTAAAAGGCAATTCAAAGAGTATAAAAGGATGGGGTAAATTTGCAGTAGACTTTACGCGTAATGGCTATGATGTGGTGATGATGGACTATCGCGGTTTTGGAAAAAGCACTGGAAGACGTAATCAAAAAGCCCTTAAAAGAGACCTTCAGGTAGTTTACAATAAGCTTAAAGAACATGTAGATGAAAAGTATATCATTTTATACGGACGAAGCTTAGGTTCGGGACTGGCAACAAAGATTGCTTCTGTCAATAATCCAAGAATGTTAATACTAGACGCACCCTATTATAGCCTTACTAAAGTAACAAGTCGATACATGCCGTTTATGCCACTATCATGGCTTATCAAATACCCGTTACCTACCTATAAATGGATGAAATATGTGCAATGTCCCATTCATATTATACATGGCACCGACGATAAACTTATCCCTTATAAAACCAGTGTCAAGCTATCTAAAATCAAACCAAAACTTACGAAGTTGTATACCGTAATTGGTGGGGGTCATAAAAACCTTAATAACTTTGAGAGTTACCATAAAATGCTGACAGAAATTTTAAACTCCAGACCTAAAGATGTAGATTTGGATGGCACAAGTTTTAAGGTAATTCATAATTCACGACGTAAGAATGCGTAAGTTAAAAAGAGCAGGAATCCTCCTTTTTATTATGGGAAATTTATATGGTATTTTATGTGGAGGGCTCTATTTTTTTCAAGAAAATTTATTGTTTTTACCCAGTATCCTTCCACAGGAGTACACCTATACCTTTTCTCATGATTATGAAGAAATATATCTAGATCAAGAAGATGGAGCACGCCTTAATGGCCTTTACTTTAAGGTGGCTAACCCTAAAGGGACGATTCTTTATTTTCATGGGAATGCAGGAGATCTCCAACGATGGGGAGAGATCACTTCTTTTTTTGTAGCAAAAGACTACAATGTAATTGTAATGGACTATCGCGGGTATGGGAAGAGTACGGGGCAGCGCTCAGAAAAGATGCTGTATGCCGATAGTGATTTGTGGTACGCTTTCGCGAAAGCAAACACCCCCGAATCCCAATTAATCGTGTACGGCCGTAGTTTAGGAACTACTTTTGCAACCTATGTGGCTAGCCGAAATAATCCCCAAAATCTAGTATTAGAAACTCCCTTTTATAGTATAGAGCATGAGGCCAAATCGCGTTTTCCTATACTACCCGTAAAAAAACTATTAAAGTTTAAAATGCCTACATATACTTTTATAAATGAAGTAAAAGCCCCTATTACATTCTTTCATGGTACCGATGATGATGTTGTAAATTATGACCATGGGCAACGATTGTTTACAACACTCACTACAAATCAAAAAGAATTTATAACCATTCCCGATGGCGGGCATAATAATCTTGTGATTTTTCCTGAATATCTAGATAGCATAGACAGTGTTTTAGAAAAACGTTAAAGTCTGTAACAAATGCAGTATACATACTTCTAAAAGAGTAGTTGTGTAATAGTACTTATGAAATTTAAAAAAGAACTTAAGCCTTTATTAGGGATCTATGGAGGTGTCTGGATACTCATTCTGGTTTTATATGCTATTGCTATTGTACGCATAGATGTGAGTTTTTCAGAAGCCCTAGATCAACTAGGCCGTATGATCGCTAACTATCGCTTTCATATAGCATTCCACCTTCTTTTTTTAGTACTATATGTAGTATTCATTTGTATACGATATGCTGTACGGGGCTATAGATATGGGAAATGGAAAATAGCTATAAAACGATTAAGTTTCTCATTGATACTACCCGTGCTCATCATATTTGGAATAATAAAAGGGATTATGGCAATAAACAATACAGAAGTATATGTTTATGACTGGAATTATTATATAGAAAATAATACAGAAATTGCTACTAACAGATATGATACAGATGGAAAGCATCGCGGGATGAGTGTTTTCTGGTCCTATGATGATACAACCAACTATAAAGATGCGACCAAAGCTATAATAAAAGATAATATAGAATGGTCTACAGTCATTCCATTTTTGTATCAAGAGGATGAACAAACAAATCGATTACAAGGCGATGTCTTAGAAGGCCGTTGGTCTCGAAGAGATTCTTCAGTAATGAGACAGATCAAACGGTTACAAGAACGAGGCATACGAGTACACTTAAAACCACATGTATGGTTAGGAGAGGGATGGCGATCTAACATCCACCTTTCTAAAGAAGATTGGACAACATGGTTTGAAGTATATCAACAGAAGATGGTACAATATGCAAGAATTGCAGAAACGATGAATGTCCAGTTATTTTGTATAGGAACCGAATTACGCACGGTTATTGATAATAAACCAGAAGCTTGGAATACACTAATACAAGAAGTGAAGAAGGTATATACTGGAAAACTCACCTATGCTTTGAATTGGGATGATCCCATAGAAAAAATTCCTTTTTGGGATCAAATGGATTATATAGGAGTGCAAGCTTATTTCCCACTTACAGATACTCCAAAACCTGAACTGGAAGATATAAAGCAAGGATGGGACTCGCATATGACAATGCTACAAAATGCTTCAGAAGCCTATCAAAAACCTATATTATTTACAGAAGTAGGATACCGTAGTGATACATCAGCAACGATTGCACCCTGGGAATGGGGAGCAATAACAGGTATTTTAAGTAAAAAAAAGTCTCATAAAACCCAACAATTAGCCTACGAAGCAATGTTTCAGAAATTATGGGATAAGCCTTGGTTTGCGGGATGTTACATCTGGCAATGGCATACTGGAACCACAGCAGAAAGTGCAAAAGATGATGTCGATTTTACACCACGTTTTAAACCTGCCGAAAATACAATAGCCCGATGGTATGGTCAAGATGGCGCCGTTACAATAAAGACCACAAATTAATGATGGAAGTTTATATCTTCCACTGTATCTTTGCACGCTGAAAAGGGGAGTGGTGGTAGACCGCTTTCGCGAAAGCATAATACAAACATATCATTATGAAAGCAGGAATTGTAGGACTTCCTAATGTAGGGAAATCAACATTGTTTAATTGTTTATCCAATGCCAAAGCACAAAGTGCCAATTTCCCATTCTGTACCATCGAACCTAATGTAGGGGTGGTCAATGTTCCAGATCTAAGATTGGAAAAGTTAGAAGAATTGGTAAATCCAGAACGTGTTATACCCGCTACAGTAGAGATCGTAGACATCGCAGGACTTGTAAAAGGAGCTAGTAAAGGAGAAGGATTAGGAAATCAATTTTTAGGAAATATCCGAGAGACAGATGCTATTTTGCATGTACTAAGATGTTTTGATAATGATAATATTGTTCATGTAGATGGTAGTGTAGATCCGATACGTGATAAAGAAACTATCGATATCGAATTGCAATTAAAAGACCTGGAAACCGCAGAAAAAAAGCTGGATAAAGTAAAACGTGCAGCCAAAACCGGTAACAAAGAAGCACAGGCAGAAGAAGCTATATTACTACAAATCAAAGAAGGATTAGAATCAGGAATATCTGTACGTGCAATTACAATAGATGAAGACGCACGATCTGAATATGTAAAACCATTGCAGTTTATTACAGATAAACCAGTGATGTATGTATGTAATGTAGATGAGAATAGCGCAGTTTCTGGAAATGCATATGTAGAACAAGTGAGAGAAGCTGTAAAAGATGAACATGCAGAAGTACTAGTACTAGCAGTAGGTACAGAGGCCGATATTGCTGAACTGGATGATTATGAAGAACGGCAGATGTTTCTTGCAGATATAGGGCTTGATGAGCCTGGAAGTGCAAAACTGATACGTAGTGCCTATAAACTTTTAAACCAGCAAACGTATTTTACTGCGGGAGTTAAGGAAGTACGTGCATGGACTGTAAACATAGGAGCAACAGCCCCACAAGCGGCAGGCGTTATACATACTGATTTTGAAAAAGGATTTATCCGAGCTGAGGTAATTAAGTATGACGATTTTGTTACCTATGGTAGTGAATCTAAAGTACGTGAAGCTGGAAAGTTAGGCGTAGAAGGAAAAGCATATATTGTCAAAGATGGCGATGTGATGCATTTCTTGTTTAATGTATAAATTAAGTAATACCTAAAATACTAGGTAGATGTATTCTAAAAATCCCGTATAGAACGCGTTCTATACGGGATTTTTAGTCTTTATATATGATAGCTTATTGCTCGTTGTTGTAGTAAAAACGTTCATGTACAATCTGATCACCTTTCCATTGTTGTACAGCTACCTGCTCCATAAGGGCACGATGTCCATTTGTAAAGGTAATATCCATAGCAGCTTCTATAAATGAAGTTCCTGCAGCCTCGTCAGATCCTACGTTTTTGATCTCTAATGAATGAAATTCTTGAATACTATTAAGGAACTGCTCCTCATAAGCACGATTCTCTGCTTTCCCTTTACGAGTACCTCTAGGTTCTGTCATAACGACGTCTTCTGCATAGTACTTATCAAAGGCTTCTAATAAATTTCCTTGTTGTAATTGTGTGTAAATGTCTGTTGCTTTTTCTTTATAAGTCATGATTTCTAATTTTTAGTTATACAAATATACACACTATTTCCTATACAACTATTGTATATACAAATGTTAACATAAATTTAACATTTTAGAATTTTTAAAAGTAGAGGTGTAGTACTTTCTATATTTTATAGAAGACACTATATTTTTTGATTTTTGATATGTTATATGAGTTCTATTATATATATGATGTTAGATATTTTAAAAAATAATAACTTTAGGTAACTAATTATAAAAAACAAACCAATGAATAAATTAATAGGTGTAGTACTTATATTGCTTTTTATACATCTTAATAGTAACGCACAAGAACCACATCGTTTTGATGAGGAAATTAAAAAGATTACTGAATTACCAATTTCAAGTAAAGAAGATCTAACAATCTTTACAGGAAGCTCTAGTATTCGTTTTTGGAAGGATCTAGCAGATGATTGTGATGGGATGCAAGTTGTAAATACTGGATTTGGCGGATCTCATATGTCCGATTTATTGTATTTTTTAGACCAAACAGTTTTAAGATTTCAGCCTTCTAAAGTTTATATATATGAAGGTGATAATGATATTGCTTCAGAAAAAGAACCTGCAGCAATTATTAAGACTGCAAAGGAAATTACGGCTCAAATACTAGCATTTAATCCTACTACAAAGATTTATTTTATAAGCACTAAACCTAGTCCGTCTCGATGGATGTATAAAGGACAGTATGAAGCATTTAATTCTTTATTGATGGATTATTGTAATAGTCACGATCAGCTTTTCTATATCGATATTTGGAACCCTATGCTTGCTAAAAATGGACGAGTAAAACCACATATCTTTATTTCTGATAGTCTACATATGAATCGAGATGGTTATTTGTTATGGAAAGATATCATCTGTAAATCTTCATAAAAATATCAAAGTAATATACATAGCGACTTTTAATAATTATGTACTTCATAATGTAACCATTTTTTAAATAGAATGTCTATATGATAAACGGTATCTAATCAACCTATTATGAAAACCTTCTTTTATACCCTCATTAGTATATGTATCCTTGCTAGTTGTACTTCTTCTTCTCCTAAAGATGAAAAATCTTTGGAAGAACGAATCTCTAGAATTGAAAATGGTCTTGAATTAAACCTACAGATTTATAAAAATGATAGTGTACAAGTACGCACGTATACTATAGAAGAGCGAATGAAACATTTTGGAATCGCTGGTGTAAGTGTTGCTGTGATGCGCAATGGAGAAGTCGAATGGGCTAAGGGTTATGGAATGGCCGACAGTATAACAAACCGAAAAGTCACTACAGAAACGCTATTTCAGGCAGGTTCCATCAGCAAACCAGTAGCTGCTACCAGAGCATTACAATTAGTAGAAGATGGTATGATGGATTTGGATACAGATGTCAATACATATTTAACCAGTTGGAAGCTACCTGATAATGAATTTACTGAAACAGAAAAAGTAACTACCCGGAGGATACTGGATCACTCTTCTGGACTTACTGTTTGGGGTTTTCCTGGATATACTAGAGGAGATACAGTACCTAGTGTTCCTGAAATTTTAGATGGTAAAGGAAATACAGACTCTGTGCGTGTGTATAAAAAACCAGGAGAGAGTTGGAGATATTCTGGTGGAGGATATACCATTATGCAGTTGATGATTACAGATTTAGATCAAAAAGGGTTTCCGGAAATAATGCAAGAACATGTATTAAATCCACTAGGAATGCATTCCAGTACTTATATAAATCCATTACCTGAAAAATACCATTCGCTAGCTGCCACAGGATATCATTCTGATGGGAGGGAAGTAGAAGGTAAATGGAATATCTATCCTGAGATGGCTGCTGCAGGGTTATGGACAACCCCTTCTCAGTTAGTAAAATGGGCCAATGAGATGCAATATATTTCACAAACACAAACTGATGGATTGCTTAAAAAAGAAACTGTAAATGAAATGTTTACCCTTAGTACACAGGATTATGGATTGGGTATTACAGTAGGGGATCATACTTTTGGACATGGAGGTGCTGATGAAGGATTTCGTGCTTCACTCATTGGATGGAAAGAGCACCCTATATCTGTAGCCATTATGGTAAATTCTAATAACGGGACTATTATGAGAGAAATCATGCTCAGTATTACCAAAGAATACGATCTTCCTGGAATAGAACCTCGCACCCGAATCATTCGCAAACAATCACGAGAACAGCTAGAGCGATTTGAGGGGACCTATAATTTTCCTGAGTATGGTGATTCTCATATCCGTGTAAAGAATAATGAATTAGAGTTTACGGGTGGTGTTTTTACGAATCCAATTTTCTTATTGCCAGAAACAGATAGTATTTTCTTTAATAAAAATTCTGGGACGTATTATGAGTTTCAATTTGCAAATGATACAATTACTGGGGTACAATTTTCAACCTTAAAAGGTAAAAGGATTAAATAAATACTGAATCAGGTACACATCTTGTATCAAAGTGCCCCTATATTTTATTTTTTTTAAATAGTAATACCAAAAAGGATTACGTTTTTTGACGTCTCTTTTTTGGTATTCCATTTTTCTTTTATCTCTTACTTACACTACTGTTTTCCTTTGTTTTCCCTTTTTAATTTGATCTTTTTTTAATTCAGTTTTTGACTAAAATGAAAGCCTGTGAAAACTACCTGATTTTCCAAACAGGGATTTATGTTCTGATTTACAATGGATTACTAGTGTATGTTTGTATAGTAATCAAATCAATGATTCAAACGTGTAGCTACAAATTTTTGAATTTTATTGAAAAAGAGGTACCTGAAAATCTTATATAATAGAGTAAGGAAAACTTTAAATAATTTTAATTATGTCATCAATTAATTGGAACGACGGACAGCTTATTAATTTCGGTCAAGGAGATACAGCGACGTGTAACGGAAACTTAAACAATGGACAATTGTATTGCTTGTTTTTTTACAATGCAGCGGGGAATGATGCTTCTACAACAGTAGATGTAGTATGGTCAAATTCTCAACCACCTGTACAAGTGACTGTACCAGGAACAACTCAAAATCAAGGCTTAGCTGCTTTATGTTTTGTAAATGGTAGCCAGACGAATACAGTTTCGGCAGCAATTACAGGAGGAAATCAAGGCGCAAAACTCCAAGCATTTATCTGTAGTGTAAAAATGCCTATTGATACACAAGGGATTAACAATAAACAGTTAAACCTTGATGGTCAACCTCAATCTTTTGATAAGTTTACACGATATTTTGCAGTTCCAGAATCTCATTGGTATTCTGCACGTATTCAAAGTAATATCAATCAGTTTACATCAGTACAGTTTACAGAGTCAGAAGCTCAAGTATATATTGTAAACAAATTAGTAAACCCAAGTAATGTTATCAAATATGCCGGGGATTCTGAGAAACATGTGACGATACAAACATCAGATACGCAGTCTATCTCATTTAACCTTCAAGGTAATGGTACACAATTAGTTTGGGTAAATGCAGATAGCGCTCAAAATAGTGATACTGCTTCTATCAGTGTTCAATCGTTAAGTGCTGTATACAAAGAGAATCTTGCCTTAGCTGCTTCTTCTATAGAATATGCATAAATTACCGCTAAGAACCTATTTGTATTAAAATTGCATAGTAATAGTACCGTCCTAATGATCACTCATTAGGACGGTTTTTTTATGTCTTTAAATAAAACGGAAAGGAAATCTAGAAATTTTATAAAAAGGATTAAGTGCCAATACAGATTAGGCTATAGAGGGCTTTTATAATGATCAATAGAAGGAGTATAAGAACTTAAAAATGATAACAAGACTTGTGAGTAGTGATGATTATTTAGATTCGATTGCGGGCTTATTGAAAGGAATTAAGTAAAACCCTTTACACAAGATTGCATAAGTAATATGCTGTTAAATGGAATAAAAGTATAAGCATAGATTAAAAAGCAGTGTTAAACCAGAAAACGTATGAATAAAAATAACTCTACGTATATAGGATATTTATACATGCCCTTTTTTATTGCCTAATTATTACTAAAGCAAAAAGCCCTTTCTCAATGAAGAGAAAAGACTTTTTTAAGTGAGTGATTTGTGAAATATAGATACGCTACCAAAAGGTATTTAGTATCTTTTAGTAATGTATTATAGAGTTATTCTGGACAGATAAAAGGATAATGTTTTTCATCTATAATCGGCTTAATACCAAAAAAGTCATTAAGTACAGATTCTGAAGTACAAAATGCACCTTCTACCCATGCCTGATCATTAGAATAGGTTTCTCCTACAATAAAGATATCGCTATCTTCTCCTTTGATAAGCTGTGATGGTTTTCTAATCTTGCGTTGAACATCTCCCAGATTATAGTGCGATTTATAGGCATGATATCCTGCATTAAAAGGCGGTAATGACCAATCCATATATTTTGTTTCTAATGGCTTAGGAATAGCAGTATAATCTGCTTGAGGTCCATAATGCAAGGAGGCAAGTTGTTTCCGTAACATTTTTTCCATGACGGGCGTTGCTTTACGGGGTCCTTCCAGAGGCTGTGTATCCCTAGATTCTGGTACTTTTCGTTTAGCTTTAGGACCTAATTCTAATGCCTTCCAAAAAGTAGTGTATTGGATATCATCATAACTGGCTAAAATTCCGTAGACTTTTTTCTTCTTTTTACCGCGTGCATTATCTCCAAAATATACTACTTGACGTATAGGCATATCTGTTACACTTGGGCCTATTGTATCTAGCTCTGCGACTTCATATAACTGGTTTTCTTGTTTAATTGTAAGGCGTTCTTCTGTATGGTCCACAATAGCTTCCATAAAGCTTTCTTTGTCAGCATAGGTTGTATTTATAATTACAGGACTGCTATTTCCAGAAATAGCTTTTAGATATTTTGCTGGAAACCCTTGCTTTTTTAATATAGCTATACCTTCAGGTGTTAGAAAGTAGCTTGTCAATTTAGCAGGGTATTTTGGACTTCCGTCTTGGGTTTCTCGCCACCATTCTGTTTCAAAGAACATCCCTACTTTATAGGAAGGTTCCATAATCACAGATTCCAAATACAATTGTACCTTCTCGTGATTAAGGACATCAAGTCCTTTTTCATTATCATACCTACTTGCTTGCGCAACAAGTTCAATGGCACTCCTAGGCATAGCAAGAAAAGCAGCGTCACAAAATTTACGCTCATCTTCTTTATCCGGACTTTTACGTGTTGCTGTTGTATAACAGATACCATCACCCGTATCTCTGATAGATCGTAGTCGTATATTAGGATAATAAGCTAAGTGAATTCCTTTTTTCTTAGCAAGCTCTACTACCTTCTTAAATAAGGCATCAAATAAATCAGAAAATCCCTTTGTAAGTGTTTTGTATTCTGTACCTGGTGTAAATTCATCATTTACATTAAAAGACTGGGCACTGTTACTATTGACCACATTTGAAGAATATCCATTTCCGTCTGCCAGATAACTAAACCCTTCTTGTCCCAACATATCATAGCCTAAGTTCCAATACCCTATGTCTTTCAGATAATCCCCTTTTTTATATATAGAACTGTCTGGCATCTCTATATTAATTTTTCCGTTTTCATAAAATTCACACCACTCTCTACGAGTTTTTGGGCCATGCTCTTCTGTAATAGCTACAGATTCTATAACTGTAAACCCATCATCTGGGGGAACATCTGCTCCATAATGATCTGCATCGTATGGTGCTGGATTATTTGAGTTTACATCTGAGATATACATATTTTTAGTGCGTAAAGACATAAGCGGATCTGCAGATTCATTAAAAGGGACAGAATACTTGTCCAACCCTAACTCTGAAATGGTTTTCGTTACGACCCGATGCCCTTCTCCCATAGGCGATCCATCCCAATGAGAATAACGCATTCCTCCTAATTCTAGATAGGATGCTTCTTTATCATCTTTATAATGCCATGTACAAACTCGCGCTCCTGGAGCTCTAGTTCCTGGGTTTGCTTTCGAAAAATCATATTTCCCCCAGTCATAGAGTTCTAATGTATCTCCTTTTACGAGTAATTTTTCATTTTTCTTTTTGGTGTCTGAAACACCGTTAAGTAATCTCCATGCCGTATAGAGCCCTGAAGCTCCTGCACCAAAAATTGAATATGTTTTTGTTTTCATAATTAGATTGATTTATTCTTTATAGGTTTTGTAGGTGTTGCGTATGCTTTCGCGAAAGCATAAACGTATTCTACCTCTTACTCGATCCCAATTCTGTACATCTGTTGTGGCAAGTTCTTTTCGGGAATCACAACTTCTACAAGAGTAGGACGATCTGATCTCTTTTTTAATTTTTTCAAAACATCATTAAGCTCTGTTACAGTTTCAACACGATAGCTATCTGCTCCAAAGGCTGTAGCGAGGGCTGTATAGTCCCATGTAGGTAAGATGTCAAAGGCGTCAAATGTATGTTCTGGCCCTGCTTCAAATGATGTAATGTCTACAAATACTTGCTCAATGGCATATACTTTATTACTCATCACAAAAATGACAGCATCTAGTTTAAATCTTGCCAGCGTAGAAAGGGATTGAGCAATCATCATAAAGCCTCCATCACCAGCAATAGTCCATGCACGCTTACCACTCCCTAATTGTGCTCCAGAAGCAGCTCCCGTTTCAAAACCAATACATTGCCATGCCGCAGATGAGATGTAACTATTTTTTGATAATCCATAAGCATTGGTAGCCACATACATGGCAGAACTTACTCCATAGGTCATCACAATATCATCCAAAAGTTTATGATCTTTTAAAAACTTCATAGAATGTTCAAAAAATCTATTATATGTAATTACTTCTGGATGTTCTTTATATTTAGGGTCAGTATTAGAAAGCCATGGTTCTGGATATGTAGGTTGTGCAGGTGCTTTTATAGAGAGTGGATAATTCTCGTCTTTTTTAAATCGCTTAATAAGCATTTTTATAAAATCCTTGAGGGTTACCCCTTCATAGGTAAAATATCCTGCACGCATTTCTTCTGTAGTTGACAGAATCATATCTGAAAATTTGTTTTCTACTAACCATAAATAGTCATCTGTAATAATAGTCCCTAAAGAAATTATACAATCTGATTCTTGTATGAGTTTTGTTACAGCAGGTATAGAAGCTGCATCAGAATAAGTGCCGACAAATTTTTCTCCTTTTTCATCGAGTACTGTTTTACCTAAACTTGTTGTCGTATATAATATCCCGCTTACGTCTATTAATTCTTGTAATAAGTCTGATAAGCCATGTCGTAAAATTTCGACCCCGGCAAATATAACAGGCGATGTGGCATTGGTAATTTGTGTCCAGGCTTGATTTACAGCATTTTTAAGTGCAGCGCGCTCACTTTTAGGAATAATAGGTTTTAATTTCTTTTTAGGAGGTCTAGGACAGGGATCGTTCCAAACCTCTTTATAACATGCAATATACACAGGTCGTTGGTGTGTAAGAGCTGCGATCAAAAGATCATCTATTTTCCTAGGAGCATCTACAGAGGTACTTAATGTTTCGGCAGCTACCGTAACTTTTTCAAAAATTTCTTGATCAGCATTCAGGTTGCCAGTAGAGTGGTGGTATAGTACATTATACATACTCCCTATCTGACGAGCATCGGCTCCTGGTGTAGCACTGATGACAACAATAGGACTACGTTCTACATAAGCCCCTGCAATAGCATTGAGCGCACTATAAGTACTTACCCCATATTGAAGAGATACTGCAGAGAGTCCTCTTGTTCGTCCATATGCATCGGCGGCATAAGAAGCATCGAGTTCATTTGAAGTTCCTATCGTTTCTATTCCTTTAAAATGCTCTAACGCTTGTGTAAAGTGTTTTACATAATCACCAGGAATTTGAAATACTTCGGTAACTTCTAGTTGTTTTAGTCTTGTTAATAAATAATCTGCAACGGTAAATGGTTTTGCCATAATCTTAGTTTTTAATCATGCAACGCATGTATCATTTGGGGCTAGTACGATCTCACCATAAGCGGTTTACCAAAGCTAGAAGTATTGCATTCTATTTTAACGCGTATAAATACGTGTTTTTTTAACTGTATGATAAGTTATCGGATGTGCTTATAAAAAAAGGGATGTACGTAAAAGTACATCCCTTTGTGACTAAATTATATGGTATTACAATCCGTTATAGTATTAATCTACTACATAAGTTTTTTTATCGACTCCAACTCCTGTAATAGTTAATTTCTTCCATTGTTTAGGAAGTTTTGCATCTAGTTGTACAATACCCCCATTTGTAATGTCAAGACCTCCAATTCCAAAAATTACCGATTGTAACATTCCTCCAGCTCCTGTAGCAAAATACGGGTTGGTTCCTCCAGCGGTTTCGGCAAGGACTCCAAAAGGAGGAAGTTCATTGGGTTTATAACTTTTTTTAAACATTTCATACGCTTTTTTATGATCACCTAACCTGGAGTATAGTGCAGTGAGTATAGCACCTCCCATGGCAGGCCCTTCTGGGGAGAGTCTAGGTTCATAATAAGCTAAATCTTTTCGAATGGTGGTTTCATCAGTAATCACTTTTAAAGGATATGCTAGTAAGTTAACATCTCCCTGCTTAATCATTACGCCATTATAGGTAGCATTTTCTTTTGTAGTTCCATCTGGGAATTTAAGTATAGGAATATTTTCTGCAACATGTCTCCAATCTGGATTTGCTATTTTTCCTAAGGCTTCTGCTGCTTTTGAGGTATACTCTAGCACTGTTTTTACCATTCCGTTAGTAAAAGCGTTATTATCTATATTCTCTTCCCATTCATTAGCACCTATAACATTATTGATATCATATGATCCAGGCCCATTACGTTCTACACGACTTGACCAGAAATCTGCTACTTCTTTAAGAACAGGATACCCTCGTGTTGCTAGCCATTCTTTATCTTTTGTTACTTCATAATACTTCCAGAATGCCCAACCTACAGTAGCCGTGATATGTTGTTGGAAAGGCCCTGTAAGTGCCCAGACGGGTGTATCTTCAGAACCATCTTCTGCGCTTTCCCAAGGAAACATAGCCCCATCATATCCATGAGCAAAGGCATTTTCTTTGGCAGCACCTAGTCGTTGAAAACGATATTCTAAAATAGATTTAGCAATATCAGGTTGTAACGCAAGCAATGGTGGATACATCCATAATTCTGTATCCCAAAAAACATGGCCATTATATCCTAGTCCTGATAATCCCATAGGAGATAGGCTATAGGCAGTACCTTTTCTAGCAAAGGCATATAAATGATATAAAGCTGAGCGTACAGCACGCTGTGATTCAAGGTCTCCTTCTATTATGATATCACTTTCCCAAAGGGTATTCCATGCTTTTAAATGCGCTGTCTCTAAACGATTAATTCCTTCTAACTTTGCATAAATGGTTAACCGTTCTGCCTCATTATGAGGATCTTGATTTTGTACAGATGATAACGTAGAACCTACCAAAGCAAACCGATAGGTTTCGCCAGCTTTAAGAGTGCGCTTAAACTTCATTAAATGCATATTATAATCCCAGTCTTCATGGATGATCTTTGGTTCATGTCCATGTTTTTCTGGAAATATAAAAGATGTAGAAGTTGCTACTTTTTTCTTCCCAGGACTATATGCAACGGAGCTCATAAGCGGTATTAATACATGAGGTCTGTCTATTTCTGAATAAAGGTTGCGGACATCAGAAAGATGGTTGGGGGCTTCTATATAATTTATAGGGACAATTTCTACATCACTCTTTGCAGTAACCTCAATAATACTCATAGCTGTATATGGAAGATTGCGTAATGACATGAGTTCGTGTTTTACAGCAACTTTATTTCCTACATCAAAACTAGTGATGAGTTTTGCTGTTTTCATATCTAACGTTTGTGCATAGTTTGAGATATCGTTGCGACCTACTCTTCGCTTATCTACCTCTAGATGCATATTCATATGACTAAAGGTTTTTAAAATGTTACTTACCCGACCTCGTTGATAATAATCAAAAACACCATTGAGAATCACCTCATCTATTTTAAGAGGTTCTGGTGATGAGACCATACCTACCATTCCATTTGCCACAGTAATTCCATAATAATTATTGGGATCTATATCTTGAGCTTGGATATGCCATGGCGATTCTTTGTAATTCTGTGCTTCTATAGAAAAGATACAAAGAGTGAGTAAGAGGGTAAAGTAATGCTTCATCGTGGTTTTTTTTAAGAATAACTAAAGTACAACGAAAGCCTCTTTTTTAAAAACTTAAACACGCACTTTTTCAAGGGCTGTCATATCCACTTTGCGTAAGACGATAAGTCCCATAATCAAACAGGGCAATACGACAACTGTGGTAATAATAGTAGTAGTCGAATTTTAAATCATAGATCACTCGTATCAAATGGAGCTATAACCACAAGAAATAATACAAGCCAAAAACCTATAACAAAACCTAATACACAATGAGCGCGAAAAGAAGTATTAAGGTTTAATCTTAACATATAAACATATAATCACTTTAAAGTAATGTAAATGTATAAAAATAAGCTGTTAAAAACTCGTATATTTTGTAGTTGAGAATTTTGAAAAACTGATACTAAAAGTGGTATTTTTGCCTATGCAAAACAACAATGTCCTTATTCTAGACTTCGGGTCTCAGTATACACAGTTAATAGCACGTAGAGTACGTGAATTAAATATCTACTGTGAAATCAAACCATTCAATAATCCTCCAAAAAATATATCTAGCTATAAAGCAGTAATTTTATCTGGATCCCCACATTCTGTGAGAGGTGAAAACCCACCCCATCCAGATCTTTCTGAAATCAAAGGGAAGATGCCCTTATTAGGTGTATGCTACGGAGCACAATATCTAGCTCATTTTCATGGAGGCGAAGTAGGTCAATCCAATACTCGTGAATATGGTCGTGCTAATCTATCAGATATAAAAAATGGAGATCCCTTTTTAGAAGGTGTTTCTCTAGGGAGTCAGGTATGGATGAGCCATAGTGATACTATTAAAAAATTACCCGAAGGAGCGATACGTATAGCTTCAACAAGTGATGTAGAGAATGCTGGTTACCGTATTGAAGGAGAAGATACCTATGCGATTCAATTTCATCCAGAAGTGTATCACTCTACAGACGGGAAAAAAATATTAGAAAATTTCTTAGTTAAAATTGCAAAAATCACCCAATCATGGACACCAGATGCTTTTGTAGAAACTACAGTAGCAGACCTTAAATCACAATTAAATGATGATCGCGTGATCCTTGGGCTCTCTGGAGGCGTAGATAGTACAGTAGCCGCTACATTATTACACAAAGCTATAGGTAAAAATCTATACTGTATTTTTGTAAATAACGGATTATTACGTAAAAATGAGTTTACAGATGTTCTGAAACAATATGAAGGAATGGGGCTCAATGTGAAGGGAGTAGATGCTTCGGCACGTTTCTTGGAAGCCCTAGAAGGAGAAAGCGATCCAGAAACCAAACGCAAGGCTATAGGGCGTGTTTTTGTAGAAGTTTTTGATGATGAAAGTAAATTAGTTGAAAACGCAAAATGGCTAGGGCAGGGGACCATATATCCCGATGTAATTGAATCTGTAAGTGCTACTGGAGGACCCAGTGCAACTATAAAATCACATCATAATGTAGGTGGGTTGCCAGATTATATGAAGTTACAAGTAGTTGAACCCTTACGTATGTTATTTAAAGATGAAGTACGGAGAGTAGGTGCAAGTATGGGATTATCGGCAGATTTACTCGGTAGACACCCTTTTCCAGGACCTGGACTTGCCATTAGAATCTTAGGAGATATCACTGCAGAAAAAGTACGTATCTTACAAGAGGTAGACCATATTTTCATCAGTGGACTCCGTGATTGGGGACTATATAATAAAGTATGGCAAGCTGGTGCAATGCTACTCCCTGTAAATTCTGTTGGCGTTATGGGGGATGAACGTACTTATGAAAAATGCGTGGCATTACGTGCTGTGGAGAGTACGGATGGAATGACAGCAGACTGGGTAAATTTACCGTATGAGTTCTTGCAAAAGGTCTCAAATGATATAATAAATAAAGTAAAAGGCGTTAATAGAGTGGTATATGATATCAGTTCAAAACCGCCGGCCACAATTGAGTGGGAATAACCAAAATTATGAAGAAAGTTAGTTTAGTACTATGTATGGTGTTTGTTTATGCTTTCGCGAAAGCGGAAACTAATAAACCTATTCTTTTCCAAGATTTTGTTTCACATCAAGTAGAAGCAGGAGAAACAGTTTATAGTATATCTAAGAAATACAAGCTCTCAGAAAAAGAAATTGTAAAGCTCAATCCAGATGCCAAAGATCGTATTTATGAAGGACTGGTATTAATTCTTCCATCCAAAGCATCTGTAGTAGTACAAACACCTCAAGAAGATATCCGCTTTAAAACGCATAGAGTACGACGTAAAGAAACCTTATATAGTATTTCTAAAAAGTACGATGTGGCTCAGGAGGTTATTAAGAAGTTTAATAAACGTTTATATAGTGAGACATTGCGGAAAGGGGATAGAATTAGAATCCCATTAAATTATGTTAAGCAAGAAGAAGTTGTCACAACAGGAGGGGCGATAACTAGTGATACAGCTCCAAAAGATGATGCTCCTTATACTAAGTACCAAGTAAAGCCTAAAGAGACTAAATATGGGATTGCACGTATCTACGGTATTACAATTTCAGAATTAGAAGCAATCAACCCAGATATGGGAGAAGGCCTTAAAGAAGGCGCTGTTATTAATGTTCCTAGAAAAGAAGTGACAGACTCTGCAACTATTGATACAGAGAAGTATTCTTTTTATGAGGTACAAAAAGGAAATACCATCTATAGTCTACTGCGCACTTTTGATATGAAAGCAGATGAACTTGTAGATTTAAACCCTACAATCGCAGATGGACTCAAAGAAGGTATGATACTTAAAGTCCCTAAGGGAATAGCTGGTAGTATTAACACTACGGGAGAAATAATTACAATTCCTGGAGACGTTGTAAAAGGAAGCCTTTTAGACAGTCTAACTAATTTTTCTGTAAAAAAAGTAGCATTGATGTTGCCATTTGGTCTTAAACGAGTAGATGTAGATAGCGCAGATGTTCAGAAACAGATGCTTAAGAATGATCGTATTCTCAGACTCTCTTTAGATTTTTATAGTGGTGCATTGATGGCTGTAGAAATGGCAAAAGAACATGGAGTATCTACAGATTTACATGTATATGATACGGATTATGTAAGATCAGATGGAGCAGCAACAAACGCTAGAAAAGTAGAAACCATTATATCTGATTCCAATTTTTCAGATATAGATGCTGTTGTAGGTCCAGTACTATCTGGTAATTTCAATCGAGCAGCGAGTTTATTATCTAGGCGTAATATACCTTTGATATCACCATTTACTCAAAAAGTAAATGCTGCATCTAATGTTTTTCAGTCTAGACCCAGTGAATCTATGCTTCGCAATGCCATGCTAAATTTTCTAAAAGAGAACGGTGAAGGAAAAAATATTATCATTATTGCAGATTCAAAAAATGCAACTTCAAAATCTAAATTACGTAGCTTGTTTCCTAATGCAAAACAAGTAAATCCAAGATCTGGTGACAAAGGTCTGTATTTGTATCCAGATGATATCCCCTCACAAATTTCAGAAACTCTAGAGAATTGGGTGATTTTAGAAACAAATGATGTACCCCTTATTAGTAATGTAACGACAAACCTCAATACACTCGTAGCATTAAATAAAGTGGTATTGTTTACAACAAATAAAGGGAGGGCTTACGATAGTGATGAAATACAACATATGCACTTAATGAACCTTAATTTTCATTTTCCTTCAATGAATAAAGAATATAGTTATAACGATCAATCAAAAGAATTTATAGACGCTTACGAGGAACGTTATAAATTAAGTCCTAGTGAAGAAGCAATACGAGGATTTGATATTATGTATGATACACTTTTACGTCTAACATATGCAGATGATTTATATGGTGCTGCATATTCTGGGATTGAAACTAGCTATATAGAAAACAAATTTAGATACCAAAGAAACGCATCTGGAGGCTTTGATAATGATGCTATTTTCCTTATAAAATATGGAGAAGAACTTACTCTTGATGAAGTCTCGATTCAGAAATCTGATGAGTAAATAATTTTAACTTCAAAAAAAAGCGTTTCCAAACTGGAAACGCTTTTTTTAATCTATTTTAATTTACAGCCCTCCATTTGCTTGTAAATCTGCAATACAAAGAGGATCAAAATCTGGAATACTTCCTATATCACTTGTATTAAATATGCTTGTCACCGTTTGAAAAAACATTAAACATCCATCTACATTACAATGTCTTGGATTTTCTGGAAGATCTTCATGATCTGATGTAAGTGGTGTACCAGAATTTACTAATCCGAAAATATGTCCAAATTCATGACGCAATGTGGATGTTTCTAATAGGGTTCTATTAATCGGGGTTGTTGAGTTATTTGCCAGATCTATGAATGTCTTTTCATAAATTACCATAGATGTATTACGATAGGCAGTTCCTAAAACAACAGAGTTTCCAGAGTTGGACTCAGAAACACCATCAGAAAAAAACATCCATACTCCTATTTCATCACCATTATTAAAAACAGTGCGATGTGCATCTTCTATTGCAACAATTTCATTTATGTCATAAGGAGCAGTTGCAGTTTGAGACGGGTCAATAACGGTCTCTACAATTGTAATCCCATCAGGTTTATCAAGACGTGCTGCTAGAAATGATTCTATAAGATCTATTGTCATTTGCGTAGGGCGAAAGCCTTCAGGATATGATAATTCTAGACGTAAACTGGTAAAGCTCGTTGCCGATAATAACTCATTTGCAGAAGCCCCTAAGGGTAATTGGTTTGCCGCATTATTTGATACTTCAGGTTCTGTAGTGCCACTTTCATCGTCACTTCCGCACCCTACAGCGATCAAAAGAACCATCATAATGTATGTTATAGGTAGTCTAAACAGTTTACTATTCATTTTTATATCTTTAGTGTCTTAGAATTTAATCGTAAAAATGATGAAAAAATTACTATTTGTACTACTTTTTTTAAGTTCATTACATTTTTTTGCTCAAAAATCTACCTATCATCAAGATGTAATTAAATATTTAAATACCAATGGAACGGCAAATCAATATACGGATGCTATCGATCAACTATTTACATTACTTAAACATCAGTATAAGAATTATGATATTTCGGAGAGTCTTTGGGATGAACTTAAAACAGACACAAAACCAGAATTAGATCGTATTCTCAACATGTTAGTATCTGCATATAGGGGCACGTATGAGCAAGATGATATAAAAGGGATGCTTGCTTTTTACGAAACGCCGGCAGGCAAACAATTTATTACGGATAAGACGAATTTAACCTATGAACAGCAGACAGAGATTTCAAATTTCTATAACTCACCTGTAGGCCAGAAAATATTAGCATCTGAACAAGAGATTAGTAGACGTGTTGGTGAAGTTTCAGAAATATGGAGTCGAGATTTATATAGAAACCTTGTAGATAAGCTAGCTGCAAAGGGCTATGTTATGCAACAGTAAGCCTTGCTAAATAATCATAATGATCACCTTCTATAATGAGTTCAGCAATGAGCTCATTTTTTTTAGCATAATATTGTAGCGTCTCAAAATCGAGGTATAACCACTTGAAATCTTTAGATCGTTGCCCTTTATAACTCATGGCCATGGTGACTTCTCCATAATAATTACTATTCATGTCAATCCAGTAACCTCCATCTTCATCTTCAAACATATATTTGATATCAGAACTATCTATTAAAATCTGACCTCCTACATTTAATAACGATTTTAGATGCTGTAAATACAAATCAATTTTACTAACCTGCTCAAAAATTCCAGTGCCATTCATAAGTAATAACAGCGTGTCATATGTATCATGATGATGTAGAATAGAATTGCAAATGGTGTTTTTAAGAGTCCGCTTTCGCGAAAGCGTAAGTACTCCTTTAGAAATATCAATTCCTGTAACATCGAGTCCTTGCTCTTGTAACCAAATACTATGACTCCCTACACCCGAACCGATATCTAATACACGGCCATTGCATAGTTGAAGCGCTTTTTGTTCTATAAGAGGCATGTCTTCATAATCACGAAATAAGTAGGGGATAGGTAATATATCATCTTCTGCGATAGAAGAGTGTACTATAATATCTTCTGTATAATGAGACATATAATAGTCTGTAGTTGCTAGTCCAAAAATGTCTATATGATGATCCACCTGTAATACTTAAATTTGTGATTATGGATAAGGTACTTAAATTGCTTCCACAGCAAGCCAAAGATAAACATAACGAAAACAAAAAATTTTTTGCGAAGCTTCGGAAAAAGCCACCAAAAAATCTAGACTATATCATGCAAGAGTTACATGCATCAGAATTTGAACGTACGGATTGCCTCACCTGTGCTAATTGTTGTAAAACGACAGGGCCATTATTTACAGACAAAGATGTCACTCGTATTGCAAAATATTTTAAGATGAAAGAGCAAGCTTTTATCGAAACCTATTTACGAATAGATGAAGAAAACGATTATGTTTTACAAAGTGTTCCTTGTACTTTTCTAGGCGCAGATAATTATTGTTCTATTTATGAAGTACGACCAAAAGCTTGTCGGGAATTTCCACATACCGACAGGAAAAAATTCCAGCAAATTTCTAATCTTACACTTAAAAATGTTGCTATCTGTCCAGCAGCATATTCTATTGTAGAAGAAATGAAAAAACGAATACGATAGATTCTACATTTTATCTTTTTGTAATAGCCATTCTTTAAACTCGTAAAAATTAGTAGGGTGTACACCATGTCCTACAGGGAATTCATGCAATGAACTTTCAATCCCTAAGGCTTTGAGATATGGAGGAGTTTTACGAGCTGCATCAATAGGTATTACTTGATCTACTGTTCCATGTGAATTGTAGATATTTAGATGCGCATAGGAAGCATTGCTTTTAAGATTTATAATAGCTTCATTTATATAACCACTGAGTCCTATAACATTCTTGACTTTTTCTGGATATGTAAGCGCAACACTATAACTTAAAATAGTGCCTTGACTGAACCCCAATAGCGTTACATTATAAGGATCCAAATCATATGCTATTATGGCTTCATCAATAAATTGAGCTATCAGATCTCTAGAGACGATTCCTCTTTCATTATCTGATGATTTTACACCCTCATGATCAATAGTGATTGCATACCATGCATTTCCATAGGGTTGCATAGGGATAGGAGCTCTTGCCGAGATGATAAAATAGTTTCCCGGAAGCTCAGGAGCAAAACTAAACAGATCATTTTCATCACTTCCGTACCCATGTAAAAGAAGTAATAATGGAGATTTTCCATTTGACTTTTTTGTAGGTTTCTGGATAATATGCGTTAAGGATAGTTGTTTCATAGGTATTAAAAAAGATGTTACAATATCGCAACATCTCTTATTATTTTATATAAGTTTGATTTATATGCTTTTAAACCATTCTTGGAAATAGGCTCCTACGATAGGAATTTCTTTTTTCTCTCCTTGGATTGCGCCAATAAACCCTAAAATCCATAAAACAAAAAGGATAATTTGAATTCCCCAGATGAGAAATCCAGGAGCTCCTACCCATCCTAAGATAGAGTTTCCGAGACCAAAAGCACATAATCCTATCATATTCCTGATATGATACGAAGCAAATTCATCTTTTTTTGAACTATTCATTACAAAAGCAATAACTAATCCTATGATCCATAAATAAGATATAATTGCTGTTGTTTTACCGTCTGATGTAGGTGTTGTCATTGTATATAGGTTCGTGTTATGCCAATATGGGCTTTTTAAAATTAACAAAATTATTTGGACGTACCGAGATTACTTATTAACACTAAATACGCGTTGGTAGAAATTCCCTACAATTGGGAGGGGTTTTATTTGCCCTTGAAAAGCACTGACGATACCATATAGCCATAATGCTAAAAATGCTAACATAAATGGACCACTAACCAACCATGAATTAAAAGAGCTTAAAGGGATCATAAATAAGAAATAGGTCAAAGTAAGTCCTAGAGATTGTCTAATATGAAAAGCTGCAAATGGGTTTTTGGACTCACTATTCATAAAATAAGCAATGATAAGCCCTACAAATGTGATATAGCTCAACGCTGCTGCCGTTTTTCCTTCAAAAACAGTATTTTGATCCATTCCCATTTATTTACGTTAATTCTATTTTATTGTTTGCAATAACACCATATACTTGCCCTTTTAGCTTAGCATCTATAAAGCTGGCGTTTTTTGATTTGGATACGATATCACTTTCCTTAAATTGATAATTCCCTTTTGTACTAAACAAAGTTAGGTTAGCTTCTGTATCTTTCTTGATTGTATAAGTAGATTGTATAAATCGCTTACGAGCATTTGTTAACAATTGAATAGCTTTTTTCTCACTTACTAATGTGAGTAAGGCTCCAAACATTGCTTCTTGAGAAATAGTCCCGAACATTGCATTATCAAATTCTACATGCTTGCGTTCTATATCTAATGGATTGTGGTCACTTGTAACCATATCAATAATCCCTTCTTTTACTCCTGTAATAAGGGCATCTACATCGTCTCTTTCTCGTAGTGGAGGTATTACTTTATAATTGGTATCAAAAGTTTCTAGTACATCGTCTGTAAAGAATAAATTATGTATTGCCACACTACAACTTACATCTAAGCCTTTATTTTTTGCTTCTTTAATAAGCGCTACAGACGCTTTTGTAGAAATTGTTGGGATATGAAGTTTACCTCCTGTGTATTCTAAGATATGAAGATCACGTGTAACTTGTAAACTTTCGGCTATTGCAGGAATTCCTTTTAAGCCTATACGAGTGCTTACAGGGCCTTCATTGACCTGACCTACACCAGCTATTTGATCGTTTTGTGGAAAAGACAGTACCATTCCTTGGAAACCTTGGGCATACTGTAAAGCTATTTTTAGTAAGTTAGGATTTTTAATTGATTTTTGATAATCTCCAAATGCGACAGCACCTGCTTGTTGCATGTCATAAAGTTCTGCAAGATCTACACCAGTACTTTTTTTAGTAAGTGCACCTATAGGATATATACTTGTGGCAACTCCTTCTCCCATTTTTTTGATAAAAGCAACAGCACTACTTGTATCTATGACGGGATTCGTATTTGGATTTACAAGAACTCCAGTAAAGCCACTCTTTGCAGCGACATGAAGGCCATTTTTGATTGTTTCTCGCTCTTCATAACCCGGCTCCCCCATACTTACACTGCTATCAAACCAACCTTGAGAGACATATAAGTTTTCTTTTTGAATGAGTTGCTCATCGGAAGTTGCACTTAGCTTTTTTGCTATTTGAACAATTTTTCCATCCTTAATACGAATGTCAACAGTAGCACCGTGATGTGGGCTTTGATTATCAATAACTGTTGCCGCTTTTATAAGTGCGTTCATTTAAAATATTTTATGATGAGTATTTCTAATAAGAGAAATATCAGCGCAAAAATAACAAACCATTTCCAAAGCGATTGAATACGATCACTATCTTTCAAACTATCGAAGAGGTTAACTACAGATGTATGGTAGTTGGCACCTTCTTTGGGCTGTATTGTTTGATATCGCAATATACTTTCTGATCTACTATAGTTATAGCTTACTTGTTGAAGCGTACTATCCTTGTATACCACATTGTAAATGCCTGCTTCTTCTGGTTGTGTTCCCGTTGTAATTGTTACTTTATTTCCAAAAGTTCGTTGTAATGGAATATGTATATCTGATGGGTTTTGATCTCTTGCTAAAGATAAGATCGCATCTTCTTGAAGAGATATAGGAATATCATATTGAGTAGATATCCCGTTTGTAAAATAGAGTCTAGGTAGGGCCAGACTTTGTTTGGCCATATTATATAACGTAGGGACGATGAGAGGAGAATTTTTAAAATTTGAATTCTTTGTATTGATACCTCCAGCTGTTACATATATGCTATTTTTAGTTGTTATAAAATGAGAACCATCCTCAAAACTTAAAACGGGATCTCCATTGCGCAAAGCAAACGTATTTTCTATAGAGGGGTATTGGAAATTTTTAATACGATTATCAAATACATTTGCATATATGGGATGATCATAATTGATATTGGTAACTAGTTTTGGAGATGCTACAGTTTCCCCTAGTTGTATATTTCCCAGTTTTGAAAGTATGTTTATATAGCTTTGACGATCCCCATCTTCACTTAAAATACACAAAACACTCCCTCCTTTATCAGAAAATGTAGCCAATGCATTGGCTAGTGCCTGTGAAGGGGTAGTAACCTCATTAAGAATGATAAAATTGTAATTGGGGATCTTACTATAGTCAAGATCATTAATAGCAGTGGCAGTGTATTCGAATTCTGGCATTGTATATATACGTGATAAGAACTCTGAATTGCTGTGTTCATTTATAGACAAAACTTTTATGGGTCTTGTCGTATTACTATTAAAATATAAGGTGTTATCAAAAGAGAGGAGCGGGTCTTCTATCGTAACGCTACCTTTAAAATCTGTATTATTTTTGATTTCAAAAGTTACTTCGGTCTCTAAATTGTTATCAAATGAAGCGGTAGCTTTTGCCATAAGTTGTTCTCCATTATATAGTGATACAGGGATATTAGTATCTTGATTTTCCTGAGTAGACAATTGTGCTGTTAATTTGATCTTGCCCACATCACCACCTATCGGGTATAATGAATCTATGGTAATATTGTTTTCTACGACGGGTTTTGTTTGCACATAATAAAGCGCCATATTTTCATGATCTATAGAATATTGCTCTCCTGTATCTTGAAAATCAGAAATCATAATAAGTCGTTTCTCTGAAGCCGGGTTTTTTGAAAATTCCTTTTGAGCTTTTAAAGAAATGCCTTTAGCAGATAGTTGTTCTGAAGTATATGGTATTTGTAAAATATTATTTCTTGCATCTTTAATAGAAATATTTTTGTAAGTATCTGTATTTGTAATGATGGTAAATACTTCTTCTTCGGGGATATTTGTAACTACATCTTGTAAGGCTTGTTTTAATAATTGTCCAGAAGCTCCTTTTGCCTGCATACTAAAGGAGTTGTCTATATATACTACAGTCTCTTTTTCTCGCGTAGCACTATCGCTTTGTGTTAAAAATGGTTGTGCAAAGGCAAGTACAATCATTGCAATTACTCCTAGACGAGTAAGTAATATCAGCCATTTTTTTATAGTATTACTTTTACGTGTTTGTATACTTATTTGTTTCAGAAAGGCAACATTGGTAAAATTTTCTTTTTGAAATTTACGCAGTTGAAATAAATGAACAATAACAGGAATGATTAGTAAAAGTAAGGCGTAAAGTAATTCTGGATGTTTAAACTGCATTCCTTTATAAGGGTTTTGTCAAAAGTAGCAAAAAAAGTAAAGGAGCACTAGGATTTAAGTTTTCTTTAAAATCCTTCAAATGCTCCAAGCCCAAACAATGCAAAATCATATTTTACTGGGTCATCGGGATCTAGTTTGCGAAGAGAAGTATCTAATTCTAAAAGGGCTTTTGCATCATTTTGCTTTCGCGAAAGCAATCTTAATTTTCTTCCTACATTACCAGTATGTACATCAAGAGGACATGATAGGAGGGATGGGGATATCTTTTTCCAAATCCCAAAATCTACACCAGCTTTTGAATCACGAACCATCCATCGTAAAAACATATTGATACGCTTTGCAGCGCTATTGCGCAATGGATCACTCACATGTTTTTGTGTGCGTTGTTGATGTTGTACTTCAAAAAATAGTGCTTTAAAATAAGCTATTGCAGGCTGTAATCCTTCTTGTGTAATTCCAGAAACAAAGACATTCTCTAGTCCTCCATGATTAAGATACATGTTTTGAAGAGCTCGGACAAATGTTTCTAAATCTATTTCATTAAATGTACGATGTACAAATCCTGAGAATATTTCTTTTTGATCTGGGGTATAATTAAGGATAAACTCATGAGGATTGTCTTCCATTAATGTCATTAGCTTTGTAGCATTTGTAATGATACTTTTACGATTACCCCATGCAATTGTTGCTGTAAGAAATCCAGCGATCTCTATATCTTCCTTTTTTTCAAATCGATGCGGGATTTGTATAGGATCTGATGGGATAAAATCTGGGCGTTCATATTGCATCGCTTTTTCATCCAGAAAGCGTTTAAGATCTTTTTTATTCACGAGCTACTTTTTTTGAATAAAACCCATCCGAAAGTTTTTCTGTACGCATCTGTGGAACTTCTAAAAAATAGGCTTTAAAGTCCTGCAGTTGCTGTTCTTGAATGCATGGAAGTTCACAATCGCCTGTTGCCCAAAAGAAATCAATATTTATGGGTGCATTAAACTGTAAGTTACCTTCTGTAACCTTCTTGTATGTTGCATTTGTATATTTTGTTTTCGGGTGTGGAGTCAATAGATAATCTATTGAGAATCTGCTAAGGCTTAGTTGAAACTCGTTTTTTGTAAACTGGTTTAAGTCAAAAGGAATAAATAATGGAACGGCTATGGCCAGTGTTGCCAGTATGACGAGGTATTTTATGTAAATTTCTTTTTGAAGAATAATTGTTAATGTAATCATTGTAAGTAGCATAAGAAATCCAAAAAAGAAACGATACTGAGGTGAGGTGAGCCATAGGAAAACTAGCTGTAGTATACTTATCACAAAAAGGATGAGTAATGGTTTTTTTGTTTTAGACTTCAAAATAATTATAGGAAAAAAGAGCAACATAGCACACATAGAGAGATTAAAAAATCCATGGAGCTTAGGTAGCAATAACCAATGTAATGTCCTACTTATGAATGTACTTGAGTCGTAGACCTCGGGTGTCATAAAAAAGGCATAATGCTTAGTGGTTTGTACTAAGTATTGTTGGAGAGGTAATGGGAGTGTCCAGTCAACTTCTTTTAAACTAAAACTATCTAAAGGATATAATGGATATCCAGTAATAATGCTATTTTTTATAGCGAATAGAATAAATGCACAAATGGATAGCGGTATTATTTTTAAAAGGTCTCGGCGTATATTTCCTTTATGCTTAAGGTATAATAGTACTGGAAACAGTAATAAGAAAACGGCAGTTACTTTTATATAGATTGCAAAAACACCTAGTAAAAACAGGATGGCTATGCTTGTAGACTGTTGTTTATTATAATAAGTGATAAATTCTCCAAATATGATAAGGGTAAGCACATAGATCGGGAGATCTGGTGATGGAGCACTTATAAATTGAAAAAGAAAAATATTGAATAACGGGAATAAGCCTGTGTATTGCAGGTAAGTTTCTTTGGTTTTTATATATCTCCCTAATGCTTCTAATGCATATAAATTTCCTAGGATAAGATAAAACCCATTGAGATCATTAAGAAATGAAGTAAAACCATTAATATTTAGGGCACTTTGTAATATATGCCATCCTGACGTTTGGCCTAGGAAAAAATGGAAATTTGAAAGTCCATTTACAAAGCCATACGTGTCAAGCCATTTTATCGTTTGTATATAATAAGATTCATTATCAATAGTATATGGAGCGCTTGCACATTGTGCACTTGCAAAAAGGATGATAAGTACAGCAACTATTTTAAGGTAATAGGGGAGTGATTTTAATTTCGCTTTAAGCGAAAATATATAATCTCTATAGTGCTTACGTTGCAGGATCATTAGTAAAAGAGTAACTCCTGTTATAAATAATTCAAATAGGGTTCCTAAACCTCCAAAAATAGACCAGATACTTGCAAAAAGCGTAATTGTAAAGCCACCTATGAAAGGAATAATAATAGCATGTGTTTTTTGACGTATAAATCCTTTTTGAATGCTTAAGCCTAGGCTACTTGTAATCAAAAAAAGATAACACCAATATGTAAGGACAAGTAGCATATTATTCGGTTACAAAAGTACCATCAACCATTGTTAGTTTACGATCTGCCATATTTGCAAGCTCTTTATTATGCGTCACAATAATAAGAGTCTGCCCAAAAGTATCGCGGAGTTTAAAGAAAAGTTCATGAAGATGCTCTGCGCTTTCTGTATCTAAATTACCAGAAGGCTCATCTGCAAGAATAAGCGCAGGTTTGTTTATGAGAGCTCTAGCTACAGCAACCCGTTGTTGTTCTCCTCCAGAGAGTTCATTTGGTTTATGATTATAGCGATGTGAAAGGCCTAGAAAATCTAGAAGCTCTTTAGCTCTTTTCTCAGCCTCACTTTTTGAAGTTTTAGCAATATATGCAGGAATACATACATTTTCTAATGCGGTAAATTCTGGTAATAATTGATGAAATTGAAATATGAACCCTATATGCTTATTTCTAAACTTACTAAGCTCTTTTTGTTTAAGAGCCGTTAGGGAGGTTCCATTAATGGTTATCGAGGTATCCGTATTTGTAGAAGGAGTGTCTAGTGTACCTATAATTTGAAGTAAGGTTGTTTTTCCAGCACCACTAGGGCCTACTATAGAAACAACTTCCCCTTTTTTTACCTCTAAGGATACATTTTTAAGAACCGTAAGATCCCCGTAGGATTTTGAAATATGCTTTGCAGATACCATATAATCAATTCAATTTATGAAGTGAAAGTACTACAATAAATTGCATCATACAATTTGACTAAGAAGACTTTTTAAAGATCCCTTTAACATTGTTATAATCTATAAAATAGGTAACTCGCAATGAAACGGTATGTTCTATAGGTTGATCAAAAAGATTGCTTAAGCTTTCTGTATAATTGAGTGTAGATTGTTCATCACTATTAAAAATCTGATTTCTATACAATAATGTTGCTTCACTTCCAGGTGCAAATCGCCATCTGAAACTTAAATCCATATTCCATATATTAAAATTGGTATTAGGATCTCTCTGTTCTGTAATATCATAATCATCGATTTGAGTCCTGGAACCATCCGTATTTAAGATATAATAGACGTTACTACTATGGTCTGCTGTACTCCAAAAATTGCGAAGGCGTAAATCTATAGCTTTATAGGGATCAAAATTATAGCTTGCGCTTATCGTATTTTCAAAAGATGTTACATCTCTTAATCCTAAGAAAACCTCTGTATCTGTATTGTCCACCCATCCAAAGTTTTTATTTCGAGTTCTATAATTTGTTGAAAGGATAAGTAAAAATTTATCTGAAAAACGATATCTAGGGGAGAAGTTTACTCCAAAGTTGACTTGTTCTTGATTTCCAAACCATTTTCGGGCATTTACACTAAAATCAAATGCAAACTTTTTTCTGAAATCTGTAGATATAAAAGTATCCCCGCCCCAATTAGGTTCAAAAGTAACAAAACGTCCTTCTATACGAGGTTCGAAATAATCATCGTTTTTTGAATTATAACTTGAAAACCCTCCAAAGGCAAACCGTTTTTTGGTAAAGAAAAACCAATTTGCATTAATGGAATTTCGGGTTTGTACACTAGGATCATAAAGTCTTCTATGTCTGGCAGTGATACTAAATCGATAATTATTAAATTTTTCTGTAGGTTGGATAATCTCATAGGAACCTCCAACAACAAAATTATTAAAATTATTTCTAAAATTTAGTCCTAAGTCATTGATATCTAATGTGGTATTTGCAAAATCATGCCCAAAGCGATAACGCCATTTTCCTTTAATTTTAAATACATCTAGTTCTGAGAGAAACCCTGAAGTATTCCCATCAAGAGTACGTACATTACTAAAAATTGCACGTCCTGAAGCTCTAAAATTATTTCCTTTATCGGCAACATTAAAAACACCACCCGTAACATTTGCATCTTTAAACTCACTACCACTTCTAATAACACTTGTATTTATAAGTGATACAGATGAGTTTTGATTAAATTGTTGATCAAAGACAAAGACATTATAATTTGTAAGAGGTTCTACTAATACTTCTCTACGTTCTCCTGTTTCAGTATTTTCTATTTCAGCATATGTTTTTTCTGATATAGAATTCAGAAAACCAATTCCAAGTCCATCTTTAGTACGTCCAGAAATCTTTAATGAATTAAGTAAATTTACTTTATTTGGAAAATCAATGACCTCTTCATTATCATCTAAATCTCCGACATCCCCTGAAGGGGGACCTCCAATACGTCTAGAAAAAAAAATACGTCCTTTTTCAAATAAATCAATTCCTTCGGTAAAAAAGGGTCTGTTTTCTCTAAAGGTCTGTTCAAAGGGGCCTAAATTTAAAACTACATTATCAAAGGCTACCTGACCAAAATCAGGAATAAGTTGCGCATCTAATGTAAAACTATCACTCAGACCATATTTGATATCTACACCGCCAGTAAAATCGGTTGTGTTCTCTCCATCTAAGGTTACAGATTGAGCTTGTAGAAAAGGGAAAAATGTCAAACGTATAGGTGGATCTATGTTTTCTACACCCTTTACAATTCCATTATATTGGGTATCACGACCTACTCCTCGCTCAATACGATTCCAAGTATGTGTTTCATTTTGACGCACTAATCTGCGATAAAAATTAACACTCCAATCCTGAATATCTACTTCGGGGAAACGTAATGCATTGTAGGGTATTTTATATTCTGCATACCATCCTTTATCATCTTTTGATACACGACATTCAAAAACTACATTAAATCCAAAATCACGATCGGTTTGAGTAACCCTCTGGTCTCCAATAGTTCCTGCGCTAGTCACATAAAATCTTGTTTCATTGATCCCATCATTATAAGTATTTAATGCTACCACAAAGTTATCTGCTTGCGCAAATACTTCATCACGTTGACTAAACTGACTTGGAATGAGATCTGGATTTGGATCATATAAATAAGCTGCAATGTATACGGCCTTATCATCATATGCCATTTTGATTTCTGTACGTGTATCCTCATTTATGACGCCCTCATTTCCCGGTTCAAACATTGTAAAATCTCCATATGTCGGGAGTTCACTCCATATCTGATCATCTAAGATTCCATCTATTTTAGGAGTGTTACTTATGCGAGTTGCAGTAAGTTGTTTTTGTGCTTGTAGTGATATATAAAAAGTGTTTACTAAAAGGAGGAGCAAAAAGAGTCTCTTAGACATAATAATAGATTGATTGACTTTACAAATCTAAAGGTGTCAGATAGATCATTATACTAATTAAAAGTTAAAAAGAAATAGATAGCATTTTCCAAAGCTGTATATTTGATCATAAAGAAAATAATTTCCCAATTTAAATATATGCCATACAGAAAGTTTGAAGAGTATAACATACAAGTTACGGATGATGTTAAGAAAAATTTTGAATCCATTATTGACAACTTAGGAGAAGATATTACAAGAGAAGGTATTGTAAAGACTCCAGAGAGAGCTGCAAAAGCTATGCAATATTTGACTTCTGGTTATGAAATGGATCCTGCTGCTATATTAAAAGGAGCTATGTTTAAGGAAGATTACGATGATATGGTAATCGTAAAAGATATTGAGCTATATTCACTATGTGAGCATCATATGTTGCCTTTCTTTGGAAAAGCTCATATCGCATATATCCCTAACGGTCATATAGTAGGTCTTAGTAAACTCCCTCGTATAGTAGATGTGTTTGCCAGACGTCTGCAGGTTCAAGAACGACTTACACATGATATCTTGGAATGTATAAACGCAACTTTACAACCAAAAGGAGTAGCAGTAGTTATAGAAGCATCACATATGTGTATGATGATGCGGGGCGTTCAAAAACAGAATTCTACGACAACAACATCGGGCTTTAGAGGGCAGTTTGAAAAGATTGAAACCCGTAATGAGTTCTTAAAATTGATAAGCTCAAAGCTTTCATAAAAACGTATAATTGTATTTGGAACACTTGTTGCTTACACAAAAGTGTTATATTTAATACAATTTATGAGTAAATACAAACTATTAATTATTGGCCTATTTATTGACGGAATAGGTATTTTAACATCAAGTTGGATTCTTCCTGTTATAGGTGATTTTGCAGATATCATATGGGCACCATTGTCTGCATGGCTTATGACAAAAATGTATAAAGGAAATTCAGGTAAAATCGCTGGTGTAGTTACTTTTATTGAAGAAATCATCCCAGGATTAGATATTATTCCTTCATTTACATTAATGTGGCTTTATACCTATGTCATTAAGAAGAATAATGAGCCAGATGATGAAACGATAATAGATATTACTTAAAAAAATCCATGCCAGGTATGGAGGGCATTCCTTCTTTTGCTACCGCAGCCATTTCTGTATCATGTATATTTTGAGCCTTTTCTAAAGCTTTGTTTATGGTTAATATAAGATAGTCTTCAAGTTGCTCTTTGTCCTTAAGAATAGCATCGTCAAGGGATATCTCTTTAATACGACCATTAGCAGAGGCTGTCACTTTAAGAAGCCCATCACTAGATTTTTCATCAACAAAAACAGTTTTAAGTCGTTCTTTGGTTTGTGCTGCTTTTTCCTTGGCTTCTTGCAGTTTACCCATGAGTCCCATCATATCTCCAAACATAATTCTCGTTTTTAAATTAATTTGCTGACAAATTTATTAAATTGACCAGTTCCTAGGTACATAAAATTATGAAAACTATAGCCCCGATACTATTTCTTACACTTATTTTTGCTCTCAGTTGTAATCAAAAAGATACTAGAGCTTTGACAAAAAATATAAATCCTCCTATAGCAGAGAAGAAATCAGTAAATCTAGAAATGCATGGCGATATCCGTGTGGATGATTATTTCTGGATGAATGAACGCGATCATCCAGAAGTCATAGATTATTTAGAACGCGAAAATGATTATTATGATAAAATGACTGCGCATACTAAAGCATTTCAAAAAGATCTTTTTGAAGAAATGAAAGGGCGCATAAAAGAAGATGATGCTTCTGTACCTTTTAAAAATAATGGTTACTGGTATTATACTCGATATGAAACAGGAAAGGACTATCCAGTTTTCTGTCGTAAAAAAGATTCTTTATCTGGTGATGAAATTGTTGTTTTTGACAATAATATAATGGCAGAAGGGCAATCCTATTTTAATCAAGCGGGTTATACTGTCTCAGAAGATAATCGTATTGCAGCTTTTGGAGTAGATCTTGTGAGTAGACGTAAATACACACTTCGATTTAAAAATCTAGAGACAGGAGAATTACTTCCCGAAAAAATTGAGAATACTACTGGAAGAGCTGTATGGACTAATGATAATAAAACTGTTTATTATTCTAGAAAAGATGAAGAAACCTTACGGTCTAATCAAATATATAAACATGTTTTAGGTACATCTCCAGAAAAGGATGAACTCGTTTTTCAAGAAGATGATGAAACCTTTTTTTCTTATGTATATAAAACTAAGTCTAAAAAGTTTATTGTTATAGGCTCTAGTAGTACACTCACAAGTGAGTTTCAGGTTGCTTCTGCCGAGAGTGGGGAACATAAATTTAAAGTCTTTCAGAAACGTACAAGGGGCTTAGAGTATAGTATCGCGCATTATGAGGACACGTTTTATATACTAACAAACAAGGATAAGGCGACTAATTTTAAATTAATGAAGACTTCTGAAACAGAAACAAGTCTCGAGAACTGGACAGAAGTTATTGCGCATAGAGATGATGTTTTACTAGAAGATATTGATATTTTTAAGGACTTTTTGGTTGTAAGCGAGCGCGCTAATGGATTAAATAAAATACGTATTACACGTTGGGATGGAGAAGTAGATTATTATTTGCCTTTTGATAATGAGACATATACTGCCTATCCAACTTCTAATATAGAATTTGATACAGAAACATTGCGATATGCATATAATGCACTTAATACGCCAAGTTCTATTATTGATTTTAATATGACTACTAAGGAAAAAGAAGTCAAGAAAGAACAAGAAGTACTGGGGGGTAACTTTGATAAAGACAATTACATTATGGAACGTGTATGGGCAACAGCTCGTGATGGAGTCAAGGTGCCCGTATCTATAATCTATCATAAAAATACTCCTATAAATGGGGAAGCTCCATTACTTCAATATGCGTATGGAAGTTACGGAAGTACTATTGATCCTTCTTTTTCGACAATACGATTAAGTCTTTTGGATCGCGGTTTTATTTATGCTATTGCTCATATTAGAGGTGGGGAGTATTTAGGACGGACCTGGTATGAAGATGGTAAATTACTAAAGAAGAAAAACACATTTACAGATTTTATCGATGTGTCAAAATATCTAGTAAGTTCTGGATACACATCATCAGAGCATTTATATGCATCTGGAGGATCTGCAGGGGGGTTATTAATGGGAGCAGTAATAAATATGGCTCCAGAATTATATAATGGAGTAATAGCTGCCGTGCCTTTTGTAGATGTAGTTACGACCATGCTTGATGATACAATTCCTTTAACTACAGGAGAGTATGATGAGTGGGGAAATCCTAATGAAAAATCATATTATGACTATATGAAGAGTTATAGCCCTTATGATAACGCTTTCGCGAAAGCGTACCCAAACATATTTGTAACTACGGGATATCACGATAGTCAAGTACAATATTGGGAACCTGCAAAATGGATAGCAAAATTACGAGATAACAATACTGGCAAGAATAAAATTCTTTTTCATTGTAATATGGATGCAGGGCATGGAGGTGCTTCAGGAAGGTTTGAAGCTTTAAAAGAAATTGCCGAAGACTATGCCTTTCTGCTGGATTTAGAAAAGATCAGGAAATAAATAAAAAAATTGTAGTATTTTTGTGCCGATTTGAGTCAAAATTTTAACCAGGAATAGACTCAATATCTAACCTAAACTTATGGAAGAACAACTTCACGTGTATGATAATGTATTACAACTTGTAGGTAATACCCCTCTTATCAGACTCAATACAATTACTAAAGATTTTGCAGGTGATTTCTACGCAAAGGTAGAAGCCTTTAATCCAGGACATTCTTCAAAAGATCGAATAGCGCTTCATATTATAGAAGAAGCAGAGCGTAATGGTGTATTAAAACCTGGAGATACAATAATAGAAACTACGTCTGGGAATACAGGATTTAGTATTGCTATGGTAAGTATTATTAAAGGATATGAATGTATTCTAGCTGTAAGTTCAAAATCTTCACCAGATAAAATAGATGCATTAAAGGCAATGGGGGCAAAAGTATACGTATGTCCAGCTCATGTCAGTGCAGATGATCCAAGGTCTTATTATAGTGTGGCAAAACGTTTGCATGAAGAAATGAAAGGATCTGTATATATAAACCAGTATTTTAATGAATCAAACATTGATGCTCATTTTAATACTACAGGACCAGAAATTTGGAATCAAACACGAGGTAAAATTACACATCTTATTGCTTGTAGTGGAACTGGAGGTACTATTTCTGGGACAGCTCGCTTTTTAAAATCTCAAAATAAAGATATCAAGATTATAGGAATAGATGCCTATGGATCTGTTATCCAAAAATACCATGAAACTCGCGAGTTTGATGCTAGTGAGATTTATCCATATCGTATAGAAGGATTAGGAAAGAATTTAATTCCTACAGCAACAGATTTTGATTTTATAGATTCTTTTGTAAAAGTATCTGATGAAGATAGTGCACATAGTGCACGTGAAATAGCGCAAACAGAAGGTCTCTTTGTTGGATATACCAGTGGTGCTGCTGTACAAGGAATTAAGCAACTAGCTGCTCAAGGCGAATTTGATGAAAATAGTAGGGTAGTCGTTATTTTTCCAGATCATGGGAGTCGATATATGAGTAAAGTGTTCAGTGACAAATGGATGCGTGATCAAGGCTTTTTTGATAGTCAAAATGAAGAAGCTGCAGAAACAATAGAATATATCAAATAATTTAACGCTTTTTAGATATAAACAAAAAACTTCTACATATGTAGAAGTTTTTTGTTTTGTGCATCAATGCATTAGCATTTTGAATTAGGTCAGCTACTATTAATTATGTAGTTTTGCATTTCGTTTGAAAATTTGAATATGAAGGACTTATTTGAGAAGATTTATAAGGATAAAGGACCACTAGGTAAATGGGCATCTGTAGCAGAAGGATACTTTGTTTTTCCTAAATTAGAGGGGCCTATTTCAAATCGTATGAAGTTTCAGGGAAAAGAAGTGATTACCTGGAGTGTAAATGATTATTTGGGACTTGCAAACCGTCCAGAGGTTCGCGAGATAGATGCTCAAGCAGCGGCAGCATATGGTAGTGCTTATCCTATGGGAGCACGTATGATGAGTGGTCATACAGATCTTCATGAGCAATTACAAAACGAACTTGCAGCTTTTGTAAGTAAAGAAGCAGCATACCTTTTAAATTTCGGATATCAAGGAATTCTTTCTACGATTGATGCATTGGTAGGTAAAGATGATATCATTGTATATGATGTAGATACACATGCATGTATTATAGATGGTGTTCGTCTGCATATGGGTAAACGTTTTACCTATAAGCATAATGATATGGCGAGTATCGAAAAAAACTTAGAGCGTGCTACTAAAATGGCAGAGCAAACGGGTGGTGGTATTCTTGTTATCTCAGAAGGAGTTTTTGGAATGAGAGGTGAACAAGGTAGACTTAAAGAAATTGTTGCTCTTAAGAAAAAGTACAACTTCCGCCTTCTAGTAGATGATGCACATGGTTTTGGAACTTTGGGTGCTACAGGAGCCGGAGCTGGTGAAGAGCAAGGTGTGCAAGACGAAATAGATGTGTATTTTGCTACGTTTGCAAAATCAATGGCTAGTACAGGTGCTTTTATAGCAGCAGATCAAGAAATTATAGATTATTTAAAGTATAACTTGCGATCACAAATGTTTGCAAAATCTTTGCAAATGCAACTGGTCGTTGGAGCTCTTAAGCGTTTGGACATGTTACGTACCATGCCAGAACTTCGTGAAAAGTTATGGGAGAATGTAAACGCATTACAAGGAGGCTTAAAAGAAAGAGGCTTTGATATAGGAACTACGCAAAGTTGTGTTACTCCAGTATACCTTAAAGGTAGTATTCCGGAAGCGATGGCTTTAGTAAAAGACCTTCGAGAAAATTATGGTGTTTTCTGTTCTATAGTAGTATATCCAGTAATTCCTAAAGGATTGATTCTATTACGTATGATTCCTACGGCTACGCATACACTGGAAGATGTAGAGGAGACACTTAATGCTTTTGATGCAATAAGAGATCGTTTAGAAAATGGTACATATAAGCGATTGTCTGCAAGTGTAGCTGCCGCGATGGGAGCATAGTAGAGAATTCTTTTTGCGAGATAATATAAAAGCGATATCAAATGATATCGCTTTTATTGTTAAATATTTTGGGCTTTTAAAATATTCATTTGTAATTCTAGCGACCTCAAGAGAATTTTTCCAAACTATATAAAATGCGACGCATTTTTAATTTTATGTAACCTATATCATTCTCACGCATGATCAAAAAATATTCTTGATGATTGAGCATAAAAAATGTCTACTATAGAGTAGACATTTTTTTATACGGTGAGTAAATAAGCTAACTCTCTCCTAATAGCTCTGCCATTTTTGCTTCTAATGCAGGGCCTCTAAGATCTTTGGCAATAATTGTTCCTGTTTCATCTAGTAAGAATGTTGCAGGAATTGCACGTACTCCATAAGATCTTGGAATAGGGTCTTGCCAAAACTTAAGATTTGAGACATGATACCAATCCATTTGATCCTTTTCGATCGCTTTAATCCATCTTTCCTTTTGTCCTGGTCTATCTAGTGATACACTTATAATGTTTAATCCTTTATCATGGTATTTATTATATACACGAACTACATTTGGGTTTTCCATGCGACATGGCCTGCACCATGAAGCCCAAAAATCTATAATTGTATATTTCCCAAGAGTTTCTGTAAGTGATAATTCTTTTCCCTCTGGAGTCTGAGCACTAAAAAGTGGCGCTTTATTACCTATGCTGGCAAGTTGAGCAGCAGCTCGTTGGGATTTTTGTTGTGCTATATAACGTTTAATACTTCCTCCTATAGGGGATTCTTGAATAGAAGACCCTAAGCCATTATAGTAGGCTTCTGTCTCTTCTACCTTTAGTACCTTAGCATTGATAAGATCTGATAAGGCCATAATGGCAACCATGCTATTGGGGTTAGTATCCAAAACTTGCTTTTTATCTGTTACAAATTTTTCATCTAGAACTTTAATCTGATTTGAAAATTCTGTAACCATGACCCCATCCGTTTGAGCTTGTGCCTGACGCATTTTTTGTAATAGGTCAGCTTTCTTTTGGTTTTTTTGGCGACTTGTGTTCGTATATGTGTTAAAAAGTTCGTTTTCTTTACTACCCATTACTAAAGATGCATTGATACTATCTTTGTAGAGTGTAACTGTTAATGGAGCTTTATCTTTTACTATTAATAACTGTCCATTGATGCCTTGTGCAGATAAAATCTGAATACCGGTACCATCGGCTGTAGGTTTAGTAAATGTAAAGCTTCCAGCATTTACAACAGCAGTATCTATAGCAATACGTTTATTGTTTTCTCCTAACTCTTGAAGGTAGAGGGAAGTACCATCTTCGAAGCCTGTTGCAGTACCTTTAATACCATAGGAATCTTCTTTTCCACAGGAAAAAATTAAAAGGCTGGTAAATACCAATAAAATTCTTCTCATAAATGCGTAAATTTGAGTAACAAAAATACATATTATCCGTCTAATATACTATACTCTGTATGTATATGAATACGTGAGTTATGAGATAATAAACCAAAAACTAACAATATGGCTTTTATAGAAGAAGATTTTCCGATGGCGATACATATCAGCTTTAAAAAGTTGGTAGATGATTATCGTGCATTTCTTGATGGAGATGATGAGATACTTGCTCTAAAAGCAAAACGCATAATTGCTGTTGCAGAGGAATATCCAGAATTGATAGATGGAGTACAGGATTTTGAAGAATTAAAAAAATTAAAACCGCAAACCGATATTCTACTTGAAGATCTTTTTTCAAATGTTTTACAAGACAATGAGATTAAGATAGCTTCTTTGCCTTTCCATAACGGGATCATAAAAAGCTCTAGACGCTATGATAAGATCATTGAGAATGCTGGCGAAGGATTTGTTCCAGAAATAAAAAACTTTGACGATAACCATTTTTATATAATGGGATGTAGCATTATATTAGGTAGACATTATGGATATAATATAGATTTTAGACGTCCTTTTTATTATGATATTCCTGATGCTAATGGGATCATACGTCACTATCGAATGTTATACAATGCGGACTATTTAATTACTGAAAAAGGAGAAAATGCTATTGATATTACGCAAGAGGATGTAAATGAATTACTGGACAACTTTGATAATATTGATTTATGGAAGGCAAAATTCCCTCCATTGAGTTGGAAGTTCAAAGGGTTTATTCTTGCAAACTTATATGACGCTACTACCGATGTCTCTATATCAGAGTTTAAAACAAATTTATTAAAGTATGACAAAGGAGATAGCGATTTCATTTTAGCATTTCAAAACATATTTAGATCTATATTTAATCTTACAGAAATTAAAGTAGGGTTTTCAAATTACAATGTTCAATTTAAAAGTTTGGAAAGAGTTCCAGAAAAAGAAATTGATAGTTTTGTCCTTAATGAAGAAATGACTCAAGAATGTGAAAGTGCCTTATGTAGTGGATCTTTTCATTCTATTTTTACAAAAGGTGAGTTTTTTGCGGTATCAGATGTAGAAAAATATTATTCCTATGACACAACATCTCCCTTTTACAAAAACCTATTAGATCAGGGGATACATAGTGCTATTTTTGCACCTATAACACACGGAGGTGACTTTTTAGGATTGTTAGAAATTGTTTCTCCAAATAAGTATGAACTTAATAGTATTAATGCGAATAAGTTACTGGATCTTATGCCGTATCTTGTTGATTCTGTATTACGATCTAGACAGCAGATGGAAAATGATTTAGAAATCATTATCCAGAATGAATGTACCTCTATACATCCTAGCGTATATTGGAGATTTAGACAAGAGGCACGTCGCTTTATGTATGGTCAAGTAGATGGTGATACGTCCATTACTTTTAGAGATATTGTTTTTAAAGACGTATACCCATTATTTGGACAGACAGATATTAAAGGATCTTCACAGGCAAGAAATACTGCTGTTCAAAAAGACTTACTATTACAATTAGAAACCTCACGTACCATTCTTAATAAAGTATTGGAAAAAAATAAACTTCCAGTATACGAAGAGTTTCTTTTTAGAATAGATTCTTTTGTTAATGAAATCAATGAGCAATTAGCTGTAGATAGCGAACGTAAAATTTTAAACTTCTTTACCTATGATATCAAACCATTTTTTAATCATATAAAGGGGAATGATCATCAGATTGATTTATTGATTTCTAACTATGAGGGGATGTTAGAAGATAGTATGGGACTCATTTATAAGCACCGTAAGGATTATGATGAATCTGTCATGCTTATCAATAAAAAAATGGCTGCTGTTTTAGATAAGCAACAAGCACAAGCGCAAAAGATGTACCCTCATTTTTTCGAACGTTTTAAAACGGACGGAGTAGAGCATAATATGTATATAGGCGAGTCTATCACTCGAGAAGATAGTTTCAATAAGATCTATCTATACAACCTTAGACTATGGCAGCTACAAGCTATTTGTGAGATGGAGAATGAACATTATAAGCTTTCGCGAAAGCTATCACACCCTCTAGATGTTGCTTCTATGATTTTAGTTTTTAATACATCTCTATCAGTACGTTTTAGAATGGATGAAAAACGATTTGATGTAGATGGGACCTATAATGCACGTTACGAAGTAGTAAAAAAACGTGTTGACAAAGCATATATTAAGGGAACAGAAGAACGTGTTACTCAAAAAGGAAAAATTGCTATTGTCTATAGTCAAGCCGCAGATGAGCGTGAATATATGAGATATATTAAATTCTTACAAGAAAAGAAATATCTAGGAGAACATGTAGAAGTAGTAGAACTGGAAGACTTACAGGCTGTTACAGGGTTGAAAGCCATACGTGTAGATGTATTGTATAAAACTAAAAAAGGAGCAGAAAAACAGTACTACACATATGAAGATCTAATGGAAGAAATAAGGAACTAGTGATATACTCTAGCTCCTTTTCTTTCAAATAATATGATTTTTCTAATTTATAGGAGGTGCTTGCACTTTAAAGAAGATTGCAAAAGATATTACAGAGGCTACAATACCTATAATAAAGACTGTATATGTGATACGTAAGATTCTATATTTCCTATCTAGTACGACCCCAAGAAAATATAAGTCTTTTGTTAATGCAGAATAAATATAGTCTTTGTCTTGCATCATTTCATTGATAGCCCATTCAAATTCTCCAAGGCTCATCTTATGAAAATTTCCAAAAAATAAAAGGTTTACTTTTTTTTGCTCAACATCTTCTCGAGTAAATTTACCACTAGTCACATTAGGTCTCGTAGCTAGTACAGATAGTATCATTGACGTAATACTAAATACTATAAAAACAACTGTAGGAATAATCAAATATTCATTAGATGGATTATCAAGTTTTGGAATCAAATTAGACAATGCTAATGATACGATAATAGCATTTACAGATAGTAATATGTTTGCTTTTGTATCTGCAATATCACTAAGCTTTATATGATTTCTTAATGTAATACGAAACATAGATTGCACTCCTTTTTCAGGACTTTCATCTTTAAGTTTTGCTTTAAGTTTTTCTTTTCTCTTTGCTTTTTTTATTTCTTTTTGTTCTGCAAGCATTTTTACCAAATTTGCATCTTTTTTGGGTTTCCAATGCTCAATAGCATATGCTGTATAATAATGATGCTCTGTAGTAAACATACTGATATTACATTTACGCCAATCTTCTATAGAATGCTCTGCAATGCCTTGTATACGAAGTTCTTGCCTTAGGTATTCGCTTGCTTCTTCAAAATAACTTTTTGCAAAATGTGATGCATCTGCATCTCTTAATATTTTATCTAATTCACCTATGGGAGTATTTTCCATCTTAGTTGCCATGATGGCTTGAGAAACTTTCTCTATCCGTTCTTTACTCATCCCCTCAGAAGCTAAAAACTCATCTGCAATGACGATAGATGCTTCTTCATGATTATCTCTTCCATGAATATATCCGGTATCATGTAATAAAGCTGCAACTAGTACTATTTCTTTGTCGTCTGCAGTAAGTTCGCTTTTTTCTATGATTTCTTTCGTACTTTTATAAACACGTTTCGCATGTACATAATTGTGATAAATACATGTTTTTGGGAGTTTTTTCTCTAAAAGATCCGAAACAAAGGCATCAGTTTTTTCAACTAAAGATGTCATAAGCTATATCTAATATAATTTAGTCCTAAAATTACATTAAAAATTACATATGAAAGTAAAATACTCAACCATCTACAGTTTAATTTTAATTTTTTGTATAAGTTGTGCTACATATCAACCTCAATTTTCTGATAAAGAGGGAGGTAGTGACGGTACGCTTTCGCAAAAACAGACTCCTTCAAAAACCTTTTACCTTATAGGTGATGCTGGAAATGCAAAAACAGGAGCCAGTACAGATGCCTTAGTTGCCCTTAAAAAAGTATTAGATAATACACAATCTCAAGAAGATTATGCCATTTTTCTAGGTGATAATATTTACGAAAATGGACTTCCGAGTGATAACAGTCCCGATCGTGCAGATGCCGATCATAAATTACAAACACAACTAGATGCAGTAGATGACTTTAAAGGGAATGTTGTATTTATCCCTGGGAATCACGATTGGCGAGAAGGAACTAAAGGATTAAAACGTCAACAAAAACGTATCGAAGAAAAGCTAGGTAAAAATGCATTCTTACCAAAGAATGGTTGTCCTATTAAAAAGATAGATGTAAATGACGATATCATTTTTATAGCTGTTGATACCCAATGGTATTTAGAAAATTGGGATAAGAACCCTACAATGAATGATGATTGCGATATCAAGACAAGAAAAGATTTCTTTTTAGAAATAGAAGGCTTGTTTAAGAAAAATAATGAGAAGACTATTATTGTTGCAATGCACCACCCTATGTACACAAATGGTATTCACGGAGGGAATTTTGCGGCTGGAAAGCATTTATTCCCATTTCAGTCTAAGGTGCCATTTCCTGTTATAGGATCACTTATCGCACAGGTTAGGTCTCAAGGAGGAGTATCTCCTCAAGACAGGTATCATGCTAAGTATCGTAAATTCATGAATCAACTCTCTACTCTGGCAAGAGATACAGATAAAGCAATTTTTGTTTCTGGTCATGAGCATAGTTTACAGTATATAGACCATGAAGGAGTAAAACAAATTGTTAGTGGCGCTGGTTCTAAAGCTTCTGCTGCAAGTCTGGGAGACGATGGATTATTTTCATACGGGGGTCAAGGATTTGCTGCATTGACAGTAGCAAATGATGGTTCGTCATTTGTTAAATACTACAGTGCTATAGATGGAGTTCCTAAACTCTTATACGAAACTGAGGTTCATGAAAAAGATAAAGCGTATGATATTTCGGGCTTATCTAACTCTTTTGAGACAAGTAGAAATGAATCTGTATATACTAAGGCAGATACTGAAAAGAAAAAATCATATGAAAGATTATGGGGAGAACATTATCGTTATGTCTATGGAACAGATATAAAAGTTCCTGTTGCTACTTTAGATACACTTATGGGTGGATTTACAATAGAACGTAAAGGTGGTGGACATCAGACAAGATCTTTACGTTTGATAGATAAAGATGGAAGAAACTTTGCTTTACGGGCTATAAAGAAAAGTGCAGTACAATTTTTACAAAGTGTTGTTTTTAAAGAAAACTTTATAAGAGATGAGTTTAAAGATTCGTTTACAGAAGATATTTTATTAGATTTTTATACCTCTAGTCACCCTTATGCGAGTCTTGCAATAGGACCTCTTGCAGATGCTGTGGGTGTTTATCATACAAACCCTCAGCTTTTTTATGTTCCAAAACATCCTGCTTTAGGAAAATATAATGCTGAGTTTGGAGATGAATTATACATTATGGAAGAACGTCCTGATGATGGGTTTTTAGATGTTGCTTCTTTTGGAAATCCTGATGATATAGAGAGTACTGCAGATGTTTTTAAAAAAATACGAAAAGACGAAAAGTTTCAGGTAGATGAAGATGCTTATGTACGTGCACGTTTATTTGATATGCTTTTAGGTGACTGGGATCGCCATACAGATCAATGGAGATGGGCTCGATTTGATGAATCTGATGATAAAAAAGTGTACAGACCTATCCCAAGAGATAGAGATCAAGCCTTTTCTAATTATGATGGAAAACTATTAGACTTTTTTAAATTCATAAGCCCTCCAGCAAGACAGTTTCAGGAATATGACGGAGCATTAAAGGATATTAAATGGATTAATAGTGCTGGGCTTAGACTAGACAGGGATCTCACAGGAAAAGTAGGTAGAGAGGTATGGATAAAACAAGCGCAGTATATTCAAAATAACCTTAGTGATACTGCTATTGATAATGCTTTTAAGTATTTTCCTCAAGAAGTTCAGGATGAAGTGCTTGAAGGGGTTAAAGCTAAACTGAAAGTACGTCGAGGAAATCTTGAGGATATTGCAAATCGTTATTATGATTACTTATCTGATCTTGTTGTAATCAAGGGAACTGATAAAGATGATCATTTTGAGATTACAAGAAAAGATGGCGCTACTCAAGTAGATATCTCGCGTATTAAAAATGGAAAGGTATTGTCTCCGTATAAAAGCTATACTGTAAATAGCGCAGATACAGATGAAATATGGATTTATGGTCTAGATGACGATGATACATTTCATGTTGCCGGAAAAGGAAGGAAACCTATTCGTATGCGCGTTATAGGAGGTCAAAATAATGATTCATATACTATAGATGATGGTCGCCGACTTAAAATTTATGATCACAAAGACAAACCTAATACTGTGATTAAGAAAAAAGGGATTATGCGTTTTTCAAATGATTACTCGTATAATACCCATAAATTCGATAAAACAATTCAACGTATAAATAATGTGATACCATCTTTAGGGTTTAATCCAGATGATGGTTTGCGTATAGGACTGCAAGAGAGCTATACTGTAAAAGGATTTAAAGATAGCCCATTTGCTAGCAGACATTTACTTAATGTAGGATATTTTACAGCATCTAGTGGTTTTGATATCCAGTATAATGGAACTTTTACCAAAGCACTTGGAAAGTGGGATTTGGATATTTCTGCCCGATATACATCTGATAGCTTTGCACGTAACTTTTTTGGAATAGGTAATTTAACTGAGAATATAGAGGCTAATTTTGAAGATGATGATTTTGACACATCACTTACTGATATATTACAGAGTAATGGATTTGACCTAGAAGATGACCTTGATTTAGACTTTAATAGGGTTCGTAATAGAAATTTAGCATTGAATGTAGGTTTTGTTAGGGACAATAGATATGGGAGCGTATTTAGTATCAGAGGTATTTTAGAAGATATAGAGATAGAAGATACTGCGGGTCGTTTTATTGATCAAGATCTAGGGCTTAATCCATTTGATATTGCTGGAGAGGAAACGAGTCAAGAAGTAATTGATCGAATATTTGAGGGGCAAACGTTTTTAGGTTCTGAAATAGGTTATAGCTATACTAATACTGATAATTCTGCAAACCCTACTCGAGGAATGATCTTTGGACTAATAGTAGGGGGTAAGGTTAATCTTGATGATAGTGATCGTGCCTTTGGATATTTAAAACCTAAACTTGCCTTTTACAATGCTATCACAAAAAATAGAAAATTAGTTCTGAAAACACAGGTACAGGGACAGTATAATACAGGAAATATTTTGGAAGACTATGAGTTTTATCAAGGCGCGACCCTAGGTGCTAATACAGGGTTAAGAGGATTTAGAAATGAACGTTTTACAGGAGAATCTTCTTTAGTAGGTAGTGCAGATCTTCGCTATAGCTTTAAAAGAGGTAGAACTGGGTTTTTACCTTTACAGTTTGGAATTTTTGGAGGATCAGACGCAGGTCGCGTTTGGGTAAGCGGAGAAGATACTAATAAATGGCATCTTGATGCTGGTGGAGGAGTATGGGCTAATGCTGTTGATATCATCTCTGCACAACTAGGTGTATTTACAGGGAGTGATGGACTGAGAATTAGTTTTGGATTTGGTGTACGACTATAGGTTGTACGTGCGTTCTTAATTTATATAGAAAACTCTCTAGATACGTATATCTAGGGAGTTTTATTTTATGATCAAACGTTTTATAATACTTCCAGTTGTCGTATTTACCTGCATAAGATAAACACCCTTTGTAGTATCTATTGATATGTTTTGTGAAGTACTATTGAATTCTTGCTGATGAATCATCTGTCCTAGGAGTGTATATATTTGAAGATTTCCTCGTTCACTAGGAGAAGTAATTATAAATTGTCCATTATTTGGATTAGGGTAGACAACGATTTCTTGTAATGATGAAGATTCAACGCTTAAGGGGTTCATCCATGTATCTCCTATATTATCTCCCCAAATAAACTCTACAAGATCTGGAAGGTCAATAAATGGGTTTCTATTAAACTGCCAAGTATATACAATATTGTTACGGTTCATTTCATAATCATCCGGAGGATCATTGCGATGCCAATCTAGTAAGATATCTAGGTCTCCTAATGCTCCAACAGTACTATTTTCGGGATTTCCTGAGACGACTTCAAGTCCATTATAGCGTATGGTTAAAAAGAAAATAGCTCTTGCTACATCTCCTTGCCAACTACCTAAATTTCCATCTGGCCCTGAATATTCTCCATAGTCTTGATTTCCTCTAGCGCTGTTTTCTGGACCATCTGTTGCTCGTATTGCGTGCGCATCACTATTTGCATGTCGTAAAGAATCAGCTTTGGTAGGAAAGAAGATATCTATTCCATCTGCTATATCGTCTGCGGCGATATCATCATACCCCCCTCGTGATCTTGGATAAGTATGTTCACGATTCCATAACCCAACATTACTGCCTCCTGTAGTTTGAAAATCTATTTTGGGGCGTTGTTGTTCTGTATATAGTAACCACACTTGATTACTATTAAGTGGACTTTGATCTGCACTTTTTAAAATATCAATGACATCTGTATAGGTTTGTGCACGAACAATATCCGGATCTGCTATAATATTTTGTATAGCTTGTACTAAGGCCTCATTAGATTGGCCCTCTAAGGTATCATAATACCCATCAGGTTGAGTACTTTCTACCTGATCAAATGTTGGGTTTAATGGCGTCCCCCACGTTGAAATAGTAAAATCATTATCTATAATACGTACTTCCAAATTATCATTGAGTCTATTGAAATCGTCTGGGAGATCTCCAAAAGTGATTTGCATGATTTCATCTCCTTCATCATCTGTATCATCTATAAGTTGTATAGATGTACTCATAGTATTTGATCCATTAAGAATTGTGACAGTTGTATCCCCAGTATAATCATTACTATCAAAAGTATCGTTATCTAATGTAAACTCTACAACTAAATCTTCTGTTACAACTTCTTGTGTTGTAAATGTAATTTCAATTAATTCGCCTTCATTAAACGAAGTATTTGTGACACTATATCCTATTGCATTAAAGGGAATACCAGAACCGTCATTGAGGGCACCTGGCGTAGGAGTGGTAACTACATAAGTACCATCATTATTGCGCTGGATAGATTCTGTAGATTGGTTCCCATTTATACCTTCATTTATTTGTTCAGATAATCCTAAAAGTGCTAGTAATGCTTCATCATCAGAGTCATTTGTGTCATAGGCAAGGGCATCAATAAGATTTACTGTTGTAGCGACAGTACCATCAGGAAAATCTGATGCATTTCCTTGATAAATAGCGATTGCATCTGCTCCATTCTGTATGGTATTATCAAAAAGCAAAAAATCACCTACTGGTGATACATCATTATTTGATATAAGAAATACACCATTTATATCAGTTGTAAGTCCATCTAGATCTAAAGCAAAATAACTAGCGTCCATACCGCTATCAGAACCATTGAATAATACTAAAACAAACCCATCCATTGTAAATTCTGGGGTGTCAGATTTTAGTTCTATAAACTCCATAGTATCTGTACTAGGAGTGTCTGAATCTAATTCATTAATCACTATTTGAGCTTTAACACTTACAGAAAGCATTAAAGCTAAAAGGAAACCGGGGAGGACTTTCATTTTAGAAATGTTTGGGGTACAAGATACTGATAACTTTGGGCTTAATACATTAAGGTTGTATTAATAATTTAAATTTTAAAATACGCTCCCAATACTAAGTTCTATTGAAAGAAAAAGGAATCTTGATCTGCGCTATCTGAAGTAGATTGCGTTATTCTTATACTTTGTAATATTAAAAGAATTTTGACACAGAAATTCTCAGGAAACTATCTTCTTGGAAATTGGAAAGAATTAGTTCGGTTGTGTCTATATTATTAAAAATGCGGGCTTCAACATTTACGGTCCAAGTTGTTCCAAAACGGCGCGAAGCTTCGACGCTAAAAATAGTACTACTTTGCTCTAGGTCTGCGATTGCACCTATTAATATGGAAGTATCTTGTATATCATTAAAAGCGACTCTACTTCCAAAAAAGACATCATTTTGTAATGTAGTAAGTGATAGTTCATCACGTTCATCATATAGGTATTCCCCTAATAAGCCTATATCTAATCCATTACCATCGATATTACTAAAAGTAAATTCTAATCCAGCGACTAGCGCTAAGAAATCCTGGGCCTCAGCATTTCTATAGATGGACTCTAATTTCCAAAGAAAGGCATTATGCGTAATTTGTAGATCTAATCCAGTTTGATGTATGACAGGATAAAAAGATTCAATACCACCTTGAGGATTGAATAGGAACAATGGCTCACGACCATTTCCATAAAAATGAGATAACCCTATATCAAACGCGCCTACATAGTATTTCCATCTAAAAGCGAGGTCTTGTCTAAATTCTTCAGCGCCACTTTCATAGGCTATATCGTCTCTGTCTATTACTGTTCCAAAGCGTAAACGCCCTTTCTCACCAGCAAATGTTCGTTCACGATGATAAGGGAGGTAAAAGAAATCAAAGGAGCCAAATTTTTGAGTATTCCACGTAAACTGGACCATAGGTTGTCCTAGCTTTTCCTCTCCGTCAAAGGTTTCTACTGCATCTGTTTGATTTATAATATCTACTAAGTGATTACTTTCGGCTACACCCCAGTATACTTTTTTAAGGCCTACACTAAGTTCCCAATTATTTTTTGCTTTTTGGTAGTAAAGTTCTCTAATATCCCAATGTGTCCGTTCATCATCCCTGTCTAGTCGAAAGAATCCTGTAAAATTGATGCTTTCATATCCTTTACTCCACTCTATATTATATTCTGGACGAATAGCAATTGATGGAAAATGGCTTTCCTGACCATTAAATTGTGCATCATCATAAAAATATCGATATTCTCCTTCTACTTCAAGCTCAAACTCCTGTGTAGTTGACTTGGGTTGTTCTGATTGCGCTTTCGCGAAAGCGTAATTAAAAAAAAATATAAAGCTTATTATATATGTTGTTACTTTCATCAAAGCGATTTTGATTGTTTTTTATCTATGAATACTCCTAGTATAGTAAGGAACATTCCTAGTATCAGTACTCCTAATACGGTTAGAAAAAATGGGTTGCTGTATTTTAAATATAGATAGACAAGTACAGAGACAAAAAAGAGGCGTATAAATAATGTCCACATATAGAGTTGTCTAATTTTATACCGATATATTAGGGCTACTAGCGTACCAAGGCCTATGGTAAACATTCCCAGTAAATTTGCTATTTCAGGAGGGTATGTCATGTTACTGCCCAGTAATGAGAATACAAGATTTGGAATGCCTATTAATAATATACCCGTAACCATGAGTACTGTAATGGGGTATACTAAACTCCTTCGCGTATATGTATTCATCTTTAAAGTTATAAAGAATTAAAAGTAATGACTAGAGAGACCGAGGGAAGCAGTGAGACTGCTTAGTCATCTCTAGTCAATTACCAACCATCAAAACTATTTTCCTGCTCTTTGAAGAGCTACTTGAGAAAAATCATCTTCAGATAAACTCGCATCAAAGTTATAGTCACTAAATTCTAATAGTGTTTCTTTATTACTTTGATGATTGATCATATTGAAAGTATTTGCTCTCCAAAATTTATTTTTATAAATCTTATAATCTGAGTATGTTAATGTTTTGAGTAATGCATTTTTTCTGTCATAAAACTCTATTTTTTCAATACGATATCCTTTATCTTTATTGTATGTCACAATACGACGTGTATATCCAGATTTTGGATCTACAGGATCTTGCTCTACAATGAGATTGCTTCCTTCTTCCTTTAAAAATGTATAAGAATATTTTTCTACTTCTTGCGATGAAAGATCTTCATACGCAAATTCACTTCCTACAAATGGCCCCGACTTATTATTTGAGGAGATTCGTTTTACTCGTTTTATGGAAGGTAAAAACAACCACTGGTCATCTGCTGTTGTTTTATGGGTAAAGGTGAGCGTTGCAGTACCTTTAACATCTTTTGGACTATTAAAAACGATGAGAGATTTATCTCCATCCTCTGTAAGTTCAAGAGTACGTGTTTCTAAAAATCGTTCACTTGTTTGTCCATTTTTATTTTTAAGAGTCATTTTTAACTCTACAGTAGAACTTCCAAAACCTAGGTCAGCTTCTTCGGCGGCCTTTGCTATTTGTAAACCACGTTCTTCTGGAGTTTGCGCCAGCATAATATTTATTGCTGAAAAAGCGATTGCTGTTAAAATTGTTGTTTTCATTTTTTTTTAATTTGATATTGATGGATTTATTTACTTATCAAGTCTAGCTTGAAGATTGGTACTTTTTGAGATACTTGCAGCTTCTTTTTTACTTACTAAAATCAATAAAGAGGGGAGAAGTATAAAATCTATAATAAGGGCTGCAACAATAATAATTAATGTAATACGCGCCATATAGCTATTTAATGCAAAGGGAGAAGTCGAGAGTACACTAAATCCTGCGACCAGTACTATAGTTGTTGTTACCAAGGCACGACCTACAGTCTCAAATGCATATATAACTGCTGCTTTTGCGTCGTAGCCTAATTCTCTTCGTGCACGTAAAAATTTGCTCATAAAGTGTACGGTATCGTCTACGATGATTCCTAAAGTCATCCCAAAGACTATTACCATTCCTGTATTAATAGTCCCTTTGTATAACCACCATAATCCAAATCCTACAAGGACTGGGGCTACATTAGGTATAATACTCAATAACCCTAACTTGAAATTACGAAGGGCTAGCATAAGGATAAGAGATATTAGGATTAATGCTACAATATTTCCATTAAACATACTATCTGCCTGACGGAATCCTAATTTTGAAAACATAAGAGTAGGACTTACTCCTATAGAATGCATAGGCTCTGGAGCATTGTCTTTAAGCCATTGCTCAGAACGTTCTGAAAAGGCAATCATCTCTGCACTTGAATTGTTTCTAAGCGTTGCTGTAAGGCGTGTTTCAGACTTGTCTACATTGATTTGATTATTAAGATCAAGACCAAATGGGAGTGATAACTCATAGAGCAATAAATATTGAGCAGCTTCTTCACGATTTGCAGGAACTTTATAAAATGCTTCATTATCTCCATGCATAGAACGATTTACACGTCGGGCTACCTCACTAAATGCATTTACATGTACTACCTCTGGTTGTTCCTCTAACCAGTCTTCAAACTCGTTTAGTTTTGAAAGATACTCGGGATTATTAATTCCTCCACTTTCACCACTACCAACAGAGAATTCTACATTATAAAACCCAGTAAGGTTCTCATTTATAAAATCACTGTCTTGTCTAAACTTTACAGAGGTATCAAAATACTCTACAAACTCATCATTAAAAACATTGAATGTTGCTAGATATGTAAGGCCAGCTATTACTAGTAAAGAGATCGCACTAAGTCTAACTGGTTGTTTAACTACCCACATTCCTAAGTTAGTATACCACCCAATTTTTTCTTCTTTTTCTGGGGCATTTTTCTTTTTCCATAGAGGGAATATAGCCATGATTGCGGGTAAAAAAGTTGTAGAAAAAACAAATGCCATTAACATTCCAAAGGCTACAATATTTCCTAAATCCCAGAATGGAGGTACATCTCCAAAATTCATAGTTAAGAAACCGATTATCGTTGTCAAACTTGTTATAAACACAGGCATAAAGTTGAGACGTACACTTTCTACTAATGCATCTTTTTTGGAATACCCTTCTTTACGAGCTTTTTGTAAATAGGTAATGAGTATATGAATACTATCTGCAACAGCTAGGGTAAGAATCATCGTTGGAAACACAGATGATGGCGGTGTTAATTTGATTCCCATAAGACCAATAAACCCAAAGGCACTCATAAATGAAAAGACAAATACAAGTAGAGTAGAGATCATGGCAAAGAAATTACGAGTAAGAATAAGTGTCAATAGCATTACGATTAATACCATTAAACCTACAAGCGCAAATCCTTTTTCTGAGTATTCAAAAAAAGCAGTATTTAAAGGGACTAACCCAGTTACGTACACATCAAAATTTGGATATTTTTCTTGAAATTTTGCAACCATTTCTCTAGAAGCTACTGTTACTTCTGGGATTTCGGCGGCACTATCTATTCCTGGTAAACGTACAGTAACATTAATTGCCGTTACACTTCCTTCTTCATTAATCAATCGATGAACCAGTAACGGTTCTTTAAGTGCTTTCTTTTTTATTTCGGCAATTTCTACTTCTGTTTTTGTAGCAGATTCATAGGAAAGATCATCTACATAAAGATCATCTCCTACAGCACTTGTATGCTGGAAGTTAGTCACGGCATCTACTCGTGAAGAATAGGGGGTATTCCAGGCTTCGGCAGTGAGTTCTTCAATAGCGACTAGGTTTTCTTTAGTAAATACATTTTTGTCTTTTGGAGCTAATACAATGACAATATTATCATCTTTAGTGTACTTATCTTGAAGAGCGTCAAACGCTTCTAGTTCAGGATTAGATTCACTAAAGAATACATGATAATCTCCATCAAACTGCATTTTTCCTTGAGAGCCAAGACCAACGGCCAATAAGATAGAAATGATAAGTACAGGCCATTTGAAACGTATAACAAATTCTGCCCATTTTTTTGCAAAAGTGTTACTGGCATCACCAGCTTTTTTGAGTGCATTCATAGTTTTGTGTTTAGTGTTTTAGTGTTGAACGTTTCTATTTCTTAATTAGGGGACAATATTAGTTGACCAGTCAACTATTAACATTATTATGCTTACAATTTTTAGTGCGCATACTTACCTTTTTCTACCTATGTATCTTATAACACTTCCTTCTCCATTATGATAATTGCCTTCTTGAAGCGTTACAATGGTTTCTTCTAGTGTTATAATCTCTATATCTTTAAACTCATTCTGTATATCTTCTACAGAAAATAACATACTCAGATTATCAGGTCCGCCTACCTTTGGATTTTTAGTACGATACGGGATATGATTTTTACTAAAAGCCTCAAAAAATAGATACCCTCCTTTTTTTAGCAACTTAGAAAGCAGTTTATGATAGTGGGTACGTACTGAAGATGGGAAATGGGCATATATAAGCGCTATATGATCAAAACTATCTTCTTTATAGTGTAAATATGGAAGCTCTCCTACTTGATAATCTAGTGTTACATTATGTTTATTTGCCAACTGTATTGCTTTATTTCTTCCTGAATTACTGATATCAAATGCCGATACTTGTAATCCTTGAGTAGCAGCATACACGGCGTTTCTTCCTTCTCCTTCTGCAGGAAAGAGGATGCTACCTTTGGGGGAAAAGGTAGCCATCACTTCTCTCAAAAATGCATTTGGAGATTTACCATATGCATATTGCGGTTCATCGTATCTTGTATTCCAGAATTCAATCATAATAATTGACCAGTCATCTATGAATGTTAATAAAAAATTATTTTAATAATACGCTACGTATAATTGTCATAAAATTGTCAATAGGGTAAGCGCTATTCATTTCTTTCATAGAAACCATGGCTCCTCTTCCAGCATCTTCCATAAAAGCAGCAAGATCTATTGCTGGCAGGGTATTAGAAATCTCTCCATAATTTTGAGCTTCTTCTATAACGCTTGCTATTTTTGATTTTATCATTTCTGTTTTACTATGGACGGCATTTCTAATGGCTTCACTATGCTCGGCCATTTCATTTGCAAGGTTACATCCTAGACATCCCATTTTACAATCAAATTGCTCTTTCAGAATATTACTTCTGAGCTCGTATAAATCGAGTAAACGTTGTTTTGGAGAAATGGTCTTATTATCTAGAAGTTCAAACGCTGGTCCAAATTGTTGTTGAAAATATTTTTCTATTGATTTTATTGCAAAATCTTCTTTGCTTTTAAAATAGAAATAGAAAGATCCTTTTGGAACCCCTGCTTCTTTTACAATATCATTTACACTAGTAGCATTATAACCTTTACTCCATAAGAGCATCATTCCTTTATCTATGAGGCCGTCAGCTTTTATTTCGTGTTTGAGGGTCTTTGACATTAGTAATTGTTTGACGATGTAAAAATATGACCACTCGTCTAGTATACAAAATATATTCGTGTTAAAGTTTGTGAAAATTTACAAAACAAATTTTAAATAATTGATATTCAATTATTTACTATGTGCAACTAAATGGGAAAGCGCTTCCTTAAGTTGTGAATTCCAATTTTTAAAATCATGTCCACCCTTTGTAACATGTGTTCTAATATGATATCCTTTACTTGTATAGATATTTTTAAGAGGTTGTATATAGCGTTCGGCGTCGTTTACTCCAGTCGAAAGAAAAATATAAAGAGCTTCATTTTTTGAGAAGGCAATCTGCTTCATTAATAAATCTTGTCTAGGATATGTTACAGGGGATAGTAGTCCAAAATTTTTAAAAGATTGGGATACTGCAGAAAAATAAGCACTGTTAAGCCCTCCGAATGAAATACCTATCAATGTTCTATCTTTTGGGTATATTTTTGAGGGGAATTGTGATTCCATTTTCGGAATGAGTTCTTTTTCGAAAAATGTAAGATAGTTTTCATTGCAAAAAAAGTATTCATTGCGATGATCGTTTCCGGTAGTGTCATCTATCGTATGTACAAAGACATACATTGCTTTTGGGATTTCATTTTTGTCTGTAAGTTCTTGTAAACGGGATATAGTACCGCTATCAATCATTTTTTTTCCATCTGTAAAATAAATAATAGGTATCGAACTTTCCGAATCACCCGTGGTATAGGTAGACACAGTAATCTCTCTTTGTAATGAATCACTTTGTAGGGTCGTTGTTTCTAATTGCGCTTTCGCGAAAGCGTAATTAAGAAAGATCACAATACATAATAGAAATGTTTTCATATCTAGCTTAAAAATAAGGGTTATCATGATAGATATGATAACCCTTATACTTTAATTAACGATTATAATTAAAAAATTACTTGGTAGAAGCTTTTGCAATATTTGCAATCATTTCTCCTGAAGCCTGGTTTAAAAAACCTTTGAATTGCTCCTCATTCATTTGTGGGTTTTGCATGAATTTGTCGTAACTAGATGTCCATACAATCATTGATTTATTATAACCCAGATCTACTACCTTAAAATTATTGACCATACCCATAGCTGGAACACCTTCTAAAACTGCATAAGTATAGGTACGATTTGTATCATCAAAGGAGAGGATACTTTCCTTAAATTTTCCTTGACCATCTGCCGATGTACATACACGAGTCCCGCCAGTACCTTTGGCTCCTGTCCATTCTACTTTGTTGATAATACTTGAATATTGGTCAATATCATCCATTTGTCTCAACTTACCCCAGACATTATCTGCCGAAGTTTCTACCACTTTTGTTAGTGTAATGTTTGCATTAGCATTTTGAGCATTGGTTTGAGAATACCCAAATGTAACTAAGGCAATTAGTGTTACGATTTTTACTAGTTTCATTTTTTAATGTTTATAAATTACTATTACAACTTAGATTCATAAACAATATGGGTGTGACAAGATGATTCATAAAATATGATCTTAATTTTTATTAAAAAATAGTTGCCCAGCTAACTATATAAATTATATTTGTACTATGATTAATGAAAATTTATATTATAAAATAGAACTTACAGCCCGTAAAATAAGACATTACGGACAGTCTGTATTAAAAAGTCACGGTATCAATATTACTGTAGAACAATGGTTGGTGCTTAATGTGATCAATGATAATAAAGGAATTAATCAATTACGAATAGGAGAAATTCTTGTAAAAGATAAGCCTACTATTTCAAAGATGGTGCGTAGTTTACTAGAAAAAGGATTCATACAAAAAGAAGTATCTAGCAAAGATTTACGACACTATTCTATTTCTATTTCAAAAGAAGGAGAAAAATTAATGAATGTGGTTTTTCCTGTAGTAGAAGAAATACGGTTGAAAGGAATAAATAGTCTCACTGAAATAGAAAAGGAAAACCTAAGCATACTATTATTAAAAATTCAAAAAAATATAGATAGTTAATTTTTGCATAATTAGTTGTCTAGCTTACTATATTAATTTAAACCTAATCCTAATGAAACATTCAATTTTAATTTTAATACTAACAGCCTTTGTTTCTTATAATTCAATGGCACAAAATTCTATTATGGAAGAAGAAGTTAAGTCTGCTCTTAGTGGTTATTTATCTGCAGGAGACACCAATGATTCTAATACATTACTGCAGTATTTGCATGATGCATTTAGAGTTGTTTTATATGATGGTAGTAAGGATACTGCTAGTGTCTTAGATAGAGCTACGTATGTTACTTTTATTAAAGAGAAAAAATTTGGAGGTTACATACGTACGGTATCGTATCAATCTGTACATTTTATTGGAGAACATATGGCAACAATACAGGTGATATTAACAAGTCCAGATAAACCAACATTAAAGAACTTTTATTCTCTTGTAAAAGTAGGGGGTACGTGGTTAGTCATTCAAGATTTTGTCACATTGATCCCATAAGTTGACTTTTTTTATAGCTATCTTTAAAGAGAAGTTGTCACACATTCTAAGCGTATGCATCTAAGTTGTAAAACCCTACTATGGAGAATCCTTTTTTAAAAGAATATAAAAGTGATAAAGACGATAAACAACTAGTTTTTGAAGCACAGTCTGGAGATAAAAAATCTCTAGAGGCACTTATACTAAGGCATCAACCTTATATCTATAACATTGCATGGAAATTTGTAAGAAATGGAAAAGATGCTGAGGATATTACACAAGAAGCCATTATTAAAGTAATTACTCAATTGGTAAAATTTGAGAACAGAAGTAGTTTTAGAACATGGGCATACCGTATTGTTGCTAACCATTTTTTGATGTCAAAACGAAAAAAAGGCGAGACACAGGTTGACAATTTTGAAACAATGGCTCAGAACTTGGCAAATACTCCAGATAATGTACTTACCGAATTTGAGCAAGAAGAGCAGAAACATTTAATTAAAGAAATGAATTATATGTGTATGACAGGAATGTTACTATGTTTAAATAGAGATCAACGCATGGTTTTTATTTTAGGAGAAACATTTAATGCAGATCATACCATAGGTTCACAAATATTGGGAATCTCAAAAGATAACTTCAGAAAAAAATTATCCAGAGCTAGAAACGACCTCTATAATTTTATGAATAATAAATGTGGCTTGGTCAATAAATCAAACCCATGTAGATGTCATAAGAAGGTAAAATTTGTGGTAGATAATAAAATTATAGATAGTAAAAATCTTTTATTTAATCGTGAAGATTTTGCTTCTTTTAGGCAGTTTATAAGAAAAGATGCAGATGCGTTAATGAGCATTATTGATCAAAAATATGCCGAACTTTTTCATGAATTACCATATAAGGAGCATTTTGATAAGAAGACATTTATGGAAGATATTGTAAATGATGATCACATTCGTAATATAATGAAGCTTAATTAACATTAGGATGCGACGTTTTCTACGAAACATTCGTACACTTTTTATTACATCCTGGTTTCCTATGACGGTACAACAATCAACATTTAAAAATGAATTTCTCAAAAAATGGCAAAACTCTTTGGAGTATACACTATCTGTTGCGACTCAGATGCCAGAAGATAGCTATGGATATCAACCTTCCCATTTGATGCGAAGTTTTGGAGAGCAAATAGTACACATTGGAATGGCGATTACATATTTGTCTCAATCAGCACTTTCATTAAAGCATATAGATTATAAGGGAGATATACAGGATAAGGAAGCTGTAATCACATATTTAAAACAACAATATATAAAAGTTTCTAATGCAGTTGTGGCATTACCTGCATCAGATTTTGAGCAAACTAAGGTTTTTTGGGCAGGCCGTATGACAAGGCGAAAAATTCTTAACATCACATTTGACCATATAACACATCATCGTGCACAAGCCATTGTTTATTTGCGTATGCAAAGTATAGTACCCCCAACATATATATCTTGGTAAACGCTATTTTTAATCCCCCTAATTCAAAAGTCTAAACATATATACGTTTAGACTTTTGTGCATAACATACTCGTTTATTTACTTTTAACAATAGTACGTAATGCTTTTTTTAAAATATAACTCGTTTCTTTGGTAGGAGACTCCTTTTCCCATTTACTACAAATAGATTGTACCCATTCAGGCTGTGATTTACTGGCATCGTTTAACCAATTCCCTACAGAATCTCTTACGTACTTTGCGTCATCAGATTTGAGAGGTTCTAGTATAGGCAATCCCTTTTCAGGATTTTCTTGAAACTCAGGAATCTTTTTTGTCCATACGCCTATGGGTCTGAGGGCTTCTGCAGCATACCTTCTTATATTTTCATCGGGATCTATTGTCCATGATGTAAGGCATAGAATGGCATTATCTAGATCTTTAATCATTCGTTCTTTACTAGCAAATATGACAACTTCACGTACGCCAAAATGCGGATCTGAAGCATAGGGTTTCATAGCAGCAATAAGAGATTGAATATCATTATGTTGCAAGCTTTCAAACCAACATGCCCAACATCGTACAATGTCTGATGTATGCGTATATAGATGATCTTTGATAAAAGCTGTATCTGTAAGTTGCGCAAAGGTCTCTCCAATAACTTTAGTATTACTATTTGCAGTAGGTTTTTTTTGGGCATATACTGCTTGCTCAAAAGAAGGGAACCAATCTGTCTTTCCCACTTTTTTTAGAATATTTTCAAGTAAGACCAATTGATCTGTAGCGAGCCATTCCATTAAGTTTTTGGTTTCTACTTTTCCAGTATTTAGATAGGTAATTACTTCTGGGTTAAGATCTTTTAAGCTTCTGGGGCCTTTACGATCTAAGATATGTTTTGGGATCATTGATATTCTATTTTAAATTTTTAAGATACATAAACTAATATACGACTAGAAAACAAAGTTATATTTTATATAAAAATTAAGATTCCCGTATACTACATGCGATCAAATTAAGGGCTTTATTATGTACCTTTGAGATATGCCAAAATCATTATTATTTATACCCGATATTTCTGGATTTACAAATTTTGTGCAAACTACAGAAGTAGAACATAGTCAGCACGTTATTGCAGAACTTCTTGAGGTTATCATCTCTGCAAATACACAAAAACTAGCACTTGCAGAAGTAGAAGGGGACGCATTATTTTTTTATAAGGAATCTCATATCCCTTCTCAAGAAAAATTACTGGCTCAAGTAGAAACAATGTACACAGCATTTTATAGTCATTTAAAATTGCTTGAGAAACATCGTATTTGCCCTTGTCGTGCTTGTGCGACTGCTCCAGAGTTGGAATTAAAAATTATAGCTCACTCAGGAGATTTGCAATTTTTAGAAGTTCAAAATAATAGAAAACCTTTTGGAGAAGCAGTAATTAATGCGCATAGACTCCTTAAAAACTCAATATCTTCACATAATTATGTGTTGATCAGTAAAGATTTGGCTACTGATATAGGAATGCCTATTGATTATGAAAGTAATTTATTCTGCTTTCGCGAAAGCGTAGACACCTATGACACTAATGAAATACAGTATACGTTTTCAGAAATAGAAACTCAAAAGCTAAAACTCAAATCTTTTCCAGAGGGAACTAGAGTTTATCTTGAGGGGGCTCCTAACTTAGTTTTTGAACGCACATATCCTATAGATGCTGATAAACTAATGGAAACAATCACTAACTATAAGTACAGACATTTATGGGCAGAGGGAGTAGATGAAATCCAATGGAATGATAAAGAAGTTACACGCTTGGGATCCGAACATATTTGTATCATAGGAGGAGAACAGCTTAACTTTACTGTAGTAGCCAAAGATCAAGATTCAAGTGAACTTGTATATGGTGAACTTACAACAAGCCCTGCACCGGTAGATAAATTGTATCAATTTTATAATATTCAGCGTATATCAGATACAAAATCTAAAATTCGGGTAGAACTTTTTTGGGAAGCAAAATCTATTTTCAAGAAACTTATTATTGCATTGGTTGCTAAAAAAGCATTCAAAAAAGCCACTAATAAAGCATTGGATAAATTACAGGAGATTGTCTAAGAACATTTAAATTAAACCAAACGGTCTAATTTTAAAATTAAATACATATATTTGCACCATAATGGGCTATAAGTATAACAAAGAAGATATTTTAAAAGTAGGATATCATGTACTCCGTAAAAATGGATATCATGGGGTGGGTATCAATGATATCTTAAAAGAGGCTGGGATTCCAAAAGGCTCCTTTTACAACTTTTTTGATTCTAAAGAAGATTTTGCAAAACAAGTAATAGCACATTATGGTGAAGGCAATAATCAATGGATAGAAACTTTTTTCAAAGAAGCTACAGGAACCCCATTAGAAAACCTAAAATCTTTTTATAAGTTACTGATTAAATACAATGAAGAAGACGACTTTAGTAGTGGATGTTTGGTAAATGTTCTAAGTAATGAAATAGGTCGTACTAATGATGAGCTTGCTTCTGTATCTAATGCATGCTTTTTAGATTGGATTCATATAATATCCAGAGAAGTACATAAAGGACAGGAAAGTGGAGAAATACGTAATGATTTTTCTGCTTTAGAAATTGCTGAATATCTACATTCTGGCACATATGGTGCTTTTTCTAGAATGAAAGTGACTCGTAATCGCGTATACTTAGATGTTTGGTATGATATAACCTTTACATTTCTAGCAAAATAAAAATTTTTATAAATAAAATAAGTAGAACAGTCTAATTTATTATAAATGAAAAAATTTAATGTAACCCAATTTACAGAAGCCCCTCAACAACTTCAATTTTCAAGAATTGTAAATGCTCCTATTAGAGAGGTATGGAAGATAATATCCGACCATCAAGGGATGACACAATGGATGCCTATGATCAAGCATGTTGATCTTGTAATACCAGACAAGAAAGGGGGATGGGAAGAAGGTTGTGAGCGTCATTGCCAGTTTGGCGGCGATGTATTAAAAGAAAAAATTGCGTATTGGAATCCCCCTTATGGATATGCATATATGATAGAAGACATGCACATTGTCAAAGACCATGTTGGGCATATAGAACTTACAGAAAAGCTAGAAGGAACTTTAGTCACATGGTCACAATATTTTTACCCACAAGGGAACTTTGCAAAAAAATGGATGGCAAAAAATGTAATGCTTCCATTTGTGATGAAAAAAGCACTTAAGAATTTAGAAAAAAAAATCAACAACTTTTAATGTATAATACCATGAGAATATTATCGAGATTACTATTTACAATCACACTTTTGTTTGTTCTTCAATCCTGTAAATCTGTAGATTTACGATCAGAATATTTATTAGAAAGACCCAACCAGGCTGAATCTACGGGAAGAGAGTTGCTTCAAGCCTCTATGGAGAAAATGGGATATGATAAGCTTGCTGAGACTCAAGTATATGAAGTAACAGCACAATTTAAATGGAAGGGCGTATGGTTAACAATGCCCATGAACGCATTTCCGGGAAATAATAAAAAAGACCTTCAGTTTAGGTTTGCAACAAATACCTTTGATGGGCAATTAGAATATCTAGAAGGACGTAAAAAAGGAGTCATTCAAGGGATGCAATCTTGGCAAGGTTATAAAACAAAGGCGGGAAGTGATGTTATTAAAGAACATGAACATGATCGCTATTTATGGGGACTAGCTACCTATCACTATATCTTAGAGTCTCCTAAACGTATGTTAGATGCTACTATCATACGCTATGCTGGAGAAAAAGAATTAGATGGAAATGCCTACGATTTGGTATATGCTACCTGGGGATCAGAGGCACCCAATAATGATTATGATAGATGGCTTATTTATATAAACAAAGAGACAGGGTTTATAGACCTTACAGAAGTAACTATTAACGACTTTTTTATTACGATGCCTAAAGGGATGCAACATGGTACAGTGCGATTTGAGAGAGAAAAAACAAGTTTAGGTGCATACTTGCCATCTAAAGTTCAAATACAATTATTAGGCCCTAAAAAGGAAGAAAACTATGTGTATTATTTTACATTAAAAGAGTATAAGTTTGACACTTTTGATAAACAGCTTTTATACCCAATAGCTGGTCTTCCTGAATATGGTAATTCGAAACCCGAAATAGAATAATTACAAGCCCCCATTATTAAAAGCCGTCAATACTTATATATTGATGGCTTTTTTTATGTCGTATTCTTATATCGTGACACGGTAGTTTTTATATCACTTTATCTTTATTCTTCGTGCAATGTTTCTTTAAATGCATGTATACGCTTTCGCGAAAGCAAAACGATATATTCTCACTATGTTATATAAAAGATTTTATATTAGGAGTATACAGAAGTAATAATTTTATTAGTCTCATCAAGGGACTTGAAAACTTCAAAGGTTTTACCTTGCGTTCGTTGTGCACCCATAGCATTTCCGTATTGAGCTGCTTTTATATAATCTGTAGGGTCTTTAAGCAAACTAAATGCAATTCCTCCTGCAAAAGAATCACCACAACCTGTAGTATCAATAACCGTTTCTACGGGAACGGAAGGCACAAAGTCTTGTTGTAACGTTCCATTTACCATAGTATAGACCATTACACCGCGAGCATCAAGAGTAACATATAAAGCTTTTAAACCTTGTCTAAGACAATGTTCAGCAAACTTTGGGAGCTCTTCTTCTGAAATATCACCGTTTTCTTTTAAGTCTTTTAATTGATATTCATTTTGAAACCAACTGCAATTAGCTTCTTCTAAATTCATTTTTAAAACATCAATATATGGAAGCCATAAATCACGATCTACCCAAAATTTAGTAACACGTTTTCCTTTAACAGTTAACGAAGTTGTAGGGCCATGTGCATCAAAAACAATAACTGCATTTGAGTTTTCTTTTATGTATTGTAAAGTATATAAAGGGACTTCAAAATCAGTTACAGGAACACACACAAATAGTTCACAATCTAATAACTCATGGACATCAGTATGACTTATAGGTTTCATAAACCCTGTCTGGGTTTCTTTACGATTATTCTGGTCTTTAAACTTTAACCGTATAACATCACCTTGATCTGCTTTTGAAGAAATATGATGTGTTTTAATATTTTTATATGGTGACAATACATCATGTACACCTTCTTCATCTTGAACTCGGATATGTGTTACCGGGATAATCTCATCTTTCTCACTAAGTAAGTTAGATAATGCAATAGCAGTATGTGTAACACATCCGTATTTCTGAATAACCTCTTTATTATGTGTAATGATATAATCTCTAGGGATAGGACCTAAAACAGCTAATTTATGATTCATATCGTAATTTACATATTTTAGTGTAAAGCTAGTCGTTCTATTCCTTTTTTTGGAATTATTTTTTCTAATAATATTTCGACCTATGAAGAGAGTAGTTTATTGATTTTGTCTTTAAGAACTTACCAAGAAATAAAGAAGAGATGGGTTATACTTATTACTTGATAAGTTCTATGACTAAACTATTCGTTTTTTGATATTTCAAAGATCAGAAAACCTAAAAAATAAACAGGTTAAGTATAGGTTAAATAGAAGGTTAATAGTTAAGGCATAAAAAGAGTATACATATTAACATATACTCTAACCTCAGAGATAATAATAGATTGAAGAGGTCTTAACGTTAACACTCGGTTAACGATGGTATAAAATTGTGCAGGATTTAAGATACGTACTACATTTGAACCATCGAACTACCAAAAAAATGAAAAACAAATTCACCATACTTATATTAATCTCTGCACTGGCACTGGGCGCATTATCTGCAATACAAGCGTATTTGGTCAATAATACGTATGTCCTTAAAAAACGTGCATTCCTTAATGAAGTAGATGATTTGGTATCAGAAATCGATAATGAACAAATATTAGACTCTTTATATTTTGAAACCTGGGGAAATGATCTTGCAGATCATATAGCCGATTATAAAAATGGTAGAATAGATCAAAAAGAAGTTACCCAAAGAACCATGGCAAAAGCAGATAGTCTTAACTCATCATATATGTCTTATTATAATGCGTTCTTAGACTCACTACAACTTGAATACACGATAAAATATCATAAAAATTTAGAAAGTGTACTCATTTTTGATGGGAATACTTTTGATTCTATCTTATCTAGTACAAGTGATTCACCTATTAAACTTTTTGGAGAAGAATTTGACGAAAAAGAAGCCGTAAGTCTAAGTTCTAGTAGATGGTATGGAGAACGAGATTATATAACAACTGTTAATGATTCTGTCGTAACAGAGAGTTATGATATGGAAGTAAAAACACAGGATAAAATAATTATTACTAACTGGAGACGAGTTGTTTTAAGACGTATGTCAGGATTACTAATAGGCTCTATTTTGTTATTCCTTTTTGTAATAGCTTTATTATACTATTCCATTAAAAACTTAATTACTCAAAAGAAAATTGCAGAGGTCAAGACAGACTTTATCAACAATATAACCCATGAACTTAAAACTCCCTTAGCAACCTTAGGAATTGCAACAAAGAGCTTGCGTAATGAAGCGATTAAAAGCTCTCCTAGTGCGTTTGATACTACACTAGGTATTGTAGAACGACAAAATAATAGATTACAAAAACTCATCGATCAAGTACTCACCAATAGTCTAAGTGCTGAAGAAATTCAATTGAGTAAAGAACAGATAGTAGATAATACTTTTTTTAGTGAGCTTATAGCAGATTTTAAACTATCTACGCAACATAGTGACCTTACGATACATAATAAAGTGCATGTTCCTGAGATATTACTACGTATTGATCGTTTTCATTTTACAACAGCCTTGCTTAATATATTAGAAAACGCAATCAAATATGGTAAAGATCATACAGAAATTACTATTTATACAGCTGTAAAACACGGCAATTATATAATACATATCTCTGATAATGGTATAGGTATCTCACCTAAAGATCAGAAAGTTATTTTTGACAAATTTTACAGAGTAAGCGACGGTAATGTGCATGATGTGAAAGGACTAGGCTTAGGATTGTATTTTACTCATCAGATAATTACTGCTCATAAAGGTACTATAACGACTGAGAGCGAACTCAATAAAGGAACCACATTTATCATAAAATTACCTGTATAGATTATGGAAAAGCAACGCGTACTTTTGGCAGAAGATGATTTTGATTTTGGAAGTATTCTTAAGCAATATCTTGAGATACATAATTTTCAGGTTATATGGACCAAAGATGGTAAAGAAGCTGAGTCTGCTTTCGCGAAAGCAGAAAAAGAAAACCTCCCATATGATATTTGTGTATTTGATGTCATGATGCCAAAACAAGATGGATTTACACTTGCAGAAAAAGTGATTACTATAAATCCAGAAGTCCCTTTTGTTTTTCTAACAGCAAAAAAATTAAAAGAAGATCGTATTCAAGGCTTAAAACTAGGGGCAGATGACTATATCATAAAACCATTTGAAGCCGATATTTTAGTCTTGCGACTTCAGAATATCTTAAAAAGAACACAACAGGTTGCTCGTACAACAACCGTTAGTAAGCAATCATATACGATAGGGAACTATCAATTTGATGCTCAAAACCATACGCTTTCATACAATGAGATACTGCAGTCTCTCACAGAAAAAGAAGCGTTATTGATTCAATATTTCTATGAAAATAAGAATCAGATGCTCCGAAGAGAAGATATCCTAACAAAAATCTGGGGAAGTGACGACTTCTTCTCAGGACGAAGTATGGATGTTTTCATAAGTCGACTTCGGAAATACTTTAAGGAAGATCCAACGATTGCTATCGAGAGTACGCGAGGTGTTGGACTCACTTTTAAAATCAATAATTAGTTTACAAATCATTAAAAAAACGAATAGTAACATAGCGAGTAAAGATTTCAAATATCTGATTACTCCTTTTTAAAAAATCAATATCATGAAAACTATAATAAATTTAATATTATCGATTCTTTTTACAGGAATAGGAACCATAACTGCCCAAGTAATGCCAGATCCGCCACCGCCACCGCCAGCTCCACCTGTAGCTCCTCAAGTTGATAGCGAGAGTAACTATAGTATTACTGTTAACTCTAGTGATACTGAGAGTGGTGAAAGAATCTCATATTCTCTTACAAATACAGATGACACCTATAAAGTACGTGGGCGTTTTCCAAAACGATTTTCTGGAGATATAAAAAGGTATATTCTTGAAGAAATGGGAAGAAGTAAAATGAATACAAGTGGTAATAAGACAATCTGGAAAGCTGTTTCAAATGGAGATGATGTTTATGAAATAATAACTAGCCCTGGAAAACTAAATATGTTTATAGATAAAGAGATCGCATCTAATAATCTCATAGAAAAATTTGGAGAGATGGGCTTATACATAAAAGATATTATCTCTGAGGATGATGAAGACAAGACAGAAGTAGAGCGATTAGAAAGAGATGCTGTACGACTACGTATGGATGCTGAGCGTATGCTTCAAGAAGCAGAACGACTTAAAAAACGTAATAAACGAGAGTCAGATAGAGCAGAAAGAGAATCAGATAGAGCAGAGCGTGAGTCACAACGATTAGAACGAGAAGCTGCTCGACTTGCAAGAGAAGTAGAAAAGGCAGAAAGGAAGAGTGCTCATCGAGGTGGTATGGATAATGCCGTACGGGATGTGCTACATGAAGAAATTACATTCTATGATGCTTCTAATGCTCAAAATAAAAATGGATGGATATGGCCTGCTTTTCAGCAGGACCTTATCCTATCTTTAGAAAGTGATGAGTTAGTAGGAGAAGATAATGAACTTGTTTTTGTACGTGATGCTTCAGGAATTTACGTTAATGGTAATAAAATGGATAGAAGTCAACAAGATGCATATACAGATTTATTTAAAAAACATGGAGTTGCATCTACTGGGTATTTTACATTTTATAAACTATATGATCATATTATGGTTATAAATTCTGATGCAGAAATCTTAGCATTTTTTGACACATTAAAGGATATAGGAGAAATTACATCAACAAAAAAACCTGTCAAAATTGCTATTAACGGAGATAGTATTATCAAAGATGGTGTTGCACTTTCTCCTGATAAAGTAAGTCAGTACAATAAATTACTAACAAAACATAATATCATACCTGTACCTGGAAAAGTAATACAACTCATGGAGAAAGGGAATTATAAGCTAGGTTATAGTATTGGAGAGCATACACATATTGGAACCTGGGGAATGATAGAATAGCGGTAGGACTCCTTTTTAAATAAATAGCTAACTTTAGCTATTCTATGGATGGATTATTATCTACTACTGTATATGCTGTTACTGCTATTGTTTGCTTAATTACTGCAATAGTAATACAGCGTATATTTTTTAAAGAAGTACAGCGTAGTGCTTCCTCTAAAGCCGTAGATGGGATTAAATGGTTTGGTTGGGCCATCTTTATATGGGGTTTCGGCGCATTGCTTCACCTTATTTTGGTATCTATATATGGAGTACAACCTACATCAAGGTTTATAATATATCTAGGGGTTGTTGTTTCTTTACTTAATTCATTATGTATTCTTTTGTCTTTGCCATCTATAGAGCATGCTAAGAAACGAAGCTTGGTGGTTAGACTTGTAGAGCGTTTTAACCAAAGAGAATTTGTCATTTTTTTCTCTGGTATATTAGTTATGATCGCTTTTGTATTTATTGCAACTTCCTATAATAATGAAGCTATCCATAACACTTTTATATGGTTGATTGATATTCCTATATCCTTGGTGGTGGCATTGTCACTACTACATGAGTTAAATAAAGCATTTACGAGTAGAAATATGCGATTTATGATATTACCAGTACTCGTATTATTTGCTTTGATTATCATTGCGGTAACCCATCGTATTATACCTAAAGAGATGATTTCTGGCTATATGAATTCAGAACGATGGGAAAGTATAGGTGCCGTTACATCCGTCTCGTTTAAGTTTTTATTTATATTGTTATTCTCTATTTTATTATATAGCTGGAAGTTTCTTTCTGAAAAAGAGCAGCAACAGACCCTTACAGAGACAATAGAAAAAGAAAATCAAGATTTACGTAAAGCATATGAACAATTAGTCTTGGCTAATGAGAGCCATCTGGATACCATTAAAACGTTTAAGAGTGAACTTGAAGGAATACGAGCTACATCCAAAATCCAACTTTCAGACCGCCAGAAAGAAGTACTGGCAAATCTCGGAGTCTATGGCGATCGTATGTCTTATGGTGAAATAGCAAATGCAATGCATATATCTTTAGATGGTTTTCAAGCTCATATTCACCAAATCAAAAAAATACTTAATATAAGTGGGGCAGGAGGTAAGGAGCGTTTGATTGCTTTTGCAAAAGCAAATGATATTATAAGACACGCTTCTATAACACCAACTGCTTAAAAGTACGTACGTAGTCTGCTTATCATTTTTGAACAGTGCGTAACCTTTTCTATGTAGTAGTTTCCTAGCACATTTGTCGTAATCAAAAAACGTACAAATGAATCTTTTTCTTTTCCAAGAGCAATCACTAGATCAACGTATTAATGAACAGTTTGATAACGCTACAAGTTGGTTTGTTGATGCAATTTTAGCACAAATCCCTATTACGGATTCTATTGGGATCCCTTGGGTATTAATTGTGTTAATAATAGGTGCTTCTTATTTTACCATCTATTTTAAGTTTATCAATTTTAGGGGTTTTTGGACTTCAATTCAAGTAGTACGCGGTAAGTATGATGATCTGGAAGAAGGAGGGCATGTATTGGTAAGTGGTAATTTATCTTCTGTAGATGGAGATATCGCAGATACGATTCGGGTGGAGGGCGAAGAGGGAGAGGTAAGTCATTTTCAAGCTCTTACTGCAGCATTATCTGCAACAGTAGGTCTGGGGAACATAGCGGGAGTAGCAATTGCATTATCTATAGGAGGACCTGGCGCTACGTTCTGGATGATATTGGTAGGATTGCTAGGGATGTCTTCAAAATTTGTAGAGTGTACACTTGGAGTTGCTTATCGAGAAGTTGATGCTTCTGGGACTGTATATGGGGGACCTATGTACTATCTGAGTAAAGGTTTAAAATCCAAAGGATTTGGAGTTTTTGGGAAAATACTCGCTATTCTTTTTGCTATTATGTGTATTGGAGGATCTTTTGGAGGAGGAAACATGTTTCAGGTCAATCAAGCTTTTAAATTATTTGAGCATGTAACTGGAGCTTCAGATAGTATTTTTTATGGAAAAGGATGGCTTTTTGGTTTGATAATGGCAATTTTAGTAGGGCTTGTCATTATAGGTGGGATAAAAAAAATTGCCAATGTTACTGATAAAATTGTTCCTGCGATGGTAGGTATGTATGTTCTTGCAGTAATCATTGTCATAGGAATTAATTATGAAGCTATTCCTAGCGCTTTTATAAGTATATGGGACGGGGCATTTCATCCAGAAGGAGTAGCAGGTGGTTTTATAGGAGTTTTAATACAAGGGTTTAAACGAGCCGCTTTTTCTAATGAAGCAGGTATAGGATCTTCATCTATTGCTCATAGCGCAGTAAAGACAAAATACGCAGCTAGCGAAGGTTTAGTAGCTCTTCTTGAACCTTTTATAGATACTGTAGTGGTTTGTACTATGACAGCATTGGTGCTCATTATTACAAATCAATTAGTAGTAGGAGCCCAGATTAATGATGAACAGGGAGTATTGCTTACAGCATCTGCTCTAGGAAGTGGCATTTCATGGTTCCCATATTTACTTTCTTTTGCTGTTATTTTATTTGCTTTTTCTTCTATGATATCATGGTCATACTATGGATATCAAGCATGGTCATATCTTTTTGGACGTAGTAAACGTATGGAATACATATATAAAACGTTATTCTGTGTTTTTGTAGTAATTGGAGGGGCTGCTAGCTTAGGAGCTGTTATTGGGTTTAGTGATGCAATGATCTTTGCAATGTTAGTACCTAACATGATAGGGCTATTTATATTAGCCCCAAAAGTTTCGGAAGAGCTTAAACGATATCGTCTAGCAATTAAAAAGACTAAAATGAGTAACTAAACAATAGTTTTTAATTTTTCTGTATTAATCACTATTGCAAATTCGTCTTGTAAACTTGCAAGCGCTGTTTGGTGAATAAGCTCAGCAGGAAATAATTCCCCCTGGAGCCCTTTGCGGTCAAAAGTTGCAGTAGCATCTGAGATGAGGTAGGTAGTAAACCCTAAATTACCAGCCATTCGTGTTGTTGTAGATATACAGTGATTTGTTGTTAATCCTACAATAACAAGAGTATGGATATTTTGAGATTCTAAGGACTCTTTTAAATTAGTTCCTATAAAAGCGCTGTTTACATTTTTTACGATGACTGGTTCTCCAGATATAGGTTTTACTTCATCCCTTATTTCAAAACCGGGATGAGATTCATGAAGCTTAGAGTTTGGATTTTGAGAACTATGTATAATGTGAAAAATAGGTAAGTTCTGTTTTCTCCATATCGTTAAAATTTCAGCAGTTTTTTTTTCGGCATCTTTATTATTCCTATTACCGCCCCAATATGGTTCGTCATCAAAACCTTTTTGTAAATCAATTAATAGTAATGCTGTATTCTGTGCTCTTAATTTTTCAGGAGTCATAATAGAAATTTGAATATAATCGATGCTTATTTTTAAGGAAGTATCATATATATACTAGTAGGATATTCGATTGTAAAATTACAAGAATACTTGAAGAAGTATTGTTAATTTTTTAAAAAGTTAAAAGAGTATGTATATTACCTTAAATTCTCAGTACTACAAGGGTTTATATTTTTTTTGTAACAAAATTTAAATAGGGTCGTCTTCCTTGTAACTAACGAATAATATGGATCAAAAAACGTTCATAACGCTTGTAACTCCTTTTAAAGATAAAATATATCGTGTGGCCAAACGATTATTGATATCTGAAGATGAGGCACAAGATGCTACTCAAGAAGTATTGATACGATTGTGGACCCGTAGGGATCAGATGAAAAAATACCGAAGTGTAGAGGCGTTTGCAATGACAATTACGAAAAATTATTGTTACGACTTATTAAAGGCAAAACGAAGTAATAATTTACGGATTGTACATAATAATTATGAAGATCATTCTCGTAATACTGGCCGACAAATAGAAGTTGCAAATGAAGTTGAATGGGTATATACTTTGATGAAAGATTTACCTGAACAACAACGATTAATATTACAATTAAGAGATATAGAGCAGTTTGATAATTCAGAAATTGCAGCAATGTTAGAAATGAATGAAACAGCGGTGAGAGTTGCGTTATCAAGAGCTAGGAAAACAATAAGAGAAGCATTAATAAAAAAACAAAACTATGGAGTCCAATAAAGTTGAGCAGTTACTGGAGGCCTATTTTGAGGGAGCTACAACCCTTGCACAGGAAAAACAGTTACGAGATTATTTTACAAGTACAGAAGTAGCACCACATTTAGAAGATTATGTAGGAATGTTTTCCGCTTTCGCGAAAGCGCAAGAAGAAACGTATAATCTACCTATAGAAATTCCAAAACCTAAACGTCGTTATGGTTGGATATCTGGTGTTGCCGCAGTGGCTATAGTAGTAGTAGGTCTTACTATTCAACTTAAAGGAGATAATGATGCCTATACAGGGACTTATGAAGATCCAGAAGTTGCCGTTTTAAAAACCAAACAAGCTTTAGGATTGGTAACAAAAATGTTTAATGAAAGCACTGCACAGCTGGGAGCAGTCAATGAATTTAATTCAACTACCAGCAATTTTTTTAAAAAATAAATGAATATAAGAAAACCCAAAAAAATGAAAACAATAGTAGTTGCAATAGCAATAGTAATGTCATCTATGATGATGAACGCTCAGACACAATTTGATAAATATGAGTCTGTAAAGGGGGTATCCTCTATGGTGATGAACCAAAAAATGTTTAAACTTTTAAGTAAAGTAGATTTAAACTCATCAGATCCAGAAATGCAAGCATATATCAACTTGGTAAACAACTTAGAAAATGTAAAGATGTTTACAACCACAAAAGATGATGTTGCTACACAAATGAATGGTACAATGAAAGAGTATGTGTCTTCTTCTAAGCTAGAAGAGTTACTAAGAGCAAAAGATGATGGTAAGAATGTAAAATTCTATTATAAGCCTGGTAGTAATGATGACTTTGTAAAAGAATTTGTAATGTTCCTTAACGGTGATATTGATGGTGAAGATCGCACTGTATTCTTTCAAGTAACAGGAAATATAGATTTAAAACAAATTTCAAAACTTGCTCAAGAACTTGACTTTAAGGGAAGCGATGCACTTAAAGATGTCGATAAAGCTAAAAAAGGATAATTATGAGAGCAATCGTAAAAACAATAGCTATTGCATTAGTAACTTGTGTAGGACTGGTAAGTTGTACTAATCAGCAATCATTACAAGAATACTATGTAGCAAATCAAGAGAATGGAGATTTTATTCTTGTAGATATCCCTACAAGTTTGATAAGTGAAGATTCAGAATCTCTTGATGAAGAACAAAAGAAGGTGCTTAAAACTGTACGTAAGGTCAATATTATGGCATATCCATTAAAAAATGGAACTACTACAGAATTTGAAACTGAAAAAACAAAAGTAACCACTATTCTTGCAAGTGATGATTATGAAGAATTAATGAAATTTAATTCTGATGAAGGGAATATGAAACTCTACTTTAAAGGAGAAGAAGAAGCAATAGACGAAGTAATTGTTTTTGCCTCTCAAGAAGAAAAAGGATTTATGTTAGCACGTTTACTAGGTGATGATATGAATATAGGTGATATGGTTAATCTTGCAAGATCTATTGAAGAAGGCGGTATTGATGTATCACAATTTGAAGGAGTAATGGATGTTTTTAAAGACCAATAACATCGATTATTAGTTAGTTATATAAGAAAACCCCGTTGAGAAACGGGGTTTTCTATTTTAAAACAGTATAGGTGTATTAATTTTTTATAAACTTAATGACGCTAGCACTATTTTGACTTTCAACTTTTAGAAAGTAAATCCCTCTTCTAAGAGAAGATATATTAATAACGTTATTCTTTTCAAGAGTGCCTATCTGGACTATTCTTCCTACGGCATCAATAATTTGCATTTTTTCCAATACGATTCCTGAGGTATTAGAAATTGTCAATTCTTCTTGTGCTGGATTTGGATATATAGAGATTTCTAAAGAATTTGCAACATCATTTACTCCAAGAACGTTTCCAGTAATTGCCCATAAAAGTGCATTCCTCATTAACTGAGCACCATCAGAAGCTGTATCCCAAAAATCATCACGCGCATCAATAGAAGGAGGGTAAAAGTTAAGGAAAACACGTCGTGCATTAGAAGGTCCTACATTTCCATCTTTAATAATAAGAGGAGATCCATCTGTATATTCTGCGATTACAGTTGCTCCTCCAGCAATAGTTCCTCCTGTATTATGGAAAGAAGACGTTCCTCCGTCAAATGTATTGATATTAGTAAGGATAGGATCACTAGGGTCTAAAATAGTACCAAACCCTAAGTTTGCACCAGTAGACTGCCCAGAATTTGAATATAGCTCATATGCCGTAAATCCTCCGGTTATTTCCACATTAGGGGTGAAAGTAGCATCTACTACAGGACCACCTGCATCTATATAATCTGCTAGGACATTTCCTAACCCTGTTGGGTCCAGAGCTCCAGCATCTGTAAATAAGAATACGGCATCATAATCCTGCAATTGGGCTAATGAAGGAGTTGCATTACCACTTAAGAAGGTGTTTACATTAAAGAAGTTTGTTTCTTCTAGTTTTTCTTCTACATCGTTAATCCAATCTGGATTTCCAGGAGATGCAACAACAAGAATAGAAGGTCCATCATTAAGATTTGCATCAGATGTCCAAAGCAAGGCATTTGCCATAATTGTCGCCCCATCCGAAGCTGTATCCCAAAAATCATCACGTGCGTCAATAGAAGGGGGGTAAAAATTAAGGAATGTACGTCGTACACTTTGCGGTCCTACATTATCTTGAATAATAATAAATGGAGCTGTTGTAGTATATTCTGCTATAATAGTTGCATCAGCAGCGAGGGTTCCTCCCGTATTATGAAAAGAAGAAGTACCTCCATCAAAAGTGTTTACGTTGTTCAAAATAGGATGTCCAGGATCATTAATAGTCCCAATGCCTAAGTTTGTACCTGTAGATTGCCCAGAATTTGAGTATAACTCATACGCTGTAAACCCTCCGGTTATTTCCACATTAGGGGTGAAAGTAGCATCTACAACAGCGCCTCCTTCATCAATATATTGAGCTAAGATATCTCCAAATCCTGAAGGGTCTGTAACGCCAGCATCTGTAAATACAAATACAGCATCATACCCTTGGAGTGTTCCTAGTGTAGGAGTACCTGCACTCGTAAGAAATGTATCTGCAGAGACTAGTCCAGTACCATCCAATTTTGCTTCCACATCATCTATCCAATCGGGATTTCCTGGAGCTCCTAAAATAAGTACAGAGGTGAGTTCACTACCACGCGTGTCTTCGACGCCATGATTGTTTTGTATCCCTATAGGAAGGGTAGTGTCGTTTTGAATAGTTCCAGTTCCTTGTCCGAAACTACAAAATGCAGTCAAAAGTGTTAAAAGCACGATGCTTTTATGTGTAAAAAGTTTCATAATAAGTATATGTATTGGTTTAATTAAAAGCAATTTACACTGTAGAAATCAATTAATTTACCATCTAATTAAATATGGGGCGTATTAGAATATTAATGGGTTTTTTGACTTATTTGTTTATAGGAATTTTTTTACAAATATGTAATATTGACAATATATGCTTGTAAATTATGAAGAGAATTATATTGATTATTTTACTTGTAAATAAGCATATATAAAAACCTATCTTCAAAGGAAGATAGGAGATATTCAATTTTGAGATAAACTTAAAGTTATATTATAAATCCTAAAAGTTTAGAGTATTACTATACAAATGCATGGAAGGGTTTGCGCGCAAAATATATGTCTGCAAGACGTTAGAACAATAACTAGAGCATTTTATTCTATGGGTGGTTTAATAAATAAATTGTTAGGATTAAGAGTGGGTCTACCTTAACATTCATTATACCTCAGTATCGAGCAAATCTGTTACAACATGATATCTTGGGTCATCTACAGCCGTCTCAATAATAGTATCAAACTTTGGATTTGCTTTTAGTAAAAGGGCTTTGCATTCTGGACTAAGATGTGTCAATTTTACTTCCTTACCAAGGTCTAAATATTTATTGGCAATACCTCGTAGTGCTTCTATTCCTGAATGATCATTTACGCGAGATTCTATAAAATCAATCTCAACTTTATCAGGATCATTTTTTGCATCAAATTTTGAGTTAAAATTTTGAATAGATCCAAAGAATAAAGGCCCCCATATCTCATATACTTTTGTGCCATCATCTTTGATACGTTTACGAGCTCTAATCATGGTAGCGTTTTTCCATGCAAAAACGAGAGCACTCATGATAACACCAGCGATAACAGCAATAGCAAGATCTTGCCATACTGTAATTGCAGATACTGCAATGAGTACAAATGCATCTGCAAGCGGAATCTTGTTGAGTATTCTAAAACTAGACCAAGCAAAGGTTCCAATAACTACCATAAACATAACACCAACCAAAGCGGCAATAGGAATTTGCTCAATAAGAGGAGCGCCAAATAAAACAAAGCAAAGGAGTGCAGTTGCAGCGACTGCTCCTGAAAGACGCCCTCTTCCTCCAGAGTTTACATTGATAATAGATTGTCCAATCATTGCACATCCTCCCATACCTCCGAAGAGACCATTAAGAATGTTTGCACTTCCTTGTGCAACACATTCACGGTTGCCACTCCCACGAGTTTCTGTCATTTCATCTATAAGGTTAAGTGTCATTAAGGACTCAATAAGCCCTACCGCGGCTAGTAAAAATGCTGTAGAGATGATAAGTCCCCAGTGACCATCTAATGTTTCTAATAGCCCAAAAATCTGAAACTGAAAGCTTGGTAACCCTCCTTGTAACCCAGTTCCTCCACCATCTCGTATAAAAGAACCTACGGTGCTCATTTCTAAATTTCCGAAAATAACAATAGCTGCAACGACAACAATGGCTGTCAAAGCCGCAGGGATTTTTTTAGTGAGTTTTGGTAACAAGTACATAATTGACATGGTAAGCCCAACAAAAGCTAGCATCATCCAGAAAGCCGTATTTGAAAATATAGCTGAAAACCAACTTCCAGTATCTTTTAAAATAGAAATTCCTTCGGTACCAGTACTCGGAAATAAACCCAATTGCGAAAGAAAAATAACAATAGCAAGTCCGTTAACAAACCCCATCATTACAGGATGAGGGATCAAACGTACAAACTTCCCTAACTTAAATATTCCTGCAGTAATTTGTATCGCTCCTACAAAGAGTAGTGTGATAAAAAGCCATTGCAACCCTAGATTCTCAATAGGAGTAGCAAGAGCGTCGCCTACTTCATTTCCCTTTTGTATCATATGCACCATGACTACCGCCATGGCTCCTGTAGCACCAGAAATCATTCCTGGACGCCCTCCAAATAGTGCAGTAACAATTCCCATCATAAATGCACCATAGAGTCCTACTAATGGATCTATACCTGCAACAAAAGCAAAGGCTACAGCCTCTGGAACAAGAGCTAAAGCTACTGTAAGACCTGATAAAATATCGTCTTTAGGATTAAAGGTGAAATTTCTAAATATACGTTGCATAGGGCATGTTTTGAAGGGCGCAAAGATATAATATTCTTTGTGCTCGTACTACCGATGCGGTTTATTTTTAAGATAACGATTTCGCTATTAAACGATTGATTTATAGACTTAAGAGATTTCATAAGTATCATCATCTTCGTCTTCGTCTTCTTTTAGATCAATTTGTTCCGTAAGGTTTTTAGGTAAGTCATCTTTTGAAAAAAACTTCATAGGTGCTGGTATTGTTGCAGCAAGTAGAATCATACATATCAATATTATAAGTCGTATATATCGTTTTATATTCATTTTATAAATAGCTATAATTATCCTTGTCAGGATAGTGTGGTAAATAAAATTTGTAAATCTCAGTGTATCCTTAACTGTTAAGAAGAAAAATGGATACTATATATAGCTATGTATATTGATAAGAGGAGTCTTAGTATTATGGTGTATATAGTCTATAAGATACTCTTCTTTCTGTTGTATTCTTTTTAAGTATAATACTTTATACGAAGAATGTGTAGTCACATTTTTATGCATTAGAAATGTATGAAAAGTAAATGCATAAAATGTATTTAATGAAGGTATTTGATTATAAGATATACTTTCATAAGCAACTTCGTTTTTAGATTGATTATAGGAAGATTGGATCAATTCTGTACGAAAGTGCGGTGATACAGTTGTGCCTGTATATAGTTGTTGTGCATATACATTTATAAGTAGTATAATGCTTAACAACCAATACTGTATGCCTATTTTATATCGCATGGTGTAAAGATACGAGTATTTTCTATTGCGTATCTTATATACTCAGTATGAGTGTTCATAGTAATCTATAGACTACTGTGAATATCTAAGGTGTTACATCATTTTGAAGCTTTTTTGTCCAAGATGAAACAAACTCTTTGTCAAATAGCACCTCTTTTTTATTTTTTGATGAAATAGCCGATTCTTTTAACCATTTTAACTGTCTTGGACTAAGGTATTTTGTAGCATTTTGACGCTTACCTAACGCTGAGTTTATTTTAGTTTTTTGAATAGTACTTAATGGTAGATATTTATAGGCTGTATGACGAAGATAATAATCTTCATCATTGCTAGCAGGCCGATAAGAACTACTTTTATCTATAGGTCTAAAATCATTTTGTTTAGCATACGCATCTAGTGTGTCTTCATTTAATTTACGTTTGTCATAAGTTACCTTAACTACTTCACGGCCATTCATAAAACCAGCTTCAGTAGCAAGTACTCCATCTGTGGCACCCAGTTGTTTTTCTCCGGTCCAGAAGCAATACATTGTATAATATGTTTCTTTTGTAGTATTTAAGGCACTGAATTCTTTTCCAAGTAAAATCATATACTCAGGAATTTCTTTAAATGTTTTTGTCAATGCTGTATGCATTGCTTTATAAAGTCCTTTTGCAGAGTAATTACCTGCCACTCTAGGAGTAAGATCGATACCATTTGCGTCTACAATACGAACCACAGGATTGTTCCAACTAGGTTCTTTAAATTGATTAAGAATTTGGCGGTCTTTCCCACCTTTATTATTATGAATAACCAGAGGTATAAATTGATCTTCAATGGCCTCAACAAGCAATGGATTGCTCAATACATTATTCCCATAATTACGACAGGTAGCACAACCAGGGACTTCTTGAAAAAGAATTAAAACGGGTTTATTCTCTCTTTTGGAAAGTGATACGGCGGTATCATAATCTCGATACCAACTTACTTTTCCAAGTTCAATATCTTGCTGTAATGCATTCGTTCGTTCTTGAGCTAAACTGTTTAAAAATGAAAAACTTATTAAAAATATGGTGATTGCGTTGAGATGTTTATTTTTCATAGCGATGATATATTTTCTTTTTACTCATTTTTTGTCTCTCATCAATACATGTTCTTACAACATTATATGTAATTAGTAAAGATTTAGCATTCAATACTAGTACTAGATTACGATTCAGTCCTGAAAATTGACAGTTGGGTTTATTATGCTTTCGCGAAAGCGTATAATCTCTCAATTTTACACTATCAAAAATTACGATATCATGAAAAAAACACTTATTTGTATTATTATACTATGGACTTCACTAGGGATTGCTCAATCACAATACGAAGGAGGGATGCGAAAGGCTTTTTCTCTTTGGGAAGAGAATAAACTTGATGAAGCATCAAATCTCTTTGAACGTATCGGTTCTGCCGAAAAAGAAAACTGGCTTCCCGATTATTACATAGCGCAAATTCATATTTTAAAATGCTGGATGAACTGGGAGAATAGGGAAGAGAGTGCTCTTAAAACAAATCTGGATAAAGCTCAGGAGCATATTAATAATATGCTTACTATTAAAAAAGAAAATCCGTATGTTAATCAAATGCAGGCGCAGCTATATACCGTATGGGTTGCTCATGATGGGATGAAATATGGGATGAAATATTCAGGAAAAGTATCAGAATTATATACTGATGCCTTAAAAGCTGATCCTGAAAATCCTATTCTTATTTTGAATAAAGCAGAATGGGATATGGGTGCTGCTCGTTATTTTGGAACTTCATTAGAACCTTATTGTAAGGAAATACAACGTTCCATAGAACTTTTTGCTACCTTTAAACCTGCCACAGAATTCCATCCAAGTTACGGCCTTGAGCGTGCTCAGGAAGTAATTAAAACGTGTGGACAATAAAGTATCTAGTAATGAAGTATCTAGCGAGAGAGTTTGTAAAAGCATTTGTACTTGGGTTCGTCATCTTTTTGTTACATGGTCTTATCATGTACCTCATTGGGAACCCTTGGTATGGAGCTAGTATGTCAGAATTTTTCTTTCAAAATCAGCTTTTTTCTGTCTCGTTATACCTCGTGAATATGTATATTTTTAAAGCATATATTGATAAGTATGAAGCGCAATTCTGGACACTCAAACGCATTTCTATAGGCTTGTTAACGGGGGTATTTGCTACCTTTATCACTGTTTTTTTTATACGCCTTTTTTTAATGGTGATCCGAGGAGGGCAAGCGTTAGAGGATTTTTTGGCAAATGAACAATTAAATGATTATTATCTCTCTGCAATTATTGCTTTTGTTTCTACAGGCTTATTTTATGTCTTTTATTACTGGAAAAGTAAACAGGATAGAAAGGTCAAACAATCAAAAATTATTGCAGGAACAGCTTCTGCAAAATTTGATGCTCTTAAAAACCAACTAGATCCTCATTTTTTATTTAACAGTCTTAATGTACTTGCGAGTCTAATAGAAGAGAATCCAAGACAAGCACAAAAATTCACTACCTCTTTATCAAAGGTTTATCGTTATGTTTTGGAACAGAAGAATAAAGATTTGGTTCCTATAGATGAAGAACTTTCTTTTGCTAGGACATATATGAATTTAATTAAAATGCGCTTTGAGGATAGTATTATTATTGATATTCCTGAACAAGCTTCTAATCCTGAATATAAAGTAGTTCCGCTATCCTTACAATTACTTTTAGAAAATGCGGTAAAGCATAATATGGTAACCCCAAATAGAAAACTGCATATTCGAATATATGAAGATAATAATCGATTGGTTGTAAAAAATAATATACAGGCAAAGCAAGTTGTAAAAAAGAGCAGTGGAGTAGGGCTTCATAATATCAAACAGAGGTATCACTTACTTACAGATGCTGACGTAGCTATTAAAGATGATGGGGCATTTTTTGGGGTAGCAATTCCAATGCTTACTGAGGCACGCTCTTTTAGGCCAAAACAAAAAGAATATATAGAAGATAAAAGATATAAACGTGCGCAAGAAAAAGTTGAAAAACTAAAAGGGTTTTATATACACTTCACTATTTATCTAATTATGGTTCCTGTTTTTATTTTTTTAAATTATAAATCTACAGGATTTCCATGGGCTATATTCCCTATTGTTGGATGGGGATGGGGAGTTATAGGACATGCTGCAGATGTTTTTGCATGGAACCCTATATTTAATAAGACTTGGGAGGCCAAAAAGATAGAAGAACTAATGAATGATGATGATTTTTAATAATTTATAATCATGACACCAGAAGAGCGTAGAGATAAATTTGAACGAGCAAAGAAACGTGTTACTGACCTTAAGAAATTTTATGGGGAATTGATAAGTTATTTTCTTTTTATCATCGTTTTGGCAGGGATTAATTATTATTTCAATGGCTGGACATATATGTGGTTTTTATGGGCTGTTTTTGGTTGGGGAATTGGATTAATGTTTAGGGCATGGAAGTTATTTGGAAAAAATCCCTTTTTAAGTAAGGACTGGGAAGAAAGAAAAATTAAAGAATACATGGATAAAGACTAAGTAATGGAGGCTCAAGACCTAAAATATTTACGCGCAAAAAATACTGTAAAAAAAATACGGGGTTTTTATATACATTCCTTTGCATTTGTTGTCGTTATTCTTATTGCTGCATTACTCCCTTTTTTTGGATCTGAGATATGTATGATATGCTTTTCAAACAATCCATGGATTAATTTACTAGGATTCTTTCCTTGGGGTATTGGATTGTTTTTTCATGGCGTAACAACATTTCATTGGATAGGTCCATTTCATAAATGGGAACAACGAAAAATTAAACAATTTATGGAAGAAGATGAATAATTATTTCTTTCTATAATGATGTATTGTTTGTTTGTGCTTCAATTTTTGAAGTGTACCTTTGTATCGCAGGTCGCCTTATCGATCACGTAACATACGTGGTAGGAAAGTCCGGACACCACAGAGTAGCATAGCGGCTAACGGCCGTCACCACTAGTAATAGTGGTAGGACAAGTGCAACAGAAAGAATGTACAGGTAATGCTGTAGTGCAATCAGGTAAACTCTATGCGGTGCAATGCCAAGTATACTCGCAGTTAAGTGTTACTCGCACGTTGTGGGAGGGTAGGCAGATAGAGAGGGCTAGTAATAGCCGTCCCAGATAAATGATAAGGGCTATATATAGTACAGAATCCGGCTTATAGACCTGCTTTTTTATTCTTCTTCATTATTTTCTAAGTACGAAAAAAAACTAAAAGCATTTCCACCGTAATGTCGAGTCTCTATATAATTTATAAAAGAATCCATTTTTGTATGCTTACTATGCTCAATAATTAATACCCCTTCTGCATCTAATAATACGTTTTCAAAAACTAAGTTTACAATTTTTTCAAACAGTGCTATATCAATATCATACGGAGGATCTGCAAAAATAATATCATAGGTTCCGGAGGCTCGTTCTAGATATTTAAAGACATCGCTTTTAACCGTTTGAATGGCAGTAAAATCAAATTCTTCTGAAGTTTTGTTTATAAACTGGATACAACCATAATGAGTGTCTACAGCTACGATTTTATCAGAACCTCTTGAAGCAAATTCATAGCTTATGTTTCCCGTACCTGCAAATAAGTCCAAAACATGTAGACTCCCTATATGAAACTGACTACGAATAATATTAAATAAGGCCTCTTTTGCCATATCTGTTGTAGGTCTGACAGGAAGCTTTTTTGGAGCCTGTATACGTCTTCCTTTATATTTTCCTGAAATAATGCGTGTCATGCAAGGGTACTTAATATATAGTCTTTATTTGGGATAGTATCTGAATTACTATTTGCAATACTGACATTACGTATATACGTATAGGCTAATGTATAAATAGGGTCTTCTACTTCTATATATCCCATTAATTCTAGCTTAGTTGTTTCTGGATTTAATTCTAATTGTTCAAAAGTGAATAATAGATAGTAGATAAAATCTTCTTTAGAGTGAAATTCAAAAGAATTTGCAAGTAGTAATTTCTTTTTATGGGTGACAATAATATCAAAACTACTTTTATGAAGGTTTGCGGTTACTTTTGGGGCTTCTTGTAATGTATCATTGTCTAAAGTGCTTTTTATGAGGAGAGAGATTCCATGGTAATAATCAAAAGATCCATAGGTGTCAAAAAAATAATTATTAATGTTTGTATACGGGATATAAACATTAACAATATCGTGGGTGTCAATGGTATCGTATGCAATAAAATCTGTAGCCAGAATTTTTGTATTAAATTTTAAATAGTCTGTGAGTTTGTCAGAATCAAATATTGCTTTTGGCACTAATGAAAAAAGGGCGTTAATATAGACGACCTCTACTTTTTTATAGGATTCTTTTAATGCTGTTTGTTGTTTAAAAAAATGAACTACTTCAGTTAATAATGATGAAGGATCTTTTTTTTGATCAAAGTGCGTTACTTGATATTCTAATATAGTTTGAGAGGCAATGTCTTGAGTAAAAAAAGAAAGTCCATCTAAGCATACTTGGATGGACAATTTCTTATGTATCGTATTTGATGAATTATTATTCATCATTTGCACCATAACTCTTGGGCCAGTTTCCATTTGTGTTAATTTGATCCATAGATCCAACGATAAGTGCCTCACCATTAACTCCGTCTACAGAAACAACTTGTTTTTCTTTATTGATATAATCTTTATTTTGATCAAACAGTAATGTCTCTTTTAAAACTTTTATTTGAAATACAGGATAATCAATATTATTTTTATTGATAGTACCTGCTTGTAAATCAAACTTAGAATCTACACCATCTATAGGAACATTGATCATTGTTTTATAACGGTCAGAACTACCAAAGAGAGAATCTTTTATGGATTTAAATCCTAAAGTATCTATTAATGTAATTTCTTTATAAGTATCTACACCAAAAGCTTCAGTTTGCTCTTGGTCAAGGACTAAGGTATCTCTACGCTGAGTTAAGGTAAATTGTGCAGTATCAATGAATCGCACTAATTTATTAAAATCTCCCTCATACTTTCCTGTTACCGTTTTGTGAGCAAGTTCTGAGATACGTAAATCACGTAAATTTTCTATAGCCGCTTTGTACCTTTTTTCTTTGACTTCATTGAATTGTACTTCTCCATAAATAGCATTAAATAAAAGGTAAGATAGTCCAGCTATTACCACCCAAAGCACAAGTTGCAAAATAAGTTTCATTCTATAGGAGTTTTTATATTAGTTACGTATACTCGCAAATCTACAATTTTTTTTTATTCGTAAAAACATATTAGGATATTTTCCTTCGTTATCTTTACCTCATAATTTTTATTTATGTCTATTGACCCTTTGTCATTTTATAAGCTTTTACAAGCAGACTTCCCATATACCCCTACTAGTAAACAAGATATCCTATTAGAAAAACTTTCTTATTTTCTTCTAGATGATGACTATAACACTGTTTTCTTACTAAAAGGATATGCTGGAACGGGTAAGACTACTATCATAGGGACTTTAGTTAAAAACTTATGGAAGGCAAAGCTGTCATCAGTATTAATGGCCCCTACAGGAAGGGCAGCAAAAGTGATAAGTAATTATAGTAAAAGACAAGCATTTACGATTCACAGAAAGATTTATTTTCCCAAAAAAGAAAGAGGCGGAGGTGTCTCTTTTACATTGCAACCTAACAAACACCGTAATTGTATTTTTATCGTAGATGAAGCATCTATGATATCTGACCGTGCTAGTGATTCTAAACTATTTGAAAATGGTTCTTTGCTTGATGATATGATGCAATATGTATATAGTGGACACCATTGTAAACTCATATTAATAGGGGATGATGCACAACTACCACCTGTAAAGTTAGACCTTTCTCCAGCCTTAGATAAAAAAGTGCTTTCCATGCAATATAATAAGGAAATAGATGTCTTACAGCTCGATGAGGTAATGAGGCAAGCAGATGAAAGTGGTATATTATCAAACGCTACAGTACTTAGAGAACATCTGTCTGAAGGATTCTATCAAGATTTTAAGTTTGATCTTCATGGATATACAGATATAATACGATTAATAGATGGTCATGAAATTATAGATATGATTAATGATTCTTACGATCAGGTTGGTAATGAAGAGACGGCTATTATTGTGCGGTCCAATAAGAGGGCAAATTTATATAATCAACAAATAAGAGCACGTATTTTATATCAAGAAGAAGAAGTTTCTGCTGGAGATCATCTTATGGTAGTAAAAAATAATTACTTCTGGCTAGACACAAATAGCGATGCGGGTTTTATTGCAAATGGCGATATAATTAAAATTCTAGAGATCTATGCACTTAAAGAGTTATACGGTTTCCGTTTTGCAGAGGTAAAAGTTCAAATGATTGATTATCCATCTATGAAACCTTTTGATACAGTAATCATGCTAGATGTATTGGCTATGGAGACTCCATCATTACCCTATGAGGATTCTAATAGGTTGTATCAAGAAGTTCAAAAAGATTATGCAGATGAGAAAGCAAATTATAAACGTTTTCTCAAGATTAAGAATAATAAATACTTTAACGCATTACAAGTAAAATTTTCATATGCTGTGACGTGTCATAAGTCTCAAGGAGGACAATGGGAGCGTGTTTTTATTGAACAACCTTACCTTTCTGATGGAATAAATCGCGATTACCTCAGATGGTTATACACGGCAATTACCCGTGCAAAATCAAAATTATATCTCATTGGTTTTAAGCAGGACATGTTTCTAGAAGAATAGATAATAATCTTTATACAAAAGTTGTATCTTGGATAGGTATCTATTTCTGTTTAGTCATGAATTTTGAACTCATTATCAGTATTATTTTAGGTTTTTCCCTAGCAGCGGCAGCTGGTTTTCGAATTTTTATTCCGTTACTAGTTCTAAGTTTATCAGCGCATTTTGGGTGGTTTCCTGTGAATGAACAATGGCAATGGGTAGGAAGTGTACCCGCTTTATGGTTGTTAATCGTTGCAGCTGTGATTGAAACTTTTGCTTATTTTATCCCGTGGCTTGATAATGTGTTAGACACAATTTCTGTACCACTTGCAGGATTAGCAGGAACACTACTTATGGTTTCTACGATGGGCGACATGAATCCCGCATTTTCATGGGCTTTGGCTATTATTGCTGGGGGTGGGGCAGCAGCAGCAATTTCGGGGACTAGTAGTGCTACACGACTTACCTCTACAGCAACAACAGGAGGGATTGCAAACCCAGTAATAGCTTCAGTAGAAACTGGAGCTGCAACTACTATTTCTGTAGCTAGTTTATTTTCGCCTATTATTGCTTTAATAATTGTCCTGTTTCTTATCTGGAATGTATGGAGATGGATTAAAAAATTACGACATGCATAATTCGTTCTGAGATTACCTATTTTTGTAGTATAATTTTAGAAAGTACGCTTTCGCGAAAGCGTAATAAACCACATGAGTACACCCTTAAAAATTATTGCTATGATCCCCGCCCGTTATGCGGCATCTCGATTTCCAGGTAAAATGATGAAGGATCTAGGCGGAAAGCCTGTTATATTAAAAACCTATGAAAGTACAGTTGCTACAGGGCTTTTTGATAAAGTATATGTAGTGACAGATAGTTCTATTATATACGATGCTATTCTAGATGCTGGAGGGAATGTACTGATGAGTCGCAAAGATCATGAATGTGGTAGTGACCGTATTGCAGAAGCGGTTGCAGCTATAGATTGTGATATTGTTGTAAATGTTCAAGGCGATGAACCATTTACATCAAAAGAAGATCTAGAACCTGTTCTTACTGTTTTTTATGGGGATGATGCATCACAAATTGATCTTGCGAGTGTAATGACTCCTATGAATGATGAGGATGAAATTAAGAATCCTAATAATGTAAAGGTTATTGTAGATGCAATGGACTATGCCTTGTATTTTTCACGTTCACCTCTTCCTTTTATAAGAGATAGAGAACGTAAAATTACTACGTATAAACATAAAGGGATTTATGCTTTCAGGAAACAAGCTGTTATTGATTTTTCTAACTTGCCTATGCGGTCTTTGGAAGCTGCAGAAAAAATAGAATGTATTCGGTTTTTAGAATATGGAAAGAAGATTAAAATGGTACGATCTGATAATCTCGCGATTGGAATAGATACGCCTGAAGATTTAGAAAAAGCACGGAGTATCGTGGCAAATAATTAATTTATGGGATTATCAAAATGGTTTTATAAACGCGTGCTTGGATGGACTTTTACAGGTGATTTCTCAGCAGATACTATAAAAAAATGTATTGTTATTGCTGTACCTCATACGAGCTGGCATGATTTTTACATGGGGGTTTTGCTACGCTCTATAGTAGGAGTCAAGATAGGGTTTATAGGAAAAAAGGAGCTGTTTAAATTTCCCTTTGGTTATATTTTTAGAGCAATGGGGGGAGCCCCTATTGATCGTACTCCTGGTCAAGATAAAGTAAAAGCTATTGCAAAAGTTTTTGATAACAAAGATGAGTTTAGACTTACATTGGCGCCAGAAGGGACACGAAAGAAAGTAGATGCTCTTAAGACAGGTTTTTACTATATAGCTCTCGAAGCACAAGTGCCTATTATTATGGTAGCTTTTGATTTTGGAAAAAAAGAACACCGTATTTCAAAACCACTATACCCAACGGGCAATATTAATGAAGATATGGTTCTTATACATGAATTTTTTAAAGGAGCCATAGGTAAAATACCTGAATATAGCTTCACACCCAACGTGTAATTATAAAAATTATGTCTTTTTTAGAATAAGAGAATCTTTTTTGGCAGGAATCGCTTCTTGTGATTGAGCGTTACCTCCTCCAAATAGTAGTGGTGTACTTGAGAAGCTTGTTCCAAATGTCGCTGCTGCTGCAAATACTTGCTGTACAGCGCTTATAACTTCTCGATCTGATAAGGGACTTAATGGATGAATATATACTGACCACAATAAATTATCTGAGATTGCATATTTTACATCTAACGCTGAGTGGAAATTTGCTGTTAAACAATCTAAAAGTAGTTCTTCATCAAGTTTTGAAGTTTCTATTATTGGTGCAATAATACGCATACGATCGTTTATAGAATCTGTAAGAACTATCATTGGAAGTTCTTGAAGAGTCATTTGCCATCTTCCACTTACCCCTTCTATAGTATCTACTTCTCCTGTGAGGATCATTTCTAATCGTTGATTAGTCATTTGTGCATTAGTAATAAATGTAGAGAGGATAAGTATAGTGCTTATTATAAATTTCATAATTGAGTAGTTTGTATTAATAAGTCGACAGTGCTTATAAATACTAACATGGTTTTTAAAATTATTCTTTTAAGCTTAATGTAAATAATTTACCTCCTTTTTTAGATGTTCCTTCTTCAGCAATATAAAGGGTGTTTTTATTTTTAAAACAGATACTTTCTTTTTGGGAGGTATGCTCCAATTTAATTTTAGTAATAGTTCCCTTAAAAAAGTAATCTTCGGGATATTTTTCTAATATCCATACTTTGTTATAACTTAATAATGCAATTTTGCCTGTTGTAGGATCTATTGTCGCACTGGTTATTTGACAGTCATCTTGATCTGAACATGTTTTGAAACTATCTATATGTACTGCTGTATGAAAACCTGTTTTTTTAGGTAATCGATATAACTTGGTTGTACCATCAAAATCTTTGGATCTATTGCGTGTAAATAAATAAAAATGGTCTTTATACACAAAAAAGGATTCTATATCAAAATTGAAATTTTTCTTCTTTGGCGGATACTTTTCTTGATCTTCAAGTATGAAAGACGTAGATTTTGCAAAAGCAGTATTTGTTTTATCATTATATGATGAAATGTTTTCAACCCAATAAATGATTTGATCGTTACGGTCATTTTCGTTATTACCCACATCTCCTATGTATAATACATCTTCTTCTATTGCTAGATCTTCCCAATCTTTATTTTTTGCATTTGCAATAGTAATGATCTGTTTTATTTTTCCAGAACGTATATCAAATCCAAAAACCTGATTTGTACCTCCCGAATCATTAACTCCATAAAGAATGGATGGATTAGAAGATAATGCAATTCCAGAATTTTCTTCTAAATGTTTTGCAACAACCGTTTCAAGATGAAGTTTTCCAAACTTTCTCTGTTGGCACTCTGCTGTCGTAAATAGTAATAGTATATATATAAATGAAATAAACTTCATAAAATAGCGGATCATAAGGATATACATCAAAGTTAATGCCTCAATATGTTTTTCACACAAAAACTAATGCATTAATTAATTTAAATTCATATTTATAATGAATGTTTTTTTGATTTATAAATACAAAAACCACATAGTAAGAAGTCTTATATTTGCAACGTTTTAATGATGTATATGATCAATAATGAACTTATAGGAAAATTACAAGGGATTAATGTCTTAGTAACTGGCGGTGCTGGTTTTATTGGAGCTAATCTATGTGAGTTTCTTATAAATCATGGAGCAATTGTAAGATGCTTAGATAATTTTGCTACAGGATATAAATCTAATATAGATACGATAATTGATCACCCTAATTTTACATTGATTACTGGGGATATTAGAAATATAGATGATTGTAAAAAAGCTGTTTTAGGTATGGATTATGTTTTGCATCAAGCAGCTCTTGGTTCTGTCCCTAGATCCATTAATGATCCTATAACTTCAAATGAAGTAAACATAAATGGTTTTCTTAATATGTTAATTGCGGCAAGGGATGAAAAAGTAACCAACTTTGTATATGCTGCAAGTTCATCTACATATGGTGATTCTGAGTCTTTACCTAAAGTAGAAAATGTTATAGGAAACCCATTATCTCCATATGCAATTACTAAATATGTAAACGAGTTATATGCCTCTGTTTTTTATAATGTATATGGATTTAATACAATCGGGTTACGATATTTTAATGTTTTTGGAAGAAAACAAGACCCAAATGGAGGGTATGCTGCAGTGATCCCTAAGTTTATAAAACAACTTATTAGACATGAATCTCCTGTAATTAATGGTGATGGTTCTTTCTCTAGAGATTTTACATATATTGACAATGTTATAGAGATGAATATAAGAGCCATGCTCGCAACAAATAAAGATGCATTAAATGAAGTGTATAATGTTGCTTATGGTACACGTACAAATCTTAATGAGCTTGTAGAGATATTAAAAATGGAACTGGAGGGTTATGATTCTAAGATTGGTGAAGTTGGAATAACATACGGTCCTATGCGTAAAGGAGATGTTCCTCACTCTCATGCTTCAATTGAAAAAGCAAAATCATTATTAGGTTACAATCCAGATTTTGATATAAAGAAAGGTATAAAATCTTCTATTAAATGGTACTGGGAGTATATAAAATAGCGATGTAATTAATGAAAAATATTAAAATTGGCATTATAGGTTTAGGATATGTAGGTCTGCCACTAGCGCGTTTATTTGCGACTGCATATGATGTTGTTGGATTTGATATAAAAGAAGATCGAATTTCTAATTTACGTCAAGGAGTAGATACTACTCTTGAAGTAGAAGAAGAAGATTTAATTTCAGTATTAAAAACTCAAAATAATAATGAAGTAGGACTTTTTTGTAGTCATATACTAACAGATTTAAAAGACTGTAATTATTATATTATTACAGTTCCTACACCTATAGATAAGAATAATAGACCCGTTCTTACCCCATTATATAAAAGCAGTGAGACTGTTGGTAGTGTGCTTAAGAGAGGAGATATTGTCATTTATGAAAGCACCGTATATCCCGGAGTTACTGAAGATGAATGCGTGCCAGTTTTAGAAAAGATAAGTGGATTAAAATATAATGAAGATTTTTTTGTAGGATATTCACCAGAACGTATTAACCCTGGAGATAAAAAACATACTGTAGATAAGATACTAAAGGTTACTTCTGGGAGTACTCCAGAAGTAGGAAAAAAAGTCGATGCCTTATATGCTTCAGTTATATCAGCAGGGACTCATCTTGCTCCTACTATAAAAGTTGCTGAAGCTGCAAAAGTAATTGAGAATTCGCAACGTGATATAAACATTGCTTTTGTAAATGAACTGGCAAAAATATTTAATTTAATGGAGGTAGATACCCAAGATGTATTGGAAGCTGCAGGAACAAAGTGGAATTTTCTCCCATTTAAACCAGGATTAGTCGGCGGTCATTGCATAGGGGTAGATCCCTATTACTTAGCTCAAAAAGCACAAGAATTGGGATATCATCCAGAAATTATATTGGCAGGAAGACGTTTAAACGACAGTATGGGAGCTTATGTGGCTTCTGAAGTTGTAAAACTTATGTTACAACATGATATTAAGGTGAATGGAGCTAGTGTTTTAGTCTTAGGAATTACATTTAAAGAAAATTGCCCTGATGTGCGTAATACTAAAGTCGTCGATGTCATAAAAGATTTAAAAGAATATGGATTAGATGTAACAATATATGATCCATGGGTTAAACCAGAAGAAGTAAAGCATGAGTATAATCTCGAAGCTTTAAATGAAGCTCCGTTGTCAACATTTGATGCTATTGTGCATGCAGTTGCTCACAGTGAATTTTCTAAAATAGATATAACAAGATTTAAAAATAAAAATTCTGTGATTTATGATGTTAAAGGTGTTTTAGATTCTGTAAACGGTAAATTATAATGAAAGTATTAGTTACTGGTGGCGCAGGGTTTATAGGTTCACATGTCGTTAGAAGGCTTGTTACTAACTATCCAGATTATCATATTTATAATCTGGACGCATTAACATATGCGGGTAACCTTGAAAATCTAAGAGATATTGAAAAAGCATCTAATTATACATTTTGTAAAGTAGATATTACAGATGTAGTGGCTATTAACGACTTATTTTCAAAGCATACTTTTGATAAAGTAATTCATCTTGCTGCAGAGTCACACGTAGATCGTTCTATAGAAGATCCTTTAGCATTTGTAAAGACCAATGTAATTGGAACAATGAATCTACTCAATGCCTGTAAAGAAACATGGAAACATAATTTTTCTAATAAACTTTTTTATCATATAAGTACAGACGAAGTATACGGTTCATTAGGAGAGGACGGACTTTTTACAGAGACAAGTCCTTATGATCCTAATTCTCCATATGCAGCTTCTAAAGCCAGCTCTGATCATTTTGTAAGGGCTTATGGAGAAACATATGGATTACCCTATATAATTTCTAATTGTTCTAATAATTACGGACCTAATCATTTTCCAGAAAAATTAATCCCTCTATTTATAAATAATATTATAGAGATGCGTCCATTACCTGTATATGGTGATGGAAAGTATACACGTGACTGGCTATATGTTATTGACCATGCAAATGCTATAGATACTATTATCCATAATGGGGAAGTTGGAAGTACCTATAATATAGGAGGATTCAATGAATGGCAAAATATAGATCTGATTAGGTTATTGTGTAAAATTATGGATGGTAAGCTTTCGCGAAAGCAAGGCACTTCTGAAACACTTATAACGTATGTAAAAGATCGTCCTGGTCATGATAAGCGTTATGCTATAGATGCTTCTAAAGTCCATAAAGAACTAGGGTGGAAACCCTCTGTCACTTTTGAAGAAGGACTAGATCAAACAATAGATTGGTATCTTAGTAACCCTAAATGGTTAGAACATGTGACTTCTGGAGCATATAAAGACTATTATACAAAAATGTATCTTTCATGAAAGGAATTGTACTCGCAGGAGGCGCAGGAACACGATTATATCCACTCACTATTGCTGTAAGTAAACAGCTGTTACCTGTTTATGATAAACCTATGATATACTATCCTATATCAGTACTTATGCTTGCAGGGATACGCGAGATTCTCATTATAACAACTCCTGAAGATCAAGATTCTTTTAAAAAACTATTAGGAGACGGATCTCACTTAGGTTGTTCTTTTCAGTATACAATACAAGAACACCCTAATGGACTTGCTGAAGCGTTTATTCTGGGAGAAAATTTTATAGGAACTGATAAAGTTGCGTTGATCTTAGGTGACAATATATTTTATGGTAACGGTTTGAGTACGATGCTGCAAAAATTAACAAGTGTAGATGGAGGTGCCATTTTTGCTTATCCGGTTCGAGATCCTGAACGTTTTGGAGTTGTAACCTTTGATAAAGATAAAATTGCAACAAGTATAGAAGAAAAACCTGAAAAACCTAAATCTAATTATGCAGTTCCTGGATTGTATTTTTATGATAATGATGTAATTGAAATTGCCAAAACAATACAGCCCTCTTCACGAGGAGAAAAAGAGATCACTACCTTAAACCAAGTATATCTAAATAAAGGAAAACTATCTGTAGGTGTTATGAGTCGCGGGATGTCATGGTTTGATACAGGAACCGTAGATTCACTAGATGATGCTACAGAATTTATACGTGTTTTACAACGTAACCAAAGTACAATGATTAGTTGTCTAGAAGAGATCGCATACAAAATGGGATGGATTACTTATGACATGCTTAAAAAAAGCGTAAAACGCTATGGAAAAGGTAATTACGCTCAATATATAATGACGTTATAAATGGAAATTACAACCACATCATTTAAAGATTTGATTATTTGTACTCCGCAAGTATTTAAAGATGATCGCGGGTATTTTTATGAAACCTATAATGAGAAAAAGTTTCATAAAAAAACAGGACTGTCCCCTCATTTTGTCCAAGATAACCAATCTAAATCTAGTTTTGGCGTACTACGTGGGTTGCATTTTCAAATCGGAGAAATGGCGCAAGCAAAGTTAGTACGCGTACTAGAGGGAGAAGTTCTTGATGTTGTTGTTGATCTTCGTAAAGAAGAACCGACTTTCGGAAAGTCTTTTTCGATGGTACTTTCTTCACAAAACAGAAAACAATTATTTGTTCCCAAAGGATTTGCTCACGGGTTTTTAGTCTTAAGTAGTAGTGCTGTATTTTGTTATAAATGTGATAATTATTATCATAAAGAAAGTGAGCGAGGATTAAAATTTGATGATCCTATATTAGATATTAATTGGCACTTAGAACAGCAAGACTTTATTCTATCAGATAAAGATGCAAATAATCCAGATTTTGAAACCCTTATAAAGACTTTGTAAGTGTGAGTGCGCATTTACCAAATACAAAAATACTTGTTACTGGAGCCTCAGGACAACTAGGTCTTACTATTCAAGAAGTGTCAAAATCCTATCCAGAATATGAATTTGTATTTGCAGATAAGAAAGTACTTAATATAGTAAACTATAATGATGCTAGGGATTACATAACAAATATCTATCCGGATGTAGTTATCAATGCAGCAGCTTATACACATGTTGACCTTGCCGAATCTAATGAAGAGTCTGCCTATGCTATTAATAAAACCGGAGCTTCTAATCTAGCCCAGATATGTAAAGAAGAGCAGATAAAGTTTATTCATATCTCTACAGATTATGTTTTTGATGGGCAATCAACCTTGCCATATATAGAGACAGATAGAGCCTCTCCTGTAACTGTATATGGTAAATCAAAATACGCTGGCGAGGAAGCAATTCATAAGATATGCCCAGAAGTTTATGTTATTATAAGAACATCATGGTTATATAGTATTTATAGCCATAATTTTTATAAAACGATGCTTCGTCTTGGCAAAGAAAAAGATGAAATTTCTGTAGTTAATGATCAGAAAGGAACTCCTACATTAGCAAATGATTTAGTAAAAGCAATTATGGACATTATACCAATGTTAGATAATTCTAATCGTGGTGTTTATCATTATAGTAATGAGGGGGAAACGACATGGTACGCTTTCGCGAAAGCGATATTTGAAATTTCTGAAATAGAGGTTACAATAAACCCTGTGTCTTCTAATGCTTTTCCAACGGTTGCTTTAAGGCCTAAGCACAGTGTTTTGGACTGCACTAAAATTGTTAAGATATTTGATGTAAAACAACCTTTCTGGAAAGATTCCTTAGAAGGATTATTTTACTGATTAATTGACAGTTAGTTTTAAGTAAATGACCATTGTATTGATAACGAAAATAATATGCAGTTTAATACCATAGACTTTGCTTTTTTTCTTCCCATAGTATTTTTATTCTATTGGTTTGTTGTTGGTAAATCTGTACGTCTACAAAATATATTTTTAATTATTGCCAGTTATACTTTTTACGGATGGTGGGATTGGCGTTTTTTGTTTCTTATTTTACTGAGTACTGTTGTAGATTTTTGTGTAGGTATCGGATTTAAAAAATATAAAAGGGATGCCAAGAGAAAATTATTATTAGTTATTAGTGTATTTACAAATCTTGGAATATTAGTTTTTTTCAAATATTACAACTTTTTTGTAGAAAGTTTTTCGAGCGTTTTTACTTTTTTGGGCAGTGATATATCGTATAGGAGTTTGAATATTATACTTCCTGTGGGGATAAGTTTCTATACATTCCAAACGCTATCATATACTATAGATGTATATAAAAATAGATTAGAGCCTACATCAGATTTTGTTTCATTTGCTGCTTTTGTTAGTTTCTTTCCTCAATTGGTAGCAGGTCCTATTGAACGCGCCACTTATTTTTTACCTCAATTTCAGAAGAAAAGGCATTTTAAATATACTGTTGGTGTAGACGGATTAAAACAAATACTATGGGGGCTTTTTAAGAAAGTTGTTATCGCCGATAATTGTGCACACTATGTAGATATAGTTTTTGCAAGTTCTTCTGATTATACAAGTAGTTCTCTGATACTAGGCGCTGTATTGTTTTCATTTCAAATTTATGCCGATTTTTCAGGCTATTCTGATATTGCTATAGGGGTTTCTAAATTGTTTGGGTTTCATTTAAAACAAAATTTTGCGTATCCATATTTTGCTACATCTGTTCTAGATTTTTGGAGAAGATGGCATATTTCACTATCAACATGGTTTAGAGACTATTTATACATCCCTTTAGGAGGGAGTAGAGGGTCAAACTATAATATTACTAGAAATATATTTCTAGTCTTTGTTATAAGTGGTTTTTGGCATGGCGCTTCATGGACGTATATTATGTGGGGATTTCTACATGCAATTATTTATCTAGTTACATATTATATTACTAAAAATGTGGCGCAATTAAATTCAAAGGCATTAGATAATAATGTGTTTTTTACAAATGCAGTGTATTGTTTTAAACTATTACTAACTTTTATAATAATCTGTTTAACATGGGTGTTTTTTAGATCACAGACTATAGATTTAGCTTTTGAATATATATCTAATATGTTTTCAAGTACTATATTTTCATTTCCAAATTTTATAGGTAAAGGACAGTTGTTTTCTATAATAATACTATTGCTATTTTTCATTTGTGTAGAATGGGTTGGGAAAAAGGAGAGCTATGCATTAAAAATGATATTTATTACCTTTCCTAGATTAATACGTTGGTCTTTTTATTCACTACTCGTTTTATTGCTAGGAATATTTGCAAAAACACAGGAAGTCCCATTTATTTATTTTCAATTTTAAAGATGAAGCGGTTTTTAAAACAGATATCAATATACATTCCCTTTATGACTCTGTTCTATGTCATAGGAATTTGCCTATTGGGAGAAGTAGCACCTTCTTATTTTAGACCTAACGTAAAGTATATTAAAGGTGCTAGTGGGCATTCATATACTAGATTAAATGAAGCTAAAAAGATTACTGATATAGATGTTTTGCTTTTAGGAGACTCACAAGCATATCGCGGTTTTGATCCAAGGATATTTAAATCTTCAGGAATACACATGTTTAATATGGGTACCAGTGGACAGACCCCTGTTCAAACACAGCTATTAGTATCTCGATATTTACAAAAAATCAATCCTAAAGTTATCATATTCCAGGTGTCTCCCTTAATGTTTTCTTCCCTAGGGGTGGAGTCTTCTATAGACATTTTTTCTAATGATACAAATGATAGATTGTCTATAGAGATGGCTTATAAAATAAATAATATAATGACTTATAACACACTTTTATTTTCTGTATATGAAAATTCTATGTCAGGTTATTCAGAGTATAAAGAAGAAAAACAAAAAGGGGAGGATTTATATATAAATGGAGGTTTTGTACAGAAAGACATTTCTGTACAACATCGATTTAATAAATTAAATACAGATTTTAAATTAAACAAAAAACAATTAAAATACTTTGATGAAATTATTCGACTAATAAAATCTAAGAATATAAAAATTTATTTTGTTCAGACTCCTATTTCAAAATCTCTGTATAATCGTGTTACGGTGATGGACGAATTTAACTCTTTAGTGAAATCATATGGTTTATACTATAATTTTAATGATATATTAGATCTAGATGATAGTTATTTTTATGATGAAAATCACCTTAATCAAAAAGGAGTAGAAATTTTTAATAATTCTTTAATCAATTCAATTAAAATTTTGAATTGATGATTTATTTACATAACAAGATTTGCCTTTCTTTTTTTAAATTTAGTATATTTGCACGCCCGTAAAAACAGCTTTTATTGTCAACTTATATTTACTGTGTTATAAGTTGTAAAGCTATATTTCTTATTGAACTAACTAAAATAAAATTGATCTTGGTAAAAAAATCAATATTAATTGTATTTGGAACAAGACCAGAAGCAATTAAAATGGCGCCTTTAGTAAAGGTATTTCAGAAATATCCAGACATTTTTGATACTAAAGTTTGTGTTACTGCTCAACATAGAGAGATGCTAGATCAAGTACTAGACTTTTTTGAGATAGAACCTGATTTTGACTTAAACCTCATGAAACCTGGACAAAATTTGTATACACTTACTGCAGATATTATTGTAGGAATGAAACAAGTTTTAGAAGAGTTTAATCCTGATTATGTTTTTGTACATGGAGATACTTCAACTACAATGGCAACAAGTATAGCTGGATTTTATAATCAATCTAAAGTATGTCATATAGAAGCGGGACTTCGTACAAATAATAAATGGTCTCCTTTTCCTGAAGAAATTAATAGACAGGTTACAGGGAGAATTGCAGATTTTCATTTTGCGCCAACAGATACATCTGAAAATAATTTAATCCAAGAAAATATTCCTTCTTCTCAAATAATAGTTACAGGAAATACCGTTATAGATGCACTATTAGAAAGTGTAAAAAAGGTTAATAGTAATCCCAGTGATCTTATTAAAGAATTAGACTCTACTATAGGGCAAAAAGATGTTTTGCTTGTTACCGGACATCGCAGGGAAAATCATGGTGATGGTTTTATAAGAATTTGTGAAGCATTAAAAGAAATAGCAACACAAAAGCTAGATCACCTTATTATTTACCCTGTCCATCTTAACCCCAAAGTACAAGAACCTGTAAAACGAATACTTGCAGAGGTATCTAATATTATGCTTATTGATCCATTGGCATACCAAGATTTTATATGGCTAATGAATAGATCCAAACTTATTATTACAGATAGTGGAGGGGTACAAGAAGAAGCCCCGAGTCTGGGTAAACCTGTCCTTGTAATGAGAGATACTACAGAGAGACCAGAAGCTGTAGAAGCAGGAACCGTACTATTAGTAGGAACAGATAAAAACTTAATTGTTTCTGAAACATTAGACTTGTTAAATAACCAAGAACGCTTTACTAAAATGAGTAAGTTACATAATCCTTATGGAGATGGTAATGCTTGTGAACGTATCGTAGAATTTATAAAAAATCAAAAATAATTACATGCAACCAGAAGTAGTCATGATTGGCCTAGGATATATAGGCCTTCCAACAGCCGCCTTAATAGCTTCTAACGGAGTAAATGTTCATGGGGTAGATATTAACCCTAAAGTTGTAGAAACAATTAATAGAGGTGAAATACATATTGTTGAGCCAGAACTTGATGAAGCTGTTGCAAAAGCTGTAAAAGGTGGTTTTCTTAGAGCTGATGTAAAAGCGATAGAAGCCAATAATTATTTAATTGTTGTTCCTACTCCTTTTAAAGACAAAAATGAACCAGACATTTCCTTTGTAGAAGCTGCTACTAGAGGTATATTACCATTATTAAAAAAAGGAGATTTGTATATTATAGAATCTACTTCTCCAGTAGGAACTACAGAAAAAATGATGGATCTTATCTATACAGAACGCCCTGAGCTTAAAGACTCATTATACATTGCATATTGTCCAGAACGTGTCCTACCTGGTAATGTTATGCATGAATTAGTATATAATGACCGTGTTATTGGAGGTGTAAATACGGCTAGTACAGAAAAAGCAATTGCTTTTTACAGTAGCTATGTAAAAGGAGAATTGCATCCTACAAATGCTAGAACTGCCGAGATGTGTAAGCTTGTAGAAAACTCTTCAAGAGATGTACAAATAGCGTTTGCAAATGAACTTTCTCTTATATGTGCAAAAGCTGATATAAATGTTTGGGATTTAATTAATCTAGCAAATAAGCATCCACGTGTCAATATTTTACAACCAGGTTGTGGAGTTGGAGGGCATTGTATTGCAGTTGATCCATATTTTATAGTAGCAGATTTTCCTATGGAATCTCAAATTATAGGTAAAGCTAGAGAAATTAATAATTATAAATCTTTTTGGTGTGCTGAGCAAGTAAAGAATGCAAAACTCCAATTCCAATTAGATCATGGTAGAAAACCGAAAATTGCTCTAATGGGGTTAGCGTTTAAACCTAATATCGATGACTTGAGAGAGTCTCCTGCAAAGTATATAGCTCAAAAAGTTTTACAAGATGCAAATGATGAAGAATTTTATATTGTAGAACCTAATATAGAAGAGCACAAAGTCTTTAAACTAACAAATTATGAAGATGCTTTTGAAAAAGCAGACATAGTAGTGTATTTAGTTGCTCATGATGAATTCAAAAACTTGCCTCAACAAACTGGTAAAAAAATATTAGATTTTGCAGGTATTGTAAAATAATATATAATGATTTCCAAACTATGGCAGAAAAGCATATCTTTTATTCAGAGTAATAAAGATGCATCGTTTTCATTTATATTTTATGGTTTTGGATTACTAGGAATGTTGCTTTCTGACTTATATGTCAGTTCAAATTTTTCAACTTCAGCAATTGCTGAATGGGCTTTTTTTAAATCTACTATTCTAATTGTATCTACAATATGTTTATTGGGTTTTGATCAATTATTTGTTAGAGATCAGACTTTAATTAAAAGATACTTAAAAAGTTTTTTGATTTATAGTGTGATAATAATATTTGCTGTTGTTGTTATAATTTTTTATTTGAAAAACTATAACTATTTAAAAGCTATATTATTAGGTGTTGCTATATTTCTAATGGCAATACAAAATTATATCTCTGCTGCCTCTAGAGGTAATTATCGATTATGGAAAGCACAATTTTCTGCAAATTTTTGGAAATTATTACTTTTTATAAGCATTATTACAATTCCTAAAATAGATACAATCTATTATTTTGTTGCTGTATTATCATTTTGTGTGAGTGTAGGTTTATTCCTAAAAGGATATAAGAAAGTAAGTGATCGTTTTGCATCTAAAGAATATCTAGATACCAAAACAGCTAGACTTATGGGTATCTCATTTTTATTACATAATCTTACTTTAGTTGTTGCGATTTATGGTGAGCAATTTTTAATTAACCTTTTTGGAGCAGAAGTTGCCTCTTCTCATTTGTTTAAATATGTAGCTATTTTCACACCAATTGCTTTGAGTCTTAATGGCTTTCTAGGGTTTTATTTAGGTCCTAAAATTCGTATTAAAAATAATATGGATTTAAAAAGATATAAAAAATTTGGTATTCGTATTTTCTTTTTTTCAATAATAGTTGTCGTAATCTCTTTTAGTTTTGGATTGTTATATATGACTACTATTCTAGAAATATCATGGCAAGAGTTAGATTATTGGATAATTGGCTGTTTATTTGCCATTACACTAGTACGTGGTTTGTACATAGCAACATCTGTGTGTCTAGGAGTTTTTGGTTCTAAAGAATTTCTCCAAAAAGCTGCTTCATATACTTGGTTGACAACTATTGGGTATCTTTTAGGGATTGTTATTATTCTTTTTATGTTTAATGGTATAGTTGCTGCAGAACTTATTTGTCTTGCAACATTAATCAATTGGATATTGCGGTTGACTGTTTCTAACTTGTTTACAATACGAACTTTTAAAACTAGAATTATTGGATAATTTTATATTTATAGCACCATTATCAGCACTGTCTCGTCGTACCCGTTTGTATAAAGTAGCATTATATTTAAATAAAAAAGGTGTAAAAAATATAAAACATGTAGGGTGGGAACGACTAGAAGGGGAAGCAAAAGAGTTTGCCTTTGACTTTGAAATTGAAAAAGAAATTATCCAAAAAGGTGGAGGATATGGGGGTAGTGAAGTGAAAAAACTTTATTTTTTATGGATGCTTAGATTATTTTTTTTAAGCTTTAGAATAAAAAAAGATTCAGTGGTTTGGGCTCTAGGTTTTGAAAGTACGTTTCCTTTGTTAATAGCAAGTAAGTTAAAAGGGTATAGAGTATATTTTGATGATGCAGATCGATTTTCGATGTTATTCAACTTTCCGAAACCAGTAAAAAAGCTTTTACAATTTTTTGAAAAAATCACTTCTAGAAATGTGTATAAGCATATTATTCCAGTTCAGGAACGATATGATTTTTTGTCAAATAAGTTTTATATTCTTAGGAATATGCCTAGTGAATCTGAAATTCTAAAGGCTAAAGATTTATCAAAAACAAAAAAATGGATTAAAGCCTCTATAGTAATTAATATTAATGGTTGGTTAGGAGCAGGCAGAGGGATGAAAACGGCTTTAGATTTGTGTGACATATTAGAAGGTAAAGATATAGGTTTTATTTTAGCGGGTAAGCTGGATTGCCAAGAAGCTAAAGATTTAGCTTCAAAAGAAAATGTTCAATATTTAGGAGAGGTCTCTAATGCTGATGCTTTAGCCTCTTATTTTGCTTCAGATTTTGTTTTTACATATTATGACCCCTCTTCTGTTATAAATACCTTAGCAGCCTCAAATAAATGGGGAGATGCTATAAAAACGGGAATTGGGGTTATTGTTAATAATGAGGTGATGACAGCAAACTATTTGGTAAATGCAAATGTTGCAATTTCTTACCCTTATCATAATAGTAAATATTTATCAAAAACTATATCCGATTATATATCAGGTTTACTAGATATTAAATTAATAAAAGAAAATTCAAGGAAGATTTCCAATGAATTTGGTTATTTTGAAAATCAACTAGAAATGCTTATTTATGAAACCGAATAAAATTGAAAAAATTATATGCTTTTCCACGGTAGCATTAGTTGCAAATTTCAGACCTAGATGGGCAACAAATGTACTTTATTATTTTTTTAAAAAATGGGGGATGAAATTTAATGGGAAACCTAATTATATTTCCTCAAAAATATGGTTTGATGGTACAGATTACTCTCTTATTTCTATTGGTAATGAAGTAACAATGTCTAGCTATATTAGGGTGCTAACTCATGACTGGGCATTGCATACTGTTGCAAAAGCATTTGATGTACCTCAAGAAAAGCCTATAGGGAGAATTAAAGGGGTAGTCATAGAAGACTATGCATTTGTAGGTACTGGAACAATTTTAATGCCTGGTTGCCATATAGGCAAAGGGGCAATTATAGCTGCAGGCACAGTAGTAAGAGGAAAAATACCTGATTTTTCTATATATGCAGGGAGCCCTGGTGAAGTTATAGGAGATGCTAGAGATTATCTTAAAAAGTTTGTGCCTGATGCGAATATTCCAAATTATTAGATAGTGTGACAGAACAAAGTCTACTTTTAATCATTTTTAACATATTTACGATCATCTTTATCTATATAGAAAGGAAGAGATCAATAATGAATCCAGTTATATATTATCTTTTTTTTAACTGGGTCATGGTTGTAGGTTGTTTTCAATATTTTGAATTTGATATAAAAGCAGATATAACACATGCACTTATACTTGTTTTTACCCCTACGTATATTTTTTTAGGCTATAAACTAGCTATTGGAAGGCTTAACTTAGATGCTATTCACAATAATTTTTGGTCAGAAACTCAACTGATCCCTATAAATAAAATACAAGCAAAAAAAGTTTTGATACTTTTTTTAATCACAATTTTTCTTTCCGTGCTATACTATCAATTAGTAGGGTATAATCTTACTGTATTAAGTTTGACAAGTAATGTCGATGATTTTGTGAGTTTAAGATTAAATGCATATTCTGGACAAAATTATTATGCGCCAGGAGTTTTTAATCAATTTAAGAATACTATTTTCCCCATTCTTTATATTTATTATGGGTATTCTCTAAAAGGAACTAAATGGTTTTGGGCTTATATAATTATTGTTGGGCTTATATTATTGTATGCTCTTACGGGTACTGGTCAGCGTACATTTATCGTTACTGGATTTTTAATTATAATTTCCATACTATATGGTTTAAATAATGGAAAACTTCAGAAAAAGTATATTGTTTTAAGCTTTGGACTAGTGATTGTAGTATTTACATTTTTATCTTTAAGATTGAATAGGACTTCTGATTCATCTGTGCTAGGATCTTTTCAGCAGCTTTTTTATAGAGTTTTTGATTCAAATCAATATAGTGCTATAGTTGGATTTAGATATGTATTCGAACAAAATATACAGCTAGGTAGAGAATGGTTTCAATCTTTAATCGGGTTAATTCCTGGAGTCAAAGGGAGTGATCTTTCTAATAGAGTATTTAATATATTATTTGGAGGTTTTAGAGGTACTGCTCCATTAAATGTATGGGGGTCTGCATATCATAATTTTGGAGTTTTGGGATCTGTATACTTAGGAATTGCTATTGGGTTTTTTTATACTAAGATATATTTACGTTTTTTAAAAGGAAGTAAAAATGTAGTTAGAGTTTGTGTTTATTGTGCTCTATTTGTATATCTAGCTACATGGATAGCGGGAGCTCCTCCTCAATTAATAAACAATGGTTTATTAGGATGTTTTGTTATTTTATTACTACTTAAAGTAAAAGGGTAATAGTTATTTTTGACTACAAAATTTAAAATGTAATAATATATTCATAGTTATTAAATGATTGAATTAGTTTTTATAATAGCAATTCTAGTTTTTTTATTGACTAATTATGTTTATTCAAAATCAATACCACTTCAATTATTTATAACATCTCCATGGTTTATATTTAGTGTTTTTATATATATAATTCACATTATTATGCCGTTTTTACAATGGCAATCAAGTTACTTTAGATATCAAAAATCTTATAAAGTTGATAATTATATTTTATCTATAGTGTTTGTGCTTTTTGCATACCTCATTGTTTTTGCAGTATTGTATTTCTCTTCTTATAGAGAGAAATTAAAAAAAATCGGATCTGAGGAGAAATTACGCAGTATCCCTAATATAGAAGAGACTACAAATAAAATATTTTATATAGCGATAGGTACCTATATAATAGGTTTGTTTTTTGCCATAAAAAATTTAATTCTTATTTCTTCTATTGGACAAAGTGAATATCTCAGTGATAGAATAAATTTTGGAATGTCTAGAGGAATAGAAATACTGATACCTCATTGGATGTATGTAGCATGTATACTATTTGCTTTTGTCTTATTGGTGAGAAGGGATTTTAGCGTAACATTAAAAACGAAGGTATGGGCAATGTTGATAATTTCTTTTTGTAGCGTATTGATTTATTATGGAATAAATTCTAATAGAAACTCTATATTAATTTTATTAATATGTTTATTGTTTTTCTTCTTGGCATACCAGTACTCAAGATCACGAATTACTCCTCTTTTTTTAGGTAAAATTGCAATGCTCGCTTTTCTGTTTATTATGTTATTTTACCAACTAGGTAAGTTAAGAAGACAAGCTATTATGAATAATGCAAATGCTAAGTATACAATTGTAGAGGAGTTAAATAATGCTTTCGGTAATCATGAAAACATAGTATGGTTATTAGAAAATAAGGAACAAAATAAGTTGCATTTTGGAAAAACATATATTGCTGGGCTTACTAATTTCATACCAAGGTATATCTGGGAGGATAAACCTTTAGGAGCTGGTCCAATCTTAAAAAACACAATAAAACCTGGTGCTTATGTAATAGGTAAACCAAAAAATAATTCACTTACAACAGGCTTACTTACAGAATTGCAAATGAATTTTGGGGTGTATGGGATATTTGTAGGATCACTTCTTTTTGGGTTTATGTTAAGAAGTTTAGGTTTACTATTAGTAAATACGTATTACTTATCTAATATATTGATCATACAATATTCATTAATTATTCTTTCTTCTATATTTATTTATTCAGAATTCCTTGGTTTTTTGTCTAGATATGCGATAACAATTTTACCTTTGCTCACTATTAAATTTATAACAAATAAATAACGCTTTGAAACAAATTATACAGTCTTTTAAAACAGGAGAAACCATATTAGAAGAAGTACCTGCACCTCAGGTAAAAAATGGACAAGTATTAATACGAACCACAAAAAGTTTAGTTTCTCTAGGTACAGAGCGTATGCTGGTAGAGTTTGGCAAATCTAATTTAATTGCAAAAGCCAGACAACAACCAGATAAAGTAAAACAAGTTTTAGATAAAATAAAAACAGAAGGTTTGATGCCTACCTTAGAAGCTGTTTTTAATAAACTTGGAGAGCCTTTACCTCTAGGATATTGTAATGTTGGTATAGTAGAAGCTGTTGGATCAGGAGTGTCAGAGTTTAAAATAGGAGATAGAGTGGCTTCTAATGGTCCACATGCAGAATTTGTATCTGTACCCAAAAACTTAGTAGCATTAATTCCAGAAGGAGTATCAGATGAAGAAGCTTCATTTACGGTGATAGGTAGTATAGGACTTCAAGGAATTCGTTTATGCGAGCCTACTATAGGAGAAACTATTGTGGTGACAGGAATGGGGCTTATAGGACTTATGACAGCACAATTACTACGAGCAAATGGCTGTAAAGTTATAGGAATAGATTTTGATCAATCTAAGCTTGATATGGCCAAGCAATGGGGCATAGAGACAATTAATCCAGGAAAAGGAGATAATCCTGTAAAAACAGTATTAGAACTTACAGATAACATAGGAGCCGATGGCGTTATTATTACGGCCTCTACAAAGACAAATGATGTAATAGCACAAGCCGCTCAAATGTCTCGTAAACGAGGTAGAGTTATTCTTGTTGGAGTAATAGGTTTAGATATAAGTAGAGCCGATTTTTATGAAAAAGAGTTGACTTTTCAAGTATCTTGTTCTTATGGACCAGGGCGTTATGATGATAATTATGAGTCCAAAGGACAAGATTATCCGTTACCCTTTGTGAGATGGACAGAGCAACGGAATTTCCAAACAATACTAAATGCTATAAGTGCTTCAGATATTGATGTCAAGCCATTAATTACAGAAGTAATAGACTTAGAAGACTATCTCAAAATATATGGGGAAATAGGAAGTTCAAAATCAATAGCATCTATTTTAAACTATAAAGATGCTATATACTCTAATGATATTGTTGTAAATGAAACTCGTAAAAGTGAGTCTAGTGCTAATGGTTTAGCCATTGTTGGGGCTGGTAATTTTACAAAAATGACCATGCTACCAGCGCTAAAAGGAACCAATGCCAACTTGTCCCATATCATAAGCTCAGGAGGTGTTTCTGGAACTGCACTTGCTAAAAAGTTTGGGATATCTAATAGCGCAACAGACTATGAAGCTGTATTAAAAGAAGAAAGTGTAAATACAATTGCAATTACGACAAGACATAATTTGCATGCTCCTATGGTTATTAAATCATTACAAGCAAACAAGAATGTATTTGTAGAAAAACCATTAGCACTAAATATAGATGAGTTAAATGAAATTGTAGATGCATATAAAAATGCAAATAGTACACTAACAGTAGGTTTTAACAGGAGATTCTCTCCTTATGCTATAAAGATGAAATCTTTATTAGGAAATTCAAACACTCCAATTCATGTGATTGCTACAATGAATGCTGGTATGATTCCTGCAAATGTATGGGTACATGATCTAAAAGTAGGAGGAGGGCGTATTATAGGAGAGGCGTGTCATTTTATTGATTTAATAAGTTATTTTACAGGTAGTAAAGTAATTTCTGTATGTATGAATGCTATGGGGAAAAACCCTGAAGAAAATACCGACAATGCAACACTATTACTTAAGTATGCAAATGGATCGAATGGCGTTATTAATTACTTTGCAAATGGAAGTAAAACGTACTCAAAAGAACGAGTAGAAGTATATTCTCAGGAACGTACTTTGACATTAGATAATTGGCGTAACTTAAAAGGATACGGCTTCAAAGGGTTTTCAAAAATGAAATCCAAAATGGATAAAGGACATAAGAATCAGTTTGGACTTTTAGTAGATCAAATAAATAATGGAGGAGAAGCATTAATTCCTTTTGATGAATTAATAAACACAACAAAAGCTTCTTTTGCAGCTATAGAAAGTCTTAAAACAGCCGCTTGGGTAGATGTTGAATAAAATAAAACGATTAATAGACCTGTTTAAAAATATGGGGATACGTTATGTTGCCTTTCGAGTGCACTATATGGTATCCTCAAAACTAGGTTTTCATAAAAAGAAGTTTCCTACATCACCAAATTTTAAAACATTTATAACACTTAAAGATTGGCGTACTAATACCCCAATTTTCTTTTTTGACGGGAAAGAACATATTTCTTTAACACCTACTAAAAATAAAAATTTAGAAACCCGCTTTCGCGAAAACAAACAAGGTATTTTTACCTTTTTTAGTAGTAAGAAACATGATCTTGGAACTGCCTATGATTGGATCGTAAATCCTGCTACTGGATATCGTTATGATATTACAAAACATTGGTCAGATATAGTAGATCTGTCCAAGGAAGCAGGAGATATTAAATACGTTTGGGAAAAAGCTAGATTTTCTTATCTATATGATATTATACGTCACGATTATCATAATAATAGCGATCAAGCAGCTTTTGTATTTTCTGAAATTGAAGATTTTATAAAACATAATCCTATAAACTTAGGGCCCAATTATAAATGTAGTCAGGAAATTAGTTTACGCATACTTAATTGGACCTTTGCATTATACTATTATAAAAACTCAAACTTTTTAACAGAAAAGCGTTTTGATATCATTTTAAACAGCATCTACTGGCAATTACATCACGTATATCATAATATTAATTTCTCAAGAATTGCGGTGCGTAACAATCATGCCATTACAGAGACATTAATGTTATATCTGTCAGGGTTGTTATTTCCTTTTATTCCTGAGACAAAAAAATGGAGTAAGGCTGGAAAAAAATGGTTTGAGCAAGAAGTAGATTATCAAATATATGATGATGGCACTTTTCTACAGTTTTCTATGAACTATCATCGTGTAGCTGTTCAATTACTTACTTGGGGGATACAATTATCAAAACTACATCAAGATACTTTTTCAGATGCAGTATATGATAAAGCAAAAAAATCTCTCGTTTTCTTAGAAGCATCTCAAGATCCAGTGTCAAAACAATTACCTAATTATGGATCTAATGATGGGGCATTGTTTTTTAAACTGACAGATGATGATTATCGTAATTATCAATCACAATTGGACGATTTGAGAGCAGTACTTTTTGGTACTGTCCGACAAGGTTCAGAAAGTCAAGGATGGTACGGATTACACGACAGCAAAATAGATGCAACTAGAGAAGAAGGTATCTTTAGCTTTCGCGAAAGCGGATATCAAATCATTCAAGAGTCAGATGTTAAAACATTTCTTAGATGTGGCGCCTATAAAGACCGACCGTTTCAAGCAGACAACTTACACTTAGATGTATGGGCAAATGGAATTAATTACTTATGGGATTTAGGAAGTTATTTATATAATACAGATAGCAAAACACTAAATTCTTTTGTAGGGACACCAGGGCATAATACTGTAAGTGTAAATGAAGAAAACCAAATGCTTAAAGGCAATCGATTTATTTGGTATAATTGGATTAACCAAGCTCAAAGCACTGTTAAAGAAGAAGATGATAGATATGTTTTTAAAGGCTCAATAGTAGGTTTTAAACATATTGGGAAAAGAAAGCATACACGTACAGTAACTAAATTTAAAGGAAAGTTAGAGTGGCACATTGAAGATGAGATTGATCCTTTAGGTACAGATACAATGATACAATATTGGAATGTTAATCCTGATGTTGCAGATCAGATTGAAATAAAAGCATTTAGCTTAGATAAAGAACTTATGAAAAAAGAGGATACATTATGGTATTCAGGATATTATGGAGTAAAAACACCATCATTGCAAACCTCATTTGAAACAACATTCCCAAAAATCAAAACAACAATAACGATACTAACCTAATCATTTATGCGTATTCTCTTATTACATCAATACTTCCTTGAGAAAGATGAAGGAGGCGGATCTAGATTTAACGAGATGACTAAAGTATGGAGTTCACTGGGACATAAAATAACTGTTCTCTCAGGAATGGTGAGCTATACTACAGGTAAAAAGCCTACACGATATAAAAAGAAGTATTTTTATGTAGATGATGGTTTTTATGATCAAGTAGATGTGATACGGAGTCATGTATCAGAAAGCTATAATACTAATTTTATAGGAAGGCTGTGGGGATACTTCTCGTTTGTATTTTCATCTACTTATGCAGGCTTATTTAAAGCAAAAGGGAGATATGACGTAATTGTTGTCACATCACCACCATTATTTGTAGGTATAACAGCTGTAATCTTGTCCGTTTTTAAAAGATTACCTATTGTGTTTGAAGTAAGAGATTTATGGCCGGAATCGGCTATAGATACTGGAGTTTTGAAAAATAAACTCATTATAAAAATGGCATACTGGTTTGAAAATTATATTTATAAAAAAGCAAAATTAATTAATGTATTAACACCAGCTTTCAAAACAAAACTTATAGAGAAAGGAGTCCCTGAAGAAAAAATCATATTTATTCCTAATGCAGCAGATTTTACACTAGCTGAGCAAATTCAAAAAAGTAATTTTGATGCTACAGATTTTAAAAAAGAGTTAGGGTTAGATGGGAAATTTGTTATTACATATGTTGGTGCTCATGGTGTTGCAAACCATCTAATACAATTAGTAGATGTTGCAGAGAGATTAAAAGATACATCTGTAGTTTTCCAATTGATAGGTTCTGGGATGAAAAAACAAGAATTGCAAGATCAAGTATTAAATAGAGGATTGTCCAATGTTATTTTTAGAGATGCTGTACCTAAAGCTGAAGTATTTAAATATATCCTTGCATCAGATATGGGAGCTTCTGTACTAAAAAAGGTCGATACTTTTAAAACTATCTATTCTAATAAAACTTTTGATTATATGTCTTGTAAGCGCCCTGTATTTCTTGCCATAGATGGTGTTTCTAGAGACCTTGTAGAGACTGCAGATTGTGGGATTTATGTGGAGCCAGAAAATATTGATGATATAGAAGCAAAGCTAAGGGCTATTCTTAATAATACGGCATCACTTAATATAAGTGGAAATAACGGATATGAATATGCAAAAAAGCATTTTGATAGAGGCGTACTTGCACAACAATATGTAAATCATTTGCAAACCGTTGCACGTTAAAAAATAGAAACGTTACTTTGTATTAAGAGCGTCTAGGAATATGTATAAAAATTTCTTTAAACCTTTATTTGATATTATAACAGCAATCATCGTATTACTGCTTATAAGCCCCTTACTTATTATAGCTATAATCTCATTAGTAATAGTAAATTCTGGCACTCCATTTTTTGTACAAAAACGACCCGGTAAGAATGGTCGTATCTTCAAGATTGTTAAGCTTAAAACAATGACTGACGAACGCGGTATAGATGGGGAATTATTACCAGATGCTGAGCGTCTTACATTGATAGGTAGAATAATAAGGAAAACATCTTTAGATGAAATTCCGCAACTTTTTAATGTATTAACTGGAAATATGAGTCTTGTAGGACCTCGTCCATTATTACCCTCTTATTTGGAACTCTATTCTAAAGAACAGGCAAGAAGACATAATGTGAAACCAGGTATTACAGGGTGGGCACAAGTTAATGGTAGGAATTCTATAAGTTGGGAGAAAAAATTTGAATTGGATGTATGGTATGTAGATCATCAATCATTTTTACTAGATTTAAAAATAGTAGTATTGACATTTAAAAAAGTTTTTCTAAGTGAAGGGATTAATACTGAGGGGGTTGCTACCACAAAACCATTTAAAGGAAGTTTATGATTACAATATATGGTGCTAGCGGACATGCTAAAGTTGTTATAGATATTATAAAAAGCAACGATGATAGTGTTATTGAAGTTATAGATGATAATGCTTCTATAATATCAATCATGGGGCATACTGTAAACATTCCAGAAGATAAAAATTATAAGGAAGTTATTGTTGCCATAGGAAATAATTTAATAAGAAGACGTATTGTAGAAAATATTAAAGCAAGTTACAGCAAAGCAATTATACACAAAACCGCATGTATAGGGTCTGAAGTATCTATAGATATAGGAACAGTTATTATGGCAAGATCAATAATCAATGCAGCTGTTGTTATTGGAAAACATTGTATTATAAATAGTGGTTCTATTATTGAGCATGATGTACGATTAGGGGATTATGTACATATATCTCCAGGCGCCATAGTTACAGGAGGAGTTATTGTAGGTGAAGGAAGTCACGTAGGAGCGGGAGCAGTGATTTTACCTAATGTGAAAATTGGAAAAGATGTTATAGTTGGAGCAGGTGCTATTGTTATTTCAGATGTAGATGATAACACTGTTGTTATAGGTAACCCAGCAAGAATTCTCAGAAAGAATATAAAAAATAATGAATGAATCTAAAATATGGCTTTCATCACCGCATATGGGTGGTACAGAGCAAGAGTATGTAAATGAAGCATTTGATACAAATTGGATAGCTCCTTTAGGACCTAATGTAACTGGCTTTGAAAATGATTTAAGTGCTTATCTTAATGATAAGCCTGTTGCAGCATTAAGTTCTGGAACTGCTGCACTACATCTTGCATTATTACAATGTGGTGTTGGTCATGGTGATGAGGTCATTTGTCAATCATTTACTTTTTCAGCAAGCGCAAATCCAATTGCATATCTAGGAGCTACTCCTGTTTTTGTAGATAGCGAACCTACCACATGGAACATTTCTCCAAAATATCTTGAAGAAGCTATAATAGATAGAATTGAAAAAGGTAAAAAACCTAAGGCAATTGTAGCTGTTCATTTATACGGAATGCCATATCTAGTAGATGAAATACATACAATAGCAAATGAATATGAAATACCTATTGTAGAAGATAGTGCAGAAGCTCTAGGCTCAACCTATAAAGGTGAAAAATGCGGAACCTTTGGTAAATATGGAATATTATCATTTAATGGTAATAAAATAATTACTACTAGTGGAGGTGGAGCTTTGGTTTGTCCTTCTGACGAAAAAAAGGCAAAGACAGTTTTTCTTGCTACTCAAGCTCGCGATGAAGCACCTCATTATCAACATAGCCATATAGGTTATAATTATAGATTAAGTAATATTTCTGCAGGTATTGGAAGAGGGCAAATGGAAGTATTGGATACTCATATTGAATTACGTCGGTCAATGCATACGTTTTATAGAAATTTATTTAAAAATATTAATGGAATCACTGTTTTTAGTGAGCCCAATTCTGATTTTTATAGTAATCATTGGTTATCTGCCATTATAGTAAATCCGGAAGAAACAGGAGGAGTTACAAGAGAAGATATTCGTCTTGCTTTTGCCAAAGCAAATATAGAATCAAGACCCTTATGGAAACCAATGCATATACAACCAATATTTAAGAACTGTGCATTTTATGGAGAAAATATAGCATTTAATCTATTCAAAAATGGATTATGCTTACCTTCGGGGTCAAATTTAACATTTGATGATAGACAAAGAATAGAAAAGGTTATCTTTGCTTTATTATAAATTGCTATCCAAATCATGTATATGAAAAGCAAATTACGTAATGCTATTGAGAAGTTATTTTCAGAAGAAAATAAACTTGATATAAGAAATATAAGATATTTACCTAGATGGGCAGTATTAGCTATTGATATGTTTCTTGTTACATGTAGCCTGTTTTTGACATATATTCTCCTTAAAGACTTAAATATAGTTCCCTTAAAAACTATAAATGTCACACAACAGATTGCATTAGTAATGGGTGTAAATTTTATATATCTATTATTATTTAAAACTTATGCAGGCCTTATTAGACATTCATCTTATATGGATGCTTTAAAGCTTTTCTTTGCATCGGCATCTACTTTTTCTACCCTATTAATTATCAATATCATTTGCTTGATAGCAATGAAAAATAAAATTTTTATTACTACTGGGTTAATACTATTCTTATTTATTTCTTTTTCGGCTTTATTCCTATTTAGACTATCTGTAAAGCAATTGTATGAATATTTTAAAATTGCCCAACAAGAAGAAGAATTAATAAAGGCTGTTATTGTTGGAGTAGATGATGGAGCCATTTCAATTGCTGCAGCTCTTGATATAGAACATCCGCAACGATTTAAAATACAGGGATTTGCATCCGCTAGGCAAAATAAAAATTTGCGGATATTAGGAAAACCTGTTCTCGAAATGAACGATTCTATTAGTAAGCTTACTCGAAAACTAGATGCTCAAGCTATTATATTTTCTGGCAATACTCTAAATGCTGAAGAACGTTATGGACTTGTAAAGGATTGTTTAGAAAATGATATAAAAGTTTTTAATTCTCCATTAGTTATAAATTGGTCAGACAATATTAAAGTTACCGATCAACTTAAATCATTACAAATTGAAGATTTACTTAATAGAGAACCTATCGTTTTAAATGATAAAAACAAGCAATCACAAATAAGTAATAAGACGATTTTAGTAACTGGTGGTGCAGGATCTATTGGTAGCGAAATTGTTAGGCAAGTCGCAGCATATAAACCTAAGAGATTAATCATCTTAGATCAGGCAGAATCACCATTGCATGCAATACAATTAGAACTTAGAGAAAAATATTCAGATATTGATATTTCATTTGTTATATGTGATGTAGTTAATAGAGAAAGACTAGAAGTACTCTTTAAAAAATTCAAAATAGATGTAATTTATCATGCAGCAGCTTATAAGCATGTACCGTTAATGGAGGATAACCCATCAGAAGCGATACATACTAATATATTGGGTACAAAGCAATTAGCAGATTTAGCTACAGAGCATAGTGTTGGGCATTTTGTGATGGTTAGTACTGATAAAGCAGTAAATCCTAGTAATGTAATGGGAGCTTCAAAACGTGCAGCAGAAATGTACGTACAATCCTTATATTTTGAGCAGAAAGAATTAGTGACAGATCAAAGAAAAATTACAAAATTTATCACTACTCGCTTTGGTAATGTTTTAGGATCTAATGGATCTGTAGTCCCATTGTTTAAAAAGCAAATAGAAAGTGGTGGCCCTGTAACCATAACGCATCCTGATATTATTCGATATTTTATGACTATTCCAGAGGCATGTCAACTTGTATTAGAAGCCGGCGCAATGGGCAAAGGAGGAGAAATATTCATTTTTGATATGGGAGAACCAGTTAAAATCATGGACCTCGCAGAAAAAATGATAAAATTAGCTGGGCATACTCCAAATGAAGATATAGATATTAAAATTACTGGTTTAAGACCAGGTGAAAAATTGTATGAAGAGCTCTTGAGTGATAAAAGCAAAACTTTACCTACACATCATGATAAAATTATGATCAGTGAGGATGAAACCAAAGAATTTCACTTTGTAAATGAATCTATTAAAGAAATAATTTGTGCTGCTACTAAAAATGAAAATAATAAAACAGTCACCAGACTTAAACAATTAATTCCTGAATTTAAAAGTAATAATTCTGAATTTGAAATTTTAGACATTACTGTTGATAGTGAAAATAGTTTTGAGGATGATCTTGAAAATATTGTCTAATATCACATTTAGAATTACTTTTGCTCATTCAATTATAGAAAGAGATACTTTGAAATCATTTTTAAAAATTTTCAGCCTTCTTATATTTACTAGTGTCCTTACATGTTCATGTGTTTCTAAGAAGAAAATATTATATCTACAAGATTTAGAACAAATAGCTGACAATCCAGCAAATGTAAATTATAATATTACTATTCGAGGAAATGATTTACTTACAATTAATGTTTCTGCCTTAAACCCCGATGCAGTAGCACCATTTAATCAACCTTTAGTATCTAGAACATCAATTAATGGTGTAGTGCAAACGGCACAACAATTACAAACTTATCTTGTAAGTGTTGACGGGAAGATAGAGTTTCCTTTAATTGGAACGGTAAAACTAGCAGGTTTAACACGTACACAAGCCACAGAAAAACTTAAAGAGTTAGTTAGTAAATATGTTAAAAATCCAATCATAAATGTTAGAATTTTAAACTTTAAAGTTTCAGTATTGGGAGAAGTACAACGACCAGGGACATTTACTATAAATGATGAACGGATTACTATATTAGAAGCTTTAGGTCTAGCCGGTGACATGACTATTTTTGGAGATCGAAAAAATGTCAAAATAATTAGAGAAATTAATGGAGTGAAATCATATGGTGAACTAGATTTTACTTCATCATCTATAATAGATTCTCCTTTTTACTACTTACAACAGAATGACGTTGTTATTGTATCTCCTAACAAAGCTCAGATTCAAAGCTCTAGTTTTAATAGGAATACAAGTGTTTTTATTTCAATAGCAGGTATTATTATATCTGTAATCAGTGTACTTACTAGAAACTAATAATTAGTTTTATGAAAGAGAACGGACAACAATTTAGCCAAGAAGACATTAGTATAAAAGACCAAATACAGCAGTATTTACATTATTGGCCTTGGTTTATAATTTCACTTATTGTATGTATTTCCTTTGCATGGCTGCATTTAAGATATAGTACCTATGAATACATATCAGAAGCAACTATTTTAATAAAAGATGATAAAAATGCCTCATTATCTGAGATTGCAATATTTGAAGATTTAGGATTTACAGGCGGCGGATTGAATAAATCTCAGTTTGAAAATGAAATAGAGATTTTAAAATCAAAAAAATTATTAAAAAGAGTCGCAAATAATTTAAAGCTTAACATTAGATATTTTAAAGAAGGAAAAATAAAGACTTCAGAACTTTATAATAACGATAAGCCTTTTACTGTAAAAGTTTTAAATGATATTGAACATACATCTTTTAAAAGATTTTTTGTTAAAATTAATTCTTTATCTGAATTTGAAATAAAATCAGGAGAAGAAGGTGAATTAAAGAAATACAAATTTGGAGAAGGCTTTGTCTTAAAAGGGTTAAATCTTACTTTGTTGCCTGTTGCTGAAAATTTCAATAAAGATTATGAAATAGATAATGGCTATTATATTATCACAATATCTAGCATTGATAATGCAGTAATTAGGTTAAGAAATGGGATAAAAGTTGATCAAGTTAGTAAGAATAGTAGTATTCTTAAGCTTTCTTTGACTTCTTCCCAAGTTTATAAAGCAGAAGATATCCTTAATGAGCTTATAAAAGAGTACAACGATGATGCTATATCTGATAGAAATCTTGTTTCTAAAAATACAGCCTCCTTTATAGACAATCGACTTGAGATTATAACAAAAGAACTAGACTCTGTAGAGTCTGATAAAGTAATTTTTAAAGAAGAAAACAGGCTTACAGATATAAAAGCAGAAGGACAATTGTTTTTAGAGAGCGCAAATGATCTAAATAAAAAACAAATTGCACTTTCAACTCAAATAGAACTTGTAAAATCAGTTATAGGATATCTTGAATCAAGTGAAAATTATGAGTTCTTGCCTTCAAATCTTGGGATTGATAATCAGGGAGTTACTCAATCTATTGAGAATTATAATGATCTTTTATTAAGTAGACAACAACTATTAAAGAGTTCTACAAATGAGAATCCTGTTATTATTGAAATTTCTAGCCAGTTATCTCAATTAAAACAAAGTATACTGACAAGTCTTAATCGATTAGTAGAATCGTTAAATATTGAAAATAGAGATCTAGCAGGTCAACAAAATAGAGTAGTAGGAAAAATATCTCAGATTCCTAGTATAGCTAAATCTGCACGGGATATAGAACGACAGCAAACTATAAAAGAATCGTTATACTTATATCTTTTGCAAAAAAGGGAAGAGACTGCCATTTCACTTGCCGTAACCACACCTAAAGCTAAGATTGTAGATAGCGCATATAGTTCTAATTTCCCAATAACGCCAAAACCAAAAGTTATTTATTTAGCAGCGTTATTACTAGCATTATCAATGCCTACAGGAATAATATTTATTAAGAAACTTTTTGATACTAAAATTCACAATCGAGTAGATATAGAAAAAGTGATTCCAACCTTACCCATACTAGGAGAAATTCCTATTATAGATAGTAAGGATAGTGAAGTGATTAAAAATAATGATCGTTCTGTACTTGCAGAAGCTTTTAGAATTTTAAGAACAAATCTTGGATACTTTATTAAAGGTAAAGATAATGAAGGCAATTCTATATTTGTAACGTCTACTATTAAAGGAGAGGGTAAAACATTTGTAGCTTATAATCTTGCGATTACTTTAAGAAGTACAGGAAAATCAGTATTACTCATTGGTGCTGATATACGTAATCCTCAGATACATAGATATATAGATAAGAATGAATGGACAATAGGACTCTCAGAATATTTATATGATGATACTGTCGAGACCCAATCTGTGACTAACAATGTACATATTGAAGATCAAAATATTGATGTAATCTTATCTGGACGGATACCTCCAAATCCAGCAGAATTATTAATGAGCGATCGATTTAAATCTCTTATAAATAAAGTAAAAAAAGAGTATGATTATGTAATTGTAGATACTGCACCAACCTTATTAGTAACCGATACTTTATTAATAAGTCAAATGGCTGATGCTACGGTATATGTATGTCGTGCAGAATATACAGATAAAAAATTATTACAATACCCTAAAGAATTATCTGATGAGGGTAAAATTAAAAATATTGCTTTTGCAATTAATGGAATTAAAATAACCAATTTCGGATATGGTAGTAAATATGGATATGGATATGGATATGGTCAAGAAAAACCAAGTTTCTATCAAAGAATAAAAAAGGCATTAGGATTTAAATCATGATTTAATTTAGATAAAAGTAGATATGGTGTTATCACATACTTTTTGAAGATGATTACTGTATGCTTTATTAATTTTTATGTTTTGTATTTTTAGAAGGTGATTTTCATGATGAGTATCTAAACCTATAAAATCGTATAATCCATCTTTTAATAATTTCATAGCTATATTCTGGCATTCACCTCCGTAATGATTTGTAAGAGAAAGAGCGTTCAATTGCAATAGACATCCCCTCGATTTAAATTCCTTATATATATCTATAGAACGATAATAATATGAATATCGTTCAGGGTGTGCAAGTACAGGAATATATCCTAGTGTCCCCATTTTAAAAACTTGTTCCATAAGATTTGCTGGTGGCTGGAAGTATGAAAGCTCAAATAACAAATAGTTTTTATGTAATGGGATAACTTGTTCTTTATTAAGGAGTGTATCAAAATTATCATCTAACATATATTCTGAGGAATATGAAAGTTCTATACCACTTATACTAGGTGTGATTTGATGATAGGCCTTCTCTATACTTTGAGGGGTATTGTCATATATACCATGCATGGTATGTGGTGTAGCAATAATTTTAGGGCATCCTAATGATTTGTAGGTGTTTATAAGATGTAAGCTTGTATCCTTATCTTTTGCCCCATCATCTATTCCAGGAAGTATATGACAATGGATCTCAGGAGTACCACTCCATAGATCAATAAAATTTGTTTTTTTTGAGAAAAAGTTTAACATGTCACAAAAATAACTCAATTTTGAAATCCGCAATACTATTATACATATTACATTTGCATGAATATTTTCACATGAAGTATCTTACTCTTTTATTGTTATTATTTCCTTTTATTTCTTTCTCTTGCCTATCACAAGAGTTTACTTGGCAAGGTGGTGTTGAAACTCATGGATTTTTGTCAAATGAAGAATTGCCCTTTTGGATGTCTACAAATACAAATGGTCGTATTGGTTCAAATACAGATGGTGAATTTTACGCTTTCGCGAAAGCGAACTATGAATTATCAAGAAATAGTGCTTTAGAATTTGCTGCATCTGGTGTCATTAGGGATGGCATAGATCCTAATACGCAACGATCAGAAATATATCTTGCATTTAAAAATAGTTGGATTCATATTATTGCGGGTTCTAAGGATCAGAGAAGCTTTAAAGAAGGTCTATCTACAACGAATCAAAACATTTTGTTTTCTGGGAATACAAGAGCTTTGCCAGGTCTTTTAATCCAAAATTCGGAACCTATTCAGATATTTAGAAATATTACCTTAGACCTTGGAATTGCACATTATCAACTTAATGATGATCGTTTTGTAAATGATACTAGAGTTCATTATAAAAAGCTTTTTACTCATTGGGATATAAACTCTAAAAATAAAATCACTGTAGGAATACAACATGCCGCACAATGGGGAGGAACATCACCTACTCGAGGAGAACAACCAGGAGGATTTTCTGATTTTATAGATGTGTTTTTTGGAAGAGGAGGAGGAGATGATGCGACCATAAGTGATCAAGTTAATGTACTAGGGAATCATCTTGGATCCTATACATTAAACTATAAACGAAAAGAAAAAAACTATGATTTGGAATTATATCATCATACCATATTTGAAGATGGTTCAGGGGTTGAATTGAGTAATTTTCCAGATGGTGTGTGGGGACTATTTTACACACCAAAAGAATCTACCTTATTTAAAGGGATATTATATGAGTATGTACAAACCGTTTCTCAAAGTGGAAGACCAACTGCTACTCAAAATGGGAACCAGCAAAGCGGGGGAGATAATTATTTTTTTAATGGTCTTTATAGATCAGGTTGGACCTATGAGGGTAGAACAATTGGGTTGCCGTTTATTAATATAGGAACTGGGAATTCTGAAGAAGCACTTCCTATTAATAATCGTAGTATAGCTCATCATCTTGGGATACTAGGAAGTTTTTGGAAATTGGATTATACCTTTAAGTTAACTTACTTAGAAAATTTAGGTACTTATAGGAACCCTATTACGCCTAGAGATACTTTTGTATATACTTATGTAGAAACTATACTTCCTTTAAAGAAATTAGGCACTATTAGTCTAGAATTTGGAGCAGATTTTAATGAAAATCGAGATACTTTTTTTGGAGCAGGATTGGGATATTCTTACCAGTTTTAGAAAATAATTAAAATAGATTCTATCAAATAATAGTAGTTTAAAAAGTTGATATCACTTTTTTTTGTAAATTGTAGCAGTATGATAATCACCCACTTAATGAGTGGGTTAAAATCCTATTACTTCTCAATCATACAAAAGAGTTATTACTAATTAAAAACTACTCAAATGAAAACAAAGTACATATCGTTGATGTTGTGCATTTTCCTATATGGAAATACTTTTGGACAATGGATTAATTTTGAAGATGAAACCGATACACGTATTGTCGTTACTAATATATCTGATAATACAGACCCTAGTGCCGTAGATGATCAAGAAAAAGACCTGGTAATTGGTGATTTTGATAATGATTCCTTTATGGATTTAGTGGTTGTTAGAAAAGTCCTTTTTTCTAATCCTGGTACGAAAACAGATCTATTATTTATGAATCGTAATGGAGTGTTAGAAGACCAAACAGATATTTATGCTCCAGAATTTTTAACAAATGCCACAGATTCTAGAGATGTGATTACTGTAGATGTTAATAATGATGATTGGCTTGATTTATTTATTATCAGCACTTTTTCAGATCAACCTAGACTATATATAAATCAAGGAGAAGATACTAATGGAGATTGGTTAGGTTTTGAAGATGAATCAAGTACCAGATTGCCCACAATAACCGTAAACCCAATTCAGTTTTGCGCTGGATGGAGTGGAGATCTTACAGGTAACTTATCTCCAGATTTATATATGGTTAACTATGCACCTACTGGAGAGGCTCTAGATGTACTTTTAATTAATGATGGGACAGGTAATTATACAGAAGAAACAGAAACCCGTATGGGTGATCTAAGACGTTCTAGTTTTGGAACTGGAGTTGAGTTTCATGATATAGATAATGATAATGACCTAGATATCATAAAAAACCTAGGGTTAGATGACATAGATCCTTTTGATGCAAAAGGGACGATTGCACTTTTTAATAATGGTGATGGGACCTTTACTAATTTTTTTGTTTTCCCTACCAACGAATCCTATATGATGACAGGAGGAGATTTAGATGATAATGGATTGATGGACTTTTATATTGTAGACGATGCTGCAGATTATGTACATTCTATTACAGGTTTTGTAGTAGATGAAAGCCTCACTATAACGCAAACCAATTTAGCAACATCTCGTACAGATGAATTTGGAGGAAATGTAAAAATGATCGATTTAGATGGAGATGGAGATCTCGATGTAGGAATGTCTAGTGTAGATACAGATATTCCACCTTGTGAAACAGGTCCCAATAGGCGATTTATCATTTTTGAGAATGAAGGTGATTTTGGAGGGACATTAGTTCATCCGTATGGAGATACAATGAATGAATGGAATATCTCTACCTATGATCATGATTATATTGATATTAATAATGATGGGTTTATGGATATCATATTAGGGACGTGTGATGGATATAAAATCTTCATGCAGGAAAACAAATCACTATCTGTAGATACAATTGGAAAAGATGAAATAGGTATATATCCTAACCCTAGCAATGGCTTGCTTACAATAACACTAGATGTGTTAAAAACATCTGCTATGAAGGTGCAACTTTATGCAATGGATGGCAAATTAATGAAAACTACGACTTATGATAGATTGCTAAGTAATCAAATTTCTATAGATATAAGAAAAGAAGTAACTAATGGATTATATCTTATGAAATTTACTACTGATGAAGGAATTACTACTAAGAAAATAATAATTAATTAATGACTTACTATAAATAATTTATCATAGAAAAATAAAAAGAGTCTATCATTTTTGCATAGACTCTTTTTTAATTAATTTATCCTATAAGAAGAGTTATTTCATAATGTGGATACACGATTTTGATTATAGTATAATCGTGTTAATTGAACTTTAATGCTTTCATAAATTACTTCCCTATACAAAAATTGGCAAATATATTACCCAATAACTCATCATTAGTAACCTGTCCTGTGATCTCTCCAAAGTGATAGAGGGCTTGACGTATATCTATGGCCATTAAATCTCCAGAAAGGCCAGAATCAATACCATACTGTACTTTTTCGATCTCTTCTAAGGCTTTGAGTAAGGCATCATAATGACGTGAATTGGTCACAATCGTATCATTATTACGTAAAGCGCCAGTATTTACAAAGTCTAATAATTTTGCTTTAAGCATATCGACACCTATATTTTTTTTTGCAGAGAGGATATGGATATTTTTGGGATTTGATTGGAGATTAGCAATTTCTGATTCTTGAAGTTGATCCACTTTATTGGCCACAATAATCAGTGGTTTTAATGGGAATTGATTTTTTATTTTTTCTATCTCTATAGTAAAAGAATCGGTAGAAGTAAGAAATTCTTTTGCAGTTAACAATAGAATCACAACTTGCGCCTGTTCAATTTTTTGGAAAGTTTTTTGTATTCCTAAACCTTCAATTACATCATTTGTTTCACGAATCCCTGCAGTATCTATAAATCGGAATCCAATACCGCCTATAGAAAGCTCATCTTCTATGGTATCTCGTGTTGTCCCTGCGATATCAGAAACAATTGCTCGTTCTTCATTTAATAAGGCGTTGAGAAGAGTAGATTTTCCAACATTAGGTTCGCCCACAATAGCTACAGGAATCCCATTTTTAATCACATTACCTGTAGCAAAAGAATCGATAAGGCGTTTAAGAACAGTAGTGATTTTTTTTACAAGCTTTTTAAACTGTGAACGATCTGCAAACTCTACATCTTCTTCAGAAAAATCTAATTCTAATTCTATTAAAGAGGCAAAGTTTAGTAACTCCTGTCGTAACTGTGCAAGTTCATTAGAAAAACCACCTCGCATCTGTTGCATCGCAATTTGATGACTCGCTTCATTATCACTTGCAATAAGATCGGCTACAGCTTCGGCTTGTGAGAGATCCATTTTACCATGTATAAACGAACGTAAGGTAAATTCACCTGGTTGTGCCATACGGCAACCTCTACGTGTGAGTAGTTGGATAATCTCCTGCTGAATGTAGTTAGATCCATGGCAAGAGATTTCAATAGTAGGTTCTCCTGTATATGAATTTGTGCCTTTAAAAATAGAAACCAATACTTCATCAAGCATACGATCCCCATCTACAATATGCCCTAGATGGATAGTATGCGTTTTTTGTTTTGATAAATCCTTCCCTTTTTTTGATCTAAATATGGGTGTACATATTGAAATTGCATCTGGTCCAGATACCCTAATAACAGCAATAGCGCCTGCTCCGGCAGGACTCGCAAGTGCAACAATGGTGTCTTGTGTGTTCATCATAGCAAAATTACGTAAACATGTAACATTTTATAGAAAACCAATACATATATATTATAAATCAATCAAAATCAATCAAAATCAATCAAAAAATGGAAATAGTAAATAATGGAGTTGCTTTGCGTGAAGATAAACAGTTGCTTGTTCTTGCACATTTATCACAATTGTTAGATTATGTTACAGGATTTGGAGGCTTTATTGTACCTCTGATTTTATGGGTTGTAAATAAAGATAGAGTAATCAATATGGACTCACATGGAAAGGCAATCTTAAACTTTCAAATCAGTATTTTTATTTATTGCATACTGTGCATACCAGCGATCTTACTTTTAGGTCTTGGGATTATAGGATTAATAATCATAGGGATTCTAGCATTTGTATTACCTATTGTAAATGCTGTAAAGGCAAGTAATGGAGAAGCTCCAGATTACTATATAAGCATCCCATTTTTTAAATAAACTTAGTCTCTAAGATATTTTTTGTCCATCCAGAACGTACCAAATGGTATAATAGAACATAGCAATACAATAGCGAGTGTTTTGGTATTCCATTGACGTTCTGGTTTCATAAGTATAGCAAATACGACATAGGCAAGAAATAAAAACCCATGTGCCATTCCTATTACTTTATTAGGGTATCCTTGATCCCAAATATATTTTAATGGCATGGTTACAAATAGGATTAGAAGAAATGAGATCCCTTCCAGAATACTAAGTAGTCTAAAACTTTTAAGCATAAAACTTGTTTTTGCAAAGATACTATAGCCATATTTTATGAACAATGTAAATGGTAAAATTAGAAGGTCTAGTATACGTTAAATTATAGCTAATTTGTAGTTGTTTACATGCGCTTTCGCGAAAGCGTTAGTATTTTTATAAAAAACAGCATATATGAATAATTTAGAAGGAAAAGTGGCTTTTATTACGGGAGGAACCAAAGGAATAGGATATGGAATCGCAAAGGCATTGCTAGCTGTAGGAATGCGAGTAGGTATCACAGGGCGTAGTGAAGAAAATGCTATAAAAATTGCAAACCAACTAGGTACAAATGTCATAGGTGTAGGAGCAGATGTAAAAAATATAAAGAGCCAGCAACGAGCAGTAGATAAAGTACTAGCTGCCTATGGTCAAATAGATGTCCTCATTGCAAATGCTGGAGTAGGTCATTTTGCATCTATATATGACCTTAGTGAAGAGCAATGGAACAATACTATAGATACAAATTTGACAGGTGTTTTTTTATCTGTAAAGGCCAGTCTGGCAGCTATCAAAAAATCAAAGGGATATATCATAACTATTTCTAGCTTGGCAGGCACCAATTTTTTTGCCAAAGGAACGGCCTATAATGCAAGTAAATTTGGACTTACAGGTTTTACACAAGCATTGATGCTGGATGTACGTAACGATGATGTAAAGGTTACAACCATTATGCCAGGTTCTGTAAGTAGTCATTTTGGAGGTCGTTCTCCAGAGGAGGGAAAAGACTGGCGCATACAACCAGAAGATATAGGGCAACTTGTTCTAGATTTACTTAAGATGCATCCTAGGACATTACCTAGTAAGATTGAAGTAAGACCCAGTAAAACAGCTAGTACATAAAAAAACAAAACACCCAGATATAGTATATATCTGGATGTTTTGTGAGTTCTTAGATCTAGATTTCACTAAAATCAGGAAGACTTGAAGTATCTATTGTAGAAGTTCCGGAAATACCATTCCAGATCCATGTGTTTATATTTGTATCTAATGTAGCACTTGGTAAATCAAGACAACCTACATTTGCTGCCTCCAGTCTATTTGCAACTATAGTAAAGTTTAAATTACTATTTCCTAATGGGACATTATTAGAACTTTGAATATTAAAAAAACTAGAGTTTACAACCCCAATAGGGACGGATGTTCCAGGAGCACTACATAATCTCTGGTAATTACCAGATATATCGAGAACAAAGGTTTCACTATTCTGATTTACAAAAATTGTAACATTTGGAATACTAAATCCTAATGAGCTTGTATTTGAGAATGTAAAATCCCAAGTCCCAGTTATAGAGCCATCATTACTTGTAAAAGTGCCTAAAGTGGGGATCATTCTATGTGTACTACGATCTTTGAATATATTAATAGATGCCAGTGTATTTTGAATAACAGCATCATATACCTCAAGAGTATCATCATCTAAATACCGTACTTTAAAATGACCTAATTTTCCAATGAAAGTTTTGTGATTATCAGAAGAATTAACAGATTTTCTTGTTTTGAAGGTATACAACTCTCCATGTTTTGTTTTTATCCATGCATTATAGGAGCCATTGTTCCCCATATTAATAGTAATCTTTTCATGAAAAACTATATTAGAAGTGACGATAGTTCCTTGGTATAGACCTCTGCGATCTGTATCCAGTGCTGGATTAGGGAGTTCAGAAAGTCTGATATCTTCATGAGAGAGTACTAGATTCTCTGAAGTTAAATCAAGAAGGGTATCTTCCTCTTGATCGATAGAACATTGAATACATACCAAGGAGATGCAAAGTAATACTGCTTTAATTTTCATATGATTTTACAATTTTTTTAGAATTGTAAACCTATATGAAAATCGTAAATTCTAAAATACCCATTAGTGGGTAATTTATTTATAAGGCAGTATTTACGTAATATGATAATAAAAACCCCAAAAATCAAATTTGATTTTTGGGGTTTTTATAGATTAGATTATAAATTTTTAATATTCGTTTAGCGCTTTTACATACTCGCGAAGCTCTTCCTCATTTACTTTTTTATTGATATCACGTATTAAACAGAAAAAATAATGTAGGCTCTCTTTAGGATCACTTTCTACAACTTCAATTTCTTTTTCCTCAATAGGTTCATCCTGCGGAATGGGAATAGCAAAAGTCTCATGCTCACTTATATGTTCTGCAGCGAGACGTGTTGCCTTAGCAAGTAGGGGTAACTCTTCTGTGATCGTATAAGGGCGAAGCGCCATAAGATCTTCAACAACAGTATTTGTTATGATTCCATTTTGAGTAACATCATCAATAAGCTTATTGATCAATTTTACGGCTTTGGAGTTTTGAAGTGTATTCATGGCTTATAGATAGTTTTTTTAATTCGTGGATTGCAAATTTAAGTTTTTGTATTACTTCTTGCCAGTAATTTTTGTTATAAATTCGTTCAACATTGTAGATTATATTATGAGTAAAAGATCCTTAAAGAAATACTTAGATGAATTAGATGAGAACACTCTAAAAGAGCAGATTATAGATTTATATGATCGTATTCCTCAAGTAAAAACTTTTTATGACTTTGTATTTAACCCTAAGGAAGACCAATTAATTGAAGAAGCAAAAGTTAAAATAAGCAATGAATATTTTCCTACTAAACGTAGAAAACCTCGTAAGCGTCGTTCTGTTGCTCAGAAATACATAAAGCATTTTAAAACCTTAGGAGTAGATCCCAAATTACTAGGTGATTTAATGATTTTTAATATTGAAATTGCTCAAACGTATAGTAATGGTGTACCTAGTATGCCAGATTCTTTTTATAAAAGTATGCTCAACTCATTTAAAGAGCTACTACAATATCTTACTTATTATCAACTTAAAGAAGAGTTTGGTACTAGAATAGAAGAAATTATTTCCTTTACTGAAGTTCAAAAATGGCCTATAACAGACCAGTTTGAGGAAGTTGCAAACAATTTTGTTGATTAATTGTTAATAGGAAATAGAAGATTTATGATATTACGCTTTCGCGAAAGCGTAATAATCCCTTAATTTTGCAAGATTCCAGATTAATCACGCAAAAACACCACTTTTGAGCCAAATCTTAGAAGAAAAACAAATTCCAGAAAAAGAATTATACGATTATCAATTAAAAGATCTTGATGCAGTTTTTGATTGCATGGATAGATCTACATCAGATTATAATCTTTTATATCAGTTGCCTACAGGGGGCGGAAAAACAGTCATTTTTTCTGAGATAGTACGTAGATACATTGAAAAAACAAAGAAGAAAGTAGTCATCCTTACGCATCGTATTGAACTGTCTGTGCAAACATCACGTATGCTTACAGAGTTTAAAGTCCCGAATATGGTGATCTCAAGCGATGTAAAGTCATTAGATGGGTCCAAAGACTTCATGTGTTATGTTGCAATGGTAGAAACATTGACTAATAGGCTACAAGAAGAACAGATTGTACTAGATGATGTAGGGCTTGTTATTATAGATGAAGCTCATTATAATTCTTTTCGAAAATTGTTTAGTTATTTTCATAAGTCCTTTATTCTTGGAGTTACGGCAACACCGCTAAGCTCTAATATCAAACTACCTATGAAGGATAACTATGATGAGTTATTGATAGGAGAAAGCATTCCTGCTCTTATAGAAAAAGGATTCTTGTCAAAAGCAGAAACCATAAGCTATAATGTGGGATTGTCGTCTCTTAAGTTAGGTATAAATGGAGATTACACAGTAAAATCTTCAGATATTCTGTATACAGACACTTCAATGCAAGAAAAGTTACTTGCTGCGTATGAAGATCAATCTAAAGGCAAAAAAACTTTAATTTTTAATAATGGGATTAATACCTCACGATATGTCCAGGAGACATTTATAGAAGCGGGGTATGCAATACGACATTTAGATAATACTAATAGCGCTAAAGAACGTAAAGAGATCTTAGAGTGGTTTAAACATACACCAAATGCTATACTTACATCTGTAAGTATTCTTACCACTGGTTTTGATGAGCCTACTGTAGATACTATTATATTAAATCGTGCAACAAAATCACTGACACTCTATTTCCAGATGATAGGACGTGGCTCTCGTATTTTACCTAATAAGAATACTTTTAAAGTATTAGACCTAGGAAATAATGCAGCACGTTTTGGACTGTGGGAAGCACCCATTGATTGGAAAGAGATATTTCAATTCCCAGATTTTTATTTAGAGAACCTGATAGGAGATGAGGAAATAGAACGCAATTTTGCATATGTTATGCCTCCAGATTTACGGAAACTCTTTTCAAATACTGAGAAAGTATATTTTGATATAAAAAAGGAGTATAAAAAAGTTGTAGCAGAAGGTAAAAAAGCAAAAGTTGCTTTAGATAATGCTGTAGAGCAGCATGCAAAAATGGTAGTAGATAATAGTGAAGATGTTTTTGATGCTCGTATACTAGCACGTAAATTAAAAGAAGATATCGCATATCGTGTACGACAGTATTCTTATAGTATTATGAATAATACTCAAAACTATCGCGATTGGTTACAAGAAGATTATGAGCGTAAATTGCGTTTACGGATCAATCAAATATGTACCGAACGGGATATGTAGTTACTTTTAATAGAATTAAAAACGCCCCTATTTCTGGATAGGGGCGTTTTGTTTTTTATAGCCAACAAATTATCCTTGTAGCTCTTTGGCAATCGATTGCACTTCATCTAAGACTCGTAAGAGGTTGCCACTCCATAATTTCTCTATTTCTTCTTCAGTATATCCACGGCGTACAAGTTCTATAGTAACATTCATTGTTTCAGAAGCATCACTCCAACCTTCTATACCACCACCGCCATCAAAATCAGAACTAATGCCCACATGTTCTATCCCCATTTTTTCTATGAGATAGTCAATATGATCTACAAAATCTGATACATCAACAGCAGGAGGGAGGCCTTCCATTGTTTTTACTTTTTCACGGCGTATAGCTGCCATAGTACCTAAAAAATCAAAATACTTTTCCCGAGCTTCATTATCAAGAGCCATTACAGCATCTCTTCCATCTAACCATTTGACTCCCATGGAATCTGCAATTTGTTTGCCTATTTCTACCTCATGAGCTACGCGTTTTTCAAATTTTTCTGTATTGAGATAACTTTTAAAAGCTACCGTCTGTACAACACCCCCATTTTCTTTCATCCATTGTAATTGCTCATCATCAAGATTACGGCTATGGTCACATAAAGCTCTGGCAGACGAATGAGAAGCGATAATAGGAGCTTTGGTTAATGCTATCATCTGACGCATTGCTTCTTTGCTTGGGTGTGATACATCTATCATCATACCTACGCGATTCATTTCTGAAACCACTTGTTTCCCTAATTCACTAAGTCCATTATGTAACCATACATTATCTGCCTCGCCAGTATTGCTGTCGCTTAGCTGGCTATGCCCGTTATGAGCAAGAGACATATAGCGCCCGCCAAGGTTATAAAACTTTTCTACATTAGTAATATCTTCACCTATAGGATATCCATTTTCGATACCAATCATGGCGACTTTTTTTCCAGATTTCCAAATACGTCTGGCATCTTCAGAAGTTAATGCAAGTTCTATTTGATCTGGAGCGATGTCTTTACAAAGCCTATGAATAGCATTAAATTTTGAAATAGCATTGTCATATGCTTTTTTATACCCTTCTGTAGATAAGGTATCTTGTCCTGTGTATACAATAAACCATGGAACATCAAGACCGCCTTCGTTCATCTTGGGAAGGTTTACTTGTGAAGTGAGTTTTTGTGTATAATTTATTGAATCTGTAAAGTTTTTGATATTGATATCACAGTGTGTATCAAGAGTCATGACGTTTTTATGGATTGCAGTTGCTTTTGCTATAAGTGCTGATTCTGACATTTTTGTATCTGTACTAAGGGTGTCTTCATTGGTTTTGTGCTCTTTGCAAGAGATGGAAATGGCAAATAATGCGATAATGGTTATTGATTTGTACATGGTTAGGGTAGGTATTGTTGATGATTCTAAGATATACAATATTTTAATGTTATCAACAAAAGGAAGTCCCCAGCGCATATTGCAACTGGGGACTCCCAAACTAACCAACCAAAAATCTAATTTTCTTATCCTCTACGAGCGTTACGTGTTTTTCTAGATGAATTATTACTAGAACGACTCTTGCTACTTCTAGAGGTTGTTTTTGAAGCTCTAGATGTACTACGTTCTGTAGTTCTAGGTGCGCTTGTACGTTGTTTGCTTGAACGTTGTGCTGTTCTCTTTTGAGAAGATCGTTGCGTTGTTCTCGCTTTTTGTGTATTTCTTTTTGAAGTAGCTTTTGATGCACTTCTTTTTGAAGTAGATCTAGAAACAGTACTTCTTTGTTGTGTTCCTCTTGATGAAGGACGCGTTGTTTTTGTTGTATTTCTAGAAGTGGTTCCACGTGCTTTAGTTCCTCTTGAGTTTTTTGCAATATCTCTATTCGCAGGCTTTGTGTTACGAGTTGCTTTGCCTTTACGAGCATCACTAGTTGCAATTCCTCTAGATACAGTATTATTTCTATCACGTCTATCTACACGATTACTAGCAATATCTCTTCTACTGTTTGTATTTCTAGGTGTTACCTTACGGAAGGTTGCATTATTACGATCTACGTTAGTACGTCGTCCATTGTTGTGTGCTACACGCCCAGTACGCGGTCTTCTAAAATCTCTTCTTGCATTACGATATCCACGGCTATAACCTCTTGCGTAGTGACTTCTGTGATATGCATAGTTATATCTAATAGGAGCATAGTATCTTCTGTACGGTGTTGTATATACTAGACATCTATTAAAGATAGGTCTGTAAAAATATGTATGGAATGGACTGTATACATAGTATCTGTTATATACATTTATAAATCCTGTACTATGAGAGAATACGCCATAATTATTATAATGTACATAGAGTCCTCCTACTTGTACGAGTCTATTATTTCTGTAATTGATGTATACATCTCCAGCTTGTGTTAAACGACCATAATAGTCATAGTATAACGGTATGTCTTCTATTTGAATAACAGCTCCATAATCATCGTATTGTACATAGGGATCATAATCATACCCTGTATTAAAACTTATGGCAACAGGACCCGCATTTACGCCTACAGTAACACCTTCAGTATATCTAGGGATATAAAAATCAAATTCACCATCTGGAAAAACAGAAAATTCAATTCCATTTTCTACAAAAATATATTTGCTACCATCATAGATGGTGCGATTGCGTAGGGTTGTACTTTCTTCAGAAGCAAAGGTTGTTGTCGTTGATCCTATGGTTATTAAACCGACCAATAATAATGCGAGCTTTTTCATAATACGAGTTTTAAGATTCATAACTATGTGTTTGATTGATGAACACATTTGCTATATAACAAGTTGCGTGCCAAAAATTATAAAACACTGATAATTAGTTGTTTATTTTCTTTTGCTTTCGCGAAAGCAAAAGAAAAGCGGTTACCATCTGATAACCGCTTAAGAAAAATTATAGGTGTCGTATTATTCTTTTACGATTGTTTTTTTTCGAAATTGAAAATTTATAAACTCTACTAGTAATGAAAATGCGATGGTAAAATAGAGATATCCTTTTGGAATGCTTCCAATCTCGGTACCAAACATTTTTAAGTGTGACAAATGTGCGGCTTCGGCAATAAGCATAAAACCTATAAGTATTAAAAAGGAAAGCCCTAAAATCTGTAAAGAAGGATGTTTATTAATAAAATTGCCTACAGGATTTGCAAATAGCATCATGATTAAAATAGAGATGACCACAGCAATGATCATGATGATTAACGCATCATTAGTATTTGAAAAACCACTGGTCATCCCTACGGCAGTAAGAATAGAATCAAATGAAAATACAATATTTATCACAGCTATTTGGACAATTGCTTTAGAAAGTGACGAAGAGCTTTTTTGCTTGATTTCTTCCTCTTCAACTCCAGCTTCATCTACTTTTTCATGAATTTCATGTACACTTTTCCATAATAGAAAAATACCTCCTGCAAATAAAATAAGAGCTTGCCAGCTTATCCCTGCGGTCATCCAGGAAAGATGAATATCCCAGAAAGGAGCACTCAACGCAATAAGATATGAAATACCAAATAACAATACTATACGCATTGCCATTGCTAGTATTAAACCAATATTTGTAGCCTTTTTTCGATCGCTATCTTGGAGTTTATCCGATGCAATTGAAATAAAGATGATATTATCTATTCCTAAAACAATTTCTAAAAACGTAAGGGTAAGCAATGCAACCCATGCATCTGCTGTAGCAAATATGTCAAACATTATCGTATTTTTTTAGCGGTTCCTTTTTGTTTGTTAGTATCTCCTACTAAGGAGTACTCAAAGGTATAAAAATCTCCTTCTGTAGATAGAATCTTCATATGAATTGCCTTTTCCTCACTCATACGTTTAGGATGTATTTTCTGAACAATAAATTCGCAGGAATTGATCCATCGCACACTAGAAGAGTCTGCTACTCCATTAAAATAGTCGATTTCGAGGGTGTCATTACGTGTAAAGTGCGTTGTGACGAGTTCTCCTTCTAGTAGTGTCTCAAAGCTAAAGGTTCCCGTTTTAAAGTCCTTACAGTTTCTCTCTGGAGATGTACAAGACATCATAAGAGAGGATAGTGCACAGATTGTAATGATCGTTTTTAGCATAGGGTAAAAATACGAATAGTATGAACCATTTGAAATAATTAAGTTGCATCATAACTTTCAAAGGTTCCATCTTCCATAAAAATGACAATTCGTTTAATTTTTGAAGGACCTGAAGATTGTTTCAAAACACTCTCTAAAGAAGGAGAGGTATTTTTTTTGAGAGTACTTTGAGTACCAGATTCACTATTTTTTTCTGGAATAGGAGGAGAGGTTAGGGGCGTAGAAGGATTTGGGAAGTCCGTTTTTGGGAATGTTCCTTTCCCATTTAATAACCAATAAATATCTACTTGCGGAAAGGTCTGAACGACTTTCATAACAAAGTCCAAACTGGGCTTATTTCTACCTGATAAAATATGTGATATTGTTGCTCGCCCTACATGTATTTTATCGGCAAAACTTGACGCAGACAATTCGTACTCATGAAGTATTTTATGGAGTCTTTTTGCAAAATCTGTATTGTTTACCATTGAAAACCCGATCCTCTTTTAGTATATACGTTACAAATGTAAATTTTTGACGTATACGAAGCAATATAAGTTTTATAAAATTGATAAATAATTAAATTAAAACTTTATTTAATTCACATTATCATTTGATTATTAATAATTTAAGAATTAAAATAAATTGTTTTGGATAATTTCCTATTCACCTTTGTGTTTTGATTGGATTTATGTTTACTTATGGATACTTTTTTTTAAAATTACCTGTTTACAATTGTAAATAATTAATAATTTACCTTTGTGATCAACTAATAAAATAAGAGTGTGGAACATCTACTGAATGGGCATTTAAAAGTACTTGAAGAAAGGCTTTCGGGACGTTATATTACGGCTTCATCTATAGCAAAAATCATGATAGACTTGCCTCCTCAATTTGAGGTTAAAACACTTGGATTTTCTGTTGAAAATAGACCTATTCATTCTGTTAAAGTTGGAACTGGAAAGCTTAAGATTTTACTATGGTCACAGATGCATGGTAATGAAAGTACGACGACAAAAGCAGTATTTGATTTTTTTAAAGCCATTCAAAATTATGATGAGATTCCAGAAGTATCTGTTATTTTAAAAAAATGCACTTTGTGTTTTGTTCCTATATTAAATCCAGATGGCGCATTTTTGTATACCAGAGAAAATGCAAATGGTATCGATTTGAATAGAGATGCACAACGTCGTTCAGAACCAGAAAGTGTGTTGTTGTGGAAGCTGTATTCGGATTTTACTCCCGATTATTGCTTTAATTTACATGGGCAACGTACTATCTATGGTTTTGAAGATACAGGGAAGCCGTCTGTATTATCTTTTCTTGCCCCCGCTGCCGATATTGATAGGAGTATTACGCTTTCGCGAAAGCATTCTATGAAAACAATAGCATATATTAATAATTACCTACAAAGGTATTTACCAGGCCAAATAGGAAGGTATGATGATACGTTTACTATAGACTGTACAGGTGATAGCTTTCAAGCAACAGGGACCCCCACACTTTTATTTGAGGCAGGACATTATCCAGATGATTACTCTAGGGAAGTGACAAGACGCTATATATATAGCGCATTGATTATTGCATTATATGGTATAAGTAAAGGAGTAGAAACTTCTATAGATGACTATTTTCAAATACCAGAACATCAGAAATGTTTTTATGATATACTCATTAAAAATACAAATAGGGGTGATGTTGCTATTCAATATACAGAAAAACTAGCAAACAATACGATTGTATTTCTTCCTGAATTTGTGCCTGTAGATACCGCTTCTGTCATCTATGGACATCGAACCATTAATGCAAATGGAAGTACCTTAAAAGACCATTTGGGAAATGTTTTAAGCAATACTATCGATGTAAAACATATTTATTTGGATGACGGTTCAACGATAACGTTGTAGTGGATTTATTGCTTTTCGTTGCGGATTATTCAATAATAATGCCTTAATTTTGCATAAAGTTCAATGAATCCCTATAAAATGGCAAAATTTAAATTAGACGAAGTCGATCATCAGATTCTGGATATGCTTATTGAAAATACCAGAACTCCTTTTACAGATATAGCAAAGAAATTGTTAATCTCTGCAGGTACCGTACATGTACGTGTTAAAAAAATGGAAGAAGGTGGAATTATTATAGGTTCTTCACTTACACTAGATTATGCAAAGTTAGGATATGCTTTTATTGCATATGTAGGTGTATTTTTGAATAAAACTTCACAAACTACTTTTGTTCTTGAACGCATAGCGCAAATCCCTTTTGTGACTGTAGCACATGTAACGACCGGGAAGTTTAATGTCTTCTGCAAAATTAGAGCTAGAGATACAGACCATGCAAAGAATATTATATTTCAATTAGATGATATCGAAGGCGTGTATCGCACAGAGACTATGATTTCCTTAGAAGAAAGTATTAACGATAAAAAACGATTAATGCATTCTATTTTTCAAGATTTGATATAATAACATACTATCAATTATAGAATACAGCCCTTCTGAAGCAATTCAGAAGGGTTTTTTAGTACTTTAGTAAAAAAAAGATATGTATACTACTGACGTAATGAGTAATGAGTATAATCCTTATTACACCCCTTTTATAGAAAAAAACCCTTCTGATAGATCACTGATTGATTCCTTAATAGAAAGTAAAAATGATACAGAGCAGTTTTTTAATAATATTCCAGAAGATAAGTTAGCACATCGATATGCAGAAGGTAAATGGACTCCGAAAGAGGTTCTTATGCATATTATAGATACCGAACGTATATTTTCTTACAGAGCATTACGCTTTGCGCGAAAAGATAAAATAGATCTTCTTGGGTTTGATCAAAATGAGTTTGTATCCTATTCTGACGCTGCAGAGCGTTCTTTAAAATCCCTTATAGAAGAGTATATAGCGGTTAGAAATGCGAGTATTATATTATATAAAAATTTTACTACAGCCATGCTTAAAGAAATAGGTATAGGTAGTGGGAGTCCTATGTCCGTAAGAGCATTGGGTTTTATAACCGTAGGACACGAGATGCATCATATAGCGCTTATCAAAGAGCGATACCTTTAATCGCTAATCTCAGGACTAGGCTTTTGAGGTAAATCTATAATTGGAGTTTGGTAATCACGGTCTTCATAATCTTCTGATGAAAACCCTGCCATTTTGGTTTTAAGGCGACGGCTTATCCTGACTAGATATATAGTGTCTTTTGTACGTACTTCTACGGCCTCAATATGCTCATTTTTGTGATTGGTAAATTGGATCACATGGCCATCATCATACCCATAAGGATACTTGTCAACTAATAGCGATAATACTTCTGGAGTTAACTTTTTGTAGTCTACAATAACGCGTTTCATGGTGCATATATTCTAAATAACACTTAAAGTTAATCAAAAAATGAATTCAAAATACAGTAAGCTTATAAAAAAATAGCACTTATGAATTAATCAAACTGTAGTATGCAAATGATTTGTATATGAGTTCATTAGAAGTGTTTATATCAATAACTGGAATTCCGATTTCTTTTAAAAGAACAAAGTTTATATTGCCATTACTATTCTTTTTGTCATACTTCAGGTATTCTATAATATTACGGATATCGGTATCTGTGAATTGAACATATTCATACATATTTTTAAATACTTGCGAGATTTGTGTTAACTCTATTTTTGATAAGCCCGTAAGTTCAGATGCCAGATACGATTCTAAGATCATTCCAATAGCAATAGCCTCCCCGTGCAGTAATGTGGTTTTGTCAGGATTTCCTAAGCAATAAGATTCAATAGCGTGTCCTAGTGTGTGTCCGAAGTTTAATGTTTTTCGAATTCCTTGCTCTGTAGGGTCCTCTAAGACTACATTGTTTTTTATAATGACGCTATCATAAATAAGGGTAGTAAGATCCTCAATAGTGAGTGCTGTAAGATCTGTAAGTTGTTGCCAGTAGGATTTACTGGCAATAAGCCCGTGTTTATACATCTCTGCAAGCCCTGATCGCATTTCGTTTTGTGGTAATGTCGCAAGAAACCCTGTATCGATAAGAACCATTTTTGGGTTGTTAATAACACCAATTAAATTTTTTAGCATCCCTAGATCTACTCCTGTTTTTCCACCTACAGATGCATCTACCATAGATAATAGGGTTGTAGGGATATTTATAAAATCCATCCCTCGCTTAAAAGTACTAGCGACAAAACCACCTAGGTCAGTGACGACTCCGCCCCCTAGGTTTATAATAAGACCTTTACGATCTGCCTCTAAGGCTGCCAGTGCATCCCAAACACCAGAGCAGGTATCAATTGTCTTGTGTATTTCTCCCGCATCAATCTCAATAACTTCAATAGTGATGGCTGTTTCTAAGACACTTAGAAATACAGGTAAGCATTGTTCTTGTGTATTGCTATCTACAATGATAAAAATCTTTGAGTAGTTTGTTTTGTTTATATAGTGATTGAGAGCTGTATAACCACTAGTGTTAAAAACGATTTCATATGAAGAGGCAATAATAGGTTGCATGTATTCTTAAAATTAAGGTGCCAAATTACTATCTTTTTATCAAAATCACTTCTAGATTCAATTATATTTGTGTGATCAAATACGATACTATGGCTTCTTCTATTTTTGAAAATACAGAACGTGCTTTCTGTCTTAAATCTGATAGCGAACTTGAACGCGCTTATTTTCTTTTTAAAATGATATCAAAAGAACCTTTAGTGCGCATAGGTACTGCAATGACTAAGTTTGCAATTAATGCGAGCTTACCTGTAGAAGGACTTATACGATCTACTGTATTTGATCATTTTTGTGGCGGGGTCAATGAAGATGATTGCCTTCTGGTCGTTGATCGGTTGTTTGAAGCTGGCGTAAGTTCTGTATTAGACTATTCGGTAGAGGGGAAAGAAGATGAAGCACAATTTGATGCATGTCTGGATAAAGTGATGGAACTTACAGACTTTGCCGAGGAAAAAGCAGCTATGCCTATATCAGTCTTTAAGCCTACAGGGTTTGGCCGGTTTGCAATTTGGCAAAAAGTGTCAGAAGGAGCAATACTTACAGATCATGAAAAGGTCGAATGGGATGCTATTGTCGACCGTTTTGATCGTATTTGTAAAAAGGCTTATGATACAAATGTTGCCGTATTAATAGATGGAGAAGAGAGTTGGATGCAAGATGCTGCAGATGCTTTGGTTCTACAAATGATGGCAAAGTATAATAAAGAAAAAGCGATTGTATATAATACCTTGCAGTGTTATCGATGGGATCGACTAGCCTATCTTAAAGAGATGCATTTACAATCTAAGATCCAGGGGTTTAAAATAGGAGTAAAGATTGTCCGAGGAGCTTATATGGAGAAAGAAAATGAACGTGCTGAAAAAATGGGGTATGCTACGCCTATTTGCCCTAGTAAAAAAGCTACAGATGATAATTTTGATTCGGTACTACAATATATTTTTGAAAACTTAGAAGATATTTCTGTATTTCTGGGCACCCATAATGAGGCAAGTTGTCAGTTGGCAATGGATATTATGAAGAACCATGGGATCACATATAACGATGATCGCGTATGGTTTGGGCAATTGTATGGAATGAGTGATCATATCAGTTTTAATATTGCAGCAGCGGGCTTTAATGTTGCAAAATACATCCCTTTTGGGCCTGTAAAAGATGTGATGCCGTATTTAATACGACGCGCAGAAGAAAATACGTCAGTAGCGGGGCAGACCAATAGGGAACTGGAATTACTTAAAAAAGAACGTAAACGTAGGAAGCTTTAGGATTTAATTAGTACTGACATCGGTTATTGTGACTAATTCTTCGCAGTTTTCCAGTGTTATTTTTAGTCCCTGACCTTTCTCGGTTTCTCCTTCGATTGTATAAATGGCACAAGGTTCTTTTCGGGTTTGGCTTTCGCCAAAATTGACATCTCCCTTTTTCAGTACATGATTAATAGCTATAGTATCTAGTTGGTGTTGTACTAGATCTGATAACGCTTTCGCGGAAAGCGTATGGGGTTTGATATTAATATTTTTTAACACACGAGCTTCAGGAAAATAGGCGCAACTTGTTTTTTTTCCACTAAAAAAGAAGGCTAGAATGATAAGGCCTATGGCAAAACCACCGAGGTAATACCCGATGCGTTTAAGTAAAGTCATAAATTAAAATATAAGTAAATTGATATCTCGATAGGAAAGATCAAACCAATCTGCTACCGATTTGTTGGTCAAAATGCCGTGGTAAAAATACAAACCGTTTTTCAATCCTTTATCAAATCTCAATTTATTTTCAATACCTCCTTCTTCGGCTATATCCAGAAGATAGGGAGTGAAGATATTACTTAAAGATACGGATGCAGTTCGGGCAAAGCGTGCAGGGATATTGGGTACGCAATAATGGGTAACGCCATGTTTTTTATAGGTAGGTTTATCATGGGAAGTTACTTCGCTGGTTTCAAAACATCCACCCATATCGATGCTTACATCTATAATAACAGCCCCATTTTTCATGCCTTCAACCATAGGTTCAGTAACAATGATAGGAGATCTGTTTTTGCCTCGTACAGCTCCTATAACTACATCACACCGTTTTAATGCTTTGATTAAATTTTTAGGTTGTAAGGTAGAGGTGTATAATGGCCTTCCTATATTGGTTTGTATGCATCGTAATCTGGTGATAGAATTGTCAAATACTTTGACATTTGCACCCAACCCTATGGCCGAACGAGTTGCAAATTCACCTACAGTTCCAGCTCCAATAATCACAACCTCAGCAGGGGGGACCCCACTTATATTCCCTAATAGCATTCCTGTACCCGAATCTGTATTGCTCATCAATTCTGCAGCGACTTGTACAGCTGCCGTACCCGCAATTTCTGATAGCGTGCGTACAGCAGGGTAGGTGCCATCATCATCTTTTATAAATTCAAAAGCAATGGCCGTGGCCCGTTTGCTAGCCAGTTTCTCAAAATAGGCTTTGTATTGTGTTTTTAGTTGTAATGCCGAAATCAATACCGTTTGTGGATTGATCATGTCCAGCTCTTCCAGAGAAGGCGGTTCTACTTTAAGGATCATAGGACATGAAAACACCTTGGCGGTGTCATTGGTAATCTCTGCACCTGCTTCACTATAATCTTTATCAGAATATCGTGCGCCTTTACCGGCTTTGGATTCTATAAGAACACGGTGTCCATTGGCAGTAAGTGCAGCAACAGCATCAGGAGTAAGGCAGACGCGACGTTCTTGAAAATGTGCTTCTTTAGGAATTCCTATAAAAAGAGTGCCTTTTTTCTTGATGACTTCAAGTTTCTCTTCCTGAGGTAAGAGTTGTGCTTTGGTAAATGGGCTGTTGGTCGTATCCATAGATTTTGGCTAGTATTCCAAAAATACGGATTATATTAAAAATGAAAAGATGTCTTGGGTAGTATGTGAAGAAAGGTATGGATTATCCCATGAATACAGGTTCTTCGTCTTCATCGTCATCTAAGTCATTGTCATCTATGTCACTATCATTTTTTGTTCTATTTTGTAGTTCTCCTTTCCAATTGACACGACTCAATTCGCTCAGATCAATCCCATGAATTTTATCAAAAACTCTAGTTCTAACAGTATATGAAAAAATTGCTACAACAAAAATTATAGGAGCCAAAGCATAAATTTCATCAGAATCAGAGAAGCGAATTTCGTTGCTTAGATTTGAATAGATTTGGAATGCATACATGCAAATAGGCACTAAAATAGCATGATACCACCAATGCTTACAGGTAAAAAACCATATAGTTAATAGAATAAAGGGAATAAATTTACCAAATAAAACCCAAGCACTAATATTAACATCTTCCCAATAATTACTTTCAAAAGTACCAAAAAAGGTTTCCAAAGTTTTAGTGCTCGGGAAACCTTCGTATAAATAATATAAGTATGGTGTTATTATTATTATAACTCCACAAAATGTCCCTAATAATAGAGATCTATTATTTTTATTGATGTTGTTCTGTCTTCTTAATTTTTGTTTTGTCGATTGCTTGTTCTGCATTAGTCTCTGATGTTGCAGTGTACATTAATGCTGTTGCGCCCGCCATTAGCAGGCCTAGGAGTAAGGCTTTAACTTTCATAATCTGTGAGTGTTTATGTTAATGATTTGTTGCTACAAAAGTCATTAATCTCACAGGATAGTTAACTATTACTTTTTTTTTGTATATTTGCCGAATTTTTTTTAAGAATTTAGCACATACACAGCGGTACACTAATTCAAAATACTATCTGTTAAAAACATTTTATTCGTTAAACTGATTTTTTTTATGTCGCTTGTCTATCCTTAATTTTACAGGATCAGAAAAAACTTACAGTATTCTTTAACACTTTGAAATAAACATTAACAAAATATTAACATTTTTAATTTATCCTTAGTATTCTTTTTTCATGAACGTCAATGGATATATAGACATTTTGGTGTGATTCTAACGGATACTCGTGTATTCGTTCAGGCCATTCTATCCATATCCAATCGCCATGATCCAGATATTCTTCAAACCCTATAGCATCTAGCTCTTCGAGTTCTTTTATTCTATATAAATCAAAATGATAAATAACATCCCCTTGGGAAGTACGATACTCGTTAACAATAGAAAACGTAGGACTTGACACCGTTTCTTCTATTCCTAACTGTTTTGCAAGGGCTTTAATGAGGGTGGTTTTGCCAACTCCCATTTCACCGTAAAAAAGCAAGACCTTGCTTTTTGTATGTTCGATGATATGCGCTGCAATACTATCTATTTCAGATAGATCGTAGGTTATTTTCATTTGTATGCTTAAACTTGGGATCGCTAATATAAAAAAAAAAATGAAGTATTGGATATTTATACTTTACTGGAACTCCTAATGGAATGCTAGTATAGGTAGTTTATTAAATAGTAGATAATGATAATAAAAGCTATTAAAATATGATTTGTTATGTGTATTGGAATTTTTTCTTGACTCCCTTATAGAACATAAGTGTATTAGTAAAATATATAAAAGGAATTGTATCTCTTATTTAAGAAGACAAAAATAACCAACCTGTTATGTACCTATATACCCCTTACATTATATGTACACAGTCTACAGGTTGGTGCTTGTGTTTTGAGTTTCAAAAATGCGAACTTTCTTATATAGATAAAAGTTAATTATCGGAACATTTATGAATGTTCAAGTGGTTTTTTTTACTTTCGTTTTATGAAAATCACCCCCCTTTATTTTTGCCTCCTTGCGGGGTTCTTTTTTTGTTATAATGTATTTTCTCAAGAACCTGTTTTAGTGGGGTATACACCTATAGATTCTTTGGTAAAAAAAGACTTTAGAACTCTCAGTAATTATTTTTTTGAAAAAGCACCCTTTTATGCTACAGAACCGGACAGCCTCTTAGCGCATCATATTACAATGACCTATTTATGGAAAGCACAACAAGAACGTGATACCTTTCACTTAGGGAGGGGATATAATTTATTAGGTATACTAGAAAATTTTCGAATTGATTATTTTGATAAAGCGATACTATACACAAAGAATCAGAATCACAAATCCTATCCTGGAATTGTTTTCTATAATAAATTTTATTCATATCAAAGTCGTGGAGATTATAAAAAGGCAAGTGAAATGATTTTTAAAGCATTAGGGCATGCTAGGAGAGTAGAAAATATTGTACTTATATATAATTTTGAACACAATATAAATACTCTCAATTCTAAATGGGGAGATAAAAAAAATGCAATAGATGGATTTAAAAATATGCTCCTGTTTGTAAATTCTTCAGAATTTAAAACTATATACCCAAATTATTCATCAGATGACATAGAAAAAGAAGCGATAGATATTCATTATAACATTGCAAAAACGTATTATGAAATAGGTAGTTATAAAATTTCTTTAAAACATTTGGATACGATTCATGCATTTGACAAAAAGAATAACATAGATGATTATAGAACAGAATACTTAGGCCTTAAAAGTGCTATTTATTATCGTCAAAAGAAATATGAAGAAGCGTTAGAACTTACAAATGCATATCTTAAAGATATTGGTACAGATGATATATATGGAATCAGTTCTTCATTAGTTATAAATGGCCTTACATTATGGGAGTTGGGTAGAAAAGAAGAAGCAATCGAGTCCATTAAAAAAGCAGATAGTCTTTATCAAATTTCGAATGATATCTATGAAGAGCTAGCCGAAGGATATCAACTCTTAATCAATCATTATAAAGAAACAGGAGATACCGAGAATCAAATGCAGTATCTTAATAAATTGATTGCATTTGATCGTGAAATTTCTTCCAATTATATAGAAATAGGGAATCGGATTGCACAGGAGTATACCCTTCCTGAACTTCTTTCTGCAAAAGAGGATGCTATCAAAACACTCAATAAAGAGAATGCTTCTGAAAAAAGCGCTAAGAGACTGTTTTTATCCCTACTAGTATTGGTCAGTATACTCACAGCGTTTTTTATCTATCGTAATAATAAAAATAAAAAGAAATTTAGATACTTAATGTTTCAATTTGAGATGTCTACAAATCAAAAGGAAGTCCCTGATACACCTGAACCAGTTGCCAAAAAACAAGAACCTCAAGAGCTAGATGAAAAACAGCGTATTCTAATTTCCAAAGGGTTAGAACATTTTGAAACTACAAAAGGCTATCTAGATGGTAATGTAACCCTGCAATCTTTAGCAAAATCGATAGAAACCAATTCGTCCTATTTATCCAAATACATCAATACCGTAAAGCGGTCTAATTTTTCGAAGTATATCAATACATTACGTGTGAATCATGCGATTTATAAATTACAAAGCGACCCAAAATTCCGGGTGTATACTATCGAAGCTATGGCCAGTGAGGTTGGATTTTCAAATATGCGATCGTTTACCAATTACTTTAAAAAAGAGACAGGACTAACGGTTTCTTATTTTATTAAAAATCTAAATAAGGCCCTATGAAGGTGTCATATATGATAGGGATTGTTTTGAGTATCCTAAGTACTGTAAATTTTAATGCCCAAGAGGCAATACTAGAAGGGTATACTCCTATAGATTCTTTAGTACATAAAGATTACAATACACTACGTGATTATTTTCTTAAAAAATTACCATTATATAATATTGAACCTGACAGTATATTAGCTCATCATATTGCGATGACCTATTTATGGAAAGCATATCAAACTCATGATACATTAAATATAGGGAAGGGGTATAATTATCTAGGAGTATTGGAGAATTTTCGAATTGATTATTTTGATAAAGCGATATTCTACACTAAAAATCGTAATGATAGATCATACCCTGCAGTTGTTTATAGAAATAAAGCTTATTCTTATTCTAATAGTGGTGATTATATAATGGAAAGCAAAATGCTTATAAAGGCAATAGAGTATGCTAAACATTTAAATAACTCCAGACTACTTAATGATTATGAGTATTATATAAATGTCATCGATGCAGATTGGGGAGATAAAGAATTAGCTATAGAAGGCTTTAATGATATACTTCTATTTGTAAATTCTATGGAATATAACAAGATATATCCAGATCATTTATTGGCAGATAAAGAAAGAAAAATTATGGATATTCATTATAACCTTGCCAAAACTCATTATGAAATAGGTAGTCATGTAATAGCCTTAAAACATTTGGATACGATTCATGCATATGATAAAAAAAATAAGACTGATATTTATAAGACAGAGTATTTAGGCCTTAAAAGTGCTATTTATTATCGTCAAAAAAAATATAAAGAAGCGTTAGAACTTACAGATGAATATTTAAAATATATACCTTCTGATGAATTGTATAGTAGTAGTTCCTCTAATATTATAAAAGGTCTTACATTATGGGAGCTAAATAGAAAAGAAGAAGCAATACAAGCTATTAAAAAAGCGGACAGCCTCTATCAAATTTCAGGTGATATCTATGAAGAACTAGGCGAAGGGTATCAACTATTAATCAATCATTATAAAGAAACAGGAGATACCGAGAATCAATTGCAATATCTTAACAAATTGATTGCATTTGATCGTGAAATTTCTTCCAATTATATAGAAATAGGCAATCGGATTGAACAGGAGTATACGATTCCTGAACTTCTTTCTGCAAAAGAAGATGCTATCAAAAACCTCAATAAAGCGAATGTTTCTGAAAAAAGCGCTAAGAGACTGTTTCTATCCCTGTTAGTATTGGTCAGTATGCTCACAACGTTTTTTATCTATCGTAGTTATAAAAATAAAAAGAAGTTTAGATCCTTAATACTACAATTTGAGACATCCATAAATCAAAAGGCAGCCTTTTCTAAGCCTGAGCCAGTTGCTAAAAAACAAGAATCTCAAGAGCTAGATGAAAAACAAGTACTACATATTTCCAAAGGGTTAGAACATTTTGAAACTACAAAAGGTTATCTAGATGATAATGTAACCCTGCAATCTTTAGCAAAATTGATAGAAACCAATTCGTCTTATTTATCCAAATACATCAATACCGTAAAGGGATCTAATTTTTCGAAGTATGTCAATACATTACGTGTGAACCATGCGATCTATAGATTACAAAGCGATCCAAAATTTCGTATATACACTATCGAAGCTATGGCCAGTGAGGTTGGATTTTCAAATATGCGATCGTTTACCAATTACTTTAAAAAAGAGACGGGGCTAACGGTTTCTTATTTTATTAAAAATCTTAAGAAAATCTAGTGATTATACTACCTTGGTTCTAATACGGCAAAGGGAATGATCATTTCTTCCAGTGATACGCCACCATGTTGATAGGTATTTCTATAATAACTTACATAATGATTATAGTTATTAGGATAGGCAAAGAACAAATCACTTTTGGCAAATATAAAAGAGCTACTCATGTTAATAGTAGGTAAGTGTATCGTTCTAGGGTCTTTAGCTGCGAGCACTTCCTTATCTTCATAGGTAAGGCTTCGTCCAGTCTTATATCGTAAATTAAGACTTGTATTTTTATCACCTATTACCTTAGATGGGTTTTTTACATTGATCGTTCCGTGATCGGTAGTAATGATTAATTTAAAGCCCATTTGTTGTGCTTGCTGTATCATCTCGAGAAGAGGAGAGTTTTTAAACCAACTTTCTGTCAGTGAACGGTAGGACTTATCATTACTTGCCAATTCCTTAATTACTTCCATTTCGGTTTTAGAGTGGGATAACATATCGACAAAGTTATAGACGACAACAGTTAAGTCATTGTCTTTTTGAGATCTAAAGTTGTCTGCTAGTTTTTTACCATTTTTTAGATTGGTAATTTTATGATATTCCCATTTTAGATCTAAGTTAAGGCGCTTTAATTGCGCACTTAAAAACTCTGCTTCATGCATATTTTTACCTCCTTCATCGGTATCATCCAACCATAGATCTGGATGTTTCTTTTTCATATCGCTAGGCATTAGTCCAGAAAAAATAGCATTACGAGCATACTGAGTCGCCGTAGGAAGGATACTATAATAGGTATCTTCTTCTTTCTTTTTGTAATAGACATTGAGGTGTGGTTCAAAAGCTTTCCATTGATCATAGCGTAAGTTGTCTACCACAACAAACAGAGTAGGTTGCCCTTTTTTAAGTTCAGGCATTACTTTCTCCTTAAACAGTGTATGTGACATGATAGGGCTATCGTGAGATTCAAACCAATCTGGATAATTCTTATCTACAAACTTGCAAAATTGATTATTTGCTTCTGCTTTTTGAGACTCCAAAATCTCAAACATACTATGGTCTTCTATATTCTCTAGCTCCATTTCCCAATAAATAAGCTTTTGATATAATTCAGACCATTCTTCAAAACTATTCACCATAGAGAGATCCATGGCAATTTTACGAAACTCTTGTTGATACGAAGAGGTCGTTTTCTGAGATACCAAACGACTGTTATCTAAATTTTTCTTTAAACTAAGAAGGATTTGATGTGGATTTACGGGTTTAATTAGATAGTCTGCTATTTTTGACCCTATGGCTTCTTCCATTATATACTCCTCCTCACTCTTGGTAATCATTACTACGGGAACACTTTCTCGTTTGTTTTTTATTTCACTTAAAGTTTCTAAACCAGTAAGTCCTGGCATGTTTTCATCCAAAAAAACAATATCAAAATTTTCTTCATCTATAATATCAATTGCTTCAGTACCACTGGTACATGTAGTTACCTTATAGCTTTTCTTTTCCAGAAAAAGGATGTGTGGTTTCAGTAAATCTATTTCGTCGTCTACCCAAAGTATATTGATGTCGCTCATGTATTGATTGTTTTATTTAGTATGCTTTCGCGAAAGCGTACTGCTTCCTTTTACAGTACGTTTGATTAATAGTATATTTGTTTAAATTTTTTGATATACCCTGTGTCTAAACAGCCTACCAAAGTTACCATAATTAACGATCCCATTTATGGTTTTATTACCATCCCTAATGGGATAGTTTTTGATTTAATCCAGCATCCGTATTTCCAAAGACTACGTCGTATTACCCAAATGGGACTTTCTTATTTGGTATATCCTGGCGCACATCATACACGTTTTCACCATGCCGTGGGATGTTTGCATATTATGCAGAAAGCGCTAAAAACCCTTAGAGATAAAGGGGTTGTAATTTCTAAAGATGAAGAAGAAGCAACACTAATTGCTATTTTATTGCACGATATAGGTCATGGTCCTTTCTCTCATGCAATGGAGCATAGTATTATAGAAGGGGTGAATCATGAGCAAATTTCTATTGCTTTTATGGAGGCTCTTAATACAGAGTTTAACGGAAGTTTAACGCTAGCTCTAGAAATATTTACGGGGAAATACTCACGAAAATTTTTAAGTCAGTTGGTTTCTGGGCAATTGGATATGGATCGTACTGATTATTTAAAAAGGGATAGCTTCTATACGGGTATGGCAGAAGGTAATATCAATACCGATCGTATTATTGCTATGCTCAATGTGAAAGAAGATCAATTAGTTGTAGAAGAAAAAGGGATTTATACTGTCGAAAAATTTCTAGTAGCTAGACGTTTGATGTACTGGCAAGTATATCTTCATAAAACAGGGATTGTTGCAGAGCAGTTAGTAACAAGAGTTTTAAAAAGAGCAAAGGAACTTTCGCATCAAGGGGTATCATTATACGCTAGTTCTGCGTTACGCTATTTTTTACAGCATAAAATTGATCAAAATAATTTTGAAGAAGTGCTCGATATATTTTCGCAACTTGATGATTATGATATTATCTCAGCGATGAAAGAATGGTGTCATGAAGAAGACTTTGTATTGCGAGAATTATCAAAAGCTATTATTCATAGAGATTTATTGACTGTTAAAATCCGTAAAAAAGCGTTTGCAAAAGAAAAAAAACAAAAACATATTACCGTATTAAAAGAGCGGTATCATATAACAGATAAAGAAGCAGAATACTTTGTATTTACTGGGACTATATCAAATCTGGGGTATAATTATACACAAGGAGGTATACATATATTATTGTCTAATGGAAAGCTTACAGATGTCGTAAAAGCAAGCGATCAATTAAGTTTAAAATCACTCACAAAAGAAGTCGTTAAAAACTATATCTGTTACCCCAAACAGAAAGACTAAGTTTTTTGTTATTTTTGCTACTCATGAAATTTACAGCAGCTCAAATCGCGGGTATTCTAGAAGGAACCGTAGAAGGTAATCCAGAAGTCCAAGTATCTAAACTTGCAAAGATAGAAGAAGGTACATCTGGTTCTCTTACATTTTTGGCAAATCCAAAGTACACCTCTTATTTATATACCACAAAAGCATCTATAGCCATTGTCAATACAGATTTTGAGCTAGAAAATGAAATTGATACTACATTGATACGTGTTGAAGATGCGTATAAATCATTCTCAAAATTACTGGAGTATTACAATCAAGTCAAATTAAATAAATCAGGAATAGAACAACCTAGTTTTGTTTCAGAATCAGCATCTTATGGGGAAGGCCTTTATTTAGGAGCTTTTTCATACTTAGGTGATAACGTAGAAATTGGACAGAATGTAAAAATATATCCAAACGTTTATATAGGCGATAATGTAAAGATAGGAGACAACTGTGTCCTGTTTTCAGGATCAAAAGTATATTCAGATTGTGTTATAGGCGATACTGTTTATATTCATAGTGGGGCTATTGTAGGAGCAGATGGTTTTGGATTTACGCCTAATGAGAAAGGAGAATATAGTAAAGTTCCGCAAACGGGAAATGTGATTATAGAAGATTATGTAGATATAGGAGCAGGAACTACAATAGATAGAGCAACTCTAGGCTCTACCGTAATACGTGAAGGAGTTAAGCTTGACAATCAAATACAGATAGCGCATAATGTTGAGATAGGTGCACATACAGCAATTGCGGCACAAACAGGAATCGCTGGATCTACAAAAATTGGAAAACACTGTCTTATAGGAGGACAGGTAGGAATTGTAGGTCATATTACAATAGGTGATAGAGTGCGTATACAAGCACAGTCTGGTATTGGAAGGAATGTAAAAGATGATGAAGTACTTCAAGGATCACCAGCACTTAATTATGGCGATTATAATAAGTCCTATGTGCTTTTCAAAAATTTACCAAAGATTATTCAAACAGTGAATCAACTGGAAAAAAAAATAAATCATGATTGAAGCTATCGTAAAGCAGCGCACTATAGCTAAAGAAGTTACACTTAAAGGAGTAGGCTTACATACAGGAAAAGATGTTACAATGACATTTAAACCAGCTCCAGAGAATCATGGGTACAAATTTAAACGTGTAGATTTAGAAGGAGAACCTATACTTAGCGCAGATGCATCTCTAGTAACAAACACGCAACGTGGTACAAATCTGGAGAAGAATAGTGTGACTATACAAACTACAGAACATGTACTAGCCGCATGTGTAGGATTAGAGATTGATAATGTATTAATAGAACTCAATGCATCAGAACCTCCAATTATGGATGGTTCATCTAAGTTTTTTGTTGAGGCTTTAGAAAAAGCAGGTGTCGAAGAACAGGATGCCTGTCGTGAAGAGTATGTAGTTAAAGATATTATTACATACACAGACGAAGAAACGGGTAGCGAGATTATCTTAATGCCTTCTGATGAGTATCAAATAACCACTATGGTTGATTTTGGAACAAAGGTATTAGGTACTCAAAACGCGAGTATAAAACACCTGTCAGAATTCAAAAAAGAAATATCGGATAGTCGGACATTTAGTTTCTTACATGAGATAGAAATGCTTTTGGAGCATGGACTTATCAAAGGAGGAGATCTTAATAATGCTATTGTCTATGTAGATAAAGAACTCTCTTCAGATACAATGGATAAGCTTCGAGTTGCTTTTAATAAAGATCATATATCTGTAAAGCCCAATGGGATTTTAGATAACCTTACGTTACATCACCCTAACGAGGCAGCACGTCATAAATTACTAGATGTAATAGGTGATCTTGCCCTTATAGGAACTCGTATAAAAGGAAAAGTAATAGCAAATAAACCAGGCCATTACGTCAATACTCAATTTGCAAAAAAGGTTCAAAAAATTATAAAAGCAGATCGTAGGAATTATGTGCCAGAAGTAGACCTACATGCACCTCCAGTAAAAGATGTTAATCAGATTATGGAGATGCTTCCGCACAGACCTCCATTTTTATTGGTCGATAAAATTTTAGAATTAACAGATCAGTATGTTATAGGCATGAAAAATGTGACTATGAATGAGCCCTTTTTTGTAGGTCATTTTCCAGGAGCTCCTGTGATGCCAGGGGTATTGCAAATAGAGGCAATGGCGCAAACAGGAGGAATCCTAGTATTAAGTACAGTGCCAGATCCAGAAAACTATTTGACATACCTATTAAAAATAGATAATGTACGCTATAAACAACAAGTAGTTCCGGGAGATACTCTTATATTTAAGTTAGATCTGTTATCACCTATACGAAGAGGAATATGTCAAATGCAAGCCCGAGCGTATGCCAATGGAAAACTTGTTTCAGAAGCAGAAATTATGGCGCAAATCGTTAAAGTAAAGAATAATTAAACTATGAATCAACCATTAGCATATGTGCATCCAGGTGCAAAGATTGCAAAAAATGTAGTCATTGAGCCCTTTAGCACAATTCACAATAATGTGGTTATTGGTGAGGGAAGTTGGATCGGTTCCAATGTGACTATAATGGAAGGCGCACGTATAGGTAAAAATGTAAGTATTTTTCCAGGAGCTGTGATTTCTGCGATACCTCAGGATAAGAAATTTAATGATGAGGATACTGTCACTATTATAGGTGATAATACTACCATACGAGAATGTGTGACTATTAATAGAGGTACTTCTGATCGTATGAAAACAGAAGTCGGTAAAAATTGTTGGATTATGGCCTATTGTCATATAGCCCATGATTGTATTGTAGGGGATCACTGTATATTTTCCAATAACAGCACATTAGCAGGTCATATTACTGTAGGAGAGCATGTTGTCCTTGCGGGAATGGCCGCAGTACAACAGTTTTGTACTATAGGAAGTCATGCATTTGTAACAGGGGGATCTTTAGTACGAAAGGATGTACCACCATTTGTAAAAGCTGGACGAGAACCTCTTAGTTATGTAGGAATAAATTCTATAGGGTTACGTAGACGTGGTTTTACAACAGAAAAGATAAGAGAGATTCAAAATATATTCAGAATACTCTATCAAAAAAATTATAATAATACACAAGCAGTAGAGATCATTGAAGCAGAAATGGCAGCTACTCCGGAGCGTGATGAGATATTACAATTCATAAGAAACTCGCAAAGAGGAATTATGAAAGGCTATTTTAGCTCAAATTAATTTCTGTGTTTTTCGCTTTTGCGAAAGCAAACTAATAACAAATAATATAAAAACCTAAAAAAGAGTACGTACTCGATATTCTTAAAATTCTATACTACTTATGGCAACGACATCAGATATACGAAATGGATTGTGTATACATTATAATCATGATATTTATAAAATTATTGAATTCTTACATGTAAAGCCTGGAAAAGGTCCAGCATTTGTTCGAACTAAAATGAAAAGTGTTACCAGTGGGAAAGTAATTGATAATACATTTTCTGCAGGACATAAGATTGATGAAGTTCGTGTCGAAACACATAAGTTTCAATATTTATATCCAGAAGGGGATACCTATCACTTTATGAATGTAGAAGATTACAATCAAATTACATTGCAAAAGAACACAATCGATGCTGCTGAGCTTTTAAAAGAAGGAGAGGTTGTTACCGTACTTATTAACTCTGAAGATCAGGCTCCATTATCTGTAGATATGCCTGCAAGTGTAATCTTAGAAGTAACACACACGGAGCCTGGTGTAAAAGGGAATACAGCTACAAACGCAACTAAGCCTGCTACTGTAGAAACCGGTGCACAGGTAAATGTTCCATTATTCATTAATGAAGGGGATAAAATAAAAGTAGAAACAGCAAAAGGCACCTATAAGGAACGTATAAAAGAATAAGTAATCACTAGAGTACGAACTCTTTAATATACCTACAGTGAAATTTCCGCAAACACATACACTTCAACAGATTGCTACTATTTTAAATGTCAAATATATAGGGGACTCTCATTTTCCTGTAAAGGGCATGAATGAAATACATGTAGTTACTCCTGGAGATATTGTTTTTGTAGATCATCCAAAATACTATAAAAAAGCGCTGGAAAGCGCAGCTACGATAGTACTTATCAATAAAGAAGTAGCGTGTCCAGAAGGGAAAGCATTACTTATCTCTGACGATCCTTTCCGTGATTTTAATAAATTAACGGACTATTTTATGCCTTTCAATGCATCATCAACGGCAATAGCAGATGATAGCCAGATAGGCGAAGGAACTATTATTCAACCAAACACATTTATAGGAAACAATGTGACTATTGGAAAGCATTGTGTTATTCATGCAAATGTGAGTATTTATGACCATACAGTTATAGGAGATTTTGTAACTATACATGCTGGCACTGTCCTTGGAGGCGATGCCTTTTACTATAAAAAAAGACCAGAAGGATTTGACAAGCTTAAGTCAGGAGGGCGAGTTGTCATACATGATCATGTAGATATAGGAGCTGCATGCACTATAGATAAAGGGGTTACAGGAGATACGACCATACATGAAGGAACGAAGATTGATAATCAGGTACATATAGGTCATGATACTGTGATTGGTAAAAAAGTTCTGATCGCCTCTCAAACGGGGATAGCTGGATGTGTGATCATAGAAGATGAAGTTACTTTATGGGGCCAGGTAGGAGTTACTAGCGGAATAACTATAGGAGAAAAAGCAATTATTTCTGCTCAAAGTGGAGTAAGTAAATCATTAGAAGGGAAGAAAAGTTATTTTGGTTCTCCTGCTGGCGATTTTAGAGAAAAATATAAAGAATTGGCAAACCTACGGTTAGTTCCAGAATTGATAGAACAGTTAAAGAATAAAAAATGAGTAAAAGTGCAAAGCAAGTCGTAAGTGATTTTTACACGTCAGACTTTTTTAATAACAGTAAAAAACTAACTGAATTTCTCCATTCTGACATGGAATTATTCTGGAATGCACGTACGGGGTATTCTCATATGAGCCGCAAAGAGTTAATTGCTGTAGTAGAAGAAGCGGCAAAGTCTTTTGAAGGAATACGCTGTGATATTACACATTTACTAGAAGATGGCGCAAATGTTACGATTCGGTTTACATTTTTTGTTCGAACAATCGAAGATCCAAATGAAGAGACTCCTATAGCCCATTTTATGGCTATTTGGAATGTAAAAGATGGACAAATGTATCGCGGTTACCAGATGAGTCAACCAGCAGAAGAGGATAAAGATGCCTTAGTGTCATATCGAGGAGTTATTTTATAAAAATCACTTCCGCAACAATAGATAAAAAGTTACTTTTGCAGTATAAAATATAAAACAAAACAATGAGCGTTTTAGTTAATAAAGATTCAAAAATAATTGTTCAAGGATTTACTGGAAGTGAAGGTACATTTCACGCTGGGCAGATGATAGAATACGGCACAAATGTAGTAGGGGGTGTTACTCCAGGTAAAGGTGGTCAAACACATCTTGACAGACCTGTTTTTAATACAGTAGAAGAAGCTGTAGTAAAATTAGGAGCAGATACAACTATCATTTTTGTACCGCCCGCTTTTGCAGCTGATGCTATTATGGAAGCGGCAGATGCTGGTATTAAAGTGATTATTACAATCACAGAGGGAATCCCTGTTGCAGATATGATCAAGGCGGCAGATTATATTAAAAATAAATCATGTAGACTCGTAGGTCCTAACTGCCCTGGTGTCATTACACCAGGAGAAGCAAAAGTAGGAATCATGCCAGGTTTTGTATTTAAAGAAGGAAATGTAGGGATAGTATCAAAATCAGGTACATTAACTTATGAAGCTGCAGATCAGGTTGTAAAACAAGGATTGGGAATTACAACAGCTATTGGAATAGGTGGAGATCCTATTATCGGAACTACAACTAAAGAAGCTGTAGAAATGCTTATCAATGATCCAGAAACTGATGCAGTAGTAATGATCGGAGAGATCGGTGGACAACTAGAAGCAGACGCAGCAAATTGGTACAAAAATAGCGGAAGCACAAAACCTGTTGTAGGATTTATAGCAGGAGAAACAGCACCAGCTGGTCGTACGATGGGGCATGCAGGAGCTATTGTAGGAGGAAGTGATGATACCGCACAAGCAAAAAAAGCAATTATGCGCGATTGTGGTATTCATGTAGTAGATAGTCCTGCAGAAATAGGAAAGAAAATAGCACAAGTCTTAGGATAAGATTTTAACGTACAATTAATAAAAACCTCTCAAAATACGAGAGGTTTTTTTATGGATGCCCATATCCAATTTGTTATATTTGATAGACTTTATAAAATTCAAAATCATCAGTACATATGAAACTACTCGAAGGAAAAACAGCCATTATAACAGGAGCTAGTCGTGGAATAGGAAAAGGAATTGCAGAGGTATTTGCACAACATGGTGCCAATGTTGCATTTACGTATAGTTCTTCTGTAGAAGCAGCAAATGAGTTAGAAAATGCATTAACAGCTACTGGAATAAAGGCAAAAGGCTATAAAAGTAATGCGGCAGATTTTGAACAAGCACAACAGTTAGTCAAAGATGTACTTGAAGATTTTGGGGCTATTGATATATTGATCAACAATGCAGGAATTACAAAAGATAATTTATTGATGCGTATGTCTGAAGAAGACTTTGACAAGGTAATTGAGGTCAACTTAAAGTCTATATTTAATATGACAAAGGCTGTACAACGTACAATGCTTAAACAACGAAAAGGAAGTATTGTAAATATGAGTTCTGTAGTAGGTGTAAAAGGAAATGCAGGACAAGCAAATTATGCAGCATCAAAAGCAGGAATGATTGGATTTTCTAAATCTATGGCATTAGAATTAGGATCCCGTAATATCAGAACAAATGTTATTGCTCCTGGATTTATAGAGACAGAAATGACTGCAAAGCTAGATGAAGATACTGTAAATAGCTGGCGTAATGCAATTCCTCTCAAAAGAGGAGGTGCTCCAGAAGATATTGCCAATGCATGTGTGTTTTTAGCCAGTGATCTTAGTGCATATATTACTGGACAAGTACTTAATGTAGACGGAGGAATGTTGACCTAAAACCTCTATAATTTTTAACTAGCAAACAAGGCTAGATTTTATATGACGAGTACCACTTTTTTATTGATCATAGGCGCCGCTGTTATTGCTTTGGCAGTTTCCTTATTTCAATATTTCTATAAAATAAAATATAAAACCTCAAAAAATAAAATATATACTTTTTTTAGGTTTTGTACGGTATTCGGCTTGTTACTTATGCTTATCAATCCTACATATAAGCAAGTCACATATTATACAGAAAAACCTTCATTAGCTATTGCTATTGATAATTCAGCGAGTATAGAGTATCTAGGCTATACTACCAATGTAACACAGGAATTGGCACGCTTTCGCGAAAGCGGACCCTTAAACGATGCTTTTGATATACAGTATTTTAGTTTTGGTTCTAATATAACATCACTGGACACATTGAGCTTTTCAGAAAAGCAAACTAATATTTCCAATGTCTTTAAATCATTTAAATCTCTTTATAAAGGAGAAGTTGCTCCTGTCGTTCTTATTTCTGATGGAAATCAAACATATGGGGAGGCTTTTCAGTATACCACTCAAAATTTTGAGCAGCAAGTCTATCCAGTTATTGTAGGAGATACGATACTATATGATGATATCCGTGTAGGGCAAATCAATGTCAATAGGTATGCATATATAAATAATACCTTTCCTGTAGAGATTTTTTCAAATTATAATGGAACAAACGAGGTACAGTCTCGATTGGAAATACGATCAGGATCACAAATAATGCATCAAGAGACTGTTATATTTACTCCTGAAAATGCATCACAAGTAAATACTGTATATCTTCCTGCTTCTTCAGTAGGTGTACAGAGGTTTACAGCATCATTAACACCTATACAAAGTGAACGTAATACAAAAAATAATATCAAAAACTTTGCAGTAGAAGTCATTGATCAAAAAACAAATGTTCTTATTGTATCAGATATTTTGCATCCAGATATAGGAATGCTTAAAAAGAGTATAGAGAGTAATCGATTACGTACAGTAACTTTTGCAAAGCCTAGTGAAGTTATAGGGACACTTAATGACTACCAACTTGTTATATTATACCAACCTACGGGCGCTTTTCAAGCAGTATACAGAGAGATGGCCTTAATAGGAAAGAATAGTATTACTATTACAGGGCCTAAAACTAATTGGAACCTCCTCAATCAAATACAAGATGTAGTAAGCCATGAAGTCACAGGACAGGAAGAAAATGTTCAGGGATCTACAAATATCAATTTTTCTACTTTTTTAATAGATGATATAGGGTTTTCTGATTTCCCTCCTTTACTGACTAATTTTGGAGAGATAACCCTTCATTCAGAAGCCGATGTGGCTCTATATCAAAAAATAGGAGCCATTACTACACAAAACCCTTTACTAGCGACAACAGATCAAAACGGTAGGAGAGGAGTTTATATTTTTGGAGAAGGATTGTGGAAGTGGCGTGCACAGAGCTTTATAGATACCAGAAGTTTTGATGTCTTTGACTCTTTTATGGATCATCTAGTTCAATATGCCGCCTCTAATAAACGAAAACGTAGACTTAATGTTGATTATGAATCTTTTTACTACGGTAATGGATCGATAAAATTATATGCTCAATATTTTGATAAAAACTATGTATTTGATAATCGTGCTTCTTTGAAGATACGAGTGACAGGAAAAGAGAATGGTGTCATCTATGAGGCTCCTTTTTTACTACAGCGCAACACGTATGAAATCGACGTAAGTAATTTAGAACCAGATGAATACTCTTTTGTGGTTACTGTAGAGGATCAAGGTCTGTCACGAGCAGGGACATTTACAATCATTCCTTTTGAAGTAGAAAAACAATTTTTAAACCCTTCTGTAACATCTTTACAACAAGTGGCGACTAATACATTAGGAACTGTTTATACAATTAGAAATACTGAACAACTTATAAATAATTTGCTTACAGATGAGCGATATAGACCTATTCAAAAAAGCTCTGAAAATATTGTACCTTTAATAGATTGGAAATGGTTGTTAGGACTGCTAATAGCTCTTCTTACTATAGAATGGTTTATGCGCAAGTATAATGGCCTTACATAACTCGAAAACAAATTAATTAATCATAAAAAATATTATGGAGAAGTTACCTAAAATTGGATTACCAATAATTGTTATTTTAATTCTTACCATTGTCATGCTTGCAAAATCTGCAGTTACTATTGATGCGGGGCATGCTGGTGTGTTATATGAGACTCTAGGAGATGGAGTAGATTCAGATAAAGCTCCTTTAGGGCCTGGTTTTCATCTTATACTCCCTTGGAACAAAGTCATTGATTATGAAACTCGCCAGCAGGAAGTGCCAGAAACAATGTCTGTACTTTCGTCTAATGGTTTGGATATTAAACTAGATGCATCTGTATTATATGAACCCGATGTAATTAATCTAGGTAGATTGCATAATCAAAAAGGAGAAAATTACCTTAATCGTGTTTTACAACCTGCGATCAGGAGTGCTGCGCGTAGTGTTGTAGGGCGTTATACTCCAGAGCAATTATATTCTAGTAAGCGAGATGCGATACAAGAAGAGATTTTTCAAGAGACAGAAAAAATTGTAAAAGATCAATACATCAATTTAAAGAGTATTCTTATACGTGATGTTACGTTACCAAATACGATTAAAGAAGCCATTGAGCGTAAATTACGTCAAGAACAAGAGTCTTTGGAATATGAGTTTAGACTTGTTACTGCTACAAAAGAGGCTGAAAAAGTACGTATTGAAGCGCAAGGAAAAGCAGATGCCAATAGGATTTTGAGTGCATCTCTTACAGATAAGATATTACAAGATAAAGGAATAGATGCTACTTTAAAACTAGCAGAATCACCAAATGCAAAAATAGTAGTAGTAGGCTCGGGAGATGATGGCTTACCTCTTATATTAGGTAATAATTAACCTGTACTATATTTATAAATGTAAAAACCGCCTAAAAGGCGGTTTTTTGTTTAGTATAGTGTCTATGACTGTTTTAAATGTTTTAGAAATGATTTATTCACATATGAAAAAAAATATTCAAATGAAATGTATAAATAAATGATTATTGTATATAAAATGTTATATTTCAGCATAATAGATTGATTTTTGAATTATCAATAATATTTCTGAAATTTTATTTAACATTATAAAAGTTGAAATTAATGAAAATAACTACCTTTTTCTTTCTTTTAATACTCTCTTCTTCTTTTTATGGACAAACTAAGGAATCTCCTATAGTTTCTACAGATGCTAATACTTTAAAACAGATCGATTTATGGAAAAATGCTGGCAAAAAATATGAATCTGAAGGAGATTTTATTAAAATGTTTGAGATGTATATGCATGCTGCAAAAAAAGGAGATACAGAATCACAAAATATAATTGGTAATTTATATGAAGTAGGAGAAGGGGTAAAAAAATCTTTTAAAGATGCTTTTTATTGGTATACAATGGCTGCAGATCAGAATGATGCTAATGGGCAAATGAATCTTGCCTATTTATATTATGAAGGGAATGGCGTTCAAAAAAATGTAATTAAAGCAGAGGAGTTGCTTATTAAATCTGCACTTCAAGGTGATCCCGAAATACAATATACTTTAGGAATTATGTATTCAATGAAAGATGATCCTTATTTATACTACAACTTCAATAAAGCTGAAAAATGGCTTTTATCTTCAGCAAACTCCGGTTACAGTAAGGCTCAGGAGGATTTGGCGGCTCTTTATTTGCTAAATGATGATGTTACTAATTCAGTAATATGGTATAAAAAAGCTGCAATCTCTGGACACGAGCGCGCACAATATATATTAGGATATTTTTATTTAAAAGGGATAGGGGGTAAAAAAAGCAAACGAAAGTCTAAAGAGTGGTGGGATAAATCATGTAAAAATGGGTACAACGATGCATGTGATCAGATAAAAAAAATCAATAGTTCTAGGAATAAAACGTTAAAGTCTGTGAGTGAATTTAAAAATTGAAAGTAATCTAGAGAATTTAAAATGAAATCGATTTTTAAAGTTATACTAAGGATTATAAAAGACTGTATGCGCTTTATTATTAAACCACTTAAGGTTTTTTATCTATATCTTATTTCTTATAAAGGTAAGATCGTAAGTTTAAAAGTTATCTGTGCATTATTGCTTTCTTTTGTATTTACTTATGCTACTTATTTTATAAATAATACATCTATTAATGATAATGCTATTAATGATTATATAAATACTAAAATCTCTTTATTCACATCAATAACAGAGAATGGCAAGTATAATCAAGATGAATTATTAAGCCAGGTTTTTATAGTTAATACCTCCTATGATAAAGAACTTATACCTATTAATGATTCTAGGGGATTACATAAAGGTGAGCTAGATATAACAGATAGGGGCAAGATTGCTGAGTTTTTGAAACTAATGAATAATGAGCATAAATTTGCATTGCTCGCCTTGCCTATACATAGCAAATTTATATCTGAGAATGATTCCGTTCTTTTTAATCAACTTAAAAAAACAAAGCGCATACTTATTCCTTCCTTTATGGATAAAGATTCTTTGATAAATCCAAATTATTTAACAGATACAGGCTTCTCAGTCTATTCTTCTACTAATCAAAATTTTAGATTTATTAAATATGGTTTTTTTCATCGCGACACTATTAAGAGCATGGCTATTAAAATGTATGAGGAATTAGATGGGAAAACAATTACTAAGGGGAAATTTGTAGATGTTTCTTCTGGAAAAATAGCCTTTAGTTCACTTGTTCTAAATCAACGAATAAAAGCTTTTAAAAAATATGGAGAAGGATTTAAAAAAAACTACTATGAACTGGGAGTAGAATTATTAGATTCTTTAAACAAGCCGTATATAAGGGATTTGATAAAAGATAAAATCGTCCTTATTGGTGATTTTGATGATTCAGATTTTCATTTGACTACCAGTGGTATGTTGTCAGGAACGATGATCAACTATAATGCTTATTTAGCTTTAAAAAATGATGATCATATCATACCAAAATATCTAATACTGTTTGTGTTTATTACTTATTTTATATTTTTCACAGGAGTTCTATTTAAGTTTAAAAAACATTGTATTGATTTTTTTAAAAAGTATTTTTTAGGAAAGTATCCTCGCAAAGAAAAAAACAGATTTTTTAATACAAAGCCATTATTAAATACCCTTGCAAGTATCCTATTTATTTGGCTTGATGGTGTTGTGGTTCTTGCTATTTGTAGCGCAATATTGATAGAGTTTTTTAATGTACATGTAAATTTTCTTTTCTTCAATAACTATTTAGCAGTTGTAGCAATAATTTTAACAGCACTTTTAACTAGTAATGTTGAAAATCCTCAAAATGACTAAAATTATGAGCAGATTATTTTTAATTACTATTTTTTTATTTGTTAATAATGTAATGCAATCACAGGACAATTGTATTGTACTTGATGTAAAAGGAAAAATTAGAGTTAATAATACTGTGCTAAAACGGGGGGATGTATTTTCAGAAAAAGATTCAATATCTTTTTCAAATATAAAGAATGTAGTAAGTTGTAGATGCGAAAACCCAACACGACTTAGAATTTTTGCTGCACAACTTTTTGAATTAGCTCAAGTTCATAGTCCAAAAGAATATTGGCATTTTTTGGGTATTAATAGGGGAGATAGGTTTGATATAAAAAACTTCAATGAATTTATTTCAATCCCTAAAGTTGGGATTGTAGATTCCTTAAAAGTACCTTTAAGAGGATTTAATTTACCTGTTAAAGATAGTTCTGTGTTTTATGTTAGGTATTTCTGGAAAGAAAAAATGATCAATAAAAAAATGACAGTAAAAGATGATACATTATTTTTTACAAAAGATATTTATAGGATTAACAATATGCGTATTACTCCTGATAAATTACCTATATCTTTACATTTGTATAACCCTATAGCAAAACAAAGTGCTATAATTTCAGAAGCTATAACGCCTTTTTTTATTGATAAAAAATCTGTGTTACATAAAATTTCTAAAACCCTAGCAGCTTCTTTTATTAGTGAACCTGAAAAAATAAGATTAGTAAGGGAGTATTTAAATATTGTTTATCCAGATACTTTTTTTACTAACACATCAATTTCTCAAATTCTTTATTAGATGAATAGAAAATGGCTTTTTTATCTATGCTTTTTTTTTATTTACGGAATACAGTATTCACAATCGGATACTACTGTAGATAATTCTATTATAGATCAATTCATTGATTTTTATTCCTATGAAGAATATTCCGAAGCGTTTGAATTAATAGAGGCTGTTGATTCTCAGATTTCAATAAATAAAGGACAGAGTAATAATAACTATGCCGAATTTTTAAAATTGGCAGGAAATGTTTGTTTACAAATAAAGAAAATTCCAAGCGCTATTAGTTACTATAAAAAAAGCCTTCGTATTAGAGAGTCAATAGGTTCTGTTAATACTGAGAGTAACTTAGAGGTCGTTTCTCTATTAGCAAAATTATATATCAGTATAGGTGATTTTAAGAGTGCAGAACCGATGTATCATACATCTTTAGAAATAGCTAAAGTTTTATATGGAAAATCACATTCAAATTATTATGTCTATTTAAATAATCTTGCTGGCTTTTATTTTGAATCAGGAAATTATAAAAAAGCCTTAGAGCTTGGAGTAAATTTTTTAAACTATTTAGAGCAAAATATTGATGAAAAGGATTCTCAGTATATTCTTGGGAAACTATGTGTTGGGTTGATTTATCTTCATGCTGGAGAACGAGTAGAGGGTTTAGAAATTATCGGAGAAATACTTCCAAACTTAAAGGAATTAGAACAAAAATCTGGTCAAACCCTCACGTTTAATTTAGATGTTGAAATTGCCAATATATTAGGGATTTTCTATTACTATGATGGTAATTTAGATCTAGCACTACATTATTTTTTAAAATTGCTCTTCTATTTTGAATCGGGAGATGCAACGCTTTCTCTAAATCCAACAATTTATTATAGCGCCATAGCGACTATATATAAACGCAAAGGCGATTATGAAAAGGCACTATTATACCAACAGAAAAGGATGAATAGTGTAGGTTATTTTAAAGATAATAATTCTGATCACTATAAAGATGGAATGGCTCAAATAGGATATCTTTTGACACTTTCAAAAGAATTCAAAAAAGCTAAATATTACTATTTAAATAGTATAAAATATCTAAATAATGATATCATGGAAAAACAGACATTTATGTCTGAAACTGAAAAGGAACATTATATAGAAATAGAGAATAAATATTATTCATATTTTAATTCTTATGTCTTACAATTTCCTACAGAAATAGATTTAATAGATGTCGTTTATAACAATACTCTTTTTATTAAAAACCTCCTTCTTAACTCTACAATTTCACTTAAAAATTCTATTAAGAATTCTGAAGATATTGTATTAAAAGATATATATGATTTGTGGTTGCAAACCATCAAAGAAATATCATTGCAGTATGAGTTTGATAGTAATGGTTCATACATACAACCTACTTTACTTATTAAAAAAGCAGATAGCCTTGAAAAAAAACTTGTTAATCGAAGTAAGGTCTTTGATGATTTTCAAAGAAAAATAAATATTTCCCGACTTGATGTTCAGAAGCAGTTAAAAAAGGGGGAAGTAGCAATCGAGTTTTTTGATTTTGATTTTCAAGAAGAAAAACAAATACGTAAACGATATTATTGTGCGTTGATAATAAAACCATCAAGTGTGTATCCGAAATTGGTTTATCTATTTGACGAAAAGGAGATATATGATGTTATATCTTCTAATAAAACTAACGAAGAAGAAGGGATTAAATCTATATATGGGACTAAAAATACTCCAGATACTAGGCTATATGATTTAATATGGAAACCCTTGGAGAAAGAGTTACAATCTGTAAATACTATATATTATGCTCCATCAGGTATTTTGACTACTATTTCATTTGATGGACTTCGAAGTGAACAAAATGGTTATATGATAGATGATTTTGATCTCATACGATTAAGTACAACTGCAAACCTACTATCAAGATCAGAATATGATATATACTCTATTAAAAATGTCGGACTCATTGGAGGTATTGATTATAAGTCCAAGAATTTAGAGTACGAATCGTTAGAAGGGACTAAAAAGGAAGTGCAATTTATTTCTTCATATCTTAAATCTAACAATATAGATACTTATTTATTAGAAGGGTCTGACGCAACAAAAAATGCTTTTTTTTTAAGATTGGAAGACAAGGATATACTACATATTGCTACACATGGTTATTTTGAGAAAGAAACTGTAAATAGCTCGTATAGGGTAGAGGAAGGTACTGTGAGTTTTACGAGAGCAAAACCTGATCTGGACCTTCAAACTATTTCTAATCCTTTACTTCGAACAGGTTTAATTTTTGCCCCAGAAAATGAGGATGTCAAAGGGAATACACATAGATTAAGTGCCCTTGAAATTAGTCAATTAAACCTAGAAAAAACTAAACTTGTAGTACTATCTGCCTGTGAGTCAGGCCTCGGTGATATTAAAGGATATCAAGGAGTTTATGGTTTGCAACGTTCATTTAAGTTGGCTGGAGCAGATCAAATCATAATGAGTTTATGGAAAGTTCCAGATATTGAAACTCAAGAGTTCATGGAGCAATTTTACATATCTTTATTTGAGGAAAAAAATATATCTAAAGCATTTAAAAAAACACAGTTAAAATTTAGAACAAAATATGACCCTTACTATTGGGCGGCATTTGTGTTATTAGATTGATAATAACATTTTTTTAATTATATATTAAATACTTCTAAACCCTTGAGTGTACTAGCCTTTCTTAGTAAATACGTATTTGTAAATGAATAAAAATATAGTTAATAATTATTATATATCATCCATAATTGTTTTATTTACAGTAATCCTTTAAGAGGAAGTATTGACTAGGATTAATAACCCCCCAAAAAACTTTATGATGCGTACATTATTACTTTTACTATTTTTTTGTGTTAGTACATTTACAATAGATGCTCAAGAATCTATCGCTAGAGAATGGAATGAAGAGTTGTTAGAGGCAATTCGGAATGATTTTGCTAGACCGACGGTACATGCCCGTAACCTTTTTCATACCTCTGTATTAATGTATGATGCCTGGTCTATATTTGATGATACTGCAACTACTTTATTTTTAGGGAAATCTTTTGGAGGTTTTGATGTTCCTTTTGATGGGATTACTCCTCCGGATGATATAGAAGAGGCCCGTGAAGAACTTATTAGTTATGCTGTTTTTAGATTGTTGATGCATAGGTTTTCAAATTCACCAGGATCCGATGATACCCTACCTGCATTAGAAGCAAAATTTTCTGAGTTATCGTATGATGCTAGTTTTACTAGTATAGATTATTCAGATGGATCGTATGCAGCACTAGGTAATTATATGGCAGAACGTATGATTGCATTTGGATTGCAAGATGGGGCAAATGAAGCGGGTGCGTATGAAAATGAATTTTACGATCCTGTGAATGAACCTATGATTTTGGAAATGTATGAAGAGACAAATGATATCAATCCAGATAGATGGCAACCACTAGCATTTGAGTTTTTTATAGATCAAGCAGGAAACCCTATTCCAACGAGTGTTCCTGATTTTTTAAGCCCCGAGTGGGGTCAAGTTACAGCATTTGCTTTAAAAGAAGAAGATCTAGAAATTTTTCCTATAGATGGTTTTGATTACTATGTATACAATGACCCTGGAGCTCCATCATTTATTCAGGATTCTGATGGAAATGCACTGGAAGACCCTTATAAATGGGGATTCTCATTAGTAGCTTCCTGGTCACAACATCTAGACCCATCTGATGGAGTAATGATTGATATTTCTCCTGCTAGTATTGGGAATATTCAAGGATACCCAACTACATTCGAAGAGTATACGACTTTTTATGATTTTGAAAATGGAGGTGATGCGAGTATTGGACATGATGTAAATCCATTTACAGGACAACCATATGAAACTCAAATGGTACCTAGAGCTGACTATGCACGTGTACTTGCAGAATTCTGGGCAGATGGGCCTGATTCTGAAACACCACCCGGACATTGGTTTACGATTCTTAATTATGTAAGCGATAACCCGCTTACTGTAAAAAAACTAGGCGGTGAGGGACCAACTTTAAGTGATTTAGAATGGGATGTAAAGACCTATTTTTTATTAGGTGCAGCAATGCATGATAGTGCGGTTAACACATGGGGATTAAAAGGATATTATGATTATGTACGCCCAATTTCTGCATTGCGTTATATGGCTGGCAAAGGACAAAGTAGTGATAATACATTAAGTAGTTATGACCCTCATGGTTTGCCTCTTATTGGAGGACTTATCGAAGTCATAGAAGAAGGGGATCCTCTTGCTGGTGATATGAACGAGTTTGTAGGAGATTTGAAAATGAAAGTTTGGAAAGGGCCTGATTTTATCCTAGATCCAGAAACTGATGTAGCAGGTGTAGATTGGGTATATGCAAATAGATGGTGGCCATACCAACGACCTACTTTTGTAACCCCTCCTTTTGCAGGATATATCTCTGGTCATTCTACTTTCTCTAGCGCTGCTGCAGATATCTTAACTAGGGCAACTGGAGATCCATTTTTCCCTGGTGGAGTAGGAACTTTTGAAATTGTTCAAAATGACTTCCTTGTTTTTGAACAAGGTCCCTCTGTAGATATGGTTTTGCAATGGGCAACGTATAAAGATGCATCTGATCAGACAAGTTTATCTAGAATATGGGGAGGAATTCATCCTCCTATTGATGATATTCCAGGACGTATTTTAGGAGAACAGATAGGGGAGGACGCTTTTGAAAAAGGGCTGTCTTATTTTACAGGGGAGGCATTGAATAATCAGGATTTTTCTACAATTACTCCTGTGACAATATACCCGAATCCTGTGAAAGATAATCTTGAGATTTCTATTAATTATAGTGGAAATTTGTCTTTTACACTCTATGGTATAGATGGTAAAATGGTAGTTTCTGAAACTAAAAATATCAGAGATAATAAGACAAGCCTTAATGTAGAGCGCCTAAATACTGGAATATACTTTTTACAAATTATAGATCAGGAAAACACATCCCAAACATTAAAAGTAATTAAGCAATAATTTGATATGGATACTAGGTACACTATTTATTTAGTGTTACTCACTTTTTTTTTGAATTTGTATCGTCTTCTCGGTTTTGAGAGTCTTTAAACTTTAGGCTTTGCGCTTTGGCAACCCATCGATCATTTTTAATGCGATCAGGGAAAAACTTTATAAGTTCAGTTACCAGTAGAATATCATCATCATTAAATCGGCCTATTTGTTCAAAGGTGTAAATGCCTAAGTCATTTAGCTTAGCTTCTGTATAAGGACCTATTCCTGTGATTTGTTGTAAATCGTCTTTTATATCAGCATTGGCGTGTCCTATACGTTCAAAATCCAGCGTACGTGATTTTTCTAAAGTTTCAGTTAAAACCCTTTCTGAAAAGGCTCTTTTCTGAAATTGAACTTGCTCATATTCCTGATCCATACGATCTTTCTGGTAGACTTGATTAAGTTGCTTATCATTTTCATCTCTTAGTTCTTTGATCTTGTTTTCTAAACTAAGAAAGCGTTCTTCATCTTCGGCTTTTTGTTTTTTAAAGCGCGATCGTTCATAGAGTGTTGCTCCTATATACCCTATAAGAAAGGCACCAAGCATCATTACAAAAGCTTCTATATAAGCTAGTGGAATTGATATGGATTCTTGGTTTTCTATCATAGGATTAGTCTACAATGATTTCTATTCTATTATTCTTTTTACGCCCCCATTTGCTATTATTACTTTCAATGGGTTCTTCTTCACCTCTTGAAGTAGCTGTAACTTTCTTCCTGGGGATACCTCTACGGGCTGTAAGGTACCATTTGATTTGTCTAGATTTCTTTAAACCTATCCTAAAATTATCTTGTGCATCTCCTACATTATCAGTGTGTCCAATAATAGTCACCTTTTTTTCTGGATTTTCTTTGAGTAATGTCTTTAACTTATCTGCGTACGATATCAAATCTTCATCTAGAATAAGATCTGAATTATTATAACTTGGATAAAATGTATTGCTAGATACTGATGGTCCACTCGGTAATGCAATATCTTCCTTAAAAGATAATACAGGTTCATCTTTATTGATGTCTATGGTATCACTTATAGCAATAGATTTTTTAATTTCATCTGCTAATAATTGAGAATTGGTCTGATTACTTTTTTCTAATAGTAGGCTATCTAGCTGATAAATGGCTTGCTTATCGGGACTGTTATCAACCAACGCTTCTTTTTCTTGAGTCTCTGTAGAGGCATTCTTAATCGCAGAGTTACTTACATCAATATTTTTTTGCAGATTTTGATCCGTAGTAGATGATGCTTTGTTTTCTGATGGATTGGTTAAAGGGATCGTCCCTCCAACGTCTTTTATATGAACATAATAGATGCCCGCTGAAGCCCATAGTAGAAAAATAAAAAATGCACCTAGAAAACCTTTCATTTACCGTAATTATCCCCCTGAATGATACAAGTAGTTTAACTTCAAATCTAATAAAAACTTTTGTGTGTTAAGTAATTATTAAAATGTGTTATCCACTTGTTTTTAACAAAAAATCAAATACCTTTGTATCATCATGAAAGTAACACAAATACATCATCATCATTTTACTCTTGTCGCTCAAGCGTGGTAATCTGATATGTGTATACATCATATAACTAAACCCGTTTGAATTACTCAAGCGGGTTTTTCTTTTGAGTAATTCAAAACCAATTTTTAATAAAAAATGAAACAAAAAATTAGAATTGCTATTCAAAAATCAGGAAGACTTAATCAAGAGTCCTTACAATTACTAAAAAACTGTGGTATTTCTATTGATAATGGGAAAGATCAACTTAAAGCCACTGCCCGTAATTTCCCCTTAGAGGTTTTTTATTTACGCAATGGCGATATCCCGCAATATTTAAGAGATGGGGTTATAGATATAGCGATTTTAGGAGAAAACACTTTAATTGAAAAAGGACAGGACCTGGATATAAAAGAACGTTTAGGTTTTTCTAAGTGTAAAGTTTCCTTAGCAATCCCTAAAAATGCAGCATATACATCTATTGAAGATTTTCAAGGGAAGCGCATAGCTACTTCGTATCCTAATACGGTACGTAATTACTTAGCCAAAAAAGGAATAGAAGCCGATTTACATATCATTAACGGATCTGTTGAGATTGCACCTAATATAGGTCTCGCCGATGCAATTTGTGATATAGTATCTAGTGGAAGTACACTTTTCAAAAATAACCTTAAGGAAGTAGAAGTTATGCTTACTTCTGAGGCGGTACTAACAGTTTCTCCAAAAATTTCTAAAAGCGCTACGGCAATCTTAGACAAATTACGGTTTAGAATACAAGCTGTACGTAAAGGGCAAGATTCAAAATATGTATTAATGAATGTTCCTAATGAAAAACTAGAAACAGTTATCAATATATTACCAGGTATGCGAAGTCCTACAGTATTGCCTCTGGCAGAGAAGGGATGGAGTAGTGTACATTCTGTAATAGATAAACATCGCTTTTGGGATGTGATAGATCAACTCAAGTTAGCTGGAGCAGAAGGAATACTTGTTTGTCCAATTGAAAAAATGGTATTGTAATGAAAACGTATAAAAACCCACCCCAAAGTGATTGGGGTACTATCATACAGCGCCCTACACAAACTATAGAAGATATAGAAGCAACGGTTACAGATATCTTTAAAGAAGTACAAACCAAAGGCGATATAGCTATAGCAAAATACACCTCTATTTTTGATGGAGTTAAGGTGCCAGAAATTTGTGTTTCTGAAAAGGAAATAAAAACAGCGGGTAAAATCATTTCTGAAGAATTACGTACTGCCATACAAATGGCAAAAAGTAATATTGAAATATTTCACCGTGCCCAAAAGACAGATACAATTTCTGTAGAAACAACAGAAGGTGTCTCCTGCTGGCAGGAAAAACGCCCTATACAGAAAGTAGGTTTATACATCCCTGGAGGTACGGCTCCTTTATTTTCAACAATATTGATGCTTGCGATTCCTGCAAAAATTGCAGGTTGTGAAGAAATTATATTGTGTACACCTCCAGCAAAAGACGGAACGATTCACCCTGCGATATTATATACAGCAAGTATATGCGGAGTGAATAAAATATATAAAGTAGGAGGGATTCAGGCAATTGCAGGAATGACTTTTGGAACAGAAACGCTCCCCAAAGTGTATAAGATTTTTGGACCAGGAAATCAATTTGTGACGGTCGCAAAACAATTGGCAACAAAGCACGGCGTTGCTATAGATATGCCTGCGGGACCTTCGGAACTCTTGGTGGTGGCCGATGCTACAGCAGAGCCCGCTTTTATAGCTTCAGATTTATTAAGTCAGGCAGAGCATGGCACTGATAGTCAGGTAGTTTTAGTATCTACATCACAAGAAATAATCGCTAGTGTAAAACAAGAAATTACGATGCAGTTACGTACGCTTTCGCGAAAGCATATCGCACAAAAAGCCATAGAAAACAGCACACTAATTTATATAGAACATGACCAACTTGCGCTTGATCTTATCAATGAATATGCGCCAGAACATTTTATTATATGTGTAGAAAATGAAGAATTTTATACACGTGGGATTATTAATGCAGGTTCTGTATTTATAGGAAATTACACTCCGGAAAGCGCTGGAGATTATGCATCTGGAACAAACCACACACTACCTACAAATGGGTATGCAAAACAATATAGTGGGGTAGGACTTGATAGTTTTATGAAACGGATGACTTTTCAGAAAATATCTGAGAAAGGAATACTCAATATAGGACCAGCTATAGAAGCAATGGCAATGGCAGAAGGATTGGACGCACATAAGAATGCTGTTACTTTGCGTCTAGAAAAATTAACTGCTAGTACTACTAATAAAAATACATAAGGTTATATGGAAGCAGCGTTTGACATTTATTCCCTTGTTCGCCCTAATGTATTACGTATGAAACCTTACAGCTCTGCAAGAGATGAATTTAAAGAGGTAGCACAAGATATGATTTTCTTAGATGCCAATGAGAATCCCTATGCCACAGCAGTAAACAGGTATCCAGATCCTCAACAAAAGGATGTAAAATCGATCCTTGCACTACGAGAAGGGTTAGAGAGTAATCAATTATTAGTAGGAAATGGAAGTGACGAAGTATTGGATTTATTATTCAGAGCCTTTTGTATACCGGGAAAAGATGCAATTATAACCGTTCCACCTACGTATGGGATGTATAATGTACTTGCAGAAACTAATGACATTAAAAACCATAAAGTGTTGTTAGATAATGATTTTCAGATAGATGTAGAAGCAATACGGGCTACAATAACCCCACAAACTAAGTTATTATTTATTTGTTCTCCCAATAATCCTACAGGAAATTTAATCTCGACTCAAAAAATTAAAAAGCTATTGGATACTTTTAATGGATTGGTCGTGATTGATGAAGCCTATATTGATTTTACAACTTCAGAAAGCTGGACACAACAACTGATACATTACCCTAATCTTATTGTGACCAAAACAGTATCAAAGGCGTATGGGATGGCAGGAATCCGACTAGGAATGTGTTGGGCATCTTCAGAGATTATTGCAATACTCAATAAAATAAAACCCCCGTATAATGTCAATAAACTTACTCAAGAACATGCTGTTAAGCGTGTAATGGATTTAGATACTATAAAAGCAGAAGTATCACAGATTATAGAACAACGCAATGTATTATCCATAGCACTTGAGAGCGTACCCTTTGTAGAGAAGGTATATCCTTCGGATGCAAATTTTATACTCGCGCGAGTAGATGATGCGTATAAGCGATACGATCAGTTACTTAAAGCAGGAATTGTTGTACGTAACCGAAGTACGCAAGCAAAATGTGAAAACACCTTACGATTTACTGTAGGAACTCCAAAAGAAAATACACAATTACTACAAATTCTAAATAGCCTATAACATGAAAAAGAAGGTATTATTTATTGATCGTGATGGTACGATGATCAAAGAAACAGCCGATGAGCAAATAGATGCATTTGAAAAAATGATATTTTACCCTAAAGTGTTTACATGGTTAGGAAAAATTGCACAAGAGTTAGATTATGAGTTGGTTATGATTACCAATCAAGATGGGCTAGGGACCGATGTATTTCCAGAAGATACCTTCTGGCCTGTACATAATTTTATAATGAAATCTTTTGAAAATGAAGGAGTTGTATTTGACAATGTATTTTTAGATCGTACATTTCCTCATGAGAATAAAAACACCCGAAAGCCAGGGACAGGCTTATTAACTGCATATTTTTCAGAGGAATACGATCTTGAAAATTCTTTTGTAATCGGAGATCGACTCACAGATATGCAACTGGCAACTAATCTTGGTGCAAAGGGGATTTATATCAATGACCATACACATTTAGGTACTGGAGAGATTACTATAGAACGATCCGAACTGGATAAGGATATCGTCTTAGAAAGTAACGACTGGCAAAAAATCTATGAATTTTTAAAACTTAGGGATAGAGTGTATTCGCTTTCGCGAAAAACCAATGAAACCGATATACAAATTACGTTAAACCTTGATGGTACGGGACAATCTACTATAGCAACTGGAATTGCTTTTTTTGATCATATGTTAGACCAATTAGCCCGTCATGGTGCTATGGATCTGGCAATTAGTGTCAAAGGAGATTTGGAGGTAGATGAACACCATACGATAGAAGATACGGCTATTGCATTAGGTGAAGTTTTTGCAAAGGCACTAGGGAACAAATTGGGGATAGAACGCTATGGATTCTGTTTGCCTATGGATGATTGTCTGGCGCAGGTAGCGATTGATTTTGGAGGGCGTAATTGGTTAGTGTGGGAGGCAGATTTCAAAAGAGAAATGATCGGAAAGATGCCTACAGAAATGTTTTATCACTTTTTTAAATCCTTTACAGACGGCGCTAAAGCCAATCTCAATGTAAAAGCAGAAGGGACAAATGAACACCATAAAATAGAGGCTATTTTTAAGGCATTTGCAAAAGCGATCAAAGTCGCGATAAAAAGAGATCCGGATAAGATGATATTACCTTCTACCAAAGGGATGCTTTAAAATGGAGAATTTAAGAACAATTAAGAAAGAGTAGCACATTGAATATAGTTATCATAAATTACGGTGCAGGGAATATCCAGAGTATCAAATTTGCTATAGAGCGTTTGGGGTATTCGGCAAAACTGAGTAATGATCCCGAGGAAATCCGCACGGCAGATAAAGTGATTTTTCCTGGAGTAGGAGAAGCAAGTAGCGCCATGCAAAAATTAAAAGAAAGTAAGCTTGACCAATTGATTCCTACTTTGACACAACCCGTTTTAGGAATTTGTTTAGGAATGCAATTAATGTGTAATCGTTCTGAAGAGGGACTTACCAAAGGGTTGGGTATTTTTGATGTGGATGTAGTACGCTTTCGCGAAAGCGTAAAAGTCCCACAAATACAATGGAACACTATCACAAAGCTTAAAACCGCTCTTTTTAAGGACATATCCGAAGGTGAATTTATTTATATGGTACACAGTTACTATGCCCCAGTGACCGATCAAACGATAGCTATGTCTACCTATGGGGAACCATATAGTGCTGCGATAGGGAACGCAAATTTTTACGGAACTCAATTTCATCCAGAAAAATCGTCTCAGGTAGGGGCACAAATCTTAAGTAATTTTCTAGAACTATAATGATGAGAATAATACCAGCTATAGATATCATAGATGGAAAGTGTGTACGACTTTCTAAAGGAGATTATGACACAAAAAAAATCTATAATGAACATCCACTAGAAGTTGCAAAAAACTTTGAAGCCCATGGAATACAATATGTACATCTGGTAGATCTGGATGGAGCAAAAAGTAAGCATATAGTCAATTATAAAATATTAGATACTATCGCCAGTAAAACAAATTTGAAAGTAGACTTTGGAGGTGGTTTAAAAACAGATCATGATGTACGTATTGCCTTTGAAAGTGGTGCACATCAAATTACGGGGGGGAGTATTGCAGTAAAAAATCCAGATACATTTATCCATTGGTTACATCGTTACGGTACCGATAAGATTATCCTTGGCGCAGATGCTCATAATGAAAAAATTGCCATAAGTGGCTGGCAAGAAGAAAGTAAAGAAGAATTAATCCCTTTTATAAATCGGTATGTAAAAAAAGGGATTTCATATGTTATTTGTACAGATATCAGTAAAGATGGGATGCTTGAGGGGCCTTCATTTGATTTGTATAAAAAAATACTTCGGGAAGGCGCCATGATTACTGATGAAAATGAGCCTCATCCCCCTATTCGTTTAATAGCTTCCGGAGGAATCTCTGCTTATGATGAATTGCCTAAACTTGCAGCGATGGGCTGTGAAGGTACTATTATAGGAAAAGCGATTTATGAAAATCGTATTACCTTAAAACAATTAGAAGACTATATATTAAATCAATAACTATGGACGTACTTTGGGTAACAGATTTTAAGGAAAATACAATTTTCAGAATAGAAGAGAGTACACGTATGATAGGTCTTGCACTAGAAAAAATCTCAGATGAGCATGTATGGCAACGTCCTAATAACTCTAGCAATAGTATAGGGAATCAACTATTGCATTTATGTGGTAATATGACACAGTATGTTATTTCTAATATTGGAGAAAAACCAGATATGCGTGATCGTGATGCAGAGTTTGATGCTACAGAGGGGTATACAAAAGATACGCTCTTAAAGATGCTTATAACTACCGCTACTGAGGTAATTGTTACTATTAAACATGCTTCAGAAGCCCAATTACTTAAAAAACGCCACGTACAAGGGTTTTATTTTTCTGGAATGGGAGCTATCATACATGCTGTAGAACATTATAGCTATCATACAGGTCAGATCGCTTTTTGGGTAAAAGAGCTGGTAGATGCCCCTTTGGGGTTTTATGACGGTCAAGATTTAAATGCAACCAATAAATTATAGAAGCGACAGGTTTATGTATACAAAGAGAATCATCCCTTGCCTGGACATTAAGAATGGAAGGACCGTAAAGGGGACTAATTTTATAAATTTACGAGATGCAGGAGATCCTGTAGCCTTGGCAAAGATCTATTCAGAAACAGGAGCCGATGAGTTGGTGTTTTTAGATATTTCTGCAACAGAAGAACGTAGAAAAACACTGGCAGCTCTGGTTTCCCGCGTTGCTTCTCAAGTCAATATCCCATTTACAGTAGGAGGAGGAATTTCTTCTATAGAAGATGTAGACATCCTTTTACAAAATGGGGCAGATAAGGTATCTATTAATTCCAGTGCGGTAAAACGGCCTGAATTAATCAACGAGTTAGCATCAAAATTTGGTTCTCAATGCGTTGTTGTTGCGATCGATGCAACCTATATAGATGGGGAATGGATCGTCCATTTAGTAGGGGGTAAAGTACCTACAAAACGCACTCTTTTTGATTGGGCAAAAGAAGTAGCAGCACGCGGAGCAGGGGAGATCCTATTTACGTCTATGGATAATGATGGGACTAAAGATGGCTTTGCAAATGAAGCTCTGGCACGACTATCTAATGAGCTGTCTATTTCTATCATCGCTAGTGGAGGTGCAGGAACGATGCAACATTTTGCAGATACCTTTACCCATGGGAAAGCAGATGCAGCGCTGGCAGCAAGTGTTTTTCATTTTAAAGAAATAGAGATCCCTGTATTAAAACAGTATTTAAAAACACAAAATATCCAAGTACGGATTTAAAATTTCAAACCATACACAAACAGTTCATATAGATCACATACCTATGCATATAGATTATACCAAATATCCGGAGGGCCTTGTCCCAGCTATTATTCAAGATACAGTCACAAAGAATGTCCTTATGTTGGGCTATATGAATGAAGAAGCGGTATCCAAAACAAAAGCCTCTCAAAAAGTCACTTTTTACAGTCGTAGTAAACAACGGTTATGGACAAAAGGAGAAGAAAGTGGTCATTTTCTGGTATTACAATCTATGGCCGTAGATTGTGATCAGGATGCCATTCTTATACAAGCAACTCCTATGGGGCCTACTTGCCATACAGGAACAGACACATGCTGGGGAGAAATAAACAATTCTAATTTTGGATTTTTATCGACTCTTGAGAATACCATAGCACAAAGACGTACCGAGGAGAAGGGCAGTACTTCTTATGTCGCTTCGCTCTTTGAAAAAGGAATCAATAAGATTGCTCAGAAAGTAGGAGAGGAGGCAGTAGAAGTGGTTATAGAAGCTAAGGATACCAATGATGATCTTTTCTTAAACGAGAGTGCAGATTTACTTTTTCATTATTTATTATTACTACAGGCAAAAGGATTTCGATTAAAAGATATAGAAGCGGTTTTAAAAAGCAGGCATAAATAAAAAAGTCGTTCTTTCTTTCCTCAGGTATTTTATCGTGATATCCATTATATCAGTTAACCCATTCTCAAGCCTGTGCTATAGGTAAGAGCGATCATGCTTTTATGTTTGAGATTGTTAGTGCTTTTAATAATTCTTAGAATATCTTTTTAAACAAGTATCATAGGAAGTTTATGGGGTTTTCTACTTGGAAATAAGAGCCCTTAATTAATACTCTGTCCAAACATTTCCCAGTAATAAAGCTTTAGAGCTATGACAATCTGTTTTTGATAAGAATAGGACCCTTTTTTACAATACCGTTTAGCTTCCAATAGTTTTACAAAATCAGGTACTGATATACTAACGAACACATTAATTTTCAATTAAAAAGCAGTATATTTATCTCAATATTAAAGGGTTATATGGGGTTTTCTGTATATCCAATAGTTGTAGTGCATTTGAAGAACAATTTGAGAAAATGAACAAACTAACCAAAAAAGAAGCAATAGAGAAAGTTAAAAACGAGCTTTCTAAAATAGATGGAAAAGGAAAGAAAACTCGAACTGGACGTTTTGTGGTTTCAGCTTTAAGCAGTATTCCTTGGGTTGGTGGAATAATTGCTGCAAGTTCCGCTCTGCACGCAGAAAAAGAGCAAGGAAAAATTAATGACTTACAGAGAATTTGGCTTGAAGAACATCATAGAAAAATCGAAGAATTATATTATACGATTTACCAAATTCACGAAACTTTAGATAACGCTGGAGCGGAAGTTCAAGAAAGAATGGAAAGCGAAGAATATTTGGCTTTAGTCAGAAAAGGGTTTAAAGAATGGGATAATGCAGAAACATTTGAAAAGAAAGAATATTTAAGAAAATTATTGACAAATGCGAGTGCAATAAATCTTTCGATAGATGACTTAATCCAACTTTTTATAGAATGGATTTCTAGATATCACGAAACGCATTTTATGGTAATTAGAGAAATCTATAAAAATCACGGAATTACCAGAGGGCAAATTTGGGACAACTTAAATGGCACTCTTCCAGCAGAAAATTCTTTAGAAGCAGACTTATTTAAGCGTCTGATTAGAGATTTAAGTATGGATGGAATTATAAGACAAGAACGGGCTACAGATTATGCTGGGAATTTCATAAAAAAATCTACTAGACGTTCTAAATCTTCAACATTGAAGTCAGCTTTTGATAATATAGAGCCTTACGAATTAACTGAATTAGGACAAAGTTTCGTCCATTATACAATGGAAGAAGTCGTCACAAAAATAGAATAATATGAAACACCTTTTTAATAACAGAAAATTTTACGATTACGCAAACTCATTAGCAAACTCAATAGAAAATCGAATCAACAATTATGGCAAGTCAAAATTTGATAATCAAACTATTGAGGAACTTACAGAGCAATTAGCGGAGGAATTCAAAATTGAACTACCACAAATAAAAGAAGATGCTATTTATCAAAAAAAACCAACTGACACCAAAATAAGACATTCTGGAAGAGGTCATTTTGGAAGAAGCACATCTGTAGATGGTACAAAATACACATTAATTATACCTTTTACAGGCGATTCATCAATGTTCGGAATTTTTCCTTCTGAATTCACTTCTGTCCTTCCGTATGGTGTAATAGAATCTGACGAAGTGAAAGTTGTTTATGAAGTTCCTGTAGGACAAGATGCTTCAAGAATAAAAGCGGATTTCGACAATAATTTGGGAACTATTAAAAAGTATTTAGAATTCCTTTCTAAAGATGTTAATGATTTTAATGGGAAATTGGAACCATCGATTAATGCTCGTCTTGAACGAAGAAAGGACAAACTGGACAATGATGATGAAATTGCCAATACTTTTGGATTTCCGATTAAATAAAAACGCACTATAACAATGGCTATACGTAATTGCTTGTTCTCGTCTACCCTTCGACAGGCTCAGGCCATCGCTTCTGAAAATCCTCGCGGATTTTCAGGTTGGTGTGTACTTGCAAAGTTAAGTGCTAAACCACGCAACTACTTATAGCCGAGACCGTTATGCTCAATTGAACAAAAAATAATGAATGAATCCAAAAACTAGACTTAACTTAATTACAGATATTGCTTTACACTTGCAATCGGAATATAATACGTCTGGAATCAATTTACTTTTGGCTGGATATGGAATTAAAACAGAAGATGTATCAATTGTCAATAGTAAAAGGATATATGTAATTGACTTATTAAAATCAGAACCTTCCGAAGTTATAATAAAAATTGCACAGGATTTAGAATTAAACATTCCAGAATACAAAATGCCAGAAACTAAAGAACCTAAAGCTAATATTGAGAAAAAAATATTCATTAGTCATTCTAGTAAAGATGCAAAAATTGTCGAACAGGTAATCGAAATACTAGAAGGAATCGGTGTTCAAAGCAACAAAATATTCTGTACTTCATTTGAAGGTTATGGAATAGGATTAGGAGAAGATTTCCTTCAAACCATAAAGAATGAGCTAAACAACGAAGTTCTAGTACTTTTTATACTTTCGCAAAATTTTTATAACAGTCCTGTAAGTCTTTGCGAAATGGGAGCTACTTGGGTTAGAACTTCCGAACACATTCCAATTTTAATCCCTCCGTTCAATTATAGTGATATCAAAGGAGTAATTCCGAACACGCAGGGAATGAAAATTGACGATAAAGCAAAAATGAATTCTCTTAAAGAAAAAGTCGAATCATTCCTTTCTATTAATCCAATAAACTTTTCAGCTTGGGAGCGAAAAAGAGATAATATCTTAACTGCAATAAAAAATATACTTGAAAAAAACGAATCTAAACCTCACGCATCCGATAAACCACAAACAATTAAAAATAAAGAAACAAACGGAGTTAATTCAGACCAAGATTCGTTAATTAAAGAGTTAAGTAAAAAAGAATGGCCAGATGATTTTGAAATGCAAATCCATTATATAGAAAAACAAAGAGCTGCTGTTGAGGCATTAAAAAATCATAATCCAAAAGACATTGAAAAGGCTCAATTCGAAAAAATCAGAAAACAAGCTAAGATAGAGTGGCCTCAAGATTTTGAAATGCAACTTCATTATGAGGAAAAGCAAGTCAATAGTTTGAGAAAGCTAAAAAACATATAGATTTAAAAAGAAACTAATTCCTTTAATGGAACTTCCAAAGCCTTTGCGATTTCTAAAAGTGAATAAATCGTAGGGTTGACTTTTCCATTCTCTAACTTTTCAAGTGCCTGTCTGTCTTTATCGCAAGCTCTAGCCAAATCGGACTGACTCCAGCCCTTCTGACTTCTTAACTCAACAATACGCTGACCGACTTTCTTTTTAAGTTGCTCTTTATTCACAGAACAAATGTCAATTAATTATACGACAATTTTGTCATACAAAAATTTGACAACTCATTTTGAATTCTTATGTTTGTCATATAAATAGTTGACAATTGAGTAATTTCAGAATTCTAAAAATATACAGTAAGTTTCGTTATCGTAGATGGGGAAACAATTATACTGTACCTGAAATTCGACTAGAAGGACAATGGCTCGAACAACTTGGATTTGAAAAAGGAGATACTGTAAAAATTGACCAGAAGAAACGTAAGCTGATAATAACAGTAAGAAAAGAAAAAGAGCATAACAAGGTATAAAGCAAATAGGGCATTTGTGGTTGCCGAAAGTTTTGTATTTTAAGCAATCACGCCAAAACAAAGTTTTGACGTTTAAGAAAATATAAAAGTAAAAACGTTTGTTTTGGCTTAGTGCAAACCCGAAAAGTCATTTCCTTTTCCCTGCCCCACTTGCCTTATACAGGACGCTGGCATACATTTGAAGATTGACTTTATGGAATATAAATGGAATACTTTTGATGACGGAAATTCGATTGGGACAATTGGCTCTGAAGGTGGAAAAATATTAAAGGATGAGGAAAATTCATTTGGTGCAAGAATCACTTTGGAAGAAAACGGTTCTATTGCACCTTTTTCTATCACAATTGGAATTTATGGACAAATGTTTCATACGGACTTCTTTAGTTCACCAGAAAAGGCGAAAAAGGAATTTAAAAACTTTAAATTAAAAGTTGAAAAAATAATAGAACATTACTTGATTGACGAAAATAATAGAGATTCGGAATGGAATAAAAAACATAACCAATTAATGGAACTAATAACTGAATGAAAAATAAGAACCGAATTGTTTATATCTGGATTCTTGGAAATGTCTTTCTATTTGTAAGGTTCTTAATCGACCCTTTTTTAATCCAATGTGAACCTTGTATTCCGGGTTATCCTTGTCCACCTTGTAGAACGGAATTTGCTAAAGATATTTGGATTTATATTCTAATCTGGAATGTATTAATCGAAATAGTGTTTATTATAAAAAGAAAAAAACGTATGCCAACAATGTATAACAAATCATAGCTGCCTGACGGCAAGCTACGCTTGTTATACGGGACGTTGTACGCAAGCTTGAAAAATGAGTGCCGAAATTAAAAATCAGTCTGGAAAAACATTTATTGACAACGAAGTTGTTGTTTGGGAATTTGACGGAAATAAAGTTGTCAATATTCCAATTGACAGTATAAAGTTAATTGCAGAATACACTACAGCAAACGGACCATTTATTGACGATTGGTTTTTGGTAATTTACAATGCAAAATCGGAATATTTTGAAATTTCAATGTATGCAGACAATATCCAAGAAATGATGAAAGAGTTGGGAGAAAAAATGGAATTCGAATTAATTGCAACTCTGTTTTCTTCGACCGAATGGGAATCAAATATTCTTTACCCAACAGAATTTGACGGACAAGATTTGTGGAATATTGTTAAGTGTAAACCAAAATCGACTTTTGAAAAACTCAAATCACTTATCGGAATAAATAAAACGGAATTGGAATTGACAGAAGTTGCTGAAAAAATAATTAAGGATTAGTAAAGTGAAATCAATTGAACAATTAGAAAACGATTATTGGAAAGAACCAAAAGAATTTACTTCTGGACTTGTTGCTAATTGCCATAAGTACAGAAAAATTCCAATTGATGAATTGACTATAGAGCAATTAAGATTGTTGATTTCTCAAGAAGTTGGACTTAAACACATCATTGAACTTGGAATAAGCGAGTTAGATAAAAACATACTGGCAGAAGGCGATTTTTACGAAGGTGATTTACTTATGGCTATATCTAATGTTCAATCTGAATTTTGGAACGAATACAAAACCGAATTTTTGACTTTTAAAAATATAGTGGAACGCAATTCGGAATTAATAAAACTAGAACTAGGTGAAAAGAAATTTGACCGAATTAATACAAATATAAAAGCCAGCGTACAACAACGTGTATAGCTCATTGCGGCTGAATTCCTTAATCGGAATTCATTGCAATTTGCTATCTTTCAGTTACGGCGGAAAATCATAGCTGATTTCCCGCAACGAGCCATACACAAAATCGTTGCCACACATTTGAAAAAAACAATCTACATAACTTTAATATTCGGAATTCTGATTTCTTGCAAACATAAAGAGAAACTAGAACAAGTGGAAAATGAGCGTAGTGAGATTCGTGAATATCCAACTGACCGAGAATTTAAAATAGAAATTGGAGAATTAATCGGACTTGATACGACAGAATTGAATTTTAAACAAATAGCTAATAGAATCGGTTCTTTTCAAGAAGAAAGTTATGGACAACTGACAGTAGAATTTGCAGATGAAAAAATAAAAAAGCGTTTAATTCCTTATGTTTATGACGAAGGATTAATAAAACGAAAAAATGTTTTACGAATAAAATCTGATTCAATTTTAATCGATAATGGCTATTCGATAAACGAACTAAAACGACTATTAAAAAGACATTATTTAAACAAAGGTAAAATCCCTTATTATTCTGATTCACCAAGAAAAGCACTCGTTGAAGTAACAATTGATACGAGTAAAAACGGAAAGGAGCTTAAAGAGGTTTTGACTAAATTAACACGGACATTTGACGAGATAAAAGAAGAAATATACGACACTATCGAATTGAGAGTTTTCTTTGATTACTTTAGACAGATTCCGCCACCGCCGCCACCGCCGAAAATGGAAACTGAAAATTATGGCGGATAAAAAACGTGTGGCAACAATGTATATAAAAAATAGCAGTTCAGAGCTAAACCTTTAGTTTGGTTCTTTTCTGCTATCTTTGTTTTAAGCCGAAAAATGGCACATATAAATCTGCTACTTTTCATACACGAACACGTTGTAGCACATTTGAGAAAAACTAGAACAAGATCTAATCTTAAAATTTATTAGTGAAGTAAAAACAAGATAAATCGATGATTATATACAAAGGAATTTTGGAGCATATAGCTAGGTATGTTGAGCTATCAGATTCTGAAATACAAGAGTTCGTTTCCATATTAAAAACCACCAGAGTAAAGAAAAGGCAATTTATAGTTCAACCTGGGTTTGTTTCTGAATATCGAAACTATATTATAGAAGGTGCGGTTAGGGTTTTCTATTTAGATGACTCAGGAAAGGAACATACTGTAATTATTGCAATAGAAGATTGGTTTTTTACAGACTTTTATAGTTATCTCCACAGAACTCCTGCAGAATACTATGCTGAAGCACTTGAGGATTCTCTGATCCTACAAATGCATTACAACGATGTTGAAGAACTTTGTAATAGAATACATTCTTTATCACAATATTTTAGATTATTTACCGAAAGATCCATGGCTCATTCGTATAAGAGAACCATTTCTAATATCAGTAAAACCTCGGAAGAACGATATTGGGAGTACGTTAATAAATATCCTCAAATAGCAAACAGAGTACCTCAGTACGTCTTGGCCTCTTACTTAGGCATTTCTCCTGAATCAATAAGTAGAATTCGCTCGCGGTCATAAAAAAATTGATCTATATCAATTTTACCTCTTGACTTAGGTCAAGCTTTTTTCTTAATCCATATCATATTTGCTTTTTCAATTATGGCGCAACTTTGTCATGTTAATAAGTGACAGATACTAGTTTAGGTTTTAATAGATATGAGTTCGCTAAGCCTAATCTGTATTCCTATAAAAATTAAATAATTTATTATGAAAGCAGTAGTGTATAAAGAACGAGCAAAAATTGAGGTCGTAGATATACCAAAACCAGAACTATTAAAAGATGATGATGTTATCGTGCGAATTACCCTTGCCGGTGTTTGCGGCGCAGATTTAGAATTTACCCAAAACGGTCCAGAGATGGGGTTATTTGAAGGGATGCGAATAGGGCACGAATTTGTTGGTATTGTAGACCAAGTAGGTAAAGACATTCATTCGTTAAAAGTTGGAGATCGTGTGATCGCTTCAGCCATGTTCGTGGACGGCGATTGTTACTATTGTAAACGCGACTTACCTTCAGCATGTGATCATGGTGGGTTATTTGGTACACCGCTCTTTGCGCAACACGGAGGTGATGATATTCAAGGAGGACAAGCCGAATTCATACGTGTACCTTACGGTAACTCTTCATTATTTAAACTTCCTGAAGGCTTGATAGGAGACGAGCATGATACAAAAGTTCTTCCATTAGGGGATAATTTTGCTACTGGTTACCACGGTGCCTTAAATGCGAATATCAAAACAGGAGAAACTGTGGTTGTGATTGGTGATGGCGCTGTGGGTTTAAGCGCTGTAATGGCAGCTACATTATTTGGTCCATCTACAATTATATTGGTAGGACGTCATGATAGTAGATTAGCACTCGCAAAAACTATAGGGGCGACACATGTTGTGAACTCTAAAAATGAAGATCCTGTAGTATTTGTAAAGTCTCTTACGGACGGACGAGGCGCAAATTCAGTAATTGATTCTGTGGGTAATAAAACAGCAATTTCGCAAGGAATGGAAATGACTCAAGCTGGCGCGTCGATAAGTGTTCTCGGGTTTGGACACCTTTATGAGCCTGTTGATCAACCCTATTCATCTGCCTTGTTTAGAAATATAACAATTCATACTGGTGTTGTAAATGTAGCAGCGTATATGAAAAAATTACTTCCGATAGTAGAAAGAGGTGTTATTGACCCTAGTAAAATTTTCACCGACATTTTACCACTTTCAGAGGCAGAAAAAGGCTATGATTTGATGCGTGATCGTTCTTCTGGAACGCTTAAAGTTGCTTTGCGACCTTAAAAGTTTAAATCAGAAATTTTAAAACAAAATAATTATCATGAAAAAAATATTTTTCACATTAATCTTAATTACTATTTATATGACACAAGTACAAGCACAAAATAGCGATGTGCAATTGATTGAAAAAACAATCAACTATTACCTTGATGGAATGACTTCACACAATGAAGCATCTTTTGAAAAGGCTTTCCATTCCAATGCAACCATGAAGTGGATTGAAAATGGATTTGAAGAGGTAAATGCTGTTGAGGCGCTAAGTGCGTACGTAAATGCAAATGATCCTGTTAAAACTAAGACTAGCATTATGGCTATAAATATCGCAGGAGATGCAGCCAACGTTCAGTTAGAATTAGAATATGATACCTTTTCTTACATTGATTTTATGCATTTGCTAAAAATTGACGGCACGTGGAAAATAGTTAGTAAAACGTATTCTACAAGACCTAAAAACAATAAAAGTTAGCTGAAACAATCATAAACAGACCCAAGTGGAATTTTTACAGATATTATTATGAATACCTATTTGCTTCCAGTTGCTGCCATTGTTATTGGAGTTATTATTGCCTTTGTAACCAAAAAACAAAAGTCGGTAGGAACTAAACTCTTACTAGCATTCAGTGGCGCTTTTCTATTGACCTTAACACTTTTTGATTTATTACCAGAAGTGTATCATCATTTAGATGTTAAACAAACTGGTTTATTTATAATGTGCGGTATCTTATTGCAAATTACTTTAGAGTTTTTTTCAGAAGGAGTCGGACATGGTCATAGACACACACATAAAGTGAGTAAAAATTCCCTTGGGCACTATTTATAAGTCTTTGCATTCATAGTCTTTTAGAAGGAATTCCAATCCATCATCATAATGATATGGTATATGGCATCTTAATACATAAAATCCCGATAGCCACCTTATTAACTACATTTCTATTACATTCTAATTACAGTAAACTTCAAATTTTTAGTTTTTTATTTGTGTTCACACTAATGACGCCTTTAGGCACCTTCATATCTCATAATTTCATATTGGCTACGGCATATGTAAATTATATTAATGCTATAATTATCGGTATATTTTTACATATTGCAACAACTATTTTGTTTGAAATTAGTGAAGATCATAAGTTTAATTTATCCAAGTTGATTGTGATCTGTCTCGGTGTTTTCATTGCTAATTTGATCTAAATGTTCTGGATAAAATAATCAGGCCAATTATTATACTAATGATAAGATTAAATTATTATTAAAATTAAGAGAGATAAAAAATTCACTTTTTAAAGAATGCTACGTAAAATGCAAATAAAGTTGTTCTAACTATTAACTGTAATTATGCAAAATTAAGCTAATGGGATTTAAAGTGCCGAGAGATACTCCTCCAATGGAACGAGAATTAATATATCTACTTGCTGACCTTTGTGTCAAATGGGGATTTTGTATCCCTCCAGATGACTTTGATAAAATTTCGAAAATGGAATATTATCAAGCTCAGGACTTCGCAATGGATGTTGTAGAAGCGGAAGGATTGGACGGTTATTCTGGGTGGGTAAATAAAATAGCTCAACGCTTTAGAGTAAGGTTCGGAATGGATGAAATTGATTCTTCAACCTTTGTGGACAGAGTCAGAGGACAAAAAGAAAATTGGTCTAATTAATCTTGAGAAGTTCATCAATAGAAATTTCTAATCCATTCGCAATTTTCATCAAAGTAAGTAAACGTGGATTTGTTTTACCATTTTCAATCATATACTATACAATTGAGTTCTCCCAATTCCACAATCGAAAGCAAATGACTTTTGGTCAATCTCTTTTTCTTCTCTTAATCGTTTGACTTTAGCGCCTAACTTTTGAAAATATTTTAACTCTTTCATGTTCACTATACCGAATATCTATAAATTAGTTATATATTTTGTTCGGAGTAACGAACAATTGATTAATGACCCGATTTAGAAAGCTAAAAATCTATCAAAAATACCAACCTCGAGAATGGAAATATATTACTGTTCCAGAAATTCGTCTTGAGGGAAAATGGTTGAAAGAACTCGGATTTGAAATCGGAAAAGAAATTGAAGTTAAGCAACAAAAGAATAAACTGATCATTACTCTGACTGACAAAAAAATAAAATAACTACGCCCAACAAAGTGCAAAAAAATACTATTTTTATTTCTTAATCGAAAGGTTAGTCATATTTGCTTGCTTCTGATTTTCCTTCGCAAAATCACAGCTTACAAACCCGTAGTTTCTTACACGAAACGTTGACAGTAATGCAAGAAAACTAAGTAATGACATTTTACGAAAAAGAACTTAATAGAATTCGTAGCATTGTTTATTCGAACGAAGGACAAATCAATACTGTTATTGGAATACGAAACTATATCGAAAATAATTATGATGTAAATTTAAACTTGGACTTACTGTCTAATATTCAGTGTATTTCCAAGTACCATATGTTACGCTTGTTCAAAAAATATTATGGGCAAACCCCAAGGCAATACTTAATTGATAAACGAATTGAAAAATCTAAAGAACAACTAAAAAATGGAATATCGGTAACTGAAACCTGTTTTGCTGTTGGATTTGAAAGTTTAGGTTCTTTCAGTGCTTTATTTAAAACGAAAACAGGAAAATCACCTACAGAATTTCAAAAAGAGCAACTTTCAAGAAGGAAAATAGCAAAGGAATTCTGAAATTTGGAGTATAAATAGAACAAATATGAAAGTAACACTAATTAGTATTCCTGTACGAGACCAAGAAAAAGCTTTAAAATTTTATACAGAAAAGTTGGGCTTCTTAAAGAAGAAGGACTTACCATTAGGCGGTGGAAATAGATGGTTAACCCTAGTTTCACCAGAGTGGCAGGATGGACCAGAGTTATTACTTGAACCAGCACCTAATCATTTCGAACCTTGTAAAGTCTTTCAAGATGCATTGATGGAAGCAGGATATCCTTACACTCAATTTGATACTGAAAATGTTGATGCCGATTATAAACGATTAAAGGATTTAGATGTTGAATTCAGTATGAAACCAACTGAAATGGGAACAGTAAAAGTTGCTGTTTTCAATGACACCTGTGGAAATAACATTCAACTAGTAGAGGAATTGTAAAAAACACTATTGTCAACAACGGTAACCGTTGCACAAGCTCCTGATCAGGAAAAAACGTTTCAATTTAAGCCTCTTTATGGGGCTTTTTTCTTGCCGGATCAGTATTGAAAAGTTAATATTTGATACCTTGTCAAAGCTAAATACAGGTATTGAACAACACTCTTGACAAAGACCTTAAAAGCAAGTTGCCCACCTCACTTTTGGAACGTTTTTGGACAAATTTCAAGTATTTCTTTAGATTATAAGCAATCGCTGAAAGTTGCATCAACTTATTGGTCTGCTTTATACCGATGGTGTTTATCTTGCGCATGTTCATGAACTGGGTCAAAGTGCCAAAAACAGGTTCTACCGTGCTTTGGTGTCTGCCCTTCATGAACCGGCCCTGGGGACTGCTTACCCTTTGATTGTTACGTTCTTACTCGGCTCTGTAATACGTGACACTGGACTTCTTCTCCTGTGCGCTTTTACCCAAGCAGCTTTTGCGCAGAGGGCAATCGATACAGACCATGTTTCCTGGAACTGTACTCTTTCTTCTTGGTCTTGGTTCGGCTGTCCAGAAACACTTTGGTAAAGGGGATCACCTTGCCCTGTGAACAGCGGTAATGGTCGTGTTCCTTGTTGTATACAAATCCATCGGGGCCGCCCTTGTAAGTGCCATAGGGCGGAATACAACTACTCATAGTCGAGACCGTTGTGCGTAATTTGAGAAAAAATATTACTAACATTGAATATGATTATTTTTTTAAGAAAGAACTAGAGATTTGTTTCCGAAAAAGGATTCAAAGAAAACACTTAAAATCAATCAGAAATGAACGGACAAACACTTGATGTTTTATCTCAACACGGAGTGACGAAACAAAGCGAGTTAAATTAGATTATTCATAAGGTCAATTTTTCTGAGTATATAAACACTCATAGAGTGAGATCAAAACATTAGTAAACTTCATTAAAACTTAACCATTACACCTTAGAAGCTATTTCTAACGAAGCTGGATTTAGTTTAAAATCATCATTCAATACTATTTTCAAAAAAATACTGTGTATACACCGTCACAATATCAAAAGAGTCAAGACTAGTAAATTTGGTCCAGATTCTTTTTTCTGGACGTTTTTGGTGTTTGAATTAAAATAGATTGTACAAAACACTGTTTAGCTTTGTGGAATTAAAAAATCTATGTTCTGATGAAAACAAATATTCTACTAATTACAATTTTTACAATTGCTTTATCAAATTTAGTTTATTCTCAACAATTCACACCTCAATATACTAGTTTAGGTAGTAATGGAAGTACTTCCCCTTTTCACATGATTTCTGTTAATAAGAATACTGTTTGGGCAAGTTGCTCAAACCCAAATGCTACTGTTAAGGAGCATACACCAAATTTAATTACACATACGAAAGATGGAGGAATAACTTGGAAAAATAATATTTTGCCGGCAGAGACACCTAACAAATTTTATATTGCTTGCATCAGTGCAGTTAGTAAAGATAGTGCTTGGGTTAGTAGTGTCGATAGGATGGATTTTTTTAAACGCTCTGATTGGAAGCCTAAAATATATGCCACCTTTGATGGAGGTGATAATTGGATAGTCCAAAATGTGCCTTTCTCTGACGGTTATGGTGGCCAAATACATTTTTTTGATCATCTTGAGGGAATTGTTTTTGCATCAAATGCTGATGGATATTTTCAAGTTTTTAAAACGTATAATGCAGGTAACGATTGGAAAAGGCTTCCTGAGTCGAATTTTCCCAAAATAGAATCTGCTCGTGAAATTGAGAGTGATGATAGTTATTATGCAATTAAGGATACTATTTGGGTCGGTACCATGGGCCGAATACTAAAATCAATTGATCGAGGAACAACATGGACTGCCTATAAGACACCTTTAACTGATAAAGATTTAATTTTTGAAGTAACTTTCTCCGACCCACTACATGGAATAGCTAGGTATCATGATCGCGGTGATTACTTCTCAAAAAATATGATTGTCACTTCAGACGGAGGAGAAAATTGGTCAATTGTTACCCCACAAGGACTCGCTGATAAAATTTTTGATCTCAACAGTATTCCAAATAAGCCAGGAGAATTTTTATGTACTTCCTATTCTAATAATGCAATTACCTCAAACAAATTGTACTTTTCAAATAACAACGGAACTACTTGGTCAGAATTTGGACAAATGCATATACCAGGTAGGATAAGTCTTTTTAATTCAAAAATTGGATGGATATCTGAAATTGATCCAAACACCTCAAAAATAGACGTTTATAAAATAAGCGAACAGATACAATCATCTACTAGTACTGATTCTAAAAACTGACACGTAGTTAAAATTCTTACTGAGCAGGATTGCAAAAGGATGTTAATGCCAATTTGTAACAATGGCTAAATTAATACAGGTTTACGCATTGCTTAATTGGAACTTAATCGCTTGTTGATTCAACTACTAACCATAGTCGGAGCCGTTGCAGGCAATTATTCAAAAATCTTTCGTTATAAAATAAATAACTATGTATAAAAATAATTGCGGTTTAGTGCTTACTCAAAAGTAGTTGAAAGTCTACTGTGTCTGATTTTTCTTCGGAAAATCCTCGCACGTAAATCCGCAACTATTCTTATACAAGACCGTTGTACTTAATTTGATAAACATTGCCTTTGACTAAAATTTTACACTAAATCCTACTAATTTGGAATGAGTAACAAAACCATTACAATTGATAATTTTGAAGAACTCACTGCTAAAATGAAAACAATGGAATTTTCTGTTGAGTGGAGAGTTACCTCTGATATTGGTCCAGATTGGGTAGGAAGTTATAGAACAATAGATTTTTATTTAAATGAATACATCTTGAGTGAAACAAAGTTTTGTGAAAGTTTAAAAGATAAATTAATCAAAATAATACCAATCCCAAATAAAAGTAAAGATCATGTAATTACTGGAGATGGTTATATTACTTTAGAAAATAAACAACTTGAAATATACTATTCATGGGAAAAAGCAATTCCGTATAACAATCCTAGTGAATATAAAGAAGAGAAAGTGTTATTTTACCCTTGATATTAAAAATAAAAGTTACGTACAACAATGTATAACTGTAATTACGGGAGATTCGACTACGTCCGAATCCACTCTGTAATTGCTAAGGCTAGTGACTAACTCAAAAATAATGGCTAATTTAATCCGTAACTTACGGTTATACGAGACGTTATATGCAATTAAAGAAAACTAATGGAACATTTCATACAATGTATTATTGGACATAAAAATGGAGTTCAGGAATTATCTGAAAAGTGGGTAGGTATGAAGGTACTTGAATTAAGTTACGATTTTGGTTTGATCCCATTAACAGATTCTTTGGTAGTAGATATTAATGAATTAGCTAATTTTGGAGATGCTCCGATTAATGATGACTTTGAATTGCTATCCAAATCGGTTGAAGCAGTTTTAAAAGAAAACTCATACAAAGCACCAATTGGTTACATTGAAACAAAATATCATGGTGGTGAAGGAATGCAAGTAGCCATTGCTTATTCAAAGGGGAAAATTCTGGAAGGACCAATAAGTACTTCTACTTCATGGGACAATCAAAAAATGATGTTTTTGTATCAACCAGAAGGAAAGGGAGCGATTAACACGATTTTATACAAATTAGGTTTAGAAGAACGGAATGATATTGATGGATTTGATAATCTCGGACTTGGCAAATTCAGGACAAATAAAAAAATAATATAAAACCATAACAATAGCTATATAGCATAGGCCTAACCTACAACCGTTTTTACGCTTCATAGCCGAGACGTTGTACGTCATATAAAAACACGTTCTAAAAAAAATGAGTCCAAAGGAATTGATTGAAAAGTGGATTGAAATATTCAATGATGGAAATACGGACTAGTTGCTTATTGTGACTAAAGTAAAAATGCTAGCAGATAATACAATGTATAAAACATAGCTACTAAGAGCTAATCCAAAAGGTAATTGTATCTTTCGAAGATCGCTCAATTTTTAAACTTAACTTTTTTAAAAAGAGAGAATTAAAAATAAAATGTAAAAGTTCGACTCTGTGTTAATCTGAAAAGTTAGTTTCTTTTTGCACGCTACGTTTTATACACAAGGCCATTACCTGAAAAATGAAAATAGGAAAGAAATTTAACCAATTAAGCAAGAGTGAATATTTTCATTTTATTGATAATCACAAAAAGTATACTGATTTCAATACTTTGGGAATGTATCGTTCGATTTGTGAAAATGATAAGCTAAAATTGGATGATCGAATGGAGATAAGGGATTATGCAAATAATACTTTCGGAAAATCATTTAATTTTTATCAACTCAAAGATCCCAAAACATACTTTGACTTGACAACTCTTGGAATGGATTTGACACAAGCTGATGAAAGACAAATTTGGAATAATATAAGAGTAAATCAACAAAAAATATTGTCAGACAAAAAAATAAAACATAGGAATTTTGGAGAATACTCAAAACATAACTGTGGATATTCTGATTGTCCATACAACGGACTTATGACTAAGCAAGGTTCCTGGCTAACTGAAAGTCATATGTGGTTTGAATCGGACAAAGATGAGTACGCAGCGAAGGACAAATCTGAGCGAATTAAAAAACAAAGGAAAAACAAACATAGAATAATTCGAGACGAATTGGATAATGAATAGAAAAGCCAGAAGGGAACAGATTATGGCTATTTATTTGGGCTTAAAAGTTTTGAAAAGGACAAGAAATATAAATTTTTTTATATGTCAGGCAATAGTGGAAACAAAATTTTGGTATGTCCCGAATTAAATATTTCTGTCGTTAGTACTGCAACTAACTATGGTAATAGTGAAGGTCATTGGTATACTGATGATATTATAAATAAATTTATTATTCCTGCTATTGAAAAATTCAAAGAATAGATAGAAACTAAAAACTCTTATAAAAACAAGTTTTTGACGTTTCTCAAAAACACAAAACCCGCAACCATAGTTGCGGGTTTCTTTTGCGGAGAAAGAGGAACTATCCTAATTTATAAGACATAAGTGTTTTCAGTACTCAACAAGGATTGTTACTAAAATACGCACCGAATTACGCACCTGAACTCAATACTTTTATTATTAAAAATTATATAGGAGGCTATTTAGTCAATTTACAGAGTTTAATTAATGTCATTCCTAAATTCATAGCTCAAAGTTCGCAGGTTTCAGTTCCATTCCCGATACTAAAAATGATAGAGTTTCATAGAAATGTGAGACCTTTTAAATTTTGACCTTGTATAGAATAAAAAAAAGCCAGTCCTCTCGTATGTTTTAATAATTTAAGACTACATCGAATTAAGTCTTTGCAATTATTAAAATTTTCATAATTCGAGAATTTATAATTCTAATTTTATTTTGTTTAACTATATTTAAGTATTGATAAACAAAACTGAATTATGGACATAGTAAATGAAGCACTTGAATTTGAGAAAGCTAAAATGAGCCATATGTCTACTAGTGATAGAGTGGTCGCATCAAGAGAGGTTAAAAGACTTATATTATCTTTAAATGAGATTTATAAGAAATCCAAAGACAGTAAGTTGATGGATTTAATGAAACGTTTAACTGCTAAAAAGAAAAAGATAGAGAAACGTTTAAATGGTAGACCAGATCTTGCATTTTAGATTATGGAATTAAATGTATTAGGAACAGAACTAGTAGTCTGTTGTACTAATCCTGCAACGGGCTATTTTAGAGACGGGTTGTGTCGCACAGCTTCTCAGGATGAAGGTACACATATTGTGTGTGCCATTATGACTGATGAATTCCTAAAATACACCAAATTACAAGGGAATGACCTAAGTACACCTATATCTCAATGGCAATTTCCGGGACTCGTGGCTGGCTCTAAATGGTGTCTATGTGTTTCTAGGTGGTTGCAAGCCGAAAAGATGGGGGTAGCACCACCTATTGTACTTGAAGCTACATCTTACAAGGCATTAAAATATACATCAATAGATTTATTAAAACGATATGAGGCTATCTTCCTATAAGGTTAGTCTTATTTTATTTTCCCTTTAGTTACTTTTATAAATACCCAAATAAAGAAAAAACAAAATATCCAATCATTTATTCCATAGACAGAATAGAACAGACCTGCCATAGTATCTTTCGCATACACTTCAGAAAGATTGTGATTTAATAACCATTTAATCCAAACACAGCCGTAAATAAATTTTTCTAAGGCAAAAACGCTAACCAGCCACTTCACTTTATGGAAGTTTTTAGAAACTGAAATATAGGCTAATCCCCAAATTACAATCATTAGTAATCCAAAGTTTGACATTATATCTCTATCAAATTCTGCAATTATGGGATTATTGAAAAACTTAGAAAAAATTAAGACCGATAAATTCGTTAAGCCTCCTATGATGAAGGTATTTGTTATTGCTTTATTTGTTCTAATCATTTATGATTCTTTTAGCTACCTGTACATCAAATGATGACTAATCTATTTACGTTGTCATAAACATACTGAATATAACTTGTGTATCTCCTGAAATGATGATTAATCTCTGAGGTTCAATTCTTCCTTACACTGACTTATTCTATAGTCATCTTATTTCAAAAAAATACTGGATTATCAAAAATTATAGCTCTTTAGGAAATTGTAAAAATTAAATTATTCAATGTTTACGGTACTTAACAGCATATTTATTAAAATTCTATAACAAGCTCTAAAAATTGTGTAACAGCAAACCTTGGACCTCAACATACCTTTGTACCATAAGGTTAAAGAAAAATATTTACACCGCATTTTAGAAAGGCTTTCAGTAAAACTTTTGTTTAATCTATCTAAAGAGAAGGGTTCTCTTTTATAAACAAGAAGAGTTACTCTTCACAAAAAGACACTTTATGTTACGTTGGACAATCACATTTATAATCATCGCATTAATCGCCGGAGTATTAGGATTTGGAGGCATCGCAGGAGCATCTGCTGGAATAGCACAAATTTGCTTTTTCATATTTCTAGTACTATTCATCTTGTCTATTATAAGAGGAGCAGTTAAAAAGTAAAAAATAAATCAATAATTATAAAAACAATAAGAATGAAAAAATCATACATCACACTCGCCTTATTAGCCATTTTTACAATCGCATTTGCCAGTTGTCGTGAAAAGACAACCGGAGAAAAAGTCGAAGATGCCGTAGAAAGCGTTGGAGAAGATATTGAAGATGGTATCGATGAGGTAGGTGACGCAATAGACGGAGGTAAATAAAAAAATAATACTTCCACAAAACACAATATAAATTTTAAAACAATGACAATTATGAAAACTATTTTAAAAACAACACTTTTTACCGTATTACTATCAACCGCATTAACAACATCAGCTCAATCACTAGTGAATGAGAGTAAGATTACTAGTGTCGAAATATTTGAAACTAATGATGATTCTTACACAGTGAAAACTGTTATAAACGAGAAGCAACCTATACTTTTTAACCCTAATGATCGCGGTATGGTGAATCAAAGAATAATTGACGCACCTGTCTCTGTGGAGAGGACCATATACATAGATAATGATAATGATAGCGTCTATGACAAAAAAGTAAGCCTAACATATATCAAGGATTCAGAAGATGATTTAGATTATATGGTAGCACAAAATGGAGTTGTATTTATTAACGACGAAGACAACAGTTATGTTGCAATGGACGGAGAATATGAAATCGAAACTGATGATATTGGAGATGTAGCTATTTCTATTGAGGAAGTAGATTTTTTAGACTAAGCAACAGGAACATTTAATACTCACAAAAAAAAAATAATAACTAAAAACAATTAGACATACAATGAAGAATATATTTTTTACAATCGCAGCAAGCTTCTTATTTATCCTTAGTGCAAGTGCACAAGATATTTCAAAAAATGCCTTAGGTCTCAGAATTGGTGACAATGATGGATTTGGTGGAGAAGTGTCTTACCAGAGATACCTTAACGATAATAACCGTTTAGAATTTGACTTAGGATGGAGAGATAACAATAATATTGAAGCATTCAAATTAGTAGGATTATACCAATGGGTAATGCCTATTGATACCAATTTCAACTGGTACGTAGGTGCTGGTGGTGGTGTAGGATCCTTTGATGCTGGAGAAGTAGATGGTACTTTCGGACTTGTAGCTGGCGACATTGGTATCGAGTACAATTTTGATATTCCATTACTCATCTCTTTAGACTTTAGACCAGAGTTAGGATTTAATGATGATTTTAGCGATGACGTAGATTTTGATATCGCTTTAGGACTGAGATATCAATTCTAAAAACAATACATTTTGGTTGATTGATGAAGTGTTTCGCTTTCGCGAAAGCCGAAACACCTTAGGCTCCCTAGCAAACCGCTAGGGAGTTTTTTTATGTTGGTAATTAATTATATAACTGTAATAGGAAATTATGTAACAAGAAAGCTTAAGTAGGCCAATATCTTTACTATCAGAGAAAAGTAGAAATAAGAAACAATCCGTAATAAAAAAACAATGAAACACAAAATAGATATATCCCATAAAGCGCTTAACCTAGTTGGGTTTATAGCAATTATTGCCATATTGTTTTTTTTAAAACCTTATATAGTACCTATCCTAATTGCTATTATTCTTAGTGTAATGATTTTTCCGCTTCAGTTATTTTTGGAAAAAAAATTACGTTGTAGTAGGTTATTTGCAACGTCAACAACAATTACGATCCTTTTAATAAGTGTAGGAACCTTGGTTTTTTTAGTAATGTATGAGCTGCAAAGTTTTGTAAATAATGGAGAAGATTATACGCAACGAATTTCTGAAGCATACACAAGTATAGCTCATTCTGTAGAGAGTGCTTTTGGAATACCTAAAAAAGAACTTATCCCTAATGAGAAGCTACCTATCGAAGAACTTGTAAAAGGTAATTTCGAGAAAATTGGGACATTTTTATCAGAATCGGGAAGTGTAGTAAGTGATCTTATCTTGATACCTATTTACTGTTTTTTCTTTCTATACTACCGTTCATTTTTTAGAGTCTTCGCATACAAAGTATTTAAATCACAAACTAAATCATTCATTAATAAGCTAATAAAGAAGGTCTTTATTCTGCAACAAAACTATCTTAATGGTCTTTTAAAAGTAATTATTATTGTTGGGATTCTTAATACCATAGGACTACTAGCTCTAGGAATAGAGAATGCGGTCTTTTTTGGTTTTTTTGCAGCTATCTTATTGCTTATTCCATACATAGGAGTACTTATAGGGGCATTATTACCAACAGTGATGGCACTTGCAACAAAAGATAGTTACTGGTATGCTGTAGGTGTCATTATTGTATTCGGTGTCATACAGTTTTTTGAAGGAAATTTTATCACCCCAAAAATAACTGGATCTAAAGTAAGTGTAAATGCATTTGTAGCCATTTCTTCACTCATCTTATTTGCAATGTTATGGGGTGTTACAGGAATGATTCTAGCACTACCTATAACAGCAACACTAAAAGTTATTTTTGACCATACACCAGGTTATGAAGCTTATGGTTTTTTAATAGGAGAACCAGTAGATAGGCAACTGGAAAGTACACGAAGGTTTAGATTAAAAAAGTGGAAAAAAATAAGAAAGCAGAAGAAGTCAGGAAACAAGAGACTTACGCAAGGGGTGAGTTAAAAACACTAATTTAAGAGTAACTTACTGCTCCCATTTAGCTACCTTTAAGGCAATAAAAAGATGAAATGAACATATTTGTAAAATTCGATTTTAATGCGGTTTGTGAGCAAATTCTCCGAGAAAAGTTAGAGCAATTAGGAGTGCCTTACAGCATCGTTGGTTTTGGAGAAGTTTCTTTTTCCAAAAAACTATCCGATGAAAAACGTAACGAATTTGAAGTAGCACTTGCTGCTTATGGCATTGAAATAGTAGAAGATCAAAAAAGCATATTAGTACAAAAAATCAAGGATGCCATTATAGAAATGATCTCTGCAGACGAGGGTGAAATTAACGTAAAAAGTTCAGTTTATCTGGCAGATAAACTAGAGCATAGCTATGGATACCTCTCTAATTTATTTTCTGAAGTCACCTATACATCCATAGAAAATTTCATCATTATTCAAAAAATCGAGTACGCTAAACGACTTATTATAAAAAGCGATATGACCCTTACAGAAATTGCCTTTAAATTAAGCTATTCTAGTGTTGCTCATTTAAGTACTCAATTTAAAAATACAACAGGTATCACGCCTTCTGCCTTTCAGCGTATTATAGAAAAACGAAGAGCATTATCTGATCTCAATAACTAGCCAATACCCTATCCTAAAATGAATACAGACTACATACATATAATACTTGCCGATGATGATGAAGACGATCGCTTATTCTTTACAGATGCCTTTGATGAACTCAAAATTAACACTAAGGTACAAACGTATAATGACGGTGTTGAACTTATGGATTATTTAAATGCTCCAGACTCAGTCTTACCGCAAGTACTGTTTTTAGATTTAAATATGCCTAGAAAATCTGGTATGGAATGCTTAGAGGAAATAAAAGCAGATACAAGATTTAAAGATATTGCCATTGCCATTTACTCCACCTCTGCTTCTGAAGAGGATATAGAAAATACCTTTGTGCAAGGAGCCAATATTTATATTAAGAAGCCAAGTGATTTTAAGAAATTAAAAAAAGCACTTTCGCAAGTGGTTACAATTAACTGGCAGTATCACACTAACGGTTTAAACAAAGATAATTTTCTTTTAAGACTTTAATATGCCATTAAAATCCCTGTATAATTCAAATGTTTTTTTAAAAAGTGTATTTGCAATATGTTTATTTCTAATTCTGTTTATCACAGGAGTTAGTTACAAACAGATACAGGATCTTTCGTTTTCTTCTAGTCAAGTAGTACAAACCTACAAGGTAAATGTAGAGCTGGAACAGATTATATCATATTTAAAAGATGCAGAAACAGGGCAACGCGGTTTTATTATCACCAATGATTCTGTTTATCTAGAACCTTATCTCGCAAGTAGGGAAAAGATCAATAACTCACTTGCCACGCTTAAAGAACTTACTAAGCAAAGTGATAAACAGCAAGAAAATCTCAAAAACCTAAATGTAAGTATAGAAGAACGTCTAGAAAATTTTGCAGCAACTTATGCTTCTTATGTTAAAAGGGATATGGATACACCTGAATTTAAAGGCCTATTTCTTGCCGGTAAGACAACTATGGATTCCATTCGTTCTCAAGTAAGTAATATGATTGTATTAGAAGGCCAAAAGTTAGAAAATAGGCGTGATACTTATAAAGATGATGTGCGATTCACCCCTATCTTTCTATTTGTTTTGGTTTTGCTCACACTAGTTTTATTAGTTATTTCTTATGCAAAAATTCAGTCGGATGTTAAAAAACTAAAACGAGCAAATGCCAAACTAGAGGTATTCAAAGAATCTACCAATAAATCAGAAATTATCGCCAAACACGGAAACTGGATATGGCATATCGAGGATGATTATTTTGAATATTCGGATAATATGTTTAGACTCTTAGGAGAAGAGCCGCAGTCCTTCGAATCTACTATTGAGAATTTTATGCAGTTCGTCCATCCAGACGATTTAGAAAAGTTATCTGCACAAGTTGAACAAATGATGGTAGATGAAGATTTACCATTTATAAACTATAGGATTATCCGTAAAAGTGGAGAGATGCGCTACTTCAAAGCACGTGGTCAAAAAGTAAGTGGAACTGATTTCAAAAAGAAGCTCATTGGTACTACACACGATATCACAGACGAGGTTGAGAATTTATTAAAACTTGAAGAGCGCAACTTTGAGCTAGAACGAAATAACGAGGAACTATCTGCGTTTAACCACGTTGCAAGTCACGATTTACAAGAACCACTTCGTAAAATACAAACGTTCCTTTCTCGATTAGAGGACAAGGAAAAAAATAATCTTTCTGATTCAGGAAAACAATATGTAGAACGTATTGTAAGCGCTGCCACTAGAATGCGATTACTCATTGATGATTTATTACAATTCTCTCGCACAAATAAATCAGACCAGATATTTGAAGCATCTAATCTTAATCATCTTTTAGAAGAGGCAAAACTAGATATATCAGAAAAAATAGAGGCAAAAAAAGCAATTATTAATGCCGAAGTGCTTCCAGAAGGTTGTGTAATACCTTTTCAGATACAACAGCTTTTTACAAATATTCTGGGTAATGCGCTCAAATATGCTAAAGAAGATGTCGCTCCTATCATTGATGTGTCTTACGCCAAGATAAAAGCGAAAGACGACACACGCTTAGACAGCCAAAAAGCAGATTATTACCACCGTGTCGTTTTCAAGGACAACGGAATAGGGTTTGAGCAGGAATATGCCGAAAAAATATTTGAACTCTTTAATCGTCTACACAACCGGGAGTCTTATTCGGGGACGGGTATTGGTCTGGCCATTTGCAAAAAAATAGTTGAGAATCATAAGGGGTATATTTTTGCCTCTGGAATGCCTAATGAGGGTGCTGTCTTTAGCATATTTTTCCCAATAGACGAAAAGTAGATACTTCTTCATAAAGAACGTAACTACCTTGCTTAACTCTTGATCTAGAATTTAAAGAATTCGCTTTCGCGAAAGCGTACTTAGCTTCACACTTCCCTCTCCTACAATAGTGCTATTGTAGTAACACTTCGATAATTTTTTTGAACGCTGTAAGCTGATATCGCTGTATTTATGGGAATCCTATAATGAATGGTGAAAATGATGTAACACCAAAAGTCGGTGCTGGTTGCATCTTTGTACTGTAGTTAAATAACAAGAAATAGTACAATGAAAAAGTCGGAACGAAATTTCAGAATATACACACTCTTACTTACGGTAGGACTCTTCACATTGATTTCTTGTGATTTCGTATTTCAGTCTACTGAAAATGAGATTGAAGGGCAGAATGAAAATATAGCGATGTATAAGGATGAAGCCAGGCTTTTAGTAGAAACCTCTGTTTTAAACTTGACCATTGTGAATTTAAGTAAGATGGAAAAGGAAAACGGATTTAACCCTGAGGTAAAAGCGATGGCCGATACATTGAAAAAAGAACATATGAAAATTTCGGAGCATTTAGAAAAGGTAGCAGAAGATAAATTTATTTCGATACCTGATACGATCTATGATATGAGAATAGCTCCCATAGTAGATGCAGAGCAACCTATAAGTGATGAACTGTATTTAGAACAGGTTTCTTTACTATTAAAAGATCAAATTACATCTCTCGAACAATTGACGGAACGAACAACAGATAATGATTTTAGAGCAATTAGTATAGAAACAAAAGCTATAGTAGAAGATCAATTAAAAAATGCTAGACGTCTTCTAGAAAGGCCATAAATAGAGAAGCCGTAATGGCTTAATTTATAAGTAAGAATTTAAAAATAAAGCTATGAGAAGTTTATTGTATTTAATCGCAGTGATATTAGTAATAGGATGGGTATTAGGATTTTTTGTCTACAGTGTAGGTGGTCTTATCCATATTTTATTAGTAATCGCAGTGATCGCAGTTTTGCTGCGAATCATTGGAGGAAAGGAAGTTTAATTTTAAAAAAACACAAACAATTATGAAAACAAGTAATGTAATAGTAACAACGTTAGGGGCATTAGCAGTCGGAGCAATCGCCGGAGTACTTTTTGCACCAGAAAAAGGATCAAAAACAAGAAAGAAAATAGCACGTAAGGCAGAAGATCTTAGTGATGATTTTAAGGAAAGTATAGAAGATTTGACAACAACCATTTCAGAAAAGTATGATGTTGTTAAAGAAAAAAGCGCCGAACTTATTAAGAACGGAACCGAAAAGGCGACCGTGTTGAAAGAAGAATTAATCGCTAGTCAAAACTAATCAGGATATTCCTATGGACACAACAGCAACACATATAGAAGGGCTTTATGACAAAGCAAAAAAGTATACAGAAGATAGCATTGAGCTGTATAAACTCAATGCTATAGATAAAACTACGGTTATACTTTCTTCTCTAGCATCTCGTATTGCTCTTACTATGGTTGTTGCATTGTTTACCCTATTTATAAACATAGGGGTAAGCCTATACATAGGAGAAATTTTAGGGTCTTCATATTTAGGCTTTTTAGTATTGTCTGGATTTTACTTACTCGTTGGTATATGCATCTATTTTTTTAAGAGAGAATGGATAGAAATACCCATATCAAATTTGGTTATAAAAGCCTTGTTGAAATCAAAAACAAGAGCTTCAAAAAATAGAGATGATGGAAAAGAGTAAGAGCCCTACACAGCGCCTGGATGAGGCTATTTATAGTCTGGAAGCATCTAGAGCAAAGCAAAAAAAGGAATTACACACACAATGGAAACAAACTGTGGCAAGTGTAAGGCCGAGTAATCTGATTAACCAAGTTGTGCGAGATATTTCAAGCGCGCCAGAGATCAAGGGGAATATTATGTCTCTTATAACAAGTCTTATAGGTGGTTATGCATCCAAAAAATTGATAGTAGGGGAAAGTAAATCAGTATTCAAAAAACTATTAGGATATATATTTCAGAATCAGATTACCCGATGGATATCAAATAAAATAAACACAAATTAAAATATAGAAAATGAAATTATTAAAATCAATATTGGCTACTGGAGTGATTGCAATTTCACTCGTTGCTTGTCAAGAAAATCATAAAGAAATTGCTCAAAATAACGTAGACCAATATGTTGCCTATGTTGACTCAGTAGAGACGGTTGCTGTAGCTTCAGCAGTAACAAATTGGAATGAAATCGAAGATGAGTTTAAAACTGCTAAAGATGATGTAGAAAATGCGGTTAAAGCACTCGATGAGAATACATTTCAAAAAGAAATAGATGAAGCGTCATTGGCTTATGAGCGATTTAAAATTCAAGTAATGAATGAAAAGGAACGTATGGCTGTAAATCAAAAACGATTGAATTTTCAGCGTGCTTTAGTAGGTAATGCTTTTACCGGAACTGATATGAAATTTACTTGGATCAATAAAGACAACATTTTGAGTGTGTATCAAAATTTTGTGGACACTGTTTCAGAAAATAAAGATTCATATTCAAGAGAAGATTGGGATGAGATCAAATTATTATACGAGGCGATTGATTCAAGAAAAAATACTGTTGAGAATGAAGGGTTATCAAGTAGCGACAATAGGAAAATTGCAGGACTTAAATTGAAATTTGCACCAATGTATACACTAAACAGAATGGGCGCCAAGTCTGAGGAAAATGCAAAGGCGAAAGAACAATAGTAAATTATAAATTTTTTAAAAAACAAATGAATACAAATAAAAAAGGAATAGACGGATTACAAGAATTATTGCAAAAAAATTATGATGCAGAAGATGGGTATAAACAAGTAATGCAAAAAACTGACAATGCCCCTTTAAAAAATTGGTTAAAAAATCAAGCAGCGCAGCGTAGTGCTTTTGCAACACAAATTGACAAAGAGCTGCGCGCCATCAATGAAACGCCAGCTGATAGCGGAACTGCACTTGCCGCAGCACACAGAGCGTGGATTGATGTGAAAACGGCAGTAGCTTCAAATACAGATGAAGCTATCTTGGAAGAGTGTGTTCGTGGAGAAAAAGCGAGTGTAGCCGAATATGAAGCACAAATAAAAACAGATAACTATACAGGAGAATTAAATTCTTTGTTAGTAGATCAATTGCATCAAATTAAATCGACGCTCAATCTAGCAACTTCATTAGAAGAATTAGCTGAGTAACATTAATATCTATTTTAGAAAAAGGTCAATAGAGTTCACAAACTATATTGATCTTTTTTTGTGATTAAAACCATTTCTTTTTCTTGAAGTAAATCACCATTCCAATAAAAATAACAAACATTACTCCTAACAGGATGAAATAACCATTTTCCACTTTAAGTTCCGGAATGTATTCAAAATTCATCCCATAGATACCAGCAAGAAAAGTAAGTGGAATGAATATGACAGATATAAGCGTCAGCAACTGCATTACTTTATTCATTTTGAAACTCACCTCAGAGATAAACAAATCTTGAAGTCCATTAAGAATATCTCGGTAGCCGTCTATGGTGTCCATTACCTGTATGGTGTGCTCATAGAGGTCTCTTATATAAACTATACTAGTGTCTTGAATAAAATTACTTTCTGATTTTGAAAATTTACTTATGGCCTCTCTTAGTGGTGCCACAGATTTACGCAAGACTAGAAGTTCTTTTTTCAAAGAATGTATACTGTTCTTATCCTCAATATCCTGTATCTCTAGCATTCGCTCCTCCAGACTTTCGATATGTTCTTCCATTTGTTCAAGAACGATGTAGTAGTTGTCTACTAATACATCTATGAGCGCATAAGCTAGATAGTCTGCACCTCGTTGTCGTATTCTTCCACTACTCGAATTTATACGCTTTCTTACTTGAAAAAATAAGTCACTTTCGGTTTCTTGAAAAGTGGTAATTAAACCATCATTAAAGTAAATGGCAACGTGCTCCTTCTTTATTTTTTGAGTGATTTTATCAAAGGTAATGGCGCGCATCGTAATAAAGTTGCCCCCTTCATATTCCTCAAATTTTGGTCTTTGGTATGTATCTGCAATACCCTCTAAGATTAAGGGGTGCTTCTTAAATTTTTCGCCTAATTGGCCAATTAAATCGGTATTATGCATACCTCGTATGTCATACCAATTTATTAGTCCTTTCTTAGGATTAGGTATGCTATCATAATTATTACTATCAAAAACTTCGTCTGCGCAACGTTCCCCATTGTAAGAGAGATAGTGCACAAATACATTATCTACTTTCTTATTTCCTGTAAATATTATAGAACCTGGAGGTAATCCTGCTTTATCCGTATGTTTACTCATTCCAAACTATTTTTCCTAAATATAGCAGGATTTAATTGCTTTAAAATAAATTAAAACAAAAAGCCGCAAATAATTGCGGCTATTAGGTTTAAGATATTAATTTATCAGTCCTTCGATTCTTTAACTACAGAAGTATTATTTTGAATGGATAATCCATTTTCAAACTGTAATGTTCTAATTGGGAAAGGGATATTGATATCTGCTTTCGCGAAAGCGTTTTTAATAGTAACGATAGCATTACTCTTGGCTTTCAGTTTTTCTAATCCATTAAGACCATCTACCCAAAAGCGTGTGATAAAGTTTATCGAGCTATCTCCAAATTCGGTGTAAAAAAATTCCACTTCTTTCTGGATTTCCTCTTGATTAAATAAGTCATTTATCGCTTTCTTGGTAATCTGCTCTACTTCATTAAGATCAGATTCATATCCGACGCCACACTCAAGTACAATTCGTATTCTATTTGTAAGTGAATAGTTTTTGAAGGGTTTCTCTAAAATTTCTTTGTTAGGTAGTATTACTGTGTTGTTGTCCACTGACCTCAGAACAAAGTAATTGAGGTTTATATCAATAACTTCTCCCGAAAAACCATTGGTTTCTATCCAATCTCCGACGCGGATATTTTTACGAAAAGAGAGAATGATACCAGAAATGGTATTAGATAAAGTTCCTTGTAAGGCCAGACCAATAACTAATCCTGATATTCCTGCTCCTGTTAATAGGCCAGTAAGGGTTTTTCCTAAGTTTAAAGCACCAAGTGCTAGAAATAAACCGAGTAATACAATTACTATGGAAGCAGCCCTTGCAATTAATCTCGATATGGAGTCTTGCGTCACTCGTTTTTTTGCAACACGAAGTGTTATCTTGTAGATAAGTCTGGATAAAAAGTACGAGATGATTAATACTATAAGTGCAACCCCTAGATTGGGTAGATTGTCAATAAAACTTTCTATCCAACTTTGAACTTTATCGGTTATTTGAGTAATGGGCTTTTGAGCGTTTTCTTTCATTTGGTGTGAATTAATGTTTAATTATAATTTATGAAGGTTGATTACTAGACCAAGCTTCTAGCATCCAAGTATTTTTTTCAAGCTGCGCTATATAACTACTTAGTAGGTCTACTGTACCTTCGTCCTTTACATTGTTTGCAAGATCTATGGTTTTACGCATTTGTAATAGTAAGAGTTCGTTATCTTTAATTAACGCAGTCATCATTTGATCGTCACGTAAATTTGAAGCAGATTCTCTTAACGACGAATTCTCTAAATAGTCACTTAGATTACTCACTGGATGAAATCTCAGTGTTAAGATTCGCTCAGCGATTTCATCGATTTTTATTTTAGAATCATTGTACATTTCTTCAAATTTGTTGTGTAGGTCAAAAAAGTTTTGCCCCTTTACATTCCAATGAAAATTTCTAAGTTTTTGATAGTATAAATGGTAATCTGCTAGAAGCGTGTTTAACTCTTTTGCTACCGTAACAGCTTCGTTACTCTTATTTTTTTCAGTAATCATTTTTGCTTTCTTTTAAATTAAGTATGGTACAAAATTATATGAGAATGCCTCTTTCGGTGTTATATAATTCATAGAGATCATTACATAATTCGAAACTAAAGCTTAAGAGTGTGACGCTTTTTAAGTGATGAAGATATAACGTTTTAGAATAATTATGTAACACATAATGGATGATGTGATAATATCTTTGAAATATTAAAAATCAACCATTATGAAAGCACAACCTACTTTAATATGTATACCAGACATCAGTGGATTTACGGAGTTTATGAGTGATACAGACATTGAGCTAAGTTCAATTGTTATCCCATCATTGCTCAACAAAATTATTTATGCCAATGATATTGGCCTGAAGGTGTCAGAAATAGAAGGAGATGCCATATTATTTTATAAAAATGGTGAGTTGCCATCATTTAAGAACTTAATTAATCAGTGCAGGAAATTCTATGTAAAATTTTATGAACAAATCAAAGTTCTGAAGGAAGAACACAAAAAGCATAATGATGTTTCTAATATCCCTGATATACTTGGACTAAAGATCATTTTACATTACGGAGAGTCAATAGGATCTGTTCAAATAGGTAAAAACATAAAACTTATGGGAGAAGATGTTATTGTTGCTCATAGACTACTTAAAAATGATATAAAAAAAGACGAATATCTTTTACTCTCTGAAAGTTTAATGGATAATTATAAAGATGAAGTAATTGAAAGAAACTTTGGTTGGGGAGTTTTAAAGGATGGAGATGAAAACTATAAGCATCTCGGTGATGTCAATTACAGTTATATTAATCTAGAACCACTGGTTTAAAAAAAATAGTAAAATGAGAAAACAGTTAAAACTAATGATTATTGTCCTTTCGATTATTCTTGTTGGGTGTGATAAACCAAACCCAAATCGAGAATTAGAGACAGAGATTAAACAAGAAATGCAAATTCCTTTGGGTGCGAGAGGCTTAGATTATGCATATAGGCAAAAAGTTTATGTCCCGATTTATTCAGATATCTATAACAAACGAAGAAGTTCAAAAGTTTTGCTAACCGCCACCTTGAGTATTCGTAATACGAGTATGGTAGATTCCCTTTTTATTGAAAAAGTAGACTACTATAATACAGAAGGTGAGTTAGTAAGAAATTACATAGAGAATCCTATTTTCCTGAAGCCTTTAGAAACCATAGATTATGTTATAGAAGAAGAGGATGAAGTAGGTGGAACTGGAGCAAATTTTATATTACAATGGGGTGCTCACAGCCACGTAACGCCGATTTTTCAGGGCGTAATGGTAGGCACCATAGGACAACACGGATTTGCATTTACAACAAATGGAATTAAGATAGATTAGGATTTAGCTACCGTAAAAACAAAATTACTCCCTACTTTTTCAGTAGAAGTAACAGAAATCACTCCTCCTAATTTTGTTATTAATTTGCGCACAGTAGCTAGACCAATTCCAGTTCCTTTGTTGCCATTTCTATCAGTCTCTCCAGTCGTGGTAAACAAATCAAAAATAGTTTCTAGATGATTTTCAGGGATCCCATTACCATTATCTTGAATATTAAATTCATAAAAGTCTTCAATATCTTTAAATCCAATATAAAGTTCAATGATGCTATTGTCATTATATTTTATCGCGTTTGTGATGAGATTGATAAAAACTTGTTGCAATGCCGATTTGTTTGCAGTTAAGAAGCTGTTACCATTAGAAATGGTAACACTTACATTTTCAGTTCGAGGTATTGCTATCGTTTCTACTTCTTCTATAAATGTGGATAACTGGAATGTTTCACTTTCATTTTTCAGAATATCATCACTTTTATAAAATTTTAAAATACCGTCAATGTAGTTGCTAAGTGAATGCGATGAGCTTTTCAAATACTTTATGTATTCTATCGAGTCCTCCGTCAAAACATTGTCCGGCTCATTTTCTAATAAATCAGTCAACGAAATTATATTGGCTAATGGGGATTTCAAATCGTGTGACACTAACCCGGCAAAACTCTCAAGATTCTTATTTCGCTCTAGGAGTTGATTTTTTAAATCTACAAGCTCAAAGTTTTGACAGCGTTGTTCAAAGAGATTTACCACTTGTCTCGACAAATCTATTAAGGTTGTAATTTGCTTTTGGCTTAATTCCCGTGGCTCATTATCATAAACGCATAATGTTCCTAATTTAAAACCTTCTGGATTTACTAGTGGTACACCAGCATAAAATATAGCTTGATGCTCCGTTACTAATGGATTGTCAAAAAAGCGTTCATCTGACCTTGCATCTTCTACAATCATTATTCTTTCTTCCGAATTAATTGCGTGACCACAAAAAGAAAGTGCTCTTGGAGATTCATTCATCGGAATGCCGTGATGTGACTTTAAAAAATTTCTATCTCTATCGAGTAAGGTAATTAAAGAGATTGGGGTTTGTGTGATAAATGATGCTATTGAAGTAATACTATCATAGACCTCAAGCAATTTGAAATAATAAAAGGTAGCTCATCTACATTGTATGGTGGTGGTGCAATAGCGGGGTTAGTAAATATGGTGTCTAAAACACCAGAAGAAGACCCTCAATTAGATATAATGCTAACACAGACCCAAGCACTAGGTAGTACCGCAAATGTCTTTTACGGACAGCGAAAAGATAAATTTGGTTGGACGTTGTATGGCTCTGGCCATTATCAGAAAGCTTATGACCCTGAAGATGACGGTTTCAGTAATCTGCCATTAACAAAGTCATTGAGTATTAATCCAAAATTATTTTACTACCCATCTGAAAATACAATACTTTGGTTAGGACTTAACGGAACATATGATGATAGAAAAGGGGGAGATATTACAAAAATTGAAGAAGGGCAAAATGGTATTCATCAATATACTGAAAATAACCTTTCCAAGCGTCTAAGTAGTCAAGCTGTTTACGAGACAAAGTTAGACTCATTGAGGACGCTTACTGTAAAAAATAGCATCGCTTATTTTGATAGGAGTTTGGATATTCCAGACCTGACCTTTAAAGGCAAACAATGGAATACTTTTACAGAAGCTACCTATCAAAAAGAAGGTTTAAAATCTGATTGGGTGCTCGGAGCTAATTTGTATTCCACATCGTTTGATGAAATAGATAATCCCATCGAAAGAGACCAAAAGGAAATCACCTATGGTTTATTTGCAAACAATATTTATGACCTTTCTGACCAGTGGATTTTGGAAACGGGTTTACGTACCGATTACGCTCAAGATTGGGGCTTTTTTGCACTACCTAGAGTCTCGCTTTTATATAAAAACGACACTGGATTTTCAAGTAGAATCGGTGGTGGACTTGGGTATAAACTACCAGATATATTTACAGAAGAAGCGGAATTTATCAATTTCAGAGATGTTTTACCCATAAACAAGGATGCCTTGAAAGCTGAAAGGTCTTATGGAGTTAATCTTGATTTTAATTATCAAACAAGATTATCAGATGAAATAGGATTTTCTATTAACCAATTATTCTACGTATCTGCAATCAAAAACGGCTTGCTTCTAAATAGTACAGATGATGGGTTATTTAATTTTGAAAATGCTGAAGGTGAAATTATTAGTAGAGGAGCTGAGACTAATATTAAATTTACTTACGAGGATTTTAGATGGTTTCTTAATTATGCGTTGATAGATACGAGATTGAATTATTTACCTGGTAATCCACAAAAACCATTAACCGCAAAGCATAATGCAGGTAGTGTATTGATGTACGAATCTGATAAATGGCGCATTGGTTATGAAACCTACTACACAGGAAAACAACTATTGTCAAATGGGTCTGAAACAACAGATTTTTTTACAATGGGACTCCTGTTAATGCGTAACTTTAAATGGGGTAGCACATTTGTGAATTTTGAAAATTTCACAGACCGCAGGCAAAGTCGATTTTCTCCGTTGGTATTACCTCCACACGAAAACCCAACTTTTCCCGAAATTTATGCGCCCACTGATGGGTTTATCTTTAGCGTAGGAATTATTATTAAACCTTTTGGAAACGAAGACCACGATTAAATATGCAAACAATAGAAGAAGTATTAGAGTCAAAAGATATTCGTGTTACGGCAATGCGTCTGCTCATATATAAGTTTCTTGCAGAAAAAGAGGTAGCAGTAACTTTGACAGATATTGAGTCCGCTTTCGCGAAAGCAGAACGCACCACATTGTATCGTACACTCAAAACTTTTGAAGAAAAGAAAATAGTTCACCAAATAGATGATGGAACAGGCATTTCAAAGTATGCCTTGTGCGAAAAGGGTTGTAACTGTGAGATTGAACAAGATTTGCACTTGCATTTTCATTGTAACAACTGCAATGAAACGGTGTGTCTTACGGAACATAAAATCCCACAAATTAAAGTGCCAGATGGATTTGTTTCAGAAAATGTGAACCTAGTTGTAAAAGGGATATGTGATAAATGTAGCGGTCAATAATGCACTTCCGTTGCACTAACTATTAAACTACTTTTATCCAAAATCAATGGATATGAGGTTTAATATAAAAATACCAAAACATCTAAAACAGGCATACAACAAAGAATTAGAGCTTTATCGTTATTTTTTAGAAAGTAAACAATTCAGTATAGCCTGGTATCATTTAGAAAGAAGTCATATTATAGGTCAGTCTTACCCAATTGAGCATACCTATTCACATTGGTTAATGCTGAAGTTTGGGTTGATGGAAAAGAATACGAAAGAAGTATTTGGGCAAATCATTAGATTAATTGTTGGCGGTTGGAAGTCCTTCATTAATCACATACCACTTGGCAATACAGGAGGTGCAAATGTACCACCATTAAGACCTATGCCTATTCCTGATGATATTAAAGAATTGTTCAGTACAAAATGAAAAAAAAGAAACTCAATTTAAGAGACCTAAAGCCTAATTCGGAGGAAGAACATAGTCACGATGACGGTCATAACCACGACCACGGAAATAGTAGTGCTTTTAAAACCTACATCCCTGCAATCATAAGTTTTATAATGCTTGTCGCAGGTATTGCCATAGATTATTTTGATGCGTTACCATTTTTTGAAGGCTGGGTGAGAATTATTTGGTATACCATTGCTTACATACCCGTTGGTTTTCCAGTAATTAAAGAAGGCTGGAAAAGTATTAAAAATGGAGATTTCTTCACAGAATTTTTTCTGATGTCCATTGCAACTTTGGGGGCGTTCGCCATAGGCGAATACCCAGAAGGTGTTGCTGTAATGTTGTTTTATGCTGTGGGCGAATTATTTCAACAAGCAGCAGTGAATCGGGCGAAAGGAAACATAAAGGCATTACTCGATGTTAGGCCTAATGAAGCGTTGGTCAACCGTAATGGTGACTTTATTTCGGTTAGTCCTGAAACTGTGGAAATAGGTGAAAAGATTCAAGTACGCGTAGGAGAAAAAGTGCCATTAGATGGAATTTTACTTTCGGATAAAGGTTCTTTTAATACTGCTGCTCTTACTGGAGAAAGTAAACCAGATACGGTTCAGCAAGGAGCGTCTGTTTTTGCAGGAAGTATTAATCTTGATGGTGTTATTGAAGTAAAAACGACCAAGGAGTTTAAGGACAGTTCCATCGCTCGTATTTTGGATATGGTTCAGAACGCAACCGCTCGAAAATCTAAAACAGAGCTTTTCATTAGAAAATTTGCTCGTGTTTACACACCTATCGTTGTATTTCTAGCGATAGGGCTCACATTTCTTCCTTATTTCTTTGTTGATGATTACGTCTTTAGAGACTGGCTATATCGAGCTTTAATCTTTCTTGTAATCTCTTGTCCTTGCGCGCTTGTGATTTCCATTCCGTTAGGATATTTTGGTGGATTAGGCGCGGCATCCCGCAATGGAATTTTATTCAAAGGAGCCTCTTTTCTCGATGCAATGACTAAAGTAAATACTGTGGTTATGGATAAGACCGGAACAGTTACAAAGGGAGTTTTTAAAATAAAAAAGGTTGTAAATGATTCCGCTTTCGCGAAAGCGGATTTTATGAAATACCTGATGGCAATGGAAGAGCAATCTACACATCCCATTGCCAAGGCTATTATGGAATACAAAGCCGAAGGCGCAGACTATGATGCCAGCGAAGTATATGAAATTGCAGGAAAGGGGCTGAAAGGAACGGTAAACGGAAAAACAGTATTGGTTGGAAACAAAGCATTAATGACTTCAAATGCTATTGACGTTCCTTCGGAGACAGACGCCATTGTTGAACCCATAGTAATGGTAGGAATAGACGGCAAATTTGCTGGCTATGTAACTATCGCAGATGAGCTGAAAGAAGATGCGCATCAAGCAATCAAGAAAATCCGCAAATCAGGTATTTCTAAAATCATAATGCTTTCGGGCGATAAAGATTCCATTACGCAACAAGTTGCAAAAGAATTAGGTATCGATTGGGCAAAAGGCGGATTACTCCCAGAAGATAAGCTTAACGAAGTAGAAAAACTCAAAGCACAACCAGATACAAAGGTTGCTTTTATAGGTGATGGTATCAACGATGCACCTGTATTGGCTGCAAGTGATGTCGGCATAGCAATGGGAGGTCTAGGAAGTGATGTTGCCATAGAAACGGCAGATGTTATCATTCAAAATGACCAACCATCAAGGATAGCTCGTGCCATAAAAATAGGACACTCTACAAGACGTATCGTTTGGCAAAATATCGCATTGGCTTTTGGAATAAAAATCATAGTTCTTATTCTAGGTGCTGGTGGACTTGCAACAATGTGGGAAGCTGTATTTGCTGATGTTGGAGTTGCACTACTTGCAATTTTGAATGCCATTAGATTACAGAAGATGAAGTGGGATTAATCCAAAGATTAACTCTCAAAAATATTCCATTCCTAAGACTGCGAAATAAAGCCACTTCGCACATTTCTCTCCTTACGCCAAAAGCTACACTCAAGAAAAGAGCTTCGTTAAAAGCATCTTGGACACATTTTCAAAGTTGATGCAAACTTATTTATGCTTGATATTGAATTGATAAAATCAGTTCTACTCTAACAGAGGTTGGTCAACTTTGAAAAAGAGTCCGCCAAATGAAATTCACTTACACCTTTTACTTTACAAAGTTTTAAATTTAACTTGAGACAGACTGCATAATCAGGCTCGTTCCTCGCTCTTTTTATAAGTCTTTACTCAACCTAAATTTTAGGTGCTGTTTCCGAAAAGGTAACAGTGAAGGCTCTATGGGAAGTAAGTAGAATTAATTCTGAAAGCTATACTTATGCTTTTTCAGACAATTAAAGAAAACTAAAAGATATCAAATTACTACGTTCTAAGTCAAAAGAAAAGGAAAACGCTCAGGATATAATAAGTATGCAGATAAATGCCATTGTGGCAACTAATTGACACCAATTGACATCATTTATTATTGGCTTAGGTTTTGACTTAATATGCTTGTAATCAGAATACAAAAAAATCAACGTTTCAGGCTATTTTATGAGAATAGAATAAAATTGTGGTACATTTTTCTTAAAAAATTGAGCTGACAGTATTTAAGTTGAAAGGCTTTTTAGCTTTAGATATAAAGTACTGCAAACCTGAAATAAAATGGAAGGGTTGTATAGCAAGAGGGTAACACGCTGGCGCGATGTTACGACATTAAGTTTTTTCAAAGCACCAGTAAAATCAGTGCTTGACAGCGATTGATTGTTATGTGTTTTTAAAATTAAAGTATTGTTTTTCACGGAAAACCGCCCACAACCCAATAAAAACAACAAATTTTTCAAGGAAAAATGGATAAAGGATATGAAAAAGAGCAATTTAAGAGCTTAAGTATTAAAGCTTCGGTAGCAGCTAAATTCAATGGATTTTGTAAAGAAATGTCACTTTCAAAATCGATGACCTTATTGGTTATGATTGAGTTTTTTGAAGAAAACTGCATTTCGCCAATAGAGTCTATGGGTCCAAATATGGAGACATTAGAGAAGCGGATTTCACTTCTTATTAAAAAACGAATGAATGGAATGATTGCCATAATGAAAGACATCGAAAAGAACCAAACCAAACCGACAGTAGCAATGCTACAATCACTTTTCGAACAAGCTGAACCAAAGAAGAAAGTACGAATGGTGGAGAAAAATGACCCTTATCTGGAGAAAGACGTTCGCTTTCGCGAAAAGAAATATTTGAATAACAATGATGATGCATAGTGAAAAGTGTAAACTACATTATTCACCTCAATACCGTATTGGAAATATTCAATAACGATAAACGTATTAAACAAGGACATATCACATTATATATGGCCTTCTTTTATTTATGGAATAAAAAGTTTTTTAAAGAGACCTTAAGCATAAATCGGGAGCTCATAATGGAAAGGGCAAAGATTAAATCTAAAACGACGTATCATAATCATTTGCGAGATTTAGATGCCTGGGGATATCTTACCTACTATCCATCATATCATCCATCAAGAGGTTCTAAAATTAAGATGACCAGAGCTTGTCCCAAAAGTGGTACAACCATAAGTACACAAGAAGTCCAAATTTTGGCTAACTGCGTTCCAAAACCTAGCCAAAAATTGGTAACTTCTATAAAACATAAAACAAAAGAAAACTTAAATAAACAGCCCAAAGTTATTTTTAATGAAAGTGAAGTGGCTTTATTTTTCAAGAAGAATAATTGGCCAGAGATAGAAGCAAGAAAATTCTATTTCTTCATTAAATCAAAAAAGTGGAAAACAGATAATTGGCAGACGATAGCTAAGATTTTTGCTAAAAATAATTTTAAGTTGAAAGAACCAAAAAAGACAAGTACAATTTCTGGCTATGTAGAAAAACTAAGAAATGATGAGGATAAAGACTACCGAATGCCTCTTTAGAAACCTCTATTTTATTTTTCTTTCTGTTACTAAAACCGAAGCCTTCATTTTAGCCTTAAGTATCTTCATATCATCACTCACCTTTCTATCCAAAATTTTTGCGTAATGCTGCGTAGTTCTTAAAGACTTGTGACCAAGCATTTTACTTACAGATTCAATAGGCACACCATTAGATAATGTTACCGTAGTTGCAAAAGTGTGTCTAGCCAAATGAAAAGTGAGGTTTTTATGAATCTTACAGAGAGTGGCAATTTCTTTTAAATAAGCATTCATTTTCTGGTTGCTCAAAACAGGAAGTAATCTACCCCTATTTGAAACATCTGGATGTTCATTATACTTATCCAATATTTCGAGAGCAGTTGGCAACAAAGGAATACTACTTCGAGTATCGGTTTTTGAGCGCTTTATTTTAATCCATTTATCCCCATCTATACCAAGTACAATATCATTACGAGAAAGCTTTTTTACATCTGCATAAGCAAGTCCAGTAAAGCAAGAAAAAAGAAATATGTCTTTTACTTGGTCTAAACGCTCAGTATGTAATTCTTTTTCGACCATTTTTTGAATTTCTTTTTCTGTTAGAAACTCTCTTTCAACAATTTTAAGTTTCGCTTTCCAATTCAAAAACGGGTCTTTACTAATCCAATCGTTAGCAAGAGCGATACGGACGATTTTCTTAAAATTGGTCACATACTTTATAGCTGTATTATGTGCACACTTTCGTTCTGTCTTTAAATAATATTCTAATCCTGAAATAAATTTATGGTCAATATCCTTAACAGGAATATCCGCTGTTTTATATTCGAGATTAATATAATTTTCAACGTGCTTCTTGGCAGTTTTATATCGTTCTATTGTACCAGGAGCAAATTCTTTTCCAACTAAACGTTCAATCTTATCGTTATGATTTTGAAAAATTTCAAGCAGCATTTTATGCTTTATCCCTTTACCTTGGTAAATACTCTTTATAATATCTGCAGTTATTAATTCTCGATTGTCAGATAGTGTTTCGTGTATTTTATAAATTTTAGCCTTAATAGAACCCATATACCTATTTAATTCACGAACATTAGCTGTAGTTCCACGAACTCTTCCCCCTTCAGAATTCCATCTAGTCAAAAGTACCTTGCGCTTGATACTACATTCACTTCGTTTACCATTTACAGTAATTCTTAGGTAAATAGGGGCATTACCATTCTTATCGATGTCGTTCCCTCTTGGGTAAAATAGTACTGAGAATGTAGTTTGCATCGGTGCGTGTATTTTGTTCCATCTAAAGATACAAAAAATAGAAACGTAAATTACGTGTAAACCCTTATTAAACAGTAGTTAACGAAATAATAGGTGCGTATTTTAGTATAAAAAATCACGCACCGAACACCGCACCTTTTATTTGATATTATATAGCTTTATTTGATATTTAGTAAAATTAAAAAAGCCCATAAACATAATGTTTACGGGCTTTTAGTGGAATTTGGTAATTCCTAAGCGGAGAAAGAGGGATTCGAACCCCCGGAGGTGTGACCCTCAACAGTTTTCAAGACTGCCGCATTCGACCACTCTGCCATTTCTCCTTGAGTGCCTCATCAAGGTATTTCCTTGAATGCGGGTGCAAATATAAGACCCTTTTTTCTTTATAGAAAAGCTTTTCTGTGAATTTTCAAAATTAATTATGTTGAGACTCTACCTTTATGTAGGTATGAATCCTATAAAGTCATTGCCTACTTTGCTATAGCTAACATTTTATAGGTTCTTTTTTGCTTTCGCGAAAGCGTACCCTTTATTCTTAATACCTTTATTTTCCCTTCCGTAATCTACTTAATGTTTCTTGTGTGATACCTAGATGACTCGCTACAATACGCAATGGAATACGATGGTAAATGGATGCATAGTTTTTTAAAAAAGTATCATGCTTTTCTCTGGCTGTCGAAAATCGGATTGATGCCAGATGATCTAAAGTGATACTAAAGAGATGAAGGATTTCGCCTTTAAAATAGCAATCGAGCTCTGGGAATGTATTTGATAAATAGGTGTAGTCGTCTATAGATAGGGTCCATACAGTCGTTTCTTCAATGGCATCCATAGTGTAATAATCGATTTCTTGTTTTAAAAAACTTCTAGGGGAGTTTATCCATTGGGTTTCACTAGAAAAATACTCGGTGATTTCTTTGTCATTTTTAGAGAAATAGAGCCTCATGATTCCTTTTTCTATAAAAAAATAGTCTGTACTTATTTGTTTTGCATTAAGTACGATTTCTTTCTTTTTAAAAGTCTGTCTGGACATTCTTTCTTTAAGTTCTTTTTTTATTTCATCAGATACAAAAAGATGCTCTGATAATATATCATAGAGTTTTTCCATTTTTAATATCTATTGAGATTGAAAATTAGAGTCTTTGCTAATTGATGTATAAGTAATTGTTAGTCAGCAAACTGGACTCGTATCAATGGGCTATCAACAAGGCTGTAAAACTGTTTGATATTCATATGAAAACTAGAACTCATGGACTCGGTAAATTCTTTATGTTTTTGAAGGGTAGCGTTGTTATAGTATAGGCCATTCATAAATACTCCATGAATTGTTTTTGAATTACGAATATCTTCTAAAGGGTTTTTATCCAGAATAACCATATCGGCTATTTTACCTATTTCAATACTACCAAAGTCTCTTTCTTTTTTTACAAATTGTGCTGGTATCATCGTAGCACTTCGTAAAGCTTCCAGATTTGACAAACCACTCTTTGTTAGGTCTTCTAACTCGTTATGTACACTAAATCCTGGGAATATATAGCTGTCTGTTACATCTGTACCGACCATAATAGGTACATTATAGGTATGTGCTAATGCTATCTGGCTACGTACCTTGTTATAAAATTTCTGACTTGTCTGACTTGAATCTGCAAGGTTTCTTTTTTTATTACTTGCGATATCAAATGACCACCATAAATTTTTTCTAACAGAAGAAATATATTTTACATTTTTATTATTTAAATAGGATTCTTTATGCGCATTTGATTCAAATTTTAGTGTTTGCAGGGTAGGGGTCCAATAGGCATTTTTTTCTGCCATTAATCGCATTAATTTTTTTGCTTTTGTTTCATCAAACTCAGCAACCATTTCTTTTTTATAATAGCTGTAGTTTTTACGCCAGTTTGGACTTACCCGTAAGCTATCGGCATGTGGGAAACAATCAAACATAAAAATGCGCCCATGCTCAAAACTTCGCTGTCCTAATGTCACTGCTTCTTCTAAGGTTACAAACATAGGTTTGTGTCCTGCCAGATGCATATCGTATCTGGGGGCTTGTCTCGCTAATTCTCGGTAAGACTCGGGCTTGATCTGTTGGTAGACCTTTATAAAATCTACCTCTTTTTCTTTATAGTATTCTAATAGTGGAATTACATCTTGTATGGAATTTAAAGTAAAGAAATCTGGTGCTCCACCTGGTACAGATTTTTCACCATCTATTTGATAACTACTCTGAAGCACATATCTAGGGGTTACTCGGGTATTACGTGCTAACTCTTTATTCCAGAGAAGGCGTTGCTCGCTACCTGCCCAATAGGAATCTTCTTCATGCAAGGTACCAGACATATCTCTAATCCCAGTAACGCCGTTTGCAATATATAAAGGGTGATGCAACCATTCTGAATGTTTATTGGAATGTGTATGCATATCCCAGAGTCCAGGAATTATATATTTACCAGATCCATTAATTGTAAACTCTTTTCCTGTTATAGGAATCCTTCCAGAAGGCGCAATGGATGTAATTCTGTTATCGGATATTACGATATCTCTATTTTCTAAAAGTATTCCTGTTTTTACATCTACAATAGTGATAGATTCTATTAAAATAATATCATGTTTTTGTGGCGTTTCTAGCTGTGGCAATGGCCAGTTTAATGCAATTACAAAAATGACAGATGCTAGTATAAAAAAATAGAAAGACCCTAAAATTCCTTTTTTTATTATTTTTTTTATTTTATGTTTCATGATCCTTTTTTAGTTAAGAGCGCTATAAATTGTTTTTCTAAAATCCTTGCGGATTTTAAGTGATGCACGTCCACCCATTTGAGTCATTAATAATGCAACAAAGCCTTCTTTGGGATCTGCAATCATCGTTGTTGTATAGGCTCCTTCCCAATAATAACTTCCTTTGCTATAAAGCTCATTGTTTTTTCCTTCTTCTGTAATTATGTTTACGCCAAAACCAAATTTGTTGCCTTTACCTAATATCGGATGAAATCCTTTTGGGTAGTCTAAAGCTCCAATTTGATTAGAAGTCATCATTTCAATGGATTTTCTGGAAATAATTTTATTGCCTTTATAGTTCCCGTTGTTGAGTAGCATCTGACAAAATTTTATATAATCAGCAGCAGTTGAGATTAAACCACTTCCCCCCATAAAAACTCGATTATAAACTTCCGTATCTAAATCTACTTTTTTATTGATAGGTTTTAGCGTGTCCTTTTTTAAAGAGTAGGATCTCACCAACCGATCTATATGGGTTTTATGTGTATTAAACCCTGTTTCATTCATTTGAAGAGGCGTGAATATATATTCTTTATAGTATGCCTCTAAGGATTGATTTGTCAGGGACTCTATTAAAAACCCAAGGATATCTGTTGACGGGCCATACGTAAATTTTTCACCAGGCTGATGTACTAATGGGGTAGTACCTAAAATCTCCATAAAGGTTTTTAAATCTTTCTGTGTTGGATTAAAAAAGGAAAGCTGCTTTTCTTTATATATTTTTGAAATTACAGGACCGTCATAAGTAAATCCTGCTGTATGATTTAATAAATGTCGTACGGTTACCTTTTGTTTACTTTCTATAAGTTGATATTCTTCGGATGTTTGATCAATGACTTTGAGGTCTTTAAATTCTGGGAGGTAGTTTTCTATCGGGTCATCTAAGTCAAAGTATCCTTTTTCATATAGCTGTAAAGCAGCTACTGTCGTTATCATTTTGGATAACGAAGCAATTTTAAAATAATCTCCATATTGTATTTCTCTTTGTGATTCAATATTAGATACGCCTTGCTTTGTTTTATATATGACGCCTTCTTTAGTTGCGACCATGACAATGGCTCCTTGTAATTTTTGTTGATCAATGTCTTTTTGAAGCCATGCGTCAATTTGTTTCAGATTATCAAAAGTAGGGGTCTGTGCATAGGTATATATAGATACTGTTAGCACTAAAATAATTACTGTAATACTCGTTTTCATTGTTTATGAGTTTCTTTGTTAATACATAACAAAGAACTAGTACTCATAACTCAAGCCTGCAATTATTTATAATACACTATGACGGAATTATAAATTCGTCAGCCTTATTTTATAGAATTTCTGAATTGTGAAGGAGTAGAATTCTCAAATTTTTTAAAGGCAGCATTAAAGGAAGAAAGACTATTAAATCCTACATCATAGGCGATAGAAGATATCGTAAATTGCTGCTTTTCATCCTCTCTTAACTTCTTTTTTGCTTCTTCAATGCGATACTTATTAATATAGTTATTGAAGTTTTTTCCTGTTTGTTCATTGATGACAGAAGAAATTTGATGTGATGTAATCGATGATAATACACTCACTTTATCCAGATGTAAATTTGCATCTAAAAAAAGCTTATTTGTAGTAATAATAGTGTCTATAGTTTTGAATAATTGGATATTCTCTTTTTCTTCTCTAAAAACGGAACCATCGTAACTAATGGCATTCAAACGAAATGCCTTGTAGGTTAAAAAATAAATAGTAAAACTATATATAATAGGTCCTAGAATATAAGGGATTTGATTCTCAAAAATATTTAAGACGTATGAAAACCATATGACTGTAACTCCTAAGACAAAGTATTTTCCCCATGTTATGACTATAGATTGTGGTTTTGTTAAAGCGCTACCTTCTTTTGGAATGATAGCCCAAGATGTAAATATATACCCTATAAAATGTCCGTATACAAACGCCAATAAAATAAAAGACCAAAATACACCGTGATTAATAAACCACTGTTCGGTAGCAAAAACACTGATGATTAAGAGGATACTAAAGGGAATGAAGTGTATTAAATCTTTTTTATGATATGAATAGTCAGGACGGGTTATACTCATACAATAAAAGTATAATAATGGTCCCAAAACCATAAGCATAGATAAGCCTATAAGTATGATTGTAAATTCAAGATCGCTTGCATAGATAAAAAGAACTGACTTCCCAACACGGATTGCCATGACAATTAGTAATAGCGCCAGTAGGATATTTGAAAGTGTACGATTTTTTCTAAGAAATAGTAAATAGATTGATAGTACACAACCATGAATTAGTCCAGCACCACTTATAATGATCAAAATAATATCTAAAAAACTCATGAGTGTTTTATTATAACAAAGGTATTATTTACAAAAATGAATGCATCATTGGAAACCCATGCATTGATATAGCGGGTAAAATTAAGTATTCATATAGTTATCTCTATTTTAAAACAGCATTAATATTTTAAATTTTATTATTTATTGATATAGGTCAAATGTTTATTCTGCCTAAAAAGAAGATCTTTAAATACTAATTTATGTACTAATTAATGACAGTATTGTAAACAAGAAATTTGAATTGTACCCATCATTGGATACTGTGATTTTAACAGCCCAAAGTAATACCATTTGTATCCTTACTTGTTTTGAGTACGCTTTCGCGAAAGCATATACATTCCTTACTTTATTCATTTCACTTTTTGTTAAAGAAGAGTAGGAATAGGTCATAACTTCAGTGTTTCTTTATATTTATGATTTATTAGACTTCTTCATGAATATTGATATTTGGTCAGCTTTAATCTTAGTTTTTGTTGCTCAGGGGGTATTTACACTCTCTGTATTGCTATTTTCATCAGAGCGAAGAAAAGTACTATCTAATCGCTATTTATGTGCTCTTATACTTCTTATGATATGGATTTTAATAGAATTTTTATCAATAAGAAATGCCTTTAAGATCGATATCAATATATTCTATGGTACCCGATATGGTATATGGTTTGCAATGGGCCCATGTGTATTTTACTATTACAAATCTGTGACTGATAAAAATTGGACTCTCCATTTTAAATCCTTACTACATCTTTTACCATTTATTGTTTTTGTTGTAGCGATTCCTCTTATCAGTAATGAGTCATTAAGTTCAAGGCAAATACATTATGGTATGCTGGCTGTGTTTGACTATAGGCCAAAGACAGTAACCCCTTTTGAGTATATATATTCTACAGTTTTTTATCTGCAATTTATACATGTAGGAGTATATCTTTTATACAGTTTCAAAATAATTAAGGGATATACACGACGTCTTAAAGCAGAATATTCTAGTATTAATGACATATTATGGCTTAAAGTATTTGCAGTTTTATTACTACTGACATTGTTATTTGCTTCTATTTATTTATACATACTTTTTGCTTCAGATGCGTATACAAGAGAGCTAGATTATATATATGTGGTACCTATGGGGGTTTTTATCTATTCAATAGGATATCGATTATCAGGTATTAATTGGTTAGCTATAGATATCCCAATTCAAAAATATGCTACCTCCTCTCTTAAAAAAGAGATGAAGTTAAAAGCGTTGACAGATTTGGAGATTTTGATGGATAAAGAAAAAGTATTTCTCAAAAATGATTTAAGGCTACAAGAATTAGCTCAGAAGTTAGCCATAAGTAGCCACCATTTATCTCAACTAATTAATGAGCATTATGGATGTTCCTTTTATGATTTTATTAATCGTAATAGAATTCATGAGTCCAAAATTCTTATACAGTCTCATCCAGAAAAAAACTTGTTACAAATAGCTTTTGATGCAGGTTTTAATAATAAAACATCCTTTGTGAATGCGTTTAAAAAGTTTGAAAACAAAACGCCGTCAGTATACCGTAAAGAATTGTAACTGTTAAATTCTCGCCAAATTTACTTCATATATAGACAACCTTTATAAAGATTGTCGAATTCAAGTTTAAGATCAAATAGTATTGTTACTCATTAATCTTAAAACTTAAATTATGAAAATTACACTTACCCTTACGCTATTTTTATTAATCATAACCTCTTACAGTACTGCGCAGAATTATGTTATAGATAATGACCATAGCTCTGTACAAATACAAATAGAACGATTTGGAGTTATCGATGTGGTAGGTAGGTTTAAAAATATTGCAGGACAGATTTCATACAACCCAGAGGATACTACAAAAACAAATGCTAGTGCAACAATACAAGTCGAAAGTTATGATGCAAATAGTGTTGGGGGAGAAGAAGCTGTAAAAAGTAAAGTCTTTCTAGATGCAGCGACGTATCCAGAAATTACATTTAAAAGTAGCAAGACAATACTCAAAGAAGGTAAAAACTATTTGATAGGTATATTAACTATTCATGGGGTTAGTAATGAAATTGAATTACCGTTCTCAATCAAAGGGCCTTTACTGGATTTACCTACTCAAAAACAATCGATTGCTTTTCTAGCGTCTACTACAATTAACAGACAAGATTATGGGATCAATTTTGACAGGAAGCTTTCATCTGGAGTTTCTATTATAGGGAATGATGTAAACATTAATCTAATTGTCCTTGCTCTTGCTCAATAAATACAGTTCAATATTAAAAACTATACTTACTCTTGTATGCCTTTTGGGTCATGTATCTTATATGTTAGGACAAGTTAGTACGTATCAGATTGATACAGTACGTTCTAGTATATCATTTACTGTAAAACATATGGGGTTCTTAACAGTAGAAGGAGCTTTTACTTCTTTTTCAGGAACAGTAGTTCGTACAGCTGATAAAAAACTCAAAAGTATAGAGAGTCAAATTATTACAAAAAGTATGACTACAAATAATATACAAAGAGATGAGATTGTACTCAGTGACACGTATCTAAATGCTGTAGACTATCCCCATATCACTTTTAGGTCACTTAGGATAAATGATAATCAGATAACCGGGCTATTACAAATAAGAGGGATAGAACGTGAAGTTACACTGGACATGGCATATAAAATGGAAACAAATACAGATGACTCCTATATAAGGTGCAAAACGATTTTAAAACGGAGTGATTTTGATATAGTTTTTGGAGCTATGGAATCTTTAGTAAGTAATGAAATACATATAGAATTAGAAATTTTTAAAAAATAGAAACGACTCATTTTAATTTTAAATACTATGAATACTATAAAAACATACGTATTAATTATATCACTTTTACTTTTGAGTAATGTAACCTTATTATCTCAAAATGCAGAAAAAATACTGGATAAGTATACAGAAAATACTGGAGGCCAGGAAAATTGGGATGCAATACATTCTCTATATGTAGAAGGTATTGCTCAATTGATTTCTCAAGGGGGGATGGAGTTACCCTTTAAAAGGATAATGAAAAAAGATGGCAGACAAAAAACAACATTAGAAGTAAACGGAATGCAATATGTTTCTATAGCGTTTGATGGTAAAATTGCTTGGGGTTCTAACCAACAAATGGTAGCAGAAGAGAAAAGTGCAGATATCACAAAAAACACAAAGCTATCTATGCACGACTTTCCATATCCAGGGTATCATTGGAAAAGCAATGGTTATAAAGTTGCATATATTGGAATGGCTACAATAAATGATATTCAAACCTATAAAATACAATTGACTAAGCATCCACAGTGGGTCGATGGTAAAGAGGTAGAAAATAGTATTTTCCTTTATATAGATACTCAAACGTATGTGCCCATACTTTCTGAGTCAAAGGTAGTAGAGAAGGGGCCTAACTATGGGAAAGTATTGAAATCTTATCTTTCGGATTACAAAAAAATAGATGGTTTATCTTATCCATTTACAGTAACCATGGCATATGATGATGATATTTTTCAGGTTTTAAAAACACATATAGTAGAATGGAACCCCACGATTGACGAGACCATATTTGTGTTAAAAAAACAAAAATAAAGAGGATATAAATTGTGGTCATTTCTGGGAAGGTAGATTTTTTACGAGTGCCACTGGAATAAAATACATATAAAAAACTAACGATTTAGGAGTATTCCCAAATCGTTAGTTTTTTATCTTCAAATATTAAAAATTGAATTTTCCATTGTTATTTTTATGTTCAGATGATGGTAAAATAGTTTCTATAACATCCCAATGTTCAGCAATTTTTCCTTTTTCAACTCTAAACAAATCATAGAATGAAGTATGTTTTCCTGCAAACTGACCTTCACTAACAGAAAGGACAAAATTGCCTTCTCCTAATACAATGTGGTTAGTAGTATATACCATGGTCATTCCGTTTTTTGCCATTTCTTCCAACGCTTTTCCTAATCCTGATAAGCCGTCTCCAATCATGGGATTATGCTGGATATACTGATCTCCTTCAAAATAATTTGTCATCTTATCAAATTGCCCTTGTACCAATACAGTATTTACAAAATCTTTTACGATCTCTTTATTGACAGCTGTTTGATCTAGATCTGTTACTGTAGTACTTCCATCGGTTTGAGATCTGTTACTTGGATTTGCAGGAGATATATCTGTTAGGTTATCCCAGTGTTCTACAATTTGTCCATTTTCAAATTTAAAAATATCAAAACCCACTTTTGGACCAAAGAAGTCATAGATTGTATGTGAAAAGGTGTAAGAACCATCTTGAAAAGATCGTACTACATTAGCTTTAAAACCTCCTTTAGGAGCGTTTTGTAACACAGCTCCAAAACCTTCTAACCCATCTGCCACTGAAAGATTATGCTGTTTATATTTTGTAGGGTTTATATAAGCGATTGTTGAGGAATCTCCAGTTTCAAGACTAGTAAGTAATGCAGTTGCTTTTTCTTTGTTTGTAATTTCCATTTTTAGTGATTTTATTAGATCTTGTTTTATAAGAAACAATCAGGAGTGTTGAATTTATCATACCTACTAGATTGATTTCTGTCTTACATTTTATACGATGCAAAGATCAAATGATTTATACTAGTTGGAAAGATAAAAATCAGAGAAAAAATGGTTAAAATCGAACTATAGCACTTATGAATATGAGTTTTTAAACTCTTTTGGGGTTAAACCTGTATATTTTTTAAAATACTTTGTGAAATTTGTAGGATCTTCGAACCCTAATTGATACGCTAATTCTGTACTCTTTACAGTCGAATTAATAAGACTTCTTTGAGCTTGTAGAATAATAAAATCATTAATGACATTCTTGGCTGTTTTATGAATCAATTCTTTACAGACTGTATTGAGATGTTTGTATGATATGTTTAATTTATTTGCATAGAATTCTGCACTTCTGCTTTTAGAAAAATGAGTTTCCAACAGGTTTGTAAAGCGTTTGAAAAGTTGAATTCTCGTATCATCTGTGATATGAAAGGTTTGCCTTTGTTTTATTTGTTCTGCTTTTGACAATAAAATAATAAATAAGGACTTCAGAATGGTTGTATGATTAAAGCTATTGCTATTTGAATATTCTGCTTGTAATAATTCTAAATACTTTGTAAAATCATCGTTTTGAGGTGTTTGTATGATAGGAGAAAATAACTGAGGATTAAACAGTCTGAATACAAAGTCTTTGGGTAGATGCGAAAAACTTGTAATAAAAAACTCTTCACTAAAAATAAGGCATATTCCTTTTACATGTTTCGAAAAATGAAAAGCGTTTACTTGCTCTTTAGTAAGATAGATCAAGCTATTTTGTTGTACAGGATACCATTTAAAGTCAATAAAGTGCTTTCCTTGGCCTTCAGTAAATAAGATTAGATTATAGAACTTTAATTGATGTGGTAATTCTGGATCATGGTCAAAGAGATGTCTTCGATCAGCAATATCCTGGATAGAAATAATTTCAAACCCAAAATTTTCTTTGGTCGCAGGATTAAACTCAATTCTGGGTATGTCTGTATTCATAGCATTTAATATACGAGTTACAATCTACCCATTTTTAATGTAAAAATGTAGTGAATAAGGGATAACATTTTATAGTCTAAATAGGTGCTTTCTGTTATATAATATCTTAAAAAGATGGTACAGGCTTTATGCAAAGTTGTCACAGCTTGCTCTTTTTTACATCTAAGTCTAAAAAACATAGATATAATGAATTTTAAAGTAATCAGAGAAGTAAATGCTCCAGCGAGTAAGGTCTGGGAGGCATTATGGGGACAATATCACAATGTATGTGATTGGGCTAGCACTGTTAATGTCTCAGGGGCCAGGGCAAAGAATGGAAACCCCAAAAGCGGAAGGACGTGTACCTCTACTTGGGGAGAAATAAGTGAGATTGTAGATACAATAAATGAAAAAGAGATGACCTTTTCATACTATGCAGATGGGCTCCCATCAATCATGAAAAGTGCAAAAAATTCTTGGACAGTAACTCAAACATCTAAACAGACTTGCGAAGTAATGATGTCTGGAGAAATTGTTTTTGCACCAATCCCAGGATTTTTGATGGGGTGGATGATGAAACCTAAAATGCGCAAAGATCTTAATCAAACATTAGATGATTTTAAATACTATATAGAAACTGGAAAACAAACAGAGGCTAAAATAAAATCTGATCAAAAATTTAATAAAAAAAATCAATTCAAAGCTGCATAATCTATGCTCTTGCCTATCTAATTGGCTCAGCATTTTGCGAAAACATAAAAATATAATCACATGAAAACAACAATAAAATCATCCTTGATTGCAATCGTATGTTTACTTACTGGAACTTTTGTCAATGCACAAAGTATGAGTAAAAAATATAAAACAATAAAAGTAGAAATCGTAATTGATGCTCCTGCTGAACGCGTATGGAAAACTATGGTAGAAGATTATGGAGAGATTTCTAATTTTTCGCCTTATATATATACTTCAAATTATATTAATGGATCTTTAAAAGGTATTGAAGGGGCTACTAGAAAATGTGCCTTTAATGAAAAAGGGACCCGATGGACTCATGAACGTATTGCCGAAATAGATAAGTCATCTATGACAATGCGCAACATCGTAATTGATGCTCAAAAATTCCCTTTAAATATGGATAATTCACAAGCGTTTTATACAGTTCGTGATAATGGAGATGGTACGGCAACAGCAGGATATGAATTTCAATATAGAACAAAACCTGCTTTTATGGGTGGTTTTGTAAAAGGACAATTCAAGAAACAACTGGGAGGAACTCTTGTAGGGCTCAAACATTATATAGAAACAGGAGAGATTGTACGTGCAGGTAATGGTAAATACGATGAGATAAAAGATACATATCCAAAACCAACAGTAATCAAAGTTAAATCATAAGCAAGCAATACAAATGACAAATCAAGCAATAGCCGAACGACTAGTAGCATTATTAAGAGAAGGTAAGTTTACTAATGTTTATGACGAATTATTTCACGATGATGCACATCATATAGAGCCGCAATCTCAATTTTTTTCTGATGTAAAAGGGGTAGAAGCGATAAAGGTCAAAGACGCAACAATGAGTGAGCATATCACAGGAATTGAATCTATGGAAGTAGGTGACGCCATTGTTGCATCAAAGCATATTGCAATACATTATAAATTAAAAGCAATTTTAAAAGATGGTAATTTTATGAGTCTGGATGAGATTATCATCTATGAGATAAATGATGGAAAGATTATAAGCGAACAATTTTTCTATTAATTACCTGCGTATTTTTTTTGATAGGTTTTGCTATTTATGCAACTAATTAATTTTAAAGGTCAATTGATTGTTGAAGATTGGCCTTTTAATTATTTTCCATATTAAGTAATCTATACATTTATAAAGGCTATTAATGAATTTTACCTATTAACATCAACATTATTAGTGTCAAACCAACTTTTATCAAATTCTATATGAAATCCTCTTGTGTATATAGATTCTCTCAAATTAAAATGAGGGTTTTGCCAGTTAGTTATGAAGGAGAAAACTTCCTGATGGGCATAGCATTTTCTGCTTTTTATTGATATCGTATAAATTTCCTTGAAGGGCATACATGAAATATGGATTTTCATGAAAATGCCAATCGGTTTTAGCTGATATGTAATCGTATTCTGAAAATATAATGCCATTTATTCGCTGTTCAGCGTGCATAGAACCTTAGTAAGTATCGTTAATTAATATTTTCATACATAGTGTAAACGATTTAAAAACGTATTTGCAGGTGATTAATTGTAAAGAAAACTTTGATCTATTTATACAACTACTTTTTAAAGCGTAAAAGCGTTCAGTGATAAAAACTGCTCATATTTTACTAGTGTTTGAATGTATTCTCCAAGCGCTTTCCTAATTGCTTTTGCAATTTTACAACATCAAATTGTAAATAGACGAATGATGAAAGCAATCCCTTTTTTAACCATTTCAATAATTCTGTTAAGTATATATCAATTAAATGCACAAGATATGGAAAGAAAAAAAGCAAATATTAATGCCACGTATCAAATAGAAATAAATGCTCCTATAGACAAAGTCTGGAATGCCCTAGCTGTAGATTATGGAGGTATAGGAAAATGGGCTTCAGGTGTAAATCATGTAGTAGAACATAGTGGGGAAGGAATATCGGCAAAGCGATTTTGTTCTATTAGTGCTTCAGGGTTTAATGATACTCGAGAGCGAGTCATTAGATTTGAACCTGATAATCATTATTTTGAATACGAATTATACGAAGGATTACCTGGTTTTGTTAATTATTCAATTAATAAAGATCGACTAGAAGCAAAGGGATCAAAAACCATTTGGATATCTGAAAACGAGATGCGGGTAGGGGGTTTTATGGGACTTACAATGAAATGGATGATGCGTAAACAGCTTACAAAAGTTCTAGAAAACAAAGCAGAAGAACTCAAGCATTATATTGAAACAGGACAACCACATCCTAGAAAAGTAGAAATTCAACAAAAAAAGGCAGAAAAAGATGCAAAGATGCGTAAAAAGGTAATTTCTTTTGTTGTTGAACAAGAAATACCTGTTTCTATAGATAGAGTTTGGGAAGTTTACGGAAAAGGATTTGCAGATATTGCAAATAGCCATCCAGACTGTCCAAGTTCAGAATGGTCTCCTGGACATACCCAAGCTCAGGTAGGTGCTATGCGGATTATGTATATGACTGAAAAGAAAGATACAAAATATTTTGTAGATAAGATTGCAAAATACGACCCAGAAAACTACCATATTACTATTGAAATAGTTGACAAGAAAGGGTATGGGACTATGAATAAAGAGTATACATGGGTAAATATGGACGCCGAAAAAATAAACGAAAACACTACCCAATTAAAAATCCGTTTTAATTATCTTACCAAACCACGATTTTTAAAAGGATTGGCAAAAGGGGCACTTAAAAAAGCATTTCAGAAGTATGCATATGGTATAGATTATTATGCAAAAACAGGGGAGCCAGTGACAAAGGAAAAATGGAAATCTATCAAGCATTTATATAAATAGTATAATGATTTTGACTCAGAAACATATGAAGTTATCGGGTAAAGCAGTGATAAGTCATTTTACATTCCATCCTCCGTTAATTGCTTCTTCCGATTTAAAAAATGAAGCTTGTTTTATCTTTCCCATTAATACAGAAGGGAAGTTGTATAGAGTTGATGGGAAAACTGATGTTTATAAAGATCAGGGAGTCTTGATGAAGTGTGGTACCTATATAAATAAATGGTATGGACTTGACCCATCAAAAGTTGCCGAAGTACTGATCCTTAGATTATCTCCTGAAATTATGGAGGATGCTATAGATGTAAGAATAGGTGGTATGGTAAGGGAACGATTAGATAGTAAAAGAACAACCGCACTGGTAAAGATTGATGTTTTATTACATCGGTTTTTAGAAGGGCTGTTTTTTTATTTTGATCATCCAGAATTAGTAAATGACGAATTAGTAGTACTCAAGATTAAAGAGCTCACATTACTGTTATTAAACGCAAAAGATTCTAATCCTATCATCCAATTGTTAACTACTTTATTTGATCGAGATAAATATAGTATCAAAGAAATCGTAGATACCCATCTATATGAAAATTTGAGTATAGAAAACTATGCACAACTCTGTAATTTAAGCGTATCTTCATTTAACCGAAAATTTAAAAAAGCATTTACACGTACCCCTTTCCAATATATAAAGACAAAGCGTTTAGAAAAAGCGGCACATCTACTTTTGAATACTGACGAAGCAATCTCTCATATAGGGTATACCTGTGGATTTAATGATCCAACCTACTTTACAAAATCTTTTAAAAGTATGTATTTGGAATCTCCTTCGTTATATAGGCAGCAAAACCATAGAAAGTAAATACATTTTTATACTTCTTTGTTGGCAAAACTTTAAGCTTTTTTTTTGATTATTATCAAATTCTTTTAGAGAAAAAAAGCCCAATTTTGTGAGTCTAAGAACGTCTGTATTAATCTGATTACGAAGAAGAGATTCATTAATGATAATTTATGCAGTAGATTCTAATGAACCAATGGCAGTAAATGAAATCTGCAATACGGTTAATGAGATTAAAATAAACAACTATTAACTACATATGGATGGCTATCTGTGACTACATCGGTGAGCAAGGTAACCTGACTATAAATAATGTTATTTAACATTCTAGTCCTGAAGTATGAGTATCATACGTGCTTATAAAGAAAAATGCAGTAGCTATTGATAGGAATACCGATCCCAAAACTAAATTAAATCAAATCTCAATCAACTAACTAACATGAAAAAATCGCATCACATTTACTTACTGATTCTACTAGTAGCTATTGCAATCACTAGTTGTCAGCAAAAACAAAAAGCGACCAATAACTCTAACCAAGAATGGAAGTTGGTCTATAAGAATGATAAAAATGGACAACCGGTATATGGAAATAAAGAAGAACTACTTCAGATGGCTCGTAAAGGATATCCTATTCGAGTAGGCTGGGCGTCTCGTAGAGCTCGGGATACCACAAAGTCAGTCGAACACACATCAGATGCAACCTTTGTAACCATAGCAAACGGAAAAGAATTATTTGTGCAAATCACGCCTTTTTGGGCACAACGCCCCGATTTAAATAGTGATACATTAAATATGACATTATTACCCATTAAATCTAGTTGGATCTTAGGAACAAATGGATATAGAAGTTCCGTTAGTGAAGATCATAGAAAAGATACTGTGGCGTCATATCCTCCTGAGAAATTCGGATATGCCCTTAACTGGTTTGTAAAACACTCAGGAAAAGCAACATCTTCAAAAGACCAAATCCCTCTTTGGGATTAATAATGAGAGGTATGTATAGGTATTAATATGAGTATGCTTTCGCGAAAGCGTACTCCTAACAATATCTTTTATAAATCTAACCACTGTTTAAAGGCAGCCGCCTTATTTTTTCCTATTACGATATCAATTTCTGATATTGGAAGCACCTGAATTTTAAGTTTACTGTTGCCAAACTTTGTGATTTTATCTATTGCAGAGATCGCTACTATAATTTGTCTGTTAGCCCTAAAAAAAGCTTTTTTATCAAGGTAGGTATAGATTTGATCTAAGCTCTCACTAGTAGTAGAACGCTTTCCATCTTTTCGGACTACATAAGTAATTGTATTATCTACATAAATATATGAGATATCCTCTGTTGCAATAGGTAATAGTTCATTACGTACGTACGTAAGTATACGTTGCTTGGCGATTTCTTTTGGAATATCTATCCCTTGATCAGATACTACTTCTGATTCCTGTACCTGTGCATCTTGTACTTTTTTAAAATCTGATAGATTCTTTTGATAGTTTTCTAAAGATGCATTGAGTTTTGTTAAATTGAGTACACCATCTTCAATTTTTGTACTTTTTAATTCTAATTGAGTCTCATAATAACTACTTATAAGACGTATACTTCCCAACACAAATACCAGTGTAATAAGAGCAATGATTAAGAAAATAATATAAAGCTGTTGTCGTAATTTATGAGTAGTGGCTACAACGTTACTTTTATTCACATGGCATGCAATAATCCAGTCAGAGTTTTTGACTGGGGTCATATGGATAATTTCAGATTGTGTACCTGTAGAGGTATCACTATTAAAAAGCATTGTATACAATGCTTCTCCACTTAGTTCATTTTCTATACCTCCTATAGCATTATTTCCTTGTGGAGCTTCAGTACCTACAATAGTTATATCTGGATAACATACAAACCTACCTGACCAATTGATAATAGAATTAAAGATGTTTTTTTCGTCTGTATGATCAATACTACTTTGAATACTTTCTATAAGCGCATCTTTTTTCATTCCTGAATTGAGTGCATGCTCACTGGTTTTTGCGAGTAGTCGTGCCTGTTGTTGAGAAGCTTCAATCTCACTTGATAAAACATTTACGGTACTTAAACGTAAAAAATAGGGAGTCGTAATACTTGCAATAAGGATATAAAGTATAGAAAGACTGATAGCCGTATAAAAATAAAAGCGATAATGTTTCATTAATAATTCTTGAATTATTGTTAGCTAAAATAAGGCTTTGAATAAGAAGATGCCATTCTTTAAACTTCTCAGATTCCTTTTTAGCGGTAATTTTTCCGTTTTAGTTAATTTACCTACTTAGAATAGGAGAAAATAAGATGCGTAGTTTACATTTGCTTAATATTTATATGCTTTTATAAACATACTTTATAGGTAGATAGGAGCATTTATAGTACCTTATATAGCTTTGAAAACACATAAAATAATTAGAAATAGTAGCATTACTTTTGCATTTCTTTTATGCATTGTGATTGGGTATATTGTTTTTAAAGATTATAAAGTTGACATGCGCAAAGCACATACAGAAGTAAGTCTCACGACAAATGAGCTTATAAAACAACTCAATAAAGGTGAACGAGAACATCTGGATCAATACATAGAAAAAGCGATTGAAATAAAGGGGACTCTTTATAAGATGACACAAAAGCGTAATACCTACTCCTTATTATTAAAAGGGAGTACTTCAGATACATTAGTATTATGTGAAATGCAACAAGATCAAAACCTTCTTATATCAGAATTAAAAATAGGAGAAGAAGTAATTGTAAAAGGAACACTTAAAGGTTTTTTAATGGATGCAATCTTATTAAATTGCATTGTCTTAGAAAAAGAGATAAATGAATAAAACAATACTATTCTTTATTACGATTTTTACACTGAGTTATGCAAATGCGCAAGAACAGTATATTACTAGACAAGGTGAAGTGACTTTTTTTTCATATACATCTGTTGAGAATATACAAGCTTCAAATAACCAAGTGCTTAGTATTATAAACCCGTCTACAAAAGAAGTAGCTGTACAAATACTTATGCGTGCTTTTGTCTTTGAAAAATCATTAATGTATGAGCATTTTAATGAAAGTTATATAGAATCAGACCTGTATCGTAAAGCAACATTTGAAGGAGAAATCGTAGATTTTGATCCAGATCTAACCCAAGATCAAACCAGAATTATAAAAGGCAAATTCACATTACGTGATATAACTAAAGATATAGAGATTAAAGCAACGATCAAAAAAATAAATGATGGGTATACCATAGGAGGAACTTTTGAAGTTTTTATAAAAGATTACAATATCAAAGTACCACCTATTTTATCACCCAATATTGCAAAAAATATCCAAGTCTCTTTTAATTTCCAATATGCACCCTATGAAAGCCAAAAGTAACGTTTTGTTCTCAGTATTATTTCTGAGTATGTTATTCCAAGTAAGTGCTCAAAATCTTCTGGATACTTTAGAAGCAGAAACTCCTGAAGAATCAGAGGTTACAATTGCTACATTTAAAGCCACTCGTATTTCGATAGGACATTCTGTCGAAACTAGAAAAAAAGGCGCATTAGAGATTTCATGGATGAACCGATTTTGGAATACTCCCGCCGAGCAAAGTCAAACCTTTGCAGCAGACAAATGGAATAGTAGGATAGGTGTCGAGTATGCACTTTCTGATCGTTTTACTATAGGCACGGGTTATGAAACGGGATATAAGTCTATTGATTTACTATTAAAATATCGATTATTCCATCAGAAAACCGGGGCAGAAGCTTTTCCATTTAGTATTACCTTGATGCAAGGCGGTGTATTCAGGGATAAAAGTACGTATAGCTTTATTTCAGATATTGGTTTTGAAGATAAACTAGCCGCTACGACTCAAATACTGATAGCCAGAAAATTTACTTCTAATTTTTCATTTCAAATTGCTCCTTCATATATATATAGAGCAGAAGATAATTTACTTGCGTCAGAAAACCCTCATTATTTTGCTCTAGGTTTTGGAGCCCGTTATAAGGTAGGAAATCATGTCTCTATTGTTTCTGAGTATTATTATATTCCAGATCCATTTTCATTTATAGATACATATGGACCATTTAGTCTTGGTGTTAATTGGGAAGTATCTGACTTAATGCTTCAGTTCAAATTGACAAATGCACGCAATTTTGTAGATGATAAATACATCACTAAAACAACAAATAATTTTAATTTCAGAAATGGGAATCTACATTTTGGATTCCATGCTACTTATTTTATACAGTTATAAGTAATTCTTGGAAAACTTAAATAGTAATCCTCTTATTTTTTAATAAGGGGATTTTTTATGCTTTCGCGAAAGCGTACTAACAAACTTTTTATATATAAAATTCATTTCACTTTATAATTATATAAAATGATAGCATATTCTCCATATTATTTACAAAAACACTGTAACCTTCTTTGTTAATAGGGGTTCCCGTAATTCCTTTTTAAGCTCTATTTTTCCTCTTCACCTATTATTAATTGTATACAGGGGTATTCTCATGGTTTATTTGCAGTATAAATCATAAAAAAATAAATTATAATGAAAAAGTTTTTAATACCCCTTTTAGCAGTCTTCATCATCATAGGATGTTCTTCAGATGATGATGCCGTTGTCGCAACAGATAACGATCCAGATATTGATACACCAGATGCACCCGTAGGACAAGCTATTATCCGTATATCTGATGTTGATGCAATTGCAGATGAAGTAACTTTAACAAACTTAGGAAATGCTTCTACAGATATAGGAGATTATTTTCTTTGCCTAGGACCTGGAACCTACGCACAAGTGTCAGGTCTTACTTCTGAAGCAACAACGCTTGCTCCTAATGAAACAATTACCGTATCCTATGATGTAAATCCTACCGCAGATGGATTAGGTGTATTTGCTACAAATACTTTTGATTCATCAGATCCTACTGTATTATTAGATTATGTACAATGGGGAGATGTAAATCAACCTAGAGTAGATCAAGCAGTAACAGCGGGTCGATGGGATAGTGCAGATAATTTTGTAGGAGATGGCTCTCCTTATGCATTTACAGGAGGAGCCACTGATGTAGGTTCTACTTTTTGGGTAGGAACTGCAACAAGTAGCATTGTGCGTATATTTCAAGTAGATACAGATACAGATGAGGTAACACTTTTTAATTTTGGAAATGCCTCTGTAGATGTAGGAAGTTACTTTTTATGTTTAGGACCAGGAACGTATGCTCAAATCTCAAATATTGCTACAGGTTCTACAACCATTGCTCCAGATGGAATGATTACAATTCCTTATGACATGAATCCTGCAAATGATGGTCTAGCAGTATTTTCTACCAATACATTTGGTTCTTCAGATCCGTCAATATTACTGGATTATGTACAATGGGGAGCAGAGAGTCAGGCAAGATCAGATCAAGCTGTTGCAGCAGGACGTTGGGATAATGTTGCAAACTTTGTAGCTATAGGCTCTCCATATAATTTTACAGGAGGTGCGCAAGACGTAGGCGTAACATTCTGGTAATAAAAAATCAAAAGCATAAGTGTTTGCGTTAATTACGTTGGTTTGTTAACTGCCTGATGGTCTGCTATGACATTGGGCAGTTTTACAAGCCCTTACAAACTACAAATCGCTAGTGTGCTTTTAAAATTTCATATTAAAACTATAACTAAAAATTACAAAAATGAGAACAAAATTATTTAAAACATGTCTGTGGCTTGTCATGATTGTATGCTCTATGAGCATGAGTGCACAGGCAGATCCCACATTCACAGAAGTAAACACAACAACAGATGCTTTGACCGTCGTTAACCTAGGAGATGCTGATGTTGATCTATCTACCTATTGGGTATGCCTAGGACCTGGTACTTACCGCCAGATTGGAAGTCTTCCTATTACATTAGGAGATCTAGATTTAAGCCCTAATGAAGCTGTTACATTTACTTATGATCTTATTAATGAAAGTACAGGTGGACTAGGATTATTTTCTACCAATACATTTGGTTCTTCAGATCCTGCAATTTTAGTAGATTACCTACAATGGGGAGCTGCAAACCAAGCAAGAGTAGGTCAAGCAGTAACAGCTGGTCGTTGGGATAATGCTGCAAACTTTGTAGACGGCCCTTCACCTTATACGACGGATGTAGGAGGAAGTGCTGCAGCATGGAATATTGCTATGGCAGATCCTACATTTACAGTAGTAAACACTACTACGGATGCCTTAACTATTGCTAACTTAGGAGATACAGATGTTGACCTTTCTACCTACTGGGTTTGTCTAGGTCCTGGTACCTACAGGCAAATAGGAACGTTACCTATAACATCAGGAGATCTTGATTTAAGTCCTAATGAAGCGGTTACATTTACTTATGATCTTATTAATGAGAGTACAGGTGGATTAGGATTATTTTCTACCAATACATTTGGATCTTCAGATCCTACAATCTTAGTAGATTACGTACAATGGGGAGCTGCAAACCAAGCAAGAGTTGGCCAAGCAGTAACAGCCGGTCGTTGGGATAATGCTGCAAACTTTGTAGACGGTCCCTCACCATATACGACGGATGTAGGAGGAAGTGCTGCAGCATGGAATGTAGCGATGACAGATCCTACATTTACTCTTTTAGATACTACATCTGATGCACTTACAATTACTAATTTAGGAGATTTAGATGTTGATTTATCTACGTACTGGGTATGTTTAGGTCCTGGCACCTACAGACAGATAGGATCTCTTCCTATAATCGATGGTGACTTTGATTTAAGTCCTAATGAAGCAGTTACATTTACTTATGATCTTATTAATGAGAGTACAGGTGGATTAGGGTTATTTTCTACCAATACATTTGGGTCTTCAGATCCTACAATCTTAGTAGATTATGTGCAATGGGGAGTTGCAAACCAAGCAAGAGTTGGTCAAGCAGTAACAGCAGGACGTTGGGATAGTGCTGCAAATTTTGTAGATGGAGATTCTCCATATACGACGGATATAGGAGGAAGTGCTGCAGCATGGAATTCTTGTGAAGCTTTTGCAGGAGAAATTACTTTTGATCCAGTAGGTATTAATAATACGACGAGTATTAATGAAGATGGTACGAGTGCTGTAATATGTCTAGATGGAAATGCAGATCCTCTTAATGTTACTGTTGAGCCTGGTGGTGTTGGAACAAATTCAGGTTTTATCATTACAGATCAGGCTACAGGTGAAATTTTAGGATTACCTATGGCTCCTCCATTTAATCTTGATGGAGCTGGAGTAGGGGTTTGTGATATATGGTACATACGTTATGAAGATGGCTTACTTGGAAAAGAAGTAGGAAGTAATATAGATGATCTTTTAGGCTGTTTTGATTTATCAGATCCTATAGAAGTAATCCGTGAAGAGGCAGATGGAGGAACAGTTGCTATTGATATAGAAGCTACAGGAAACCCTAATAATACAACATCTGTAAGTGCAGATGGCTTAAGTGCGGTTATATGTGTAGATGGTAATGCAGATCCATTGATTGTTATACATGAGAATGATTCTCCAAACTTATCATACCGTTATGTAATTACAGACAATAGTCCTGAGAGTATTATTCTAGCTATTTCTGGATCAAATGCCATTGATCTTGATGGAGCGGGTATTGGTACTTGCCAGATTTGGGGATGGTCATATAGAGGAACTCCAGACAATGGAGCTGGTTTTATCGGCGGACCACTTGCCGATCTTGATGCTGAGGATTGTTCAGATATTTCTGATAATAGTATAGAAGTAATCCGTGAAGAAGCAGATGGAGGAACAGTTGCTATTGATATAGAAGCTACAGGAAATCCTAATAATACAACATCTGTAAGTGCAGATGGTTTAAGTGCGGTTATATGTGTAGATGGGAACGCAGATCCATTGATTGTTATACATGAGAATGATTCTCCAAACTTATCATACCGTTATGTAATTACAGACAATAGTCCTGAGAGTATTATTCTAGCTATTTCTGGATCAAATGCCATTGATCTTGATGGAGCGGGTATTGGTACCTGCCAGATTTGGGGATGGTCATATAGAGGGACTCCAGACAATGGAGCTGGTTTTATCGGCGGACCACTTGCCGATCTTGATGCTGAGGATTGTTCAGATATTTCTGATAATAGTATAGAAGTAATCCGTGAAGAGGCAGATGGTGGAACAGTTGCTATTGATATAGAAGCTACAGGAAATCCTAATAATACAACATCTGTAAGTGCAGATGGTTTAAGTGCGGTTATATGTGTAGATGGTAATGCAGATCCATTGATTGTTATACATGAGAATGATTCTCCAAACTTATCATACCGTTATGTAATTACAGACAATAGTCCTGAGAGTATTATCCTAGCTATTTCTGGATCAAATGCCATTGATCTTGATGGAGCGGGTATTGGTACTTGTCAGATTTGGGGATGGTCATATAGAGGGACTCCAGACAATGGAGCTGGTTTTATCGGCGGACCACTTGCCGATCTTGATGCTGAGGATTGTTCAGATATTTCTGAGAATAGTATAGAAGTAATCCGTGAAGAAGCAGATGGAGGAACAGTTGCTATTGATATAGAAGCTACAGGAAATCCTAATAATACAACATCTGTAAGCGCAGATGGTTTAAGTGCGGTTATATGTGTAGATGGGAACGCAGATCCATTGATTGTTATACATGAGAATGATTCTCCTAACTTATCATACCGTTATGTAATTACAGACAATAGTCCTGAGAGTATTATTCTAGCTATTTCTGGATCAAATGCCATTGATCTTGATGGAGCTGGTATTGGTACCTGCCAGATTTGGGGATGGTCATATAGAGGGACTCCAGATAATGGAGCTGGTTTTATCGGCGGACCACTTGCCGATCTTGATGCTGAGGATTGTTCAGATATTTCTGATAATAGTATAGAAGTAATCCGTGAAGAGGCAGATGGTGGAACAGTTGCTATTGATATAGAAGCTACAGAAGCTATAGGCGAAGAGACGACACTTATTTCTAACGAAACATCAGCAACGATCATTGCTGGTGACGACATTGCAAATCCTATTATTGTTGTACATGAGAATGATTCTCCTAATCTATCATATCGTTATGTAATTACAGATAATAGCCCTGAGAGTATTATTCTAGCTATTTCTGGAACTAATGAAATTGACTTAGATGGAGCAGGTATTGGTACTTGTCAGATTTGGGGATGGTCATATAGAGGAACTCCAGACAATGGAGCTGGTTTTATCGGTGGGCCACTTGCCGATCTTGATGCCGAAGATTGTTCAGATATTTCTGAGAATAGTATAGAAGTAGTTCGTACAACTACCTTAGCGGTAGAAGATAATCAGATAGACATATCATTACGATTATTTCCTAACCCTACAACAGACTTTATAAATATAACAACACAGTCTCGTAATGGATATCAAGCAACTATCTATTCAATTACTGGACAGCAAATAATGAGTAGAACATTTACAACTAGTGAAAATAGATTAGATGTATCTAGATTTAGTAACGGTATGTATCTACTAGAAATAGTAGATCAAGATACAAATACAAGATCGATACAGCGATTTATTAAAAACTAGATTAGGTGTAAAATCTTGTTTATGATTGGTTGGGGAAAGGTCATCAATTTTATATTGATGGCCTTTTTTATTGATATATACGCTTTCGCGAAAGCATATATTTATTCATTTTCAAATTCGCTTACAAAATGCATTTTTACACTTGGATATTTTTGTTGTGTCATTTGTAAACTGAATGCTGAATCTGCTAGAAACACAAGTCGATCTCTTTTATCTCTAGCCATAAAGCGTTGTTTAACGCGTAAGAATTCTTTAAACTCTTCACTCTTAGGATCATCAGGATCTACCCAGCATGCCTTATGTACATTTAAAGGTTCATAAGTACATTTTGCACCATATTCATGCTCTAATCGGTATTGTATTACTTCGTATTGTAGTGCACCGACAGTTCCTATAACTTTACGACCATTAAGTTCTAGTGTAAATAATTGAGCAACGCCCTCGTCCATAAGTTGATCAACTCCTTTGGCGAGTTGTTTGGATTTCATAGGATCTGCATTATTGATATACCTAAAATGTTCAGGTGAAAATGCAGGAATACCTTTGTAGTTGATTTCTTCTCCAGTCGTCAGTGTATCACCTATTTTAAAGTTTCCTGTATCATGTAACCCTACAATATCTCCTGGATAGGATATATCTACGATTTGTTTACGCTCTGCAAAAAATGCATTTGGGCTAGAAAACTTGAGTTTCTTCTTATTACGTACGTGTAGGTAAGGAGTGTTTCGTTCAAAAACGCCTGAAACGATTTTTACAAATGCGAGTCTATCTCTATGCTTAGGATCCATATTTGCATGGATTTTAAAAACAAAACCTGTAAAATCTTTTTCATCAGGATGTACGATACGTTCTTCACTTTGTTTAGGGCGTGGAGTAGGTGCTATTTTTATAAAACAATCTAGTAATTCTCGTACCCCAAAATTATTTAAAGCAGATCCAAAGAATACAGGTTGCTGATTTCCTTCTAAATATGCATTCTGATCAAAATCCGGATACACCCCTTGAACAAGTTCTACTTCATCACGTAAATTTGAAGCACTATCTTTTCCAACTAATTCATCTAAGACACTATCCTGGAGATCAGATATTTCGACAGTTTCTTCAATGTTTTTTCTACTATCGCCACTGAAAATATTGACATTCTTTTCCCAGATATTATAAATACCTTTAAAGTCATATCCCATCCCTATAGGAAAACTTAATGGGGTTACGCTAAGATGTAGTTTTTGTTCTATCTCATCTAGAAGTTCAAAGGCATCTTTACCCTCGCGATCCAGTTTATTTACAAAAACGATCATTGGGATATTACGCATGCGACAAACTTCTACAAGCTTTTCTGTTTGCTCCTCAACGCCTTTTGCAACATCTATAACCACAATAACACTATCTACTGCCGTAAGCGTTCTAAAAGTATCTTCTGCAAAATCCTTATGCCCAGGAGTATCAAGGATGTTAATTTTTATACCTTCATACTCAAATGCAAGAACAGAAGTAGCAACAGAAATACCACGTTGCCGTTCTATTTCCATAAAATCACTAGTAGCTCCTTTTTTAATCTTATTAGATTTTACAGCACCAGCTTCTTGAATTGCACCTCCAAAAAGGAGTAATTTTTCTGTTAGTGTTGTTTTTCCTGCATCTGGGTGAGATACTATTCCAAATGTTCTACGTCTTGCAATTTCGGCTTTTACGCTCATGGGTACTATCAAATATAAGAATGCAAATATAGCTACAAACCTTAGAGTATGAAATAGCAAATAAAGTGCATTTTTCTACACGTACAGATATGCGGTTTGTCCGTAATAATTTGGGTTTATTGATCCGATTATTGAAAATAAAACAGTATCACACCTACTTATATTACACATACTTATAAAATATTTGTGTATTTCATCGATGTTTTTATATCAAATATCTAAAAACTAAATTTTTACATTTTCTATTAATAATATTGAAATATATTTGGTCACCCAACTTAATAAAACATACAATTTATCATAGGCCATTAATGGCAGTATAAACAATTTAATTAAGTAATCATGGGGGATTCAATTACACTAAATATATCTATTCGAATATATTTTCAGGATTCTATAAAGAATCAAATTCTCAATTAACATTTTATAAGTAAAAGACACTGTTATACCTATACCAGTTTAATAGGTATTGGCCATTATATGCTTTAATAAGCTCAATATGAAAAAAAATTACAAGACGATATTCAATACTAACGGTTCGAAATTCATCAAAGAGTTGATATCATCTATAGATAAGTTTGATATGAAGACAAATTACTTCCATTTCAGAAAAGAATCTTTTCTTAACCATAGGTCTACAGATCAGGGATTGATTCAAAATACTCCAGTACCAGTACCTATTACTACAAGTACATATGTGGGGATGGTGCCTAAGAAAATAATATTCAATGTTTTTGCATTGGTATTATTTTTATTCTCATTTTCAGTGAGTGCACAAACACAATCACCTTCAATCCGAGGAGACCAAACTGTAGTTTTTGAGTGGTCTGATGAGCAGGATATTAATAACGACGGTGATATTAGTACTACCGAGAATAACCTACCAGCTACCATACAGCGAGTTACGGTAGATGGAGTAGAGTATAACACATTTGCCGTTCCATCGGCATATCAATTAACACGACTTGGCCCTAGTGGAAATGGATCAAACCAACTTCGTCTTAATAATGGGACAGTAATTGGTTCCAGTATTACGGCTACTCAAGATATTACAGATAGTACACCATGGGATGATGCAGCTCTTACCGCTTTTCAAGACCAAAACCTGAATCATTACTTCACATCAAATGGAAATGGACGGAATATATGTCTCAACTTTGATGCCGCCAATGGGACAAATGGTGTCCCCGAAACGGACGCACAAATACAAACATTATTTTATGATCCTCCACTGCCTTCAAACGCAGATGGAGTTTTGGCTGTTACTGAACGTGGCGGTAACAACTGTTTTTATATACGTTTTATTGGAACTCCAGTAGGAGGTGGCGCCGAGCAAGTACTAGGAGATACGTTTGTACGTACTAGTGGTGATTTAAGAGGGGGAGATTTTAGCGCTCCTGCTGATGGATCTGATTATTGGGGATCCGGAAGAGAGCAAGATAATGGACAAACTATTGCCATAGCTTTATTTGAACTTAATAATATTGCTCCTACAGGATCTACAATATCTAGAGTAGAATTTGTGGCAGCTTCTTCTGATGATGGAGATGGGAAGTTATTTATTCTACAACGTTATGCACAACCTCAAACTGGTTTAGGATGTTTAAATCAAGGGACTTTTAATGGACAGATCAATAATGATACCTCTGTTCCTTCAGGATCTACCTATAGTTTAATAACACCTCCAAGTCCTACTGGAATTAATTTCAACCTGAATAGTGATGGGTCATATACATATACTCCAACAGCAGATTTTATTGGAGATGTCACTTTTGAATATGAAGTATGTTTACCAGCTCCTAATCAAAATATATGTGATCAAAACACAGTTACAATAACTTTTAATGATTTACCAGATGAGCCGATAATTGATTTAAACTGTAACCCTAACGGGCTTGTTGATATAGTTATTACTGCGCCTCTAGGACCAGACTTTGAATATTCTATTGATAATGGACCTTTCCAAGCAGATCCAGAATTTACAAATTTATCTGAAGGAACTTATGAAATATTAGTAAGTAACAGATTAACTGGATGTCAAAATGAGAATTCGACTACGATAGTTATTGATAATTTAGAAATTGCGATTCCGATAGACGTTACAGATGTACTTTGTAATGGAGAAGCTAATGGTTCTATTGACATTTCAGTAACAGGTGGAAAACCACCATACACATTTGCATGGAGTAATGGAGAAACTACCGAAGATATTACTGGCTTAACAGAAGGAGATTATACCGTAACAGTAACCGATGACTTTGGATGTACTATTACAGCAACAGCAACCGTAAATGAGCCTCAAGATGCGCTTTCTTCTTCCGGAGTAGTAACAGAAGTAGTATGTAATGGAGATGCTTCGGGAGCTATTGATTTTACGGTAAATGGAGGGACTACTCCCTATATGTTTGCATGGAGTAATGGAGCAGATACCGAAGATATTACAGGTTTAACAGCAGGAAGTTATAGCGTTACTGTAACCGATGCAAATGGTTGTATGATTACTGAGAGTTTTACAGTGAATGAGCCAGATACTGCATTAGGTATTAACATTACCAGAATCAATGCTACCACTGCACAAGGATGTGCTGACGGTCAGGCGACAGCAACGGTAACAGGAGGGACAGCCCCATATACCTATTTATGGAGTGCAAGTGCAGGAGGTCAGACCACAGAGACTGCTGTAAATCTTACGGATGAGGCGCACACAGTAACAGTAACCGATTTTAACGGATGTGTATTAACTCAGGGAGTTGTTATAGATTGTATTAATACGTGTGA
>CANNDF010000005.1 GCA_947503305.1 uncultured Dokdonia sp.
CCCGCGACTTGCATGTGTTAAGCCTGCCGCTAGCGTTCATCCTGAGCCAGGATCAAACTCTTCATCGTGTGTCTTATATATATTTCAACTCACAATAAATAAGAAATTAATCGTCTCAAAATTTAAAATTCTAGTCTTCAATTCTTTTATAGTTCCTAATCCTAAAATTAGAAACTTGCATTACATACCGAAATATAAAACCTCAGTAGTAATACGCGCTGTCAATTCAATATGTCAATGAACTTATAATTACTCTTACTTATAAAGTAACCATAAAATATAACCTATATCACTATAAATTATATGCTGTTAAACGAAAAGGAATCGAACCTCTTTTTATAATACCAATCGAATAATATAATCAATGAACTAAATACCCTACTCCCAACTCAACATCCATACCCCCCTCGCAAAGCGGGTGCAAATATACAACACATTTTTAATTCTAAACAAAAAAGAAAAGAAAAAAATTAATGTTTTTTTTGAAAACTATAAATCCCTAAAATTATATAGAAATTAATATGAACATATCCACCAAAAGCGGACGGCAAAGATAATACGAGATTTGGAATCTGCAAGCATTTGTTGATAAGTTGATCGTATTTTTTTTACATAAAGGCAAAAAATATTACAAACAACTCACAGTCAAAAACATACTAGTTACTAACTGTTGGATTAGACTTCCATTTATTTGATAATTCCCAATATTCAAAATCCAAGACAGATTCTTTCCTTTCTAATATTCCTGATTGGAATGAACGCTGTAGAATATCTTCTATCAAATAATCTTCTTCTTGATTTACAGGGTCAAATTCTCTCTTTAATGATATATCAAAAGCACTTGCTGTTGTGTTATACCAAAATGCTTTCCATCCACTTCGCAATCTTTTGATTAATTCAAAGGCTGTTTCTCCTGTCTGTCTATGGATAAGTTTTATGAGTATCTGCCCTTCTGTACGTGTCAGCTTTTTTAGCTCACTAGAGAACTCATTTTCTAGATATCTATGAATAATCTTTGTATAGCGTTTGCGATCATTTTTATTTTCAATAGCTGTTAATCGTTCATTTAAAGTGACCAAACGTTCTGCAGCCAGTTTTGCATAGGGATACACTTTGCGGGTTTTTCTTCGCAAGATGAGATAGCGTCTTCTTTCTTCTTTAGAATTAAATTTTAATCGCTTGAATACAATTACCTCATTTAAATCTATTGCACTTCTAGGTATTGTATCTCCCTCTATTATATAATAGTCATAGTTTTCTTGTTCAGGCGTAACAATAGTATCCTGTCCATAACTGATAAAGGATAAAAATATAAATGCTATAATTATTGGTATACGCATGAGTTACATTTCGCTTTAAGCTAAAATCATTCCAAAATTAAATATTCCATTTTTATAACGTGGTTAACTTCCTATTAATATTCTTATTTTTATGAAAAAATATTTTTAATGGCAACAAAAAGCATTCTCAACAAAAAATCACTTACTTTTTTAGAATCATATTTAAACAATGCAGCTCCTACCGGTTACGAATGGGATGGTCAGAAAATCTGGATGGATTATCTCACTCCCTATGTAGATGAATTTATTACAGACACCTATGGTACGGCTGTAGCTGTTATTAACCCAAAAGCAACTTATAAGGTAGTCATAGAAGGACATGCTGATGAAATTTCATGGTATGTCAACTATATTTCTGAAAACGGACTACTCTATGTAATACGTAACGGGGGTAGTGACCATCAAATTGCTCCTTCTAAAATCGTAAATATTCATACCAAAAAAGGCATTGTCAAAGGGGTTTTTGGATGGCCAGCCATTCATACACGTAATCGTGCTAAAGAAGAACCACCAAAACCTGAAAATATATTTATAGATGTAGGCGCAAAAGACAAAAATGAGGTAGAAAAAATGGGAATTCACATTGGGTGTGTAATTACATATCCTGATGAATTCCATATTCTTAATGATGATAAGTTTGTGTGTCGTGCTATAGATAATCGTGCTGGAGGTTTTATGATTGCCGAAGTAGCACGTTTATTACATAAGAATAAGGTAAAACTTCCTTTTGGATTGTATATCACAAATTCTGTACAGGAGGAGATAGGGTTACGAGGAGCACAAATGATTGCAGATCGTATCCAACCCAATGTTGCAATTGTAACTGATGTCACTCATGATACGACAACTCCAATGATAGATCAAAAGGTGCAAGGATCTGCCGAAATAGGTAAAGGTCCTGTTATTGCATATGCTCCTGCAGTACAACAAAAACTAAGAGATCGTATTACAGAAACTGCTGAGGACAAAAAAATCCCTTTCCAGCGTGCCGCTCTATCAAGAGCTACTGGTACTGATACTGATGCTTTTGCATATAGTAATGGCGGTGTAGCCTCTGCACTTATATCCTTACCTTTACGTTATATGCATACTACTGTAGAAATGGTACATCGAGAGGATGTAGAAAATGTGATCAAATTAATTTACGAAACTCTACTTACTATTAAAGAAGGGGAAACCTTTAGTTATTTTGAATAGTACGCTTTCGCGAAAGCATATACCTACAAAAGCCAAGTCATAATATTTCTTGGCTTTTTTTAATATGGAAAAACAGGGGTATTTACCTATTTTTCATTCATTCATTAGCAATACCTTTGTTTTTTGTTTATTTTTGAACTAATCTTTCTGATTAAGAAATGGTTATCAAATTAATTCATGTTAAAAGAAATTAATATTATCATAATGTATAGGCAATAAAATAAGTCTATTTTTGTGAATCAAAACTTTACTTTAATATTCAAAACAATTATGAAAAAATTACTAGCCCTATTTTGCTTTACAATGCTATGTATTGCATGTAGTACTGAAGAAAATTTAGATACAACAGATTCTACAAATTTTGGCACAGAGACAGTATTTGAAGAAAGTGTAACCCTACCTGATAATTATAAAGGGGTATTTACTACCGCAAATGGTCAACACCGAGGAACTTTAGATGTTGTAATCGCAACGGATAACAGATCTGCTACGGCAAACTTGACCCTATCTACAAATGAAGTAGTTTCAATTACTACTACCAATATTACGGATTTAGGAAACTCGAAAGAAATACAATTTTCTTCTACTGAGTTATCATTTGTAATGACAACAGAAGCAGAGGGAATCGCTTATGCTATAGAAGATGTGACCTTTAGAGGTATGGATAGTGGATTGCTAATGGCTAAAAACACAGAAAGAGCTCCAGCAGCTCCTTTTGATGGGACTTACCTATGTACGACGTGTGCTTCTCCAGTGGATAACTCACAAACACAGGTATTTAACTTTATGTTTGTAACTGCAGATGGTAATAGTACGATCGCTACACAAACTACATTAAATACAACTATTTATAATGGTATCGGGGTTCAGGATAACTGTGTCGATAACTCTAATCAAAGAACCTGTGACATTACCAGCGGTGATGGAATGACTACTGTGGGATATACTGCCGGTGGTGGTGATGTAACATGGTCTGGAACGCATCGATTCAATACTGAGGCTACAGGTCCTAATGATTGTTCTGAATTTTCAGGAACATGGCAGTGGACCTCTCCTGTAGTAGGCACCCTAGATGGTACATTTACCAGTGATGGCACATGCCCTCCTGCATCATCACCTCCATTAATTTTTGAAGATTTTGAAGATGCTATGGTAACATACGCAATAAACTTCCCAGAAGAAGTATCACCAAATGGCGAAGATTTTTATACAAGAACTGACGGGACAAATATTACTTCTGCTTATAATGTATCTAATGTTCAGGGAGACTGGTGGTTTGCCATGATGGATACAGATGGAACTCTTACAAATGACAATAATAATGTTACATTAACATGGGCAGGTATCCCAGTATCTGGACTTACTGATATAGATGTTTCAATTTTATTTGCTGAAGATGATTCTTCTGATGGAAATGAAGATTGGGATGGCGGAGATACACTAAGAGTAGAATACTCATTTACAGGTGGTGCTCCATGGACACCTATCATAGCCTTTGCAAATATAACTGGAACAACAAATGGTGCTCCTGCATTAGATACAGATTTTAATGGACTAGGTGATTCTACGTTATTAACGCCTACTCTTTCAGAATTTACTGCTAGCTTTACAAATCCAGGTTCCTCAACACTATCTGTACGTATTATTTCTAACTCTCTAAGTCAAGGAGATGTAGATATTTCTTTTGATAATGTTACTATAAGTGGAAACTAAACAGTATACTAAAACAGTATAATTATAAATAAAAGGGTTACCTATTCTGGTAGCCCTTTTACTTTTATAGAAAACTACGCTACTAGTCATTTTCCTAGTATTTTTTATCTTCGCTCCCAAAGCCGTTTCTGTGTTATTTAATTCTTTTGATTTTGGATTATTCTTGCCTATTGTATTTATCTTATACTGGTGGATAGGTGGTAAAAGAATTCGGTTTCAAAATATTCTTCTACTTATTGCCAGTTATTTCTTTTATGGGGTTTGGGACTGGCGTTTCTTACTTTTAATCTTTGCTAGCTCCTTAGTTGATTTTTATGCCGGGCGATCTATTGCTTTGGCGAAAGTAGAAAAAAGAAAAAAAGCAGCTGTTTATGTGAGCGTATTCTGGAATCTAGGCGTTCTTTTCGTTTTTAAATACTATAATTTCTTTCTGGATACGATAAAATCTCTTTTTGAAATCCCAGAGAATACCTTTACGACACTAGATATCATCATACCAGTAGGTCTCAGCTTCTATACTTTTCAGACCATTGGATATACGATAGATGTATATCGTAAGAAAATCAACCCTTCAAACGATCTATTGCAATTCTTGTGCTTTGTAAGTTTTTTTCCTCAACTTGTAGCTGGTCCTATAGAAAGAGCTAGTAAGCTATTACCACAATTTAAAATTCAGCGCGTTTTTAAATATGAAGCTGCCAAAGATGGTTTACGTCAATTATTATGGGGACTCTTTAAAAAAATTGTAGTTGCAGATAATATCGGGGTTGCTGTTTATGCTATTTATGCACATCCCGAAAATTACGGTTCTATTACCATTATTTATGGAGCATTACTGTTTCTATTTCAATTGTACGCCGATTTTTCAGGATATTCGGATATTGCAATAGGTACTGCCAAATTATTTGGTTTTAACCTAAGCACAAACTTTAGGTTACCTTATATAGCAAATAGCGTAACTGACTTCTGGAGACGGTGGCATATTACTTTATCCAAATGGTTTCAGGACTATGTGTATTTCCCTTTTGTGAGGAATACTTCAATCCGTGGAATCTCAAAAAGCAATAGAAAAGTATTGGGACTTATTTTTACCATGAGCCTTGTCGGACTATGGCACGGAGCTAACTGGACATATCTTATTTTTGGTATTTTACACGGCTTGCTCATTGCAATTGAAGCGATACCTATTTACAAGAGAGGTAAAAGAATAAAACTACACCAATGGTTGGATTCTGGAGTGTTGTTATCTAAACCTTATACCATCACCTTTCTTGTGATCTCCTTAATATTTTTTAGAGCAAACTCTATTGAGAGTGCTGGTACTATGATACTGGAAATTTTTACACAGAATATTCCATTTTTTGATTTTAGTTTTATTATTGGAAAAAAAATCTTATTCCTCGTTATTATGATTATTGCCGAATTATGGAGAAGAGATTATATACATCCATTTAAAAATATAGAAACCGTTATTCCTAAAGTTATAAGATGGGGAATTTACTATTTTTTAATTTTTGCAATTATACGTTATGGAAGACCTGATGAAGCATTTATTTATTTTCAATTTTGATGATTAAAAAATTTAGTCTACATACCCTCCTTTTTTTAATTCCAGTGGTCATTGCCTATGGAATAGTAGAACAATACACTCGAAGTTTACCTCTTTCTCCAAAGATAAAATCTGATTACCTCAACACCCATCACAATGATATTGAAACTCTAGTACTAGGAGCTTCCCAAAATAGAGATGCTATTAATCCTGAATTCTTATCATCAAGGACCCTAAACCTTGCGTACCCTGATCAAGATTATCATGTAAGCTATAAGGTTCTTAAAGAATTGAGTAGTCGATTACCAAAGCTAAAGACTGTTATCATTCCGATATCATATGGCCATTTTGAAACTGCATCGAGTCAGACAGACACATGGAAAAATAGTATGTATAAATATTATTTTGAAGTGACTGTTTCTGATAAGTTTACTTACTTTAAAGAAAACCTACTGTACATTAGTTATCCAAACTATTACACCTCTAAAATAAAGGAACATCGTAAAGGAAAAAGCTCATTAGATTTTAATGATTATGGGTATAATAACGACATATCTTATGGCAAATTTTATAAGCTAAATTATGACAGTTTGAGTATTGCCAAAAGTTCTATTCATAGTACTCCGGAAAAAGAAAACATCTCTTTTGTTTCAGAAAACACAGAGAAATTAAAAGCAATTATCGCATATTGTAAATCAAATGAGTACACCCCTGTTTTTGTAATTACCCCTACTACAAAACGCTTTAGAGATCAACGAATTCCTGGTGTATTGCATCGTAGAGATAGTATAGTCTCTCTGATGAAGTCATTGTACGACATTAAACTACTAGATGCTGAGAATGGAGATGCTTACGAGCTTACAGATTATAGAGATGATAATCATTTAAGCCCTAGTGGTGCCAAAATATTCACAAAACGTCTCAATGTTTTTTTGCAGAAGTATAAGTAACTATTTATGGAATCCACTTTTTATCAAAATTTGGTTTTCTTTTTTCTAAAAATGCATTTCTTCCTTCTTTTGCTTCTTCTGTCATATAAGCAAGTCGAGTAGCTTCGCCTGCAAAGACTTGTTGTCCTACCATACCATCATCAGTAAGGTTCATTGCAAATTTGAGCATCTTAATAGATATAGGCGATTTAGCCAGAATTTCTTGCGCCCATTCATAAGCAGTATCCTCTAGTTCATCATGAGGAATTACAGCATTGACCATTCCCATCTCATAGGCTTCCTGAGCAGAGTAATTACGGCCTAAAAAGAAAATCTCACGGGCTTTTTTCTGTCCTACCATTTTGGCTAAATATGCAGATCCGTACCCCCCATCAAAGCTTGTTACATCTGCATCTGTCTGTTTAAAAATTGCATGCTCTTTACTGGCTAATGTAAGATCACACACAACATGTAAACTATGTCCTCCTCCTACTGCCCATCCAGGAACTACAGCAATCACTGCTTTAGGCATAAAACGTATCAATCGTTGTACTTCTAATATATTAAGTCTATGATATCCATCCTCTCCTACATAGCCTTCTTTTCCTCTTGCTCTTTGATCGCCTCCACTACAAAAGCTATAGATTCCATCTCTTGAAGATGGACCCTCGGCAGATAATAATACAACTCCAATACTTGTATCTTCATTGGCATCATAAAAAGCATCATATAATTCACTTGTTGTTTTAGGACGAAATGCATTACGTACATCTGGCCTATTGAAGGCTATTCGTGCTACTCCATTGCACTTTGTATAGGTAATATCTATATATTCTTTGGCAGTTTTCCAATCTGGCTGACTCATAAATACTATTTTAGCGTAAAAATAACCCTTTATTATAAAAAAAATGAAAAATATACTGCTTTGTATTATGGTTGTATTTGCTTTCGCGAAAGCAGGATTATCACAAGAAACAACTGCTCCTTATACCTTTACAGATATTATTGATTTAGAAACTACCCCAGTAATTAGTCAAGGAAGAACTGGAACTTGCTGGAGTTTTTCTACTTCATCATTTTTAGAAAGCGAAATTACTCGTTTAACAGGGAAAACAGTAGATCTTTCTGAAATGTATACTGTACGCAATACATATCCTATCAAAGCTACTAATTATGTAATGCGTCAAGGAAAAGCACAGTTCAGTCAAGGTGGGCTTGCTCATGATGTGATCCATAGCGTATCTCAATATGGCCTTGTCCCTGTAGATGCCTATACGGGGCTTGCTCCTACCGAAAATAGTCATGACCATGCAGAAATGGTCGCTGTTATTCAAGCAATGCTAGATACGTATGTAGATAACCCAGGTAGAAAACTTAGTAAGAAATGGAAAAGTGCTGTAGATGGTGTACTTGATATTTATTTAGGTAAGAATCTAAAAGAGTTTACTTATGAAGGAAAAAGTTATACACCTCAACGTTTTACGAAGGCTATGAAGATAGATCCCAAAGCTTATGTAAGTCTAACATCTTTTAAACAAGCTCCATTTTACGCATCTTTTATATTGAATATTCCTGATAATTTTTCAAATGGCGCTTTCTATAATGTACCGCTAGACGAATTTGTACAAACCATAGATAATGCATTAGAAAATGGATATACGGTGACGCTAGATTGTGATGTGAGCGAAAAATCTTTTTCTTCAAAACAAGGAGTTGCTGTAATTCCTGCAGATGCTTCCAAAGCAAAATTGTCTGTTTTGGGACCAGAAAAAGAAAAAACTATCAATCAACAATACCGACAAGATGAATTTGAAAATTATAATACTACGGATGATCATTTAATGCATATCACGGGTAAAGCTAAAGATCAAAATGGTACTATTTATTATAAGGTTAAAAATTCTTGGGGCACACATCCAGATAGAACAAACTATGAAGGATATGTATATATGAGCACTTCATATATACGATTAAAAGCTATTTCTATATTATTACATAAAGATGCACTTCCAAAGACGATTAAGAAAAATTTAAACTTATAGTATATTTCTAAAATATTGCTTTACATCCTATTAACAACTATATCGTTATAGGTTAATATTTACTATGCATGCATAGTAAATATTTTATTTTGAGTATTTTTGCACCCTCAAAATTTAGAGATATGTATTTACTTGAAACTGTGTCTAGAAAAGAAATTAAAAAAATTCATATTCTTAAAGCTGGTCCTGTATACGTTTTTGATACCTATATAGTATCCGAATTCAATGAAGGTGCATTGATTGATTATAGTTGCTTTATAGAATTGTATAGTCTTCTTGATATCTATAGTAATAACAACGATACCTATGGATATATTTCACATCGTAAAAACACCTATGCTGTTAAAGCTGCCGATTTTTTAAAGGTTCAAAGTGTTATTGATAAAAAATATCCGGTAGCTGTTGTCACATATAATGAAGATGCTTCAAAGATGTTTGAATTTGAAAAACAACTTTATAAATGTGATGCTTCTTTATTTAACTCTCTTGATAAAGCAATGACATGGTTATCACAATCTTTTACAAAAGCATGTTAATTATGGTGTGATTTTTGTGACTATGGTGTACATTAGTACAAAATATCCTACTATGATAAAGTTACGTTTCGTTTTCCTATTACTCTTACCTTTAAGTACTTTTGGACAAGGTTTAGATTTTGAAACCACTGGATTTGAGATAAAGGCAACTACCCTTACCAATGTAACAAGATCATTACTTTCTTATGATTTAAACTCAGAAGAGATTCCAACACAGTTCAAAAAATTTGATTCTAGAAGTAGGGAAGATATCTACAATATGCAACAGCCTATGGTATTTGCAACGCATAAGGGATTTACTGATAAAAATACAAATAACCCTTCCATTCAGATAGCTCCTTTTAATGCTAATACGGTATATGCGTTTGGAGATGATGGGGGTATTAATGGGGTTAAAAATATTGCTTATAAACCTTCTAGAGGGCAAAACATTTATGGAGCATATTGTGCTGCTGTATATGCTGCTAATAATCCTATACGTAACTAGTCATGACTATTCTGTGAGGTAAATTCCATCTTCTTTTATAAGAATTTTTCGATCCTTATAAAGTGTCCCTATAGCTTTCTTAAAACTTTTTTTACTCAATCCTAATTGTGACTGAATATCTTCAGGAGCAGATTTATCATGTAGCGGTAAAAAACCATTATTGGATTCTAGCTCTTCAAAAATATACTGCGCATTAGGTTCTATACTTTTATACCCCTCTTCTTGAAGCACTATATCTATCTTTCCATCTGCGCGGATTTTTTTTACCCAACCCTCTAACTGATCCCCTGTACGTATATCTTCAAATATATCTTCTTTATAGATTAGTCCTCTATGTTTACTATTAACAATCGCATTTGCACCTCGATCTGTAATATGAGATATAAGAATATGCACCTTATCAAACTTTGCAAGTGTTATAGTATCATTTGACAGGTATTTCATTGTTTTGCTTGTTGCTGCAAGCCTATTTGTTTTTTCATCCAGATACATATAAACGATGTACCAACTACCTACTTTCATAGGACGTGCTTGTTGTGCAAAAGGGACAAATAGTTCTTTTTCCAATCCCCAGTCCATAAATGCACCCACACTAGATACAGTAGTGCAACGTAAATATCCAAAGTTATTAAGTTCTATAAATGGTTTTAGTGTTGTGGCAACTGGGCGTTCTTCATGATCTAGATATACATATACATCCAGTTCATCCCAAATTTTATATTCTTCTGGGACATATTTATTAGGTAACAAGACGTCATCACCCGCTTCATTGGATAGAAAAAGACCTGGTTCTGTCTCCCTATCTATACGCATTTTATGGTATTTCCCTATTTCTAGCATAATTTTTAATCTGGATGCAAAAGTACAATTACTTCCATAAAAAAACGCTTTGTTATAATACTATATCAAAGCGCTCCAAATAGGTTGGTTAGTTATAGTCCTATTTTATTTGTAAACAGATTCTTTATTAAAGTGTTTTGTAAGCATATAATATACTACGGCACGATATTTATTACGATTAGATTTTCCGTAGGTTTCAATGACGCTAGCAATTCCTTTATCAAGATCAGAACTATCACTTAATCCTAATTTTTTGATTAAAAAGTTATTTTTAACGGTGGCAAGCTCACTCTCATCACTTCCAGATACTGTTGCTGCATCAGCATTATAAATTGATGGCCCACAGCCTATAGTTACCTTCGTAAGAAGATCCATATCTGGAGTCATCCCACACTTGTTTTTTAAATCATCTGCATACTTTGCGATGAGATCATCTCTTTTGCTCATAATTATTTAAGTTACTTGTTGGTTTAACATTTAATGCTCTTAAAGATAAAATATTTTCTAATACTTCCCCAATTAATTTTTATTTGATGTATTTAAAGTAATTTATCAGCACTTCATCGTTGATTTTGCGCGGTGTAAAGATTTCTAGCAACATAGGTTGCACATTGGATGCATATAATTTTGCTACTGCAAAAGTACATTCTTCTTCACTTGTCGCAGATAAATATGTAAAATCATACATCTCACATAATTGTTTTGCTGTGAGTTCATGTGTGGTTTCAAAAAAAGTGTCAAAATTTTCAGTATTTTTTTCACGATTAGGTAATATTCTAAAGATACCTCCTCCATTATTATTAATGACAATGAGCTTAAAATTATTTGGGATGTATTTATTCCATAAAGCATTACTGTCATAAAAAAAACTTAGATCTCCTGTAATAAATGTAGTAGGTTTATGAGAAGCTACTGCTGCTCCTATTGCAGTACTCGTACTCCCGTCGATCCCGCTGGTTCCTCGATTACAATATACTTCTAATGTTTTGTTTAAGTCAAAAAGTTGTGCATATCGTATAGCGCTACTATTTCCTATTTGTAACATAGAATTATCAGGGATAGAAGATAATATGCCATCAAATACTTTAAAATCACACCAAGGCATCTTGCTTATATATTGAGAGTGTTGTGTGTCTCGTTTTCCTCTTATATCTAGCCATTTTGATCTGTACCCCTCTTTTACTGTAGAAATTTCAGATAAAAGCTGTTTAAAAAAGTAATTGGGTGTGACTTCAAAATGTTTGTTTAAACAAAAGTAGGTATCGTATGCTTTTTTTGGATCTATATGCCAATGTTGTTGGGGTTGATAATTTCTCAAAAATGCCTTTATCTTTTTTGAGATAACCATTCCTCCAAAAGTAACTAATATCTCTGGCTGTAAGTCTTTAAATCCTTTTTCATCTAATGAGCCTATCATATTATCAATACGGGTAAAAAAATGTGGATGTGCAAGATTTGATGTAGTTTCTGTAAATACAATAACAGAAGAATCCCTCCCTAACAGTTGTAGTATTTTTTCCTCTATGGTATGAGGAGGTAATACACCTATAAGAATCATTTTTCTTGTAGCATTATTCCATGCTTGCACAAAGGGCTCTAGTTCTATGTCTGTAAGTTCTTGCTCTATATAATGTGGGGCAATATGTATTGGGGATACCGTCATTTGATCCACCATTTCATACAGAGGTTCATAAAAAGGAGCATTTATATGTACTGGTCCACTTTGTTCTAAAGCGACATTGAGGGCTTTATTTATTTCTTGCTCATTATGTCGTTGGCTTTCGGTAATTTTTTGTTGTACTTTTTTATCGGTTACTACGGTATCTGGAACGATCTCCGAGTATAGATTTGCTGTATATAAAATATGATTTTCAAATACATTTTTTTGTCGGATGGTCTGTCCATCTCCTATATCTATACGTTCGACAGGGCGATCTGCGCTTATCACAACGAGAGGAATATCACTATAAAAAGCTTCTGCAATGGCAGGATAATAATTAAGTAATGCACTTCCTGAGGTACATACTAGCGCTACAGGTTTTCTTTTTTGTTGGGCGATTCCAAGTCCAAAAAAAGCGGCACAACGCTCATCAACGATACTGTATGCCGCTATTTGTTTATTTTTTGTAAACTCTATCGTAAGGGGTGCATTACGAGATCCTGGAGAGATCACAACTTGATCAATACCTTTACTTAGACATAGACTTACAATAGACTGGGCAACAGGAATTTTTGAATGTTTCATTTGTGGAGGTAAAAATACGACACTCTCTTATTAATTCAGAATTAAACGAGTACTTTTCCCATGGTCGCCAGTTTACTTACAGTTTCTTCCCACTCTGCTTCGGGAAGGCTATCTATTGTGATCCCACCACCTACATATACACATGCCGTATCTTTTATGAGTTCCATACATCGTAGGTTTACAAAAAGATGTGTATTTGGTTTTACTGTTTTATAAGCGAGATTTTCGACATTACGTCGTGTAGCAGAACGAAACTGCTCTGTTTTAAGGTTGAGCTCTCCTAAATATCCTGTGTAGTAGGTACGTTTATAGTTTTCATGCTGTTGTATAAAATCTCTTGCAGCCTTTCTTGGTAGTCCGCATACAGCAGGTGTGGGATGTAATGTGTGTATAAGAGACCCAATAGTTATAGTAGGGTCTATACTTCCTTGAATATCTGTTTTGAGATGTAATAGTGTTCCAGCTCTATGCGTATGTACATCGCCTACCTTTAAGGTAGGAATCATAGTTTGTAACCGTTTTACAATTTCGGCAGTAACAAGTTGTTGTTCATGCATTTCTTTGGATCCCCATACTACATCTGTGATCCCCCTATAGGGTTGTGTTCCTGCTAGAGACATTGTTTTAAATCTTCTATGATTTGCTTGTATTAATGTCTCCGGAGTAGCACCCATCCATAGGCCTACTTTAGGATGATACCACAGGTATACCATGGCGGTAGGGTAACTTGATAAGAGTTCTTTAAAAATTGTAGATGGAGCTTTGCGTATGTTTTTTATAGGTTGCTTTCGCGAAAGCACAACTTTATGAATCCCTCCTTTTTTAATTGTAGCAATCCCTTTAGATACTAAGTTGATATGAGTTTCCTTTTCTGTTTTTAATGATGATACTTTGGATTTTGGAATCTTTTTTTCTAAAGAAACTGGCTTCCCTATACTATAGGTTTTTGCTTTCTCTCCAGGAATCAGTACAGTATGCTGTTTATCATCAAAAGGAGCAAATACAAAACCGCACTCTGAATAATCGATTACGTAATGTAAGGTATCATCATCCTGAAAAAAATGGAGTACTTCGTTTTCTTCTGGTTTTCTATAAAACACACAAGGGAGGTTGTAGAGGAGTGCTTGTTCTATTTTTTCTAGAAGTTCTTCCATTATTTTTTAGGGAGAGCGATTGTGGTAAGTTTTACTTTTGAAATTAATTGCTCTTCTTCATCTACTACATCAATATTCCAGAGTTGCGTTGTACGGCCTTTATGAATAAACGTTGCTTTTGCATAGACCATTCCTTCTTTTTTGGATTTTACATGATTTGCAGAAATTTCTATCCCTCTCACGTACTGGTTTTGACTGTCTAAAAACATAAAACTGGCGGCACTCCCTACACTCTCTGCTAAGGCTACCATTGCACCACCATGCAATACTCCATCGGGTTGATGAACTCTAGGTGTAACTGGCATTTGTGCTACCAGATAGTCTTCCCCAAAATCAATATATTTGATTTCCAGGGTCTCCATTAGTGTATTTTTACAACTTTGTGCAAGTCTTTCCAATATTTGCTCTTTAGTCAAATTCATTGCCGTATTTTTATAAAACGAAGATACAATTTATGAAAGCAAAGACCTTAGAAAATAAACGTGCAAAGCTATTGCCTTTGGAAGCTTTTCATTATCGAGATTTACTACCTCTTTCTAAGCAAGTGGACTTGTATCAATATGGGTCTTCAGATATATCTACTCCCTATAAACTTAAAGCATATATGAATGAAGCCTTTGTAAAAAAAGAACAAGGCCTTGCATTACCTTATATTATATATGATAAAAACCTAGAGCGGTTTGGGGGGAGTACTCGCTTTGGAAATATTGACAAAAAGAACAAGGTGGTTCACATAGGCTGGACGTGGTTGGGTGACGATTTTCGCGGAAGCGGTCTTAATCAACATATTAAATTCCTCATGCTTCAATATGCTTTTGAACCTATGGGGTATGAGAAAGTAGCGTTCAGAATTGATGAACGTAATGCTCGCTCCCGGAGAGCTGTAGAAAAAATAGGTGGCAAACTTGAGGGTATTTTACGTAAAAACGTGATAACTAAAAATGATTTCAGGCGAAGTTCTGCCTGCTATGGGATTTTAAGAGAAGAATGGCCTATTATTAAGGACACTATTTTTAAAGATATTATGATTGAATAAGCCTTTTATATACTAATTATAATGTATTATTCGGTTTTGCTAAAAATTTATCCAGAATGACAGAAAATAAAATTTCATATACACATACAAACACCTATACGACACTTAACTCTTTTACGACCTCTACCAAAAATGTTTGGTTAGTTTTTCATGGTATGGGTTATCTTACCAAATATTTTATAAAACATTTTGAGGGTCTGGATAAAGAAGAAAACTATATTATCGCACCTCAAGCTCCCAGTAAATATTACCAAGACAAGCGCTTTAAATATGTAGGTGCAAGCTGGCTCACCAAAGAAAACACAGTGCTAGAAAAAGAAAATATTCTTAGATATATAGACGCTGTTTGGAAAATAGAGTCTAAAAAATGGGAAGAGCAAGATATAAAGCTCATCCTTATGGGGTACTCCCAAGGAGTTTCTATTGTCACACGATGGGCAAGCAGTAGATATATAGATTGTAAACATCTTTTGCTACACTCTGGTGCTATTCCTCATGAATTAACACCATCAGATTTTGAATACCTCTCCCCTATTACAACAGTTACGTATCTCTATGGTGATAAAGATGAATATATCAATGAAGCCCGTAAAACAGAGCAACAATTAAAAGGAACTGCGCTGTTTGGAGAGCGGTTGTTCATAGAGGTTTTTGATGGCGTTCATGAGGTACATGAAGCATTTATTAATCGTATACAATAGGTATAACTCTGAGCTCATTATCATTTAAAGTATAGCTTGTTTTAAAAGATTAAGTCTAATAGCATAGGTTGTAAAAAAGCCTGTCATATTTACACATGACAGGCTTATATAATTTATAAAATATATTTATTTATTATTCTCTTCTATCCATTGACGCTTACGTTCTGCATAGAGTCTTTCTCTTTCTCTAGCCGCTTGAAGCATTGCATCATTACTGCTTCTTGTAGCTGTGCTATTATTTTCAGGTGCAAATGATGGGTCTGGAATATCTCCATCACAGAAACTAATAGACCATGAGGTAACATCATTCCCTAAATCAGTCTCATCACATACAGTCAATGTCCAGTCTCCTGTCACAGATTCTCCATCAAAGGCAGTCGCAAAAGTTCCTCCTGAAGGTTGTATCTCTCCGGTTGCTACATTTGCTGGATTTCCACCATCACGATAGATAGCAGATATATCATCATTAGCATTTACAGAACTAGCTAGATCTAACGATGTACCAGCAGGAGATGTTAATGTTATATTTACGATAGGAGTAGAGAATGCACTATTTATATACGCTACACTAACATTATCAATATCTGCATCCGTACCTATAGTACCTGTTGCTGTTGAAGTAGCTACAAAATCAGTACCTGTAGGACATCCCGCTACAGTTCCTGTTGCTCCCACAAAATCTGTAGTAGTACCACCACATACTGGTGCAGGATCTACACAAGTCACTGCGATACTATACGATCCAGACTGCGTCGAAAATGCCTCTACTACAATAATATATTCTACACCTAAAGAGGCAGTAAAAGTAAGCTGTGAATTTCCTCCTGGACCACATGCTATAAAATTGTCATCATTACCAATTATCTCTGTTCCTCCACAACTGTCTAAAACTCGTAAACGAGTATCATATCCTGATCCACAAAGAGAAACTGTTACAAATTGACCTTCTACTGTTGGAGTAAAGGAATAGAATACATCATTTCCTGAAGCTCCTGTAGAATCTGTCGCTAATAATGTACTTCCACTATCTGTCTCACCACATGCTATCGGGAATGCATCCATACACAAGTCATTTCCTGGTACTGTAGGTATAGACGCTTCTGCAAGACAGAATCCTGTTGTTTCAGACGTTATATTTGTAATTTGTATAATTAATGGATCTCCAACTACCCAGCCAGAAAGCGTTGTTCCTCCAAAGAGACTTCCTTGTACACATGTAATAAATGCACCTGTAGTATCTCTTATAATAATATCTTCGCTAGCGTTTTGACTTATTTGCTCTGCTCTATATACTAAGGCTTCTGTAGTAGATGTCCAGCTATAGAAAATATCTGCTCCTGTAGAAAGGAAACATGTTGTATCGTCATTAAGACCACTATTTGTAAATCCTGTAAAATCCACAACAAAGTTTGGTGTCTCACAAGTATCTGCAGTTCCTTCTGCCGTTGGCACAATTGGAATCGCAGTCTGTAAATAGTCTCCTGGTGTTGTACATACATTATCTGTAGTCCATGTTCCTGATGATATTCCAGCTGTCCATGTACCTACTGCTGAAGAACAATCAGAAAGATCTAAAAACGTATGAGATCCTGTCCATGTAATTGCTACACCTTGTGATGTATAAGAACCTCCTATTGTACACGTTGTTACACTATCTACTGAATTACATCCACTTTGCTCATTTCCTGTAGCAGATCCATAATCGATTGCATTAAATATAGATTGAGTCGTGATGTCTGTATTATCACCTTCATCCGATCCTGTATTAAATACAATATTCCAGGTACCTATTTCACCAATTGAAGATTCAAAAGTTCCTGTAAGCGGAGTTACTGCTCCTCTGGTATTTTCTTTTATTACTGTAATTAAAGATGCTTTTGCATTTGAATTTGCATTTGATACTGTAGGAGCGCTTCCATCTTGCCCTACTTCAAAATCAAATGATGAAGTCCGAGATACAAACGAAATCTTCATACTCAAGTCTTGTTGTACAATCTTACCTCTAAATCCTTCAATGTTTCCATCAACATATTTAATAGTAGCTCTTGCTACTTCTTCATTGATTACTTTGATTTCTACAACCCCTCTTTGCTCACTATCTGTTGTAGTAAATACCCCTTTATACATTCCTAAAGGAGAGTTTTGATAGCTACTTAAATCGGCAACTAAATCTAGCGCTTCTCCAGTATCTGGATTGTCAATAATTGTGTCTTCTTCAGAACAAGAAAATAGGATCCCAACTAGTGCCAGGATCATCCATAGTTTGGTTAATTTCATCATGTTTTAGTTTAAATGTGTTTGCATTCGAAGTGTATCATTTTTTAAATTCACTCCTCTTTTTGTTTTTAATTGTACTTGAAATTGATCTATCATTTCGGTTTCTATTATGGATAGATTTCACGTACTATAATCTGTATATCTTTCTGCAACTAAACATACATTTAATTACATCTATAGACTATTATTTTTAATAATCGACAAACAGCACTATTTAATAGATATATTAAATTTTGATGGTATTTTTATGCCTTTTTAAGAGAAGAATAGCTATTCCTTATCGTTAATTTTTACTCGATATAATACACCTTGCTCTAAAAAAAGCCCTCTAAGAAGAAAACATAGAAAGGAATTTGTAATACCAACATATCTATTCATCTATGGGTGAGGTACTACACGATTTTTCTAGTGGTATTATTGACTTTTATATAGCTATACCATTTACAAATTGAATTTACCGCAATAAAACGCCCTTTTTTCCTTTCTTCTTCATTTAAAAAAGAAGCCATAGAAGCTACACTTGATTTTTTGAACTCAAATAAAAAAAATCATCATTTTCTTTTACAGTAAATTCAAATTATAAATGGTATTATTTTTTATGTATTCGCTTTCGCGAAAGCGAATACATAAAAAAGAGGGTATGAAAATCATACCCTCTACTTTATATCCTTAGTACGATACTTACTTTAAAATGTAAATACGTCTAAAGGTGCATTATTACTTACTACAATATAATGAGGTTCTCCATTGACGACAATCGTCTCGATATCTTTAGAATCTCTATCTATAAAGGGTTCATATCTTTTTGTATATTCAAAATTACCTTGACCATCTCCCAATAAAACGTACCCATAATTACTGTCATATCTAATGGTTTCTACCTCGGCATCATAGATTGCTCCTATACCCATAATATCAAGGTTCCCATCGTTATTAATATCCTGACTCAACAATGACATTGTAGGTCCTGTTTGAGCTTGATTAGGAAGTTTTAATACTGTAAAATCATCATTGCTATTATTTTGAAGGTAAACAGTTTCAAACGTATAGGCTTGTAATTCATATGCTCCTTTCAACCTATCTTCACCATAGATATCTTTAATCTCTAGGTTTGCAAATTCTTTATAAGTACCTATTTCTTGAAGCAAGAAGGGGTTTTGTTCTGAACTACATTCTTTTCCACGTACAGGGACCGTCCTACCATTGGAAATTTTTGTTAAAGCAACATCAAAAGTTCCATTGTTATCAAAATCTTTACCATATATAGAAATAGGTTTTTTTGCTTTAGGTTGAAATTTATTATTCTTTCCTACGTTTCCAATCACATAATCTTGATCTCCATCTTTATCAAAATCTCCTGCCACCACACTAAACCACCACCCTTCTGTTTGTTCTAATCCTAATACATTAGCCTTATCGAAAGATCCTTGATCATTCCTAAAAAACGTAGGCTGCATCCATTCTCCGACCACCAATAAATCCAAATCTTTGTCATTATCATAATCGGTAAATAACGCTTCTGATACCATCCCTACTTCTGCCAGAGTAGCATTTGTTGTGGTATCATCTACAAATCGTCCATTTTTATTATTAAGTAAATATGATCTAGGTGCTATGGGATACTTTCCTGACACAACATTTCCTCCTATAAATAAATCAAGGTCTCCATCCTCATCATAGTCTCCAGCAATTACACTTTTACCTGAAGTCAACATTTTAGGTAATGCATTGGGATCTTTTGTAAAATTTCCTTGACCATCATTTATATAAATACGATCTTGTAACAGTGGACTATTTTCAGAAAGTTCATACCCTGCGCTTACTACATATAGATCTTGATCCCCATCATTATCCGTATCTACAAACAATGCATTAGCATCTTCATACTTGGCTTCACTCTGCCATAATTTTTGATTGGTCTTTACAAAAGTACCGTTAGTATTTTGGACAAAAAGAGAGGCTTCGGCACCAAGAGCATTCCCAACAAATATATCTTCTAAACCATCATTATTCACATCTCCTTTTGCAATCCCAGTACCTTTAGTGGATTGTTTCTGAGGAAGCAACAACTGTTTATCGTAGTCATTAAAGTTATTTTCTATATGCGTATAGTCCAGACCAAGAGATATAGCGTTCTTAGTTACTTTTGTAGAGGAATATTCCTTGATAACAGTATTACTATCGTCATAGACAGCATCCTTGTAACTTATGTTAATATTTTTGTTGGCAGTGACTTGATTTAAAACAGTTCTCTTTCCATCTGGCCATAGCGCGATAATTTCTTCTACCTGTGTCGATTCTCCCAATCCAAAATGGATAAGTGGACTTACGGAAGATTGGAATCCACGGGTCATATATAGTTTTTGAAATTGAGTTTGGCCTCCACTCTTTATAGATACTTGAGTACCTATACCTAATTTATTTTGAGAAGGACCATCTAATGTTATTTGAATAGTATTTACATTGGCATTATTCTTATAAAGACCTATTTCATCATTGACATTATTTACAATAAGATCTAGATCTCCATCATTATCAAAATCGGCATAGGCTGCTCCATTTGAAAAGTTTGGATCTTCTAACCCCCATTCTTTTATAGATTTTTGAAATGTTAGATCTCCATTATTTTTGTAGATATAATTGTCCAATTTTTCTGAAGGCATCATATCTAATATAGATTTTAATGATACTGGTTTACCTTCCTTATCTACTTCCAGTAATTGTGCTCTAAAATCCTGATTATGATAATCTTTATACACACCGTTTGATACGAATATATCTTTCAACCCATCATTGTCAAAATCGGCAAGAAGCGGTGCCCAACTCCAGTCTGTTTTTACAACACCACTTAATTGCCCAGTTTCTTTAAACTTTCCATTACCTTCATTAAAATGTAGCATATTTGCCATATAAGCATGATGATACCCAACCCGAACTAATGTATTAAAGTTTTCTGTACTCATTGCCTTCATATTCTCTTTACTTCTTGCATAATTTTCGGCAAGCATATCTACAGTAACAAGATCTGCAAATCCATCATTATTTAAATCTGCATAATCCGACCCCATACTATTAAAAGAAATATGATTTAATCTTAAGTTTGATTCATTCTTAAATGTTCCATCTCTCTGATTGATATACATCATATCAGGTTCTAAGTAATCATTAGATACATAAATATCATCCCAGCCGTCATTATTAAAATCGCCTACAGCTCCCGACAAGCCCCATGCTTTATTATAAATACCAGCTTGATGAGTAACTTTTACAAAATGACTCCCGTCATTACGATATAGTTGATCACTTGTTACTTCTTCTTTTGCTCTTTGTATGGCTCCACTAATAGCTACATTATTCTTAAAATCATATCTATAATTTAAAACATATAGATCTAAATCTCCATCCTTATCATAATCTAAGGAATAGGCCTGAGTACTATAACCAGGGTCATCAACTCCCCATTTTTTGGCTTCTTCTTTAAAAATTCCATTTCCTTGATTTACATAGAGTTTATTTCTTCTGCCATCGTCGTTATCGAGAGATCCGGCTTTTGACACATAGATATCTAACCACCCATCATTATTGATATCTAACATGGTCGCCCCTGTAGTAAAACCAGTCTCATCTGCAAGTTGTGCACTATCAGTGATATCCTGAAATTGAAAATCACCAACATTCCTATATAATTTATTGGACCCAAAGTTTGATGTTAAATAAATGTCATCCCATCCATCATTGTCAATATCTCCTACAGCAACCCCAGCACCGGTGTACAAATACGGATAGTTTAGAAAATTATAGCCTAGGTCTTCCCGTATTATATTTTTAAAAGTTATACCACTGGCAACTGTTTCTACTTTGGTAAATAAGGTGTTTGCATTATCTGTATATACACCATCCTTTAGTATAGCTTTTTTATTTTCTGAACAAGAGCACACTAAAAACAGATACCCTACCAGAGCTATTATATTCTTACACCTCACATTCATTGTGTTATTTATTCTATTATTTTTTGGGAACTAAATATATTAAAATTAATTATAAAAGTTTAGAAAGAAATTTCCTTTTCATCTCTGTATAAAGGGATACTTACTAAAACTAAAAGCCCGTCATATATGACGGGCTTTATTTACTTTTTACAATAAGTAAGATATTCTCTTATTTATTACTTTCTTCTATCCATTTATGCTTACGTTCTTCATATAAGCGCGCTCTTTCTCTTCTTCTTTCTCGGGTTGCTTGAAGTGTTGCATTATTGTTACTTCTTGTTGCAGTGTTATTTCCATCTGGTGCAAATGATGGGTCAGGAATATCTCCATCACAGAAACCAATAGACCATGCAGTTACATCTTGTGATACATCATTCTCATCACAAACAGAAAGTGTCCAATCCCCTGTCACAGACTCACCACCAAAGGCTGCTGCAAAAGTACCTCCAGAAGGCTGTACTTCTCCTGATGCAACACTTGCAGGGTTTCCTCCGTCACGATATGTAACTTCTAAGTTATCAAAAGCATCTACTGAGCTAGCTAGGTCTAACGATGTCCCAGCTGGAGATGTTAACGTTATATTTACAATAGGAGTAGAGAATGTAGTATTTATATACGTTACAGTCACATTATCAATATCTGCATCCGTACCTATAGTACCTGTTTCTGCTGAAGTAGCTACAAAATCAGTTCCTGTAGGACAAGCACTTACAGTACCCGTTGCTCCCGCAACATCTGTTGTTACACCACCACATGTAGGTGCAGGATCTACACAAGTCACTGCGATACTATACGATCCTGACTGTGTCGTAAAGGCCTCTACCACAAAGATATAATCTACGCCAAGCGAAGCTGTAAATGTAAGTTGCGAATTTCCTCCTGGACCACATGCCGCAGCATTATCATCATTTTGATCAAGTTCTGTTCCTCCACAACCGTCTAATAAACGTAAACGAGTATCATATCCTGATCCACAAAGAGAAACTGTTACTGCCTGACCTTCTACTGTTGGAGTAAAGGAATAGAATACATCATTTCCTGAAGCTCCTGTAGAATCTGTCGCTAATAATGTACTTCCACTATCTGTCTCACCACATGCTATCGGGAATGCATCCATACATAGATCATTTGCTGGAACGGTAGGTACAGACGCTTCTGCAAGACAGAATCCTGTTGTTTCAGACGTTATATTTGTAATTTGTATAATTAATGGATCTCCAACTACCCAGCCAGAAAGCGTTGTTCCTCCAAAGAAACTTCCATCTGCACATGTAATAAATGCACCTGTAGTATCTCTTATAATAATATCTTCGCCAGTGTTTCCATTTATTTGCTCTGCTCTATATACTAAGGCATCTGTAGTAGATGTCCAGCTATAGAAAATATCTGCTCCTGTAGAAGGGGCACATGTTGTATCGTCATTAAGACCACTATTTGTAAATCCTGTAAAATCCACAACAAAGTTTGGTGTCTCACAAGTATCTGCAGTTCCTTCTGCCGTTGGTACAATTGGAATCGCAGTCTGGAAATAGTCTCCTGGTGTTGTACATACATTATCTGTAGTCCATGTTCCTGATGATATTCCAGCTGTCCATGTACCTACTGCTGAAGAACAATCAGAAAGATCTAAAAACGTATGAGATCCTGTCCATGTAATTGCTACACCTTGTGATGTATAAGAACCTCCTATATCACAGGTGGTAACACTATCTACAGACATACATCCACTTTGTGAACTCCCAGTTGCAGATCCATAATCGATTGCATTAAATATAGATTGAGTCGTGATGTCTGTATTATCACCTTCATCCGATCCTGTATTAAATACAATATTCCAGGTACCTATTCCACCAATTGAAGATTCAAAAGTTCCTGTAAGCGGAGTTACTGCTCCTCTGGTATTTTCTTTTATTACTGTAATTAAAGATGCTTTTGCATTTGAATTTGCATTTGATACTGTAGGAGCGCTTCCATCTTGCCCTACTTCAAAATCAAATGATGAAGTCCGAGATACAAACGAAATCTTCATACTCAAGTCTTGTTGTACAATCTTTCCTCTAAATCCTTCAATGTTTCCATCAACATATTTAATAGTAGCTCTTGCTACTTCTTCATTGATTACTTTGATTTCTACAACCCCTCTTTGCTCACTATCTGTTGTAGTAAATACCCCTTTATACATTCCTAAAGGAGAGTTTTGATAGCTACTTAAATCGGCAACTAAATCTAGCGCCTCTCCAGTATCTGGATTGTCAATAATTGTGTCTTCTTCCGAACACGAAAATAGGACCCCAACAAGCGCTAGGACCATACATAGTTTGGTTAATTTCATCATGTCTTAGTTTAAATGTATTTACTCTCGAAATATATCAATTTTTTAACATTAACATTATGACGAATACAATTTTTATTGTTAAATCGATGAAATACACAAAAATAACGACAAAATGGTCATGTAATAACTATTTTTAGTGGTTTATATAAGAAAAAATCTACATCATCAACTCATTTTTAAGCAGTTATATATCCCATATATGCCTTAAAAAAGCAGATATCGTTAATTGTGTTAATGAAACCTTAATAATTGATTAAAATTATATGGTTTTTTAAATGTTTTTTTTGAATAAGTAAATGTACGCTTTCGCGAAAGCGAATACATAAAAAATCCCTATAACTAAGGTCATAGGGATTTATACTTTAAAGTGTTATTCTGCATTAATAACCCGTTATTTCAAATTCTGATCGGCGGTTTAATTGATGTTGCTCTTCATCACAAACTCCTGCCGGACATTTGATCACTGGCTGTGTATCTCCATATCCTTGATACTCAACTCGGGATGGATCAATCCCTTTGGCTACGAGATACTCAAATGTAGATTTTGCTCTTCGTTCAGATAACGGAATATTATACGCATCTGGCCCTCTACTATCTGTATGAGATCGTATTTTAATACGGATACGTTTATACTTAGTGAGTTTATTAGCCAATTCGTCTAAGACCGTTTGAGAATCTTCTCGTATGTCCCATAAATCAAAATCAAAATATATAGGTGCTACATCTATAAAAAGTTTTCCGTCTTTTTCTACAACTTGAGGTGCTTGTTGATCTGTAAGTAATTCAAAGCGACTTGGGTCTTTTTCTTTTAAATCCTTATCTATATTTTTTTGATTGATAATGGCAAGTTCGCTATCCGTAAAAATTTGTTTTAAATATATTGTAAATACTTGTCCATTTTCGGGTTGTACTTCAATAGGATCTCGGGATTCTTTATAATTTTCTCCAGAAGCTATAAACGTATAATCATCTACAGGTAGTTTTGTTTTAAAAACACCTTCTCCTCTGGTAGTATTGGAATACACCTGCTTTTCCTCATAACCTAATATTTTAATATTGGCATTTGTGATTAGTTTTCTAGTATCTACATCTCTAATTTCAAACTTAATATCAAACTCTCGTTCAATAATCTTGTCTGTCTGAACAAAACTATATACTTGATCGTTCATTTTATTACGATTAGAGGCTACAAATCCGTCGGTTCCATTATAGTAGGTCAAGCTAAAATCATCATAAGGAGAGTTGATAGGTGCGCCTAGGTTGGTAGGTGTTAAATAGCCTTTAACACTTAGAGGGCTCACAAAAACATCAAGTAATCCTAGACCTAAATGTCCATTTGATGAAAAGTAGATATCGCCTCGATCCGATACAAAGGGAAACTGTTCCCGATTAGGAGTATTAATGACTTCTCCTGCATTTACAGGAGCGCTAAAACTTCCATCATTAAATACCTGCACATAGTAGATATCGTAACTTCCATATCCTCCTTCTATATCTGATGAAAAATAAAGGCGTTTCCCATCAGGAGTTAATGCGGGATGTTGATACGTGTATCCATCTTTTACAAAAGAAAGCTTTTCTGCTTCTCTCCATTTTCCATCTATTTTTACTGTTTTATAGAGTTGTACCAGATTACTTTTATCCTCATTAAATACTTTTTTTCCTTCATCATAATTACTTCGGGATAGATACATCACATCTCCATCTTTACTAAAACAGAAATTACCATCATGTAAATTTGTATTAATGACTGTACTTAGTGCCTTAACATTTCCTATTGTATCATTATTAGATTTTACACGTACACTGTAAATGTCTAAAAATGCTTTTCGAGTCCATTTAAAACGTTTTCCAAATAATTGTTTTAAAATATTTTCGCTAGGCCTATCGGAAGTAAAAAACACGCTATCCCCGACTTTTACAGCTCCAAACTCATTGGATTCTGAATTAAGATTACTCTCTCTAATGGTAAAAGAAGGTTTTGAGTCTGTAAGATTCTGAAGCTTTTTTAGTGTTGCTTCTTTGTCAAAGCTATTACCTTGCCCTACTTCATATTTTTCCAGATATGTAAGTGCTTCTTCTTGCTTGCCTTGAGCTAGTAAGACCTCAAACATTCTAAAGTTGGCGCTATTATCATACTCCTTAACTGGGTCTGTATAACGACCATTTAATAATAAGCGCAGTGTTCTCTCTGTTTTATTATAATCGGATACGTTGTAATAACTATTTGCTAAACGCTCCATAGATTGCTTGGAGAGTCCATCATCTAATGATGCTTCATAATATTTTATAGCTCCTGTAAAATCGTTTTTTTCATAAAAACGATCGCCTCTGCTTTTTTGCTCTTGCCCGAAGACTAACTGTACGGTACAAAGCGCGAGTAGTATAAATGCTTTTCTCATAATTAGTAAAATCTTGGGGATGTATATCGTTTGCTTAATCCTAAAATATCAAATGTATATAATAGCACAACTTCATGACTTCCATTATTAAAATCCTGTAGTTCGCTTGTATTAAAATCATAACTGTACCCTATCTTTAAATCTGGTGTTATATGAAATCCTGCTAAGGCGGCTACGGCGTCTTGATATCTATAGGATACTCCTAGTTCAAAACGACTATCGTATAATGCATTCAGAGATACATCAAATGTAAGAGGAGCTCCAGTAATCCATTTTGCCACTGCCGATGGTTTTATTTTAATTTTATCATCGAGATCATAGACATAACCTCCTATCAAATAAAAAGTAGGATCTTTTTTATACACCTCTGTATCAAAGGCAGTGCTTAAACTATTTGGAATAATATTAGGGGAACTTATTCCGACATAATAGTTTTGATCAAAAAGGAAAGCGCCCACGCCTATATCAATTGTTGTCTCCTGTGAATTCTGAAATGCAAGATCCTGTCCTAAGTCTTGTTGAGAGAAATCCAGACTTACATTGTCAACTCCTAATTTTATTCCAAAAGAGAGGTTTGTTGTTCTCCCCACATTAATACGGTAAGCTGCATTAATATTGAAATAATTCTGATCTACAACATCACCTATTTGATCATTTACATAATTTACACCTAGTTCTATTTTCTCATTAAGAGGAATGTTTGCAAAGACATTAGCCGTTTGAGGCGCACCGTCTAATCCTACCCATTGCGAGCGGTATAAACTTCCTACTTTAATAAGTCCTGGTTCATTCAGCATATATGCTGGGTTTACAACTCCAATATTATATTGAAATTGGGTATACTGTGGTTCTTGTTGGGCAAACGTAGATACACTACAAAGCGCCGCGATTATAAGTACTCTTATCTTCATCATTACTTATTTTTTGTTATCTACTTAAATAAAAATTACCATCAAAAGCTTGAGTGACTCCGTCTCTGGGGTCAAATATGTAGAAGTACACTCCCGTTGGAAGTCTATTTCCGAAGGTTATTCCGGTATTTGACTCTCCATTGAATAATGGTGTACTTTGATTCCCTTCATATACAATACTTCCATATCTATTAAAAATCTTGATTTCAAAATTTGGAAAAGCTACGGGTAACGTTCCTAGTTCTAACTCATCATTGGTTCCGTCATCGTTATCTGAAACTCCATCTGATATACCATCATCACATGTAGCATCACTTAATGGAAGAATATTTGCAATAAAAGAAACACGTTCAGATTCACACCCATTCTCATCTATTGCATTTACAAAATAGTCTTCTCCATTTACAAGTACTGTAGATAATGGTAATTCGACTGTATCATTAATCGTATCATACCATGCGAAGTTGATTGTATTTGCAACTTCGAGATCCCCGAGAGTCACTCCTTCATTAATACAAAAGGGAGTGCTGTTTACTATAGGAGGTGCTACAGCTGTTATAGTTATAGAGATAAGTATTGAATCCTCAGTACAACTGCCATTAGAAGCAATATATGTGTATGTAAAGTCTCCTGTTCCTAATACTCCTACATCTACAATACCATTAGGTACAGTTACTGAAGTGGCTAGATCTATAAATTCTCCGCCTGTATCAACATTTGTATCTAATAATGTAGTAAGATCAAAATCATAATCTCCAGGACAAAGGAAAGTTGATATATCTTCACCTACGTTAGGCAATTGTGATACCGTTACTGTAATTGTACTAGAAACACTAGGGCATACTCCGTTTGCAGTAATTTCATATACATAGTCGCCACTTTGATTAGTAGCTGGATTTAAAACAGCATTGACTCCTGCTGCTGTATATCCATTAGGTCCTGTCCAGGTCCCATCGGTATCTGGAGTTCCTGACAAAAGGTCAAACAAATTAAATACTCCCTGATCTACACAAATCTCAATAGTGGTTCCTGCTCCTGCATCTCCAGATTCAAAAACTGTAAATGTGAGTGTAGATTGATCATCACAACCATTGGCCGTTGTTGTATCGTATTGAAAATTAAATGCCTGTTGCCCCGTAATCACAGGAATCACAAATGGGTTTGTAATTGTAGCTCCTGTATCGGTATCTGTCCATACACCTGAAGTAAAAATGGTATCTACGCCATTGGTATCTAATAAGGTAATCAAATCTATCGAACCTACACTTTCACATACCTCAACTCCAGTTGTATCTTCTCCTGCATAATTGACATCAAAAAACATTACTGTAACTGTTGCTTGAGCTTCATCACACACTCCATTTGAAGGTACCGTATAGATATAATTACCTTCTTCATTTATTGCGGGATCAAAAGGAGCGTTATTTGTTGATGATGTATATCCTCCAGGACCCGTCCATGTTCCATTGGTATCTGGAGTTCCTGCAAGTGAATCAAATAAATCTATACTTACGCCATCTGGACAAATCTCTATCGTAGCATCCATGCCTGCTTCAAATTGCTCAAAGATGGTAAACATAAGAGTAGCCTGATCTTCACAACCATTGGCCGTTGTCGTATTGTATTGAAAATTAAATGTCTGTTGCCCCGTAATTGTAGGAATCACAAATGGATTTGTAATCGTAACTCCTGTATCGATATCTGTCCATACACCTGAAGTAAAAATAGTATCTACGCCATTGGTATCTAATAAGGTAATCAAATCTATCGAACCTACACTTTCACATACCTCAACTCCAGTTGTATCTTCTCCTGCATAATTGACATCAAAAAACATTACTGTAACTGTTGCTTGAGCTTCATCACACACTCCATTTGAAGGTACCGTATAGATATAATTACCTTCTTCATTTATTGCGGGATCAAAAGGAGCGTTATTTGTTGATGATGTATATCCTCCAGGACCCGTCCATGTTCCATTGGTATCTGGAGTTCCTGCAAGTGAATCAAATAAATCTATACTTACGCCATCTGGACAAATCTCTATCGTAGCATCTGTGCCTGCTTCAAATTGCTCAAAGATGGTAAACATAAGAGTAGCCTGATCTTCACAACCATTGGCCGTTGTTGTATTGTATTGAAAATTAAATGTCTGTTGCCCCGTAATTGTAGGAATCACAAATGGATTTGTAATCGTAACTCCTGTATCGATATCTGTCCACACACCTTCTGGGCCTACAAAAACTATATCCACGCCATTAGTATCTAGCAAGGTAATCAAGTCAATAGGTGCCGTTATATTTGAAGTACAAAATTCAAGATCTGCTGTATCTTCTCCTGCATAAAAGACTTCTGCTAGAGTAACAGTAACTGTTGCTTGATCTCCTGGACATAATACATTATCTGGAACTGTATATATATAATCTCCCTCTACATCTACAGAAGGATCAAAAGGTGCATTATTAGTAGCAGAGGTATATCCTGCTGGTCCCGTCCATGACCCGTTATCATTAGGATCTCCTGTAAGTAAATCAAATAAGTCTACAATCCCTCCATCTGGACAAATAGCCAAAGGAGCATCATCTCCTGCATTGTATTGCTCGTACACCGTAAATGATAAGGTAGATTGATCCGTACATCCTGCAGTAGTCGTTGTATTATATTCAAAATTAAATGTTTGTTGATCTGTAATCTCTGGAAGTGTAAATGGGTTTGTAATGATTGCACCCGTATCTATATCTGTCCATATACCTTCTGGTCCTTCATACACGGGATCATCTATTCCATTTGTTTCTAAAAGATCTATAAGATTAAACGGAGATGTAAGCTCTGTTTCACAAAATTCTAAACCACTTGTGGGTTCTCCTGCATAGTTAATAGGGTTTACCACAATAGTAATTAAAGTAGAGTGGCTTTCACAAGGATGTTCTGTATCATTATTTGCAATACATCCATCTGGAGTCGAATGAATCACCTCAGGGTTTGTAGCACAATGATAATTATCATCTACAGTAAATCTGAATACATAAGTACCAGCGCCTTCATTTGTTGTAATTTGAGAAAGATCTATCGTCCCCTGACTTGTATAATTAGGGTCGCCATCTAGAGAACATATATCTCCAAGATTAGAAACCAATCCAAGATTAGAAGGTCCAGAAACAAACTCCCAATTGGTACAAGAATCATCTGGGTAGTCATATAACACGCCATTTTCAGTAGTAAATTCGACTAAGTCATATAAGTTTATAGTTCCTTGCGTAGGTTCATCTACGCAAAATTCTGGAACAGTATTCTGGGTAAAAGGTCTTATAAATTCATAAAAAGTAAATGATACTACAGAGGTTTGATCTGGACAAACTGTCGAACGACTTTCTACAAAATAAGGAAACTCAAATGTCTGGCATCCAAAACGTTGATTTGAAGCGTATAATTGATCATAGATTTCTGAGAGATTAATGACAGAATCTCCTGGTCCTGATATTTGTCCCGTAGGCTCATCTAGCCAAATTCCTTCTATGTTTTCATTTACGAGATAGGCATCATCAGTAAGGTCAATAGGAATATCAAAATCTCCTGCAATCAATGAAGTTTCACATATATTAATATTGTTTGCAAATCCTGCAAAGGGTTCTCTTACTACAGAGACCGTAATAAAGGTTTGTTGTTCGGGAGCACATGGTGATATTCCAGGTACGGTATATACCATCTCAAAAGTTTCTTCATCCACAAGTGGTGGTCCTGGTGAATATGGTACACTTACTTCCAGAAAACGATTGGAATTAATCGCAATAAAATTTGGACTTGTTCCCGTATATGACCATGTCCCATTAATATGGGGACTCGGGTTAGAAAGCAATGTTTCAAATAAATTAATATTGGTCGTTGTGCCGCAAGGATCTGCATCACTTACTTGACATACTTGTAAGTTTACCCCTCCTGCTGTCGTAGATGCTGCATCTCCAGAATAGGGTCCTATGACCACATTCAAAAGAATCAAAATGTCATCTGGACAGGTTGATGTAAAGGCGACAAACTCAAATTGATAATCCTCAATAGCTTCTGAGGCATTATCTAAGTCCCAAGTAAATAAATCTCCGGTTACTACATCCAGTGCAAAGTTAAAGCCTGGATCAAACCACATTCCATCTGCAGGAGTTATTGGTGTCACTCCCGGTAAGGCATTATACTGATCAAACAGATTAATAATACCATCTGGATTACCGTCCATATCACCGTCTTCAACTGTAATGTCGCAAACGCTGATCGTTTCTACCATTGCACACTGACCATATAAGGTGACAGTTGTGAATAGCAATGTTCCTAAAAAAGTAAGTAATTTCCCTCTCAATGTATTAGTATTTAGTTAGGGGCAATATAGCTAAGCTTTATCGATAAACAACACAAAAAGACAAAAAAATATCGATAAAATACACAAAAACAACGACGAAATACACAAACCCCTTGAAAATACTGGGCCTGAGCTTTGGCGTCAAAAATTAAAAAAATGTGTATTTTAACGATAAATTATTTTCAAATATACGTGAAAACCGTATATTATGTAAGAAAAATAGTACTGTTTTTAATAGCAAATCTGCTTATATCATCAGACTAGAGCTTACTTTCACGTCATTATCCATAATACTATTCATCTAGTTAATTAATAAAATTAGTCCTTTTTTTATTCTATAAATACATAATAAAACTCTTGGTAATTTGCTTTCGCGAAAGCGGTATACCCATTAAGAATATATCGCTCATTATACTTATACAACCCTTATGTTTAGTTTTTAATAATCTTATAGATTTTAGATTTTCGGGCATGAGTCATTCTAAGAAAGTATATCCCTTTTTTAAACGTAGACAGATCTATTTCTAAGGTATGGGAATCAATACGGCCAGTCTGGGAAACTCTTCCTAAACTATCAAATAGTGAATATACACCATCATTAAATTCTTGAATATTGAAAGCATGAATTTTAGATACTGTGGGGTTAGGATATATTTTTATTTGATCTATATTCTGATTTACTATAGATAAAGGACTTTGTCCTTCTTGGATAGATATAGTTTGATTAATGGTTACATTTTCTATACGATCAATCAGACCACTTGGCCAATGAACTTCTACCGCATCAATATTTGCTGCACTACCTAGCCCAAAAAACTCTGTTCCGCTGTTTTGACTTATATACCCTTCTCCACATAGCGTATAATTATGATATACCTGTTCTCCTTCATAGACCTTAATCAGAGCCCCTATTCCCATTCGATTACTTTGTACCCCTGTTAATCTTACTTTAAGCCACGAATTCTCATTTGACACCGTATTTTCTAATAGGTATATAGGATCGTTTACAATATTAAGGACAATTATATCTGGAAATCCGTCATTATTAATATCGCCTATAGCACTTCCAAAACTAAATGCAGTATCCTCCTCAAGTCCTGTATTAGTAGGGATTATAAATTGCCCGTTTTGTTCCTGTTCATAATAGGTTGTTAGTTGTGTATTTGATGTATTATTATTTGAGGAACATACTAACAGGTCTTTATCCCCATCATTATCTGCATCTAAAAAAGAAGCTCCCCATGCTATACCACTAAAGCTAGTCCCGTTATCAGAAGCTATTTCTGTATAGGTTGTATCTCCATTATTTGATAAAAAAGCATTCCCTATAGTACTTGTTTCTTCTGTACAGGTATCACTTATATTTGTCACATATATATCTAAATCTCCATCGTCATCATAATCGTCAATTGTGGTTGACATTGCTAGTATTGCAAGATTTACACCTGCTTCACTACTTGCATTTGTAAATGTTCCATCTCCATTATTTTTATAAAGAACATTTTCCCAAGGACAAAAGTCATTAGCAGAATATATATCTACATCTCCGTCATTATCGTAATCAAAAAAAGAGGAGCAAAATGTATTAATCCCCTCAACTTCTATACCTGCTTCAACACTTACGTCTGTAAATGTCCCATCCCCATTATTATGAAATAATAGACTAGGTGATGCACTGCTCCACACACTAAGAAAGACATCTAAAAAACCATCATTATCGTAATCTCCCCATGAAGAGCTCCACAAATCTTCTTGCGCAACTCCAGTAAAACCAGCACTGTCAGTAATATTGGTATAATTTGAATTTCCGTCATTACGATATAACCATATCATTCCTTCATCACTTACGCCAAAAAAATCTACATCGCTATCATTATCAAAATCTACCCAAATAACTTGTTTTGCAGGAACATCATTACTAGAAATAGGTAAATCAATAGCCGTAAATACTCCATTTATATTTCTAAAAAATTGAAAATCTTTGTTGGTTGAAGCTGGCAATGTAATATCATCCCAACCATCATTATCAAAATCGTAAAAAGAGATTCCCGCCCCAAATACCGTATCATCTCCATAGATAGCACCTTCACCTGAGATAAGAGTAGATTCTCTTTTTGTAAATATGCTTTGAGCAGTATTTGAAAAAGAAGTGAAAAGAAAAAAAAGAGTCAGAAGGTATGACAAATATGTAGTAGTTTCTTTCATAAAGCAAGAGGTATATATAATAATATACTTGTATATCGTCATACCGTAAAAGGGTTGCGTTGTTTAGATAACTAATATTATAAACTCTTGTAATATAATACACTCGCGTACCCTATACAAGATAGGTATTTATCATGACGTAAAATAAAAATCCCCGTAACAGAAGTTACAGGGACTTTTTATATACATCTATGATTCGCTTTAAATGCGAAATATAGTTACTTCACTTCTTCGAAGTCTACATCTTCTACATCACTAGACTCTGCAGTAGCATCACCTCCAGCCTGTGCGTCAGGTCCTGGTTGTGCTTCTCCTGCGCCTTGTGCTTCTGCCTGAGCTTTATACATCTCTTCAGAAGCTGCTTTCCATGCTTCGTTTATAGCATCTAATTTAGGCTGAATGGTATCTACATCTTTTGTTTCAAAAGCTGTTTTTAACTCAGCAAGTGCATCTTCGATAGGTTTTTTCTTATCGTCAGAAAGCTTTTCTCCAAACTCTTTTAACTGCTTTTCTGTTTGGAAAATCATTCCATCTGCTTCATTAATTTTATCTGCAGTCTCTTTTGCTTTTGCATCTGCATCTGCATTTGCTTCGGCTTCGGCTTTCATCTTAGCGATTTCTTCTTCTGTAAGTCCAGAAGAGGCTTCAATACGGATATCCTGAGATTTATTAGTCGCTTTATCGGTAGCGCTTACTTTGATAATTCCGTTTGCATCTATATCAAATGTTACTTCAATTTGTGGTGTACCGCGTTGTGCTGGTGGAATTCCATCAAGGTGAAAACGTCCAATCGTTTTATTGTCTGCTGCCATAGCACGCTCTCCTTGTAATACATGGATTTCTACAGATGGTTGATTATCTGCAGCAGTAGAGAATACTTGTGACTTCTTTGTAGGAATTGTTGTATTAGCCTCGATAAGTTTTGTAAATACATTCCCCATCGTTTCAATTCCTAAAGAAAGTGGCGTTACATCAAGAAGTAAAACATCTTTTACATCTCCGGTAAGTACACCTCCTTGTATTGCAGCTCCTACTGCAACAACCTCATCTGGGTTTACTCCTTTTGATGGTGCTTTCCCAAAGAATTTTTCTACCGCTTCCTGTACAGCAGGGATACGAGTAGAACCTCCTACAAGAATAATCTCATCGATATCTCCCGTACTTAATCCTGCAGCTTTTAATGCTGTCTGACAAGGCTCAATGGTTCTCTTTACTAGATCGTCTATTAATGCTTCAAATTTTGCACGGCTTAAGGTACGTACTAAGTGTTTTGGTCCACTTGCAGTAGCTGTTACATAAGGTAAGTTGATCTCTGTTTGTGAAGAAGAAGAAAGCTCAATTTTTGCTTTTTCTGCAGCTTCTTTAAGACGTTGTAAAGCCATAGGATCTTCACGTAAGTCCATGTTTTCATCTGCTTTAAACTCTTCTGCAAGCCAGTTGATAATCTTTTGGTCTACGTCATCCCCTCCTAAGTGTGTATCTCCATCTGTAGCAAGTACTTCAAATACACCATCTCCTAATTCTAGAATAGATACATCATGTGTTCCTCCTCCAAAATCAAAAACAACTATTTTCTGATCACTATCTTTCTTATCAAGTCCATAAGCAAGTGCTGCTGCTGTAGGTTCATTGATAATACGTTCTACTTTAAGACCTGCAATCTCTCCAGCTTCTTTTGTTGCTTGACGTTGACTATCGTTAAAATAAGCAGGTACTGTAATTACAGCACGTGTTACATCTTGACCTAGATAATCTTCGGCCGTTTTCTTCATTTTTTGAAGTGTCATTGCACTTAATTCCTGAGGTGTATATAGACGACCATCAATATCCACACGTGGTGTATTGTTGTCTCCTTTTACTACTTTATATGCAGCACGATCTGCTTCTTTAGCACTCTCAGAATATTTGTTCCCCATAAAACGTTTGATAGACGCTATGGTTTTTGTTGGGTTTGTTACAGCTTGGCGTTTTGCAGGATCTCCTACTTTAATTTCCCCGCCTTCTACAAAAGCAATTACTGATGGTGTGGTACGTTTACCCTCAGCATTAGGGATTACTGTAGGCTCATTCCCTTCCATTACGGCTACGCACGAATTGGTAGTCCCTAAGTCAATACCTATTATTTTACTCATTATATATGTGTTTAAGTGTTATTTATAATTTTATACAACTCACTATAGTCAATCATTATGCCACTGACAAAAGTGTGACAAGGTGTCATTCTATTGTATAATACCTCTGATATGTGACTTTTTACGCTTTCGCGAAAGCGTACTCATTTTTTTAATTTTACACGAGACCAAAGGTTTCTAATGACTATCTTGACCTTTATATATATCATTACTTCCAAATAGTATGCAAGAAAAAAAGAAAAAACAACAATCTTCTAAGGGTAACGGGATAGGAATTGGCGCGGGTATAGGAGTTGCGCTAGGAGCTGCCTATGGCCTTACTACAGATGATAGTTCTCAAAGTATCGCGATAGGACTTGCCATAGGTACAGCTATAGGGGCCATTTTTGATTATGTAAGAAGAAAAAAATAGGGGTTTATTACACGTATATTTAATGAACTGCCTTTACAGTGAGTAATTCTCCCCATTGTGTTGTATATCGAGGACTACGTTCACGCTTGATCAACTCCCATTCGTCTACTCGTGTTCCAATCATAGCAGATGCTATTGTTGATTTTCCAAACTTCATATTAAGCTTATCTAAAGTTGCAATAAGTCGTTTATCATTGAATTTAGAACGTTGTTGAAAAAGGTTGCCTTGTACATACTCCTGAGGAATAATACCACTCAAATTAACGCCTACTTTTTTATAACGATATCCTGGTTTATAAATATGGTGTAATGCTTTTCGGGCTTCGGAGATCAAAGCAAATGTGTCGTTTGTAGGAATAGGCATGGTCACTGTAGTACCCTTAGAGTATTGTTTATCTATTTTACTATGGTAATTGGTATGTAAGAATACTTGTATATAGGTTGCACATGAATTTTGAGCCCGTAGGACTTCTGCTACTTCGGTAATATAGTATGCGCATGCTTCTTCTATACGTCCTAAATCTCGAAGCTTCTGTCCAAATGATTTTGCAGTTCCAATTGCCTTTTTAGGTTTAGGCATTGTCATAAACTCCAAACAAGATTCTCCTTGTAATTCTTTCCACAAACGTTCTCCTACGATCGTCATCTCTTTACGCACCCATGCAAGTGGCAGTCGTACAAAATCTATTGCCTTAAAAACACCTACTTGATGAAGTCGCATTACATGTTTTCTTCCAATACCCCATATATCTCCGATTTCTGCCCATGCCAATGCTTCTAATCGTTTTTCTTCAGTATCCATTATATATACATGATGGTGGGATGCTATTTTTTTAGACATTCGATTTGCCAGTTTTGCCAGTACCTTTGTAGGGGCTACCCCTACTCCTACGGGAAGTCCTGTCTCCTTATAGATACGCTCTTTAATATTATGCCCATATGCTTTTAGATCTAGATGCTCCATTCCTCCAACATCTACAAATGCCTCATCAATACTATATACCTCTACATGAGGGGAAAATGTCCCTAAAATATTCATCACCCGTTGTGACATCTCGCCATACAATGTATAATTAGATGAAAAGAAGGTGACATTATTTTTGATTAAGGCATCCTTAATTTTATAGACAGCTTCAAACATAGGAATATGTGCTAGCCGTTTTGCCTCAGCATTGGCCGCAATTACACATCCATCATTATTACTCAATACAACAACAGGTTTCCCCCATAGATCAGGGCGAAATACTTGCTCACATGAAGCATAAAAACTATTGCAGTCTACCATTGCAATCATCGGGCGTAATGTATAATATAGGTGATCACTCCCCAAAGTGTACAGATATCTTTACATCCTCCAAAAGGAATACGCATTACTTTAAAAGTGGCATCTTGTACAACTAAAGCTAGATCTTCAAAATTAGGCTTGAGAGAACGATCTACGATAAGAACATCTTTATGTAAGATATTATATGATTTCCATTCATTTCCTTCTACACGTATATAAAAAGTTGCATCCTGATGAATCGTAAGTTCCTTATGTAAATCAATAGGCGCTTCCATATAGTGTGTAGCAGCACTAGGAAATCCCGTTTGTTTTGAAACTTCTGCCGTATGCGCATCATTTACCTTCTTTATTTTCCCTGAATACTGTATTTCCATATATCAAAAATATGGAAAAAATACTATTAAATGGATATTTTCCCAATACTATTGTATTAAAAACAGTCTTACCATCGACATATGCTGTAAAACTCCGTATTTATACGTATAAATACCTCTAGTAATTCTTAGACATTTGACAAACACTATACGTTTGAGTATGTGTTATAACTAAGAAATAATACTCAGTTTCTATTCTGTAGATCTGGCAACATAAATCATATATTATGGATATTGAAATCACTTTTATTAACAATTCGAATGATATGAACAACTCTAGTGTTGTTATCTTTCAGAAAAATGTCGCTACAGATTTTGACTCGACTACTATTGCTTGGAAAGTCATAAAAAATTGTGGGCGTAATTGGAGTCATAAATTTACATACCCGATGTCATTTGATGTAGGCGCTGCCGATTGTTATGGAAATGTATCAGATATACAAGCAGCCTTCAATGGTCAAAAATGGGAAGTCGTACGTTCTAGCTCAGGAGATGTTCTACAATTATCTGCAACTCCTAGTGCCAACCCCAATGAAGTCGAAATAAAAAACAATCTTTCTATGGGTTCTATAGATGCCCTCATCTATAAGAGTGGAAGCATTCTTGCTTCCAAAACTGGGGTGTCTCCTGGAGAAAAAGCGGTATTCCAATTTCAACCTGAAATCTATGTGGGTGTAAATTCTCAAATAGAACAAGGACAGGTTATCAACTCTGCTATTTTAAATGATTTTAATCAAAAGTTCTCTTTATATGGGCTTACCAAAGCAAACCTCATTATGACGGGAGGAGGCACAGGTCCTACTGCAACTCCTTTTACTTTTGATCTTATACCTACATCTTAATATATAGATAGATCATGTTATACACTTATGCATTAGAAATTTGTGATGGAAAGCAATTTGTTTTTGAATTTACTTTTGAGAACTCATCTGAGCAAAATTGTGATACTCAAAATTCACATGAAGTTTCCTATAAGCTATATCGAAGAGACAAACCAGATAATACTTATACATGGAATGGGTGCTTATCTTCAGATAGCACTATTCCCTTTGAACTTTTATACGAAGATCAAGTTAATATCAAAGGAACTATGACTCTTTATAAAGGCATGCAAAGAGCCTTTATATGGATAGACACTTCCTATTGTTATGAGCTAAGTAGGCATTTTGAGGGTAATATTATAGAAATACCTAATGAATAAATTATAGTAGAGGAACAAGTCATAATCGCATGTTGATATATATCTATATGCTATGTCTTTTTAAAGGTCTAAACGAGTTCCATAAGAAATACGTAACAATTCAATAGTTTTACATACATATTTCTGTATACCAAAACTATATGACCTCAAGCCAAAAGACGCGCTTACTTTTTATTACATATGCCAGATTATGGGGACTTTATATTCTCTTTTTTCTTGTAATGGGTATATTGAGTATCTGGCTTCCTGAGTTAAAGGATAATGATTATGAACAAACAGCTATTACAGAACTATTACAGAACAACCATTTAAAGTTATTTGTTCTGGCATGTATCTTTGCTCCTGTTGTCGAAGAGATGATGTTTCGTACCCTTATAGTTCCTAGTCATACAGATATCATACTTTTTATAAGTTCGTGGCCTGTATTTATAGGCTTACGATTCCTCCCAAAAGATGTGCATTGGGTTGTACTTATGGCATTTGGAGCCATCGTCCTTTTTACATTATACTATATTTTAAAACAGTTAATCCCGCCTATAAGAACACAACGTATACAAACATTTTTACACAAACACACCCTAGTAGTTCTTATAGGTGCATCTCTCATTTTTGGGTTGGTACACATCAATAATTACGTAGATACCTTTACCTTAAATTTCGCCCTTTTTATGCTCATCATCCCTAGAATACTATCAGGATATATGATGGGATGGATTAAAATTAAGAACCAAGGACTTATCTGGGCGATGGGATTGCATTTTTTAAATAATGCATTTGTAGTTGCCATTGGGATTTTAGCAAGTTAAAACAGTAGTATATTTATTACACAAATGTGACTCATGGAATTGATTCCTATTTCTCATACAGATATAGATACCCTTCAAGATCTTGCGATACGCACATACACTGCTGCTTTTGGTCATAAAAATAAACCTGGGGTATTGGAGGTGTATTGTGATTCCGCTTTCGCGAAAGCGGTAATACTAAAACAACTCTCTCACCCCGAATCGTATTGGTACTTTGTCAAGGATAAAGAGCACATTCTAGGCTATTTAAAACTTAATATAGGTAATGCACAGACAGAGTTTAAAGAGCCCGATGGATTAGAAATAGAACGTATCTATGTAGATCTTCCATATATGGGAAAAGGAATAGGAAAAGAATTAATAGATTTCTCAATTTCTAAAGCCTGCAAACTAGAAAAAAGCTACATTTGGTTAGGCGTTTGGGAAGAAAACCCTGATGCCATCAGATTTTATAAAAAACATGGATTTGAGATTATAGGCACCCATCAATACGATATGATTGCCGAAATCCAAACCGATTATATAATGAGACGCAAGCTCTTATGAAACAAATAGAATGTATTTCGGTATTTGACATGCTCAAAATAGGTGTAGGTCCTTCTAGCTCTCATACGTTAGGGCCTTGGCGTGCCGCACGACGTTTTCTTAAAAAACTAAAAGAGTCTGATCTAATGTCACAACTAGAGACAATAGATGTAGATCTCTACGGCTCGCTATCGCTTACAGGAAAAGGGCATGCTACAGATGTAGCCGTTATGATGGGGCTTATGGGAGCCGACCCTCAAACATGTCGTATCGAAGGAATCCCAACAGAAATTCAAAATATCAAAGATGAAAAAACCATTCATATAGATCAAACACTGTATATTCCTTTCGACCCGGAAAATCATATTCAATTTCACAGAGAATTTCTAGACTACCATCCTAATGGGATTCGATTTAATGCACACCTTACCAATGGAAGCATTATCCGTGAAACTTTCTATTCTATAGGAGGAGGATTTGTAGTACAGGAAGAACGTAAACGATCTGAAAAAAAACGTATTAGTTTTGAATGCTTTCCTAGACCTATAGAAAAAGCGACAGACTTACTTACATTTTGTAAAAATGAGCAGAAATCGATCTCTCAAATTGTTCTGGAAAATGAATTATACCTACACTCAGAAAAAGAAGTCAATGACCGCCTTAAAATGATCTGGGATGTTATGTTAGACTCTATGTATGTAGGATGTCATACGGAAGGTACATTACCTGGCGGTCTCAATGTACGAAGACGGGCATTTGATAGTCATCAGAAGCTACAAAAAGGAGCTATATATAATGATAAATATGAATGGATAGAAGCGATACGAAGTACTGAAGTTCGCTTTCGCGAAATATTAAAATGGGTCTCTTGCTTTGCCCTTGCTGTCAACGAGGTAAATGCCTCTCTCGGTCGTGTTGTCACAGCCCCTACTAATGGAAGTGCAGGTGTTATTCCAGCAGTAATGATGTACTATATGGTTATTGAAAATCATGATGCAAATTTTGAAGATATTAGAAAGTATATGCTGGTCGCAGGAGAGATCGGGAGCCTCTTTAAAAAAGGAGCCACTATCTCTGCCGCTATGGGAGGATGTCAAGCAGAAATAGGCGTATCTAGCGCTATGGCAGCGGGAGCGCTTACAGAACTTATGGGAGGCACCCCTGAACAAGTACTAATGGCTGCAGAAATTGCTATGGAACACCATTTAGGATTGACATGTGACCCTATAGGAGGACTTGTACAGATACCATGTATAGAACGCAACGCTATGGGGGCTATAAAAGCTATCAATGCATGTGAAATGGCATTAGACACTGATGCTGCAAATGCAAAAGTCCCCTTAGATAAAGTTATAGATACGATGTGGCAAACCGCACAGGATATGAACACTAAGTATAAAGAAACAAGTGAAGGCGGACTTGCAATCAATGTAGGAATGTCTGATTGTTAATCTATAATTAAAGTACCATAAACTAAGTAGAAACCTATTTGTATGCAAGCCAAAATCAGGTATCATTTTACAGCCCAATTATGGCAAGACACCTCCTCGGGAAGTTGGGTCTTTGTCTCACTCCCCAATGACATTTCAAAAGAGATAAGAGAACATTTACAATGGCAAGAAGAAGGGTGGGGACGAATGAAAGCTACGGCTATTATAGGAGAATTAGAATGGGAAACCGCTATTTGGTTTGACAGAAAACGAAAAACATATCTTCTCCCAATAAAAGCAATTATCCGTAAAAAAGCGAGTCTTGTAGTAAACGAAAAGATTGATATACACCTCTTAGTTTAAACAACATGAATAGGCTAAAAAGAATAACAGCCATTTTAATTCAATTGCAGTCAAAAAAGATAGTTACTGCAAAAGAAATAGCTGCACGATTTGAAATTAGTTTACGTACAGTATACAGAGACATTAAAACATTACAAGATGCTGGAGTACCTATCGGGTCTGAAAATGGTGTAGGGTATTTTATTGTAGATGGTTACCGCTTACCACCTATATCATTGACCGAAGAAGAAGCAAACACTCTAATTATTCTGGAGGAATTTATTAAAGGGCAAGGAGATATATCACTCATCAAAAATTTTGATTCATTACTTATTAAAATAAAAGCGACCCTAAAAAACTTCCAGAAAGACCATGTCGAACTACTCTCATCACGCACACAAACTTTTAATAAAGGAAATATTATTAAAAGTGATTGGCTTACAGAAATACAAAAAGGGATATCAAATAAAACAGTACTTGAGATAAACTATCGCTCTATTTACAAAGAGCAACTTACAAACCGTACTATTGAACCACAAGCTGTTTATTTTACAAATAATGTATGGATTGCAATTGCTTATTGTCAACTCAGAGCTGATTTAAGAGAATTTAGATTAGATAGAATCAGTCAACTGACTACAACCCAAAAACCATTTGTATCCAATATCCCATTTAATCTTCAAAAATATTTTGAAAGTTTTAAAACCTAGTTGACATAGGGTTGTCACTGCCCCATTTTACTTTTGACCTATGAGAGAAATAATCATAAGTTTAATTGTATTGATAACATGTAGCTGTAATCAATCAGACATTAAAGAAAGTAAAATGAAACAAGCAAAAATTATTGAAATGGTGTTATGGAACTCCAAAGAAGGAGTAAGCCCTGAAAACACAAAAAAATCTATTACAAAGTTAAATGATTTTGTTAAAGAACAACCTGGATTCATCGCAAGAAAAACAGCAATGGCAGAAGATGGTAGGTTTTTAGATATCGTGTACTGGACCGATTTAGTATCGGCAAAAACAGCTTCAGAGAGAGCAATGAAGAACGAAGAATTGATTGCGATTTTTAGTCTTATTGATGAAAAGAAAATGATTTTCCAACATTTCGAAATCTTCAATAGTATAGACTAATCAAACATTGTATAACCTAAAAGCGACAGCAATTTGAGCAAATTCTCAAGTCGCTATCGCTTTATACTTATTTATTTCATCAATTTTAATTGTAAAAAAGCCAAGAAGAGCAAAACTCTCCTCAGCTTTCAAATTAAAATCAAACAAACTTCAAATTATTAGATAGCAACAATACCTTGTGTATTGGTATCTGGTAAATTATTCGACTCTTCAGAGATAAACTCCAGTGATTGTCCGTTTACTCTATAAATTCCTATAGTCCCATCCAGTCCATATAGTTGATATAAATACTGTCCATCATCAGAAATCCACATATCTATCCATCCATCTGTATTGGCAAAAGCAGTCGCCCCATCTTGTGTATCACCTGTACCTGTTCCTACTGCTGCAGTTTGATCTATTAACGTTACAGTCCCATTGTTAAAACTATAAGAAGCAAGACCAGCTTCGATAGCGTTTGACACGAAGAACGTATTCCCATCGGCTGTAAAATCTAACCAACAAGCTGTTCTACCCGTATTTCCTTCACCTGAACGTACATCTAATGATAGTGGAGTTAAACTTCCATCGGCTTCTATTTGCCATGTAGATACAGATCCATCTTGTAATGCTGGGAAAGCTGGTGGTGCACCATCTGGTTGAAATTCACGTGCTTCGGTAACTACTACATAATTATTTCCTACCACCTGAAATCCTATGGCTGATGGCAAATTTCTACCCTCTGCATTACCTCGTAAAGTAGATGTAGCTGTTCCCCATTGATTTGTACTTAATGTACCATCTGGACTTACTCCATAAACAACTACTTCATCTTCATTTCCATTTGCAAGACCAGAAGCACCTGCATTAATAGAGGTTACTACTAAAAAGTTTCCATCTGGGGAAAACTGAACCGCAGAAGGACGATTATTAAGATCTCGTGTAGATCCAGCAATGGCTTGTAAAGATCCATCTGCAAGTAGCCAATAACCAGTAACAGTACCTTGTTGTGTTGGCTCTCCTTGAGATAAAAATTCGGGCCGTGTAATATTAGAAACATATACCAATGCACGTGTACCCTCTACAGTAACTGCTGCGGTTGTAGCAATACTATTTGGTCCTATTGCACCTGTATCAAGAGGAGTTCCTGCAAGTTCCAGTGAGTAATCATCGGCTATATTAAAAGAAGTAATCGTATTACTTCCAGCATTCACCGCAAGTAAATTTTGATTATCATCTGTTTTGGTAAGTGCGTATGCTGAGATTAAAGGATCTAAACCTTCCCCTCCATCATAATCACCTCCATCACCTCCAGTTAAAAATGGACCGATAGGAGTTAAAGAACCATCTGCTGCTCTTCCATAAGCAATGATCGTATTAGGGCCTTGTACATTGGTTCCTGGTATTTGTCCATCGCCATTTGTCATAGCATATACAGCGCCTACAAAATCTGCAGTATCGTCTGTATCATCATTTGTTTCTTCTCCTGTATCTGGTGTAGTCGCATCATCATCAGAACTACAAGAAACTATAGCAAGAGATGCTATAAAAAATAAAGCGAATAATATGTTATTTTTTTTCATTTTAGTAAATATTAAATTTTTGATTTTTGTTTAATTACACAACAATCACTGTTGGCCAATTGTGATTGTTGTCCTCAAAAAAATAGAATCATTTTTCTGACACTAAATTGGTGTGAAGATTAAATTCCTTCTTACAAGTATCGGATTTCAAAAAGAAGAGTAAATATATTTTGACAATCACAAACAGATTGTAAATAATTTATAATCAATTATTTAATACACAAAAAGCAATAGGTCACAATTTTACATAAATGTAAAATCGACCCCTAAAAGTTATTTTTTTAACATTTTTTATGAAAAACTATTTCAAAAAGAGTACCAGTAAATGTTAGCTAGCTTACATAAATTACAAGCAAAGATTCTAGAAAATAATAATTGGTCTATTTAGTAGTATGACTATAATTACCCTCGTTTAAGCCCACAACCTTCTCGATCACGGGTATCAACTATATAGAAAATCTTCCATACACCGTCACGTTTAAATAGTTGAAAACTGTTAGTGCCACAATGACTCAACGCGCCATTGATATAAAACGAATAGGGTGTCCATACGTTTGCCATTTTTCCATCCATTCTCACTTTATAGCTATCGATACGTTCTTCAAAACTAGTTGACTCGGGAATGGAGCAAATAGATGTCAAAAATCCATTAAAGTCTTGTTTACTTAATACCACTTCCCCAGTATTATTTTTTCCGATAGATTGCATGAGTACTTTTTCATGGACAACACTTTTGATAAGAATAGAATCTTGAGCATGAAACCCTTTAAAGAAAGTTTCTACAATTTTTTGCACCTCTTCTTCCCCAGATTCATTACGGATACGATAATCTATAGGAGCATCTAAAATTTCAATTGAATTAACAACAGGTTTAGCGAAAGCAAAAATTAAAAAACTAATCGCTATCGTAAAAAAAAGAAATTTAAGCTTCATGAGATTGTATTTAGTTATAGGTATCTAATTTAGTATTTTTGTTTCATAAAAACTACCAAATGTCAGTTGCTCAAAAACAATATAAACGTATTACCGTAAAATCCCTTACAGAAATGAAGAGCCGTGGAGAAAAAATCTCTATGCTTACTGCCTATGATTATACCATGGCAAAAATTGTAGATGGCGCTGGGATTGATGTTATATTAGTAGGCGATAGTGCCTCTAATGTTATGGCTGGGCATGAGACCACGCTACCTATTACTCTTGACCAAATGATCTATCATGCCTCCTCAGTTGTACGAGCCATAGATCGCGCCCTTGTGGTAGTAGATCTTCCTTTTGGAAGCTATCAGAGTGATCCAAAAGAAGCATTGCGATCTGCCATACGTATTATGAAAGAAAGTGGCGGACATGCAGTAAAATTAGAAGGTGGAAAAGAAGTAAAAGAAAGTATCAAACGTATATTACATGCAGGGATTCCTGTCATGGGCCATTTAGGTCTTACTCCTCAGAGTATCTACAAATTTGGCACCTATACAGTACGTGCTAAAGAGGAAGAAGAAGCTGCAAAATTAAAAGAAGATGCCTTGATGCTTGAAAGAGCGGGATGTTTTGGTATTGTACTCGAAAAAGTGCCAGCAAAGCTTGCAGAGGAAGTAGCAAAAAGTCTTACCATTCCTATCATAGGAATAGGTGCCGGTGGTGGTGTAGACGGTCAAGTACTCGTTACGCATGATATGCTAGGAATGACGCATGAGTTTAACCCACGATTTTTAAGAAGGTATCTAGATATGTACTCAGAAATGACAAATGCTTTTGAACAATATGCAAAAGATGTCAAGGCACAGGATTTTCCAAACGAGTCCGAACAATATTAAACTTTATTTATAAAAACTACTTGAATAATAATAATCAGTAATGACTCATCTGTATTATTTTTCTTTTTTCAATAATACATGACATATAGCTTAAGCGCTTCAATAAAAAATAGTATAATAAGCAAAAACGATAGCTATAAAATAGTATACATTTCAATCCAATGAAAGAATATTTATTCTCCTATGGAACCTTACAACTAGAGCAAGTACAGCGTAGCTCTTTTGATAGAGTGTTAAAAGGAGTTCCAGATATTCTAATAGGATATAAATTAAAACAAGTACGTATCGCAGACCCAGAAGTACTAGCAACAAGTGACCAAGAGTTCCACCCTATTGCCATCTATACAGGCAAAGATGAACATCAAATCAAAGGGGTAATTTTTGAAATTACAGCAGAAGAACTCTTGCAAGCAGATCAATATGAAGTAGATGATTACCAGCGTATAAAAGCTTCTTTCCTATCTGGAAAACAAGCATGGGTGTATGTGCAAGCCTATAAATAAATTATTTTTTATATAAATTGGTTAGGATTCCTAATTAATTTATATATTTGCATTGTATTTTAATTTATAAAACAAAAATAATCATGAGTAAATCCATTTTTTATCACGCAGGATGTCCTGTATGCGTTAGTGCAGAACATGACATTGTAAAATTAATAGGAAATGACAATGTAACTATTGTAAACATCGGTGAAGACAGAAACCGAATTCCAGAAGCACAAAACGCAGGAATACAATCAGTACCTGCATTAGTAACCCCTACAGGAAATGTATTGCATATTAATTTTGGTGCTTCTATGAACGACGTTATCGGTTAATATATTTTTTATTATTAATAGTTAGGACTCCTTTCTTTATAATTAAAAGAGTCCTAACTTAAAATCAAACCATTATGAAAATAAACATTTTAATACTGACATTTTTACTATTTACTGGACTATCTACATCTGCATGTACAGGTAAGAAAGGGCCTTATGAAAATGATGACTTTGCAATTACTAGTGTATCTGTAATACATGATAGTCAGTTACAGATGACTATCTGGGAGATTATTGTAAAGGGAAAAGCTGGTCATACCACACCTACTCCAGTAGGACAACTAGATGGGGCTCCCGTACTAGCTTATGTATTTCCTACTAATTTAAAACCTACAGATGTTGGTTTTAATAATACTGAAGGTATTGTAGCACTAGGGCTTACATCTCATCCCGATTTTGATGATACGCCATTATGGGATGAAAATAAAGATCGCATTTTTAATAATGATGGGATTATATGGCATCCACATTGGGTCATTCTTGTGCCTGATGATCGTGTAGAAGGAGGACTTGCTGTAAAAGAATTTAAAAAAGAAGATACGACTGTAATACTCCCTCCTACAAATCCAGGAATGCCTATGTATATGGATTCGCCAGGATATCAGGTGATCACTTCTGGAAACACCATTAAAGTCATGATTCCTGATTACCGAATTGGTAGTACAGACTTCTCATATGATGGAGTAACGTCATTAATGAGAGTCAATACAAGTATAAAAGAAAAGCCATTACTAGGAGTCTATAAAGTATACAGCGTAGCTAGTGGGGATCTCTCACTTCCCTATGATGTACAACAAAAATAAAATCATATGAAAGTAAATGTATGGGATACCTATGTCCTAAGAAAAAATGGACAATTAATGCATTTTGATATTCTCGTTCCTATTGAGGTTTCAGAAGAAGAAACTATCTTTCAATATGGGGATGACTACCTCTCGACAAAAGATGTGCACATACAATCATTAAGTGCATCAGAATGTCGCTTGTGTCATATCGAAACAGCTCCAGCAGAAGTTATTGCTTCTATAAAAGGCAAAGGATATCATATTATAGAACTGCAAAATTGCGAATAATTACAGATTTCTTGATCATGTAATTAGGATTACTAACTTTGCCCATAGAACCCATCGCATCTATGGGCATTTGTATGCTATGAAAAAAACAATTTTTAATAACGCCTATCAAAACGATATTACCAATAAAGTAGTTGTAGGTTTAGAACGAATTTCCGAAGCATTTAAAGTACTTCTCTGGGAACATGCAAAAGTCGTAGGATTAAGCCCTATACAGATCCAAATCATACTATTTATAGCACACCATAAGATCGATTTATGTACCGTTAGTTATCTTGCACAAGAGTTTAATGTAACAAAACCTACTATAAGTGATGCGGTACGAGTATTACTCAAAAAAGAGTTGATTGAAAAGAAAACTGCTTCGTCAGATAATAGAAGTTATGCCATAGCATTAACACCTATAGGAGAAGAATTACTTCACAAAATAGAAGATTTTGCCTCGCCCATAAAAAGTCAGTTACTATCTATAGATCCCGATGAGGTAAAACAAATATATCATACCATTACAAAACTCATTTATGGATTAAATAAATCAGGAATCCTCAACATACAACGTAATTGTTATAGTTGTTCCTTTTATGAGCAAAATGAAGGCAATCATTATTGTAACTACTTAAAAATGCCTTTAAAAAATCATGAAATTCGCATAGATTGCCCAGAGTACGAAGAGAAACCTACAGGAACATTTCATTCATGAAACACATGCACTCTACACCTACAAATCTCCAGGTAATTTATGAAGACAATCACCTCATCGTTATTAATAAACGAGCAGGAGATATTGTACAAGGAGATAAAACAGGTGATGCCCCTCTAAGTGATGTTGTAAAAAAATACATCGCTATAAAATACAACAAACCGGGCGCTGTTTTTTTAGGAGTTGTTCATCGTTTAGATCGTCCTACATCAGGGATCGTTGTATTTGCCAGAACTAGTAAAGCCCTTACTCGCCTTAACAAGCTTTTTTCAGAACGTAAAACACAAAAGACCTACTGGGCGCTTGTAAAAAACCACCCTTCTCAAGAAGAGGCGACACTTACTCATTATCTTAAGCGCAATACAAAACAGAATAAAAGTTACGCTTTCGCGAAAGCGATACCGGATTCCAAAAAAGCAATTTTGGACTATCGAGTTATCAAAAAACTTAAAACCTTCGCATTACTCGAAATTGATTTACATACAGGAAGACATCATCAAATCCGAAGTCAACTTACAGCTATTGGCAGTCCCATACGCGGTGATTTAAAATATGGTTTTGATCGATCTAATAAAGATGGAAGCATCAGTTTACATGCACGTAAACTCACATTTGTACACCCTGTGAAAGGAGAAACAATCACATTTATAGCTCCAGTTCCAAAAAATGACCCCGTTTGGGAAGCCTGTAATAATAACTGAGAATATATTTATTGTTTTATAACCTGCTTCACAATACGTATCTGGTCTTTTTCTAGTGTGAGAATATAGACCCCGCTGGCATACTTAGAGACATCAATTGAGATATCTTCTTCTTGTATGTCTACATTAACCATTTGCTGACCTGTGATCGAATATACCCTTGCTTTTGCCCCTATAAGAGTTGAAGGAATTCGTACTGATATTGTATCTGTAACAGGGTTTGATAAGAGTTGTATATCATCTGATACTACATTATCTGCTACAGATAACAAAGGATCTTGAAATACACGTATATAATCTATTTCCAGAGTACTTTCTGTAAAAGAATCTAAAATTTCTGGTAATATAGCAACATTCAAAAGAATGTATTGATTGGCGTCAAAAGGCCAATTTTCAGCATTTTGCACAGATGGTTCATATGTATAATGTTGTACACCATCTACAGTAAATACCATACGATCAGGGGTCCATTCTAACGCATATATATGAAATGCTGATGAAGCTGTGGCAATATTCTGTCCGCCTTTATTTACAGTATCTCCAAAACTAGAAGGCGTATGCATGGCACTTTGTATAAAATTCTGGTTACTTCCCCAATGTTCCATAATATCTATCTCTCCGCAAGCAGGCCAAGAGACTTCTCCCATTGTCTCATACCAATATCCACCAGGTTCTGTTATATTTTGTCCTAATGTCCACATTGCAGGCCAGGTGCCTGCTCCTGTAGGTAGCTTAGCTCGTATCTCTACATACCCATATGTAAATGCAAACTTTGAATTTAATCGAGCCGAAGTATGTGATTTTGTAGATCCTTGATCTGTATAGGTTTCTTTTTTAGCTACTATTTTTAAGGTACCATTACTTATAAAGGAGTTGTCTATACGATCGGTATAATGTTGTATCTCATTATTGTACCAGCTATCACCATTAGGTAATTGAGTTTGATGATGCCATTTATCTGTATCTAAGGCCCCATTTCCATCAAACTCATCAGACCAAACCAATTCATAAGTATCGCCTTGTGCTAAAACAGTGAAACTCATTAAGCCCATCAGTGCTAGTACTATAAAAATTCTCATCACGTCTATCTATTTTAATAAAGGGAAAGATACAATAATAGCTTGTAGATACTCTAAAATAGACCTATACATAAATACATCATAGTTATTTTTTTAGGTCTCAATACTTGCCGGCCACTGATGAATTAATGGCGCATTATCTTCATCATAATCAATGACAAAATCTCCAATTTTATTTCTGAAATGTTCAAGAGCTATATTTCTTGGGTCATTCTTATCATCAAAATACAGCTTAGTATCATTCCCTAATAAAGGTAATAAAGGTTCATAAGGTGCAGAAAAAATAAAAATATAATAGAAGGTCATCATAGAACCTATAGTTCCTGTATTAGGTAAATAATTTAATATATCATTTATAGTAAACTTTTTATCATCTGGTACAACAATATCTCTTCTCTGTAAACATGGTGGGTAATTGGATACAAAAGATAATCCCGGGCCTAATGATCGTAGTTGTCTGGAATTTCCATGGGCAGCTACTCTATATATTAAGCTTGTTAATACTCGTTTTAATTCTTTTTTACTACTCATGACTGGTAATCCTCTTACATTTCCTTCTTCTGGATCTGAAGAAGTTTCTATCCAGTTTTGTAACTGCGTATCATTAAACACTGCTGTATCATCTGCATAAGTAGTATCAACAAAAACATCAGCCATTTTTTCAGAAGCATCCCAAAAATAAAGTAAATGCTTTACAATGGGGTATCGATTCCAATCTTCGCCATCAGAAAAATCATCTTTGGTTATTCCCAACTTCTCCATAGCAACTCTTGGGTCATCATCAAAAAACTCTCGCCCAGTTGCAAAGGTATTTGTAAGTTCCAAGAAAGACTCTGCAGTAGCGAAAGAAGTAGGAGGCCCTATCGTTTTCCAAAGCAATAATAATGTATCATTAAAACCTATAAGTGATTTTGATTGCGGATCTAATAATTTTCTAAGGTCATGTGATTCATCAACAGTATTAAATAAGGTCATCTGCATAGGTGCCGATACAATATGCCAATGATATACATGTCCTAACCATATTCCATATACTGTTACTGCTGTTCTCGCAGCGGCAAGTGCATAAATCCAAGTTGCATCTGTAGTATTTTTATGCGTATAGATGTGAGCTTCTTCTTTATTTGAAATTTGAACACATATAGGGTGTAATTTTTTACTGCTCTTATCCTGCTCTAGCAAAATAAAAGCGCCTGGTGTCCAGCGATCAAAACCATTGACCTTAGTTGCATCCCAATGATTAAAAATGGTCAGATCGATAGCGTATAACAATCCTTCTTTATGGATAGGGTCAAGAAGTGTATCCCATTCACTATGAAATGTCTTCTTAACTTTATCTAACGAATCATCTTTTACTTTTTGAAGAAATAATAGATTATATGCCAATCCGTTTTCAGCAATCATAGGCCAGAACTGTTTTGTGGCCTCTGTAGCATCTGTAAGAACAGACGCATATTCTTTTCTATGTTTCTTGACATTATCTTTATAAATTCCAAAATAATTAGTCCAAGAGATAGAAAAATCTTTAGGGTCATCTAAGAAAAGATCAGTATACGTCTCTCCATTTTTCATAGGTTTATTCTTATGTGGAGAAAAAGATCCTTTTTCTAAATGGGTTTGTAAGATATTGATGTTTAAGAAGTCTTTTTCTGTTACATTTTCTAATCGTTTTAAAAGATCTTCCCTATCTTTTTTTCCTGTATCCACAGGAGTATCATCATATAAAAAAGTGTAGGCATTTTGAGTTTTTCCTTGTATCTTAAATGTGTTACTCAATCCATTTTTTGCCATTTTACCTTCCTGTGTTCTCAAACCAAGTTTTACAATAGTCTCCAGAGTTTCAGATATGATAAAAGGGACCGCAGGCATTTCTGTAAACCCCATATCTCTGATAGGTAGGTGATGTACTTTTGTGATCTCTTTGATTAGTTTTTTAATTAGATAATATACACAAGCAATCACTGCGATAGCTCCTATAATGATAAGAATATACTGCCAAATTTCCATGATGATAATTTTTACATCACGAAGCTAATAGACTATCTATTTGAAAAACAGAGTATTTATACTTGTTTTTCAAAATATCTTACTCTTACTTTATTGCTCGTCTACTTTCTACAAAAACGCTTATAAGAATTAAAACCCCTCCGATTACAGTACGTAAACTCGGTATTTCCTCAAGAAATAAGATCCCTAAAATGATTCCATAAATAGGTTGCGCACTACTCATTAAACTGGCTGTAGTCACTGAAAAATGTTTAAAACTTGACAGAAACAAAGTATGCCCTATCGTTGTTGTTAACAAGCCTAATAAAGCAAGGTAGGGTAATTGTTCTTTTACAGAAAACCAATCTACGTTCATAAAAAGTACAGGAATTAAAAGTGCAGAAACAATCACAATTTGATACCACATCAATACAGTGCCCTCATATTTTTGGACTTTAGTTTTCATAATAAGATTACGAAGTGCATAACATAAAGCAGAGATTACACCCAAAATAATAGCAATCGTATAATCGCTTTCCAAACTAAATTCAGGAGCAAGTAGATATAACCCAAAAAGAACTAGAATAGCCAAGAGAATATGAATTACTTGAAGCTTTGTTTTGAGAAATACTGGTTCTAACAGACTAGTTATAACAGGATATGTAAAGATAGAAAGCATCCCAATTGCAACATTAGATAATTGCAATGCATAAAAATACAATACCCAGTGAGCACCTAAAAATATACCTCCTATGAGTATAGCCATACGATCTTTGGAAGCAATATGCCATGATGTTTTACGCCACAGTATAAAAGCTCCTAAAAATAATGCTGCTAGAACTCCTCGAAGTGCTATTGTTAATTCTGGGGGTAATTGAATATACCTACCTAAAACTCCAGAAGTACTTATAAAAAGCATCGCAAGATTGATCTCTAGAATAGGACCTAGTGTGTATTTTTTATTTGTTGTCATTAGATTGGCTTAGGATTACCTGTTTTTCTATAAAATATACACATCTATCGCATCAACCCTTTTGCTTTTGCTTTGATAACATCGGCGACAGGTTTATTTTCTATTTTACTTTCCAACCACGATAGAACATCTAGGTATAAGAAGGCTCTTTTTTCATAAGGATCATCTTCATAAACTTTAAGTTGGGCATGTAGTTTTTTAAATTCCTTTTTTAGTTCATGAGGATAGATATCTCCTAGTCCACGTACAAATCCTATTATAGCACGTTGTACTTCATGTAGATCATTCATTTTAATAAGAAATTTATACGTACTGAGGAGTAAGGATTCTAAATGATAATCTTTTCCCGCTTCATAATGAGCAATAAGATTGAGTAAGCGTGCAAAACACATCAAATCTTCTCTGGTTTTAAGACTCTTGACATTGATAATCTTAGCGAGATATTCAATACATTTTGTATAGTTTTCGGCACCAAAATAGAGACTTGCAATCTTATAGTAAAAGACCATAACATGATGTTCATCAATCCTATACTTGGGAGATTTAATTCCATCTACAATCTCTTTGACTAGCGTTTCAAAATTTGCAAAATCACCTATCATAAATCGTTTGTTAAGACGATTGCTATAGATATATAGAAATAATAACGTATCTAGATTATCTGCTTTAGGAAACTTAGGATGGTCTTTAACACTTTCTAAGTGCTTCAGTGCCTTATTAAATTTTGAATTATGTTTGAGATAAAATAAGGATTCTAGTAAGTAATGTTGTCCTTTAAGATAAAAAACAGGATTGCGAGTGATCATTGCAGGTTGCTCATCAAATAAGCGTACCCATCTTTCGGAATATTTATAGCAAGAAAGAAAATCTTGAATCAAAAAACTGTACCACAGATGTGCTTTGTACAACCATAGTTTTTCGCGAAAGCCTAATTTTTCTAATTCATAAGAAGGCATATGCGCATCAAAATAATCGGTTACCTCACGCTTTTCCTTATCACTTTTTACGTATCCAGTTTTAAGCATCATTCCATATAATTGTAAGGATAGATTACTTAATTTACTGGTAAGTACATTTTGCTCACTTAACGCTTTTGATTGTATAGCCAGGGCTTCGGCACGTGTCTCAATACTTCGTGTGATATACTGAGTTTCTATGAGTTTTTCTAACTCAACAATTTCATAGGCTATATTTTTTTCTTCGTTTTCAATAGCCATCGTTTTGGCTTTGTCAAGTGTTTTAAGGCTCTGTTTATACAGTCCCTTTTGATAAAGAATAGTAGCAAAATCCAATTGCTCACGTATTTGCATACGAATATTCTGATGAGAAGGAGTTAAGCGTAAACTGATAAGTAGTTGCTTATATAGATGTGCTTTTAAATTAGAAAGTTGCGTTTTTGTAACAATCCCAGTTTTAAGAATAGACGTTTCATCATAGGTTTTCATTTTATCCATATGATCAAAAAGTAAAAGAAATTTTGCATCTGTATTTCCTCCCAATCTGCCTACATACAATTTAAATTGTCGTTTTTCACTTTTGGACAACGACTTGATCAACACAAAAAGTGAATCGCTTTCTCCATTTAGTGTTGTAATGATTTTTCTCATAAAAAACTATAATACAGCATTTTACACTTTAATAATTAATTGTAAGCATCGTAATCAATAAGGATACAGACGTTGCTTTCCATAAACCAAGATATATATTCGTAATTAAAAATAAACTATGTCCAAAGATAAAGTTCAAATCTTCGATACCACATTACGTGATGGGGAGCAAGTCCCAGGTTGTAAACTAGCCACAAAAGAAAAACTAGTCATTGCAAAACGTCTGGATGTACTGGGTGTAGATGTTATTGAAGCTGGATTCCCTATATCAAGTCCAGGAGATTTTGGGTCTGTAGAAGAAATTTCAAAATTAGTTCAAAATGCTACGGTATGTGGTCTTACCAGAGCTGTAGAAAAAGATATTGAAGTAGCGGCACAAGCACTCACTTATGCAAAGTTTCCTCGTATTCATACAGGAATAGGAACGAGTGAATCACATATGAAATACAAGTTCAAGGCTACGCCTGAACAAATTATAGAACGTGCTGTAAAAGCAACAGCATATGCCAAAAGCTATGTAGAAGATGTAGAATTTTATGCCGAAGATGCTGGACGTACAGATAATGTTTTTCTAGCACGTGTGCTTGAAGAAGTCATTAAGGCAGGAGCAACGGTTCTTAATATCCCAGATACAACTGGGTACTGCCTTCCTGATGAATATGGTGCAAAAATGAAATACTTACGAGAAAACGTAAGAGGAATTGAAAATGTAATTCTATCCTGTCATTGCCATAATGATTTAGGACTCGCTACTGCAAACTCGATTGCTGGTGTACAAAATGGCGCTCGCCAAATTGAGTGTACTATCAATGGCATAGGAGAACGAGCTGGAAATACTTCTCTTGAAGAAGTAGTCATGATTTTAAAACAACACCCATACTTAAATCTAGAGACAAATATCAATACCCAATTACTCTATAACACAAGCCAAATGGTTAGTGAAAAAATGGGGATGATGGTACAACCTAATAAAGCTATTGTAGGTGCAAATGCTTTTGCTCATAGCTCGGGAATACATCAAGATGGAGTGATCAAAAATCGCGAGACCTATGAGATTATAGACCCTGCAGAAGTAGGTGTTACAGAAAGTGCCATTGTACTTACCGCTAGAAGTGGACGTGCAGCACTTGCTTACAGATCTAAAAAAATAGGATATGAACTTACTAAGAACCAACTCGATGTGGCATATCAAAACTTCCTGACTGTTGCAGATCAACAGAAAGAAGTAAAAGACAATGATATCCATCGTATTATGGAAGCTGTTCAGATACAAGCTGGTGCGCTCGCATAATACTTTATCCTATTCTTAAATAATTAATAAGGATAAAAAGAAACTTTAGAAACAAAATAATTATCTTTTATAGATCATAGTCATAACCCAAAATACCCGATACTTAGGGCGTATATATGAGTAAAACATTATTTGATAAAGTCTGGGATGCCCATGTTGTAGATACAATTCCTGATGGACCACAGATTTTATATATAGACAAACACCTTATACATGAGGTGACGAGTCCACAGGCATTTAATGAACTTGAAGCCCGAGGAATTCCGATTGCACGACCTGATCAGATTGTGGCAACAGCAGACCATAACACTCCCACCGTAAATCAACATTTACCTATTAAAGATCCGCTTTCGCGAAATCAACTAGAACAACTCACCAAAAATTGTGAGAAACATGGGATTACCCTTTATGCTCTAGGGCATGAATACAACGGTATTGTACATGTGATGGCTCCAGAACTTGGAATCACACAACCTGGAATGACGATGGTATGTGGCGATAGTCATACCAGTACTCATGGTGCTTTTGGCACTATCGCTTTTGGTATAGGAACCAGTCAGGTAGCTCAGGTATTTGCAAGTCAAAGTCTGTTGCTTAAAAAACCCAAAAGTCTACGTGTCAATGTAAATGGCACTCTTGCTGCGGGGGTATTACCCAAAGATGTCATCTTATATATTATCTCTCAGATAGGTACGAATGCAGGCACAGGTTATTTCTGTGAATACGCAGGTAATGTTTTTGAAGAGATGTCTATGGAAGGTCGTATGACCGTATGTAATATGAGTATCGAAATGGGAGCTCGTGGTGGTATGATCGCACCAGATCAAACTACATTTGATTATATAGAAGGGAAGAAATTTGCTCCGCAAGGAGACGCTTTCGCGAAAGCGGTCTCCTATTGGAAAACCCTACCCACAGATCCTGACGCTGTCTTTGACAAAGAATATCATTTTGATGCTGCAGATATTGGCCCTATGCTTACGTATGGTACCAATCCAGGGATGGGAATTAAAATCAATGCACATATCCCAGAAACGGGAGATATGACATTTGAAAAAGCATTAGAATACATGGATTTTAAAGGAGGTACACAATTACTAGACACCCCTATTAACTATGTATTTATAGGAAGTTGTACAAATTCTCGCATTGAAGATTTTAGAGTAGCCGCACATTATATAAAAGGAAAACAAAAAGCCGCACATGTCAATGCATGGCTAGTACCAGGATCACAACAAGTCGTCAAGCAATTACAAGAAGAAGGGCTGACGCAGGTATTTGAAGCAGCCGGGTTTACGCTAAGAGAACCTGGTTGCTCTGCTTGCCTTGCCATGAATGATGATAAAATTCCGTCGGGAGAATATTGTGTTTCTACTTCCAATCGAAATTTTGAAGGTCGCCAAGGACAAGGGGCTCGTACCATACTTGCCAGTCCTCTAGTAGCCGCAGCAACAGCTATTGAAGGAAAAATAATAGACATTACAAAAACAGTCAAAATCTAATGGAAAAATTCAGCACCTTAATAACGACAGCAGTTCCATTACCTATAGAAAATGTAGATACCGATCAAATTATCCCAGCACGATTTTTAAAAGCTACAGATAAGAAAGGGTTTGGAGACAATGTATTCAGAGATTGGAGATATACAAATGACGGAAATAAACATGAAGATTTTCCATTAAACCAACCACAGTATGCAAACGCACAGATATTAGTAGCGGGTGATAATTTTGGATGTGGTTCCAGTCGTGAGCATGCCGCATGGGCGATTGTCGGATATGGATTTAAAGTAGTGATTTCTAGCTTTTTTGCAGATATCTTTAAAGGAAATGCACTCAATAATGGCCTCCTTCCTATTCAAGTGTCTCCAGATTTTCTTACTACGCTTTTAAAAGAAGTACAAACGCATCCAGCAACTCCTATTACTGTAGATCTAGAAGCACAAACAGTTCATTATAAAACATCTGGACAAGAGATCAAAACAACTTTTGAAATAGATCCCTATAAAAAAGTATGCATGATCAATGGTTATGATGATATCGATTATCTTGTAAATAGTAAAGAAAAAATAGAAAACTTTGAAAAAGAAAGAGTTATCTTTAAATAACACACAAAGAATTTAGATAAAAATAGAGACGTATACCTGTTTATGAAATACCAAATAGCCATAATTCCAGGAGATGGAATAGGACCTGAAGTCACCGCTCAAGCAAAAAAAGCATTGGATGCAATTGCAGATATTTTTGAACATCAATTTACATATACCACTGCTCAGATGGGTGCGTGTGCTATAGATGCTACAGGAAATCCATTACCAGAAGAAACAATAGATATTTGTGAGGCTTCAGATGCGATCCTTTTTGGGGCGATCGGACACCCAAAATATGATAATGACCCGAATGCTAAAGTACGTCCAGAACAAGGACTGTTGCGTTTACGTAAATCTTTAGGACTCTTTTGTAATATACGCCCTGTAAAAGCATATGAACAATTGATTGAAAACTCTCCTCTAAAAAAAGATATTATTGCAGGAACAGATATCTCTATCTACAGAGAATTAACCGGAGGTATTTATTTTGGAGAAAAACAATTGAGTGAAGACGGACAAGTAGCTTCTGATGGTTGCTCGTATTCTGTAGAAGAAATAAGTCGTATTACCCATCTTGCCTTTAAAGAAGCACAGAATAGACGAAAAAAACTGACGCTGGTAGACAAAGCAAATGTATTGGAAACGTCTCGCCTTTGGCGAAAAACAGTAACAGAGATTTCTAAAAACTATCCTGATGTTACATTGGATTTTCTGTTTGTAGATAATGCTGCCATGCAAATGATCTTACATCCGAAACAGTTTGATGTAATTCTTACCGAAAATTTATTTGGAGATATAATCTCTGATGAAGCGAGTGTTATAGGAGGGTCTATAGGTCTACTTGCTTCGGCTTCTGTAGGAGAAGACAATGCTTTGTTTGAACCTATCCACGGCAGTTTTCCGCAAGCAACAGGAAAAGATATTGCAAATCCGCTTGCCAGTATTCTATCTGCGGCAATGCTATTAAGACATCTAGACCTACATAAAGAAGCTACTTTGGTAGAAGCTGCTGTAGAAAAATCACTAGAGCTTGGGTTTACAACCTCAGATATCAATCCAGACAATCCTTTTGGGACTTCCAAAGTAGGAGATTTTATTGCTGATTTTATTCTTAACCCAGAAGATCCTAACCGTAATTTTCAAAATATATTTGTAGGACAAAGTACAATTATTTAAGAGCTCACATAGATATAATACTTACGACACAGATCGTATCCTTTTAAAAGCCAAACGATATGTTTGGCTTTTTCCAGTAGTAGAATAGGTTTTTAGAATAGTATATAGAAAACTCGTAAAATGTATGTGTATTCGCTTTCGCGAAAGCGGTATCTTTTAACATTATATTCTATTAATACCCACATCATTTTTTTGAGATTACAGTACCTTTATAGCCACTCTAGTGTACTTAAACCCATAATCTGTTTATATGAAAAGTCACCAATATAACATCAAAGTCGAATGGACAGGAAATCAAGGTAATGGAACTCTCAATTATAAATCATATACAAGAGATCATACAATTACTGGAAACGGGAAATATAGCGAAATACGAGCGTCTTCAGATCCATCCTTTCTAGGAGATAAATCAAGATATAATCCTGAAGATCTTTTTCTTTCTTCTCTCGCTGCTTGCCATATGCTTTGGTACTTACATCTATGTAGTGTTCATAAAATCGTAGTAACTGACTATATCGATCGAGCTACTGGTATTATGGAAGAAGACAAAAATGGAAGTGGGAAATTTGTCGCAGTAACCTTGCATCCTGAAGTTCATATAGAAGATGAAAGCCATATAAAAAAAGCAAACGAATTACATACTGAGGCAAATAAAATGTGCTTTATCGCAAATTCATGTAATTTTAAAATAAAGCATGATCCTAAGACAATCGCTTTATAATTATTTATTAATCTTATAAGAATCAATTATATACTTTATTGAACTCTAAGTCAATTTAATAATTAGTATATTAATAGGAGTATTTTTCAAGAGTGTCAAAAAATAAAACTTGAATTAATTCAAGTTTTATTTTTTTATATACCAATAATTTTGGGGTCTTACTATTTACCACCCCCCATCATTAACCATCATTAAATATACACTATGACTAATAATCTTAGAAAAAAGATTGAAAAATATACCTCAGTAACAGATGAAATGTGGCAATTCATAGAAGAGACCACCGAAGTAATGCATATAAAAAAGAAGGAAGTATTAATAAAATATTCCGAATTAAATAAGAATGTATACTTTATAGATTCTGGAAGTTTTGAAATGTCTCTCATCTCTGGAAATGGAGATTCAAAAACGGTCTGGTTTTTTTTAGATGAAATATTCCGTATGGTAAGTGCTATGGATAGTCTTTTTTTAGATGAACCAACTAAATATGAAGTTACTGCATTAGAAGATTCTAAAGTTATTAAATTTAATTATAATGCATTAAAAATTTGGGAAGAACGATATCCTGAAATAAATGAGTTTTGCAAGAAGGACTTATTAAATGACTTTATGAATTCTAATGAAATAAGAAATCATATGGTATCTCACACCCCTTCTGAGTTTATCGAATATTTAAAAAATAAATATCCATTCCTTTTAGAAAGAATACCTGATAAGAATATTGCATATTTTATGGGAATTACGCCAGAATGGTTCTCAAAAATCAAATAAAAATAGATATATAATTTATCTCGATTATGAAAGAAGCATTCCGAAAAAAAATAGAGAGACGAGTACGTATTACAGATGAGATATGGAGTGATATAGAAAAAGACTGTAGCGTCATGTATCTCAAAAAGAAAGATGTCTTAATTAATTATTCAGATATTGATAAGAATCTATATTTTATTAATTCAGGAAGTTTTGAAATGTCATTAGTATCTGGAAATGGGGATTCAAAAACGGTTTGGTTTTTTTTGGATACTATTTTTAATATGGTAGGAGTAATGGATAGTATAATGTTCAACGAGCCTACAAAATATGAGATAACAGCTTTGGAGGATGCTACAGTTATTAAGTTTAATTTCTATACTGGAGAATCATGGATGGAAAAATACCCGCAATTAAGTGAATTTGCTAGAAAAGATATCTTACACGATTTTATAGAATCTAGCGAAATAAGACATCATATGACGTCACATTCTCCTCATCAATTTATTGAATATTTAAAACATAAATACCCGGAAATATTAGAAAGAATACCCGCTAAAAATATTGCAGGATTTATGGGAATTACACCAGAATGGTTTTCTAAGATTAAAAATAAATAAAATACACTCTTTTTTATAAGAGAAGATCCACATTTAATTTCGGTAATTATTCAAATTAGATTACAACATTAAAATACCGCTTTAAACTCTCTATATGATATATTAAATAAAAAGCAAATCACTTGAATTAATTCAAGTGATTTGCTTTTTATTGTTCTTTTCTTTGAAGTAAGAGAAGGAATAAAGAAAATACATTGCATAAAAATCAAAACTAATACTCACTATATCCCCTACTTAAACAGTCATCTGTTTAGGTATCTGTTTTGATGCATCCCAACTTTATTTCTTTCAGGAAATAGATTGTAATCATTTAACCAACCACTATGATACAAGAATCGAATCATGAGGATACTCATGGTATGTTCTATACCAAAAAAGAACCCCGAAAGTCCTTCTCTACTTACATGCGAAATCAAAACAAACTGTATGTCAACTCATTAAATGTGATTGACAGAAAAGCAGCGATTATGATTCGTGTGAATGCGACGATTATCTCTGGAATTGTTATTTTTTTTGAGCATATACAAGGAATTCCTCAAGGGCTTACCATAGGACTTGTTATGGTTATTGCTTCATTTATTTCTTTACTCACTGCATTGAGTGCTTCTAGGCCCAACACATTTTCGGTAATGAAGCGCCATAAGAATACCATTTTTAAAAAGTATCCTAAAATAGAAGAGAATATTTTTTTGGTAGGTCTGTATGATAATATTTCACTACAAGAATATGAAGCTGCCTATAGCAAATTAATAAAAAGCCAAGAGCTCCAAGTAGGGAATCAAATTAGGACTATGTATCTTTTTGAACGTCAATTAAAAAGAGCTTTTATTCTTATTGAAATAGCATACGGTTCATTCATTATCGGTTTTATCATTGTAGTTCTCACATTCATTATTTCCAACCTAATAAATCAATAATAATGAAAAGCCAACTCATATACGGTCTCTTACTTTTAATTATAAGTGGATGTGCGACTAAACAACTACGGGTAGATAAGGGTCTCAAAAAAAAGTCTGTTATTAAGAATCAAATTGAACACTCCTTTTTCTTAATAGGGAATACTGCTGGGGATACAGATGTATTAAATCACTTAGAACAAGAAATACGATCTACAAATGATAACTCAACAGTACTATTTTTGGGAAACAATAGAAATAACACCAAAGATCTCAAAAATGAAACCCTTTTAAAAACACAACTCAATGCCTTAAAAAATTATAATGGAGAAACGATTTTTATCCCTGGAAGTTATGAATGGAGTAAGGGAGTTAAATCGTTAAAAAAGTACCAAGAAGAGGTTCAAAAAAAGCTCAGTAAGCAATCTTTTGCACCTAAAAATGGATGTCCCATTAAAGATCTAAAAATAGGTGATGATATTACACTTATTATAATAGATAGTCAGTGGTACATCAGTAACTGGGATAATCACCCGACTATAAATGATAATTGTGATATTAAAACGAGAGCCGATTTTCTAAATGAATTTGGAAGTTTAGTCAAGAAATCAAGAGGAAGAACGACTATCGTTGCCTTATACCATCCGTTATATACAAATGGTACGTATGGAGGACAATATTCTTTAGGGAGTCATATGAGTCCGCTTCCGATTTTGGGAACTATTAAAAATGTCATTCGTAAAACAAGTGGAATACACGCTGGAGATTTACAATATAAACGTTATCGTGAGTTAAAGAATCGTATTTCAACCTTAGCGCAAGAAAACAAAAAAGTAGTTCTCGTTTCTGGACATGAGCATAATTTACAATATCTAATAGAAGATAATATTCCACAAATTATAAGTGGATCAGGCTCTAAAACTACCTCTACACGAAAAATAGGAAATAGTCAGTTTGCATATGCCTCTCAGGGTTTTGCGAGATTAGATGTATATAAAGATGGATCTTCTCAAGTTCAATTTTATACCTCTATTGGAGGTGGTTTTTTTATGAATATGGCAAATATAATTACAGCAAATATCTCTGCATTTAATAGTGATAATAATCTAAGACTTGCCTTTAAACTTGGTTTTGGATTTTAATAAAGAGAGCGTTGCTACAATAACCATAAGTAGTTATACAAACTACTTAACATAAATTATCAAATTAAAAATCAAATGAAAAAACAACTTTTGACATTTCTTTTTTTAGGGTTTACTATCATAGTATCTGCACAAAAAAAATCCTATACTATTGGTGTACTTCTGGATAATAGATCTGAAGAGGTAGAACCTATCAGATTAAGGCTTGAGGAGCAAATCAAAGCTGTTGTAGGTGAGGATGCAGATATCCGATTTCCAGAAGAATACATATTGGTAAATGAGTACGCTTTCGCGAAAGCGGAAGAAAATTACAACCAGTTATTATCAAATGACACAGATATTATACTAGCATTTGGTACCATAAACAATTTGCTCATTAGTAAACAAGACAGTTATCCTAAACCTACAATCCTATTTGGAAATATCAATCAAGATCTTGTAGATGTAGATCTAACCAAAACATCATCAGGCATTTCTAATTTTACATACCTTATTGATTCACAATCCTATAATGAAGATTTAAAAAAATTTAAAGAACTTACTAATTTTAAAAATATAGGTATCATTATAGAAGAAGAGATAGTAAATGTTCTTCCTATAAAAGAAACTTTCCAAAAAGAATTAAACGCATTAGACGCTTCCTATAAATTGATTCCGTATACATCGGTTCAAGATATTATTTCAAATCTATCTGGAGTAGATGCCATTTATATTGCAGGAGGTTTTTTTCTAAATGAAAATGAAATACAACAACTCGCTACAGTATTTATTGAGGAAAAGATACCAGCTTTTACCTCTACCAATAAGGAAGATGTCATTAGTGGATTATTTGCTACAAATCAAGATAAAAATAATCTAGAACAACTTTTAAGACGTATCGCCCTCGATATAGAAGCATATGTCAATGGAAATGATCTAGCCACACTCCCTATTTATATAGAAAACAACACACGATTAACTATAAACTACAATACCGCAGAGTTAATAGGAGTCCCTATAAAATATAGCCTTATTAATGACACAGACTTTGTAGGCGAGTTCAAAAACTCCTTATCTGAAAAAAAATATAATCTCATCAACGCTATTAATCAAGCATTAGATAAAAATCTATCCCTTGCTTCAGACAGAAAAGATATTGAGTTAAGTGCTCAGGATGTAAAAATTGCAAAAAGCAATTATCTCCCTACCCTTACTGCCTCTGCAAATGGCACCTATGTAGATCCCGATCAGGCCGAAATTAGTTTTGGACAAAGTCCAGAATTCTCAACAAGCGGTGACATTACTCTAGAACAAACGCTTTTCTCGGCAGCAGCAAACGCAAATATAACAATAGAGAAAAAGCTCTTAAAAGCACAGGAAGAAACTTTTAACACCAATCAATTAGATGTCATTTTTGATGTAGCAAACACCTACTTCACAACCTTAATCCTTAAAGCAAATGCGCAAATAGAATTAAGTAATCTAGATCTCACAAAAGAAAACCTTCAAATAGCTGAACGAAATTTTGAAGCTGGTGAAGAAGGAAAATCCGATGTATTACGTTTTACTAGTGAGATGGCTCAAAATACTCAAAGTATGGTAGAAGCTATAAACAATCTGGAACAAGGGTTTGTTAATCTCAATCAAATACTAAATAACCCAGTAAATAAAGAAATTGATGTTGAAGATGTAGAACTAGATAAAGGAATCTTAGAACAATATAATTATAATGAAATTACTGAACTTCTTGATAACCCTACTTTAAGAGAGTCTTTTATTGAGTTTCTTATTCAAGAAGCATTACAAAATTCCCCAGAATTAAAAAATCTGGACTATAACTTAGAAGCAACCGAACGATCAGTTAAATTATATGGAACAGAGCGGTTTTTACCAACACTAGCATTACAAGGACAGTATAATAATACTTTTAGTAGAAGCGGTGCTGGAAGTACAGCTCAAGAAGGGTTTTCCCTTGTTGATAATAGCTACAATGTAGGAGTAAATATATCAATCCCCATCTTCAATCAAAATACAAATACCATCAATAAACAAACAGCTATTATTCAAAAAGATCAACTTCTAATTACTAAAGAAAATAATGAGCTAGCCATTGCTGCAAACATAAGAAATAGCGTGCTCACTCTAATTAATCAAGTATCTAATATAGCATTGTCCAACGTATCTGAAAGTGCTGCTAAGGAATCTTTACTATTAACTCAAACAGCTTATGCAACCGGCTCTGTAAGTATTATAGAACTTATTGATTCTCAAAACAACTACTTAAGTGCACAGCTATCTCGAACCAATGCAGTCTATAATTACCTAATTAATGCACTACAGTTAGAGCGTAATTTGGGGTATTACTTTTTACTGAATTCACCTGAGGATAATACAAAATTCAGACAACGCTTTTTAGAATTTACAACTAACAAAAATTAATCCTATTTATTAATACATATCATACAATGAAACAACTAAGAATCATATTAACACTATTGATGACAGTAAGTTTATTTAGTTCTTGTTCTAAAGAAAAAAAGAAAGAAGAAGTATTCCTACGCCCAGTTAAGTATACAGAAGTAGACTATTTAGGAGGTGGAAAAATAAGAACATTTAGTGGAACCGCAGAGATAGATAAGATTATTAAACTAAGCTTCAGGAATTCTGGTATCATCGTTCAATTTGATGTCAAGTTAGGACAGATTGTTAAGAAAGGGCAATTGCTTGCAAAACTAGATAATGTCTCTTCTAGACTATCTTATGAACAAGCAATCACAGATTTAAACAGTACAGAATCTCAGATGAATACTGCAAAATTAAGCCTTAACAGGGTACGATCTCTTTATGAAAAAGGAAGTTCATCTCTTAGTGATTTTGAATCGGCAAAAAACGCATTTAAAACCGCCCAAGAAAGCTATCAGTCTGCTAAGCGTGGGGTTGAAATCCAACGAGAACAAATTCAATATGGGTATATATATGCACCAGAAGATGGTGTTATCGCAGCAGTATCATCAGAAATTGATGAGAATGTTAGTGCGGGTCAAACCGTCGCTACTCTTAACTCAGGAACAGATATGGAAATTGCCCTAGGAATACCAGAAAGTGTGATTAATGGTGTTAAAAATTCAATGATAGTTGATGTAGATTTCACCTCTCTGGATAATCAAAAATTCAAAGCAAAAGTAACAGAAGTATCTCCTGCTGTAGATTCAAATACCGCTACATACCCTGTACGCATTACCCTTATAGAACCTAGCGATGCTATCAAAAGTGGAATGGCAGCAAATGTAACTTTTGATTTTGGTTCTGACCAAGAAATAAAAACCAAAACGTTAGTAGTTCCCGCACATGCTGTAGGAGAAGATAGTAATGGCCGTTTTGTCTTTTTAATTAAAGAAGAAGGTGATACTGTTATTATTAAAAAACACAGTATTACAATAGGTCCATTAAGTGCAGAAGGATTTGAGGTTATTTCTGGGCTCAGTAAAGGCCAAAAAATTGCAACTGCTGGATTACAAACCCTATTAGACGGTCAGCAAGTAAAATTGTAATACCACCTAAAAACCAGTTACAAATAACGCGTTAAATATTTCAATCATATGAATTTAGCAAAATTCTCAATAGAAAAAAATAGGATTACTTTTATGGTATTAGGTACCATCATTCTTTTAGGAATTTCTATGTACCTCAATCTTTCCAGAGATAGTATGCCTCCTTATACAGTTAGAGTCGCAACAGTTGTTTCTCAATTCCCTGGAGCGAGCCCCGAACGCGTAGAACAACTCGTCACAGATAAAGTAGAAAAAAAAGCGCAAGAACTTCCAGAGCTCGATGAAGTTACGAGTACTTCAAGAACAGGATTATCTATTGTAAGTGTCATATTAAAAGATGAAGTAAGACAGGAAGATATGCAAGCTGTATGGGATCGATTACGTAGAAAGTTAAATGTAATCGAAGGGTTGCCAGAGGGTGTTACTCCTGCTTTGGATGATGACGGCGTAGGTGATGTATATGGAATTGTAGTAGGACTTACTTCAGATGGTTTTTCTTATGCAGAAATGAAAGAATATGCCGATGATATAAAAGATGATCTCATTAAGCTTCCGGATGCTGCAAAAGTAGAGTTAGGTGGCGTACAAGATGAGCGTGTATTTGTTGAGTTTGATAATACAAGATTAAAGGAATACGGACTGTCTGCATCTAAATTACAGCAAATAATTTCTTCAACAAATATCCTAAACTCTGGAGGACAAATAAATGTAGGTGATGAACGTATTATACTAGAACCTACTGGAAATTTTAATACTATAGATGATATTAGAAATATGTTAATCCCTGTAGGTGATACAGGAACTCAACTCGTCAAATTAAGTGATATTACAACCATAAAAAAAGGATATATAGATCCTTCTACTCAAATTGTCAAGGTAAATGGAATGGACGCCTTGACACTCCATGTCAATCTTAAAAAAAATCAAAACGTAGTCGCGCTAGGCTTAGAAGTAGATGCTATTGTAAATGAATGGCGTAAACGTCTTCCTGTAGGTCTAGAGTTGACAAGGGTCTCCTCTATTGATGAATATATTGATGTAAAAATAAGTGATTTTATGGTCAATTTGGTGCAATCTATTACGATTGTACTTCTAGTAATGCTAGTCTTCTTAGGGATACGTACAGGCTTTATTATCGCAAGTTTAATCCCCATTGTAACTATTACGACTTTAATGGTCATGGGAGTTCTAGATATAGGGCTAAATCAGGTAACTCTTGCTGCTTTAATAATGGCCTTAGGAATGCTGGTTGATAATGCTATTGTAGTTGCAGAAACAATTATGGTAAAATTAGAACAAGGTATTGAAAAAAAGAAAGCAGCTATAGATGCATTTTCAGAATTATGGATGCCATTATTAATCTCTACCCTTACTACATCTGCGGCATTTCTTGCATTCTATTTATCACCTACTACGATGGGTGATATCGTAGGTCCTATTTTTGTTGTAATTACAATAGCATTATCATCTTCATGGCTTATCGCGCTTACAGTTATCACGATGTTCTGTTATTTATTTCTAAAAATAAAACCAAAAGGAGAAGTAAAGCCTAGTCTGATTGATCGTATCATTAATACAATGAAAAACTATTACAAAGGACTTATTCTTGTTTCTTTACGCCATAAATGGAAAGTAACAATAGGCATCTTTATAGCATTTTTTATATCCTTATATGGATTTGGGTACATTCCATTTATCTTCTTTCCTGATAGCGATCGAAACTTAATTACACTGGATGTTAATATGCCAGAAGGCACAAAAATAGAAAGTACAGCATTAGTCATTAAAGGAATAGAACAGTATATCCAAGATTCTTTAAAAGTATCTCAACAACGTACTAAAGGGATTAAAAGCTGGTCATCATATGTAGGAGAAGGGCCGGAATCTTATGACTTAGGTTATGACCCAGATGAAGCAAATGCTAACTATGCACATATGCTCATTAATACCTCTACGTTTAATGAAAACAATGCTATGATTGCAAAACTAGATAAGTTTACATATAATAACTTCCCTAATGCCGATATCAAAGTATATGCCCTCGCAGCTGGAGAAGCAGGTGCACCTATAGAAGTAAAAGTATCAGGTACAAATCCAGATGAACTCTCAAAAATTTCGGAAATAATTAAGTTAAAACTATCTAGTATAACTGGTACTAAAAATGTAAAAGATGATTGGGGACCAAAAAGTAAAAAATTCTTAATTAATATAGATCAAAATAGAGCTCAAAAAGCCGGAGTAACAAGTCAAGATATTGCTACTTCTTTATTAACAGTACTAGATGGTTATGAGACTGGAAGTTATAGAGAAGAAGATAAGTCTATTCCGATAATAATGAGAAATGATGTTGATCAACAACAAACATTAGCCTCTCTAGAAACACTCAATGTGTATTCCCAATCTTCGGGAAATAGCGTGCCTTTATTGCAAGTAGCTGCCATAATCCCATCGTGGCAATATGCAAAAATAAAACGATTAGATATCATTAGAACTATTAATATTAGTTGTGAATTACGTGAAGGGGCTAATGCATCATTTATTACAGCAGAACTAACACCTTGGGTAGAAGAAGAGGCAAAAAGTTGGCCAGATCGTTATTCATATGAGTTTGGAGGGGATGCAGAACGAACCGCGACGAGTATGGGCTCTATCATTGGTTATTTACCTGTATCTGGATTTATAATTGTTTTATTATTAATTATTCAATTCAATTCTTTTCGTAAAATGGTTATGGTCGTATTAACCATCCCGTTAGCTATTATTGGAGTAGTTATAGGGTTACTAATCTTTCAGGAAAATTTTGGGTTTATGCCTTTCTTAGGTGTTATCTCGCTGGCTGGGATCGTAATTAATAATGCTATTGTACTTGTAGATCGCATGGAAGTAGAGCAAAAAGACCTAGGAAGACAAGAGCAGGATGCTGTTATCACAGCGTGCTTACAACGCTTTAGACCTATATTGCTAGCCACCTTTACAACAGTCTTGGGATTAATTCCATTATATCTTAGTGGTGGAGAGTTATGGGAAGGAATGGCAGTAAGTATTATGATAGGGCTTCTATTTGGGACAATCATCACACTTATATTTATTCCTTCATTATATAGTATTTTATTTAAACTTAACTATAAGAAATACTCATTTGATGAAAAGCTATTGGAAAACTAATATAGCTTCAAAAATGTATGGAAAGCTATTCCTAGTAGTGTATAAATTACAAAGTCCAGATGATCTTTTAAAAATAATTGACATTTTTAAATCTGCAGGTATGAGTAGACTGTTATATTCAGAAACATCTATACTGTTCCTGAATAAAACTATCGATTCTAAAAATGGAATTATCCAAGTTATAAAAGAACTTTCGAATCAAAATTTTAATAAAGAAGATATTATAGAAATTGATTTGAAAATAATAGTTCTTTAGAATTCTGTCGTTTAAAAAAAAGTGGAAATAAAAAACTAATTTTAAAAGAAATTAAGGATTCATTTCAACTATAAATACAACCAAATGTTTCATACTATCTACAAAAATCGTTTTGAAATTTTCTTACTATCTCAATTATCTATATTATTTGGTTCCCTCCTATTCCCTCATGATTTCTTTGAATATACATTGCAACCCATTTTATTTATGATAAACATTGTTGCTGGTATTCTTTTGATATCCAAGAAAAAGAAAACAATGTGGTTTTTTATCATCCTTTTTGGGATATCAGCAGTCATATTTGGTTCGAGCATGATCCAAAGATCTGAAGACAGCGATACGATCCTATTGCGATTATCCATTTACTTTTTATTTCACATTATTGTAGCTTTTAATATTATACAGCAAGTCTGGAAAGCAAGTTTTGTAAATAAAAATGTGGTCATAGGTTTGATGAGTGGATACATTTCTCTTGGTTTCCTAGCTTTCTTTTTATTTATGTCTATAGAACTCACAAACCCTGGCGCTTTTCAGGGAGTTTTAATGGACAACAACAATTTTGAATTACGAGCAGATGCTATTATGTATTATTCATACATCACTTTACTGACCATAGGGTATGGTGAAATAGTTCCCTCAATTCCTATTGCTCAAAAAGCTGCAATTCTTGTAGGACTGGTGGGCCAATTTTATATGGTTATTATTACTGCTGTAGTTATAGAAAAGTATATTCTTCACTCTAAGAATGCTACAAAGTAAACATCTATACATTCTTGATTTGATGAGTCTGATTATTATATCCTATTATAAAAATAGCGCTAGGATTTCATTTTAACATAATATAACAGTTCATATTTTATAAGGTGGTCTCGTTTATTTACTTTTAATAAACGACTAACACTATCGATATGAAACGCCTTCTCTTACCAATTCTATTACTTACTATATCATATTCTTGTAAAGAAAAAACAACAATTCCAGAAGAAGTCATCACGACCCATACTGAAACAGTAACTCCTAAACTACCTAAAGCAACCTTCTTAACAGAAACACTAGAACTTACACATTGTGAATCTGCTGTATATGATTCTCAACATAATCGTATCTATGCATCTCTTATCGGAAATAATGAAAAAGGAGATGGATCTGTAGTCACTATAAGTACAGATGGAAAACTTATTAATTCACAATATATTACTGGCTTGAATGATCCAAAAGGTATTGCTATTACAGAAGATAAATTGTATGTCTCTGATGTTACAGAACTAGTAGAAGCAAATCGTAGCACAGGAGAAATCATAAAAAAATATACCTTAGAAACGATCCAATTTTTAAATGATGTTGCCATTGCTCCAGATGGATCTGTATATGTATCAGATACTCGAACTTCTGAAGTTTATAAACTAGATTCTGAAGGGAATTTTACCCGCTGGCTGGCAGATGCAGCTTTGGATAACCCTAACGGTCTCTTGATACAAGGAGATACTATGTATGTAGCCTCTTGGGGTGGTAGCCCTGATGGAGGACGTGTTTCTAAAATTGATATGAATACCCAAGTGATTACTCCTATTTCTGAAGTAATAGGTAATCTAGATGGTATCCGTCCTTACGACAAAGACCATTTAATCATTTCTGATTGGCGTAGCGGAAAAACACATCTTATTAATTTTGAAGGAGCTACACAAGAAGTCGTACAAGTAGGACAAAGTGTAGGAGATATAGCCTATATCAAAGAGAAAAATCTTTTATTACTTCCTATGAATAAACAGAGCCGTTTGCTGTTTTATACATTAGAATAAATACAAAAGAAACTCTCAAATTTTATATCAAATCAAAAAGACTGTCTACGGCAGGATATCGCTCTACGGTAAATCCTTCGCCATGTTCAGTACCTATAAGTCTTCCTAAGTCTTGTGCTCTATAGGTAATACTATCTTTAAAATTCTGACTAGAAATAGGGGTATTCCCTTCTGTAGAATTGGGATCAAAAAACTGAGTCGTATACGCAAAAACAGCAGCACATTTTTTATCTATAAATCCAGTAACGTCAACCACTACATCGGGTTCAATATTTTTCCACTGGATATAATGATATACAAAAGCGGGGCGCCATTTTTCCTGAATCTCGCCATTATGTGTTGTTTCTATCTTTTTCAATCCACTTAAAAAACAAGCATCACTGGTTAATTTACTGCCTTTACCATGATCAATATGACGATCATCTATCGCATTACACAATACAATATCAGGTCGATATTTACGTAACACTTCAATAATTTTAAGCTGACTTGACCGATCATTTTGAAAGAAACCATCTGCGAGACCTAAATTTTCTCGTACTGCCACTCCCAAAATAGCTGCAGCTGTCGTTGCTTCTTCTTTACGAGTAATCGCAGTACCACGGGTTCCTAATTCTCCACGGGTTAAATCTAAAATACCAACTTTCTTCCCTTTTGAAATTTCTTTGGCAATGGTAGCTCCGCAACCTAATTCTACATCGTCTGGATGCGCACCTATAGCAAGTATATCTAATTTCATAATCTACCCAATTATATAGGGTCTTTAAAATAATGAATGAATAATTTTAAGAAACATTATATTTCTGCCAGTTCTACCTGAGAACGAACCATAACTAATGCTTGTTCAATATCTGCAATGATATCTTTAGTGTCTTCTATACCTACAGAGAAACGAATCAGTCCATCGGTAATCCCTTGCGCTGCACGCGCTTCTTCTCCTAATAAAAAATGAGAAGTTTGTGCCGGTGAGAGCACTGTACTCTCTACTCCTGCCAAGCTCATAGATGGCTTAATTAATTGTAATGATTTTTGAAATAACTCTGCATTAAGCCCTTCTGCAAGTTCAAAAGAAAGCATACCGCCATAACCGCTCATTTGAGCTTTTGCAAGTAAATGATCTGGATGAGATTTTAATCCCGGATAATAGACTTTATGTATTGCGCTGTTTTTATGCAACCATTTTGCAAGCTTCTTTGCATTTTTATTTTGAGCTTTTACGCGAATAACCATTGTTTTCATGCTACGCTCTAGCATCCATACAGTCATATCACTCAAGCTACCTCCCAAATTTTTTCCTAAGTTCCATATGCGTTCTATATGTTCCTGACTGGCAGCAACAGCGCCAGCACATATATCACTATGGCCTCCCATATATTTTGTTGCACTATGGATCATAATGTCTATCCCAAATTTCAATGGATTTTGATTAATGGGTGACGCAAATGTATTATCAATTATAGTGATAATGTTGTGCTCTCTGGCAAGGTCGGCAACCATTTGCATATCGGTAATCGACATTAAAGGATTTGATGGCGTCTCTATATATAATATTTTAGTTTGTGGTGTAATTGCTTTTGCAAAAGCATCTTTACTTAACCCATCAGTAAATGTATACGAAATACCATATTTTTTAAATTCCTCTACCACAAGATTATAGGTACCTCCATACAAGCTCTGTTGTAATACAATATGATCTCCTTTCTGTAAAAAAGCAAGTAATGTAGTACTTACAGCTGCCATCCCACTACCAAAAATCATAGCCGCCTCTGTTCCCTCCAAAGCAGCAATCTTTTTACAAAGAGCTTCCTGATTTGGCGTATTAAAATAGCGAGGGTATCGCTTTATATCAACATCCATAAAAGCATATGATGAAGACAAATACATAGGTGATACAGCTCCTTGAAACTGTTCATCCTTTACCTCTCCCACATGTGTACAAATTGTATTAAGGCCTATATGCTGGTCTTTCATAAGTATGAGATTTTTGATCTATAAAAATACAAAAAACTATACGTAACCTCTTATCAAAATAAATGTTTAACTCTAAGTACTTTACAGAATAGCACCTATATATTGTTGAAAAATTGACATCTCTTTTTACGTAAACAAGCGATAAAGTAAGTATCTTTAATCGAGATGAAGCTCATTACCAATATCCATCAATTACTAGTCACAGGAACCTATGAAAAGCCAGTTAAAGGGAACGATATGGCTACTATGCCATACATCTCAAATGCGTATTTGATGATTAAAGATGATCGTATCTACCAGTACGGGAAAATGTCGGATATGCCTCCTACGGCTATTGATGAAGTGATAGATGCCACAGGAAAAATAGTATTACCCATGTGGTGTGACTCACATACGCATCTAGTTTATGCAGCTGGACGTGAAAACGAATTTGTAGATCGTATCAATGGACTTTCTTATGAAGAAATAGCACAACGTGGTGGAGGCATTTTAAACTCAGTAGAACGCTTACGGGAATTAGATGAAGACACACTTTATGAAGATGCTTTAAAACGTTTACATGAACTTATAGCTCTTGGAACAGGAGCGATAGAAATAAAAAGTGGGTATGGCCTTTCTACAGAATCAGAAGGAAAAATGCTTCGTGTGATTGCACGCCTCAAAAAACAAGTAGATATCCCTATTAAAGCGACCTTACTTGCCGCACATGCTATTCCGAAAGAATATAAAGACAATCGCTTAAAATATATACAGCTTATTGTAGAAGAGATGATTCCCGCTTTCGCGAAAGCGAACTTATGTGACTTCATAGATGTTTTTTGTGAATCTGGTTATTTTACAGTTTCTGAAATGGAAGAAATTCTAATCGCTGGAAAAAAATATGGATTAGTCCCAAAAGTTCATGTCAATCAGTTTAATGCTATTGGAGGTATACAAGCAGCCGTAAATCATCAAGCGTTAAGTGTAGATCATCTGGAAGAACTCAATGCTGAAGACATTGATGCCCTCGTAAACAATGCGACAATTCCAGTTGCATTACCAGGATGTTCTTTCTTTTTAAATATCCCATACACTCCTGCAAGACGTATTATAGATGCGGGACTTCCCATAGCAATTGCAACAGATTATAATCCAGGATCTTCTCCTAGTGGTAATATGAATTTTGTGGTCTCACAAGCCTGTATCCAATTAAAAATGACTCCCGAAGAAGCTATTATAGCGGCTACAATAAATGGGGCTTTTGCAATGGATGTAGCCTCACAAACAGGGAGCATTACAAAAGGAAAAAAAGCAAATCTTATTATTACAAAACCCTTAGACTCCTTCTATGCTATTCCATATCGATTTGGGCAGCATCAAATAGAACAACTCATCCTAAATGGTAAACTACTATGATGTTACCTAATTTTAATATAAGCCCCAACGGTCCCATATCCGAAAAATTTCTATCTAGAAAAATAACGACTTTCCATGAAGCCGTAAATCATGTTCATGGATTACCCTATGGCCGTAATTTAAAACCCGAAATGTTGACCAGTGTGATAAGCGAGGGACAAGGTACATGTACTACAAAACATGCATGCCTAAAAACCCTTGCCGAAGAAAATGAAATTCATAGTGTCGAACTGCATATGTGTATTTTTCCGATGACCGAAACAAATACACCAGGGATAGGGAAGATATTAAACAGATATCAACTCCCCTACCTATTAGAAGCACATATCTATTTATGTTACGATGGACAACGTTTTGATTATACCTTTCCAGACAGTCTTGAAAAAAAATGGGAGACAGATATTTTAATAGAAACTAGTATTGATGTGGATCAAAGAAGTAGTTATAAATTAGAATATCATCAATCTATGTTAAAAGACTGGATCAAACGCGATCGTATCATGTATACATTTGATCAGGTTTGGGATATCCGAGAAGAGTGTATCCATCACTTATCTATACCATTATGATACAACTTCATATACAATCCAAAGAAGCGTTACAAAGCATTATTGCCAAAAGAACAGGAGAAACAAAACTTGGAGAAACCTTACACTGTTGTTATAGTATAGATGATATAAAAAAAAGTGATGCGTATTATGTCCTTTTTGGAATTGCAGAAGATATAGGAGTACACGCAAATTTTGGAAAACCTGGTGCTTCCAAGGCATGGAAAACATTCTTACATGCATTTGTAAATATTCAGGAAAATAAATACAACAGCGGAGACAATATTCTTATATTAGGTCATATTTCGGTTACTCCAGATACTGAAATTACTTCGCAAACTCCCAAAGAAGTTCTTGGAGATATTGTAAAACGAATTGATAACAAGGTAGCTCAAGTAGTAAAAAACATTATAGATGCAGGTAAGTTTCCTATTATCATAGGAGGAGGTCACAACAATGCATATGGAAATATAAAAGGAGCTTCTCATGCATTAGGAAATGCAATCAATGCTATAAATATAGATGCGCATACTGATTTAAGACATCTTGACTATAGACATAGTGGTAATAGCTTTTCATATGCATTATACAATTCTGAAATACCATTCCTGGATAAATATGTAGTATATGGTTTACATAAGAATTATACACCACAATACATTTTTGACCTATTTGAAAAACATCCAGAACAATTAAAATACTACTGTATTGAAGATCTTTGGGATAAGAGAAAACAGATAGAACAGTTTCAAATAGGGTTAGATTTTGTAAAAAAAGAACCTTTTGGAGTTGAGTTAGATTGTGATGCGATTGCACATTTCCCCAGTAGTGCAAAATCCCCTTTAGGTTTTGATCTAGATGTTGTATTACAATGCATTGCGTATGCGGCATCTCAAAAAAAATGCACATACTTTCATATATGCGAAGCTGCTCCTACAAAAAAAACAAGAACCCAAGTAGGAAAAGCGCTTAGTTATTTAGTTACAGATTTTATAAGGTATAATTATGAAAATAATTAATTATCAAGAAAAATATGCCGCTACATTTAAAGCTCTCAATATAGAGTGGTTAGAAACTTATTTCTATGTAGAACCTTATGATCTTGAAGTATTAAGTAATCCTGATACGTATATTATCTCAAAAGGAGGGCATATCTTTTTTGCAGTACTGGAGGGTAAAGTCGTAGGAACCGTTGCACTTATGCCTATGAAAGAACCATTTGTATTTGAGCTTACAAAAATGGCTGTAGATACTACCATTCGTGGTAAAGGAATAGGGCAACAACTGATGCAACATTGTATTTCTTTTGCAAAAACAAATAAACTCGACAAACTTGTTCTTTACTCTAATACAGTCCTAGAAAATGCTATCTATATTTATAAAAAATGGGGGTTTGTAGAAATCCCATTAGAAACAACATCAAACTATGAGCGCGCAAATATTAAAATGGAATTAATCTTATAATACTTAAATTATATGAAAACATACGTCACCTATCTTTTGCTTATAGCTATTGCATTATGCAGTTGTAAACAAAAAGAAACGTCAATCGTTATCTCTCAGCCAGTAAAAGAAAAGAGTACAACCCCCTTAGGATTTGAAGTAACACCTATAAGTCATGCTTCGATGATACTACATTGGGATGATACCGTAATTTATGTAGACCCTGTAGGTGGAGCACAAAAATTTTCATCCTATCCTAAACCAGATTTAATTCTTATCACAGACATCCATGGAGATCACCTTGATGTAGCAACATTGGAAGGTTTAGAAACAGAACAAGCAAAAATAATTACTCCGCAAGCAGTAGCAGATAAAATTCCTGTAAACTTCACACCACAAATTGATGTGTTAAACAATGGAGACACCAAAGAACGTTTTGGGTTTACTGTAGAAGCCATTCCAATGTACAACCTTAGACAAGAGGCATTAAAATTTCATACCAAAGGACGAGGTAATGGGTATGTTATTGAAAAAGATAGAAAACGTATCTATATTTCGGGAGATACCGAAGACATCCCAGAGATGAGAGCACTTACAGATATAGATATTGCATTTGTATGCATGAATTTACCATATACAATGACCGAAATAAGCGCCGCAAATGCTGTATTAGAATTCAACCCAAAACAGGTATACCCCTATCACTATAGAGGAACAAATGGATTAAGTGACGTTGCAAAATTCAAAGAAATCATAACACAGGCTACAACAACTATTGATGTCGTACAATTAGATTGGTATCCCAATCGAAAAGAATAGAAGTGAGTTAAATACGCTTTCGCGAAAGCGTACTCAGCACAAAAAAAATCTGCATAAACCTCGAAAGGAATAATGCAGATTTTTTATGACTGTTAATATGATCTACTTTAAAGTAAATGATGTTTGAGCAATAAGAGCAACACCATCATATATATTTACTTTATAAACACCAGCTTCAAAATCGTCACCAATAGGTGGTATATTTTCACAAATATCTAAGGCCGAATTTTCATAATAAAACTTTGAAATCGTACTATAGGTGATTGATGTTTCTTCTACTGTAATTGATGCATTGTCCCCAAGAATATTTTGGGACGGATCAATAACTTGGACATACAATTCACGGTCACCAGCTTCGGCAAGTCTATTTTGTGGAACTGTAAAACAAGCTCTTACTTTATCTACACGACGAGCACGAGCATTCTCAACAAGTTTACCTGAACTACGTTCTATCACTCCGACAGCTTTCAGTTTGTTTGCCGCAAGTGCAGCTCCTAGTTCTACACGCTCTGCAAGTTTATTATTCTCTAAAAATAAAGAGTCCCCTACACCACGTTGAACTTCTAACTCATAGCTAGTACTATCTACACGCATCGCAAGTAGTTTATTACTCCCTCGTAAAGAGTCATTCTGTGCAAATAAGAAATCGCGTTCTTTTCTAAGTTTAAAGACCTCTGTTCTATACTTTCCAAGACTTGCGATAGTAGCATCTTTTGCATCTATATTCTCAATCAAGCCCTGAATTCTGTCGCGAGCTTCATTAAGCTCCGTATCCTTAAGATTGTTCTCTTCTATAACAACATCATACTTATCTACCATCTCTTTAAGATCGGCAAGTACTACATTTTTCTCTTTTGTAAGTTGAGATTTAGTATCCTTTTCTTGATTGTACAACTTAATTGCAAAAGCACCAGCTACAACCAGAAGAACAGCAAGAATTCCAGTAATAATCTTTATACCGTTATTATTATTTGAATTTTCCATGGTTTAAAATTTATAGTTAATGGTTATACGTACAACGATGGTTTTTGGACTATGGTGTATGTGCTTTTGTAAAAGCATTAACATTTAAAATACAATTAACAGTTAGTCATAATTCTTAGCCAAAATTGATGAGAATAAAGACTTTTTAAGCTCAGTCAACGTATACGCCTTTTTAAAAATCATAGGGACACTTAAAAACAACCTATTCATACTGTCCCTAAAAATGCAAAAATAAGCATTCTGCCAGTGAGATAATATAAAGTTACAGATAAGAAATTCTATAGGATACTCTTTCTATAGGAATCTAACGCTCAAAAGAAAATACCGTCTTAAAAAAAAGCCTATTCAGTCAAACGTCGACACTTTTTGATCCCTTATCGAATATATTCAAATCTATTCCTTAAATCCCCTTTATACAATATAAAATACCCTACATTTATAGTAGTTGTTATGAAAAATATCAGTTATTCATAATAGCTCACTGACTAACAAAGAGTAAATTAAAACCCAACTTATATGCTCGAAGAAGAAGAAGATGGTCATGACTATAGTATAGATGCATGGCGAGAGTTGCCAGTATTCCTTAAGGCTGAGGATATCTTAAAACTTGTAGAACATATTGTAGATGGAATTCCAAAAGAGGATAGCAATGCTACATCTGCTTATGAATATGCTATGTTTGATCGTCATACGAGCAATATGATAGAAAATGCATTAATCATTCCTACTCAAATAGCCAGCACATATGATGTAGAGCTATATGATATAAAAATGGAAAATGCTACAATTATACGTAAAGCTGCCAGAGAAATCCTTATTGATTTAAGAGGGTTACAAATGGCAGGTTTTAAAGAAATAGAATACCTAGATTTACTCCGTATTGAGATAGAAGAATTTCGACCATTATTTGCAAAATGGGTACAAACATTTAATCCATACAACTATATTATAGATCGTTGGGGGCTCTTTAACCCTCCAGGAGTGGCATACAATGATCATAATCCAATAGATGACCTCTCTACTGACAAAAATCAATTTTTTGAAGATTTTGACAATGAAGATGATTGACCATTATCTATTCTCCATATAACTATTTTAATATAGGATTATAACGTACGACTTGAGAAAGTACAATTTGTGTCTTAGATTCTCCATAGCTGATGATCTGATCAATGAATTGTTCTAAATGTTGTTGATTATAAAGTACAACTTCCATCACTATATTTTCATTCCCTGTAATCCGATAACAATTGATTACTTCATTCCAAGTTTTTACTTTTTCAAGAAAAGGTTTCAGTTTTCCCATAAAAGCACGTAGTGTAATAATCGCTTTAAATTGATATCCCATTTCAAAAGGAGATATCACAGCTTTAAAGCCTGTAATAATTCCCAGATCTTCCATCTTGCGTATACGCTCTGCCACTGCAGGAGAACTAATCCCTATACGCCTTCCAATTTCTGCATTAGATAATCTTGCATTCTCTTGTAAGCATTTTAATATTTGTTGATTAAGCTCGTCTACCATAGATTTTAAAGATATAATTTAAAAATACAACATTATTAAATCAAAATTACATTTTTGCTTTATTTTTTAAAGAAAACTAACGGTTATTAGGTTGTAAATTTGCTATAGAAATGTCTAGATCAAGTTTATCCATAGTAACAAATACGACTTCTGTCAAGCAGCTACCGCTCTATAAAAAAGCGATAGATATTTATACGCTTTCCAGAAAAACTACTGCTTTTCTCACAAAGAATCGTCCTTTACATCAGTTATATACCTCTACAGATAAAACGGAAGTAATGCTAGAAGAAATGGTGATTAATGCACTTACAGTGCCACCTAAAATAGCTGTAGCACAAACTACTAATAATACAAAACTACGTATAGAGTCTATTCAAAGTATTATTCCTCACATAGAAAAAATACGAGAGAACTGTATACAGTTACGTAAACTCTCTAGACAAAATCAAGAGCATACAAATCTATTATCCCTCGAACTATCAAAATTTAAAAAGATGTATCGCCAGTGGAGTGTTTTATTGACCCAACAAAATTAACCCACACTCGTTAATTTTCTACTTTCTTGTACGAATAAATAGTAGCAGTCTATATCAAGATATTTTATAGACCATTCTCTAATAATAAAAAATACGCCCTATTTTCTACCCTACATAATGTGTAATATCCCTTTGTTGTATTTTTATCATAAAATTTAAAACACTTTTGTAAGTTTTTATAAGAAAAATAGACAACTTTCTGTATGAAGAAAAAGTTTTCAGAATTTACTACAGATGCTACCTTCTATTATGGAGATGAAGAAATCCTACAAGCATACATTTTATCCAAGCCCTTAACACTTTTTACGTTTATCTGGGCAGAAAAAAATCCAGTACATGTAAAAGTTGATCAAGTAGATATTATTCTTCAATCTGGTCAAATAATAGCACTTACACCTTTACACCATTTACAATATATAGAAGGCAAAGCACTCGTATATCAATTTAACAGAGAGTTTTATTGTATAAAAGATCATGATAAAGAAGTAGGTTGTGTAGGAATCCTTTTTTATGGAAATTCTGAAGTCCCTATCATAACGCTTAATGAGCACGATTCACTTAAGTTCAAATTACTACATGATGTCTTTCTGGAAGAATTAGAAACAGAAGACAGCATACAAGCAGAAATGCTTCGATTATTAATGGCTCGATTTATAATTAAGACTACTCGGTTAATTAAAGTACAAGGAGCCTATAATCAAGTACATGATGAGAAGACAGAAATCATACGCATGTTTACTTTTTTAGTAGAATGGCATTTTAAAGAAGAGCACTCAGTGTCCTATTATGCTTCACAACTGAATAAGTCCCCAAAAACAATTTCTAACTATTTTTCTAAATATGAAAAAACACCTTTGCAGATTATACATGATCGTATTGTGCTAGAAGCAAAACGATTACTCACATATACAGATAAATCTGCAAAAGAAATTGCTTTTGAAGTAGGATTTGAAGACGCTTCCCATTTAAGTAGACTCTTCAAAAAACAAACAGGAGAATCACCATCATCTTTCAAAAATAGAATCAAACAACTTACCGTAGCATAATACATAATCTTTTTTATCTGGTATCTTTTTTTGTATTTTTCCTAAATATAAAAAATAGCGATGTCTACTACTGGATTGATTATCGAAGAACGCAGTCGTGATATAGGCGACTTTATGGTGGGACGTTTAATTCCATTCCGTAAAAAACGAATGGTTGGACCATTTATCTTTATAGATCATATGGGGCCCACCACATTAGGACCCTCTTCCTATATGGATGTAGGTCAACATCCGCACATAGGGCTAGCCACACTCACTTATTTATTAGAAGGTAAGATTACACACAAAGATAGTATAGGAACACATCAAGTAATTTATCCTGGCTCTGTCAATTGGATGGTTGCAGGAAGCGGGTGTACCCATACAGAACGTAGTCCTCAAGAAGCAAGAAATGCACAGGAAGTATTTACGATGCATGGCTATCAAATATGGATCGCATTACCTAAAGACTTAGAAGATATCGCTCCGGAATTTCATCATATAGATGCAACAAATCTTCCCAAATGGAACGACAATGGAGCACATTTTACTTTGATTGCCGGAAATGCTTTTGGAAAAGTATCACCAGTGCCAGTACACTCACCGCTTTTTATGATTTCAATTAAGGCAACAGAAGACTATGTATTTACGGCAGAAGGAAATTTACAAGGAGAGATTGGTATCTGTATTGTAAGCGGACAAATAAAAGCCTGTAATGAGACCATTAAAGATGGTAATATGCTAGTGAGTAAAACAGAAGATATCTGCACTATTATTATAACACAAAACAGTCATGTTTTGATTTTTGGAGGAGAAGCATTTCCAGAAGAACGGCATATATTCTGGAATTTTGTAAGTCACTCTAAAGAAAAAATTGAAGCGGCCAAAACCCGCTGGAAATCAAACAATTTTCCAAAAGTTCCTGAAGACACTAGTTATGTTCCTATGCCAGAACCCCCAAAATTTACCAAATAGTACTTATCTTGCCTTTAAGTAAACCTAATAACCATTCGATCTTGAAAAATCAGTGTATACTTCTGTTCATTCTAGTATGTGGACTTCAATGTTACAGTCAGAAACCGCTTTCTTCCCAAGCACAAGACAGTTTAAATATATGGCAAATGGCAAAATACGATGGCCAGGCAGCTATCAATGGAATATTTCATGCCTATAGTCGTCCCGTACATTGGGATGGAGATGACTGGAAAACTTTTGGTTTTGTAGCTGGAGGGACAGCATTGCTCTATTTTGTAGATGATGAAACCAGTGAATTTTTTATAAGACAGGAAGAAGGTGCTCCAGATATTTTAAAAGATTTTGGAGAGCGATTTGGAAGTCCACAGGTAACTTATGGCCTTACTGGCTCTATATATCTATATGGACTATTTACTAAAAACGAAAAAGTAAGACAAACAGGCGTGCTCTTAATCTCATCAGGGGTCGCCGTAGGGTTTTTACAGACAGTTTTAAAAACAACAGTAGGTCGTTCCAGACCACAAAACAATCAAGGGAAGTTTTCTTTTAAACAGTTTAGTGGAGAAGCAGGGTTTAGATCATTCCCTTCTGGTCATACAATTCTATCATTTACGACAGCCCATGCGATTGCCAGACAATTTGATAATATATGGGTTAAAGCAGGCATTTATGCTGTAGGAATGATTGCGCCTATCTCAAGAATTTCAAATGGAGCACACTGGCTTACCGACGTTACCTTAAGTATGGCACTTAGTGTTGCAGTTGTAAATGCTATAGACAATAACCTGAAAAAAAGAAATACATATCCTAACGGGACATTGGCAAAAAAAGGAATTGCCTGGAATGTAAATGTAGGCCTAGGAAGAGTAGGCATCACAGGAACTTTTTAAAGCCGCATACTATATTTTAAAAAAGAAACTCCAAAACATAAGCTTTGGAGTTTCTCACATAATAAGTTGGGGGAACACTGCATCTTAAAGGATCAATGATGAACATTACCTACTTAAACATTTAACTCCCAAAATCAGACAAAGTCATACATTTCCTTTAAGGTATATTATCATATACGGTCATGTTGCTGCTTTAGATTACACACGACTAAAAAAACAAAGCCGTTTTTTTGATCATATCCCATATACTTACACCACTTTTTAATAAAAAAATTACATTTCAGGAATAATTGACAACTCCTAGGGAAGTAATGCCTACAGTTTCTTGTAAGAACAGGAAGAAATACATGACATAGTTAAAAAAATAAACAAAATGTCAGTAACACATAAAATAATCAACAAAATCAAAAGGTACTTACACATATGTAAAACAACAATTTTACATACAATCAGTCCAAAAACACATTGTTCTCAAAAACAATATCATGATTATTACTGTGATGCCGAAATGCCTTTCATCCCTTATAAATAAAAAAATTGACAAGTAGTAAGGAAAAAATGAAATGAAATCTAACTAGTTGTCTTTAGATCTTTACAAAAAAAATAAACTAATAATTAAAAAATAAAATAATGAGCACATTCAACGTACCAACCAGAGACCAAGTAAGCGAAAAAAATCAAGGATTATTTGACCATTTAAAAAGCGCTGTAGGTTTTGTACCTAACTTATTTGCTACCTATGCACATTCAGATAATGCATTATCAAATTACCTTACATTTTCTAATGCAAAAACATCATTAAAAGCAAAAGAAAAAGAAGTAGTAAATCTTGCTGTAAGTCAAGTAAACGGATGTATCTATTGTCTTTCTGCACACACTGCTATAGGAAAAATGAATGGATTTACTGATGAACAAATTCTTGAACTAAGAGCAGGTAGTGCATCTTTTGATTCAAAACTAGATGCCCTTGCAAAACTTGCCAAAAACATCACAGAAAATAGAGGACGTACAGATGATGCTGTCGTAGACAACTTCTTAAATGCAGGATGGACAAAAGAAAACTTAGTAGACACTATTGTTTTGGTAGGAGATAAAACCATTTCAAACTACTTACATAATACAACAAAAATCCCTGTAGATTTTCCAATAGCACAGCCACTTGAAGCTGTAACCGCATAATTCTAATAATAAATTAAATAAATCAATAAACAACTAAAAACAATAACAATGAAAAAAGTAATCACATTATTCGTATTAATCTTTACCGTATCATTTGCAGCACAAGCGCAAGATAAAGCAACAAAGAAAATTGCATTAGAACAAACTCCTGGTGAGTTTACACAAAAACAACTTACAGTAGATGCAGGAACATATGTTTTTGAAATTAACAATAACAATGTAGGACACAAAGTAGGTTTTGTATTGGTAAAAAAAGGACAAGATATTTCAAATCCTGAAAACCATATCAAAACAGCCTATGTAACTGCAGCTGTAGAAAACAATACAACAGGAAGTTCAAACCCTACAACACTTGAAGCAGGAGAGTATGTGTACTTCTGTCCGCTTAACCCAACAGCAACAGACAATACTCTTATTGTAAAATAAGAATACCACATACAAATCACTTTAAAAAAGGCTCCTTTATGGAGCCTTTTTTTATATACTATAAATCAATAGAAATTCCACTAACTTTATACAGTGTCAAAAATTAAAGCATATAATACCCTATCCGAATTATATAAGGATGAAAATAAGGACGTAAATATTACGCATAATGAAGCCTTTACGATACATCGGATGGAACAAGTTCATAAACACCCAACTACCTCTCCTGTATTTAGGGCAAACTACTTCTCATTTGTTCTTGTACAAAAAGGGAAAAGCTTTTACACCATTGATCAATACAAGTATAAGACGAAACCAAATACTCTCTATTTTACAAACCCCGGACATTTAAAATCGTATAGTATCCAAGAAACTGTTCATGGATTTTTAATTACAACATCTGAGCAGTTTCTCAAAGAACATATACATAGAAAAGTCTTTGAAGAATTTGAGTTCTTATTAACAGAATTGGTACCTCCATGCTATTTGGAATCACATCACTTTCAAGAGCTCTATCATCTGGCAGAACAAATAGAAGAAACACAACATAAAAAAACAGCATTACAAGATAAAATAATGAGCGCGCTTTTTATGGTTTTCTTACTCAGAGTAAAAGAGCATTTACTTCTTGATGACGCCTTTAAAACAGAACTGGACAGGGATAGTGAGATAGTACAACAATTCAAGATAGACTTAGAGGCGATATTCCGTTCTGATCAATTAAAAAAACACAATCTACAAGTCGCCTCATTTGCAAAAAATCAATCCCTGCACCCCGCCTATTTTTCGACGGTTATAAAAACAAAAACAGGAAAATCTGCAAATCAATGGGTTCAAAAAAAATACTATCAGAAGCGCAAGCCCTACTTTCAAAATCTACAATTCCTGTAAAACAAATAGCCTATCAACTAGGTTTTAATGAACCAACACACTTTTCTAAATTCTTCAAAAAATATACACATAAAACCCCAAACCAATATCGCAAAGAGACACATTCCTAGTCTAAGTATCTATCTTAATAAAAAGCACCTTAAAAATATACCCTTTTCTCTTAAAAACAGACCTTTATTGACCTGAAGACACGGTGCATCTTTGCACTGTAATCTTAAAAACAACAACAATGAAAGCTTTAGAAAACAAAATTGCATTAGTAACAGGAAGTAGTAGAGGATTAGGTAAGAATATGGCGTTGCGTCTTGCTCAAAAAGGAGCAGACATCCTTGTGACATATAATACCAATGAAGAACAAGCAATAAAAACTGTACAAGAAATAAAGGCATTAGGTAGAAAAGCCATAGCTCTTCAATTACAAGTAGGGGACATTAAAAGTTTTGAGCATTTTTTTGAAAACTTACAGTCAGAACTCTCTCAAAAATGGAACCGTACTACCTTTGATATTTTGGTAAATAATGCAGGAGTTATCGCTCATGAAACCATTCTAGAAACTTCTGAAAAAACATTTGACAATTTGGTAAACATTCAATTAAAAGGTCCATTTTTTATTACTCAAAAATCTATCCCATTACTCAATGACGGGGGACGTATCATTAATATTGCTACTGGGCTTACTCGTTTTAGCATACCTGGATATGGCGCATATGCTGCTATGAAATCAGGAATTGAAGCATTTACCCGTTACTTAGCCAAAGAATTAGGAAGCAGACAAATTACAGCAAATGTTGTGGCTCCTGGAGCTATAGATACGGATATGAATAAAACCGCCCTTGAAAACAACCCCGAAATGGGAAAAATGCTTGCTTCGGTAACAGCATTAGGGCGTGTAGGAGTACCCGAAGATATAGGAGGGGTCGTTACTTTTCTAGCTAGTGAAGATGCACGATGGGTTAATGGACAACGTATTGAAGCCTCTGGAGGAATGTTCCTGTAAAAACACGATCACACCTATAAAATCCTTATGGTTTTGATCCATAAGGATTTTGTTTTTCTGTATTTTTGAAAAAAATAACCATCATGAAACACCTATATTATATTCTTATTGCAGTCCTATTGATTACCGCCTGTAAAAACGAAACCTCACAAACAGTTACTACAGAAGTTACAGAGGTACACTCAAAAGAAAAGGCAACCCCGCCTGTGCTTACAGAAGCTCAAAAAATTGCCCATAAAAACGGTATCGATCATTGGAAAGATGTCTCACAAATAGACTTTACATTTAATGTGGACAGAGGTGGTAAAAACGTTGCAAAACGCTCATGGTCCTGGAAACCAAAGACAGGAGATGTTACAATGACAGCAGGAGAACAGACGGTACGTTATAACCGTGCATCCATAGACAGTACAAGTACACAAGCAGATCAAGGATTTATCAATGACAAGTTTTGGTTACTTGCCCCCTATCAATTGGTATGGGATGAAGGAACAACAATTACTGTCCAGGATACAGCCACAGCACCTATCTCAAAAGAACTACGTAAAAAACTTACAATTGTCTATAGCAATGAAGGAGGCTATACACCTGGAGATGCCTATGATTTTTATTATAATGAAGACTACCAGATAGACGAATGGGTATTCAGACAGGGCAATGCTCCACAAGCATCACTTACGACCACTTTTGAGGCATATAAAAATCTTGAGGGATTACATATAGCTACCTCACATGCAGATGCTACGGGAGGGTTTAAGCTCTATTTTACAGATGTAAAAGTACAGAAGTAATCTACTGCCGTACAGCTACAACTTCTATTTCAATTTTTGCACCTACAGCCAGTGCTTCTGCAGCAAAGGTTGTACGTGCAGGTTTTTGAGGAAAATAAGTAGTATAAATGGCATTAAACGCTGCAAAGTCTTTGATATCATCCAGTACAACCATTGCTTTTACCACATCACTCATCTCAAGATCGTGCTGTGCAAGAACTGCTTTTATATTTTCTAAAGTTTGTCGTGTCTCTGCCTCTATCCCCCCTTCTACAAGAACGCGAGTACTGTGATCCATCCCTATCTGACCCGACAGAAAATAAAGATCACCTACCTGAACAATATCAGAAAAAGGAGCATTTGTTTTTTTAGGCTCATGTGTTGTATGAAAAACCACTTCGGGAGTACTCACTTCGGGAACCGTTACTTTAGAATCATCATGAGTATGGGTGCATGAACACAGAAGAACAGTAGACAGAATAATAGATAACAAGAGAACTTTCATAGATAAAGAGATTTATATGATAAATGTAATAGATAATTATCGCTTTTTTGAGGGATTATGTATTTTTATGCTTTCGCGAAAGCTTACTAAAAACAACCTAGGCTGTAAATCAATATTATGATGGACAAAAAACAAGAATTCTTTGATTTTATCAATGCTGGAAATACCTTTAAAGGAGATTATATAACTATGGGAGCGGCTATGCTTGAAGGCGAGACCGTTACCAATGCACATGTAAAAGTTCCTCTTAAAACCTTAAACCGTCATGGCCTTATTGCAGGAGCAACAGGAACAGGAAAGACAAAAACCCTGCAAGTAATTGCCGAAAACTTATCTGATCAAGGGATTCCTGTGCTTATGATGGACATGAAAGGAGACCTTTCTGGTATTGCAAAGGCCAGTCCGGGACACCCAAAAATAGATGAACGCCATGAGAAAATAGGACTTCCGTTTGAGGCCAAAGATTTCCCGGTAGAAATCCTTACCCTTTCCGAACAAGAAGGAGTACGACTGCGAGCTACCGTAAGTGAGTTTGGACCTGTATTATTTTCCAGAATCATAGATGCCACCGTAGCACAAGCAGGAATTATATCCATCCTTTTTAAATATAGTGATGATAACAAACTCCCTTTACTCGACTTAAAAGATTTTAAAAAAGTCCTCCAGTATGCTACCAACGAAGGAAAAAGTGAAATAGCCGAAAGCTATGGACGTATCTCACCCGCATCATCTGGGTCTATACTTCGTAAAATTGTAGAGCTGGAACAACAAGGCGCCGATATTTTCTTTGGAGAAAAATCCTTTGAAACCGATGACTTAACCCGTATCACCAGAGATGGCAGAGGGATTATTAATATTGTACGGTTAACAGATATTCAAGACAGACCTGCGCTTTTTTCTACATTTATGTTAAGCTTACTCGCAGAGATTTATGCTACGTTTCCAGAGCAGGGAGATAATGATCGTCCAGAGCTGGTTATTTTTATAGACGAAGCACATTTAATATTTAAAGAAGCTTCAAAGGCCCTTCATAATCAGATAGAAAGTATTGTAAAACTCATCCGTTCAAAAGGAGTCGGACTCTATTTTGTTACTCAAAACCCTACAGATATTCCCGAAGGAGTATTGAGTCAGTTAGGACTTAAAGTACAACACGCCTTACGTGCTTTTACAGCCAAAGACCGTAAAGCTATAAAACTTACGGCAGAGAACTATCCAGACTCACCCTATTATGATACCAAGACGGTCCTTACATCACTGGGAATAGGAGAAGCCCTTGTCTCTGCACTCGATGAAAAAGGACGTCCTACCCCACTTGCAGCGACCATGTTAAGAGCTCCTATGTCTCGTATGGATATCTTAACACAAGAAGAACTGGATACCCTTAATAAAGAATCCAAACTTGTAAAAAAATACAGCGAAGTATTGGACAGAGACAGCGCCTATGAACTTTTAAATAAAAAGATAGAAAAGGCAAATGAAGAAGAAGCCAAGGCAAAGGCAAAAGAAGAACGTAAAAAATCATCTCAGGCAGAACGCTCACGCTCACGAAGCCGATCTTCCAGAAAACCTGCACAAAGCGCTACCTCAAAAGCCATTATAAAAGTACTTACCAGTGCTACTGTAATTCGGGGCGTTTTTGGAATTCTGGGAAAAATGCTCAAATAATATACTCACTTACTATATACACTATATGAACCTTAAAAATAGCCTTGCTCTACTCCTACTTATAAGTATGATCTCCTGTACCGATACAGATAACTTTAAGATCTCAAATAATGCGGTGGGGCCTATTCAAAAAACAACCACCCCAACACAACTTAAAGCAATGTTTTGGGAAGACAGCCTTGTCGCTACCAAATCTGGATATATACTCTATGAAAAAGGCGGTAATAAATTAATGAAGCTCCTTCCTAAAACCAATACAAAAGATGCCATAGATCACATTCAGTTTTTTGACGATCGATACACCACTGCAGAAGGAATCTCATTACAAAGCACCTTTAAAGACATTATAAATGCCTATACCATAAAACGTATAGATAACCTGATAGGAGCGATTGTCGTTTTTGTAGAAGAAAGTGATGCCTATTTTACGATAGACAAAAAACACCTCCCTGCAGATCTTATGTTTGATACCCGTGTAAAAATTGACAAAGTTCAGATACCAGATGATGCCCCTATTAAATTTTTAATGTTTGGATGGTCCTATGAGTAAGCCTTATCATATCCAGAAAACACCATTTGTCGTCCCAACACAAGATGGTAAATTAATAGAAGAACACTGGGGAAATGCCACCGATGGCAATCCGGATATCAGTATTGCCCATATGGTCGCTCCTCCCGGATGGAGCGAGCCCTTCCAGACACCAGAGTTTGATGAATATACCTATATCATCAAAGGAAAAAAGCAGTTTATCATCGAGGGAGAAACCCTGGTACTGGAAGCTGGACAGTCTATAAAAATTAATAGGAACACACGTATTCAATACAGCAATCCGTTTGAGCAAGCCTGTGAGTATATAGCCATATGTACCCCTGCCTTTTCACCAGATGCTGTACATCGAGAAGAAACATAAGCCCATTGAAAAAACTCATTAACAAACTCCTGCCTAAACTACTGGGAACGCATATCAATGCGCTGTCGATGTGGTCTACAAAGATGGCGGCTCAACGTGCATTTCTTATTTTTTGCACCCCGAGGTCAGGACGTGTCAAAGAAGACCAGAAATCATATTTGAATGCAGCAAAAGACCTGCAACTCACGGTTAATAATGAGGTCACAATACAAACCTATAGATGGGAAGGCAAAGGCCCTACGGTACTCCTTATACATGGATGGGAGAGCAATGCCTATCGCTGGCATATGCTTATCAAAGAACTTCAAAAACAAGACTATACTATTATCGCTTTTGATGCCCCGGGACATGGAAACTCTTCGGGTAAGATCTTAAATGTCCCCCTGTATACCGACAGTCTGGAGGTCGTAAGCCAGCATTACCGACCCAGCTATCATATAGGACATTCTATAGGAGGCCTTACCACGGTCTATCACTATCATAAACACCATCCTGCATATATCAAAAAACTAGTCATTCTGGGAGCTGCCGCACAGTTATCAGAAATCATGAAAGACTATCAGAATATACTGGGGATGAAAAATAAAGTTATGCAAGGTCTGGATACACTTATACAACAGCGTTTTGGATTTTCGTTTCATGAATTTTCTGGATATGCCTTTGCACAGTCTATTCATGTCCCAGGATTAATTATCCATGATACCTATGATAAGATCACACCTGTAGAAGCCTCCCGAGGCATACATAAAAACTGGAAAGACAGTACCTATATTGAAACCAGTGGCCTGGGACACTCACTGTATCAAGATGAGGTACGCCAGCATATCATCACATTCTTAACCTAAGTATACTTCCTTATGAAAAACCTGAGACCCTTCCATCTGGCAATTCCTGTAGATGATGTACCAAAAGCAAGACACTTTTACAAAGAGATATTACAACTTACAGAAGGACGTAGCAGTGAGCACTGGGTAGATTTCAATTTTTTTGGACACCAACTTGTGATCCATTACAAACCTAAGAAAACCGAGGATGATCACCATAATGAAGTAGATGGGAAGGCGGTCCCTGTGCCTCATTTTGGGGTGGTATTGGAATGGGAAGAATTTTACGCTTTCGCGAAAGCGATCACCCCACATATCCAGTTTATCATTGAACCTTATGTGAGGTTTGAAGGGCAGACAGGAGAGCAAGCCACCATGTTTTTTTATGACCCCTGTGGGAATGCGCTGGAGTTTAAAGCATTTAAAGACGATACACAGCTCTTTGCTGTATAAATAAAGAAGTATGCTGTTTTTATTGAAAATAGTTATCTTCGAAACTTTTATTTAATAAAATGAACCTATGCAGATTTTAGGTATTGACATCGGAGGAACAGGGATTAAAGGAGCGCCTGTAGACTTAATAAAAGAAGACTATATAGGAGAACGTTACCGCATTCCTACACCACAACCTGCTACTCCCGAAGTTGTTGCAAACTGTGTCCAGGAACTTGTAGATCATTTTAACTGGAAAGGCCCTATAGGCGTAGGATTTCCTACGGTGATTGTAAATGGAAAGGCAAAAGCCTATGGCAATATGCATAAAAGCTGGCTCAATGTACAAGTAGACGAGCTGTTTCAAGAAAAAACAGGACTCCCCTGTACTGTAATAAATGATGCCGATGCCGCTGCACTAGCAGAAATGCGTTTTGGAATAGGACGTGGTAAAAAAGGAATGGTCGTTGTTATTACCGTAGGAACCGGAATAGGAAGCGGCCTGTTTTATAATGGACACCTTATACCCAACTTTGAGTTAGGACGCATAGAGTATAAGAAAAAACCTATAGAACATTATGCGGCAAATTCTGCCCGCAAACGTGACGGTCTTAGTTATGAAGAATGGGCAAAACGGTTTGATTTTTTCTTAAAGCAAGTAGAATTACTTTGCACACCAGACTATTATATTATAGGAGGAGGAATCAGTAAGCACATCGATCAGTATAGACATGTACTGACCACAAAAGTGCCTTTTAATGCCGCACAAACCAAAAATCATGCAGGACTTATAGGAGCTGCATTTGCAGCTATGGAAGCACTGCAAGAAAAATTATAACCCACTTATTACGTATATGTTACACTTATTAGCATATATGCCCGACTATTACTTTAGTCCCTGTTTTTTTGGTATATCATAATAACCTACATAACTTTATTACCTAAGTAAACGTTATGAGGGTGCACATGTAATTAGGTTAAATTCACTATACATTAATTTCATTTTATAGTGTGCACTCTTTTAACTTTTCAATAACAAATTTGTAGTTGGTTATTTTTAAAAAAAATCAGTACTTTGAGTATCATTAAGGGGAAATTCAAAAAATAGATGATGTTATAGTGCATTAGCATACTAGAGCTAGTGCCACGCTTACATTGTAACTATATGCGTTCACACATTCATACGGCTATTACACATAATAGTATTTCTAGACGTCTCCTTCTATATATAGTTTAATAATGAGGTTGTACAATCAATCTCAGAAATAAGTTTATTCATATAATACCAAACATTCATGGCAAAAAAGGTTCTATTTTATGTTTTTCTGATCGGTAGTCTGTCCGTTGTATATGCACAAGACGGTGGAGGTAGTAGTTTTAATTATGAAAATGAGCTCTCACAACGAGCATCAGTCCCGCAATCTCCGGAAGCAGCAGCCTTTGCTCGTTATGGGGATGTAGCTGTAAATATGTATGCAGGACTCCCCAATATCCAAGTCCCTATATATACCCATAAAGGACGAGAACTGGATGTCCCTATAGGACTTAGCTATGATGCCAGTGGGGTCAAAGTAAATCAAATGGCAACCCCTGTGGGATTGGGGTGGAACCTTAATGTAGGCGGGCGTATCTCAAGACAGGTCAATGGCCTTCCAGATGATTTTCATCCGGAACTTTCCAATGGTCCGTATAAATCCTGGTATGATGCTGAGGTTCGTACCGAAATGGAAAAATACCTCAATCCCTCGCATTACTTCAGACCAAATAGTAATGGATCTCATGTCTATGCTACCGAAAACGATGCCCGCGACTACCTGGAGTTTTTAGAAAAAGTACATACCCAAGCCTATGAAACCCAACCGGATATCTATACCATTAATGCGATGGGACTCAATGAGACCTTTACCATTGACTACGTGTCTAAAACACCTGTGCCTTTACACAATCCTAATATCAAAATTGAAATCACCGGAGGAGGTACTGCCATCGCTAGCGGAGGCGGTATCGTATCATTTAAAGTCACCAGTGACAACGGTACCGAATATTATTTTGACGCTGTAGAGCAAACCGAAAACCTCAAAGATAATGACAGTGGTTCCAACTTCTTTTACGGGACCCGTGTGCGTTTTACCTCTTCCTGGTACTTGACCAAAGTGGTATCACCCCTGAGTAAAGACACCTATGAGTTTGAGTATGCTACCTATACCGATCACCGGGATGATCCTGTAAGCAATATAGCCACAGAAGCCACAACACTTATACATCCGGAACACAGCAATACCACCCTACAAAACGCCAATACGTCTGTCAAATTTTTTAATCGAAAAGTGATCTCCAAAATCCGTCATAATGATAAGGTCTTTGCAACCTTTACCAGTAACAGCGGGCATCTGGGAGGTCCAGATCTTGCCATTACAGGAATCAGTATCCATCCTGATGGGAATATGACTTCTGGATTGGGACTAAGCAAGCGGTATGACCTTACCTATTCCTATTTTAAAACAAGCTCTGGAGTAGCGATAAATCTTGCTAACAAGCTTCAGTTACGATTAAAACTGGATGAGGTAATTATCAAAGATGCTTCTTCTCAGGAAGTAAGTGATTATACCTTTGAGTATATAGACCCTTTTGAACTCCCCAGTCTAACATCTACAGGACAGGACTATTTGGGCTTTTATAACGGGATCAACACCAATAACGGACTTATTCCCAGCACATCAACAAATGAAGATCATTACCCATTTTCCTATGGAATGTCCTTCCCGGGATCCAGTTCTGGAGCCAATAGAAGTGCTAATTTTAATTTTGCCAAAAAAGGGCTGTTAGAAAAAATTACCTACCCTACCGGAGGTCATACTACCTTTGAATATGAAGGGGCAGAACACCTTATCTACGAGTCTTCCAGCGAAACTACCCTAATTACAAAGGCCACTCTCAGTAACCAGAATCTCACCCTTCCTGCGGTAGATCTCGATCTGTGTAATCGCGTGTCCTATCCGTTAGGAGGAGCCCCCGAAGAGATAAGTCCCAATGTGCAATCTTATAGTTTTGAGATAGGCGGTACAGATGAAGGACCCCATACGATTACCTATACAAAGAGTTTTACAAATTCAGATCCTATAGGCCTTTCTGTAGAACCTAGTCAGGCGGTACTCATCAGAAAAGAAGATCCTACAATCACCTATACATGGGACACAATTTTTAATGGAGATTGTGAGGTGATAGATCCATCACAAATCGTATGGACCTATGACGACCAACAACCCGCTACCGCAGCAACAAGCACTATTTTTCTGGAGGAAGGACATTTTCAGATCCTTCTCCCATTTTTCAGAACCAATACCAGTAAGACAGTCACTATAGAAGGACCTGAGACTACCCATACGTCTATTGCTGTTCCTAAAGAGCGCGCCGGGATACGCATTAACACTATTAAAGACTATAAAGATGCTTCGACCATTACCCGTCAAAAGGAGTATAGCTATAATCAAACCCGACAGATTACCAATCCTACTTTTGAATATATTACCAATGAACGTCACCATAGTGTCAATGCAGCAGGGGTAGAAAACCAGGTAGATTACCAGCAATTACACCGACTGGCACAGCCTATGTTTGGAGGAACTGAGCATATCGTATATCCCTCGGTGACCGAGCGTATTGTAGATCCTGCAAACCCTACAGAAACCCTCTATAAAAATTACCGTTTTAACACTCCGAGTGCTGGTAATAGTATCTACTATAAAGGCTCTTATAATACTACCTTGTCAAGTGGTGTATACTCGGCCTCTCACTATAGCAAACTCCCTGCTTTTGGGAGTGTGACCAAAGAAAGTACGGCCACCACAAGTTCAGAAAATACCTATGATGAGTATCCTCGACTCCACTATCAAAATTTTGGAATGGCAGTAGCCGCTACTGGAACCAATAGTAACCTCTACCCTACCATTGTAACAAATACAGTCCCCGGACAAGGAGGGTATCGTATCCAGTTTTCAACTCCTAAATATACTCCAACGGTAGGTGGAGCACCACCACAAGCAGGACCACCAGATGCCTGTAATGGGGAAGAAAACTGTCGGCCAGAGATTGCACGATTGATGCTTCATAAAACCTATATCTATGGATATCACGGGAGTGAGGTCGTACAAAGCAGTAGTACCAAAGACGCAGTGACCATCACTAGTTACTACACCTATTCTCAGGGACACCGTCGGTATCTAAAGACTATGACAACCCAAGGCACAGGAAGTGCGCCACAAAAAACAGAATACTACTACCCATATGAGATTATCGACTATCCAGAACATGATAATGATGGGGAGATCGACTGTACAGACATTACCCTACCCGACGGAACGGTGATCCAACTGTGTGAAGATGGACTGCCCAATACTGGAGGCTCCTATGTATATGAACCGTTAATTACTGCCAATATGCTCAACCAGCCTGTAGGCGTACAGCAATATGACGGTACAGACGATCGCCCGGTATCTACGGTATTTACGGCCTATAATAATGACAAACAACCTGAAACCATCAGTACTGCAAAAGGCAACGGGCCTTTTGAAACCCGAATGACTTTTGAACAGTATGAAGCAGGTAATCTTGTACAGGCACGACAGATCGATGGAACCCCCGTCACCTTTATATGGGGATATAACGAGCGCTATGTCATTGCCAAAATAAGCAATATGGAGTATGACAATCTCCCGGCATCGCTAGTTACAACGATAAAAAACAATGCCGATACGGGTACCGAAGCAGCGCTCCTGACAAGTTTAGAAACTTTACAAAGTGACAGTGTGCTGGTCGATAGCCAGATGTCCTATTATACCTACAAACCCAATATAGGCGTGAGTACCGTCACAGATCCTACGGGTTATAGGATGCATTATTTTTATGACCCCTCCCAGCGCCTGCAACATGTAGAAGACCATGATGGAAATATCTTAAGTGAGAACGAGTATAATTATAAAAACTAATAGCACCATGAAAAAGATTTTATTTGTAGTGCTAGTAGCACTCCCGACCTTCCTTTTTGGACAAACTACCACACAGAACTATGTAAAGAGTACCGTATATGAAGTACCTGTTACCGCAGGACAGCAGACTACGGTCTCTGATGATGATAAGATAGAAAGCGTTACCTATTATGACGGACTGGGAAGACCTATCCAGAGTGTGGCACAACGCGCCGCTATAGGAGATCGTGACCTTGTAACCATTACCGAGTATGATGCCTTTGGGAGAACTCCCAGACAATATTTACCACAGAGTGTATCAAACAATCACGGGAACTACCGCTCCCATGAAGGGGTAAAAACGGCCATTAATGCCTATTACAGTGCCCGATATCCCGAGGATGCTATAAGCCCTGGAGTGATCAATGCCTATAGCGAGACCCTTTTTGAAGATAGCTGGGGCAGTCGTGTTATAGAACAAGGCGCGCCTGGAGCCACATGGGCACTAGATCCTACGACAGATACCGATCATACCACAAAAAATGAATACCTCAGTAATTCTAAGACACATCATGCCGACGGACTACTTAGTATAGGGGATGATGTTGCTCACTTTGTCGTAAGCTTCCCAGGAGATAACCTAATGGATCCCCAACTGGAATATACGGGAACCTATGAGGCACAGCAGCTCTTTAAAAGCATTACCAAAGACGAAAACTGGACGCCTGCCAGTGAGAAAGACCATACGGTAGAACGTTTTACCAATGACCGAGGACAGCTACTTTTAAAACGTACCTATGCAAACAACATCCCTCATGATACCTATTATGTATATGACCATTATGGCAATCTCACTTTTGTATTACCTCCCGAAGCGACCGATGCGATATTAAGTAATTTTAGATATGAGGCATCAAGCCAGTATATCCCACACAATGATTTTTACCGTCCCAAAGAGGATAATGGGCAAGGTAGCGGAGGGTGCCAGGTGACGATCGCTGGTGATCTTATAGTTGCAGACTTTGATATTACCTTTTCTCCTGGCAACAAATTGCGTAATGGGGTGTACGGGAGTGCATTACAACTACCTGACCTTGTAGTGGCAAATCTTCTTTTTCCAGAAAATCCTGTAGCCAGCTATCGTTTACAGGTACAGAACCAGCAACTATACCTTGACGGTGATGGGCATGTGAGTGGTATCCAGGAACTCGTATCGATGCAATTACCAGTACAGACAGGAACGGTAAGTCCCGATATAATTGCACAACTGGGGTATGAATATCATTATGACCATCGCAATCGCGTGGTTGAGAAAAAAATCCCACAAAAAGCATGGGAGTATATCGTATATGACAAACTGGACCGTCCTGTACTTGTACAAAGCGGTAATCTAAGAACGCAGGATCAATGGCTGTTTACCAAGTATGATGCTCTGGGGCGTGTGACGTATACGGGGATCTATACCTTTAACGGGAGTTGTACCACCACAGGTACCACCTCAAAAAACGGAGACCAGAAAGACCCCAACGTAAAATGGAAAAATGCCAATCTGAGTCACATCCCTAGTAGCGTTTCTGATAACTGTAAGCGCCTCACATTACAAGAGACCATAAATACCGAGACGGTACTTTATGAATCTAAAACCAGCCCCTATACCCTAGATGGAACGATGCTCTATTACACCAACCAGGCATTCCCAAGGGTACAGCTGGAGTTGCATAGTGTGAGTTATTACGATACTTATGATTTTGACTGGGACTATGCAGGGGCATTGTCCAATCCTTCCAGTGCCGATGCCTATGGACAGACCAAAACCCCATCGACCAAGGGCATGCCTACCGGAGGAAAAATACGTACCCTGGGTACTAATGACTGGACGGTAAGTTATATGGTCTATGATTACAAACGCAGACCTATTTATACAGCCAGTTATACTAAGTATCTGGATACAAAAGACATAGGACGCACCCATCTGGATTTTGCCGGACGTACACTGGAAAGTGAGGCACAGCATACCAAAGGGACCAATGCCACCATCACCACTCATGATTATTTTACCTATGATGTACAGGGACGACTGTTACGTCATGAGCAACAGATGGACAATGACCCTCGGGAGCTTATTGTAAGCAATACCTATGATGCCATCGGGCTCTTAGAACAAAAACAAGTAGGAGGCGCCATATCTGATGCAGATGGTCTGCAACAGGTAGACTATACCTATAATATACGGGGCTGGATGCGAGGTATTAATGGAGCTATGATTGACAACCCTACCCAGCAAACCAATGATCTGTTTGGGTTTAAGATCAATTACCATACAAAAGAGTTGTCCAGCAATCTGGGGGACCCTCTTTATAATGGAAACATCAGTGAGACCCTATGGCGTACGGCAAATACCGATACAGGGGTCAAGGGCTATGTATACAGATACGATGCCCTCAACCGTCTGGAAGATGCCCTATTGCATATCAAAGATCCGGGAGCGACAGATTTTAGTAATACCCGTGCCTATGGCGAAAAAATAAATGGGTATGATAAAAACGGGAATATCCTGGAACTCTACAGAACAGGCCCTATGCTACCCGATGGGATTCATGCCGAAGTATGGGATGATCTGGATTATAATTATAATGGAAACCAGTTGACCGCTGTACGCGAAAAAGACTTCAGCACGTATGATGTACGTCAAGAAGGCTTTCAAGATGGTACTGGTTTAAGCACACAGATAGACTATACCTATGATGTAGATGGTAACCTACTTACAGACAGCAATAAAAATATTACAAATATTACGTATAATCATTTGAATTTACCCACAGGAATCACCACACCCGAAGGAACAATTACGTATATTTATGATGCAGGAGGATCCAAGCTCGCAAAGACCGTCACTCCTAATGGAGTTACCCCTAGTACCAAAAGCTATGCAGGTGGGTATATCTATACCGATGACGTATTGAGTATGATCTCCCAGCCCGAAGGCTATATTACGCCCGATGGAAGTTCTTATACATACGCCTATACCTATACCGACCATCTTGGGAACAAGCGGCTTACGTATCAGGATACTCAAAGTGAGTTAAGTAATGAGAGCTTTACTACTACCACAGAAGGCTGGAACCGCTATGGAAGTACAACCAGTACCACTATTGTCAATGGGCATATTTTGGTAGAAACCACCATGCCTAGCAGAGGTATCTGGAAGCAATATGCATTAGGTGCCGATGCCGATACTTTTACCATTACTATAGACGCCCAGCGCTCTGATGATTTTAATCTCTTTCTGACATTTAATCAGTATAGTGCCTCGGGTACAAATCTAGGAACTTTATATGTACATAACCTCCCAGACGGTGCTTACACAAAGAGTATCCCATTACATGAAAACACAGCTTCTGTAAGGATTCATATACGAAGCCTGGGTCCAGAGACAGAAGGAATAAGCTCTTTTGAGATAGACAGTATCATGATAGACACCTCTATTCTGGAGATTATAGAAGAAAACAACTACTTCCCTTTTGGATTGAAACACAAAGGGTATAATGATCTCGTAAGTGCAAACGTAAATCCTGTGGCTAGTACTTTTGGGTATAACGGGATGGAGCAAAGTGAGGAGTTAGGACTCAATACTTTAGATTTTGGCGCTCGTAATTACGACCCTGCTATAGGACGATGGATGAATATCGATCCTCTGGCAGAACAAATGCGACGTCACTCACCCTATAACTATGCGTTTAACAATCCTGTTTTCTTTATCGATCCCGATGGAATGCGTTCCTATGGAGGAGACTTTATGACCACAGCTGGACGTACAGGAGGTAATGGACCTGGATTACTAGAAGAAGGGGAAGAAGAAGAACCAGAAGAAGAAGAGGATAAAGAGGAAGAAAACTCCAGCGAGGATACTACTTCTAGTGAAAATGATGACTCTGCTAATAGTGATGGAGATACTTCTTCTTGTGATGATTGTACTAAATGTCCTGAGACTTGTGGTAATGCATCTGTTAAAACAGATAATACAGAAGAATCTCAATGGGATAATTCTTCAATGGCATGGGCTTTGGGCACATCGGGAGTTTTACTAGCAGATGATGCTACAGGAATAGGTGTGCTAGACGATATTGCGATTCCTTTTGTTCTTGCAGGCGGATCAATAGCTTATTTATATGACAATGCTGATTTATTAGCAAAACAAGCAAAAGAGATTAATAAAATACTCGAAAAGAATCTTGGTGGTGCTGGCTTTTCATATGAATTGAGAGCTACTAAAAGTGGATTATACCCAATAATGACTAGAGGTAGCTCTATACCAACTGGTTATACGCATCTAAATGTTGGTGATGTATGGAAATATGGGGAAACCTCTAAAGGCTTTAGTAGATATTCTGGATTAGCTGAATCTAATTTGGTTATGATACCTATATTTTACGGTACAATTCCTGAAATAAAAGTACAAGAAAAGATTATGATTTATAGCTATGCGCTTATTAATGGTAAATTACCCCCAGGAAATAAAATATTTAGATAAAAAATTATGAAATTTAAACTTGGAATATCTGTGTCAAGAGAAGTAGATTCTGCTCTAATTATTAACATATCTAATAAATTAGAGGATTTTTTTAACGAAGAAAATTATGGTGATGGAGTAAAAGGTATAACTATTGGCTTAATCTGTGTTAGTGAAAACTATGAAGCATTTTTTAAAATAAATAAGCCAAAGTATACAAAAGAGAAAAAAGTAAAAGGAATTGATGGTATCACTTATTATACAGAAAACTCTTTTACTTATGATTGTAAGATTAATTTTAACACTTATCAAAGTGCTAATGATATCGGGAGAAAAAAACTTGTTTCTGAAAATATACTATCTATAAGTAAAGAAGTTTTTAAAAAGAAAAGAATAAAAGACTTTAATGAGGATGATTTTATAAAAGCTTTAGAAAGTTTTTTTATAAAAAAAGGTTATATAGAATAGTATAGTAAAAAAGGTCATAAGTATAAATAATTAATATCTAGCAGTCTAATATTTTAAAAACTGCTAGATATTAATGTTCTTTGAAATAAAAAATCCTCATTTTCTTTGGTTCTTTCTTTTTAAAAAGAAAGAACTCTTTAGAGTTTTAAAATCTATCGATTTTAAAACGTGCTGGAAGGAATTAACCACTTCCCTTTTGAATTGAAACACAAAAGAAGCCACTGAGTATTCTGAAAAAGTAGTAGATGTCCAAATACAAATTGCACTCTTCCTTATGGGTTTATTGGGAAAGGAGGTATAATATTTAAAGGTCTTGGTTCTACTGGAAGGACAATAGCTAAAAATTTAGTTGAGCAGATGACAATGAAAAATATCGTCCAAAATCCAGCTCTTGGTAAAGTTATTATGGCTGGAGGACATCATGGAGCTGCAGCAATGCAACGTCTAGGAGAAAAAACAATACCTACTGTTGTTAGACAATGGAGTAGTCTTTCTAAGGCAGTTCAACAAAGACTTTTAAATAGCCCTAATGGTAAAGCTCTATCAAATTATTTAAAATGATGAAAAATTGGTACAAAGTAAGTAAATCCAATAAGAATATTTGCGGAAATTGTAATGGTCAATTTGAAGGATTACAATCTTTAGACCATCATTCAGGAATTTGTCCTGAATGTAGAATAGATTGTATATGGTTTTCTTTTAAAGATGATAAAACATTACAAGTTATCCCTGAATATGCACCTAAAGGATTTCTAATATTCATCAGATGGGCACAAAAAGAATTAGATGAATTAGAATTTTTGGAATTGGTAGTTTCTTTTGAAGAAATCGCAAATGCTTTAAAATAAAATTAGGTGTTAGTGTAGTAAAAAAGGCCATGGGTTAAGACATGATTATAAATAGCTAGAAATCAATAGTTAGATTAAAATTTGACTATTGGTTTTTATCGTTCATTGATATATTGGCAGAAGTAAAAATTACAAAAGAACTCTTAAAATAAAGATTCTTTAAATCGGTGTGAGTCAATTAGGTCATCATTTTTTTCGCGAAAGCGTATTGTTTTTGGTTACAATGGTAAAGAACAAAGTGAAGAGCTAGGTTTAAATACCTTAGACTTTGGGGCTCGTAATTACGACCCTGCTATAGGACGATGGATGAACATTGATCCTCTGGCAGAACAAATGCGTAGACATAGCCCTTATAACTATGCGTTTAACAATCCAGTGTTCTTTATTGATCCCGATGGGATGGCGCCCGCATCTTTTGGATGGGCTAGCTGTATCTCATGTGGTAATGATGAAAAAGATGAGGGAGAAGGTATTGAAGAAGAGCATGAACGTAATAGAGAATCTGTTAGAGATGATGTTGCTGCAAAAAAAATAGTTAATAATTTCAGCAAGCTTGGAACAAACAACAACTCTGAATTTTCTATATTTAATGCTATTCCTAATCTAGATGGATATAATATTTCTAATGGAAAAATTGGTTCAGATGAATTTAATGAACAAACCGGTTATGATAGTGAACTAGGCACTGAATCTATGCTAGAACGACGCAATAGTTACTTAAAACAAACTCTTGAAGAAATACTTGACATGAATGAAATATTAAGTACAGGAAAAGATGTATTACAGGTTGTAGCGAGTGGGGATGTACCTGGTATTACATTAAAAGAAATTGCTGGTTCTCCATTTGCCATGCACGAAAATGGTGCAGGTGGTATTCCTTTAATTGGAGGTTTATTTTCTGAAATGGCAAAAGATCAATCAAATGGAGAAGCTTTTTTCTCAAATCAAAATGTATGGGATAAAGCTTTTCAAGGACTATCAGGTTTAAATTCTATTAATGATTTTAGTAATACTAATATGGTGGTAATTCATTCTAATATTGCATTAATGGAAGGTTTTTATAAATCTTCTAGGTTTGAGCATGTCGGCATAAATAACCAAGGAGGTAATTATAACTGGATTCATGTCGGTGCTCAAGTAGGAAAAAATATAACAATTTACTTTTCAATTAAAAACAATGCAAAATTTAAAGATTAACTACTTTCTACTTCTATGTTTTTTCTTAAGCATTCTTATATCTTGTACTAACGATGCAAAAAAGATGCTAGAAACTTCAAAAAAAATTCAAACTGACACATTACAGTATATTCATAATGCTGATGATTTTTTGGGACATCCAAAAGTTAGAACAAAAGAAATATACAGAGCTGGTTTGGTAATAGACACTATTAATTGGAAAAAAAATCCACCTTTTGACAGTATTATAGTAAAAAAAAGAAATAATATATTTTGGATTGCATATCAGGATCAAGGCGAAATAGTGTTAAAGTATCCTAATAAATCTTATGAAGTTTGCAGAACTAGAATAGATTCCAATGGTATTAAAAATAATTTCATTCCATTTTATAATGAAAATGGGATTGATTATTTCAGGTTATTTATAGATAATAAAAATGAAGTTTTAATTAACCTAAATTCTAACGCCCTTGCAGGTATTAATACTACTAGTAGTAAATATAAATATTTTAGTTCATTTTATAAGGACACAGGCATCCCTGAAATGCTTAAGCTTATCCATAACAATGGTGAGCATAATATTAATATTTCTTTTTACAAAAACTCTAAAATTAAATCTATAATTTATGGTAAGCCCTTTAAACCAATTAAAACATATATGTTTGATGAAAGTGGCGTATTAAGTGTACAAGATGGAGATAATCCCAGTGTAATTTATAATAGATAGTAAAATGTCATATTATATTAAATCTATCCAATGCATCTATAAGATATTCAAAATAGGACATAGCTTAAAGACTGAAAATAACTAATACGTTGATTGCTGTTCCTCTTAGCTCTTTGACAAAATATTTTTCTAAGAGTTTTAAAATTGAAAGGTTTTTATAAAAACCTTTCAATTTTAAAAGAATTTCCCATAAAATAAATTTAAAATGAATAAAACTGAACTTAAAAGAAAATTAACTGCTTTAGACGTTAATTATCAAGAGTATTCCTTAGATGGAGAATTAATATCTGATAACATTATTTTATATAATTCTTATCATACTTGGGACGTATTTTATCTTGATGAAAGAGGTGATAGGCACGAGGAAAAGAGTTTCTCTTCTGAAAAAGAGGCCTGCGAATACATCTATAAATTGTTTAAAGAGTCGAAAGAAATAGAAAAAAAATATTTGAAATAATAGATATCAATTTTAAATAAAGCTTACCATGCTAATTTAATAGAGGTAATGTACCAGAAACACTACTTGTATTAACAAGTTCTTTGAAAATATTTTTCTTTAGTTCTTTCTTTTTAAAAAGAAAGAACTCCCTAAAGCCACTCCAATAAAGTTTGGAATAGTGGGGTCACAAGGACTAAACCATTCTGGAGGATCATTACAATTTTTGGTGCTTTCCAAAAATGTTACAAATCAATCATCAAAAATTATAGACTAATGAAAAGCAAAGAAACTCCCAAAGATTTTGACATTAATAAAAAAATTAACCAAACTGAAATTACATACACTAATTTAAAGGAGATTGTGCAAGGAGGTCCCGAGATTGGTACTATATCAATTAATGGAATTTCTCTAAAAGGTGATTTTGGTGGCCCTTGTATATATGCTAATGGAAATTTATATGCCCCCAATTATGTTAGAAAATTTTTTGGACGAGGATTTAGACTTGCTAAAATAAACATACAAACTTTAAAAATAGAATATCTAACTAAAATTAAAAGTCTCATTTATCTTCAAAAAATCGAAAGGGGCGAAATTTATTTTTTTGAAGATTTAAACGAGCGATATTTAAGACGAATAAATATTGAAAGCAAGTAATTATTATTCAAACTCTTATATAAACTCAAATGCTCTCTCATACAAACTAAGGGATTTTTAAATGCTGAGAGGTACATATTACAAACTAGAGGCTGGATATATAACTCAAATAAAAGAGCGTGGTTACCTCCTGGATATTAAAATAAATATTATGGAATTTAATAACCAAATTTTCAAAAAACTAAATTCATTTTTTATAGAAAATGAATTTACACTAACAGAAGAAACAAATCAAATAATAAAATATCAATCAGATAAATTGATAATATCTATAGTTTATAATTCAAGAGAAAATTCTAATTCCCTTTGGTTAGGATCAGATTATTTAAAGAATTTTATTGAAATAGATAATGAGTTATTAAAGATTTTTTTTGATTCTGATTTAAAACTTGAAAATCAACCTAAAGATATTTTTGTAAATAAAGTGCTATTATTTTTTAAAGGGCCAGGAGAAAACATTTTAAAGGGTGATGAAAAAACAATTATAAATCTTGAGAAATTTAAAAAAGACCAGAGCGAAAAATATACCTCAGAACTATTAGATAATCAAAATTTAGAAGCAGCTAATACAGCATGGAAGGAAGGTAACTATATTGATGTGATTAAGTATTTAAAAAAAGTAGATAAAAAAAGAATATCAGATACTTTTAAAAAGAAATATAAAATTGCTCAAAAAAAAACTTCCTCTAATACTGAAAGATGATACATACTCAAAGCTTTCATTAGAAAACTCATCAAAGTTCTTTGAAATAGAAATCCTCATTTTCTTTGGTTCTTCCTTTTTAAAAAGAAAGAACTCTTAAGAGTTTTAAAATAAATTTAAAATAAAAAAGACAAATAAAGATGAATTCGAACTTTTCTATATTTCACTATCTTATAACACAAGATACAGTAAATATTTTCCTAAAGAGTGGAAGAATAAGTGGATGGAGGCTAGTAAGTGGGATTCAATAAATAAATAAATAGTTATTCTTATGAAGTATTTATTATTATTATTATTTGTAAGTCATTGTACTTATTCCCAAAAAAGTGAATTTTTAAAGGGTAAAATAACTAAGGTAATATCACCGATACAATTTGTACTTACAGATTCGATTGAAAGAAATCATAGAATTTATTTAGATGATATAAAACTATATGATAATGATTCAATTAATCTAAAGGCAGTAGATTTTGTTAATTCTAAAATTTCGAAAAAAACTGTGTATTTTTCTAAAATTAAAGTAAAAGATCAAAAATTGTATGGATACATATTGTATGAATGTATTGGGGATGATAGCTATGACTTTGGAGAAGGTGATATTCCTTGTATTACAGGAAATATTTTAAATGTTGATTTAATGGTGAATAAATATGTGAAATATATAGGCTCTGATGATTTTTTTAAAAGTATTAGTCAATGATTAGTTGATATCACGTCAAGACCGTTACTTTTAATGATATGTAAAGCTTTCTAATGAAAGCTAAAAGTTGTTCTTTGACAAACAATTTTCTTTGGTTGGTTCTTTCTTTTTAAAAAGAAAGAATTCTTTAGAGTTTTAAAATCGATAGGTTTTTATAAAAACCTTTCAATTTTAAAACGTGCTGGAAGGAATGAAAGATTCGAGATGGCTTGTATATGCCAAATTCATTCCTGCAAGTGGTCAGTTAAAATTTGGATTTGTTGGGCTAAATAGAACTACAGGTAACATTACAACATTTCATATTAAATCCTTAAGAGAATTAGTAAAAAAATCTGGAGGTATTTTTAAATAAATTATAAGTCTTAATGATCAACATAATCAAAATAAAATGGCTATCACATATTTCCGAAGAAGCCATAATTGTATTATCTGACGGAAACTTTGAAATAAACTGTTTTTCGCATCCATTCAAAAGTCTAATGGACTTTGAATTAACCTTACCCTTAAGTACTTTGAATGCGAATAATATCAAAAAAGTGGATGAACAAAAGTATTCATATAGCTGTGATGGTAATTACCATTATTTGACTGTGAAAGTGATTGATAAGGAAAAGCCACTTGTTGTTTTAGGTGATTTTAAGATAGAACTCGATAATATTCTACCATACGATATTTCAGAAGGAGATTTCATTTTCATTCTATGCGATAGACTGGATATTTTCTAAAGTTTGAATGAATCCACCCTTCTGATTAGATGAAATAAGAATAGTGAATAAACAGTTGGGGAACAGGTCGTATCATATAAGATACCTTCTGTTGGTCGTTTAGTAAAAAAGTCATGAGCTAAGGCATGGTTATAAATAGGTAGCCACTTTAGCGAAAGCGTACCTATTCCTACTAAAACATCGTTCTCCAACTACCTGTTAGAAGCACGGTGGCGCTCACAAGCCAGTAACGTATTTTTAAGGAGCATAGCAATGGTCATCGGCCCTACGCCACCAGGTACAGGGGTGATATAGGATGCTTTTTTACTCACGGCATCATAGTCTACATCTCCTGTGATATAATACCCACGCTCACGGGTATCATCAGGAACACGGGTAATCCCTACGTCTATAATCACCGCATCATCCTTGACCATCTCTGCTTTTAAAAAGCCCGGAACGCCTAAGGCAGTAATAATAATATCTGCCTGTGATGTGATCTGTGTAATATTTTTGGTATGGCTATGGGTAAGGGTTACTGTAGAATTACCTGGAAATCCTTTACGTCCCATTAAGATACTCATAGGACGGCCTACAATATGGCTACGCCCTATTACAACGGTATGCTTGCCTTTGGTCTCTACGCCATAACGCTCCATCAATTCTAAAATCCCAAAAGGAGTCGCAGGAATAAACGTACTCATATCCAGGGCCATTTTTCCAAAATTAGTAGGATGGAATCCATCTACATCTTTATCTGGATCTACTGCCAGTAGTACTTTTTGAGTATCGATCTGAGGAGGTAACGGGAGTTGTACGATAAACCCATCTATAGCATCATTGGTATTGAGTTCTTCTATCTTGTCTAATAGCTCTATCTCACTTGTGGTACTGGACATTTTTACCAGAGTAGACTCAAATCCTACACGCTCACAAGCGCGTACTTTACTTCCTACATAGGTAAGACTGGCCCCATCATTTCCTACGATCACCGCTGCAAGATGAGGTACTTTTTCCCCACTGGCTTTCATCTTATCGACCTCAGCTTTGATTTCGTCTTTTATATCGTTTGATGTCTTTTTACCGTCAAGTATTGTCATGGTCCTAATTAGGGTTTTATAGTGAATAGCTATTGGAAAACTTATTTCTGCATTCTGCTCATGGCTTGCATCATCTTACGGCCACCGCCACCTTGCATCATTTTCATCATTTTACTCATCTGGTTAAACTGCTTGAGTAATTGATTGACTTGTTGTACAGAAGTACCAGATCCTTTTCCAATCCGTTTTTTACGGCTGGCATTGATCATAGCGGGTGTGGTACGTTCTTCTGGGGTCATCGAGTGGATGATCGCTTCTATATGCTTAAACGCATCATCATCGATATCTACATCTTTCATCATCTTTCCTGCCCCAGGGATCATTCCCATAAGGTCTTTCATATTCCCCATTTTTTTTACCTGCTGGATTTGCTTTAAAAAATCGTCAAAACCAAATTGGTTTTTGGCAATTTTCTTTTGCAATTTACGGGCTTCTTCTTCATCAAACTGCTCCTGGGCTCTTTCTACCAGAGATACAACATCCCCCATTCCCAAAATACGGTCTGCCATACGAGAAGGATAGAACACATCAATCGCTTCCATCTTTTCTCCAGTACCTATAAACTTAATAGGCTTATCTACAACAGACTTAATACTGATTGCTGCCCCTCCACGAGTATCTCCATCTAACTTGGTAAGGATCACCCCGTCAAAATTAAGGATGTCATTAAAGGCTTTGGCAGTATTTACGGCATCTTGCCCAGTCATAGAATCTACTACAAAGAGCGTCTCTTGTGGTTGTATGGCTTTATGAATGTTTTCTATTTCATCCATCATAGCCTTATCTACAGCAAGACGACCTGCTGTATCTACGATAACAACATTGTGACCGTTTTCTTTTGCGAAAGCGATACCCGCCTCGGCAATTGCTACAGGGTCCGAATTACCTCTATCAGAAAAGACATCTACCTTGATGGCATCTCCTACAACATGTAACTGGTCGATTGCCGCCGGACGATAGACATCACAAGCAACCAATAGCGGTTTTTTTGTTTTCTTAGTTTTAAGGAAGTTAGCCAGTTTACCAGAAAAAGTGGTCTTACCAGAACCCTGGAGACCTGACATAAGAATTACACTAGGATTGCCAGAAAGATTTACTCCTTCGGCATCACCTCCCATAAGTTCTGTAAGTTCATCTTTTACAATCTTTACCATTAACTGCCCTGGTTGTAGGGTGGTCAATACATTAGATCCAAGCGCTTTTGTCTTGACTCTATTGGTAAAATCTTTTGCAATTTTAAAATTTACATCGGCATCTATAAGCGCTCTACGTACTTCTTTTAAGGTTTCGGCTACGTTTACTTCTGTAATACTACCATGACCTTTGAGTACATGTAAGGCTTTATCTAACTTATCACTTAAATTATCAAACATATCGTATTCTGAAAAAAAAATTGGTCTCCGAGATAGCTCGGGCTTGCAAATTTAGTGATTTGATGCGTATATACATAGCCCTTCCTATACCTAAATTGTATTCAAAAAGGGAGAAATAAAAAAGGACCATCATCGTTACGATAATGGTCCTTTTTTAAAATCAATACCAGCTATTGCTATTCCTCACAAGTGACCGCCGTAAATGTGATCACCGTCGTATAAAACTCCTGAGTGAGCGGGTCTGTAATACGTACATAGATCTCTTGAGTATCTGTCGTTAATGGAACATCGGCAGCTATAGGATTTACTCCTGTATCTGCATCTTCCTGAGTGGTATAGAATGTAAGTTCCCATTCTATAGCATCTGGTAATTCTCCCATAGCATCCAGTTCTGGCTGTGGGGCTGCAATAATGATAATACACGCTTCATAGTCCTGAAGTACATATTCTGCAACTCCTGGGTTTTCTTCTAACTCGCATACCTCAAAATCTAAAGTGGTACAATAATTTTCTTCTTCACATTCTTTCTTAAGTACAAATCGAGTATCCTCATCTACTCGTATATTCATCGTAGCATTATCTACAATTACGGTCTTCCAATCAAAATTCCAATCCAGACCTACATCACCATCGTCATCTAAGTTGATATTGATATGAAGTTGATCTTCTATAAAATATACAATCCATGTTCCCTCATACAGATCTCCTCTGTAATAGAAGGCTACCGTACCATCATTATTTACATCAAATACAGCATCTGTATACGTACTAAAGATCACATCATCCGGAATCTGAACCTCCCATACACATTCCAGTAATAGATTGGTACAGGTACCTATAATTTCTTGTTGCTCTTCTTCTTTACAAGCATCTATGGCTTCTTTGAGCTCATCTTTATCATTTACTTCAAAGGTAGTACCATCATCTAATGTACTACGGATAGGAAAACTGATCCCTACATACTGGCCCTCTTCGATACTTCCTAAAAGATCACTAAACTCCTGATCATTACTCACTATTTCTGAATACTCAAGGTCTATGTCATCACTATACACAACCACAGTAAATGCATATATAAAATCTATACATGTAATCTCTCCATCATTAGGATCATCATCGGTTACTTGACTAATTAATGAAAACAAATCTGACCCCTCAGCAATCAAATCGGCTTCGGTAATTTGTAAAAAATCATCGACATCTTCATTATTACAACTTACAATTAAAAAAGAAATAAGGATCCCCAATATAATATTACGATACTTCATAAAACTGATATATTTTACTATTTATATACTTACATGACGTAGTAAGTATAAAAAGGTTGCGTCGCTCTATAAAAGAGAGCCTCTGTCTTATATCCATAAAAAAAGACCCACAATCTGTGAGTCTTTTATATATATAGTTCAGTCCTAATGACGTCTATGCTTCTCTACTAGCTTTACGAGCGGCTATACGTTCTTTTACCATCTCTATAATAGAACCACCTACCCAGTATGGGATCACAAAGGTTAATAAAAATATCATTAACCAAAAACCTATCGTTAAAATGGTTAAAAAAGCTAAAAATCCTAAATATTGATCAAAATCAAACATGGTGGTATATTTCTAAATTTCGGGTCAAAGATACCGCATAAAAATCTATTTTCACAAAAGAAAAATAACATTTATTGACAGGGTTATCTACAGGGTGTTGAAATCAAAATTTGTAAATTTGTAGCTCAAAAAAATTCTATTCATGAACTACAGAATCGAAAAAGACACTATGGGGGAGGTCAAAGTACCTGCCGATAAGTTATGGGGAGCACAAACAGAGCGTTCACGTAACAATTTTAAAATAGGAGCTCCTGCATCTATGCCTATTGAAATTGTACACGGTTTTGCTATTCTTAAAAAAGCGGCGGCCTATACCAACTGTGAACTAGGGGTCCTTCCTATTGAAAAAAGAGATTTGATTGCACAGGTATGTGACGAGATCTTAGAAGGTATTCATGATGATCAGTTTCCATTAGTCATCTGGCAAACTGGATCCGGCACGCAAAGTAATATGAATGTAAATGAAGTCATCGCAAATCGTGCACACCAACTAGCTGGAAAAACAATAGGAGAAGGTGAAAAGACATTACTGCCTAATGATGATGTAAATAAATCACAATCGTCTAATGATACGTTTCCTACAGGAATGCATATTGCCGGCTATAAGAAAATAGTCGAGACTACAATTCCTGGTGTACGTACATTAAGAGATACGCTTAAAGCGAAAGCAGAAGCCTTTAAAGAAGTGGTAAAAATAGGCCGTACTCATTTAATGGATGCAACGCCTCTTACCTTAGGGCAAGAGTTTTCTGGCTATGTATCACAACTGGATCATGGATTAAAAGCACTGGAAAACACACTGGACCACCTCGCCGAACTGGCACTAGGAGGAACAGCTGTAGGTACAGGTCTTAATACCCCAAAAGGATATGCAAAACGGGTATCTGAATTTATGGCTGAGTTTTCTGGACACCCTTTTAGAACTGCCGAAAACAAATTTGAAGCCCTTGCTGCTCATGATGCTATTGTAGAAAGTCACGGGGCATTAAAACAGCTAGCTGTAGCTCTCAATAAAATCGCAAATGATATCCGATTGATGGCTTCCGGACCTAGAAGTGGAATCGGTGAGATTACCATTCCTGCAAATGAACCTGGTTCTTCTATTATGCCAGGAAAAGTAAACCCAACACAATGCGAAGCCATCACAATGGTATGTGCACAAGTAATGGGTAATGATGTAGCGATAACCGTAGGAGGATTACAAGGTCATTATGAGCTCAATGTATTTAAACCTGTAATGGCAGCAAACTTGTTACACTCTGCACAACTTATAGGAGATGCGTGTGTCTCTTTTTCTGATCATTGTGCTGCAGGTATAGAGCCTAATACGACCAGAATCAAAGAACTCTTAGATAACTCACTAATGCTTGTTACGGCACTAAATACAAAAATAGGATATTATAAAGCTGCCGAAATTGCAAATACAGCTCATGCCAATGGAACAACCTTAAAAGAAGAAGCTGTAAATCTAGGGTATGTCACTCCAGAAGAATTTGACGAGTGGGTAAAACCTGAAGATATGGTAGGTACACTATAAACTACTGCAACCTCAATAATTCTATAGGGAAATCATATAATATATGGTTTCCCTATATTTTTTTATAATACCTACGGTACTTACGATAGGAAAAGAAACCTATGACTGCAATCACACCAAGGGTGATCATAATCTTTTGATTTGCGATATCTCCACCACTCTGATAAGCATGTAATCCTGATAAGTAAAAATTGACTCCGAAATAAGTAAACAGTATACTTCCTAATGCTAGGATAGATAAGAAATTAAATAACCATCTCCCTCTAAGACCTGGAATTAATCGCATATGAATGACAAAAGCATATACTATCAATGAAATCAATGCCCACGTTTCTTTAGGGTCCCATCCCCAGTAACGTCCCCAACTCTCATTTGCCCATTGTCCTCCTAAGAAAGTCCCTATAGCAAGAAGTACCATTCCTACCGTAAGCGCCATCTCATTAATAATGGTGAGCTCTTTGATATTGAGATCCATTTTGGCTTTGTTCTTTTCTGTAGTAAAAATCATAAGAAAAAGAGAAACCAATCCTAAAATCATTCCCAGAGTAAAAGGTCCATAACTCGCCACAATAACAGCTGTATGGATCATAAGCCAGTAACTATTAAGTACGGCCTGTAAATTTTCGATCTCTGGATTCATCCAGTTCATACTAGCTGCCCAAAGGATAAAACCTGCTACAAAAGCTGTACTCGCTAATGTGAGCATACTTTTACGTCCAAAAGCAAGCCCAAAAAACATCGTCGCCCATCCTACATATAGTACAGATTCATAAGCGTTACTCCATGGAGCATGCCCAGAGATATACCATCTCCATATTAAAGCGGCAGTATGTCCTAAAAATAATACCAGTACAATCCCCGCTCCTATTGAAATCATTACAGATATAAACTTACTAGGGCTAAAAATTTGAGTGATCACAAACGTCATCATAAAAAATGCAGCCAGCATATACATCCAGTATAACTTCTTAAAAGGATCATTTTTATTATATTGTATCTCTGCGTCTATCTTCTCATCCGAAGGGATAATATCTCCTCCTAATCGTTTCTGAAATTTAGCAATTCCAGTAAGTATCTTATCGGCGTCTGCATAGTCTCCTGTGAGTTTGGCTTTACGTAAACTCAATAAGTAAGCTGGAAAGATCTGTGTAGCTACCACAGAATCTGTTCCTTTATACCCTCCTTGTGCTACCTCTACTGGAGAAAGCCATTTGTTATTAGAATCATTAGGTTTAGGAAGGATTCTTAAAATGCCTTTAGCGAGTGTTCTGTCTAGTAAGGCAAGGCGCTGGTCGACATCTCTAAACTCTTTATCAATGATTGTAGGAGTGGCCTCACTATATGCTTGTGGTAAATAAGGAGATAACTTGTACTTAAAATCAGGAGTAAAAAAATCAATGACCTTAAAGTTTTTTACATCGTCTGGCACTCCTATAATATTACGAATACTATCATTTCCTTTTTTTAGATATAAGAGATCTACATAATTCCAGATGATGGGGTTTTCCATCATCGAGAGCATTACCTGATCTGCATTGAGGCCTGCATACGAATCTTTTCTGCTTATTTTACGTAAAAGCATACTGGCGTATGTATTAATAGGCATCATACGTCCTCCTCCATCCTGAATAATCATACGACCAAACTTTGCAGCATGTTCGGCAGAGACAGCATTGGCTACAATAGCCGAGTCTATTTGTGCCTTTGTAGGTCCTGTCTGATGTCCATGTTCATCTGTTGGAAGTATCGGAATAGGGGTTTCTTCTCGTTGCTCTGACACTGCAATGGTATCTTTTATAACAACAGCCGAAGTGTTTACTTCTTGTGAGAATGATGTTTCTGCTTTCGCGAAAGCGAATACTAACACAATCACCGATAGTTTTGCTTTTTTTGCTTTTACCTTATCCAAAAGCTTCTTAAGATCTCCAAATCGTGATCCCTTATCAAAGAGAATAAGCATCAGACCTAGATACAATAAAAAGTATCCTATATAAGTCACCCATGTTCCCCAAAAATCATGACTTACAGATAGTATCGTTCCTGTTTCATCTGGGAAAAAACTCGCTTGAAAAAAACGATATCCTTTATGATCTAATACGTGATTCATATAAATCTCGTAGTCAAAAGATGCTTCATCTTCGACCGTGATTTTACTCTCAAAAGACGCATAACTGTTTTCCGTTCCTGGATAACGCTCTGCTATAAAGTCATTGAGTTTTATAGAAAAGGGTAATGGCAATGCCTTACTGCCATAAGACAGATACATTTTGTATCCTCCTACTTCAATGAGTTTTTTATCATTACTATATCCTCTACCTCCTAATAAACCAATAGTTTTTGTTTCTCCATTTGCTGTAATATCTACAAATAAAGCGTCTTCCTGATTTTTCTCTTTAAGATCTTTTTCGACAATACCTGCCTTACCGCGTACTGCTGGATCTGGAATCACAAATTGAATACCTTGTAATTGATATAAAGATCTTAGCTGTAAAGGTTGTAAGCTATCTTTTACCACTACTCCATTGGTCTGAGTAGCCATAACCGTAAGGGTACCTTCAAAAGGAGATTTTAATGTATAATCCTTTCCGTCATAACCTATATTAATAGCACCCTCTGTAGGTTTATTGAGTGCATATAATACGTTATGAATGTTGACAATCTCCCCTTCTCTTATAAAATGTTCATGACGTGTCCCATCTCCTGCTTCTACAATTTTAAGATGGTAATCACCCGTTTCGTCTTCTATAAATCCGTCTTCGGCACCATCAATAAATTTATTGAAGTTAATCTGTATTGGGTTTTTATTAAAATCTGTTTTCCATTTGAATGAGTTATTGAGTCGTGGAGACAGCATTAACTCTTTTTCTAATGTACGTCGCATCGCCTGTCCATCTATCTCTCCATCTACTAATACTTCTAAATAGACTTTCTCACTTAAAAAAGTATTTTCTGATGTTCCTTCTGTAATAGGCATCACCCCTTCATAACTTATATATCTTGTAATTCCTGCTCCTATTAAAATAAGAATGAATGAAATATGAAAAAGCAATGTGGTAAGCTTTTCTTTTCGCAATAGCTTAAAGCGAAATATGTTACCTAAAAAATTGATAACAAATAGGATATGTATTAAGGTAAACCACCAAGAATTATATATCCAAACTCGTGAATAAGGTGTAGGCGATGTCTCTTGCCCTCTATCTAAAAATGTCCCTACAGCCATAGCGACAAAATACGTGATGAACAATACCCCCATTAACCGAGTGGAAAACAAAAAATTGAAAATTTTCTTTTGCATAGCGTAAGGTAAATTTTACCGATCGCAAAGATAACCCACACAAAGGAAATAACCTTGAACTCCCCCTATTAATACATCGCCTATGATTTTAATAATTATGGATATCAAAACTCTGCGATCATCACAGTATAAAAGCAATCCCAAAGCAAAGGTTATAATAACCGTCTTCTTTCAAAAAAAATGAAACAACTTTAACAGAGTATTTTGTTTAATCTAATTGACTTTTAGTTAAACGTTATTTATCTTTACACAAAACAACCTAATAATGGCTACTACAAAGAAAACGACTAAGAAACAATGGAGCGCAGATGATATTATATCCAGTTACATGGAATATGTATTAGATCATGGTACAGCTCCCGTTTCTATCTATAAATTCTGTAAAGATGCACAACAAACTGAGGCTCATTTTTATACTCATTTTGGATCCTTTGAAAGTCTTAAGCAACACATATGGGTTGCTCTTTATGATAGTACTGTAGCGACTTTACATAAAGATAAAGATTTTGAAAATTACCCTAACAAAGAAAAAATACTTTCTTTTTTCTATACAATGTTTGGTAATCTTACTGCCAATAGAAGTTATGTACTCGTAGCTTTACATGAACACAAAGCCATCCTCAAAAACCTGGAGCAGCTTAAAGAGCTTCGTCTAAAAATAAAAAGTTTTGCCAAAGAACTTATAGAAACCAGTAATGATGAGAAAGCTTATAAAATCACAAAAAATCCCGTATCACTTTTTAGTGAAGGTACCTGGATGCAGTTTTTATTTATACTAAAATACTGGATGGATGATACCTCTGCCGGATTTGAAAAAACAGACGTTGCCATAGAAAAGTCTGTAAAAGCCATTTTTGATGTGTTTGAAACGACTCCTTTAGATAGTCTTATAGATTTTGGGAAGTTTCTGGTAAAAGAAAATTTTGCAATGGCAAAATAATAAAGCGCTATAGATACCCTATGAAAACAATAGATCACATACCTACCAACAAATTACAGAGAGCTTCTAAGCTTGTAAAAACAGGTGTAAAAGTAGGAGCAAATTATGTGAAGTATTATGGCGAAAAAGTAGTCAATCCATCCCTTACCAAAGAAAAACTGAATGAAGACAATGCAGAGGATATCTATGATGGCTTAAAAAGTTTAAAGGGAAGTGCTCTTAAAGTAGCTCAAATGTTAAGCATGGAGAAAAATATCATGCCTAGAGCTTATGTAGAGAAGTTTTCACTATCTCAGTTTTCAGTACCTCCACTTTCTGCACCTCTCGTTCGAAAAACTTTTAAGAAATATTTAAATAAATACCCGGAAGACATTTTTGATACGTTTGCGACTCAAAGTGTGAATGCTGCTAGTATAGGACAGGTACATAAAGCGACACTAAATGGTAAAAAACTTGCCGTGAAAATTCAATACCCAGGAGTCGCAGACAGTATTAGTAGTGATCTGGCCATTGTGAAGCCTATCGCTTCTCGAATGTTTAATTTACAAGGAAAAGGAAAAGAAAAATATTTTAAAGAAGTAGAAGATAAACTTCTTGAAGAAACAGATTATACCTTAGAACTTTCTCAAAGTATTGCCATGACGGAAGCCTGTGATACTATCCCCCATCTTAAGTTTCCGACCTATTACCCAGACTTATCTAGTGAGCGTATTCTCACTATGGATTGGATGGATGGAGAGCATTTGAGTGAGTTTGTAGCGCATAACACAGACAAGGAAAAAGCAGATCGTATCGGACAAGCTTTATGGGATTTTTATATGTATCAAATGCATATACTCAAAAGTGTACATGCAGATCCGCATCCCGGAAATTTCCTTGTAGACGATGATGGGAATTTAATTGCTATAGATTTCGGGTGTATTAAGCACGTTCCAGACGCGTTTTATACACCCTATTTCGAACTCGCAGAAAAAGAGAACATCAATAACCCTGAGTTTTTTAAAGAAAAATTATATCAACTGGAAATCTTAAGAGAAGATGATTCTCCAGAAGAGATTGTGTTCTTTTCAGACTTATTTCATGAGATGCTCAGTTTGTTTACAGAACCTTTCCAAAGAGAAGTGTTTGATTTTAGTGATACTACGTTTTTTGATCAGATAGCCGCTTTAAGTGAAAAGTACAGTAAAGATTCTGAAATACGTAAAATGAATGGAAACAGAGGGAGTAAGCATTTTCTATATATCAATAGAACATTTTTTGGACTTTATAATTTGATGCATGATCTAGGATCCAAAATTAAAGTTCAGAATTTTATAAAATACACTCAAGAACCGCTACTGGTTGAGTAATGATAATAATTGAGTGACTGCTAAGTCACAATTATTGGTTAGGTTGTTTTAAAGTGCGCTTTTAGTCGGGCGCACTTTTAATACTATCAAATACCTATCCGTCTAAAAAAATCTGATTTATAACTTTCCCCTATAGGAATACGCTCATCTTCTATTAGGATTCTATTGCGTTGTATGGTTTCTATCTTAGAAAGATTAATTAAATACGATCTATGAACCCGCACAAAATCACTTTCTGGAAGTTTGCTTTGTATCTCTTTAAAACTCATCAAGGTAAGAATAGGTTTTGCAGTAGTAGTATATATCTTTAAGTAGTCTTTAAGCCCTTGAATATACTTGATATCTTTATGTTCAATTTTTACACTCCCGTAATCAGATTTTACAAAAATAAAATTCTGTGCTGTCTTAGCTTCTCCTCCCGCTGAGGTGACATGTTGAGAAAAATCTGTTGGGATCGTATGGGTTTGTTCAAAACGCTCTCTGGCTCTATTTACAGCTTTTACAAAACGTGGAAAAGGAATGGGCTTTACCAGATAATCTACAGCATTAAGTTCAAAACCCTCTAAGGCATATTCTGGATAGGCAGTCATATAAATAAACAACGGCTTTTGATCTATACTTTTTATAAAATCTATCCCATTGATTTGTGGCATTTCTATATCAGTAAATACCAGATCTACTTTTTCTTTTCCTAAAAAAGCAATAGCATCAAGTACATTTGTAAAACTTCCTACAACTTCTAAAGAACCTAAATTCTCACAATAAGACATAACTACATTAATAGCTAGAGGTTCATCATCTATAAGTATACATCGCATGTCTATTTGAGATTTAAAAATAAATTAACTGTATATCGCTCACTCGTTTTATCTATCGTTAGTTTATGAGAGTTCTCGTATAATAACCGAAGTCTATTGCCTATATTTTCTAATCCTACCCCAGAATTATCACGATCCTTTCTATAAGACCCTATAATATTACTGATATGAAAATGTAATTCATTATCCGTTATAATAACTTTAATACAAACATCTGTAACTCCTTTATAATTGGTTCCATATTTAAATGCATTTTCTATAAAAGATATTAATAGCAATGGAGAGATGTATTTATTTTTTAAATCCCCTGTTATCTGGAGTTTAACGTTCTCACTATTAGATAGTCGTAACCGTTGGAGGGTAACATAATTTTTAAGATAATCAATCTCTTTGTCCAGTTTTACCTTTTCCTGATTTGCTTCATAAAGCATATAGCGCATTAACTCTGATAATGTAATGACCGCCTCTGAAGCATCATTAGACTTATTACGAACTAAAGAATAAATACTATTAAGGGAATTAAATAAAAAATGGGGATTGAGCTGTGCTTTTAGAAACTGAAGTTCTGTCTCAGTTCTACGCATTTCCCGCTCTTTATAAATTCTGTCATTCTTATAATAATCCAGCATAATTCGTATCACTCCTCCCAATAGGAAAAAAGCAAATGAAAACACTGTAGACATAGCAATTTTAATTGTTTTAACCGAGGGTATATTAAGATTATCAGGTATGCCTCTTAAATTTTGAAGCTGTTCAAAAGGAGGAGATGGAGAGATTAAATTAAACCCATAGTTTACTAAAATTATCAACAGTATCGATAAAAAGATATAGGTAGGGATTCTCTTTCTCAATAACAAAAAAGGCACTAATAAGAAGTAATTGAGGTAAAAAACCAAGGGGCCTTGAAAAAAACGAATTATAAACTCAGGCCTGACTTTTTTAAATTCTATGGTAGAAATAATCAAAGGAAGGCATAAGAAACATAACCAACCTATGATATGAAACCAATATGCCTTTATTTTGATATTACTTTTCAACATCATTTTGGTCGACTTTATGTCAAAATAATCATTTTTGAAGAACAATACCTGCATTTTGCAAATCATTAAGAGAAATTGATGGACTAATTCCTTTCCTCAATTTATCAATTACTATATTTCCTACTTGCTGTGCTGATAATTGATCATCAAAATAATGACTCCCTTCTATTGCAGGGATCGTTAACTGTTTAATCAATAATTTATCGTAGGAATAAATTTCATAATACCAATGTTGATGTTCATCTTGATGGGTCTTTAAAATGAGTCCATCATTATTAGAATCGGCAGTTTTTAGAATTCCTATAGATAAAAGGGTTATAGCTGTAAAAAGTATAACTCCTATACCTATTAATTTTAATTTAAATTTTTTCATACTTAAAAAAGCCGGGAGAAAGAAATTAAGATTACTAAAATGATTAACTAACGTCTACTATTCTCCCGACTTCCCAACCATCATATAGAATTATTAATCGTCTTCGTCTTCTTCTTCAAAAGGATTAAATTCTAGAAGGTCATCTAAATAAAGTGTCCCATTTCTTCCTAATCCTACATATCCATTTACACCATTAGAAATTGCAATAGGGTCTTGTCGTGCCAACCCTTCAAACTCTGTCTTTTCTTCCCATGAGTCTGATGTTGGGTCATATGCCCATACAGTACCTATAACACCATTTGCAATTCCACATGCAAAATAACCTTGCCCTCCTATAGAAAAAGCAGCAGCAGCATATCTTGGGATCTCTCCATCTCCTGTATCATCATCATCAAGATCGTTAAGTCGAGTCCACGTTTCTGAAGCTAGATTAAATTTCCAGAAATCTCTAGCAAAAATCCCGTTGGATATTCCTCCAGCTAGATATACCTCATTATTAATTGTAAATGTAGAGGCGTCTCTTCTTTTATCGCCTCCAAATCCTGATATTTCTTCCCATGAATCTGTTGACGGGGTATATTTAAAAAAGTCCTTCTTATCATTATCTCCATCAAAACCAGTTCCTACATACCCATGAGTATCTGAGCTAAACCCAACAGCGCCTCTTCGTGGAGAATCTATAAAGTCTGCTATCTGTGTCCAACTATTAGTAGATACATTATATTGATAAAAATCACTGAGTTCAAAATCTCCGTCAAAACCCATACCTACATAGATAGAAGATCCAATACCAAACGAGGAAGCAGCGCTTCGCTCTATTCCAGGAAAATCTGACAATTGAGACCAGAAATCTCCATTGATATCATACACCCAAAAATCTTTTAAATAATCATCTCCATCAAAACCTGTTCCCATATATCCTTCATCTCCTAGCGTATATGCGATACTACTACTTCTAGGTGTTCCATCAAAAACAGATCTATCTATCCAATTTCCTAATAGATCATTATCATCATCACTTCCACATCCTTGAGTTAGTAATGACACCATCAATACCCCCACCAAATAGGGGAGTTTCATCCGTTGTTTTTTATTTGTCTTCATTTTTGTTTTTTGCATTTCTGCTTTTATTAATATTCATTTTTATTCCCATCGATATGGTAGGTGTAGGTGATGTATCAAACGTATAGATATTGTTTCCATCTACATCTAGTATACTCAGTTCTTCCCCTAGCACATATCCCATCTTTATAGAAGTACTAAATAGGGCGTCTAATTTGTAATTATGCTCAAGGACAATCCCAATACCATTTAATTGAAGTTTGGTATCACGCAATGAACCTAGTTCTGGAATAGATACATACTCGGAGTTATTACTATACAATCCATTAGGTGTGAGTTGTAGCCCAAGCGTATTTTTATCAAACTGGTAAAAAACCCCAGTCCTAGGAATACCAATGGCATAACTCAAATGCTTATTGACTTGCTTTGTATACTGTACTATAGGTAAGAATCCAGGTTCTCCTAGTAAGACTCCGTATAATACTCCAAAAGTAAGTTGGGATTGTTTCCCTGATTCTCCCCATATTTTACTTGCGTTAAGCATTGTGTTAAATTGAAAATCCTCGCTAGATAACGAACCCGAAAAATTAGACGATAAAGTAGGTTGTAAACTAGCTTGTAATGACCAATCGTTCTTTAAGAGATGCCTATATATAACTCGTGGTTGTATCACTTGCATCTCTGTATAAGAATTAAAATCAAAAGGAGTGTTTAACCCTTTAAATACAAAATCTATATGTGCATACGATATCCCAAATCCTAGAAATCCATTCTTCACCTTCTTGCCTATCATTCCATTGAGTTGATATCGCTCCATCTGAACGTCTCCCATATCGGGTAGTAATGTGTATTCAAACCGTCCCAATTCGGGAGGGGAAGATTGCGCTTTCGCGAAAGCAAAACAACCAACAACACATATACTTATTATAATTATTCTCTTCACAAATTGTATTTGAAGCAAATGTATTCTCACAATGAACTGTAAAGAAAAATAATAGACCAACTAGAAATTTTAATAGACCAATTGTGAAGATGTATCTATCAATATGAATGCTATGCTTAATAGAGTAATACAGAGTATTCGTCTATTAAAAAAGACCTTATGTATAATATAGTTTTTAGCAAAATCTGTATCCCATTAATTTGTTTAAAAATTCAGATATAGATGAAAAACATCTTTTTGTACATACTGCTATTAGGACTTATTATCTCCTGCTCTTTAGAGGAAGAAAACAGACCTACACTAGAAGTAGGAAGTGATTTTATAGAATCTAACATTAGAGTAATCTCTATAGATTCATTTCAAGTAGAATTATCTACATTTAAATTTGATAGTATTAATAGTTCCGATACCAATCGACTCCTCGTCGGTAGATACGAAGATGAGCATTTGGGAACGGTAGAGTCTACTCCCTATTTCCAACTTAGAGCTAGAGACTTTGATATAGATAACGATGCAGAGTTAGATAGCGTAGCATTGATCTTAGGATATGACAATTATTTTTATAATGACACAACACTTGTTAATAGAATAGATGTCCATAGAATTACCGAAAGGTTTCAAATAGATGATAACATTTTCTATAATACGAGTTCGCTATCGTACGATCCGGAGGTTCTTATTTCTAGATTATACACTCCCAGACCTATAGAAGAAGATTCTTTACACATCTCTTTTTCTACTCCTTTTACTCAAAATCTTTTTGAAGCTTTACGAGACGGAGATATTGATGATAATGATGAGTTACAACAACAGTTACGTGGTCTTGTATTAAAAGCTGGGGATACAGATAATGGTTCTGTTATAGGTTTTTCTCTCAATCAGGATGTTACTCATTTACGGTTCTATTATAAAATTCCAGGGGAGCTTGATGATCAAACGGAGTCCTATGATTTGTCTATCATAGCAAATGAGTTACCCTATGTATTTAATAATATACGAAGTGAAGTCAGTGGTAATTTAACCACATTAGATGATCAGGAGATCAATCTTCTAGCCTCAGAAAATGACGGGATATCTTATGTTCAAGCGGGTGTGGGTTATGCAACCAGAATTCGTTTTCCAAGTATTCGGAAAATAGAAGAATTATCTCCCGGAGGTACTATATTAAATGCTACTCTACAATTAAAGCCTGTTGATTTTTCTGGTATACTCCCACTTACAGACTCTCTTAATGTAAGTATTATAAATGCAGATAATGTAATTACAGAACCTGTAATATTCTCTGGCTTAGGTGCTACTCTAGCTGGCCTGGATGAGGGAGATCCAGAATTTAATGAAACTATTTATCAATTTCCTGTAGGGTCCTATATAGACACAAAAATAGGCGAAACAAATATTGTAGATGATGCCCTTGTTATTTTCCAAAGAGAATTTAACACCAATGTTGATAGAAGCATTATAGATACTCGCACTACAGGAAACCTATACACAAAACTGATAATTACCTATGCTATTTATGATGAAGAATAGTAGAATCGTTTTTATGCTACTATTGATAAGTAGTACAGTATATACCCATGGACAGTCTAATGGATTAACAGGGTCTCCCTATTCGCTCTTTGGGTTAGGCGTACAAAGTAATTCCAGTGTGGGGAGGTTTAGTAGTATGGCGCGTACGGGGATTGCTTTATCATCAGGCACACAAATTAACCTATCCAATCCCGCCTCCTTTGCTGGCATAGAACAGAAACGGTTCTTATTTGATATAGGCGGCCTTACAGAAATAAACTCTTTATCAGATAGACAAACAGATGATGAGCGTAGAGTGACAGGAAACTTCTCTAGTCTAGCAATTGCTTTTAGTATCAACTCAAAATCTAACCTGGGTATTTCATTAATTCCAGAAACGAATGTGGGATATGCGCTTACGGGCATCGAAACTCCTGTAGAAGGTTCTACAGAGACATTTGTAGGGTCTGTCATTGGGTCTGGAGCTCTTAATACAGTCGCTGTAGATTATGGATATCGATTAAGTAAAAACATACACATCGGTGCAAAAGCAACCTACCTTTTTGGAAAAATTACAGAAAATGAGAATGTCAGTACTCAGTTGGATGCACTCAATATTTCTGAAGAAAACTTTTATAGCGGTATAAAATTAGGGCTAGGTATACAAACACAAATTACTCCCAAAATACGATTAGGTATTATCACAGAATTACCCTCAACCCTTGGAGCCACACAAGATAGAAATGTATCCCGTACCCTTGATAGTTCACCAAATGCTGTAGAAATAGAAAATGGTATTGATATAAATGATTTCAAACTCCCTCTTCAAATAGGGAGTGGATTAAATTATACTTTTCGTGAAGGCTTTAATATAAGCTTTGATTATAGAAAATATTTCTGGAATGCTACAGATCAAAGCGATAATGTAGGCGAGTTTATAGATCAGGATATTATAAGTCTAGGGGGAGAATTTACAACAAACCCAAGAGGGCTCAGGTATTGGGAACATATAAGTTTTAGAGGAGGTATCAATTATGATACAGGATATTTGAAAGTAGAAAACACAACAATTGATCGCCTCTCTGCCTCTATAGGTATAGGAATTCCTGTAGGAAAAAAAGGAAACCAGATCAACTTTTCATACACCCGTGCATTACGGGGAGAAGTAGAAAATATTTTAGTCCAGGAAAATCAAAACCTATTTAATATCAATCTTAGTTTTAAAGATATCTGGTTTGTTCAAAGAAAATTTAATTAAAAAAAAGAAGAATATGAAACACCTCATTCTAATTACAATGATGCTACTTACATCATTACAGACTATGGCGCAGTTAACTCCAGAAGAAGCCGCCGATTATCAAACTACAATCATGGAAAAAGAGCTCAATCTTACTGAAGAGCAGAAAGAAGCTGTAGCCCTACAAAATCTAGAGTTTTCAAAAAAACAAATTAATCTTATTAATGCGCCCGGAAGTATGTTTGGAAAAGTAGGCGACATGCGTAAAATCAAAAAGACAAAAAATGAATCTCTTTCAAAAATTCTTACCAAAGAACAAATGGAAAAATATGAGGATGATGTAGAACCTGCTATACAAAAGTATTTGCGAAGTAAAATGAAATCATGAGATCAGTAGTAAGTATTATACTAGGTATTATCATTATAATTTTAGGAGTAGCCACTTTTGTTTTTTTGAAATCTGAAAAAGAACAGAAATCACTACCCCCTAAAGAAAAAGTAGCTATACGAGTAAAAACAGAAGCTGTACAACTTACAGCTATTCCCTATATAATAGAAGCTACAGGTATTGTAGGTGCTAAAGAAAAAGTAGAACTCTATAGTGAAGTGCAAGGAATTTTAGTCAAGACAAGAACACCTTTTAAAGAAGGGAACACCTTTTATAAGGGAGCAACATTATTACAAATCAATAATCAGGAATATAAAGCGCAAGTAAAGTCTAATAAAAGTACGTTGATGAATCAAATTGCAGCGATGCTCCCTGATATGGAAATTGAGTATCCAGTCACTGCATTAAAATGGAAAACCTATTTAAGCAATTTTGATATAAATACTTCTATACAACCAATACCAGAATTTACTTCTGAAGCAGAAAAACTATTTATTACAGGAAAAAAAATTATAGAAACTTATTATTCTATAAAAAACCAAGAAGAACGACTCTCCAAGTATACCTTAAGAGCCCCATTTTCTGGTAGTGTTACACAAGCAAATGTACAAGTAGGAACACTCGTCCGTAGTGGTCAAAAACTAGGCGAGTTTATAGATCCATCTGTTTTTGAAGTAGAATTATCTATTCCTGCTTCAGAAAATAAGTATCTAAAAAAAGGGGGGACTATAGCTCTTAGTACCCTCGATGACCAAGATAAATTTAAAGGGACAGTTACAAGAATAAATGAGCGTATTGATCAAGAAACGCAAAGTATTCTAGTCATTGTACAAATAGAAGGTACCCATATTAAAGATGGGCAATATGTAAAGGCTCATATTAAAGGGGCACCTATAGAAAAAGGATATCTATTGGAACATGCCTTGTTAAAAGAAAATCAACAAGTCTATATCGTACGTGATGGAGTACTAGCTCTAAAAACCATTACTCCAGTAAATAGGATAGGAAATCAGATAGTAGTACAAGGACTTCAGGACCAAGATATGCTTATCATGGAAAACATTGCAAATGCATATCCCGGTATGAAAGTACAACCCATATTAATAAAATAGATGATGAAAAAATTCATAGGTTATTTTATAAAATACCCCATAGCTGTAAACATTTTTATTATAGGCTTTTTAATATTTGGGTATTTGGGATATCATAAGATGAACTCTTCTATATTTCCATTATCCGAGGCAAGTATTATACAGATTAGTATGAGCTATCCTGGAGCCTCTCCCGAGGAGGTAGAAGAGGGTGTTGTCCAGAAAATAGAGCGCAATCTAAAAGGAGTAGAAGGAGTAGATAGAATTACCTCAACATCTCAGGAAAATCAAGGTAACATCTCTATTGAAGTACATACAGATTTTGATATTAATCTCGTTCTAGAAGATGTTAAAAATGCAGTAGACAAAATCCCATCATTCCCTATAGGGACTGAACCCGCAGTCATAGAAACCATAAAACCTACAAGAGCTGCTATCTCCTATGCACTTACAGGAAAAGAGACACCCATGCATATCTTAAAATCTGAAGCTCAAAACATTGAAAATGACTTACTCCGAATAGGCGGAATTTCTCAAATTAAACTCTTTGGATTTCCTGAAGAAGAAATAGAAATTTCAATTTCAGAAGAAAAACTAAGAAGTAATAACTTAAGTTTTGAAGAAGTATCTATAGCCATTGCAGAGGCAAATATTCTTATCTCAGGTGGCTCTATAAAAACAACGCAAGAAGAATACTTAATCAGAGCAAAAAACAAATCCTATTATTCCAAAAATTTAGAAGATATTATTGTAAAAACAACAGCTTCTGGAGGAAAAGTACGCTTGCGCGAAATTGCAATCCTAAAAGACATCTTTGCAGAAGCGCCTCAATATCTTACCATCAATGGACAACCAGCTATAAGTATAGAGGTCACAAACACCAATTCTGAAGACCTTATAAGTAGTGCAGATAATATAAAAAAGTATTGTCAAAAATATAACGAAACGCATGATAATCTCGAATTGATTTTAACTACAGATTCATCAGAAATTATTCAAGATAGAATCTCTCTACTACTAGAGAATGCAGCAGTAGGAATGCTATTAGTATTAGTATTGCTCTCGTTTTTCTTACGCCCTCGGGTGGCTTTTTGGGTAGCGTTTGGACTACCTATATCATTTTTTGGGATGTTTATTTTACTTCCCCACTATGATGTAACAATAAATATGCTTTCACTTTTTGGGATGATACTTGTTATAGGAATCCTTGTAGATGATAGTATTGTTATCGCAGAAAATATCTATGCAAGAGTAGAAAATGGAGACTCCCCTATTAAAGCAGCCGTATTAGGAACAAAAGATGTCATTGTCCCTATTGTAGCTGCAATTACAACTACAATTCTTGCATTTTCTGTATTCTTTTTTCTAGATGGACAGATAGGTGCATTCTTTGGAGATATAGCTACCGTAGTAGCGCTTACTTTGAGTGTATCCTTAATTGAAGCGCTATTAATACTTCCTGCACATTTGGCGCATTCTAGAGATCTTGCTGATAGAGGAAAAACATATAAGTTTAATAAATGGGGAGATCAATTTATGGGGTTTATGAGGGATCGTTTATACAGTCCTGCCTTACGGTTTACATTAAAAAATAAATTTCTTTCTATTGCCATTGTATGCTTTCTATTTCTAATGACTTTAGGAGCCTTTGCTGGGGGGATTATTAAACTCACCTTTTTCCCAACAAATGCTAGTGATCAAATCATTATTTCTATTCAGACACCCCAAGGAACCAGTGAACATATAACAGACTCACTCGCAACCCATATTGAACATAAAATATGGGAAGTAAACGAAGAACTGGAAGATACAAATAGCACAACTTCACATATTATAAATACATTAAAACAAATAGGTCCGGGTAGCGCTGTATCTACTATAGTTGTAAATCTATCTCCTAGTGAGACACGTACCCTTTCATCTGTAGATATTTCTGGATTCATTAGAAATAAAGTAGGCTATATTCCAGAAATCGAAAAGTTAAGTTATAATTCTGGTTCCAATGTAGGAGGAAGTCCTATATCTATCTCTCTTCAAGGAGATAATGTAGCCCATTTAAAAAATGCAAAAGATATCATATATCAGGAACTAGGTAAAAACCCTGATGTAAAAGATATTATAGACACAAGTCCTCTGGGTATAAAAGAAATACAATTAGAACTTAAAGACAACGCTTCTTTAATGGGGCTATCTCTTAATGATGTAATGGGGCAAGTGCGCAATGCATTTTTTGGAAAAGAAGTACAACGCGTTCAAAGAGGCCAAGATGAAGTAAAAGTATGGGTGAGATATACTAAAGACAACAGATCTAGTATTAACGATCTAGATAATATGCAAATTCGAACTCAAAATGGACGTGTATCTCTGTCTGAAATAGCAACCTATAAGATAACCCGAGGCGATGTATCTATAAATCATTTAGAAGGAATACGTGAGATTACTATAGAAGCAGATCTCGCAAATACAACCGCTAGCGCTCCAGAGATTATGCAAGATCTTACTACTCGAATTGCAAAGCAAGTACAAGATATCTATCCTGGTATTTCTATAAGTTCAGAAGGACAAAATAGAGAGGTAGATAAAATTGCTTCTTCTGCACTGGATGTGATACCAGCAATTATCTTTTTAATATATGTGGTTATTGTATTTGCTTTTCGTTCTTATAGTCAACCATTCATTTTACTTACGCTTATCCCATTTAGTATTATTGGAGTTGCCTGGGGACACTGGCTTCATGGGTTTTCTGTAAATATATTATCCTATCTGGGTATTATAGGACTTGTAGGAATTATTGTAAATGATGGATTAGTTTTTACTGGAAAATTTAATAGCCTGCTTAAGCAAGGACTGCCTTTTGATGAGGCACTCTATGAAACTGGAAGAGCTCGTTTTAGAGCTATTTTTTTAACATCTATAACCACAATTGCAGGGCTAGCACCATTAATGCTAGAAAAGAGCTTACAAGCACAGTTCTTAATTCCCATGGCAATATCTATAGCCTATGGTATTGCTATAGCAACTGTGCTTACATTATTTATTCTCCCTGTTTTTCTTTCGTTTTCAAATAGTTTAAAAGTAAATATCAAGTACCTCACTACTGGAAAGAAACCTTCCAAAGAATCGGTAGAAAGGGCAATTATAGAATTAAAAGTCGAAGATGAAGAATTTTAAAAATATTAGTATTCTAAGTATTTTTTTATGCACATCTCTTGGTAATGCTCAAGAAATACTTTCAGTTACAAAAGCAATAGAAATTGCTGTGAGTAATAATTACGATCTACGTATATCAAAAAACAATGTAGAACGTGCACTTATAGAAACCGAATTATTAAACACAGGGTACTTACCTCGTATTACTGCCAGTGGAGGTATAAATTATTCAAATGAAAACCAATCCACAACATTCTCTAGTGGAGAAACTACAACGCTAGACGGTGCAGAGACCGAATCTTATAATGCATCACTGATAGCCGAGTATACCATTTTTGATGGTTTAGAACGTAAGTTTATAAACTTAAAAAACGAAGAGACTCTTCTACTAAGAGAATTACAAGATCGTCAACAGATAGAAAACACAATCATTACTATCTATGAGACTTATTACAATGTAGCTTTTCAGCAACAAGTAGTTAATAACCTTCAAATAAATATAGAAAACTCTGAAGACAGATTGGTTCGAGCTCAAAAAAAACTTACCTATGGACAGGGTACTAAGCTTGATGCCTTAAATGCTGAGGTAGATCTCAATACAGATCGTATCAATCTTGCATCTACAAAGAGTGAACTCGCTTCACTTAAACGTACCCTTAACTTAGTCCTGGGAAGAGATATACAAACAGCATTTGAGATAGATACGACTGTAATTTTTACAGAAGATTATCAAGTAGCTTCTATACTTGAAAAGGCATCAAAAAATAATATACAACATATTCTTGCACGTCAAAACATACTATTAAGTGAACTAGATATAAGAATTAATAAAGCATCTTTTTTACCTAAAATTACTGGAAGTGGTTCTTACAACTGGAACCAGAGTCAAAATCCGGCGACTTCATTTGCGCTTGACAATGAGGCTTCTGGAGTTAGTCTTGGTCTTAATATGTCATGGAATATTTTTGATGGAGGGCGAAGTAAAACCCTAGTAAAAACAGCAAAAATAGATAAGAAAAATCGAGAAATAGAACTATACCAAGCACAAGAACAATTAAAAACAGATATCTATAATGCTTTTGAAAACTATACAAACCAGCAATACACGCGTATAGCCGAAGAGAAAAATGTGGATACCAATCTTTTAAATTTTAATAGAACTAAACAACAATACAGTTTAGGTCAAATTACAACTGTAGAATATAGACAAGCGCAGATTAATTTATTAAACGCACAAAACAATTATACAAGAGCTACATACGATCTTAAAATAGCCGAAATTAATTTACAACAATTGGCAGGGAATCTTATTGATTAGGACATGGCAATTAGTGTGAATTGGTTGTTGCTTGACCCTGAGGCGTCCCCCAAAAAGCCTTGGGGTTTTATTATGCATGCATATCAAATGATAGTTACTTTCTTCTCAAAAAATGGCGAATACTATATATTTGCAGGCTGTTTACGCTTTCGCGAAAGCGTATAACTTCATACTCAACATATAAAAACAGAACCTGATGTATAACTCCAAAATTGCCGGTCTAGGCGCCTATGTTCCAGAAAACGTCGTAACTAACGATCATTTATCAGAATTAATGGATACAAATGACGCATGGATTCAGGAACGCACGGGAATCAAAGAAAGACGTCACATAAAAAAAGGAGATGGCAATTCTACAGCAAAAATGGGGGTAAAAGCTGCAAAAATTGCTATAGAACGAGCGGGACTTACAAATAAAGATATAGATATGATTGTCTTTGCCACCCTTAGTCCGGATTATTATTTTCCTGGATGTGGAGTGCAAGTTCAACATCTTATGGGAATGGAAACCATTCCTGCGCTCGATGTACGCAATCAATGTAGTGGTTTTGTATACGCACTAGCAACAGCAGATCAATTTATTAAATCCGGAATGTATACCAATATCCTTGTTATTGGGTCTGAAAACCATAGTGGAGGTTTAGATTTTACAACCCGAGGGCGCTCTGTCTCTGTGATTTTTGGGGACGGTGCTGGAGCAGCCGTATTAACCCGAGAAGAAAACCTTAATAAAGGGGTACTATCTTCTCATTTACATAGTCAAGGAGAGCATGCACTCGAGCTTTCCCTTAAAGGGCCTAGTACCGAACAGTGGGTACCCGAAATTATAGAAACAAACCCACAAGAAGACATCCCATATTACCCGTATATGAACGGGCAGTTTGTTTTTAAAAATGCAGTGGTTCGTTTTTCTGAAGTAATAATGGAAGGACTGGCAAAAAATAATCTCACTCCTGCAGATATAGATATGCTTATTCCACATCAAGCAAATCTACGTATTTCTCAGTTTGTACAAAAGAAGTTTGGGTTAACTAACGATCAGGTTTACAACAACATACAGAAATATGGGAATACGACAGCAGCTTCCATTCCAATTGCACTCACAGAAGCATGGGAGCATGGAAAAATAAAAGAAGGAGATACTGTTGTTCTTGCTGCATTTGGTAGTGGTTTTACATGGGCTTCTTCTATTATTAAATGGTAGATATCTATTATATTAATTACTTCCTTTTTGATGCATATGTAGCATAACCATATCCAAACTAGATAGCTAATATTATAACTTAAAATCATTCTTTTTATTTATAATGTTGCTGTAAACTAATAGACGATCCTTTTTCTAGTATCTTAGTGTATAGTATACCATTATAACACACTAAAAGTTATCTATGACCGCTTCCGAAATGTTTAAAAAATATGCTGAGCAATGGCTTACTCAATCACCAATATCAGTAGTTCCTATAATAGGAAGCGGTGTAAATATGCAAGCTGCAACTATGCATGGAAGTGGCAAGGTTCTTAATTGGGATACCTTACTAAAATCTATTGTAGATTTTCCTAGTATATCGACACCCATTCCTGATAACCTCCCTGAATCCTTTCTTAGAAAATGGGAAACCATCTTACGTATTATAGCTGTAAATACCAGAGGATACATGCCCTATCGTACAGAACATGATCTTCAAAAAAAAGTACAGCAAATCTTAAATGAATATGAAGAAGAATGTAAAGAGTATGATCTATATAAACTTATCGTAGATAGTGGTTTTCAGGATATCATCTCTTTAAATTTTGATCGATGTATTGCGCTAGCTGGTGCTACAAAATCAGTTATATCACTCAATCAAGAAAAGAGTAAAGATGGTGTAACCCTATATAGACATAGCCACATTAAAACCCCTCATCATCACACTCGTGTATGGTACCCCCATGGGGACACCAAAAGGCTTGATACTATAAAATTAGGGATTCGTAAATATGGAGTGTATATCAATTGGATCGAGAGCATGCGAGGTACTTATATGAGTCGATGGTATGAAGAAGATCAAAAATATTGTAATAGCTACGGAGGGGATTGGATTCCACCTCATGAATGGGATCGCGTTGTGCGTACTTGGAATACTCCAGCTAGTTGGGTGAATATATTTAAAAGCGCACCCTTACTCTTTATAGGATGTAGTCTATTACCTGATGAATGGCCACTCTGGTATTTATTAAATCAACGAGCACGACAAACAGCTTTTCTAGATCAGGAAGGATCCCCAGATGATAGGCCAGAAACTATTATCTTAACGGCAGGTAGCAATAGGCCACCACATATACGCAATGAGCCTGAATATCTAATTAATATTCATTTTGATAGTTATACAGAAATGTGGAAAGAGGTTATTGATTTTCTGGAAAAAGCTAAAAAAATAACACGAACTCATTCATAGTCTTATTTTTTGCTTGCCCAATAAATGATTATTCCGCCTGTTAAAAACATTAATACACTATAGACAGCGGGAGCTATTGCATAAGCAGTATTATTAAGTAATACTATTGCAATAGTAATCGCCAGTGTTCCATTTTGAATTCCACTCTCTATCGCTATAGAAGTTGCTTGTGGTTTTGAAAGTCTAAAAAATTTTGCGATAAAATAACCAATGAACATCGTAATCGTATTTAATGCAAATGCTGCTACCCCTGCTTGTTGAAAATAGTTTACAAAGTTATCTCTCTCTTTTATGACAAGACCTATAATAATCAATGCGAGTACTACACCAGATCCTATCCGCACAGGCTTAGCCATTCTAGAAGCAAAATTAGGCTTATAATACCGCAAGACCATACCGATGCTTACAGGGATAATAACGATAACTAGAATTTGAATAATCGTTTGTACAACGTCTAATTGTATGAGCTGTCCTTTTTGTAAAAAATACTCTAATGCAAAATTAACAAGAAAAGGTATCGTAAGAATTGTGATCAAACTACTTAGAGCTGTTAATGTTACTGAAAGTGCCAAGTCGGCTTTTGCTAAATGTGATATCAAATTAGAAGTTGGCCCTCCGGGGCAAGCTGCTAAAATCATAATACCTATCGCAATCTCTGGAGATACCCCTAATAGAGAAGCTATTCCAAAACCAATAAGTGGTAATAGTACGAGCTGATTAATAAGTCCAATACATACAGCCCTAGGATAAAAAATGACACGTTTAAAATCTTGAAGAACCAATGAAAGCCCCATGCCTAGCATTATAATAATAAGAGCACCAGCCAGAATAGCAGTAGATACAGAATCCATACTTTTAGATTTTTATAGTTACTTCAAGATACACAAATACCAGTAATACATATAGTTTACCAGTTATAAATACTATAGACCCTTACCACCCTTCTCGTTTTATCAAATTTGCGATATGCATATAATGATGCATGCCATGCCAGGCATATTGTCCAACATTCTTACGTAAAGAAATCACAACATTTCCTTCTGGATGTATAAATGTACGATCGTACTGGGCATCATTCATACTACGTAAAAGGCGGACAAGTTTATAATGTACCGCTTCGAGATGTTTAAGAGACCATTCTACAGGCATTCCCTTTAAATCTGGAAGTAGGGTCCATTCTTTTTCTAGATATGGTTTGATCATAGGGTTGTCTTCTGTGAGTGCCCATTTAAAACGTATATAACTGTGGTGGTGACTATCTGCTATATGGTGTACTACTTGTCGTACGGTCCAGCCATCAGGGCGATATGGGGTATCTAGTTTTTGATCATCCATATCACTCACCATGTCTCGTAATTGAGAAGGTAGCATCTCAAGAATAGTAATCCACTCTTTCAATTTATCATCAGTAATAATAGCTGGGGCGTTATATTTGCCTATAGGGTATTTTAAATCTTCCATACCCTAAAAATAGAAAAAGTGCCTACCAAAATAGACACTTTTTTATGAGTAGTTATTAACGCTTTCGCAAAAGCGGTTTTGTATTACTTTACATCTACTAATTCTACATCAAAAATTAAAGTAGCGTTAGGAGGAATTACTCCTCCAGCACCAGCACTTCCGTAGGCTAGATCAGAAGGAATAACAAAACGTGCTTTATCTCCTACATTTAATAACTGAATTCCTTCATCCCATCCAGAAATTACCTGCCCAATTCCTAAAGTAAAATCTATAGGTTGATTGCGTTTAAATGAACTATCAAAAACAGTCCCATCTGGAAGTTGGCCTTTATAATGTACAGAAACAGTTTTTCCTTTTTCAGCTTTTATGCCATCTCCTTTTTGAATCATTTGGTAACGAAGACCACTATCTGTTTTATCAAAACCGGTTGCCAATGCTTCAATTTGAGCTTCTTGTGCTGCCCTTTCTGCCGCTATACGTTTTTCTCTAGCACCTTCAAACGTTCTAAACGCTTCTATTGCATTCCATGCCTCTGCATCAGCTCCTTGACGGATAATCTCAATACTTTCTATTTTGTCTCCTTGTGCAATAGTATCTACGACATCTTGTCCTTCTATTACAGATCCAAATACAGTATGTTTTCCATCTAACCAATCTGTAGGTATATGTGTGATAAAGAACTGACTTCCATTAGTTCCAGGTCCTGCATTTGCCATACTTAATTTACCTGGAGCATCATGCTTAAGATCTGGATGGATCTCATCATCAAATTTATATCCAGGACTTCCTGTTCCTGTCCCTTGTGGACACCCACCCTGAATCATAAAATCTGGAATCACACGGTGAAATGTAAGACCATCATAATATGGAGTTCCTTGAGGTTTTGCTCCATTTTCCATATTCCCTTCTGCTAGTGCAACAAAGTTACCTACAGTTCCTGGTGTTTTCTCGTGCTCAAGTTGTACTAAAATTGCGCCTTTAGGCGTGTTGAATTTTGCGTATATACCGTCTTGCATTATTGCTTTTTTTTAATGAGGTGCAAAGATACGTATTCATAAGAAGGCACAAGGAGTCGATATCATTTTTTTAACGTAAAGACCGTATTATAGTATAATTACATCTTATTTTGAATGCTTGAGTTCTGCAAAATATTTTTTTGCTTCTCTCATTACTCTCGGAGCCATCCATAAAGTAGCAATCATAGTAGGAATTGCCATCAATGCAAAAAAACCATCAATCAGATTAATCATCATATCTAAAGAAGTGGTAGCACCGATCAAAATACTAGCTATATAAAAGTAGTTATAGTACTTTTTATTTTTTGCTCCTGCGATAAAACTCAAGCATTTAGTTCCATAATAAGAGTATGAAAATAAAGATGAGATACTAAAAATTGCGATACAGACTAAGAGTATATATTTTCCTACGCCGGGCATTGCTTTTGCAAAAGCAGTTGCCGTCAGACTTACCCCATTTGCATCAGAACTCTCCCAAACACCTGTTACCAGAATTGCAAGTGCCGTAAGCGTGCAAACTACAAGGGTATCAATCGCTGGTCCTAACATAGCTACCAATCCTTCTCGTACTGGCTGTGCTGTCTTTGCTGCACCATGCGCCATAGGAGCTGTCCCAATACCAGCTTCATTTGAAAACGCACCACGTCGTATTCCTAATAAGATTAATCCCCCTAAAACACCCCCTAACATAGTATCTCCCTTATATAAATCTGCCGAAAAAGCATCTGTAAGGATAAGACTTAAATATTTGGGTACTACTTCTATATGTACACCTAATATATATATCACTGCCACAAAATATAAAATGACCATCACAGGGACTAGCTTTGAAGCTGTTTTTCCTATACGATGAATCCCGCCTAAAATTACTGTTGCGGTAATTATTACTAGTACAAAACCTATAAACAAATCAGTAGTAAATCCTACTTCAATATTATTAGGAAGTAAAAGAATATCATTAATTGCTTGTTTTAATTGATTGACATTAAAGACTGGCAATGCTCCTACTAGTCCAGCAATACTAAAAAATATAGCAAGTGGTTTCCATACCTTCCCCATTCCTTCTGTGATAAAATACATAGGCCCACCTTGTTCATCGCCATTACTATCATTACCACGATACATAATTGCTAATGTTCCTGTAAAGAATTTTGTAGCCATTCCAACTACCGCACTTACCCACATCCAAAAAACAGCTCCTGGTCCTCCTATTGCAATTGCGACTGCTACACCTGCAATATTTCCCATACCTACTGTAGCAGATAACGCTGTTGTGAGAGCTTGAAAATGACTAATTTCTCCTGGGTCATCAGGACTATCATATTTTCCTCGTAGTACTTGAATAGCATGTCCTAAGTATCGAAAAGGTAAAAAGCGAGAATACACTAACAAGAAAATCCCTCCTCCTATTAACAAGCATAATAGCGGAAGGCCCCATACAGCACTTGCAAATGATTCAACAATACTATTCATTTTTTGTCCTAGTGTATCCATAAGAATGTTCTTACATTATGCAATTACAATAATCGTAAATATAATAACTATATTCACAGCCTTAACCAATACATAAATACCGATTAAAAGAAAACTATCTTCTTGTGATTTCTCTTATGCGTTAAGGCATTTTCTTATTCTCATTTTTATAGGAATGATTCCCTTATTTGGAAGTGCTCAAAAACAAGATACCGACCTATTATATATTCCTGAGTTAGTTTTTGGAACTTCGGCAGCTTCCAATAAAATTTTCCCAGATAGGAAACTTCAAAAACAAGCGTTTTTTAGTCTCGCATGGGATCATAAAAATAACACTCAGGAATGGGTGCAATGGTTGAACAGTCCTCGGACTGGAATAAGTGTAGGTTATACAGATTTTGGGAATTCAGAAAGTCTGGGATCTGCTTTTTCATTAATGTCTTTTCTAGAATTTAAAGCCTTTAAAAAAAAGCGATTAAAAGCACATATAGGAGTTGGTGGTTCGTACTTTACTAAACGATTTGATCCTGAAACTAATTTTTTTAATAGAGCAGTAAGTACTGATTTTACGTGGTCATTAAGAGCATTTTTACATTATACCTTTTTAGAAAAAAAGAAAGTAGATTATCGTGTAGGAGTTGGTGTTTTTCATCATTCTAATGGACATACTCGACTACCTAACAATGGATATAATTCTTTTTTGGTAAGTCTTTCGGCAGCGATAAAACATACAGAAAGCAACCCCATTGAAAAAGAAATTCATGAGAAATCCAAGTACAATTATGTTACTTTAAGGACAGGCATAGGACAAAATGTACTTAACGATGGGTTTCCTTTCAATAACAAAAAAGAGGTCTATGCTATATCTTTTGAGTATGGTAAAGTGTATAATAAAATATTTAAAATAGGAGCGGGTGCTTATTATCGATTTTATGAGCACTACTATGATTATATTAATGATAATGAATCATTAGTTCAAGATGGAAGAGAATTTGAATCTTTAAAAGAAAACCCATGGTGGAACGGGTCTAGTTATGGGGTTTACATAAAAGGAGAATTATTGCTTAATCATATAGGCATTGAACTATTACTAGGAGGTAGTTTTCATAAACCTGCTTATAAAATAGACTGGCGGATTAATGAAGGGTGGGACTTTGCCCCTAGAGATATACCGGAAACTGGTTGGGTACTGGGAGAACTGGGATCAAAGTATAAATTTAAAAACGCGATTGCAACACGAGCAGGTTTTAAATATTATCTCAAAGGAACCAATAAATTTTGTGTAAATAATCTCTACGCGGGTGTCTTTATAAATGCAAATTTAGGACAAGCAGATTTCACAGAAATAGGAATAGGATATGTTTATAGATGGAAGCCTAAGAAGAAAAGTTAAGGTAGTTTAATACATTCTCTTCTATTCTTTCTTCAATATTGGACAGGTCAGCCTTTTCGAAATTTTCACCAGTAATATTTTCATATAATTCTATATATCGCTCTGATACAGATGTAATATACGCATCAGACATTTCTGGTACGGTTTGTCCTTCCAAACCTTGAAACCCATTACTTATTAACCATTGACGAACGAACTCTTTTGAAAGTTGTTTTTGAGCTTCTCCCTTTACTTGACGTTCTTCATATCCATCTGCATAAAAATAACGAGAAGAGTCTGGAGTATGAATTTCATCTATCAAAACAATCTCTCCTTCGGAAGTTTTTCCAAACTCATACTTTGTATCTACTAAAATAAGACCTCGACTCGTTGCAATTTCTGACCCTCTTTGGAAAAGCTTCCGCGTATAGTCCTCAAGAACGACATAGTCTGCTTCACTTACAATCCCACGTTTTAAAATATCTTCTCTTGAAATATCCTCGTCATGATCTCCCATTTCAGCTTTGGTAGCAGGGGTTATTATAGGGGTAGGAAATGCATCATTTTCTTTCATCCCATCAGGCATAGGTACTCCACATAACATACGGCGACCAGCTTTGTATTCTCTGGCAGCATGACCACTCATATACCCACGAATAACCATTTCTACCTTAAATGGATCACAACGCTTTCCTATGGCTACATTAGGATCTGGAGTCGCAACTAACCAATTAGGAACTAGATCTTCGGTATCCTTCATCATTTTAGTCGCAATCTGATTTAAGATTTGACCTTTATAAGGAATACCCTTAGGCATTACAACATCAAAAGCACTGAGTCTATCTGTTGCTACCATTAATAATAAATCATTATCGAGTGTGTAGACTTCTCTTACTTTACCCTTATATAAGCTTTTTTGTCCAGGAAAATTAAAATGAGTATCCGTAATTGTATTCATAAATAATAAGCATAGGTATTAGAGTTTTCTATAAAACGTCTAACTATTCTTTATTGTAAGTTGTTTAGTTTCTATTTTCAATATCCTTATAAGCAGCAATCACCTTTTTAACAAGTGCATGACGTACAACATCTTTATCATCTAAATATAACATCCCAACACCTTTTACATTCTTAAGAATCAATAACGCTTCTTTAAGACCACTTGTGACACGTCTCGGTAAATCTATTTGTCCTGGATCACCAGTAATCATAAATTTTGCATTACGTCCCATCCGTGTAAGGAACATTTTCATCTGCGCATGTGTCGTATTTTGTGCCTCATCCAAAATGACAAAAGCATTATCTAAAGTACGACCACGCATAAAAGCCATAGGTGCAATTTGAATAACTCCTTTTTCAATAAAACTCTCTAGTTTCTCATGAGGAATCATATCTCGCAATGCATCATATAGCGGTTGCATATAAGGATCTAATTTTTCTTTTAAATCTCCTGGTAAGAATCCTAGATTCTCTCCAGCTTCTACCGCTGGCCTTGTCAAGATAATACGTTTGACAGATTTTTCCTTTAATGCCTTAACTGCAAGCGCTACACCTACATATGTTTTTCCAGTACCAGCAGGTCCTATAGCAAAGACCAAATCATTTTTCCCCGATAATTCAACAAGTTTACGTTGATTTGCAGTCTGTGGTTTTATCAATTTCCCACTTACACCATGTACAAGGACATCTCCACTTGCTTCAGAAGTTTCATAATCTGCTTTACTCTGACTCGTGAGTACACGCTCAATTACATTTTCATCCAGTTTATTATACTTCCCAAAATGATCGGTAAGCATTGTAAAACGCCTATCAAATTCTTCAAGGAGATCTTCATCTCCATATGCTTTAATCTTATTGCCACGAGCAACAATCTTTAGCTTTGGAAAATACTGTTTAAGGAGTTCAATATTTGCGTTGCGTTGTCCAAAAAACTCACGCGGATTGATTTCTGAAAGTTCAATAATTAATTCGTTCAAAAGGCAGGTAATTTATATGAGAGGTATCCGTAAATTATTTTAGCTTTGTCCTCAAGCAAATTACGGAATTTTTAATGTACAATAACTATACACTAGTCATCGTATTATTAAAATTAATAAACAATTTACACAATAGATAAAAGTAATATCCTTTTTAAAAGCACTAAAAGATTCTATTCATGGCAATAATCACTCTTACGACAGATTTTGGAGAAAAAGATCCATTTGCGGGAGCTGTCAAGGGAGCTATATATAGTGAGTTAGAAACCATTCGTATTGTTGATATTTCTCATTCCGTATCTCCATTTCATATTACAGAAGCGGCATATATTATTCAGAATGCATATAAAAATTTCCCTCTGGGAAGTATTCATATTATTGGTATCGATAGCGAACTTACCCCAGAAACCAATCATATTGCTGTAAAACTAGATGGACATTTCTTTATTTGTGCTAACAATGGGATTATCTCTCTTATTACAAGAGATATAGTACCCGAAGAAATGGTGGAAATAAACATTCATAATAAAATCACTACTAATTTTACAGTATTAGATGTTTTTGTAAAAACTGCTTGTCACATTGCCCGTGGGGGAACTCTTGGCATTATAGGAAAACCTATCTCTGAAATAAAGCCACTTACAGGAATACAACCTATCGTAAATAAATCCCAGAAACAAATCATAGGAAATGTGATTTATGTGGATAATTATGGAAATGTCGTTAGTAATATAACCCGCAAACTTTTTGAGGAAGTTGGAAAAGGACGTCCTTTTAAAATTGAGGCACGACGTACTGCTATTACAAAAATATACACCACCTATAGTGAGGCTATAAATTTTACTATAGATAGGCATAAACGTGAGGAAGAAGGGAAAAAACTAGCTGTTTTTAATTCGGGAGGATACATAGAGTTGGCTATTTATAAAAGTAATCCAAGTACTGTAGGAAGTGCTGCCAGTCTTTTTGGGTTAGATTATAGAGATGCAATTACCATTAATTTTGAAGACTAATGCTTGTTAGAATTGTAAAAATGCGCTTTCGCGAAAAAGAAATCTCAACATTTCTCTCAGATTTTGAAAATGTTAAAGACAACATACGTCATTTTTCAGGGTGTCAATTTCTAGAACTTTATAGAGACCAAGATGACCCATGTATTTTCTTTACCTATAGTTATTGGGATAACACCGAAGCATTAAACAACTATCGTCATTCTGATCTTTTTAAAGGAGTATGGGCAAAAACTAAACCTTTATTTTCAGACAAACCTGAAGCCTGGAGCGTTGATAAATTACATAGCCTATTATAAATAAAAAAGGCAGATGTACTAATCTGCCTCATATTTTATGCTTGTCCAGTAGGTCCAAAATTTAATGGAATAGGTTGTTTCTCATAATCTTTTATGACACCATGTATTTGTTCAAAACGCTTTACATTTTCTGCTAATGCTTTTGCTAACCGTTTTGCATGCTGTGGAGTCAATATAATTCTAGACTTCACTTTACTTTTAGGGGTACCCGGCATAATATTGACAAAGTCTACTACAAACTCAGACACCGAATGATTAATAATCGCAAGGTTGGAATAAGTACCTTGTGCAATAGCCTCATCCAATTCTATATTGATTTGTGCTTTCTTTTTAGAGTTATTTTTCTTCTCTTCTGCCATTCTATTTTGTTTTTACTTCCAAATTAAGGAAGACATATTAGTATATAAAATTAAAACATCCCATCCTGTTGTAACAAGATGGGATGTTAATATAGTTTACATTAGTAGGTTTCGCAAAAGCGAACTCTTCTAATTATAATTTACTTCTTGCTTCTCTGCCATCATGTTATCTAGATCCTCTTTGCTTCCTACAATAATATTATCATAACGACGCATACCTGTTCCTGCAGGAATTTTATGACCTACAATTACATTCTCTTTAAGACCTTCAAGAGTGTCTATTTTACCGCTTACAGCAGCTTCATTCAATACTTTTGTTGTCTCTTGGAAAGATGCTGCAGAGATAAATGACTTAGTCTGAAGTGATGCTCTGGTAATACCCTGAAGGATAGGAGATGCTGTTGCTGGAGTAACATCTCTAGCTTCAACAAGGTTCTTATCTTCTCTTCTCAATATTGAGTTTTCATCACGTAAATCACGTGGAGAAACTATTTGACCCGCTTTAAGGTTTTCTGATTCTCCAGCATCTTCTACGACTTTCATTCCAAAAATAGCATCATTCTCTTCTACAAAATCATCTTTATGAACTAATTGATTTTCTAAGAAAATTGTATCTCCCGGATCTTCTATACGAACCTTACGCATCATCTGACGAACAACTACTTCAAAGTGCTTATCATTAATCTTCACACCTTGCAAGCGGTATACTTCTTGCACCTCATTTACAAGATACTGTTGAACTGCAGATGGGCCTTTAATATTTAAGATATCATTAGGAGTTACAGAACCATCAGAAAGTGGCATTCCTGCACGTACATAATCATTTTCCTGTACAAGAATCTGATTAGATAACTTCACTAGATACTTCTTAATCTCTCCTAGTTTAGACTCAACAATAATCTCGCGATTACCACGCTTGATTTTACCAAAAGATACAACACCATCTATTTCAGATACTACAGCTGGGTTTGAAGGGTTACGAGCTTCAAATAATTCTGTAACTCGTGGTAGACCTCCTGTAATATCCCCTGCTTTTGCAGACTTACGAGGAATCTTAACTAGGATTTTACCTTCTTTTACCTTATCACCATCATCTATCATCAAGTGAGCTCCTACAGGTAAGTTATACGAACGTAACGCATTACCCTTAGTATCTTCGATAATTAAAGTAGGTATCTTCTTTTTATCTCTTGATTCAGAAATCACCTTCTCTTGGAATCCAGTCTGTTCATCTGTTTCCACACGGTATGTAATACCTTGCTCAATACTTTCGAACTTGATTTTTCCTGAGAATTCTGATATTACTACCCCATTAAATGGATCCCATTTACAAATTAAATCTCCAGCTTTTACAGTATCTCCAGAGCTTGCAAAAAGCTGAGACCCATAAGGGATTGTATTTGTACTTAACGTAATTCCTGTTTTTGGGTCAGTAATTTTAGCTTCAGAAGTACGAGAGATTACAATAAGAGCTTCATTACCCTCATTATCTTCTCCTTTTACTGTCTTAAGATCTTCTATTTCTAATTTACCTGGGAATTTAACTGTTACGTTACTATCTTCAGAAACACCTCCTGCAACCCCTCCTACGTGGAATGTACGTAGTGTAAGTTGTGTACCAGGTTCTCCAATAGACTGTGCGGCAACTACACCTACAGCCTCTCCCATCTGTACTGTTTTACCAGTAGCAAGGTTACGTCCATAACATTTTACACAAATTCCTTTCTTTGCTTCACATGTAAGTGCAGATCGTACTTCCACAGACTCGATAGGAGCTTCTTCAATAGCAGCTGCTATCGTATGAGTAATTTCTTCTCCAGAATGTGCTAGTATTTCACTAGTTAATGGATTAACAACATCATTTAAAGACGTTCTACCTACGATACGATCTTCTAGCTTCTCTATAACTTCTTCATTCTTCTTAAGAGCTACTACTTCTACTCCTCGTAACGTACCACAATCATCACTATTAATAATAACATCTTGTGAAACATCTACAAGACGACGTGTTAAGTATCCTGCATCTGCTGTTTTAAGAGCGGTATCTGCAAGTCCTTTACGAGCACCGTGTGTAGAAATAAAGTATTCTAGAATTGAAAGTCCTTCCTTAAAGTTAGATAAAATCGGGTTTTCAATAATTGCCCCTCCTCCATCATTAGACTTTTTAGGTTTTGCCATAAGACCACGCATACCCGTTAACTGGCGAATCTGTTCTTTTGATCCACGAGCTCCAGAGTCAAGCATCATATATACTGAGTTAAACCCTTGTTGATCTTCACGGATACGTTTCATAGAAAGTTCTGTGAGTGTCGCATTTGTTGATGTCCACACATCAATAACTTGGTTATAACGCTCTGTATTTGTGATAAGTCCCATATTGTAAGAAGATGTAATCACATCTACCTGACTATTTGCATCATCAATCATCCCATGCTTTTCAGAAGGAATAATTATATCTCCTAAAGAGAAAGATAATCCACCACGGAATGCATATCCATATCCCATTGTTTTAATGCGATCTAAGAATTCTGCAGTTTGCGGTACACTAGTAACTTTAAGGATCTTACCTATAATATCACGTAATGACTTTTTAGTCAATACCTCATTAATATATCCTGCAACTTCTGGTACTGCCTCATTAAATAGTACACGACCTACTGTTGTATCTATAATCTTATATACCAGCTCTCCTTCTTCATTATAATCCAGAGCACGTACTTTGATCATCGCATTAATATCTACGATTTTCTCATTGTAAGCTATAGTTACTTCTGATGCAGAGTAAAAAGTAATCCCTTCACCTTTTACATGAAATTCTGGAGTCGACTTTCTGGCCTTTGTCATATAATAAAGACCCAATACCATATCCTGAGAAGGTACCGTTACTGGTGCCCCATTTGCAGGATTTAAGATATTATGAGAAGCAAGCATTAATAATTGTGCTTCTAAAATCGCTTCAGGTCCCAATGGTAAATGTACTGCCATTTGATCTCCGTCAAAATCGGCATTAAATGCTGTACAAACCAGTGGGTGTAATTGTATTGCTTTTCCTTCAATAAGTTTAGGTTGAAATGCCTGAATACCTAAACGGTGAAGTGTAGGAGCACGGTTTAGGAGTACTGGATGTCCTTTAAGAACGTTTTCCAAGATATCCCAAACTACTGGCTCTTTTTTGTCTATAATTTTCTTTGCAGATTTTACAGTTTTTACAATTCCTCTTTCAATCAACTTACGGATTACAAAAGGTTTGTATAGCTCTGCTGCCATCCCTTTAGGAAGACCACATTCAAATAATTTAAGTTCAGGTCCTACGACAATTACAGAACGTGCAGAATAATCAACACGCTTTCCAAGTAAGTTCTGACGGAAACGTCCTTGTTTCCCTTTTAAAGAATCTGAAAGTGACTTAAGAGGTCTATTACTATCTGTTTTTACTGCAGATGATTTACGTGTATTATCAAACAGTGAATCTACAGATTCCTGTAGCATACGCTTCTCATTACGCAAGATTACTTCTGGAGCTTTGATTTCCATCAAACGTTTCAGACGATTATTACGTATAATTACACGACGGTAAAGATCATTTAAATCTGATGTGGCAAAACGTCCTCCATCAAGTGGTACCAATGGACGTAATTCTGGCGGAATTACTGGAACTACTTTCATGATCATCCACTCAGGAAGATTCTCACGATTTTTATTTGCGTCACGTAACGCTTCTACAACCTGAAGACGTTTTAATGCTTCAGTCTTACGTTGTTTAGAAGTTTCGTTATTTGCCTTATGACGTAATTCATAAGAAAGCTCATCTAGGTCAATACGTCTTAATAATTCTATAAGACATTCTGCACCCATCTTGGCGATGAATTTATTAGGATCTGTATCATCAAGATATAGATTCTCCTGTGGTAAGCTATCTAGTATATTAAGATATTCTTCCTCTGTTAAGAAATCCATTTTTTGTAATGGTTCCCCCTCTTCATTATTTGCAATACCTGGTTGAATCACCACATAGCGCTCATAATAGATAATCATATCAAGCTTCTTTGATGGAAGCCCTAATAGATATCCAATTTTATTAGGTAAACTTCTAAAGTACCAGATATGTGCTACAGGAACTACAAGACTTACATGTCCTACGCGATCACGACGTACTTTCTTTTCTGTTACCTCTACCCCACAACGGTCACATACGATTCCTTTGTAGCGTATTCTTTTATATTTACCACAAGCACATTCATAATCCTTTACAGGACCAAAAATACGCTCACAGAACAAACCATCACGCTCTGGCTTATGCGTACGATAGTTTATTGTTTCTGGCTTTAATACCTCACCACGTGAAGCCCCCAAAATTGATTCTGGAGAAGCAAGACCTATAGAGATCTTGTTAAAGCGTTTCTGTTGTGCATTATCATTATTTCTTGCCATAATTCAATGTATGTCGAATTAATTAAAATTGTGTTGTTTGGTATTCCGCTTTCGCGAAAGCGTACTTATTAAAATACGCTTCCGCTATGGGTATATCAAACTACTCTTCCAGACGTATGTCTAGTCCTAGTCCTTTAAGTTCATGCATCAATACGTTGAACGATTCTGGTAAACCTGGCTCTGGCATAGGTTCTCCTTTTACGATACTTTCGTATGTTTTTGCTCTTCCGATTACATCATCAGACTTCACAGTAAGGATCTCACGAAGAGTACTTGAAGCACCATATGCTTCTAGTGCCCATACTTCCATCTCTCCAAAACGCTGACCTCCAAATTGCGCTTTACCTCCTAATGGTTGTTGCGTAATTAATGAGTATGGCCCGATAGAACGCGCGTGCATTTTATCATCTACCATGTGTCCAAGTTTCAGCATATAGATCACACCTACTGTTGCCGGTTGATCAAAACGATCTCCTGTTCCACCATCATATAGATAGGTATGTCCAAATCGTGGAATTCCTGCTTCATCTGTCAGTGTATTGATCTCATCCAGTGTAGCTCCATCAAAAATAGGAGTCGCATATGTACGTCCAAGTTTTTGACCTGCCCATCCAAGAACAGTTTCATAGATCTGACCAATATTCATACGTGATGGTACTCCCAGTGGATTTAATACAATATCTACAGGTGTTCCGTCTTCTAAGAAAGGCATATCTTCCTGACGTACAATACGAGCAACAATACCTTTGTTACCGTGACGTCCTGCCATTTTATCCCCAACTTTAAGTTTACGTTTCTTAGCGATATAAACTTTAGCTAGTTTGATAATACCAGCTGGAAGCTCATCTCCTACAGAAATGGTAAACTTCTCACGACGAAGATTTCCTTGAAGATCATTCTCCTTAATTTTATAGTTATGAAGTAAATCTGCAATTAATCTGTTTGTCTCATCATCAGTAGTCCAAGTACCTTGTGTAAGGTGTGTATAATCTTCTACAGAGTTTAACATCTTAAGTGTAAATTTCTTTCCTTTAGGAAGTACTTCTTCACCTAGATCATTCATAACACCTTGTGCCGTTTTTCCATTTACAAGTTTGAATAATTTTTCAATTAACGTTTCTTGTAATTCGTCAAACTTCACATCGTATTGATCTTCTAATACAGCGATGTCTTCTTTATCTTTTGCTCTCTTACGCTTATCTTTTATGGCTCTTGCAAATAACTTTTTGTTAATAACAACACCATGAAGTGATGGAGAGGCCTTAAGAGATGCGTCTTTTACATCACCTGCTTTATCTCCAAATATCGCACGAAGTAATTTTTCTTCCGGAGTAGGGTCAGACTCTCCTTTTGGAGTAATCTTTCCTATTAATATATCTCCAGGTTTTACCTCGGCTCCTATACGAATCATACCATGTTCATCAAGGTCTTTAGTAGCCTCTTCAGAAACATTAGGGATATCATTTGTTAATTCTTCGTTTCCTAACTTAGTGTCACGAACATCTAAAGAATATTCATCAATATGAATTGATGTAAAGATATCATCACGTACAACTTTTTCAGAAATTACAATTGCATCTTCAAAATTATACCCTTTCCAAGGCATGAATGCAACTTTCATATTACGCCCAAGTGCTAGCTCTCCATTTTCTGTAGCATATCCTTGACATAATACTTGTCCTTTTGTAACACGATCTCCTCTACGTACAATCGGTTTTAGGTTGATACTTGTACTCTGGTTAGTCTTACGGAATTTAATAAGATTGTACGATTTTATATCATCATCAAAACTTACTAAACGGTCAGTATCTGTACGATCATATTTTATTGAAATCTTATTTGCATCTACATACTCTACAGTACCATTCCCTTCTGCATTTATCAATACTCTGGAATCAGTAGCTACTTGACGTTCTAATCCTGTTCCTACAATAGGAGCATCTGCTCTTAATAAAGGTACTGCTTGACGCATCATGTTTGATCCCATCAAGGCACGGTTTGCATCATCATGTTCCAGGAAAGGAATCAATGATGCAGATATTGACGCAATTTGATTAGGAGATACATCGGCATAATGTACTTCAGATTTTTCAACTACAGGGAAGTCACCTTCCATACGTGCAATAACCTTTTCTAACTCTATAGTACCGTCATCTGTCATAGGATTGTTTGCTTGCGCAATTAACATCCCTTCTTCTTCTTCAGCACTTAGATATTTAGGAGTAGTAGTAAGATCTATTTTACCATTTTCAACTTTACGGTATGGTGTTTCAATGAATCCCATACTATTCACTTTTGCATATACAGAAAGTGAAGATATCAAACCAATATTTGGTCCTTCTGGTGTTTCAATTGGACATAAACGACCGTAATGAGTATAGTGTACATCACGTACCTCAAACCCAGCACGTTCACGAGATAGACCTCCAGGTCCAAGAGCCGAAAGACGACGCTTATGCGTAATCTCTGCAAGTGGATTGGTTTGATCCATAAATTGTGATAACTGGTTTGTTCCAAAGAAAGAATTAATTACTGAGGATAATGTCTTAGCATTAATCAAATCTATAGGTGTAAACACCTCATTATCACGTACATTCATACGTTCACGGATGGTACGAGCCATACGAGCTAGACCAACACCAAACTGAGAAGATAATTGCTCACCTACAGTACGCACACGACGATTAGAAAGGTGATCAATATCATCAATCTCTGCTTTTGAATTTATTAATTCAATAAGGTATTTGATGATGGTAATGATATCTAGTTTGGTAAGTACTTGCTTATCCATTTCAATATCAAGACCTAGTTTTTTATTCATTCTATAACGACCTACCTCACCTAAGTTGTAACGTTGATCAGAGAAGAATAACTTGTCTATAATACCACGTGCTGTTTCTTCATCTGGCGGTTCAGCATTACGTAGTTGACGATATATATGTTCTACAGCTTCTTTTTCAGAGTTTGTAGGATCTTTTTGTAATGTATTGTGGATAATTGCATAATCAGCTTGCTGGTTATCCTCTTTATGTAGTAAGATTGTTTTGGCTCCAGCTTCAAGAATTTCTTCTACATGTTCTTTTTCAAGAACTGTATCACGATCTAAAACAATCTCATTACGTTCGATAGATACAACTTCACCAGTATCTTCATCTACAAAATCTTCGTGCCATGTATTCAATACACGAGCAGCTAACTTACGCCCTAGGTATTTTTTAAGGCCTGTTTTTGATACTTTTACTTCTTCAGCTAGGTCAAAGATTTCAAGAATATCTTTATCTCTTTCAAAACCAATAGCTCTAAAAAGTGTTGTTACAGGTAATTTTTTCTTACGATCAATATATGCATACATCACACTATTGATATCTGTAGCAAACTCTATCCAAGATCCTTTAAAAGGAATAACTCGGGCAGAGTATAACTTAGTACCATTTGCGTGGAATGACTGTCCAAAGAACACACCAGGTGAACGGTGTAACTGAGAAACAACAACACGCTCTGCACCATTAATACAAAAAGTACCACTTGGTGTCATATATGGTATTGTACCTAGATATACATCTTGTACAATGGTTTCAAAATCTTCATGTTCTTCATCTGTACAGTATAATTTTAGACGTGCTTTTAAAGGCACACTGTATGTAAGACCACGCTCTATACATTCTTGAATAGAGTAACGAGGTGGATCTACAAAATAGTCTAAGAATTCTAGTACAAAGTTATTACGGGTATCAGTAATAGGGAAGTTCTCTAGGAAAGTATTGTAAAGTCCTTCATCACCTCTTTCATCTGGTTTTGTCTCCAGCTGGAAGAAATCTTGAAAGGATTTAACTTGAATATCCAGAAAATCTGGATAATCAGGTCTGTTCTTTACCGATGAGAAACTAATTCTTTCTGCTTGTTTTGCATCTTGCATCATCAACGAACGGAATTTGATTAGAAATTAGATTTACTGTTGGGTAAATCGATATTTGATTTTATGTTTTACGACTTTAATATCAAAAAAAATGTCGTGGTTATAAAAACATAACCTTTATATACGACAAATGGTTTAGGTCAAATTACACTTATAATAGTGCTATTGACCTAAACCTTTATCAGCTTATTTTGAGAGCTTACTTAAGCTCAACTTCAGCTCCTGCTTCTTCTAATTGAGCTTTAAGTGCTTCAGCTTCATCTTTAGCTACACCTTCTTTGATTGGAGATGGAGCGTTATCAACAAGCGCTTTTGCGTCTTTAAGACCAGCACCAGTTAATTCTTTAACTAGTTTTACAACAGCTAGTTTAGAACCACCAGCAGCTGTAAGGATTACGTCAAATTCTGACTTTTCCTCTGCAGCTTCACCTCCAGCAGCACCTCCAGCAGCAACTGCTACAGCAGCAGCAGCAGGCTCGATACCATACTCGTCTTTTAATATTGTTGCTAATTCATTTACTTCTTTTACAGTAAGATTAACTAATTGTTCTGCGAAATCTTTTAAATCTGCCATTTTCTATCGTTTTAAAAATCTTTAATTATATAATTGTAAATAGTGCGTACATATTAACCTTCCTTTTCAGAAAGGGTTTTGATAATACCTGCAAGAGTTCCTCCACCTGATTTAAGAGCGCTAACAACGTTCTTAGCAGGAGATTGTAATAACCCAATGATGTCGCCAATGAGTTCTTCTCTTGATTTGATATCTACCAGTGCATCTAGTTGGTCATCGCCTACATAGATAGCTTCTTCAATAAATGCTCCTTTTAATAAAGGTTTCTCAGATTTCTTACGAAACTCTTTGATCACTTTTGCAGGCGCATTACCCGTCTCAGACATCATAATTGATGTGTTACCTTTTAATACTTCTGGTAACTCACCAAAATCTTTATCTGATGCCTCCATTGCTTTTGCAAGCAATGTGTTTTTAACCACAGCTAGTTTTACTCCAGCCTTATAGCATGCACGACGTAAATTTGATGTCGTTCCTGCGTTTAATCCTGAAATATCAGCTAGATAAATATTTGTATTATCAGCTAGTTGTGCAGTTAAATCTTCTATTACTCTTGATTTTTCTTCTCTTGTCATAATTTCTAATTTAACTACTCGGCAAAGCCTTTTGATTCAACCTCAATTCCTGGACTCATTGTGCTTGATAAGAAGATACTCTTAATATAAACACCTTTTGCAGTTGTAGGTTTAAGCTTTACTAATGTGGTTAATAATTCTTTTGCATTTCCAGCAATTTTTTCTGCATCAAAAGATGCTTTCCCAACAGATGCATGTACAATTCCTGTCTTATCAACTTTAAAGTCAATTTTACCAGCTTTTACATCTGTCACTGCTTTTGAAATATCCATAGTTACAGTACCTGTTTTTGGGTTAGGCATTAAACCACGTGGTCCAAGAACACGTCCTAAAGGCCCTAATTTACCCATTACACTAGGCATAGTAATAATTACATCAACATCTGTCCAACCACCTTTGATTTTATCAAGGTATTCATCAAGACCAACATAATCTGCTCCAGCCTCTTTTGCATCTGCCTCTTTGTCAGGTGTAACAAGTGCAAGCACTTTTACATCTTTACCAGTTCCGTGAGGTAATGTTACTACACCACGAACCATCTGGTTTGCTTTACGAGGATCTACATTAAGACGTACAGCAATATCTACGGAAGCATCGAAATTTACGTTGCTTACTTCTTTTATTAAAGTGGAAGCATCACCAAGAGTATATGCTTTACCAGCTTCTACTTTTGATAGATTTTCTTTTTGCTTTTTTGTTAATTTTGCCATTTTAATTTTCTTTTTGGATGTTAAGCGGGAGCATCTCCCCCTTTAACCGTAATACCCATTGATCTTGCAGTACCAGCTACCATTTTCATAGCGCTATCTATTGTAAATGCATTTAAATCAGGCATCTTATCTTCTGCGATTGCACGTACTTGATCCCAAGTAACTTTTGCAACCTTTTTACGGTTGGGTTCACCAGAACCACCTTTTACTTTAGCTGCTTCCATTAATTGAACTGCTGCTGGTGGAGTTTTAATAACAAAGTCAAAAGACTTATCTCCATAAACAGTAATAACAACAGGAAGTACTTTCCCAGCTTTATCTTGTGTTCTTGCATTAAACTGCTTACAGAACTCCATGATATTAACGCCGGCTGCACCTAAAGCAGGTCCTACTGGTGGAGAAGGGTTTGCAGCACCTCCTCGTACTTGTAACTTAACAACCTTACTTACTTCTTTTGCCATTTTTCAAAATTTAACTTTGACTTGTTCTGAGAGTTGGAAGCAATAGAACAAAATCCAAAATATATTAGTGTAACACTTAATTTTTATACTTTCTCAACTTGCATATAACTCAATTCTAAAGGGGTCTTTCTTCCAAAAATCTTCACCATTACCTCTAGTTTGCGTTTCTCCTCATTTACTTTTTCAACAGAACCATTAAATCCATTAAATGGTCCATCTATTACTTTAATAGTTTCACCTACTGTATAAGGTATTGCAACATTATCCTGTTTTACAGCAAGCTCATCTACTTTTCCAAGCATACGATTTACTTCTGCTTTACGAAGAGGTACAGGATCCCCTCCTTTTACTTCACCTAGAAATCCTATAACACCATTAATAGATTTAATAATGTGAGGAATTTCACCGCCCAAAAAGGCTTTAACCATAATATATCCTGGAAAGTAAACACGTTCTTTATTTACTTTTTTTCCATTACGGATCTGAATCACTTTTTCTGTAGGTACGAGAACATCCTCTATATAATCTTCAAGATTAAGACGACCAATTTCTTGCTCGATATAAGCTTTGATCTTATTCTCTTGACCGCTAACGGCCCTTACCACATACCACTGTTTTGTGTTGCTTGTTTTAGCCATTGTTTTAAAATTAAGCGCCTACTACTTTTTCAAAATACAACTTGATTACATTGCTAAACACTGTATCAACACCCCAAGTTGCCAAAGAAAATAAAATCGAAAAAACAGCAACCACTACCATAAGACGTTGTGCTTCTGCAAGCGGTGTCCATGTAACGTGATTCTTTAATTCGTTATATGATTCTTGTATGTAATTTACTATTCCAGCCATAATCTTATTTCATTTCAGAAAAGTTCTCAAAAACCTGATTCCTTTCTTCTGTTATTTCAAACACACTGTTTCAAAACCGTGCTTCAACTTGCACGGGAGGAGAGACTCGAACTCCCGACACCTGGTTTTGGAGACCAGTGCTCTACCAACTGAGCTACACCCGTATTTAAAGGTTATTTTCCGCTTTCGCGAAAGCGCACTATGTGCATCTCCCTTAAACAAAAGTCAAGGCGTTTCGCTTTTATAGCGAAACACCTTTACTTTATATATTAACTAATATCTTAGTCTAGAATCTCAGTAACCTGACCTGCACCTACTGTTCTACCTCCTTCACGGATTGCAAAACGAAGACCCAAGTTCAATGCGATAGGCTGAATAAGCTCTACATTGATTGTCAAGTTATCTCCAGGCATAACCATCTCAACTCCATCAGGAAGTGCGATGTTACCAGTTACGTCAGTTGTACGTACGTAAAACTGAGGACGATAGTTGTTATGGAATGGAGTGTGACGTCCACCTTCTTCTTTCTTAAGGATATAAACCTCTGCTTTAAATTTAGCGTGAGGAGTTACAGATCCTGGCTTAGTAATTACCATACCACGAGAGATTTGAGTTTTCTCAATACCTCTTAATAGGATACCAACATTATCTCCTGCTTCACCTCTATCAAGGATTTTACGGAACATCTCAACTCCTGTAATTGTAGAAGTTAATTTCTCTGCTCCCATTCCGATGATCTCAACTGGATCTCCAGTATTTGCTACACCAGTCTCAATACGACCCGTTGCAACTGTACCGCGACCTGTAATAGAGAATACATCTTCGATAGGCATTAAGAAATCTTTTTCTGTTTCACGGATAGGTTCTTCAATCCACTCATCAACAGCAGCCATAAGCTCCATTACTGTATCTACCCATTTTTGCTCACCGTTAAGTGCACCAAGAGCAGAACCAGCTACTACAGGACCATTATCACCATCGTACTCATAGAAAGATAATAGATCTCTGATCTCCATCTCTACTAGCTCAAGTAATTCTTCATCATCTACCATATCCACTTTGTTCATGAATACAACGATACGAGGAATACCTACCTGACGACCAAGAAGGATATGCTCACGTGTTTGTGGCATAGGACCATCTGTTGCAGCAACTACAAGGATAGCACCATCCATTTGAGCAGCACCTGTAACCATGTTCTTCACATAATCGGCGTGACCTGGACAATCTACGTGTGCATAGTGACGATTTGCAGTTTGATATTCTACGTGTGATGTATTAATAGTAATACCTCTTTCTTTCTCCTCAGGAGCATTATCAATAGAATCAAAACTTCTCAATTCTGATAAACCTGCGTTTGCAAGTACTGTAGTGATCGCAGCAGTAAGTGTAGTTTTACCGTGATCTACGTGCCCAATTGTACCGATGTTTAAGTGCGGCTTCGAGCGGTCAAAAGTTTCCTTTGCCATGATGTAATTATTTAATCTTAGTTATTATTAGTGTGTAATCTTTTTTTGCTGATCACTTTTCTTTTGATTTAATACAAAAGGGAGTGCAATCACTACTCCTTTTTTTTGTTGAGCCAACGACGGGATTTGAACCCGTGGCCTCTTCCTTACCAAGGAAACGCTCTACCCCTGAGCTACGTCGGCTTATTTACGCTTTCGCGAAAGCTCAATACCTCAAAGGGTATTTAAGAGCGGGAGACCGGGTTCGAACCGGCGACATTCAGCTTGGAAGGCTGACGCTCTACCAACTGAGCTACTCCCGCATTTATAATTGCATATTGCTATACAATTAATGGTATTACATTATTTCAATCTAAAATCTCATAATAAAGATCTTAGTACAATAAAATTCTCATATGTATGAGAATTCTTGTGGGGAGAGCAGGATTCGAACCTGCGAAGTTAAAAACAACGGAGTTACAGTCCGTCCTCGTTGGCCGCTTGAGTATCTCCCCAGAACTATTAAAAAGTTCACTATTTTAAAGAACAAATCTGTGAAAATCAGATGTTTAAAAGAGCCGATGGAGGGACTCGAACCCACGACCTGCTGATTACAAATCAGCTGCTCTAGCCAGCTGAGCTACATCGGCTTTTTTTACAATCTTACACCCCTTTCGAAGCATAAAAAAGTCCGCTATTTCTAACGGACTGCAAATGTAGACAATTTTAATGTCTAACAAAACATTTTATTTATTTTTTTTAAGCAATATGCGCTCTTAATTTATCTTTTCTTTTTTTAAGCACTCTTTCAAGAGATTGTACACATACATCTGTTCCTTCTTCAAACGATTTTGTATTCTTTTTTACAATAAACTCATCCCCTGGAACACTTACTAGAATTTCTACAATTTTATTAGCTGGTTTGTTGTTAGGTTCCAACTTTAAAAATACATCTGCATGTATTATTTTATCATAAAACTGTTCTAACTTGTTTAACTTCCTTTGAATAAAGTCAATTAATTTTACATCTGGATCAAACTGTGGTGCTTCTACGGTTACTTTCATAAGCCACTATTTTTATAGGTTAGAACTTTGGCAAGATATTATGCCCTTACTTCACACGACTATCAATCATTTTTATTGCGTGGATGTGATTTTTTGTACACATCGCGTAGCATCGCTACACTATTGTGTGTATAGACTTGAGTTGATGCAAGGCTTGCATGTCCTAGCAAATCCTTTACAACATTTAAATCAGCACCCTGATTAAGCATATGAGTCGCAAATGAATGTCTTATTATATGCGGACTCTTTTTGATTTTATTAGACGTCTTACTAAAATAGTGATTTATAATTCTATAGACAAGTGTATCGTATAATTTAACTCCTTTTTTAGTTACTAATAAAGGTTCGTCCCCTCCATATTGCGCAATCTCATTGCGCTTGATCATATATTTATGGATGGTAGCACATATAGTAGGTAATAAAGGAATGATACGTTCCTTATTGCGTTTACCTATAACTTTTATTGTCTTTTGAGAAAGATCAACACTTTTTAATGTAAGACTAATAAGTTCCGCACGACGCATTCCCGTTCCATACAATAGCTCTATCAAAAGAAGATCACGTAAAGATTCGAAATCATCAGAAATTTCCAATAGGCCTATTACCTCCGATACCTCATCATATGAAAAAGGTACTTGGAGTTTTTTGGGGGTTTTCAACGCCTTATGTTTTACGAGCGGTGACACTTCAATCAATGCTACTTTTACTAAAAATTTATAAAAGGATTTTAAAGAAGAAATTTTTCTATTTACCGTCCTATTTGAAATACCATTATCTATAAGCGAAACAATCCATCTCCTTATTTGATTATAATGTATATCTATGAGTTCTATTTCTCCGTATTCCTCTTTTACAAATTTCGAAAACTCTCCTATATCCTTTTCATAAGCAAGCACTGTATGTTTACTATACTTTTTTTCTAACTCAAGATAATCTATAAAAGAAGTAAGAGGCATTTAATGGAATATTATGGTTGCGACCAATACAATTTACATAGTTAAATAAGGTCCTACAAAAAAAAACGTTGTACTACAAAGGTAAACTTTATAGTACAACGTCTATATTATGAAAGAGATTCCTCTTTCTGTCAATCCAGACATCCTATAATAACATATAGGCGACGGATATTATTTATTAGATATTCTCGCTATCCCTAAGTCTCTGGATATAAGATGCTTTTTGAATTTCGCGTCTTCTTGTTACAGAAGGTTTTGTAAATTGCTTACGCTCTCTTAAATTACGCATTGTCTTAGTACGATCAAATTTACGTTTGAAACGTTTAAGCGCTCTATCTATATTTTCTCCGTCTTTTACTGGTATTATTAACATAGTGGGACCTCCTTTCTTTAAAAATTAGGGTGCAAAGATACTACTATTCCGTTTCTCTGCAACCTGAATTTAAATTATTTTTTAATTACCGCCTCTGTTGGTGGTTTATACTCTTTTTTATCAATAATCATTTTTGCAATGATCTCCCTCAATATATCAGATGTTCCACCTCCTATTGGCCCTAATCTACTATCTCTAAGTAAACGTGCCATAGGATATTCTTCCATATATCCATACCCGCCTAACATTTGTAAACAGTCGTAAATAACCTCATCTGCTATTTTAGTAGCAGTAAGCTTTGACATTGTAGCTTCTTTTACGACATACTCCCCTTTATCAAGTCGGTATGCTATAGCATAGTTAAATGCTTTGGACATTTCTACTTCTGCTTTACGTTCAGCTATTTTATGACGCAAGGCCTGAAAACGATCTATGGTTTGTCCAAAGGCAGTACGCTCTTTCATATACTCTAAAGCATAATCTATAGCATATTCTGCTCTGGCATGTGCATTAATACCCATGATTAATCGTTCAGTAGCAAAATGTTGCATTATATATCCAAACCCTTTATTTTCTTCTCCCATTAAGTTCTCTAATGGGATCTTTACATTATCAAATGCAATTTCTCCTGTATCGGATGCTCGCCATCCTAATTTATCCAGTTTCGTAGCAGAAACTCCTGGAGTGTCTCGATCAATAACAAAAATACTCATTCCCTTCCCTCCTAATTCAGGCGCTGTTTTTGCAGCTACTACAAGATAATCAGAATAAACTCCATTGGTAATAAAGGTTTTTGATCCATTAATCACATAATGATCTCCATTCTTTACTGCAGTCGTACGCATTCCAGCGACATCACTTCCCCCAAAAGGTTCTGTAATACATAGACATCCTATTTTCTCACCCGCAATACTCGGCGCAAGATATTCTGATTTAATGCGCACATCGCCTTCAGCGTTTAAATGAGTCATTGCTAAATACGCATGTGCCCAGATTGCTGCTGCAAATCCTCCTGAATTTATTTTTTGTAATTCTTCTAATAATATTACGGTATAGAAAAAATCCAATCCCATACCTCCATATTCTTCTGGATAAGCAATTCCAAAAAAACCCATTTCTCCAAACTTCTCCCAAATAAAACGATCAATATTTCCCGTCTTTTCCCATTTATCAATATGAGGCACTACTTCTTTTTGAAGAAAATCTTTTAAGCTTTCGCGAAAAAGATGGTGCTCTTCTGTAAAATATATATCGTTCATTTTCCTTATGTAGTTTGCGTATATTTCAGGATAAAAGTTCTTTAAAAATAAGCCCTTTATTCAACCAACAAATATAACTTAATTCTGTCAAATTTATAGGTTGTCATCCCATCTAGTTTTAACAATTCATCTAGAGAACGAATACCTTCATGTAATATTCTATAATCTACAATCTCTTTTGCCAAATCAAAATTGACCAATGGAATCGTAGATAAGTCCGAGGCAGTTGCTGTATTTACGTTGATATAATCAATGGTAGGCTTTTCTTTAACGGTATACTCATTTAGTATTTTCTTCTTTACGTTCGTATGCACTCCATATACATCGTAAATCTGACTATCCATTTGATATCCTCCTATTTTTTGAATATGACGTATCACTCTAATAGCAGATAAACTATCCATCCCATTTATAGCCATTAATTTTTCTAGAGAAACTTTATTGAGCATTCCTTTTTCATCATAGCTTTTCCACAGAGTTTTAGCCTTGCTTTTCCTTTTCTTAGGTTGAGTAACCCAATCTGGAAATTTGAAATAAGGAGAGATTTTATTCAATATAGAGTCAGGTACTTTTGTAATTTTCTTAAAGTCTGCTATTGAATTGATCCATTTACCATTTTTACGAAAGTGATGTAATCGATCAATCTCTTCGACTGTCATTCCAAGAGTGTATCCTTTATAATCTGTAATATAATTAGGGTTAAAGGGGAATATCTTAGGAACTCGTTTTACAAGTTCAACTCGTTTAAGAGAATCTATTTGAGATTGAAAAGCATGTATTACTTCTTTTTCTTGTTGAGAAATAACATACTCCTTTTCTGGAGTATACCAAATCGTAAATATAATAACGACTAGAACAATCGCTATTAAAAATATAATCCCACTCCTTTTACGTCTATCGTATAAGAAGTGGGATTTAAAAGATGTCATTGTCTAAGTTATATTATGATTTACTCGCTTTTATAGCATCAAAATAACGAGCTAGTTGTTTTTTAACTACTGGGAATAAGAAATAAAGTCCTATCATATTTGGGAATACCATTGCAAAAATCATCGCATCTGAAAATGCCCATATAGATCCCATACTTGCAGCTGCACCTATGATTACAAATGTTAAGAATAATAATTTATAGGTTAAATCTGCTGCTTTTCCTCTTCCGAAAAGGAACTTCCATGATTGCAGTCCATAGTATGACCATGAAATCATCGTTGATACTGCAAATAGAACTACCGCTATTGTCAAGAAAACATTAGAGTAAGGGATATATTGCGCAAAAGCTTTTGATGTGATACCAGCTCCTTCAAAAGAAACCCCTTCTATAAGAACAGCACCTGTTCCATCTCCTCCATACTCAAAGAATCCGCCAAAATTAAATATAATAATTACAAGAGCAGTCATTGTACAGATCACTACGGTATCTATAAATGGCTCTAGCAATGCTACTAGCCCTTCACTTGCAGAATATTTTGTTTTTACAGCCGAATGAGCAATAGATGCAGAACCTGCGCCAGCTTCATTTGAGAAAGCAGCACGTTTAAATCCTACCAAGAGCACTCCTATAAAACCTCCTACTCCAATAGCTGTAGGGTTAAATGCTTCTTGTATAATTAGACCTATTGCGTCATCTATCAATCCGAAATTACTAAAGATAATATAAAGACAAGCAATGATATACATTACTGCCATAAATGGAACTACCTTCTCTGTCACTGATGCTATACGTTTTATACCACCTATAATAATAATACCTACAAGAATGGCAAGCACAATTCCTATCCAAAATCCTGCGCCAGTACTTTCTAAACCAAACATTTCTTTAAGTACAATCGTTGCTTGATTAGATTGAGCTGCATTTCCCCCTCCAAAAGATCCTCCAATACAAAAGATAGCAAACAAGACAGCTGCAACCTTACCTAACATCGCGAAGCCTTTTTCCTTTAGACCTTTGCTTATATAGTACATAGGCCCGCCATATACAGTTCCATCAGGACCTACATCTCTATATTGAACTCCTAATGTACATTCTACAAACTTTGTCGACATTCCTAACAATCCGCAGATAATCATCCAGAATGTTGCTCCTGGACCACCTAATGCAATTGCTAATGCTACACCCGCAATATTACCATTACCTACTGTTCCAGAAACAGCGGTTGCAAGTGCTTGAAAATGACTTACCTCTCCTTCTTTACTTTCGTCTCTGATCGTATCTGGAATATCTCCATCAACCCCAGCAGCTTCATCGCCTAACCCATGGCCTTCTACATCATCATACTTACCTCGTACAACATTAATTGCTTTTGCAAAATATCTTATGTTAGGAAACCCAAAATAAATTGTAAAAAACAAGGCACTAGCTACAAGAAGTATCAGTACAAATGGAGCCCCAGCTATTTCAAAAAATATAATGTTTGAAAAGAAATCTGAAACGGGTTGGAATGCTTGGTCTATTTTCTGATCTAAACCTACTTCTTGTCCGTTTTGGGCAAAAGTGATCAATGGTAGTAAGACTGCAAATAGCGAAAGAAGATATTTCTTCATCATTTAGTTGGTGTTAGATTAACATTAAATTAGGATAGCAAGATGCAAAAAAAAGCCCCTTAATCAAAGAAATGATTCTTAAAACTAATCAATCCTTTTATGTCATAAAGGTTTCATGGAGTTTTTTTATCTGTTCTGGACGACCGATAACAATCAGTTTTGATCCCTCTTCTAGTACTTTATCTGCACTTGGGTTTACTATATATTTTCCTGATGGTGCTTTATATCCTATAATTGTACACCCCGTTTTATATCGTAAGTCTATAGCTTTGATCGTTGCCGATTTATTATCAGGACATATTTGTTCAAAACAAATTTCTTCTACATTAATACTGTCTTCTTCTCCTACAACAGATAAATTATCTAAAAATTCGATAAGATCCGGATGTACAACAAGTGATGCCATATGATCTCCCCCTATACGATTAGGCATTATAACATTATCTGCTCCTGCTAGTTTTAATTTTTTTTGTGAAGTCTCATACTCTGCTCTACTTATAATCTTAAGAGAACTGTTTAATTGTCGAGCGCTCAATACTACAAACAAATTATCGGCATCATCTGGTAAAGCAGTGATTAACGTTTTTGCACGATCTATACCAGCTCCTAGAAGTGTCTCATCTTCATTTGCATTCCCTTTTACAAAAAGTGTGTGTGCGTCTTCATAACGATTTATGATCTCATCATCTCTTTCTATAATGACGAAAGGTTTATTATATGCTCGTAATTTTTCTACTGCTTGTCGACCATTTCTTCCATATCCACATACGATGATATGATGATTCAAGTTATTTATCTGTTTCTGCACACGCCTATTTTTTAATGTAAGATACGTGTTTTTACTAATAATATATTCTGTAATTACAGCAATAGCATATCCTACAATAACAACGCTACACAAGATAAGAATTACTGTAAATATTTTTGCTTCTGGTGTTAATGGATTTACCTCCCCATATCCTACAGTTGTTATTGTAATAACTGTCATATAAAAAGCGTCTATCCATTCATATCCCGCAACATATCTATAGCCCAAAACGCCTATACCTAATGTGGTTATTGTTAGGACAAGTGCTACATATATTTTTGATCGGAAAAGTCTAAACATATTTATAAATCAAATACAGAGCTACGTTTGGTATATACTAAGTCCTTTAGCTTTAATAGAAAAGCAGATGTAATATACAATGCAAAGCCTACACCCAGTGTTGCAAAAGATAGGTAGATAAAAAACAAGCGAACACTCTTTGCTCGCATTCCTAATCTATCTGCCAATCGAGAAGACACATAAAATCCATGTTTCTCAAAATAATGCCGAATATCGTATACCAATTTTAACATACTGCAAAATATAAAAAAGTAAACAGTATCTCTTATTGAATTATAGTTTAGATCATAATTTTAATAAGACTTCTCTATAGGAATCATAATGTATTGTAGTGAACGCCTTTTATAGAGTACAATAGCTTGTATACTTAATAGCACAAAAGACAGTGATATATTAAATAAGGAGTTTATGTAGAATCTCAAATTAATTATTTATAATCCACCATGAGATCTCATCCAAAAAATGATCCACAAAAGCTTTGTCGAGTAAGGCATATTCATCTGGTGCCCCCATTAATATGACTTGCTTTACATCTACATTATCTGCTGCAACTTTTAACATGAAAATTTTAAAAAATCTATCAAGGATACCTTACTGTAAGAATTTCTGTAGGATAGCGGTGTCATTCTACACAGGCAAGTAGTGATATAAAATTTTGTGATTCCCTATCTATTCTATGCAACTTATTACTCTTTTAATACGCGATTATCAATATAATCTTCCTCTTCTTTTTCCATATACTCTTTGATCTTACGTTGTTCCCAGTTTTTATAAAAACCATTAAAACGTATTCCTTTAAATACATATAACCAATGTAACAATAATGCAATCCCCCATAAAATTGGGGTCACAAATCGTACCCATAACGGAATATACGATGTAAACATTCCCTCATCAAAAATACCCGCATAAAACAATTGCTCCATTGTACAAAAAAAGATATATGCAAAGAAATGTGAATACCATTCCTTTTCACTCTTTATTAGTTTCTTAGCACGTTCATACTTTTCTTCATTTATATCATCCATTAGAGTCATTCTTATGTATTTCTATTTCTAGTCGTTCTATTTTTAGTTCTTTGAGCAAATTCTTCATCTTCTTCCTCCATAAATTCTTTGATTTTACGCTCTTCCCAATTTTTATAAAAGGTATTAACACGTATTCTTTTAAATACTTTTATCCAATGCCCCAGTAAACCAAGACCCCAAAAGAAAGGTGTTGTAAGATGTACCCACCAAGGCATATATCCAGTTATACTACCATCATCAAACAAACCTCCATAAAACAACTGCAACAAAGTATTTATTACGATATAAATAAACAGGTGTGTATACCATCCTTTTTCATCCTCAACTTGCTTTTTAGCTCGTTCGTATTTTTCTTGATCATTTTCCATAATTATAACCATGTGGTCTATTGTTATCTTCTTTATTCATTTCTTCTTTAATCTTACGCTCCTCCCAGTTTTTACCAAAAAGGAAGTCTGTACCAAAAATTTTAAAAGCATCAATTGCAATACTAAACCCCCAGAATCCTACAATCCATAAAAACCAAGGCGATTGTAATCTATTTGTATAGTAGTTCAACCCTAGGAAAAGTAACCCGAATAAAAGAAAACTCCCTAATCGTGAATAAAATTTTTTCAATACAGCAACTCTTGATGAAGCTCTCTGATATTTAAGGTCTTGATGATCCATAGTGTATAGGTTAAAAAGAGTCATTCCTTAAATATTCATCTATCTTACGCTTCTCCCAATCTTTATCAAAAAATGGATTCCAATTAAACGTACAGGCAGCGTGACTCAATACACCAATTCCCCATCCTACTATTGGAAATATAGCCCATGGAAATGATGTTGTATAATAATTGATGATTGAAAATATGGGGACCATCACCAAATAGATGATCAGATGTGTATAAAAATCTTTTATTTCATTAACATAAGCCTTTGCTCTGTCATACTTTGTATATTCCTTATTTAGGTCTTTCATAATGATGATGTTTTAAAATTACAATGTAAATATGAAACAATCTGAGATCCTTATAAATAAATAATTTCTCAGTTGTTATTTTTTGAGGATGAATTGTGTCTTTGCCATATAAAACTGAATACTATGTGTTAAAAACCAATGTAATGCTATGGTATTTTTATAATGAGTTACATGTTATATGAATCTTCATTCCGCTTTCGCGAAAGCGGAAAAAAACTTAATTTCGTATTAAAATCTACAGCATTGAAATTTAAACTCCAATCTGACTTCAAACCTACGGGAGATCAACCAGAAGCGATCCAACAACTTGTAGATGGAATTAATGCCAAAGAAGAGTATCAAACCCTCCTAGGAGTTACTGGTAGTGGTAAAACATTTACAGTGGCAAATGTGATCCAACATACAGAAAAGCCCACCTTAATTCTCGCTCATAACAAAACCCTAGCGGCACAATTATACAGTGAGTTTAAAGCATTCTTTCCAGATAATGCTGTTGAGTATTTTGTGTCCTATTACGACTATTATCAACCGGAAGCGTTTATACCTACTTCTGGAGTATATATAGAAAAAGACTTATCTATCAATGAAGAGATAGAAAAAATGCGATTGAGTACTACCTCATCATTACTTTCAGGACGTCGAGATGTTATTGTTGTTGCCTCTGTGTCATGCCTCTATGGTATAGGAAACCCTGCGGAATTTCAAAAGAATGTAATCTCATTGAAACGAGACCAAGTAATATCGCGCACTATGTTACTTAAACGATTAGTGCAAAGTTTATATAGTCGTACAGAAGCAGATTTTAATCGGGGGAATTTTAGAATAAAAGGAGATACAGTAGATGTTTTTCCGGGGTATGCAGATGATGCATTTCGGATTCATTTTTTTGGAGATGAAATCGAGGAGATAGAAGCCTTTGATATCAAAACCAATGAAGTTATTGAAAAGTATGACAGATTAAATATTTATCCTGCAAATATGTTTGTCACCTCTCCAGAAGTTCTTCAAGGTGCTATCAATCAAATAGGAGAAGATCTTGTAAAACAAGTAGACTATTTTAAAGAAATAGGAAAACATCTGGAAGCAAAACGCCTAGATGAACGTACAAATTTTGATTTGGAAATGATACGAGAACTAGGCTATTGTTCTGGTATAGAAAACTATTCTCGTTATTTAGACGGTCGTGATCCTGGAACTCGCCCTTTCTGTTTACTGGATTACTTTCCAGATGACTATTTAATGATTGTAGATGAGAGTCATGTCACCTGTTCACAAGTATCTGCGATGTACGGTGGAGATCGAAGCAGAAAAGAGAATCTTGTAGAATATGGGTTCAGATTACCCGCAGCTATGGATAATCGCCCTTTAAAATTTGAGGAATGGGAACAACTACAGAATCAGGTAATTTATGTCTCTGCGACACCCGCAGATTATGAATTACAGAAATCTGAAGGCACCTATGTAGAGCAAATCATTCGCCCTACAGGCCTTCTCGACCCTGTGGTAGAAGTGCGACCTAGTTTAAATCAAATAGATGATCTCATTGAAGAAATAAACAAATGTGTAGAAAGAGATGAACGTATTCTGGTGACTACATTAACCAAACGTATGGCAGAAGAACTCACCAAATATCTTACTCGTATTGATGTACGAACGCGCTATATACATTCTGATGTAGACACATTAGAACGAGTGGAGATCATGCAGGACTTACGAAAAGGCCTCTATGATGTCTTAGTAGGAGTAAATCTACTACGAGAAGGTCTGGACTTGCCAGAAGTATCACTGGTAGCCATACTAGATGCCGACAAAGAAGGGTTTCTTCGTAGCAAACGCTCGTTGACACAAACTATAGGTCGTGCTGCACGTAATGTAAATGGTAAAGCTATTATGTATGCAGATAAGATTACAAGAAGTATGCAAGAGACTATTGATGGTAGTAACTATCGAAGAGAAAAGCAAATAGCATATAACACAGCAAATAACATGTCTCCTACGGCTATAAAAAAGTCACTTGATAATGCGCTTACGCGAAAAAAGACTTATTCATTAGAAGCAGAAACATTAATCAATCTTGCCGCCGAAGACGCAGCTACCTATCAAACCAAGCCAGAAATAGAAAAAAGTATCAGAAGTACTCGTAAAGCGATGGAAATTGCTGCCAAAGAGTTGGATTTTATACAAGCTGCCAAACTGCGAGATAAGATCAAAGCACTTCAAAAGCAATTGAAGGAATTGGCGTAATTCTCCTAGGTGTCAGGTTGTTTGTATATTAGTCAATAACTTTATATGTACTAACAAGCCTCCTATTTTAAAAAATGCATATCTCATTCTTTAAGAGACGTATGATTTTTTCTATGTTATGTATTCTGGGTGTTACCAGGTTTACATCAATAAGTGTAGCTCAAATATCACCTTCCTCACAAAATCATACAGATAGAGAAATTGCAGATACCTACCTAGAACAAGCAACAGTTGCATTACAAAAAAGAGAGGCAAAAACGGCACTTCCACTTGTTCATACAGCCGATTCTTTATATCAAAAATTACAACAACCAGAAAATGTTATAAAAGCCAAGCTTCTGGAATATAAATGCTTTAATTTTTTAAAACCTGTATCTCAATGGGCAACCCCATTATACCAAGCACTTCCCTTTGAAAAGACATTGAAACAACCTAGTATGACAAAGGTCAAACTATATGCCGCATTAAGTACAAATGCAAATATCAATAACCAACCTGTGGTTGCACATTATTATGGTACAAAAGCATTACACTTACTTCAAGGAGATCATTTAACAGAAGATCCGGAATACCTCTCTTCCTATATGTCTATTTTATATAGAATGGGAAAAACAGAAGAGTTTCAATACAATTATAAAAAAGCAGAAAATTTCTATACTCAATCATTAGAAAAAGCTAGAAAACATGAACTCCCCTTTTATTTAAGTTATGGAGGGCTTTTTAAAACCTATACACTTACCAATCAGCATCAGAAGATTATAGAAATGGTTGAAGAATTTGAAGCTGAGAAGTATGCACAGTCACAACCAGCATTCTTTGTCTATGATTTTTATTCTTACCATATAGATTATTTAATAAAAAATAGCCTCTATGATAAAGCCATGAAACAATCTTTGGCATTAAAAAAACTACGAAATACCGACAAATTTAAGTCTCATTTTTCTGAGTGGTTTTTAAGCGAACGTATTGCTGATATTCATAATTTCCAAGGAAATCATCAGGAAGCAATCAACGAGTTACTCAGTACAAAAGCATTACAAGAATCTCTAGAAGTCAGAAATGTAGAAAGAGCTGCACTTCTAATTAGACTAGCGAAATACTATTTGAATCTTAATGATTATAAAAATGCTCAATATTACAGTGAAGAAGCACTGGCTGTAAATACTGGAAGGACAAGTAATACAACTTCATTTCATACACCTCTGAATATAAACACTATTGAAAAAGCACATAAAAACATTCTTTTAGATAATCTCTTATTTAAAGCACAGCTTTCTGAAGAACTATATACTACTACAAAAGACAATGCATACTTAAACACAAAAAGACAATCTTATGAAACTGCTCATGAATTGATTAAAGTTATGGGAAGTGTCAGTGACGAAGATGCGTTTCTGGATGAAGCTCAGTTCAAAAAAGTGTATGGTAATTTAATGGCTATTTATCAAGAAGAATGGAACGCAGTTGGAACTAATAAGACATTTGAAAATGGGTTACAATTACGTTTACAAAGTCAATATGTCACCATACTTAACGAGCTCAAAAACACACAAAAACGAGAAGATATTCCTGCTATCCCGTTTATAAAAAATCTTAAAGAAATCTACCAGGGATATAATGCTATATATTATTTCTGGGGAGAGGATGCTATTTATGTATTAAACCAACAGAGTACTATACAATACTTTGACAAAATACCACTTACCGAAGCTTTGGAAACTGCTATTGATAAAGTGAGTTCGGAAATTCGAAAAATAGATATCCCAACAGATAAAGAAGCGCAACAGCTTATATACAACACGTTATTTAAAAAATACTTACAACCAGATGTAAAAACAGCAATATTACTAGATGATAAATTACATCACATTCCAGTCCCCTCTTTATGGATTGAAGAAGAAAAAAAATACGTATTAGAAAAAACCAGCATTATACACATAACAACTGTAATTCCTAAAAGAGAAATACCCACTTCTAATCAAGCATTATTAATGGCTCCTTTTGCGACACAAGATGGTATTTTCAGTAATCGTCTTTCTAAAAGTGCTGATGAGATAGAAGCTATAAATCCTTACTTTGATCACGACAGCTATCTCGATCAACAAGCAACTAAAAATTCCTTTTTTAGCAAACTAAAAACAGCTTCTATCATTCATCTTGCGACACACGCTACTGCAAATACAGAAGACCCATTGTTAAGTAAGATTCAGTTTTATGAAGAAGAAGCTATAGATCCTACACGCACCAGTTTAACCCTTCCTGAAATTTATGATCTGGAACTTCAAGCATCTTTAGTCACGTTAAGCGCCTGCGAAACGGGTATAGGTAAAGAAATCAAAGGAAAAGGAATACAAAGTATGGCTAATGCTTTTATGCATGCTGGTGCTTCTAGTACAGTTATGAGTCTTTGGAAAGTACCAGATACAGAAACCAAAGCTATCATGGCAAATTTCTATAAATACCTTTATGAAGGCATACCTAAAGATGAAGCACTCCGCCAATCTAAAGTAGATTACTTAAGTACTAATGCAGATTACCCAGCTTTACAACACCCATATTACTGGTCTGGTTTTGTAATTTCTGGAGACCCAACCCCTATCCATCAGAATAAGTTACCTTGGAAAAAATGGGTGTTCATTATAGGGGGAATCTTTCTACTTCTATTCGTATTTAAAAAACCATTATTCCAACGATTTCAATAATTCTTGCGCCTCATTTTTTTTAAAACTTGAATTGGTTTGAAGCAAGGCATTCAGATGATTTTTTGCTTTCTCCTTATTATCTAATTTCAAATAACTCAATGTTAGGTACCATTGCGCTTCGGCATAGATCGTATCTGTTTTTTGAATCTGTGATTCTAAAGTGACAATAGCAGCTTCTGTTTTCCCTAGTTGCAATTGAGCATTGGCTTTATAAAGTGCTAGTATACCTTCTGGTTTTTCGTTTATAAGTGTATTCAAGTGTACAATTGCTTCGGCATAACTTCCTTCATCATATGCCTTAAAAGCAAATTCTTTTGTAGTCTTCACTACTTCTCCACGAACCATAGGTTGTACTACATTTTTATAAGGTTCAAAATACTGAGTATATAATCTTTCGGAAGATTGTATTGTATTAAAATAGAATACACTTCCCAAACCAATAAGCAGTAATACGGTCGCAGCTATAGCCCATTTTCTCCATAAGGAGCGTTTTTCTTCTTTATAAAAAGTGTGTAACTGTGCTTTTGTTTTGTCATAGTCCGCTTTCGCGAAAGCATAATTAAGTCCTTCATAAAAGGGAATATCATCTGCAAAAGAAGGATCATTCTTGATGTACTCTTGAAACAATTGCTCTTCGGCATCACTTAATGTCCCTTGCAAATATTTTTGAATTAATACCTCTTTATCCATAATTGGGGGATTGAACGAGTGTCTTTAAACTTTTAAGACATCTTGATTTCTGACTTTTGGCTACATCCTTATTACTATATCCTAATTTATCTACAATTTCATCAAGACTAAAACCACGGTAATAAAACAAGTATAGGATCTCACGGCATTTATCACCTAATTTTTCTAACGCCAATTGCATTTGATGTCGTTTTTCTTCATCAGAAATCGTAGCTTCTACGATCTCTGTCATAACCGTTTGCTCGTTATACATCTCAGAGAAATCTTCGACGAGGTGTACCTTTTTTTGTTTTCGTAAGTGTGCATAAATCAAATACTTCCCAATACTAAAAAGGTAGGTTCTAAGTTCGCTTCTTAAGTTATCCAGTTTTCCCTGTCTTGCATTATCTCTTAAAATGATAATGGCATCTTGATACACATCTTCAGCCATAGAGGTCGTGATGGGATACTTCTTTGCGTAACGCAAAAAAGCCTTGCGATGTGCAAGGTATATCTCACGTAGTGCTTCCGGTCGGTCTTCTTTTAATCCAATAATAAGGCGTTGCTTTTTCATATTAGTGTATTAAAACTGCCGAGGTAAACATTTTATGCTATTAAAAGTATAAAAAAGAAATGATGCATATAAAATGAGTACAACTACCTCAACATTAACACCTCCTTAATCCCTAACATATAGTTATTTACAAATAAAAATCAAAAAATATTAAATCTTGGTGTTTACTTTCTAAAAGCAATAACACCAATGAGTAAACTAATTAATATCACTTATGAAAGCTTTTCAAAAATTATTACTTGTATGCTGCTGTATACTTCCTTTCTATATAGGAATAGCACAATCGCAATCTATAAACTATAAAGCTATTATTAGAGATAATACTGGCGCTATTCTAGCAAATGATATTATCGTCATTCAATTTACGATTCTAGAAAGTACTACAATTGTCTATTCAGAAAGTCATACTCCAACGACAGATGCTAATGGTCTTATCATTCTAAATATTGGAGAAGGAACAATACTTAATGGAAATTATACAACTATTGATTGGGGAGCAGATACACATTTCTTAAATGTACAAATCAATACAGGAGAAGGACTTGTTGATATGGGCACTACCCAATTTCTTGCGGTTCCCTATGCATTAAATGCTTTAACAGCAGAGAATGTAAATGGTTTAAGAGAACTAGATGAAGGTAATGGTATTGGATGGCGATTAAGCAATATAGGCACTGATTCTGATGAAGGCTATGGTGCCATTGGATTAAATGCTATTGATTTGAGTGTTTCTGATGCCAATGGCGCTGTGCTTATATTTCCCTATGGTGCTACTGGAGAGCATTCTTTTGCAGCAGGTGTAAATACGATAGCAACGGCACCTCGTGCAGTTGCTATGGGACAATCAAATAGAGCCTCTGGTTCAAACTCAGTAGCCATGGGGAGTAGTAATATTGCTTCCAATAGTAATGCAACTGCTCTTGGATTTAACAATACAGCTTCTGGTTCTGCGTCATTTGCAGCGGGAGGGTCCAATACAGCTTCTGGTGATGGATCTGTTGTCTTTGGAAGCAGCAATGATGCTATCGGTTTGGCTTCATTTGTATCTGGAATAGGATTACATGCAGATGCCTATCTCTCTACCGTATTTGGTCGTGGAAATATAGGAGGAGGAAATCCAGATGCTTGGGTCCCTACTGATCCTCTTTTTGAAATAGGAATAGGACAAGCTGTAGGAAGTAATGATGATAATGCATTGACCGTATATAAAAACGGTAATATAGCGGTGGCCAATGGTCGCGTAAGTTCATTAGATATCGTAGGAGAAAATGCCATTGCTTTTGGTAATGCGACCTCTTTAGGAACTAACACCGTTGCTTATGGTAATAATTCAATTGCTCAAGGGCAAAATACTTTTTCAGGTGGAAGTAATTCAAATGCCATAGGAGACAATGCGATGGCCATAGGGCGTAGTAATTTTGCCATAGGAGACAATTCTGTATCCATGGGAATTAATAATTCTGCTAGAACCTTTTGTGAAGTCGTTTTTGGTTCTTATGCTGAATCTGCATCTGGTTCTTCAGATACTTTTGATCCTACAGACCGCGTATTTTCGATAGGTAATGGCACGGATACAAGTAATCGAAGTAACGCCATTACGATACTTAAAAATGGGAATACAGGTATAGGTACCTCCGATCCTCAAGAACGTTTACATATTGCCAATGGACGATTACGTATCGGTACTGAAACCGTAGAAGATACAGGTTCCAATCGGTTAGAATGGAATAGTAGCCTATTTCCTGATACTGATGATGCATTTCAACTAGGCGGTTCTGCATTACGATGGGAAGCCGTTTGGGCAACTGATGGCACGATTAATACCTCAGATCGTAGAGAGAAAAAAGATATCAAAGGATTAAACTATGGCTTACGCGAAATTTTAGACCTCAACCCAGTAAGTTTTCGCTGGAAAGCAAAACCCGAACAAGGGGAAAAACTAGGCTTGATTGCTCAGGATTTATTAGAGATTATTCCTGAAGTAGTCAAAACACATGAATATGTGACCCTTGGGGAGGGAGAACATACGACTCTTGAAAAAAAGGAATTGGACAGACTGGGCGTATACTACACCGATCTAATTCCGGTACTCATCAAAGCCATCCAGGAGCAACAAGAAATTATAGATACACAACAAGGAAAACTTGGAACACAAGAAAATCTTCTTAAAGAACTTGCATCTCGTGTATCTCAACTAGAAGACAAACAATTAAACTAGTATGAAAAAGTATCTATTTTTAATCTTATTACTCCCTATCACCCTTATTTCTCAAACCATTGGAATGAGTTATAAAGCGATTGTTCGGGACGATACGGGAGCGACCATGGCCAATCAAGAAATACGTGTAGAACTCACCTTAAACATTGTACCTATTAATTTTCCTGCCTATGTAGAAACCCATACGTTAACCACTAACGAAAATGGTCTTTTTATACTCACCATAGGAGAAGGAACTCCTATTAATGGCACGTTTTCTTCGTTGGATTGGCTAAATGATCGATTTGAGCTGAATGTACAAATAGATCCTGGCGATGGTCTTATTGATTTAGGAAGTACTCCCTTCTATTCGGTGCCATATGCGTATCATACAGAGACCGCTGTGAGTGCTCAAACTGCAACAATAGCAACTGATGTAGAAAACATACCAGGCCTCGAACCTTTTGATGAGGGAAATGGTATCGGATGGCGTCTGGCAGGTCAAAATCCTGCTAATTACGGCCCAATAGGAGAAAATGCAGTCGATTTAAGTTACTCTTCCAATGTTGGGAATGATCGAGGAGCACTTGGTCAACAATCATTTGCAGCTGGTAGCTCAGTAGCTAGTGGTAGCAATTCTGTGGCTTTGGGATTTGATTCACAAGCACAAGGAAATACTAGTTTTGTACATGGGAGACAAAGTTTTGCATCTGGTACTAATAGTATCGCATTTGGATTTAGTGCAAATGCCTCAGGAGCACATTCTGTCTCTTTAGGTTCTGGAAGTGATGCTAATGGAGACTATTCATTAGCGGGACCAGAAGCTAGAGCTGATGGAGATTATTCATTTGCGGGACCTGAAGCAAGATCTAGTGGAGATTATTCAGTTGCCTTAGGTCAAAATGCTTCTGCCTCAGGGTTTAATTCTGTTTCTTTAGGTTCGGATTGCTTAGCACAAGCAGATAGTAGTTTTGCAGTTGGATTTAGCAATATTGTTTTTCCAGATGCAGTTGGTTCTATTGCATTAGGTTTTGAAAATTCAAACAGAGCAAATAATAGCATAACGATCGGGAATTATGTAAGGTCAGATTCGTATCAATCTATTGTGTTAGGTACCTACAATACGTTAATTCCCGCTAGTAATTCGTTGTTTTTGCCAGACGATCCTTTACTTCAAGTTGGTAATGGCACTAGTTTTTCAAGTAGGAGTACCGCATTGATAATCCTAAAAAATGGGAATATAGGTGTAGGTGTCACAAATCCCGCTGAACGATTTCATATTGCAGATGGTCGTTTACGTATAGGTACTGAAACGATTGAAGATACTGGTACTAACGAATTATCATTTAATGCTGGCCTTTTTCCAGATAGTGACGGAGCTTTTAATCTTGGTAATTCTAGCAATCGTTGGAATGCCGTTTGGGCGCAGGACGGTACCATCAATACTTCAGACCGGCGTGAAAAAAAGAATATTGATTCTCTTTCATATGGACTTAAAGAGTTACTTCAACTAGTTCCTGTTCGTTTTCAATGGAAAAATCATCCTGAACAAGGAGAAAAACTAGGATTGATTGCTCAAGATTTATTGAATGTAATTCCAGAAGTAGTTAAAACTCACGAGTTCGTATCGGTAGATGAAGAAGGAACATTACAGAAAAAAGAACTTGACAGATTGGGTGTCTATTATTCAGATTTAATTCCTGTGCTCATTAAAGCTCTACAGGAACAAAACGAAATCATTAATAATCAACAAACCAAAATAGAAGCTTTAGAAACGAAGACTACAGAAATAACAGAATTAAAAAATCGAATGTCTCGATTAGAAGCTTCACTTAAAACCACTATCAAATGAAAATTTTATATACGCTAGTTTTTTTAAGCATTCTTTGTGTAAGTAACGCACAAACCATTGATCGCTTTAGCATTGATAGCGGCGGCGCCAACACTTCTGCTGGTGATATCAGCATAATGTACACAATAGGCGAAGTACACGTTGCCGAACGTACTACAGCAACACTTTCTATATCTGAAGGTTTTATCGTTCCTCAATTAATAAACATACGCATACATCCCATTATATTCTTACAAGGTGCATATACCAATCCAAATACTGGAGAAGAATTATTGATGCGAGATGACTTACGCATCGCTAGTTCCATACTTATTCCAACAACAAGTCCATATGATAGCACTACTTGTGACCCTTCCGTTTTTACTACGACAGGAGCAAATGCTATTGTAGATTGGATACTCATTGAACTCAGAGATCCTAATGATGCATCTAATGTATTAGCATCTCTATCGGCTTTACTACAGCGTGATGGAGATATTGTCGCTACCGATGGGACGTCTGCTATTTCTATAGCAATAGATTCAGGTGATTATTATGTAGCGGTCAGACATCGTAACCATTTAGGTATTCTTACAGCTAGTACCGTGTCACTTTCCGATACTGTAACTAACCTTGATCTCAGTACAGATATCAATGCTGTTACTGGAGGAGCCCTTGCTCTTAGAGATATGGGGAATGGAATTTTTGCGATGTATGCAGGTGATGTTAATTCTGATGGAAGTATTCTCAATACAGATATAACAAATGCGCTTTCTGTATCAGGTGGCATTAATATGTATTCTGGTGCAGATGCCAATATGGATGGGAATATTCTCAACACCGATATCGCACTTATTATCCAACCGAATGCTGGACGTATCCAACAATTTTAACCTACTTAATTCAATTTAGAAATGAAAAAAATTACTTTTTATATAATCCTACTTCTGGGATGTATCTCTATCAATGCTCAAAATATCGAGCTCTCTTTTGACAATCCTCAAATCACCAATGATGGCATGAATGACTTCTATGAAATAGATGTCATGATCACTAGTGATGTAACCTATTCTCAAGGATCAGGACAGTTCTTCTTAGATTATAATACCGCTGCCTTTGGTACCCTTATCAATGGTGCTGGTGCCATTACCTTTGAACGACCAAACACTTCTATTCTAGGAGGACAAACCACCGTGGAAGTAGCTCCTGGAACCATCATCCCTCTTGGTGCTCATTACAATGATTTCTTTGTAAATGATGCTACTGATTCTAAGGTATCTTTCATCTGGCAACAAAACGGAAGTGGAGGAATGATAGGTGATAATATCATAGCAAACACTCCCGTAGCATTAGTTCATGTAAGAATGCAATTCCTCGATGGTGCTTCTGCCATATCTCCAGACCTTTGTTTTGATGCTACAAATCCGTTTGATGATCAATTCTTTACTGCCTGTGGCCCTTTTGACCCGCTTGTTGGATTCACCTTCGTCAATGCCGATTGTATCAATCAAGCTGGAACACAAATCCTTAACTATACACCAGATTGCACCCTACCTGATCCACCATTATGTGCCGGATTACCCGTAACAACCTATACCGATATGGGATGGGATAATGGAACCCCTGATGGGTCTATGAATGCTGTCATTGATAGTGATTATGATACCGCTATGGTAGATGCAGATATTACCGCTTGTTCCTGCACCATTAACTCAAGTGCTACCGTGACGGTGACTGCAGGAAGATACTTGCAGACTACAGGTGATCTTACCGTAGATGGTACCATCGATGTATTACACGAAGGTAGTATTGTACAAACTGATGAAAGTGCCGTGACTATTAACAACGGATCCATCTCTGTGGCTAAGACCACTCCTACTCTTGATGATCGTAACTTTGTTGCCATGAGTAGTCCTGTGACTGCAGAAACCAGAGACAGAGTATATGGAAATTCCAGAGCAGTCTTTAGTATCATCCCTGGTAACTTTGTGCCATTCTCTATTGACTTTGGTATTTTCCCAGAATTTGAGTTTGCAGAAAACTTCCTCGATGATAATAATGATTATCTACTTCCTGTCACAGGAAGTACAGCACTACCCGATCCAGGTATCGGACAATTGGTATTCCCACAACCCGAACCTAATGTAGGAGATGGAGCCTATACCTTAACCTATATTCAAAATGCATCAAATCCTGGAACTCTAAACTCAGGAACTATTACAGTACCGATTCACTACAATGGACCTGAGACTATAAACAACTATAACCTTCTTGGTAATCCATATGCCTCAGCCATTGATGTTACAGCATTTATTAATGCAAATGATGCCGTTAATGAAGTATATTATTGGGATCACTTAACAAATCCTACTTCTGAACTTCCTGGATTTGGAAGTAGTAACTTCTCTATGAATGATATCTCTATGCGTAATGCCCTGATGGGAGTTGCTGCCGTCAATGGAGGAGCAGCCCCTACACAGTATATGGCTTCTGGGCAAGGGTTTGGAATTAAAGCAGATCAGGCAGAAATGACTAATAATACGCCTGTCGTATTTACCAACAGTATCCGTGTGACAGGAAATAATGATGGGTTTAGAAATGCTGAAAATAGTGATATAGATAAACTCTGGTTACATCTAACAACAGATGCTTATGAAGAAGCAATCTCACAAGTTGGTATCGGTTTTACACCGCAAGCTACACAAGGTTATGATAAAGGATATGATAGCCCGCGTTTAGGAACATTTCTTTCGTTATTTACAAACTTAGATGGAGAATATCTTGCCATTCAAGGAAGAGAAAGTTTTGACCCTGCCATGGAATTTACACTAGGATTTTCTACTTCAATAGAAACAGAAGCAACTTATACCATCAGTATGGATCATGTAGAAGGAATTGCTATTGAGAATGCACCCGTATTCTTAATTGATAACCTGAACAATACAGTCACTAGCTTAAAAGAAAATAGCTATTCATTTACCGCTAGTAATGGAATACAGCCTGACAGGTTTACATTACTATTCAAAGAACCTGAACTATTGAGAGTAGGAGAAGAAAGCTTTAGCGAAAGCATAACCTTATACCCTAACCCAGCAACAAACCAGGTAACACTGGGGTATACAGGTGGAGCTCAGTTACAACAACTCACCATTACAGATGTCAATGGGCGACTTATAAGTATTACTTCTCTTGAAGACTTTAAGGATTCCCAAATCATTGATACAAGTAAATTATCAAAAGGTATGTACTTTTTAAACATTCAATCAAGTGTAGATATTGTAGTACAAAAATTGATTATTAGGTAAATAAACATACATACACACAATACATCTGATAGGTTTTCAATAAAAACTAGTCTCCGTTTTTATTGAAAACCTATTTAAGTAAATCATTAATCATATATGAGATAACTACCTGCCACACTCCACTTTGAATAAGCAAAAACAAACATTAAACAAAACCGCCTATAAATCCTACAAGTCTTAAAAAAACTACAATTAAATGTTAAAATTCATATCTAGAGTAACGTTTCTTGTTTAACGATCGTCTTGTAGTATATAAGGTAAAAAATTTTTGCCATTGTAATATGTAATACCAAGTATTTTGTATTACATATTAACTCATCAATCAAATTAATCAAAAAATGAAACAGCTATTTTTAGCGATTACGCTATTGCTAGGTAGTATACTACATGCTAGCACAAAAGACCCAAAAATTCCTGCAGACAAAATTGGTACTATTACTGGTACTGTAATTGACCAGCAACTTAAAGAACCTATTCCTTTTGTAACCGTATCTATTAAAGATGCTAAAGGAGAAATTCTTACTGGCGGGATTACAGATGATTCTGGTAAGTTTGAAATTAAAGGAATTCCAGCTGGAGACAATACAGTATCCATACAGTTTATAGGCTATAAAATATATACTACCCCAATATCCGTAAGTCGTAAAAACAGGAATATCAATTTAGGAACTATAGAATTGGAAGAAGAAGCTACGGGTCTTGATGAAGTTACCGTCGTAGCAGAACGTACTACGATACAACAGAAAATAGACCGTAAAGTAATTACTGTAGGTAAAGACCTAACAACCTCTGGCCCTACAGCTGGGGATATTATGAATAACTTACCTTCTGTAAATGTAGATCAACAGACAGGTACCTTATCATTACGTGGAAATCAAAATGTACGTGTAATGGTAGATGGAAAGTTAACTAATGTTCCAGTAGAACAATTACTTAGACAAATCCCATCTACGTCTATCAAACAGATTGAACTTATTACCAATCCATCTGCTAAGTACAATCCGGAAGGGATGAGTGGAATCATTAATATAATCTTGCATAAAAATGCAAACTTAGGATTTAATGTAAATCTTAATAGCGGTTTTACTTATCAGGATAACCCAAAATGGAATACGGGTATAGATGTAAACTATAGAAACGGAAAATTTAATCTTTTTGGAAACTGGGGAGGTAATTATAATGAGAATGAGAATTTTGGATTTGTAGACCGTGCAGATGATGGTATTTTCCAAGATTTTGACTTCTTTGATGACAGCAATTCTAATCTATTTAAAGTAGGCGTAGATTACTATATCAATGACAAAAACACACTCTCTATTTTTACAAATCAGAATATCTTTAATGGTTCTGTGGTAGGAACTACAGATGTACGATTCCCAGATGCCTTTAATGATGTTGTACAAATATTTGATAACCGTAGTGATAATATCTCATCACAATACAACCTAGATTATAAACTAGATTTTGAAAAAGAAGGATCCAATATAGAACTTGAAATCGATCACAATATATTTGATGGTGATGAAAATGGTAACTTCCTTTTTGACGGTGATAATGCTGCTCAGGATTATAGAGATCTTATTAATACTGATCGTAGAAGGACTACTATTAATCTGGATTATGTAAATCCATTATCAGAGACTTTAAAATTAGAAGTAGGAGCGCAAGCTCGTTTATTTAATTCTGATATTAGTAGAACATCTGATCAATTGGTCGCAAATCCATTCAATTTATCATTAGATCCAAATACTTTTATCCAGTCTCCTACTACAAATTTTGAATATACCAGAGATATATACTCTTTATATGCATCGGCAAATAAAACATGGGGTAAATTTTCTGCGCAATTTGGTTTACGATTTGAGTCTGTAGACGTTACTGCAGATACACGTGAGACATTTCAAGATAATATCATCACAGACGATCTTTCTAGCTTTATGACTGATCCTTCAGTAAGTGTATCTACACAAAACAATAGTGTTCTAAGAAATTTTGAAAATGATTATACTGAAGTATACCCATCGGCTTTTATCACCTATAACCCTTCTGAGAAAAATCAATATCAATTGAGTTATAGTCGTCGTATTGATCGGCCAGGTGTTGGACAGGTAAATCCTATCCGAGAGTTTAGTACTCCTTTAATATCTGCTTTTGGTAATCCATCATTGATTCCTCAATTCACTAATTCTTTAGAGACAAACTATACACGTAGTTTTGAAAAAGGATCTATTACTGCGGGTGTCTTTTACCGTTCGATTTCTGACGCGATCAATCAGGCATTATTATACGACCGAAGTGATCTTAATCTGAACAGTTTGATTTTTACTAATGATAACTTTGACGATACAGAGTCTTATGGTTTTGAGCTATCGAGTAACTACAGACCTACAAAATGGTGGAGTTTTAATGCTAGTTTTGATATTTTCTCTCAAAAGCAAAATTCTTTTGCAGAGACTATTGATCCTACCGCAGAAAATCCTACTGTTGATGATATTATAGATGACAATTTTGAGATTGATAATGTGGTATGGAATTTTAGAGTCTTTAATAACTTTAAAGCGACAAAGAAGTTAACTTTTTCTGCCTTTGTATTGTATCGAGGGGCTAACCAGAATATACAGTTTGATATAGACCCTATGTTTATGACCAATATCGGGGCTCGTTATAATTTTTGGGAAGGAAAAGCAACAGCAAGTATCAACTACAATGATATTTTTAATACCATGAAGTTTCAGGGAACAGGGGTAAGACCTTTCAATCAGGAGATAGAATTCAACTGGGAGAGTAATACTATAAACTTAGCATTATCCCTGCGACTAGGAAGTAATAAGTATCGTGCAAAATCAAGAAAGCGTCGTGATAACGACGAGAAAGAAGGCGGTGGTATATTTTAATAACAAACCGACCTAACCCTTGAAAACCGAAGTTTGATCGCTTCGGTTTTCTTGTTGTATACGCTTTCGCGAAAGCGTACTAAAAAACACAGTAATCAAGTATATACTATAGGTATTTTATATTATCTTTCAACGATTAAATTTTCTGCATATCTTACAGCAGACGCTATTAGGTTGTTGCGATTCGTTGCTTTTTCTTCAAAAAAATCAAGGGTTTCCCTATTTAATTTTCTTCCCTTTATAAACACCGTTGAAGGGTTTTGTAATGCCGATATATCTTCTAAAGGATTCTTATCTATCAGTATTAAATTTGCGATTTTACCAATTTCAACAGTCCCCATTTGATTCATAATCGAATGAACTTTGGAAGCATTTACAGTTGCTGTTTTTAATAGTTCGTAATTGGACAGTCCTGCTTCTTTATAAAATGCGAGTTCTCTATGAATTGATGATCCAGGAATGGTGACTCCTATTCCAGCATCTGTACTACAAACAATAGTAACACCCGCCTTATGAAGCTCTTTGATAATTTTTATATGAAAATCATGCTGTTGTTTTATTCTGGTAACGATAGACGAATCTCTTTGCTTCGTAGCATACCACCTATCAAACTGAGCCTTACTGTCGACTTTTTTAATCATTGGATTCATTAATTGTAATTCCTCATTTGATAGCATCGCATCGTCAATAAGCATTTGATATATATCATTGTATACTGTCAATGTTGGACTAAAAGCACCTGATTTTGATTTTACAAAATCACTGACTACCGCTTTTAATTTTAATGTATCCAGCGTGTAGTCTAATGGTTGCTGGACAATATCTTCTGCATGTTCGATAGATTTTATTTGTGGATGGAAGTGATAGGAGTATGGGACTTTAGGAGTTGGGTGCGAAACGATATCCATATCAGAAACCGCTGCTTGTTCTATGACAGCATCAAATACGTCTTCTGTTAAACCATAATAGGTTTTTATAAAATCATACCCTCTGTTTTTGAATGAGATGATCTTTTTCTTGGCTTGTTCTGGACTTGTCAATTCTAAGTTGTCATCACTTGCAAATTCCGGACTCGTAAGTTTTGGTCCCGTTGTATAAAACATAGGTGAAATTATAGCATCATTATTTACAGCTTTTTTAAGGCGTAAATGCATGGGCATTCCCCATAAATTTCTGACAGCTGTGACTCCGTTTGAAAGGTAGATTCCAAGCTCATATCTATCCCACACATGTACATGCATGTCAATTAACCCAGGGGTGAGGTATTTGTTTTTTCCATCGATTACCGTAATCCCTTCCATTTGAATAGTATCTGTAATATCTTGAATGATACCCTCCTTGATATACACCATTTTATTTCTGAGAATAGTGTCTTGAGTCATTGGTATAACATTCACATTTTTAATAATATAACTATTCATATGAGCATGTGCTACGTTCTCAGGTTTTAGATAACGTGTTTTTCGTGCATCAATTCCTAACATGATGAGAATACCTATAGAAAGCAATGCTATGAATAGGATAACAATCTTAAAAATGCGTTTCATTAATTTCATTTATCGTATCAAAATGTGATGATGTGTACATACCGTTGCAATAACATACTATAAACTATTGTCTATCCTTTTAATTCATCAATAATTTTTGAACTTACCCAATATATATCTTGATTACTCGTATAGAATAAATACTTCCCGTCTTTTGATACAAAAGGACAAAGTTCATGACCTTTTGTATTTATTTTTTCTCCCATATTGACAGATTTTGTCCAGGTTCCATCGGGATTTTTAAAACTTATATAGAGGTCTCCCCTACCCAATCCTTCTGGACGCCTAGCACAAAATATAACATAGGTTTCTTCGGGGTCTACAAAAACATCGGCTTCATAATTTGAGGTGTTTATAGCATCTCCTAGTCCTACCGCTTCCTGAAACTCACCATTAATACTTTTTGATGCATATATATCAAAATCTCCTCGTTTGTTATATGATGTAATTTTGTTTGATGAAAAGTACATAGTTCCTGTTTCTGTAAAAGACATATAATACTCATTACTATCTGAGTTGATGTTAGGGCCTGCATTGATAGGTTCTGACCACTTATCACCATCTTTTTCTACATACCATATATCATGGTCATTTTTAGCTCCAGTACCATCTAAAGATCTTTCGGATATAAAATACAATCGCTTTTCATCTGGAGATAAAAACGGGTCATTAAAACCGTAGCTTTTATGAGACAAAATTGTTTTGGGAGCTGTCCATGTATCTCCATTAAGTTCTGAATATCGTATTTCGGTTCTTCCGCCCAAATCTACCCCATAATAAAAAGCAGTGCCATCCTTATTAAAAACAGAACCAAACTCGGATACTGTACTTTTAGAAATAAGGCCCGGAGCAAATATCGATGGAGTCATTGAGGGAGGTTCCTGCGCAAGATATGTAAGAGCACTATCTACTGTCTGGGCGTGTACTGTCAAAGTGGCTATTAAAGACAAGAAAAAAGGAACAATGAGATTACGCATATGATTGTAAGTTTGATCTACTAAAAGTAACGTTATTATATGAAATGTGTTGCTTAAGACTTATGTGCCCTCGGTTATAGAAAAGTCAATAGCAAAGTGTAATAATCCATGAGGGGTTTCAGAAGTTATTGAGAACAAAAAACACCTAGAATTATCATTAGTTATACTATTTATTCAATACTAATTCCATTTCTAATTGTTCAAGCGTTTTTTTAAGCCCTATTTTTTTGAAAAATTCGTTTGCAATTTTTGACCTCTTATCTACATTTATGATTGAGAAGGTATTTCCATGCTTTTCTTTTAATGCAATAATTAGAGTAGAAGCTATTTTGCTTTTTCTAAAATCTTTACTTACTGCAATTTGTTGTATGCGTTTGTTTGTCGGATTGTAAATAACATAACCTATCAACTGATTTTTAATATACGCACCTATTGAAACAAAGCTATGTTTTAATTCATTGATAACGCTCTTTGAGTTTTGCCAAGTAGGGTATATATCCCAAAAAGATTCCATAAGTTCCCAATCATAATCTTCTAACTCTTTCAACTCTATATTTTTATTTGTGTCTAGAAACGCAACATTGCCTTTATAGCATAATAATTCTCTTATAGTTTCAAAACCAGATTTCTCATAGGATTTAATTGCTTGGGTATTCTCTGTAATGACTTCAAGTTGTAGTTTACTTATTCCTTTTTCTATTAAAAGTGGGACTATAAAAAGATACATCTGTTTTGTTAATCCGAAACCTCTTTTTTGTGGAATAACTCCCGTACCTCCATTATATACTACTTTTACACTATTAACATGATCAAATCCATGTAAAATAAATGCAACCAATTCTCCTTTATCAAAGACTCCTACTGATAAATTAAGGGCTGTTTTATCAGCTAGCATTTTTGCTGTTAATTGATCTTCTGTTAATTTAAAAGGAATAAAATAATCAGCAAAGGAGGTATTAAAAACCTTTACGATTTCTTTTATATCTATTCCCTCTAAGGTTTTTATTTCCATTTTGGAGCTCTCCAATTATAGTTAATATTTTAGGCTTATTACTGACCTTTATAATTCCGAGTGGATCTGGATCTAATCGAATCTGTTGTAGTCACGATTATACATATCAGCAGTAAATAACAAAACGTAGAAAAAGAAATTATTTAATTATAGAATCGCTTAAAGATTTCTACCAGACGTCCCGAAGGGATCATTTTGTTTTCATGATCTCCCATTTCGTTTAAGATTTGTTCTATAGCTTCTGGTCGAATACCAAGCTTAAGTCCATAATTACGTAATGCATTTACCTCAACAATATGCGTTTCTTGATCTACATTCATCAATAATAATAGTCTATGAAACTGGGTAATACGCTGTAATTCTGTAGAGAAAACATGAGATTTTAATGGATTTGAGATAAGCTCATCCACTTTTTCTTTGGAAACCCCTATACGTTGTGCAATCACAAGAATAAAATCATACTCACGCTCATGCATGATGTTATCTGCTTTGGCAAGCGAAAGCATGTCTGATATTATTTGATGTTTTTCTGCACTCACAATCTAGAATTTTACAGTGCAATATACTAGATATTCTACATTTTAAAAAGTGCCTTTTTCTCTATCCCTTACCTTCCAGATATTTAGTAATTTTATAGAATAAATACCTGAACTTTGACTACAATCTATTTGTATTTTGAAAACCATAAAATATAACGTTCCGGAAGACTTACTACCTTATGTCAACTCCATCATGATCGGCAAGAATGATGATGATGCCTCTCATACAAATATTCCGTTGTATGCCGATGGATACCCAGGGATTATGTTTCAGCAGACCAAAAACGATTTTTTCCTCCTCCCAAAAAAGAAGAAACTATCGGAGTTATTTCTTTATGGACAAACCCTAGACCCTATCTCACTAGATGTAAAAGGAGCACATCGTTATGTTGTTGTTCAATTATATCCATTTGCTTCTAAATATTTACTCAATATAGATCCCAAAGTATTAAATGATGATTGTTATGATTTATTACAAATAGCAACGGTGACACCATATTATGAAAAACTTAGAGCTTCAAAAACTCTTGACGAATATATAGCACTTATTTATGAAGTGATACGCCTCCTTATAAAAACCCATAAAGTCTCTGAGAATGATAGAGTTGAAAAAGCTATTTCTATTATCATCAAATCTCAAGGGCAACTTAAAATAAAAGAACTTCTTGAGGATATCTATATGACCGAACGTACCTTTGAACGCAATTTCATGTCCTATATAGGATTAACTCCAAAGCAATTTGCAAGAATCATTCAGTTTCAAAGTTCCATATATAGACTCACGACTACTACCTATAATACCTTACTTGATATAGGCTTGGATAGTGGTTTTTCTGACCAATCTCATTTTATCCGAACATTTAAAAGTTATACAGGTCAAACGCCCTCTTATTACCTTACTCAATTATCACGCGTATAAATCGTTTTGTCGGTTTTATTCAATGTAAGCATGTAACCTGTTGCTACTTTTACACCATCAATTAAAACAAAAACGATATGAAAGTCATTGTATTTGGTGCGACAGGAACTATAGGTACGCATCTCATTAATCAAGCGCTCCAAAAGGGGCATCAAGTAACTGCATTTTGCAGAGATCAAACAAAACTCAATCAAGAACCTCATGCTAACTTACATATAGCAAAAGGAGATGTATTACATCTGGATGATGTAACACGTGCTATCAAAGGACATTATGCAGTCATTGTGGTATTAGGGTCTGGAAAAAGCCGAAAAAGTAGTGTGCGATCTGAGGGTACAAAAAACATTATTGCTGCTATGCAAGCACAAGGTGTACGTAGATTAATATGTCAGAGTACCCTGGGTGCCGGAGAAAGTACTAATAACCTCAACTTTTTCTGGAAACGAATCATGTTCGGGTGGTATTTAAAACAAGTTTTTTTAGATCATGAATTACAAGAAAGTTACGTAAAAAATAGCGACCTGGATTGGACTATTGTACGCCCCAGTGCATTTACAGATGGAGAAAAAACAGAAAATTACCAACATGGATTTAGTACAGAAACCAGAGATATTACCTTAAAAATCTCCCGAGCAGATGTTGCCCATTTTCTCCTAAAACAAGTGAGAGACAACAAGTATCTTCATCAAACTCCAGGTCTATCCTATTAAAGCCTACAGATATGAAAGCAACAATCATACTAATACTCGCTATTATAACTTCGGGTCTCATGGCAGGTATCTTCTTTACATGGTCCAATGCAGTTACCCCAGGCATAGGAAAGCTGCATACCATGGAATACCTCCGCGCTTTACAATCTATGAATCGTGTCATTCTCAATCCTACATTCAGGGTTGTATTTATAGGAGCTGTTATTATGACAGCATTAGCTCCTATTGTAATGTACAAAGCATATCCTAGTACTATTATTTTACTACTAGTGCTTGTTTTTATTATCTATTGGATTGGGGTATTTGGAGTTACTTTTTTAGGAAATATCCCATTAAACAGATTACTGGACACTACAAATCTGGACACAATTTCTATAGAAAATGCTACAGCATTACGAACTACCATAGAAGCAAAATGGAACTACTTGAACCACATTCGGACATGTACATCTATTACTACTTTTATAGGACTTATAATAGCGTTGGTACTGATCAACAAATAAGATATACGGGTGTATATCTTCTGGAGATACACCCTTTATTGACAATCTTCTATTCAAATCGAATAGACTTTACAGGGCTTATTTTTGTGATGATATAGGACGGTATCAAAAGCATTAAAATACATAAAATAAACACCCCTACATTGAGTGCTATTACATGTCCTACTGTGATATATACGGGGGCAACGCTTACATAATACGTCTCTGGATTAAGGGTAATAACGCCTGCATATTTTTGGATCAGTATGAATCCTAAACCGATGAAATTTCCCCAAAATAAGCCCATAAAAATGAGGTACATCGCATTGTAGATAAATACCTTTCGGATACTCAGATCTGAACTTCCGAGAGCTTTAAGAACTCCTATCATTCGTGTGCGTTCCAGAATAAGTACGAGTAAGGCAACAATCATATTAATCCCGCCTACCAGAATCATAACCGCAATAATAAGCGCCATATTAAAATCAAATAATTTGATCCATTCAAAAATATTCCGATTGCGTTCTAAGACTGTCATCGATCGTAAAAACGAACCCGTATTTTGATAGACCTTATTATTAATATCTTGAACTTTATCAAAGTCATTGACAAACACTTCAAAGGCACCGACTTCATCTTTTTTCCACCGATTTACCCTCTGTACATGCCGGATATCTGCCATCACATATACCTTATCAAACTCTTGATAAGCACTTTCATAAATTCCTACGATATCCAGTCGTACAGGTCTAGGTTTTCCAGTCTCCGAATTTATAAAGTAGATAATTACTTTATCGCCCAGATTAAACCCTAACCGATTTGCCAGATAACGACTCATTAACATTTCTGTAGTAAGATCTCCCGAAAATTCTGGAAATCGCCCTTCTACCAGATAATCATCTATACGAGACCAGTCATAGTCTGCTCCCAATCCTTTAAGAATAACACCTTCAAAATCGGTAGCCGTACGGATAATCCCTGCGCGTGTAGCAACCGCTTGAACATGCGTTACTTCTGGTACCGATGTAAAATCCGGGTAAAAATCTTGGTTTATAGAAATAGGATTGACCGTTTCTTCGCTATTATTTCCATCAAAATTTGACACTAAAATATCCCCATTAAATGCAGATACCTTGCTTCTGATTTTTTGTTGCAACCCCAAAGTAACCGCAATAGCGATAAGCATCATTACTATACCAATGGTAATGGCGAGGATCGCAATTTTTATAATCGTAGAAGAAGCACTACTTTTATACGATGTTGCGCCATTCAAGCGTTTGGCTATAAAATATTCAAGATTCAAAATGCCCGTTCTTTTGCTCAAAAATACCTTTTTTTTAACGCTCTTAGTACTTATTTCGTGTAGAAATGAGAAGACCACGTATAATGAAGATGTTTCCGCTTTCGCGAAAGCGGACACTACCCTACAACAAAAGGTCACAAAACCTATCATTACTGGTGCCAATAAGACAGCTGTATATCTGCCGTTGCTTAAAAATAAAAGAGTAGGCATCGTTACGAATCAAAGTGGTCGTATTTATAAAACATCACCACATACTAAAGAAGAGAGTACTCACTTAGTAGATTCACTGCTGACTCTAGGTATAAATATAAAACGAGTGTATTCTCCCGAACATGGATTTAGAGGAAATGCAGATGCTGGAGAAAAAGTAAAAGATAGCAAGGATCCTAAAACAGGACTTGCGATTATATCGCTTCACGGGAAAAATAAAAAACCTACTCAAGAACAACTAGATGGGATTGATGTCATTCTATTTGATATACAAGATGTGGGAGTCCGCTTTTACACCTATATCTCTACCCTTTCCTATGTAATGGAAGCCGCTGCTGAAAAAGGAATCCCTGTCATTGTTCTGGATCGTCCTAACCCAAATGCACATTATATAGATGGTCCTACATTAGAGTCCGAACATAGTAGTTTTTTGGGGATGCATCCTGTACCATTAGTTTATGGAATGACTATCGGTGAATATGCTCAAATGACCAATGGTGAAGGATGGCTTAAAAACAATATAAAATGTGATCTCACTATAATTCCGTTGGAAAACTGGACGTATACAACTCGATACTCCCTCCCTACACGCCCATCACCTAACCTCCCTAATGATAAAAGTATCAATCTCTATCCTAGCTTAGGTTTTTTTGAAGGGACAACTATAAATGCTGGACGAGGGACAGAAACTCAATTTCAGATATTTGGTTCGCCACACTTACCAGCAACTTATTATCCGTATACGTATACACCGCAATCTAATTTTGGCGCCAAAAGCCCTAAAGAAAAAGGAAATATATGTTACGGAATTGATTTACGTAATCAAAAATATATGTCAAGTGTCAATCTAGAATGGCTTGTAGAAGCCTATTCATCACATGCACAGAAAGAAAAATTTTTTAAAACTGAAAGTTTTACCCTACATGCAGGGACTAAAAAGCTCCAAACGCAAATAGAACGACGCTATACCTATAGAGAAATTAAAAAAGGATGGACCAGAGATTTGGAACGATTTAAAGAAATACGAAAAAAATATATCATCTATACAGAATAATGTATAGAGCCATATCATATAATTGCTATCATTAACGTTAGTACTTTAAACTGCATACATGAAAAAGAATAAACTCCTACTGATGGCGCTTGTAGCGCTATTAACAATTAATTGCTCAGATGACCTAGATGATGTTATCAGACCAGCAAGCAATTTAGAAATTTCACAATTTATCTACAGAGGCCTTAATTTTTGGTCCTTATTTAAAGAAGAGGTTCCAGACCTTGCTAATGATAGGTTTGCAAACGATGCCGAGCGCGATGATTTTTTAGCACAATTCCCATCACCAGAAGATACCTTTGATGCGCTCTTATCAAACAATGACCGTTTTAGTATTCTACGAAGTGATTATATCGAATTTGAAAATATTTTAAGTGGTGTGCGAAGATCTTCGGGAATGCGTTTTTCATTGATCGATGATCCATCAGGTAATGGCAATGTATTTGGGTTAGTCCGTTTTGTTATAAATAATAGCCCGGCACAAGATGCAGGCGTACAGCGGGGTATGATTTTCACAGGCGTAGATGGTGCTCAACTTACTACTACTTCTGATATTGGGGCTATTTTTGATCAAGATGCCTTTACCATTAATCTTGCAGATTATGATCCTGAAACAGGCTTATTTACATCTAATGGAGCTTCTATAGACCTTATTCAAGTAGAACTCACAATTAACCCCGTACATACTGTGCGCACGCTTACTATAGAAGGGCAAAATATAGGATATTTACATTATACAGGATTTACCAATGAATTTGATGAACAACTCAACAATGCCTTTGCTCAATTTCAAGCCGATGGTGTTTCTGAGCTGATTTTGGATCTTCGGTATAATGGAGGGGGTTCTATAGAGACTGCAAATGACCTCAGTACGATGATCACAGGACAGTTTAATGAAGATTTATTTATCACACAAGAATACAATGCAGATCGTGATCCTGAGAATAGATTTGAACGACGATTTAATCAAAATATAGGATCTGGAAATGGAGGTGCTGCTATTAACAGCCTTAATCTTACACGCGTGTATGTAATTACTACTGGAAATACAGCTTCTGCCAGTGAGTTAATACTAAGTGGTCTTGATCCTTATATTGATATCATACAAGTAGGCACTACATCCAGAGGAAAATTTGAAGGATCTTTCTTATTATATGATTCTCCCGATTTCAGAAGAACAGATGATATCAATCCTAATCATCGTTATGTAATGTTGCCATTGGTTTTAAAATCTGTAAATGCAAACGGATTAACAGACTATTTTGATGGGTTTACACCAGATGTCACCATTGCCGAAGATTTTGGAAATTTAGGCCAGTTAGGTTTTCAAGGAGAGCCTTTATTAGATGCAGTCCTTGAAGAGATTTTTCCTGGAAGAAGTCCTAATAGAGATTACAATACAGTACCTATGTCTTCACGATTTGAAAGCGATCAAAACGATCCGTTATACCAACTTATGCTCGTAGAGTAAGCATAGATAATATCATTAATAAAAGAAGGCGAGTTTCTATAAATAGAGACTCGCCTTTTGCATGTAGTAGGATTATAGTTATTCGTTTATATACACATTCCCTGGAATAATACCCACATCTAATGAGTTTGTGAGTGTGTTGTCCTGTAAATTATATACGTCAATAGTACCCGGACTCGAAAAGTCTGGCACGTTACATCCTAATAACGTATTTTCTGCAACGATAAACATATTAAAAAGATTTAGTCCCGAAATTTCAGAAGTCATAGGCATCTCAAAATTTGACACATTACTTTTAAAAATTTCTCCAGACCCTACATCTTCTCCAGATAGGTAATAATAAAGGTCATCCCCAAAAATAGTTAGGAACTCTGGATGTTCAGTTTGCTCAAAATTAAAATTTGCAATCACCTCATTACTGGACGTATTTATTTGTGTAAGAACACCTCCAGTCTCAGTTCCTGTAAACAAGGGGCTTCCCCCTCCTAATACCCACAAGTTACCGCTAGAGTCTAACTGTAAACTATTAGGAACATCTCCTACTGGAATTGTAGTCACTACTGTATCACTGGAAGGATCAATAACTGTAACTATATTATTAACTCCAAACCCTCCTTGATTGGTAATATAAATTTGATTCCCATCAGTAAGCATTTCTTCTGGTCCTTCACCTACGCCTATCATACCTGTCACTATATTGTTTTCCAGATCAATAATCGCTATATAATCATCTGTAGTTACAAAAGGATCTCCCCAGTTAGAAACATAGCCTTTTCCGTTTACTTCTATAAAGTAACGAGGGTTTTCTATCCCAGTCTCAATACGTGCTACTTCTTCAAACGTAAATCGATCTACTACCGTAACACGGTTACTTACATTAGATACGATATATGCATAGATTTCTGTAAACCCAATAGACTGTACAATTGTTCCCAGGTTATCATTATTTACGCTTTGAAAAATATCATTAGTAGCTGTTGTAAGACTTGCATCTAGATAGGAAACAGTTCCTATACCTCCTGTAAACTGGCCTTCATTAGTTACCAAAAAACCTTCATCAAAAGGTAAATCTGGTTCAACTATTATATCTTCTTCTACAGTGATGATGTTTCCAGAATCATCGTCATCACTACATGAATAAAACAAAAAAGCGCTAGTTATAGCAATCAATAAAAATTTAGATAATTTCATAAGTTAAAATGTATAAGTAGTTTGAATTAAAAAATTACGCCCTGGATTAGGACGAAATGCGATTGTTTGATAATTTTTATTAAAAATGTTACGGGCTTGTAATGAAATTACAACGCGTTGTTTTTCTTTTTTTACAAGGCTATAATCAATCCCTAGATTTGAGACAGCATAGCCCGTTAAGGTTCCTGAGTTATCTGTGGTTGTATACACTTCATCGTTATAAAGGAATTGATAAAAAGCAGAGAACCTGTTATAATTATAACCAATACTTCCAGTTATTTTCTGTTTAGGAACATAGATTAATTGATTGCCTGTCTCTTCGTCTTCGGCAATAGTATATGCATAATTCCCAGATAACGTAAAGAGATGTGATGCATATTTATACGTATAATTTGCATTGACTTCAGCTCCATAATTACGGGATTCGGCAACATTAATAGGGCTCCATATATTCTGTCCATTAGGCCTCCATACAATAAGATCTTCTGTTTGTATATAGTAGGTATTTAAAACCAATTTTAAATCTTTATGTTGTAGTGTATGCCCTATTTCAGCTTGAAGGCTAGATTCTGGAAGAAGATTAGGATTCCCTATAGCTCCTGCCCCTTGCCAGAAAGTATCATTAAATGTAGGGATGCGGTAGTTTCGGGAGGCGTTAAAGGATAAAGTATACGCTTTCGCGAAAGCGTATGCACTACTCACCCCTATCAACAAAGGGCTATCATATGCATCTGTTACTTCCTGACGTATTTGCGCTCCATACGCCCATCGGTCTGTCACTTGATGATTCCATAATGCTACCGCCGAAAAAATAGAACGGGTACCACGCTCAATATTTGTCCCATCTCCAGTAATTGTCGTATAATCTATTGTGGTTTTAAGACGCTTTTTCTCATCAAAGCGGTAGGTAAAGTCATAGTTGGCTGTATATCTAATGGCTTTTCCTATAGTAGAAATATCTCTGTTTGCACCACTAGGGAAAAATTCAAATTGTTCAAAAACATGTGCCAAACGTGCTTTAGAATCAAACTTTGGATTTAATATTGCCCACTCTACAAGTGACCGAGTATTGCGGTCTTCATAACCATCATCAGAAGGAGCTGTTAAGGTCCTAGAAAAATTACGATCTCCAAAAAACGTATTGTGATGAATTTTAAGTATTTGATTTCGCGCAAGCGTAAATCCAAAATTTGCATTGAGATTGGTATTTTCATAGTCACCATTCTCATTAAAAAGTGCTGTATCTAGAAACTCAAAATCATTATCACTTCTTGTATAATCTACTGCTATATCCCCATAAAACTTTGAGGTTCCGAAGCGGGATTTGATAGTTCCTGAAGGTGTATTAAAACTTCCATAACTCAACGTGAGTTTGTTTTCAAAAAATGATCTAAATGAAAGGGTATTATTAAGATGTATGCTTCCGCCTATTGCTCCAGATCCATAGGGTATACTTCCACCTCCGCTACGAATATCTATATGATCATAATTACGAGTCGCAATGGTATTAAAGTCTGTCTGTCCATTAAGCTGAGAATTGATATTTATCCCATTCCAAACTACGGCTGTTTGTTGTGCTGTTGTCCCTCTAAAGGAGGGAGAAGAAACACCTCCAGGGCCATTCTCTCTAAAATAGATAAGACTTTGATATCGTAAAAGATCTGTCAATGCAGTTTTAGAACGCGTAATAACAGAATCTGTAACGCGCGTCACCGTAATTCCTTGAGAGAAATCACGAAGCTTTACGTCACTCAATAGTACTTCAGGTAATACCTGTAAAGCATCTACTTGTGCGTATAAAGGACTCATGCATATGCATAGTACCACATAAAAAGAATAGATATTCTGTCTCATAATCCTGTGACCTTTTACCCGAAGGTCATTTGATTTATTAAGAATTGTGGCAGGTCTCCTGGCTTGCTACTTGTTATGGCCTTCCCATCGCGACACCTCGTGACAGTGGCAGTGTAGTATATAACAAGTCCTGATTAAACAGGAACAGCTTACAGTTGCGGGAACAGCTTTTGTTTTTAACAAAATTCCCTTTTAATTGGTGAGCATGTGTTTGCTCTCCAAACCATAATTCGATGCAAATGTAACGATTTTTAATCCTAAATAGTGATACCCATGAAATATTGGTACTTTTGGATTCAAATTATAGGATATGTTGAAAACGCTTTTTTTTGCATTTACAGTACTTTGTTTATTTTCATGCAAACAGCATACGGCAGATATTCAATCATTAGATACAGCGCCTGTATCTGACACATTACAGACAGCAGTAAGTACTATTTCCTATGCACAAGGTTTTACTATTATAACGCATGAGGGGTATCAGATTTTGGAAGTTTCTAAAGCCTTTCCTGGATCCGAAAAGACCTATCAATATGCATTAACAGACAATCCTTCCATCCTGCCAGACAGCTTGCAAGTAGACGCGATAGTTAAAACACCCGTACAAAAAATTATAGTTACTTCAACAACTCATATCCCTTCATTAGAAATGCTCGGGGTTGCTCATACTCTTATAGGCTTCCCTAATCTAGATTATATCTCTTCTCAAAAAACCCGAAACTTAATTGCTGAAGGGGCTATTAAAGAGTTAGGTCAAAATGAATCCCTCAATACCGAAATTGCTATTGATATTCAACCTGATGTCGTTATAGGTTTTGGCGTCGATGGACAAAACGCATCACTAAATTCTATAGAAAAAGCTAACATCCCAGTACTATATAATGGGGACTGGGTAGAAAAAAGCCCCTTGGGAAAAGCAGAATGGATTAAGTTTTTTGGTGCATTATATGGAAAATCTCAAGAAGCCGATGTGCTATTTAAAGATATTGAAAAAGGGTATTTAGACACAAAAAACCTTGTCAAAAATATCACAGAGAGGCCTACTGTACTCAGTGGTGCAATGTATAAAGATGTATGGTATTTACCGCATGGGGAGAGTTGGCCTGCACAACTCATAAAAGATGCTGGTGGTATCTATTTATGGGCAAATACCAAAGGTTCTGGAAGTATTGCATTAAGTATGGAGTCTGTACTCGAAAAAGGACAGGATGCCGAGTATTGGATAGCTCCTGGCCAATACGGATCATATAGTAGCCTTAAAAACGCTCATGAAGTCTATAGTAAGTTTGCTGCATTTCAACATAAGAAAATTTATACATTTACAACAAAAAAGGGAGAAACCGGGGGACTCTTATATTATGAGCTCGCGCCTAATCGACCTGACTTAGTTTTAAAAGACATGGTCTTTTACTTGCATCCTGAAGTGCTCCCTGACTATCAACCGTATTTTTTTACTCCTTTTGAAGACTAGTCCATCGTATACACGTTCATTTATCCTGCTTAGTGTAGGACTAATTATATGCTTTTTTATAAACCTTAGTTTAGGGTCTGTATCTATTCCTTTAGGAGAAATTGTCCAGAGCCTTATAGGAGGAGAGATTTCAAAACCTTCATGGGAATTTATTATTCTAGAGTATCGTTTACCTAAAGCGATTACTGCTATTATAGCTGGTAGTGGTCTCGCTGTTTCTGGACTTCTTATGCAAACTTTATTTCGCAATCCGCTAGCGGGACCATTTGTATTAGGAATAAGTAGTGGTGCCAGTCTAGGAGTTGCCTTATTTATTTTGGGAGGTACTGCCATAAGTATTTCTACAACCCTGGCCTTAGGCCATTGGGGGTTAGTAATTGCATCTAGCGTAGGGAGTTTTCTTGTATTACTTATTGTGCTTGGTGTTGCTTCAAGGGTCCGAGATACAATGGCATTGCTTATTATAGGTCTTATGGTAGGCAGTCTTACAGGGGCTATTGTGAGTGTTCTTTCCTATTTTAGTAAAGCAGAAGAGTTACAACAATTTATCTTTTGGTCTTTTGGGAGTCTGGGAGATATTTCATGGCAAGGCATACGGATACTGGTATTTTGTTTTTTTACTGGAATTTTAATAACAATCGTAAGTCTCAAAGCTTTGAATGCACTTTTACTTGGAGATGCATATGCAAAGAGCTTAGGTATACGTCATATTCGAAGTAGATTATTTATTATCATCGCAACTAGCCTTCTTGCAGGAAGTATTACTGCATTTGCGGGCCCCATTGCTTTTATAGGACTTGCTGTGCCTCATTTAGTTCGTCAGATACTCCCTACTGCAAATCACAGGTTTTTACTTCCTGCAGTAATGCTAGGAGGGGCAATTCTTATGCTTATCTGTGATAGCATTGCACAAGTACCTTATAGTGATTATACACTCCCTATAAACGCCATTACTGCTATCGTAGGGGCGCCTGTTGTAATATGGTTGTTAATTCGTAAAAAGAAATTGTTGTTTTAAAATGTCTGAAAAAGAAGTCCATATCATCCTTTCTACAACAGATCTACATATTGGATACTCTTCTCATAAAAGGGATCATATCCTTGTTAAAGATATTCGATTAGAGATCCCCAGAGGGCAGCTTATAGGACTTATAGGTATCAACGGATCTGGAAAATCTACCTTACTACGTACTCTTGCAGGTTTACAACCACCACTGTCTGGAACTATTACTATTTCCCAAACTCCTATTACTGCCATTCAGCCTCAACATCTTGCACAACAATTGAGTGTCGTACTTACTGGGCAAGGAATTTCTAAAAATCTTACTGTATCAGAATTGGTTGCTTTAGGAAGACAACCCTATACCAATTGGTTAGATACGCTTTCTAATAATGATATTAAAATTATTTCTGATGCGCTTCACGCTACAGATACTTTAGTATTAAAAGATCGTAAATGTTATGAACTTAGTGATGGACAATTGCAGCGTGTACTCATTGCCAGAGCTTTAGCACAAGACACACCATTGATAATTCTGGATGAACCTATGACACATCTCGATTTACATCACAAAGCATCTGTTCTTAAATTACTTACTCATATTGCGCATCAAAAACAAAAAACAGTCCTCTTTGCTACGCATGATATTGAACATGTATTACCGCTTTGTGATCAGATGATTGTACTACAAAATGATAGTGCTATTATAGATACTCCTACATCACTAGCTGATAAAGGGGTCTTCAACTCTTTATTTCCTTCAGAAAGTGTGTGCTTTAATAAAGAAACTGGGCGTTTCTTTATAAAGTCATAAATAAGATCCGTGTTACACAAGAAAATAATGACGCTCTTCTTTGGTCATTAATCGACAAGTATCTTTGGTGCCTAATAGTAAATGTCTCCTTTTTGCAATACGATCATAACACCAGTTTGCAAAAGAAGAAGGTACTACATACTTAAAATATTGTAGGTATTTCCAACCTCCATTTAATTCTTTTGAGATCTCAAAAAATGCAGCCGCCTTTTCATATACTTTACCATTAGAATAAAAGTATATTGTATTCAAGTCAGTACTTAGCTGATTATGTTGCAGAAGTGACACTCCTGTTTCAGATTGTTGTGATGTAAAATACAACGTTCGTTTATTGTTCTTATCAAACAAAAAACTCACTGTACTGTCACAAAAGGAACATTCACCGTCAAATAATACTATTTTTTTAGTGTGCAACGACATGTTGTATTTTTCTTTTAAAATCTTCTACAAAGATACGGTCTTTTATTAACTTTTGATTGAAATCATTAGCTACATATTCAAAAGTATGTCTCTGGCTTTCAGATAGGTTATCTAAAAAATAAACCAATTGATATTCGTTACCATCACTGTCTGCACAGTATAAAGCAACATTAAAGACTTTTGGGGTATAACCTAGCTTCATCCCGCCTCTTAAACCTTTATAGCTTTTTGTTGTTTCAAACCAACCCATCACGTCTTGTAACGCTGGATTTCTTTTATGTATTTGCTGTATATTCTTTAATAATTTTCCGTAGGTTACTGCTGTTGAATGGGGTAATAGATCACTCCAACGACATTGCATTTTATAATCAAAATCATTCAATAAATTAAGATCTATCCCTTCTATTTTTTTCCCTTCTATTAGATATTGAAATGATTCATTTGCAATTTGAGCTAATGAAGAAGGGGTATGTTCTATATCTATGCCGTCTCTAAGCACCACTAAAACAGAAGTACTTATTGGTATTATTGGGTCGTGATCTTTTAACACATAGGTTTCTAATTGTTCTTGAACTCTATCGATTCCTATTACTGATAATAAGTAATCCGTATTAGTATTACAACTATATTGTAGCATCCCCTTTACAACCTCACTTAGAGCAACACTATTCTTTTTAATTTTACCCTGATCATTAACAGCTGTATACCATTTTATAAAGGCTGGATCAATCCAGGGAATCCAATAGCGTTTTAATTGCTTAAAATGTACTTGTGTAGCAGGATGTATTGTTCCTTTCTCACATTGATCTAAATAAGCTAACATAACGATCAATTTATAAATACTTGCTAATGGTCGTTTTTGAGCTTTATTGACATTAATAAGAGATTGATTGTTCTTTACAAAAGAGAGCGAACAATACTCGGGGTATTGTATGATATGTTCATAAATAGGATTCATAAATTACATAATCCAATATGCTGATAGCTGCATACAACAATATATAATTGCTCCATATGTTGCCAAAAATGCCCATAAGAAAGAGTTAAGTCCCATTACCAATGCATTCATCAAATGAAATCCTAGCCCCCATCCTAAAAATATAATCATTCCAGGATATCCCGTAATTAATACCAAAGGAAAAGTCGCTTCTATAGCTACTGTAGACCAGGTCAAGAATGTGATTATCTCTTGTTTATTTTGTAAATAACCTGCAATAGGTTTACTTCCATATGTAGATGTATTGAAAATTAAAAAAACAGCATTGGGATGTGTTGTCCATTTCTTACCCTTAGCTTTGAAGTAACCTGCTGTAAAGTAAGAAAGTAATGATTGCAAAGCGATAAACCATATTCCAGCTTGTGCAATGATGGTATTCTCTGGATTGATGTGAAATAAGAAAAGGACGATCACAACAATCGTAGACATTTGATCAGATCCATCTTGGCCGAAAGGACTCCTATAATTTATGAGTAATGATGTAAGGACGATTGCCAAAAGCAATGGAGCTTCAGAATAAGTCCATACACTTGGAATAATCAATAATAGTATCGCAATCAACCTCAAAATAATAACTCCTAAAAAGTTAGGGTATTTTAATACAAAGTTTGAAAACTTATGAAGTATGTGATTCTCATTTCTATAATCGCGAGTTGCTATTACCTTCCAACTGTATAAACGATCATCTTTAAAACTTTTCCAATTGTATAATAGTTCTATAGTAGAGATCGAAATACCTACTAGTACAAAGTACTTCATGCAGGTATATATAAATTCAATATTTAAAAATAGTTCCATAGTATTTATAGTTTATGAAATTCTGATCTAAATAACATTTTAGGTCCTTTTGTAGGATAATGACCATAAGACTCCATGATCATAAATTGCGTTGATTTACTTTCTGATTGTCTAGGTAATGAAGCAATAAAGTTCACCAAAGCGATATAACATATAGAGGTTTTGTATTGACTAGGTTCTAGCTTATTGGAAGATCGTATCATTGTTTGTACAGTATCTGACAATGCTTTCTTAGCCCTTTTTTTAGGGTTCCATACAGCACCAATCAAGGTGCGTTTACTAGCAATCGCGTATTCTGTCCAGCGACCGCATTCATCTTCTTGGTCTTTGTCTCTATATAATAAGTGATAATCTGTAACCCCAGGATTGGGAGCAAAAAATGACCAGCGTGGAAGTAAGGAAAAATAATCCATACGCCTAAAGAACTTCTCCAGGCGCAGGATATTAAATTGACAAATAGCACTAGCTAATAGCCAAAACCCTAGGCATCCCACAATAATATATGTAAAGATATCTGATAGGTTCATAGCGTATTATTTTTGCATTCTATTTGCTTTCATCAAGCTACTTCTTAGATCAATAAGTTGATCTACAGAGCACTCTTGATCTACACTTTTAAGTAAATCGGCATGTTCTTTTGTAAAAATACCGTCTACAATTACTCCACCTGCCGCAGCTGCAACAGTCACTTCTGCTACTTCTGGAGTTTCTGGAGTCGCTGCTTCTGCTGCATCTGCAGTTGCTTCTGCTACATCAGTAGCTACATGAGCTACAGCATGTGCTGCGCCATCAACAGCATGAGCCACCTTGTCTATAAAACCACTTGTTTCCATAAAATTATGGCGTACATCAGTTTCTGTAGCTGGGGATTGCTCCATGGCAGCTTGCTCAATCGATGAGAATTCATCAAATCTTTCCATAAATAATGTTTTAAAAGTTAATAATTAAAAGTTACTGATCAGTGACACTAAAGTCGACAGTACATCTTAAGAATTTAAAAGCAAAAACCATGAATTTTAAAAACGGTTGAATCTACGGGGTGGAACGTGTAATTAAATTTTTATTTTGTAAAAATTTTCATTTGCTTCCTATTTTAACAATTAGGCATCTATTACCTAAATTTAGATTCTTAGAATGATTCATTGTTGAGAATACTTAAAAATAAGCACCTATTTTCCTATACATGACTTCATAACTTATCGTATTTTTGAAATACTATGAGTCCAACGTTTACATATTTCCTTATTGCACTTATTTGTATTATCATCGGTACAGTGTTAGGCATCTTTATTACCAACTTAAAAAAGAAAGGGGAACTAAGTGGTTTACAAGAACGTCTCAAACAAGAAGGCATTCAACTTTCAGAAATAAAAGCATCCTTAGCACGAGCGACACAGGAGCAGCACGATATTCGAAAAGAAAAAGATTTCTTTCAGAATGAACTTACGGCTCGTAATGTTGAGTTTCAAAACTTAGAAAAACGTCTTACTGAAAAAGGGGAAGAACTTGAAAAACTCAATGAAAAATTCACTAAAGAATTTCAACTGGTAGCCGATAAAATTATCCATGATAATTCAAATAAAATCACAGATCGTAATAGGCAAAATCTAGATGAAATCTTAAAGCCTTTTAAAGAAAAAATCGAACGATTTGAAAAACGGGTTGAGGAAACCAACAAAGAAGCTATCGATCGCACCTCAGCATTACGAGAACAAATCAAAGGTCTTACAACCCTCAATGAGCAAATGACTAAAGAGGCCAGCAATCTTACCAAAGCATTGAAAGGAGATAGTAAAATGCAAGGAAACTGGGGTGAATTAGTATTAGAACGTGTCCTTGAAAAATCGGGATTGGAAAAAGATAGAGAATACTTTGTACAACAAAGCTTTACTACCGAACAAGGAAATCGAGTCCTTCCGGATGTGGTCATACATCTCCCAGATAATAAACGAATGATCATTGATAGCAAAGTATCTCTTACTGCCTATGAACGTTTTATCAATGAAGACGACGACATCGTAAAAGAACAGGCCTTAAAAGAACATATTAATTCATTAAAACGACATGTTGTACAGTTAAGTGATAAAAATTATCAAGACTTATATAAAATAGAAAGTCCAGATTTTGTTTTATTATTTATACCCATAGAACCAGCTTTTGCTATTGCTATAAATACTGATAATCAATTATACAATCAAGCATTTGAAAAAAATATTGTGATTGTTACACCAGCTACGTTACTTGCAACTTTGCGTACTATAGATACCATGTGGAATAATGAAAAGCAGCAACAAAACGCATTAGAAATTGCAACACAAGCAGGGCGATTATATGATCAATTTGTCAACCTCACCGAGGATCTAATTAAGGTCGGGAATCAACTCAAAACAGTACAAGGAAGTTATGACAGTACTATGAAAAAACTGACAGGGCAAGGCAATCTTATTAGAAAGGTTGAAAATCTTAAAAAATTAGGTATCAAACAAAAGAAACACCTTAATGATAAGCTTATAGAACGAGCTTCGGAAGATGAAATATAAAACTCTTTTAAAAATAGGAGATTGGTATAATGCTATTAAGTTTTTGATAATAGCAATGGGTACTTTAGGCGGAAGCATATATGCTATATATCATTCCATGTATGGAGATTTAAAATCTGAACACGAATATGATATCTATATGTATATGGGGAGTATTACGTTATTTATAGGTTTGATGCTTTCCCTTTTTATACTACCAGAATTTATACGCTTTATTAGAAATCAATGAAAAAAATATTAATCATATTCCTTACTGTCATCACGCTATTAGCAATTGCTTGGTATGCTATAGTGTATTATGTACCCTATAGTGAGGGAACTCGTGCAGGAGAGCTTATCAAATTCAGTCATAAAGGTGTAGTTTTTAAAACCTGGGAAGGCGAGATTAGTCAAGGCATAAGTGGAGCTCAAATTTTTAGTTTCTCAGTACTCGATGAAGAAGCAGAAGTGATTACAAAACTACAAGAATATCAAGGACAGTATGTAAAACTCAGCTATATAGAACGATTCGGGACGTTCTCTTTTTGGGGAGATACCACCTATTTTATTACAGATGTTACCCTAGAGCAATCCCCTCATTTTAATAGAAATTGAGGAGATAGGTTGAGTGATTAATAAAACCACCCAACCCTATATATGCTATTTCTTAGAAAGACTAAAAGCTCTAGAAAGATTAAATCCAAAAAAGATATCTCCATCCCCAAAGTCTCCGCGCGCTTGTCCCAAGAAACCATTAGCAAAAATGGCTTGTGCATTAGAAAAATGCAATTGAAAAACATGCCCTCCTGTTTCAATCTCAATACCTAATGCTAGTGGGTTATTAAAGACAGAATTATCTACCCGATTAAGATGGGCCCCATAATCTCCGATAAGCGCAAAACGTTTTGTAAGTTTTAATCGTCCTCCAATACCTATAGCAAACTGGGAATTATCCTGCCCGTCTTCTTGAACTGTATTATCATGAAAATGAGTAGGTATCAATTCTAAAGAAAGCCAATCATTAAATTTTCTGGAAATCAAAAGTTGATTGGCATACCCCAAACGATCACTAAACGTTAATTGTGGGAATAAATCAGCATCCAACTCGGTATTAACATTAATTAAATTAAAGCCTACAATCGTTACAGGAGATCCATTTTCTTTTTGCTGTACCAGTCTGTATTTTGCAGAAAGATCGTATGTTTTTCCAAAACCAGATCGCGATGTACTTATATTCAACCAATCTGTTGGACCATAAATAAACTGTATACGCGCAGACGCTTGGTCTAGTCCAAAAAAGTTGTCTACTCCATCACGCAAGGTTCCAAAACGATGTGAAATTATAAATTGTAACTGTTGTTTTCCTACTAGTTTTGTAGATTCAAAATTGACGATTTTAACGCCTTTAAAAATAGATGTAACAGGTTGTTCTTCTACTACAACAGTACTCTCAAGTTCTTGTAATAAATCTTCTTGCGCATATATACCCAGAGGTATAAGTAATGCAATGAATAGTAATTTTTTCATGAGTTAGGTTGGTTTAATTAGTTATGATGGATGTCTGGTCTAGTTTTACTTCTTCTAGTAAACTATCATACCCTATACATCTTCCTTTGATGATAATTGCTTGTTCTAATTGTGTTGTATTAGGTATGTTTTCGCTTAAAGCGAAAAAAACCACACCTTCAAGGACACCCGTAGTGGCATCCCTTTGAGTTAACCTACCAGTTACTTGAAGAGTTTTATTCAAAAACTTGGTAGTGGCCGCTTCTTCATCTATTCGAAAATCATCAATTAAGGCTTTTGCCGAAAGGCTATAAGTGGCATCTTCTGAAGCGATATCACGATGCTCTTGATAGATATAACTATATCCTAAGATTGCTGTTAAGAACAAAAGGAAAACTACTATTATTACTTGTTTTTTACGTTTCATATCTAGTCTAATAAACTATCGTTTTACAAGCTCAAAATTGCCTGATACTCGTATTTTATCTGAGATCTTTTCTTTTACAATTCCTGGGATTTCAATATTAAAATCTGCCGGAATTGCAGTAAACGACGTTTGAAGGGTTAACCTATCATCAACTTGAGCTAGTGTAAGCGTAGTTTCAATTTTTTTTGTTTTACCATGAATGTTAAGTTCGCCACGTACTGTATAGTCTTTGGCAACATCCAGATCATCAATTGAAAATCCATCTATAATTCCATTAAAAGTCGCTTTGGGATAGGTGTCACTATCCATATAATTCTCATTAAAATGCTCTTCCATCAGTGCGTTTTTAAAACGAAAACCTTTGACAAGAGCCAGTACTGCAATCTTTCCAGTAGCTATATCTAAAATTGCAGTAGTAGTAGAATGGCTTGCTTTTACAGGTTCAAATGCGGGTACCGAAGCTTCAAAATTTAAAGTCCCAGTTTTTGTAAAATACTTCTGGCCAAAACTTTGACATGTGATCATACACAATACGAGAAGCAGTATCATCTTTTTCATAATATTTAATCTTTATTGAGTGAGTTAGTGTATTCTAATTTTCTAAAAGGCCATCATCAATCCACATCATGATATCTGCTATGATAGCATCTGGAAGATTACCACTAGGTGGCATAGGGCTGTTGGTGTTAGTCATACGATCTATCATACGACCGCTTTCTGCAACAGCACGAGCTGCTTCAAAAGAATCTAGTATAACACCAGCAGTAGCAGTTACTGTATTATGGCATTCAACACAAGCATTATCCAAAATTGTTTTTGCTCTGTTTTCATAAGTAATTAGGGTTCCTGTGTTTTCACCATCCGGATCTGGATCTGGATCATTATCGGGGTCTCCAGTGTTGTTTTCTTCGTCTATAACTGCAAGTTCTGAGAGACTACTTGTCTCGCAACTTTGTATTCCTATAAAGACTACTATTAAAAAGCAAAGGTATAGGTAATGACGAAGGTTGTTTTTGATATATATACATAACGTATTCATAATGCACGGTGTTAGGATTGATTAAGTACACTACAAATGACGTTTAGAAACCTATGATTATAAAATAAAACAAGTTGAACGGGAAATATTGCCTGTAAAACGGAAAGAGAATGCTATAATTTATGGGATCACACTCATTATAAAAGGAAACCTCCTACTAAGTATTAGAAAACTTGGAAGGAGGTCTAAAAAGGTTTGTAGATGATCTACGGTATGTTATTGTTTGATAAATCGTTTGGTTACTGATGCATCTTCAGCGGTTATTGTCATCAAGTAGATTCCTGCTGGTAATGATGCCGTATTTACAGCGGTCGTTGTTGCATTTAATGTTTGTTCAGTGACCAATTGTCCCAAAACAGAATATATCTTGATCGAACTATCTACATAATTAATAGCCCCTAAATCTATATTTATATTATCCTTAGCAGGATTAGGGTATAATCGCACATTTTGAGCTAGCTCTTGATCTAAAATACCCAGTGTAAATCCTGCTACAGTATCATCTCTATTTCCTGAACCATGATTTCCAAAAATAAATGTATTATTACCACGTGCCCATACAAGTTGTATCGTTGTATCGCTAGGATCAAATTCAAAGTCGTTTGCGTCATTTCCTGTAAGATCACGAGTAACAACAAGTGTTCGTTGTCCTCCTGCTGTTGTATTTGTTACAACTGTCCAATCTTGATTAGGGTCGATAGAAGGTGTTGCCCCTATCCCTAAGAACTGACGATCTTGAAATCCAGAATCATCAATGGAGATAATATCTTCTCCCGAAGTCATAGAATTTACTCCGAAACCAATCCCTAGCCATAGGTCTTCGGGACCTATTAATGTGACAGTTACGCCAGCATCATCTATATCTATTTGACCTGAATATCCTGCGGCAAAATTAATAGTCCCTGTAGAGACCTGAGCGTTCATAAAGCACATTGAAATAAGTGCTATTAGTAAAGTAATTCTTTTCATAGGTATTGTTTTAAAAGTGTAACTAGTTGTTCATTTTTTGTGACTTGCGCATAATCTAATGCATTCATCCCTCTTTTATCTTTGATAGAGGGATCTGCTTTTGCTTCTAATAAAAGCTTTGCTATTTTATTAGAACTAAACATAGATGTATATAATAATGCTGTATTCCCATTACCATCTTTATGATCAGGGTCTGCATCATGACTTAGTAGTAGTGCTACTATAGAAGCATGTCCTTTTACGGTTGCTGCCATCAGTGCAGTTCCATTATTGCTTGATGTATCTATAGATGATACGTATTTTAGAAGTACTTGGACCACTTCATAATTCCCATGATATGCTGCAAGTATAAGAGGTGTATAACCGTCTTTATTTATTGTATTAGCGTTTTCTGGCTGGGTCACTAGTATTTTTTCTGCTTGTACCCCACTACCACTTCTTGCAATATCAAAGATAGATTGAGCACATACATTTGTGGTAATTAAAAAAATAAATATGAGTGTACTTGGTTTCATAGCGATGGTTAAAGCTACAAATAAAATGTAATTAATTATTCTGTTTTAAAGTAAAACCCTTTAAAACTAGTTTCAGAAATGATGCTGGACTAGATTCAGTTTGTGATTTTTGATTTAGACTTCATATACACACTCCCTTTTCAAGATTTTTACATATCGGATTATGTTTTTACTTCTACAATATGAAGAACAAAAAAAACATCTCTAACATAGGTTACGTAATTGGTCTAATATACATATAGAAGTGATGACCATCTATTCAAACAACTCAAAATAAAAACTTTACATCCATCTATAATTTATTAACTATTAAAATTTAATCATTATGAAAACACATTTATTATTTATCGCATCTCTATTTTTTATTGGGTATTGTAATGCTCAACTGGGTCAAATACACAATTTTGACAATGAAAGCATTATTTATGGTCATGACTCAAATAAATTGACTATTGGTAGTAATACGATACAAACCGGAGGAATAAGTGATGACACTAGTTTACTAGAGGTAACTTCTCCCACCTATTCAGCTATTAGACTTGGTGCTACAAATGCAGAACTTTTTTTTATTGCTAGTGATCAGTTTGGACATCAAATACTATCACCTCAAGGCACTCCACTAAGAATAAACAACATTATACGTACAGATCGTGACTATGTAACTATTAATACTACGTTCATTCCTACAGAACCTGACTATAAACTCTTAGTAGGTGGTAAAATTATTGCCGAAGGCGTTCGAGTAGAGTTAGAAGAAAATTGGGCAGATTATGTATTTACTCCTGATTATAGTTTAAAACCGTTACACGAAGTGGAACAATTTATAAAAGACAATGGACATTTACCTAATATTCCAAGTGCAGCCACTGTAGAAGAAGAAGGCCTTGATTTGGGGGATATGGTTACAAAACAAATGGAAAAAATAGAAGAGCTTACACTTTATATTATCGAGCAACAAAAACAAATAGATTCCTTAAAAACAATTGCTATAGAGTTAGAACTTAAATCAAAACAATAATCATGAGAACATATAAATTAGTAATGTTCTTAATGAGTTTTATGTTTTGCAGTTTCTATCTAGAAGCGCAAAATCATAAATTTTATTTAAGAGCAATAAGCCAGAATTTTGACCTGCAGGTTACTGATAATAATGGTGTCTTAGTTTACAAAGGAAGAGATAGATCATTAAATAAAATATTTAATCAAAATGATATCTATGTATTTAAGAAAGCATTTAATCATTCTCAAAGATCAAATCTACAACGTACCTGGTATATTGAAGGAGACTCCAGTAGGATATTAAATGATTTTTTACAAGCTGCATCACATATATTTGAATTTGGAGAATACATTGGATATTACGATAATGAAGAATTGCTAGCTGGTGATACAGGGCACTATTCTTCTAATCAAAATAGAGACGAAATACAACCTCCATATGTAGCAAACTCTAATACCGTAAAGTCCGAATCCTTAGATTATTATTTGTCGTTTCCAAACGATTATGGGGCTACATCTCCTGTTGCAAATTTAGGTATTGAAGCTGTACTAGATAACTTTGATTTTATAGGTGTTCCTGAAGCATGGGATTATACAACCGGTAGTTCTGATATTATAATCGGTTTGTCTGATGCACGGTTACTAACAGATTTTCAAGGACTCACTTCCAATGATCCAGATTTTGTAAACAAAACAACATTGTTCTATGATTCGTCTACACCTACTATTGGAGGAGGGCATGGATATGGAGTAGGAATGAGGATGGCTGGTCAAGGGGACAATGGCGTAGGATCTACAGGAATATGTTACGATTGTAATATTTATGCAACAAATTTTGGGCCCAGTAACTATGATGATTTATTAGAAATCTCTTATAATGGGGCTAGGATAATTAACTGTAGCTGGAGATGGAGTACTCCAACAGAAACTCAGCAATTAGTTATTAATGAAATATATGAGAATGGTACAATTGTAGTTGCTGCAGCAGGAAATACAGCTAGTCTTCCCAAACAATATCCCGCTTCTTATGAGCATGTAATATCGGTAGGAGGAGTAGGACATAAAAGAGACTTAATCGTCGAAAACGCTGTTCCAGATGGAAATGTTTATGATGCTGTAAGAGCCGCCAAATATTATATCGGAGCAAAAACTTGGGTAGATATTAACGAGACTGACCCTGAGGAGTTTATAAATACCGCAGTAATAAACCCTACTAGTGCATCTACTCGAAATGACGCAATTGATATAAATGCTCCTGGTTCTGAAACTTTTAGTTACGGTGCTTATTTAATTAATGCATTTAATGGAAATGACGATCCTGAAGGTAGTATTGCTGGCTTGCATACGTTTGTGACATCCTCTACAACTCCACAAGTATCAGGAACATTAGGTTTAATGTTAGATCTAAATCAGTGTTTAAGTTTTGAAGAGGCAGAGTCTATACTTAAGATAACATCTACAAACATAGATGATATTCCAGCACATCAATCTAATCAATGGTTAAATCAATACGGATCTGGTGCACTGCATACAGGGCGAGCTGTAAAGCTTGTATATGACTTATTAAATCCTTCTGAAACTGCTTATCTAGAGAATCAAAAGTTTACACGATGGGACTTCGAATTTAAAGGGGTATCTGAAAAAATTGTAATTCGAAATCAAAAATTTACAGATTCTTCTACCCTTAAAGTTGTTGCAAAAAATTTGATTACTATCGAAGAGTCATCACTTATAGAACCGGACATAGAAGGGTTTGCATCTTTAGAAATTGAACCAAATCTCACATTAGAAACTACTTGTAGTATAGGAGACGGAACAAGAGTTTCATCAAAGGAAAAAGAAGAAAAAGATCAAGAAACGTCCTATAATTTATACCCTACAAAGGTAATATCTACAATAACTATAGAAAAAGTAGCTACAGATATAGATCAACTTGAAGCTATAGAGATCTATGATTTATTTAATAGAAAAGTCTTTTCTCAAAATAAATTACATGGAAACAAGATGAATTTTGATCTTTCTAATATTAAAAGAGGTATTTATATTGTAAAAGGATATACGCTATCAAGAGAGGTTATCTTAACAAAAAAGATTATAAAAGTTAACTAAATATAATTTCAATAACATGATATAGTAGTAAGCAAACCTTAAAGCTATTATAACTACAATAAATATTAAAGGAGATACTTATAGTATCTCCTTTTCTTTGGTTTTATATAATCTATTTATATGTCTTAATTGTAATAAAGTAAAACCTATATAGTAGGAATAGAAATATATGTATTGTAGTTCTTATTGTATTCGATTCTTAAATTATCTTGGTCAACACTATTTTTTGATAAGACGTTCGGTAATCGTCTTTTTGTCATTGCTATAAGCCACTATATATACTCCACTTGGAATTTTAGAAAGGTCAAAGGACGTTTCAATTTTTGTCAAAACAGTATGGATAACCGCATCCCCAAGTACATTGTATACAGAGACTTCAACTTCTTTACCTGACAGATTAGATATCTTAATAAAATTATCGGCTGGATTTGGGAATAAGAATACTTGTTCTTCAAAAACAGTTGATGTTTTTGAATCGCTATTAGTTTCTTGTGCTTCTACGGAACTTATAACTCCCAGTAGGCACATTATAAAGAGTAATTTTTTTATCATTGATCCGGGGTTTTAAAAATCAACAATTACAAGATAGAGAACTATAATAAAAAAATACACAAAATGTAAGTATAATATTACATAATTAGTGTAATATTATACTTTTTTGTGTATTTTAAAGGTGTTTTATGGCTTTTTATGCTTTCGCGAAAGCATACTACAAACCTATTTATTATTTACTTAAATACATTTTACGTCTAGAATACAGGTCATAAAATGCATCATCTCTAAGGCTTTCTATAAACAATATACTCTCGCCTGTACTCTTCATTTCTGGTCCCAGTTTTTTATCGACATTTGGGAATTTATTAAATGAAAATACGGGTTGCTTAATTGCGTATCCTTCTAGTTGTGGATTGAAGTTAAAATCTTTTACTTTCTTCTCTCCTAACATTACTTTGGTCGCATAGTTTACATACGGTTCTTTATAAGCTTTAGCTATAAACGGTACCGTACGCGATGCGCGAGGGTTTGCTTCTATGATATATACTTTATCATCTTTGATAGCAAACTGGATATTTATTAAACCTACGGTATCTAGTGCTAGTGCTATTTTGCGTGTATGTTCTTTGATTTGATCTAAAATCAAATCTCCAAGGTTAAAAGGCGGTAGTGTTGCATTAGAGTCTCCTGAGTGAATACCGCAAGGTTCTATATGCTCCATGATCCCGATGATGTATACATCTTTTCCATCACATATTGCATCTGCTTCGGCTTCTATAGCACCATCTAAATAGTGATCTAACAATAATTTATTATTAGGGATTTTACGCAGTAAATCAACAACGTGTTTTTCAAGTTCGTCCTTATTGATAACAATTTTCATTCCCTGTCCCCCTAGTACATAGGATGGACGTACTAATATTGGGAAGTTTAATCTATCTGCTACTTCTAATGCTTCATCTGCTGTTTCAGCTACATCAAACTCTGGATATGGTATATTAAGATCTTTTAATAGTGTAGAAAAACTTCCTCTATCTTCTGCTAAATCTAGTGCTTGATAGCTCGTGCCTATCACTTTAATACCATATCGGTCTAACTTTTCGGCTAGTTTTAATGCTGTCTGTCCTCCTAATTGTACAATAACTCCTTCTGGTTTTTCGTGACGTATGATATCGTAAATATGTTCCCAGAATACGGGTTCAAAATAAAGCTTATCTGCAGTATCAAAATCTGTTGATACCGTTTCTGGATTACAGTTAATCATAATGGTTTCATAACCACATTCAGAAGCTGCCAACACACCGTGTACACAACAGTAATCAAATTCAATCCCTTGTCCAATACGATTAGGTCCTGATCCTAGTACGATAATTTTTTTCTTATCGGTTACAATACTTTCGTTTGATGAAAACTTTTTACCATCAGTGGTTTCCATTTCATATTCAAAGGTAGAGTAGAAATAAGGGGTTTGCGCCACAAATTCGGCAGCACACGTATCAACGAGTTTATAGACTCTCTTAATACTCATTTCATCTCTCTTATTGTATACCTGGCTTTCTAGACATTCTAGCATATGTGCTATCTGTCTATCTGCAAAACCACGTTGTTTTGCTTCCAACATCAGATTTCGCGGAAGCGTATCTACTGTATACTTAGAGATTTCTTTCTCCATCATATACAATTCTTCATATTGTTTTAAGAACCACATATCAATTTTTGTGATCTCAAAGATTCTGCTTAATGGGATTCCCATTTGGATTGCATCATAAATGACAAAAACACGATCCCAACTTGCATGAGTAAGTTTATCTATAATTTGATCATAATCTTTATACCCTTTTCCATCTGCGCCTAACCCATTACGTTTGATCTCTAATGACTGTGTAGCTTTATGTAATGCTTCTTGGAAAGAACGTCCTATTCCCATTACTTCTCCTACAGCTTTCATTTGTAGACCTAATGTTCTGTCTGAGCCTTCAAACTTATCAAAATTCCAACGTGGTATTTTTACAATTACATAATCTAATGTAGGTTCAAAAAGTGCAGACGTAGATCCTGTAATCTGATTACTTAACTCATCTAAGTGATAGCCCATTGCAAGTTTAGTCGCAACTTTTGCAATAGGATATCCTGTTGCTTTTGATGCAAGAGCAGAAGATCTAGAAACTCTAGGGTTGATCTCAATAGCAATAATTTCTTCTTCATTATCAGGATTTACTGCAAACTGTACATTACATCCTCCTGCAAAATCACCAATACTACGCATCATATGAATTGCCATATCACGCATCTTTTGATACGTAACATCTGATAATGTCATTGCTGGAGCAACTGTAATAGAATCTCCTGTATGGATTCCCATAGGGTCCATATTTTCAATAGCACAAATAATAACTACGTTATCATTTGCATCTCTTAATAACTCAAGTTCATATTCTTTCCATCCGATCAATGCTTTATCAATCATTACTTCGTGTACAGGAGACACTTCTAAACCGTGAGATAAAAGTGTGTCAAAATCTTCTTCTTTATAGACAAAAGAAGCTCCTGCCCCACCTAAGGTAAATGAAGAACGTATCACCAGAGGAAATCCAAACTCTTGCGCAATTTCTTTTCCTTTCAAAAAAGAATTTGCACTAGCTTGTGGTGCCATCGGGATCCCTATCTCGCGCATCAAGTTTTTAAATTGATCTCTATCCTCTGTGATATTAATTGCATCTATATCTACACCTATAAGCTCAACATTAAAATCTTTCCAAATCCCTTTTTCATCGGCTTCTATACATAAATTTAATGCTGTTTGTCCTCCCATCGTAGGTAATACAGCATCTATTTGTGGATGTTCTTTTAATATCTGAACTATAGATTTTGTATTAAGAGGTAATAAATACACATGATCTGCCATAGACGGATCTGTCATGATTGTGGCAGGGTTAGAATTAATGAGGATAGTCTCGATTCCATCTTCTCTTAGAGAACGTAACGATTGTGATCCTGCATAATCAAATTCACAAGCTTGACCAATGATTATAGGCCCTGAGCCTATAAGAAGAATTGATTTTAAGTTTTTATTTTTTGGCATGAAGAAAGGATATTTATACTATTTTAAAATTAGGAACTTGCTGGGTATAAAAAAAGGTGTTACTTAATAAAAAGTAACACCTTATGATAATTTATTGATATCATTATTTTTTGTGACGTGGTTCTGAAGATACACTTAGTTTCTTTCTACCTTTTGCACGACGACGTGCTAATACTTTACGCCCATTTGCTGAAGCCATACGATCTCTGAAACCGTGTTTGTTTCTTCTTTTTCTCTTTGACGGTTGAAACGTTCTTTTACTCATTTTATATCTTCTTTTTGGCTATTGAAAGCCGACATTTTTTACCTCTAGATTCCCGCTTTAAAAGCTGGGGGCAAATATACAACAAGTTTTTACTTCTCCAAGTTCAAAATTCAAATTTTTTATCCATGTTTTTAGTACCTTTGCCTGCGCATTAAAAAGTAACCTTTTTTAATGCCATTTTAATCTACTAATTAAGGTCATCCATGTTCAATAAAAATATAAAACTTGTATTAGCCATAGCATCTATAGCTATTGCTGTATGGCAATTTACAGAAAATGAAATAGGGAATGGTATCATGCTTATTTTACTATCTGCAATTTTTGTCCTTCTCTATTTTAAGAATGAAATACTGGTTCTTGCTTTCCTTAGATTGCGTAAACAAGACTTTCCTGGTGCTCAAAAGTGGCTTGCTAGAATTTCAAATCCGGAAGGTGCTCTTGTGAGAAAACAACAAGGGTATTATAACTATTTACAAGGGTTAATGGTTTCTCAAACTAACATGACACTTGCAGAAAAGCATTTTAAAAAAGCGGTAGAACTTGGATTATCTATGAAAGCAGATCTTGCCATGGCAAAATTAAACTTGTCTGGAATTGCGATGACAAAAAATCGTAAACGTGAAGCTCAAATTCTTCTTAAAGAAGCTAAAGTACTGGACAAACATAATATGCTCGGTGAGCAAATCAAAATGATGGAGCAAAACATGAAACGTGCAGGACAACAACCTAAACAACAGTATGGTGCTCGTGGTGGCCGAGGAGGTCGTGGGGGTTTTAAAAGATAACGGCTTACATATATATTATATAGCTACATCTCTTCATAAATACATATCATTTTTTTAATTATTTGGTTAGAGGCAATACCCTTTAATTGTAAGGATTATTCGTAAAATCTATCATAAATAGTACTGAATATCAGCATTTAGGGTTATTTACCCTCGGTTGGATACGTTTTATCGAAAAAATTTTAACATTTCCTTAAGAGTCACTACATTTAGTATCCAAATCATAGTATTATGAGAAGATTACTACTTGCATTGTTTATCTTGTCGGTTTCAATAAGCACTGCTCAGAGAGGTAAAATTTTCTTTTCTGAGACTTTAGATATGCATCTTCCCACATATATACAAAATGCTGAGGATGCTATTAAAAATAGAGAACAGGACAAAATATCATCATTATTTGATAACCTTGTTAAAAATAATCTGATAGGTACTTATATGGATAACTTTACCTCTAAGAACCTAGGGAAGAAAGTGATTTCCTTTTCAGAATTTGAAAAACCAGTCATCTTATTTACATTTTCATCTTGGGCTATCCCTAGCAAAGGAGAGCTTCCTGCTATTAATGAACTAGCCAAAGAGTATAAAGACGACCTAACCATAGTCTTACTTTTTTGGGGAGATCATAAAACAGTTCGAAAAAAAACCAAAGATTATCATCATTCTATAACTATTCATTATGTAGATGACCAGGACAATAATAACACACATATTATACGTAATCTTAAGCACTCACTGGGGCTACCCCTTATATATATAATAAATTCTCAAAAAGAGATTATAGCTATTGAACGAAGAATTTCAAATAAACTCAGTCAACCTATAGAAGAAGCTTACTTTGAAAATAAAGAATTGCTAAAAAATAGTATCGTAACCTTATTAAATAATGAGCGTATAATCAGCGAAGCTCCTATTGTTACACACTGATCTATTTACCCCATAATAATTTTAAAGCAATTACTAGAAGAATCCCTCCAAAAATCTTTTTAAGTGTTTTTTGATCAAGATTGATCGCAAGTCTAGAACCTATATAGCCTCCTACAATAAAAAAGAGGGCAATTACAGCTGCATATTTCCAATTCACATGTCCTTCTCCATAATAATTATATGCAGCTAGAAAGGTAACAGGAACTGCAAGAACAGCTAGACTAGTCCCTTGTGCTTGATGTTGATTAAAACCTAGCAGTAGTATCATAAGCGGAATCATAATTACTCCTCCTCCTACACCCATTACCCCACTTAGAAGTCCCGCCAATAGGCCAATTAATATTAAAGCTATGATGATTGTAGCATTCATAATATACATGTTAATTGCTATAAAAATAGGGAAATAGCTTTCCTTAAAACACAAAATAGGGAAATGATTTTAAAAAATCATTTCCCTATTAATACGATAGACTTAAGAGGAAATATTAATTTCCAAGTGAATAATTTCCTTCTTTAGGAATGTCTATAAAATATTGCTTTTTAGACTTATTATTAAGGTGAGGCTCTCTAAGCCAGGGGTTATGTATTTTTAAAATCTTATAGTTTATACCAAAGTTTTCGGCAAATTTTACAAAATCTGTAACTGCTGTATCTACACTTACTTTATAAGTAGGAATATACTCGTAGAGGTCTTGCTTTTTATAATTGAATCCATATTTTTTAGGGTTACTTAAAATTTCTTTAAGTGCTATGATTCTAAATACATAACGGCCCGTTTCCTCCCCTAGTAAAAGATCGTAATAATCATTTACATTTTGACTTTTCATACGTCTCCCTACTCCTGCATTTCCAGCATTATAAGCCGCCGCTGCGGCTGTCCAACTCCCAAAACGCTTTTTAGCTTTTTTAAGATAAGCACAAGCAACACGTGTCGATTTTTCTATGTGATAACGTTCATCTACATTTTGATTAACTTCAAGACCATACTCACGTCCTGTTGTTTTAAGTATTTGCCAAAACCCTGTAGCTCTTGCAGGCGATACAGCTTGTGTGAGTCCACTTTCTATAACAGCTAGGTACTTAAAATCATCTGGGACTCCTTCTGCAGCCAGAATAGGCTCAATAATTGGAAAATACTTATTTGCACGTTTAAAAAGTAATAAAGAGTTAGACTGCCAATAGGTGTTTACTAAAAGCTCTCTATCCATACGTTCTTTAATATCTGGATTATCCAGTGGTACATCTTCTCCAGCAAAATTCAATCCATCAGGAATGGGCAATGCATATACATTATAATCATTTACTAACTTCTTTTCAGAAGTAATATCTTCAGTTTCTACTTTTCCTCCTTCATTTTCAGGAAGTTGTACTGCATTTATAGCTACCATTACAATAGCCAGCAGACCTACAATAGCAAATATGCGCTCTATTCGTTTCATAATCATTTCAATTTAAAAAGCAAATTAATCATTTTCAATAAGTTGTGGCAAATTTTTATTAAACCATTTATACTTAGTTATCACCATAATATGAGACCCTCCCGGAACTATTATACAATTATTTATATATCGTATAGGGAATACACGATCTGCATCACCATGAATATGTATTATATCTTTACTTGGTGTTTCCTGATCCCAGCATACCATTTCTTTTACCGCCCAACTCATATAATGCCTATCATTCATAGACAGGTATTTTTGATAGAGGGCAACTCGATCTTTTACTGTTTCTCCAAAAGCATACTTTGCGAGCTTATCTACATCTTCTATCAAACGGGTTGGAAGGATTTTGTAGAGTTTTAGCTTTCGCGAAAGCTTCATACGTCTAGGTAATTCACTTTTAGATTTTACACTACTTATAATGATAAGCTTTTTAAGGGGTATGTGTTTTGCCATTTCTTGTACCAGTACCCCTCCAAAACTTACTCCTATCAATACAACATCAGAGTGTGTAATAAACTCAGTCATCCTTTTGGCATAATCGCTTATGGTCTCCTTAGGCCTAGGTAATTGCCATTCTAATGTGTGAATGACAAATCTATCCTCAGGTAATTGAATGTATTCAAATATAGATGGGTTTGCAGCCATCCCTGGCATCAAGTACACATGTGTCATCTATCTATATATAAGGGTTTAACATCATCTAAACGTCGTATGTACGTATTTTTTTGTACCTTTGCAAGAACTTAATTTTAAGAAATCTAAAAGTTTGTGAAAACAACTCTGTAACATAGTTAATGAATCTCTACTACCAAAATTAACAAAGAGATTTCTTATACACTCATAATAATACTATAAATACCCTTTTAATATTTTATAAATTTATGGAAGCAATGACAGCGATTGAATTGACCGATAATGAGTTCTTAAGACAGTTTGAAGCTACTTTTGATGAAAAAATGGCAAAAATTGAATACTCATTACAGGAACGAAAAATCTTCCTAACCAAAATTATGATGCCTGATGGAACCGAAGGGCATATGAACGATTTTATAGTAGCCGTCTTTAATGAGGTAGAAGATCGTAATATTAGCCTTGTTCCTACAAGCCCAGAAATCGCAAAATTTATGCGATCTAATCGTCGTAAGTACAAGAAATTATTACCTGTAGGTATTAACATCTAGTCCTAAGACTTAAAAATAAAAAAGCTACCCTAGGGTAGCTTTTTTATTTTTATAGCTTGTCTATGATATTAATGCACTGATTCTTCTATAGGAACAAATTCAAATCGCACCATCCCATCTTCATCAATATTTGTAAGTATTACCTCATGAAGTGTATTGACTAACTCAGGGTTCCAAGGAGCTTTTACTTTGACATAGTTTTCGGTAAAACCATGTATATATCCCTCTTTATTTTCACCTTCAAAAAGAACCGTACGGTTAGTGCCTATTTGTGATTCATAAAAAGATCGTCTCTTTTTAACAGAGAGTCCACGTAACATCTTACTACGTTTACTTCGTACATTTTTGGGAACAACTCCATCCATACTTGCCGCTACTGTATTATCCCTTTCTGAGTATGTAAAAACATGTAAATAAGAAATATCCAGTTCATTTAAGAAAGTATATGTTTCTAAAAAATGAGCATCTGTTTCTCCCGGAAAACCTACAATCACATCTACCCCGATACAGGCATGCGGCATTACTTCTTTTATTTTAGCAACACGGTCTACATATAACTCTCGTTGATAACGTCTACGCATTAATCCTAATAATTCATTACTCCCACTTTGTAATGGGATATGAAAATGAGGAACAAAAGCACGTGAGGTAGCGACGATATCTATCGTTTCATTTTTTAGAAGATTAGGTTCTATAGAAGATATACGAAGACGTTCTATTCCTTCTACATCATCCAGTGCCTTTACTAAATCTAGAAATGTATGTTTATGCTTCTTATTTCCGTACTCGCCTTTTCCATAATCGCCTATATTTACTCCTGTAAGTACGATTTCTTTAATTCCTTGTGCTGCTATCTCTGAAGCATTCTTCAAGACATTAGATAAGGTATCACTTCTAGATATTCCTCGAGCTAGTGGTATAGTACAATAGGTACACTTGTAATCACATCCATCCTGTACTTTTAAGAAAGCCCGAGTACGATCACCTATAGAATAGGAACCTACATAAAAGTCGGCTTCTTCTATCTCGCAAGAATGCACTTCTCCAAAATCATTTTTTGACAAATCATTCAGGTAGTCAGTAATCTTAAATTTTTCGGTAGCTCCTAGTACCAGATCTACACCATCTACTGCAGCTAACTCTTCTGGTTTTAATTGTGCATAACATCCTACCGCAGCAACAAAAGCATCTGGGTTTCCTTTTTGTGCTTGCTTGACAATCGTTTTAAACCGTTTATCTGCATTTTCTGTAACACTACAGGTATTGATCACATAGATATCTGCATTTTCTGAAAAGTCCACGCGATCAAATCCTTCGGCCGTAAAACTACGAGCGATAGTTGATGTCTCAGAAAAATTTAGTTTACATCCTAACGTATAGAATGCTACTCTCTTACGTGTATCCATGCCTCAAAATAAGTAAGCAAAATTACGCTTTTTATTCTGATATCTATACGAGGCTATTTTTTTATTATTTTTCGAACGATACGTTGATTATTTACTAGCATTTCAAGAATATAAACCCCTGTATCTAATTGGTCAAAAGACAATTGTTCCTGTCTTTGATAGGTAGATATGCGCATTACTTTTTGACCAAGACTTGTATATAGGGTCATTTCCTGAATATTTTCTATATCGGATATTATGTTTAAATCATCCAAAAAAGGATTAAGAAATACACGTACTGATGTGTTTGCGCGCTGGAAGCAAAAGAAACAAGTCCCATATATATATGGGACTTGTTTTTTCATTAGATCTAATTTTATTGATAGTGTTTCAAAAATGTATGTGTATATTATTTACAATTTATTTCCCGAGGACTAGGGTACTGAAGGATCGTTATCATCTGGATCTCTTAATATGTCAAAACCGTCCATATCATTATCTATAATTCCGCCATCAGGATTTACATACAATTGATAATTAAGAGGTAAAAACGTGTTGATTACTTGTGCGTTATATTCATTTTCGGAAGCCGTCGTAACAGAAACAGTTACGGAAGTACCTCCTGCCACATAGGTGGTTATCACCCATACTTGTGCGATTCTCCCATCAAAACGCAAAAGGCGCGCATTGAATTCCATAGGTATACCCGCAAATACCTGCTCCTTAAACTCTGTGCAAAGCACATCTGGTGTGCCTTCAAATCCGTAAAACGAGAACATGGCATTGATCTCACCTGCTATAATATCCTGAGATGGAATGTTTTGAAGGATAAAACTATTAGGAATCCAACGGAACAATACCTGGTCATCATCCCTAAATACATTAACACCTATGGCTTGTGTTTGAGGGTCGGTTATCTCAAAGGCCGTAAACCCCTGAGGTATCGTAAATCCAAGCAATGGTAACTGGCTATGTATAAACTGATCTCCAGGATTTTGGATGACGGGTACCTGAGTAAGGCCCGTAATAGGAAGTGCATTAGCAAAATCCCAATATAAACCCGTATAGCCTATAACATTTTCACAGCTGGATTCTCGGTTTGCTATCGCATCGGCTTGTTGTTCTTCCACATTGTTATCGTCATCCGAACTACAGCTTAGAAGTGTTATTAAAAGAAAGACAAAAACGTATTTTAATAGTTTCATAATGTAAAGGGTATTTAGTAATTATATCTTTACATCGAAAAATTTTAATTTGTCATCATCACTTTGCAAAAAGTATCCCTAAAAACATGTATTTTTTATTAAGAAGTACGATTTTTGTGAGGTAATAAGTACACTGTAGCGCTTCATTATCATATATATGGATTCCAAACCCGTCGTTTTACAATTCAAAATCCTTTTATATTTTGTGATATCCCTGCTTGTGGGGTTTGGTATAAACTCGTGCACATCGGATATTTCGGAAAATAAAGATCACCTCGTTTTCAGATATAATGAGCAATATCAAATCTCTACTTTAGATCCAGCATTTGCCAGAAATCCACCGATTATATGGCCTACTAACCAGCTATTTAATGGCTTAGTACAATTGGATGACTCACTCGCTATACAACCGGATATCGCAAAGTCATGGGTCGTTTCTGATGATGCACTTACTTATACGTTTACGTTACGAGATGATGTGTATTTTCATAAACATAGTTTATTTGGAACTATAGATAGCACACGACTTGTTAAAGCACAAGATTTCACATATAGTTTAGACAGACTCACAGATCCCAAAGTAGCATCTCCAGGAAGTTGGGTTTTAAAAAAGGTAGCAGGATATAAAGCTATAAATGATACTACGTTTACTATACAACTCAAACAACCATTTCCTGCTTTCTTAGGATTATTAAGTATGCGTTACTGTTCTGTAGTCCCCAGAGAAGTTGTGGAGCATTATGGTAGCGATTTCAGATCGCATCCTATCGGAACTGGGCCTTTTAAATTTAAACGCTGGGAAGAAGGTGTTAAGCTAGTTCTTCGTAAAAACGAATTATACTATGAATATGACGAGGAGGGTAATCAACTCCCCTATTTAGAGGCTATAGCGATCACTTTTTTACCCGATAAACAGAGTGAGTTTTTACAGTTTGCGCAAGGCAATATTGATTTTTTAAATAGTTTAGATCCTTCTTATAAGGATGAATTACTTACTGCTTCCGGAAAGTTAAAGGACAAATACCTAGCTGATGTTGATCTAAGTGTAAGTCCGCAATTAAATACCGAATATATTGGGTTCTTTTTAGGTAGCGACACAGATGAGGTACAATCTGAACTTTTAAGGAAGGCTGTCAATTATGGTTTTGACCGCCATAAGATGATTACGTATTTGCGCAATGGTATTGGTGAGCCTGCCACGCATGGTTTTATTCCTATGGGACTTCCTGGTTTTGAATATATTGAGGGGTATGAGTATCGCCCTATGCTTTCGCGAAAGCTTATTAAAAAATACAAAAAGAAAAGCGGTAATAAGGATCCTATGATCTCTATAGGTACCAATAGTCAATATCTGGATATCTGTGAGTATATACAGCGCGAACTACAAAAGGTTGGTCTTCGAGTAGAAATTAATGTAATGCCTCCTTCTACCCTACGGCAGATGAAAAGTAGTGGGGAGTTAGATGCTTTCCGAGCCAGTTGGATTGCCGATTATCCTGATGCCGAAAATTACTTGAGTTTATTTTATAGTAAAAACTTCACTCCTAATGGTCCTAATTACACGCATTTTAAAAGTGCTGTTTATGATTCTATTTATGAGCATAGTTTATCTATGGTAGATATTGATACTCGCAAATTGGATTACCAGAAAATGGATAGCATTATCATTGCAGAAGCGCCTATTATACCTTTGTATTATGATCAAGTGGTACGCTTTACGCGAAAAAACATAAGTGGTTTAACCCCTAATCCTCAGAATTTTCTAGTACTAAAAAGGGTTAAAAAAACTCCATTAAACACCTTGTAAATTCAGAAATACACAAAATAATCTGTAACATTTTATATTTTCTTACTACTCATTATTGTAACTAATACAGAATGACTATGGGGGGATTTGGAGGAAGTGCATTGGCAGCTATTCATATCATGAAGGCAAATAGAGCAATGCTCGGTAAGCGTAAAAAAGGAACACTTTCGTTTGTAAGTTCAAAAAATGAAAAATGGGTAGATCACAAAACAGCTTCTTTTGAGCAGTTAATGGAGATTAGGAAACGAATCAGGAGAGAGCAAAAAATTAGACAAAGGAAAATTCTTTTAATTACTCTTTTTGTTATTAGCATTGTCTTGACTGCTATTGGATATGTATTGAGTTTACCAATACTATAGTAAAGCTAGTATGAATATCTTAAAAGAACAATCCAGACATGCATCTTAGTACATGTCTGGATGTTCAGTAATTAATTAATGTACGTGGTGCTTATACACAACACTGTCCATTTTGCATAGTTCCCCAAACATTATTACCTCCTGGAGAAGCTATACATGGTTCTCCATCATATCCTGCACCTGGACAAATAAATCTACGATAGCAATTACTTCCTCCCATAGGGCTTATTCCTCCATTAATTGATTTTTGCTCTTCTTTGTTTAGAGCCTTTCCTAAATTTGATAAATTTTTCATAATTAAAAAATTTTAAATAATTGTTAGAGTCCTGACCATTTAAAGACATTCAGGGTTTATGTCTAATCCTCGCGAAAGAATATCTTAACTAGACACAGCACTTTTTAATTGATAAAAGAAGCGTTCTAATAATCGTAAGTCTTCGGTTATAATTTTTGCTTGTCCTAGCATTTCATGTTTAAAGGGGATTTCTTTTTTATATGTGGTTATTAGTTTTTCAGGCAGATCTACATTAACTAGATACAATCCTTCTTCATCTGGAATAAGGGATATAGAATGTATGGTTCCTTGTAAAGCCCCATATTCTTTATTTGGGAAGTTTTCTAGCTGTATGGCTACTTTCTGCCCTACTTGGATTTTTCCTGAGTTTAAGCTTGGGGATTTAAGCCTAGCGATATAAGATGTATGCTCTGTAGGAATAACTGTAAAGACCAGATCTCCTTGTAAGACTGTTTGATTTTTATTCCAGATATGTAAGAAAGAAACGGTTCCTTCGATCTTTGCGGTTAATACATATTGCATTTCCCAATCTTTTATCGCTCTTTTAAGTTGATTGAATGACTGTTTTACATTCTTTAATAGATTAATATCGTCTTTGGTTTTATTTATATCTGTATTATATGAGATTTTGTCTGCATTACTGATCGCTTCTTGTAATTGAGATATAGAAATATCCATGTTTGTAAAGCTTCGTTCTGCCTGCGTGTAGGTTACTTGCTTTGCCTCATACTCTTGTGCAGATATCACTCCTTTTTTAAATAATTTTTGATGTCTATCCAGATCGTTCCTGAGTAGAATCAATTCTGATTTATTATTCTTTTTCTGAGACTTTAATGCTCGTAATCGGGCTTGTAATTGAGTTTTTGATACATTATTTGCTAACTCTTCACTTGAGAAAGGGAGTAGTTTTTTGTGCAATTGATACTGGAGGTATTCATTTTCAAAGACTACATAGTCTGATGTAATATTACCTAGTGAGAGTATCGGTATTATATCTATAGGAAATGTAAAGTCTTGGTTAGTTAGATGTAATGTATCTATAATTGATTTTAAAAAATAGACGTCTTTCGTAGCTGCTGAGTTTTCTATAACTGCTAGTGGTGTTCCTTTTTTTACATATTGATTGTCTTTTACAAAAAGAGTATCAATACTTCCAGATATTTTTGCATATTCTTTTTGAGGTGATACCGTTGTGGTTACCATGGCCTCCGTTTTTATTACATCTGGATATTTTACAAACCATGAGATGCTACATACCATAAGTAATAGGCAAAAAACAAGGGTATTTCCCCAACGAATCATCCAGTTAGGAACTCTTGTAAGTATTTCTTGAACGTGCTCGCTACGAAGCTCTAAATTATTGTTTGGCATATCATATATTTTAAAATGATGCTCGTTAAAAACGAGCATCAAAAACTCTAATTATATAGGCCAGCATTGACTGCATCCTATATGACAGTAGAACCCATTACTACAGTCACTAGCTTCCTGACAAGGTGGATTTAAAAAGGAATTGTCATCATGACACTGAAAAGCATTCACAAATCCTCTTAACCCTCCTTGGATCAATTTTTGTTCGGCCTTTTCTAAAGCTTTCCCTAAATTCAATAAATTCTTCATCGTTAAAAATTGTTACTAGTTGTTAATTTCTTGATCATTTAAAGACACTCAAAATCTATGTCTATTCTTCGCGAGAGAATATCTTAATTACCTAGTTCTAATTGATTTTTTACTAGGTTATAATAGTTTCCTTTTTGTTTGATAAGTGTTTCGTGGTTTCCTATTTCTATAATTTTTCCATCATCTAATACCACTATTTGATCTGCATTTTTTACTGTACTTAATCTGTGCGCAATGACTACGGCTGTTTTATCCTTAAAAAATGTATTTAAGTTTTGCATAATGACTTTTTCATTATTTGCATCTAATGCTGATGTGGCTTCATCAAAGAATAAAAACCTTGGATTTTTATAGACTGCTCTTGCTATGAGTAAGCGTTGTTTCTGTCCCGTACTTAGTCCAGATCCTTCACTTCCTATTTTGGTGTTATAGCCTAGTGGGAGGCCGTCTATATAGTCAGAAATATTAGCCACATCTATTGCGTGTTTTAATTTTTCCTTATCTATATAATCTTCTCCTACGGCTATATTATGAGCGATGGTATCATTAAAAATATATCCTTCTTGTATGACAACGCCACAGTTGCTTCTCCATACTTTTTGTGAGATGTGATCCAGATTAAATGTATTGATAGATATACTCCCCTGATCTATGCTATAAAATCCTAATAAGAGCTTCATTAATGTTGTTTTACCACTTCCACTTGTTCCTACAATCGCTGTCGTTTTATTTGCAGGAATGGTCAATGATAATTTTTTTAGAACGGGATGTAATCCTCCCGTATATCTAAAAGAAACATCTTCTAGTACGATCGCGCTGTCTTCTGGAATATGTGTAATCTTATTGTCTTCGGGTTTTTCTTCTTCTTCCATATTATGGATCTCACCTAGACGATCTACAGAGATTTTTGCATCTTGTACATCTCGCATAAAGCTTATAAGTTGTGTGATAGGTCCATTTAATTGTCCTACGATATAACTGATAGCCATCATCATTCCGAGGGTAATATCTCCATCTATAACAAGTGTGGCAGAGAGCACTGTTATAAACATATTCTTAAGTTCATTAATAAGGTTTGAACCTACGCTTTGGGTTTGCTCTAATGCTAGGCTTTTTGTAGCAATCTTAAATAAGCGTGCTTGTACATACTCCCAGTTCCAACGCATACGTCTTTCTGCATTGTGAAGTTTGATTTCCTGCATCCCGTTGATGAGTTCTATTACTTTACTTTGCTCATCACTTACCTGAGCAAATCGCTTATAATCAAGTTCTTTCCTTCTTTTAAAAAAGAATAAAACCCAAGAAAAATACAACACACTACCGATAACAAATACACCAAAAATTTGTAAACTATAATAGCCTAGCACAAGACTAAAAATGATAAGATTAAAGAAGGAAAATAAGACAGTGAGTGATGAGGTGGTTAGTATGCGTTCTATTCTACTAAAGTCATTAATACGCTGCAATAAGTCTCCTGTCATACGTACATCAAAATAAGAGATAGGCAACTTCATAAGTTTTATAAAAAAGTCTGATATCAAGGATATATTTATGCGCGTACTTAAATGCAACAATATCCAACCTCTTATGATCTCAAGGGAGGCTTTGCCAAGAAATAGAAATAACTGAGCAAATAGAATAAGGTATACAAAGTTTAAATCATTGTTTTCGATCCCTACATCTACGATATTCTGAGTTAAGAAGGGAAGCAATAACTGTAATAAACTACCTGCTAATAACCCTATGATGAGCTGAATTATAAAGCGTTTATATTTTAATAAGTATTTAAATATAAATGCAAACCCAAATTTTTCGTCTTCATCAAATTCTGATTGGTAAAATTTGGGGGTAGGCTCAATAATTAATGCGACTCCCTCTTCTGTGCCTTCGTCTGCATTATTGCCTATCCAATGATTTAAAAATTCTTCTTTTGTAAAGGTGATAAGTCCATGTGCCGGATCTGATATATACACCTTATTTTTTTTTACTTTATACAGTACTACATAATGTTCATTATTCCAATGAAGAATACAAGGCAAAGGTGCTTCCTGTAGTTTTTCAAAACTTAATTTCACTCCCAACGATCGAAAACCTATTTGCTCAACAGCTTCACTCAAGCCTAGTAAACTACTCCCTTCTCGAGTAGTTTCGCTTAAATCACGCAGTTGTTGTGTATTAATAACCTTACCATAATGTTTGGCTATAATTTTAATACACGTTGGTCCGCAATCTTTAGATTCTGATTGTTTATAATTTGGAAATTTTAGTTTCAAAGGGAGGAGCTTTTTTTAAGTTATATATAAATGGGAAAGCTACTTTTCAATAGCTTTCCCATAGTAAAAAGATTAGTCACGACAGCAAATACAGTGTCCTTTAGGATGTAAGTGATATCCTGGTGCACAGGTTTCTCCTACTTGTATCAAATAGGGAGATAAACATACTACAAGTCCAAATTTTCCTCCGTTAATTTCTTTTTGTTCTGCTTTATTTAAGGCTTTGCCTATATTTTTTAAATTTTTCATACTTAAATTGTTTAATAAATTAATAGTGCTGTAAACTTTTATAGACACTCACAACATATGTCTACATTCGCATAAAGAGAGCTGTGTTAAACACAACTACACGTCCCATTAGCGGCATTATAAAAACCACCACAGTCAACGCCATTTCCACATTGCCAAGCAGCGTCTCCACAACAAATACTATCACCATAGAGACACTTCTTCTTACGACCTCCACCATTGATTTGTTTTTGTTCAGCCTTATTTAAAGACTTCCCTAACTTTTTTAAAGTTTTCATGATTAAATAGGTTTTAAAAAATTATTTTATCGGGAACATTTATAGACACTCACCGTTTATGTCTATTCTTCGCGAAAGAATATTGTTCAAATAACAAAGCACTTTTAGTAGAGCTTTACTCTTTGTGGGGTATATATCGTATTCATTTTAATTATAGATTATAGTCACAAGTTTTACTTGCTCATGCTTTTTACTCGTAATAGGAAATACAGTTTTTTAATTAAAGCAGTGAGGCTTAAAAGCCTCACTGTTAGGTTTATAAAAATCAATCTATTAACAACTTGCGCAACAATATCCACAGTTACTGTAGCCATTATCTAGACAAAATTGATAATCGCCTTGAGCGTCTTCAACCGATAATCCAGTAGAGTGGACTCCGCCTACCCAAGATTGACAACCATCATCATCAGCAGCAATATGAACTCCTCTACCACCTTTAATTGCTTGTTGTTCGGCTTTATTCAAAGCCTTTCCTAAATTTGAAATGTATTTTAACATGATTAATCTATTTGTAAATTATATTTGCCGGGAACATTTAAAGACACTCACCGTTTGTGTCTATTCTTCGCGAGAGAATATTGTTCAAAAGCAAAGCCCTTGAAAGAGGGCTTTGTTGTTTTATATATTTTATGAATAGGATATATTAGGAACCAATTCCTGACAGCAATTTTCTTCAAGATCTTCTATAAAATAGATCAAATCACTTCTATCGTATTCTCTTGGAAAAGACTTTCCATTGATAAGGATCTCAGGGGTAAAATTAATAGCATTGTCTATACACCAAGTGCTCTGAGATTTTAAGGTTTTAATATAGGTAGTTGTATCTTTACAAGTACCCCATTTCTGCACCCAATTTTCTACAGTAAACCCTCCATAAATATCATGCATAGCATCCATGCAACTATCTTTGCCTTGCATATGATATAACTCTAATAATCTACTTGTTACTTTAACAGAATCACTGTCTACATTTTCAGGATTTATATTGAACCTAACTTGTATTTTTACGTTATCTGGGTACTTTTTAAGCACCGTTTCTATCAATGTATGTACTGCTTTACAATGACCGCAAAAAGGGTTTGTAATAATAGTAATATGCAATGAACTATCTATCGCTCCAAAAACAATTTCCGAAGTGTCTGAGAGGTTTGTAGATATTGTCTTGGACTTTTCTAATAATGCATTAAAAAGGTTGAAGTTTTTTTTGAACTTAAAAAAGTTAATTTTATTTTTCTTAAAATCTTTTTTGTTATTCAGTAATGAAGCGATAAAGTTCCACCCTATAAATGTTACAGAAAAAAATAGCCCCGTGAGCACTACATCTTGTATTGAAATGGTTTCTAGAGTATATACATTTACTCCTCCTATCATAGCTTGTATCCATAAGATTCCTACTATACTTAGACATAGTAAGCACCATTTTTTAACAACTGCATATTGATAATAAATAGAATATATCGTGATAGGTATTGCTAAGAAACTAAGAATAATAGGAGTTGTAAGTCCTATGCCTAAGAGGGTCAAAAGGTATATTGTAAGAGTATTTCCTATAAAATAGACTATACTCAAGTCGCTTATTTTAAATCCCTTTACAATTTTTGCCCCTTTAGAAGATAATACATCGTCACAACTTTTGGATTCGGTTTCACCTGAACAAAAAGCGTTTCCTAATATTGATTCTTCTCCTAATTCCTGGCTATAAATAGAGGCACTTATATAGACGCCCAGTATAGAAAATATAAAAAATAAAGTATTGCTCGTACTAGGCTTTGCCATAAGAAAGAGCATTAAAAATAAAGTTACTGCGCTAGCAATTACAATATTTTTAAGCAATTGATTTACCGATGTTTGGTTTTCCTTTTGCTCTGGATCTTTTTCGACAGCAACAATAATTCCTGTAAATATTTTTAGAAATTCTCCTAAGGGTATTGTTACTTTTTGGGTGGCATTACTAATGATTTCATAATCTAACCCTTCATTTTTTATTACTGCAAATTCTCTCCCTTTATCTGTATGGATTTGCGCCAAAAAAACTAGAGGTAATTGTCGTAATGTCTCCTCGTTTACAGGTATGTCTAATGCCAGGTTTTCTATATTAAAATGGTCCAACACGCCTGTAATAGCATGTAGACTTGGATAGGAAGGATGACTTTTAATTTGAAACGCAAGCTCTTCCTTATCAAAAGAAATTTTATTTAATTTTAATAACTGTTGTGTCTGGTAAACTAGTGAATCTTTCAATGCTGTAAGGATTAGTGTTTCCTTACTGTTCCCATCATTGTTTTTTGTTACCCAAAAAAAATATTTTTTTTAAAGAAATTCTAAGATGATATCCTTTGTTTTTAAAAAATTGGTAGTAATGCATGTTACGCTTTCGCGAAAGCGTACTTTTACCCTACATATACTATTCTAAACGTTAGAATTCTTCTGTTTTCTTCTTAAAAAGTATCCCCCAATGAGTATCCCTCCTATTAGTAGGATAGTATATAGCAACGTAGTATTGTTGTCAGAAAGAATGATTTCTTCAGTATCACCTATTAATATAAAGGAAGCCCAGTAATAAGGTGCGGTTTCTGAAAGTGAGTGGGTATTGAGGTAGGTGATTTTTGCATTGTGTAATGCCATTGCCTTGGTCTCCCCTTTTTTAATATTGGTATAAAAATCTCCCATTAAAACGGAGGACGACTTGTCATTTGCATTCCATAATGTAGATATAATACTCTTTGCTCCAGAATAGAAAAAGCCTCTGGCTAGACTTAATACGCCTTCTCCTTTATTCATTTCGCCTAAGGATGTATTACAAGCACTTAAAACAACTAACTCTGCTTGATTTTTATAGGTATACAATTCGTGCAATTGAAGATTTTTATCATGAAATGCTATCCAAGGGTTGGAAGATGCACTTGCATGTGTCGCTAGATGGATAATCTTTGCATCACTACTCTTTTCTAAGAAATTAATCGCATTTGCATTTTCTCTCATAAAGACATCTCCAGATATAATGGCCCTTACTGCTTCTATTTCTTGTGTCGTATATTCTAAATCTATAAGGTTTTTGTTTTTAAATGATACTGGAGAGAATGCCATTAGATCGGTACTTGCATCTCTTTTTAAAGTATTATTATGTACTAATGATGTCATGGAATAAGCATAACTTATCATAGATTTTTTTATTAAAAAATCTGAAGTATTCTTACGAGTAACCAATGCTTCAAATGGAATGTATTGTAAACTTCCATCGGGTATAATGATAAGTTGTTTTCCTTGTAATTGAGAAACTAACTCGCTAGGAAACAAATAGGTATATAATTTAAAGGCAATCTCATTATACGTATTAAAATCACTTTTTAATTCTAGTGGTTGTGCTAGTAAAGCTGTATATTGAAGTAATACTTTTTCAAGTTCTTGTGTATCTGTAATTAAAAAAGATTTGACTTCATTCTTTGATACAGCTATAATGCTCAAGCTATTCAATAATTCATTATCATTTGCCCATGAGTAAGCAATAACCGTTGTCGTATTATCTAGTTGTTTCTGTATCTCTCTTGTAGTAGCAGGTTGTATTTGTGTATTCATTACCTGATACTCAGGGTATGCAGTTTTGAGAGAATCCTCAAAAACCTCATAGTCAACTTTCTTACTAAATAACTCATCTTCAATTTCTGATTTTTGATCAGAATCTTCTATAGTATCCAACCTATATTGTAAATCAAGTATCTGTTTTTTAAATTCAAAATTTTTAACTTCTATATCTTCTGGTAATTGATATTTAGAAATGTTTCTAGAAATAGCCTGATTTAATAAAAAGGTTTTACTCTTCTCAATATAAGCGAAGGCTTCTTTAGAATTTTCTAATATATGATTGCATATGACTGCATTAGAATAGACATGGATCGCTTCTTCTTGCCAGTATAGCTGAGAGCTTTCTTCAAATTCATTTTGATTAATTGCGGTGATAAGCCCATCTGCTTTTTTAAGATGATATAATGCTTCTGTAACAGCTTGCGTAGATGATTTTTCTTTGTAATAGGATTGTAGTAAGGCTTCTGCTTTGTTAATTAATGCCCATATAGTTACATCTTTATCTATAGATTTTTCTAATAAATTTATTGTGTCTAGTGCTAACTCTGGAGTGGTAATCCCTAAACTAGCTTTTAATGAATTATCACTTGATAATATAGCATTTTCTGGTTGATTTACAGTCAAATAATAATGCGATGTAATATTATGGTTCCTAGCGATAGCATTTTTGTTTTTAGAATACTCCAGTCCTTTTTTAAGATAATAAAGGGTACTATCTCTGGAAGCATCCATATAAAGGTTTCCTAAGCTTGTATAAATAACGTCTAGATTTTCTGTGACATTATTTTTTAATAACAGGTCTACGCACTTATTATAATAACGCTTAGACTCATCAAAGTCGAACACATTATCATTATTATAATAACTTGCTATTTCTTTATAGAGATGTATATAATAATCTAAAGGTAGGGTTGTAGATGGAATCTCTTTCTCAATATTTTTAAGTAACTCAATCTTAGCATTGAGAGTACTTGGTGTATTTATTTCTTCATAGATCCATGAGAGGTCTAATGCATTTGTGACATAAGAAACCTGATTTTCAACTTTTAATATTTCTAATCCTTTTTTATAATAATCAATAGCTTTATAAAGATCTCCTATAATATTAAAGCTAGCTCCTAGTTGACAATACGCTTGTCCTATTTTTTTGGGATAATTTTCTGCTTCTATTACTTTCTTAAAATTAAAGATTGCCTCTGCAAGATTTCTATCTTCTTTATAGAATAGTCCCAAGTTAAAGAGTGCACTACTGTACTTAGTATTACTTACTTTTAAATCTTTTTCATAACCTTTAACATCTATTAATCCATAGGTGATTGCTCGTTTGTTTTCTCCATTATAATATAATTGCAAAGCAAAGCTATGCGCAATCTTTATTTTTTCATCATATAATTTTTGTGTGGTGCAACTATCTAATAACGTATTGACTTCTTTTATAATTTCTGTAGGGTTATTCTCTGCAATTAAATGTTCATATTGTGTATAATAAGATTGGCTATACACATTCATGATAAACATAAATGCACATAGCCAAGTAACCATTTTAAAAACTAAAGTCATTATTTTTTTACATTACTACAATCTCCAAACATTATTCTTTCTGTTTGACCAGGAATAGGAATCGTATGTCTTATAGGTGGATCTTTACGATCTTTACATACTGGATCTCCATTACAACGTATAGTCCATCTCTCAATTTTTTCTTCTTCATCACATAGTTTCCATTCTATCAATATCTCTTCTTCATAATAAAACTGACGATATACTTCTTTTTCTTCTTCAGTAACTTCTTCGTAAAAAGTAACAAGTACAAATACTTCGTCATCTGAAGAATCTTTTGTTTCAATAATCAAATTTTCGACACTAACGCCTTCTGTTATAGAATCATTGGTACAACCTGTAATTATTAATAGTAAACTCAATAGTAAAGGAAATTTGTTAATGATCTTTAATGTTTTCATAATAGTATAATTTAATTGTATAGTCTATTGTGTATGTATGGCAGACTTTGTTACCCTTAAAATTTTTATAATTATGAAATTAAGTTTATCCGTATATACGTTACCATGAAGATACGATTTGGGATGTTTATTTAGGACAATATCCAAATATTATCCTTTCTGTTTGACCAGGAACTGGTTTGTTATGATTTATAGGAGGATTTCCTTGTTTACATGACAATTCTTCATCGCACATAACTGTCCACACCTCGCTTTTTGTATCTAAATCACATACTTTCCAGTCTAATAAAATTCCTGCATCATAATAAAATTGACGATATCCCTCTTTGTCTTCTTCTTTAACTTCTTCATAAAAAGTAATAAGAACAGTACCAGTCTCTCGAGAATCCTTTTCTATTTCTAAAGTATAATTTTCTGAATTAATATCTTCTACAATTGGGTCATTCGTACAACTTACAATGATTGCTAGTAATCCTAGTATTAACAATGGTTTATTGATGGTTTTTAATGCTTTCATAAGTACTTAATTTATTTATTAATATAGTCTATTGTGTATAAATGTTGAAGTTTGTTACCTTATCAGGCATAAAATTTTAATTTTGTTTTAGAATAGCAATAATTTAATGAGCGACAACCAGTATTTTCTTAATGCTTTAGCAAACAACGATTCTAAGGAGATAGAAAAATTATATGAAAATAATTTTCATAAAGTAAAAAAATTTATTCTACAAAACAATGGACAAAGCATAGATGCAGAAGATATTTTTCAAAAAGCACTATTACAAATCACTGTTAGATATAAAAAAGAACCCTTTACAATAAAAACAAATTTTGATGCTTATTTATTTACAGTGTGTAAAAACTTATGGAGAAAACAACTAAATAAATCTAAAAAATGGGTAACAACCGATAAAGATTTAACACATAATCATGAAGACCAAGATATCGCATTATCGATTTTAGAACAAAAACGTTGGGAATTGTTTAAAGAAACTTTAGAATTGATTACTGGAAATTGCAAGATAATCCTGAGGATGTTTTTTAATAAGAAACCTTATTCAGAGATTGTAGAAGTGATGAATTATAATTCTGAAACAGTAGCTCGGCAACGTGTTTTTAAATGCAAGGCAAAACTAATTGAACTAATCAAAAAAGATAAGCGATTCAATGCGCTTAAAGAGCTATGAGTTTAGAAGAAGATATTCTAATAGAAAAGTTTTTAAGAGGAGAACTATCTGAAAAAGAACATGCAAAGTTTCTAAATAGACTGGAAAATGACCCTCTTTTCCATGAAAAAGTCACCCTAGAAAGTCAATTGTCTAGTTTTCTGGATGACAATGACTGGTACTCTTTACAAAATGAAAATCCTGCAGAAGTCAAAGCCTATGAAGAAATCATAGCAAGTGATGAGATCACAGAGCTTAAAGCGATACTTAAAGATATCAATGCAAAACAACAAAAAGCAAATACTACAAAACGTATCAACTGGCCATTATATGCAAGTGCTGCACTTATTGCTCTTATTGTATCCCTATATTTAATAATGCGACCATCTGTAACCTCAGAAAAACTGTATTCAGAATATATAAGTTTATCAGATTTACCGTCATTAGTTGTAAGAAGTACTACTACAAATACTGACTTAATAGAGGCTCAAAAATTATTTGAAGCAAAGAATTACTCGGAAGCACTTTACATTTTTAGAAAAAATATTGATCAAAAAAATTCTACTGTTCTCTTATATAAAGGAATCTCTGAGATGCAACTTGATAAATTCCAAGAAGCTGAAAACACATTTAAAGCACTCTCTAATAGTGATTATATAGATGCCGAAAAGGGATATTGGTATAGGGCACTTCTTAATTTAAAGAGAGATAGTATCAAACAAGTAAAAACCCTTTTACATACAATTACCTCAAATAAGTATTATAATAGCAATAAAGCATTAGAATTATTAAAAGAATTAAAATAAAATACTATTTACTATTCTTTACGGTATTTCTTTGTTTCTTCAAAAACATGATTTAAAATATCCTCATCCTGTTGTGTAAGTTCTATATCACGACGAGCCATAGCAATACGAGCAGTTTCAAAGGCTTTTTTGGGTAAATGAGATACAAAACCATTTGATCCTCCCCACGAAAAAGAAGGAACAAAATTACGTGGAAAACCACTTCCAAATATATTAGTCGCCACTCCTATCACGGTTCCCGTATTAAACATAGTATTAATTGCACATTTACTATGATCTCCCAGCATTAATCCACAAAACTGTAATCCCGTATTTTTAAAACGACCTGTTTCATAATCCCAAAGTTTAACAGATGCATAATTATTCTTAAGATTTGAATTGTTACTATCTGCACCTATATTACACCATTCGCCTAAAACAGAATTCCCTAAAAATCCATCATGCCCTTTACTAGAATATCCAAACAATACAGAATTATTAACCTCTCCTCCAATTTTACAGTAAGGTCCAATGGTTGTCCCTCCGTAAATTTTTGCTCCCATTTTAACCGTAGCATGCTCACAAAGGGCAAAAGGACCTCTAATCATAGAGCCTTCCATAATCTCTGTATCCTTACCTATATATATAGGGCCGTTTTCTGCATTGAGAGAGCACAACGGTAATTTGGCACCCTTTTCTATAAAAATATCAGAGGCATTAAAGGCAACTGTTTTATCTGGAATAGGTTGTGAGGTACGGCCAGCAGTCAATAATTCATAATCCTCTGCAATAGCACGTGCATTTTTTGTAAAAATATCCCACGTATGAGATATAGTAAATAGATCTTCAAACGTATACTCTATAATATCGTAGGTATCAAAATCTACTTCTTTATCTTCTTTAGTATAAAACGCAATTACTTCATCTCCATCAAAAATGGCTTGATCTTCTGTCATACCCTTAATAATAGTAACAAGATTAGGGGTAGGTAAATACGATGCATTAATTAGTATGTTTTCTGGAAATTCTACCATAGGCCAGCGATCACTTAAGTAGTCTTCGGTAACTGTAGAAGTAGTAGAGCCTAAAAAACGCTCCCATTTTTCACGAATCGTCAAGATACCCACTCGAATATCGGCCACAGGACGAGTATATGTAAAAGGAAGTAATTGATTGCGTACAGATCCATCAAAGAGAATATAGTTCATCGTACAATTATAATTAGACGTTAGAAATACGAAGTTATAGATAATTCAGAATTCAGAATTCAGAATTCAGAATTATTTTACTTTAAGGGTCCACTCAAAATTAAACTCACTTACCTGGACTCCTTCTTCATTTGTACCTATAGATTTCATCCAGCATGTCTGTCCTTCCTTAGTTTCTATTGCCTTTTTAATTACACTTTTTAATTTTTCTCCATCTGTACATATAAATGTAATTCTGCCAGTAGCTTTTTTTGTAAACGTTGCATTGTTATTTGCAATAAGCATAGAGATTTTATGATTACTATTCTCAGCATAACTTATCACCAAAGCTCCCGTAGAAAGCTCTGCCGCCATTCCCTGAACTGCCCAAAATAAACTTTTAAAAGGATTTTGATTAATCCATCGATGAGTTACTGTAACGGTACATGAGGTTTCATTTATTTTTTTCATACGCACACCAGTCAACCATGCAGAAGGCAGCTTAAACATCATGAATGTATTGAATTTACTAGGACTGTAGAATTTCATGCCAATTTATTTACAGCAAAAATAAGCATAAAATATGGAGGATGTGCAAACATATTATAAGTTAATAAAATGTTAAATTTTAGTACTATGCGTAACATAATACCTTTTTAAAGACATATATTTGCATAAGAAATTAGTAAGCAATGGACAGCACCGTAACGACACATCAAAAAAACTTAAGCACATTTATACACTTATCGACCTTTAGTAAGTGGTTTATTCCTTTTGGAAATTTCATCGCTCCTTTAGTATTATGGAGTGCTCAAAAAAACAAATCACGTTTTGTAGATGATAATGGTCGTGATGCAATTAATTTTCAATTGAGCATCTTAATATATACCATTGCACTTGTTATCATAAGCATCCCATTTTTTGTTTGGCAGATTTTCAAACTAGACGGCGCCGACACACATCTTATGATCAATGATCATTTTCATACCTATGGAGATGTAGCAAATATGAGTACACTACTTATTATTGCCATTATTGTAGGTACCCTAGCCTTAGGAATTGCTCTTTTTGAAATTATTAATGTGATCTCAGCTGCAATCAAAGCATCGCAGGGAGAAACCTATAAATACCCACTTACAATTAATTTTATAAAATCATCTTTTGAAGGAGCAGCAGAAACAGAAGAAATAGATAGTCAGGAGACTATGGAGAACACAGAAGAAAGTACAGAAGAAAATATATAGAAGTATGCTTTCGCGAAAGCATACTCAAAAAAAATTCATCATCAATCAATCGTTTTTTGCTAACGCAGAAACATCAATCAAAAAATGAACAGTTTAACGCATATTAAAATGGAAATCTATGAAGGTTGAAAACACCAAAGCACAGATGCGTAAAGGCGTGCTAGAGTATTGCATCCTGTCTGTCTTAAAAGACGACGATGCCTACGTAGCCGAAATCCTAGACACGCTTAAAAATGCCAAGTTGCTGGTGGTAGAAGGTACAATATACCCTTTACTTACCCGACTTAAAAACGCAGGCTTGCTCAACTATCGCTGGGAGGAATCCTCAAGCGGACCACCACGTAAGTACTATGGACTTACGGAGACCGGACAACTCTTTTTAAATGAACTCACAACTACTTGGGACGAATTACAAACCGCTGTAACGGTCGTAACCTCAACAAAAAAAGCAAGACAATGAACAAGACAGTAAATATAAATCTAGCCGGTGTTTTCTTTCATATAGATGAAAATGCATATGCCAAGTTACAGCGCTATCTCGCTGCGATCAAACGTTCATTTGAAGGAGTCACAGGAGAAGATGAAATAATAGCAGATATAGAAGCTCGTATTTCAGAACTCTTCAGTGATAAAATCCAAGATGCACGTCAAGTAATAGGAATGAAAGAACTTGATGAAGTTATTGCGGTAATGGGGCAACCTGAAGATTATATGGTCGATGACGATATCTTTGAAGATGCACCTTCGGGCAATACCAAATCTAAAAGTTCTACCCGTCCAGGAAATGGGAAAAAACTATACCGTGATGTCGATAATGCCTATATAGGTGGGGTCTCTAGCGGTCTAGGACATTATTTTGGAATAGATTCTTTATGGATACGTCTATTCTGGGTATTCTTAGTACTTGTAGGCTTTGGATCACCTATTCTTATATATATCCTACTATGGATTCTGATGCCTGAAGCTACCTCGACAGCAGATAAACTCTCGATGACGGGAAAGGCAGTTAACATTGACAATATTCAAGAAAAAGTAAAAGAAGGATTTGAAAATGTGGCTGACGCTGTTAAGAGTGTAGACTATGATAAATATGGGAATCAAGCTAAGAAAGGAGCTCAAGGATTTTTCCAAACCATAGGAACCATTATTATGTTCTTTTTAAAAGTACTGGCAAAAATCTTTGGAGTTATTTTTATCATTACTGGCGCTTCTGTCGTAATAAGTCTTTTTGTAGGATTATTTACCGCAGGAACATTTGATATATTCTACGGAGACTTCGGAGAGTTAGGAGAATTTATCAATACGGCAGGAGTTCCATTATGGTTAGCTTCATTACTCACCTTTTTTGCAGTAGGGATCCCATTTTTCTTCCTTTTCTATTTAGGTTTAAAAATATTGACCAATAATCTAAAATCTATGCCACTCGCTGGTAAGCTTACCCTTCTTGGTATCTGGCTAATCTCAGTAATAGGGATAGGGGTTATTGCCATAAGAGAAGCTACAGAGCATTCTTTTACAGGAAAAGTAACAACACAAGAAACTCTTAAAACGACTAGCAATGACACTCTTTTGGTACGTATGCAAAGCAATGACATATTAGGAAATCGCTTACGCAGGTCTAATAACTTTCTTATAGAATATGATAATAATGGAGACCGCGTATATATGCGTCGTAATGTACGTCTTATCGTAAGAAGTACTAGAGAAGATAATGCATATATCAAAATTCAAAAAGAGACAAGCGGTAGTAGTTTTTCAAAAGCAAAAGATGAAGCTTCGCAAATAGACTATCATTATGAAGTCGTAGGTAACACATTAAATCTAGATGGGTTTTTTACAACTGAAGGAGGAAGTAAATTCAGAAGTCAGGAAGTAAAAGTAATCTTATACCTTCCAGAAGGAGCTACTATTTATGCAGATGATAATACCTATAGTTATCACCGTAATGATCGTCGTTATAGAGACATTTTAGATAATGGAAACGAAGAAAAATACTTAACACTCAGAAGTGGAAAATTACGTTGTGATGATTGCAGATCAAACACTGAAAATGACTGGGATTATAGCAGTGATGATGATGGTAACTGGCAATATCGCTCCTATGAAGGTACTGATATCCCAGATTGGGAACGTGAGGATACACTAAAACCTGATACTGAACAAATAAAGTCAGAACAAGTAGAATCACTTATAAATAAAGACAGCATATAATAATTATAAAGCGAGTAGTATTCAGACATCCCACTACTCGCTTTAAAAAATCAAAAAAGGGATTCATTCATCAATCAAAAATCAATCAATCAATCAATGAATTATTTAAGAACCTTAATTATTACTGTATGTATCCCCTTTATGGGAATTGCTCAAGTTGCAGAAGATTCCCAACTTTTTACAACTCTTCAAAAACTAGATCAATCACTTTTTGAAGACGGTTTTAATAATTGTAACATGGATATGTTTGAGTCGTACTTAAGTAGTAATTTAGAATTTTATCACGATAAAGGAGGAATTACTGATAGTAAAGAGGTATTTATAAAGTCCTTTGGGGAGAATATGTGTGACCAAAACAAGAAGCCTATCCGTAAATTGGTAGCAGGAAGTCTTAGTGTTTTCCCACTTAATGACAATGGGATTCTATATGGAGCCATACAAAAAGGGATACATGAGTTTTTTATTCAAGAACCAGGAAAGAAACTATATAAAGTAGAAGTATCAAGATTTACACATGTATGGCTTAAAGAAGGGGAAGATTGGAAATTATCTCGTGCTTTAAGCTATGATCATAAACAACCTAAACCAGAGGCACAAGAAATTACTGTATCAGAAAAATTACTTGCCACGTACGCAGGTAATTATAAAGCACCACAGACAGGAGATGTAGTCATTACAGTGACTAATGGAGTAATGCATCTAAGTGCTGGAAAAATGCAGGCAGACCTTGTTGCAAAATCAGATGTGCTGTTTTCTCACCCACAAGCACCATTTGCACTGGAGTTTGTAACTGGGAAAGATGGAAGTATAGAAAAGTTTCTTGTACGAGAAAAAGGAACCATTGTAGAAGAAGCAATACGAGTGCAATAATACAACTGAGCATATGAATATGACAGTTGAGAAGATAATACTTTAGATAAAAGTATATATTATCGAAGTTTACATCATAATTAAAAACAATAGTATTTACAACATATAAAATCGGAAAATTCACGTATCAATCTAAAACTTTACAACCATGACAACACTCATCAAATTTATTATTGGACTACTATCAGTCTTACTTATGACCTCTTGCGCGTTTGACATCTCTTTTGGTCAAATACGTGGAAACGGAAATGTACAAACCGAAAATTTTAATATCTCTCAGGACTTTGATGGTGTAACAGCTGGCAATGGATGGGATGTATACCTAGAAAAAGGTTCTGAATATTCTGTTGTAGTAGAAGCAGATGAAAATCTTATTGAAGCTGCAGATATCTATGTAAAAGGAAACACCTTAAAAATTTATTGTGAAGACAATATAAGCCGTGCGACATCAAAAAAAGTATTTGTAACCTATGTAGACGATTTACAGTCTATAAGTGCAAATAGCGGTGCAGATATCACGACTAAAGAAATTTTAAAAGGAGAATCATTAAATCTGGATGTATCTAGTGGTGGTTCTATACGTACAGAAGCCATCGTTCGTAATATAGACACAGATGTAAGCAGTGGAGGTTCTATACGTATCGCAGGAAGTTCAGAAAATCTAGATGCTGATGTATCAAGTGGAGGTGTTATTAACGCAAAAGAGTTAAAAGCAAAATATGCACAAGCAAATGCATCTAGTGGAGGAAATATAGATTTATATGTCACAGATCGTCTACGAGCACGTGCTTCTAGCGGGGGAGATATCGATTATTGGGGAGACCCAAAAGAAGTAGATAAACCTAAAAAGAGTATGTCTGGAGGTAGTGTAGATGCAAAAGAATAATGATAACCAATCATAGTTAGGTGTGCAATCACTGCTCTTGATTCACACAGGTAAAGCCCACTATAATAAGTGGGCTTTACTTATGACCTAAACTGACTATCAGATAGATGCAAGACGTTAAATTCAAGTTTGAAGACACTAGTAAGTCATTTTTTTTTAACATTGTATGTATGTTATTTAAAAAATAGAAGACCAATACAATTAATTAATACATTCAAACACACTTAATTATTATGAAAACAAAATTTTTGATTCCTGTTGTACTCTTTGCAACATTTTTAATGTCATGTTCTAGCGACGACTCGAACCCTACTACTACTCCTCCTGATAATAATGAACCAGAAGTTCCTGTACTAAGCAGTGCAAAGTCTATTACAAGTTTTAAAATTCTAGGAATTTCTGCGAGTATCAATGAAACGGCTTTAACAATTACTTTGAATATTCCAAGTAACAGTGATCTTACGATGCAGTCTCCAGAGATAGAAATATCACCGGCGGCAACTGTGAGTCCCGCTTCCAACACAGAACAAGATTTTACCGATCCTGTTCTATATACAGTTACTGCCGAAGATGGATCACAAGTCTCCTATACAGCAACAGTAACGGCTGGAGATTGTGCAGATGAGAGCAATATCACCACTTTTATGCATGACGGGAAAACCTATGAAATTATTGAAGAAAACAAAACTTGGTCTGCAGCTGCCTCTTGTGCAGTTGAGCGTGGAGGTTTCTTAGCAGAGATCAATGATCAAGCTGAGCAAGATGCGATTTTTGATGCCCTAGAAAATGCCAATATCAATGTCTTTAATACCACAGCTGGTGATGGCGGAGGTGCCTCTTATGTGTGGATAGGAGGTAATGATATTGCCACAGAAGGCACTTGGATTCTAGATGGAGATAATGATGGCCAAGGAGCACAATTCTGGATGGGAGATCTTAATGGAAACCCTGTAGGCGGATTGTATAATAACTGGGGAATGGAACCCGATGATTTTGGATCTGGACAAGATGCGCTTGGATTAGCCCTTACAGACTGGCCTCTAGGTCTTGCTGGCCAATGGAATGACCTAGACGAAAATAATGGACTCTACTATGTAGTGGAGTTTGATTAATCTTTTATCCTATTCCTATATATACAATGCCCACTTAATATTAAGTGGGCATTTTAATGTCTATCATTGTGGTATGTTCTAAAAACGACCACTTCTATTACAAAAAGGGGATTGTTTTATTAACCAAAAACATAGTTATCAATGGATTAGACATTAACAAGGTTGAAAACCGTAAGTAGCATCTGGTGCAATAAGTTGTAAATAAACCGTATCGCCACTTTGCAATTGATAATCTGCAAAACTTGTTCCTATACCTCCTGAAGTATTTGGATTTGCTTTCCCATTTATAGAATAGAACCAAAAAACAAAATCTGCATCTGGGTTTTGACTGAGATCATAACAAGAATTACTTAGATCTGCATTTATTGTTCTACCATTAATGGTAATACTAGATAGGTATGGACTGTCATTAATAGTTACTGTTTCATAACTGATTATACTAGGAAATGCCTGACTTGCGCCTAGTATTAACCTTTCTACTGTAGTACTTCCAGACCCAAATACAATTTGAAAGAATTGTGAGTTGGCATAAGGTCCTCCTATGTTATTTACATCATCATTGGTCTCACAAGTAAAGTTTAAAGTCTCGCCACTATCCATATTTGGATAGTTTACAACAAGATAAAATACAGTACTATCCTCGGTTACAGGTCCATTAGAAAGTACATCTCCCATCATTTTGGTGCCAGAATTATGTAATACATTTTGAAGTAATCGTAGTGAACGACGGTATGACTTAGCAGTACGAGCAATTGTAAAATTACTCTTAGACGTACTAGGTAAGTGGGCTACTGTTCTTCTTAATACAGAACGCTCAGCTTTTGTCAATCCGTTGGTTTCATTTTCTGCTTCGCCAGCAGGATCTTTTATAAAAGCCTCTAATGCTTGATCATTTTCTAAAAGCACATGAATGTAGTGCAATAAATTTGATTGTGATTTTTTCATAATTTATAGTTTTAATATTATTTGTATAAATAATGAGCTCATTTTCTTAAACAAATTTCTTGTTTTTGACTTTTCAAAAACTACGTATTTATACCTGAACTATAAATCAAGCATTTTTAATTTACTGTAAAACAGCTGATTATATGAATTTTCTATAAATCTACATGTTTTGTATAATAAAGGGGTAGGAATAAAAAAACCTCTTAAGAATAACTCAAGAGGTTTGATATAGTATATAAAATACTACTCTGATATTTATATAATTTATGCTTCTACAACACTTTCTTTTGCTGCTAAATAACGTTCGGCATCAAGAGCTGCCATACAACCTGTACCCGCAGCTGTAATAGCTTGACGGTATACGTGATCTGCAGCATCACCTGAGACAAATACACCAGGCACATTAGTCTTAGACGTGCCAGGTTCATTAATGATATACCCTGTCTCATCCAGATCTAAATACTCCTTAAATATCTCTGTGTTAGGTTTATGCCCTATAGCAACAAAAAACCCTGTAGCAGGAATCTCATGTACTTCATCTGTCACATTATTTTTAACACGTACTCCTGTTACTACTTGTCCATCTCCTAGCACTTCTTCTGTTTCTGTATTAAAGAGGATTTCGATATTAGGAGTGTTTTTTACACGAGCAGCCATAATTTTTGAAGCTCTAAACTCATCACGACGCACAAGCATAGTTACTTTAGTACATAGTTTTGATAGATAGTGTGCTTCTTCGGCAGCAGAGTCTCCTGCACCTACAATAACAACTTCCTGATTTTTATAGAAAAAACCATCACATACTGCACAAGCAGACACCCCTCCGCCTAAGTTAAGGTATTTTTGTTCAGATTCTAATCCAAGATATTTGGCAGTAGCACCTGTAGAAATTACAATCGTATCTGCATGTATTTCTGTCGTTCCATTTACCCATACTTTATGTACATCTCCAGAAAAATCAACCTTTGTGACCCATCCATCTCGTACATCGGTATCAAAACGTTTTGCCTGATTCATTAATTCTATCATCATCGCAGGTCCCGTAATACCCTCTGGATATCCAGGAAAATTTTCTACTTCATTGGTTGTAGTCAACTGTCCTCCAGGTTGCATTCCTTGGTATAATACGGGAGCCATATTTGCTCTAGCTGCATAAATTGCTGCCGTATATCCCGCTGGTCCAGATCCTATAATTAGGCATTTTACATGTTCTATTTCCATAAGTATATGCTTTGGTGTTTTGACATCTCCTATACTAATAGATAATGATATCGCTACATTAAATTTAAAGTTAGAATACAAAAGTAGCTTTTTCACTCCTATCCTTACAAAGAAATTATTAAGAAAACCAATGAGTTAATAACAGAAACTGATACTTATAACAGATAAGTATAAACGTTACGAAGCTGTTAAGAAAGGTATAGAATTAAAGAATAATTAGTATTTTTCCACAAACTAATTCCCAATGAAAAAAATATTCATTCTTGCCCTTGTATTTGCTATTACTAGTATAGGCTGCGCTCAGGAAACCAAAAAATATGATTTTGAACTCAAACAAAATGATATCTATACCATAGAAATCATTGTCCCAGAATTAGTAAATCCATGGGGACTAGCATTTTTACCCGATGGCGCCATGCTTATTACGGAGAAGAGTGGAGAGATCATTCATTATAAGGATGGGAAAAAGACAATGATTACTGGAGGCCCGGAGGTTTTTAGTCGTAATCAAGGTGGGTTACTGGATATACAATTACATCCCGATTACAAAAATAATGGATGGATTTATATGACCTATTCCTCTATGGAAGGAGAAGAAGAAGGGGCACATACAGCACTTATGAGAGCTAAGCTAGAGGGGACCTCACTTACAAATACAGAAGTTTTATACAAAGGTTCTCCTAATACACGCAAAGCACATCATTTTGGTTCTCGTATTGTTTTTGATGGAAAAGGTCATGTATACTTTACGATAGGTGACCGTGGTGCTAGAGATGAAAACCCACAAGATATCACACGTGACGGCGGAAAAGTTTACCGTATTAATGATGATGGCAGTATCCCTAAAGACAATCCCTTTGTAGGTCAATCTGGTGTTAAAGAGGCGATATGGTCTTACGGACATCGTAACCCACAGGGAATGATAATACACCCTAAAACGGGTGAAATATGGGTACATGAGCACGGTCCTAAAGGTGGCGATGAAGTAAATATATCTCAAGCCGGAAAAAATTATGGATGGCCCGTTATCTCATATGGAATAAATTATAGTGGTACTACATTTACAGATATTACAGAAAAAGAAGGAATGGAACAACCTGTATACTACTGGGTTCCTTCCATCGCTCCCTCTGGAATGGCCTTTGTAAACAAAAGTAAATACAGCGACTTAGATGGAAGCATCTTAGTAGGCTCCTTAAAATTTAATTATGTAGAACGTCTTTTATTGAAAGAAAACGGGGTCGTATATGGTCGTGAAAAACTCTTAACCGATACGGGACGTATGCGTAATGTTGTTATGGGACCAGATGGATATATATATCTTGGAATAGAAGGAAAAGGGATTGCACGTATGACAAAAAGATAAAATGAAGAGAATTGCTTTTATTATTTTGATAAGTTGTGTGTTGATGGGATTCCGCTTTCGCGAAAGCGTCCCCAACTACACCGCCCAAGACCCTTTAAAAGAAAGTATGGCCCGTGGTGCCGAAATATATACAGAATACTGTATCCAGTGTCATATGGGACAAGGAGAAGGTGTCACAAATACCTTCCCTCCTCTTGCCAAATCTGACTGGCTTTCTATAAATAATATAACCGATGCTATTCGAGTAGTAAAATATGGGCAAACCGGTGAGATCACTGTCAATGGTGAGACCTATAATGGTGTTATGGCAAACTTAGGCCTTTATGAAGATGAAGTGGCAGATGTTATGAATTACATCTTAAACAGTTGGGGTAATTCTTATGACAAAATAATTACTGAAGCGCAAGTAAAGAAAGTATCAAAAGAGTAATCTCTTGTACCTCAATGCCATTGAGAAGTGTTACTTTTTTGAAGTAGTTTTTTTAGAATTTCCATGTCTACATCGGCGAGTTTATTAATGTACAGACATCCCTTTCCCCATGTACACTTCCCAAGTTTTTTAAGCAAATCTTCTTCCTTGGAAATATCGAAAGTAAGGTATATTGTTATTTTGGTTTTTCTAGGTGCAAATCCCGTATGAAACCATTCAAACTCTTCTTTCTTATTTTTTCGTGTATACGTATATTTCCCAAAACCAATAATAAAATTATCTCCCCATATTTTAGGTTCATACCCAGATATCTCTTGTATTATTTTTACTAAAATTTTACTGTCTTCACGTTTTGAAGTATTCTCAATACGATCAATAAAACTAGATACGCTTTTTTGTGTTTCTTTAGTTGCGAGCCCTGACATGGTACATTTTTATTCTAAGTTACAATAAATTACTGAGTCATTTTTAATGTATTATACCTTACGATATTGTACTACTATTTACAGCGCATAAGTAATTCCTTTATGAATATGTTGTTTTTGCTTTCGCGAAAGCGGCACCCTATATTCCTTAATGCAAAACATTGCATATCGTTTCTAACTAAACGATGCGCATAGAAGTCTACGTCTAGACAATAAAAAAGAATAACTATCTTTCATAAAAAGATTAGAAACATGAAGTTCATTATCTATAGTATCACATTATTCTTATACACAGCAACTGTACAAGCACAATGGACCGTAAGTGATGTAAAAAGTCATTCTCGGAAATATGTATATACAAATGCAACAGATATGGTAATGCAAACATTAAAAGACCTTCAGGATCCTGGATATCTTAAAGTCCCAGACTCAAAAGTAAAGATCAAAAATTTTACGGTTACTCGTATAGAAGGGGCTACACAATCAGAACAGCGAGTTCATTTTTCGTTTGATCTCAAAATCCAAAACCAATCTTGTATATGGATAGATGTAGGCAATCATTCTTCTTGGATAGATCTTCATTTTTTCTTTGACCAGTATGATGTACGTTCTTATACATGGTATGGCAGTCCAAAACTATCTACAAACTATATCCTAGAAGGGAATGCCCGCACCGATAACATTCCAAATATCGTAAATGATATATTTCCAAATGAGGGTATTGATGAAGAACTTATTAATAGATACAATGACTGCAAAGAATTAACCCTAGACAGAGCAGACAAATTAAAAGGGATTGATAGAAAAGCTTTAAGCAAACTAGATGAAGTCTATGTCTATAATCTTGCCAAAAAACAATTGAATCTTGTAAATCATCTTAATACAATAGGTGATGGAAAACCAGTTATGGTTATGAATTTTAAAGCAATGTCACATGCAAATGAATGTTCTTATATAGCTGCAGATATAATGCAACAGTTAGAAAAAAATGATGCCTTAGGTGTTTTTTCTATGTTAATTACTGATATCGATTTTTCTGTTTTCCAAGCAGCATTTGGTCAGTATGATCCGAGTGACAAGGATTATCCTAAATTACTATGGAGTAAATACTCTGAAAAAAAATCTGAAGGTATCGCTATCATTAAAAAAAATAATACGACTCCTGATTTTTTTATTTTTAAAAATGGGAAGCTTATCTACTATATGGATGGAATTACAGGAGATAGTCTTGACAATACCATAGACATCTTAATGCGTGGTATGAAGGCATCAAAATCTACGACTTCCTATAACAAGATTAAAGGGCTTACAAGGGTATAGTTTTATCTCAGGAGCTTTTATTCTGGGATGTATGTTTTTATAAATTCCTGTGCTTCTTTTTGAACCTTATGGTTTACAATACGATCATGACGACTCAACCACAGATATTGATTATAGGCAAGAGATTTTTGTTCTGTAGCAATATAGGCATCTGCAAGTAACTTTCGCATTCGGGCTTCTGTCCCCCAATCCACATCTGCTACAACAGTAAAAGCATGTTCTAAGACTGAGATGACTTCGTTGTTTTTTTGCTTTCGCGAAAGCAAAACCGCTTTATGTCTGTATCCATCCATCACATAAGGTGCCAGTTTTATGGCTCTATCCATTGTAGCGATAGCCGTCTCTATATCTTGTGAAGCTTTAGAATCTTCTAGTCCTTCCTTGATAGCTGTTAATGCATCATAATAGCTTTGTGGCCATTCTTTTACTGCTTGAGAGGGTTTAAAGACTAGTATTTTTGCAGAAGGTTTCTGGAGTGGAAATCTATATGTATTTGTTGTCAGTTTTGTCACCTCTTTTTTTCCTTCTAACCATTGATCTATAGGCTGCATCCAGTTGGTATGTCTGGTAATCTCGGGAAGTAAATAATGATTAGGGATATAGGTTGCATGATTAAATAATGCTAAGAATTCATCTTGTATATGACCGATAACATAGTCTACATCTTTTAGTTTTTTGATTTCATCAGGAGTCAGTAATCCATTATCGCCCAGATGCGCAATCTTAATCCCATCTACCTCTACTACCCATAACGTATTGTAATTTTGATTTCCCGATTTTCCTATTTGTTCTGCATAGCTATGCTTGCTATTAATTCCTATAAACTTTACGTCTTTGTATTGATAGTCACCTCCATCTCTATATACGGGAGTATTCTCACTGAAATAAGCGCTTCCATCATGATCATAATGTGGGTGGGTGATCAATACCAGGTCTGTCGCTATATTTTCTGGAAATGTATATCCTAGCTGGTTATAACTGAAATATGGGTCAATCAAAACTCGTGTCCCCTGTGTTGACTCTATCACAAAAGCAGCATGCGCAATGTATTCAATTTTTGTATGCTGTGCCTTTACGTAAGCACTTGACATCAAAAATAGTACAAGTAGTATTTTAGGTAAAAATCTAACCATTTATTTTACTTTTATAAATTAGGTATCATTATTAAGTCGATACTAAACTGTAGGTATTACATAATATACTCTAAAACAGAAAAAATGAATGCTATAGTATAGGCTATAAAAATAGCTTTATGCATGTGATAACATAGGAAATCGATATCTAGCATTTTTAAAAAGTTCCCTTTTATCATCCAGAATAAACAGCTTATCATCTGGTTCTAAAGGGCTTTCATCATATTGCTCTGTGTCTTTTGGGGTAAATCCAAGTACTACCTTTTTTATTTTTTTGTAAGACATTGCTTCTATTATAGCATCTACTGGAATCTCTTTTTTACTAAAAATATCATGTATATGGAGTATAGTGTCATGAAATGTCGCAACAACAATAGCATCGTATTTTTTTATATAGTAGACATTTTGAGTTGTAAAAGAGATATAATAAAACATAACCAACGATGTATTATCTACAACAGAAATTTTTGAATAATGGAAAGACGTTTTTACTTCTTTATGAAGTAACTCTTTATTTTTAGTATCCGTCATATCCAGCTGTATACTATCAGTAGTACTCTTAGTAGAGACTATATCTCTTGTATGTTGATACTCCTGTATAGGAGAAAATCCAAATTTGGGATAGAAATCAAGAACTGTATCATTTGCAAAAAGATATATCATATCGCAATTCCCCTTCCAATCTTTTAGTACTTTTTCCATCAGGGCTCTATTTAATCCTTGCCCTCTATATGCCTCATGAGTCATTACCGTTCCTATCTGTATGTAGGTACGTTTTATATCATCAATAATGAAGTCAATAATGGTAATAGATACATTTGAAACAATACGGTCTCCATCTAGTATAGAATAAGGGACATAACTATCTTTCCAATACCCCCCTTGATACCAGTTTTCAAAATCAAAACCATAGGTTTCCTTTGTGAGGTTATTTAAATAACCCCTAAGTTTTTTGTTGTTTTTATAATCAATGACAAGCTCATATGCCTTGCCATTTACTTTTATAGATGTCATAGAATCATTAGTGTTAACTTATTGTACTCCCCCTATAAATGCGACTACTTTACTTGCTGCCATAGCACCTGCATACATAGCTTTTTCAATATCATATGTTTGTAACCATTCAATACTAAATGCCGCTTGATATGCATCTCCACACCCTGTAGTATCTATCACCTTATCTACTGCTATGGCCTCTTGGACATATGAATGATTATTATAAAATGCTATACTCCCTTCTGCTCCCAATGTAGCTACAATCATTTTACCGTAGTTAACAGATAGTTTTTCTAAATCGTTCAACATTTCTTTTTTGCCACTTAAAAAAACAATGTCTATATTTTCTATATGTTTTTCTATATCTGTAATTCCAAAATAATCTAGAAAATCAATAACTACTAATTGATTGTTATTTCTCCTAATTAATAATTCTTTCAAGTTTGGGTCGCCAGCGGGCATTGAGATGATGGTGCTATCTTCTAGATACTTCCAATCATTTTCAGATAAACGAAAGATATCAAACGCGCCTCCTTGCCAACTATCTGCTTTAAAATAACGGTCTCCTTCTTCATTTATAAAAATTTTATTTGAAGCTGTGGGAGCATTTATTTGATGTAAATGTGAATGATCTATATGTGATTTATTTAAATGTTCTTGGATGCTTTTTCCATAATCGTCATCTCCTATAGCACCCATCACAGATATATTTTTAATGCCTGACAATCTACATTGCGTTGCAAAATTTAAAGAATTTCCGCCCACATAAACTTTTCCTTTTTCTGGAAAAACATCAACACAATTTGATGTTAAAGCAGTTATTTTCATATAGTATTTTAGTTAAAAATTGTAATTATTTATTTTTTTATGCTTCTTAAGAAAGAAGATTTATTACTAAACAGAAGTGTAAAATTAACCTTAAAATAGTTGAAGTCCTTATTAGATTTTATCTATTTTTAGATAGTCTGTTATTTGAGTATAAAATTAACCTTATAGATAGAGAGGCAAATGAGGATATAATTAATAGTACTGTTTATATATTTTTGTGAAATTATTTGGAAAAACAGTATTAAAATATGTTAACGAATTTGCAACAGAGAAAGGAATTGACAAAGTTTAACTAACTGTTAAACAACACAATAATAATACCATTGCTATTTATCAAAAAATGGGTTTAAAATAGTCGAATCGATTATAAACTCATTCCCTAACGGACATTCTGTTGAGGATTATAAAATGGAAAAAACAACTGTTTTACGCAATTAAAAACATAATTAATACATTGAATTCTTTATCTGCATTTGACCAGTTTTATATCAAAATCAAAGGGAATAGATGGTATTGGTTATTTTCGATTTTTTGTCGCCTAAGTTTAGCCTATGCATTCATTGTAGCTGGAATGGTAAAAATTTTAGGAGAACGATTTGCTAGTGGGCTATCAACTATCCATCCAATGGGAGCTTATCTTGAAGCTTTACATCATACAGGTTATTATTATACATCAATTGGTATTGCTCAAGTCATCGCTGCTATTTTACTGATAATCCCTAGAACCGTAACATTAGGAGCATTACTTTACTTGCCAATAATTGTAAATATTTGGATACTATCATTAGCCGTTCGATTTGAAGGCTCTTTTGTAACATCCCCCTTAATGGTACTTGCCAATTTATACATCCTAGTTTGGAATTATGATCGGTTAAAATACATTTTACCCTTCAAAAAACCTCCAACCTATGGGATTGTAGAGAAACCAAAAAAGTATAGTAGTAAATTTCCAATTCTATTTTTTTTTGGAGTAGTTGTCACAGTTGTACTTACAATAGCAATATTTGTTTTTGGGTATGAAGTAATGCCTAGAAACTCATTATCAGATTGTAAAAAGCAATTTGTAAATACTAAAAAACAGGCTATTGGGTTTGAATTCTGTGAATGTATTCATAAGGTAGGAAAACCATTAAATACCTGTTTGGAGGAGTTTGAAAGTGCTACAAAATAACCCCCCTACTATAATCTGTATACTTAATTGCTTGCTCAATATATACTAACAAAATCTCAGGAATCTTTCTCTAGATTTTCCTTTTTCAAATTTAGACCTAATCTCATAACTAATCTTAGTATAAACACATTATCCCTAATTAAAAATAAACCTGAAAAATCTGGTAACATTTTGCATAGGCATGACACATATATTAACATTGTGCATAATTAAAAAAGTTATATTTTAATCTTTGAATCCTACATTTTCATTATTTGATTTATTAATTCTAATTGGGATACTACAAGGTATAATTACTGGAATATTACTATGGAGATCTAAAAAAAATACAAGGTGTAATAAATTTCTTGCCTTAGCATTATTTGCATTTTGTTTTTTAAACACCAAGCCTCTTTTACATACATTACATCTGTGGGATACTAATTTGTTCAGGTATTTCCCAAATGGGGTAGAATTAGCAATTACCCCTTTGGTATATTTTTATATAAAATCGCTTGTTACGCCAGAATTTCGTTTTAAAAACAAAAACTGGATACATTTTATACCATTTATTATAGCTCAAACCTATGCATTTGTTGTTTATTTCAGTGTTTTAACAACAAATGATTTTAATACAAAAGACAGCATTGCTAAAAGCTTTAAATTTGATTATATAAAGACCTTAGAAGAATATTTATTATTGTTGTTATTACCATTCTATTTGTTTTACGTGTATAAAGAACTCATAGATTATAAAAAATGGTTAGATAACACAACCTCTGATGGTACATTTCCAGATTTTAGATGGTTAAAAGTTATATTTCAATTATCTATAATTATTGGTGCCTTTTTACTTGTGAATCATCTGTTGGATATCTCTTTCGATTTGAATAGTAAAACTCTTCTTCATTATAATTTACTTACACTCTTCATCGCATTCACAATATATTATTTAGGTTTTAAAGGATATCTCCAACCTGACACTACATTTATTAGGACCAAAATTAACCCTATAATTGAATCAAATTCTAACATTCTAAATATCGAACAGACAAGAATCGTTGAGCAAATTCAAAAAGCAATGATTGAAGATAAAGTTTTTCTAAATCCTAAACTCAATATCTATGAGTTGTCAAATATGCTTAATGTTCCACAAAAAAGAGTATCGACTGTGATTAATCAACATTTTAAAATGAGTTTTAGAGACTTTGTAAATAAATATCGTTTAGAAGAAGTAAAATTTAAACTAGACCATTTAGATTACAAGAATATGTCCATCTTAGGAATTGCACTCGATAGTGGTTTTAATTCTGAAGCTAGTTTTTATCGTATCTTCAAAAAAGACACCGGGTTTTCTCCTAAGGAATTTATCCAAAGAAAAAGTACTGATTTTACATAATAATTACTCTTAAAACAGGTATTGAGAGAGAGTAACCATTACTGAATAACAATAGATACGGTTGAGTTGATGTTCTTTGTATAAAACAAAATAAATACAATGAAACAAACATCAATCAAAAAAATCTTACTAAGAATTCTTGCTACTTTCTTATTGCTACTAATATCTGTTTTAATTTATACTGCTATCCCTAGAGTCAACAATCCTGATCCTGAATTTCAAACTGAATTAGTTTATGGGGGGACGCTTGATAATGAAATTAAAGATATACTAACCCCTAAAGAAGAACCAAAGAGAACAAGGTCAATAGTTATTCTTAAAAACGAAAAAATACTATACGAATACGGACCTACAGATAAAATTATGAATACAGCTTCTATACGTAAATCCATTCTTGGGCTATTATATGGAATAGCGGTTGATAAAGGGATGATTAATATCAATAAAAACCTTGCTGAACTCAAAATTGATGAGTCAACCCCCTTAACAAATCAAGAGAAGACAGCTACCATAAAACATTTGTTGATGTTTAAATCTGGGATTTATTTACCATCTCAAGGTGAACACGATTCACAGATAACTGATAGACCCAAAAGAGAAAGTTATAAACCTGGTGATTATTTTTTTTCAAATAATTTTGATGCCAATGCTTTAGGCACAATATTTATGCAAGAAACAGGAATCTCCATCGGAAAATTTATGGAAGAACACCTAGCGATACCAATGGGACTTCAAGATTTTTCAGAACAAAATGTAATCGTTGGAGATCCTTGGTTTTGGCCAAAGAAAGAATCAAAACATAAACAATATTACATTTATTTAAGTACGAGAGATTTAGCTAGAATTGGAGCTATGGTGGCAAATGACGGTCATTGGAATGGAAAGCAAATAGTATCTAAAAAATGGATAGAAGAAAGTATTACTTCATATAGCAACCTTAAAGAAAATCATATAAATTATGGACGTTATGATGGCTTTGGTTATCAGTGGTGGATTTCATCTGATACCAAAACTGTATGGTCAGATGGTTATGGTGAAAGATTTTTGATAATAAACCCAGATCAAAATTTGGTTTTAGTAGAACAAAATTTTACTGGCAACTCATTATTATCTACAGGGTTATGGTTAATAAATAGAAATATGGATTCAGGGATAAAAAACTTAACGAAAGTACACCAAATGATTACATTAGAAGAATAAAAATCACATACGAAAATATGTAACCGACATCCTTTTTAAGCTCTTTAGGTTAAGGATTTTTATGATACAATACACCTTAGAAACTATTGCTAGCAAAGCAGGATTTAAACCTAAACCTTTCTTTAATCACATAAAAAAAACACTAAACTCACTTCTTTCCAACACACAAAAAAAGACAATAAATATGTCCAGTATTCGTCTTTTTGGAAGTATGGAGTACTGATTAAAAACAAATTAATCAAAATACTTCTTAGCATTGCACCAAATTAAAATAAGATGAAATCAATTACAATTATTATTACCACTATTGTAATTGTATTTGTTACTTCTATAAAAGGATACAGTTTAAAACGCTACTTCTTATACACAAACTATTGGTGGTAATGAAACACCTATTGTCTAATAATAAAAAATGCAAATGGACTTCTACAAGATTTTCTCATTCGTTGCTATAATCATTATAATTAGTAATTCCGCTTTTTGTCAGGTCAATAAAGAAATATTTGAATTCGAATATAACGATATTAAGTACAATGGACTCATTGAATTGCCCAATCAAAAAGCCAGAGGGTTGATAGTTCTTGTCCCAGGTCACGGTCCAACAGATTTTGTAGAAGGTGCAGATTACAGTGAATTAAGGAGCTTCTTTAACGAAAGTGGATTTACTGTATGTATTTGGGACAAAGCTGGTTGTGGGAAAAGTGAAGGAACATATAACCACAATCAATCTATAGATAGTAGTGCAAAAGAGGCCATTGCAGCGATATCAAAAATCAAAAGTTTAAACGTTTCAGGTTCCAACCAAATAGGTCTTTGGGGTATTAGTAGAGCTGGTTGGATATGCCCTTTAATAATAGAACAAGACTCTTCGATTGCTTTTTGGATTACTGTAAGTGGTACAGATCAGTTTGAGAACTCACGCTATATGTTAGAAGCCAATCTAAGAGCCGAAAACAGAAGTGAAAGTGAAATTAATGTTTTAATGAGAGAATGGGACTATTATCAGAAAATTCTTGTCAGAGGTGGTGAATCATACGAAAATTTCCTTAATGGTATATCTAACCTAATGAAAGATTCGTATTTTAACTCAAATAACTTTCAATTTTCAGAAGAAATATTTAAAACTGTACAAAATGCCTACCAAAATAATGGTACGAGCTATGATGATTCAACCAACTTAGCAATTATGGTTAACGATTTTGAGAATAAATTAAGTAGTATAGATATTCCAGTTCTTGCGATTTTTGGAGAAAGAGACACTCAGATTGACTGGAAAAAGACACAAATTATTTACAAAAAGACAATTAGAAGTAATTCCAAAGCTGATTTAACGATAAGAACTTTTCCAAATTGTAATCATACGATCCAAAAGTGTAAAAGTGGAGGGGTAAATGAAAATTTAGAAAAATTCGGATATGCAGTATGTGACGGTTACTATGATGCTATGCATATGTGGTTAAATAAACTACCGCTAACACAAAATAAAAGATATTAGTCATAAATCCAATCAATTCTTATCATTAAAATTTGTAAAAAAGGAAGTATTTTATCAGGAAATGTAGTAACACATGCTGCTTCAGAGAGAGTATATTATACATACCCCTATTATATAAAATTCCAAAAACAATAATCTATATATCGAAAAATCTAAAAGCTATAAAATTGATTAATAATCTTCAAAATAAACATTCATGAAAAGAATTTTTTATTTTCTTATCCTAATGTTAGTTTTCTCAAAAACTACTACCTATGGGCAACATGAGAAAATCATTAATAATTGGAAAACTATAAGTATTAATGATCATATTTTAGGCAAAATTGATTACCATGTTTATAAAAATAAAATTAGCAACCGTAAGCCTTTAATTATATATCTGCAAGGTTCTACGAACTTCCCTTTGTATTTTCTTAACCCAAATGGTAGGTATTCTAATGGTATCACTCTTAATATTAATGCAATTAGTAATGATTATCATATTGTTCTTATCAGCAAACCTAATACACCTCTTGTCGACAGTATCAAAATAGCACCATCGGGCAGAAAGCAATATCCTATGAGAGAAGGCTATAGTGAAAAATACAGTTTAGATTGGAGAGCAAACTCGACTGATAAGGTTATTAATGACGCATTAAAAAAACTGAATGTTGATAGCTCTACAGTCATTGTTTGGGGACATTCGGAAGGTTCGCAAGTAGCACCCGCTGTAGCTGTAAAGAACAAAAACGTTACTCATGTAATATCAATGATGGGCAATTCACTCAATCATTTGTATGACTTTATCCTTATGCAAAGGCTGTCTGCCTTAAATGGCGAAAAATCAAATGAAGAAGCACAGTTAAACATAGATTCTTTATATATTGAATTTGAAAAAATATATAAAGACCCAAAATCTACGACAAAAGAATGGTTTGGAGAAACGTATTACAAGTGGAGTAGTTTCACCTTGAATTCCCCAATAGACAATATGTTAAAGCTTGATATACCTATTCTTTATGTAGCTGGAGGTGAAGATCGACATAGTATCTTGAATATGGACTACGCTAAACTTGAGTTTTTGAGAAAAGGAAAGGACAATTTGACCTATAAAGTATATCCAAACTGTGATCATTATTTTATGGAGACCAAGACCGATGAATCTGGAAAAAAAGAATGGATTGACCATATGGATGAAATAAATGGATTTGCTTTAAAATGGGTAACTGAAAACTGATAAAAAACTACACACAACAATGGCTATAAGAAATTGCGGTTTAAGTGATAAAACGAGAGTATAAAAATAAAAGGAAGGTTAAAGGTTTGTGAGTAGTAATTCGCTACTAACCTATACATTAGACCATTGTAGACAATGAAATACTTAAATAATATCCCAAAATAATGAAACTGATAAAAAAACTCTTATTTCTACTCTTTGCGGTATTCTCGCTCACTGGATATGCGCAAAAAACCTCGATTGAATTTGAATCTAATGGTAGAACTAAAAAAGAAACAAAACAAAATCCATTTGAAAAATTCATTGGAGAATGGACTCTCAAAAACGATGATTGGACTCATAATTGGGGAAACGGAACTGAGACTATAAAAATTCCAAATCATCATACTACCTCACAAGAAATAAATACCGACAATAGCTTGTTATCAATTATAGACGGACCTGAACCTAATGGACATATCTTTTGGTCTTACAACCCAAATACAAAGGAAATTTATCATTTATCAAGTTTTGGAGCTATAAGAGCCGGAAATGGAAAAGGAACAATTAACGCAAATGGAGACGTTAAATTAAAACTATTTTTTGAAGGAGAACCCGAAGGAACTTATCGGATTTATAATTACAAATGGATAAATGATGATGAATATCATATGAAATCTGTTCAATTCTCAGAAAAAGATATTGAAACTGGTCTGTTTTATGAAGGAGTTTTTAGACGAATAAAAAAATAGTGCTCTGTACAACAAAGCAAAAAGCTATCTTTAATTATAACAATAAAACAAGCGGTTACGTTTTATATACAGATACATTGTAGTCAATTAGAAAAAATATGACAAGACAAGAATTTATAAAAATGTGCGCCCTTTTGGGAATTAGTATTCCTTTTCAATCTGTTCTAGCATCTTGTACATCTAATGATGACAATTCAGAAACGGACTTCAATGGAAAAGTATTAATAATTGGAGCTGGAGCCGCAGGTCTAACTGCTGGATATCTTTTAAATCAAAAGGGAATTGAATTTCAAATACTAGAAGCTTCTTCAGTATATGGTGGCCGAATGAAAATAACAACAGACTTTGTTGATTTTCCTATTCCTTTGGGAGCCGAATGGTTACATATAGAAAGGGGGATTTTTGATGAAATTATAAATAATCCTTCTGTGCAAATGAACATTGAAACCATACCTTATGACCAAAATGCAGATTATGGGTTATTTGAAGGACAACAGGTATCTATGGCTGATTTGGGTTTTGATATTGACCAAAAATTCATAAATGCTTCCTGGTTTGATTTTTTTACACAATATATTGTACCATCAATACAGAACAAAATAGTATTTAATGAAATTGTAGAATCAATCGATTATTCTAGTGAAAATATAATAGTAAAAACAGTAAATGAAGAATTTACTGCTGATAAAATTATTATAACTGCACCTGTAAAAATATTGCAAAATGGTTCCATTTCATTTACACCTCAATTACCGAATAGCAAAATGAATGCAATAAACGATGTGACGGTTTGGGATGGTTTTAAAGCGTTTATTGAGTTTTCAGAAAAATTTTATCCTACTGCTGTTGGCTTTAATATTATACCTGAATCGGCAGGTCAAAAACTATACTATGATGCGTCTTATGGTCAAAATTCAAATCGACATATTTTAGGTCTATTTACTGTTGGTTCTGGAACACTTCCATATAGAGAATTATCAGATAGTGAATTAATTGATTATATGTTGCAAGAGCTTGATGAGATTTTTAATGGACAAGCATCATCAAATTATATAAATCATATTTCACAAAATTGGAATAATGAACCTTTTGCAAAAGGCGCTTACGTCTATGACAACGAGGATTGGAGAAGAGTAAGAACGCTTGGAGAATCCGTTGATAATAAATTGTATTTCGCAGGGACAGCCTACACAACAGGAGAAGATTGGAGTAGTGTTCATACAGCCGCACGTTCGGCAATAAGGGCTGTAAATGAAATTACATAGTAATAAATTAACTGGCTACAACAACGTTTATAGCACATTACCAAAATTTGGCTAACTGTAAACTATACCCTGCTAATAAGGCTCAGTTTTGGCTATAAAAACAAATAATACGGCAACGTTCCATACACAAGTCCGTTAGCTGTAAACTCACATAACCGACTAAAATTAGCATGCAAAGTTTACTTCAGGAAATAAGTCAAAGATGTTTTTTAAGTCCAGAATTACAACAAAGCATCAAAAAGTGCTTTGAAGAAAGGAATGTCAAAAAAGGAGAAAAAATTCTTGTTCAAGGAAACAAAGCAAACTATCTTTATTTCATTAAAACTGGTGTTTTACACAATTACTACTACCTTGATGACAAGCAAATATCCTCTTGGTTCTACAACGAAAACCAGTTTATAACTTCATGGTATAGCTTTTATGCTCAAAAATCAAGCTTTGAGGAAATTGAATGTTTAGAGAATTGCACTTTATTTCAAATAAGTTATAAAGATTATCAGAAATTAATAGCAGATTTTCCAGCATTTGGAAACTTTGCTCGACTACTTGCCGAAGAGATGCTTACATTTATTGATGAGTTTTCAAAAGGTTGGTCTTTTCTATCTGCCAGAGAAAAGTATAAATTATTACTTACATATTTTCCTGATATCGAATTAAGAGTAAAGCTAGGACATATTGCTTCTTTTCTAGGAATTTCTCAAGAAACTCTTAGCAGAATTAGAAAATAAAATTTTAGTAATATTCAATTATGAAACACTGGAAAACTATTTTAGCACTTATTTTTATGGCTTTAGCCATTTACTTTGATTGGCAATGGTTTTGGGCAATTTTTATTTTGCTAGGACTCTTAAATATGCTTAAAAGCAGAAGCATTCATTTTGTCGAAGAGGTTTCTAGAGACACATCTCCAAAATTATATTGGTTAATGATTGCTATCTGGTCGTTACTTGCCCTTTATTCAATTTTAAGTTATTTGAAGATTTTGACATAAGTCAAAAAATATGATTACAAACATTTCCATTTTTGTAAAAATATATAACTCATGAAAGACTCAACATTACTATTCAGAAGTTTAGCAACTATAGTTTTTATTGTAGGTATTGCACATTTAGCAAGCTACGCCTCTCAAAAAGATGACATCAATTATAATTACCAAGAATCCATTGATTCTAATCAAAAAAGCGTGTTTCCTGAAGATGGAAAATCCAAATCGAACAACAATCCAGAAACTGATTATATCATCGGAAAATGGAAAGTAAATTATAACATCGAAGATTTTAATGGATCTGTTTTTTATAACATTAAAAAAGAAGGGAAATATTTTAATGCATACACTTATCAATATCAAGATAAAAATGGTAATACAGAAAAAGCTGAAGGCCTTAAAACTTTGATCATTAAAAGCTTTGATGGTTACCAAGGTAAAGGCGTTTATACAATTGAATATGAACAACAGCAATATCAGGTAGATTGCCAAATTGATATGGTAGATGAAAATACGTTTAAATTGAGCTATGACTATTATGGTTATAGTGATGTAGAATCCTGGAAAAGACAATAGTTGTGATTGAATTCTTATCAAAAAAACTCGATTGGATAGATGTAGAGTATTGGTTTTACATCTTAAATGACTTAAGCTTAGTGTATATCATTGTTCCATTTTTTATATTGGAGTTAGTTAGGTACGCATATTTAAAAAAATTAAACAAAAATTTAATTTTAGATAGTGTCGCAAATCTTATAACATTTGGAGCATTTTTCTTAATAGAAATTATTCTAGGGCTTCTAGCTATAACAAAAGCTTATTTCTGGATCTATAACAACATCAGTTTACCGCACTTAGAATTAAACTGGATTACAATCATAACTTGTATATTATTAGCCGATTTCGCCTACTATTGGGAACACAGGATGATGCATAGAATTGGCATTGGTTGGGCTACTCATACTGTACATCACAGTTCCCCTCATTTTAATATGTCTGTAGCATACAGGTTTGGACCATTAGATGCCATTATGCCAATATTATTTTCCTTGCCTATTGTTATGTTAGGCTATGATCCTATTCTAGTATTACTGTCGGAAGTGTTTGTTCAGGTATTTCAAACCTTATTGCATACAGAAATAATAGGTAAGCTTATAAAACCCGTAGAATATATTTTTAATACGCCATCACATCATCGTGTTCATCATGGTTCAAACCGACAGTATTGGGATAAAAACTATGCAGGTATTTTAATTATTTGGGATAGGATGTTTAGTACTTTCGAGCCAGAAGTAGAAAAAGTTCGTTACGGGATTTCGGAGCCTTTAAATAGTAACAACCCAATAAAAGTATTTTTTCATGGGATTTCGCGCCTTATTAGAAAATTAAAAAAAGTTAATGGATTTAAAAATAAGCTTTTGGTTTTTATAAAACCACCAGATTGGATGCCAACGAATAAGTAAAGATAATAATGTTAAACAATCCATTTTTTGTAGATATTTCAACCTATTCTCCAAAAAAGACCATGCCATTTTATGAACGCTCTTTTGGGTGGAAATACTACAAGAAGAATAATTATTTTACAGCCTTTTTAGGGACTTCAGAAGTATCTGGTTTATACGAAACTCCTGAAAAGTTCAAACAAATGCGTATGCCTCATTTTTGGATGATGTATATTAAAGTAGCAAATTTGGATGCTACCATAGATAAAGCCCAACAACTCGGAGGTATTATTGAAATAACTTATGAAATGAGCGATATTGGTAAAGTTGCTTTAATTCGAGACCCGCAAGGTGCTGGTTTTACTATTTACGAAGGTGACAAACTAAAAAACACGAGAACGAAAAACACAAAAAATACACTTATCTGGAACGAATTACATGTTTCTGATGTAACAAAAATCATCCCTTTTTATGAAGGAATTTTTAATTGGCAAATTGTGCAAAATCAAAATGGAATGTATGAAGCCTTAAACAATGAAGGTGAATATATTACAGACATCTTGGAGATACAAAACCAATACAAAGGAAAATACGAATATTGGGTATGCACCTTTGCTGTAGAAAATTTAAAAGCTGCTAAATCAAATATTTTAGAAAATGGTGGAACCCTCATTAATGTGGAAAACAATCGTATGTTGTTTACTGACAATTCCAATGAAGCCTTCTTCTATATTAAAGAGGTATAAAAATTTGTAAGGAAGAGGTTCATCGCATTATTGAGAATACCAACAATATAAAGCAAAAAATATAGTGTAGAGCTATTGTATAACCCTGGCCTACGTCGATGCAAACAATTGAATCTTAACCCAACGATATAGACAGTAAACGAATGCTGATATAGGTAATGGGATCAAAAGGAAGTTCTAAAGGATATCAGAAAAAACAAAAAAAACCTGCCAATTTATTAATTAGCAGGGAATTGAAAGTGTCAAAAGACAGTGTGTCGGGATGACAGGATTTGAACCTGCGACCACACGGCCCCCAGCCGTGTACGCTAACCGGACTGCGCCACATCCCGTTGAGGTCGCAAATATACACATTCAAATAAAAAAATAGTAGCAATCTATACTTAGGCAATGAGCAAAATCAATTCTTATTTTTTTTGTATCTTATAGTATTGATTTTTCAACTCAAATCAATTACTCATTAAAAACGCCATACAACTATGAAAACACTACTGCTTTTTTGCTGTTACTTGATGGGCGCTACACTCATATCGGGTGACGGAAGAATTATTGAAGAAAAAATATCTATAGAAGGAGTCTGGGAACTGGAAAACCAACAGATGTATGAAAATGGATCTGTTTCAGAAATTATGGAGAATGAAAATGGGTATCGACAAGTAAAAATGTATAGTAAAGGAAAGGTAATGTGGACACGTAATGATCCATCAGATGCGAATGAATGGTTTGGATACGGTACCTATAAAATAAAGGACGGAATGCTGGAAGAACGTCTGGAATATGCATCGGGACCTATGATGAAAATAGTAGATACTACACAGGTATTTGTTTTTGAACTAGTCATGGAAAAAAACAGCTATCAACAGATCCAGCTTGATGAAGAGGGCAATCGTTCTCAAGGTGAAAGCTATATTCGAGTGGAATAAGTACTACATTTTACAATACAGGTAACTAACCATCAACTATAAACCTCCATGATATATGGAGGTTTCGTTTTATAGACCCCTAAGTATCATGACCATAGCAAGTAGTAGAAACAACTATTATATAGAAAATAATGTCTATATAAATGAAACATCAAATCCAATACCGAATTCTTCCCTACAGATTTTGAAGTTTTCTTCACATTTACAGAACAAAAAGAAGGAATTCAGTTTGCATTAATAAGTCAAGGTAAAGAAATACGCACAGGAATAAAAAACAGATAAAACCTCATCCAGTTATCCGTTGTTCATGAGTATACATACGCTTTCGCGAAAGCGTACTATGCACAAAAAAAGTTTAAAAATTTGCGTAACCGAATGATTACATATATATTTGTAACCGATCAGTTACTTAAAATATGAGAAGAGATGTTTTTCAAGCCATTGCAGATCCCGTACGGAGAGATATCATTGCGCTGGTTTCTGACACACCCCTAACTGTAAATGAGGTAGCCAAAAAATTTGATATCAGTAGACCTGCCGTTTCTAAGCACCTGAAAATCCTGAATGAATGTGGTATCATAAAAATCACAAAAAAAGGAAGGGAGCGATATTGCCATATCCAACCCAAAGAGCTTATCCCTGCCTTTTTATGGATAGAACAATACCAAATTCTATGGGAAGAAAAGATAGATTCTTTTGAAAAATATATAATGCAATTAAAAAACAGAAAACATGACAAATAGAACTGTAACGATCCAAAAGACTTTTGACGCACCTATAGAACTTGTATGGGAAGCATGGACGCAACCAGAACATATCGCTGCGTGGTGGAGTCCTAAAGGAATGCAAACCACTATTGTAGAGCATACGTTTGAAGTAGGTGGTACATGGAAATATGCCATGCAAATGCCTGATGGAAATGAGTTTATCGCCGAAGGGGAGTATATCAGAATCCGTGAGCTGGAAGAAATAAGTTCTCAAGCAAACTTTAAGCCCATGACAGAAGGAGTTGAAATACAGGCTTTATTTAAAAAGAATGGGACCAAAACAGATTTTATATTTCATGTAGTTCACCCTACAGAAGCATATCGGATCGCACAAGAAAAAATGGGGATTCTCAATGGTTGGGGGTCTGTTTTTACCAGACTAGAAACATTCCTTAAAGAAGCGACTCATTAAAAAAAATAAATAAAACCTCTGTATCGTTTATGAATAGAACTTTAAACGATACAGAGAAATAAGTATGTTTACTCTTCTTCATTAAGATAAAATATTGCTTTCTTTCTGATAAGTACAACAAAATATCGATCTATAAATCCTGTTGATTCCAGTTCTAAAAGCAATGTGGATTTTGTGATTTTCTGATGCCCTATAAGTACTCCATCTTTCTTAGAAAATAGAATTAGTGTAATAGAATCTTGATCTTTATAGCTTTGAAGTTCTTCTCGTATACCACTTGGATTGGAAATATGAACTGCGTCTTCTATAAGTTGTAATTCTTGACTTATCGGAAGTTGTCCGTAACTATAGATATGTAAAGATAATAACCATAATAGACTAAACTGTTTTATACGTTTCATTAATGTTTTGCATTTTAATTAATTGCAAAACTCAATGACATTGCGAGAACAGGAAACCCGATTCTTGCTATTTATACTATTAAGTAAATACGATAACGCTAGATGGTTTACTCAAAGATTAAAAATACTACTGTACTGTCACTGTCTAACTCACTGTATTTACTTGAGCCGCTTCCCACCCTATGATGGCTGTCTTTCGGGTATTTCCCCACATATACCCCCCTATTCTGCCAGAAGATTGAATCACTCTATGGCAAGGGATTAAAAAGGCAACCGGGTTATGACCAATAGCAGTACCTACAGCTCTTGATGCTTTAGGTTTCTGAATACTAGAAGCTACATTCCCATAGGTAGCAAGTTGCCCCTGAGGAATTTTTAAAAGCGATTCCCAAACTTTTAATTGAAAATCAGTCCCTTTTATATGAAGCTTTATTTTTGAGAGCTCCTCCCAGTTACCTACAAATATCTTTAAAGCATTCATTTGAATTTGATCTACACGTTGATGAAAATGCGCATTTGGAAAATGTGCTTTCAAATTATAAAAAGCTATCGTTTCATCTTCTGTAAATGAGATATGACAGATTCCTTTTAATGTAGATGCAATACATATCAATCCAAATGGACTTTGTGCATAACTGTAATTAATAGAAAGATGTTCCCCGCCATTTTTATATTCTCCAGGTGTCATCCCTTCTATACGAATAAATAAATCATGTAATCTACTAGTTCCTGAAAGTCCCGTTTCTATGGCTGCATCAAATAAGGTCGCCCCTTTTTGATGTAAAATACTCTTTGCATGTTCTACGCTGATATATTGTAAAAACTTCTTGGGTGATATTCCAGCCCATTCTTTAAATATTCTTTGAAAATGATAGGGGCTTACATGCACACTTTGAGCAATCTCTTCGAGAGTAGGTTGTTCTTTGAAGTGCGTATTTATAAAAGTTATGGCATCTGCAATTCTGTGGTAATTGAGATTTTCCTTTACGTCCATAGGGTATTTATTTGAATCACAAAGATATCATTCATGTCTAGTAGATAAAATCTGATTCTTGCTATGTTTTATAGATTCTCAAAATACACTAGTGTAATGTATATCATGCGGCTATATATTTTAATAGTAATAACTCTGTGATTCCCTATTTTTGTATCTCAACTTTTCTGTATCCATATTCTCACAATGAAAACTCAACTCAAGGATTATCTTAATCGATATGCTCATTTTACAGACGAGGATATAGCCCTTATTTTTGAGTATCTAGAGCCTGTGACTTTCTCCAAAAAACAATTTTTACTAAAACAGAATGAAATATGTAACGCCAGGTTTTTTATTATTAAAGGGCTTGTACGTTCTTTTCATGTGGATGAAAAAGGGGTGGAAAATGTAAACCTCTTTGCTATTGAAAACTGGTGGGTTACCAATTTAGATAGTTTTGTAAATCAAACTCCTTCTCATAATGCACTTCAGGCTATAGAAAATACAAGTGTATTGGTAGCCTCCAGAGAGGCACTAGACATTTTATATACCAAAGTCCCACAATTAGAACGCGTGTTTAGAATCATAGCAGAAAAACTCTCTATTGCATTACAACGTAAAGATGAAATTTTTATGAAAACTAGTAGTAAAGACAGATACTATAATCTCATTCATACGATCCCTAATTTTGTACAACGAGTTCCACAGTATATGATTGCATCGTATCTTGATATCACTCCAGAATACTTGAGCGAAATACGAAGAAAAGTCAACTAATTATTTCTTAAGATATCTTAAGGATATACCCATATATATACAAATACATTTGTTCTTTAATCAAAAAACGAATAATTATGGAACGAATATCTTATCCAGACCTTCCTGAAGGAATGTTTAAACACTTATTAGATACAGAAGAATACATCAATAACTCATCTATTGATTTTGGTCTTCTAGAAATGATCCGTTTACGAGTCTCCCAAAAAAATGGATGTGCTTACTGTGTAGATATGCATCATAAAGAATTAAAGAAAACTGGAGAGACTGAATTACGATTAATCTCTTTAGTCACATGGGAAGAAGCAACTTGTTATTCTAGTAGAGAACGCGTTGTTTTAAAATTTACAGATGCACTTACACGATTAGATAGAGGGTTGCTACCAGATACCGTATACAACCCGCTGGAAACGTATTTTACAAAACAAGAAATCTGTATATTATCTCTATGTATCACTCAAATTAATACCTGGACACGGTTGATGAAAACATTTAGGTTTACTCCTGGTAATTATAAAGTGAGTTAAATAAATTATCGAATAGAAAGACAGGGAGCTATATTTTGATAAAATTATCTTTACTAAACGTTAATTAATATAGTTCTCTTCTTTAAACCTCATACCTTCCTTTTTAAGTTTAAAATGAAAAAAATAGTTCCCATATTCATCTTGACATTCGTCCTCACAAATTGCTCCGTAAATAAAAAAACAAATTTGGCTATGATTCAAAAACAAGGTCCATCCATTTATGTTACTACGTTTTATTATTTTCATGAAAATGAAAAAAGCACTTTTGATGACTATCAATTAAAAGTGAGCTCCTTGTACACAAAAAATCATGGGCAACTCACTAAAAAAATAAAGCCACTACAACGTGTAAAAGGAGATATTGAACTTCCTAGTGAAGTGCATATGTATAGATATAAAAGTGAAGATGATTATAAAAAACTAATAGAAGACCCTCACTATTTATCACTTACAAAAATGTATAATGAATCTCTACTGAAGAAGTCTATCACTTTTATTTCAAAAGAGGCACATTCTAACACCCCATTAGAAATAGGTGATACATCAAAAATGTATGCCATGACCTTACTGACCTATAAAGAAGGAAAGAATCATCAAGAAAATTTTGAAACCTATTTAGAAAAATCATGCGCAATTATGCCAGAATTTGGAGTTCATTTTGAACAATTTTTAATACCAATGAGAGGTATAGGCAACATGGAGATCCCAAATAAGATTCATTTATTCTATTTTGACTCCAAGGAAGGATTACAAGAAATGATGGAAGATCCAAGAATGAAAGCACTATTCCCCCTGAGAGATCAATCCTTGAAAAAAGCACATTTATTCATAGGAGCAGCATTGTGAAAATGAGTAAAAATCATAAAACTAATATCCCATCTATGAATAAAATTTTAACCCTAATCATAATTTTTATGTTTACTATAAGTAATGCTCAAAATGAAACCATCATAGGTATCTATCACATCAAAGGAAGTTCTCCAGAAGGAGGGTCAGATATATTTGTATTTGAAGATGGATCATATGCTCTTACCTATTTTGGGGGTATACAAACAGGTACATGGATGTCTGTTCGAAATGATTATTATAGATTTATCCCTAATAAAAACCAAAAAGGATGTAAAGTATACGGTAGGTATAACAAGAGTTTACAAGATACTATCCAGGTCTTTTTTAATGGTTTTGAAAATGGAAATGCTGCGATACATTTTAATACATCGGGTATACTACCATCTCAAGAAATAGCCTTCACCCCTGTTTTTAATTCCGATGCAAATTGCTTTTCATATCCCTATGTATATACATATAACAAAAATATAAATGCAGTTTCTTTACAATATGGCACAAATACAAAAGACATAATCTCTTTTCTAAATGATGGGAATTTTAATCACTTTGTCATCAACTTTTATGAAGAAGAAGATGATACTCAATCATTTCAAGTAGCTATAAAAAACAACAAGATGTACTTTTCTGAAAACGAATTTTCAATCAGGACACCCCTAGGAAAAGTAAGTAACGAAGACCTTGATTACATAAAAACCCTCATTGTACAACAGCGCATAATTCCTGAGCATATCTATTACAATCCTAGTTATAATAGATTTTCAGAAAATATAGAAGCCTACCATACTTTTAATAAAGCTAAGAACGCATATATTGATCTCAACTATTATAAAGAAGGATCTGAAAACAATCCATCTGAAGACGGATTTCATGATATGTCAATTCTATATTCTTTTAAAAAATTAGATTCAAAAAGAATACAAGTCAAGGATGTTGAAATCAAAAAAGAATCGTTATTTACTATTTCTTGTGATTAAACGCTACTGAGTTTTTACTAAAAAATAATTCACTTTACTTACTACAGCTTTCCAAGTCTAATATCCCTTAATTGTGTTGTATATGCAACACAATATATGTATACTTGCACTATGGGATATGATGTATCAGAGTGTATAGGTTCAAGAATGAGACGATTATCTAGGATTATTGATAGTCACTATAGAAAACGTCTTAAAGAATTTGGTATATCCGAAAACCAATTGACCCTTTTATTTGCTCTTTATAAAATGGGAAAAGTAGAGCAAGGAAAAGTGGGGCAGGTACTCTCACTAGAAAGATCATCCGTAAGTAGAAATATAAAATTAATGATTCGTGCCGGATGGGTAGAACGTACAACAGATTATAGACCCAAGATAGTATTGACCAACAAAGGCATACAACTATCAGAACTTATTATGCCAGTCTGGGAAGAAACAATGGACGAACTAACACATATGTTAAAACCTAATGGATTAAACCTAATCGCTAAGCTTGAAAAAAAATTAACATAAAAAAAATTTAAATTAAATGTTGCATATACAACATTATCATATCTTTGTTAAGAACAAAATACTTACTAAAAGATTATTATAATTATGCAAATACTAGCAATTGACAACGTACTAGATTCCACAGACCCAGAAAAAATGAAAGATGGCCTTTTACCCGAACTTAAACATACCTTACATCTCTACCTAGAAGATAAAATAAGATCTTTCTATTTTCGAAAAGACCGCCCTGGCGTGATCTTTATTTTAGAATGTGATTCGATAGATGAAGCTCACAATATCTTACAGGAATTACCCTTTGTAAAAGATGGGTTCCTAGATTTTAATTTAATTCCAATTGGCCCATTAGAGCCTATTCAACTGTTATTTTAACGACTGCCTACCACCCCCATTGGCAACCATAGAGCATTAATAAATCCACATACAATAACATAAAAAAGGGCAGTTATGTTTCCTGTATGTGGTGTTCTATGGTACGCTTTCGCGAAAGCGTATTACTACCTCTTCCCTACTCCATTCCTTATAGCATATAGGTGCTAACACACTATTTTTTCTAAAAACATCTCTATACACATTAAAATAAAACAATTCAAAAGTCATAAACGACGATTGAACATAAAGTCATTTTATATAGGTATGAATAATTGCATATTTGAACTATCAATTAATCAACTATTATCTAATACTAATGACTATGACTCCTACAGATGTTTTTTCCTTGGCAGGTATGATTGCCATGCCGATGTGGCTTTTAATGATCTTAGTACCTAAATGGATAGTCACTAGATTTTTAATAGATTATAAAATAATTCCTATCCTACTATCCCTTGTATATGCTATCTATATTATACAAGCAATGTTGATTGGGGGTGCAATGGATTTTGGCAGTCTTGCCTCTGTCATGGCATTATTTACAGAAGAGCATGCTGTACTCGCAGGTTGGGTACATTATCTAGCCTTTGACCTTTTGATAGGTATGTGGATGTTACATCAAAATAAAACTCTAAAGATTCATCAATTACTAATGGCTCCTTGCCTATTTGCAACATTTATGTTGGGGCCTATAGGATTTCTTCTCTTTACAATCATTAAATCAATCAAAAAACAATAATCATGAGCTATTTAAAAAACATATTTACGACCGTTAGAAAGGAAAGTCCTATCCTTTATTGGATTACGATACTTCATTTTATAACAGCTATTGTTTGTATTGTAGGCATTTTTGTAGATGACAGAACCCTTATGGGCATCAATGTATGGATCAAACCTTTAAAATTTTGTATTTCGACAGGAATTTACATCATCACAGTAGGGTTTCTTATAACGTTATATCCATTTGGGAAAAGGAAAAAAAATATAATCAATGGTCTCACAACCTGGACATTACTTGTGGAAACGGTAATAATTGTCTACCAAGCTTCTAGAGGGGTACAGTCACACTACAATATGTCTACGCCCTTTGATGCGATCCTTTTTGCAGCAATGGGGATCTTGATAGGAATCAATGTTTTGATCATGATATTATTTATCATAGAATCTATACGATTAAAAATAAAAGTCCCTAGATCTGTTCAATGGGCTATCTTAATAGGTTGGTTGGTTGTATTTTTTGGAAGCTGGATAGGAGGACAAATGATAAGTCAGGTAGCGCATAATGTAGGAGTGGCAGACGGAGGTCCTGGACTTCCATTAGTGAACTGGAGTACCCTGGCTGGAGACTTAAGAGTTGCTCATTTTTTTGGATTGCATGGCATACAAATAATTCCGTTATTCGCAGTAGTCCTGTCAAAAAAATGGAACGCTACTTCTAGAAGTCAGATCTTTGTAAGTATCGCTTTTGGTTTGTTATATGCTGCGTGGATTGGATATACATTCTATCAGGCAAAACAAGGAATGCCTTTAATTAATTTATAATTAGTATCACCATGTTATTCAATAAAGAAAGACGTATTAAATATTTAGGGTTTGATGACTTCTGGTTTATGGTATTCGGTATTCTGTTCCTAAGTATTCTTATAGACTTTCTTTTTAATAATTCGTTTGTACGATTCCCATTTATAGAAGCTGTCATTAACTGGAGTGTTACTTTATTTTTTACCATAGTCAATTGGTTTACTATCAGAACTATCATTATTCTATTAAAAATGAAATTTCCTGATTTTAAGGACGATATAAAACGTTTTGTGCTATTATTTATCTCTATTGTAAGTACTGTTATCCTTATAGATGTGATGGGGAATCAATTACTATCTTATATTTTTGAAAATCGTTTTACGTCTATCAGTTCATCCAAAGTATTGATCCCCATTATTATTATAAGTGCAATGACCATGGCTATATATGAAGCTATTCATTATAATCTAAGACTTAAAAAATCCATCCGAGAAGAAGAGCAAGCTAAGCGGGTCATTGTTCAAGCACAATTAGACACCCTAAGAAATCAAGCACAACCTCATTTCTTATTTAATACACTTAACACTTTACGTGATATTATAGATCAAAATTCTAAAGAAGATGCAAAGCAATTTGTTGATAAACTATCAGATGTCTATCGTTTTATACTAGAATCTGGAAATTCAAATCTTACTTCTCTTCGCGAAGAATTAAAATTTGCCCGAGCATATATCCATATCCAGTCAGAACGATTTGGAGATAATTTAAAAATGAACTGGAACCTTCCCGAGACATCACTAGATGCTATGATTGTTCCTATGAGTCTACAACTATTATTAGAAAATGCTATCAAACACAATATAATTTCTAGAGCAAAACCCTTAGTAATAGATGTATCTATAAAAGATAATCATATTGTGATAGAAAATAAGATACAACCTAAATCTACACAGCTACCATCTACAAAAGTGGGATTAAAAAATATAGAAAAACGATATACCTTGATTTCTAATAAATCAATTGCCGTTACGAATGATGGAAACCGATTCAGCGTATCATTACCTTTATTAAAAGTATCAGATCAAAAAAAACAGCCATGGACGTACTGATTATTGAAGATGAACCGAGAGCCGCTAGTCAATTACAAAATATGCTTAAATCTTGTGGATTTGACTATACACTGCTAGATATTATAGATACAGTAGAAGATGCTGTCCTATGGTTTAAAGAACATACAACACCCGACCTGGTATTTATGGATATCCAACTCGCAGATGGATTAAGTTTTGAAATATTTCAAAAGATAGATGTAGATGCCCCTATCATTTTTACAACAGCATTTGATCAATATGCCATTCAAGCTTTTAAAGTAAATAGCGTCGACTACCTCTTAAAACCTATCCAGAAAGAAGAGTTGACAAATGCTATTACTCAATTTGAAAAATCCAATAAACAAACGGGAGTAGATCCAGAAATTTTAAAACAACTTCTTAGTAGTGTACAAACAACAAGTACACGAGAAGGTATCCTGGTAAAAGAAGGAAGTGGATTTGTTCAAATCAAAATTTCAGAACTATTATATGCCTATTCTCAAGACAGTATCACCTTTGGAGTGACAAATACGAAGCGCTATATCATTGATGAAACAGTAGACCAGTTATTTAATTCCTTAGACTCACAAAAATTTTATAGAATTAATCGCGGACAGATTATTGCAAAAGACGCTATTCAAAAAATAGATGCCTATTTTAATCATCGAGTGAAGCTTTCTATAGAAAATCCTCGTGATCAGGAGTTTATTGTAAGTAGACCTAAGACTAGTGATTTTAAAGAATGGATGAATCAATAAAGTCTTAAGATACTAACGATTACAAAACATACTTTTGAAAAATATGCTCTAATTCTTTTTGAGGATCATCACACAAACCTGGATGGGTTTTAGAACTTTGAATAATTGTACTTCTACAAGACGCTAGCCATCTGAATCTGTCTGACATTTCAAGTTTTCCAATGACGCCCCCCGAAGGTTCTCCAATACAAATTAATTCCCATGCATTTAAATAATCATTCAAAGGATTAATATCTAATTCATCTGAAAATGCTTTTAATTTATTTTCATCTACATGGTATTTTATACCCAGAAATTTTTTCTTCTTAGAAAAAAGTATGACTCCAACATTAAAGAATTCTTCTCGTTCTACTTTAGGAACAATTCTAATAATAGCATATTCAAATGTAAATTTATCTTGCATCTTCAGCTTCTTTTGCTAGGACATCTATTATTGAAAGTTTGGCATTTATATATTTTATATAAGCTTCTCTCTTTTGGTCTGCCGTTAATGAATCTGACTCACGTAATAACCAAGTATCCGGTATTTTTGAGATAATTTCAATAATTATCTCCTGACTAATTAACCCTTGTATTTGCTTAGCAACTTCAAGTAATGAATTTGCTTGATCCAAAAGAACATGATTCTTAATAAGAGGAAATGTTCTGGTTAAATGGCTTTCCCAATTTTTCCAGTGATGATGAAAATAGAAACTCGCACCATTATCTATAATCCACAATTCATTATTCCACATTAACAAATTTGTGTTCTTTGCTGTACGGTCAATATTACTAATGATACTATCTAAAATAACAACTTTTGAGGCTGTAAGCGGGTCTATCGTAGAAACTAAGGGGTCATATGTAGTAGCACCCGATAAAAAATGCAAGCCTATATTAAGACCTATGCTAAACTTAAGTAAGTCTTGAATCTCTTCATCAGGTTCTGTTTTACTAAAAGAATCATCTAGATTCATAAATACCAATTCAGGTACTTTTAACCCAATAGCCCTAGCAAATTCGCCACCTATAAACTCGGCTATAAGCGCATTTTCCCCTTGACCAGCCCCTCTGAATTTTAATACATATAAAAACCCATCGTCAGCTTTAACAATAGCAGGAAGAGAGCCCCCTTCTCTCAAAGGTTTTATATATTGAACAACATTAACAGTACGGATATCGAGTGTAGTCATGAGCACTAAAACGGTAAAAATACAATATGTAGAAAAACTATTACTTATTTCTGTGGATTACTAAACACCCTTTTATACACCATCAATTAAGCTAGGCAGTTTGCAAGACTTCAAGTTTAGTAGTATAGCGATGCATAATCATTAATACTGTGATGATTATAAAAATAAAAGCGCCTATCACAAAAACATAGGTTGAAATAACTTCAAATAAAGTCCCGCCTATAATAAGACCAAACATACTCGCAATACTACCCATAGATGTTCCATAACCTTGAATAGCACCTTGCATTTGTTTTGATCCAGTAGCAGATAAAAGCGCTAAAAAACTAGGCCACATAATACCATTACCTATAGATAGTAATGTAATCGCTATATATAATACAAAGACATTGCCTTTTGATAGTAATAAAAAACTAAAAGCCAATAAAAAAGAGCCCATCAATACGAGTGAATGGCTGGAAAATATTTTTGAAAGTCGCTCCAATATAGGACCCTGAACAATAATCATAATTCCACTAGAATACGCAAGGAAAATACCCAAATCTATCGCAGACCAATCTAGTAATGTACTGGCATAAATAGGAAGCCCAGCATAAAAGAGGCTAAACCCAAAAAATGTAAAAAAGTAAATACTATACAATAGAGGAACCCCTTTGACCTGCACTACTTTTTTCCAACTATTCTTCTCACTCCCTTCAGACACCAAACTACCCTCTATATAACAATCCTTATGTTCTACCTGAAAAAAGCGCCTTATATTTTTGAAAGAAATCCCTTTGGTATCAACCACACATGGAACGCTTTCTTCCAGTCTAAAGTAAATAACAAAAATCGCTACTAAGGATATGATAGCCGCAAGTATAAGAGGGAGTATTTCTCCTAACATAGTACTGGCTAGTATCCCCGCAAAAGCAGGCCCAATAACAAATCCTAAGCTGGTAGAAGCGCCCATACGTCCAAAATTTTGGTTTCTATCTTCATCGGTAGATATATCTGACATATAGGCATTTGCTACAGAGACATTACCTCCGGTAAAGCCATCAAAAATACGTGCTAAAAATATAATCGCTAGTGGGAGAGTCATGATATAGTTCCCTGTAAATTCAGTATGTTGTTGCCAGAGAGTAGTTTTAGGAAGAAGAAAAGCCAGTAGGAATAACATCCATGCAAGAAAAGTACCTACCTGAGAGATAATTAATACTTTTTTTCTCCCTATACGATCAGATAGCCGTCCTAACATAGGGGCACCTAAAAACTGGAAAAATGGATATGTAGCCCCTAATAATCCATAGATAAAGCCATTCCCTCCAAGATCAGTAACGATAAAAATTAAAATAGGAATAACGATACTATAACCTAAAATCCCTATAAAATTTACTAATAAAATTGGGAAAATCTTGAGTTTCAAAAATGTAATCAATTGTCAACTAGATTTTTATTTGTTGTTTTAAAGATAGTCAAATAAGATTGATGATTCTACTACTAATTATATCTACGGGCCCAAAAGAAATCGAGAAGTTTAAAAAATGCCCGTGATTATTTCTCCAATAAAAAGCTATCAAGCGACCACTTTTATAGACAAAAAAACTCGTTGATTTTTGTAGTTAAAATTATTTTATATATTTGCTCTATATTTTTAGAGCATGATAAAATAATATAGAGCACATGGAGTTAACAAAATCCGAAGAGCAACTCATGAGATACTTATGGAAGCTCGAAAAGTCCTTTTTTAAGAAACTAAAAGAACAATACCCAGATCCAAAGCCAGCTACAACTACTATTAATACTTTTTTAAAAAAGTTAATAGAAAAAGGATTTGTAAACTATACATTATACGGTAACAGTAGAGAGTACTACCCATTGATTAGCAAAGAGGACTATTTTTCTAAACACATGAAAGGTCTACTCAAAAATTTCTTTAATAACTCTGTAGAACAGTTTGGGTCATTTTTCACTAAAGAGATTGATATCTCAGATGAGGATTTGATTAAATTAAAAAAAATTGTTGATGATAAGATAAAATCAAAATCTGATGATTGAATATATAATAGAATCTACGTTATGTTTTGTTACTTTTTATATAATATATGAAGTCTTCTTTAAAAAGTATACAAATTATAAGGTCAATAGGGTATTACTTCTATTTTCAACGGTATTTTCTGTGCTAGTCCCATTATTGAAAATCTCTTTAACAACAATACCTTTTAAAGAAGCTAGTCCGACAAATCGTATCATAGAAAACCTACCAGTATCAAATTATATTCCTATATCAGACCTAACAACCATCCCTTCTTTTGAAGATAATAGTATATCTATCTCATCAATATTTATAGGTATTTATATTGTAATTACTGTACTATTACTATGTCGTTTTGCATTTCATTTAAGAACACTTTATAGCAAGTGGAAAATATCAGAAAAGGTAAATTATAAAGGTCATACCTTATCCCTAATTGAGGAAAAAATTCCTCCCTTCACATTTTTTCAAGCCATATTTATAAATAAAGAAGTTTACACTAAAAATACGATTAAGGAAGAACTTATCATCCATGAAATTGCTCATAAATACCAATGGCATTCTATAGACATATTATATATAGAACTTTTACAAGCATTCTTCTGGTTTAATCCCTTTGTGTATCTATTTTCAAAAAAAATAAAAGCAAATCATGAATACTTAGCAGACGATTTTGTAGTACGCTGTGGTATTGACTCAAAGGAGTACGCAAACCAAATACTCAATCATACTTTTCCTCATAAAATTGCTGGATTTGCCAGTGCATTCAATAATCATTTAACTATAAAAAACAGACTTATTATGTTATCAAAATTTCAAGATAAAAAGCCAACTGCTTACCGTTTGATTATTCTTATTCCTATCCTGTTGCTATTATTTATATCTACCGCTTATACATCGGACACTTTACTCTCAGATGACACTCTTACAGTATCAAAAACGATTACTACAGATCCTTTAGTAGGTAATATAGGTACTGTATATGGAGAATCAATCGTATGGTCCAGTGAGAACAATAAAGTGTATATAAGCGGAGATGATATTAGAGTAGTACATGGAGATAATGATTTTACATTACGAGGTAGAACTTCATATCTAGGAGAAGTATTTTATTTTATTATGAACGGTCAACAGGTTGTAAAAGATACGTCCATTGCTATTACAGGTAAAAAATGTATTGTTATTAAACTCAGTCCAAAAGATGCAATACAAAAGTATGGTGCTATTGCAAAGCAAGGAGCTGTAGAAATCACTACAGAAAGCCCATAAATATTCAATAAAAATGAATCCATCTCACATTAGATTCTTAAAAGTCTTGATAATACTTTTAGGATTGCATGGGTGTATAATCTCAGTACAATCTCAGAATGTTGTTGACTCTATAACCTTGAGTGGCACATTACAATGGAGGGATACAAGTATCAAAAAGTTCCCAAAAGAAGTCAAGATTTGTTCGGCATATGACCCAACTTTTGTCACTTCGACACATGTAGATTCTCTAGGGAATTATACAACACAATTACCTAAAGGGACGTATTTGATCAGTCCATCTCTAAAATACCATTTTCAAAGAAACTGGGATCAAAGTTTTGTTAGAATTGATGATCAAAAATCTAGACTCATAGTACCCCTAGATCGTACTTCTGAAGTAAAGACTCCTGTATTACTATTAGATACTTTAGGTTTTGTTAATACGATTCCAGATCAAGGTATCTTGACTCACTTTAATAATAACAGCATATCTCTCCTAGATGAATTTATCACTCAACAATTAGATTACTATCAAGTCCCTGGAGCTTCCATAGCCTTGCTTAAAAAAGGAAAGGTCTTATATGTAAAATCATATGGTGTAAAAAATCCTATTACACAAGAAGCAATTACTGACAGTACATTATTTGAAGCAGGGTCTATTACCAAGCTTGCTTTCTCTTATGCCGTAATGCGCTTGGTAGAAAAAGGAGTAATTGATCTAGACAGGCCGCTTTATAAAGATCTAGTATTTGATGCAGTTGCGCATGATGAAAGACATAAATTAATTACTGCTAGATATGTATTAAGTCATCAAACTGGATTTCCTAATTGGGCAAAAAAAGATGAGAATGGACAATTCGATTTATTATTCACTCCAGGTTCAAAATATGGATATTCTGGAGAAGGGTTTGAATACCTCAAAAGAGTGATTGAACATATTACAAAAAAAAATATTCAAACTATTTTGGAAGAAGAGCTCATAACACCACTAGGATTAAATAATTTTCACTTTTATACAACAAATAAAGTTATAGATAATGCTACTGATAGTTTCTACAGAGGCAGTCCTACAAAAATACGTCATATAAAAGAACCTATGGTTGCCTATAGTCTTGTGACCAATGCAAAAGATTTTACAACTTTTGCAATAGCACTACGAAATAAAAAAGGATTAAAGTCAAAAACCTATGACCAATGGCATAAAGAACAAGTAGTTGTAGAAGATGGAATATCATGGGGATTAGGACTCGCTTTACGAGAAGACAAAGCTGGTAAATTTTATGGTCATAGTGGCGTAACTAGAGATTTTGTAAGCAATTTTAGGTATTATCCCGATCTAGATATAGGATTTGTGTTTTTTACAAATAATATTACTGGAGGATGGCTCACTATTGATTTACTACATCAGTTTTTAATAACTGGCATAGAGAACTAGCTTGTTTCCTATAACCTTATCAATAATAAAACTATCTATCTTCATTAGCTTAGATATTTGTGTCTATCTTTAATACTTATATTCTAATAATCAATATGTAATCTAATGAAAAATAAATTATTCATAGGTATTATAACATTCCTCCTACATAATATCATTTTTGCTCAGGAATTTACTGATAGTGTACGATCCTTTATTACAGTAGATAGCACTTTAGTCGCTATTACGAACATTACACTTATTGATGGAACTGGAGAAGATTTTAAACAAAATCAAAGTCTGCTTATTAGAGAGGGTATTATTACTGAGGTTGGAGATGCAAATACAATACAACTCCCTGATAATACTTTGATTATTGATGGTACTGGAAAAACAGTAATCCCAGGCTTCATTATGCTTCATGAACATCTCTTCTACCCTAAGCCCTTTGAAAACTGGTTTAGTGTTGGGCAAATGCCATTCACATTTCCTAGACTATATCTGGCAGGAGGTGTTACTACAATGAGAACAGCTGGTAGCATACAACCTGAAACAGATTTAAATATTAAAAAATGGATTAATGAAGGTAAAATGACTGGCCCTAAAATGGATGTTACAGGACCATTTATTGAAAGAGAAGGGTATGAAATTCCAGAATTGGGTTTTATCAAAGGAACCGAAGATGTTGAAAAAATGGTTAATTATTGGGCAGATAGAGGTGTTACATCATTTAAGGTATATAATAATATTACAAAAGAAGATCTTCGTATCTGCGTTGAAGAAGCACATAAGCGTGGATTAAAAGTTACCGGGCATTTATGTTCTATTACGCATCGTGAAGCATCAGATATTGGGATAGACAATTTAGAACATGGCTTTATGGTCGCTAGTGACTTTATAAAAAACAAAGAAGAAAACAGATGTGATCCATTTCAGGCCCGTAATGCATTAGATCTAGCGCCAGAAGATGGGCAAGAAATTGAATCACTTATAGACCACCTTATAAAAAATAATACAGCTATTACAACAACGCCTGTCGTTTTTGAACCCTATACAGGCCATGAGATAGTCCCCGGAGGAGGACTCGAAGCCTTAGCACCACAATTCCAAGACAGAGTAAAAGCGACATACAATAGATCCTTAAATCGAGATCAAAAAAGTACCGCTAGGTTTACTAAAAACTTAAAATGGTTAAAGAGATTTAATGATAAAGGAGGACTCCTAGTCGCGGGAACAGATCCTACAGGAGCCGGAAGAACTGTCGCTGGATATGCAAATCAACGTACAGTAGAAATACTAGTCGAATCAGGATTCACAATTGAAGAAGCAATTCATATATGTACTCAAAATGGTGCTATATACCTTGATAAACAGGAAGAAACAGGTACCATTAAAAAAGGTAAAAAAGCGGATCTTGTTTTAATTCAAGGTAATCTGATGGAAAATATCAAAAACATCAGAAATATGGAAATAGTTTTTAAAGATGGTATTGGTTACGACTCAAAAAAATTATTTAAATCCGTTATAGGAAAAGTCGGACTCAATTAATAGAAAATAATTTATTTCATTAATAAACCTAACGCTTTTTGAAGTGCCAGATCCGAAGTTGTTATATAGTCAGGAATCACTCCTGTTAACTCCCAGTTTTTATGAGTTTTTGCATTAATAGGAGCCGCTACAGAAATAGAAATTTTAAACCCATGCGGTAGCTCAAAAAAGTCATTCATATGAGCTGCACCTGCACTCTTTTCACCTACCACAATTGCCTTATTAAAAGCCTGAAGTGTATATGCAAAATATTCGGCGGCAGAACCTGTTTTAGAATTTATGAGAATGTAAAGTGGGGTCCCTATCCGTAGCTTACCATAGATTAAATCAGAAGTATAGGTTTTATCCGTGTTTTCTGCTTTCGCGAAATAAGTTGTTGACACATGTTCAGGAGGTCCATCAAAATAATGATGTAAGATGTATTCCATAATACCAGGATATCCACCACCATTATTTCTAAGGTCAATAATTAAAGCTTGCGTTTGCTCTACAATTTTCATCGCTGCCACTGCTGTAGGCATCGAACGTTTAGGGTGCATAAACTCTACAATCTTGAGATACCCAATATTATTTTCTAGAATTTTAATATCCGTAAAACCAAAGTTTTTCTCAATCTCGTTATGCTTTTCAATGTCTTCCCAATTTATATTTTCCTCATTATCAGATTTCTTTTTTACAGTAACATATAGATGCCCGTCATTTCCTAATTCTTTAAGGTCTTTAGTAAGTACCAGAGCGAGTGCATTAGGCTCTGTAAATTCTGTATATACTTTTGACCTTACTTTCCTTTGAATTTTTTCTGAAATTTCTTTCCCTTTCTCAGGAAAAACATAATGATCTTTAATTAATCCTGGAATTGCTTCTGTAATTTCTATAATATGTTCCTTAGAAAGGTCTTGTGAATACAAAATACACCCTGAGAAAACTATAAAGAAAAATGTAAATCTAATTTTCATCGTAAAATATTTAAAACTGTTCATTATATCAGATATTTCTAAAATACTACCATAATACAGATTGAAAAAATCGCTTATAATTTGTAAAAAAAACCACACTTCCAAGAATAGAAAAGAAAAGAACAATCACAGGAACTACTGCCGCCAAACTTTTAAAAATTGATCGATCTAGGATAACTACCAATGAAAATAATCCAATCAATAAAATTGCAGTAAAAAAATAGAACATTGATTTCTTTAAAATCCCAGTTATCACTTTTTTATACGCATAACTAGTATGGACAGTATCCATTAATGCATTTTCAAAATCATCTAATAATTCTTTACGATCTGAATGCTTGAGTACTGATGTAATAAAATCATCTTTAAACTCTAATTTATCATTTTCCATACTCTGTTATTATGACATTTGTTTCCATATATGACGCAAACTCTTACGAGCTCTATGTAAAATTACTTTTGTATTTCCTTTTGACCAACCTGTAATTTGCATCATATCATTGATGCTTAATTCTTGTAAATAAAAAAGCTCTAAAGCTAGACTCTCTTTAGGTTCCATCAAAGATAATACCTTATGTATTTTAGCTCCATGACTTTCAGTAATTTCTTCAAACTGTACCTCCATAATAGCATCACTTTGCTCCTCTATGGAAATCATTTTTCTATCTTTTTTAATAGATCGTAATCGTAAAAAAGACTCGTTTACTACAATCCTATAAAACCAGGATTTAAACGCAGCTTTCCTATGAAACTTCTTAAGGCCGTTAAAAGCTTTCATAAAAGCATCTTGAACAACCTCTTCTGCATATTGCTCATCTTTAACAATAGAAAAAGCAATGGAAAAGGCCATATCTTTATACGTTTTTATAAAATATCTAAATGCGTCAATATCACCAGAGAGCACCCGATCCATATAGATATTCTCCATATCAAGTCTATCTCTTTTTACGACTAAAGTGAATAATAAAAAGTGCAATACTCAGACAAATGCCTATTACACTTGTGATTAAAAAACCTTTAAATAACTCTTGGTCATTATCTATATATAAAATGATAAAAGCAATAACTATAAATGCTACACTAAGGCTACTTGTCACAATAGCAAGCTGAAACCAAGGAAACACAAAGCGAATTCGATTTTCCTTTTGAGCTTGTAAAATATCTGAAAGCTTTTCTCCTCTTTCTATAAGAAAAATTCGCTCTTTATCCCTAGCCTTTTGATAGAAATACCAAGCCATAAATAAGGCAATAACGATAGCCACAGCCACAATACAAAATACTATTGATTCAATCATAATCTATTTAAACCTTTAAAATTTTAATCTTTATTTCTTTTGAGCTGTCATCTCCATTCCAGAACCTTTCATAAGTAACCCGGAAACATCACCGTTTGCATCTAGTAAAAATTCTAAATCATGCGTTTGTTCATCATCAATAAACTTGTGTTCGGCATAACTAGAGATTTTTACTTCTTGTCCTTGAGATCCACCATACAGTACTCCATCCTCTATACGTATTGTGAGAATAAATTCTGGAGAAAACTCATATTTCCCAACATAAAGCTTTAATTGATCAATTCCAATATCTATCTGATCCACCTTTTGAATATGCTGTTCTGTATGATGATTATAACTTAATACTCTGGATAATTTCCATTTTTCTTTTTCAAGTAACCAGACATGGGAATAAACAGCCTGTGTCTGTCCAAAACTATGAACACCATTTTGTATTGCCCCATATAATTTACCCTCTTCATATAAGGGAAAAACCTCAAAGCTAGCCTCATCCAAAACTCGTTTAATAATATTGGTTCCTGAAGTACACAAGTTATTTTTTATGGATGAAAGAAATTTCTTTTTAGAACGTGTAATACCATCTTTATCATGATAAAATTCTATATCATCCATGATCAACTTTTCAATCTCATCAAGATTGCATTGATTAAAGCCTACCTCAAATAATAAGTGATCTTTTGCTTTTAACGTCTCGTATAGATCTGTTGTAGTTGCTACTTGAGCATGCACACAAGTACTATAAGAAATTAGAAACCCTATAAATAATATTTTTAATTTGTTTGTCATTTTATAAATGTATAAGTTACTATTACCAGTAGGATACAGATCTAAGTATAAAGGTTACAAATAGGTACTTTTTATTTTAAAAATTTAAACTAGTGTCAAATCAAGATTTGAAGCGAAACTGAGAGACTATAAGAGTACTTTCGTACTATAAATTTAAAATATCATGAAAAAAATTGTTCTTATACTTCCTTTTTTAATCCTCCTTATCAGCTGTAATAACAGAAAAGAAGCAGCTATACCTATACAACAAGAAATAGAGATCAAAGAAAAACGTATTATAAATAGTAAAGAGGAAAAAATTGATACTCTTTTATTAGAAGTAGAGATCCAAAAGAAAATAGACTCTCTAGAAATTGCAGGAATGGCGATAGGTATTATAAATAATTCAGAGCTTGTTTACACAAACTATTTTGGATATAAGAATCGGGTATTAAAAACACCCATAGACCATCAGACAGTTTTTGAAACAGCCTCTATTTCTAAATCAGTATTTGCATATTTTGTAGCACAACTGGTAGAAGAAGGCACCCTCAATCTAGATACTCCCCTTTATGAATATTTCCCATTACAAGAATTAGAAGATGAAAGAAAAAAACAAATCACTGCTCGAATGGTACTTTCGCATACATCTGGATTACCCAATTGGAGATTCTTAAATGAAGATGGTGCATTAAACATTGCCTTTGATCCTGGAACTCACTTTAATTATTCTGGTGAAGGCTACGAATATTTAGCAAATGTAATTGCACATCGCTATAATACAGACATAAAAGGATTGGAAAACATCCTTAAAGAGAAGCTCTACACCCCTCTAGGGCTTAAACACTCAGGGTTTATTCTTTCCAAAGACATGAAACAACAAAAACCAATAGGATACAGCGGTAAGGAAATAGGAGAAGAACTCCCAGAAGAACTCCCTTACTTTGGTGCCTCCTTTGGTTTTCATGCGACAATAAATGATTTTTCTAAGTTTATGGTAGCTATTTTAAATAAAGAAATTCTTTCACAAACCACTTATAACGAGTTGTTTAAAAATCAGATAACACTCCCAGAAGATGAATCTTTGCGTACAGAAAATGGATTTGATTCCTGGGGATTAGGGTTTATGAGATCCGAAACCCCTGATGGATTAAAAATTGCCCATGGAGGTATGAACCCTAGTTTTCAAGGCTATTACATGATGATCCCAGAAAAAGGATTTGGTTATGTATTTTTTACCAATAGTGATGCTGGAATACAATTACTTCCATTTCTAGAAAACATATTGGAAACTCAATAAAAAACTATTTTTCTACTACCCTATAAAGTTCTACCATTTTAAGATTTATCTCCTATATTCATTGGAGTATAAATCCCGATCTATTCCCCAAGAAGTATATGACACCCTAGGGCTGCCTTTCTTTCTGAAAAACACTTGAGTTTCCGCTTTCGCGAAAGCAAAAACAAGAATAATAGCATAGACGCATTTATAATATAACAGCTTAAATGATTTATTTGCAAGTACAGTTATTATATCATGAAATAAAACACACTATTCTATAGGTTGTAGGAATCTTTTTTATCGCAACAAACAATAACTATGCATATATTGTATCGTCGTATAGTCATACCCATACGATCACTTAATTATTACGAATGGACTCTACCGATTATTTTTCACATCTATACGAGATAGCAAGTCATCTAAACAAGGAATTTTCGCTTCATGCTGCCCTTCGGAAATCCTTAGAGTTGACAGTAAAAATTCTAGATATAGAAACTGGTTGGATCTGGCTTACAGAGGCTAACAATACATCGGTGTATCTGGCAGCATCTCATAATCTCCCGCCAGCATTAAGCAATCATCCAGAGCGATTGTCAGGTTGGTGTTATTGTATAAAACAATACCTGTCAGACGATATAGATCAGGCAATGAATATTAGTGAGATTACGTGCTCACGACTAAAAGATATCACTACAGGTACCAAAGGTCTTAAATTTCATGCAGTTATTCCTATAATAGTCAACGGACAAAAAGTAGGGCTCATGAATTTACTGAGTAAAGAAACCCGAGAGCTTGATGATAAAGAACTTACCATTCTTAATACCATCAGTGAGTTGGTAGGAACTGCCATTCAGAGAACCAGACTGCAACACTCAAATCCTCTGAGAAGCTCTCAATCAGATACGACAATTAGCAATGTACTAGAAAGGATATTCCTTCCCAAAATAGACACTATCATTACAAATCTTGATGCATCACAAAGTTCGAAACCCCAAATAAATAAGGCGTTCAATACTGCAAAAGACCTCAAAAAGCAACTAGCCTTATTACATAAAGAAACAAAAGATCAAGATACCAGTGACAGAAAAGTCAAAGAACTTCACTACCCCGAACTACCTCTTACCAAACGTGAATTAGAAGTAATAACCCTTATAAAAGAGGGCCTTACCAATGATCAGATAGGAAAACAACTATTTATTGCCGAACGCACGGTAAAGTTTCATGTGACTGCTATACTTTCCAAACTCCATGCAGACAATCGTACTGAAGCAGTAGGCATCTGTTTAAAAAGAGGATTTCTTAGTATTTAATTTACTTCCCAACTTTCACACCTGTACTATGGTACAGGTTCCTTTCAGTACTTAAGTTCGTTTTATATCCCATTGCCTATAAGGATATTTGTCATGAATCAAACATAAAACATTATGAAAACAACAAGTGTATATTTAGAACATGCAAACATTACTGTAAACGACTTACAAGAAGCAATCAAATTTTTTCAAACGGCTTTTCCTCACTTTAAAATAAGAGGTGGTGGTAATGATCTGAGAGAGTGGGTTCACTTAGGTGATGATACTACCTATATCGCAATTAATCAAGCGACACAAAGTGATTTAAAAGTTGAAAAGAATTATGATAAAATAGGAATTAATCATCTAGGCTTTGTCGTAGATAACGTAGAAAAAATTGCCACTAACCTATTAAAAAATGGCTACTTACGAGATTATCCAAAGCAAGTAGAGCAATTCAGAATCAGGGACTATTTTGCAGATGCAGATGGCAATCAGTTTGAGTTTATAGAGTATTTAAGTGAAGTAGCCTCCGAAAAAAATAAGTATACACACTAACATTATGATCGTATAAAAAATGAAGTACAACACGGTATAAAATTAATTACTAGATTTTGGTAAGTGCTAATCGGAAAATTCTCTGAATTTTCCTCACGTCAAGACCTTTTGCTATCTTGGTGCTATTAGCAATGAATCTCATACAAAACCATTGCAGCCCATTTAAGAAAACCTCAAATCCGAATGAACTATAAGAATCTTATTCTAGATTTTGATGGCACATTAGCCGATACCAAAGAAAGTATTTTACAGTCAATGAAGTTTGTGGCAGATAATTTTCATATCGACAACTATGACGAAAAAACAATAGAAAAATTAATAGGATTACCGTTAAAAACCACTTTTGAAGAAGCCTTTTCAATTGACGAAAAATTAATACCAGAAGCAACATTGGTTTATCGTGAATATTATAACAAAATTGTAATCGACACGATTTCTCTTTTTGATGGTGTAAAAAACACATTGCTAGATTTTCATAACCAAGGGATAAATATGACTGTCGCTTCGAGCAAAGGAAAAGAGGCATTAATTAAGATACTTAAAAAGCAAAACGTTTACGATATTTTTACATTTGTTGGAGGTGAAGAAGATGCCAAAAACAAAAAACCTTCACCTGACATTGTAAATCTCATAATGGATAGATATAGGTATCATCCGTCTGAATGTTTAGTAGTTGGAGATACAATTTTTGATATTGAAATGGGACAAAGAGCAAATGTAGATACGTGTGGAGTTACATATGGGAATAATACCAGGGAAAAATTGGAAAAACAAAAACCAAACTATATCATCGACCATTTTAGAAGTTTAACTCAAATCGTATAAATAAAAAACGTGCCACAACAATCTATAATCGCAATTACAGTATATTAGACGCTATCGAATCTATCAAGGGATACTAGAGTAAGCACTCCACAGAGATATAGTTAACTTAAACAGTACTAAAATACATGGTCATTAGACACTAGCAGAAAACATAGTATGATTTTAAAATACGAAGATTACAAACTATATAATAAATCTGTTTTTGAGAGAGTTGTTTTTAAGCCTCCCTTTAAACCATCTGTGACATACGATGATGAGGCGTGCTTTATATATTCAAACCTTGGAAATGGAATTTCGTATGGTGGTATCGAAAAAGATACTGTAAAATCTAAAGAGAGTATATTAATGAAGTGTGGTTCTTTTGTGAACCACTGGCAATCTTCCGAAGATGGAAAGCCTTGTGAAATAATCGCTATTCATTTTACTCCAGATATTATTAAATCTATCTATAAAGATGAGATCCCTTCCTTTCTATATTCTAAGAAACAATCAAACAAAAAAAAGATATTCAAAAAAATATCTCAATCTACCATAATTGACGAATTTATTAAAGGGCTTATTTTTTACTTTGATAATCCACATTTGATAAATAAAGATCTATTAATCCTTAAAATAAAGGAACTTCTTCTTCTGTTGTATAATACAAATTATGCTGTGATAAGGGATTTACTTCATTCCCTTTTTACGCCTGTAGAATTAACTTTCAAATCTATTATTCAGACTCATTTATATGATAATTTGGATAGTAATGATTTGGCGGCTCTTACAAACACAAGTCTTTCTACATTTAAAAGAAAATTCAAAACGATATTTGGAGAGCCCCCTGTTAAATATATTCGGGATAAAAGATTAGAAAAATCGTCTGAATTACTCAAGCTATCAAATCTTCGAATAACCGAAATCTGTTTCGACTGTGGTTTCAATAGTATAAATAGCTTTACAAGGGCATTTACAAAAAAATATGGTAAATCTCCATCAGAATTTCGTGATAATAGCAATTGAGCTTTTATGTAAAAATTTTGATCCTTTAGGGTAAACCTTTCTACTATCTATACTGGAATTTTGTATTGTTTAATTATTAAAAATAATACAATGAAGAATCTAGTAAAAACTGCAATTACTGTCATAACAGTATTTATTTTTTCTGAGCATGTACGCTCACAAGCACAAACTTCAGATATATCGCAAACAATAGAGGTCAATATTTCAGCAGACAAAGTCTGGGGGGAGATTCGAAAAATGGACAATATTGATAAAGTATCTTCTTATGTGGCCACATTAACTTGGAAAGGCCCCAAAGGTGTTGGTGGAGAGCGCAAATGTACTGCCCCTGACGGAAAGGGATATTATGTAGAGAAGATTGAAATATTCAATGAAGATCAAAGATTTTATCAATGGCAGGTAAAAGAAGAGATTCCAGCAAAAAACGTTCATAACAGTTTCAAAGTTGTTGATTTAGGTTATAATAAATCCATGATAATCTTCCGGTCTAATTATGAATATGTTGAAAACCCAAATATGAATGCAGAGCAATTAAAAGGATTTATCAGTTCTGCAACTGCCGAAATTGTAGCCAATTATGCAAAGCTAGCAAGCAAGTAACTAAATTAATTAACAATAGGCTTTTCAGAGTTAATCTGCATAGCTCAATACCATAAATTATGGCACATACATCAGTACAAGTAAATGAATCAATTTTTATTAATACTTCGGTAGGTGAACTTTGGAAAATCACTGCGCTTCAATTCGATAAAATCGGTTTGTGGAGTTCAGGTGTAAAAGACTCTAAAGGACATGGCAAAGGATTTAATGGCTCAGTTTGCAGAGAAAGACAATGTGTTCCTACTTACAAAGGCTTTAAGGAAACTACAGAGAGAATTATAGACTATCAACCCGAACTTAAAAAGTTTACATATCAAATTGTAGCGGGCTTACCCAAAATGGTAGTTTATGCCACAAATACTTGGTCCCATGTGCAAGAAAAAAAGGGCACAAGGATTTCTATGAAGATTCATATGGAATTAAAAGGACTTATGGGAAAAATAATGAAAGGACCTTTAAAGAAAAAAATGTCAAAGATTCTAAAAGAAAACCTTGAAGAATTAAAAGTATATGCAGAGACAAATAAGGTCCATGAACGCAAACAAAAATTGATTCTAAAATGAAAGAAAGATGGTGAAAAACAACATTAGCAGTGAAGAATTGGATGCATTTCTCGGCCCTGCCAAAACAGACGGATTACTTGCTCTAAATGAAATATCATTATCTAAAGATGCTGTAATTCTTGATGTAGGTACCGGAGTGGGCGTCTCTGCAATATTTCTTGCATTGAATGGTTTTAAGGTGATAACCGGTGAGCCAGAAACAGATAATTCTGTATATGCAAAAATGGATTGGGAGTCAAACGCTAAAAGATTTGGAGTTATTGAATCTATTAATTTTCAAGCATTTAATGCAACACAAATGCCTTTTCAAAATAACTCTTTTGATGCTGTAGTATTCTTTGGTTCTTTACATCATATCGACGAAAAAATGCGCAAATATTCTATTGAAGAAGGATTGAGAGTATGTAAAGAACGAGGTTCAATCCTATTTTTTGAACCAACTGCTGAAACCATCCTAAAAATTAGACATAAATTTCCAAAACATCCATTAGCAGCAAATCCTAAAAACTATTTAAATACGGGAATCGATATAAAACATATTCAAGGAGAAATGATGGATGTATATATAGCTAAAACCTAATCGCAATAGCCATTAAAAAAGATTGTGTATCGGTCAATCCAAAACTGAAAATAGTACGTTGAATTAATTGCTACATACACAAACCCATTATATACTATTCTAAAAAGGGTAATCATACGTATAGTATACTTCCCCCAATTGAAATAAAAAGCCAAGAATTTTCATTCTTAGCTTTTTATGGTCAAAGTGGCAAGATTAAAGTTACCATTGTAACTATTAAAATTTTAAAATTTTTATTGGTTAACCGAACTATAAACTCGGTTCCAAATGGCACAATCCAATGCAGGTTTTATGAATCTTTTGCATACCAAGTTCAAAGTAGTATTTGATAGCAAAAATTCTTAATTCATATAATCTTGCTATGGGCCCCATACGCATTTATACTCATATAGTGAATAGATCCTTTATGGATATAAAGGGTTTGTTATCTTAGTTTTTTTATCTGAAATATAGTTAATAACTATATCCAATTGTTAGCTACAATTTGGATTAAAAAATCTATTATAACTAATAAAAGAATGATAACAACCTCAATTATTATAACAGTACTTGAGCTAATTATTATCGTTTTTGGAGTATCTTTTTATAGACATTTATCTGTGTTAAGAACGGAAGAATCTTTCAAAAAAGCTTCTGAAGATCATAAAGAAATGAAAGAAAAAATTCAAATTACTACAAAATATCAATATTGAACTGTGATAAAATCAAAAGACATAAATGATAAAACACAACACATAACTCCATGTAAATATGTATTTTACATTAAATGTTATAGACAACCTAAAGCAATCAAATGAAAACTGGAAAAAGAACATACAATTGGATTTTAATATTTTTTTTAGCACTTCAATTGCCAACAGGTGTTTATTCTCAAAATGAGAGTATTAAAGTTGAAATTCTGAAAAACGGAGAAATTATTAGAAAAGCCTTTTCTGATGGGAATATCGAAAAAATAAAATCTCTACATCATCCTGATGTAATTAAGGCATTGGGCTATAATGACCTAAAGATTGGAAGAGATGAAGTTATTAAAGGAATTAAAGAAACATTAGAGAATTTCAATTTAGAATTCATTAAGAATGATGTTGAAAGTATTTTTGTAAATGATGATATTGCAATTGAACAAACCAAGTTTTCAATAAAAGGAACACCAAAAAATGGGGGTGGGTCTTTTGTATTTAATGGACGAACAATGGTTACTTACATTAGGTATGATAAAAGTCCGACTGGTTGGGCAACTATACGCGAAATAATACAACCAGCAACTGAATAAAATTCGGATTGAAAAATAAAAAAGGGAGTTTACTACAATGTATAACCACATATTAACCCATGACTGACGGTTATAAACCATTGTACATAAGTTAAAAAACATGGAACTAACCACCGAAATCAAAGAATATATAAACAGAAGTGTTCTATGCTGGCTTGCAACTGTATCTACTGAAAACGTGCCGAATGTTTCCCCAAAAGAAATTTTTAACTATTATGAAACGGACAAAATAATTATTGCAAATATTGCTTCTCCCCAAACTGTTCGGAATATTCAGAAAAATGAAAATGTGTGTGTGAGCTTTATAGACATATTGGTACAGAAAGGATTTCAAGTTAAAGGAGAGGCAAAAATTATTGGAAAAACAGATTCGGAATTCCTAGAAATGGAAAAAATATTGCTCAAAATGACTGGCGGAAAATTTCCTTTTTCAACGATAACTAAAATCACAGTAGAGCAAGCCAAGCCAATTATAGCACCAAAATATATTCTGTATCCAGAAACTACAGAGAAAGAACAAATCGAAAACGCAAAAAATTTATATGGATTTAAAATCCGATAAAAAGTCTATTCACAACAATGTGTATGTTTTATAGTATTTAAACAATGTTTTGGGAATTTCTCCCAAAATCCCAGTGCGTTGGTCTCTTTTTGCTAACTTAGTTTCTAAAACACTACAGAACCATACACGAACACATTGTCTGTAATTTGAGAAATGAAAGAAACCATTTCAAATAACAATAAATCATTGAATATTCTGAATAAATTAATTTTAAATGGATTCTATGATGGGAATATTAGTCCGAATAGAATAGAATTTGAACGGAAAAAGTTTCCTCCTTTTTTTTCTGTAAGTAATCACAGGATAATCGGAACTCTGAACAGTGAAAACAAATATGAATTAGGATTTGAATTTAAATTTCCGTTGAATATAGCTGTAAAAATTGCAATCGGAATCGGAATTATTTTCTCTATAATTTCTATAGCTTATAGAAATTGGTTTTTACCTATTCCATTTTTCATTATACCGTTTCTGATTACATTTATAGACTTTGAATTAAAAAAGAAAAAGGAAATAAGTCTTTTAACTTCAAAGTTTTTGGAATTATACAAATCGGAATATGAAACTTAATAAAAACCTACGCACTACAATACATAACCGCAATTACTGCGGATTCGACTATGTTCAAATCTACTTGAAATTACTAAGCCTGGGCTAAACCTAAAATTAACGCATATAAACCCGTAACTGACTGTTATACGAGAACGTTGGCAATAATTTATGAAAGACACAATCCTTTTAGGCAGATACAAGTTTTTATGGAAAGAAAGAAATGAAAATGTTATCATTGCTGAAATTAGACATTATTTAGAAAATGAACATGGCGGAGTTTTGGAAACACCTATTGGGAATTTGATTTGTTATAAAGAGGACAGACCTATCTTTTGGAGAATTAAAATAATATTACGAGAAGATATTAAGTACAGTCAAACTCAAAATCGGGTTTTTATACTTACCAAATCAACTTATAGACGGAAACTGAATTATTATTTTGACAAGCTGAAAGATTATGCCAATCCAAGGTTTAGAGCAGAAAAAGAACTTGATAATGAAATAAAAAAATATCTGTTAGAAAACAATTTGATTAGCAAACCATTCTCAATTTCTCGTTCAATCGAAAAATCTGAAAACTTTGTATTTATTGGAGAAATAGAAGAATTTGATTCAACATAAACAATGTCGTTTTTACATTATGCTAAAATGGAGTTAATTGATTGTACATCATGTTATGACTTAGGACATTTAAAAAAAATTAAGATATCCAATGAACTTGGTGGAGATTTCAATTTTTATGAATTGTATAGTAGGTTTTAATTCCCTTTGTACTTGTTAAATTAGTTATTTAATACATGTAACTAATCGTATACAAACCATTGTACATAATGCAAAAAAATTGCAGTGACTGAACTGAAAAACATAAGAGACTATTACAAACCAATTCAACCAGCTGTTTCGGTTAACGATAACGAAATAAGCTATCAAGAAATCCTGCCAAATAAAGAAATTGAAAACTATATTTACTGTTTTTGGCAACTTAAAACACAAAACCCATTACACCAAGATTACAATTACAGAGTGGTATCTGATGGCTGTATTGATATTTTTTTTGACCATAAACAACCGAATGAGAACTTTGTAATGGGATTTTGCAGAAAGTACACTCGATTCCCGATTGGAAAAGAATTTGACTATATCGGAATTCGGTTTTTACCTTCTGCATTTCCAATCTTATTTAATATCGATGCCAAAACTTTGAGTAATCAATCTCAAGAACTAAACAACGTTTTACCAAGTTTTTCCGAGTGGATTAATTCAGTAATCAAACCTTCAGATTCCTTTAATACGATTACAAAAACTCTGGACAAGAAAATAATCGAATTTTCAAAAAATCAGAATATTCGTCACGACCACCGTTTTTTAGAAGCTCTAAATCTAATATTCCAAAAAAACGGATATTTGGATACTGAAAAAGACCTTGCAATAGGATTAAGTCCAAGACAACTTCGCAGAATTTTCAACTTTTATATAGGTACAACAGCAAAATCGTTTAGTAATGTAGTACGTTTTCAGCATATTTTAAATGCAAAACCTTCAAAACAAAGTCTAAAAGAAAGCAAACTGTACTTTGATGTTGGATTTTTTGATCAAGCTCATTTTATTAAAAATTTCAAAACATATTACGGGGTAACGCCTTCAGAAGCCTTCCATTAAGTTTGTCCGATTTTTACAATGCCTCGGTTTCTTGTCAATCTAAATTTGTAACAACAAATACATTGACAATGAAAGTATTATTAGTAACCGCATTTGTTCTAACAATAGGTTGGACTACTGCGCAAACAACAAACAAAATGAAACTTAACGCAGGAATAATTACCGAAAAATTACAAGAAACTAAGAAATTCTATAGAGAAGTTCTGGACTTTGAAGTACGTTTTGAAAACGAATTTTATCTATTACTTCATACGCATAACAATTCGGCTGAAATCAGTTTTCTACAACCGAATCACCCAAGCCAAAAACCTATTTTTCAGCCAGCATTTAATGGAAAAGGAGTTTATTTAACTATTGAAGTTGAGAATGTAGATGAAGTTTATAAACAGCTAAAAGGCAAAAATATTCCAATCGAAATTGAAATCCGAGATGAACCTTGGGGCGACAGACATTTTGCAATCAAAGATCCAAATGGAATTGGAATTGACATAGTGACTTATACAAAACCCGAAGAATAAAGCACTATGTACAATTGTGTATAAGCAACAACGATTTACGTGTAAACTTGAACCGTTTTTTTATTTAAATTAAAGTATCTTGTAAGCTGACATGCAGTAAATTATTACTATATACTGCTCATATACAAAATGTTGCATATAATTGGACCCTAAGCTTTAAAACAAAATGATTTTACCAAAAAATGACTTTCTAAAAGCAAGAGATTTTATATTGACAAATGCAAGAATGATTGAAAGACGTTTATTCGAATTTTACTTTGCAAATGGAGATATGAATGGTGTTTATCACGCGGTATATGCTTATCGAAATTCTGATGGTGGATTTGGACACGGAATGGAACCAGATACAGCATCACCAGAGAGTCAACCTCTCTTTAGCATTATGGCTCTTGAAACTCTTGATGAAGTGGGGTATCTGACTAAAGAAATCATTCTAAATGATTTTATGCCTTATTTTGAAAGCATAACAACAGAAAAAGGTGGAATTCCGTGGATGTTTAAACCTAAAAGTACCTATCCCTGTGAAGAACATTTTAAAACAGTTAAAGAATGGAGTGCCTTAAGCACTACTGCACCACTACTTGGCATTTTGGAAAAATATGAGATTGATATCCCTTGGATGAAAAAAGCAGAACAGTTTGTTTGGAGTGAATTTGAGAGAATAAAAGATAAACATGTTTTTTGCTATTTATGTGTCCCAAGATGGTTAACCTTTTTAAAGTATACTAAAAGTCAGGATAAAGCAAAAAAAACAATCAATGACTTAAAAAACTGGATATCAAATAACGGAATAATTTGCGAAGATAAATCTGATGAAGGTTGGGGACTTTATGGAAAACCGCATAGTTTAAATTATGCAACATCTTCTCAAAGTATTCTATTCTCGTTATTTGCTAAAGAGACCATTAAATCTGACTTGAAAGAATTAATAAAAAGGCAGAAAAATGATGGACGTTGGGATACTTGGTATGGTATCAGTGAGGGAACAAAATTAGAGTGGGCTGGTATTCAAACATTATGGGTTTTGAAGGTGTTGAAAAACTATGGTAGGATTGAAAAATAAAAACCTATACACAATAACGCATAACCGCAATTACGGTAGATTAGATTACGTACGAATCCACTCGGAATTGCTAAAGTCTCTGCCAAACCGAAAATAATTAACTTTAAATTCGTAATTGACGGTTATATGAGACCGTTGTGAATAATTACTTACTAATGTGGGAATGGAATTACATATATGGAGCAATCTTAATTAAGGATTTTAATAAAACCTTTGAGGTTATTGAATCGCTTAAAAAAGACAAGAAATATCCTTTCATTAATACCAATATGTTCAACTTCGGTGAAACTGAAATTCCATATTGTTATGATGATTTGATTTTAACATTCGGAGCTACTTATAAAAATTTCGGATATGATAAATCGGAATGGAAAATATTTATTTTAAAAATTGAGCATATATTAAGAAGAATAGGTTTTCAAAGTGCTCAATTTCATGCTTCAGGTGTCTTTGATGACGTAACATTATATTGGCATAATATAAGCGATGCGAGTAATGAAATAAATGAAAATTATCATACGAGCGAATATGACTTAATAAAGACCAATGAATGGTATTTTGGTTATGGCGAAAGAAATTTACATTTCCCACGATTGAAAACAAAGGATTATCTAAAACTTGATTTGGTTTACCCTATTGATTATAAAAAAGATATTATAAGAGAATTTGAAGACCGAATATAACTATGCACAACAATGTGTATAGTCAATTGCTAGTTTGTGCGTACTCGGAAAATCCTACGGATTTTCCTCTGGTTCGTTTTCTTTTATTAATTTAGACCTAGACAAAGCAACTGAACCATACACGCGTACGTAGGCTTTAATTGAATGAAATTTCTTTCTTATATGATTTTAATAGAAGCCAAAATTTAAATATTAAAAATATGAAATATTTAAAATACATCCTTGGAATTTTAACCGTCTTAGTTATTGGATTTTTCCTTTTAGGAGTAATTAAATCTGAATTATCTTATGAATGCGAAGTAATGGTCGACAAGTCATTAGCTGAATCTTGGTCAGTTAGTCAGGATGAAGAAAAAATGTCTGACTGGTTAGAAGGGTTTCAGAAAATTGAACAAGTAAGTGGCTCTCCTAATACAGTAGGCGCAGTAGCAGATATATATTTTGTCACTGATGGACAAGAGATGACTATTCGAGAAACAATTACTGAAATCGTTCCGAACGAATCTGTATCTATGCTGTTTACATCTGATTTTATGGATATGGATTATAAACTAACTATGGAGTCAATCGACGGAAAAACAAAAATTAATTCAAGTACTACTTGTAAAGGAAATGGAATGGTTTCGAAGTCTTTAATAGCTTTGATGGGAAATTCTATGGAGACACAAGAGAAAACAAATCTTTCTAGCCTTAAAAAAACTATTGAACAAAACTCTAAAAACTATTTTTCTACAGAAAACTAACTTATGTACAACTAAAGCCAACAACGGGTATAGCTCATTGCTTCTGAATCTCCTCTCGGAAATCCTTGCTACTGAACTTTGGGTTCGTGATTTTTGCTAACTTACTTCCTAAACACTACCAACCATACACAAGCACGTTATAACACATTAGAAAAAATGAATGGGGCGTTACTATTTATGGCGACCTCAAATCCTTTGATATTCTCAAGTTAATTTAGGGAAAAATAGGCTTACAAAGACGAGACTAAATAGCCTATATATTACCAAAATTATACTCAACAAAAATATTAATCCATTCACAGAACGCTACACCTTTTTAGGATCCTAGAGGGCATTATATAAACTCATTAAAAACAAAAAACACTGTCAACTAGTCTGTTAACAGTGTTTTGATATCACTTGTAAAGTGGTTTGTCGGGGTGGCAGGATTCGAACCTGCGACCTCCGCGTCCCAAACGCGGCGCGATAACCGGGCTACGCTACACCCCGAATCGGTGTTTTGCGGGTGCAAATATACTATATAATTCCATTACTATTTATATAAATTACAATAAAAATGATTACAAAAATAAATGGGGGCTTTTGGTTATCTTAGAGCAGTATCAAGAGACATCTTATGAAGCCTATTTTTATACTTACTATCTGCTTAACTACGGTGCTTCACGCACAATATACACCTACCTTTGACTATGCGCAATTTGAGTCCAATGGAGTGGTCCTTCCCTACCGTATTTTAAAACCTGTAGACTTTGATCCTTCTCAAAAATATCCACTCCATCTTTTTTTACATGGGAGTGGTGAAAAAGGTACTGATAATGAGCTACAACTCACACATGGGAGCCAGCTTTTTATAGAGCAGAGTAAAAACCACCCTGCAATTGTTATTTTTCCGCAATGCCCTACAGATGATAGTTGGTCTCCAGCTACCTGGAATGGAAATACAAGCGGACGCATGTATACTTTTTATGAAGACCGTCCTCCTACCAAGGCACTGAGTAAGGTCATCCAACTCATGGATCGTTTGGCAGAAGAACCGTATGTAGATACGAGCCGTATTTATGTATCTGGCCTTTCTAATGGCGGGATGGGGACTTTTGAGATTTTACGGCATCGGCCAGAGCTATTTGCTGCTGCTACGCCTATATGCGGAGGCGCACACCCGAGGTCGGTACTCAAATGGGCACAACATACTCCTACATGGATTTTTCATGGTGAAGATGATACTATAGTCCCTGCTATTTATTCTAAAACAATGGTCGAAGCGCTTATCCAGAACGGTATCGAACCCCGATTTACACTCTATCCCGGAGTAGGTCATAATAGCTGGGAGAATGTTTTCGCGGAAGCGGACTTCTTACCCTGGATCTACAGACAGCATAAAACACCAAAAGAAGCTGGGAATCAATGGGAGTTTTTAAAATACAACGAGCGTGCCCTTTTAGGAAGATACCGTACAGAAAATGAAGCTTTACCTCCTCCTAAACCTGATGAAAACCGCATAGTATTCATGGGGAATTCGATCACCGAAGGATGGAAAGATACCCATCCGGAATTCTGGCAAGAACACCCGCAATATATCAATAGAGGGTATGGTGGTCACACATCGTTTCAGATGCTATTACGGTTTCGGGCAGATGTGATAGCTCTCAAGCCCAAAGCTGTCGTAATCCTTGCAGGGACCAATGACATTGCCGGAAATACGGGGGTTACTTCTATAGATACTGTAGCGCAAATGATTTACTCCATGGCAGAACTTGCACAACAACATGATATCAAGGTGGTTCTTGCTTCTGTACTCCCTACTTCTGATTATATATGGAGACAGGGATTGGAACCTGCTCATAAAATTATTGCTCTTAATGCATTGATCAAAGCTTATGCAAAGGAAAACGGGCATACGTATCTGGATTACCATACGACCATGAAAAATTCCCAAGGGGGATTACAAGCGAGTTATACCTATGATGGTACACATTGTACCAAGGAGGGGTATCTCGTCATGGAAACCCTAGTCCAGCAAGCTATTCAAAATGTATTGAAGTAACCTATAGTCCCCAACATAACTATAGGTTATTTTCAGATCTTCCTAAGTAAGCAAACGTTTTAAGTTTGATTTCCGGATTCTGAGGGCTTCATTTTTTTTTAATTGCTCCTCGGCACAGGTAACAATATGTGCTTCTACACTTACATTTTCGACCTTGCCCTTCCATATAGGACTTAATGATTGTAAGGTATGCGCTTTGCCATTTACAGTTTTGATTTTATGCACCTCAAAGTAATCTAGTATTTTGGTCACTGCACGCTTGCCAAGGATTAATCTAATCGCAATTCTGTCTTCTTCGGTAATCATATAAAAGTATTATTGGTGTTGAGTATGTGTTTAATTACTTTTGTTAAGGTTTTTGTAAGTTTTTTATAAAAAATCGCTAACTCAAAAATACAAAATATATTTACTATTGCAAAATATTTTGTGTTTTCAATTAAATGCTAACACAATGTCTAAGACTATTATAGATCGGATTTTGGCCATTCAAAAGCTAGAAGGAATTACAAAGAATGCATTTGAAGCAAGTATAGGTAAATCATCGGGTTATTTGAAGCTTATGTCTAACAACGGAGGAAATCCAGGAGTCGATGTACTACTCAAACTTATAGAGGTATACCCAAAATATTCGGTAGATTGGATTTTAAGTGGTAAAGGAACGCCCGAAAAAGAAATCGCATCTGCGTCAAATTCTATGGTAGAAGAAGGGGGATTGATCTATGGAAAAGACCCTTTTAAAGAAGTTTTACTGGATTATCTCAAAGACACAGACATAAAACTGGCTATTATAGACATTCTAAAAAAATAACCTTTTCTTCCCACAGAGCTTGTTGCATTAAACTCTTAAAAATACCTCTACAAATACGCCCCCTTTTCATACATTTGTGGTCAGAAAATAACAGGATTTAAACACCGTATGAAAAATACCGCTCTCACCTCAGTTCACGAAGCCTTAGGGGCAAAAATGGTTCCTTTTGCCGGATACAATATGCCTGTCTCGTATGAAGGCGTAACTATAGAACACGAAACCGTACGTACCGGCGTTGGTGTTTTTGATGTATCACATATGGGCGAGTTTTTAATAAGTGGTGATGGTGCTCTGGCACTCTTACAACATATATGTTCTAATGATATTTCAAAAATAGGAGTGGGTGGTGCTCAGTATAACTGTCTTCCTAATGAAGAAGGTGGTATTGTAGATGATTTGATAGTATACCGCATACGCGAAAAAGAATACCTGGCCGTAGTCAATGCTTCCAATATAGACAAAGATTGGGCATGGTTCAATACCCATAACCACTATAATGCTACGCTAAAAAATATATCAGAAGATTTTTCATTGCTAGCCATCCAGGGCCCAAAAGCCGCCGCTGCTATGCAATCACTTACTACTGTAGATCTGGCAGGTATTAAGTTTTATACTTTTGAGATAGGCGCCTTTGCTGGTGCCGAACATGTGATTATAAGTGCTACAGGATATACAGGAAGTGGTGGTTTTGAAATATACTGCCATAACAAAGATGTCGCTATGATCTGGGAAAATGTCTTTAAAGCAGGTGCAAACTGGGGGATCAAACCCATAGGGCTTGCGGCGCGAGATACCCTACGTCTGGAAATGGGGTATTGTCTATATGGTAATGATATAGATGATACTACCTCTCCTCTGGAAGCTGGATTGGGATGGGTTACCAAGTTTACAAAAGACTTTGTAAACTCAGAAAACCTAAAAGCACAAAAAGAAGCTGGAGTTACCCGAAGACTGGTAGGGTTTGTACTCGATGAGCGTGGTATCCCTCGTCAGGGTTATGATATCGTAGACGAAGAAGGTACTAAAATAGGGCATGTCACCTCTGGAACTATGGGACCTTCTGTAGAAAAAGGAATCGGGATGGGGTATGTACAAACCACGCATACTAAAGCCGATTCAAAAATATACATACAAATACGTAAGAAAACCATACCTGCAACCGTTGTAAAAACACCATTTTATAAAGGGTAATATCTACGAACACATGTGACAGAATCTGGTATATTCTTCCAGAAAATATCGACCAATACACATATAATAGTTAAGGTATCGCATACAAGAAATCAAAAGAAAAAATCCTTATCCTTGGCGCCAGTGGCTTCATAGGCAATGCCTTATACAAAGAGTTATATAGGTATTACGAAACCTATGGCACCTATCACTCGGGGAATATCTATAGTGACAACAGGCATTTTTTTAGGTTTGATCTCATGAATGATGACGTATATGAGCTACTTAAAAAAATACGGCCTTCTGTTATTATCTCTGCATTACGAGGTCCCTTTCCAGCACAGCTGGAAGCCCATGAACTTATGGTAGACTATGCAAAAATGAGTGGTACCAGGCTTATCTTTTTGTCTAGTGCCAATGTATTTGATGCCTTCTCCCACTACCCTAGTTACGAGCATGATAAAACGCTCTCTGAAAGTATCTACGGTAAGCTCAAAATACGATGTGAAACCCATATCATGAGACACTTACCCGAAAAACAATACGCCATTGTACGTCTCCCAATGGTTTTTGGAGTGCAATCACCACGCCTCTCAGAAATAAAAAATAATCTTTTACTCAATGATCCTATAGAAGTATTTCCGCATTTGATTATCAATACTACTACCGATTCAAAATGCAGTCAACAGCTACATTATATCATCAATCGGAAGCGGTACGGGATTTTCCATCTGGGAAGTACCGATTTAATTCATCACAAAGAGTTTGTGCATGATCTGGTCACCATGCTCGACTTGGATCATAAACCTATCTATAAAAATGTATATACCAGCAATTTTGATAGATACCTTGCGGTTCTTCCCAGAGACAACAAACTCCCAAAACACCTGAGCATTACCAATGAAGAAGTTGTACTGGGCAGTAAAAAGCTATAATGCTTTAAAATAAAGAATACGCACCTACAATCTTAAATTATTCTTGATTTCGCTTTCGCGAAAAAATACTTTTCTTCTTACTGAAAATCAAAACCTAAGTACAAAGAATAAGCAAAGCAAAACCGTTTTTTGAAACTATAAAAGAATAGATTTATAGACAACACAAAATTGTATTGACATATCATTCCTAAAATGATTACCTTTTAAAACGCTAAGATTCTTTATAAATAACAGGTATCTATTCTAAAAAATATAATGGTACAAAAACTAGTCTATCAAGCTCTTTTTCTCACCTTGACAGTAGGATTTACATCATGTAACGGACAGATTCAAAAAGAAACCTATAAAGAAAAAGTAGCTACATCAAAAACAAAAATCACCGAGCACCCTAGACTTATAAAAACACAAGGGTCACTCGAAGGAGATAATGTACACAGCAACCTTCAGGACAAAACAGGAAAGCTTTGGTTTGGTCCTATCAATGGAAAGCTTTGTGTAAGGACGAGAAATACAGGCCCATACCATTTTGATGGAAATACATTTGTAAATTTTGCATAAAAAACCATATTACCCACAACAAACAACTAACAGTATATCAAATAAAATAGTAAAAGTATGTTAACCGATATTCATCCTAAACTCCCCATGCGTGACAAAAATGTGACAAGAGCATTTTATACAAAAATGGGATTTACAGAATTTGGAACCGTCGACTATGAGGGTTATTTAATGTTGGAAAAAGATCAAATTCAAATTCACTTCTTTGAATTTAAAACCATTGACCCAAAAGAAAATTATGGACAAATATATATTAGAACAAACTCCATTGATGATTTTTACCAAACTCTCATAGATAAAAACATAAGTATTCACCCAAATGGAAAATTAGAATCCAAACCTTGGGGTCAAAAAGAATTCTCTATACTTGATCCAGATAGCAACCTATTGACATTTGGACAAAATAGTTAAAATGAAATACCAAATAGCATCTATTATCCAACAGTTAGAAGACGTTCAATATGGAAAATTATGGATCGGGAGCACATTCAGTAGTAAGCTAGATCAAATAAATGAACAGTCTGTATTTTTAAGACCACATAAAAATTTACATAGTATTGCAGAGATCGTATCACATTTGACCTTATGGAGGAAGGAAACTATTTTAAAAATTCAGACAGGAACAGGAAGTAAAACAGACGATTGTGAAGAAAATTGGTTAGCCAGTGAAGTGCTTAAAATTAAAGGATGGGCAACCATTAAATCGGAATATGATACTACACTTTCCGAATTGATTAGGTTATTAAAATCAAAAGATGATACTTTCTTAAACGAGTTATATTATGATACCGATTTTAAAGGTACTTATGAATATCGTTTCGTCATTCAAGGAATGCTACATCACGACATATATCATTTAGGACAACTGGGTATTATCATAAAATATTTGAAGGAAGAACAAGAGTAAATATGCAAAAGCATATTACAAAATGTATAATACGGTAAAATAGGGCATTTAATTATGAATTATAAAGACATCACAAAAGAAGACCTCATTACATACAGAGGTTACCGTAAAGATATCTATGGAGATAAATTCTCGCTTTATATCTCTAATTATCCTATAAATGCACAGTATCTAAAAACAAGAATTGGAAATTCAGAACATGTCCTCGCAGAACTATGTTGCAGTGTCGGAGTTACATTAGAATATCTGGCTCCCGGTTTTAAAAAAATTATTGGAGTAGATTTTGATAAAGATGTGTTAGACACCTGCAAAGAAAATCTAAAGCAATCTGGCTGTACGACTACATCAGAGCTTATCTTAGGTGATGTATTTGAAGATACCATTTTAAAAAATATCAACGCAGATATTGTAATCTATGATATTCCATTCTGGTATCCACACAAACAAGAAAATCAGGGAAATCTACTGGACAAAAACCCTCCCCTAAAAAAAATAATAGAAAAAATAAGGACCTATATAACTGAAAATATCATCATCTTTTCACCCCCCGAATGGGACTATGATTACTTTTCAGAAAAATTGGGAATTATAGAATATGAACAAGTATTCATAGATGGATTACATAACCGAAATCAAATTTACTTAGGTACATTAATACAGAAAAAAGGGAGAACAAAAATTGAATTAAGCAGTAAGTAACTGGCTTCATACTCCATAGTATATCTTTTGTATTGAATAGTAGGTCCCCTTGGGTTAAACTAACTACCACATAAAGACCACCTTTAAAACCTTCATATAAAACTGCTACTTTTCTATTATCTTTGTATCGTCTAAAATTTAGGACAATTATAGTGGCTATTTTTAGCTATTATTCCGTTAGGAATACTACAACAAAACGTCTTATACTACTTTTATAACCTATCAAATTTAATACATAGTACACCCTATCTAAAGGTGAAACGTATGAAAGACTCCACACTACTACAGTATATCAAAAAAGTATTAGAAAATATGCCTGCAGATTGGTTACAATTAACCACGCATCAGCTGGATATTTATAATGAGCAATTGGCAAAAACTCAATTTATAGAACAATTCGAACACTTATATACTACCCATAATGCTACACCAGAAACACTCAATGAATTACCTACAGCATTTGACTATATCCGATTAGGACATCCTCTATCGTGTGTCTTAGAATGGGTGATTGCAAAAAAACAAGGACTCTCCTCTGAAAATGTGATCAGTTTTTCATCTAAGACAATTCCTATATTGGCCATTTTGAGGAAAAATTTATTAGATAATAAGCGTACTCAAATTCTATATACAGGCGAATTACCCGATTTTTTTGACATTGAAGTAATACAACAGGTCTATGGATATACCTATGATCTGCAAAAAGTCGAAAATACATCCACTATACCTGAATATGATGGTAGTACTGTATATATATCTCAAGAGAATACTATTTTTAATATAGAGTTGCCATCCACTATTGATTTTTATATCAGTCTAGACAGAGACCTAGGAAGTATATTAGTTGTAAATGGTGAGTATAATAAAAGCTATATTTCAGAAATCCAACATGTGCGAAGAAGGGAAACGATTGCCATGACACCTATAAATTGTTATATAGCTCTTAATACACTTATACATCCCGATTTCAAAACACCAACCAGTACTACTGAGGTTCATAAAACACAAGTACTAGATGCAATTGCTACTATTACAGGCGCACAGACTGAAGCAATTGTGGGATCTAGCGGACTTTCCATTCAGTATGCGATTATGATGGGACTGGTACATCACGCCCTAGATAATCATAAAGGAAAGGCAATCAAATTTGTAGTACCTCCTAATTGTTATGGAGGTACAAACGATCAGGCAAGACGTGTTGCTGCTGTCATAGACGAAGTAGAAATTGTAGATCTACCCGTAGACGGAGGTAATGATATGGTACAAAGTATTGATACCGTATTAGACACCATTGCAAAAGAAGATGCAATCCCATATATCATTGCAGAAATTCCGACAAATCCCAGAGTTGAAGTTCCAGACCTTATACGATTAAAAGAAATATTAAGTACTCCCCGAAAAACAGCTGCAGGAGCAACAGCTATTGACCCAGTGTTTATACTAGATCAAACATTTTGTCCTAATGTTCATTTTTTAGGAGAAGGTGAGATCCTCTCAACAATGAGAGCCATTTCATATGCTAGCGGTTCCAAATTTCCAAGTGGAGGAAAATGTACTGCAGGTTACTGTGTAGGAAATAAAAAAGCAACAGCATTAATGGATACCATAGGAATGCATCTAAGACTTTGTGATAATGAAGCCACAGCACTGCAATATGAAATCCTGGCGACACAACTCCCATCTATGAATCAAAGAATTCATGATGCGTATAAGAATACCCGTGAGTTTGTAACTTTTATCAACGATACATTACCAGAAGCAAAAATCAATTTTGTATCCGAAGAGCTAGCATCCCATGGGTTTACACCTTCTGTATTTTCATTAGACCTCCCTACAAAAGGAACTACCCATGAAGAAAGAGAATCCTACAAAAGAGCATTAAACCATACATTAATCCAATTAATGATTACCGAAATCCCTGACGAAAGTAAGTACTGCGTAAGCTATGGACAATTAAAAGGATGCTATTGGACTATCCCGGCAACCTCGACCCAAGGAACTACCAAAGAAGGAGATAAAGATTATATCGCCCGTGTAGCCCTTTCTCCAGATATGGACCTCGAACTTCATAAAAAAGTATTTTTACAATTTGTAGAAAAGATTTAAATCTTTAATCATAAAGACATAAACTATACGGTATAACTCATAACACATCCTATCATGAAAAAAATAAGCATTCTACTTATCGGTCTTTTCTCCCTAGGAATAAATGCACAAGGAATTATAGGCGCATGGGAAAGTTATACAACTTCTGAGAGTGGAGAAAAGCTGAGAAATGTTGTCATTTTTGCAGATGGCTATCAAGTCTTAACCACTTATGACGCAACGACAGGAAAGTTTATTCATTCAAATGGAGGTACATGGTCATTAGAAGGAGATATAATGACCGAAAAAGTAGAATTTCATACAGATCTATCTGAGCGTGTAGGGACAGAACTAAGTTTTCAAGTAGCAATTACAGATACCACGATTCAGATTGTGGGTCATGATAAGCCTCCTCTTACTAGAATAGATGATGGAACTCCAGGAAAATTACAAGGAGCCTGGCTTATGTCCGGAAGAATACGAGATGGAAAAAAGCAAACACGAGATACCCGTAGACCTAGAAAAACTATGAAGATATTATCTGGAACACGGTTTCAATGGGTTGCTTATAATACCGAAACAAAACAATTTATGGGTACCGGTGGTGGTACTTACACTACTCAAAATGGGGTGTATACAGAAACTATTGAATTCTTTTCAAGAGACGATTCTAAAGTAGGACGTAACTTACCATTTACCTATGAACGTATTGATGGGCAGTGGCATCACAAGGGATTATCCAGCAAAGGAGACCCTATACATGAGATTTGGAGTATTAGGGAGTAAAATTTAATCTCCATTTTAAAGTATAAACCCATTTTAGAAGAAGCTATTTTCTATGTTATTTTTATCCTAAGTACGCTTTCGCGAAAGCGGAATTATGTACATTAGAGCATCACTTTAAAACAAAAACTATGAAACTCACAGAAGCACAAATTAAAGACCGTATGGCAGACCTACCCGATTGGGAATATGATGATAATGCGATTCACACTACTCTGGAGTTTGAAAATTTCAGAGAAGTATTTTCTACTATGACTCGTATCGCCTTTGAAGCAGAACGTTTACAACACCATCCAGACTGGAGTAATGTGTATAACGAACTGTCTATCACCCTGACGACTCACGATGCAGGAGGAGTGACCGAAAATGATTTTGATCTGGCCTTTGCCATCGAAGATATCTTGAATGCATAGCCCTTTGAAAAGTCACACTTTTTCTTATTTTTACGGTTAGTAAAAAACAGCATATATGGGAAGAGCATTTGAGTTTAGAAAAGCACGTAAGATGAAGCGCTGGAGCGCGATGTCAAAAGCATTTACACGTATCGGAAAGGATATAGTTATGGCCGTAAAAGAAGGTGGTCCTGATCCCGATAGTAACTCTAGACTACGTGCCGTAATTCAAAATGCCAAGGCAGTTAATATGCCTAAAGACAATGTAGAGCGCGCTATCAAACGTGCAAGCGATAAGAGTCAAGGCGATTATAAAGAAGTTGTTTTTGAAGGATACGCACCTCATGGTATTGCAATTCTTGTAGAAACCGCTACTGATAACAATACCCGAACGGTAGCAAATGTGCGATCGTATTTTAATAAATGTGACGGAAGTTTAGGTACTTCTGGGTCTGTTGTATTTATGTTTGATCACACCTGTAACTTTGTGGTCAATGCCGAAGGACAAGATGTAGAAGAGATTGAACTAGAATTTATAGATTATGGTGCCGATGAGGTATTCCAAGACGAAGAAGGAATTCATATTTATGCATCTTTTGAGAGTTTTGGTGCTATTCAGGGTGCTCTAGAAGAACGTGATATCGAGATCATTTCTTCAGGCTTTGATCGCATCCCTCAGGTAACAAAAAAATTGACTCCAGAACAAGAAGCCGATGTCAATAAACTCCTAGACAAAATAGAAGAAGATGATGATGTTCAGAATGTCTTTCACACCATGGAAGCTTCGGAAGAGGCATAATCATCTCTAGTTATACTATTTATCAAAAGGCTATCTATAATTAGGTAGTCTTTTGTTTATAAATAGAATCCTATATTTAAAATAAATTCACACCTCTATGAACTTTAAAATAAACAAGCTCTTCGTGTTGGTTTTTATAGGATTAAGCGCTTGCGGTGAGTCCCACGATTACTATATAGGAAAATGGCAAATCACCCATATCCATATAGTCTCCAATAGCACACGCACACCATTGAATGATAACTGGATGCATTTAAAACAAGACCGTACTTTTGAAAGTTATGATGGAAACCTAAAAAAGAAAGAAACAGGTGTTTGGAAGTATGAGTCTAGTCAAAAGAGATTATTCATTGATGGAGCGGGAGATAAAAACGATAGTGAATGGAGGTTGTCCGTAAAGAATGACACTTTGTTTTTTCATTCTATTACCGGAGATATCTATTTAATTGCAAATGAAATAGAATAACTATTCTATAAATTCAAACGCAGGACGACTCTAACTAATCAACCTTCTAAATATATCTGTATATTTAAGCATAACCTAATAGCTGTTCTCAATGAAAGTCATTGAATTCAATTCACAAAAGGGAAATTACCACTTTGAACTTGATGAGGTGCACACATCGATGCATGCACATCCCGTTATTGAAATCATACATGCCACTCAGGGTACATTTACTATTAGAACTTCAGAAAACACCTATAGCAATCTCACTTTTGCGATCATAGATGCTCACGTAAGCCATGCATTAATCACCGTAGACACAACCCTACAATTACTAATGATAGAACGTTATAATACACTTTTCTATGAGTACTTACAGCAATTAGGGGTTTCTATAAAAGACGATGTTTTCATAAAAAAAGCACCTTATAAAGCATCGCTATTATTTGATCAAATAGTTTCTTTATCTCAAAATAATGATCTTAAAAAACCTAGGGATTCAAGAATTCAAACATGTTTAGACCTTCTAGATCATGATCTTTTTGATTATCAAGATATGATGCATACACTTACCTCAACTGTTCATCTTTCTGAAAGTAGACTATCCCATCTATTTACCGCTCAGATAGGAATCTCTCTTAAAAAATATTTGATTTGGTGTCGGCTTAAAAAAAGTATGTCATTGATGATTTATGAAAACATTAACCTTCTAGAGGCTTCTTTTAGAACAGGATTTTATGACCAAGCCCATCTTAGCAATGCCTTCAAAAAAATGTTAGGCATCGCCCCTTCTGAAAAGTACAATAGCAGAATGATACAACTTTAGGAGGCTTGGCATCCCTATCTTTGACAAAAAAAGATGCGAGACATACGCCCAATCCAAAAAGAGGATCTCCCTGCACTAAAGACCGTTTTAGATTCCAGTGAATTATTTCCATCAGAACTCTTGGAGGATATGATCGCCGAATATCTTCAGGATCCGACTTCAGGAGCTATTTGGTTCACTGCTACTAGGGATGAAATTCCTATCTCTATAGGATATTGCGCCCCCGAACGCTTTACCGAAGGTACCTATAACCTGTATGCTATAGGAGTGCATAAAACCCATCAAGGTCAAGGTGTTGGCCAAGAGATGATGCAGTATATCGAAAGAGTATTGCAGCAAAAAAAAGCACGTATTCTATTGGTAGAAACTTCAGGAACGGTAGCTTTTAAACGTACGCGAGCATTTTACCATATATGTCAATATACACAAGAGGCCGTGATCCGAGACTTTTATGAAGCCGGAGATGACAAGGTTATTTTCTGGAAAAAACTATAAATCACAAATCAATAGAGTATCTTATGAATAAAAGATACACATAGATTTTCCTCATTTTTCTGATTGCCTCACTGCCCATTTTCATGGCGTTAGTAGGGAAGTAAAACTGCTAGGATTTTCTATTGCAATTATAGATCAGGAACTCATACCGACAAGATCTTAATGATCAATAGATATTGATTCTAAAGACGATATGGGGGGGCTTATGTAAAAGGTGTTGGAATACCCTCATCAAATTTGAAAACAAACGCTATTAACATTCTTTTCCTATTAACACTTAATAACAATCGTTAACGCTACAATACACAAAGCATGAGTAGGTTTATAGCGTAAAATGAAACCTAACATCATGAAAAAAAATAGCTTTTCATGGGTACTTCTTTGCCTGTTTACAATGACATTTTATGCCCAAGAAATTACACCTGAAAGAATGGGGTTTACTGCTCATACGATTCAGGATGAGCATCTAGGAGATATACACTATTATATCACTTCAAAAAACAACAATCAGAAAAAACCTGTATTACTGTATCTAGATGGATCCGGACCCTACCCCCTATTTCAAAAAACTTCAAATGGGATAGGTACGAGTGTACTACTAGATTGCAGAGCACTCGCTGAAGACTATCATGTTGTTTTACTCAGTAAACCAGGAGTCCCTTTTTATGATGAAGTGATAATGGACCCCTCTACTGGATACCCAAAATACAAAGCGCCTAAAGAATACAAACAAAGACTCTCTCTTGACTGGCGAGTGACAGCGGCAAAACTGGTGTTGCAACAGATAATCAAGCAATCCAATGTAGATACAGCAAAAGTGGCTGTGCTGGGTATATCTGATGGCTTTCAAGTGGGTGCAAAACTTGCAAGTGAAGAAAAAAATGTGACGCACCTAATCATAGGAGTAGGTAGTGGATTGAATCAGTTTTATGACTTTATTACCCATAATAGAATAGATGAACATAGCGGAGTGATTAGTTCAGAACAAGCACAAAAAAATATTGACTCGATCCTAGCTGTTGCAAAAACTATTTATTCCTCTCCAAAGGCAATCGATAAGGAATGGTATGGTCATACGTATTTACGATGGAGTAGCTTTTCTCATGATAATCCCACTGAAAATATCCTGGCATTAGATATTCCTATATATATCGTCGCTGCTTCTATGGATAGAAACTCTTCTATTCTTGGAACCGATTACTTATATCTGGAGAGCATCCGAAAAGGAAAAACCAATATTATCTATAAAGTATATCCATACGATCACTCATTGAATGAATACACAAAAGATAAAAATGGAAATATACAGAATGTAAAGAGCCATGCTATCGACATTTATAACGAAGCCTTAGAATGGTTAAAAACACAGTGATGAGATATCTAGCACTATCGACTATATTCTTCCTGCGATACGATCTTTAGCCAGTTGTAAGATGGTATGAAACTGATCTTCTACGTTGGTCTCTGTATTATCTATTTCGATAGCATCATCTGCTTTTATAAGTGGAGAATCTTTGCGGGTAGTATCGATACGATCGCGTTCGATGACATTACTTAACACCGATTTATAGGAGACATCATCCCCGCGTTCTCTGAGTTCGTGATATCGCCTATTGGCTCGTTCTTCTGCACTGGCAGTCATAAATATTTTGAGCTCTGCATTCGGAAATACGACGGTTCCTATATCCCGGCCATCCATAACGATTCCTTTTTCTTCGCCCATCCGTTGTTGTTGCTCGACCAGTTTGGCTCGTACTTCAGATACCGTTGCTATGGGACTTACATATGAAGAGACTTCTAATGTTCGGATTTGGTTTTCTACATTTTCGCCATTGAGACATACTTCTGCTTTTCCTGATGAAGTATTCCGTTTAAAACTAATCTGGATATCCTCCAGATGGCGAATAAGACTCTCTTTATCAAAAAAACCATCAGAAACCCATCCTTTACGCATGGTATATAGTGTTACAGCTCGGTACATAGCACCTGTATCTACATAGATATATTCGAGCCAGTCGGCAAGTTGTTTGGCGACCGTACTTTTTCCGGTAGAAGAATAGCCGTCTATGGCGATGGTAATTTTCACGAAAGTAGTATTAAACCACGAAAGTAAATATTTGAGTTTATATAAGAAAGGTAATCATAAGGTTTCGATAAATAGGTAAATAAAGATGGATATTACGTTGTTGTATGCTTTTGCGAAAGCGTACTACTGCAAATCAATTCCTATCCCAAAAAGACTACTTGCTGCTGCGCTATTAAAACGAGCATAGGCATAGTTAAAACGAACTTTATTAATCTTAATCCCTACCCCTGCACTGATCCCGGCAAAACTACGTTGATCGATAATACGCAACTCCTCGCTTCGTCTAAAATTATATCCCAATCGTATATTAAAACCACTTCTAGGAAACAATTCTACTCCGACTATAGTATGTCGAATCACATTATCCAAAAACCCTATTTCTTCTCCCGTTGTATTTCCATCAAGATCTGTAGTCCCTCGAGCTTCGTTTTCAAAAGCAATATTCCAAAGTTGTAAATTCTCAAATGTAAGATGCCAGCGTATCGGGACATTAGGCACTATTTGAGAAATTCCTGCATCTATTTCCAAAGGGAGTTTTTCTATAGTATCCACATAAGGTGTAATTTGTGTTCCCAGATTACGGACAACAGCTGCAATATTAAGGTCCCATTTTTCATAATTATAAATAAAACCTAAATCTGTGGCTACTCCTACCGATGTAAATTCTTCTAACTTGGAGGTTATAAACTTGACATTGGCCCCTACATGAAAATCGGTATACGGGATATTGATCGCATATCCTAATGATAATGCCGCTTCTCCCCCGCTAAAATCTCCTGTAGGATTTCCATTTTCATCACGTCCATCAAATGTACCGTAATTAATATACGTGATCCCTGCATGAAAAACTTGTGTTCTTCTATCCCATAAGTAGGCATATGATGCTGTTCCGTAATTGATATCTGCGAGGTAGTTTACATAATTCACAGACAGTTGATTATCCATTCTATAATTGATAGACGCTGGATTGTACAATGCCGAATCGGGATCATAATCATAATTGGTAATGATCTTACCTCCCAATGCAGCTTGTCGTGGCGAAGACGCAAGGTTGAGAAATTGGTACGTAGCACGTCCTCCCAGCTGACTATACATAGTCATGGAGAACATCATCATACAAAGGAAAAGGCTCTTTTTCATTAAGCAATACTGCGATACATACGTAAACGCGTACAAGTATAGGATATTTTAAGGTTTGGATAAAATTGTACGAGAAGTTTAAAATAAAGATTATGATATTACCAACGACTACAATAGAAATTATATTTTTACTGTTCTAGACGTATCTTAACTTAATGTTCCTGAATGTAAACGACAGCGTATAATGCTTCTTATCTTATTCCTTTTTACATATCTGCTACAAATAGTTCCGCAAGACACAAAATCTTTTGAATTTCTAAATACGAGCTCAGGCTTATCCAATAATATTGCCTTTGATATTTATCAAGATACTGAAGGGTTTATATGGGTCGCAACAGATAATGGACTTAATAAGTATGACGGATATACCTTTGACACCTTTTACCATTCTACCCATGATAGTACGTCTATTTCTTCTAATGTGGTCAGAACTATCATAGAAGATCAAAAGGGTAATCTATGGATAGGCACAAAAAATGGGTTGAATCTCTATCATAAGGAATCTCAATCTTTTACCAGATATACTACAACACTTGATAGTATTTTTTCTAATCTCGATATTAAAGAGTTAGCCACCGATACTCAGGGGAATATATGGTTTAATACGCTTCGGGTATTCGGATACTTTGATCCCACTACGGAGCAATTTACTATTATTGACCCTTCATTTCATAGTTTTGCTATGACAACTAAAGATGATGACGGCCTTTGGGTTTCTTCAGAATCAGGTGTACTCAACTATCTGCCTTTTGCATCTAATAAATTCTCGTATAAAGGAGAGGCCTCAGAATTTTCTAGAAGGCAAATTTATTATGGCCCTTATTCAAAAAAGCTATGGATACCTCCAACCGATTCTTCTCAGATTTTTGATGACGACTTTTTGTCTCTTCCTGTACTTCCTAATGGATTGCAGCCTACACGCCTTATGGAAATAGAAGAAAATACCTTATTAATAGGAACCACAGATGGACTTTATGCTTATATAAAAAACCTAAAGCAATTACAAAAATGGACTCTAAGTAATGATAAATCTACATTAAATCAACAAATACAAAGTATCTATAAAGATCGTAATGGAGGTGTTTGGATAGGTACGCTCGGGGGTGTCTATCATTATGATCCTTATGGAAAACCCTTTGGTCATATTGATATCGATCCGGAGTTTGATGATGTGGTGATGGGAATGAAAAAAGTAGAAAATGAGTTCTATATAAATACCTTAGGGAAAGCCATCTACAAACTAGATTCCAAGGGGATACCTACTCAAAAAATACCGTTGCCTGATCGTTTTTTACCAGGAGGTTCTTTTATATGGGCTATCGAAAAAGTACCTGAGAATGAGTTTCCTATATGGATGGCGACAGATAGTGGGCTTCTAAGATATGATACGACTTCGAATAGATTTAAGGAAATCTCACTCCCTTTTTATGAACCTAGAATTAAATCTGTCTTTACATTGCTATCTACAAAAAAGGATTACCTATGGGTAGCTTCCGGCAAAGCAATACATCAGATTTCTAAAAAGAAGGGACATGTCCTAAAGACTTATCATTTATATGATACGTTAAAAGAAAACAACCTTCAGAAGCTCATTTTTTTTAACGATCAGTTTTTTGTAGGCACCGAAGGTGGAGGACTCTATACGTTTTCTGAAGATACTGGTCAACTCTCCCCACTTAATCTGATCAATTCCAAAGGGGTTTTGCATCCGTTTTCTCCTACCGTATGGGATCTTCACATATATGATAATACCCTTTGGGTAGGCACGAATAAAGGATTGTATAAAGTATCTCATGAGACATTGGGTATTGAACCTGTGTTTGATGATAATCATATTATTTTTAGTATTGCGCATGATCAGCAAGGCAGGCTATGGATGGGGTCTGAGAAAGAGCTCATCAGTTATGAGGTAGCGACCAAAAACCTAAAATTTTACAGTGGCGAAGATGGTATTCAAAATATTGAATTCAATCGCAGATCTGCTCTTGCTGCCGAGAACGGGAAATTATGGTTTGGAGGTGTTAATGGAATCACTGTTTTTGATCCAGAATCTATTCAAATTAATACCATCATCCCTCCTGTATTTATAACAGACGTGTCTGTTATTACTGCAGACAGTACGTTTCAAGTAAATTCTTATAAAAAATCCATTACTCTTCCCTGGGATCAAAATACCCTTACCCTAGATTATGTAGCTCTCAATTATACCAATGCCTTTCAAAATCAATACAAATACCAAATGAAAGGATATGACCCAGACTGGGTTACAAATAATCTTTCGCGACAAGCGAGATATGTACAACTACCTCCTGGTGAGTATTCATTTCAGGTTATCGGTTCTAATAATGACGGGATATGGAATCAAGAAGGAGACCATATTTCTATTCACATCCTACCTCCCTATTGGGAAACATGGTGGTTCAGAAGTGCTCTACTATTATTGATCGTTGTAGCCATCTGGATACTATACACGTATAGGGTCCGAAAACTTTTAGAAGTAGAACGTATGAAACTGCGTATTGCCGGGGACCTTCACGATGAAATCGGTAGTGGTTTAAGTGGTATTGCACTGACAGGAGATATCTTAAAACAACAAATAGCTCAGGATTCGATAAAACCGCAGTTGGTCTCACGTATTACCACAAATGCCAGAACGCTGGCTGCCAATCTGGATGATATTGTATGGCTTATTAATCCCAAAAAGGAGACGCTGGGAGATCTTATCATGAAGGTCAAAACAATGGCCAATGAATTTCTCCATGATACTTCGCTAGAAATTGAGGATAGCGTTCCCGATGTATTTAAAAAGAAAGTATTGTCGTCGGAGTTCAAACGCAATCTCTTATTACTCTCTAAAGAGGCCATTCATAATATTGTAAAGCACTCAAAAGCAGATCATGTGACGCTTACCATCTACCTGAAAGGGCAAACGGTACATTGGCGTTTTAGAGATGACGGACTGGGCTTTGATCAAACAGAACAAAATGTGGGAAGCGGACTCATTAGTATGAGACACCGAGCACAACTTCTGAAGGCTCATCTTTCTATTACTTCTGAAATTCAGAAAGGAACCGAAATCCATTTACAGCTAAAAATACCGTGATTGCGGTATGGGACAGTAGAAAAAAGATGATGTACTTTTGAATATGCCTACAGAAAACACACATACTATTTGGATTGTCGAAGACGATCCTATCTTTAAAGAGTCGCTGGAAGATCTCATTACTATGACGGATGGATTTCATTTGGGACATACGGCAAATTCTGTAGAAAAAGCAATTCAAGCCTTTGGAATCAAAGAAAATCCCGACATCATTCTTGAAGATATCGGACTTCCCGGACTATCGGGAATTGAGGCTATCTCTATTTACAAAAAACTATTCCCTAATGTCCTTATCGTGATCCTCACCATATTTGATGATGATGAGCGTGTTTTTGAAGCCATAAAAGCAGGTGCCGATGGCTATTTATTGAAAAGAGCACCGGGTTCTGAAATCATACACAACTTACAACAACTCATACAGGGCGGTGCTACCCTATCTCCTCCTATTGCAAAAAAAGTGATGAATATGCTCGTAAAACCTTCTCAGCAAAAAACGATTAAAAATCCGTTAACCAAGCGAGAAGTAATCATCACCAAATACCTAGTGGACGGATTGACAATCAACGAAATCGCAGACAAACTGGTCATCAGTAAGCACACGGTAGATACACATACCAAAAACATCTACAAAAAACTACACGTTCACAACCGCAGTAATCTCGCCACTGTAGCTATCAAAAAGGGACTTATCTAAATTTTTACGCTTCCATAAATTACCGTAAACACGGTATTTCTTACTAAGGATTCCCTTACCACCTTTGTAGTGTAGATATAACCCTATATCCATTTTAATAAAACTTTTTAAAGCGACCTATTGCAGGGATACGAATATAGGACGGATAAAAAATTAAAGCTCACTATGAAAAAAATTACATTAGTATTGATTCTTTTTTGGAGTTATTGCTCCTGTCTTGCTACCGATTTAAACCCGGCAGATATTGCATTTACTACCTTTAATACCGATGGTAGAAACAACTTTAGTTTTGTACTATTACGAGACATTTCAGGCACTACGCAACTGCACTTTACAGATCGCGGATGGAATACCACCACAGACGATTTTTTAACATTTTCAGGAGGAGGTACTCTCACTTGGACGTACACAGGCTTTCTTCCGGCGGGTACAGAAGTCGTTTTGATCGACGCCAATCGGTTTGGTGATGGAGGTGGATCTGTTTCTCATGGTACCGTTGCAGAAACCGCGAGTTTTGATTTAAACACAGCTGGAGATTCTCTGTCTGCCTTTGAAGGTCCTGATGTCAATACAGTAGATGAATTTATCTTTGCCGTCTATATAGGTGCCCAAGGATGGGCAACTAATCCACTACCTATAGGGACTTTTGGAGACGATGCTTCCAACCTTCCTAGAGACCTCATCAATAGGAATGATCTCCCCATGAGTACCGGATTTGCGTCGGCTTGGGAAACCAATTCTACGGATAATAACTATCAATACGACTGTACTATTTTAAATCCTCTGGAAGATCTCGTGCCTCAATTACAAGGAGTTTCTTTGTTCAATACGTCAAATGGCGGGATGTCTGGTTTTACCATACTACCCGCTTTGGGATGTAGCTTTCTCATGACGGATAACAAACCCAATACAGATGCCCTCTTAAAGGCAGGAGATATCCTGATTACAGGGTATAATTCTGAAAGTCCGAATGGAAACGGCAGTAATTTCTCCTTCCTTACCCTCACAGAAATTGCCGCAGGGACAATCATCAAATTTACAGACAGAGGGTGGTCTGCTGCTGATACTTTTGTCGATAATGTGGTAGATGAAAATACCATAGTTTGGCAAGCGACCACCAATATCGATTGTGGTGTTGAGGTGCTTATACAAGCGATTAACATCAATGGGGCTTTCTCGATTATAGGAGAAGTACTCAGTGGTGGTATCTCTTTTAATACGGAGGGAGATCAAATTCACGCCTATCAAGGGCCGGATTCAAATCCTATATTTATTACGAGTTTTCAAAACAACTCGGGAATGTATGATGCCGACGCTACGACCATTAATGAATCTACACTCCCGGACGGGCTTGTAGAAGGAATCAGCGCCTTTGCTGTAAATCCAGAGGTAGATAATCTCGTATATAATGGTTCTATGCGATCCGGTTCTGCCGCCGATCTTCGCGATTTTATCTATGATAATTCAGGAGATCCGGCGCAAGTGAGCGTTTGGAACGAACTGGACTCAGGTTTTGTCACCACAGGGACTATCAACTGGGCAATTACCGAATGTCTTTCAGATTGCCTTTTCAGTACGACCTATACCATAGCCGGAGGGTGGGATAATGGCATGCCTACAAGTGATACTCAGGCCATTATCGCCGAACAGTACGATACCGCGATGGAAGGATCTTTTAGTGCTTGTGAACTTATTGTTGCTGCCAATGCAACCTTGCTTATCAGGGATGGACACTATGTTGAAGTTCAAAATGATATCCGTGTTAGCGACACAGGATTGATCAATGTTTCCAGTGAAGGAAGTATCGTTCAGGTATTAAATACAGCCGAAACTATTAATGACGGTTCTATTCTTGTACGCAAAACCACTCCTTTGATCAATGCGCGCAATTTTCTGGGGATGAGTAGTCCTATGGATGGCGAAACCAGAGATGGTGTTTATGGCAATTCCAGAGCTGTTTTTGGAATTATACCTAGTAATTTCATTCCGTTTCCTATTGACCTGGTTGCATTTCCAGAGTTTGTAGGCGCAGAAAATTTTCTAGATGATAATAATGATTATCTGGATCCCTATACCGGCGGGCGACCCCTGCCTAGACCGGGAGAAGGACTTCTGGTATTCCCTTCTCAAACCGATACGGATCCCGATCAGATATACGAGATCGTTTTTTCACAGGGAACCTTACATTCTGGGATTCTATCCGTACCGATCAATTATAATGGTCCTGCTACTGAAAACAACTATAACTTATTGGGTAATCCGTACGCTTCTGCTATTGATGTAACAGCATTCATCAATGCTAATGATGCGGTCAATGAGGTATACTATTGGGATCATTTAACAAACCCCTCAGCTTCCCTACCCGGTTTTGGAACCAGTAATTTTTCGATGAATGATATCTCTATCCGAAATGCAATGATGGGAGTGGGCGCCGTAAATGGAAGTCCGCTTCCCAGTCAGTTTATGGCTTCCGGACAGGGGTTTGGGATCAAAGCAGATCAAGCACAAGCAGGAGCATTGACCCCCGTCACTTTTAACAATACCATGCGCGTGACAGGCAATAACAATGATTTTAGATCCAGCACATCTGACTCAGAAGTAAATAAACTTTGGCTCAATCTTACGACCCCTCTCTATGAAGAAGCGGTATCACAAACAGCCATTGGCTTTACACCTTTAGCCACTGCCGATTTTGACAAGGGGTATGATAGCTATCGTGTAGGGACCTTTATTTCCTTATTCACCACGCTGGACGACTCGTATCTGGCCATACAGGGACGAGAAGCTTTTGATGATGAGATGGAGATTACTATGGGAATGTCTACGACCTTGGATACAAACGCCAATTACACCATTGATATCAATGATTTAGAAGGGATCGATATCGAAAGTACGCCTATTTTTTTAATCGATCATTTCACAGATACTTTTACCAATCTTAAAGAAGGTGCCTATACCTTCCAGGCTACCAAAGGCATCTATCCAGACCGTTTTACACTTGTTTTCAAAGACCGAGACGTTTTGGGAACAGAAGATATACGCTTTCGCGAAAGCGTACGTATCTACCCCAACCCTGCTTACAATCAGATCACTCTAGATTATAGAGGTACACAACAACTACAACATATGGTTATTACGGATGTGCAAGGAAAAATAGTACAAGAGTATTCACTTGCCGATTTTGATCAGTCGCAACAGATAGATATCAGTACTTTGTCTAAAGGGATGTATTTTATGGCCCTTCGCAGCGATCAAGAACAAGTCGTTAAAAAGCTTATCAAACGATAAAAGAATATCTTAGATTGCATAAAAAAGGGAGCTTCGTTTCGAAACAAGCTCCCTTTTTTTATATCGTGGTATACTAAGCTAACTTAGAGCTTTTTAGCATTTTTAACTTTCTGCTTGGTCAATGCCAGCTCTAGCACTTCGCTCATATCATTTACATAATGAAATGTAAGCCCTTTTAAATAATCTGCATTGATCTCTTCAATATCACGGCGGTTTTGCTCACACATTAAGATTTCTTTGATACGTGCACGTTTGGCAGCAAGTATCTTTTCTTTAATACCTCCTACTGGCAATACTTTTCCGCGGAGGGTAATTTCTCCTGTCATTGCAATGCTTTTCTTCACCTTACGCTGTGTATATAGAGATACTAAAGATGTAAGCATTGTAATCCCTGCGCTAGGACCGTCTTTAGGAGTTGCCCCTTCTGGCACATGAATATGTACATTGTACTTATCAAAAATATCTGTATTAAGGCCTAGAGATTCAGCATTTGCTTTAATATACTCCATAGCAATTGTAGCACTTTCTTTCATTACTTTTCCTAAGTTTCCAGTAATAGAAAGGGCTCCTTTTCCTTTTGATAATGCAGATTCTATGAATAAAATATCTCCTCCTACGCGAGTCCATGCCAGTCCTGTTACTACTCCAGCTACATCATTATTCTCATATTTGCCCCGTTCTAATCGTGGAGGGCCTAAGACTTCGATCACATCATCTGTAGATACCTTGACATTATAGTCTTCTTCCATCGCAATATTTTTAGCACCATAACGTACCATTTTTGCGATTTGTTTTTCCAGACCTCGGACTCCAGACTCACGGGTATATCCCTCGACGATTTTCTCTAGTTGTGGTTTGGCAATTTTAAGTTGCTTATCATTCATTCCATGTTCTTCGAGTTGTTTAGGAAGTAAATGGCGCTTACCTATTTCTACTTTTTCTTCTATGGTATATCCTGTTACGTTAATAATCTCCATACGATCACGCAAAGCTGGTTGAATGGTATTGAGACTATTTGAAGTGGCGATAAACATTACTTTAGAAAGGTCAAATCCCATTTCTAAGAAGTTATCATAAAAAGAACTATTCTGTTCTGGATCGAGTACTTCCAATAAAGCAGATGAAGGATCTCCTTGATGTCCTGCACTGAGCTTATCGATTTCATCCAGTACAAAAACAGGATTGCTAGTTCCAGCTTTTTTAAGACTCTGTAGGATACGCCCTGGCATTGCACCGATATAGGTCTTACGATGTCCGCGTATTTCTGCTTCGTCTCGTAACCCTCCTAAACTCATTCGTACATACTCTCTTCCTAGTGCTTCTGCTATAGATTTTCCCAAAGAGGTTTTTCCTACCCCCGGAGGGCCATATAGACAGAGGATCGGTGATTTCATATCATTACGCAATTTCAATACGGCCAGATATTCTATAATACGACGTTTTACATCTTCCAGTCCATAATGATCCCGATCTAAAATACGCTTAGCGCGTTTTAAGTCAAATTGATCTTTACTAAATTCATTCCAAGGTAACTCCAAAAATAAGTCCAGATAATTGCGCTGGATACTGTATTCTGCCACCTGTGGATTCATGCGTTGCATTTTTGCCAGTTCTTTATTAAAATGCTTGGCTACTTTCTCATCCCATTTTTTATTTTTGGAACGTAATCGCATTTCTTCCAGGTCATCTTCTGAGGATACTCCCCCCAGTTCTTCCTGAATGGTTTTCATCTGTTGGTGTAAGAAATACTCGCGTTGTTGCTGGCTCATATCACTTTGCACCTTGCTTTGGATATCGTTTTTAAGTTCCAACTTCTGACGCTCCATATCCATAAACTTAAGCGTTTCCAACGCACGTTTATGTAAATCATTAACCTCTAGTAACTGTTGTTTTTCAGTAACGGTAAGGTTCATATTTGAACTTATAAAATTGATCAAAAACGAGTTACTCTCAATATTTTTAATAGCAAAAGATGCCTCCGAAGGTATATTAGGAGATTCCTGTATAATTTGGAGTGACAGATCTCGTATTGAATCGATCACCGCTTTAAATTCTTTATTGCCTTTGGCTGGACGCTTTTCTGGATATTCAGCAATACGTGCCATTATATAAGGTTTCTCTGCGGTTACCTCGGTAATTTCAAATCGTTTTTTACCTTGAATGATCACTGTCACATTTCCATCAGGCATTTTAAGAACTCGTAAGATGCGTGCTACAACACCCACCTTATGAATATCTTCACCAGTAGGATTTTCTACTTCTTCATCTTTTTGAGCAACGACACCAACAACTTTACCGCCTTTATTGGCTTCATCTATAAGCTTTATAGAAGTATCTCTACCCGCCGAAATAGGAATTACTACACCTGGAAATAGTACCATATTACGTAAGGGTAAAATAGGAATACTATCTGGGAGCTCTTCTTTATTAATCGCTTCTTCATCTTCTGGAGTCATCAGAGGGATTAACTCTGCATCTCCATCTATATCTTGCAATGACAATCTGTCAAGGGTCGTAAATTTAGGTTTTGCCATACTATATATACGTCACTATGTCACACAACTGTGTAACGGACATTTTATTACCAAATTAATTATCAGCGTTTTACAAATATACTATTAAGAATAGATAGATAGGTATACGCTCTATATAGTCTATAAGACAATTGTTATGCCAGTCTATTTTTAAGATAAAATGAGGTGCGCTTTCGCTAAAAGAAACACGTCAAATTTTTAAAGTTGTAGAAGGGAGTCAAAAATCGTACAGGTAATTTTAATTACGTATGTTTTTATATATTAGTATCCTGAGTCTTCTTGATTTATAGCTTGTACATTTTAGAACTAAAAAGTGTAATTGCATAAACTCATGCATAATTCAAAACTATAAATAACATAGTACAGATTGCTAACCAACATCATACTGCATCATGAAAATATCTGATTTACTGGACAAAAAAATCTCAAAGATTCGTTTTAACCACATATTTGAAAATAAGGATGGACAGCAAGGGTTCCAATCTCAGATTAAATTATCCAATGGTCAGTTTGTATTATTACCAAAATCTCCAGATGATACTATAGATTTGATTGAACAGTATGCCAGTAACAATACGTTACCATTTCATGAGGCCAAACGATGTGGATTAACCTCAAGACTTCTATTCAAAAACAAACAAATTATAGATATACATTTTAAGTATATGGACGATGAACCTATTTCAGATTCGAGTGCTATCCTTGAATTAGATAATGGAAAGTTTATCACAGAAAATAATGCTACTCAAAACGACCTAACAAATATCAATTTACAGATTATGAATAAAGCACAATTCCGTGCACTTACTCATGATGGAATTGAGCTTAGATCGCTTCGAAAAAATATGGCATAATAATTCTGTCCAACTAAACTTCTGATCAAGTTTTCTATTTGCACGCTAATAGTTACATTAGCGTTCTTAAACCATATACATTGTATAATACATATCTTATGAAATTAAAACTATTCGTATTTGCCATCCTTTTAGGGATGTTTGGAATCCAGTCTGCTACTGCTCAAAAAGTAAAAATTAAAAAAGGAATCATCTATGTAGATAAGTCTGAATTCTTGAAGTATGATGATGAGTTTAATAATATTGCATTGCAAAAATCGGACGGGACTGAATTTGCAGTTTTAAAAGAATATACATTTGAAAAGGCTCGAAAAAAAGATCCAAATAATCCTCAAGACTGGCGTTACGGAGACACAACCACTGTAAGATATTATGTCATCACATTTACAGATTTTGAGTTAGAATATGAAACCGACTTAAGTCTTAAAAAAATATATAAAGCCTTTTACAAGTATAAGTTACTTGACTCTGAATCAAATATCTCTGAAGAGAATGCAAAAAAAATAGGCTCAAAAATATCTAAAGAAATTAGTGGAGAAAGACCCGTAGTTCTTCTACGAGGTTAATTTTCAATACATTTTCATACAAAAGTAGCTGTATCTTGTAAAATAAATAAGCATGAAATACGCCTATACTATTTTATACGTAGAAAATGTAATAGATACCATTGAGTTTTACAAAAAAGCATTTGGATTTACTGAAAAGTTTAGTACTCCAGAAAAAGATTATGGAGAGTTAGCATCGGGAGAGACTACCATTGCGTTTGCTTCGATAACGCTGGCAAATTCAAATTTAAAAAACGGATTTATAAAAAATTCGCCTACTCAAAAACCCTTTGGAATAGAACTGGCATTTACTACAGATACTATTGATACCGATTTTCATAAGGCTATTCAATCTGGAGCTGTATTAGTGGCGCCTATATCTCAAAAACCTTGGGGGCAACGCGTAGGTTATGTACGGGACATTAATGGGTTTCTAATCGAATTATGTACTCCTATTTCTACAAACTAAAAATCTTCTTCAGATCATCTTTGATGCCTAAGTGATTTAACAAGAATATTTAAAAGCATAAAGAGCCTCAATAAAAAAGGATTTTTCTAGTTATAGCATCAAGACTATGATAGGGATACTCCTTTTATTTAGGCTATGTATTTTCTTATATTCGTATCAATACGGCTATTAAGTTCATTCTATGGTGTTATCATAAAAATATATAATCACCTTGCTTTAACTTCTCACCTATTCTATGATTGAAACTGAGCAAATTTTTGTTTTTATAGGAGTAATTCTAGTTATCTTCTTTGCTATATTATTACTTACTTCAAAAAAGTATAAAAACTACCCTAACAAATTTCTAGCAGCTGCCTTACTCACACTTTCTGTACTTATTTTAAGATTGCGAGGGTTATTAGAAGACACTTTTATAGGTAGCCTTACAGAGGTGTTTAGAATAGAATACCTTTTCTCTGTATTTCTGTATTTATATGTATGTTATACATTAAAAAAGAAAGTAAAACGAAGTACACAGGTCCTGTTAATACTACCCTTTATCATTTTTAGTGGTATCTATGCTATTTTGTTTTATATAGAATGGTTTGCTTATGATTTATTTGAAAATTTTATTGAGGTATTAGAGCCTTTAGAACTATATATCCCCATTCTATTTAATAGTACCGTCATCATTGTATTTACACAAATCGTATATCAAAGTGAAGCTCAAAAGACCTTTAAAAAATGGATCTATATTATTGCTATGGGACTGATGCTAGTGATGGCTGGTTTTCTAATATTAGAATTTATAGAAGCATGGTTTGATCTAGATTTTTGGAACTATATAGGAATTACTTTTTCTATTTTTTTTATTAGCATTACCTATCTTGGAGTTCAGCAATTGCATATAGAGCAAGAACAAATTACACTCAAAAAAATATATAAAAAGAAAACGCCTACTACTAAAAATAAGATAGGGCTTTCTCATTTTGAACGTATGCAATTAATCATGGAAGAGCAAGAACTCTTCAAAGATCCAAGTTTTGATCGAGAGAGATTAGCTTCAGAAATAGGTTTAAGTTCCAGCTCCATTACCCGAATATTAAAAGAAGAGGGGCAAGTACGTTTTAATGACTTTGTAAATACACATCGTATTAAGCTTGCAAAAAAATTACTCACAGACACGCGCTTTCATATTTTTTCTTTGGAAGCTATTGGTAAAGAAGTGGGGTTTAAATCACGAAGTACTTTCTACGAAACTTTCAAAAAAGAAGTGGGTGTTTCTCCTGGTATTTTCAAAAAACAATAACAGTTGTCCTGTTATCTTCTAAATAGTCATATTTCGGACATCAAAACAGACATTACAGATAATTACCATACACTAAAGAAATAGAACGGTCGTACTATTACCAATAATAAATATAACATTCAAAAAATAGAATAGTATGAAATCAGTAAAAAAGAGTTTTAATCGTATCATCCTACTTGTATTCTTAAGTTTTATTGTTGCTTGTAATAGTGATGATGATTCAAATCCGGAAATCGTAAATGTAGATACAAGCAATGCAATTAATAAAATTATGCCATTAGGAGCTTCCAGAGTTGAGGGTGCCAGGCCAGAATACGAAAGTTATCGTTATGATCTTTGGAAGTTATTAATTGATGGAGGTTATGATTTTGATTTTATAGGAACCGAAACAGATGAAGCATCTTACCCCGAATATAATGGATTGTCTTTTGACCGTAATCATGAAGGACGTGGTGGCATTACATCAGGAGGCATCTTAGAAGAAATAGATATATGGTTAAGTGATTTAAGTACGGTACCGGATATTGTCCTTTTTAGTTCTCCAGGAGGTAACGATGGTATTGATAATTATACACAATCCCTTTCTAATATAAGCGCTATTATTGATATTTTACAAGCGGCAAATCCAAATGTTACTATTTTTCTAGAACTTCCAGCACCTGCACTTACTAGTGAGCAAACTCCAGAGTTTTTAGCATATTACAATCAGGCATTACAAGATATCCCAATAGTAGCGCAAGAACAAACTACATCTACTTCAAATGTTCTTATTGTAGATATGTCTACTGATTTTATTGATGATTATCTGGCAGATGACGTACACTATAATCTAGCAGGTGCCAATTTTGTAGCAAATCGGTATTATGATGCTTTACAAAGTGTATTACAATAACAAAGTAAGTACGACATGAAGACTATCTCTTTATATAAAATACGCTGTATGTACCTATATCTTATCACCTATACAAAATAGGACATACAAGAAAGGATAGATCTATACTCAGTGAGTACGATTTCAATCTGACCATGTCTCTAGTTCTTTAATAAAATTAAGACTATAGAATGAAATTGTACTTACATTTACTTTACTTCTTTTTAAACGTACATATATTTTTGCAGGAAATATGACTATATCTCATGGAATAAATGCCATTGCTTTAGCAAAAAAATAGCGCATAACCTTCATAAATATTAGAATGAAAAATAGTACATTTAATTACTACAAATTTTGAGTGTACCCCTATTCATTTTTATTATGAGCCACCAAAAGATTAATATACGGAATGCTAGACCGAAAGAGTTTAGAGCTATTGGTAAGCTTATGGTCTCTATCTATTCTCAATTAGAAGGCTTTCCAAAACCAAATGAAGAGCCTGAATATTATACGGTATTATCAAATGTAGGTGAGCTTACAAAAAAAGAAGATATCGAACTTCTAGTAGCCACTTCTGAAAATGATAATGTGGTAGGAGCTGTCGTATACTTTAGTGATCTAAAAAATTATGGTGCCGATGGAGCAGTAACACAAATACAGAATGCTTCAGGGTTTAGGCTGCTAGCCGTAGATTCAAATGAACAAGGAAAGGGGATAGGAAAATTATTATGCAAAGCCTGTATCCAACGAGCCCAGAAATTAAATCAAAAACAAGTCATTATTCATTCTACAGCCTCTATGAAAATTGCATGGGGTATGTATGAGAGATTAGGCTTTGTAAGATATGAAGAAATTGATTTTACAAAAGGGAACCTATATGTATACGGATTTAAACTAAGTTTATAATTTAAAACAAATCGGTATTTATAGATTTGTTATATTTGAATAATGAATGTCATAGAAGTTAGTAAAGTATTATCTAACCAGATCAGAGTAGATATCTTAGAGTGGCTTAAAGACCCTGAAAAACATTTTCCTCCACACCAAGAATTAGGTCATTTTGATTTTGGAGTATGTTTGGTTTTTATAAAGAACAAAGCAGATTTATCACAATCTACGATATCTCAATATATGTCTCAAATGCAAAGCGCTGGTCTTGTTACAGCAACACGTCTAGGCAAATGGACCTATTTTAAACGAAACGAAGAAAACATCAAAAAATATATTAATCATTTACAGTACAAACTTTAATATTTAAAACAACACATCGACAATTCTCTATTTGTAAATCAGAAAGATTATGAAACACACGATTCAAGATAATATGTTTCTCGATATGAAAACAAAAGATATATTTCATCAAGCTCAAGAATATGCTTTGGAATATATTGCCCGTATCCATGAACGCAATGTTTACCCAACTAAAGATGCTCTAAAGGGTCTATCTCAATTTGATGAAGAACTTCCACAAAATTCGACCAATGCACAAGATGTTCTTCAGCAATTACATCAATATGGAAGCCCTGCTACTACAGCTACATCAGGAGGCAGGTATTTTGGTTTTGTTACAGGTAGTACTGTCCCAGTAGGTCTAGCGGCAAAAACACTTGGAACATATTGGGATCAAGTAACAGCTATGAATGTAATGTCACCTATTGGGAGTACTCTAGAAACCGTTGTTGAAAAATGGCTCGTCCAATTATTTGGATTACCTCAAGAAACAGTTGCAGGTTTTGTAAGTGGTACATCTACTGCAAATCTATGTGGTCTTGTTGCAGCAAGGTATCGAATTTTACAAAAAAACAATTGGGATATTAATATTAAAGGACTTCGTAATGCTCCTCCGATACGTATTGTAACAGGCAAACAAGCACATTCAACTGTAATAAAGGCAATAAGTATATTAGGGCTAGGACAAGAAACTATAGAATGGGTAGATGTAGATTCTCAAGGAAGAATAAAATCTGAAAATATTCCTGAGTTAGATCGTAATACTATTGTCATTTTACAAGCAGGAAATGTAAATAGTGGAGCTTTTGACGATTTTGAAAAAATCTGCAAAAAAGCAAAAGATGCAGATGCCTGGATACATATAGATGGTGCATTTGGATTATGGGCTGGAGCTGTACAACAGCTAAAACACCTTACAAAAGGGATGGAACATGCCACCTCCTGGGCTGTAGACGGACATAAAACATTAAACACCCCGTATGATTGTGGTATTGTACTATGCGCAGATAAAGAAGCTTTGACAGCTGCACTACATATGTCTGGAAGTTATATTATAGAAAGCACAGAAAGAGATGGTATGTTCTATACACCAGAAATGTCCCGGCGTGCCAGAATTATTGAATTATGGGCAATCATGAAATATCTAGGAAAAGATGGAATTGATCAGATGGTACTTACTCTATATCAAAGAGCCAAGCAATTTGAAAAAGAAATAGCTAAGATTCCAGGATTTTATGTTGAGAATGATGTCGTTTTTAATCAAGTAATCGTTAGATGTGAAAGTGACACAATTACAAAAACCGTATTAGAAAATATCCAACAATTACGAGAATGTTGGCTTGGAGGATCAGATTGGCAAGGTCATAAAGTAATGCGGGTTAGTATATGTTCATGGGCTACCACAGAAAATGATATTGCAATCACTATAGAATCATTTAAAAAAGCTCTTGTAATGGCTATGAAAACGCATCGTGTATAACGCATTATATAGATTTATAAATAACAAATAAAACTATTGTATGTTCCTATGTTAGGTCTGCAAAAGAAATGTATTTTAGTAAAGTACATTAACAATAGGATATACTATGGAAGCATTAAAAGCCTGTATTTCAAACGAAATTACTATTACTACAAAAGCAATGAATACAATACTTGCTGCTTTTGAACCTATTGAAATTTCAAAAGGAGAATTCTTTTTAAAATCAGGAACTATATGCAGACAAATGGCATATATCTCGTCTGGTTATATGAGAATGTATGATATTGTTGATGGAAAAGAGATAACATTATGGATAGGGAATAGTGGAAAATTTATTACTTCTCTATCCAGTTTTATTTTTGAAACTACAAATATTTGGAATATACAGGCAATTACTGCCTGCACACTCTATGTTATAAAAAGAGAAGACCATTTTGAATTAAGTAAAAAAGAACCTAAATGGTTGGAGTTTGATAATATATTACTAGCCCGCTCTTTTGCTTTATTAGAACGCAGTATGTTTTCTCAGTTACATACAACTGCAAAACAACGATTTCAACAATTACTTAAGGAAGAGCCTACACTTTTTAATAATGTCCCTTTACAGTATATAGCATCTATGCTAGGAATTACTCCAGAATCTTTAAGTAGGTTACGAAAAAATGAAGTAAAGTCAATTACCTAACATTTGTCAAGAGATTTGATGTTTATTATAAAGAGCTTTGTATTAACAAAAGCCTCTTAGCATGAATAGACTACAAAAAGCCTTGGCAATAAACGCAGTATTTTCTGGAATCTCAGGCATTATAATTAGTATAATGCATAAACAAATTGCACACATCTTTGGCTTACAAGATGTATCTCTGTTTTTGGTCACCGGTCTTGTACTAATCTACTTTGCTTTTTCTATTGTATTAGAAATAAAGAAACAGCGAAGATCTTTTATCATATGGATTATAGTTCAAGATGTCCTTTGGGTCATAGGAAGTTTAATTATAATCCTATTTAAACCAGCTCAAATTACAAAAACTGGAGAGCTAACTATAGAAATCATTGCTCTTATTGTATTAATAATGGCTATTAACCAAGCCATCGCACTTAAAAAAGCAAAATAGTAAGGTTTATAAGAGTTGTAAGAATAGAAGCCTATCTATTTAAAATAGGCATATTTCACAATAACCATATAAGCATTTGCTAAAAAACATCTGTAGAAGTTCTTTTCTACATATCTTCCTATTATCTATCTTTAAGAGACAAATTACCCCCTATCCAAGAAAAATTTCACGAAAGTGTAACAAATCAAAAAAGGAAGCATCTTTATATCAGAAATAATCAAAAGTGACGCTAACCAATCGCAATATTATTGACCTCATTCCAATGTGTAAACGTGGAAACCAATCTGCACAGATTGAGGTATACAATCGCTATTATAAAGCGATGTATAATACAGCATTGCGCATTGTAAAAGATACCGCCGAAGCAGAAGACGTCATGCAAGAAGCGTTTTTGAATGCATTTACAAAGCTGGATAGTTTTAAAGGGGAAGCCTCTTTTGGGAGTTGGTTAAAAAGAATTGTTGTCAATAAAAGCTTAAATAGTTATCAAAAAAGTCAACGACTTGATGAGACACCGCTAGAAGACCATTTATATCGTATAGAAGATGATAACGATGGTGTATCCGAAGCAGATTTAAGTCAAGTTAAAGTGCAACAAGTTATGGGAGCGATGAACCAATTAAAAGATAACTATCGCCAGGCATTATCACTACACCTCATCGAGGGGTATGATTATGAAGAAATGAGTACAATTATGAATGTAAGCTATGCTAACTGTCGTACTACAGTTTCAAGAGCAAAGGAGAGCTTACGCAAATTATTAAATAGCCATGAAGAAGGATTCTATAGAACAACTATTTGATCGCTTAAACGGTCATTTAGACATAGCAGAGCCAGATACGGCACACCATGCTCGGTTTTTAGAAAAGCTGCAGAGTGTAAATGGACAGGAAAAGCCTGTTCGTAAAATTACATGGTGGAAACCACTGGCCATTGCAGCGAGTGTGGCGCTTATATTTATGGTGACGCTTTCGCGAAATACAGATTCGGAAATAAGAGAACTTGCAGACATATCTCCAGAAATGGAAGAAACACAAGCATTCTTTACACAAACCATTGAAAGAGAGCTATTTGAAATACAACAACAAGCCTCTCCCGAAACACAAGCCATCATAGATGACGCTATTACCAGACTCACTGCTCTTGAAACCAATTATGATAAATTAAAAAAGGACCTGTCTGAAAGTGGTCAAGACAAAAGAGTTATCTATGCCATGATCAGTAATTTTCAAAATAGAATTGACTTATTACAACAGGTTCTGGAACACCTAGATGCAATTAAAAATTTAAATGACTTGCGACCTTCAGCTATATAAGGCGCTATATACCAAAATTATGAAAACAAAAATACACACACTACTATTTATCCTACTCGCTATTCCTGCGATCGTACTAGGAAATAACGGATTTAAAGGTCGTTATACTAAAGAAAAGAAAGTTAAGAAAGAGTTTACTGTAAATCCAGACGCTACTTTAAAAATAGACAATAGTTATGGCAATGTAAATATTGTTTCTTGGAATGAAAATCGTACTGTCATTGAAGTATACATTAAAACCAATGGGAATAACGAAGATAAAGTACAAGACAAATTAGACCAGATCAACGTGGCTTTTGACGGAAGTGCTAGTTATGTAAGCGCAAAAACGGAGTTCAATAAATCAGGGAACCGTTCATGGTGGAAAAGCTGGAAAAATAGTAATGTCAATATGGAAATACGATATGAAGTCAAAGTACCTGTGACTAACGATATTGATATTAGTAACGATTATGGAGGAATAGATCTTAATCGTATAGAAGGAAACGCAAAGATAAGTTGTGATTACGGAAAACTAACCCTAGGTGACTTAATGGGAGATAGTAATACGCTAGACTTTGACTATACGAGTAACTCTACCATAGGATATATGAAGAGCGGACGTATCACAGCAGACTATTCTGGCTTTGTATTAGAAAAAGCAGGACCTATTGACTTAAATGCAGATTACACAAAAAGTGAATTTGGAGAAATAGGTGATCTTAACTATAGCTGTGATTATGGTTCATTAAGAACAGGGGCTACTGGAGATGTAGAGGGGCAAGGAGATTACTTATCTGCAAAACTAGGGACTATAAATGGAGACGTAAACATTAATGCCGACTATGGTTCTATACGTATCGAAGAGTTAAGTGCTACCGCTGGAGATGTTGTGATCCAAAGTGATTACACAGGCATAAAAATAGGCTTCCACAATGACTATAACTTTACATTTAATATTACTCTGGAATACGCAGGTTTAAGCGGAAAAGATGATCTTGAATTTACTAAAAAACGTGTGCAATCTTCTGATAAGTATTATGAAGGATACTATGGCGATTCATCAAGTTCAAACAGAATAAATATCGACTCTGAATATGGAGGCGTAACCTTAACAAAAAAAATCTAATCTCAATCAAAATTAAAACATTATGAAAAATTTAATCGCACTTAGTTTACTCATCCTAACCACAGTTCAAGTTCAAGCTCAATGGTGGGGAAAAGGAGAAAAAGGAAATGGTAATATGAAAACAATTACTAGAGACGTAGGGAGTTATGACCAAGTAAATGTAGGAGGCTTCTTTGACGTAGAATTAGTAGCTGGACAAGAAGGAACCCTTACTATCGAAGGAGAAAGTAATCTATTAGAATATATCGTAACTGAAGTAAAAGGAACTGCACTAAAAATAAAAGTAAAAAAAGGAAAAAATATACGTCCTAGTAAAAGAATGATGATCAAAGTAACTGTGCCTTTTCAAGATCTGGACGAAGTAACACTAGCGGGTTCTGGAGACGTATGGAATAGTGATATGATCAAAACTCAGGAGTTCAGAACTTCTGTAGCTGGATCTGGAGATCTTGTTTTAGAAATCGAGGCGAGCTCTATAGATGCAAGCGTTGCTGGATCTGGGGATCTTACCTTAAAAGGAAGTAGTCGTGATATCGAGGCTAGCGTAGCAGGGTCAGGAGATGTACATGCCAGAGATCTTAAAGCAGATAATGCAGATGCTCGTGTAGCAGGTTCTGGAGATATTGCAATCCACTGTAGTAAAAGTCTTAGAGCACGTGTAAGTGGTTCTGGAGATATAGAATACTACGGAAACCCTGATAAAGAAGATACAAAAGTATCTGGGTCAGGAAGTATTTCTATGAATTAATAAACAGTATATATGTCTATAAAAAATGCCCTCTAATTGAGGGCATTTTTTATAAGATCATTTTTAGATACTATTTAGCTAGGTTGGTACCCGATCTGTTGAAACCAATCCCAATTATCCCAATAACATGTTATATTTTCTATTAATCCTGAATCATTGATTTTTAAGATAAATAAATGTTCAACGTTATAATAGTTCCCTTTACTTGGAATTCCCATTATTGCATCTGCTTGAGTGCCTCCAATAAATACTTGAACAATAGCATTCCCTTGGTTATCAATAGAAACATTTTTTACTTTATTTGTTAAATCTGGAAAAGCGCTTATCAAAGCAGTAGCTATCCCTGCCCAGTTATTATCCTTACTTGCTTTAATACTCCCTACTCCGTTTTCTCCTAAAGGAATATATCTAAATGTCCCATTATCTGATGCCAGTGATGATGCTTTTTCTACATCTTGGTTCTTATAAGCTTCAAAAAAATCTAAAGCAATACGTGTTCTTTTTTCTATAGTAATCATAATTATTTATTTTAAATTTTAGGTGTTTTTTTAAATCAATTTTAATATTCTTTTTGCTGTAGATACAGATGATTGAGGATTCTGACCTGTCACTAAGTTTCCATCTTCTACTACAAAGTCCGACCAATCATCTTCCTTTATATATATAGCGCCTTCTTCTATTAAAGCATCTTCAAGTAAAAATGGAACTACGTCAGACAACCCGACAGCATCTTCTTCTGAGTTTGTAAAAGATGTAAGGTTTTTACCATTTACAAATGGCATCCCATCATCTGTTTTTACTCCCTTTAATGCAACAACTCCATGACATACCAAACCAATAGGTTTCTTGTATTTGTCAAATTCATTAATCATAGATGCTATTTGTGCATTATCTCCTAAATCCCACATCGGTCCATGCCCTCCTGGAAAGAATAAAACATCATAATCTGATGGGTGAATTGCTTTTACATCTATAGATCTCTCAATAGCTTGAAGCGCTTCTTCATCTTTATAAAATCGTCTGGTAAATTCTGTTTGCCATTCTGGAAGTTCGCTTTTGGGATCTAAAGGAACAGATCCTCCTTTGGGAGATGCTATGGTAATAGTTGCATTATTATCTTTAAACTCATAATAAGGACCTGCTAATTCTTCAAGCCATACCCCCGTTTTTTCTCCTGTTACTCCTAACTGATCATGTGAGGTAGTTACAATAAGTACTTTTAATTTTTTCATCTTTTGAATGTTTTATTAATTATTACATTGCAAAGATGAGGTAAGAAGAACCCTGAACTACTTGATATCTGTTATGAAAAAATATTGACTTGGGTTAAGATTTTCAAATAGACTTATTCTAATCAGTTATTAACCAATCGTTTACGAATCCTGCTAAGGCTTTCTGGCTGTATACCTAAATAATTTGCTATCATATAATTAGGTATTCGTTGTTCTAAATTAGGGTATGCCTTTTGAAAATCAAGATACTGTTCTTCATTCGTTTTTTCTAATGAAGAGAGTATACGGTTTTGTAAGGCGACATAAGCTCTTGTTAATTTAATTCTAAAAAACCGTTCAAACTTAGGAACCTTACGATAGAGTTCTTCTAGGTCATTTTTTTCTATTCCTAAAACAATAGATTCTTCTATACTATCTATAGTTAGCTTTGAATTGCTTTCATCAAAAAAGGCTTTAAAATCACTAATCCACCAATTTTCTTTAGCAAATTGAATAATATGCTCATCGCCATTTTCATCTACCTCAAATGCCTTGAGACAACCACTCACCACAAAATATTGATAATTTACAGAACTTCCCTCCTCTATAAGAAACTGTCTTTTACGAAGCTTTTTACGAACTAACATTGAAGTAAATAATTCGACTTCAGTAGCATCAAGTTGTATATATTCCTGTATGTGACTTAAAATTTCTTGATACATTCTCTATAATTTATAGGTAAGATATAATAAAACTCTAAAACAAAAAATGCCCTCGTGGTGAGGGCATTGTATCATTTTAGAATGGTTATAGTTATATTTCAATATTTATCGTTCCGTCAGAAACCGTAATTACATTTCCTTCTGCATCCATCATAGGCCCTGAAAAAGTACCTACAATAACTACTCCGTCATTTTCTGTAACTACAGTAACAAATACAGGTTCTCCCATAGGTGCACTCTCAATAGGGGTATATACAACACCCTCTAAAGTAAGCTCTACATTTTGCATAACATTTGTTCCTGTTTGTAACAATACAAGATCAAAAGTAAATGTATCTCCTGTACTAATATCTGTAGCGGTTACATTAAATGTAGATCCATTGATAGGTGATTCTGCTACATTAAAATTGATAAAAGTTTCGTCTACGATCATCTGTACAGGGCCATCATCTTCTGGAACTGTACAATCTCCTAGATCATCAATAATAGTTTGCAAACTTCCATCTGCATCACCACAAGCTATAATCTGCTCTTGTAAAGCAAGCCTGTATGCATTACAGGCTGCTGTAAATGCTTCTTCATCAGTAATATCTACAGCTTCAAAAGCTTCTAGAGCAACAGTCGTAGCATCCATAGCAGCAGTACATTCACCATCGCAATCTAAATCATTAATGATAGCTTGTAAACTTCCATCAGTATCTCCACATGCTGCAATCTGATTTTGTAATGCCGCTTCATAAGCAATACAAGCGGTTTGTTGTTCTTCTGGACCTGCACTATTAAATGCAGATAATGCGGTTGCTGTTGCATTTTCTGCTTGCACACATGGATCAATAGTAGTACAATCACCTAAAGAATCTATGGTAGCTTGAAAAACTCCTAACTCATCTCCACAAGCTGCAATTGCATTTTCAAGTCCTTGTCTGTAATTTTCACATGCTTGGGGTATTGCATCTCCTGTAGCTGTATTAAATGCTTGTAGTAGATCTTGTAGTGCCAAAGACACATCTAAACATGTCCCTCCTGTAGGATCAGTAATGACAATTTCTTCTCCATCAGGAGTTGCAAAGAATTCACCTTCTAATTGTTCATCATCACAAGAGGTAAAAACCAGTGCACATAATACCGTAAAAAGAGAGAGATAGTAGGATATTTTTTTCATTGTAGTTTGGTTTAGTAAACTTTCAACGCAAACATAATTAAAATATTCTACTTGTATTCTGTTTATTTTTTAGAATCAATACTATATAATCCTTAATAAATAGTGAGATAGATTATTTTGAGGCCTTCTTTAAAAGCGCATTTTGCTCCTCCATAAGCCGTTCTATATTAGCCAAAAGTTCAATATCTTTAGGAGTGACTACTTCTGTATTCTTAGGATCTTCTGCTTTATTTCTAAACGTATTCATCCCTTTTATCACTATAAAAATAGTCAGGGCTATGATTAAAAAATCTATAGATACTTCTATAAGCTCTCCATACCCTATCGCTACTTCAGAGGCCGTATCACTTACTTCTCTAAGAACTATCTTTTTTTCCGAAAGATGTACATCATCTGTAAGTAATGATAAGGGAGGCATCACTACCTTCTTTACAAGAACATTAATCACATTATTAAACGCTGTCCCTATGATGATTCCAATAGCAATATCAATCATATTGCCCTTTATAGCAAAATCTTTAAATTCTTGAATTACTTTTTTCATATGATCTCTATTTGGGAGAAATGGTAGTGCGCTTTCGCGAAAGCGTACCTATACATATATCTAACCTTCTTTAGGCACTCGTTTTAATAAAAACACACCCATAGCAAAGAAAACGATTAAAAAGACAATAGCATATCGCATACTTCCTGTAAGTTCTTGCATGACTAAAAAGACGATCATTCCAAAAATGATTCCTACTTTTTCTGAAACATCATAAAAGCTAAAATAGGAGGTGGTGTCTTCGGTTTCTGGCAAAAATTTGGAATAGGTAGACCTCGATAAGGACTGTATCCCCCCCATTACCAAACCTACAATTGCTGCCGTAAAGTAAAACTGCACAGGCGTATATACAAAAAAGGCCCAGCTACATATCCCTATCCATATAATGTTGACAATAATAAGGGCTTTAATATTTCCTATCTTATTGGATAGTTTTGATGTTAATATCGCTCCTACTACTGCAATTAATTGAATTAATAAAATGCTTACAATAAGTCCTGTTGTACGCTCACTATCACTACCCCATTCTAATTCTTGTTCTCCAAAATAAGCGGCGGCTAGCATCACAGTTTGTACGGCCATACTGTATACAAAAAAAGCAATTAGATATTTTTTTAATCGTATCTGCCCCTTTAACTCTGTCCAGACATTTTTAAGCTCTGTAAAACCATGTAAAACTACTTCTTTGGTAAGAGGCCCATCTGCTTTATTTCCTTTAGGGAGATATCTGTACGTATACTGGCTGAATAAAATCCACCATACTCCCGTTAATATAAAAGATAGTTTTGTTGGAAAGGCTTCGCTCTCCCACCCAAAAGCCTCATACCCTAAAATCATGACTAGACAGAAGACAAGTAAAAGGACACTTCCTATATATCCTAATGCATATCCTTTTGCACTTAAGGCATCTTGCTGTTCTGGATGGGCTATATCGGGAAGATAGGAATTATAAAAAACGATACTTCCCCAAAACCCCACAAGTCCTAGCAAATAGCATAAAAGCCCAAAATATATATTTTCTAGACTAAACCAAAAAAGTGCTATAGTGCTCAAAGCGCCCATATAACAGAAGAATTTTAAAAAGAACTTCTTATTCCCTAAATAATCTGCAATTCCAGATAACAAAGGGGAAATGACAGATATAATAAAAAATGCGAGTGCCGTGACTCCAAAAATAATAGAGGTTTGATTCCATACGGTTCCAAACAGTGTGACTTCGGTAATCCCCGCCGATCTGAATAAAGCGCCATAAAACAATGGGAATATCGCAGATGCGATTACCAAACTGTATACAGAATTTGCCCAATCGTAAAATGCCCAGGCATTTAATAATTTCTTATCTCCTTTTTGTAGTTGTGTCTTCATACTACTAAAATAAAAAAGCTACACGACTGTGTAGCTTTTATGACAAGATATTATCGTTAAATCTTATTTATTTAAAAGAAGTCACCCCAAATTTTGCAGCTTCTTGTACTGCTACAGGCGCCATACGTGTTAAGTTTGCTATACGGGAATCATTAGAAGGGTGTGTGCTTAATATTTGCGGGGGAGCTTGTCCTCCACTAGCAGCCTTCATACGTCTCCATAAATTTGCAGCTTCATAAGGATCATATCCTGCAATTGCAGCAATGACAATTCCTATCTCGTCTGCCTGCGTTTCATGAGAACGACTGAAAGGTAACATTCCTGCTACTTGAGATCCTACTCCATACAGTTGCATAATCTGCTGTTGTTTCTCTGCGGTTTGTCCTCCTACAGCTACGGCTGTGCCTACAGCTCCTATTTGTTGTAATTGTGCTGCACTCATACGTTGTGCACCATGATCTGCAAGCGCATGGGCAAGTTCATGACCCATTACCATTGCAAGTCCTTTCTCCGTTTGGGTAATAGGTAATATACCTGTATACACTACAATCTTACCTCCGGGCATCGCCCAGGCATTTACAGCCTCATCTTCTACTAGATTATATTCCCATCTGTAATCTTGAAGATATCCAGGGTATCCTTTTGCTGTTAGATATCGTTCTGCAGCCACAGCAATTTTTTCTCCTACACGTTTTACCATAGCGGCATCTGTGGTCCCATTTAATACTTTATTTTCAGAAAGAAATTGATCATATTGTTGAAATGCCATAGGAAACAACTGATCATTACTTACAAAGTTGAGTGTTTTCTTTCCTGTAAAAGGACTAGTCTTACAAGCACATACTAACACAACTGTTAGTAATAGCGTACATATTTGCTTAGTATTCATTATTTTGATTTTAGTACACTAAAATTACAAAGAACTTTTAAGAACCTGAGATATGAAGCTCTGTAAAATCTTTCTTAATGATCAAAGCACATGTTTTCTCGTCAAACTGCACATCGTCAAAGCTAACTTTGACATTATCAAGCTCTATTTCTTCTATTTTAAATGGTAAGCCTATTAAATGAATTCTAAAGGTATCATAACTCGTAATAAAATCTCCTCGTTTATGTTGCTGGATGATCCAATCATTTTCCTTTCCAGACATTTTAAAGGTTCTATAGCTATAACGTGCTTTGGTATAATCATATCCATCTTGAGCATCTTCATAGAGTTTGGATGCATTTTTACCTAAACCATAATAGACTTCTAACTCTACTTGCTCTATTACTTTTTCTCCTACATATTGCTGGATAGGGTATTTAGGTAATATGGTTCCTTCTTTTACAAAAAGTGGCATCGAGTCTATATCTGCATCTACCCATTGTTCTTTTCCTCCTTCTACAGGTAATTTGGTCCAATAGTTATACCACTTCCCTCTTGGAACATACATACGACGTCCCTTTGCATTAGGTTCAAGAATAGGACATGCTAATATGTGATTTCCAAAAATAAACTCATCGGTACGATAATGTGTTTGTGGATCATCTTGGTCAAAATACACTAGTGGTTTTAATAAAGGAGTTCCTTTCTTGATATACTCATAAAACATAGTATATAAATAGGGAAGTAAGCGATAACGCAAATTAATAAACTTACGTGCTATATCTGTTACATCATCGTCAAATGCCCAAGGTTCTTGCTCTCCGTGATGACCCGATGAGTGTGTTCTACAGAAAGGGTGAAAAACACCAAGCTGTATCCATCGTGTATATAACTCACCCGTAGGCTGCTCTGCAAATCCTCCTATATCTGTCCCAGTAAAAGACATTCCGGAAATACACATCCGTTGTACTTGGATATTTGCTACCCAAAGGTGCTCCCAACTGGCAACATTATCTCCTGTCCAAGATGAAGTATAGCGTTGTGCGCCACTATAAGCTGATCGCGTAATTACAAAAGGGCGCTTAGGATATGCATATTTTTTAACCCCTTCATAGGTGGCTCTTGCCATTTGAGTTCCATAAATATTATGTGCTTTACGATGGCTACAGGGATGACCATCATAGTCATGGCGTACATCGGGCGGAAAGGTTTTACCTGGAACTTCCATAACAGCAGGCTCATTCATATCATTCCATACTCCCTTTACTCCTATATCATGGATAAGTTCTTTAAATAATCCAGCCCACCATTTACGAACCTTAGGATTTGTATAATCTGGAAAATTACATTCTCCTGGCCATACTTTTCCTTTCATATATGGACCATCTGCACGTTTACAGAAATAATCATTTTCAATTCCTTCCTGATATACCGAATAGTCAGGATCTATTTTAATTCCTGGATCTATAATTACAATTGTTTTAAATCCATCATCTGCCAGTTCTTTGACCATACGTTTAGGATCTGGAAAATACTCCTTATTCCATGTAAAACAACGGAAACCATCCATATAATCAATATCTAAATAGATACCATCACAAGGGATTTTTAAATCTCTAAATTTTTGAGCAATTTCTTTTACATTACTTTCAGGATAATAACTCCACTTACATTGTTGATAGCCTAATGCCCATAATGGTGGCATTTCTGGCACTCCTGTTAAGTTTGTATAATTAGATACTACATCTTCCATAGAAGGGCCATAAATGAAATAGTAATTCATCTCACCTCCCTGGGCCCAGAAACTAGCAACATCTATACGTTCATTACAAAAATCAAAAAAAGTTCTAAAAGTATTATCAAAGAAAACCCCATAGGCTCGTTTCTGATGTAATCCTATATAAAATGGAACACTCTTGTAAATAGGGTCTTTATCTTTACCAAATGCATATTCATCTGTAGCCCAATTTTGCACACGTTTCCCTCGTAAATTAGAATGCATGGGCTTATCTCCTAAGCCATAATAACTCTCTGCATGTTGTGCTTTTTTACTCATCTTAACGATGTTCCCACCGTATTCAAAGCTCTCTTCAAAATGGAATCCTAACTCATCTTCATTGATCAAATTTCCTTTAAGATCATAGATAGAAGTTTGAAGACTCAATTTTTCTATACGCACATGCAGTTTACTCGTTTTGACATGGTAATAGTCCTTGTCATCTGTCACTTCTAGATGATTGTATCCTCTATTAGCATTTTGATCAATCGCATATGAAAAATCAGATTCAAAAACACCTCCAGTGGCAAACCTAAAACGGATCACACTATCGCGTAATACGGTAAGTTGAAGAATGACATTATTCTGTGTAGAAAAATAGAGGGTATCTACATCTTTATTAAAATCTATAATTTGATTAGGAAATTGATTTCCTTTTTGTTGCAATTCTGTATTAGTAATCATAGTGTTCTCTTAGTACTTATCAAATAAAAACTATCTAGTTCACATCAAGAAATATTCTACGATAAGTTTATTAACGCTAACGTTTTCGTAACTGAAAAAAATTATTTTATTGAAGATTTTTAATGTAATTAAGACAATTATAGTGTCAAAAACAGAAATAAGAACATATACGCTTTCGCGAAAGCGTATACCTCAAAACCGCTTTTTCATGTCTATTTCTTTATGTATTTAAATGCAATCATTCCCAAAGGCGGGATCTGTATGCTTGCCGAATGATCTCTAAATTGATGTGATACTTCTTCAGATTTTATTGCCTTATTTTTGAAATTCCCACTGCCGCTATACTTCTTTAAATCGCTATTAAAAACTTCCTTAATTGTTCCTGTTTTGGGAAGTCCAATACGATAGTCGTCTTTTGGAACTGGTGTCATATTACAAACAATAATAAGGTCGTCCTTAGAGGAATTTCCTTTTCTGATATATACCAATACTGAATTTTCTGTATCGCTATAGTCAATCCATTCAAAACCATCTGATTGAAATTGTTTTTGATATAATGCAGGCTCTTTTTTGTACAATTTATTAAGGTCTTTTATCAAGGTTTGAACACCTTTGTGCACATCATAGGCTAGCAAATGCCAGTCTAGGCTTTGCTGAAAGTTCCACTCTGCGCTTTGTCCAAATTCTGCTCCCTGAAAGAGTAAGTTTGTACCTGGATGTGTAAACATATAACTGTATAACAGTCTAAGATTTGCAAAACGCTGCCACTCATCACCAGGCATTCTTCCTAATATAGAGTGTTTTCCGTACACCACTTCGTCATGTGATAAAGGGAGCATAAAATTTTCTGTAAATGCATAGGTCATACTAAAGGTCAAATCATTTTGATGGTGCTGACGATAGATAGGTTCTTTTGCAAAATATTGTAAGGTATCATGCATCCAGCCCATCATCCATTTCATCCCAAATCCTAGGCCTCCTATAAAGGTTGGTTTTGATACCATAGGAAAGGATGTAGATTCTTCTGCAATCGTCTGTACATCTGGGAAACTACTATATACAGCCTCATTCATTTCTTTCATAAATGCGATAGCATCTAGATTTTCTCTACCTCCATATTGATTGGGTTCCCATTCTCCATCTTCACGAGAATAATCTAGGAATAACATAGAGGCTACTGCATCTACCCGTAGTCCATCTACGTGATATTGATCCAGCCAGAAAATAGCATTACTGATAAGAAAAGACTTTACCTCATTACGGCCGTAATTAAAAATGAGACTTTTCCAATCAGGGTGATATCCTTTGCGTTTATCGGGATGCTCATACAAACATGATCCATCAAAAAATCCTAATCCATGTGCATCTTCTGGGAAATGTGACGGTACCCAGTCCAAAATAATACCTATATCATTTTGATGTAATTTATCTACCAATACTTTAAACTCTTCTGGATATCCAAAACGGGATGTAGGTGCAAAATAACCTGTCAATTGATATCCCCAACTTGGATCATAAGGATACTCCATTACAGGCATTAATTCTACATGCGTAAAATTCATTTCTTTTACATAGGCAACCAGCTCATCTGCGAGTTCTATATAAGACAAAAAACGATTCTCTTTTATTTGTTTTTTCCACGACCCTAAGTGTACTTCATATACAGAATAAGGAGCATCCAGTGCATTGTGTTTTTTCCTTTTTTTCATCCACTTAGCATCCTCCCATGTATAAGGGTCATCCCAAACAATAGAAGCGGTCTTAGGAGGATGTTCACAGCGTCTGGCATAAGGATCTGCCTTCTCTGTTTTGATATCGTTATTATGGCTTTGTATCTTATATTTATAGATAGTCCCTTTGCCCGTATTAGGAATAAACCCTTCCCATATACCGCTCTCATCCCATCGTACATTAAGATTGTGTTCTCCTTCTATCCAGTAATTAAAATCTCCTATAACAGAAACGGACTTTGCACTAGGTGCCCATACTGCAAAATAAGTCCCTTTCTCTCCATCTACCTCCATAATATGAGAACCCATCTTCTCATATAATCGATAATGCTTTCCTGCTTTAAAGAGATTAATATCAAAGTCTGTAAAAAGACTAAATGGTTTTACTTCTGCCATAAATTAATGATTGATAATATTTGATATTCCTTTTAAAGGAATAACTGCCCAAAGGGGTCTTGAATTAAGCTCATAGCCCAGCTCATATACAGCTTTTTCGAGTAATGAGTACTTTAATAAAAAGATACGCTCTTGATTATACCCTATATTTAAATTTGCTTTTTGGATTTCTACTATATAGGTAGACAAGAAAACACCTATAAAATATTTATAGAGAAGTTCTCCAGCATCAAATAACTCATCTTGAGTTTGTTCATACTCTTCTCCATGATTAAATATAGTTGCATAAATTGAGTAGTGAAATGATCTAAAAAGGCCTGCAACATCTTTTAATGGGGGTTGTTTTACTTTACGATCTCTAATTGTACTTTCTGGTTCTCCTTCAAAATCAAGGATAAAAAAATCATCATCTTGTACTAAGATTTGTCCCAGATGATAATCTCCATGTACACGGATGCGTTCCCCTTTTAGTTTGGTCCAATCAAAATTTACAAAACGTTTACGAATACTATTTTTTTTGTCTAGGAATTCCGTAGCTAGTTCTAATGCAAGACCTTCTAGTTTATGTAAATTATTTTCTATTGTATTAAGTCGGTTTTGAAATTGATAGAGTAACCTATTTTTTAACCAGACAGTATAATCTCCGTTAAAATGTGTGGGGGTAAATGCTGTTTCTTCAAACTCACTTCCTAGTGCTATATGCATTTCGGCAGTACGTTTAGCCAGCGTTTGAATTTTTAATAATAGATTGAGCCCTACCCAATCTATAATCTGAGGAGGTACATCCCGTATATCCTGTCGTTCAAACAACTCTGTTTGTGGTAATGACTGAATATTAATATTCTTATACGTTAAATTTAAAAAGACCTTATGCAATTCTTTAAGCATATAATCCCAGGCGTCTCCTTGATTTGGAACCATTTCTTGCATTAACCCTATCGTAATATTTGAGTTATCTGCGTCTACTACATTAATACTACCCAGATATGCTGGCGTATTTTTATAATCTTTCTTTTCTGATAAGAAACGACTCATTTCATAATCAGGATTCTTATCAACATAGATACGCCTAAAGAATTTTAAAACATATTTCTCATTATAGACAATGGATGTATTACTCTGTTCTAAGCCCATAAATCGTGAAGATTCATATTCAAAATCTCCAAAACGAACTCCTTTATGATACTGCACTTTAGTCCTATCATTAGGTATGGCAGAGCGTATACGGTTAAAAACCAAGGCTCTAAATGCGTCTAGATTTACAGCGTCTATAATAAACCCTTCCTGATTTTTAATACTGACGGGTAAAATGCGATCCTCCTGTGCAAAACTTTCATCAGAAACAAAAGCTATTGGCAAAAAATAATGTTGGTAAAAGGCTTCATGAAAATTAATCTCTAAGAGCAACCCATAATAAACCTCTTCTTTTTGTTGAATACGGAAATACTCCGAGAGTTCTATGTATTTTATTTTACTGGCTTTACCTCCATACCAGCGCTGTTTAAGAATATAATCTTCCAAGATATCTGAAAGGAAGACTTTAATAAAAGCATCATTATCTAATAACTCTTCCCAAGAACTATCAAAATTGTAGGGTGCTTTTACAATAGTATTTGTGTTCTTTTTGGCCATTGTTATTTATTGATTTTAAAGATATGAAATGGTAATGCTGGATGTAATTCTACATAGTTCCATTCGTCATACCAATGATAACTGCTTTTTGTAATAAGGTCATGTACTTCAATACGATGTCCATGAGATATGCCTATCGCTGCTAGTGGTACTTGTAAACTCCCTTGTTGTGAATAGTAAGGATCTAAACTAATAATGACAAGAATTTCATCACTTCTATCTTGATTCCATTTATAAAATGCAATCAATTGTTCATTTTCTATGTAGCAGAATTTAATATTATTAGTTTGTTGTAACGCTTCATGATCATGTCGGATCGTATTGATACGTGTAATGATGGTCGTAAGTTTACTTTCTTTTTCCCAATCGTAATGACATAATTGAAATTTCTCAGAATTAAGATACTCTTCTTTTCCAGGAATGGCATCGCTTATCATTTGTTCAAATACGGGTCCATAGATCCCTATATTAGAACTTAATGTAGCCGCAAGGGCATAGCGTTGCATATATTTTGCTTCATTAGCCCCTTGTAAATGAAACGGATTAATGTCAGGGGTATTAGGCCAGAAATTAGGACGCATATACTCACGTTGATCCGATTGAGTAAGCTCTGTCATATATTCTATAAGTTCGTGCTTATTATCCCGCCATGTAAAATAGGTATACGACTGTGTATATCCTTGTTTTGCAAGTTGTTGCATTACCTTAGGTTTTGTAAAAGCTTCTGCAAGGAAAATAACATCTGGGTGTTTTTTCTTTACTTCTCCAATAACCCAATTCCAAAAATAATACGGCTTTGTATGTGGGTTGTCTACTCTAAAGACATGGATCCCACAATCGATCCAATACAGTAAAATATCCAGGCATTCTTTCCATAAATTTTCGTAATTATCACTTTCCCAATAGATAGGTAATATATCCTGATATTTTTTGGGAGGGTTTTCTGCATATTGTACTGTACCGTCTGGGCGCCATTTGAACCATTCGGGATGTGAGGTTACCCATGGATGGTCTGGTGCTGCTTGTAATGCATAATCCATTGCTACTTCAATACCCAGGTCTTTTGCTTTTTTTACAAGGTTTTTAAAATCTTCTATAGATCCTAATTCTGGATGAAGATCTTTGTGTCCTCCTGCTTTAGAACCTATTCCCCAGGCAGAGCCCACATCTCCTTCAAAGGCTTCTGTTGTATTATTTTTTCCTTTTCTATTAACTTCTCCTATTGGATGAACGGGAGGAAAATATAAAGTATCAAACCCCATTTGAGCTACCCGAGGTAATAAACGTTCACAATCTTTAAATGTCCCATGTACCCCTTCTTTTTCTGAAGATGATCTCGGAAAAAATTCATACCACGTACTGAATTGTGCCTTTTTTCGATCTACATATATGCGATATTCCTTACTCTCATTAGCAAGTATTCGTTCAGGATATTTTACAAAAATGGCGTGAAGTTGTTCGCCTTTAGCAAAAGCTACTGCCACTTCATAGGCATCTTCAGATTGAAAATCAGTAATTGCTTTCTGTAATATTTCCTTTTCCGTTTTTGTAGCTTTATCCAGAAGTGCTTTTAAATAGTCTACTCCTTCCAGAAGTTCTGAGGTTACCCGCTGATTATCATCTATTTTACGCTCTATCCCATGTTGCCAGTTCAAACCATAATCTACCCAAGCTTGGACTTTATAACTATAAAATCCTTGTTTATCTACGATAAAACTAGTCTGCCATTCATCATTATTAAGCTCCTGCATTCTGGCAGATTTCCAGGTACGCGCTGCTTCATGTTTATAAAGTACCTCTCCAGCAATAACATCGTGGCCATCTACAAGGATATGTGCGTCTACATGTACAATTTCGTTGACAATTCTCTTGATAAAAAAATCGCCATGATTAAGGTGTGGCGATACATGGTCTATAACAACCCTTTTTTGATTGAGCATTTGGTTTTTGGTTTTCAAGAATTTAGAATCTTAAATGTAGCAAAAATCACCTGAAAACTCCCTCCCTATTCTTAAGATTTTGGCATAGGTGATTTTGTTAATTGATTCATGAGAAATTCAATAAATTGCTATGAATTTGTTAAACAAAAGACTTTTTTAGCGCTTTTTTTTGAGAAAAAATCGTCGCATTATATCGCATCCCTATTCACATACTATAAATTAATAGCAAGAATAGGAACCTATAAAGACAATCTTACAAGGAAAATTGTTTTTAAATATGGGATACAATACCGTTTCTACAAAATCAAATAGAAGTCCCAGAAGGAATCAATGCGCCATTCTTTATAACGACAATACCATCTCGTACAACATAGGTATCGGTTTCTGTATCTTCCAGATGTTTTCCTCCCGTAATACGCACATCATCTCCAATCTTTGCATTTTTATCAATAATGCAATTTGTAATAAAACAACGATCACCGATTCCTACATGTGGGATTCCTTTACGACGTGCTTCATCTATTTCTTCTAGATCTAAAAACTGATTACTACCCATAATATAGGAGTTTTCAATCACCGTACCCCGACCTATACGTGACCGTATTCCTATTACAGAATTTGCTATACGGCTACCATGTACAATACTACCTTCTGCTATAATAGATTTTTCAAGAGTGGTCCCAGATATTTTTGTAGGAGGCAGAACACGAGGACGTGTTAAAATACTTTGTCCTTTATTAAATAAATTGAATTTTGGTATGTCTGATGTAAGGTCAAGGTTAGCTTCAAAAAATGAATCTATATTTCCTATATCTGTCCAATATCCTTCATATGCATAACTTAATACTTTATGATTTTCTATCGCCTGAGGGATAATCTCTTTTCCAAAGTCCATTGTTTCTGTACCCTCCAACAACTCAACAAGAAGATCTTTATTAAAAATATAAATCCCCATAGAAGCTAGGTAATGCTTCTCCTGTTTTTTCATGGCATCAGAAACCTCAGAAGTCCATTCGGGAAGAACATTCATGTCAGGCTTTTCTATAAACGAACTAATACATTGATTTTCATCTGTTTTCAATATCCCAAATGACGTTGCATCTTTTGCATTTACAGGTAAAGATGCAATACTAATCTTTGCATCTGCTTTTATATGAGCATCTAGCATCTCATTAAAATCCATTTGATATAGTTGATCCCCAGATAAAATCAAGATATACTCAGACTCATATCCTTTGAAGTGGTGGATACTCTGTCTAACGGCATCTGCTGTTCCCTGAAACCATCCTTTGTTTCCCGGAGTTTGCTCGGCAGCAAGGATATCTACAAAGGCATCAGAAAAATAACTGAATTGATACGTATGTTTAATATGCTTATTAAGAGATGCCGAGTTAAACTGTGTCAACACAAACATCCGTTTGATGTTGGAATTAATACAATTAGAAATCGGAATATCTACCAACCTATATTTTCCAGCAATAGGGACTGCAGGTTTTGAGCGTGATTTTGTCAATGGATATAATCTTGAACCTTGACCCCCTCCTAATATGATTGCTAGCACTTTTTTATTCATGATCTTACTCTTTTAATTCTTTATATAATTTTATGTATGTCCCTGCCGAATGATCCCAACTATGATCAAGGTGCATCATTGTTTTTTGTATTTCTTTAAATTGTTTTTGATTTTCATATTGAGCAACTGCTCTTCCGATACTGTATACAACCTGTGCTACAGTAACATCTTCGTGTCGTATCCCAAACCCTCCGTCTTTGATATCTATCACTGTATCTTTTAATCCTCCTGTAGCACGTACAATAGGCATACATCCATAGCGCAATGCATACATCTGATTTAAACCACAGGGTTCTACACGACTAGGCATTAATAAAAAATCGGCTCCTGCATACACTTGATGAGACATTCGTTCTTCATACCCTATATGATTATTATACCTCCCTGGATACCGTACAGCTAGTTCCTTGAGTCTGTCTTCTATTTCTTTAAACCCGGAACCTAAAAGAATAATATTTATATCAAATTGATGTAGGGCCTGTATTAGTATATCTGGTAAAATATCGGCTCCTTTTTCCCATACCAATCGTCCTATAAATCCGAATAAAGGCTTACTCGCATCCAACCCAAACTCATCACATAATTCTTTCTTATTAGAACGACGTCCAGTGACACGGTTACCAATTGTATAATTTTTTGTGAGATATGTGTCTGTTTCAGGGTTCCATGTATGGGTATCAATACCATTTAAAATCCCTATGCATTTGGCATGTTCATGAGCGAGTAGTCCTTCCAGTCCATTTGCCTTTTGCTTCATCTCTTCCATATAGGATGGAGATACTGTATTGACTCGCCATGCACATTTTATCCCTGCTGCTAGAGGGTTTATCATACCGTCCCAGTCAAGGAGACCTATATCGCTTTCGCGAAAGCGTGGAAATGCCCCACCCATTTCATGAGGAAATTGCCCTTGGTATTGCGCATTATGTATAGAAAGCACCGAAGGGATTTCTTTTAATCGCTCAAAATCAAAACAATAGTACATCATAAAAGGAATAAGTCCCGTATGATGATCATGACAATGAACAATATCTGGCAACACCTCTTGCTCAAGAACCCATTGCAAAACAACTCTTTGAAAAGCCAAAAAACGAAACGGATCATCATCATACCCATATACATTCTTACGATCTGTAAGTTGATTAATACGTACCATGAATACAGGAAAACCTAACTCTTGATCTACCAGTTGTAAGATTTCAGAAAAATATGTTTTCCCATATATCACAAGGTCATGACAATACACCACTTTTGTAGAAGCCCGCTCAACAAACGCTGTTTTATGAAACGGCATGATCACTTTTGCTTCATGACCAATCGTATTTTGATATGCTGGCAAAGCCCCTACTACATCTGCTAGTCCGCCTACTTTTGCTACTGGGTAACACTCTGCACTTATGTGAAGTATTTGCATAAATTAAGTTCTCATTGTAATTATGTTAAAAGTAAGTGATTACGTTTGATTTGCCATATTTGCACTTTAAAATTTTAGTTAATTTTTAAATTTCTTAGTGAAGAGATCAACCCTATAAATATACGATACCAGTTCTGTCATTTTGGGACACTTTTAACGACCAAAAAAGAGATAAATCGTATTTTTACGGAAAAAGAGAATGTTATGATAAAACAAAGTATACTTATCCTTTTTGCAGCCATTATAGTGAGTTGCAATGGGAAAGCACAAGAAAAAGAACCAGAAGTATTTCCAGTTCAAAAAACAGATGCCGAATGGAAAGCACAATTGACTAGCGAACAATATTACATCTTACGTCAAGCCGGAACTGAGCGCCCATTTTCTAGTGACCTTAATAAAAACTACGAACCTGGGACGTATAAATGTGCCGCGTGTGGAATTGCACTTTTTGAAGGAGCACATAAATTTAATAGCGGTACAGGATGGCCTAGTTTTGACCGTAGCGTAGAGGGCAATGTAGCTTACTCAACAGACTATAAGCTAGGATATGGCCGTACAGAAGAGCATTGTGCAAATTGCGGAGGGCATTTAGGTCATGTTTTTAATGATGGCCCTAGAGAAACAACTGGTAAGCGCCATTGTATCAATGGAGATGCTTTGGTTTTTGAACCTAAGAGTAACTAGTTAGTAATATATTCACTCAAATTTATATCTATTTATGAAAAAATATCCCGTCGAAAAAAGCGAAGCCGAATGGCTTGAGCAATTAGGCCCAGAACGGTATGCTATCTTAAGAAAAAAAGGGACAGAACGCCCTTTTACAGGTGAGTATAACTTGCATAAAGAAGAAGGGGCTTATAATTGTGGTGCCTGTAATGCACAACTTTTTGAAAGCACAAGTAAATTTGACAGTGGCTGTGGATGGCCAAGCTTTGATGAATCTATCCCTGGAAGTGTAGAGTATATAAGAGATACGTCTCATGGGATGATACGTACTGAAATTCTATGTGCAAATTGCGGTTCACATCTAGGACATGTCTTTAATGACGGACCTACGGATACTGGGCAACGGTATTGTGTGAATTCTGCTAGTGTAGATTTTAAAAAATAAAGAGAACTTCCCGCAGACGACACTGCGGGATTTTAGTTTTAGGGTTACGTAGATTATACGTAATTTTGCATTCGCAATTTAACGACATTAAAAATCAAGATATGAGCAAATATGATGTAATCGTTTTAGGTACTGGCCCTGGAGGCTATGTAACTGCAATTAGAGCTTCTCAACTAGGGTTAAAAACGGCTGTTGTCGAAAAAGAAAGCCTTGGAGGTGTTTGTTTAAACTGGGGATGTATTCCAACCAAAGCCTTACTTAAAAGTGCTCAAGTTTTTGAATACTTAAAACATGCAGGAGATTATGGGCTTACTGTAGACAATCCTGACAAAGACTTTGCTGCTGTTGTAAAGCGTAGTCGAGGTGTTGCAGAAGGTATGAGCAAGGGGGTCCAATTCCTCATGAAAAAAAATAAAATTGATGTTATAGAAGGGTATGGAAAAATCAAGCCTGGAAAAAAAGTAGATGTAGACGGGAAGGAATATAGTGCAGATCATATCATCATTGCTACAGGAGCACGCTCAAGAGAATTACCGAGCCTGCCTCAAGATGGTAAAACGGTGATTGGATATAGAGAAGCAATGACATTACCTGAGCAACCTAAACGAATGATTGTTGTAGGATCTGGAGCTATCGGAGTAGAATTTGCCAGTTTCTATAACTCTATGGGAACTGAAGTTACTATCGTAGAATATATGCCTACTGTAGTTCCTGTAGAAGATGAGGATGTATCAAAGCAATTTGAGCGTTCTATGAAAAAAGCAGGCATCAAGGTAATGACAAATAGCTCTGTTGAGAAGGTTGAAAAAACAGATGATGGTGTAAAAGCAACTGTAAAAACCAAAAAAGGAGAAGAAATACTAGAGGCAGACATTGTACTTTCTGCTGTAGGTATTAAAACCAATATAGAAAATATAGGCCTGGAAGATGTCGGTATTGTAGTAGATCGTGATAAGATTATTGTCAATGACTGGTATCAAACCAATATGCCAGGTTATTATGCCATAGGTGATGTAACCAAAGGCCCAGCACTGGCACACGTTGCTTCTGCCGAGGGAATTACATGTGTTGAGAAAATTGCAGGAATGCACGTAGAAGCTATCGACTATACAAATATTCCTGGGTGTACATATGCCAGTCCAGAAATTGCTAGTGTAGGAATGACAGAAAAACAGGCAAAAGACGCCGGGTATGAACTTAAAGTAGGGAAGTTTCCTTTTTCTGCTTCAGGGAAAGCTAGTGCTTCGGGTGCAAAAGATGGCTTTGTAAAAGTAATCTTTGACGCAAAATATGGAGAATGGTTAGGATGCCATATGATAGGTGCTGGTGTTACCGATATGATTGCAGAAGCAGTCTTAGGTCGTAAACTAGAAACTACAGGACATGAAGTCCTAAAAGCAATTCACCCGCATCCTACGATGAGTGAAGCTGTTATGGAAGCTGTAGCAGATGCCTATGATGAAGTAATTCATTTATAGCAACCTGTACATTAAAATATACTACCAAAAAATCCCACATCTGTGGGATTTTTTTATGATTATCTATCAAAGATTACTTTTACAAAAAACTTTGAATCGCTAGATCATAACTCTGTAATCCAAAACCGAGAATAACTCCTTTGGCATGTGCAGATATATATGATTGATGTCTAAAACTTTCTCTGGAAAAGGTATTTGAAATATGTACCTCAACAACAGGAATTTCAATGGCAGCTACAGCATCTCCTATCCCTACAGACGTATGGGTATAGGCTGCTGCATTTAAAATAACCCCATCGCAATCTGTAGCAGCTTCCTGAATATAGGTAATTAACTCTCCTTCTACATTAGATTGAATATAGGATAACTCTATGTTTCCAAATTTGGATTGCAACTCTTTAAAATACTCTTCAAAAGAGTGTCCTCCATAAATCTCAGGTTCTCGTTTCCCTAGAAGATTAAGATTAGGACCATTGATGATTCGTAGTTTCATAACGATATGCTTTCGCGAAAGCGTAAAAATACTATAATCTTAATTGAATTTATACCCCAATCCTATATTAAAAAAATCTATCCTTGAGGTTATATCTGCGATATCTGGTCCCGTAAAGTAATTGTTTAACTGAAACATATATCGAGCATTCACAAAAAAGTTGTTATTGATATCATACCCAAGTCCTGGTCCTATTGCTATATTAAACTTTGTAAAATCACTTAATACCTCTTCTAGGGTATATGTAACCTGAACACCTCCCAATGCATAAAAACTAGTATTTGCAAAATATACTTTAGCAAATACTGGGAGTTGTAAAAAGTTTACATTATCCACATTTACATATTCCAATTCTCCTTGAATCGCAAAACTATCTGAAATCCTATTATCCAATATAATTCCTACATAAATTCCTGATTGTCCTTCATTCTGTGATCCAAAACCTCCTTGCTCCAATTTTGCGTTTGCATTTGTATACCCTGCAGTAATTCCAAAACGAGTAGTTTGTGAGTTCATAACAGCTATACTCCCTATAGCAATAGCCATAATTAAAATAATTCTTTTCATCCTTAAATAATTGTTAGTTAATAAATTAATACACTGTATAGTGTCCCCTATACATTAATCTACAACGAAGAAAGTACTTTATAATTAAAACCGAAAGCAATTTTACTATTTTTACTTTTGTGAAATGGACTCATGCTATAACTGACTACAAAAACTATCTACGTATAGAACGAGGCTTATCTGAAAATACCATATCCAACTACGCAAGAGATCTTCAAAAGCTTTTAAAATATTTGGAAGCACATACTATTGACAAGAGCCCTATACACATATCCAAAACAACCATACAAGAGTTTATTTACCAAATAGCAAAAGAGGTACAACCACGATCTCAGGCTCGTGTTATCTCAGGATTAAAAGGTTTTTTTAACTATCTAGTTTTTGAAGACTACCGCAAGGACAATCCTATGGATCTTATTGAATCTCCAAAAATAGGGCGTAAACTTCCGGATACACTTTCTGAGGCAGAGATCGATGTACTAATTGCAACCATAGATTTAAGTCATCCTCAAGGAGAGCGCAACAGAGCTATGCTGGAAACATTATATGCGTGTGGTTTACGAGTGTCAGAATTAATTACCTTACAACTATCTGATCTTTATTTTGATGAAGGGTTTATAAGTGTTACAGGAAAAGGAGATAAACAACGCCTGGTCCCCATAAGTGACCATACTATAAAATACATAACCATCTATCAAAATGAGGTGCGATCACATATTGATGTTCAAACCGGTCATACCAATACATTATTTCTTAATCGACGTGGCAAACAACTTACGCGAGCCATGGTTTTTACTATCATAAAACAACTCGCTGTAAAAGCAGGTGTTAAAAAAACGATAAGCCCCCATACTTTTAGACATAGCTTTGCTACACATTTACTTCAAAATGGAGCCGATTTACGATCGATCCAACAGATGTTAGGTCATGAAAGTATTACAACCACAGAAATTTATATGCATGTAGACAGATCTCAACTATCTAATGTTTTACAACAGTTTCATCCCAGATCAAGAAATAAACAATCAGACTCTTAAGGTAAGGGCATTTACTTCTTTTTCTATATCAGAAAGCCGAACAAGTTTTACTCTTTTTAGTTGATAGGGTGTCCCCCAATCATCATATACGGTAAACTTGATGTAGACAGGCTGCCCATAATCTCCTTCTGTAAATCCGTAATTGACTAAATTAAAAGACCATGTCCCTGTATCACCACTTGTTAAGAAAAATTCTTCAGAAGCAAACCCATCTCTCTTTTCCTGCTCTAAACGTTGAGAAGCGCCTTCTTCAGAATGTGACCAGGTAAAATATCGCATTTGAGGGTTTATAATCTGAAGATCAAAGGAAGCTCTGGGATCATTCCATGAAACTACAATACGCCTTTTCTGGATCTCATTAGGCAGTAGGTATTCTTCTGGAACAAGATTTAAATTAAGCCGACTTTTACGTCTGGAAACAAAATTTCGATACTCGGCATCGATCGTCTTTTTAAGCCCCTGAATCGTTAAGGTATAGCCTGTGGTACCGTGTACAATATTTTGATAGACTGTAAATGCTTTTTGCACATCTCCCATCTGATCATAGGCTCTGGCAAGATCAAGATGTGACTGTACTTCTTCCGGTCGTAATTTGAATATATGTTCGTATGCTTTCGCGAAAGCGTATACATCATTTAACTCCTGATAAGCAAAAGACATTGCCCGTAATGCTTCTGGATTTTCTGATGCAATTTCTGTAATATTAGACAATACTCTTTTTACTACCTGTGGTTGCTTCCATCCTCTAAAATACTGAGCTACATCCATAAAAAAAGTAGGGCGCTGTCCATAAAAATCGCGCTGTTTCAAGTACATATCATACGCCTGATTTACAGATGTTGCTGTACGTAGTTCATTGATATATGGCGTGTCTGGTAATAATGCTATTTCCTCTGGATTTCCTTCATAGGTATCTGTCGTACCTAAGCTTATAGATGTACTCAAATCTTCTGTCCCTCTTACAGTATGTGTCTTTGTGGTAATCACTAATACACCATTACGACCTAATGTACCGTATCTATTGGTAGCTGCAAGACCTTTTAAATAGGTAACAGAAGAAATATTATCTGGATTGATACTCAAGGTATTTGCTATTGCTCCAAAAGTATTTGCAGTAGTACCTCTACTTTCCATAGGAACACCATCCAATACAATAAGACCTGTCTGATCTAAAAGGATAGACATATTTTTTCCTCTTCCTAAAAACTGAGATAAATCAAATCGATCTGTTACGGCATCATTTGCAATAGAGATGTTTGAAAACTGTCCATTTACGGCTTGTTTTACATCAAGGTCCAGAGAGGATATCTCTTTATCTGTGATACGCTGTACTGCATAACCAAGACGTTTTTTTTGAAAAGACTGCCCTCCTATTGTCAGTAATTGATCTTCTGGAGCTGCATCTCCTCTCAAAATAACTTCTTCTAACTCATCACCAGAAAAATCGAGTTGTACATCATAGTATTTCCTATCGCCTATTCTAATTTTTTGTGTCTCTCTTCCCACAAAAGAAAAGCGCACTACATCTCCCCTTTTTACCGTTATCTCAAAAGCCCCATCTATATCTGTTACTGATTTTTGCTCTTGTTTTTCAACAATAATAGTTACCCCCTCCAAAGGAACAAGCATTCCATTTACTTCTCCTCGTACAATGCCTTTTACAGGAAAAGATCTGTTTATAGTTTTCTTAGAAGCAATTCCTAAACCTGTATATGAACCTCCACTATTTGCTGCTAGTATTTGTAGGGTGCCATCATCTTTATATACACTATTGATAATATGGATAGGTTTTGAGCTTGCTTTAGGCAAATCATCAAAAAATGTTTTCCCATCTGATGAAAGAATATATTGAGCTACATTCTTAGTGAAGTCTAACTCTCTAAAAGAAGAGGCCCCGTCATAAACAGTCGCATATAATTCTTCCTTAAGAGCATCCCATTTTGCGTTTTCGATATGAAATACCATTTCTTGAATGATTTCATTACTGAAAGCAATAAAAGTTACTGTAACTGTCGGGTGATTTTCAAAAAATTGCTGAAGATAGGCTACCTCGGCATCTATGTTTCTATAGCGCATACCGTAGGAAGCATCCCAATAAAGTATCGTATTTTCTTCTGTATTTGTAACTTGAGAAAAAGAATCAATCGATACCCCAATGTTTAATAGAAAAATAAAAATGTAACACACATACTTCATCTCTTAAAATTAAAGAAAAAAAGAATACTCAGGTGTTAATGTAATACTAACTGTAATTAATCTTACTAAGAGAGTTCTAGTACTGTATAAGGCTGACTAACTTCAGAAAGACGAACTACTTTTATATGATTCCCCAAGAAAACATTCTTTCATCCTTATGTATTTTTATATAGACTTCAATTACCTACTACCTAATAACCTCCTCTATTTTCACAAAATCAGGAACTGGCAAAATAATTATAATGTGTTGATTACCAAATAAAAAGTAGTATATTTCATCCTATAAAGAAGGTTATATAGAATCTTCTTTATATCCACTAGTTGTGTGTAATTGAACCAAAAAAACGTATAATAAATTATGATGATAAAATTATTTAACGAAAACCATATAAATTCAGATTTCCAAGATACTTTTAAAAATGCAGTACGTGCAGTTGAAAGCTTGAGCGAATATGAATTACAGAACCAGAGTTCGACTGAACTAACTGAAAGGATTTATGCGAATTTTAGAGAAAAACCATTAGAAGTTGATTTGGACAATAAATCAGCAATGGTCGAAATGATTAATATTTCTGGAAATAGATTTCCACCAGGATATGATGTTAGCAGAGGAAAATCATATCCTTGCGCACGAATTAAATACTCATTTGACATAAAGTCCGATAGTTCAAAATTTCTGTATGCTTTGCCAACAAATCACCGATTTGATAATGTGATGGCTGAAGTGGATAATTTGGTAAAACTTCATATTTATTATCAAACGATGTACGGAAATAGCGAATTGAGTGATGCTGTCAAAAAAGAAATGAAAAATTGGATTATGGATTTAGTCCCTAAAATTAAAACTACTATCAATCTTATAAACAAAGATATTCAAGACTTTAATGAGGGAATGAAACCAAAAATCAAGGAATTAATTGAACAAAAAGCAGAGCAAGTCAATCGGAAAAACAAACAGAATGATGACCTTGCTGATTTCTAAAACAACTACACACAACAATGGCTATAAGTAATTGCTTGTTCTCGCCTACTTCTGAAAATCCTTGCGGATTTTCAGTTTGGTGTGTACTTGCTAAGTTAAGTGCTAAACCACGCAACTACTCATAGCTGAGACCGTTGTAAACAAGTGTGAAAAATACTCTTATCTTTGAAAACTAAACGAGCAAGCCTTTTTGAAAATTAATCAAAACATATCGAGGTTAAAGCATCTTTTGAATTTATATAAATTTTCATTAGACGATTTTCTAGTGCTGATAAGCAAAGGGTTAAAAAATCAAATAACCTCTGACGATATCCTTGTTGAAGAAATTAAATTAAGCCATTTGAAAAGGATTGACAAAGTATTTAATAAAGGTTTACATTACTATTTAGACCCAAAAGCACCTGAAACATCTAAAGAAGCCAGTATTTTTTTCAGAAAACAGAACTTTAATTCTGATTTAAATATTGGAGCCAAAAAGGTTGTAAACCACTTTGAAGAATTTAAGATTTCTTTATCTGCAATTGCCAAATTATCGGATATGGAATTTAAAAGGTCGTTTCCGATTTACACAATATCTGACAACCCTAAAAATGTTGCTAAAGAAATAAGAGGAATTTTATATCCTGATTTCACTAGTAATCTGAAAGAATTTTTGAAAGCATTGATTTCAAAATTTGCAGAACATAATATTTTAGTTTTTGAGTTTGTAGAATATTGGAATCAAAAGGAAAAAGCCAACATTGACGGTTTCTTTCTCAATCCAAATGTTATTGTCTTAAAAAGACAACAAATGTCATTTCGAAGAGAGATTTTTACTTTGATTCACGAGTTAGGTCATTTTCTACTAAATGAGGAAGAAATTGAAAAATTAGAAATTGAACATTTAGCCAATGATAATCTTTCATCTATTGAGCGTTGGTGTAATGATTTTTCTTTTCATTTTCTAGCTGGTGATTTAGCAAATAAATTAGAAAAAATTCAATCTGCTGGACCACAAAATGATTACCATTTTGAACTTATTGAACAAATTTCTAGAAAGACACACCTAAGTCAGATAGCTCTTTTTACGAGATTATTACTTGACCGAAAAATATCTCCATCAAATTACAGTAATGTCAAATCGGAATTTGAAGAAGCTTTTAAAGAAAGACAAGCAGAACTTCAAAGAGTAAGAGAATTAGAAAAAGCCCAAGGAAAACAACAAAGAGGTTCAGCTCCACAACCAATAAAGTCACCTCTATTAGTTTCCACCATCCAAACAGCATTTTATGAAGGAGTTTTGAACGAATATGAAGTATGTAAAAGGCTCAACATTAAACCTGATAAATTAGAAAAATATATCCAGTGATAGTAGTAATCGATACAAGTTCTCTTTTGTCGTTGGTTCGCTATTACTTGCCATTCGATAATAACAATGTACTCTTTGATTTTATAAAGTTAAAGATTGAAAATGAGGAGATTATAGTCTTGGATAAAGTTTTTCAAGAATCTTTATATACAGCTAAAGGCATTGTCATTGAGAAATTAGATTATTTAAAACTTAAGAAAAATCAAGTAAATACTACTGATCTTTTACCTTTCCCAAAATTTTTTAACCAACTAGAACATAATTTCATTAATGGTTCAGCTAAAAATAGACTTTCAACCGTTGAATTTGAAAACAGGAAAGACGCGTTTTTAGAATCAGCAGATGCAAAACTTTTATTATATGCACTGAAGAACAAGTCTGATAACGTAATTATTGTTTCCGAAGAAACGGAATCAAATAATGACAATAAAGCATTTAAAAAAATTCCTGCAATATGTAAGTTTTTGAATTTGGACATACTCACTTTACCAGAATTATTTGAAAAATATCCGGAGATTTCTTTTGAATTCCGTTAGCACCAGTTTACAACAACGTATATAAAAAATGCTCAATATTTGGCTATCTTTGAGTACTCCCCTATTTTAAATACAATTAATCACGGCTGAAAAAACCGTCTGCCAAAAAAGACGTACTTTTCATATACAAGACCGTTAGCCAAAATTAAAAACGAATGATATTTAAAGGACATTTTGACCCTCTAAAAGCACCTCTTGATTTCAATAAATTAACAATTTTCACAAAATCAGAGAAACAAAAAGACATTAGAAAAGAATACTTTTATAAAGACCATAAAGTTTCTAAAATTATTGATTATAGAAATGGTATAATTTCCGAATATGAACATTCCGACAATAATTTTGTTGTTAAATTTTATCTATTTGAAGATTCAATAAATGAGACGGAATTTGATTCAATTAAAAAATTCTCTTATTCAAATGACAAAAAAATAAGAGAAGTTCTTATAAATATCGAAAACGAAAAAGAAGTGAAAATTTATACTGGTGAGTTTGAATATTTGGGAGATGATTTATCCTTTGAACGATACACATATGATGATGATGAAGCATATCGAATAAAACACGAATGGAATAAAACAAAATCCGTTAATAACATTACACATCTTGATGAACCAGACAAAGTAAAATATACATTTAATAAGAATGGATTTTTAGCCGAATGCCTACACTTCAAATATGAAGGTAGTGTAAAGAAAACACTTTACGAATACAAGAATGATAGACTATTTAAATTGATTGAATTTCCTCATCTTGAATATAAAAAATCTTTACTAGGTAAAATTCAAATTGTTGGAGAAGCTCAATTTATGGACGAAACAGAAAGCTATTACTTTGAGAATGGTTTATTAGAAAAAGAGATTATAAAAGATTATGAAACAAAAGAGATACAAAATATAATCTATTACGAATACGAAAAATAACTTTGGCTAACACCGTGTATAATTCATTGCTGTTTATATTATAGCCTACTTACGAAAGTCCTCGCGGATTTTCAGTTTGGTTTGCATTTGCTAATTTAGTTACTAAAACACATAACTAATCTTATACAAGACCGTTGACAGTAATTAAAGGAATCCTCACAAACGAATGAACTTCATACATATAAAGTTAAAACCAGCAAAAAAAATAAAGACAGATTTCAATCCTGCCGAAATCAGCAAAGATGTTGAGATTCCAGAAGCGAGCAAAAAATTTATAAAAGACTACAGCAAATCAAATAAACTATCTGATGATTATGACAAAGAAGTGATGATATTGTTTGAGGACAAAATTATTTATGGATTTGACTACTTGTATCAAAAAGAAAAATTATTGATTCCAGAAATTAATCCTACGACAATTTTTTATGCGAACGCTATAATGTCTCACAAGAAATTAATTTCATTTCGTCAACAGTTATTTGAAAATTCGCCTACAGTAAGGAATTATAAGAAGAATAGTATCAACCAAAACCTATTTGGAAATTTTTTTCAATTAGCAACTATATGTATTACAAATTTACAATCTGCATTGGAAAGTTTTGCTAATAGACAAATCCCGGACGATTATGAATTTATAGATAATAATGGAGAAGAATTTGAACCGTCGGTTTTTCATAAACTTGATTCTGCACTACCAAAAATTCATAGTAAGAGATTTAAAAGTAAGTATAAGAAATATAATTACTCAATTAGAAAGTTAATTGAATTACGGAATGAAATAGTTCATCTAAAACCAGCTGAAAAAGATGCAAACACACAATATAAAATTGTATACAGAAGATTATTAAAATTCGATTTTACAAGAGCTGTTATTTCGGTTAAAACTTTAATCAATTTTTATGAACCAAATCTTATTGAAGAATGTGAATGCGGAAAAGAATTATACTACGATGTCTATGAGTAACGAAAATAAAATTACTCCTGTCAGCAATTTGCATAATTAATTTCTTGATTCTCGACTACTTACGAAAATCCTTGTGGATTTTCTATTCGGTTTGTATTTGCTAAATTACGTACTGAAACACGCAACGACATCATACACAAAACCGTTGGCGGTAATTAGAATGAGCAAGACCGATAAATCAAAACATAACATTTCAATTGCTTCAATTAAACGAAGTACTATGAAGCCATATGATTTTAAATGGACGAAATTTTATGAATCGAATTCGGACTTTCCATATTCAGGACTGAATCTTAGTTTAGCGGAAAACGAACTGATTATATGTTCGACTGTAGTCGATTCGGAAAACTATAGTATTCTGACCAGTCAAAAACTAATTACAAGTGAAAACGGAACTGAAAGAATCGGGAATTTGGTTAATGCAAAAGATAAAGGATATGGAGATTTTAAAGGATATAAAGACGACTTACTGACATTCGGAATTGTGGAACTTGAAAATGGAACTGAACTAAAATATTTCATCGAAACAGGAAAAGCGTCAATGATTATGATTCACGGAGTTAGAACACTAATCAGAATGCAACAAATGACTGACAAAAATATTGAAAACGTAACACGAATTTGGAATCGGAAAAACGAACAAAGCGGAAAATAACTACCGCCAACAATGTATAACCGCAATTATGGCGGATTCGACTACGTCCGAATCCACTCGGAATTGCTAAAGCCTGTGCCTAACCGAATATTAACGCATATTAACCCGTAACTGAATGTTATACGAGCACGTTAGCTGCAATTAGAGCAAGAAACAAAAAATGGCATCAAGCAAAAATAAAAGTCAAATTTTTATTATCCTCTCAATAGTTGCACTGATTCCCAACATTGGTTGTTTATTAGTGGCGCACTTTGTTCTATATCCTCCTCCCGTGATACTATACGTTGTGCCCGTAGTTATGATTGTTCTTTGTATAGTCAGTTTTACGTATGGAATGCAATTACGAAAAGAAACAACTAAAATTTGAGAAGCAACAAACTTTTGATATTAGATTTAGATGGAGTTTTAATAACAAATCCATCGTGGAAGGCCGACCAAATTCACTCAGACGGATACTCTGAATTTAATGAATCTTGTGTTGAAAACTTAAACCAACTTCTCACTTTTACGGAATTTGACATTTGGTTGAGTTCAACTCGAAGAATCGTAAAAACCTTAACCGAATTCAATCTGATTTTCAAAAATCGTGGGATAAAGAAAGACATTATTGGATTTGTGCCAGAATATGCGGATTGTAGAAATCGAAAAGAGGAAGTCCTAAAATTTATAACTGAATTTAACATATCTGATTTTCTAATTATCGATGATGACAAATCATTAAATGGACTCGAAAGCGAAATAAAAGAAAGTCTAGTTTTGACTGAATTGACAAAAGGGTTTAATTCTGAGAAGTTAAAAGAAGCAAATGAAAAAATAAAAAACTGTAGCTAACAGTGTATATAAAAAATAACGCAAGTTGCTACTAAATCAAAGGCTTGGGCATTTTTGGAAAGTTCCCAACAACGTGTATAACTCATGCCTCTGAATACACTAAAATTTATCTACCTTTAAATTATATAAATTTTGTGTAACTCACTCTGCTGAAAAAACGGCACGAACCATACACGAACACGTTGTATGTAAGCTGAAGAAACCAATGGATAAAATTAAAACAGACATTAATATAGGGCAACAAATATTCGATAATGTGCCGAATATTGTCCAACCTAATTGGGCTGGTTTGATTTTATCAAGATTTGATAGACATCTTGAGAAAGTCCCAATCGAAATAATTGAACTCTATCAAACCATTGATGATTCAGAAAAATGGAAAAATGCTCACAAGCAATTTGGTTCAATTAGAAATCTAACATTAAAAAACAAAAATGCGGATTTTGAAATATACTTACAGTTAGCTGAATGTGTAGCAAAAATCACTTATAACTCATCTGGACTTCCTGCACCATTTGATTCTAATAGCGGATTTTATATTCCGAGTCTTGCACTAAAATTTTCGGATACGATATCGGACGAATATTTAAGCGAAGAAGTAAAAGCAACTATTTTAATTTTCAACAGAAATAAAGGAGTGAAAAAAAGTGTGGAATCCGCCAAGGATTTAATAGTCTATAAAAAAATAGATGATATTCTCTGGAATGATTGGGATCCAATTGGAATTAATGATGTTGCACCTAGAGATGAATATACAGGATATGTTACTGGAATTTTTAAATTGAAAAAAGAAGGTGCTGACCGAATAAAAATAGGTAAAAGACTTTTGGAATTGGAGACAAATTCAATAGGTATGCCTAGCAATTTAGATGAGTGTTTAATTGTAGCTGACAAAATATTGGCTGTATAAAAGCCAGCATATAATAATGTGTATAATTCATTGCTAGCAAGTGCTAAACCGAAAGATTAGTTCTTATTTACAAAGACCACCAAATTTTTAATTTGGCTTATAAAAAGAGAAAAATTAAAAACAAAATATAAAAAAATTGGTTTGTGGTTAACCGAAAAAATATTGCTAATTTCACGCTACGAGCCATATACAAAATCGTTAGCCACAAGCTAAAAAATAAATGAGAATCTTAAAACGAATATGCAATAATATTTTAGTTGCTCTGACAATTGTCATAGTAGTTGGGCTTCTGAATTATGCACTGCTGTGGATTTTTTCATTTTTAGGATATGGCGCTTTTATTTTTAGCTATTTATTAATAATTGGTGGGCTTATCGTGTTTTACAAATTGACTTCTATCTTAAAAGAAAAAGGATGGATATTTTTAAGTGTTAGTTTAAATTTCATTTTTTGGACAACCCAACTAATATTAATTGAATTAGAATTTTTAAAAACAATATTCTATCAAAACGAAAAAATATCTGCTGTATTTATTTTAGTTTTAAGTGGATTATTATTTGCCATTAACAAGATTATTTTGGATGAAATAATGATGCTTTTGGGGGCGAAAACAAAAGAGGAAATGTTAATAGCCAAATTACTCAAACGGAAAAAGCCAGTTGCTAACAATGTATAAAAATAATAGCGGTTTAATCGCTAAAACGAAAGTAAGTAAATATAAAAAAGGTCTGTGTTTAATCGAAGAGTTAGTGTGTAAAAATCCCCTACTATTCTTATACGAGAACGTTAGCGGTAATTAGAAGAAGCTATCCTGAAAAATTATGCAAGGAGATTACAAAAAAATGTTTTGGACAAAGTTTGATAAGGAATTGAAGTTAGTTCCTGAACTAATTTTATCCGGAATGACAAATGATTTGTTCAAGTCCGAGATAAAAGAATCATCCTTTCGTATCAATGACTTTAATCCTAAGGACTTTATAGCAATTAACATTTATAATCATTTTGGAAGTACCTTATTAGTAAGTAACGACTTGAATAATGATATTCAAATTACAGCTGGAAAAGTAAATTCAATAAATTTAAATAATTATCTATCTAGTAGTGATTTATTTATGAGAGAATTTAGCTCTTTTGATATAGTACATGCAAGTAAATATAGAAAAGGCGAATACAATTTTAACTATGCTTTCTCTTACTTACTTGGAAATTTCATAAGGTACTACAACGACGGAAAACTTATTATCCCTAACTATACAAATAGACTATATATTTTAACTAATTTAATTGAAGACTTTAATTATAGAAATAATTTAACAAGACTTATTATTTCAAGAGGAATGGAAAGTTCTTTTATTGAACTTGAAAACGAAGAGTTACTGAATAGACTGAATGCAAATGTGGAATTTCTAAAAACGACTACCGCCAACAATGTATAACCGCAATTACGGCAGATTCGACTATGTCCGAATCCACTCGGAATTGCTAACGACAGTTCTAAACCGAAAATTAAAGCATATTAACCCGTAACTGACGGTTATACTAAGCCGTTAGCGACAATTAATAAATGGGAATATTCAATTTTATAAAAAAGAAAAAACAGGAAACTATTTCTCCTCGAAAAATTAAAGAAAAAAAGAATACTTAGGTGTTAATGTAATACTAACTGTAATTAATCTTACAAAGAGAGTTCTAGTACTGTAAACTTTATATAAGCGGGAGTAGCATTATCATTTATCTGTACTTGTAAAAAAAAATCTTCCATCCTTATCTACTTTTATATAGACTTCGATTACCTACTACCTAATAACCTCCCCTATTTTCACAAAATCAGGAACTGGCAAAATAATTATAATATGTTGATTACCAAATAAAAAGTAGTATATTTCATCCTATAAAGAAGGTTATATAGAATCTTCTTTATATCCACTAGTTAGCTATAATTTAAGAAAACTATGACAGATAAGGAAAGAAAGGAATTTTTAACAAATAGGGCAATCAGGTTTTTTGACAGATATGGAGATGAACTTGGCTCTATAAGCAAAATGTTAGAAATAAAGCTGTCGCAATTAGCGCTAGCATATACTATACAAAACAAACTACCAAAAGAATCAGTTCGAATTACTTCGAGAGTAAAAACATTGAAAAGTTTTTTAAAAAAGCTTGAGAGAAAAGATTGGCCTGAATATTATTACCCAACTGAAATAGCTTATGATTTAATTGGAACTAGGGTTATATGTTGGTTTCTTGACGATGTTTATGGTCTTCTTCAATACATAAAAGAATCAAAACAATTTCGAGTTAAACACGATAGTATCCGAGATTATATTAAAAACCCAAAGCCATCAGGTTATAGGTCGGTACATTTACTTGCGGATGTACCTTACGATAAAATTAAAAATGAAAATGGAGTTCTTGATGTAAAAGATGACCATATGCTTTGTGAAATTCAGATTAGGACAAAACTACAAGATGCCTGGGGAGATTTAACTCACGAATTTCACTATAAAGCTAAAGATATGGGTTTAGAAGAACAGAATTATGACAAAATGCTTTCTCAAGGAGCAAAAAGATTATCCAATGAAGACGAATCTTTTATTATTATTAGAGAAATGTATCAAAAACTCATTGAAGATAAAGTAGGCAGAGAAGGATTTACCGATAGTGAAAAACTATAGCTAACAAAGTGTATAGCTCATTGCGGCTGAATTCCTAATCGGAATTTATTGCAATTTGCTATCTTTCGGTTACGGCGGAAAATCATAGCTGATTTTCCGCAACGAGCCATATACAAAATCGTTACCCACAAGCTGAACAAAACATCGATCAAAAAATAAATGGCTGAATTTTTAACAACAAACGGAACATCTTATCACATTGAAAAGATAATTACTGGAGCGAATAAAAAATTGATTTTAGTTTCACCATACTTACAAATTTCAAAGACATTTTATGAAAGATTATTAGACGCTTCCAAACGAAATGTTTCTATCAAAATAATTTATGGAAAAGACGAACTGAAACCGAATGAAAAAAATTCACTTGCTGAATTAGGGAATCTGGAATTACTCTACTTTGAGAACTTACACGCAAAGTGTTATTTTAATGAACAAGAAATGGTTATTACATCAATGAATATGTATGAGTTTTCGGAGAAAAATAATCGTGAAATGGGAGTTTTCGTTACTCGAAACAGTGACAAAAACTTGTTTGACAATGCAGTAAATGAGACGCTTTCAATAATTCAATCTTCAGAAATAATTCAGTTATCTAAAACTAAAAGAAAACTATTTCAACCTAAAAGTAAAAACTCAAACGGAACTTATAAAAAGACAAAGCCAAAACGAGGTTATTGTATTAGATGTGAGGAACGAATTGAATATGAAGCTGAAAAACCGTATTGTTGGAGTTGCTTTGCTACTTGGTCTCAATTTGAAAATCCTGAATACGAAGAAAATGTATGTCATAGCTGTGGAGAATTTGAATCGACTTCTATGATTAAACCTGAATGTTACGAATGTTATAAAGAAAATAAATAAAGCCAGTAGCCAAGAACATATATAAAAAATAGCGCGCTTTTTATACAGTTATGTACTACTCTATAAGTAGTAATTTTTCTTGTCTACCTGATACATACTTAAATCCATTACTTCCCCAAAAACCAGCTTCTTCTAACATGATACGTATATCTTTTTTCCATTCGAGAATGGTTACGGTCGTATTAAGTTCTATAGCATAAGTTGTATTTTCAAAAAGAGGATAATCTCCTGTACCAGGAACTCCTCCCTGAGAATCCCACATTCCTATCGTAGGGCCTGCAGAATGTCCATACAACCCTAATGGGTGTGTATAAATAGCTGGCACATATGCACTTTCTCTTCCTTCTTGTAAAGATTTAATTAATATCTCGTTTCCTGTTTTTCCTGTTTTAAAATTTTTGGTCAATATATCTTGAATAGTGTTTCCGTCCTTAAATGCATTTACCAAATACGAAGGCGCTTCCGACTCACCCTCTTTAAGCACATATGCATGTTGCTGGCAATCCGTATTTAATCGTAAATACGTAATTCCAAAATCGCAATGCAGTAAATCCCCTTTTTGTATTACTTTTCCTTCTGGTCTGTTTGAAAAGGATTCTATATGACTAGGCAATGCTTCTTCGTTACGTTGTATATCTACTGTAGGATGAAACCATGTTTCTAAGCCCATATCTGTAACACGTTGCCTTAGATACCAGACCACATCATCTGTAGTGGTGGTTCCTGGCTCAATTACGTCAGCACTAAAAGCATCTTTGATAATATCATGCGTAATATCTACCAATTGTTCAAAATATTGCATTTCGAGTTGGGTTCGGGTTTCTATCCATCCTATTGCAAGCCTTTCTGCACTTACAATTCTATCCTTATACTTCTGAGGCAATACGTTTTCAAATGCATTATAATCTGTACGTACAATACCGTCTGCCAGTCCAAAATTATCTGAATAATTTATCCCTATTTTCTGTGGGTCCCGTTCTTTTATTATATCTACAAGGGCTTTCCATTGATCAGGTTCCTTTTCTTTATCCCAAGCAGATGTAATACTCTTTCCTACATTGTATCTTGCTATGGCCAATTTTTCTATCGTATTTTTTTCTTTATTTCTATAGAATACTAATATGGTTCTTCTTCGTGCATTAAGCCATGTGGAAGGCAGCATTGTCCTTAAAACAGGATCTTCATTGTATTCCCTCGAAATAACGACCCACATATCTATTACTGTACGATCCATAAGCATAGGAAGTAAGGTATCAAAACGGTCTGCTAATATCTCATCTATCACCACGGCTCTTTCCCGTTCTGGTAATACCTGAGCAGAACTATAAAAAGAAATCAACACAAATAGTATACTGTAATATATTTTAGATATCATAAGGCATTTATATTATATTCTTAAAAGTACATATAAAATAAAAAAGAGCACTATAAAGTGCTCTTCTTACTAAGGAATCGTATTATCCTTTTTTATTTTTTCGTTTCTTTTTTTTATCCTTTTTCTTCTTCTCTTTGCCTTTAGTCCCAAACTGTTCTTCGATAAGGATTTGTTCTACCTGATCTTGACTAAACACTTCTTTAAGCGACTTTTCAAATTTCTTTTGCTCTGCATTGATAAGCTCTCTTTTATCATCAAACTTTAATTCAGGGTCAAACTCTATATCTACTTTTGCAGTGTAATAATCTTTTAGATACGTACGGAGTACTTCCTTTTCAAATACATCTATATCAATAATACCCATATAAAAATCGGCACGCTCTAAGCTCATTTGATTTACATCTGGTTTCTGAGGTTCTCCTGCTTGAAAATTTCTTGCTGGTGGAGAATATCCTCGCTGTCCTCTTTGTATACTATTTAAGTTTTGAGCATCTACAGAAAAACTTCCTATAAAAAGTATAAGTCCTACAACTATTATGTATTTCATGTCAAAATTAATTTATTGCAAAGATGCAGTTTTTTATTTTATTAACCCCTATTCAAAAACGATGCCTAAATTAATTTTCATCTTTAATAATTTCTAATACTTCGGGTAAAATACTGAGTGCTGTAATAGCAATAGCGCCTCCTAGTTTATAATTACCATTAGCTTGTTGTGTTTTATGTTCTTTTGTCTGTTTTTGTGAAGTGGGTTCTATTTGAGTCTTATTTGCTGTTATGTTTTCTGTCACTTGTGTATTACTACGAAGCATTACTACTCGATTTATGGCATTTACATCATGATGTTGCTCAGTATACGTATAGGCAATATCAATCCCGTCATGTCGTAGATCCTGAGTCTCATGTTGGTACAGTTTTTCTATTGTTTTTAAAATCACATCAGCTTCAGACACTTCTGTATGAGGTAAAAGCAGATGATTTGTAATTCCATAAGTTCCTATAGCAATCTTATCTTTTGGGTTTAATCGCTTTAATAATAAGGCTATTCCTTGGTTAAGAAAAAAGCGTTGATCTGCATCCATCATAGCGGTCTTTATCTCTATGAGGAGATATATCTGTTGTGTTTCTTCACTAGGTAAAAAATCTGCAGCATAAGTGATAAGCTCACTCCCTTTTATACTATTTGTTACAATATCTTGTCCTAAACTCTTTTGCGTATACATCTGTATTACAACAAATACCAGAAATGTATATATAATGTCTTTTCTCATCGGTATGGATTTTTAAATTCAATCCAAACCTACTTCAGAATGTTATTTTATAAAATGATAAATGAGGGAGTCGTATATCTGATTGAGGCAAATATCTGTTATTCTTAAATATTTCAAGCAAGCCCTAATGCGCTACGGACTGTCTGACCTCTTTGAAGCTTGCCATTTTCAGTACGTGTAAATCTAGGAATAGGAATTATTACTTTAGGAAATTCATAGGCTCCAAAAGCTGACATATCATAATCGGATGCCGTAAAAGCAAATGCTTCCTCCTGTTCTACAAAGAGCACCAATTTTTCTCCTAATGCATCGTCGGGTAATCCAGCTACAAAAAATGGTATATCTATCATCGGAGCCAATTTCTGTTCTATTTGTTCTGGATGTAATTTAATCCCGCCACTGTTTATCACATTATCTATACGCCCTAACCAAATAAATTTTTTGTAGGTTAATAATTCTACTAAGTCATTTGTTACAACGGGGTCACTACTCACCATAGGTGCCTTGATAACAAGGCATTGCCTATCATCCATACTCAAACTTACCTTAGAAAGTGCCTTAAAAGGAAGTATCCCCTCTTTTTTCTTCTTAGGATTGACACGTCTTGCTGCTATATGAGTTACTGTTTCTGTCATTCCATAGGTCTCATATATCTTGGTAGATACATTCTGTACTCGTTGTACAAGTGATGGAGATATACTCCCACCCCCCACAATAAGTTTTGTAAGTAAATGCAAGCGAGATAAAGAGTTGTCTAGTTGCAGCGGTGTCATTGCACAAAACTCATAGCGTCTATAGACATTATCAAGTGGGTTTGCCTTAGGTTGTGCCATATCGATATGCCATCCTAAAACCAACGCTCTTACTAGCATCATTTTCCCAGCTATGTATGCCGCAGGAAGACAAAGCAATACTGTTGTTTTCTCAGGTAATTTAAAGTGCTTTGCTGTCGCTTTTGCACTATACACCATATGAATTTTTTTGACTTTAATGGTTTTAGGAACTCCAGTCGATCCTGAAGTATGAACCCGTATATATTTTTTATCGTTAAGCCAGTCTAGTAAAAAGCTACCTACAGATTCTTCATAGGGTTCTCCTTCCTTTATAAATTCATAGGCTTGCGCACGAAGAGATTCAATGGAATGCTGGATGCCATTGAGTTTAAATTTAGGATGTACGCGTACGTACCGTTCTGGATTGTTTACCATAAGATCCCAAAATAGATACACTTTGTAAATCTAAAGTTACCAAGATGTAATGCTATTATTAAAGTTACAAAATCTCTTGCTTAGGAGCATCTACTCGGCCTGTTAACTTTTCTTTCCAGTTAGTCCATTTGTACTTTTTTGCAAATACAAACGTAAGGATAGGAAGAACGATAAAAATAGGAACAATTTGACCAATTGCCGATGGCTCTGAGACATCTAGAAATACAGAATTTGTTTGAAGTGCAGTCCAATCTGAAGTAACCAGTAAAGCGATGATCATATTATTTGCCGCATGAAAACCTAAAGCAAGTTCCATTCCATCATCCATTAATGTAATAATCCCAAGAAACAACCCTAAGCCTATATAAACAGATAACACACTATATCCTAGCTTTTCAATTTCTGGGTTAAAAGCATGCATCAACCCAAAAATAAGAGAAGTTAGTATCAAAGGGGTTGCTCTATTTTTTGCAACTACACCAATGCCTTGCATTAAATATCCTCTAAATAAAAATTCTTCAAAACTCGTTTGCAAAGGCAACAAAATCAATGTTATGGCCAGTAATCCTAGGAAAGGCATCAAGTTAAAATTCCATTGTAAATCTTCGGGAGCTAGGTAATATGCAATAACTGTTGTGATTATAGAAAACGCAGCCCATATTCCAAAGGCAAAAAACACACGTTTCCAATCCAATGTAGCTCTTGCAGTAAGCAATGCTGTAAATCGTTGTTTATGTAAATATTTTACGACAGGAACTAATGCTATGAGACCACCTATAAATGTAAACAAGACCAGGATCAAATACAGGTTACTTTCTCCTTCAAAGAGACTTACAAAATTATCTTCTGCTCCTTCTAATAGTTGGCTAGGAGAATCTACTCGCATCATAACCCCTCCCATTAATGGGATAGCCCCTATGAGTTGCCATCCTATAAAGAAAATAATAAAAAAACCTACTAGATATCTCCATCCTTCATGTAAACTTTTATACGCCTGTTCTATATACATACTTAACTTATTTTAAAATCCCAATTTTTATGATTGTTATATATTAATTGTCCGCCATTTACTTCTAGAGGTGCTTCAATATTATTTGTAAAAAGACCTCCAGTTCCAAGTCCTTGATGTCCTTTTGCCTTTAATTCATAGGTCCATTGTGCAATGGCATTAAGCCCTATATTACTTTCTAATGCAGAAGTAATCCACCAGCCTATTCCTAATGAAGCTGCAATATCAATCCACTCTTTACTTCCTTTGTACCCCCCTACAAAACTTGGTTTCAAGATAATGTATTGAGGGCGTATAGTTTGTAGTAATTCCCGTTTTTTTGTTACAGTCGTTATCCCAATTAATTCTTCGTCCAGAGCTATAGGCGTTAATGGATAAGCACATAATTTTCGCATACTATCCCAATCTCCAGATTTAATAGGTTGTTCGATAGAATGAATATCTAATTCGGCAAGTTGAAATAAGACTTCTTTTGCTTTCGCGAAAGCAAACGCCCCATTGGCATCCACTCGTAACGTTACTGTATTTGCATCATAATGTTTACGTATCATCTGCAATAATTGCATCTCTTTGTCGACGTCTATAGCACCTATCTTCATCTTGATGCAATCAAAACCTGTGTGTAGCTTTTCATCTATTTGTTCCTTCATGAATACCTCATCCCCCATCCAGATTAATCCGTTAATAGGAATCGTATCTTCTCCTGAAGTATATTTTGATGGAAAAAGTACAAATGGGTCTTGTGCTTCTAGCGACAAAAATGCCATCTCTACTCCAAATTGAATACTAGGATACTCGCTAAGTGCATCCCATAAAATCTCTGGTCCTTGATCTATATGTGCGCATGTCCAACGCAATTTTTCTTCATAATCTGGTCGATCATCATAACTTAGTCCTCGTAATATACCACACTCCCCTATTCCTTTTTTTTGCCCATCAGTAATAACAATAAACCAAGTTTCTTTTGTTTTAAGGACACCGCGAGAGGTCCCGCTAGGTCGTTTAAAATCTAGAATGTATTTATGATAATTTGCTTTCAATTTGTAGGATTAAAAATGAAAAAAGAAATCCCAAAAAACAGTACAGAAAGTAAAAATGTAGCAAGTGCTACTACTTTTAATTGCGGGTCTAAAATCTTATGGTCTTTGGCTTTTTGTACTTTAACAAAATGAAAAGATAACGGAAAAAATGCCAAACAACTCACATATAAAATAGGCTGAGCTGTCGATAATATTAAATATCCTATCCAACTCAAAATAGCAAAGCCCAATAAAGCATTGTGGTATCGCACCGCGCCTGTAGCACCTAATATCACTGCCATTGTATTCTTCCCTGCTTTTTGATCACTTTCTCGATCTCGCATATTATTAAGATGTAATACTACTGCAGATAATAGTCCTATACTCATAGCTCCTAAAAAGTTGGGTAATACTAGTTGTTTGGTATATAAAAAATAAGACCCCATAACCCCTACAATCCCAAAAAAGATAAATACAAAAACATCTCCCAGACCGCGATATCCATATGCACTTTTACCTACCGTATATTTTATAGCAGCAATGATCGCCATAAAACCTAAAATAAAATAAACAATAGACAACACAAACTGATGACTCTCAAAAGCTGTATAAATTAATAAGATGACTATCACTAGCGTAATAATCGTAGTAATAATAATACCCTTTTTGAGATCTGAAGCCGTAAGCAATCCACTTTGCATGGCCCTCGCTGGCCCTACTCTATCTTGATTATCTGTCCCCTTAACACCATCGCCATAGTCATTTGCATAGTTTGATAAAACCTGAAACCCGAGAGTAGCCGCTAGGGTTAGTGTAAAAATAAAAACATCAAAAAACCCATCACCTACAGCCATACCTCCTCCTACTAATATTCCAGAAATTGAAAGCGGTAACGTACGTAATCTCGCGGCTTGCATCCAAGCTTTTACAGATGGCATAGATGGTTTTTTGTGTATTCAAAAATACTTATTTTCCTTACAATTTTAGTAGCTTAGCCTTTAAATAAAATCAATCATGAATAAAACTTCCTTTTTATCACTACTACTGCTAGTTCTCATTCTAGTAGGATGCAAGAAAGACAGTAATGTAACCTCTACTCAAGAAGAACTTGTCACACAATCCGAAATCAAACCTTTTTTTTGGGAAGCAGCAAACATGTATTTCCTACTAACAGATCGTTTTAATAATGGAGATACAACTAATGATGTACACTTTAATCGCACAAAAGAACCTGCTGTACTTCGTGGTTTTGAAGGAGGCGATTTAAAAGGAATTCAAAACAAAATAGAAGAAGGGTATTTTACAGACTTGGGCGTAAATGCTATCTGGTTTACACCTGTAGTTGAACAAGTACATGGTGAGGTAGATGAAGGCACTGGTCTTACCTATGGATATCACGGATATTGGACAAAAGATTGGACACAACTCGATCCAAACTTTGGTACTATGGAAGAACTAAAAGCTGTGGTGGAAAGTGCCCATAAAGCAGGCATTCGTATTGTAATGGATGTTGTCTTAAATCATACAGGACCTGTAACTCAACAAGATCCATTCTGGGGATCAGACTGGGCTCGAGAAGACCCTAACTGTGCATTCTCAAATTACAAGAATACTACAGAATGTAGTCTTGTAGAAAACCTACCCGATATACTCTCTGAAAGTACACAAGAAGTTGAGATCCCTAAACTACTTGCTGACAAATGGAAAGCAGAAGGTCGCTATGAACAAGAAATGCAAGAGCTAGACACTTTCTTTACAACAAATAGCTATGCAAAAACTCCCCGTAATTATATCATAAAATGGCTTACCGATTATATACATGAAATGGGTATAGATGCTTTTAGAGTAGATACTGCAAAACATGTAGACGAAGCCTCGTGGGTTGTATTGCGCAAAGAAGCAGATAAGGCCTTTGCCGCCTATAAAAAAGCACATCCAGAAAAAGTACTTGACACCAATCCTTTTTTTATGCTTGGAGAAGTATATAATTATTCTGTAGATGGAGGGCGTTCATTTGATTTTGGAGATGGTACAAAGGTAGATTACTTCTCAAATGGGTTTGACAACTTAATAAATTTTCAATTTAAATATGATGCAAAAGGATCATACGAAGCTCTTTTTAGTAAATATGATAGCATTAATAGAACATCTCACAAAGGAAAAAGCATTACAAATTATGCTACCTCTCATGATGACGGTCAGCCCTTTGATCAAGATCGAAGTCTTGCAAAAGAGACAGGGACCCGACTATTACTAACCCCTGGAATCTCACAGATATACTATGGAGATGAATCTGCGCGTAGCCTTATTATAGAAGGCACAAATGGAGATGCCACGCTTCGTAGTTTTATGAATTGGGAAGATCACACTACTCCAGAAACAAAAGAGGTATTATCACATTGGAAAAAACTAGGAACTTTTAGAGGGAATCATCCATCCGTTGGAGCAGGAACTCATACCATGCTTAGCGAGTCTCCTTATGTTTTCAGTAGACATTTTGAAAACGATGATTATACAGACCATGTTGTTATAGGGCTTGATCTCCCCTTAGGGAATAAAGAGATTATGGTGGGTACCGCTTTCGCGAAAGCGAAACAACTCACAGATACATATTCAGGTCAAAAAGTAGACGTTATCGATGGAAAAGTGACTATAGACTCTCCATATACGATTGTTCTATTAGAAAAATAGGAAATCTAACTTTCTACTTCTTGTAAAAAAGAAGCAATAACCTCACGTATCCCTAGTTGTAACGTGGGGTTTTTTATGGTTTTATTTTCCGTATCAAAATTATCATAAAAAGAGGGAAAGCTAAAACTCTCTACAACAAGTCCTCCATATCTTGGAAAAGAGTTCTTTGCATACTCCAATGCACTACTTGCGCCACGAGCACCAGGAGAAGTACTCATTAAAAGAATCTTTTTCCCATCCAGAAAATTACGATCTGCTCTTGAAAGCCAGTCTAAAATATTTTTAAAATAAGCAGATAATGCACCATTATGCTCGTTTACAGAAATAATCAAAGCGTCAGCTTTAGACAATTCGTTTTTAAACAATTGAACATCTATAGGAATCCCACTTGAATTTTCTGTATCTATATTATACATAGGGATATCATAATCCGTAAGCTGTATGATTTTTGTAGTTGCGGTCTTTATCTCTTGTGCAACATAGTCTATAAGTTGTGCATTAATAGAAACGATACTATTACTCCCGGCAAAAGCAATGATTTTTTTCATAGATTATTTTTTTGTTTTTCAAAGATACTACGATCTTGGTAATTCTTATATAACCTCATAGATAGAATTATTGACCAAATAATTCTTAAATGTTCCAAATAATAATTCGGGATTTATATCTTCTTATTTACGTAAGTTATTTGTGTCAAATAAAATTTCATTAACAATTTGACATTATGAAAAAAAGAATTCTAACGATATCAATATATATGTTATCTATCGTTTGTTCCTTTGCTCAAGTAGGTATCGGTACTACAAACCCGGAATCTACCTTTGATGTAAGAGGATTTAATCATGAAGGAGCTGTCACTGCAACAGATGGTATTCTAGTTCCAAGAGTAAATGATTTAACTACTGATGGGAGTATTAATGGTCAACTAATATATCTTATCACAGATGCAGGAGATTTTACGCAAGGATTTCATTATTGGGATGGCACAGAATGGATAGGCATCTCTGGTGGGGATTCTAAAGCATGGGACTTGTTAGGAAATGCAGGGACTGTAAATGGTGTCAATTTTTTAGGAACTACAGATGCTCAAGATCTCGATATCCGTACAAATAACATTATACGACATCGTTTTACTCAAAAAGGGCAGTTTGAATTTGAAGGTTCTTCTGTATTTATAGGAAAACAAGCAGGTGATAATCAAGCTAGCATAGTCAATGGCCAAAATGTCTTTATTGGAGAACAAAGTGGTTTTGAAACCGACGGATCACAAAACACGTTTATAGGTTACAGAAGTGGAAGAAACACAAATTCTGGCAGTAATAATACTTTTTTTGGTTTTGAGAGTGGCTTGTCCAATTCTTCTGCATCAAATAATTTATTTATAGGTTATAAAGCGGGTCACGGCGGCGGCGGATCAAATGGTGAGAATCACTTTGTAGGATATGAGAGTGGTTTTAGTAGTGGCCTTGGTAATTTTAATCATTTTTCAGGATTTCAAAGTGGACGTAATAACTCTAATGGCAGTAGTAATCATTTTTCTGGATATCAGTCTGGTTTAAATAATAATGGCTCAAACAATGTATTCATAGGCTTCAAAAGTGGCTTAAGTAACTCAAATGGTGCCAATAATACCTTCATAGGCAATAGTAGCGGTCTTAATAATATCAGCGGAGATGGCAATTTATTTATTGGTAATTCTGCAGGTCAGTCTAACACAAATGGTGATGAGAACCATTTTGTAGGAATATTTAGTGGACAAAACAATGCAGGACAACGTAATCATTTTTCAGGATTTTCCTCGGGAAGAAATAATCAAGGTGATTTTAACCAGTTTATGGGATATAGATCTGGAGAAGACAATACTACTGGAGATGATAATCTTTTTATAGGTTTTGAAGCTGGGAATAGTAATACGACAGGGAGCAATAATGTATATATAGGCAGAGAAGCTGGAAAGAATGCAGTAACTTCTGGTAGCTTCTTTATAGGATTCCGGGCTGGAAGATCGAATACAGATGGGAGTAATAATTATTTTACTGGTACTAGTGCAGGGCGTGACAACCTTAGAGGTTCTAACAATCATTTTTCGGGTAATCAAGCTGGGGTTAGTAATACTTCCGGAAATACAAATCAATTCATAGGAAGACAAGCGGGTACCTCAAATACTACTGGAGGTCAAAATTATTTTTCGGGATATCAAAGTGGATTTAGAAACTCTACTGCTTCAAACAATACTTTTATAGGGTATCGAAGTGGGCTAGATAATACTACAGGTAATAGGAATCTTTTTATAGGGTACAATGCAGGAAGAGAAAATACAACCAGTAGTCAAAATCATTTTGTTGGATATGCCAGTGGTTTAAACAATTCAACGGGTTCTTTTAATCACTTTAGTGGATACGAAACTGGTTTAAGGAATACGACGGGTGCTAACAATACATTTGTAGGTTATGAAAGCGGCCACGAAAACAGTACTGCCTCACAAAATCATTTTATAGGTTTTCAAAGTGGACACAATACCACTACAGGAGTAAATAATTACTTTGCTGGATATCATGCAGGTCATGTGAATGTAACTGGAGAAAATAATCATTTCTCAGGATATGAAGCGGGATTAAATGCTACAGTATCTAACAATACGTTTATAGGATATAAAGCGGGACGTGCAACTACTACAGGAACAGAAAATCATTTTTCAGGGCATGAAGCCGGATTAAGCAATACATCAGGAACTAAGAATGTATATATAGGTTTTCAGGCAGGAAGAAGTAATAGAGGTAGTAATAATCATTTTGTAGGGTATCAAAGTGGTATGAATACTGTATTAGGAGGATCTCTCAATCATTTTTCCGGATATCAGAGTGGCTTAAGCAACACGAGTGGAGATCACAATTATTTCTCAGGATATCAGGCCGGTTTTAGTAACACTTCGGGAAGTAGAAATACATATATTGGTTTTGAAAGTGGGCGTAATTCGACGACTGCAAACAATAACCTCTTTTTAGGATATCGCAGTGGAAAATCAAATATAACAGGAACCAGAAACATGTTTATAGGAGGAATAAGCGGAACTGCAAATACAACTGGATCTAATAATCTCATGCTAGGTTTTGGCAGTGGACTTTCCAATACTACTGGCTCATCAAATACATTTATAGGAGATGAAGCTGGAAGATCAAATATAGGAGGAATAAACAATCACTTTACTGGATATAATAGTGGAGTTAGAAATATTTCAGGGAATAATAACCATTTTTCGGGATACCGAGCTGGCTATAATAATAGTAATGGAGAAAATAATGTCTTTATTGGTCATAGAGCTGGGCATAATAACTCTTCTGGTAGTGGAAACTTGTACATTGGACATAGAGCTGGATCTGGACAAACAACTCAAAGCAACGAACTGTTCATTGAAAATTCCGATACTTCAACACCATTAATAGGTGGTAATTTTACTACTGACAAAGTAGGTATTAATACAGCTATAATAAATCTAACACATACATTAACTGTAACTGGTGATGTACGTGCAACGGCAGGATTCTCTACACCTACAAATACATATCCTGATTATGTTTTTGAAGATTATTTTCAAGGAAACTCTCTATTAAATGAGTCTTATGACTTTATGCCTTTGGAAGAAACTATTGCATTTGTATATGAAAATGGACATCTCCCTAATGTACCTTCTTACGATGATATTCAAGCAAATGGCATGAATATCGATTTAGGTAAAACTAGCATTATTAACCTTGAAAAAATAGAAGAGCAGTTTATCTATATTACAGAGCTTCACAAAAAGATTGAGAAATTGGAATCACAAAATGAAAATGCGATTTCTCAGAATACTAAAATGCTATCACTCATTGATGCATTAACAAAAAGAATTGAATTACTTGAAAAAGAATAAAATACCCCAAATTATTATATTTGATTGAATATATATTACCATTATCGAACATTACTTATTAGTACTAGGTAAATGTTTAAACTAAAGGGAACAAAATTGTTCCCTTTAGTTTTTTTATATAACTACAGTTTGCATCTTCTTTTAATATGCAATTTCTTAGGTTTTAAATTGCTTACTCTTAGTAGTCACAAATTATTACCTGTTGATTTCTATTTACTCAAATCAAAATATACATTGTGTTATATGAATGTGTATGCTTTTACTAAAGTGGCCTACCTGAATGTATATTTTTTAATTTACCTCACTAATAAGAGCTTTTACAGATCACACAATTATGACAAAAAACATCGTTAAAAAACACTTTTTTATCGATTAAATGCAATTTTTATTGAAATAACCTACACTAATTATTATTTTTTATATATATTTCAAGGCTAAATTAATCGGTTAATTTCTGTACTCATTATAAGAAATGTAATTACGATTTAAACTTTAAGTCACTATAAGGTTAAAACATCCGGCTATAAAACAGGTATACCAATTGTAATGAATATGTATAAAGCTATAATATTGCTTATTTTATTTCTGACTTTTAATAGTGCATCATCTCAAATAACAGAAGATAAACTAAGTGCTATTATAGATGAAGGTGTATCACTCATCCAATTAAGTAATTCGGAAAGGCTTAAAGAAATAAATATAGAATTAGATACTCATTGGAATACTTCAGAACATTACGCAACTGATAGTTTAAAAGCCAAATATTATAAATACAAAGGTGGGCTTGCTATACGGAGATGGCAAGCTCATAAAGCAATAGAATATTATAATAAAGTAATCTTGTACTCGACTTCTGATCAAGATATGTTTAGACATTATCTGGGAATAGGTGTCGCCTATCAAATATTAAATCAATATGATAAAGCAGAAAAATATTTATTAAAATCTCTAGATTATGCTATAGCTACAGGAATTACAAATAGTAAAGCAATGAGTTTATCAGATCTGGCAAACTTATATCGAGAAGTAGGGAACTCTAATTTAGAGCTTAAATACATTGATTTATGTTTATTATTAGATCGCAATGATAAGAATTGTGAATTATTAAAAGCAAACTATGATATCAAACATGAAAATTTTAACCAAGGATTAAAAGCATTATGGGAAATAGTAATCTTAGATCCAGAATTTCAAGATATATCTACCATATATGCATTAATGACATTAATAGATAATTATATAAAAGCATCAGGAATTGATAAAGCAGAAGAACTCATTAATGCAATATTAAAAAATAAAAATCAGCTCCATAATGGAGCGATCTCTTTTTTTAGGATGTATCAAGGCCGAATTTATAAAAAAAGAGGAATGCTTTCAAAAGCTGAAGATACTTTTATTAGTGCCTTATCAATTAATCAAAAAGAGACTTTTCAGAATAAGATATGGTTAGAAATATATCTATTAGAAAAAGATAGAAAAAATAATACAACTATAGTATCCTCAGAAACTACTTATGTAATGCCCGAAGTTGTTATTAATGGATCTACAGGAAAATTTATAAAACTCGTCTCTACTATTCGACAAAGTACTAAATCGACTGACTTAAAAAAGCATATAAAAGAAAATGAATTTATATTTCAAAAAGCACCTAAAAAACAAATATATATTTATAATGAAATTAAAAAGACTGCACGTAAAATAAAGGATTACAACACTTATTTCCTATACAGGAACAAACATGATTCTTTGATAAATACAGAAACAATAAAACAACAAAATTTAACAAATCAATTCTTCAATGCGCAATTAGATTTTTATGAAAATCAAATACTAAATAGAGAAAACATACTCAACAAAACTGAATCTGCATTTCAAAAAGAAAAAGAAACAAATCAAACATATGTTATATATTTAATAAGTGCCATATTCGGTTTTCTTTTAATATTAATGCTGTTAATTCAGACAACATTACGCAAGAGAAAGAACCAGAAATTACTTTTAAAAATCGAAGAAAAAAATAAAGAACTTGAAAAGTATACAAAAGAATATGAAACAATGCTTCTTATATTAAGTCATCATGTAAAAAAGCCTATAAATCAATTATATTATAGTTTTAACAACCTCAAGAATACTTTGAACAATGACGCAAATAAAAAAAGAGATTTTTTAATCAATACAATATCTGACAGCACTTCTGAGCTTTCAAACAGGATATCTATTGTATTGACTTTGTTAAAGTATAGAATGAGTAATACAGAACATATAACACATAAAAATCTCAATCTAAACGAACTTATTCATGAAAGAGTTTCAAACTTTGAGAATCTGGATTTCCAATTAAAATTTGATAATAAAAAAGAATCACATATCAGAATGAATAAAGAATCTCTATCCATCATCATAGATAATGCGTTAGAAAATGTAAAGAAATACAACGAAATAGGTTCGCAACCAAAAATAATTATTTCCCATCAAAATGATAGGATAGATTTAGAAATAAAAAATAAAACAAAAGTTAACATGGATCCCAAAATTAATTCTAGAGATAGTTTTGGATTAGGCCAAAAGATCATTGAGAGACTTTGCGAAGAATTAGAAATAAAAGTTGACGTTTTTCAAACACAAGATTGGTATTCTCTGCTCTTCACTTTTAAACAGGTAACTACTACAATTCCATAAGTATTATCTATTATTATCCTCACTTTTATTCCATGATTCTAGCTACAAACTCACTCTTTTTTGATCTAGAAACATTTAAATGTTTACCATTAGACATTATAGCCTGTGGTAGCTTAGTCATAATTACCTTAGATATATGATTTATATTAATAAGATATGATTGATGAATTCTTAAGAAACTTGAATTATCTCTCAATTTATCTGCATAAAATTTAAGAGGCTTAGATATTACAATAGATTTTTTGTCACGAATATGTACAGTACAATAGTTTTCATCTGCTTCAAAGAACAATATATCATCAACATCTGTAAACTCTAAAAAACCACTATGATGAAAAGCCATTCTTTCTTTACCCAGTTTCATATTGAGTAAAGGAACTAAAATTTTTATTTGACTTTTATCCATCCAAAATTCATAAAAATCATCTAAGGTAGCCCTAAGCGTATCCATGCTTATAGGTTTTGTAAGATAATCATAAGCTTTTACTTTAAATGCTTCTAAGGCAAAGTCTTCATAGGAGGTTACAAAAATTGTATAAAAATCCTTATAGCTTGTTTTCTCTAACATAGAAAATGCAGATTCTGCTCCCAATTCTATATCTGAGAGAAGAAGATCAGGCTCTAAAACATCAATTTTTGATACTGCATCATCTACATCTTGAGCAGAACCACAAAACTCTACAATAGGTATTTTTTGAAGAGCATTTTCCATCCAATCTAATATTATCAAATCATCCTCTATAACAAAACACTTAATCTTTTTCATAAAAACATATTACGTTTATACTTCAACATGGACTGTTCCCTTATTTCTGAAACGAATTAAGGGAATAGATTTATAGTCTTTATGATGGTTGAGACAACTAGATTGAATATTAAAAGAGCGAGTTATTAACTCCTTCATAAACAAATAATATACCTCAAAGTTAAGTAATTATTTTACTACACATTCTATATTCTTAAAATATTCTTTTGATAGATATAGCGTGTATTATCCCAAATAATTATTCATATGTTCCATTTAATAATTATCACATTTATATATAATACATCCATTTTAGTTTTGTTCCAATAAATTGAATTCTTTGAAATGGTTATGAAAAAAATAATTTTTGTACTACTCATTACACTTAGCAATATCACATACTCTCAACTCTTTATACAACCAAATAACGCTTTGGGAACTACTGAAGCTTCTTATTTATATGCAGATGATACATTTATTTTTGTAGAAGAGGATATAGAACTTCATGAAAATACCAATATACAAGGGGAAACCAGTATTATATTACGCAATGAAGCTCAACTCATACAAGGAGATGGAAATGGTAGTAACATGCGCCAGAAAAACAAAGGTTCTGGAAATATATCTATTTATCAAGAAGGTACTGTAAATGCATGGGATTATAATGTTTGGACATCACCTGTAGGAATCTCTTATGATGCAAATGGAATAGTAGAAATACCTGGCAATGGTCGATTTGCTTTTAAAGATCCTACTAATACATTTCCTCCTAGACAACAACAAGTATTTTATGTCCCAACTGATATTAAAAATAGCAATTTGGCAATTGCTGTAGGAGGGTTTGATGGCACAACTACCAATGGCGGAAATTTACACATTGCATCTTATTGGTTATGGACGTTTAGATCTGGGGTAGATTATGCAGATTGGTTTCATATCGCGCAAACTGGAGAACTTGAAGCTGGGTATGCTTTTACAATGAAAGGAATAAACGGTATAGACACTATTGATGCTGGTGATGGTGTCATTAATAATGATGGTAATCTCACCAATGGTTTAGGACAACGTTATGATTTTAGAGGGCGTCCTAATAATGGAACTATTCAAGTAGAAATAGGCGCTTCAAGACAAACATTAGTAGGAAATCCTTACCCTTCAGCTCTAGATCTTGATTATTTCCTATTGCAAAATTCAGGCTCAGGATCATTTGATGTTACCGATTTTGATGGAAATATTACAACAGTAAATAGATCAGACATCATTACTGGTACGGCTTTTTTTTGGGACAGTAACCCTTATGTCTTCTCTCATTTTCTTGAAGACTATGAAGGAGGCTATGGAACATACTCTCCAATACTGAGTCTTGGGAACGGTATGTATGTAAATGCTACATTCTATATGTATGATGAAAATGGAACTACTATTCCTGGATCAAATGAAGAAATCTCACAAACTGCTCAATCCTATGATAGAAGATTTTCTCCAGTAGGACAAGGTTTTTTATTAGAAGGCAGTGATACACAAACAGGAGGTAACTTGGCCTCATTTACAAATAATCAAAGAATTTTTGTTCAAGAAGGATATAACTCAGATTTTAAAAATAACCTTAATGAAGATGCAATACCTGCAATTGGAGTTACATCTTACTATCCAGATGTTAATAATGTAGGACAAGCAATGCCTAGATTAAAAATTGGAGTAGCAATAAACGACACCTATTCTCGAGAACTAGGAATCGTATTACATGAATATGCGACATCTGATTATGATGTTGCTGGTGATGCCAAAAATGATATTTTACAAACTGACGTTAGTTTTTCTATTAATGGGGATAAAGGCTACATAATTAACGCCGTACCACAAGAGGAAGAACAGTTTATAGATATCACAATTAATGCTGCTCAACCATCTGAATTTATATTTAATGTCCATTATATTGAAAATTTTAATTATACAGGTGTCTACCTATTAGATTCACTTACAAATACTTATCATGACATTTTGAATGATAGAATATTTATAAGTTTAGGCCCAGGAGAATATGAGGACAGATTCTATATTAGGTTTATAGAAAAAGACGAAACCGAGAATGATGATGAAGAGGGAGAAGAAAATGATGAAGACGAAACTGAGAATGATGATGAAGAAGGAGAAGAAAATGACGAAGACGAAACCGAGAATGATGATGAAGAAGGAGAAGAAAATGATGAAGACGAAACCGAGAATGATGATGAAGAAGGAGAAGAAAATGATGAAGACGAAACCGAGAATGATAATGAAGAAGGAGAAGAAAATGATGATGATTCAGGAGGTACTCTTGGTATAAATGATATTATAGATAATCAAGAAGGTATCTTAACTTCTTTTAAAATTTATCAGAATAATCAATTAAAACAACTGGAAATACATAATACCCATAGAATTGCTTTAGAGAATACAATACTATTTGATATTACAGGTAAACAAATTTTTAAAAAGCAAAATTTAGAGAATCAAGATATATATATCTTTCCTACATCTAATTTAAGTACTGGTATTTATATTGTTCAATTTACAACCCAAAATGGCTTTTCAAAAGCTAGAAAAATCAGTATTACAAACTAGTACACGTTTTATAACTAATATAATATTTAGTATTACTTATTCTAAATGTATATATAATAATGAATGCGCTTTTGCGAAAGCATAACATAACTTCAAAGTATATATAGAGAGAGAGTTTCTAGGATACTTTAATTTATGACTCTTCAAAAAAAGAACTCTAAATAAGTAGTTATTTATTAAGGATACACAATTTATTTCCATAAGCATTAACCATCCTTATTAATTACTAAACATCTTAATATCAGTAATATTAAATTAAAACTCCCAAATAATTATTAATGATATCCATTTAATAATTCCATAATTAATCTTGGAATCAATCCTCCTAATTTTACTTAAGTATTTATAAAAACCCACTTAAAAAATGAGAACAAAAATTAGAAAACTAGAACCCATAGATACTATGGCATTAAATTTAGAAGGTAAGGATAAAGAGGCAATAACTCAATTACTATTAGAGCAATTAATAGACAATGATGCAAGGATTACCTATATAAAAAATAATCTTGGGCCTGTAAAGTTACCTTATGATCTTCTTGATACTACAGAAGAATTAATACTAAAAATGAAAAAGAAAATGAATTTAGAAAATAGAATAATTACTGGATATGATCAATATCCCTATAAGATGTCCAAATCAGTTATATACTGGAATGCTATAGGGATTATTTATTACTTTAAAGGACAATATGATATCTCTATAGAAGCTTTTAAACAAGCCCTTACATACTCAAATGTATATGAAAATGCGATTGTAAATCTTTGTTTGGTCGTAAATCACAAAGTGCATCATTATAAAAAGACTACAACTTTTCTAAAGAAAGTTGTTTAATTCAACCACAATAATTTATAAAAAAACAGCTCTAAAATATAATGTCTAATAAAACTTCTTTTCCTTGAAATCTTATTTTTATTATATTTAGTATCAGTGTATATCGTCCATAAAAAAAGACGACTCCAAAAATAGAATCGTCTTTTTAAATATATCTTGTTTTTTATAAGCTAAGTGTCAACGTAGCAACTACAGCAATATTAGATTTATCTACAGTAGCTGCACTTGTGAGACCTGTTGTAAAAAGTTGTTGATTTCGTTCTTGTTCTGAGCGATCTATAGCTAAATCAAACTTTACATTTCCAAAATTATATCCTCCACCTACAGAATATCCTGTCAAGTCTCCGAGTGTTTGCCCATCTTCATAAGGACTCTCTTCAAAACGATATCCTGCTCGTAAACTCCATTCTTTGATTCTATACTCACCCCCTACTCTATACATAGATACTGCTTTTAATGTATTTTCAATAGCTATATTTTGATCTCTAAAAAAGGGATCATTTGTAGGTCGGAATGTCAAGTTTGTATAATCGGAATATGAATAATCAAAACTAATCAATCCTTGTTTCCCAAAAAGATATGCAATACTTCCCGTATACTTACCAGGAGTTCTAAGTTCATAATCTTGAAACACATTAATTACCCGTGGATCTATAGTAGTGCTAAACTCTCCATCATTATCTTCACCTATGGTTGTAATACGTTGAGTCACTTCTTCTGAAATAGTAAGCCATGTAGGAGAGTCGTATGTAAATCCTAATCGTAAAGCATCACTCACTCTAGCGATAGTTCCTAATTGAAAAGAAAAACCATTTCCTATTGTACGTAAGTTATTTTCAAAACGTGCACTACGTATCAAACTAGCTGGGTTATCATTAAATTCAAATAATACGGTAGATTGTGTATAATCTATAAAATGAGAGTTTAAGTTTAACCCAAACGAGTACTTCTCATCATATTGTGCTCCTATATTAAATGACGCTTTCCCATTATATCCACGAGAAGCAAAAGAATATTCCTGATCAAAAATAGTCCCTGCAGTATTTGGGATATAAGTACTATTATTTGGATCATCAAAATCTACTGGGTCAATAAGAAAAGATTGAAATCCTAAAAATGCTTGCTGTGCTCCAAATCCTTCTTCTTCACCTAAAAATTGATATAAACTAGAAATTGTCTCCCCTTCTAGCAATTCCAATAAGTCTAAGGGAACACCTTGAGCAAATTCAGAAAAATAACTAGATATAGAAGTATCGCCTGTTCCAGATGCAAAAAAATCATCATCAAAATTTGCTGTTCGATCGTAATTAAAACCTAATGTAATTTTATTCCATTTAGAACTTGTAGAACCTTCAATTACAAAAACCCCACCAGCCTGATTAAATGAGATATCTGTATCAGAAAGGCTGTTTTGTGTTCCAAAGTAAGATACATCATTATCATATGTATCAGTAGCTAGTGTAAAAGAAGCTGTTCCTCTAGTAAAAATGGCACTACTCGCAGGATTAATACCTACAGCGCTTAGATCTCCTCCCAACGCTCCAAAAGCTCCTCCCATTGCTCTAAATCGGGCTGTTCCCGTAATATTTGAATTGCCATATAGCAGAGCATCGGATATACTTTGGGCATACGTAGTGCAGGTGGCAATCATGACCACGATTATACATAATCTTTTCATTCTTAATATCTAGGTTTGCGTAAAACTTAATTAGAAGCTAAATTTTATCCTCTTCTTCCTCCACGAGAAGCTCCGCCTCTTGACCCACTTGAACGAGAACCTCTTGAGAAACTTCCTCCTCTTCTTGATGAAGAAGGTCTAGCTGCTGGACGTGATGGACGACTAGAAGGCCTAGCTGCTGGACGTGATGGACGACTAGAGGGTCTTGATATACCACGAGTCCTTGTTCCTCTACTAGGCGTATTTGCACTAGGTCGCGTTCTTCCCCTAGAGCGTGTTGCACTACTACTAGGGCGTGTATTACTAGGTCTGTTTGCTGTGTTAGGACGTCCTCTTGATGGGACACCTCTTGAAGGTCTCGCATTAGAAGGTTTTCCGGCTACAGTACCTCTTCCTGTGCGACCAGAATTCACAGTGGTTCTAGGTCGAGTTGTACCTCTATTTCTTGAAAAAGTAGATCGTGAGCGACCACGATTTGCAAGAGCTCTTCGTGTATTTGCTTGTCTAGCATTTCGGGTAGCAACAGCAGATCTAGATGTTGCTGCAGAAGCACGCCTTCCTCTATGATAAGCGATTGCACCTCCTCTGAATCCATTGTAAAATCCATTATTATAGAAGTAAGGGTTTCCATAGAAGCCGCCATATCCAAATCCATAACCAAAACCTCCAAATCCTCCAAAACCAAATCCTATAAATGGCCTATAGAAACTTCCATAACCAAAATATGGACCATAGAATCCATAGCCATAGCCTAAGAAAGGTCTGTAATATCCCAATCCGTAGCCAAAACCAAAACCTCCATATCCCCAAAAAGGCGTATTATTATATACATTTACATATACGTTTTCAGTTTCATCTCCCCAAGCTCCACGTCCTGTTTCATAACTTGCCCCTTCTTCATATACATATTCTCCCTCTCCTTCTTCTGAAGAATACTCATCTACATCTGTAAAAATTGCATCTTCGTCTATGATATCTCCTAGAGCATCTGCTTCTTGTTCAAAATAATTTTTATAAACCTGATCTGTAGCATTCGTTTCTTGAGTAGGTTCTTCTTCTGTATTAGCTGTCGAAGATCCATTATAGATTCCATCGTCATCGTATACAGCCTGGGAAGAACTACATGAAGCCATTACCAAAATGGCAAGCGTAGAAAGTAATACTATTTTTAGAGGGGATTTAAGAGTAGAAGAAAGTTGCATATCTCTAAAGTGTTTAATTGTTGTTCGTATTAAAAATACCTAGTTTTGCACCAACTATTTTACAACGAATATAGTCACAATATTTGTGCCAAAATTACATTTCATGGGCAAGAACTTAACAAAAAGAAGCGAAGATTACTCAAAATGGTATAATGAACTGGTTGTCAAAGCTGACCTTGCAGAGAATTCTGCAGTACGCGGTTGCATGGTTATTAAGCCCTATGGATTTGCCATTTGGGAAAAAATGCAGGCAGAACTCGATAAGATGTTTAAAGAAACTGGGCATGAAAATGCTTACTTTCCTCTTTTTGTACCTAAAAGCCTTTTTGAAGCTGAAGAAAAAAATGCAGAAGGTTTTGCAAAAGAATGTGCTGTTGTCACTCATTATAGACTTAAAACCGATCCAGAAAATCCTAGTAAACTCATTGTAGATCCTAAAGCAAAACTTGAGGAAGAGCTTATCGTACGTCCTACAAGTGAAGCTATTATATGGAATACCTATAAAGGATGGATACAATCCTATAGAGACCTTCCATTATTAATAAACCAATGGGCAAATGTAGTCCGATGGGAAATGCGTACCCGTTTATTTTTACGTACTGCAGAATTTTTATGGCAAGAAGGGCACACAGCACATGCTACAAAACAAGAAGCGCTTGATGAAGCAGAGTTAATGAATAATGTATATGCCACTTTTGTTGAAAATTTCCTAGCGGTTCCTGTAATTAAGGGGTTAAAGACAGAAAGTGAGCGATTTGCCGGTGCAGATGAAACCTTCTGTATCGAGGCATTAATGCAAGACGGTAAAGCATTACAAGCAGGAACATCTCATTTCCTAGGTCAAAACTTTGCAAAAGCATTTGATGTAAAGTTTACTACGAATCAAGGAAAACAAGATCACGTATGGGCTACATCATGGGGAGTATCTACACGACTAATGGGAGCTCTCATCATGACGCATAGTGATGACCAAGGTCTTGTCCTTCCTCCAAATCTCGCACCATACCAAGTAGTTATTGTTCCTATATATAAAGGAGAAGAGCAACTGGCTGCAATATCACAAGTGGCAAATGAAATTGTGGATGATTTACGTTTACATGGAGTCACTGTAAAATTTGATAACCGAGATACACATAAGCCTGGGTGGAAATTTAATGAGTATGAGTTAAAGGGAGTTCCTTTACGAATAGGTATTGGACCAAAAGATCTCGAAAAGCGTACTGTAGAACTAGCTAGAAGGGATACATTGACTAAAGAATTTGTAGCAAAAGAAGATGTAGTTAATACTGTTACAAATCTACTAAAAGAGATTCAGGCAAACCTTTACAATAAAGCAAAGGAATACCGTGACACACATATCACTGAGGTATCAAACTTTGATGAATTTAAAGATGTTTTAGAATCTAAAGGAGGTTTTATAAGCGCACATTGGGACGGTACTCCTGAGACGGAAGACAAAATAAAAGAGCTTACTAAAGCTACTATTAGATGTATCCCATTAGACACTCCATTGGAAGATGGCGTATGTGTTTATACAGGAGCTCCATCAACACGAAGAGTGCTATTTGCAAAGGCATATTAGTTACTTTTAAAAAAAGTGCATTTAAGACTTGTGTCATGTAAAAATAGTTGTATTTTTGCATCCGCATTTTAAGCAAATGTTCTAGGCCCGTTCGTCTATCGGCTAGGACGCCAGGTTTTCATCCTGGTAAGAGGGGTTCGATTCCCCTACGGGCTACAAAAGATTTTGAATATGTAAATTCATTATCACCTAGGCCCGTTCGTCTATCGGCTAGGACGCCAGGTTTTCATCCTGGTAAGAGGGGTTCGATTCCCCTACGGGCTACGATTATTTATAATTAATAAGCAATAAGAAACAATGGCAAATCATAAGTCAGCATTAAAGAGAATTAGAAATAGCGAGACCAAAAGACTGAGAAACAGATATCAGCACAGAACCACTCGTAATGCGATAAAGAAATTACGCGAGCTTTCTAATAAGAAAGAAGCAGACGCCCTTTACCCTGCTGTAATTGCTATGATTGATAAGTTAGCAAAACGCAATATTATTCATAATAATAAAGCTGCAAACTTAAAATCAAAGCTTACAAAGCACGTAGCGTCACTTTAATTAGATTTTGCTATCATATACAAACTTCTACACTTTTGTAGAAGTTTTTTTGTTGGCTATAACCCAAGTATTACACGCACAAAAAAGCTATTTATTCTGAATATGCTTTCGCGAAAGCAAAAAAATCAAGTTTATCTTATTGCCTAATTAGTTTAAAAGCGTATTTTTGCACCCGCTTAGCATAACCTCTGACGAAAATCGTGAATGTTGTCCTAACTCAAAAACAATAAAATCCATAATTATGGAAGATTTAGTAAAATTTGTACAAGACGAATTTATCCCTAAAAATGATTTACCAACCTTTAGTGCTGGAGATACAATAACAGTTTACTATGAAATTAAGGAAGGTGAAAAAAGCCGTACTCAGTTCTTTAGAGGCGTTGTCATTCAATTAAGAGGAACAGGAAGAACACAAACATTTACCATCAGAAAGATGTCTGGAACTGTAGGTGTAGAACGTGTATTTCCATTAAACTTACCTTCAATACAGAAGATAGAAATAAACAAGCGTGGTAGTGTACGTAGAGCTCGTATCTACTATTTCAGAGGACTTACTGGAAAGAAAGCACGTATCAAAGAAAAACGTTCTTAACACAACGTTTATATTATATAAAAAAGCCTCGATATGTATCGAGGCTTTTTTTATACACAATTGTTAATAAGTCACGTTTACAACTGGTTGAAAACTAAATGTATACATTTTATTAAAAACTATATTTTCTTTATGTATCTTTAATCAAAGAAAATTTAGAAGAACTACAATTCAGATAAATTAGCCTTTTATAAGTTTCTAATGATTTGTATTATTAAGAAACTGGTTGTGTCTAAATATACTAACAAGAAACGCTGCAAAAGCTAGATAGATTATAAAAATGTATTAAAATACATCAGCATAATCTTATCGAACATCTTAAGTAATGAAGACAAACCACTCTGAAACATATGGGTAGGTGCTTTAAGTAAATAGCATATGTTTCAAAGGTACATCCTACGGTTTTAGGTACTAATATTCCTAAAATTAGAGCTTCAAGGGTTCACCGGCAAAAGGATTACCTAAAAAGCCATATCAAGCAATTTATTGCATTGATATGGCTTTTGTTTTTACTCATAGTAACAGTTGCAAATTCTCTATTCAAATGGCTATATTTGTTATCCTTTATTGACTCGTACGACTTACAGTCAAATAGATCTTAACAACTTCATTAATATGGCAGATACTAAAACTACAATTAAATATACATTTACGGATGAAGCGCCTATGCTTGCAACTCATTCTTTCTTACCAATTGTAAAAAAATTCACACAATCATCAGGAATAGAAATTGATACAGAAGATATCTCCCTTGCTGGTAGAATTCTTGCAAATTTTTCTGACTACCTTACCGATGCTCAAAAGCAAGATGATGCTCTCGCAGCACTTGGCGCTCTGGCAAAACAACCTGAAGCTAATATTATAAAGTTACCAAATATCAGTGCTTCTATTCCTCAACTTACTGTTGCTATTAAAGAATTACAAGATCATGGTTTTTCTATTCCAGATTTCCCAGAAGAACCAGAAACAGATGAGCAAAAAACCATAAGAAAACGCTATTCTAAAGTCCTAGGAAGTGCTGTTAATCCTGTATTAAGAGAAGGAAATTCTGATCGTAGAGCACCAAAACCTGTAAAGCAATATGCACGCAACAATCCTCATAGTATGGGTGCGTGGAGCGCAGACTCTGCTTCTCATGTTGCGACAATGAAAAGTGGTGATTTTTGTCATAATGAAAAATCAACGACAATTGCCCAAGCGGGTAATGTACGTATTGAACATATAGATATTTCAGGAAACAAAACGATCCTTAAAGCAGAAACTCCTGTATTAAAAGATGAAATTATTGATGCCTCAGTAATGAGCAAAAAAGCACTTATTACTTTTTTACAAGAACAGATAAGCGATGCTAAAGATAAAGGTATTTTATTCTCATTACACATGAAAGCAACAATGATGAAGGTTTCTGATCCAATTATTTTTGGACATGCTGTTCGTGTATTTTTTGCACCTGTATTTGAAAAATATGAATCTGTATTTGAAGAAATAGGAGTAGAAGAAAATAATGGTTTTGGCAATTTACTTTCTAAGATCCAAGAGTTACCAGAAACACTACGCAAAGAAATAGAAGAAGCCATTACTGCCTGCTATGCAAATCGACCTAGTGTTGCCATGGTTAATTCTGATAAAGGTATTACAAACCTCCACGTCCCTAGTGATGTTATCATTGATGCTTCTATGCCAGCTATGATACGTAGTTCAGGGCAAATGTGGAATGCAGATGGGCAATTACAAGATACAAAGGCAGTTATCCCAGATAGCAGTTATGCTGGGATCTATCAAGAAACTATTGATTTTTGCAAAAAACACGGAGCATTTGATCCTACCACAATGGGTACTGTTCCTAATGTAGGCTTGATGGCACAAAAAGCAGAAGAATATGGATCACATGATAAAACATTTGAAATTACTAAAGACGGACATGTATCTGTAATCGATGATCAAGGTACTGTACTAATGCAACATGAAGTAGCAACAGGTGATATCTGGAGAATGTGTCAAGTAAAAGATGCCCCTATACAAGACTGGGTAAAGCTTGCCGTAAATAGAGCTCGCGCTACTCAAACTCCTGCCATTTTCTGGCTAGACAAGCAAAGGGCACATGATGCTCAATTAATCAAAAAGGTAAATCTTTACTTAAAAAACTACGATACAGAAGGCCTTGACATTCAAATTATGTCTCCTGTAGAAGCAACTCGTTTTTCGTTAGAAAGAATCAAAGAAGGAAAAGACACTATATCTGTTACTGGAAATGTACTTCGTGATTACAACACAGATTTATTTCCAATCCTAGAATTAGGCACAAGTGCAAAAATGCTATCTATTGTTCCGCTAATGAATGGTGGCGGACTTTTTGAAACAGGAGCTGGAGGTTCTGCACCTAAACATATCCAGCAATTTTTAAAAGAAGGGCATTTACGTTGGGATTCTCTAGGTGAGTTTTTAGCTCTTGCCGTTTCTTTAGAACATACTGCCGAAAATTCTGGAAATGATAAAGCATTAGTATTAGCAGAAACATTAGATGAAGCTACTATCAAGTTTTTAGAAAATAAAAAGTCTCCTTCTCGTAAAGTAAATGAGCTTGATAATAGAGGAAGCCACTATTATCTTGCAATGTACTGGGCACAAGCTCTAGCATCTCAAAATAAGAATGAAGCGCTCAAAGCCGAATTTTCTCCTGTTTCAAAAGCTATGGAGGAACAAGAAAATCAAATTATTCAAGAGCTTACAGATGCACAAGGCAAAGCAATTGATATAGGTGGATATTATCATGTAGATCGTACTAAAACAACAATGGCTATGCGACCTAGTCCGACTTTAAATGCAATAATAGACGCATAACATATAAGCGAAAACGTTATAGATATAAAACCTCCTTATACATAGGAGGTTTTTTTTATTTTTTAACATGACATATCAAAAAATGGACTTAGATTTATACAAACTATCTTATCCATGAAAATAAACATACTACTATTCTCCCTATTTTTTTTAAGTTTCCAATATAGTTATAGTCAAGAAAAATTTACGCTAAGTGGCACTGTAAGTGATAGTTCCAGTAACGAAACTCTTATTGGTGTAAATATTTTATTTCCAGATATTAGTAATGGCGTTGCAACAAATTCGTATGGTTTTTACTCTATTACATTACCTGCTGGCACCTATGAAATCCAAATCAGTTACTTAGGGTTTGCAGATAAGACAGAGACTATAACGCTTAATCAGGATATTCGAAAAGATATTCAACTCTCCCCTTCTACAGAGACTATGGATGAAATTGTTATTGAGGAGAAAGTAGAACGTGTTAATATCCGTAAACCCCAGATGAGTGTAAATTCATTAAGTGCAGAAACTATAAAAAGAATTCCTGTCGTTCTAGGGGAAGCAGATGTTATTAAGTCTATTTTATTGCTCCCTGGAGTAACAAGTGCTGGTGAAGCTGCCTCAGGATTCAATGTACGTGGAGGTGCTGCAGACCAAAATCTTATCCTACTGGATGAGGCAATTATTTTTAACTCCTCTCATTTATTTGGATTCTTTTCTGTTTTTAATCCAGATGCCATTAAAGATTTAAAACTTTACAAAGGAGGGATTCCTGCCCGCTATGGAGGACGGGCTTCTTCTGTATTAGATATATATCAAAAAGAAGGGAATAGTAAAAAATTTAAAGCCAATGGAGGTATAGGTCTTATCGCCAGTAGACTATTACTAGAAGGTCCTATAAAAAAAGATGTAGGTGCTTTTCTCGTTGGAGGGCGGTCATCATATGCCAACTTATTCCTACCACTGTTTGATGTAGATAATAGGGCTTCTTTCTTTGATCTTAATACAAAACTAAACTATAAAATAAACGACAATAACAATATCTATCTTTCGGGATACTTTGGGAGAGATGATTTTAGTATCAATGATAACTTCTCAAATGACTATGGAAATGCCGTTGGAAATTTTAGATGGAATCATCTATTTTCAGACAAATTATTCTCTAACCTATCTGTTATATACAGTGATTATTTTTATGGATTAGAATTGGATTTTGTAGGTTTTGATTGGGATTCTGGAATTACAAATTTTAATGTCAAGTATGATTTAAGACACTTCCTTAATGATAAGATCCAAGTAAATTATGGAGTAAACAATCTCTACTATGCATTTAATCCAGGAGAAATAGAACCTAATAATCCTGAATCTGGTATTGTTGCAGAACAGCTTACAAAACAATATGCAAATGAGTTTGCCGCTTATATAGATGTAGAACATAAAATTACAAATCAACTAAATATTCAATATGGAGTGCGATGGAGTAATTTTATACGCTTAGGGCAAGATGAAGTTAATGTTTATCTAGATGACAATCCGGTTATCTTTGATCCATTCCTTCTCATATACAGAGGTGCTGAGATTAACAATGTAGATACCTCATTTAGTAGAGGAGACAGGCTCGCTACTTTTAATACATTCGAACCTAGATTTGCTTTATCATATGCTTTTAATGATGATACTTCTATTAAAGCAAGTTATACACATCTTGCACAATACATCCATCTTTTATCCAATACTAGTTCCCCTACTCCATTAGATGTATGGACTCCTAGTGGACAATTTATAGATCCGCAATTATCAGATCAGTATGCATTAGGATTCTTTAAGAATTTTAAAGAAAATATGTACACTATAGAAACTGAAGTTTTTTATAAAGATATAGATAACCGTATCGATTATATAGATGGTGCAGATCTCATTGCAAATGATGCTATAGAGCAAGTAATTTTAAGCGGTGAAGCTAGAGCGTATGGATTGGAATTTTTATTACGTAAAAACGAAGGGCGGTTTACTGGATGGTTAGCCTACACCCTTTCTAAATCCGAACAACGTACTCCTGGCCGTACAGAACGTGAGACAGGTATTAATCTTGGAGAATGGTATAATACACCATACGACAAGACACATGACATTTCTGTAAATGCAAATTATGAACTTAATGATAAATGGCGTTTTGGGGCCAACTTTATCTACCAAACAGGACAACCTACCAACTTTCCGGTAGGACAATTTGAGTTCCAAGGATTAGTGATTCCTACCTATGGATTCAGGAATGAACAGCGTCTTCCAGATTTTCATCGTATTGATGTCTCGGCGACACTTACTCCTAAGAAATCAAAAGATAGAGCTTGGAAATCCGAATGGGTGTTCAGTATTTACAATTTATATAGTAGAAGAAATGCGGCTTCTATTAATTTTAGACAAAATGCAGAAACAAGAGTCAATGAGGCAATAAGAACTTCTATTTTTGGGATTATCCCTTCGGTAACATATAATTTCAAGTTTTAGACCATGAAACGCTGGTATTACATACTATATATTTTACCTCTTATAGCGTGTGAGGATGTTGTTGATGTTGATCTCCCAGAACAACAACCTAAACTCATTGTAGATGCACTAGTCCGGCTTAACCTAGAAGAGAGTTCATCACCAGTACGTATTAAAGTGTCTACGACGGGTTCATTTTTTGATGAGATTATCCCCACTCCGTTAGAACGGATGCAAATTCTTAATGAGGATAATGGCGGTGTTAAATTTTTTATCGCAGATCCAGAAAAGCCAAATGAATATGTTCCTTTGAATAGTATGGGAGAGCCTGAAGTTGGAGATCTGGCTCCTAATACTCTTTTTACAGAGGGAAGAGTTATACTTACATTTGTTTTTGAAGACGAACTTTACCTAGCTGAAACACGATTTGCTCCTTCTACTCCTATTACATCACTAGAACAAGGAGATGGGTTTTTACTTGATGAAGATGACAAAGAAGTTATTGTAAGTTTTACAGATATTCCTGATCAACAAAATCAATATGTATTTGATTTTGATTTTGGAGAATTTGTAGCTGTTGAAGATCGTTTTTTTCAAGACCAGGATTTTGAATTTTCTTATTTCTATGACAAAAATTTAGAATCTGGTGATACAGCAAACATTAGTATTCTAGGAGCAGATGAAGGATTTTATAATTATATGGATTTACTTATAGAACAAAGTAGTCTAGGTGAAAATGGGCCTTTTCAAGTTCCAGTAACTACCGTAAGGGGAAACATTTTAAAAGTAGAAGGAGTCGATAATATTGATATTTTTGACAATGTAGGAAGACCTCAAGAGTTTGTGCTAGGCTATTTTGCTATAGCACAAGAATATAAAGCAAGTATTACAATTGAATAAATAACACATACGCTTTCGCGAAAGCGTACTAATACATAAAAAAAATGAAAAAAATACTATATATCCTACTAGCACTATTCATTTTTACAAGTTGTGAAGATACGGTAGATGTTGACCTTGTAGACGAAGAACCTCGTCTTATCATTGATGCATTAATACGTGTAGATTTGGATAGTCCCAATACTAGATTAGAAATAAAAGCATCATTAACAAGTTCTTTTTTTGGAGAAGTACTTCCTACGAGTGAGGTAAACCAAATGTTTATTCTCAATGAGAATACGGGTACTGTAATAGCTCTAGCAGAAATAGATGAAAACCGTCCGGGGGTTTATATGCCTATTCCAGATTCAAATACTCCGCCAGAACTTATAGGACTCGTAGGTACAGCATTTCTGGCAGATGGTGATGACTTATTACTTACTTTTAATTTTAGAGAAGAATCTTTTTTAGCACGTACTTCTTTTGTGCCAGCAATTCCTATAAATTCGGTAACACAAGGGGATGATTTTATCTTTGATGAAGATGATACAGAAGTTATTATAGATATTACGGATGTGGCAGATCGGGAAGATTTTTATGTATTTGATTTTGGTTTTGGAGAGTTTCTCACTGTAGAAGACCAATTTTTTGATGGGCAGGAATTTCAATTCTCTTATTTTTATGATGGCGACGATTTTGATTTTCAACCAGGTCAAGAACTAGAAATAAGTATTCTTGGGGCAGATGAACCTTTTTATACATATATGGAGCAACTCATTGAACAAAGTGACCTCAGCGGTAATCCATTTCAAGTCCCTGTATCTACTGTACGAGGTAATATCTTAAATACAGATGGAATAGATAATATAGATATTTTTGATAACGTAGACAGACCCAACAGTTTTGCCTTAGGATATTTTGCAATCGTACAAGAATTTAAAAGCACACTTGTTCTAGAATAGAAGACTGCGTATTATAGGGGTATAAAACCTAGTCCCCTTAATTTGTTTTTTTACCTTTGTTATTAAAGAAAAGTGTCTATGCTCATTATAGGAATAGGAGGCGGTACAGGTAGTGGAAAAACAACAGTAGTTAATCAGATTATCTCTGAGAATCCACAAGGTCAGGTAACTGTAATATCACAGGACTCATACTACAAAGATTTATCACATCTTGATTATGATTCTCGTACAAAAGTAAATTTTGACCATCCCAATGCTATTGATTTTGATCTCCTTTGTGAGCATCTTGAGCAACTTCGCCAAGGAAAATCTATCCAACAACCTGTATACTCTTTTGTAGAACATAACCGTACCAAAGACACTATTACGACACATCCCAAAAAAGTAATGGTAGTTGAAGGAATTTTAATTCTTACCAATCCCAGGATTCGGGAGCTTTTTGATATTAAAGTATTTGTACATGCAGATAGTGATGAGCGGTTAATACGTCGTTTAAAACGAGATATTGCAGAGCGTGGCCGTGATCTAGAAGAAGTATTGGATCGATATCAAAATACATTAAAACCTATGCATCAACAGTTCATAGAACCTACTAAGGAATTTGCAGATATCATCATTCCAAACAATAGATACAATACAGTTGCTGTAGATATCGTTCGTACAATAATTAATGATCGCTTGTCTTAAGCTTTTAGTATCTTCGTTATTATGGGTTTAAAATCATTAAAAAGTAAAAGATGGTTCAGAATAATAAGCAATAAATACATGCTTATCTTTCTAATCTTCCTCGTTTGGATGCTTTTTTTTGATGGAAATTCGTGGTTAATCCATAGAGAACTCAACGCAGATAAAGAAAAATTAAAAGGAAACATCGATTTCTTCGAGAATGAAATAGAGCAAGACCAATCCCAAATTGTAAAACTTCAAGACAGTGCAGGGCTTGAACGTTTTGCTAGGGAAGAATACTTGATGAAAAAACCGAATGAAGAAATTTATATTATAGAATACGAAGACAGCATCCCTACAAATGACAAAGAATAAACTCTTTAGTAAATTTGATCCCGTGTCTGCAAAGGCATTCAAACAAAAGATACAGTTTGACCTTAAAGGCAATTCTTACAATGATACTCTCGTATGGAATAGTAATGAAGGGATAGATATAAAACCATTCTATCATCGTGATGAGAACTCTACATTCAGAAGCATTCCAGGAATACCTGATACATGGGAAATAGCAGAAACTATTTTTATTACAGATGCAAAAGTAGCAGGAACTATCGCAAGCAAAGCTGTTGTTTCGGGTACCGAAACTATTATTTTTAAAGCAGACACTCCCTTTAAAATCAAAGAACTTTTTGAGACCTTTATTCATACAGAGATACCTATTCACTTTAAACTTGGATTTATAGATGCAGTTTTTAATAAACAAATACATCAAGAAACTGCTAACAGGTCTATTTACATTCATATAGATAGTATAGGTCATTTAGCAGAAGAAGGAAACTGGTACCATTCATTAGATGAAGATCACCGCATCTTAGAAGAAGTCATAAAAACAAACTCGGCTACACTTACAATTCATTCTGATCTCTATCAAAATGCAGGGGCTACAATGATACAACAGCTCGCCTATAGCTTGGCACAGGCTAATGAGTATTTACATCATTTAGAAAACAAAAAAGTATCACCCCAAACAATTATTTTTGAAATAGCTATAGGATCTAATTACTTCTTTGAGATAGCAAAGCTAAGAGCACTACGGCAACTATTCGAAGTTCTTAAAAATGAGTACGCTTTTGCAAAAACGTTAACCTGCCACATCATTGCTCAGCCATCTTCTCGTAATAAAACTATTTACGATTACAATACCAATATGTTGCGTACCACTACAGAATGTATGAGTGCTATTCTAGGAGGAGCAGATACTATATTAAATATGCCTTATGATCATATTTATCACAAAACCAATGATTTTGGACAACGTATCTCCCGCAATCAACTCATTATTCTTAAACGAGAAAGCTATTTTGATGCTGTAAGTAATCCTGCAGATGGTACCTACTACATAGAATCTATTACAGAACAACTGGCAAAAAAGGCACTTCTAGTATTCAAAGATATTGAGCAACAAGGCGGTTTCTTAAAACAATTAAAAGAAGGTGTAATACAACGTAAGATCAAAGAAAGTGCTGCAAAGGAACAATCTCAATTTGACACTCAAGAGAAAGTATTATTAGGGACAAATAAACATCCTAATACGAATGACAGAATGAAGGATACTATTGAATTATACCCCTTTGTAAAAACCAAACCAAGAAAGACACTCGTAGAACCTATTATAAAAAGACGACTCTCTGAAGCTATAGAGCAAGAACGTCTTAAGACAGAAGTTTAATTAAAATCCTAAATAAAATGAAAAAAATTGTTTTTGTAATCCTACTTGTAATTGTGGCAAGCTGTAATCAAAAAGCTGAATTCGATTATAAATATGCTAACCAAGAACAAGTAATCAATTGTAATGATGCAACTAATAAATTACTTAATGAAGCCTTATATAGTTTTGAAAATGACTTAGTCAATCAATATGACTCTATCAATAAAGCAAAAACTGCATCTTATGGTCGTTTTATGTATAGAGGAATGAATGGAACAGCTGCTTATGAAGATATTGCATCAGACGATACACAAAAAATAATAGAAGCACTTATTGCCGCAAATATTTTAGTAAAAAATAAAAAACCAAGCCATCTTAACTATCAACATCCAGCTGTAAATTGTATTATAGAAAATATAAAAGATGATGGTATAAAAACAACTATCCAGGCATTAATTGAAGTAAACAGTATGGATCCAAAACTTTTTGATTCCCGATTACGAAATTTTGGAAGAAGTGCAGATAGAGATAGATATCTAGCACTCTATATAAGTCTAGATGGATACTATCAACAAGTATTAAAAAAGAACCTATCTGAATCGCCACAACCCTAATGACTAGAAAAAAACTAGGACATATTACACTAGATAGCTTAACCGCTATTCCAAAAAAAGAAATAGATCAAAGAGTAACTCCTACAGCCGAAACTATTGATCTTAAAAAATGCTATGATCAAAAAGATACAGAAACATTAGAGCATCTTGACTTTGTAGCTGGAATAGCGCCTAATCTAAGGGGGCCTTATAGTACTATGTATGTACGCAGGCCATGGACGATCAGACAATATGCTGGATTTTCTACGGCAGAAGAAAGCAACGCCTTTTACAGACGTAACCTAGCAGCTGGACAAAAAGGATTATCTGTTGCTTTTGATCTTGCAACACATAGAGGATATGACAGTGATCATGAGCGAGTTATAGGTGATGTGGGAAAAGCAGGAGTAGCTATAGATTCGGTAGAAGACATGAAATTATTATTTGATCAAATCCCATTAGATCAAATGTCGGTATCTATGACTATGAACGGAGCAGTACTACCTATCATGGCATTTTATATCGTTGCAGCCGAAGAACAAGGGGTGTCACCAGAAAAACTCTCAGGAACCATACAAAATGATATTCTTAAAGAATTTATGGTTCGTAATACCTATATCTACCCTCCTACACCGTCAATGCGTATTATATCTGATATTTTTGAATACACGGCAAAAAAAATGCCTAAATTCAACTCGATCTCTATTTCTGGATATCATATGCAAGAAGCAGGGGCAACCTGTGATATAGAACTTGCCTATACCCTCGCAGATGGATTAGAATACATTCGTACAGGCCTTAAAGCTGGTATGGACATAGATAGCTTTGCCCCGCGCCTATCTTTTTTCTGGGCTATTGGAATGAATCATTTTATGGAAATTGCAAAAATGCGTGCAGCACGTATGCTATGGGCAAAAATTGTAGCGCAATTCCATCCTAAAAACCCAAAATCGCTAGCCTTGAGAACACACTGCCAGACTAGCGGTTGGAGTCTTACAGAACAAGATCCCTTTAATAATGTAGCACGTACCTGTATAGAAGCAGCAGCAGCAGCTTTTGGAGGAACACAAAGTTTACACACCAATGCTTTAGATGAAGCTATTGCATTACCTACCGATTTTTCGGCACGTATTGCTCGCAATACTCAAATCTATTTACAAGAAGAGACAGAAATTACAAGAACTGTAGATCCTTGGGCTGGTAGTTATTATGTTGAGTCCCTCACAGATGCTATTGCTCATAAAGCATGGGAATTGATAGAAGAAGTAGAAGAGCTAGGAGGCATGACCAAAGCTATAGAAGCTGGTATTCCTAAATTACGGATAGAAGAAGCCGCTGCTCGTAAACAAGCCCGAATAGATAGCGGTCAGGATATCATTGTAGGAGTTAATAAATACCGTCCCGAAGAAGAAGAGTTTTTAGATATTCTTGAGGTAGACAATACCAAAGTTCGTGAAGGACAACTTCAACGCCTTAAGACCACTAAAGAGCATAGGGATTCTGATAAAGTAAGTCATTTCCTTAAAAAATTAACGGATGCTGCTCGTTCAGGCACAGATAATTTATTAGCTTTAGCTGTAGATGCTGCTCGTGAACGTGCTACTTTAGGTGAAATTTCTGATGCACTGGAAGAAGTATATGGTAGACATAAAGCATCGATAAAATCTTTTAGTGGCGTGTATAGTAAAGAAATTAAAAAAGATCCCGCTTTCGCGAAAGCGCAACAGCTCGCAAACGAATATGCTGTAACAGAAGGACGTCGACCTAGAATTATGATTGCAAAAATGGGCCAAGACGGTCATGATCGTGGAGCCAAAGTAGTAGCAACTGGATATGCAGATATAGGATTTGATGTAGACATAGGACCTCTTTTCCAAACTCCTAAAGAAGCTGCAAAACAAGCAATGGAAAACGATGTACATATTCTAGGAGTATCATCACTAGCTGCAGGTCACAAAACACTAGTCCCTCAAGTAATCGAAGAACTCACAAAATTAGGACGACCAGATATTATGGTTATTGTAGGTGGCGTGATTCCTCAACAAGATTATCAATTTTTATTTGATGCTGGAGCTGCAGCAGTATTCGGACCTGGAACTAAAATAAGCGAAGCTGCCATAGGTCTTCTTAAAATTTTACAATCTAGAAATCAAAATTAACACACTATTTACCTGATAAACCCCATAAAATAACTTCTACGCACTATGAAAAATCTTTACTTAATCCTTATCTTATTTTACTCATTCTCTGCTTTTTCTCAAAGTTATTTTCAAAAAACAGATAATACTCCTATTAACAATAGACTCGTTACTCCAGTATCTATTACTGCGTCTATCCCCTATCAAGGGTATGAAGAAGATCAAGCCCTATTAGGTCAAGGAGAATACGAAATTTTTCTGGATGAGGTAGATGGTATTTTAGACAAACCTATTATTGTATTAGATGGGTTTGATCCAGGAGATGCTCGATCTATAGACGGTATTTATAATAGTCTTGGGTTTGAAGGTGAAAACATAGGAGATATTATACGTCAAGAAGGGTTTGATATTGTTGTTCTTAATGCCCCTTTATATGAAACAGAAGGAATAGCAGTAGATGGTGGTGCAGACTATATACAACGCAATGCAATGGTGCTTATAGAACTCATTAATTTTTTGAATTCAGAAAAGGAAGGTGAAGAAGAACTTGTTATTATAGGACCAAGTATGGGTGGACTCATAAGTAGATATGCACTCTCTTTTATGGAAGCAAATGATATGGAACATGAGACACGCCTTTTTATATCTTTTGATGCACCACATCGTGGAGCAAACATCCCTATTAACATACAGTACTTGATTAATTATCTTGCCGAAATTCTGGGAGACCCTACAGCAGAAAGTGTTATAAATGATGTTTTAAAGTCCCCGGCTGCAAAAGAAATGCTTGTTGACCATATAGAAGCTCACTTACTAGATGGGACTTTCCAACAAGACCCAACAAAACTTCTTCCTGAGGGGGCTCCTAATTTTAGAGACGTTTTTCAAGAAGAACTAGATCAATTAGGCTTTCCCGAGCAAGTGCGCAATGTTGCGATGATTAATGGAAGTAACCAAGGAATTACAACAGGTACTCCTGGAATGCAGATTGTAAATACGACTATAGAACTAGCTACAGGGATTACTTCAGATATTATCATGCGATTTACACCCGAAGCTTCAGAAACAAATACTGTAGTAAGAGCAGAAACATTTTTCTTTGATGATCCTTTAGATCTTTTTACAGCAGATGCTATGTCTTTTGATTTTACAGATGGCGTTGATAGTGCCCCAGGAGGAACTTCAAATTTTTCGGCTGCACTAGGAGAAGGAAATCCTATAATTACAGAGTTTATAGAAGCTATAGAACAAGATGAGTTTTGTTTTATTCCTACTATAAGTGCACTAGCTATAGACAATGAACAAGATTGGTATGCAATTCCTGATATAGGAGGAATTCACAATTCTCCATTTGTAAATACTTTTGTTCCAGACATCAATGAAGATCATGTATCTGTAACATCAGAAAGTATTGCTTTTGCTCTGGATGAAATACGTAATGATCCATTAAGTATTAGTGATTTTATAACAGTCCCCAGATATCGTCTTTTAGAAAATCCTGTAAGTGATCAGATACGAATCGCTCTTCACCCTACATTACGTTATACCGATGTTCAAATTCAAGGATATAATACCACTGGCCAACTCATATTCTCTTCAAGTTATAAAAACCCAAATTCTCAAATTGTTATTGAAGCATCCCTAAAAACAGGTATCTATTTTATGCAAATAAAAGATAGCGAAGGAAGTACTCGATTCAAATTGATAAAAAAGTAACAATCAAATTCCATAGACTAGAAAGGGTGTACCTCCATAAATAGAAGGGGTTCTTTAGTCTTAAAATATATCTAGCAATGAAGAATTTTTCCTAGTTGTTATTGTCATTCTATTAACATTTTACCATAATATTTCCTTAAAAAGAGAGTTACTTTTTTGGGAGTAGTATGACTTGTACTACATTCACTTCTGTTAACACTTTTTACACATCATCATCTCATGAAAAAGTATATACCATTGCTAGTCACGATACTATTTGTGGGCTTTCAATCCTATGGACAGTCAGAAGAAATAGGCACTTCTGGAACAGCAATCCCTTCTGGTAATATTCCTATCGATCCCAATGTAATTGTAGGCACATTAGAAAATGGTCTTACGTATTATATTAAAAACAATGGTAAACCCGAAGATAAAGTAGAGCTCCGCCTGGCTGTAAATGCTGGATCTATTATGGAAACAGAGCGTCAGTTAGGTCTTGCCCATTTTATGGAGCATATGAATTTTAATGGCACTAAAAATTTTGAAAAAAATGATCTTGTTGATTATCTACAAAGCATCGGAGTTAAGTTTGGGGCAGACTTAAATGCGTATACTAGTTTTGATGAGACTGTATATATTCTTCCCATTCCTAGTGATGATCCTGAGAAATTAGAAAAAGGATTTCAGATTATAGAAGATTGGGCACATAACACAACCCTTTCTGAAGAAGCTATAGATGGAGAACGCGGGGTTGTCTTAGAAGAATTACGATTACGATTAGGTGCTCAAGAACGTATGCAACGAGAGACCTTACCAAAAATCATGTATGGCTCTAAATATGTAGACCGTCTACCTATAGGTACCAAAGAAAATCTTGAAAACTTCACATATGAAGATGTACGTCGCTATTACCGAGATTGGTATCGCCCAGATCTTATGGCGGTTATCGCTGTAGGAGATCTGGATGTTGCCACAATGGAGGCAAAAATAAAAGAGCACTTTGGTAAAATCCCTAGTGCTTCTAAAGAAGCGCCGTCACGAGAAGCTTATCAATTACCTAATCATGAGGAAACTTTTATTGCTATTGCATTTGATAAGGAAGCCGCTTTTAGTCGAGTACAGGTAATGTATAAAGACAAGAACAATGCGCCAAGAGTTACAACAACATTAGATTACCGAGAATCGATCATCAAAAACTTATTCTCAACACTTATTAATAATCGATTAGGAGAATTACGTAATAAACCTAACCCTCCATTTGTGTTTGGGTTTTCATTTTATGGAAATACTTTTGCTCGCACAAAAAATGCCTATCAATCTTTTGCCACCACCAGCGCCGAAGGGCAGCTGGAAGGTCTTCGCGCAATTCTAAAAGAAAATGAACGTGTAAAAAAATATGGCTTTCAAGAAGCAGAATTTGAACGTGCCAAAAAAAGTCTAATAGCACAACTAGAAAAACAATATAATGATAGAGATAAGATAGAAAGTAGTCGTATTACAGGACAATATGTAAATCACTATTTAAATGGGGAACCTATCCCAGGTATCGCATGGGAGTATGATATGATCAAACGATTATTACCCGAAATCAAACTTCAAGAAATTAGTGATTTAATACATACGTTCATACATGATGATAATAGAGTTATCGTACTTACAGGTCCGGAAAAAGAAGGGTTGACACAGGTAACAGAAGATCAAATAATCTCTCTTCTAGAAGAAATAAAAACAACTCCTATTGAACCTTATAAAGATGAAGAGATACGGTCGACACTCATTGATAAATTTGTTACGGCAGGAAGCATCATAAAAACAGAAGAAAATCCACTTCTAGGCACAAAAACACTCATATTGAGTAATGGAGCTAAAGTAACCTATAAAAAAACAGATTTTAAGAATGATGAAATCCTATTTCAAGCATATAGTCCCGGAGGATTAAGTTTATATACCGACGAAGAAATAAAGGCAACTACTTTTGCAAACGGAGGACTCACACAAGCTGGTATAGGTGGCTTGTCCCTCACAGATATAGGAAAATTTTTAAGTGGTAAAATTGTTCAAGTATCGCCATCTATTAATGGTTTTAGTGAAAATTTCAGAGGTTCTGCCGCTCCAAAAGATCTGGAAACTTTGTTCCAGATGGTCCATTTATACTTTACTGACCTCAACAAAGATCCAGAAGCTTATCAATCTTTTATTACCAAACAGAAAAGCTTTCTGGGTAATCTTATGGCCAGCCCTAATTTTTTCTTTCAGGATAAGGTACAGACAGAACGCAATAAAGGAAATTCTAGATATACAGGCTTTCCAACACCCGAAAAAATGGATGCAGCAAATTATGATTTAGCTTATAAAAAATACAAAGAGCGATTTGCAGATGCCGGAGATTTTCATTTCTATTTTGTAGGGAATATAAACGAGGAACAATTGGCCGCTTTCGCGAAAGCGTACTTAGCCTCCTTACCAGGAAAAAACAGTCATGAAGATTATATACCTACCAAGTTTAGAAGAAAAGATGCTTATCAGAAATTTGTAGTCCGTCGAGGCTCAGATCCTAAAAGTCAAGTTGCTATTACCTGGGAAGAAGAAATTCCTTACGATGCAAAGACTGAACTGGCCATACAAGCTCTGGGGGAAGTACTAACCATAAAACTAGTAGAAAAATTAAGAGAAGAAGAAGGAGGCGTTTATGGAGTAGGTGCTAGAGGAAGCCTAAGTAAAATCTCATTTTCCAGCATTACATTTTCTATTTCATTCCCTTGTGGACCAGAAAATGTTGATAAACTAATTGCAGCAGCGCTAGCAGAAGTAGAAAAAATAAAAAAAGATGGAGTACGTGTAGAAGACCTGGAAAAAGTAAAAGAAACGTATCTGGTAGATCATAAAGAAGGGATAAAAACAAATGGTTTTTGGATCAATAATTTACTTCGAGCAGATCAAGAGTCAAAAAACCCTAATGCACTTTTAACCTTTGAAGAAAGTGTGAAAGCATTGCATCAAGATGATTTAAAAAAAGTAGCAAATGCCTATCTGGATAAAGATTATTTTTTGTCAATTCTAATGCCTGAAGAAGAATAAAAATAATTAAACATAGACACTATCATGTCTAGGTTTAAAAAAGCTATCGTAAGAAATAAACAAGTAGAACGACATAAAAGGCATGTTTTTTGATACATATATCTCCAAAAAAACTGCACTATGAAAAACAAATTCTTACTATGTATGGTAATACTGCTATGCACTATTTCCAGTACACATGCACAAAATTTTACAAAAGGTAGTATCACTACGCTGGACAACTCACTACACGAAGGTCGTATCTCGATAGATTACAAAACTCAAAAAGTAGTACTCAAAAAAAATCTTAAAGCAACTACGTATTCATTTGATAAAATAAAAAGTATTGTCTTAGGAAATCTATCGTTAGACAAACAGAATATAGATAATACAAACTACTTTGTAAGTGCTATAGAATCAGGCAAAGGAACTCTATATAAAATAAATGAAAAGCAATATTTAATTACAGTTGACAATGGAAAGAATGCTGTGATAGATCTCCAAGACTCGAATGCAAAAATACCAGGTACGCTAGCAGTCCTTTTTGAAGATTGTAATACTATAAGAGACTTATTAAATGCTGAAGACAATTTTAATGAAGCTGCTTTACAAAAAATAATTACTACATATAACTCATGTAGTTACAGTGCATATGCTCCTACAGAACGAGAAGTTAAAAATGCAAATACACACAATACAGATCAGGCGAGTTTTTATATAGGCTTAGGCGGCGGATTAAATAGCGTAAGCTTTTTTGAAAGCAGTGACACAGAAAGCCTTGCCGCTGGACAATTTACGATAGGAGTTATTGCTTCTCCTAGTTTTTTTGGTCCTATACAAGGCAATTTATTTGTGACATTAGAAGGTAATGTGAGTTTATCTGGTGACAATGATTTTGGAAATACAGATGCACCCGTAAGTTTTAGTGTTAATACATTCAGAGCTCTTCTAGGGCTGGAATATCAATTTAATAAAACAGGAAAAATAAAGCCCTTTATAGGGGTTAGTGGTGGGGTCACTTCAGATTCTTTTGAAGGAAATGTAGATGGTTTAGCCTTTGATATTTCAGGAGGCAATCCTATTGTCGCTCCAAGAATAGGAGCGCGATTTGCACTTCCTAACAAAAAGAATATCGGAGTATCTCTCACTTATATAGCTGAATATGAAAACAATCTATCCTTCCCTGCAGGTGATATTATTGTTCCTCTTATTGTAAATAGTGAATACTTTACATTAGGTGTAAATTACTACTTTTAGACATAAATACATATATGATACAAAAGGCTATCCTTTAGGATAGCCTTTTTCATTTGAAAGCATTTTATTTACCCATTATAAATTGTATTTTTACTCTCTAAATTTCCTCACATCTATATGGGTAAAATAATTGCTATTGCAAATCAAAAAGGAGGGGTCGGTAAGACCACTACTTCTGTTAACCTTGCGGCGTCGCTAGGAGTTCTAGAGAAGAAAGTCTTACTCATAGATGCAGACCCTCAAGCAAATGCTACTTCGGGCTTAGGTATTGATGTGGATCAAGTTCAGATAGGGACATATCAACTACTTGAGCATACAAATACCGCAGAAGAAGCCATCATAGCTACAGATTCTCCCAATCTCGATCTTATTCCTGCACACATAGATCTTGTTGCGATCGAAATAGAACTTGTCGATAAAGATAAACGAGAGTCTATGATGAAAGGTGCTATTGCTCATTTACGATCTATCTATGATTATATTCTTATAGACTGTGCACCATCTCTTGGATTACTTACTCTAAATGCTCTTACAGCTGCAGATTCTGTAATCATTCCTATACAATGTGAATATTTTGCATTGGAAGGATTAGGTAAGTTGTTAAATACTATTAAAAGTGTACAAAAAATACACAATTCAGAGTTAGATATTGAAGGATTACTTCTTACGATGTATGATTCTCGTTTACGTTTGTCCAATCAAGTTGTAGAAGAAGTACAGAAACATTTTAGCGAAATGGTATTTACGACCATTATTCAACGTAATGTTCGTTTAAGTGAAGCCCCTAGCTATGGTGAGAGTATCATAAATTATGATGCTAGTAGTAAAGGAGCTTCTAATTATCTGAGTTTGGGACAAGAGCTCATCACAAAAAATAACAGCTAGTCATATGGCTAAAGCAACAAAAAAACAAGCACTTGGAAGAGGACTATCAGCATTACTGAAAGATCCTGAAAATGATATTAAGAGTGCCGAAGACAAAAACGCAGATAAGGTTGTAGGTAATATTGTTGAGTTAGATCTCAAGGATATAGAAGTCAATCCTTTTCAGCCCCGTACGAGTTTTAATGAAGAAACACTTCGGGAATTAGCTTCTTCTATTAGAGAGTTAGGAGTTATACAACCTATTACTGTCCGCAAGATAAGTTTTAATAAATACCAACTAGTCTCAGGAGAACGTCGTTATAGAGCTTCAAAATTAATAGGTAGCACTACAATCCCGGCATACATTCGTATTGCAAATGACCAGGAAAGCCTCGAGATGGCTTTGGTAGAGAATATTCAACGCCAAGATCTGGATCCTATTGAGATAGCACTTTCCTATCAACGACTTATTGATGAGATCCAACTTACACAAGAGCAAATGAGTGACCGTGTGGGTAAAAATAGATCAACAATTGCAAATTATCTACGGTTATTAAAACTGGATCCTATTGTTCAAACAGGAATGCGAGATGGATTTTTATCTATGGGTCATGGACGTGCTTTAATTAATATCGAGAATACAGGAGATCAACTGGATATTTATGAAAAAATCATATCAGAAAAACTTTCGGTACGACAGACAGAAGCTCTGGTAAAAAACTACCACGCTACAACAGAAACAAGTCTTCCTGAACATGAAGAATCTCCAAAATTCATAAAAAAAGGAATTAAAGAATTTGCTGATTACTTTGGTGCAAAAGTTGATGTAAAAGTATCAAAAAATGGTAGAGGTAAAATTACAATTCCATTCTCTTCAGAAGAAGATTTTAATCGTATCCAGAAATTAATCAAACGTGCTAAATAAAAAGTACATACTATACTTTGTGGTTATGATGGTTTTTGCTTTCGCGAAAGCGCAATCAGATAACACTCCAACAGTAACCTCTGACGATACAGAACTCATACAAACTCCAGATATTTATGACGCTTTACGTCCTGCAAAAGCTGCATTTTATGCAGCAGCACTTCCAGGTTTAGGACAAGCGTATAATAAAGATTACTGGAAGTTACCGATTGTCTATGGAGCTTTAGGTACTGGGATTTACTTTGCCATAGATAATGACAGAGAGTTTAGAAGGTTTAGAACCGCTTTTAAAGATAGACTCGCTGGGCGTATTGATGAGTTCACGATCGTAAATGATGATGGATCAACTACCCAAATATTTACAGATGATGGACTGATAGATGCACAAGATCAATTACGACGTCAAAAGGAACTTGCAATTCTTCTCACAGCTGGGATGTATATCTTACAAATAATTGAAGCCAATGTAGATGCGCATCTATCCCAATACAATGTAGATGACGATCTTACATTTGCACCAGATATTCATGTAGATGATCTAGGAAGATCAATGCATTATGGTTTCAAACTCACCTATCGACTAGACTAATGAAAATTGCACTTCTCGGATATGGAAAGATGGGAAAAGCCATCGAAAAAATTGCAGTAGCACAAGGACACGAAGTCGTTCCAAAAATGGAGAATGATACTGCATTTTCTCTAAAAGGGATTGATGTAGCTATAGATTTTAGCATCCCAGATGCTGCTGTATCGCATATAACAGCATGTCTTAAAGAAGGGGTCCCTGTGGTTTCAGGAACGACAGGATGGTTATCTGATTATGATACTATGGTCAAATTATGTAAAAAAGAAAATGGAGCTTTTTTATACGCTTCAAATTTTAGTATTGGTGTAAATATCTTTTTTGAGCTCAACAAAAATTTGGCAAAATATATAGCACCGCATACTACATATACCGTAGACATGGAAGAAATTCATCATACACAAAAGCTCGATTCCCCGAGTGGCACAGCCATTTCCCTTGCCGAAGGGATTATAGAAGCTGGAAACTACACATCTTGGAAAGAAGGTTCAGATCCTGAAGAAAATACAATCCCAATCACATCAAAACGAGAAGGTAACGTTCCTGGCACTCATATCGTCACCTATGCAAATCAAATTGACACTATTAAAATACACCATGAAGCACACTCTAGAGAAGGTTTTGCACAGGGAGCACTTGTAGCTGCTACATGGCTTGTTGGAAAAAAAGGCGTATTTTCAATGTCTGATGTATTAAATATTTCATAATACCGTAACACAACCTATCCCACAGATACTAACTTCCCATAAACATATTATACAATGACAATTACACAATGGTTAATTTTCTTCTTAGTAGTACAAGTAATTCACTTCTTAGGAACTTGGAAATTATATGTACGCGCTGGAAGGCAAGCATGGGAAGCAGCAGTTCCAGTGTACAATGCGGTTGTTCTTACAAAGATTATAAACCGTCCTTGGTGGTGGACCTTCTTATTATTTGTTCCAATTGTAAATCTGATTATGTTTCCTGTCGTTTGGACAGAAACTGCGCGAAGTTTTGGGTTTAATACATATAAAGACACAGCGCTCGTTGTGCTTACATGTGGGTTATATCTATTCTATATCAATTATGCTACCGACGCACCACATATAAAAGACAGAGATTTAGTACCAAAAAGCGGAAACGGAGAATGGGTGAGTTCTATTCTATTTGCTATTGTAGCGGCTACTATAGTACATACGTATTTTATGCAACCGTTTACAATCCCATCATCCTCTCTTGAAAAAACCTTGTTGGTAGGTGATTATCTTTTTGTAAGTAAGTTTCACTATGGCGCGAGAACTCCTGTTACTACAGTAGCCACTCCTATGTTACATGATTCTATTCCTGTAGCACATGTTAAAAGTTATTCAGATACTCCGCAACTCCCCTATTTTAGATTACCAGGTTTTCAGAACATAAAACGTAATGATATTGTGGTGTTTAGCTGGCCAGTAGATACGCTTATTGATATACGTCCAGGGTTTATGCGGGGAAGTGTGCGTAAACCTATTGATAAAAAATCTAATTATGTAAAACGTTGTGTAGGACTCCCTGGAGATTCTCTGGAGGTCCGTAATGGTTACGTATATATTAATGGAAAACAAAATGAACTTCCAGATAGAGCAAAAATTCAGTTCTCCTATCTTGTACAAGCAAAAGCTGAAATTTCCCAACGTACTTTTATAAATCGTTATGATATTACTGATGGTGCGCAACCTGTTCAGGGAGGGCGCTATTTTATTGCCGCTGCCACAGATGAGGCCATAGCCAGATTAAAAAACCACCCTGATGTGGTGAGTATTACTCCATATAAATCTGAAAAAGGAAAAGCTGAATCAGGGACATTCCCGGAATCGCCTTTATACCCGAATAATCGTGATTATTTTGGACCTATTTATATTCCTAAAAAAGGAACTACCGTTGCTATAAATTCAGAAAGCATCCCATTTTACAATCGTATTATAGAAGTATATGAAGGTTATGAAATGGGTATTGAAAATCAAATAGAAGTACAAGGATCTCAAGTACTGTTAAATGGAAATCCTATAACCGAATATACATTTAAGCAAGACTATTACTGGTTAATGGGGGATAACCGTCATAATTCTCAAGATGCAAGAGCATGGGGGTATGTACCCTATAACCATGTGGTGGGAAAACCCGTTTTTGTATGGTTTAGTCTAGATCCAAATAAAAAAGGGTTTATTAACCGTATCCGGTGGGATCGTGTCTTTACTACGGTAGGAGGCGAAGGAAAACTTGTGAGCTATCGTTATCATTTTTTAGGATTGCTTATTCTTTATTTTGGATTTAGTTTCTTTAGAAAAAAGAAGAAAACCAAAGCATAGTTTATCTTGAAAACCATTCTATTACATCCGGGATACTGTAGCCCTATTATTCAGTATGCATGCTATGCGCAAGCAGATCATGTGATCTTTGAGGCCCTGGATAATTATCAAAAACAATCGTATCGTACACGTACAAAAATTGCTACTTCTACTGGTATTTTACAACTTACAATCCCTATCAAACACAACAAAGGTTCAAAAGAGCATCAGTTATATTTTGATGTTTGTTGTGAGAATAAATTTCACTGGCAACGAGATCACTGGCGATCCTTAAAAGTAGCCTATCAGACTTCTCCTTTTTTTGAGTATTATGAAGATCATTTTGAATCATTATATACACATACTTATGAAAAGCTTATAGATTTTAATCTCGCATGTCACCGTACAATTACTGAGTGTTTACAGTTAGAAAATAAAGAAACATATACAGAAGAATATTTTAAGATTCCAGATACTTCTATAAAGGATTTACGCCATTTGATTGTATCAAAAAAAGAGCCTATTTATCCTTTGCCGGAATACCACCAACTTTTTAATGACAAACATGGATATCTATCTAATTTATCCATCCTAGACCTTTTATTTAATGAAGGCCCTAATGCGATATCATATCTAGAAGCAGTTGATTTATCTATGTTTTAGACTACTCATAACAGGGTAGTGATCTGACAATTTGATATTATAATTTTTAAAGTGTATAATATCAAATACAGGATCTGTAAGTATAAAATCGATACGTAGTGGTATAAAATCAAACATAAAGGTACGCCCTGTTCCAGAGCCTGCTACTGCAAATGCGTCATTCTTTTCTCCTTTTACTTTTCTGTATAGATACGAAGTAGCACTATTATTAAAATCTCCTGCAACAACAACAGGATAGGGAGAAGTGCGTTCACTATCCAAAAATTGCATCAATTGTATTTCTTGTTTTTTAAAAGCAAGTCCCATTCTCCCCAGTAACCGCTTTGAATCTACTTCTTTAAGGTCGCCTAATTGTGAAGAGACTCCTAAGGACTCAAAATGAACATTATACACGCGCAATGTATCACTATTCTTAACAATATCTGCATAAATAGCATTATTCCCACTTTTTTTAAAGTCCAAAGAACCACTATCTATTATGGGGTATTTGGAATAAATAATTTGTCCAAAAAACTTGGAAGTAGGAATCATCTTTTTATATTTAAAAGGATACTGGCTCTTGGGTAATTCATACTTGGGGTGATATTCCTGAAAACAAACGATATCAGGATCTTCAGAGATAACAAATTCTAGAATTTTCCCTCCTATATTCTCTTCTTTTGACCATTCATATCTATTAAAAGTACGGACATTATAACTCAAAATAGAAATACTGTCAGTATCTGAAACAGGTTCATCTTCTCCAAAATGATATAAGGAAGTAATATGACCAAAACCTAATACTAAAACAAATGCCGATAATAACAATTGCCGTTTTCCTCTTAACACCCAGTACAAAAGGAATAAAGCATTAAGGAGTATTAATACCGGCAACATAAGGCTTAAGACAGATAATCTAGGAAAAATGCGAGGAGGAATATAAGGCAAGGCATATCCTAAAATCAAAAGAACGGCACATATGCCGTTAATAAAAAAAATAACCTTACTTATAAGAGATAATCCCTTCATTACCTATTCTTTTCCTGCTTTAAAGAGAAAATCTTTTTCTGCCTTAGAAAGGCTGTCATAGCCACTCTTACTTATCTTATCCAGAATAGCATCTATCTCTTGTTGTTTTTCACTTTTAGAAACGTTGGCTTTTGTAGTTTTCGTATTCTTTGATTTCTGCTTTGTGGTACGATGTACGGTTCGTAAAGGTGTTTTTTTGCGTGAAGGTGTTTTTGAAAACCAGCTAGACATAGTATCCATTATGTTTTCAAACCATAATCCTATATCATTTCCTTTAGATAATTGCATAGCATATATATACCCAAAAGCTGCACCCCCGAGGTGAGCTATCGATCCTCCGGCATTTCCAGATGTAGGAAGTCCCAATAGATCAATAAGCACAAATAAGACCGCTATTTGCCATAGTTTGACACTAAAAAAGAAAACTCTAATGACTGTATTAGGAGAATAAGTAGCTATAAAAACAATAATTGCATTAACAGCTGCCGACGCCCCTAGTAAATAACTTTCTCCTTTAAAAGCTGGTAATATATAATACAGAATAAGAAAAGCAATACCACCTACAATACCTCCTAGTAAATAAACCGTAAGTAGTCTTTTTTCAGTAAATAAATTGAGAATAAAACGAGAAAACACATACAAATACAGCATATTCCATAATAAATGCCATACATCTGCATGTAGAAAGGCATACGAGAGTACAGACCATGGTTGCTTAATAAGCTTTATAAAATCTGTAGGTAATACAAAATACTTCGTCAGAATATCATTATTAATTTGTACAATCCATGGAACAAGATTAAATACAATAAAAACCGCAACATTAATCACTATCAGTTTGACAGCGATATTTGCATTTTTAAATTGATATGAAAGCGAGTTAGCTGCCATAATTAATACCAGCGTTTATCATTAAAACTATTTTTTTTCCAGTAATACATCATAATAAATCCAAATAATGCACCTCCTAAATGTGCCCAATTTGCAATATTTGCTCCAAAAATTGAAAATCCAGTTATTCCAGAAAATAAATCAATAAGAATCAATACTGGAATAAAATATTTAGCTTTAATTGGAATTGGGATAAATAAAAGGCCCAAAGATGCATTAGGAAATGTCATCCCAAAAGCTACCAGTACTCCATAAATTGCTCCTGATGCTCCAACTGCAGGAACAGAAAAAGATTCATATAGTTTTTGGGCTATGTCTGTAGGAATAGTTGTACTATACTTTCCTGTTTTAAGAATATTAATAATATCATCTGATGAAAAGCCTAAGGATATAATCGCATCTCTAGCCGAGTTAAAATGATAATAGTTGACTAATGTATGTATCAAGGCAGCTCCTAATCCTGCTGAGAAATAGAAAAATAAAAATCTTTTCTGGCCTAAAACATTTTCTATTGGACTCCCAAACATCCATAATGCGTACATATTAAAAATAATATGCATAGGGCTCCCTAAATCATGCATGAACATATGCGTAAGAGGTTGCCATAGTTGAAATGAAGGATATTCTACAAACCACAAGGCAAATAGTTCCATAGCGGGACCTGGGGTAAGTAAAAACTGTGATCCTAAATAAAAAATCACATTGATAATAAGTAATATTTTAACGGTTTCTGTTATCCTCCCCATATTCTTATAAAAATTTTCGTTCTAACTCGTCTGCGTTCATTGTAATAAAAGTCGTTCTATTTGCAGGAGATATAGTAGGCTCTTTACAGGCAAACAAGCTATTCACCAAGTGTTCTCTAGAAGTGGCATCTAGTACTTCTCCAGCCTTTACCGCCATACTCTTTGCCATACTCTTTGCCAGCGTATCTGTCTGACTAAAGCCTACATCTGGGACCTCGCTTTCCAGATCACTTAATAATTGCTCAATCACTATAGGAACTTCTGCTTCTGGTAATGAAGTAGGAATACCCATAATTTCAAGAGCCTCATCTTTAATAGCTCCAAACACAAAACCAGTATTTTCCAGTCCCTCTTTAAGTTGAATAAGAAGTTCTAATTCTGAAGGTGTATAACTCAATACTAATGGAAATAGTAACTGCTGACTCACAGATTCTTTTATGGTAATATTACGTAGCAGTTCTTCATATAAAACCCGTTGATGAGCTCTATGCTGATCTATGATAACCATTCCACTCTTAATCGTACTTATAATATATTTATTGTGAAGTTGGTACGTAGTCGATTCTGTTTTCCCTAAAGGATGGTTTTCTTTGGAAGTAAATAACTCTCCTGTGGCAACTTCACTTTCATAAGTCACATTACTAGCCCCTGTAGGGACTTGTTGTAACCCTTCATACAATTGTTCCCACCCTTCTACATTTTGTTTTTCATAAGTAGGTAACTTAGCCCCTCGTTTAGGAGGGTCTACGTGTTCAAAGGGATTGAAACCACGGTCTACAGTAACATTAGGAATACTAGCCGGCTTGTCTTTGTATTTATATGGGGTATCAAGATTTGCATCACGATCAAAATCTAAAACTGGAGCAATATTAAATTGTCCTAAACTATGCTTTATCGTACTTCGTAGCATGGCATATAACGCATGTTCATCATCAAATTTGATTTCTGTTTTAGTAGGATGTATGTTAATATCTATGGTACTGGGGTCTACTGTAAGATATAAGAAATAACTTGCTCTTGCTCTATCTGGTAACAGCCCATCAAAAGCAGCACTGACTGCATGATTGAGGTAAGCACTTTTTATAAAACGATGATTGACAAAAAAGAATTGCTCTCCTCTTGTTTTTTTTGAGAATTCAGGTTTTACAATATACCCTTGTATAGTTACAATAGCAGTTTCTTCGGCAACAGGGACTAATTTTTCATTTGTCTTACCTCCAAAAATGGCAACAATACGTTGTTTTAAATTTCCAGCTTGTAATTGAAACACTTCACCATCATTATGATACATCGCAAGTTTGATTTGTGGATGTGCCAATGCAACACGATGAAACTCATCGATAATATGTCGCAATTCTACAGTATTAGATTTCAGGAAATTACGTCGGGCAGGAATATTAAAAAAGAGGTTTTTTACAGAAAGAGAAGTTCCTTGTGGCGTCGCACATATTTCTTGAGTAATTATATTACTTCCTTCAATTTCTATAAACGTACCTGTTTCACTTTGTGCTGTTCTGGTTTTTAACTCTACATGAGCTACAGCAGCAATAGAAGCGAGTGCTTCTCCTCTAAATCCTTTTGTATTGAGATTAAACAGATCATCGGCAGACGTAATTTTTGAGGTGGCATGACGTTCAAAACTCATCCGAGCATCTGTCTCACTCATCCCTTTTCCATCATCTATAATCTGGATTAAAGTTTTTCCAGCATCTTTAATAATCAATTTTATCTGAGTAGCACCTGCATCAATAGCGTTTTCCAACAACTCCTTCACAACTGAAGAGGGTCGTTGCACAACTTCTCCCGCAGCAATCTGATTTGCCACGTGGTCAGGTAAAAGCTTAATAATGTCTGCCATTAGTTTACATCGATGATTTTTGCACCACTAAAAATAGAGAGGTCAAAATCGATAATCCATAGAAATAAAAAAATCAGAATAGCAATAATGAGTAGGATCGTCCTATTATATCCATTCTTACGAGAAGCCTGCAATTCATCCCACGCAGTAGAAAATTTACCTTTTAAACCTCTTGCTGGATTTAAGGTCGTCCGAAATTCATCAAACTTCCCTCCCATTTTATATGGACTCCCCTCGGCATCACTTTTGTAATAACGAGGTTTGTAGTCAAATTTTTTGTTTGTACGCTTTGCTATTCCCATAATCTTACTATCAAATATAAGATATTAAAGACAAAAAGTATGCCTCTTTAACAGTTTGAAAAGGAAGTATTGGAAAATGTATTCAGATCACCAAAAGATTCTTAATCTGTAAGAACCTTTTGTTAAAATTTTGACTCCTTACGTAGTTGTGCCATTTTAATGGCAGCAATAGCGGCTTCTGTCCCTTTATTCCCATGCTTACCTCCACTACGGTCAATAGATTGTTGTAACGTATTATCTGTAAGCACACAAAATATGACAGGAATATCTCCTTGAATATTTAAATCTTTAATCCCTTGAGTGACACCCTGACAGACAAAATCAAAATGTTTTGTCTCCCCTTGAATAACAGTCCCTATTGCGATGACAGCATCCAGCATATCATAACTTTGAGTCATACGTTTACAGCCATAGATAAGTTCAAAACTCCCAGGTACATTCCAACGTACAATGTTTTCATTAATAACACCGCAATCTTTTAAAGCGTCAAATGCTCCCTGGAATAATCCTTCTGTAATTGACGTATTCCATTCTGAAACAACAATCCCAAACCGAAAGTCCTTCGCGTTTGGGATTGTTTTTTTATCGTAAGCAGACAGGTTATTTCCTTCTGTAGCCATACTAAGCGTATTTTAAAATTTCAATGCAGATAGATCATCTATCTGTAATGAAAATTAGTTTCCTGCTTGTGCTCTTCCTAGATACAAATCTACTTGACTTGCATAATCAGAATCACCAAACTCATCTTTAATACGAGTTAAATATTTAATCGCAGAAGCATTATTTCCTAATTCTATAGCTGCAACTCCTGCTTTAAACAAGAAACGCGGTGTCGTAAAGTCATTTGTATTTAAAGCAATTGCTTTCTCATAATACCCAAGTGCATCAGATGTTTGTCCTAATTGCATAAAGGCATCTCCTATAGCGCCTTTTGCAAGAGGAGCAAGCATCATATCGCTAGAAGAAAAATCTTCCAAGTGACTTATTGCATTTTGATAGTCTTTGATTTCTAAATAAGACATCCCAGCATAATAATGTGCAAGATTGCCAGCATCAGTACCCGAATAATTATCTGCGATATCTAATAAACCGTATTTCCCTTGTGATCCTTCAAGTGCAACCATGTAAAGAGAATCTTTCACATTGGTGTTTGTCGTTTCAAGTGCTAGTGTAAAACTTTCTTGAGCCACTGTAAGCTCATTTGCAGCTTCTTTTTCCTTAGGTTCAGCAATAAATTTATTGTAGGCTAAGTATGCTAATGCAATTACAAGTATCCCTACAATAACGCCAAAAATGGCTTTCTGGTTTTTCTCAACCCACTCTTCCGTTTTGGAGGCACCTTCATCTAACGATGCAAATACTTCGGCCGTTGTGCTGTCTTCAATTTCCTCAACTTCTTTTTCAACCTTAGTTTTAGGCTTATAACCTCTTTTATTATACGTTGCCATATAGTTATTTTGTTAGTGGCGCAAAAATATAATTTTTATTGAATTTTGAAAGGGAAAATATTCCTTATTTTTCAATATTTTGCAATCAATTTCTGAGGAGCATTACGCTTTCGCGAAAGCATACTCATACTCACCCTTATGATATTAAAATCTCTTTCACTCGTTAATTACAAAAACTTTGAATCCAGATCTTTTGATTTTGATGCAAAAATCAACTGTTTAGTAGGCAATAATGGCGTTGGAAAAACCAACGTACTAGATGCTATTTACCACCTTTCTTTCGGGAAGAGTTATTTTAACCCTGTCACAAGTCAAAATATCAATCATAATGCAGACTTCTTTGTGATAGATGGGGTTTACAACAAAAACGATCGTCAAGAAAAAGTAGTTGTAAGTGCAAAAAAAGGACAAAAAAAAGTTATCAAACGCAATGCAAAAGTCTATGACCGATTTGCAGATCATATTGGTTTTTTGCCCCTAGTTATTATTTCTCCTGCCGATAGAGATTTGATAACAGAGGGAAGTGATACTCGTAGAAAATTTATAGACGGTGTCATCTCTCAAAGTGACAAAACGTATCTTTCAGATTTACTTTCATATACAAAAGTTCTTAGCCAGCGAAATGCATTATTGAAGTATTTTTCGGCAAATAATACCTTTAATGCAGATACACTTGCTGTCTATAATGAACAAATGGTGACCTATGGAGTCCCTATTTTTGAAAAAAGAAAGGCATTTTTAGAACGTTTTGAACCTATTTTTCAAGAACGTTACTCTTCGATTAGTGGAGGTACGGAACAAGTACATCTCTCCTATCAAAGTGCATTGCATGACATGCCATTGGAACATTTACTGACTAATGCATTATCAAAAGATCGAACTGTACAATACACCAGCGTAGGTATACATAAAGACGATCTTTCATTTGAAATTAACGGGTATCCGATTAAAAAATTTGGCTCTCAAGGTCAGCAAAAATCATATCTTATTGCATTAAAACTTGCTCAATTTGATTTTATCAAAGCCGAAAGTGGGGTTAGCCCCATATTATTACTGGATGATATTTTTGATAAATTAGATGAAAATAGAGTTACTCATATTATAGAACTAGTAAATACAAATAACTTTGGGCAATTATTTATTAGTGACACGCATCCTGATCGTACAGAGAGTGTTGTAAAAAAAATTCATCAGAGTTATGAATTATTTCACCTTGGCAAGCAAGTATAACCCATTCTTTTTTGCGAACTTTACAGAATCAATATATTTCTGTGCGTAAACTGTTTTATACATTAGTATTTGTTACTTTTTTTTCTTGTACCTCATCTCCGGAAGCGCAACTACAATATATTGATGGATATTGGGAGATTGTCTCTGTGCGTTTTCCAGATGATACGCAACGTACATTTTCTATGAGTCAGAATATTGATTTTTTTGAAATAAATGATAACCTTACTGGTGTACGTAAAAAAGTGCAACCTGATCTTTTGGGGAGTTTCACAACTTCTCAATCTTCAGAAAATATAAATGCAATTATCAAAGATAACATCCTGAAATTACAGTATTCAACAGCATTTGACAACTGGCATGAGACCGTTATAAAAGCAACAGCAAAGGAGCTTGTTCTCCTCAATGAAAATGGAAATACATATACCTATAGAAGGTATGAACCTATACTTAGTAACTAAATGGCTAAACGCAATACAGATCCTATCCCAATAAGTGATGCTTTAGGAGAGTTTGTAGAAAAAAACAAACTCCAAAAAGGAATTGACAAAATCAATGTAGAAGACGCTTGGTATGCGCTTAATCCTGCTTTTAAAACATATACAACCTCTATACGTTTACAAAGAGACACTTTACTGGTCAATTTAAGTTCTTCAGTCTTCAGAGAGGAACTCAGTTATGGTAAAGAAAAAATCAGAGCACGACTTAATGAAGAATTAGGACGCGAAATTGTAAAAAAACTAGTCCTTAGATAACTACGTATTATAGATACTAGTGATCTATTCATAATAAAAAACGCTATCAGTACTGATAGCGTTTTTTATTATGGTATGTTTTTGAGATTTAAAACATCTCTCTTCCAGAAAAATGGAAAGCGCCTTCAATAGCAGCGTTTTCATCACTATCACTTCCGTGAACAGCGTTTTCTCCTACAGAAGTAGCATATAAAGCTCTTATTGTTCCTTCGGCAGCATCGGCTGGGTTTGTTGCTCCTATCAAAGTACGAAAATCTGCTACTGCATTTTCTTTTTCCAGGATTGCAGCGACAATAGGTCCGCGAGTCATAAACTCAACAAGCTCTCCAAAAAATGGACGCTCATTGTGTACCGCATAAAACGCTTCGGCATCTGCCTTTGTCATTTGTGTAAATTTCATTGCTACAATACGAAAACCGCTTGCAGTAATTTTTTCTAAGATTGCTCCGATGTGTCCATTCTCAACGCCATCAGGCTTAATCATTGTAAATGTTCTATTTGTTGCCATAGTTGTATAATATTCTCAAATCGGTGAGAATTGTTAGTATTTAATATTAGTCTTTAGTGTGCTTTTATAAAAGTATACTTCGTGCACAATTTGGGCGCAAAAATAACGCTTTTCTACATTATGTAAAGATTAAGTTTCCCCTATTTACATTATTGTATATCATTTCTTAAATTATTGATAATGCTTATGATAAGAAATAGTCATAAATTGTATCTTAGCCCCTTATGAATTCTAGTGATATAAAGGCAGTACATAAATTACTTGCTACTCCAAAATCTATCGTAATCGTACCCCATAAAAACCCTGATGGGGATGCTATGGGAAGTACACTGGCGTTATGTAGATACCTCAATATAAATGGCCATAAGGCTCTTGTGATTGCCCCTAATGAAAGTCCGCATTTTTTAAAATGGCTACCAGGACACGAAGATGTAATGGTATACAGCGCTTTCGCGAAAGCGGCCGACGAAAAAATTATGGGTGCAGATCTTATATTTACACTAGATTTTAATGATTTATCCAGAACAGGAGAAATGGAAGAATCCCTCTCCAAAGCAGAAGGGGATTTCATTATGATTGACCACCATCAACAACCTTCTGATTATGCGGTAGTCACCTATAGTGATACGACCATGAGTAGTACGTGTGAGATGGTATATCATTTTCTAGATGCTATAGACACAACTTCTCAAATAGATGCCGCTATGGCTACCTGCCTCTATACGGGAATTATGACGGATACAGGGTCATTTAGATTCCGTTCTACTACTTCAATTACACATAAAGTAGTGTCACAACTTATCGTGTCTGGAGCAGATAATGCAGCTATTCATGAAAATATTTATGACACCAATCGTTTTTCTAAACTACAATTACTAGGTGTTGCACTTAAAAACTTACATATACTACCTGAATATAGAACCGTATATATATCCCTTTCTCAAAAAGAACTTGATGACCATCAGTTTCAAAAAGGAGATACTGAGGGTTTTGTAAACTATGGACTTTCATTAGAAGGGATAATTTTTGCTGTTATTTTTATTGAAAACAAAGCAGATAATATTATAAAAATGTCATTGCGATCCAAAGGGGATTTTTCTGTAAACAACTTTGCAAGAACTCATTACAATGGTGGCGGGCATACAAACGCTGCAGGTGGAAAAAGTGATATGTCACTTCGTAAAACCATCGCTGAATTTATTAGTATATTACCCGAATACAAAAGCCAATTGGAAGGATGAGAAAATTAGTTATAGTAATTCTATTTATATGTAGTGCTATTGCTTGTAAAAGCCCTGAGGCCAGACGTCCTGTATCCCAACAATCTGGTTCGTATGTAACCGAATCTATTGCCCGTAATAAAGAACTTATTGCACAAGAAGAAGCGGTTATCCAAAAACTTATAGAAAAAGACAGTACACATATCTATTATAATTCTGATAGTGGATTCTGGTATACCTATGTAAAACAAGACACACTTACTACGCGAACCCCTGTAGTAGGAGATCTTGTAAATTTCATCTATGACATTAAAACCTTATCAGGAACTCCTATATTAACGACCGAAGATATAGGGAGTCAAGTCACTCAAATAGATCAAAGCAATCAAGAATTGATTTCTGGTATACGAGATGGACTTAAATTAATAAAAGAAGGTGAGACCATTACATTTTTATTCCCTTCGCATAAAGCCTATGGTTATTATGGCCTAGAAGATAAAATAGGAAGTAATCTGCCTATACAATCTACAGTCACTTTATTAAAAATTAAAGATAACAAACCAAAATAAAAGTAAATTTTAACCCATGAAAAAAATACATATGTTATTTATTGCAGTTCTTTTTTCATTACTATCATGTAATGATAAATACCCTGATTTAGAAGACGGACTTTACGCAGAAATTGTTACCGATAAAGGTACAATCGTTGCTGAGTTATATTATGAAGATGCCCCAGCTACTGTTGCAAATTTTGTTGCCCTTTCAGAAGGAGTACATCCTATGGCAGATAGCATTTATGCTGGGAAGCCTTTTTATAATGGATTAAAATTCCATAGAATTATAAAGGATTTTATGATTCAAGGTGGAGATCCTAATGGTAATGGAAGTGGAAACCCTGGTTATAAATTTCATGATGAATTTTCTCCTACGAGAAAGCATGACAAAGCGGGTGTTTTATCGATGGCAAACTCTGGCTATGAAACCAATGGAAGTCAATTCTTTATTACACATAAGCCTACACCACACTTAGACGGATATGATCAGGATGGTAATATAAAAGATTGTCCAAATCCAAGAGTGAGTTGTCATACAGTATGGGGACAAGTAGTTGTGGGGTTAGAAGTCATAGACGCTATTACTGCTGTAGAAATGCTAGATCCACGTGCTGGTAAGCCTAAAGGAGATGTTTTTATACAACAAGTAAGTATTATCCGTAAAGGGTCTAATGCACGAAAATTTGATGCACCAGCCGTATTTACGCAAGAACTTGCAAAACATGAAGAAAAGAAAGCAGCAGCAGCAGCAGAACGTGCAAAACAATTTGCGGCTATAAAAGCTGAATTTGATAGTAAAATGGCAAAAGCAGAAACCTTGGATAGCGGGCTTCAAATATTCTGGAATAAAAAAGGAGAAGGTCCACAACCTGAAATAGGACAAAGCATAAAAGCAGATTATGCAGGTTATTTTTCTAGTGGAGAGCTTTTTGACACTAGTATTAAAAGTGTAGCTCAAAGCCAGAATAAAGTAAACCCTCGTGCTCCTTACCAGCCTATGATAAGAGAGTATAGCCCAGATGTCGCTCTTATTGCAGGGTTTAAAGAAGGCTTATTAAAAATGAAAGTAGGAGATAAAGTTACTCTTTTCATTCCTTCACATTTAGGGTACGGCCCTCAAGGATTTAGAGGTGTGATCCCTCCTAATGAAGATTTGATTTTTGAAATAGAACTTCTGGAAATAATAAACTAGTTACTAGATCATACTAGTAGTATAAAGGCAGTAGAGTATCTACTGCCTTTTTTATTTTTAAAGCCTGACACTACTAACTCTTTTGATTTTTTAATTAAAAATTATTGCAAATCAGAATGACTAAGACTGGTCAATTAAATAATCATTAACTTAACCTGTATAACGAACAACTATATAAAATCATTGACATTATATTGACAAAGGATCGTTGTAATTTAATGAGATACTAAGACCAGAAATATGACAAAGAAAATCAACCTTAAATATATTTTAATCCTCTTTATAGCTGTCCTTTTGAGTTGCTTTTTTCATGAATTTGCCCATTGGATTACTGGAGAACTATTAGGAAATAAAATGTCAATGTCATTCAATGGTGCATCTCCCATCTCGGGAGAATATAAACATAAATGGAATGCAAATATTATAACCATTTCAGCTCCAATATTCACAATTCTTCAAGCAATTGTGTTTTATTTTATCGTAAACAAAACTAAAAACATTAATCTTTACCCATTTTTATTCTTCCCTTTTGTTTATCGCTTTTTTGCTGGTATTGCCAATGTGTTTGGTCCCAATGATGAAGGTAGATTTGGGATGTCATTTGGACTTGGGTTATATACAGTTTCAATCCTTTTTAGTAGCCTCCTTTTATTTTTAATTATAAAGTTTTCTATAAAAAATAAAATAGGCCTGAAATTTAATGTAATCACATTCTTTCTTTGTGCAATCTCGTTATTATTGATAGTTTTTATGGATCAGTATTTCAAAATAAAAATAATTAGGTAAATAAAATGGACGTAAAAAACACATTCCTGCTATGTATCTTACTTATCATCATAGGGTGTAAAGAATATAAACATCAGGAACCTAAAAAAGAAGAGGCACTAGAGATCGTTCAATCCGAAAGAATTCCAGACAATTATGTTGATTGGGTAAATGCAATAAATAGTGACAATAGTGATGCACTCCAAAACTCGTATGCTACAAATGCTATTAAAATCATCTCTGTAGATAGCATAATCCATAGTTCTTCACAAATTGCTGATTATTATATATCCCTTAAAAAAAATATTACCTCCATAACATCCATATTTAAAGTTGAGGCAAACAGGGAGAGAGGTATTACCTATGAAATAGTTAAGTATAAAACCGATGCTCATAAAGAGTTTGTTCAATTAGTAATATGGAGTACAGAAAATGAAAAAATACTTAGAAGTTTTGAGTTTACTGAGACTAGCGATTTAGTTTCCAATACCATAGATACAACTGAGATTTCCAAGAGACGAAAATTATGGATGGAACTTTGTAATGCCCATGATGCCAAAAACCTTGTCAATCAACTCTATAGTGTCAACACGATGTACTTTAATCATAAACCCATTGTAAAAGGGAGGAAAAACTTGATTAAGGAATATAGCTATATGAATTCTACAAATTACAGCTTACAGTTACACCCAACAAAATTAGAAGTAGTAAATGACAATTTTGTATTTGAGATTGGACAATGTCGCGGGAGTTATAATGGAAAATATATTCTAATATGGAAAAAAGACGCGGATGGTAATTGGAATATATATATTGATTCCAATATTTAAGCATATCAATAAAAACCATTACTAAAGACCTTCTTTAAAAAAAGCTTATGCTTATTTTTTAGGAATATCTTTTAATATTTCAAGCACAAATTCCCAATATTTTTTGGCAGAAGATATACTTGCGCGTTCATCTGGAGAGTGTGCTCCTTTAATTGTAGGCCCAAAAGAAATCATATCCATATCTGGATAATTCTGACCTAATATCCCACATTCCAATCCTGCATGGCAAGCAGCAACCAGAGGTGCTTCTTGGTTTAATTTTTTATACTTTTCTACGAGTACTTTCAAAATAGGGCTCTTCATATTTGGTGCCCAGCCAGGGTAATCTCCAGAAAGTGTTACTTCACAACCTGATAGTTCAAAACTAGCTCGTAAGGCATTTGCTAGATCTATTTTTGAGCTCTCTACAGAGGATCTTGTAAGACATCCTATCTTAATCTTTCCCTCTTTGACTATTATCTTTGCAATATTATTAGAAGTCTCCACCAGATCCTGTATATCAGGACTCATACGGTAAACTCCATTATGAGCAGTATATATAGAATTTATAAACCCTTCCTGAACTCCTAATTCCATAACCTTTGCTGGTAGTGATGCCTCTGACAATACAATCTCTAATTCAGGCTCTATAGTTTCAAATTCTTTTTTGATAGTAGCTGTTAATAAGCCAAATTCATAGACAAAAGCCTCTTGATGTATTTTGTCTATTACTATCGAAGCAAAACTTTCTCTAGGAATAGCATTACGTAAACTTCCTCCATCAATTTCTGCAATACGCATCCCAAAGTTCTCAAAACCATTGTATAATAAACGGTTCATCAGTTTATTGGCATTACCTAGTCCTTTATGGATATCCATCCCTGAATGCCCTCCTTGTAATCCTCTGAGCGCAATCTGGTAGCCTACCTTTCCTTCTTCTACCTGCTCTTCGACATAGGTTCTGATAGCAGTTACATCTACCCCGCCAGCACATCCTACTCCTATCTCATCATCTTCTTCTGTATCTAGATTTAATAAAATATCACCTTTGAGAATTCCCCCTTTAAGACCCATAGCACCTGTCATTCCGGTTTCTTCATCTATAGTAAAAAGGGCTTCTATTGCTGGGTGCACTATACTATCACTCTCTAATACTGCCATAATAGTAGCTACTCCCAAACCATTATCTGCGCCTAGAGTCGTACCTCTTGCACGTACCCAATCACCATCTATATACATATCGATACCTTGTGTATCAAAATCAAAAGTAGTGTCCGTATTTTTTTGATGCACCATATCCAAATGTGATTGCATTACAACCATTTTACGATCTTCCATCCCTGGAGAAGCTGGTTTTCTAATGATCACATTTCCTACTTCATCTTCGATTGTTTCTAACTGTAGACGTGTACCGAAATCTTTTATAAACTGAATCACACGCTCTTCCTTCTTAGAAGGACGGGGTACTGCATTTAGATCGGAAAAATGATTCCAAAGCGCTTTTGGCGCGAGATTACGTATATCAGAATTTGTCATAGTAGAAACTTATTTTTACAAATATACTCTCTCTTAAGACTCTTTGGGAATTTCAACTGTGCTTTTATTTGGGAAAATAACAGATAGTAGAATATACAGTATAATAATTATAGGAATTGCTAGGTAATGTAACGTAACAATAGCAAATATGCTTAGTATAAGGAAGATATATCGCACTTTATTTTGACGAAATGTCCAAGACTTAAATTTTAATGCAAAAAGTGAGATTTCTGCATTGAGCATATAGCAGCTTAATCCTGTAATAACAAATAATACGTAGGTATTTGATAATAACGCTTTCGCGAAAGCGTACTCCTCATACTTTAAAATAAGTGGTAAACTTAAAATAAACAATGTATTTGCAGGTACCGGTAGTCCAATAAATGAATTGGTCTGCCTATCATCCACATTAAACTTTGCCAATCTATAGGCCGAAGCTAATGTGATCGCAAATCCTATATAGCCTATAGTAAAATGATACGCTTCCAGAGAAGCCCCCCACGGAATATTACTACTATTCAATATTAATTGATACATAACAATTCCAGGTACGACTCCGCTAGTTACCATATCTGCCAGTGAATCCAATTGTAGTCCTACATCACTTTGCACCTTAAAAAGACGGGCGAAAAATCCATCAAAAAAATCAAAAAAAATACCAAGAGCCACAAAAATAGCGGCATATTCTATTTGATTATGAACTGCAAATAAAACAGCCAGACAACCGCTAAAAAGGTTGCCCATCGTTAGTGTATTAGGAATGTATTTTTTGATTTGCATTATCTCTATTTCTGTAAAAATAGGAAAGAAATTCATTTTCGAGTCATCGTATGCAATATCTACCTTAAAATAAAGTTTAGAATGTGTATAAAAATGGGGATATTTGCCCTGTAATTGCTGTATTTGAAAAAGAACATTACCATAATCTCCTTACTGCTCACATTTATGACCAGTGCGCAAACAGTGCGTAAATATTCGAATGAATTTTTGAATATTGGTGTAGACGCTGCAGCTCTTGGTATGAGTAATGCTGTCGTTGCATCTACTAATGATGTAAACTCTGGTTATTGGAATCCTGCAGGGCTTGTCTATCTGGAAGACAATCAAATCTCATTAATGCATGCATCTTATTTTGCCAACATTGCAAACTATGATTATGTCGCATTTGCAAAACCTCTGGATGACAAAAGCGTTATTGGGATCTCTGTTATACGTTTTGGAGTAGATGATATATTAAACACCACACAGCTCATTGACTCCGAAGGAAATATAGATTTTAATAGAATTAGTCTTTTTTCTACTGCAGATTATGCACTTACATTTTCATATGCTAGAAAACTTCCATTAGATGGATTGAACATAGGTGCAAATGCTAAAATTGTTAGACGTGTCATTGGAGATTTTGCAAATAGCTGGGGGTTTGGTATAGATATCGGCTTACAATGGAAAAAAGGGAATTGGGATCTAGGCATTATGGCTCGCGATATTACAACGACTGTAAATGCTTGGAGTATTGATGAAGATGAGTTTGCAACGATTAGTGATGCTGTAGAAGGTCAAAATCAAGAACTTCCTGAGAGTACAGAAATTACGATTCCTAAGTTACAACTAGGTGTAGGAAGAACATGGATACATCATTATGACTATAGTTTTAGAGCAGAAATAGATCTTAATGTACGTTTTGCACAAACCAACGATATCATTTCATCTTCTGCAGCTAGTATAACTCCAGCAGCTGGTTTTGAGTTTGGATATAATGAGCTTATTTATGTACGTGCTGGTGTGGGGAATTTTCAGGAACTTACTGAATTAGATAACTCAACTACCATAGGATTTCAACCCAATATAGGGGTTGGTTTTAAATACAAAGGGATTCATGTTGACTATGCGCTTACTGATATAGGCGATCAAAGTGCAGCTATATATTCTAATGTGTTTTCTCTTAAACTAGATTGGAGTATTTTCGGGAGGCGATAATCTACCATTAGTAATTAATACCTCATTACGAATCAACGTATATGAATATCAAATTCGTCGTATGAATTTTGGTAGAAATTCCTACATAATAACACCACTAGCCATACCCCTATTACAAAGGCTCCTATTGAAATTAAAAAAAATGAATATTCTAATACGGTAGATTGGTATACATATAAAAGATATATGTGTATCATTAATATAAAATTCCTTTGATTACATCTCTTTTATAGCGTTATAAAAAAGCGCCACGATATTCTCGTGGCGCTTTTTTTTATTTGTTTTGGGTTTGTTCGTCTGTTTTATCTTTTTAAGGTAAAATGACCTACAAACTCTCGTTGTGTTCCTATCTCATCTGGTTCTGTAAACTCTACCCTAAACCAGTAATCACTCGATGGTAGTGGTTGACCATTAAAAGTGCCATCCCAACCGATACT
>CANNDF010000006.1 GCA_947503305.1 uncultured Dokdonia sp.
CATTTTGATGAGAGTAATAACTCAAGTTCTGTGAGTTTGGTTGCTGAGGAGCGTATTAACTATTACGGGATATTAGGGTATACATTTGATCTTAGTGATCAATTAAAGTTTAAGCCTAGTACGTTGATTAAGGCAGTAGCAGGAGCTCCATTACAAGTAGATTTAACGGCCAATTTTTTAATACTTGAGAAGCTTCACTTAGGAGCGGCATATAGGTGGAGTGCAGCTTTCAGTGGTTTGGCAGGATTTCAGGTTTCTGATAGTATGTTGATAGGAATTGCTTATGATAGAGAGAGTACAGATCTAGGAGATACCACTTTTAATGATGGTAGTTTTGAAGTTTTTCTTAGATTTGAGCTTTTTAACGAGTACGACAGGCTATTGACCCCCCGCTTCTTTTAGTTTGAGAAAAGTCCATAATAATTAAAAATCATTGGAATGAAATTAAAAATCTACGTATTTACATTACTTTTTGCATTAGTTGGGAATTCATTGCTTGCGCAAGAAGGGAAAATTTCAAGAGCAGATAAAAAATTCAATCAGTATGCTTTTGTAGATGCACGTAAAATTTATCTTGACGTTGCAGAGAAAGGCTATGAATCTGCAGACTTATACCAAAAAATAGCAGACTCTTATTACTTTAATGCAGAATATGCAGATGCAGAAGTATGGTATAAAAAACTCATTGACAACTTTCAGGAAGATATTCAACCAGAATATTATTTTAGATACGCTCAGACATTAAGAGCTCTAAAAAATTATGATCGTGCAGATGAAATGATGACACGATTTAATGAAATTAAAGGAACAGATATTCGCGCTGAGCTTTTTAAAGAATCTCCGGATTATTTACGAACTATAATCAGTTATAAGAAAAGTAACTATACATTAGAAGATATACGTAGTATTAACTCTAGATATTCTGATTTTGCTCCAACAGAGCATGAAGGAAAATTAATTTTTGCTTCTTCGAGAGATTCAGGGGCGGGAATCAAACGTATCCATAAATGGAATAACCAGCCCTTTTTAGATTTGTATGAAACCAAAGTAGGAGAACAAACGGGATCTTTTTCAAAACCTAAGAAGTTTAATAAACTATTAAACTCTAAATTTCACGAGAGTACCACTACCTTTACGAATGATGGAAACACCGTTTATTTTACCCGTAATAATTATACGGATGGAAAATACAAAAAGGATAAAAACGGAACAAACAAACTAAAAATCTACAAATCGACTAGAGAAGGGAAAGGATGGACAACTCCTGTAGAAATGCCTTTTAATAGTGATGAGTATTCTACAGCGCATCCTACTCTTAATGCTGATAATACAAAACTCTACTTTGCTTCGGATATGGAAGGGACTATAGGTCTATCGGATATTTGGGTTGTAGCTATTAATGAAGATGGGTCTTATGGAACGCCTGTAAATATGGGGAGACCTGTAAATACAGAGGGTAGAGAAACATTCCCATTCATGAGTAAAAATGGAAATCTTTACTTCGCTTCAGACGGTCATCCAGGTTTAGGAGGGCTAGATGTATATGTAACGACACCTCGTTTGAGTAGTAATGATGAAGAAACCGTGATTAACATAGGAGAACCTGTAAATGGATCTTATGATGATTTTACTTTTATTGTAAATGACGAAACTCAGATAGGATATTTTGCTTCAAATCGGAAACGAGGAATGGGAAGTGACGATATCTATCGTTTTGTACAAGAAGTGATTCCTTGTGAGGTTGTACTAGATGGGAAAGTATTAGATAAAGATGATGGTACCCCTATTTCTGGAGCTACAGTACAATTAATGAATGCTACAAATGATATTGTAGCAACGGTCTTAACAGAACTTGATGGATCTTATACATTTGATACAGTAGGTTGCGAAGAGCAATATATAGTTCGAGGTACAAAAGAAACCTATAGTGGTGATGAAGTTGTTTTCCAGACACCAGATGAGTCTAATACGATTACGAATAACTTACAGTTAGAGCTTATAGAGAAGCCTATAGAAGTAGGAGATGATCTTACCGTATTACTAGATTTAAATCCAATTTATTTTGATTTTGACAGATTTAATATTCGACCAGATGCAGCACTTGAGCTTGAGAAAGTAATTTCAGTAATGAAGCAATATCCAGAGATGGTTATTGATGCGCGATCTCATACAGATAGCCGCGGAAAGGATAGTTATAATTTAAGCCTCTCGGATAAGCGTGCAAAGTCTACAGTTGAGTATATCATAAATCAAGGGATTGAGAGTAGAAGAATTAGCGGAGCTGGTTATGGAGAAACTCAACTAGTAAACGAATGTAGTAATGATGTAGAATGTTCGGAAGAAGCACATCAATTAAATAGACGATCTGAATTTATTGTTATAAAAAAATAAAAAATACGATCATTATATAAAAGCCCCTTAATCTTTAGGGGTTTTTTATGCTTTCGCGAAAGCGTATACCTCGATAACCTCTATTTTAACCCCAGTTAAAAAGAACATCCCTATACTCAATGACTTTATAGAGGTAAAGGAATAAGAAAATAATAGTAACCACAAATTTCATAAATGTGGAAGCTAGAAACCCTAAAAAAGAACCTATAGCAGCTTTAAAGGCAGTTTTTGAATCACTGTGATTAAATACCAATTCTCCGATAAGAGCACCCACAAAAGGACCTATAAGAATCCCAAAAGGGATAGGAGAGAAGATCCCAACAAATAACCCGATCATTGTACCAATAGCTCCTGCACGACTTCCTCCAAAACGTTTAGTACCCACTGAAGGGATAATATAGTCAAGTAAAAAAATGAGAATGGCGACAAAAAGTGTAACACCTAAAAAGGTATAATTTGTAGGTATTGCTTCTGTAAAATGAAGTACAAGAAGCCCTAACCAACTCACAGGAGGTCCAGGTAAAACAGGAATAAAACTTCCTACGATACCAATTAGAATTAATAAAAAGCCTAATAGAACAAGTACTAGATCCATATAAAATATAGGGGTTACAGCTCATAAGACGATAAAAACTAGTAGATGTTACATATTTTATAACTAAAAAATTAGTTTAAACTAATTTTTTAGTTATATTAGCACCGTTAAAAATAGTTATCTCAAATTATTTATATAAATATAGATACATCCGTATGAAACAATTAACAAAAGCCGAAGAAGATATTATGCAAATTTTATGGAACCTAGGAGAAGGTAATGTGGCATCTATTGTAGAAGAGTTTCCAGATCCAAAACCCGCATATAATACCGTTTCTACCATCGTACGTATTCTAGAGAACAAAGAATTTGTAGACTATAGAAAAGAAGGGAGAGGGCATATCTATTTTCCTAGAATAAAAAAAACAGATTATAGTAACCAGACACTTACCAAAGTGATGGATGGCTATTTTCAAGGTTCTTTTAAGAGTATGGTTTCTTTTTTTATGAAGAAAAATGATATCAGTATTTCAGAAATGGAAGCGATTATGCAGGAGATCAATAAAGAAGACACAAAATGATACACTATATCATACAAATAGTTGCTTTTCAGTTATTATTTATAATACTGTATGATCTTTTTTTAAACAAGGAAACATTTTTTACCTGGAATAGATTGTATCTTTTAATAACTCCTATTCTTAGCTTTGTTCTTCCGTTATTGAAAATAAAAGCGATACAAGAAACCATCCCAGAAGGTTATTTTATAGAACTACCTGCCGTACTCCTTAACGGATATTCACAAGACACAGCCTTTGATGGCGGGACCTTACAAGAAGTTGTTATTATAGGGACTCAACCTATAAACTTAGTTAGCTTATTATTGAATATATGGATTATAGGAGTAGGTATAAGTTTAGGGTTATTTATTTTTAAAATGATCAAAATACAACGACTTAAACGTTCTGGGACGATAAAGAGATTTAATGGAATTAAGATAGTTACCTTACCCAATACAGATACAGCATTTTCGTTTTTTAATACAATGTTTATAGGTGAAAATCTTTCAGAGAATCAGCGTACTAGTATTCTTCTTCATGAAAACATACATATCAAACAATATCATTCTTTAGATCTTTTATTTTTTGAAATACAACGTATCATATGTTGGTTCAATCCATTAGTCTATATCTATCAAAATAAGATGATGATGCTTCAAGAATATACTGCAGATGCTAAGGCGGTATATCAAAGTGATAAGAAGTCTTATTATCAAGATCTACTAGCACAAGTCTTTCAGACAGAAAACATTTCATTTATCAATACATTTTTCAATCATTCATTAATTAAAAAACGAATTATTATGTTACAAAAATCAAAATCAAAACAAATTGCCAAAATTAAATACCTATTTCTCTTACCAGTCATAGCCATCATGTTATTTTATACTGCCTGTACCAGTGAAGCAGTAAATGCTCAAGAGACAGCAGATAGTGTCACTTCTACAGATAGTGAAGTGTTACAAAGTATTCAAGACTTAAAAGAAGTGATTGCTCGTCAAGGAACAATTACTGAAGAAGAACAAAAAGCATTAAAAAGCGTATTACAATTAACAACATCAAAAGGCTCAGGAGATCTTCATTTTGAGGATAAACTCGAACGCGAAGAAGTTCCATTTGCTGTTATAGAACGAGTTCCTACATTTCCAGGATGCTCAGGTTTAGAATCCAATGATGAGCTTAAGAAGTGTATGTCTTCTAAGATATCACAACACGTAGGAAAAGAATTTGATGCATCTGTTAGTAAAGAATCTGGACTTACAGGCGATATTAAAATTTTCGTATCATTTAAGATCGACAAGAAAGGAGATGTTGTTAATATAAGATCAAGAGCACCAAGTCCTAGTTTACAAAAAGAAGCTATTCGTGTTATAGAGACATTACCTAGAATGATACCTGGAGAACAAAAAGGAAAAGCTGTAGGTGTTTTATATAGCCTACCTATCTTATTTAAAATAGAAGAATAATTTATGAAGTATTGCATAGGCATACTATGTATTGTAAGCATTCTTAAAGCCGAAGCGCAGTCTTCGGCTTTAGTTATTGCAGATAGTTTATATGCTGTTGGAAATTACACCAAGGCTATCGAAAATTATCGGTCATTAGATACACAAAATGCAATGACACATTTGCAAGTAGCCCGGTCCTATAAAGCAATGGGGAATCATACATTGGCTTTGGAATCTTATAAGTTGTCTTTAGTTGAAATGCCAGACCAACCTATCGCAGCTACAGAATATGGAAAACTATTGATTACAAAAGGACAATTTGTAAGGGCCGACACTATATTTAGTAAACTTTCAAAAGCATATCCAGACAACCCAGAATATTTTTACCAATGGGGAAGAGCTTTAAAACGGATCAAAGGAAGAAATGGTGCCGAAGTACATCATTCTGATACGATTACGATGCCTTATGAGAAAGCTTTTGCAAAAGCGGTACAACTAGACTCTACACATCAAAGAGCACTTTTTCAATTAGGACTACATTACTTAAAAGAAAGTGAATATGGATGGGTTGAAAAAATATGTTTTAAAGCCTTAGAGAGCGATCCAGAAAATGTGGAAATCATTAATATTCTTGCTCAGAATTTTCATAATAGAGGCTTTTATACAGAAGCTATTACATGGTTTGAAAAGCTTCTAGCATTAGGACAATCTAACCTTTTTATACACGATAAACTTGGATACAACTACTATCAAGAAAATATGTATGAACTGGCTATTGAGCATTATAATATAGTTCTAAATTATAATGATGAAGATTATGGAGTGCATTTAACATTGGCCAAGTTATATGGATTCTTAAAAGATATAGAGAAGGCTGAGTATCATGCAAAGCAGGCATTGATATTAAAAGATCTGCCGTTAGATGATGTACATTATACCTTAGGGAGAACATATCAGATAAATAAAAAATATGAGAAGGCAGTAACAGAATACAAACGAGCTATCAATGAAAATCCTACTCATATACATGCACATCATGGGATTGTTGTATGTGCAGATAATTATTATGAAGATAAAAAAGCGGTGATAGTGTTGTATGAACGTTTTATCCAGAAATTTGAAGGAAATATAAAAGCAACTGGATTTATATACCTTTCTAAAGAACGTATAAAAAAGCTCAAGAAAGAAGTATTCTTGGCTGAAGAAAAGGAGTGATTCTTATACTTTGGGAGACCGCATATAAAATTGTAATTTCCCTCCATAAATTTTAAATATATGAATCTCCGAATAATAGCTATATTTTGCTGTGTTGTTCTGATATCCTGTTCAGAATGGGAGACCAAAAAAATTCCTGCCAAAGACTTTCTTGAGCAAGAATGGAAAACCATAGATATTACAGAGGTGGATGTATATCCTAGCTTTACTAGTTGTGATTCTCTATCGGATCGAATGGAAGTAAAACGATGTTTTGAAGATCATATTACAACTTCTTTTTATGAACAATTGAGTAAACATACGATGATCGTTCAAGAAACTGTAGACGAAACCGTTTGGATCGATTTTATAGTTAATGAAAAAGGGAAAATATGTTTAGATAGTATTCACTTGACACCTGCAATCCGTAAAGAAATTCCTAATCTATCATTATGGATCAATGATGCAACTGCATTATTACCAATTTCATACCCTGCAACAAAGAGAGGAATTCCTGTTAAAACTAGTTTTAAAATCCCAGTTGTATTAAAAGTAGAAGAATAGTACAGGAAATTTTAGAGTTCTATAAAACAAACTTATACCCAATACTAATATCTACAGGAAACTCTCCATTATCATCTATAACAAAAGAATAAGCATCGTTATAGTTGAGGGAGAGATAACCGTTCCCGAGTTTGATATCGGCGCCTAATCCAAAAATAAGAGGTCCTTGTAAATTAGAACCTGTTTGCTCAGTGAGGGAAACTTGATCCCCTTCTATAAAAAGGATATCACCGCGCCTTGTGAATGTATAGGTTACAAGTTTTGTATTAAGAAATATTTGTATGGTAGGTGTTTTGATAAATTTAAAACGATGATTGATAGAAAATTGCGAAGCACTATAATCAAAATCATCACTACTAAGTGTTTGCTTATATTGAACAACAATGGCATGGCTGGGTAAAGAAACGGCATCATAAAGTTCAAAATCAATCCCAAATTGAAAATTAGAGATGTTTTCTCGGTTTTGCACAAAAACACTATTGGTAGAACCTAGAAAACCTCCTAGACGGTATTCAATATTTGTCAGTAGGCTATTCTCAACATATGAAGCGTCTACTTTTTTGTTATAATCATTAAAAAACCTTCGTAAACTAGACAAGGTAAGTTTTACTTTTTGAGTAACTACAGAAGAGCCTGCCGTAAGCTCTTGTAATTGCTTTTTATATTCTTCTTGATACCCATTCTTATTTTTGGTATTTGTCAATTCTATAAGGGTATTCTCTTTTTTTGCAAAATAACGATACTCTTGATCGATCACATTCCAAAGTAATGTGATCGTACCATTAACATCTGTTTGGAGTTGGTAAGATTGTCCGTCAATCGTATAAGAATCTGTTTGCGCGCTGCCCATAGTAATGCAGAGGACGAGTCCACAGTAAAGTAGTATTAAACGTTTCATATCATGTAATTTGGGAAACTAAAGGTAACAAAAAAACTTATCTCTTAAAGGATCTGCCTTTCCAAGTAAAACCGCCTTTTAATGAACTTAAAGCAATATAGCTGCTTATAAATGGATAAGATAGACTAGCAAGTAGATACCAGAAAAAATGTTGTTTTATTTTAAAAAATATTGCCGTTTTAAAGATGAGAATTCCATCAATACTAAGTTTAAGTAAAATAGTGAGATACCATAAAATAATATAAAATGAAGTGCTATGTGATATGTTTATGGGGAATAACGCTTTCGCGAAAGCGTAGACAAAAAAGAGGGACAACACCAAATTTGCAATCAAAACAATAATACCCACAACTTTGGTAAAAGGATTTGTATACCCAATCGCTTTTGAAGCCCATCGTTTGCGTTGGGATAAAAAAGTTTGCCAATTCTTTTGAGCAGTTGTCGTAATAATGGCCTCTTGTGATTTTAAATATTGAATGTCTTTTGGGTACGTTTTGATAAATTTTTCCAATAAAAAATGATCATCACCACTTGCGATATGATTATTTCCTTCGTATCCTTTTACATGGGAAAAGGCATTTTTCTCATAAATTAAATTTGCGCCATTGCACAAAAAAGGGCTATTAACCCCAAAACCACCCATAGTTGCTCCCTGTAAACTGAGCGTATCCATTATTTCATAAACGGTAAGAAATGAATGCTTTTTCTTTTTAAGCATAACGGGTCCAGCAATTAACTTAGGTTTTTTTTTCTGTATAAATGCATCAATACTTTTGAGCCATAATGGAGGCACTTCACAGTCTGCATCTGTCGTTATGATCCATTCATAATGTGATTGATGAATGGCCGTTTGAATAGCATCTTTTTTGGGAGAATGAGATTGTCTGTTATTAGAAATGACTTTTATATCAAAGTCAGAATTTGATTGTACAAATGCTTTGATAATAGCCACAGAATCATCTACAGAGCTATCGTTTATTAATAAAATTTCAAAAAGGGATATTGGATATTCTAGTGCTCTTATGCTATGGAGTAATGATGGTAAATGTATTTCTTCATTCCTAAATGGGATGAGTATAGAAAATCTAGTTTTGGGAGATATAGAAGTTTGTTCAAACTTAGGTAATTTATAAAAACCTATACAGAGGACAATTATTAAAACAAGATAAGCCCCAATACTTATTGCAAGTAAAATCCCCATATCAAGAAGTCATTAGTGTTTTGCTATTGACAAGTTTATGGGTAATCCAAAAATAACTAGCAGGGATCATAGGGATTACAATGTTTAAAAACCACATAAGGCTTGTAATGAGTAGAATAGTAAACTCATTTGCACCTACAATTCTAAAAACAACAATAGCAACACCCCCTTTAATAACAACATCAAAAAACTGTAACATAGGTAATAGCGAGCTAATAAGATAAATCGTTGTTATGAGTGCCATACCCATTTCATATGAAATAGGTACATTAAATAATGTAAGCATAAAATAGAACTGATGCGAAAAAATAAGATATCTTATCAAAGAAAATAACAAAGCTTTTGTTTTGATAGTTGTGGATATGGATCCCAAAAAAGCAGTTAATCGTTGCCATGAATATCCTTTATAATTCAGAGATGACCTAGCAGTGACCAAATGAAGTATAATTATTATAAGTATCCCAGTAATGAGTATGATCAAATAATAGGGAAGGTATTCTTGAAATTGAACAGCAATAAGTAAACCCATACCTATAACACCAAAAATGGTAGTGATCATCATTTGTAGCATATTGCCTAAAAAATTTAGAAAAACAATCTGTTTTCGTTTTTGTGATGGATAGCACATTGCTTTTGCACCATACTCTCCTATTTTGGCTGGTGTGACAAATGCAGTAAGATGTCCTTTTAGTACCTGTATACTGCTACTTTTTAAAGTTAATTTACGGCAATGACTCACGAGAGTTTGCCATTTTAAAATTTCAAAAAACCAATTAAAAAAAGACAATAATAGTAATATTGCAATATTACTATACGATAAAATAAAATGTATATTTGCCTTATAGCCTGCAAAAAGAATATCAAAATCTTTGGTGATTTGTTGCCAGATAATAAAGAAAGCAATAATCAAAACTAAAAGTTTGATACCAAAGCTCAGGAATTGTTTAGATTTGTGGGACAGGGCTTCCATTTGTAACAAAGTAACAAATAAACCTATATAAAACCATAACTCTTCTTTTGAAACCAGAAAGAATCATATTAGGAATTGATCCAGGAACAACCATTATGGGCTTTGGACTCATAAAAGTGGTAGGAAAACAAATGGAGTTTATACAGCTTAATGAGTTGTTATTGTCAAAATATAATGATCCTTACGTGAAATTAAAGCTCATTTTCGAACGTACCATAGAGTTGATAGACAACTATCACCCTGATGAAATTGCCATAGAAGCTCCTTTTTTTGGTAAAAATGTTCAGAGTATGCTTAAACTGGGTAGAGCACAGGGAGTTGCCATGGCTGCTGGATTGAGTAGAGAAATTCCAATTACAGAATACCTGCCTAAAAAAATAAAAATGGCCATTACAGGAAACGGAAATGCAAGTAAAGAGCAGGTCGCAAAAATGCTACAATCCCTTCTTAAATTAAAGACTCTTCCTAAAAACTTAGACAGTACAGATGGACTTGCAGCTGCAGTATGTCATTTTTACAACTCAGGAAAAATAACATCAGGAAAACACTATACAGGTTGGGAAGCGTTTGTAAAACAGAACGAAAAAAGAGTGAAGAAATAATTCTGTACTCTACTATGATCAATGGCAAGTATTTATATCCATATTCCATTTTGTAAACAAGCCTGCCATTATTGTGACTTCCATTTTTCGACGTCTATGGGTAAAAAAGAAGCGATGATACAAGCTCTTATACATGAACTCGAACTTCGGAAAGAAGAATTTAAAAATAAAACGGTTGATTGTATTTATTTTGGAGGAGGGACACCTTCTGTGTTAGAAACAGAAGAAATAAATCTTCTCATACAAAATGTATATCGTCATTATCAAATGAGTAAGACTCCTGAGATTACGCTAGAAGCAAATCCTGATGATCTTTCAGAAACTAAAATAATCACATTGCATGATTCTGAGATTAATCGATTAAGTATTGGAGTGCAATCTTTTTTTGAGAAGGATTTAAGACTAATGAATCGTGCTCATACTGCTACAGAAGCACTTACTTCTATACAACTAGCGACAAACTATTTTACAAATTGTACGATAGATCTGATTTATGGAATCCCAGGCATGGATGCCTCTCGATGGATAGAAAATATAGAACAGGCATTGCAGTTAGGGGTACCTCATATTTCTGCATATGCACTCACGGTAGAGCCCAAAACAGCACTCGAAAAATTTATAAGAGAAGGAAGCATTGCTCCTGTAGAAGATGAAGTAGCACAAGAACATCATGCAATTCTTGTTCAGAAAATGGAAGCAGCGGGGTATGAGAATTATGAGTTTAGTAATTTTGGAAAACCTGGATTTCATTCTAAGAATAATATGTCTTATTGGGAAGGTAAGAGTTATATAGGTATTGGTCCTGGAGCGCATAGCTATGATGGCAAACGTCGCGCATGGAATGTAAGCAACAACCCCAAATACATACAATCTATTACTAAGGGTGTACTCCCTCAAGAAGTAGAAGTACTCAGTACTACAGATAGGTATAATGAATATGTGATGACCCGATTACGTACAAAGCGGGGAGTATCTCTTGTAGAAGTAAAATCAGATTATGGAGATAGCTTTCATGATTATTTAGTAAATCAAGCCCAAAAACATATAGAAGATCATTTTTTGTTTTTAGATGGAGACAGACTTTATGTGACAAAAAAAGGAAAATTCCTTAGTGATGGCCTTGCATCCGATTTATTCTTGTTAAATTTAGGGTAAAATCAAGCCCATTTTTTGAAAGCACATATCACTCATAATAATCAGACATTTACAGTAGATTTTTCAATGCCCATAGACCTTTCTATCCCATTATGTGATGGAAGCACAAATCCAGTTGCATGGTATCTGGACAGACCTAAGATTACACCTGTAAAAACCGACAATTGGATAGGTAGTGTAAGTGAGGGAGGAGATGTAAATTTTAATACTATTACGTTCAATCCTCATGCACACGGAACCCATACAGAGAGCGTAGGACATATTACAGAAAAAGTCCATAGTATCAATAAAAGTCTTACGCAATTTTTCTTTTTGGCAGAAGTAATTACAGTGGCTCCAGAACAGCGAGGTGAAGATTATGTAATTTCAAAAAAGCAAATTGACTATGATCTTAAAGGGAAATCTCCCGAAGCATTAATCATAAGGACATTACCCAATACGAGTGATAAAAAATCGAAGGAATGGTCACATACCAATTGGCCATATATAGAAGAAGAAGCAATGGTACGCTTTCGCGAAAGCGGTATCAAGCACCTCCTTATTGATCTTCCAAGTGTCGATCGGGAAAAAGATGACGGAGAACTTAAAGCACATCGCGCTTTTTGGGATGTAGACGGTTCTATCCGAATGGACGCTACGATTACAGAAATGATTTATGTTCCTCATAAAATAATAGACGGAACATACCTTCTTAATCTTCAAATTGCACCCTTTGAAAACGATGCTACACCAAGTAAGCCTATTCTATATAAAATAGAAGGATAAGCTTACTTTTTATAACTAAAAAAGTATATGAAAACAACATTAAAACTTGAAGAAATAGCTCAGTTTGTTTTTGGGATATACTTGTTTAGTACATTACCTTATGCTTGGTGGTGGTTTTTAGTACTATTGCTTACTCCCGATATTGGAATGATAGGGTACCTTTTTGGGAATAAAACGGGGGCATTGTTATATAACAGCTTTCATCATAAAGGAATTGCCATATCGTTATATTTATTAGGCATCTATATTCAAGAAAATAGCATTCAGTTAGTCGGAGTTATTCTTTTTACACATGCAGCATTTGATAGAATACTGGGCTATGGATTAAAGTATGAAAAGGGATTTAAATTTACACATCTAGACGATTTATAAAAAGAGAAACCTTCTTCCAAACGCCAAAGGGGATTTAGTATATTTACAATATGGAGTTTTTATTTATAGGACTTGCCGCTGGAGGTATCATCGCTTATTTTTTGTACAGTCGCTTTACAAAATTTGGGACTAAGAAAGCCACGCAATCACAATCTGTTGTTTTGATGGAGCGTATACGTAGTGTATGTAAGTTTATAACTGTGGAAGGAGATTTTGCAGAGATATACCATTATGAAAACCTTAAAACAAAGTGGATAGAAAAATTATTAGGGACTAAAAAAGCATTAGTACTTATAGATGCAAAAGCGCATATAGGTTTTGATCTTACAAAGATTAAAATGGATGCAAATGTAGAGACCAAAACCATACGCTTATATGATTTTCCAAAGCCAGAACTAATGTCTATAGAAACAGATTTTAAGTTTTATGATAAGAAAGAAGGCTGGGCAAATCCCCTTACCAGTACAGACCTTACTGAAATTAATAAAGAGGCAAAACAACATATAGTAGATAAGATTCCAGAAAGCGGACTATATAAAGAAGCCTCTAGACAAGCGCTAGATACTATTGTCTTAATTCAGAAATTGGTAGAAACCATAGGTTGGCAACTTAATTATGATGCTTTGTCCGTAACATCCAGTGACACTATAAAACAAATAGAGTCGTGATACATTTTATATTTGGAAATACAGGAGCTGGTAAAACTACCTATGCCCTTGCATTAAAAGAACAAGAGCAAGGCATTATTTTTTCTATAGATCATTGGAACAAAACCCTTTTTTTAGAGGATAAGACTCCTGGAGATGGTGTTGATTGGTTTTTAGAGCGTATTCGGCGATCAGATACAATGATACAATCATTAGTAACTCAACTGGCAGGAGTAGGAACCCCTGCAATTCTGGATTTAGGATTTGCAAAAAGAAAACGACGAGAAGAATTTTATAAGTATGCAAGAGAAAATAAGATCCCATACCAACTTCATTTTTTAGATATTCCTAAAAGCATTAGAAGAGAACGTGTTCATTCTCGTAATAAAACGAAAGGAGAAACATTTCAATTTGAAGTATCAGATAGTGATTTTGAATTTATGGAAGATTGGTTTGAAACCCTTACCCCAGCAGAATTAAAAATAGCAATCCATATAACAGACAGATCATGATACAGCGCCTCTTTTTTATATGGATTTTTTGTAGTACACTCATGTTATATAGCCAAAACTATAATCATGTAGATGCTACAATTTCATTTTACCCTAGTACTTTTCCGAATGCCCAAAGTCTGGCCTCTAAAATTGCAACTGATTTTTCAGAACCTATGGAGCAACTACGTGCAGGGTATTCCTGGTTAATTCATAATGTAGCCTACGATCCCCAAGAGTATTATACGTACCAATTTCAATATCGATTATTGGAAGAGCGCAATGAAAAAATGGCCGAATCTCGTGAAGGGATCATTCAACGGACAGTCACAGAAAGCATAGCTGTATGTGAAGGATATGCACTTACATTAGAACGACTATGTGAATATCTAGGGATCAATGCATATGTAGTACGTGGAGATACAAAAACACAACCCTCTGATATAGGGAGGCCTTTTGATAAAAATCATATGTGGATGGTAGCATTAATTGATCAAAAACCTATTCTTCTTGATCCTACTTGGGGAGCAGGAAGATATAATGGAGGGTTTATAAAATCACCCTCATATACATATTTTGATACACCTCCTTCTCAGTTTTTAAAAAATCATTATCCAGAAGTATTCAGTGATGCGTATGTAGATGATAAGATATCAAAAGAAACATTTAGCCTTCAACCATTACTTATTAGCACAGAACTTACAATTAACGATGTATCTCCTCAAGACGGGGTGTTAAAGTCAAAGTCATTATCAAAAGGAATCGTATTTTCGTTAAAAGATTTGCAGGCAACTCAAATTTCATATACCCTAGATGCGAGCAAAAAAATGAATGTTGACTTTAAAAATGGGTTAGGAGAAGTCCAATTTACTATCCAAAGAAAAACGAAAGCGCAGTCACTAGTCATTTATGTAGATGATCAACCTGTTATTGGGTATAAAATTAAAAAGTAATGCATATAGAAGCCTTGAGAGAATATTGTATTTCAAAAAAAGGAGTGACAGAAGAATTTCCTTTTGATGAAGTAACATTGGTGTTTAAAGTAATGGGAAAGATGTTTGCCTTAAGTGGTCTAGAACGTATACCAGCTGCAGTAAATCTAAAGTGTGACCCAGAGCGTTCTGCAGCCCTTAGAGAAGAATATGATGGAGCAATTACAGGAGCTTTTCATATGAACAAATTGCATTGGAATACGGTCATTTTACAAGAAGTACCTCCTAAACTTATACAGGAATTGATTGATCATTCCTATGAATTAGTCGTACAGAAAATGACAAAAAAATTACGCACCGAATTAGAAAATTTATAACAAGATACCAAACTACATTTCTTAAAAATACTAGGTATTACCTCACTCAATTTTAATGACCGATCCTGCTCAGTTTTATAATGCCCAATTAAAAGAACATCAAGCAATACTGCTTACACTTAAAAATAAACTTAATCTATCTAGTACGTTACGCCTTGCTGTTTTTATAGGCATTGCTATAGGGTTGTATTTTACTTTTGGGAATTGGATTTTTTTTATGGGTATACTACTCTTAGGGATAGGAGCATTTGTAGTTCTGGTAACACGTCATAGCAAACTAAGATATGATCGAGATATCACAGAAAAACTAATTGCTATAAATGAAACAGAATTACGAGTAAAAAATCGTGATTACCATGACCTTCCCACGGGGTCATCTTACCAAGACGGACTTCATTTTTATAGTCAGGATATTGATCTTTTTGGGAGAGGCTCCTTTTTCCAATATCTTAATAGAACAGCATTAGATAGTGGGTCTAGTGTTCTTGCAGGACTATTAAAAGAAAATGTAATTGCAGATATTTCAGAGAAACAAAAAGCGATACAAGAATTAAGTAAGTTACCAGAATGGCGTCAGCATTTTTCTGCGGTGGCATCTTTGGTACATACTGAGGTATCAGTTACAACAGTTACAAAATGGTTAGCAACGTATAAGGCATTTATTCCCAAAGGGACAAAAATAGGTACTCGAGTGTTTTCGATACTATCTATCATTGCTATTGCATTGTATTTTTTAGGATTTATTCATGGAGGGTTAGTAATAGGATGGTTTGTAATAGGGCTTGCAATTGTAGGACGGTTTGTAAAGAAAATAAATCTATTATCAAGTCATACAGGCAAGATTCAAAGCACCTTTGATCAGTATTATAAGTTACTTGCCTTACTTGAAGAGCAAGAATTTGTAAGCAGTATGCTTTCGCGAAAGCGCACTCAAATCATTACTACATCTCAAAAAGCTTCTCAGGTAGTACATACGTTTTCAAAGCATCTGGATGCACTGGATCAAAGGATGAATATATTGGTTGGAATTTTTACTAACGGGCTTTTTTTGAGGGACCTTGCTATTGTAAGTGATATGGAGATGTGGATAGACACACATCATAAAGAAGTAGCACAATGGTTTGAAGTAATTGCCTTTTTTGATGCCTATAATAGTTTAGGAAATTATGGTTTTAATCATCCTTCCCATACCTATCCAGAAATTACAGATACCCAAAACACAATACAAGCAATAGGAACGACACATCCCTTACTTAACCCTGAAACGGCTATTCTTAATGATATTACTATAGATCGAGAGCAGTTTTTTATTATTACAGGAGCCAATATGGCAGGTAAGAGTACATTTTTACGTACGGTTGCTTTGCAAATTGTAATGAGTAATATAGGATTACCCGTTTGTGCAAAAAACGCTAGCTATACTCCTATTAAGTTAATTACAAGTATGCGCACTACAGACAGTCTTACAGATGATGAAAGCTATTTCTTTAGTGAATTAAAACGCCTTAAGTTTATTGTAGATGAGATCAAGAAAGATCGGTATTTTATCATTTTGGATGAGATCTTAAAAGGAACTAATAGCACGGATAAAGCGATAGGATCTCGTAAGTTTGTAGATAAATTGGTGCACTCAAAATCTACGGGTATTATTGCCACTCACGATCTCAGTTTATGTGAAGCATCTGATGATTTGCCTCAAGTAAAAAATTACTACTTTGATGCTCGTATAGAAAATGACGAGTTGTATTTTGACTATACTTTTAAGGAAGGAATTTGTCAGAATATGAATGCTAGTTTTCTATTAAAAAAGATGAAAATTGTAGATTAGTACTTTAATTATAAAACCAATTCATATGAAATTAGGAGCATTTTCGGCAAGTCTTAGTGTCAAGGATATTCACGCATCAAAAACTTTTTATGAATATCTGGGTTTTGAAGTATTTGCTGGGGATATAGAGCGTAACTATTTGATTATGAAAAATGGGAATGCGCTCATAGGTCTTTTTCAAGGAATGTTTGAAAATAACATACTAACCTTTAACCCTGGATGGGATGAAAATGCAAGTAAACTAGATTCTTTTGATGATGTACGCGCTATCCAAAAAAAGCTACAATCAAAAGGAGTATCCCTCCTTTCGGAAGCAGATGAAACAACCTCAGGTCCTGCAAGTTGTATGTTGACCGACCCTGATGGAAATACAATTCTTATTGACCAACATGTATAATATAGATTCTATTGGATAGTTTAACACAGATTGTACTAGGAGCGGCCGTAGGAGAAGCAGTACTTGGGAAAAAAGTAGGAAATAAAGCAATGCTTTGGGGAGCTATAGCGGGTACAATTCCAGATCTTGATGTGATTGCTCGATTTCTTACAGATACCATTACAGCAACAGAAATGCATCGTGGTTTTAGTCATTCCATTATATTTTCAATAGTCATGGCACCTATTTTTGGGTGGCTCGTGACAAAAATCTATAAGCGCTTAGAGGTAGGGTGGCGTGACTGGACAAAACTTTTTTTCTGGGGGTTGTTTACACATCCCTTACTAGATGCTTTTACCACCTGGGGCACTCAATTATTCTGGCCATGGGATTGGAGACTAGCCTTCAATAGTATTTTTGTTATCGATCCTTTTTATACAGTTCCGTTTTTGATATGTGTAGTTTGGGCTATGTTTTACAAACGAAACAATCCCATACGATCAAAAATAAACCGCTGGGGAATCTACTTAAGTACCACCTATTTATTGCTTACTGTTGTTATAAAATATTTTGCACACCAGTCGTTTTCTCGAGCTCTAGAATCTCAAAATATCAACTATACTCAAATATCTACCCGACCAGCGCCCTTAAATACAATTGTATGGAATGCTAATGTAGATGCAGGAGATCGATACCTCATAGGGGATTATTCGTTTTTTGATACCCAGCCTATTACTTTTAAAAGCTACCCCAAGAAGAGAACCATTTCTAAGACACTTGCATCGAGAGATGAGGTGCAACGATTGATAACAATTTCCGAAGGATGGTATATTCTTGACCAAGAAGAAGGACAATGGGTATATAGTGATTTACGTTTTGGGCTAATTTCCATAGATCCAGAAAAACCTCAGTTTGTATTTAGATATCTACTAGACGAAAAAGACGGAACAATCATAGCAACTGAAGATCGCCCACAACCTGAAAGTGCGGGAGCTGTTTTTGGAACTCTCTGGCAACGGATACTAGGGAATTAATAAAAATACATTTTGCAATAACTTTATCGTAATAAGCGATATTCTCTGGGAGTTCTATTTTTATAATGTCTAAACTTTCTGTTAAAATGAGATAGTGTTTGAAAACCTGAATTTTCAGCAACGATCGCTATAGGCATTTCTGGAGATTCTTTTAAGAGTTTACAAGCATGCGCAATACGCAACTCTGTCAAAAACTGAGTATAAGATTTTTGAGTTCGTTTTTTAAAATACTTACAAAAGGCATTAGGGGTCATTGTCGCTATTTCTGCAATTGTTATAAGAGATATAGGAGACGTAAAATGATCTAGCGAAAATTCATAAATATTTTGCATCTTTTTCCCATCTACTTCTGAGAAAGCTTTGGTGTATATAATATTTGAAAGTGGAGCGCTATTGGCCACGTTGAGTATGGTAATAAGTTGTAAAAAATGAGCAAGTTTATAGAGTCCCTGAGCAGATTGTATACTTTGAAATAAAGTAGTAATACTAGGAGTAGCCGTTATTTTAAGTCCCGCTTTTGTGAAAGTATAAAAATCCTTTAAGCCCTTTCCTTCTTCTAAGTCAAGAAATGAGTTCCCAAAGGAATATGGGCTAAAAAATATCGTATGCATTTCTGCCTTCGAATCTATATTATAAAAAACATGAGGCTGTTTCCCTCCTAAAATAAAAAGATCCCCTTGTTCAAAGCTATGAACAGTATCTGCAACTACCAATGTGCCTTTCCCTTCTTTAATAATACTTATTTGCACTTCTTCATGTTGATGTAATTGTCCATAAAGCATTCCAGAATCTACCTGAAATACAATAGCTGTGTTACTGGGTTTTGGGATTTTAAAAGGTAATACTTTCATTATGCAAAGATACTTTATTGGTGTAAATAGCATAATTAATTTGTAAATAAGGATAATATAAGCATAGTTTTGGATAATTTGCGCGTGTAATTCTATATAGCGATCCAGTAACTTTGGGATCAAATTTATAATCACTATGTCTATAACCTGGAAAGGCGTTATGCCAGCAGTAACTACAAAGTTTACTGAAAATGATGAACTAGATCTCGATATGTTTGCAGTAAACATAGATGCACAACTAGATGCAGGAGTTCATGGAATTGTCCTCGGAGGAACATTAGGAGAAGCTAGTACTTTAGAAGATCATGAAAAACGGATTCTTACACAAGAGACGGTTCGCCTTGTAAAAGGGAAGGTTCCGGTACTTATGAATATTGCAGAGCAAACGACTAAAGGAGCGGTTATAGCTGCTCAAAAAGCAGAAGAAGATGGCGCTTCGGCACTGATGATGTTGCCCCCTATGCGATACAAGGCAGGAGATGCAGAGGTAGTGACGTACTTTGGAACTGTTGCTCGAAATACAGGATTACCTATTATGGTATATAACAATCCTGTAGACTATAAAATAGAAGTGACACTGGATATGTTTGAGCAATTACTCAAATATGATAGGATTCAAGCGGTAAAAGAATCTACACGAGATATCTCAAATGTGACACGTATAAAAAATGCATTTGGGGATCGTCTTCGTATTATGTGTGGGGTAGATACACTGGCATTAGAATCATTATTGATGGGAGCCGATGGATGGATTGCAGGACTCGTAGATGCCTTCCCTGCAGAAACAGTAGCTATCTATGAATTACAAAAAGCAGGACGCATTCAAGAGGCAATTGAAATCTATCGTTGGTTTTTACCCTTGTTGGAGTTAGATATAAACCCGAAATTAGTACAAAATATCAAACTTGCAGAAGTGCATACAGGTATAGGTACTGAACACGTACGAGCTCCTAGACTCCCTTTATTTGGAGAAGAACGAGCACATGTGCTCCAAGTGATAAAAAATGGAATAGAAACAAGGCCTCAATTACCAGACTATAAAAATGTATAATTACTATGTTAGATATACGACCTTCATGTGAACATTGTGATAAAGATTTGCCATATGATGCTCCCGACGCAATGATTTGTACATTTGAATGTACGTTTTGTAGAGATTGTGTAGAAAATGTACTAGATCATATCTGCCCTAATTGTGGAGGTAATTTTGAAAAAAGACCGATCCGCCCCAGTAGCGCATTAAAAAAATATCCCGTTTCTGAGAAACGCATTCACAAACCCGTAGACCTTGAAGCGCATAAGAAACGTATCCAAACTTTGCTTAGAAAATGATAACAGGAAAAAACTATATAGGAAATACGCTTAGTAATAAAGGAACGGTTACCTATCAGACATTGAACCCAAAAAACAATATAGTAAATGAGCCTATTTTTTATGAAGCAACTTCAGAAGAGATAGACCAGGCAGTAGCGTTAGCTTCAAAAGCCTTTCATAAATTTCGGGATATGCCGGGATCTGAAAGAGCTTTTTTTATTGCGACAATTGCAGATGAGATAGAAGCATTAGGAGATACACTTATCCATACCTATATGTCTGAAAGCGGACTTCCAGAAGGGCGTGCCAAAGGGGAACGTGGCCGTACTTTAGGTCAGTTACGTATGTTTGCAAACCTTATCAAAACCGAACATTGGCGCAACCCAACAATATCTGGAGACCATAAAGAAATACGTCAGGCGTTGATTCCTTTAGGACCTGTAGTAGTTTTTGGAGCAAGTAATTTTCCGCTAGCCTATTCTACAGCAGGAGGAGATACTGCCAGTGCTTTGGCTGCAGGGTGTCCAGTGATTGTAAAATCACATCCTATGCATGCGGGAACAGGAGAATTGGTAGCAAGTGCAATTATCAAAGCAGCAGAAAAGACAGGAATGCCAGATGGTGTATTCTCAAACCTCAATAGCTCAGGGATAGAAGTAGGTGTACAACTAGTAAAAGATCCTCGCGTAAAAGCTGTAGGATTTACGGGAAGTATCCGTGGAGGGCGAGCCCTTTATGACCATGCAGGACAACGTGAAGAACCTATTCCAGTATTTGCCGAAATGGGAAGTATTAATCCTGTCATTATTACTCAAAAAGCATTGGAAATACGGGGAGAAGAGATTGCACAAACCTATGCAGATTCTATTACACTTGGAGTAGGACAATTCTGTACAAATCCAGGACTTATTATAGGAATCAAAAGCCAAGAACTTACTAGTTTTGTAGATGATTTAGGAGAAAAAACAGCAACAATAGATGCATACTGTATGTTACATCCTTCAATTCATACAGCCTATGAACGTAATGGTAATGAAGTAATCAATCAAAAAGAAACAACACTTGTTGCCGAACATACAACTACTGTAGCGACTAACTATGCACAGGCCAAAATTGTTACGGTTTCTGGTGATGCCTTTTTACAAAACAAAACCCTTCATCAAGAAGTGTTCGGGCCTTTTTCTATGGTCGTTCAATGTGAGGATCAAACACAATTACTACAAATTATTGATCAGTTAGAAGGACAACTTACAGGTACTATCCTAGCCGAAAAAGAAGAGTACCCTCACCTTGCGTCTATTGTAAAAAGTTTACAGAATCGGGTGGGGCGTATTGTATTTAACGGAGTACCTACTGGAGTTGCCGTAGTAGATGCGATGACACATGGAGGGCCTTATCCGGCATCTACCGATAGTCGTTTTACAGCTGTGGGTAATCAGGCTATTAAACGCTGGGTACGCCCTTTTAGTTATCAGGATTTTCCAGAAGAGCTGTTGCCAGAATTTTTGAAATAATCGATACGATATGAAATATACATTGATCTTTTTTCTGTTTGGTATTTTATCATGGGGGCAATCTCCTTCAGAAAGTTTGCATGCTATAATTAAAGACGTTCAAGAGCACAAAGGATATGATAACGATGTATATCCTATGGGATTGTTTACAAAAGAATATTTTGGTAAGGAGGCCGCTTTCGCGAAAGCGCAATTAGAAAAACTATCGGCTATCTCCATAAGCGAACTTTATGATACAGATATGATTTCGCTGGAATTATTGAAATACAAACTCCAAGAAACGATAGACTATAACACCTATGAACGGTATTTAAATCCATTGCTATCGGATTCAGGATTTCATAGTAGTTGGAACTATATGGTACGACCTATTACCAGCTATAAAACAGCAATATCCTATTTAAATAGATTAAATGCACTTCCAGATGTAGTAGATCAATACCTGCCTTTGTTACGTGAAGGATTAAAGAAAGGAGTATCACAGCCACGTGTTATTTTTAATGGCTATGAAAGCACATATGACTCACAGATCGTAACCGATTATAAAGAGAGTTTTTATTATAAGCCCTTTGTAAATCTACCCAGCAGACTTACAAAAACACAAAAAGATTCACTCCTTAATGCTGCAAAAATAGCTATTAAAGAAAAAGTAATCCCTTCTTTTAAAAGAGTCAAAACTTTTTTTGAAGAAGAATATTTTCCTACGACCAGAAGGACTATAGGTGTGTCAGAAACCCCTAATGGAGAGGCATATTATCAAAATAGGATTCAGTATTATACAACCTTAGATCTTACAGCAGATCAAATTCATCAAAGAGGATTGCAAGAAGTTGCTCGTATAAAATCTGAGATGGAAAAGATCATTGCTGAGGTTAACTTTAAAGGGTCTTTTACAGATTTTCTACAATTTTTGCGTACTGATGAACAATTCTATGCAAAAACTCCAGAACAATTATTGATGATTGCGCGTGATATGGCAAAACGAGCCGATGCACAACTACCTCGGTTTTTTAAAACCCTTCCTAGAAAACCCTATGGTGTCGCTCCCGTACCCGACGCGATTGCTCCAAAATATACTACTGGACGTTATGTAGGAAGTGCAAAGGGGAGTACAGATCCAGGTTATTATTGGGTAAATACGTATGATTTACCTAGTCGACCACTATATGTATTACCCTCACTTACTGTACACGAAGCCGTACCAGGACATCATTTACAAGGAAGCCTAAATCAAGAATTAGGAGATGATATTCCACAGTTCAGAAAGAATATGTATCTCTCTGCCTATGGAGAAGGGTGGGGTTTGTATTGTGAGTATCTTGCAGATGAAATGGGGATGTATACTACCCCTTATGAACGTTTTGGACAACTCACCTATGAAATGTGGCGTGCCTGTAGGCTTGTAGTAGATACAGGAATTCATGCCAAAGGATGGACACGGGAAGAAGTAGTCGACTATATGTCTAAAAATACAGCCCTATCTATACACGAGATAAATACCGAAACAGATCGTTATATCTCATGGCCTGGACAGGCGCTATCCTATAAAATAGGCGAGCTTAAAATACGAGAATTACGTGCTGATGCCGAAAGTGCTTTAGGTGCCAATTTTAATATTCGTGAATTTCATGAAGTAATTTTAGAACAAGGAACGGTGACCTTAGAAATTTTAGGAAAACGAATTCGTACATGGATTGAAAAAAATAAAGATTAAAAAATGACTCATAAATTCACCTGTATAGATGCCCACACCTGTGGAAATCCTGTCCGATTGGTAGCTCAAGGAGGTCCAGAACTTGTAGGAATGAGTATGAGTGAAAAACGACAACATTTTATAAAAGAATATGATTGGATTCGTAAAGGGTTGATGTTTGAACCCAGAGGTCATGATATGATGAGTGGAAGTATTTTATATGCTCCTCATCATCCAGAAAATGATGTTGCTGTATTATTTATAGAAACCTCTGGATGCCTTCCTATGTGTGGTCATGGAACTATTGGGACCATCACAATTGCAATAGAAGAGGGACTACTAACTCCAAAAACTCATGGAAAAGTGAGAATGGAAGCTCCTGCAGGATTGGTAGAAATTGATTACCAACAGACAGGAACCAAAGTAGATTGGGTAAAACTTACTAATGTTGCTTCTTATCTAGCTGCTCAAAACCTTACTATTGATTGTCCTGACTTAGGAGAAATTACGTTTGACGTTGCCTATGGAGGAAATTATTATGCGATTGTAGATCCGCAAGAAAATTTTTCAGGAGTACATGATTTTACAGCTAGTCAGATTATACAGTATAGTCAGATACTACGAGAACGTATTCAAGAAAAATACCCAGATTTTTTTATTCATCCAGAAAATGAAACCATACGTGATGTCACTCATATGCTATGGACAGGAGACCCTTTAGATCCTACATCGTCTGGGAGGAATGCAGTGTTTTATGGAGACAAGGCGATAGATAGAAGTCCTTGTGGTACAGGGACTTCTGCAAGATTAGCACAGCTCTATATAAAAGAAAAATTGAAAGTAGGAGAACCTTATATTCATGAGAGTTTTATTGGTTCCAAATTTATAGGCCGTGTTGAACAAGAAACCACTATAGGAGAATACAAAGCAATTATCCCTAGTATTCAGGGCTGGGCTCGTATCTATGGACATAACACAATTACTATAGATGAAGACGATCCATATGCATTTGGGTTTAGTGTAATTTAAAAATTAATCCCTATAATACTCATTTAGTAATAGACCTAATGCAGCAAATCGATGTCCTTGAGAGCTATTAATACTCATATTTTCAGCACCTAATGCAAGTTTATTAAGTGTATCTTCTAAATCAGATATATCTAAATATGTATATGCATTTAGTACAGCTTCTAATGGAAAATTATCTTCGGTTTGATCTTCTTTCCCTGGAAATCTAATGAGCTTTCCTTTAGATCTTTGGCTTTTAATAATATGATTAATAGCCTTATACATTGCATGCCTAACTGCTTCTTTTTTAGGGTGATTATCTGGCATTACTCTATATAAATTTACAATTCCTCGAGTAATAATTCCATGATAATGAATAAGTTGATTATGTGCGTCTGACCACATCCCATTGTCCAATTGAAATTCATGGAGTCTTTCAAAATAATCTAAAGCTTTTTTAAGGTATTCTTCTTTTTCTTGAGGAGCAATAGCATTATATTCTGCCAAGGCCCATATAGCAAAACCATTAAAGTTTGCATTTGTACTAGGAGGGATATTCTGTACCATATAGTCACACATACTTTCAGCACTTTCTATATATTTCTTAGGATGGTTAGGTAATAAACGGTACCCTGTTAATAAAGCAACTGTAGCAATACTTCCTTCATACATCACGGATCCATGATCATATGTAGCATCTTTACAGTTTGAGAGTCTATGAAGACCAAAACTGCCATTTTCTTGTTGATCTTTAAGTAAAAATTGTAATGCATCTTTAGCTCGTTTTACATACATTTTATTTGGAATTGCCTCATTAGCATTTAGGTACCCTATACTAGCATTTGCAGATAATCGAACCCATGGACAACCGTATGGATTTTTCCAGGTACCAGATGTTTCTTTATTATATATCTTTTCCATTTTAATATGAAAATTGGAAAATTGAGCACTCAGGTTTTGTATGGGACGCTTACCTACTTGTTGACCATACCCCTTTTCAAAGGAGTCAATAGATACATCTGCATGATACCACTGTGAATAAGTATTTGACAGCTGTAAATCATCAAACCATGCTTTTCCAGAGCTTCCTGAATATTCAATTCTATACTCCATAGAATTATAGCCTTCTGGCACAGTAACTTTGATAGTTTCTTTTGTCCAATTTGTATGGCAAAACCAATGAGAATTCGACCTAAGGACAGTATCTTCTCCGTTAAAAAACAGTAGTGATATTCTAACTCCTTTACCTATGATATTTTCGGTTTTTAAATGAGCACTTAATTGATAGGTTTCTCCTGGATTTACTGGAATATGATTTATAGTTTTTTCAGAAGCATTGTAAGGCCCAGAATAGTATGCAATATTTTGAATGCCAGTATTATTTTTAAAAGTGGCAGATTTTTTTCCTGTACTAAAAACTAAAGAAGGATTCATCTCTACGCCACTAATAGTATATGCCTTACCCATACGTGGATACCAAAAATCAGGTACATTCTTGTCCTCTGTAGTTGCTTCAAACCCTGAGTTTTTTATTAAATTTTTTTGTTTAAAATTTAAATTATCAAACCAAGATTTACCTTCTCCGTTAGCCTCTATACGATAGGATATACCGTCTACATTTGCTGGGATTCTTATAGAATCTATCGCTATTTTGCTCCATTTTTTTTGATTGCCATATAATGAATTCTGAATATGAATAATTTCTTTTTCTTTATTGTAGAGTAGAATAGAAAGACGGATTCCTTTTCCCTTAAAGTTATCGTCGACTCTATAAAAACCAGAGATGGTATATAGGTCATTTGGAGATACTGTGATTATTTCTGTGTCATATGAATTATTAGTATCTGTATAGTATACTAGTTTATCCTTAGAAGAATTTTTAAATGCAAGTGATCTCAATCCTTTATAGGATAAGCTTTGGGACTTTTCAATATGTAATAATTCTTTACTAGTAACTAGTTTTTTTTGAGGATCAATTTTAATAATACTATCCGTTTCAAAACTAGTTGTATTAACAATGGAGCTACTAACTAATTTTAGGGAGATGTCGTCAATCCATGCAGGTCCTTTTCCTCTATAGAAAATTCCAGCTGCAATTTTAGAAATATTAGAAGTTATAGTGGTTGAAAAAGTTACTTTTCTCCATGTATCATAATTCTCTATTGAAGAGAAAGTAGGTTCATTTTCATCAAATCCTATAGTCACATCATTTTTATCTTTAAAAGAAAATTGACCATAAACCCCTCTATTTACACCTGGTTTAAAATTTGATGATGTTTTAAAGTAAAAACTTAGCTCGTATTTCTGACCTTCTTTTACAGGGATATATTCAAGATCAATTCCATTGCGAGCTCTGTTTCCATAGAAATATAATGTTTTAATCCCATCTCCAGTATAGTTAAATTTTGCCGATTGCTTTCCAGATCGCTTTACTAGTGTATCTATACTTTGGTAATTTTTATCTTTATATATATAATGAGATAGCCTTGATGAATCATTTAATTTTTCAACCCCTCCATTAGGAATAAGTTGTCCATAACAGAGAATAGGAAATATGATGAATATTAATGTGTAGCTTTTTTTGGTAAAAAACATATTAGAAATCTGTTTAGATATTACTGTATATGGATATATAGCACAATATTTTTATAAGTAGTAGCTATGGAATATACTAATAAAAAAATTATAATGACTTTCATTATTCGAGAGGAATAATATCTTATAATGGGCTATGTGATTACTGTAAATAAATACAATTTTATACATTTGATTTTAAAGTAATTTAAAACTTTATTTAGTTATTATATTAGTACCTTAGATAAAAATTACGGTATGAAAAAGCGATGGCTTCTAATGATGTTTTTATGCTCATTTATTGTCAATGCACAAGAATTTATATCCATTTTACAAGGAGATAATGAATGGGGAATTGATTTCTGGGGAGCAGAGTTTGATACCGGAACGATTAGTATTACCTCAACTCCAGTAACTCTTACAGATGAGGTAATATTTAATGGAATAACGTACAAAAGATTAAGGAATGTAGTTGGCGAAGGAATCTCAATTCAGTGTCTTTTGAGAGAGGAAGAAGGAGTCTTATATCAATATGTAGAAGGAGGGAGCGAAATCGTATTACTTGATTTTACTCTTGAAGTGGGAGACACCTTTCAAATAGGAGTAGACACTTGTTTTGCTTTTTTTTCTGAGGCTTATGAAATTACAGTTATAGATGTTTATGAAGAATTTTTTGCTGGCGAAACCAGGAAGTTCATCGTTTTTGATGTAGGAGAAGAAGAAGAGACATGGATAGAAGGTATAGGTTCTACAAACGGGTTAATACCTGGATTTGAAGATCCAGACTCAGGAACATATCTTGCCTGCTTTACAAGAAATGGAGAGACTTCTTTCTTTAACAATATGACCTCTTGTACTAATACAACATTATCAATTGATGAGACTAGATTGAGTGGTATAAATTTCTATCCAAACCCTGTATCAAATATATCTACCATATATATTCCTAACAGATTCAATATAGATACAATTAAGATCTATGATATTTCAGGAAGACTTATTAAAAATATAGACATAACTACAGAAGCGTATTTAATCCATAAAACTGATTTTAAGTCAGGAATATATATCTATCAACTATTTTCAAAAGATCAAGTACTGGCTTCTGAGCAATTTGTAGTGAAGTAATAGCATTTATAATAATGATTTATGTGATTTTTTGAATATAGAACACGAATTATATTGTCAAACCTTTTTTAAAATAAATTAGTGGCAAATAAGCATATCATCATCATTGGAGGAGGAATTATAGGATTATCTTGTGCCTATTTTCTTCACAAGTCAGGACATCAGGTCACCATACTAGATCAATCTAAAATGGATGGTGGCGCTTCCTATGTAAATGCAGGATATCTGGCTCCTAGTCATTTGATACCATTAGCAGCACCAGGGGTTATGAAGCAAGGACTTAAATGGATGCTAGATAAAAAGAGTCCTTTATATATAAAACCCAGATTAAATACAGACTTCATAAAATGGACTTGGGCTTTTAACAAGTCTTGTACATCGCAACATGTTGAACAATCGGTTCCTGTTATGCGTGAAATTGCAGTTATGGGACGTGACTTATATGATCAAATTAAACAAGAAGAAGGATTTAATTTTCAATTAGAAAAAAAAGGATTATTGATGCTTTGTCAGACTGATCAAACACTTCATCATGAAGAAGAATTGGTGAAGATTGCCCAGAACGAAGGCTTAGGTGCTCAGATACTTTCTAAAGATGAGGTTCAAAAAATGATGCCTGATACCTCACTAGATATCGTAGGTGCTACTTATTTTGAGTGTGATCATCACACGACCCCTGGAGAGTTTATGAATGATCTCAAAACCTATTTAGTAGATGCAGGCGTTGTAATTCTAAAGGAAGAAAAAGTAATCGATATAATTGCTCATAATAAAAGAATTACATCTATAAAAACAGAGAAACAAACTCTTACAGCAGATGAATATGTACTTGCTGCAGGGTCATGGACCAGTACGCTTTCGCGAAAGCTAAACATCAACCTATTAGTACAGGCAGGAAAAGGATATCGTGTACAAACCACAACTTCTACTGGAATTACATACCCATCTATTCTCGCTGAAGCCAAAATTGCAATCACACCAATGAATGGGTTTACGCGGTTTGCAGGCACCATGGAAATTGCTGGCATCAATCACCGCATCCATACCCATAGGATAGATGCTATAGCCGAAGGAGTGCACCGATATTTCCCTCAAGTACGCATTACAAAACAAGAAAAGGATGCTGCTGAGTGTGGCTTACGTCCTGTATCTCCAGATGGAATGCCTTATATCGGAAAAAGCTCAAAATGTGATAATCTTACACTGGCTACTGGCCATGCAATGATGGGATGGAGTTTAGGCCCTTCCACAGGAAAGTTGGTTCAAGAAATTATAGATAATAAAACCCCGTCTATGCCTATGGAAATGTTTCATCCTGATCGTAAATTTGGAACCTAAACTTGCTCATTTTTTTAATTCTTTTCATATAGACTATGACAGATATCACAATACTTACGCAAAAGGCATATTTGAACCCTAAAAAAGTATCGCCTTATATTCAAAACATTCTGGATGAAAGAGTCTATTTACAACAAGCTCTTGAAAAAAAAGGATTGAGCGTGGATTGTGCATCTTGGGATGATCCTCATTATGATTGGTCACAAACAAGAGGGATTGTTTTTAGAACTATCTGGGATTATTTTGAGCGGTATGAGGAGTTTTCGAGATGGTTAGATATGGTTCATACAAAAACGCAATTGATCAACCCTAAATCTCTTGTCGATTGGAATATAGATAAGCATTACTTAGCAGATCTGGAAGCTAGAGGTATTGCTATTGTTCCTACCGCTTTTGTAGATACAAGTGCTTATCGTTCTATAGAAGATGTTTGTAAAGAAAAAGGATGGACAGATGTCGTGATCAAACCTGCTATTGCAGGTGGCGCTTTTCATACGCATAAAGTATTACAATCTGAACGTAAGAACTATGAAAATCTTTTTAAAGAGCTAGTGGCTCAAAGAGATATGTTAATACAACCTTTTCAAGAGACGATACTATCATTAGGGGAAGCTTCTCTAATGGTTTTTAATGGAAAATATACACACGCTATTCTTAAGAAAGCCAAGGCAGGCGACTATCGAGTACAAGATGATTTTGGAGGAACCGTACATGATTATAAAGCAAGTCCAGAGGAAATCATCTTTGCAGAAAAAGTATTTAATGCATGTGAAACAATGCCTGCTTATGGAAGAGCTGATATTATATGGGATACAGAAGGTAATATTCTTTTGGGAGAACTGGAAATTATAGAGCCAGAGCTATGGGTACGTAATTATCCAGAAAGTGCGCACGATTTTGCAGAGGGGATCATGACCTATTTATAATTATTGGTCGAAATTTAAAAACCATTCGTCGACACATAACCGTCATTCACCTACACTAAAAAACCATTAAACTAAAGAAAGCGGGTATATACAGTATAAATAATCATTTTTGTATATTCTAAAAAATGGGGCATTGAAATCAAATACATTAAAAATACTTCTTATTGAAGACGACCTTATTGAAGTCATGAAACTTAAAAGAGTAATCAAAACTTTAGAGTTATCACATACACTTATAGAGGCACAAAATGGAGAAGATGCTATAGAAATGCTACAGGATAGAGACAGTATAAGGCCTGATATTATTTTTTTAGACCTTAACATGCCTAAGATTAATGGGATTGAATTTCTTAAGATAGTCAAGAGTGATGAATCTCTCAAATATATCCCTACGATTATCCTTACTACAAGTAATAATAAAAAAGACCTTATAGAATGCTATAAAATAGGAATTGCAGGGTATATACTTAAACCTCTTAAGTATGAAATGTATCTAGATAAAATAGAAAAAACACTCGCTTATTGGAGTGAAAACGAACTAATAAAAGTATAGATGAAAGGAATTGTATTTACAGAATTTTTAGAATTAGTAGAAGATAAATTTGGTCTAGAAATGGCAGATACTATAATTCAAGAATCTAATCTTGAGTCAGGAGGAATTTATACAGCTATCGGTACTTATGATTTTTCTGAAATGCTTAACCTCCTCACAAGCCTAAGTAAGCATACAGATCTCTCTATAGATAATTTATTACTAGTGTATGCAGAGCATTTTTTTGGAGTGATAAAAAAGAGCTATCCGGGATTTTTAGAACAGTATGATGACCCTATAGAAATGCTATCTTCTATAGAAAATCATATTCATGTAGAAGTACGTAAAATATATCCAGATGCAGAGCTACCTACATTTACAACAGTAGAAAAAACAGAAAATACACTTGTAATGATTTATAGGTCTTCTAGGGCCATGTATAGTTTTGGAAGAGGGTTAATGAATAAAACTTTTGAGTATTTTAATGCAAAAGCCACTATCTTAGTTGAGAAACTAAAAGAAGATGGTACCGAAGTTAAGTTCAGTATAACCAGAGATGAGTGATGACAAACTAAAAATCTATGAACGTGCACTCGCACGTGAAAAAGCAGCCAGAAAACAAGCTGAAGAAATCTTAGAAGAAAAATCTAGAGAATTATTTTTCCTTGCCCAAGAGCTAAAAAAATCTAATGATAAACTAGAAAAACTTTTTAAGGAAACCACCTCAGAACTCAAAGGTGTTTTTGAAAACATTATAGATGCCTATGTCGTTATGAATCTCAATGGGGAGGTTCTTAAAATGAATGAAGCTGCAGAAGTTTTATTTGGATATGATATTAAAAAGGAAAGCTTAAATGTGGTTTCCCTTATCCATAAAAAAGATATTGCATATGCTATGCAATCGTATGAAGAACTTCTTAAAGAAGGTTTTTTTACAGATTATAAAGCACGAATATTTACAAAAAATAAAGAAGTGAAATGGGTACATATCAATGCAAGTTTAGTCTATAATGATGGAGGCATTCCTATAGCGGCTCAAGGAATTGTAAGAGACATAACAGAAGAAGAAGCCGATGCAGAATTGATCAGAGAACAGCAAATAAAACTCTCTGCCATTGTAGACTATTCTAGTTTAGGAATTGTACTTACCCAAAATGGTAAAATATTACAAACCAATAAGGCAATACAGGAATTACTAGAATATTCTGAAGAAGAGCTATTGACAAAATCAGTGCAAGATATTTCTGTTAAAGAAGACTATCCAGCATCAAAAGTATATATGGATCAAATGAATAACAATACACTTGATCATTTTGTCATGAAAAAACGATATAAGAAAAAAAATGGAGCTGTCGTCTGGGCAAAAACAAATGTAACTGCTGTGCGTAATGAAGATACATCAATACGATATCAAGTAGCTCTTGTAGAGGATATTACAATTCAGCTAAAAAGCGAAAAAGAACGTAAATCATTACTCAAAAAACTTGAAAAAAGTAATGAAGAATTACAAGAGTATGCGCATATTGTATCTCATGATTTAAAATCTCCTTTACGAAGTATCAATGCTCTTGTAAACTGGATACAAGATGATAATAAAGACACACTTTCTGAAGATTCCAAACAATACTTAACCCTTATAGAAACTACTCTGGAAAAAATGGAACGCCTTATATCAGATGTATTAGAGTATTCTAGTGTGACTTCAGAAAAAACAGATGAGCAAGAAGTAGATGTACATGAACTTATCAAAGATATACAGCAGTTGCTATATATTCCTGAACATATCATATGTGTTGTCAAGCGTCAATTGCCTGTAATTAAATCAGATAGAGTAAGAGTGCAACAACTCTTTCAGAATATCATGAGTAATGCTGTGCGCTATATAGATAAAGAAAAAGGATTGATTGAAATAGATGTAGTTGAAAAAAGATCATTCTATCAATTTTCTGTAAGTGATAATGGAATAGGAATTGCAAAAGAATATTATGATAAGATATTCAAGATTTTTCAATCTTTAAACCAAAATAAAGCGTCTTCTGGGATAGGGCTTTCTATTGTAAAAAAAATCGTAGATTCCTATGGAGGTGATATATGGTTAAGTAGTAAAGAAGGTATAGGTACAACATTTTATTTTACCCTTCCCAAAAAGTAATTATAGGTGATTTATAAACCCAATAGATAAAAGATGGAAATCCCTAATACAACATATATAGATCAGTTAGCAGGTGATGATCACGTGTTTAAAGAAAAGCTTATCAAGATCTTAAAAAAAGAATTCCCTCAGGAAATATTGAACTATGAAAATAATATAAAAGCAAAAGCTTTTATAAAAGCCGCAAAAAATGTTCATAAACTTAAACATAAATTTGGTATTTTAGGACTTGAAAAGGGGTATACTATTGCCATAGAATATGAAGAAAATCTAAAAATAGCATCGACCCAATTACAATCAGAATTTGATGATATTCTCCAACGTGCAAATACATTTGTACAAAGCTTATAACTAACCTATAAAAACTAAAGTTTGAATTGTATACTAATTGATGATGAGGCTGCAGCTAGAGCTATTATTGCGCATTTATGTAGTCAAGTAGAAACGATTACTGTTCTAGAAGAATTTCCAAATGCCATTGAGGCTATGAAATTTTTAAATAAAAATATGGTAGACTTAATTTTTTTAGATATCCATATGCCTGATTTTACAGGATTTGATTTTATAGAAACCCTCAAAAATCCACCTAAAATAGTACTTACTACTTCTGATGTGAACTTTGCGATAGAAGCTTTTGAATACGAGTGTATCGTAGACTATCTTGTAAAACCTATAGGAATGCCTCGATTTATGAAAGCCATTCAAAAAGTAGAGAGCTCTGGTTTTTCATCTTCAAAAGCAATATCAGAAAGCTCTCAAACCACATCTTCATCTTCAGAAAAAGAAATGTATGTCAATATAGATAGAAGACTTATAAAGATTGAGTTTGAAAAAATATACCTGATCGAGGCCAAAGGAGATTATATTCTCATTAAAACCGAAGACAAGAAGTATACAGTACACTCTACTCTTAAAAAAATTGAAGAAAAATTACCAGATAGTCTTTTCTTAAAGGTACATAGATCTTATATAATTAATATCAAAAAAATCATTGATATCGAGGACAATAGTGTACTTATCGCAAGAGATGTTATTCCTATTAGTAGATCTAATCGTCCAGAGCTTATGAAGCGATTAAATCTTTTGTAAGAAATTCAGTTAAAGGGATATATATGTTTTTAAGTACGCTTTTGCCAAAGCGTATCATTATCAAAAACCCTTCGTCGATTCCATAATACCATTCGTCTACACATAAAAAGCACTTACCGAATTTTAAAAAATAACAGGTTTCTCCCCTCTACATTTGGGGTATATAAACAAAGAGACCATGAAAAAATTACTATTCTATGTTGTGCTACTAGTAACAACGATAACAAATGCTCAGGACATCCCTTTTAATTGTGATTACAGCGCTTACCTATTTCAATTTAATGATGTATATGCGATAGATCTTGCCTCAGGGAATTCATTTCTAGTAGCATCAGATGTTACGCCAGGAAATATAAATGCAGCTGCTTATAACCCTACAGACGGTTATATCTGGGGATCTTTGACAAGCCCTGCAAAATCAATTGTACGTATAGGTAAAAACTTTACGACGACTACGTTTTATATTGATGAATTACCTACTAGTAACAGGTATGTAGGCGGGATCAGTGCAGAAGGAGTGTATTATCTCAAAGGAGGTGGGACTACGTACTATAAAATAGATTTAGATCCAGAATCCCCTACCTACGGAGAACATCTAGCTACGGAGAATTTATCCCAGAATATCAATAACCATGATTGGGCATTTAATGCTGTAGATGGTAACTTATACACTGTAGAAAAGAACACCAACGTATTGTATCGTGTTGATCCTTCAAATGGAATCGTACAATCCCTAGGAGAAGTACCTATATTATCAGGATTAAATTATACATATGGAGCTGTTTATTTTGATGTTTCTGGACGCTTTTATGTATCTGCAAATCAGACAGGGACTATCTATGTAATCCAAAGTGTACAAGATTTAGATGGTACGAATGCCATGGAATCCAATTTTTTTGCTTTTGGGCCTTCAAGCTCAAGTAATGATGGAGCCCGATGTCCTACAGCATCTGTGCCTCAAGAGATTTGTGATAATGGTATCGATGATGATGGAGATGGTCTTATAGACTGTGAAGACCCTTCATGCTCTGGATACGGAGATTGTGAAGTTATAGAAGAACCTACTTCTGGAGGGAATGACGGGGGATTAGAAAGTAATAACAGGCTCTCTGATGCCATTAATAAAAGAAACTATAATCGTGCAAAAAATAATTATACATTTAATAGAGCCACAGCAAGACGAGTTGAAAAGACCGCTGCTTATGGTCAAAAAAATGGACTTACTTCGTTTCAATTAGAAGACTTTATTCCTCTTAATGTGATAGAAGAAGATTATGTAGTTGAGTCTACTCCAACAGACCTTGTCGCGATAACAAATGCTACCGAAGTTTATGCTGTCGATTATATACGTAACCAGATGGGGATTGCCTCTATTCTAGCATTAAAAACCGAAGGAGGTGTATACGAACATACAAAATACATCTGTGATCGCATGCTAGGAGGGGAGTTAATAGCTGTTTCTACAATAGATATTAGAGATCAGACCTTTATAAAATCACTTATACGGAATATAGATGGTACCGTAGAATTTGTTCTGAGCCTTTCGGCGAAAGTAGTCAATGATGAGGAAAATTTTTCTGTAGAAAGCCATTGGAATCTGGATCAATATGAGAGTGGAGTTACTTTTTATAACTTCCAGATTTGGTCAAATTCTATAGATAACTTATACGAATTAGGAGAAGAAGTCTTGGATTTATTAGAGATAGAAAAACCAATCATAGCGTATAATAACTCAAGTCCCCCTACTGTCTTTGTAAAAAAAGGCAACTATGAAAATGGCGCATTGAATTTACAAATTATAAATACTAACGGGACTCAGCAGGTTTCTTTTGATGCGGGAATACGAGCTACAGAAACTAGTGAGATTGAAGATATGACAACTACCATTGATTTAAATGGTGATTATATCACCTATACAACAATAGATACAGGGCATTTGTTTGATATAGGGTTTAGAATAGGTGATGGAATTGCCATTCCTGATGATCTGTTTCTATCTGATGGTCCGTGGGGGATAGATGACAGCCAGGAAAATACAATCGTTCAGGAATATGCTGTGTCTCCTAATTCTATACTTTTTGAAGAAGAAGATCTTCCTATAGAAAGGAACATTGCATTAGAAGCAACAACCAGTAGTTATGTAGGGGTCTACCGTGCATTAACTCCTCGATTTCAAGCGGTAGATGTCACAGGTTATTCTTACTTTACATTAAAAGCCAAAGGAACGGGAAACCTAAACGTCACTTTTGTGAAAAAAAGTATTGATGTATGGGAAGATCAATACACTACTACTATTGCATTAACTAATGACTTTCAGGAATTCAATATCCCGATAGAAGAAGTAATTATGGATGATATAGTAACGATTGTATTTACCATGGTATCAGAAAATGGGACATTACAAACAAAGCAAATGAATCTAGAAGATCTTCGGTTTTCAAATACAGAAACATTGTCAACAAGCTCTTTTGAAACAACAACTATAGGAGTGGTTAATTATCCAAACCCATTTACACAACATACGATAATCCGACTTCCAGAGAGTATCCAGTCAGTAATGATTAAGGTATATGATATGACGGGTCGTTTAATAGATCAACAACAACTAGAAACACAAGGGCGACAAATAGTAAGCTATAACGCACCACAATTACGTATGGGAATATATCCATATGTAATAGAAGATAGAAATAAACAACAGTATATAGGAAGATTCATAATTCGGTAGTTGATTTTTTAAGATTGGGTAGTTTTTTTGAATGCCACTCTCGGAGACGGGAGTGGTTTCTTGTTTACTATATTTAAATATTCATATTGTGTGTTATTAAATTACGATGCAACTTTTATATGTATATATGCGTCTATATAGATATAAACTAAATTTCTTGTTATGTCAAAACATAAATTAATTGCTTTATTCTTAAGTACAGTTTCTATAATCTTATTTACTAAATGCTCTTCAAACCCTAGTGCATCGATATATGATTATAATGGAGTTACTATACTAAATGATTCAATAGATCGCTTTATGAACTCAAAAATGGATGAACTTAAAATTCCTGGAGCATCTTTGGCTATGATATGTAACGGCAAAGTAGTTTATCATCAAACCTATGGATATGCAAATCTAGAATTAAAATCACCTGTTACTAAGAAAAGCATATTTGAAGGAGCGTCCATTTCTAAATCTATATTTGCATTTTTTGTAATGACATATGTTGAAGAAGGTAAGTTAGATTTGGATAGACCTTTGTTTGAATATGTTGAATATCCTGATATTTCTTATGACAATAGGTATAAAAAAATAACAGCTCGGATGGTTATGAGCCATCGTTCGGGTTTACCTAATTGGAGAGAAAACGAAGAGGATAAAAAATTAAAAATCAAGTTTGAACCAGGAACAGATTTTGAGTACTCTGGGGAAGGGTATCAATTTTTAGCTTTAGTGTTAAAAGAAATTGAAGGAGGAGATTGGAGTGATTTGGAAAATGCATTCCAAAACAAAATAGCCAAAAATTTGGGTATGAAACATACTGTATTTATTCAAAATCAATACTCTCGACAAAATAAGGTCGAACCATATGATAAAAATAGTAAGTGGATAGATTGGAAAAATAATTATTGGTATAAAAAAGACGATGGCATTTTTGTCTCGGCATCGTCTATTCATACAGAGCCTTTAGACTTTTCTAAATGGATGATAACAGTAATGAAGAAAGAACTTTTATCAGAAAATAGTTATAAAGAATTGTTTAAGCATCACTCAAAACTTAATACTTCAGACTCAGGAACAACCTATTTTTATTCATTAGGGTTTATTACTGGAGATAATGATTATGAAAATGCATATTTTCATAGTGGAAGTAATGATGGCTTTACTTGTTGGTATTTCTTAGACGTAGAAAAAGATTGGGGCTTTGTTCTTTTTACAAATTCTGAATATGGAGATGTAGTAGGTGAAAATCTATTTGAGTATATGAGTGAATGAAGAATTTAGAAGATTATTTATTACTTTATAATCTCCAGTTCAACTTTAATCCAAGATCCATAAACTCAAAACCAGTTGCCGTTGCAGAAGCTACATTACTATACTTTCCATAGATACCCAATTGTAATGAAGTTGCAAATTGATAGGAAAGCCTTCCTTCTAATCGAAAAGCAAATGATGAAGGATCTTCATTAACAAACTGATATCCTATAGCTGTATTTGCATAATAATTGATTTTGTGGAGTTTACCGCTTAACTCAGTAAATATTTCAATAGCGTGGTATTTTTCTGGACTAAAATATAGCGCTGGTACTTGCTCATTAAAGCTTAGGTACTGGTAATTGATACCTCCTTTAATTAGTGGTTTTTTTGTAAAATGATAATACAATGAAGTAAATAATAAATTACGAGTATTTCCATCTGTTTGGTGTGTATATGTATACCCTGTATACCAGCCTAATCCATAGGTAGTACCCATATTATAGTTTAATGAATAATTGTTAAGATATAGGGATTCATTGATGAGTGTTGCATTAAAATTTTGAAGTTCGCGCTGGTATCCTACCTTAAGATATTGTAATGCCCATGGACGTGCTGTGATTGACAGTTTTCCTGTAACACCTGTATAATCATTTTGCCCGATAGTTGCTTTTATGAGTTGGATATCACTTTCTGCCCATGTATTGTGATGAATTCTGTAAGATGCTCCGCCTTGGAATGTTTGTGTTTTTGCCATTTCAAATGTATTCACATTTTCTGTGGTACGATAAGCATATCCCACGCTAGCTTTGAGATGATGAGATATAGGAAATGTAGCAGATACGTGATAAGCATAGGCTTCGTTACCTCCATTATCGGTTGTTTGATTTACAATAGATTGTAGGGTAGGTTGCAATTCGGTTTGTAAGATATTTATAAGTTGTTGAGCATCTCTCTGAGCTGGGTAATAGGTCAGTGTTTTTAATGCATATGTTTTTGCTAAGTTAGGTTGTCCTTTTGCACGATAGGCATTTGCAATTCCTAAATTTCCATCAAAAGAGGTTGAATCTTTTTGAAGGATATGTTGATAGGTTTCAATGCTTTTGGAAAATTGTCCGCGGTAAGTATATAAAGTAGCTTCTAGTGACCATACCCAAATACTGTCTAGGTATTTCAGATGTAAGGTTTTTAAAACCGTCTCTGCCTTTTTATAGTGTGCATTCCAGATGAGCGCTTGTACATAACGCTCGGAGGCTTTTATAATAGAGAGAGGGGTTGAGGACGCTTTCGCGAAAGCATATACCTTCTCAGCAATTAGTAACGCCTCTTTGTCATTAGACTGTTTATGAGCTAGCAGTGCAAGACCAGTATCTCTAGTAACTCTGTCTGTAATTGTCTCATAAGCCTGTCGTGCAAAATCTAATTGATTTGTGATGAGGTATATATTGATAAGATTCAAAAGAGAATCTTGATCATTTGGGAAGTCCATAAAATTAGACTGAATGATGTTTATGGCCTCGTGTATCTTTCCTTCCTTTTGCCATTGAGCTGCTTGCCCTAAACGTATATATTTTCTGGAAATCAATGCATTTGTATTTACTGAATCTATAGCTAATGCCTTATGGACAACAATGAGTGCTTCTGAATATTTTTTAAGATTAGATAATGTATTTGCATATCCTAATAATGCAGAAAAACTTTCAGGTGCTGAATGGATAAGTTTTTCATAATGAGATTGCGCTTCTACAAAATCACGATTCCATAGTAAAGATTCGGCATAGTTAAGGGCAAGTTCAAAATTTTCAGGGTAGGTCTTTACCAGATCGGTAAAAATCATTTTTGCTTTTGGCGCATTGCCATTTAAACCAATGGCTCTTCCGTAACAAAGTAATGCCGTTTTATTGGTAGGATATATATGAATCACATTTTTAAAAAAACGCTCAGCTTCGGGATATCTACCTGTTTCTAAATAGGTAAACCCTTCTTGCAAATCTTGAGAAGTCGCTTTTATGAAAAGCAAACAAAATATGATAAATACAACTGTTTTCATGTCCTTAATTTTATGAGTACAAGTTATGTGTGGAAGCCGCATTTTTAATCTACAGTGGTACTACCACTCATCGAAAGCAAACCGTATTTCAAGGAACTTCGAATAGGAGAAAAGGCAAATAAGTGTGTAGAGCATGATTAAAATATGGTTTATAATCCTCTAATTAGTAGTTGATTAATAGTTATTTAGTAGTGCAATGATCTTATATGAATTATTGGTTTATAGATCGAGAATGTCCATTCATCTACACTAAAAGACCGTCTATCGAAAATCAATCCAGAGGCAACCTTTCTACCCTGATATTTGTCACAGAATTAAAAACCAAACGATTATGGAATTTACAGTAATACGCAATCAAAGCTATTTAAAAGTAGTACGATCTATTAAAAAAGAAACAGTAAGTAAATCCTTAGAAGTGGTTTATAAAAAACAGGAAACACCTGTAATATATTTAAGATAAATAACTCATAAAAATAATTAATATGGCAACTTATATCAGAGAAATAGATTCTGTCTATTGTATCAAAGGGACACATCAATCCAATCAAACAAGCGCTTTACAAACACATATTTCTTATTTATTAAAACAAGAGGAACGTGTACTTATAAATCTTTGCGAACTTGATGATGAGAACGGAGATGTACTTAGAATGTTAGAAGATTTAAAAATGACATTAGAAGATGAAGATCGCTTACATTTTTATGGATATACGCAAGAATCTGATCCAGTAGTCATACGATCTCTTGGACATACATTTTCGTATAACCTAGCCGCATAATTGATTATGGTAATTGCATTACAAAAGTGGAGTGAACGAATTTCTCCAGAGCAATGGTTTATGATAAGTGCCTTTGTCGTAAACGGAGGTAATTATCTATACAATCTATTACTAGGTAGGATTTTAGGGCCAGCACAATTTGCAGATGCTGCAATATTGATCACCTTATTACTCGTGCTTTCTTTTGTAGCAATGACATTTCAACTCACGGTAGCCAAGTTTGCATTACATTTTGAAGGAGATTTTCATCATCAATTTATAAAAAGAGTATATAACCTCTCTATAGGTATAGGAATAGGGCTAGGGTGTATTGTTATTGCATGTGCTTCTAGATTACAGCATATTTTTCATACACAATCGTATGGGATATTTATCATTTTTGGAATAGCAACCCCTTTATATTTTTTAATGAGTGTCAATAGAGGAAGGTGGCAAGGTAACTCGTCTTTCACCCCGTTGTCAATGACGTATCAATTTGAAATGATTACGCGCCTTGCCATTACCCTTCTATGCATTCTTATTTTTAGAGAAACACCAACAATAGGAGTTGCAGTAGGAATGGCATGTTCTTTTATTGCAGGAATGTTTCCTTTCAAAAAGTATTCTTTCAAAAGGATTACTACAATAAAGCTTCCTGCCAAAGATCAGAAACTACTGTTGCATTTCTTTTTATACACTGCATTTTATGAACTTACCCAGATCATATGTAACAACAGTGACATCTTATTAGTAAAGCACTTTTTTCCAGATCATGAATCAGGGTTATACGCTTCTTTAGCACTTATAGGACGTGTTGTTTACTTTGTAACATGGATGTTTGTGATGCTACTACTTCCTAAGGTAATAGCCAAGAAAAAAAATAATGAAGACACAAATGCTGTACTGATGAAGTATTGTAGTTATGTAATTGTTTTTGCTACTGCTGTAGTTCTAGGATCTTTTCTTTTTCCAGAGATGGCTGTTAGTATGCTATTTGGAGATGCGTATATTGCTATAGCACCTCTTTTAGGATGGTATGCTCTTGCGACATCATTATTTGCGCTATCTAATATTTTTGTCTATTACTTTCTATCGCTAGACACCTACTTGCCTGTCTATATAGGAGCATTAGGTGGGATATTACAAATAGTGCTCATTTACTTTTTTCATGAAAATTTATATCAAGTCGTATACATGCAAATCCTTGCTATGGGATTGCTGTGTATAGTGCAAACTAGTTACTACTATAAAAACGTATAAAATGTTCATCTAACGTAAATTACCGTTCGTCTATAGTAAATTAACAATGAACGGTGTATCTCTTTTTTTGTCTGTAATGTATCTCATATTTGCTACAGAAATATAAAAACAACCCATTATGAAACTAGCTATAGTTACCGCATATCCTCCAAGTAAAATCACATTGACTGAATATGCATATCATCTCGTAAAACATTTTAGACAACATCAAGAAGTCACAGAACTTATTTTACTTACAGATGTTTCTGCTGGACAAGCAGATGTTTATTTTAAAGAGCAAGGCTGTTATATCCGTGTGATACAATGTTGGAAATTCAATAATTATTTTAATGTGCTTTCTATTGCCAAAACATTGAAAAAAGTAAAAGCAGATAGTGTCTTGTATAATTTACAGTTCATGAAGTTTGGAGATAAAAAAATACCAGCAGCTTTAGGACTTTTCTCTCCATGGATCTCAAAATGCATGAAAATATCTACGGTAGTATTATTACATAATATTATGGAAACAGTAGACCTTAGTAGTGCGGGTTTTACAAACAATAAATTAAAAAAGAAAGTATATACTGCTATTGGAGAAGTTCTTACACGTATTGTTCTAAAAGCAGATGTAGTTGCGGTCACTATTAGTAAATATGCAGAGATTTTACGACAAAAATATGATAGTACAAACTGTGTATTAATTCCTCATGGAACGTTTGAAATTCCAGAAGAACCATCCTATGAACTTTCAGAAGGTCCTTTAAAAGTAATGACTTTTGGAAAGTTTGGAACCTATAAAAAAGTCGAGATATTAATAGAAGCCGTAGAAAAAGTAAGAGCACAGACAAGTCGTGAAATTGAGCTTGTGATAGCTGGAACTGATAACCCGAATACAAAAGGATATTTGGAACTAGTACAAAAACGATATACACATGTTCCTGATATTACTTTTACAGGTTACGTACAAGAAGAAGATGTTGCTACTATTTTCTCAGAAAGTGCAATGGTAGTATTTCCATATACATCAACCACAGGAAGCTCGGGAGTATTACATCAAGCTGGAAGCTATGGAAAAGCAGTGGTTATGCCTGACTTAGGTGATCTAAGTATTCTTGTAAAAGATGAGGAATATCGTGGTGAATTTTTTGAACCAGAAAATGTAAATAGCCTTGCCAAAGCAATTAAAAAACTAGTCATCGATGAGTCACATAGAACTACGATTGCCAAAGCAAATTATAAAGCCGCTACAGCATTGCCTATGAGTGTTATTACAAAGATGTACTTAGAGACATTTGAATATATAAAACAGAAAGAAAAAGAATCATTACCAATGGTTGCCTAAATTATCGGTTTTTAAGAACAGAATAGGCATCGTCTTTCACCCCATGAATATCAATAAGTCCAAAATAAGCTTGTTTGTTTTTTCTCCATGGATATACCCCTGACACATTATTCGGTATTTCCCTAAAATCGTATAATGTCCAAGAGAGATAGTGTAAACTATCTCTCTTTTGTATTTCTAAAAAATCTCGATAGTACTGCGCCTGATCTTTTTCAGAATATCCAAAAGGATTCCATAAACCACGATAACTAGACATTCCAAATTCTTCTAATACAATTTGCTTAGGAGTCTGTGCTTTGAGTTTTGTATATACTTGAGAAAGGTTTTTTAGATTCTTGTAATAATGGAAAGAAATATAGTCTACTTCTTTTTCTAGAAATAGTGCAGCATCTGGTGATGACCAACCTATTGTAATAGGGTGTTCTTGATCTATACATCTAAGCGTCGTAATAGAATGTTGTAACCAAGCAAGTACAAGATCTTCTCCTCTTTGTTTAAAATCTAGGTCAGGTTCGTTTTTAATATCCCAGGCTAATAATGCAGGATGATCTTTAATCGCAGAGACAATAGTGAGAAGATGTTTTTGTGTTCGTGTCCAATCGGAAACTTCATAATTCCCATAAAAATCAAATAGGGTAACGATTACATCAAGACCTTCTTGAGATGCTACATTAAGTAATCCAATTAACTTTTCTAATCGGTCAGGAGACACTTGCGAATTGCCAAAATCCTCATACCCTATAAATATTCTAATGGTATTTAAGTGTAGGTCATTAATTACTTGAAAGTCTTTTTGTAGCGTTTCTGTGTCAAATTGATCTCCAAAAGTATTCCAAGGATTTTCCTGTGGATAGTAATTTATACCTGCAATAGAAGTGGCTATATGATTAGAAGCTTGTGATGGAGTGATTTCTGAGGTAGGGCCAATTTTTTCAAGATGACGTATTCTCCAGAAACCATCTTCCAAAAGCATAATGATACGATAGTTATCTACAGATTCTCCTTGGTAATATAATTGTCCTTCTTTAAACACCCGCTGAAAAGAAGAAACATTACGATCTGTAAGTACTACCAGTGTTCCATCTGCACTATAAAATTCTAATGAAAGATCATGTGTAAGTGTCGTTCCTTCTATATAGATTTCTTGGGTATTATTCTCTTCTAGTGTTTCATAAAGTTTTTGACGTGCTTTAGACGTATAATGATCTTCAATCCCATGATGACTTCCTGTCTTAAAGGAGATATTACGGATATACCATGCATCTAGATAATCTTTCTCTATCTTTTGTTGGTTAAAAGGCTCTAAAGGTCTTCCTGGATTTTCTATAGTTGACCAGGTAATATCGGGAGTATAATATTGGTCACTAACTACATCCAGATGTAGGATCTGAGACCTGTCTGCACCTGTATTAAGGTATGCATATACCTGACTAATGCCATATATAACCCCTGCATTAATCACTATGAAAGCACTGAGAATAAGTAAACGATACAGGGTTTTATTCTTTTTCAATTCAGAGATGTCTTTATAGTTTTTGTAAGACCTAATGTTTCTATACCCAGTTGTAATGGGCCTTCAGGAAACTGCTCTTTAGGAAAAGAGAAAGATACGATTCCGTTTTCTGATAATTGCGTAATAGGCTCTTGTGATTCTTCGATATAAAGCTTGACATCGATACCATCTTGAATGATCTGGCCTAGATAACTGGTCAAAGGACCTATTGTAATCTCTCGCCCATCTTCAGAAAGTGTGGTAGGAATTTCTTGTAGAACAGATAAAAACGTAATAGTGAATTCTTCACTTTGAGCAATTCCTTCAATACTACTTTTTATAGTCCAAGTAGAAGGGATTTGAGGATGTAACGCTTTCGCGAAAGCATACCCATTACGACTAATCCCGGTAGTTTCCCAATATCGATTATTGGAGTCTCTTATATGAAAGGTTACTAAAGTACCATCTGTAATAATATTGTCATTTTGATCTTTTATTTGTGAAGTGCCAAATGTCATAAGCTCATTTCCATCTGCAAAAGAATGGGTTCTTGTAACATCCATGGTATAGTCTGTAGCGATATCTGGAAATATATCAATAACTCTTTCCTTTGAAGCAATAGTTCCTAGGGTTGCTCCTGTACTTATTCTACCCGTCATAAGAGGAGCAGGAATACGTTGCCAAGCAATATTATGAGTGATCAATTTTTTGGTATTTTGAATACGATCTCTGAATTGGGTTTTTAAAAAAACCTTAGTGCTATCTGGGATCATATTGTCAAGGTGATCAGTAGGAATACTTACCATCATACTGTAATCTCTAAGATTTGCATTAATACTTCGTGGGCCTACATAATTTTCTATAGTTCCTAAATGCGTGGTATCTGATGAGATATATAGACTTCCTCGATCTAATATCTCTCCATTTTGAATATGTTTCCAATCTAGATACCCTGCTCTACGGGTATATGTTTTAGGAATTATATAGATTACTTCCTCATTTTTGATAGAGGCTTCTATAAGGGTAGTTCCGTATGATCCGTGTATAAATAGTACTCCGTTTTCACTAGATGTTGTAGGTAGATCGGATACGAGTTTAAAGCGTATTTCTTGTCCAGCAAAAAGGGGACCTTTTGGAATACTAAGACGAGATACGATAGAACGCACCGCCTCGGGGGTTTTTTGAAAAGCAACTAGGACATATGAAATGCTTAGTAAAGCCAAACAGATACTGATGATATGGATTTTTTTTAATGTCATTCTAATGGATTACCAATGTACACATTTGGTTTAATTTTAAGATATGCATATTGAGGATGTATAATTTTTATTTTGTCATAGTCTGTGATTGCCTGTTTGCGGTTGGGAATTACTTTGGAAGCAATAGCACTATTGGGAAGACCATTGACAGCTACATTTTCCAACCCTTCTGAAATCACCTTGAAAGGAGCTTTCTCAAGTATATCTATTTTAAAAAGGGTTTTATGTTGTTGACGTACACTCGTATCTATATAGGTTGCGTCTACCCACAGAATCTCGTCAGTAGTATTGTAATAGGTGACTAGCAACTGAGGAATTGTAGCAGCTTGAATACTGGTATTACTTAAAGTGCCAGATACTATATGATCACTAACTTCAGTCATGGAGAGACCTACGGGTTGATATAAATCTGTAGTTGCTACGTTTGCCGTTACTTGTAAATTAAATGTGCTGGGTATCTCATCTAAAGTAACTCCTGTAAAGGCATTAGGGTCAAAACGTGTCGGCTTTTGATCAGAATTTTTTGACCAGGCAATATCTTCAAAATTTATTCTAAAAGGGGTGGTTTCTTTAGGTAAGAGCTTATGTTTGATAATATCTTTTGCATTAAATTGAGCAAGGGAGATATCATCTTTAGTATAAAGATTTCCTGTTACAGAAATATCTGCGGGGACATTATCTACATTTTGGATTTCTCCTACAATCACATATATAGAGTCCTTTTTTAGTAACCGAGCAGATAATACCTCAACAACGGGCTGTTTAAGTACATCTTCATGATAGGTATGTCCAGAGGTGATTTTGCGTTTACCATGATTATAAAAAGAGATGCTATTTTCTGAAAAAAATTGATCAGGCGGAATATCAGGATCTATTGCTTTGGGCTTGATATACCATTTTTTATCGATCAAGTTTAGGTCAAGAATTTCAGAAGTGGTAATTACTTTTAAAGGTGTAACCCATGTAGCGGTAATCGATGCTTTGGCTGTTATTTTTGTTTGCTCAGATATTGTAATATCCATTGCATCCAGTTTTGCATAGGAACTTAAAAGCCCATCAGATACTGAAATTTCTAACATAAACTGAGAGATGTTTTTTTGACTTGTAGGATCTATATATGCATGTGCTCTCTCAAACTCTTTATAATCCATGGCGTCATAATAAGCTTTGACCACATTTTCTGGACTAATTTGAGTGGCATTTTTTATATAAAACGTATAGAGACCATAAAAACAAATACCTACTATAAGAAAAGCCCAGCTTATAGAGCTTGTATAAAGAAGCTTTGATTCTTTAGTAGGGTCGGGTTGAAAACGGAAATATATTGGTATATGTTTTGAAATTGATTGGAAAGATTTTGACCATAGCGATTGGAGATATATAAGAAATACACATAGTATCGTAAGCATAGGAATAATACCCCATAATAATTTTTGAAAAAGAGGAATGTCATCTTTGGGGAGTAACGTAGGTAACGGAGTAACTCCTGCTTTTTCCCAAACCATAATTCCGTTCTCCAGTTTACTTAATCGATGCCAGCCCGTAAAGTATAAAAGAGGATCATAAAACTTATCATTTGAAAAAACGTATTTTAAGTGATATTTTTCTGGTACAGTTAGAAACTGTTGTAAAGAGCCTATCCCTTCTATTCCTCTATATTTTGAATTTTCTAGCCGTTCTACAGCCCTGGAGGTAAGCTCAGGAAGACGTCTGGCAGAATGATAATTTCCATCTACAGTAGTCGCATTGGTTTGTGTAGAGAGCCATGCCATTTGATCTCCAAAGCCCAAAGGTAAATACCGCCATTTATCATGGTCATCTTCATTTAAAAAATTGATGATAGGTAGCATATTAATTGCCTTAGGTTGTGAAGGTCTATACTTACCTAAAGTAATTGTAAAAATGGCGCTAAAAATAAATATACTTGCTAGAATACCCCCAATAATTCTATGATGATAAGGGCCCCATTTTGATTGTAAATATTTTTTGAAATCACCTTCTACAAAACGATAGCAAAATTCACCAAATACAGGTAGCGCCATAATCGATGCCCATAGTGTAAAACGATCCAGAGTCAGTATGTTAAATGCATTTTCTCCTAATAGCTTTAATGGGATGGGAGTTGTTCCTCCGGTTCCAAGAATAAATAAAAGAGTAAATGAAATTCCAAAAAATAATAACCGTTTGCTATAATATCTATAAAAAATGTAAGGCATTATAAATAAAAGGATACCCCAAGGGATGATGAAAAACACAAGTCCAGATGAGGTGACTTCTAGAAAATTATCTCTCGATCCGTGAGGTATAGGGACTTGAGTTATTGGATTCTCTTTTGTATTGATCCAATAAGGCAATATACACCCTATAATGAGAATCAGTGAAGATACCCCAAATAGTATAATGCGTAAGAGATGTTTTTTTAATGCTTTCGCGAAAGCAAAAAATGTTACTTCTCTAGAAGAAGTAACTCTCTCTCTTGCGGTATCCATAGTAACCATTCCTATAAGAGGAAAAATAAAAAAGACCATTCCAAAAATAGGAGTTACATGATGTGATGTTACAGTAACAGCAAGTAAACAAAGCCCTTTTATAAGATGAAAATGCTTACCTACTTTAATCCAAAGATAGATATCTGGTAGCGCATGCATTAAAACAGCAATGCCTATAATACTAGGGAGTTGACCAAAAATATGTAGTGTTTCTACAAATGAAGAAGAGAATACAGCAAGGATGGATGCAAATCCAGCTATTTTTTTATTTGGAATGAGCACTTGAGTAAAACGATATACCCCAGTAATAAATAAAATGATTCCTAATAATGCCACCGTAAATAACCCAAATTTGAGGCCTCCTATAGATGAAAGCGCTCCAATACTTTGATGTACAAGAGGGGGATATCCCATAACTGTAAACCCCGTATACCAACTATAATTCCAAGGTTCAAACCAACTGGTAGCGTAGTGATTTGCAAAAAACAAATGTATTAGAGCATCATATGTCTTTTCTAATGTAAAAAACATAGAGGTCCCATGGAAGATAATTCCTAATAGTACAGCTGTGATGAGATGTTTATTTGTTTTTGACTGATTCATAATGTATTAAATCGATAATATTTCAGATCTATTCAAAGATAATTCATTCGACGAATGACCCGTCCTTCGATGAATGATTCTGGTCGACACAAATCGCCCATCCGACGAAAATCAACATATTTTGATGCGTGCCAGGGATATGTTTGCTGCATAATTAATAAAAACATAACTCTAAATTATCATGAAAACAGGAATCATTATCCCATGCTATAACGAAGGAAAAAGACTCAATCAAGAAGCCTTTGTGTCATTTATTAGACAACACCAAGAATATCACCTATGTTTTGTAAATGACGGTAGTAAAGACAATACATTAAGTGTGTTATATGCTATGAAAAATAAGGTGCCAGAAGCAATAAGTATTGTAGATGTAAAAAGGAATTCAGGAAAAGCAACAGCTGTACGTGCAGGTGTACGATTTTTATATAATATGGAATCTATATCCTATATTGGATTTATAGATGCCGATTTATCTACAGATTTTAGAGACTTTAAAGACCTTGTAAAAACTCTAAAATCAGATGATAAGTTATCTGTCGTCTTTGGTTCTAGAAACAAAGGAAAATCTCAGGGTACTATAAGACGTGATTTTTTTAGAAACCTATTTTCAAAAGCGATTAAGAAGTTTATTCTTTTTATTCTGGGGCTTCCTATTAGAGATACACAATGTGGGGCCAAAGTATTTACTAAGAGTATTATACCAGTGGTATATAGTGATGCATTTATAAGTAGATGGTTATTTGATGTAGAGATTTTCTTAAGGTTAAAAAAGTATTTAGGAAAGGAGAGTGTAATGCGCCAAATTTTTGAACAACCGCTTATGCGTTGGGTGCATGTAGAAGATTCTAAGTTAGGATTAAAAGACGCCCTTATTATTCCTGCTCGGTTAGCGCATATATGGATGAACTATCGTTTTACGAAACAAGGAGACTATGCATTGAAAATGTATCCTTCCTCTATGAGTATCCAAGATGCTAAAGTATCGTTATCTATTGCAGCTTAATCCTTTCATGTAAACTTTTTTAACTATGGAACCTTATCCTATAAGATTTACTCCAATATTAAAAGAAAAAATATGGGGAGGTAATAAACTTAAAACATTGTTTAATAAGCAATCTCAGAGCAAATGCATAGGCGAAAGCTGGGAAATATCGGGGGTAAATGAACACATCTCTCAAGTTTCAAATGGGATCTATAAAGACATGGCAATTAATGAAGTCATAAATACCTATAAAGATCAATTTTTAGGAAAATCAAACTACGCTACTTATGGGAATACCTTTCCTTTATTAATTAAATATATTGATGCAAAATCAAACTTATCTGTCCAAGTGCATCCAGATGATGCAATGGCAAAAAAATACCATGACTCGTTTGGAAAAACAGAAATGTGGTACGTTATGGATCATAATAATGATTCGGAAATTGTGATAGGATTGAAAGACAAAACCATAGCTCCCGGAATATTAGGATCTATAAGTGAATCTAACGTTAAACAAATTTTCAATACAGAAAAAGTAAAAAAAGGAGACTCCTTTTTTATCCCTGCGGGAAAAATACATGCAATAGGAGCAGGGATTCTAGTCGCAGAGGTACAGCAAACGTCAGATATTACCTATCGAGTTTATGATTGGGAACGTAAAGATGGTCATGGTAGGACACGAGAACTACACACAGAAAAAGCAATCATGGCTACTAAGTCTATTGCAACAAAAAGTAAAAAAGAATATTCTATAAAACCTAATACTACAGCAAGTATTATCCAATGTGACTATTTTACTACAAATATTCTAGAAGTCACTAGATGTTATAAAAAGGATTATACACACTTGGATTCATTTGTTATATTAATGTGTGTAGAAGGATCATCTTCTGTGACCGTAAACGGTGTTACAGAAATCATTCAAACTGGGGAGACGCTTATGATTCCTGCAAATACATGTGATACTTTTTTCATTACAGAATATGCAAAATTCCTAGAAGTATATATAGATGCTGCTTAAATAATAACCACTATTAAGGTATGATATAAATGCCTTTGTAATTATCCTAAGATTTTAGTCTGCCTTCTGTAAAAAGCATCTTGTTGTCGTTTCATAATCTCTTTGGCCATTTTCTTCTTGTAACTGTATAATTCTTCCTCATTAGCCATATCTGTATAAATTCGATCGTTTAAGATATGATCTGTTTCTGTGAGTATTTTACGCTGTGCTGCTTTTTGAGCACTCCATGCACGTATGGTAGCTTCATGGTCTGCGAGCTTAATGTCATACTCCCCCATGGGTGAGATTAATTTGGAAAAGATAGGAGCCGTTTCTATCGCCAGAAAGAGTAAGAAAATAAATAAAGACGGTAACCATGGTAGTTCTTTCATAGCATCTATACGAGCCATAAGACCATCAAAATTATTAATAACAGGTTGACTTGTACTTACTGCGGTGTTAAATTCATCTCTAAGTCTTATTTTTTCTGCTTCGGCATAAGCTATTTTTTCTGCATTGGTAGCTTTAAGAGCTGTAAGTTCTGCGAGAGCAGCATCATGTTTATCGCGTTTTTCTTGATAGACAGGACCTTTGCCTAAGAGCTCTGTGCCTGCTGTACCTTCGGCTTCGGCAATATAGATTTCATATAAATTATTGACTTCAGTCTCCTTTGTTGAAATTTCGTCTTTAAGAGCTGTTATCTCAGTATCTAGTTTATTCATTTCTGGGGAATACTGTGCAAGAATTTCTCCTTGATTTTGCACGGTATACTCATTTTTTTGACTGAGCATGACACGATCAATTTCCTTTTCAAAAATTTTAAGTTCGAGAGGTTTAGAGATAACAATTGCAATGATAACTGCAAGAATTAATCGAGGAATTGCCATTCCAAATTCTTGCCACCAATTTTCTCTTTTTTTAAGGGTAGATACAATAAATCGATCTAAGTTGAATATGACAAATCCCCAAAGCATACCAAATAATACAGCTCTATAGACATTATCAAAAATGGTATAAAGTGCATAAGTTGCTGCAATTGCGGCAAGAATAGCTGTAAAAAATACGGTAGCACCTATACCTGCATATTTGTTCTGTTCTCCTCTGGAACATGTGTCCAGAACATCTCTATCTGCCCCCGAGCAGAGAATAAAAAATTGTTTGATCATAATGGCATTCTTTTAGTTGATTGATGTAAAGATGTACCTAAAGCAGCGTGATTGAATGATTTGTAGAATATAAGAACGCAAAAAACATATAATTGTTACAAAAAATATCGTTAAGCTTATTTAAAAATATTTTTTAAGCATTTAATACTGCCAAATACTGAGGCCAGGGTCCCACTTCATTTTTGTACTGTTTGGCCATCGTTCTGGATACTTGTGTGATATGACCAAGGTCATGAACTACCCATGCAGCAAGGAGATTTTCTAAGGTAACTTCACCTAGTTCGGGATGGATGCCTTTTTTTTCCAGATCTTTAGAATTGATTTCAAAATTTCTTAAAACACGTATATTTTTCTCTCTAAGTTCTGTAAATGTATTCAGTAATGTCGTGAGAGATTCCCCTTTATTATTGGTGAATTGAGCAAAACGATCATAGGGCTCAAAAGTTTTATTAGTTTGATTACTCATTATAATATGAGTTCTGGGAATCCAATCGGTATTTTCACCATGGATAAGATGTCCGATCACATCATAGGGGCTCCATGTATCTTCTCCTTCATTGGTATGTGTCCAGTCAGTATCTAGTCCTTTTAAAAGAGTTTTTAAAACAAGGGGTGTACGCTCTAATATCGAGATAGCTTTTTCTACATCATATTTCATAATCTTCCTTCTGTTTTAAGTATGCTTTCGCGAAAGCATATCAATCGTACTAGTTATTTTTTTACAAATTTTAAATTCTTAACACGTCCTGCAGCGAGTGTTAAACCCTTACCATCTTCATTAAAGGCTATTGTCATATATCCTCCATATAATTGAAATATATCTTTTTTAATAGGTGTAGGTGATGCCATAGGATTCCCTTTGAGATAAATCATAAGCCCATCTTCATGAGGTTTAAAAGAATATATAATATCCAGCTCTTTGCTGTAGTAATCACCTGAATAATAAGTGATTTGTTGAGGAGTTAATTTTTCTATAGGGGTATATGCTTTATAATTTGAAATAGTTTCTCCTGGGATATCTAGTGAGAACCCAGTTGGGCTTGTAGCATTATCGAGTGTTAATACAATAGGATTAGTAGGCCCTATCCAAAGAAATTTAGTGGGAGATATAGGAACCATTTTTGTCTCACGACCATTTGTGCGTACATAGGTTAACGTATCATTTTTTACTTGAAGTTTTCGACTTATTTTATCGACATCGTTCCAATACACACCTTCTAACTTTTTAAGAGCGTCAGTTGTGATTATAATAGGTTTTGAGTCCGTTTGTACAGATGAAGTATCTTCATTATCTAAGCCTTCTGTATAGAGGTCTTTCAGGAATATATCTGCAACCTGATAAGCCATTCCAGATGGATTTGCATCGGAGCGATTTGCAAGGATAATCACAGAAAAGCGTTGTTCTGGAAACCGTACCATCTCGGCTCTGTATCCAACAAAAGCACCTCCATGATCAATGGTTTTTAATCCATTATGTTCATCTAGAAATAACCCTGCGGCATAGTATATTTCTTCACCATTAGTAAGAGTTGTTGTTGTAGTCATTTCTTTCCAGAAATCTCTATTTAGGACTTCAGAGTCATAAAATGCATCGTCATACTTTTTAAGGTCTTCTATAGAGGTAAATATACCTCCGTCACCTATCATATTTAATGTAGTCATACTTATAGAATACCCATTGTCCTCATTAGGTCTGTAACCAGAGGCACGATTTTTTACAATACGCGTATGGTCATTATGAAAATGAGTATTATTCATTCCGAGAGGTTTGAATATATTCTTTTCTGCATACGTTGCCATATTTTCGCCACTTACTTTATTTACAATTTGTCCTAATAGCCAGTATCCAGAATTACTATATAAATGGTCTTCTCCTGGTTGAAAATTGAGTTCTTCTTGATTGATTAACCATTTCATCAAGGTTTCATCTGTATAAAAATCATCATTCCCTAGTCCAGAAAGAGAGGCAAGGGTAAGATAGTCTCGTATTCCACTGGTATGGTGTAATAAATGTCTAATAGTAATCTTTTTTGCATAGGAAGGAAATTTTGGGAAAAAGGTATCTAATGTAGCATCTAAGGATAATTTGTTTTGTTGTGATAATAAGACAATACATGCCGCTGTAAATTGCTTAGAAGTAGAGGCAATCCTAAAAATAGAGTTAGGAGTATTGGGGATACTATATTCTAAATTTGCCTGGCCATACCCACGTGCATAAATGAGTTTTCCATCACGTATGATGCCTAAAGATGCGCCTGGACTATCGATAGTGTCCCATGTTGCAAAAATAGAATCTATAGCAGCAGATTGAGGAATTTGTGCTTGAATGATGGAAGTGAATACCATCAGGATGATTGCAATACTATTTTTCATAAGAGATTTGATTAATGAATGACTAAGATACTATTTGTTAAGGTGTTCTTTATAAAAAAACCCGAAGCACAAACTCCGGGTTTATAGGTATAGTAATAAAAGGATTAGTTACTTCGCATATAGACGATCGTTTTTCCGTTTTCTTCTTTAACATTTATAGTTGCTATAGCATCTGGTTTTTTTACGATTTCTTTTGCTTCTTCGGTAGAGATCTTTTTATCATTATAATAAAAAGTAGCCCCTTTTTTAATAACCTCTCGTAAATCTATAAGGAGATCTGTTTCTTGAGAATCTTCTATAATCTCAATGACTTCTGCTCCATGGGAAGGCTCGCCTCTTTCTATAATCTCAATGATTTCCACTTCTGATAAAGGCTCAACTGCTTCCTCTATTTCAATGATTTCGACAGTATTTACGGTAGGAGTAACCCCTACAATATCTACTGTTACAATGTCATCTTCATCAATGGTACGTTGGCCATCTTCATCTACAACGACATATTTTATTTTTTGGTTTTTAGACTTCTTTTTATTTTTTGATTCTTTGACTTTTATAATGGTATTTCCAGGATACGATGGTGGCGGTGCTATTGCTGGATAAGGTTGTGCCTTTTTCTTTTGTTTAAGTGTCATTCTATTATAAATACGGAACATCACAGCAACTTCATCCTTTAAAATTTGACCTGTTGGATTTACATTGTATTTTTTTGCCAGTGCATTATAGGCTTTAATCTCATCTTTAGAAGGAGGATCCGTAGGGTCTTGACTACTATCTATAACCGTTACTTCTTGATCGTAAGGAACCGCAATTACAGATTTATTATCATCTGCAATGACATAAGAAGTTCCAGCAGGAACTCTTTGTAATGTTGCCTCTTCCTTAGTAGGGTATGCATTTTTCCCGTGTGCTTTTATAAAACCATTATTCATAGGTGCTGAAGGCGGAGGAAGATTTGCCCCTGGAGCATTAGGTGCTGGTGGAGGTGGAGGTGGAGGAGGGACAAGACCATGTCCGTCTGGATTTGCTTTATAAAGCTTTGTCTTTTTATACTCTTTATTGAGTTTTTTTATAAAATCTGAATCGGCATCTTGCAGCGAAATGTCCATTTTAAAAGAGGTATACTCTTGCGCTTCCCATGGGGCAGTAATTTTATCTATAGTTTTTGCAAAATCTGCTAAGGATGTTTTTATTCCATTTACCGTTACAGAAGCTTTTGAAATCGTAATACTGAGTCCATCATTAATGACAATCTCTTTAGATATAGTCTCTTCTCCATTCTCAACGCCTTCTCTTATTGATGTAGTTCCTTTTTCAAAGGATGCCATGATATTTTTAGAACCATTTGCTTTAGAAAGATGCGTTTTATTATACGCTTTATTTACTTTTTTTAGAAAGTCATCAGTAACATTTTTTTTGTATACAGATGGAGTAAAACCCGTATAGTCGGTCTCTTCCCAATCTTTAGTAAGAGTATTTATGTTTTTAGTAACATCTTTAAGAGCTACGTTTTCTCCGTTAATAGAAATCTTGTTATTATGTAATACAATAAGGATGGCTTTTTTTCCATTTTTATGGGCTCCTTTTATAAATTCTTTTGCATAGGAATTTGTTAGGTAATCGACTTGCTCTTGAGCCTCCAAAGAAGTGCGATCAGCCATAGGAGTATTCCCTTTTGAACGTACAATTTCTTCATAAGGGGTGACTATTCTATGATACCCATAAGTTGTAGCAACCTTTTGTATAAATACTAAATCTTTATAGGTAATGTCTCTTTGCGAAGACACATGAATATTAACAACATTGTCACGTTGTTCTTTAGTAAGGTCTGTATGCAAAGATTCTAAAGTTTTTTGTAGATTTTTTTTAGAAGTTTTAATGTTGTCTACTTCTAAAGAAGTGTTGTCAAGTATCTTAATATCAATACTTCTTGCATGTAAAATGACATCAGACTTTTTATAAGCTTCTAATGAGGGTTGTGCAATAATTCCTTGATTAAAGACCAATAAACAGCCTAGAATAATAGGAATCAATAATAGCGCGCTGAGAGCGAGTCGCTTTCGATTAAATGATTGTGATAACATAAGGATTCGTTTTTTTGTTGATGAATAATTAAATGGACTCTCAAGCGTAGTATGATGAGTACTACTAGCATAGTGTAAGAGTATATGTTGATATTGATAAATATCGTGTTGTTCCTGTATAGCACCTTGATCTGCAAGGAATTCGTGATTCAGGGTGATTGATTTTTTAGTAATCCAGAATAATGGATTAAACCAAAACACCACCTGCAAAAATTCTATAAATAAAATATCTAATGAATGTTTTTGACGTACATGAGTGGCTTCATGTGCAATTACTTCGGGTGGGATTTCTTTGTTTTCATACCGCTTTTGCGAAAGAAATATATACTTCAAAAACGAGTGTGGAATAATAGACTGTTGTAAGAGCGCCAGTGTAAAATCTCTGTGATCATGGATTTCTGCTATTGTTATTTTTCGCTTTAAGCGAATTAAATTTAATAGAAAACGCCCTCCAAAAACAAGGACACCTAATCCATAGATACTCCATAATATATAGGGTAAATAGTTTGTTTTTTCTTCTACTAAAAAGGGTTCGGAAGATACAATGTTAGCGTCCCGTGTTTGCGCAAACTCTCCTATCCAGATTTCCTGAGGAGTTTCTGTGGTCGTGTATGTAAATGTTATTAAAGGAATTGTAAGTGAGAAAATAAGACTGACTAACAAATAATAACGTTTAAAATGATGGAGTGCTTTTGCTTCCAATACGATTTTATAAAACCCAAATAAGACGGCAAAACACAATGTGCTTTTGATAAGATATGTGATGATCATTGCTTTCTCTTTTTAAGTTGACTATCTATAATACTACGTAAATCTTCAAGTTCTTTTTCACTCAGATCTGTTTCTTGAGTAAAGAAAGAAGCAAACTGAGATGCCGAATCATTAAAAAAGTTTTTAATAAGACCATTTACATGTTTAGAAAAATAATCTGTCTTTTTTACCAAAGGAAAATATTCTCTAGAACGTCCCACCTGTGCGTAGTCTACAAAATTTTTATCCTGCATTCTTTTAAGAAGGGTTGCAATAGTTGTAATTGCAGGTTTAGGATCAGGATAAGCATCTAGCAGATCTTTCATAAAGGCACGTTCCTCTTTCCATAGGAGTTGCATAAGTTGTTCTTCAGAAGCAGATAAAGACATAAGGCACTACATTTATATTCTACAAATGTAGAATAATATTTTAATTCTACAAGTGTAGAATTAAAATTTAACAAAAAAAGCACATAGAGTCCATGTGCTTTTAATACGATTTTAAGAAGGGACTAGTTACGTCCAGCTCTCACACCCCCATCGATATCCCAGATGGCACCGGTAACCCATGATGCTTTATCAGAAAGTAAAAATGTGATGCTCTCGGCTACATCTTCAGGAGTACCATTACGTCCTATAGGATGAAAACCATGAAACCCTTCTAAGGCTTTTTCGGCTTCATCTTTCCCCCCAAAAACACCATGATATACAGGAGTTGATACTACAGCAGGAGACACGGCATTTACTCTGATATTATGATCTGCAAGTTCCATAGCTAGATGCTGTGTGAGGGAATGCAACCCTGCTTTTTGCATAGAGTATGCAGAAGATGGGGTCGCTTTTACAGCTTGTTTTGCCCACATAGAGCCTACATTTACGATAGCACCACCCTGTGTTTCTTTCATTTTTTTTGCAGCAGCTTGTGTGATAAAGAAAAATCCTCTGTTTAGATCCTGATACGAATCATAATCTTCTTGTGTATGCTCTAAAAATGCTTTTGGACCAAAAATCCCTGATGCATTTACTAGATAATCTAAGTTGTCCCATCCAGCAACCTTGTTTGTAAAGTTTTGTACGGCTACTGTATCAGTAATGTCAAGTTGATGTTTTACAAGATTAGGTGCATCTGCTACTTTACTGGGTGTACGTCCTGCAATATGTACCGTCGCTCCTTGTGTGAGCAAATTTTCTACTGTAGCTAGACCGATACCGCTTGTGCCGCCTATAACTAATGCTGTTTTGTTGTTTGTTGTTTCCATGATATATATATTTATTATAATTAATTATTGAACAGACAAGTCTGTCTTTTTATAGATAAATTTTTTTAAGTAATTAGTTTTTTACAAAGACTGTGTGCTGTTTGAATAGGCCACGGGTCTTGATGTAAATGACTTTCTGAGAGTCCACCTTCATAAAGCACATACAGTTGTCTGGCTAGTACTTTTATTGTTTCCTGATCTTTCTGAGTATCTTCGGCTACAAGTTCTTCTATATATTGTATAAGCGTACTTTTTCCGTGTTGAATAACCTCTCGTATACGCTTGTTATCTTGTGGGATTTCTGATATGGTATTCAAGCACCAACACCCATTAAAATTGGCCCCTGCATAAAATGCAGCTAAAAAATCAAACAAGCCCAACAAACGCTCCTTTCCTTTTGGGTATGCTTCTAAAAAGGGTTTTAATTCTTCAAAAAACAATTGATCTTTGTATTGTAAATAAGCAATGCAGATATCTTCTTTTGACTTAAAATGACTATATAGTGTCGCTTTGGCAATACCAGCTTCTTTGATAATTTCATTAATCCCTGTTAGATTGTACCCTTTCTCATAAAATAAACGAGAAGCAGTTTCAATAATAGTATGTCTAACAAGACTGTGTTTCATAAGACAAATATAGTATAAAATCTCAAAAACAGACAGACTTGTCTATTTTTAATATTAAATTAACTTTTGTGTTAGATCAGTATGCGTTGCCTTATATCATATTCTTGAGATAGGGATTTCATTTTTTTTTCAAATGCTGTTTTATAATAAGCTGGGAGTTCAGAACTATCTTGAAAATAGGTTTGATACCGTGCTTCTAGTTCTGGAAAGTGTTTTTGAATAGCTTTTAAGATGAGTGTTTTACTATCTGCTTTTCCAGACCCAAAAAGAGTTATTGAGGCGGGCATTACATAGTGAGCTTTTACTGTTTTGAAAGCTGTAAATAACACATCCAAATGCGCTGTAGTATCAGAAATAAATGGGAGTAAAGGCATCATACTAACGCCAGATAAAAACCCCTCTTGTAGGGTAGACTCCAGACTTTGTAATCGTAAGGATGGAGCAGTAGCACCTGGCTCAAATATAGCACCTATAGAATCTTCTAATGTAGAAAAAGAGTAGGATATAATAACCCCGCGGCCTAATGGTTTTTTTAAGTCATCAGGTAAGATGGCTGTTTTGTCTATTTGATGTAAAATATCATAATCACGATTTACCAGGTCAGACTTTGTAATGATATGTACAGGAAAACGGTATTTTGCTATTAGCTGTAATGCCTGCCTGGTCAATTCATATTTTTTTTCAATCTGGAGGTATGGATCGGTTGCAGAGGATACTACAATAATTCCATACTGCCCTTTTTTTGCTCTATTGTATAACTGACGATCTAATAACTCGATAGCATTTGTTTTTACAGAAAGAGAGGTCTCAAGATTATGTCCATATTTACTGCCTCTGATGTAACAATACAGACAGTTAAAAGAGCAACTGCTATACAGATTTATAGTATAGTCATCTAGAAACCAGGGATCACGACGTTTGGTTTTATTAAGTATGGATGTAACTTGGATTTCTCTTGGCATCGTTTTTATGTATAACCTACAAGGGTATACCTTTTTTAGAATTGGGTTTTATACGCTTTCGCGAAAGCGTACTATCTCTTTTATGAGTAAAACCGTGTCTTTTACTTATTGTAGGGTTGCTCGTTAACCCAATGAAACCCACGATTGATTAATTCTATTTTGCTTAGATCCTTGGCGACACATTCTATAGATAATGTATCTCCATATAATATACCTTCTAAGCGTAATTTATCCTCAGACTTAGTAACTGAAAAGTTATTTTCCTGTTCCCAATCTCCTTCATACATGGTGACTGTTTTTTGTAATGAGTCTAGAGTAAATGTGTATCGCTTTATTTCTCCGTCCATCATTTTTACGGAAGCACTGTTTTTTCTATCTATCACAAGATATCGCCACCGAAGACTATCTGTGATCAGCGGAGGTAATGTATCTTTATTTTTTATAAAGGTTTGTACTTCCCATATTCCATATAATTCTGGTTTGGGGCGTTTGTCTCCATAAGAACGCTCAGAGGTATATCCTTGCCATGACATCACCGCGATGAATCCGATGGTTGCAACTATTTTAACCCACAAAATTATTTTTTTATAGAGAACATCTTTAGAAGGGGTGTAGTATGTAAGTGCTTGTGTGGGTTGATTTGTAATAAACAGGTGTATAAATCGCTTGATATCCGAAAAGAAAATCACACAAGCCATTCCTATAAGATGTGATGAAAATAGTTTTACAGGGATATCATAAAAGAAGTTCATCATGGCTACTTGTGTCATGACGCCTATCGTAATAAATGCCCCTAAGGTTTGTGTTCTTCTAGGAATAAGTAATATCCCTCCTAACACTTCCATACACCCTACAAATACATTAAAGCCTTCACTATGTCCCATATAGGTCCATGCCAGACCCATAGGTGACATTTCTCCTAAGGGTTGTAATAAGTCAAGTAAAGAGGGACCTATAAATTGAAGTTTGAAGATTTTTACAAATCCATAAAAAAACATGAAGGCGATCAAAAAGATTCTGAGAATGATTAAAAACCAATAAAATAATTGATTATAAGAAGGTCTTTTTCTATCTAGAAAACTCCAAAGAGCAGTTCCTATTACAGTTATTACAACTTGTAAAAAGAGACTTATATATGACATTGTAGTATCTCCACTACCGGTGCTAAAAAATTCTAGCCTTCCTTCAGATTTAAAAATCGTTTGCCCGATCCATACAAATAATGACTCAAGCAATCTACCTCCAAACATGAGAAATATGTAGAGTATAAAGTAGAGAAAAATAAATCTAAAAAAGACTTTTCTGATTATTGACCAGTCTTTGCGAACTTCATGCGTAAGTAACATACAATAATGTGTTTTCTTTTTAAACGTAACTTAAAAAGTAACTAAGTACAATTGGTATGTGTGTATAAAAAGGTTTTTGTTACCTCTTTAACTATATAATTCGGTAAAATAGCGATAAAAATATGGAATGGTTTCTATCCCTTTTAAGTAATTCCAGATCCCAAAATGCTCATTGGGAGAATGTATCGCGTCACTATCTAATCCAAATCCCATTAAAATCGTTTTACTTTTTAATTCTTTTTCAAAAAGCGCTACAATAGGAATACTTCCTCCACTACGTTGCGGAATCGGAGTTTTTCCAAAGGTTTGTTCATAGGCTTTTTCGGCAGCTTGGTATCCTATACTATCGATAGGGGTTACATATCCTTGTCCGCCATGATGTGGGGTTACTTTTACAGTAACTCCTGCAGGAGCTATACTTTCAAAATGTACTTTGAATAGATGGGTAATTTCTTCCCAATCTTGATGAGGTACTAGACGCATAGATATTTTTGCATAGGCTTTACTTGCGATGACCGTTTTTGCACCCTCTCCTATATATCCTCCCCATATCCCATTGACATCAAGGGTAGGTCGTATAGAATTTCGTTCGTTTGTTGTATATCCTTCTTCTCCATATACAGCGTCTATATGTAGTGCGTTTTTATAATTTTCTAAACTGAAAGGAGCTTCGGCCATTTTTGCGCGTTCGGTAGCTGTCAGTTCTTCTACCTTATCATAAAACCCTTTTACAGTAATGTGATTGTTCTCATCATGCAATGATGCAATCATTTTTGCAAGGATATTAATAGGGTTTGCCACGGCACCGCCATAAAGTCCAGAATGTAAATCACGATTAGGTCCCGTAACTTCAACTTCTACATAACTAAGGCCACGTAAACCGGTAGTAATACTTGGGATATCATTTGCAATCATCCCTGTATCAGAAATTAAGATCACATCATTGGCTAGTTTTTCTTGATTACGTTCTACAAACCAGGCTAGATTTGCACTCCCTACTTCTTCTTCACCTTCGATCATAAACTTAACGTTACATGGCAGCTGGTCATTTTCTGTCATATACTCCATCGCTTTGACATGCATGTACATTTGACCTTTGTCATCACAGGCTCCACGGGCAAAAATAGCACCATCAGGATGCTTGTCTGTCGCTTTTATTACGGGTTCAAAAGGTGGTGAATCCCAAAGATCTAGTGGATCTGGGGGCTGTACATCATAATGTCCATATACCAATACGGTAGGTAGCTTGGGATCTATAATCTTATCTGCATATACAATAGGATAGCCAGGAGTCTCACATATTTGTACCTGATCACATCCTGCATTACGAAGACTTTCGGCAACAGCAGTGGCGGTTTGAGTGGTCGCTTTCGCGAAAGCGGAATCCGCACTTATACTCGGTATCTTGAGTAATTCTATAAGCTCATTGATAAAACGGTCTTTGTGAGTAGCGATGTATTTTTGTATATCTGACATATATCCTAGTTTATCCTCAAAAATAATGATTTTATCACCGAATTTTTTATCTCAAAAATTATTTTGCAATTGAAAACTATTCTTATATTTGCACCCCGTTACAAAGCAATGCGTAACGATTTATTGAAATGCGGGCGTGGTGGAATTGGTAGACACGCTAGACTTAGGATCTAGTGCCGCAAGGTGTGAGAGTTCGAGTCTCTCCGCCCGTACAAAGAAAAAGCCGACTTTTTAAAGTCGGCTTTTTTGTTTGGGTACAACATTTATTCTTATAGATATTACTTTGATTTAATCTCAAATCATATTTATCATTACCTAAGATTAATAAATTACGCAACACAATCCCTTTTTTAGAATTAGGAGAAGGTATATTATCATGCAATTCAACCATAGAGGTAAACTCGTAAAATATACCGATCATTAGGATAAATAAAATTATTATGTTGTAACCTTTTAAAAAGAAGTGTATCCTATAGGTAATAACAACCTATAATTAAAAAGTGTAATTGAGTATCTCAAAAGACCAACTAAAACAGATTATATTATAAATTTACAAGCTATTAATAGCTTGTAAGCATTAATCGATTTTAGTGAACTCATTTTATGATTTTTTAAATATTCTTATCCTAGTTGGAGTGATTCAGGGATTCATTACAAGTATTTTATTGTGGAGGTTAAAAACAAACTCATCTGCCAATAAAATTTTAGCTTGGATTATCTTATTGATTTCTTTGACTTGCTTGAATATTTATTTTTTGGAAACACTAAAAACCAAGTCAACGCCGTGGTTAATCTTTGAGGCGCTTTTTCCAATGGTTGTCATAATGCCAATTGGTCCATTGATTTATTTTTATGTAAAAGCACTTATTCTGCACGATTTCAAAATATCACAAATTAATCGTAGGCATTTTTTAACTGTTATTTTAGATTTAATTCCATATCTAGTTACTCTGACTTTCATTATTGGCAGTATTTTGGACGTAATTAGTGTCAAGAATAATTATAATTGGGTGGGTGGGGTTATAGATACATATAACATCTATGTAGACATACCAAGATGGCTATCATTGACTATTTACAGTATATTATCCTTAAAGATGATTTCAATTTATAAAAAAGAGGAGAAAAATAGAGACTTTTTAAAATGGCCCCATCATTTTACAATAGGTTTTATTACATTTTCTGTAATATGGTTTTTTCACTTAATTCCATATATAATTCCATCTTTGTCAAACAAACTTTTAGTCACAGTTAGCTGGTATCCTATTTATATTCCTTTAATAATATTGGTCTATTGGCTTGGAATTAATGGCTATATAATAAGTTTTAAAATCTTCAAAAAAACTACAAACAGGAAGGTTCTTTCTGAAGAGGAAATTCAAGGAACCATTACCACTCTAGAAGAATTGATGCAAAATCAACGTTTGTATTTAAACCCGACTCTTAAACTCAATGATGTTGTCTCTATTACCAGAGTTCCACAAAAAACGATATCGGCTGTTTTGAATCAACATATGGGAAAAACCTTTAATGAATACGTTAATAACTTCAGGATAAAGGAATTTAAAAGACGCTTATTAGAATCTAATGACAACTTGACTATTACTGGTATTGCTTTTGAGTGTGGTTTTAATTCGCAAGCCACATTTCAACGAACCTTTAAAGCAATGACAAATCTTACACCAAAAGAATTTCAACAAAAACAGACTAAAATCAAATAGTATTAGCTCTCAAATCTAGATTTGAATAGATTATTGAGAATAGAATCAATTCATTTGTCAAAAATTAAATTGATGAAAAATATTATAATTCTTTTGATAACGATACTTTTTGCGAATACTATAAGTGCACAAAATTCAAGAAAAATTTCAAAAAATATCGCATCCTATTTTGAAAACAAATTTGAGGATAATAAGCCAGGAGTTGCTGCTTTAATTGTAAAGAGTGGAAAAGTTCTATATAGCAAAGGTCATGGCATAGCTAATATGGAGTGGAATACTAAGATAGAGACTAATACAGTTTTTCAAATAGGTTCCGTGACTAAATTATTTACAGCATTAGCTACATTACAACTTATAGAGAACAATAAACTTCGACTTTCAGATACTATTCAAAAATTCGTCCCTTCCTTTCCAGACAAGGGTTATCCTATAACTATAGCTCATCTATTAACACACTCATCTGGGTTAAAAGATTATATGACAATTGATCACCCAGATTCATTTATTCTAAGAAAAGACCTAGAACCGCTCAAGGTTATTGATTTTTTTAAAAATGAACCTCTTGATTTCATTCCAGGAGAAAAATCCTCATATTCGAACTCTGGACCTTTTCTTTTGGGTTATATCATAGAAGTTGTTAGTGGCTTATCCTATGGAGAATATCTTAAAAAGAATATTTTTGAGAAAGCTGAAATGAATAACTCTTATTATGGAAAGAATTCTAATATCATTCCAAATAGGGCTGAAAGCTACAAAGTATTTAACGATTCATTCAAAAAGGGAGATTATAGAAGTATGTCCATTCCCTATTCATCTGGAGCCATATTATCCACAACGGAGGATATATTTAAATGGCAAAAGGCATTATTCAACGGTACTTTAATTGGTAAAGAATTTTTTGGTAAAATGACAAATAGCTATCATCTAAATAATGACAGTAAAAGTTCTTTTAGTTTAGGTGGTTGGTTTGTAGATTATTTAGATTTTGAAAAATCATCTTCCTTGGCACATAGTGGAGGTATATCTGCGTTTAGCTCATTTATAATATATTTACCTAAAGAAGAAATACTAGTGATAATGTTATCAAATTCTAATGAAATAAATGTTCAAGAAATGGCCCTGGATATTGCTAGACTTGCATTAGGAGAAAATAGAGGTGTGATAAGCATAAAGCAAGATGTTTTAGAAGCTTATATAGGGAAGTATTCAATAGAAGATAATACGGATACTGCAATAGCGTTGATTAAAGAAATAGATGGAAAATTAGTTCTCGAAGTAGTCGATAAATTTACACTTGAACTTTCTGCTATTAATCAAACAACTTTTTTAGTTAAAAACGCTAAACCAAAAGCGACTATAGAATTTATAAAAGATGATAATGGTAACGTTACAAAATTTATAGCAAGCCAAGGAGGTATTACAGAATGGGAAAAAGTCGAGGAATAAAAGTAAATTTTTGTTTCCGTTTCAGCGAACTTTATAAATACCATATTACTAGATGAACTAATCACGCCATTAAATCTAAAGAACTTTTAATTTCAAATTACTGCTGTGCAAAGACTCATTCCCCCAACTTAATTTATACTAAAGTATTTTAGCAAGCTCAAAAATTGAGTGCTAAAGACTAAAAAAATGAAAATACTGACTCTAATATTTAATTTTAAGCAGAATGATTTCTCACAAAACACACAGGGAAAATAATTCAATACAATAGAAAGAGAAGCTGTGTTATAAATCTCATATACAACTATGATTTTGCCTCATACTGCTTTTGAAATGCCTATAAAATAAGTAAATGACACCTACATGACATCTATATGTCGTTATAAAAACCTAAGTTTAAATATAGCTTTGTACTATCAAAAACAAAGAAAATTATGGAATCCAATTCAGTAGGAAAAAATCTAGCATATCAAAGAAAATTAAAAGGGTTGACTCAAGAGCAACTATCAGAAGAAACCAAAGTCACTGTAAGAACTATTCAGAGAATAGAAAAGGGTGATGTAAATCCGCATCTAAAAACCGTAAAACTATTAGCAGGTGCATTAAATATAGAAGTAGACGACCTATTGGTTTTAGAAAACCCCAAAGAAGAAGATATACAAAAGAAATGGCTTATTCTATTACACAGTACGCCTTTTTTAGGGTTTATCATTCCGCTGTCTAATATATTATTACCATTGTTTCTATGGATTCATAAGCGAGAAGATAATAGTATTTACAATGCTCATGGTAGAAAAATTATCAATTTTCAAATTAGTATGACCATTCTTTACCTTTTAAGTTTAGTTGCTTTAGTAACTATCGAAAATTGGGGCTTTTTCTTTTTTATTGCTGTTATTCCCTTTAGCATTTTAGTCATGCTCATCAATATAATTAGAGTAACAAGTTCTGGGACATGTTTTTACCCATTAGCTTTTCCTTTTATTAGAAAAAAACAATCATCAAAATTAATTAGTTTCATTCTTGTAACGTTATTATCTTTTACTAGTTGCAATTACACCAATACAGATAATATTGAAAGGTTAGATGGAACTGAAATCTCAAAAGATTCCTTGACCAACAAAATCAATCAACTTACAAAAGATGCACAAGTACATGGTATCGCTGTTTCACTCTTTAATGATAACAAACCCGTTTACCAAAATACTTTTGGGTATAAAAATGTTCCTAAAAAACTTTTACTTACTGACTCCACAAACATTTACGGAGCTTCTCTGAGCAAGGCTGTTTTTGGTGTTCTTGTTATGAAACTAGTAGAGGATAATGTAATTGATCTAGACACACCTCTAGAATCTTATCTGCCAAAGAAAATTTATGAATACGAACCAATAACACGTTGGCATGACAACTATTCAGATTTAAAGACTGATAGTTTATACGACAAAATAACAGCAAGAATGTGCCTAGCACATACTGCAGGATTTAATAACTGGCGATTTTTTGAGTCTGACAGAAAATTAAGAGTGAATTTTGAACCAGGTACAAAATATTTCTACAGTGGTGAAGGCTTAGTTTATCTTCAAGTTGTCTTGGAAAAACTAATAAACAAGCCTCTTGAAGAATTAGCCCAAGAGTATATTTTCACACCTTTGGAAATGCACAACACGTCGTATCAATGGCAACCAAGATTTGAAAAAGATTTTGCCCATGGGCATAACATAAAAGGAGAAGCCTATGGCAAGGATATTGATAACGAACCAAGATCTGCTAGTACACTTGAAACTACAGCAAGCGACTACACTAAATTCTTGACTGCAATTTTGAATGATCAAATTCTTAGCAAGAGCTCTTATGATGAAATGTTCAGTCCTCAAATTAGGATTAAGTCTTTAGCGCATTTTGGGCCAAATTCTAAAACTACAACCAATAAATTCGACCCTATTAATTTAAGTTGTGGCTTAGCTTGGTTATATATAGATACTCCTTACGGAAAAGCTGTAACAAAAGGCGGGCATGGTGATGGGTTTCAGCATTATTCAATTTTATTTCCAGAAATTGGCAAAGGAATGTTAATTATGACTAACAGTGACAATGGAGAAAGTATATATAAAGAATTGTTAGAGGTGGCACTAGCCGATATATACACCCCATGGGAGTGGTCAAACTATATTCCTTATAACGACAACTAATGAAGTATTTTTTTGTAATAGCTCAATGTTTACTGCTAAGTACGACAGTTTCTTTTTCGCAGGAAAGTAACATTATATCTTATGGTATTTCCGACTCTATTCTGTCAAAGGAACATCTAAATATAGATGTCTATAGAAGTAAAATCAACTTCCCTCCTTTTATAGGTTGGAATTCTAATGGAAAGAAAATGTTATTTAATGGAGGCAAGGTCATTTATTCAATGAGAAAAAATAATTCAGAAATAAGAGAATATAAAACCTTTAATCATAACTTAAGTTCTTATCTCTCACCTAATGAAAAACAATTCTTGTATATAGAAGATACAGATGGCAATGAAGATTATCAAATTTTCTTATATGATATAGCAAAGAATCGTAACAAAGCCTTATCACCTAAAGGTTTTAAGAGCTATGACCCTTATTGGTCTTCTAACAGTAAACAAATTACTTATAAGTCAAACAAGAGAAATCCAGCAGAAATAGACCTATATACCAAACCGCTTTCAACATCAAAAAACGAACAGCTTATATTTAAAAACTTTTCTGATGATGGACAAGTATATGACTGGAATTCAGAAAAAAAACTTCTTTTAGCAGTCAAAGTTATTTCAGAAAATGATAAGTTACTTTATCTTATCAATGATCAATCTGGTGAAATTGAACAAATCAACCCAAATAAGAGGAATATAGCTTACTCTGATGCAAGGTTCATTCCTAATACAAACGCTTGTTTGATTGTTTCAGATGAGTTTTCAGAGTTTCTTCAGCTTCATTATTATGATTTAAAGCAAAAAGAATTTAAAACAATAACTACACATATTCCATGGGATATTGAGCACCTTACAATTGATGTTCAGGGAGAGAATGCCGCCTTTAGCATTAATGAAAATGGGTTTTCAAAGCTTTATATTTTGAATTTAAAAACACTTAAGTATTATAAAGTAAAAGATTTTCCTGTAGGTATTCTTCAAAATTTATCTATAAATAAACAGGGTACAAAAGTAGGCTTCAACTTTTACAATAGTACTTTTTACCGTAAAGTGTTTTGTTATGACGTTAAAAAAAATATACTCAAGCAGTATGCTAGAAAAGGAAAAATACCTGAAGATTCAATACGATTTATAGAAGCTGAACCTTTCACTTTTACATCTATAGATTCTACTACAAATAGAGCATATGATATTCCAGCATATATTTATAAGTCGAAAAGTAATACGAAACCTTCACCTGTCCTTATTGATATTCATGGTGGTCCAGAATATCAAATACGACCAAAATTTAATGGATTTTACCAATATTTAGTAAATGAATTAGGTATAACTATAATAATTCCGAATATCAGAGGCTCTAATGGTTACGGAAAATCTTACATGAAGCAAGATGATGGCAAAAACCGAATGAATGCCATTAAAGATATTGGTGCATTATTAGATTGGATAGAAAAGCAAACAAATTTAGATAAAGCTAACATAGCTGTATTTGGGGAATCTTATGGTGGATATGCCGTTTTAGCATCCTTGACAGAATACTCAAACCGAATTAAATGTGGCATTGACGTCGTAGGCATTTCTAACTGGCTTACCTATTTAGAAAATACTAGTGACTACAGAAGAGATTTAAGACGTGTTGAATTTGGTGATGAACGTAAAGAGGGCATGCGAAATTATCTTGAAGAAATTTCACCCATCAACAATGTGGATAAGATTCTTTCACCTGTATTGATATTTCAAGGACTCAATGACCCAAGAGTAAATTACAAAGAATCTGAACAGATATATAGAGCGCTGAATACTCAAGGAAACGAGGCTTGGTATATACTAGCAAAAGATGAAGGACATGGGTTTAATAAATACAAAAACTTTATGCTTCAAAAGCAACTTATTGTTTCCTTCTTAAAGAAGCATCTGTTATTACAGTAATATTCAGTGATACCTTAATTGTCTCTATAAAAATGGTTATTCGCATTGGACACAATCTCCAATTTAGGCTTTCCGTTCAGCTGACTATTTCTAATGTTCTGGGAAGGATGCGGATTTTCTGAAAGAGTTGAATAAAGTCTAAAAAAACCTTTGAAGAGTTTTTATTTACTAGACTAAAAATCTAGTCTATAGAAATATCTTTAAACATAGGATGTGGTAAACAAAAAACGTACGTATCTCTTGAAGAATTTTTTTTACGGATACAACATAGGTACAACAAACATCTGTTTTATGTATAATTCCGACTTTTAAAATCGCTCTAAAATTATATAAACTATTGATAATCATTACGCTTAAAATCAATCATCCATAATTGCTAGACTTAGGATCTAGTGCCGCAAGGTGTGAGAGTTCGAGTCTCTCCGCCCGTACAAAGAAAAAGCCGACTTTAAAAAATCGGCTTTTTTGTTTGATATACCCTGAGTAGCACTCGCCATAGACGAGTGCTAGCAGATGCGTCATAAATATACTTCTTTCTTCCCCTCTTTTACACTTTCGTAAAAAGCTATACAACTTCCTTATAAACACAAAAAGCCATACGTTACGTTCGTACAGCTTTTTGTTATTATATCCTCACTCTTGACGACACCCGTCACAGACGAGTGCTAGCGGAGGAGCACTAGTAGATGGCTTATATTATTTATTACTTAGAATATTATTCTAATTAACCATTACTTCAAATGCTTTTGTCAGTTTTACACTATTATTATTAGTAATTTCATATATATAATTTAATGTAGTGTATGAAAAAACACTATTTTTTGGACTAATTGTAACTACTATTTTATTGTTTATCCGTTCATAAAAAAACAACTTAAAACAATTATCTCCAGTGTCAGAAAACTTATCTAATCTTATATCTTTTGATTTATCATTTTTATTTTTAACATTAGAGGAACATTTCTTTTGTTCATAAGCGTTAATAATATCTATATTTTCAGGTGCTAATTGAATTATATACTCTATATTAAAGAGACATATATCATGCAAATACTTGCTTATTTCTATAGAAGTACAATTATCATATTCATTAGAAAAATTATTGAAACTAATATTGCCTTTTAAATCATTGATAATTGATCCATAAATGGAATCATTATTCAATTCCTTTACTGTTGAGCAAGAAAATATATAAAAAATTATTAATAAGGATATGTTACAAATTTTATTCAATATTTCTAATTTTTATCTCTGAGAGAAATTGATCTAGCATTTGCTGATTTTTTCTCTCCATTACTTATTATTGTAAATGACATTAACATAGTAACAATATCTTTTTGAGAATTAAAGTGTTCTCTATTTACTTCTAGACCTCCATAAAAATTTCTAATTCCATATTGCGTTCCATCACCTAATATTTTATTTAATGGATTAGCATCTAATTGTTCTCGAATTTTATTTATGCGTTCAACAGTTTCTCCTTTTTCTATAGAATTAGTAGGATCACTAAGACCTCCTCCAACTATAGTATGAGATAGTTCGTGCAAGAAAGTTAATCCATAACCAAGAGTTTTAGAATTTAATCCTTCAGAAACACTACTAATTTGAGAATCAACTTGTAGGTGATCAAAATAAATAGTGTTTGTCTTAACCTTGCTGCCATCATTTAACAATAATGCCGGAACACCAGAACCTTGACCAGGTTTATTAAAAACTGAAACAGTATCATCATGATCAATAGCATCTATTAATAGTGTTCTAGCTTCACTGCTTCCTAGTTCAATTTCTCCATTCCCAAATATTACATCCTCTTCATAATTTAGATCTCCATCCCTATTTAATGTTAAAGATAGCCCCGTTTGCTCAGATAAATCTAATAAAATATTGATTCCATTTTCTAAACTTTGAGAATCTTCATATATTTTTGAAAAATTGATTCTAGCTCCGTCTGGGTCAATAAAAAATATTGGATTATTTACAGCATAACTATACGGTGACATAGGAGTATAGCTTTCAGCTAATGGATCAAGATTCATCCACCTTCCAAGTGAAGAATCATAATTTCTAATTCCGAAGTCTACCCACTCTAGTCCAAGTTCAGGATTGTTTTCCTTTCCATTATAAGTAAATCGTTCCGCCATTGAGTTAGAATTTGAAGTAACTACGTCATTATATCCTTGTTGCTGTAATCCAAAGGGATAATAATGCTTCTCAGAAATAATCTCTGTGGAAGGGGTAATGGCTCCATCTCCATCACTATCGGCATAGGTGAGGCGTATATTTCCTAAATGATCGGTATAGTTAAATACATATTGATACCCAGAGAAAGCTGTAGCTTGTGTTGTTTTACTAAATTTCTTAATGGACTTGCTTGTTGCAAAGACAGGTTCTACATAGCCTTCAGGATGTGAAAACATCTTTAGAGACTCTGTATTATTGTCATCTTCATAGATATATCCCCCTGCATAATAGGTCGTCACGGTTGTATTTTGAATTTCATCATTAACCATTTTCGCCAGTTTTATTCCTGTTGCATCATATACATAAGTAATCGTTCCTTGTTGGGGATTCCCTTCTGCATCAACGGTATTGATTTTAACAGTTTTAGGCAGGTTTAAGTGATTGTAAATAATAGCGTCGGTAATTCCTTTATTAAGATCTTTGATCATATTACCATTGATATCATACTCATAATCATTCCCAAAAGTAGTGTTATTATCGTAGAATCCTTGATCCTTAATACTCGAGGTACTATGTTCAGTAATATTCAGTAACTGATTTCCGTTATAGGTGTAGGTTAGGTCATCCATCACTCCAGTACTTGAGCTAGAGATATAGCCATTACGTTCCAAACCGCCTATGTTCCCGTTTTTGTCATAATTGATACCAAATACACTATAACGATCTACAGTATTGTAATTGGTACCTCGTCTACTAAAACCTGCATTGAGTCTGTTAAGCGCATCATAGGCATAACCATAGGCTCTTATTTGTGGATCTGCATTAGCCGTACTCCACATGGTTTGTGAGATATTTCCATTGTAGAGTGGTGTGATGCTTCCTGTAGCGTTCATTCCTTCTTTGGTGTCATAATTAATATGAAAGTTAAAGAGATCCCGTTCAGCAGAATTATCGTTGATATCATTGATATCTGTAAGCCATCCACGTACGTTATATTCATAATCTACTTTCTGAAGGCTGTTATCAATAGTGGTGGCATAGAAATTAAGATTGCTAATCTCTGTATCTGGTGTTTTAAAGACCACATCTCCTATTAAAGGAATCGTAGGATCCTCTAATGCCACGATTGCTACGGTAGCATCTTCTTGTTTAAAATGTAGATCATCCCCTATACGTTCTATATCAAAACTATTACTGTCCTGATTGTATGATCCTGTATAAATATGAGTAGAGGAGCCTCCTGCCAATGGTTTTTTGAAAACAAAATATCGATACCCTGTTTGATAAGGAACTGTTTGGAATAAAAAGAAGTAATTCACATCTGCTGTTCCCACAGCACTAGCATTTATATCATTAAGCCCAATTCGGAATTCGCGACCAATAGATTCTACATTAAAAGAGAGTCCTCCATCACCTTGTAATTTTCCGATAGTGGCTAGGCCTGCATTATATGAGTTTGAATTTGTAGGATCTGTTTTGGTAATATAATACCCGTCATCAGAGACACTAACATTGACAAGATCCGTATATCCACTTTCAAAAAGTTGCCCTCCCACATGTTTAGATTCTAATTGTCCTAGATCATCATAGGTATTACTAGCAATCAATTGTATAGGCTCATCATCAATCCGCTGCATATGAGTAACCAACCTATTTTGATGGTCATAGCTAAAGAAATCTTTAGTAACGATCTCTTTATGTCCCGATTTTTGATGGGTCATTCTAGTCTCAAGTACTTTTCCTGTAAAATCTAACAAAGATTCAGAAGTGTCTTGGGTACCTAGATAGTTATTCAAACTAGCACTAAATATGGGACGTGCTTTTTCATCATATCCAGTAACATTAGTAATCCAATCGTCAGTACCCAATACACGTACTAATGATACGGTAGGAAGTCCGTGAGTATTCATTGTTCTAGTTTGACCGTATATAGAAGTCGGCAAACTATAGTCTCCTATACCTATATACTGATCATAGTAATTGATGTTGTGTAATGTGATATTCGTTGTTGGAAATACCTGGTTGGTATAGTATACATTTACTGCGTTTATGGAATTACTGCTAGTAACAGCAACCTCATTCAATTCTGATTGATTGTCAATTTGATTTTGTAACAATGATCGTGATAGAAAAGAGGTACAAAGACCTGTATATACCACACGATTAAAATCGTCATATTTAGTAAATAAGTATTGAAAGCTTTCGCGCATGTTTGCATCTTGTGTAAGCACAGGACGATCAAGTTTATCATATAGGATATATTCCCATCCTTTGGCAGGCACTTTCTTTTCAATGAGACGGTTTCGATGATCGTATACATATTGATACCCTAATTTATCGAGTATCTCCTGTGCGTTAATCACTAAGATAGTTCCATTTACAATTTGTGTACTTGCCTCTGGAGAAAGTACAAAAGTGAGATTCCCAAAATCATCATATACATAATAGGTGTCGTGTGTAACTTCTTCGTTATAGGTTCGTTTTAAAACAACTTGTCCTTTTTTATTGGTAAATTCTTCGGTGGCATGATCTCCACTTTCTACAATTTGATGTTCTTGCAAAGGGGGATCAAAAGGCCCTGGCGGAGGCCCTACAGCTTCTAAGCGTTGTTCAAAATTTTCATCTTGTACAATCGTTTTGGATAAATTGTTTTCAGGATGAATACCTGCAAGTTGTAAAGAAGGCTGGGTGCCATCGGTTCCATTAAAAACCACTTCAAAATCTAATACATCATCGCCTTGATCTTCGTCAGTGCTTACTGTATTGGTTGTATAGAGATAATGAATCGTATGATCGGCAATGGTATCTTTTTGGATCTTCCAGGTATTACCTGGAGCCCCTTGCCTAAGAGGTCTGCTTAACGGAGATTCTTCAAAAAGAGTTTCACTATATGGATTAAGGGTATGTTCATATTGAGACGTATTGTAAAACGCCTCAATATTACTTTTTAATATTCCTTGATTTGTAAAATCTAAAGGATTTACAATCTCATCGGGTGTTGCATATGGTAGGTATTGTTTGTTTGTTCGTCCTAAGGAATCATAGGCAATATGTTGTACAATAGTTTGTTTATTCCCTCCTGCTTTTACAGATACCGATTGTTTGGTTCTTCCTAATCCATCATAGTAGGTGATGGATTCTATTTTTTGATCATCGGTAACCGTTCCAGTTTGTGTGGCTACTTGATACGCTGTTGTTTTTACGTAGTTCTCTGTGGTTGTTTGTCCCATCACTAATACAGGGAACATCAATAGTATAGATATGATTAATTTTTTCATTTTGATCCAGATATTAGTTATTGATTCTATAATTGTATTCATTTTCATTTAGGATGTTGCCATCACTGTCTTTGACATAGTTAAGTCTGTATAAAGAATCATATTCATAATACATGGTATACCCTCTAGGGTCTGTCATAGAGGTAATTCCTATTAAAGGATCATAGGTATAGGTTGTTATATGAGTGTGTGAGAGTGAGGGGTCTTCTCGCATAGCATCAAGAGCTTGTCTAAGCGCTCCTTCATTACCTATGTAGTCTAAGGTCCTGTCATTATCTGCTTGTGCCAGACTTACGAGAGAAGCGACATAGGAAGCAATCTCTGAATGAGACGCATTGACTATTTTGGCAATAGGGTATTTGTTATCATACCCCCAGATATAGGCAGTTTCATTTACCTTAGTGATACTACTTGGAAACCCTCCGGTAATAATTTCAGCTTGATACGAAGTTTTAATATTTCCATTGGTGTAATACTCAAAAAAGATGCGCTCTTCGTTAGGGTGGTTTGATATAGCTCCCGTTGCAGGATCCATCAGATTATTTGCAATTTCAATAGACGTAGGGTAAAACCCATTTCCTATAGCACTGTAATTACTTTTTCTAGTATTTACAGCCGTCTCTGAAGTAGTTGTAACTTCTACAGGCATCTGCAATTGATTGCGCGACTGCATTTGTAGAAAGACAGGATCTGTGAGTTCTAAAGCATAACGATACTCTTGCGTGATTTGCTCATCGGTCTCCAGTGTTGATGTTTTTTCTCTTAGAAGATGTCCAATGGTATTGTCGTACTCATAATCTTCTGTGGTTTGTAATTGTTTATTATCCGATAGATCTCCAAAATATTGTGTAGACACTTGTTGTACGACACCTCCCACAGCGCCTTCTACACTTGAAGATCTTAACTCAAAAGAGGGGACATAACTTGTGATGTGTAAATCCCATCCTAAAAGTGTTACATCAGGATATACATAAGCACAGGCAGTAGAACCATCTCCTTCTCCAGTACTGAAGGCTCCATATATTTTTTGTGCAAAATCATACGTAACTCCACTTAAATATGGTTTGGATACCAGTAAATCAAATGCTTTTTCTGGTTTATTGATTACATACAGTCCAAAACTTCCGAAATATTTATAAGCAGAAGAATTTGTCGCTAAATCTCTGGATACTTCCTGAAGTACTGTATCTGTATTATCAAAGGTTTTGGTATTTATTTCTTGTCCCACAGCTAAATGAGGCCTATAAGAACTCACATTAGGAGGGACCCCTGGAGAATGTAATCCTGTATTTTGATCTATATAAAAATCATGTTGAATATAGCCTCCATTATCCTCTGGAGTGGTTCCTTTTTTAAAGACTTCATATACTCTTGAATATGCTACATGAGGCTGACTTCCTCCACTGGAGCTTCCTGATACAAAAAGGGAGGTTGCATCCACAATCTGACAACCATCATCTATTCCCGTTACAGTTAATCCATTATTAACGGTATAAAACTGTGGATTGAAAATGATATTCCCAGAAGAATCTGCTGTAGAGATCTTTTCTACCTTGTATAGATATTCTTTTTCAGTGGCCAATTCATTCGTATCGGTATAATTTTTAATGGTTTTGATACGAAACCCTGCACGTTGTACATCGGCTAATTCTGCAGGAGAATCTATGGTAGTTTCTAAGCGGCTTACTTGTAATAATTGTGTAGTATTGTCACTAGGATTTATTAAGAGTATTTGATAACACCCAGGTGTTAGAAATACACCCATTTCTCCGTCAACATTAAGTAGGTATTGATGATCATATTTATTAAAGATAACATCAGTGTTATCAATTAATAAACCTCCATCTCCTCCAGGATCAAGAATTTGATCTGTATCCAAAATAGGCGCTGGACCACAACTTGTAGCATTAGATACTTTAAAAGCATATGCTCTGGCTACTCCTTCAGAAGGACTCCCACTATTCGTATCCGTTTCAAGATATTTTAACGTATAATTTCCTGCCTCTTGTATGTCAAAGCTTGTATTGGTAAAGTTAGGACTTCGTCCAGGTCCATATTCATCATTACACCAACCACTTCCACATTCACATAGAGAAGCAGGCGTTCCACAAGGAGCATCGGTATTCATAGCTCCTATGAGTAATTGACTTGCATAGATTTGTGTAAATGTATTTTCATCGACATCAGATGGTTCTGCAGGAGTAGTGTGAGGTTCAAATTCAAAATCGGTATATCCTCCAGTAGGATAATAAATCCTTGAGAGAGTTCCTTTAATAGCTTGGGTAAAATTTACAGACCGATTGGCCCCGCCAAAAGTGTGCTGCCCTACCGTTACTTCTGGAAAGAGAACCGTATTTGACCCTTGCCCATTATAATACCCCATATAATCCTGTCCTTTGCTTACCACTGGCGGGACTTGCTCAGGAGAGAAATAGTCAAAACGATATTTTTGGTACAAATCATTATTGCTGGATTTGATGTCAATACCATCGAGCTTTAATCGGATATGAGATGGTATTTCCGATGCAGGGTTTTGACCACTGCTAATCCCAAAATAAGAAGTTAAAAAATCATAGATCTTATAATCTTGTGTGCTGCCATTTTTAATGGTGATCGCATCAATTGCATCAGAGGCACCGATATCATACCTGTTTTGATAGGAGATAGAAACAATTTCTTTTCCATTATGTACGATATTGTCTAATCGTTGTTGTTCTATTCTGATCGTAGGAATAAAGCTTGTCACATAAGGAGGAGAGGGAACATTAATTGGAGTGTTCTCATCAATGGTATAGCTGTAGGAAGAATATCCCGATACACTAAAGTTTTGAGACCATGGATCTAATGGTGTATAATTAAATGTATAGGTATCTCTTCTATTGGCAGATTCTACTTTAGTGAGTACCCATGAAGAATTATAGGTTTTGTATACATCAAATATACGTATATCATTTCCATCATAATCGGTGATTTCTGCGGCTTCAAAATAGTATTTAGTACCATCAGCTCCTGTAATGGTCCACTTGGTAATACTGCGCATGCCATCGGTAGCATTTGGAAGTGAGGTGTCAAACTCTACAATAATATGTGGGTTGTTAAGTGCATACGCCTGACGTGTATTTACGTCAAAAGCGATATAATCATTAATCCCAATAGCATTTAAACTAAAATAATCAGGCTGAGTTTCAAACTCATTGATGCTGATACTATTCATAAAATCAAAGTAATCCACAACATCTTGTTCATCGGCAAAAAATGCACTTTGATTCCTGTAAACTAACATCTTATCGCGTACATCGTCATTCCAAAAGCTTAAATAAGGCGTAGATCCTGCAGTGATATAATCATCGGGGAGCCCATTAGCGATACGAGAAATACGCCCTCCAACGGCCAAGTTCCATCCCAGTCCTGATGCGGTGGCTAATTGTTCTACTTTAATCCCTGAGGCATCATAGTTTAAGTTTACAGGAAGACTAAGTTCTCTTCCTTGATGGGTGTATATAGGGATTCCTATTTCTGGCGAGCCTGCATACATATTAACAGGTGTATTTCCATACTGTGTAAAAGCTTCTGCTTCTGGAGAGTTAGGAATAGAAACAGAACGGTTAAGTTCTGATTCATAATCAAAGGATGCTTGTGAATCTGTTTCCTGAGCATGGAGACTCAATACAGTACAAAGAATGGTCAGTAAACACATATAATAATTGTGTTTTAAAAACAAGGTTTTTTTATTCATAATGACGATTAAAAGGTTTAGTAAATTGCGTGTTAGGATTCAAATCATATGGATGTGAATCATTAAAAATGTGAATTGAGATAGAATGTGTTGTTGCAAACAAACACATGGATGTTTTATTCAGATTGTTGCTTCCATACATATATAATTAAAGTTTGTATTTGACATATTTGTAACTATCTTACTAGTACCGCATGGATATAGGCGTAGTACAGATATCTCTGTATATTTCAATAAATAGGGGTATGAAGGGTTGTTTCTATGAGGCGAAACGATGAGTAGATAGTTAATCAGTCTAACTATACTAATTTTAAAATGCTTGTTTGATGAGATCGTATAAAACGTAGATTACCAAAACATGATAGCTATTATAGTTTTGATAAAAAATATCTCCATCATACAAGCACTTTAAAAACAATTAGTCTTTTTTGATTTACAAACAATTTAGTTACATGAGCATCACTTTATAGAAGTTTTTTAATCCCAAAACTCTTTAAAATTTAGCTCTTATGTAACTAGCATTGTTTCCTTAATATTCATCAAAGACTCCCCTTAAAAACAGTACTAATTTAGGATACTAGAAGGGAGAAAAAAGAAAAAGTATGCAAGCGTTATAAAAAAATATGTAAGCGTAGTATTTTAGAATGCGAGTTTGATATACATGAAGAAAACCACTAGGATATAAGATATAAAAAGGGCTAGAAAAGGTGATTTTTTTATAGCTTTATCATAGCAAATTGTTTAAGACAAGCTCTTAATAACATCCATTAATTTTTGTTTGTTTCTTATCGCCACTGGGACATTATCACCTGTAGTTAGTTTGATAGTTTCTTTTTTATAAATAGACTCTATATACTCAATATTGATAAGAACAGATCGATGCGGTTTAAAAAAACCTTTAGTATGGAATAACTGCTCATAATACTTTAATGATTTAGAAACTAAATGCTTGGCTCCTGATTTTAAATAGAAATAAGAATAATTACTATCGGCTTCAATCTTAACGATATCTTTTATATGGATATTAATATACTTCTCCCCAGAATGGATTAGAATCTTTGTGCTCTCTTTTTGTAAAAAAGAGGATAACTGCTGAAACTTTTCAATAGAAAATATCCGTTTTCTGAATTGTATATAACGACTTATAATTTCTATAAATTTTTCTACGACAATGGGTTTAATTACATAACTAAAAGCAAAATAATCAACGGCTTGTTTATAAAAGTCATCAAAAGCAGTGACAAAAATCACTTCAAAATCCCATTGATTCAATTGTTCAAATATTTCAAATGCTAGCCCATCTTCTAGCTTTATATCCATAAATATAAGCTCAGGTTGTGTTTTCTCTATTAGATTAATAGCTTCTTTGGTGGACCTTGCATACCCTAGTATTTGTAATTGTTCAGGAAAATAGCGGTTAATTAATAGTGTAAGGTATTCTTGTATTTTGATGTTATCTTCTACAATTAAAATTTTAATAGGTACTACCTGATCCATATAGCTTGTAAATTATCACGAATATAATCTGCGTCTGTTTAAAAACAAAAATCTTTAAGAAAATCTCAAACTATGAGCAGGTAATTATATATTACGCTTACAAAACTATCTCACATTTTCGCAATGAAAAAAATCATCATTATTCTAATCTGTTTCTGCCAATCATATCATGGGATTACCCAAGAAGCACTTGACCTAGATCTCACTACTACATACACTCAGAAAACATTTGATTCACTATTAACACGTAATGTAACAGTCTACCAATTAGGTCAGATTTTAAAAAATAATATAGCTCTTACGGGATGGCATCATTATTACTATCGTAAATCATATATTTCATTAAACGAAAAACATAATAAGGACTCTGCACTATACTATGCAAATAAAGGGATAAAAGCCTTTGAACAGCTTAAAGTAAAAGATACCTTAGATTATGAAACGGCTATTAAAATCTATTTAAACAAAGCATTGGGGTTACAGCGCTCTCAAGATTATACAAATTCCATCCAGAGTTATCAAAAAGCTTTAGACCTAGAAAAAAATTATCCATATAAATGGAAATCCTTTTTAATTGCTGGTATTTCAGATAACCATATTGCTATGGGTAATGATAGTCTGGCAATAGCATATCGCCTTAAAACAATTAAGGACAGTGTGTATATGAGATTAGATCGTCCAGCGGTTACAACATATACACGTCTTGGTGCTCTCTATTCCGGACAAGGAAAGCCTCAAGTAGGCAAACACTATTTTTTAAAAGCACTAGAACGATCAGAACAATCTGAAACGTATAAAAATAATATTCCGAGTATTTACTTGCAACTAGCGTATACCGAGTATAGTATTACCCCTAAAAATAAAGAGTTAATTAAAGAATATCTAACCAAGGCAATTCGAACCAGAGAAAAAAAACCATCTGCCTACGAGATTGAAAATGAAGAACTAGAGCTTATAGCTGCACAAGGCATTATTCTGCTGGAAAGTAATGCACCACAACTGGGAGTAAAAAAGCTTAAGGAGGTCTTAGAAGAGTATTATCAATTAGATAAATACACAAAATCAGTTAAGACACAAATAGAAATAATTTATAATTTTTTATCAGATTATTTTATGCGCACTTCACAACCCAAAGCCATAAATGATATGTATAAAGAACATGTCATTTTTCTTGAAAATTTTCATAAACAGAAAACGGATGAAGACCTACAGGAACTTGAAGTTTCCTATCAAACAAAAGAAAAAGATACTGCTATTCAATCTCTTGAAGAAAATCAAGAACAACAAAAAACTATAATAAACCAACAGCAAATTATAACCTATAGCCTTATTGGGTTTATTATTCTTTTTGTAGGATTGACATTTTTATTTTGGAGACAAATAAAACTTCAGAATAAGTATGAAAGGGAAAACTTAAAACAACGTCTTTTATTATCTCAAATGAACCCTCATTTTGTGTCTAATGCATTACAATCTATCTCTTTGTTTGTAGAAAAAAAATCCATACAAACGATTCCATATATTAATAAATTGACAACATTGTTTAGACTAATCCTCACCAATTCAAGAGAAGACTATATTGGTTTAGACGAAGAAATCCTTACGTTAGAAAGTTACCTTGATCTACAATCACAATTTTCAGAAAATTTTGATTATGAGATAACTGTAACTTCTGATATTAATATAGGATCGACGATAATCCCCCCGATGTTAATCCAACCATTTGTCGAAAATGCCATAATTCATGGACTTAACAAGCAAGAAAATGGAAAGGTGGAAGTTCAATTTTCTAAAAAAGAAGGACAGCTTATTTGTAAAATACAAGATAATGGTACAGGTTATGACGTATTGAATGTTAATGAAAAAAAACAGTACCCATCTGTGTCAAGTAATATTGTAAAAGAACGTCTTGAAATTCTAAGAAAAAGGCATAAGACAAAATCCTATTTTACATCAAAAAGTAATGATAAGGGCACTATCGTAGATATATATATGCCCTATATATTAGATTAAAAAAATAAGAACATTATAATTATCTTCATAATGAGTACGCTTTCGCGAAAGCGTACAATACCTGTTTATTATACATTAAGCAAATTGATTTTATTTTTTTGTATTCACTAGTATTACAAATTCATTAATACATATAGAATTCGAAATTCATATTTAAAATCAATTCTTTTGCTATCTATATTGTTGATTAAAAATCGATTACTATCCCCAAACTTGGTATAATTTGAGATGTGTCTGTATCAATTTGAATAAGGCTCTGAGGCTCTGTGATATCCCCAGATGAATTGCGTGCTAGGCCAAATTGCGGTGTTTGTGGAATCTCTTGTGCAAGTACATTTTGTGCTTCACCAAAAATGTTTAACGACCAATTTTCAAAATTCCATTTCTTATCTATTCTAAGGTCTAACTGACTAAATATGTCCAGATCTTCCTCACCTAATCGGGTGTAATCTAGTATAATTTCGGGGTAGGTGTTTAAAGTAGCTTCTTGGTCTGTAGGTACAAACGGTGTATTACCAGCAAAACGATATCGAGTACTTATTTCCCAATTTTTAGGTAGTTTATAACCACCCACAAAGGAAATTAAGTGCCTGCTGTCCCAAACAGATGAGATAAATTCATTCCTGTCAAATCCAGTGAATTCACTAAAGAACCAGGTGTATGAAAATATCCCAAAAAAGTTATTGGTTAGTTTTTGTTGGAATTGAAATTCAAGCCCATAACTTCTGCCTCTTCCTACAGTTTGAATTTCTTCACTACCTAGTATTTCAAAATCGGCCCCTTTATTTGCCAAAGAAACTCTATCCAATACCGAAACTGGATAATCATCATATGCCTTATAAAACCCTTCTAAAGAAAAACTAGCTGATGGATTTAAAAAGTATTCAAGCCCTAAAACATAGTGATCACTCCTAGTATAATCTACATTGTTATTAATTAGTTCATTCTGATTATTTCTGAAGCCTAGAATGGTATAAGGAGGTAATTTATAATAACTTCCGATAGTTGCATTAAGACTCCAATTCTCAGTAACCTCATAAGAAATTGCGGCTCTAGGTGAAAAAGTGTCTAATAGGTTAGAATTATCCAAAAATGTATCATCATCAACCCTAAACCCAAAAGAAACATCTAGTTTATCTTCAAAAAATGAATTAGTAATATTTGCAAATAATCCATATTTTATAAAATCAATTTCGGTGTTAAAAAATTGATTGTCAGTCTGATTTGTAGTAATATTTCTATAATCTGAATACTGTGTGTTAAACCCTGAAAAGAATTTCCAGTCTCCAAAGAATTTTGTGAGTTCGTATCTTATTTTAGTTTCAGATTCGTTAGCATCATTACTAAATAGGATACCTTCTTCATTTTCTGGATCATTAAACCTTGTAAATTCATTAATGAGCGTGTTGTTGCTAATAGTTGTTTGCATAAAGCCAGAACCATCTTTAAACCTATTTTTCCAAGTTAAACCGATGGCGTTGGTACGTTGGTTAATAAAAGGAGCTTGATCTAGTAATGATTGCTGTTCTTCATCAAAATCGTCAGGTGCCTCAACAGAAAAATCATCGATAGATCCCAACCCTAAAAAAGTAATAGTGTTGTACTCATTGATTTGATGATTAATTTTGTATTGATAGTCCCAATAGTTAGGTCTAAAAGGTAATCCAATGGCATCAAATAAGAATTGCAAGTAACTCCGACGAACTGATGCTAGAAAAGTAGTTTTTGATTCTTTTTTTTGCTTTTTAAATAATGGGCCTTCCAAAGTAATGGCCGCTTCACTTGCACTTACTCTAAAATTTCCTGTGAAATCACGAGGATTGCCAGTACGTTGTGAAAATTGTAAAACCCCAGAAAGTGGATTGTCATACTGGGAGCCAAAAGCAGAACTTGATAGAGTGACATCACTTATAAAAGATACATTTATCATTCCAACGGGTCCACCTGCACTACCTTGAGTAGAAAAGTGATTGATATTTGGCACTTCCATTCCATCTAAATAATATACAGTTTCATTGGGTGCTCCACCACGTATTATTAAGTCATTTCTAAACCCACCTATGGATGGTGAGACTCCAGGAAGGGTTTGAGCAACTTGAACTACGTCATTATTACTGCCTGGATAATTGGCAACCTCTGCAGCACTAAGTGATTGTACTGAGAGAGGGGTTTCACGTGGGCGACTTATCTTATCTGTATTGGTTATTATAACTTCATCGAGGGATGCCATAGATTCTTTTAAAACAAAGTCATAGGAAATATTACCTTTTGATTTGATTATGATATTAAACTTTGTTTGGGTTTCATAACTTACATAACTCGCAATTAAATTATAGGAGCCTGTTGGGGCATTTTGTATAATGTAATTTCCATCAAAATCGGTACTAGCTCCTACTTGAGATCCTTCTAGGTAAACAGATGCTCCTGGAATTGGAGTCCCAGCTTCATCCTTAACAGATCCGTAAATTTCACCAGTAGTTTGGGCATTGTATACTTGTATAGTTATTGCCAAAAATAGTGTTAACATTAGCTCTTTTTTTAGATTTCTTTTCATTTGTTATCGTGTGTTAGCTTTTAGAATTTTAGACCTATTTTAAAATAGTGATATCTCTGTATGGTGAATTATTTAAAACAAAAATCCATTGAAAAAATGGAATTTTGTTTAATTATTTATTATATATTGCTAAAGTGATGCCAAGACGATTTTTGTATAAAAAAATTATTTAAATAATTGATATTTAGTGTCTTAAAATTAATTTTTATTTAGATTTAAAATACTAAAAACCCCAATAATTGTGTATAAACAAAAAACACAACCCAATAATAAGGTTTTAAAATGAATGTAAAAGACTATAAACTTCTTTTAGATATTAATATAGCATTATCTAAAACTCAAACCCGAAAAGAATTGATTCGTTTAATTTTTGAAGAGGTAAGCAAGGCTTTTACATTTGATTGCCCTGGACTCTTTACGATAGATGAACATAATGAGTATCATACAGAGTTATCTGATGGGAACAGTGTGATGGATCCAGTTAACAGGTATGTTTATGAACATATGGACGGAAGTAGCTATCCTCATAAAAATAGTGCTATCGAATACTGGGCTGGTTTAAAGAAACCTAAAATTTTCAACCTTCTGGATCTACACAAAAATATCGCCACACATCCTCACTTTCCACATATGTTAGATGCAGGACTTGTCACAGTTATGGCCGGGGCATTAGTAAATGAAGGACATAGCATTGGTATATTGTGCCTTAGTAGTAAAGATCCAAATGCTTATAAAAAAGAAGACATTTCTAGGTTTCAAGCAATTTGTAATCAATTGGCTATTGCAGTGGGGCATATTCAGTCTAAAGATAAAATTCAACTCAATGATTGGATAAATACTACTCAGTTAGAAATTATTGATGCTTTTCATAATGAGAGTTCATGGGAAAATAGGCTTATTAGAGTCGCAAAATCTTTAAGAAATGGAATTCCATTTGATACTGTCACTTTTAGTATGATGGGCGACCGATTTAAAGAAGTGAATTATGGGGTTCAAAAAATAGGGCTTGATGAATTTAGAGCGATATCTATAGAATCTTTTTTGAAAATGACTGACTTAGATGAAGAAGTTTTTAAAGAATATCTATTAGATAATGCAAGTAATACCCCGACTATTTCCAATTATAAAAAATATAAAAAAGAGCTAGAAAATCAGAAAGTTAAACAGAAAATTAATAGAATGTTTCAAATTCAAAGTAGTCTGACTTTTATGCTTGAAGTAAATTCCGAAAGATTCTATATTGGTTTTTATAGTAAAGAGAAAAATCCCTTTCAACAAAGACACATAACTTTATTTGATAGCCTGCAATCTACCTTAATTCAGTCATTAGAAAAATCCTTGCTTTTTAATGAAGTTGTTCGATTAAATAAACTCTTGACGGAGGAAAAGACCTATTTGAAGGAACAAGTAAATAAAAGCTATCATACATCAAAAGTGATAGGTGAAAGTCTTTCTATGCAACACGTTTTTGATAAAGTAAATTTGGTCAAAAATACAGATACAAATATTCTCATTTTAGGTGAAACTGGAACAGGAAAGGAGGTGGTAGCAAGAGTACTTCATGAACAATCATTAAGAAGAGAAAAACCTTTAATAAAAGTCAATTGTGCTTCCTTACCAAAAGAATTAATAGAGTCAGAATTATTTGGTCATGAAAAAGGTGCTTTTACTGGAGCACTACAACAACGTATAGGGAAATTTGAACTAGCAAGTGGAGGAACTTTGTTCTTAGATGAAATAGGTGAATTGCCTATTGAGCTTCAACCCAAATTACTTAGAGCAATACAAGAAAAAGAAATTGAACGGCTTGGAGGGCATAATACTATAAAAGTCAGTGCTAGAATAATTGCAGCTACTAATATAAATTTACTTGAAGCGGTTGAGAATGGAAGTTTTAGAGCAGACTTATATTTTAGATTAAGTGTATTTCCTATTACTCTTCCACCATTGAGAGAAAGAGGTCAGGATATTGAGTTGATGACCAATCATTTTGTTGAAGTGTTTAGTCAAAAGTTTGGGAAAGAGGGGGTGTATGTTAATAAATCAGTACAACATCTATTAAATAGTTATGAATGGCCAGGTAACGTGAGGGAGTTGTCTAATGTTATAGAGAGGTCTGTGCTTCTTACAGATAATAAATCTTTAAAATTAGCAATGTCACAAAAAACAAAAAGAACAAATACAAATTCTGTTTTTGAGTTCAAAACATTGCAGGATGCTGAAACAGAATTACTACTTCAAACACTTATTAGATGTAATGGCAAAGTTAGAGGGAAAGACGGGGCAGCAGAAAAATTAGATATACCGCCATCAACCTTAGAATACAGAATGAAAAGGGCAGGAATTACAAGGCAAATGGCTTTAGAATAGAGAAAAGAATGAAACCATTTTATTTTTTATAGTATGTTATAAAACAGATTTTAAAAGGGTATTAATTTTTTTATTTTATGTTAGAAATACATAACTTTGTGTTAGAAATAAATAACATATAATAAAATGATTAAAAACAAAAAAATGACTTTATTCCCAATTTTAGGGATAATAGCGCTCTGTATCTTTTGGATATATAAAACAAACAAAACATTTGATATAGTAGCATATAGTATTATAGGGATGCTACTTTTAATTATCTCAATTAGTATATATTTTAAAATTAAAAGCTATAAGAGTATTGCATCTGGTTTAAATGCTGAAGATGAATATTCAAAAAGGGTAAAAGAAAAAGCAGCTTCAAGAGCGTATCATATGTCTATTTATATGTGGGTAATTGTAGTATTGTTTCTTATAGAAATACAACCCAGGGAGAAAATAATTATAGGGCTAGGAATTATTGGAATGGGAGTTATTTATTTTATTAATTGGATGTATCTTTCCAAAAATGGAATCCCGGATGAAGACTAGAATTAAGGAGTTGCGAGCTAGAGATAATCTAACTCAAGTAGAGCTTGCAAAAAGGGTGGGGGTCCGAAGAGAGACAATTGTCTTTCTTGAAAAAGGAAAGTATAATCCGTCCCTTAAACTAGCATACGATATTTCCAAGGTATTTAATATAAAGATAGAGGAAGTATTTATACTTGAATAGTAAGGGATAGCATCTATTAGTAATAATAATTTAAGAACATATCGATAAAATTCGATATGTTTTTTATTTTTGCAGCATGGATATCTTAAAAATTAATAAAGCACTTTCCAATAAAACGAGATTAGAAATAATACAGTGGTTAAAAGAACCAGAAAAGTATTTTGACCCACATTTGGATTTAGGGCATTTTAGAGATGGTGTATGTGTACAGCATATTAGAAAAAAAGTAGGCCTATCACAATCTACGATTTCACATTACCTTTCGATAATGCAAAAAGCAAATTTGGTGATTCCTACCCGTCATGGAAAATGGACGTACTATAAACGTAATGAAGAGACAATAGCTAGCTATACAGACCAAATAAGAAACGTGTTATGATTGTATCAAATAAACAATGGATATACACACAACGTCCATCTGGACAAGTGAATGAAGAGCATTATACATTACATATTGAAAAAATAGATGCCTCTCTTTTGCAAAAAGAGGACGTCTTAGTTAAAGCAAAATACATTAGTGTAGATCCCTATATGCGAATTCAACAATCTGCGTTAAATACTTGGGAAGAACCACATCCTATCGGAGTCGTACAAGGATCTGGGATGACAGGAGAAGTGATAGGGTCTAACTCCGATATATTAAAAGTAGGCGATTGGGTCAATTGTTACACTGGATGGCAACAATATGCCATTGTCAATGAAAAAGAGGTTCGTTTATTAGATCCTGAGATGGCACCAGTGTCAACCTCTTTAGGGATTCTGGGTATGCCAGCTCGAGTTGCTTATTTTGGATTGAAAGATGCGGGAAAATTAAAAGCTGGAGAAACTGTGGTGGTGTCTGGAGCCGCGGGAGCGGTAGGCTCTGTAGTAGTACAAATCGCAAAATTAAAAGGATGTCGAGTTGTTGGGATTGCTGGGACTCAAGAAAAAATGGATTTTTTAAAAAACACATTAGGAGTAGATGCTACGATTAATTATAAAGAAAATAGAACACAAACATTAATGACACAAGCATTACAAAATGCTTGTCCAGATGGAATTGATGTGTATTATGATAATGTAGGAGGTATAATTACAGATGCTGTTTTTGATGTTGTAAATGTGGGAGCACGAGTTTTAATATGCGGACAAATTTCTCAGTACAATCATGGCTTAGATACCCCAGATATGGGCCCACGATTCTTGCATAAAGTGCTTTACAAAAGAATTACAATCCAAGGAATTCTCTCACGAGATTATAATGATAGAATGCTAGAAATGATTGAAGAGATGGGGCCTTGGGTAAGAGATGACAAACTTATATATAAGGAAACCATTATAGAAGGATTTGAAAACCTCCCTAAAGCATTATCTGGACTTTTTGAAGGTAAGAATATAGGAAAAATGATAGTGAAAGTATAGATACATGATTATTAAGTAGAGCCTTTACAATCACAATAATTTTGATTAAGATTTGATGAGATTCTACTAGTATGTATTTTATGTTTTATCATAAGTTTGGAAATAGAACTCAAGGTTTTGATTATGAGAAATAGTATTCCATAGGGACTATTGATTATTTTTTTTACAGTAGATTTTTAATAACATAGCTTACTTATATAAGTAAGCTATGTTATAGGGAATGGAATCTATTTTACTTTATTTTTTTTCATAAAGTGAGTGATATAGTTTGCTATTTCATCTCCTTTTTCTTCAAGTGCAAAATGTCCGGTATCGAGTAGATGAAATTCTATATTCTTCAAATCTCTTTTATAAGGATAGGCACCTACAGGAGGAAAGATATTATCATTTTCTCCCCAAACGATAAGCATAGGAGGTTGATGCTTTCTAAATAATTTCTGCCAAGTAGGGTATAATGGAACATTGGTTCTGTAATCGTAAAATAAAGCAAGTTGAATTTCATTATTTTCTGGTCGTGTTAAGTGTTGAAGATCCACATGCCAATTGTCTGGACTTACTTTGGTACTATCTTGTACACCATGTAAGTATTGCCACTTAAGACCATCAATTTTATGGAAGCCTTCCAATGATTTACGTACTTCAGGTGTATTATTTGCCCAATAGTTACGAAGTCCATCCCAAAACTTATCGAGTCCTTCTTCGTACGCGTTTCCATTCTGAACGATAAAAGAATTTACTCTCTCTGGGTGCTTTGCAAAAATACGATAGCCTACAGGAGCTCCATAATCCATTACATATAGACTATATGAATCAATATTTAATTTTTCTAAGAGACCGTTTACAACTTCTGCCATGGAGTCAAACGTATAATCAAAATCTGCCATAGGAGGTTGTTCACTACGGCCAAAACCTGGGTAATCTGGCGCAATTAAATGAAAGTCTGACGATAAATCTTTTATCAAATTACGGAACATATGTGATGAAGTAGGATATCCATGTAGTAAGACAATCGTAGGCGCATCTTTACGACCTGCCTCTCTATAAAAAATATCCAGACCATTGACATCGATCGTTTTATATAAAGTTGGGAATGAGGTATCGTCATTAGAAACCAATGTATCCATAGTTTCTGAAGAGGTTGATAAAGTCGTGCTGGATATAGAAACCCATGAGCCTGTAATAGCAATTAATAAGAATAATGCGGTTTTAATGTTAGTTTTCATAATACTGTAATTAAGTTTAAGTGTTTAGTATTTTACCAAACGTTCGGTAAATAAGTCGAAACTTTTTTTACTCCTTACACTACAAGTAGTATTTTTTTTGAAATTATTATAAAATGTTGTTTAGTATGCTTTCGCGAAAGCGTACTTTAAAGAAATAACATGCTATAGATATGCTTATATAGTAAGATACTTTGCTAGTAAACTATGGAAATGATGCACTCCTTTTTCACGAGTAGGAGAGAATCTTCCAGTTTTATAAAATTTGGACTGTAAGCCTTTATGAACTCCTTCTACAACGAACTCATCTTCGCGTTCTACTTTATCTAATAGAGCCCCGGCTCCAGCATTTAATTTTGTTTCATCATATACATATGTGATAAAAGAGACTTTTGTTTTAGTACGACTAAAAGGCTTCACAATATTTATAGATAAGCCCCAAGGATAAAAATTGAACATCATATTTGGGAATATCCAATAGTAATAAGCAGCTACATATTTGCCTTGGTCTGGATGTCCTTCAGGAAGGGTAAAAACTTCTTCTGCTCCATCTGTATAGCCGATCTGTAGGTTTACATGGTCATAAATCTCGGTGGTATATTGCCCATAATCTAATGTGTCATTCAAACTTTCATGCACAAATGGGATATGAAAGCCTTCTAAATAGTTATCACAATACAATGCCCAATGACAATTAATGATATAATCCTTATTTAATGCAGTATCAAGTTTGAATTCATTAAGAGGTAAAAAGCCTACACGCTCTTTCATCACGTCAATAACTTCTGAAAAATCAAAAGCTGGATTAAGTCCTACGAATAAGTGTGAACCCCATTCATGTAACTTAAATCTATGTAAACTATCACAAGGTCTAGGAAAATCCTGGGCTTCTTTAAACTCGGGCATTGATTTAAAACGACCGTCCAATTCAAATCGCCTTCCATGATACATACACGTAAAATTCTTTGCTTTTCCTGGATGATGTACCACAATATTTCCACGATGTGTGCATACATTACTGAGGCATATAATATTATTATCCTTATCTCTAACAACCATCATAGGCTCTGTAAGATAGTTGTCCAACAATACAAAAGGGTACACACTTTCTGTTAATGGGATACATGTATTTGCATCACCTATCCATTGCCATGTGGTTTCAAAAACACGTTCTTTTATAGCATCAAAAACTTCTTGACTACGATAAAAAGAAGCAGGGAGGGTTTCGGCTTGCGTAATATCAGGATGAATATAGAACTGTTCCATGTAACTAAATTAAGAACTTTTTTGAGTTAGATACATATAAAAAGGAATTCCTATGATTAATAGTGCAAGCCCCCATAGTATAGTTTCGGTACCGCACCCTATAATTACCCAGCAACAAAATAAGATGCTTATGCCTGATAGTATCCTTTTTCCTATAGGAATAAACCCTTCCTTTTTTTGAAGTAAAATCAATAAACTTATGGTTGATAATACATAGGGTGTTAATACGGAAAGGGTAGATAGTTTCATCATAAACGTAAAAGCATCAACGAGGCTTTTTGTATAGTTTAATCCCATTAATATAGAGGCCAAAATACTCGATAATACGATCCCTATAATAGGTGATCTGTTGCGATTCAATTTCCCAAATATCTTAGGAAAAAGTTTGTCATGAGATGCAGCCATAGGAATTTGTCCTTGTATTAAAATCCAACCATTTAAAGCGCCTAAAGTTGCAATAACAGCACCAGCAGCGACAATATATTGAGCAGACTCGCCCCAGAATAATGCTGCGGCATCTGCAAAAGGAGCATTTGAAGTAACCAATACATCAGGAGGAATGATTCCCATAATAGCGACAGAACTTAAGATGTATACAATGATTGTAATCAAGGTGCCAAAAACGGTAGCCTTCTTTATAGTACTGGAAGCATTTTTAATTGAAGCGCTAGGAATGGTCGCTGTTTCCATTCCTAAAAATGCAAAAAGTGTAAGGGTGGTTGTGGCTGTGATTGCAGAAAAACTTGATTCCCCACTGAGGTTAAAAGGTGTAAAATGGTCCATTTTTACATATGCAACTCCTATGAAACCTATAAGCACTATGGGGATCACCTTAAGAATTGTAGTGATTAACTGTACAAAGGCAACTGTTTTTATAGGTTTTGAATTTATCCATGTAAATAGCCATATAAAACCTAACCCTGTGAGTACTGAGAGTATTTGGTTATCACCTAGAACAGGAAAAAACACTTCTAAATAGCCTACCAGGGCTACAGCAATGGCTGCATTTGTACACCAAATAGAAATCCAATATCCCCATGCAACCAAATACGCTGGAAACCTACCTAACCCTAATCGGGTATAGGCATAAGGACCTCCAGTAGTTTCTGGAGCCAATTTTCCTAAGTTTCCAAAAATAATAGCAAGTACGATCGCTCCTAGAGAAGAACATATCCATCCTACAACACTGATGGCACCATAAGCCGCTAGAGAAGCGGGTAATAAAAACACCCCCGACCCAATCATGTTTCCTACTACGAGTGATGTGCTAGACCAAAATCCTATTTTTTTTGTTTTCAAAATGAGTTTTTTCTCCTTCTCGGTAATGTACGTATAAACTATCGGAAAATAGTCTTTTGTATATAGGTGTCAAAAATTGAAGTGTTGAGGTGCTTTGAGGGAACTATTTATGCATAAAAAAACGGAGACTTAATCTCCGTTTTATGCTTTAGCAAAAGCGTATCTATAAAATTAGGGTCTTAGATCTCTAAGATCTGACGTATCATTTGATTTGTAAATCCCCATTCGTTATCATACCATGTCATTACCTTTAATAAATCTCCATCAACCACGCGTGTCATGCTTAGATCTACCGTAGAGGCATAGGGGCTTTTTACAATATCAGAAGAGACAATAGGCTCATAGGTCGTTGCCAGTACTTTGTCATAGCGTGCGGTAAGGGCTTCTTCTTCTAAAATAGCATTTACTTCTTCTACAGTTACAGGTTTTTCTGTAACAAATGTCATATCAGAAATAGATCCTACGGGGATCGGTACACGTAATGCAACGCCATCAAATTTGCCATTATATTGAGGAAGTGCTTTAGTCGTTGCAATTGCAGCACCTGTAGAGGTAGGAACAATATTTGCAGCTCCTGCACGCCCCATACGATAGTTCTTTTTTGATACAGAATCTACCATATTCTGAGAAGCTGTGTATGCATGAACCGTGGTCATGATTGCTTTTTTAATTCCAATATGTCTTCCTAATACTTCAACGACTGGACTTATATTATTTGTGGTACAACTCGCACATGAAAATATGCTTGTTTTTCCAGCTTCTGAGTTTACACCGTGTACTACCGTAGGGGTATCTTCACTTTTAGTAGGAGCCGATATAACTACAGTTTTTGCACCTGCAGTAATATGTTTTGCTGCATCTTCTCGTTGGGTAAAAAACCCAGTACTTTCTATAACTATATCAATATTGTTTTCTGACCAAGGTAATGCCTCGGGATTACGGTCTGAGAAGTATTTGATTTTCTTACCATCTATAATCAAATGGTTTTCATCATGGGTAACTTCTTTTTCATAGATGCCATATACACTATCATACTTAAGTAAGTAGGCTATATTTTCTACAGGGACTAGGTCATTTACAGCAATTACATCAAGTTCGGGAGTATCTAAGATCACTTTGAGTGCGGCGCGTCCTATGCGCCCCATTCCATTAATAGCAATTTTTTTCATGTGTTTGATTTTTATGAAGTTATTTAAGTTTTCTGTCTTTTTCTTCTATGCGAAGATCATTAATACTGGCAAATCTTTGGGTCATTAATCCATTATTGTCAAATTCCCAATTTTCATTACCATATGCACGATACCAGGCTCCATCTGCAGTGCGGTATTCATATTCAAATCGTACTGCGATGCGATTATCAGTATGTGCCCAATATTCTTTTTTAAGTTTATAGTCTAATTCGTTTTCCCACTTTCGTGAAAGAAAAGTCTGGATCGCCTCTCGTCCATTAATAAATTCAGAACGATTACGCCATTCACTATCTATTGAATATGCAAGTGAGATTTTTTCTGGATTTCTACTATTCCAAGCGTCTTCTGCTAGTTGAATTTTTTGTTTTGCCGTTTCTAATGTAAAAGGTGGCAATGGATGTTTCTGTTCCATAGGTGATTTTATGTTGTTGGGAGGTACATTTTTTTGATTGTGATTAATATATCTTTAAATATATGTGTGCTTTTTAATCCTTTGGAAATAATTAAAGCCCCTTGAATATGAATTAATACCTGTGTTGCTTTTTGGGAGGCTTCCTTAGCACTATACCCAAATTCTTTTCCCAAAAATGTAAATCCATTGATCCAATCCTGCATACTACTCGCTATCATATCTTCTAATACGGGAAGTTCTGTATCCATAGATAACGCTCGTAGAAGACAAATTTTCTCTCCACCACCATACAATGTGTCTATATTTTTTATAACACGAGAAAGTCGTGTTTTTGGAGCTAATGTTGTGTCATATAAAATGGATGAAATATAGGTATCTCCCCATTCTTGTGTATATGTTAATACAGCAGTAGCAATCTCTTCTTTCCCTCCAGGAAATCGATGATATAAACTTGCTTTTTTAAGCCCTGCACTAGTTGCCAGTTCATTAAGACTAGAGCCTTCATACCCTTTGGATCTAAAAACTTCCATCAGTTTTCCTAAAAGCGCATGATCATCTATTTTTTGAGGTCTCATAATTTATATTAACTAACGTTCGGTATAATAGTCTTAAAAATAAAGATTCCTTACAAATTGCATTTTATTAAAATAACTACTTGATACGGTTTTTAATTTCTTGATCAGATACTACAGCATTTGCCCCTGCTTTTCCGGCGACAAGACTACCTAAGGCACATCCCAATTGTAGGGCTTGTTGCGGTTCTTGACCAGAAAGCAATCCATAGATGAGTCCAGCTAGAAAAGAATCACCAGCACCTACCGTATCAACCACTTTTGAAGGGTATCCTACTTGTGTATAAACTACATTTTTATGTAGAAGCATAGCGCCATCGGCACCTAGAGTGACACATATAGAGGCTGTATCTGTTGCTTTTGCAACAGCTTTTAGTTCTTCTTGTAGGTTCTCCTTTTCAAGATCTAATGCCATAACAATAAGCTCTAATTCTTCATCATTCATTTTAATAAAATGCGCAGCTTCCATAAGTGCAACTACCGTTTCTAAATCATAGTACGGGGTTCGTAAATTAAGATCAAAAACCGCATAGGAGGTTGTTGCGATAAGTTGAAATAATGCTTCTTGATTTTCTATATAGCGACATGCAAGACTACCAAAAACAAGAGCATCCGTATTCTGTACAGCTTTTTGAGCTTCTGAAGTAGCAAGAATCGCATCCCATGCGGCATGAGAAGCAATGGTATACGAAGCGCTACCTGATGTATCTAAGGAAACAGTTACCTGCCCTGTAGGGAGTTGGTTTTGTTGGATGTGAGAAATACTTAATCCCAGAGAGGTAATGACTTTTTGGGTTTCTTTCCCTAGAGGATCGTTTCCTATAGCACTGATCATGGAAACATTTGCTCCTAAAGTATGTAAACGAGAAGCGACATTAAGGGGAGCACCTCCTAATCGTTTTTGATCTGGAAATACATCCCATAAGATCTCTCCATAGCATGCTATTTGAGGAATTTTAGTCATCAGAAATAAGTTTTTGTTCTAGTTTTTCTAATGAAACGCCTTTGGTTTCTGGCATTTTAAAGATGGCCCAAAGTAATTGAAGAGCCATCATCCCTGCAAAGAAGTAATAAATATACCATAAGTTTTCTCTGAGGATTCCTTGCGTTTCATCTATAAAGAAAGGAGTAATTAGTGTAATGATTGCTGCAAATACCCAATGTGTACTCGTACCCCATGATTGTCCATATGCACGGACACGATTCGGAAATATTTCAGATATGAATACCCATATTACGGCACCTTGACCAATGGCATGAGAGGCTATAAAAAGGCATATAAACGTTAGAAGTAGTGTAGCGCTTAAATCCATTTGAAAACAAATACCTACCATAATCAAACTAAAAATATACCCGATAGAGCCTATGATTATAAGTTGGCGCCTTCCTAGTTTGTCTATAAGGCGCACACCGATTAAGGTGAAAAGTAAATTTACAATACCAATAGCAATAGAATTAAATAGAGATTCTGCCCCTCCTAATCCTGCTTGTTCTAAAATTTGGGGAGCATAATACAGCACAAAATTAATTCCAGATAATTGATTAAAAAATGCAATTAAAAACCCTAACCAAAGTACACGGCTATATTTTTTCTGGAATAAGCGATCACCGCTTTTAGATAATGTAAGATCTTTTTTAATTTCTTGTAATTGCTGTTGTGCTTGTTCTTTAGGATACATACGATATAAAACACCGAGAGCTCCTGTATCATCTTGTTTTTGAAGAGCTAACCATCGCGGACTATTAGGCACCTTAACTACCATTAATGTATATAATAATGCAGGGAGTGCTTCTATACCTAGCATCCATCTCCAGTCGTTCTCACCGTCAAAGCCTTTGAGACTCCAGTTAGAAATAAAAGCAATTAAAATTCCAAAAACCAAACAAAATTGATATAAAGCCCCTAACTTTCCTCGATTTTCTCCTGTGGTAATTTCAGATATGTATATGGGAGCTGCAACCGAGGATACCCCTACACCTATACCACCTATAAATCTAAAAAAAGAAAAAGAATATGGATCTGGAGCGAGTGCACTTCCTATCGCAGAGATAAAAAATAAAACCCCTATCCAGAATAGCGTTTTCTTTCTTCCTAAATATTTAGTAGGGAATCCCCCTAGTAGTGAACCCGCAACAGTACCCCATAGGGCCATACTCATGATAAATGTACCATGGAAAAGAGGAGATAAATTCCATAATTCTTGAATAGGCTTATTTGCACCACTGATCACAACGGTATCAAAACCAAATAGGAAGCCTGCGAGTGCTACCGTAATACTCCATTTTGTAATATCTTTCATAGGTTTAATTTAATTCCAAATACGTTTTATTTTTGATACAGTAACATCCTCCATTTTTGTTTTCTCACTTGTAAAAGTCATAACCGTAAAAGGTTGTTCAGGAAAGAACTGATCGGTTATGACAGTAGCTCCTTGATCTACAAAAAATTCTATAGAAGAAGCATCAAGAAATATACTGAATGTTGTACGACCATTAGAATCCAATAATGCAGGTGCTGTGTGTATTTTTTCTGCAAAACGAGGCTCAAAATCTATTTCCCCAGAAGCACGTCTATCTATAAAAAAGGCATCTTCGTCCTTACGATACCCTATAGATAGTTTATTGTTTGGAATATTTGAAAACTGTATTTGAAAATCTTTTAGGACCCCTTCAATAGTAAAGTCGATGCGCATTTCATTAAAATTTCTGGATGTGAGTGAAAATCCATTTGTGATACTATCGTAGGTATTTGTATCGTAGCTGTAGTTGTCTATAGTATGGACAGGGTAGCTTTTAAGATAATATGTTTTTTTATTGTGAAGTGTTAGCTTTCGCGAAAGCGTCATAGCACTCCTCCATTCCTTAGTAGGTGTCTGTTGTGCATAATTCCAGTTACTCATCCAACCTATAAATGTGCGTTCATTGTCAGGCAAACCATTATAGGTGATACCTGCATAGTTATCTGTTCCATAATCAATCCATTTGGGCTCTTTTTGAGTGGTGGTGAACGTTGTTCCATCAAAATCACCTACAAAATACTGTGTGCCAGAACCCCCATTGGGAGCTCCTGGATTGATACTTATGAGTAATACCCATTTGATTTGATCTGTTCCTGTTACCTGTAAAGGAAATAGATCCGGACATTCCCAAACACCTCCGTGTGCGCCTTTGTCTTTCCCAAAATCACTGAGATGTGTCCATGATTTTAAGTCTGATGAACTATAAAATTTTGCATGATCCCCAGCGACAAGTGTAAGTATCCATTGTTGCGAAGCTTCATGCCACATAACTTTAGGATCTCTAAAATCTCTGATACTGGTCGGATTTCCGATTACAGGATTACCTTTATACTTTGTCCATGTGTGGCCCTCATCAAGGCTATAAGCAATCCCCTGAGTCTGAAAATCATTACGCCCTGCTTTTTCACCTTCCATAAGATGGTAGGTAAAAATAGCAACCATAGGAGGATTATCTTTAGTGCCTAACCCGGACGTATTGTTAATATCCATCACAGCACTTCCAGAAAATATATATCCTAGTTTATCTGGATATAAAGCAATAGGTTGATGTGTCCATGAAATTAGATCTGTACTTGTAGCATGTCCCCAGTGCATAGGGCCCCATACAATAGCATCGGGATAGTATTGATAAAAAAGATGGTAAGTGCCTTTATAAAATAGTAAACCATTAGGATCATTCATCCATTTTGTAGGAGGTGTAAAATGGTATTGAGGGCGGTAGCTTTCGCGAAAATTACTGACGCTATTTTCTGGAATAGTTTCTTTTTTTATATGCGTAGTGTCTTCTTTTTTACAGCCTATACAGGATAGAAATACCAATAAAAATAGGATAATACGCATCTTTTTACTTTTGTTTAAATATAATAACTAATTAGTTATTAAGATTACAACGTTTTCGTAGCAAAAAGGAATTACCTAAATTGTGAGTCTATTCCCTTACCCTTATTTTTACAATATAGATCATGAAAAGAAAACTCACCTTAAAGTTAATTGCCAAAGAGCTGGATGTTTCTATCTCAACAGTTTCAAAAGCATTACGTGATAGTGCAGAGATTAGCGAGGATACACGTCAGAAAATTAAAGCCTTTGCAAAACTCTATAATTACAAGCCTAATAATATTGCACTTAGTCTTAAAAATAGAAAAACTCGTACGATAGGGATTATTATCCCTCAGATTGTACATCACTTTTTTACTACGGTAATTAGAGGGATTGAGCAAATGGCTCGGGAGCATAATTACAATGTGATTATTACATTATCTAATAATGATTTTGACAAGGAGGTACTTAATATGGAACTACTTGCAAATGGAAGTACAGATGGATTTATTATCTCACTAGCAAAGGAAACCTTACAGAAAGATGATTTTAGACATTTGACAGAAGCTATTGATCAAGGGATGCCAGTGGTTATGTTTGATCGAATTGTAGATGAGATTCCTTGTGATAAAGTAATGATAGACGATCGTGAAGGTGCCAAAATGGGAGTACGACACTTATTAAAAACGGGATGCCGTAAAATAGCTATTATTACAACAGAAGATTATGTAACGGTTGGAAAACTAAGGACAAAGGGGTATGTAGAAGCTCTGGAGTCTTTTGGAGTCAAAGTCAATAAAGACCTTATTCTTAGATTGGATAATATTGATCATTGTGAGAATGAATGTACTGCAAAGATCAAACACTTTTTAAAAGGGAAAGACATAGACGGTATTTTTACAGTAAACGAACTTTTTGCAGTAAGTGCAGCAAAGTTTCTTACTGAACAAGGAAAAAAAGTTCCAGATGATGTGTCTATTGTAAGTTTTAGTGATGGAGAATTATCAAAGCATTTTATTCCTACATTAACTACGGTTAGTCAGCATGGTGAATTAATGGGTCGTAAAGCAGCAGAGCTATTAATTAATAAGCTAGAGCGACCTGAAGACGAAATAGAAGAATACACAACAGCCTATATAGATACGACGCTTATAGAGCGAGATAGTACAAATAAAATTAAAAAGTAATAGCATAAGAATATCTCAACAGCTTATTGAGGTGTTGATACAAGGTATTTTTTAGTATACCCGTAATTTAGTTCATGAAGAAAGCATTTATATTTGACCTTGACGGAGTAATTGTAGATACAGCCAAATTTCACTATCTCGCTTGGCGCAACTTAGGAAAGCAATTTTCGTATGATTTTACAGAAGAAGAAAATGAACAATTCAAAGGAGTAAGTCGAGTACGATCTCTGGAATTGCTACTGGAAATGGCCAACTATAGCGCTACCCAAGATGAAAAAAACCAATGGCTTTCTCAAAAAAATGAGGAATATTTGAGCTATATTAATAAGATGGACGAAAGTGAGATTTTACCAGATATTCCAAGGGTTCTGGACTATTTGTGGTCAAAAAATCAAGGAGTAGCTTTAGGTAGTGCGAGTAAGAATGCACGTCCTATTCTTAAACGATTAAATTTACTTAATAAGTTTCAGGCTATTGTAGATGGGAATGATGTTACTGCTGCAAAACCAGATCCTCAGGTATTTACTAAAGGAGCAACTGCTTTGGAAACCAGTTATGAACACTGTATTGTTTTTGAAGATTCAATTGCAGGAATACAAGCAGCAAATAGTGCTGGGATGATAAGTATCGGAATAGGAGAAGCATCCGTATTACATGAAGCCGATTATGTTTTTTCAGATTTCACAGAAATATCAAACAATTTTTTAGATCAATTGATGGCATAATCTTTTGATATTATACTAACCCATAGACGCATAAAATCATGCATTTAGAATACATTCTTCCCAACCCATGGTCTATCATCGAAGATGGATGGAATCCTGAACATGTAAAATCTTCAGAAAGTTTAATGAGTATTGGTAATGGTACCATGGGACAACGTGCAAACTTTGAAGAAGAGTATAGTGGAGCTACTTTTCAAGGAAGTTATATAGGAGGTGTATACTACCCAGATAAAACCCGTGTCGGTTGGTGGAAAAATGGGTATCCAGAATATTTTGCAAAAGTGATCAATGCACCGAGCTGGATAGGAATCAAAGTAAAAATTAACGGAGAGGCATTAGATTTACATACCTGTGTTTCTATAGAGAACTTCAGTCGCTCTCTTGATATGAAGACGGGAGTATTGCACCGTAGTTTTGAGGCTACATTACAAAACGGAATCAAAGTAGCTGTAAAAGCCATGCGTTTCCTCAGTTTAGCACTAGATGAAATAGGAGCCATACAGTATGAAGTGACTTTACTTAATCAGGAAGGAACAGTAAGTTATGAACCTTATATTGATAGTGGTATTACAAACGAAGATTCTAATTGGGATGATCAGTTTTGGAAGACTGTAAATGTAAGTGAAGATAATGAGAAGGCCTTTATTAGAGCACATACCATGAAAACTCATTTTCATGTATGTACTATGATGAGTAGTGCATTGTATGTAGAGGGGAGAGCGGTTACGCTTTCGCGAAAGCGTGCTTCAAAAACAACCTATCAAGGGGATGTAGGTAACAAACAAGAGGTAGAGACGTATATAGGGCATTTTTATGAGACCCATATCAAGGAAGGAGAGACATTTACGATCCATAAATTTGGAGGGTATGTAACCGATCTTAATCACCCTAAAGAATCTCTTATAGAAGTAGCCAAAAATGTATTAAACAAAGCTGCATCTATAGGGTTTGATGCACTGTTGAAAACCCAAAAAGAAGACTGGAATTCTATCTGGTCTATGGCAGATATTACGATAGATGGAGATATAAAAGCACAACAGGGAATACGATTTAATATCTTTCAACTCAATCAGACCTATTCGGGGAAAGATGCTCGATTAAATATAGGTCCTAAAGGATTTACGGGAGAGAAATATGGAGGATCTACCTATTGGGATACAGAGGCATATTGTATTCCGTTTTATATGGCTACAAAAGATCAGCAAGTAGCTCGTAATTTATTAAAATATAGATATGAGCAATTAGGTAAGGCTATAGAGAATGCAGGAAAACTTGGATTTGTAAATGGTGCCGCCTTGTATCCTATGGTAACCATGAATGGAGAAGAATGTCATAACGAATGGGAGATTACTTTTGAGGAAATACATCGTAATGGCTCTATGGTCTATGCAATTCATAATTATGAACGTTATACAGGAGATACGAGCTATATTCCAGAAATGGGACTAGAAGTTATTATTGGTGTTGCTCGTTTCTGGAAACAACGTTTTACATGGTCTGCAGATAAACAACAATATGTAATGCTTGGGGTTACCGGACCTAATGAATATGAGAACAATGTAAATAATAACTGGTATACTAATTATATTGCAAAATGGTGTTTGGAATACGCCTTTGCAAAAGCAAACCTTGTCAAACAAAACCATACGACAGATTATAACCGTATTGTTTCTAAAACAGGTTTATCAGAAACTGAGATTGCACAATGGCAAGATATAGCTTCTAATGTCTATTTTCCATATAGTGATACCCATGAGGTATACTTACAGCAAGATGGGTTTTTAGATAAAGAGTTAATTACTGTTGTAGATTTACCTACTTCACAACGCCCTATTAATCAAAAATGGTCTTGGGACCGTATTTTACGATCACCATATATCAAACAAGCAGATACCCTGCAAGGGTTTTACTTTTTTGAAGATCATTTTACAACAGAACAATTAGAAAAGCATTTTGATTTTTATGAACCCTTTACGGTACATGAAAGTTCATTATCTCCCTGTGTTCATGCAATCCAAGCGGCAAAATTAGGTCGTATGGAACAAGCCTATACTTTTTACTTGCGGACCTCTAGATTAGATCTGGATGATTACAATAAAGAAGTAGAAGAAGGCTTACATATTACCAGTATGGCTGGAACATGGATGAGTGTGGTCGAAGGTTTTGGAGGAATGCGTATACATGATGGAAAACTTTCGTTTGCTCCTCAAATTCCAGATGCTTGGGAGCGTTATTCATTTAATATAAATTATAGAGGTCAAATTCTAAATGTTGAGGTAACCAAAGACGGTGCTCAGTTTAGTATTGACCAAGGAGATGCTCTTGATATCTGGGTACATGGAGAACTCAAGAAGGTAACTATGTAAATACGCCTTCACACGCCGAAATCATTATAAACAGAATAATTTATAGCGATTTACAACCTATTCTCACAGGGCGTTTTTTCCATTTATTACACAAAAGATAACAGTTATTCCCTATATCTCCCGAATATTACATTACCTCCTTATTTTTTAATATTCAAAAATGGTTTTTATAGCTTTAGGGTATATTATAGCACTAAATTATTAATTGTAATTAATGAGTAAATTATCATTTCTTATAGCCTTACTAGCACTATTCATTAGTGTATTATCATTTTGTTTTTTTAAGGAATCATCACATCTGGTATATGTAGATGTCAATAAATTATTAGAAGGGTATGAAGGGGCAGTTTTTGCACGTGCAGATTTTGAAAAAAAAGAAACTGCCATGCGTGCCAATGTAGACAGTCTTTTAAGTAACTGGCAACAGGAATTAAAGGAGTATGAAAAGGAGCGTGCTTCCATGAGTGCAAAAGAATTAAAACTTAAACAAGAGCTACTTAGTAATAAGCAACAGCAGATTAATAGCTACCAGCAAGCCACACAAAAACAGTTACAAGAAGAAGATCAGAAGGCTACCCAGACAGTGATTAATGATATTAATGATTTTGTAAAATCCTATGGTAAAGACCATGGGCATCGCATCATTTTAGGAGCAACGGGTAGTGGGACGATTATGTATGCAGATGAGGGGGCAGATCTTACAGATGAGATTTTAGAAAAACTCAATGCATCTTTTAATGGAGAATAGTTTCAAGTACATACTTGTTTTTTTGGACTCTTATTTATAAGTTCCTGTGGGCAATCGTCTTTTGATACCGAAGAAGCACTATGGGAATATCTCAAAGATGAAGATAATGGCTACCTGCAAAAAAGAGTATTAGAGGTATAGATTATAATCTGTTTTATAAGCCTACAGATCTATTAGTCCTTCAGGAAATAGGAGACGAGAAAGATCCCTTGCTCATAGATAGTTTACGTAGGAAGTATAGCTTATGTGTATTTCAATCTATCGATGTCTCGTGGTAATCAAGAGTTATTAAATAGTGTAGCTGGCGATAGACAGCAATTTGGAGCCATGGTACAACAATTGGCGTTTGGGATGCACGATAAAATACATCTATATACAGAAAAAAAAGATACCATCCCTATGGTAGATTATATATACCCTCGGATGTATGGAATGAGTAAAAATACCTCCTTGCTGTTGGTCTATCCCAGAGAAGACATTATCAACGCACAAGAAGTGAATCTTACGATAGAAGACTTGGGATTTGGAACGGGGGAAGTACGGTTTACTCAGAAAGGGCATCAAATAAAAAATCAACCGAAATTATATTAAACATGAATAAGATTAAAAAACAGGTCTAGTAGGAATTTTGATAGGGATACTTTTTTTCAGTTGTTCTGATGATGATTGTGATGGCACAGAAGTAATGATAGGTAATGAATTACAATGTATAGAAGGTTTTGGAGAAGTATCTGATTTTGAGTTGAATGCCTATTGTTATCATGATAATTATGGTTTAATTCAGTTTACTGATAATGGATGGATAACAAATCATGGAGTTTCAATACTTGTAGAATAGTTTTAAATAAAAAGTAATTACTAATGTATCGTATACGTATTATACTGTTTTGTTTTATAGGACTGTCTTCCATGAAGATGACAGCTCAGTTTGGGTCTTCATTAACTAAGACAAAACTAGTCTTTAAGAATGGAAAAGAAATTAATGGAGAAGGACGACTAGCTAATGGTGCAACGGAAGTTAGAGTTGCATCTGGTTTATCTGTACATCCGACAATAGTAAGAGCTCTTAGTAAGCGTGCTGGTGCAGGAGAGAAGTTTGTAGGATTTGAAATAACTTCTGGTTGGCGTACTTGGTATTACTGGAAATAGATTTATACTCACAAAATCTCTATAAATATATGAAAATAGAATATTTAAAAAAATGGATAAAACAGAATAGGTTAATTGAATTTGCAGGTCGTCATTTTATCGATGACAATTCAGATGTTGTTCAAAACTTGAGAAATCAAGGCGAAAAAGCATTATTAGGAATTAAACAAAATAATAATATTTATACAATATTGGGTGAAAATGCGGTTTTTTACTCAACAGCAACAGGAGGTAGAGGGAAAATATCACTTGATGATTTCTCAAATGTTTTACAAGATTATGGCTTAAAGAAAGGAAAGATTTTTAGCAGTTTTAAGTACTTGAAAATTAATAAAGAAGAAAGTATTTGGTTAAAAAACAAACGAACTATGAGCGCTCTATGGAATACAGTAATATGGTTAGAAAGAGAAGCAAAGTTATCTGATAACTAATTAGCTAGTGTGTCAAAATGGTTCTTTTTTAATATATGATTACACCCTGCTAGCACTTCGTAAATAATGAGTGTTAGCAGGGTGTAAAATAATAGTAATAAGGATGTTTTTAAAGGATAGCTATTAATCTACATAGGTTCCATCAAATTCTACCCAATCTGACCATTCATTATGGCATGTAAATCGTATTCTAAACCTACTTTCTAGATGAATATTGTTAATACTTTTAGATGAAATCTGAAACACTGGATTTGCATCTGTAGAATCATAAGTAGAAATAAAATTATATATCATATTAGGATCCCAAATTTTAGTTCCGTTAAAATCATAGAAAAATCCTTGAAATTGAATTTCATAAGGAATGAGCCCAGGAGGACAGATTTGTGGAGGTGGGAAGGGGCAATAAATATTAAAATCCCATCCTATGACTGTATATCCTGTTGTTGTAGTATTTAAAATATGAAACCCTAGATCAGAAAAGGTGCCTATATTACAATTAGTAAACTTTTTTTCAGAAGAAAAAGTGGATGAATCACTATGCATGTTTTCCGATGATCCTTCATTATTGAGGATTAATTGCTCTTCTAAGGATTCTATTTCATCATCCTGAGAGCAGGATACTATTAATAGTAAACAAAATACGATAGATGCTAACTTAATTTTTTTCATACGTTTAAATGTAAATGGTTAAAAATTTTAGTTTAAAAAAATAAGAAAAGGCACATCTACTTGATTTCTAGAATCTAAATAATGTAATGCCTTCACCTATAACTAAATGTAAAATATCTACAGGTAAAAAAGAAAAAAGAGGGAGGTAATGTAATATTCGGGAGATATAAGGGTATAACTACCCCTTTTTGTGTAATAAACGGATTTTTAACACCTCATAATTCTGTTCATTTTAGTATTTACTCACTTAATTTAAGACCCTAAAAAGCGAGTATAGGGTCCATTAGTCATTAAAAGTATGAACTTATATAGAGCATTGTTTCGGATTTATATAGTAAACGGGTAATTAAAATAAACGATTTGTTTTTTGCAAAAGCGTACTCATATAACCTCCTCTTTCAGAAGAATTGAGCATAGTATAGAGAGGTCTCTTTACTTATTTCAACCTAATTTTAAGATGTTGTACCAATCCATCTATAGTAGTTCTTGAAAATAGTGCCCCTGTGAGTCTATTCTTTTCAGGATGTATAGAGAAGTTACGAGCACTTGTAAAATCTGCTTTTTGGAGTTGAGTGTTTTCAAAAATAGCACCTTTGAGGTTACACTCAGAAAAAATAGCATTGGTAAGGGTACTTTCTGTAAAGTCTGTTTCTTTTAGGGAGCAATCTTTAAAATGGGTATTAGATAAGTTGAGTTGGAAGCAATTTGCCAGATCCAGGATACAGTTAGTAAAGTTTATAGAAAGCATAAAGTCATTACTGCTACTAAGATCAACACCTGTCATTTTACAATTTGTAAATGTTATCTGGTTTAATGTGGTCCCTCCAAATCGGGTATTCGTAAAGTTACAATCTTCAAAATCACATTCCAGAAATGTATAGTTAGATAAATGTTTTTCTGAGAAATTACAATGAATAAACCGGCATTGATCATACTCGCCAGAAGGAAGTTTTTCTATTGTAAAATCAATGTCTGTATAAATTTGATCTTGAAAAAAAGCAGACATTATATAGGTTATTCTTTTATAGGTAAGAAAATCTCTGCTTTCCAGTTCATCTCATTTCCTCCCATATTAGGATTATTATAAAATACTTCTATAGGTGTAAGATCTACGTCTATATGATTTTTATCTGCATATTCTTTGAGAGCATACCAAGCTCTGTCTGAGGTGATATAATTACCATTATAGGTAGCTTTTATGGCGTTGCGTTCTAGATATCTTTTATACTTAATTTCTGGATGTTGAGGTAAGTGATCTGGACGTTTGATAGGGAAGCAAAAATTGTACTCTATACTATCTTTAATAGCATCCCATTTTGTAATTTCTACAAAAGGAGTTCCGTTAAGTTCTACATCGCCTTTCAACATAATTTGAGTAAGAAGGGAATAATTGCGCATCATCCCTTTTGCCTTTTCTATCTGCAATCCTTTTAAAGGGGTATAAGCGACAAAAGTTGCACGGGTAGTACTTTCTCCATTAATAGTAACCTTGAATTTTTCTAGATGGCTATTGAGTAGATCAAAAAATTCTTTGGCTGTTGTTTCTGATCGTTTTTCAAAGTTGGTTTTTGAAAAAGGAATTGCTAGCTTATTAGCTAGGCTATTTTCTAGATCTTTTATATATACTTTTACGCTGGAGATAGAGTCATTTACAGGACTTAATTTCCAGGTATAGATATGTGTAGAATCTCCAAAAGTAAATTGTTGTTGGATTTCATCCAGTCTACTTTTGTCAATGATTTGTGTATTCTCTAAGGAGGAATTCCACGATTTAATAGATTGATTGATGGTCCCTACGGTAGTTTTTGCATTAAAGCGAACTACATAATCATAGGGTTTTATAAATAGATACCATGCAATTACTGCGATGACAATAAACGCAAGTATAGCAACAATTTTTTTCATAAAACCTTTAATTAGACGTCTGGGTAGCAGTCGTATTTTCGAATTTAATTTTTTGATTTACAAATTGTCCTAAGGCTCTTCCCTGGTCAAGACCATTATCTACAGCAGCTCTGTAATGGATACCTCCGTAGAGTCTACTTACCGCAGCTTCATCGGCAGCTTTTCTAAAAGATTCAAAACTGCGAACAGGAATTCCATAAGGTAACTCTGTATCGTCATCAAAAGCAAACCCTTCTCCAAAGATATCGGTCAATGCTTCTGAAGCTGCGCCAGAAACTACAGAATGGCCACTTACGTATTCTGGAAATGGAGGGGTCTGTAAGATAGGCTCCCAGGCATCATTAAAATGCTCATTGATCAATGTTTCTGGCCGTATTAAATTACTTCGGTATTTCTCGTCCCAACAGCTTATAAAAGCATCTGCAATGGCCAGTGATGTTTTGGTATACGTATGCATGGTTTGCATAACATCATAGTTGGCTTTTCGGGAAGCTATTTTTGAAATTCCAATCCAATGTGCTCCAGGGGTAATCTTTTTTGTTGCAAACATTAAATGCCCCCGAGTTACAGATACATAAGGATTACAATCCCAAAATTGAGCAATGGCAATTTCTTCGGCAGTGTCTCCTTTTTCTGTAATAGCCTCACTAAGATCGTATACTTCTTTAAGTTCTTTATAGAATACAGATTCTTTATCTAAAGAAAATGCCGGAGGTGGGACAGGTTTAAATTGTGCCGCAGAGTCAATCACAAATGGCCGTATTTTATTCCAGTGAGGCTCTATACCATCCATATAAGCAGGAGGTGTAGGTTGCCATCTCGATGGATCATCATAGGCAATTGTAAATTTAGGAAATGTACGTGTTTGCTTATACATATCTTTATCCATCCAGTCTGCAATATGTTGTGCTACTGTTAAGCCATACGTTTTTGATGCCTCTAGCTCTTTTTTATTTGTAGTACTCCATAATTGATAGAGGCTATCGCGATAGGTTGTGATTTTTTCTTCTGAGAATATAAGACGTCTACTTAAATCTATATGCGCAACTAGTGCAGCTAGGTCATAATTAATGTTTTCAGTTACTGCTGGAGTAGGGATGTCTGTAAGATCTGTAATTTGTCCAGCTAGTGAATTGAATTCTGGAGATTGACTTGCCAAAATTTCATAAGCCGCAACATTAGGATAGGCATAGATTCTACTCGCTACTGGAGGCGAGAAAATATCATGAATCATTACTTGTGTTACCTTATCTACAGATTCATGAAAATTATCTGTAGTAATGACAATAGGCTCTGATGTATCTGCGCAAGAGGCACATATACTTAATAGGATCAATGTTCCAAAATAGTGGGATATTATTTTATTCATGGGACTCATTTTTTTGTAATTCGTAAACATGTGCTGTATCATTATTATACGTTACCAGAAGGTACGTTTTTTTATCAATTTGTATTGTATTAAGATGTCTAGTAGATTTTTGGGCAAGATCTAATCCAAGTTGATGACCTAGTATAACCGTTCCGTCTGCTTCTAGCATAGCGCCAGAAAAAGAATCCAATCGACCATGATATGGTTTTACACCAAAATAGTTGCCTGCCATTAAAAGCTCTTCTTGACCATCGCTGTCAAAATCATAGGTAGTAAAAGCCATAATAGGGGAGAGTTGTAGGCTTTCGCCAAAAGGGATAAATGTAAACTGTCCTCCTTCATTTTTAAGATAGCCAGAGGTAAGGGTATGTACTTTTAATAGATCACTTTTTGCTAAGGCTTTTTTGCCAAAAATTGCTTCTACCGTTTGTCCTCCAAAACTTTTATACGTATTGTATTTTTTATGAAGGTACGTCATTTGAGATGCAAGCTCATCAAGTCCTAAAATAGGATAATATTCTCCTTCTTTTTGAGTAGCAACGATTGTTTCTGATTGTCCATTATCATCAAAATCATCAAGATACATATGCATAGGAGCGTCTGATGTAGCATAAAATTTACTATTTTCTCCCCAGTTTCCTAAGATATAGTCCATATCTCCATCATTGTCTATATCAAAAGGCTGGATCGCTTGCCATAACCCATTGAGAGATTCATTATATACTGTGACCTTATCAAGTTTTCCGTTTGTGTTTTTATAAAATACAGGAGCCATCCATTCTCCTATAACAATAAGGTCTTTAATACCATCCCCTGTAAAGTCACTCCATACAGCATCTGTAAGCATTCCTACGGCATCAAAAGTATTGCTTGTATCTATACGAAGAGTACCATTTTCATTTTTCAGAAGTAACGACTGAGAGGGTTTTCCAAAATTATTGGTAATTGCCTGATTTCCTACAAATAGGTCTAAATCTCCATCTCCATCATAATCATACGTTGCCAGAGTAGCTGCATTTTGAAAACTGTCTTCCAATTCTTGTTTTGTATAGGTAGTGTCTTGGGCTGTAAAATATTGATCCCGTAGCGCTCTAGCTTTGTTATAAAAATCAGTACCTCCAGTGCCCACAAAAAGATCATTGCGATTATCATTAGTAAAATCTGCAAGGGTGGCTACAACATCTTCTGTCACTGCATTTTTTGTAAGTGCAGGATATAGCGCTTCTTTAAAACCAGCACTGTCTTGTAGATATACTTTTGACGGAACAAACTTAGAACTGCCAAAATAAATATCGTCTTTTTTGTCTCCATTAATATCTCCTATAGCTACTGCAGGCCCTCTATCCGAAACCTGATAGGGAATTAATTTCTGACGATTAAAATCAATGTATCGATCTTCAGTATGGGTGTAATCAATCCCTAAATTATTTGTTACTCTCGTAAATAATGTACGGTTTTTGGGGATTAACATATTGTAGTCAAAAGGTGTATTTCCTTCTGGAGAGATCGTAAGTGTTTGATTAACTTTTACATCTTTTAGAACTTGTGAGGTGTGATCAGGCCAGACAATACGTAAAGAATCTATGTTTTGTGAAGCCCCATACCCAAAATGGATAATAGGCTCTGAAGATGCTTGAAACCCTCTTACGGTATACAATTCCTTATATTGTAGTTGTCCTTGGTGATATGAGAACACCTTGGTTCCTATTCCTAGAGAATTAGGTTTTGTATAATCAAAACGAAGCTTTAAAAAAGCAGCTTTGGTATCTGTCGTATTTTTATAGACTTGAGGCGTTGTATTTATATTGTTTGTAATAATATCGAGGTCTCCGTCATTATCAAAATCGGCAATAGCAGTTGCACCAGATATTAGTGTGTCTTTACGAGTCCAATTTCCAGAGAGGTCTTCAAAACTCAAAGCGCCATTCCCTTTATAGATATAGTTATGTGTATTGCCTTTAGGCATTAATTCTAGTGCTTTTTGATCGATAAGCTTCGTATTGTTTATTTTGTTTCGGATTTGATCACTAGAAACAAACTTGATATAATCCAAATCATTAGGTCGTTTTGGGATACCATTAGAAATAAAAAGATCTTGTTTACTGTCTTGATCAAAATCTGCAAATAGTGCACTCCAACTCCAATCTGTAGCTGCAATTCCACTAAATAAAGCACTTTCCTGATACGTATATCCGGGTTGATTTATATACAGCATATTCCTTGTAAACTGGTAATGATATCCAAAACGTTCAATACGTAATTTCTGGGTTTGAATATTATCATCTCCTTCAGAAGATTTTAGAACTTTCTCATCTTGAGGGAGCATATCTAATGAGATAAGATCTGGCCAACCGTCACCATTAATGTCTGCAGCGTCATTACCCATAGAAAATCGTGAGGTATGGCCGAAGTAATCTTTTAAGCTTTCGCGAAAGCTACCATCGCCATTATTTATATAATAATAATCATCTTCATGAAAGTCATTACCTATATAGATATCTGGCCAGCCATCCTGATTAAAATCTGTAACTGTAATTCCCAGTCCATAGCTATTAATCCCTCCATAAATTCCTGCTTCTTCACTTACATCTACAAAGGTGTTTCCGTCATTACGCATGAGTTTATCACCTGTTTCATAATTACGTTTATAGCGTAAGGATGCTTTTCCAAAAGATTCCTGAGTATGAACGGCATGGTTTAAAATATAAATATCCAAATCTCCATCTTGATCATAATCCAAAAATGCGGCATTAGAACTATAAGTATCTATATCTAGCCCATATTTTTGAGCGCTTTCTGTAAAGGTGGTATCCCCATTATTGATATAAAGTTCATTATAACCATCAAATCCATTGATGCCTACTACAGCACATACATAGATGTCCAAAAGCCCATCCCCATTTACATCTCCCATAACGGCTCCAGTATTCCAGGTGCTGTTTCCTGAGACTCCAGCAGTATCTGTTATGTCTTCAAACTTGAGATTTCCTTTGTTGAGGTAAAGTTTGTTTTTTACCTGATTTCCAGAAATAAAAATATCAGGGAGTGTATCTCCATTAATATCACCTACGGCTAGACCACCTCCATTATAGAAATAGAGATAATCTATAATATTAAAATCATCACTTTCTGTGAGTTGGTTGACAAACGTGAGTCCGGTATCGCTGGCTGGAGGGTTTTTAAAAAGCGTATCCTTTTCTGCACATGCAACTAGTAAAAAAAGAAAAGTAATAAATGCTATTTTCTTAATTACTGCCATTGTAAACCTTTGGTTTTTGATTATTGATCGCTGCGATAATATACGTTTTCCCAGCCTTGTCTTTAAAAGTAGCTATGTGTTTTACTTCATCACGTACTTCAAAACCACTAGTGCTATAATCTTGCCATTCAAATCCTAATTTCCCGTCTCCTAATAATACATTACCACTACTAGCATCTAGCTGTGAGTATTGAGGTTTAAATTCAAAATTATTGCCGGCCATGATAAGATCTATATTCCCATCGTTGTTTACATCTGTACAAGCAATACCACATACACATGATAATTGTACTCGTGTAGGAAGTTCTTGAGTTGAGAATTTTCCATTTCCTTCATTGATAGCAATGATAGAAGTAGAGGTTTGAACTTGTTTTACAATTGAATTGTCTAGAACTTCCTTTGAAAAAAGAGCATCTATAGATCGTTTTGCATAATCTGATGCTTTTATATTTTGCTTCTTGAGGGATACAAGTTGCCCTGTAAGCTCTTTCTTTTGATGGATAGGGTAATCTTTTCCATCTTTTTGAAAAGTCGTAATCTGCTCAATGGTTCCGTTATTATCAAAATCATTGATATACATTTTCATTAACCCTCTGTCTTCTGGTTTGTAATGGATATTGGTTCCTTCATTACCCAATATCAAATCTAAGTCTCCGTCATTATCAAGATCTGACGCTTCTATCGTATTCCACCAGCCATATAGATTGTCTAAATCACTTTCCATTTTTGATAAACGTCTTCCAGAGTTTTTAAAAATTTTAGGTGTATCCCATTCTGAGGTAGTTATAAGATCCTTTTTCCCATCTTTATCGATGTCAATCCAGATAGCATCGGTAATCATTCCTGCGTCTTTTACAGGATAGGCAAGACGTTCTGTAGCATCTACAAATTCTCCGCCCCCTTTGTTTTCTAAAAAGAGATGTTCTGGGTTTATTCCATATACCGCAATGACACTTCGAGACCCTATAAAGACATCAATATCTCCATCTTGATCAAAGTCATAGGGTGCTACAACAGACATATTTTGAAATACAGATGGTAAGGGAGATGTACTTTTTGTAAAGTTGCCTTTTCCGTTATTGATATATAGTCGTGGTCTATAGTCATTTTTTTTGTCTACCTGATTCCCTCCAGATGCTACTAAAAGATCCAAATCTTCATCCCCGTCTGCATCAAAGAATGCAGCTGCCACATCTTCGTAATTTGCATCTGTTTCAAAAATAGATTGTGGACTCGTAGTTAGTTTACCATTACCGCTATGTAAATAGAGATTTGCTGCTTGTCCTTTAGCACCCCCTATAAAAATATCTTCATGCCCATCACCATTTATATCTCCTACAGCTAGTGATGGTCCTTCTTCAGATAGTTTTTTGGAGATTAAGCCTTCGTAATCAAAATCGTTATACTCATTTTCTTTATGTGATATGAGTGACGTATTAGATACTTCATTGAGCAATTGCTTTATTTTTTTAGGTTTTGGAATGGTATAGGTAGTTACTGCATCCGAAAGTTTTAAAGTTAGTGTTTGATTAACGTTTAGATTTTCAAATTTTTGAGTTTGTTCATTAGGCCAGATAACACGTAATGAATCTATTTTCTGAGTATCTCCCAGTCCAATAGTCATTCCGTATTCCATAGAAGATTGGAATCCTCTAGAGGGAATTAATTCTTGTAAAACGGTATTCTCCCCATGGTATAAACGTACGGTTGTCCCAACGGCAAATGGATTTTTTGTATCTCCTTCAAAGTTTAATTTAATGTAGTTATGATCCCCATCTGCAGGGGTATTATTTCTATAGACAAAGGCATCCATATTAACATTGTTAACCACAAAATCCAAGTCTCCATCATTATCCAAATCCCCGTAGGCAGCTCCATTGGACATGCTCAGAATTTCTAGTCCCCAATCTGCAGATGCATTTGAAAAAGTAATATCTTTCTGGTTATGATATGCATAGTTGGATAATGGTTTAACAGGCATTTTATTTATAATAGAATCCACTGCTCTTGTACGTCCGGTTGTTCTGCTTTGAATAATTTCATTTGCAAAGAAATCTACAAAGTCTAGATCTGTAAGATCATGATTGATACCATTGGTTACATAGATATCTCGATACCCATCATTATCCATATCAAAAACAAGCCCAGACCAACTCCAGTCTGTTGCCTCTACACCGCTATGGTATGCAACTTCTGAGAATGTGCCATTTCCATTATTGATTTGTAAAGTGTTTTGTATAAACTGTTGATAAAAGTCATTACGTTGTTTACGTTTATATACTGCATATCCATCAAACTCCATTACAGATTTTACGCGCTCTTCACCATCAGGAAGCATATCTGTAATAAAAATGTCTTGTAATCCATCGTTATTTATATCGGAAATATCAATTCCCATCGCCGATAACGATAAGTGGGAAGTCCAGTTTTTTATTTCTTCTGTAAACGTACCGTCCTTTTGATTAATATAGAGGTAATCTCTTTCAAAGAAATCATTTGAGACATAGATATCTGGATACAAATCATGATTTATATCTGTGACTAAAACTCCAAGTCCAAAGCCTATTAATGATCCATATATTCCTGCTTCTTGACTTACATCTGTAAAGGTATTTCCATCGTTACGCATTAATAAATCTCCAATACCTCGTAGATTATCATCTATATTTTCCCAGTCTTGTGCTCGTTTATCACGTTGTCCTTCATTACCTAATCGTGTAGCAGAAACATTACTATTATTAAGGATATACGCATCTAAATCCCCGTCTTTATCATAATCAAAAAACGTAGCATGTGTAGAAAAGCCTGTCGTAGCCAGATTCCATTCTTTTGCTTTTTCTGTAAATGTGAGATCTCCATTGTTGATATACAGATCGTTATCATGATTATCTGCCTCAAAATTCCCTGCATTACTTACATAGATGTCTAATAGTCCATCTGCATTTATATCTGCCATCGTAACTCCTGTAGACCATGGTTTGTTACCTTCTATTCCAGCTTTTTCTGAGATATCTTCAAATTTGAAATTGCCTTTATTTAGATACAATTTGTTCTTCCCCATATTTGCAGTAAGAAAAATATCCGAAAGGCCATCATTATTTATATCTCCTATAGCTACGCCCCCACCATTATAAAAGTTGCGGTATTTAAATATGTTAAAGTCTTTTTGATTTTCTATTATATTTATAAAATCAACTCCCGTTTCTTCTTTTGGTAATAATGTAAAAAGGGTATTTTTTTGCTCTTCAGTGATGGGCTTTTTTTCACCTTTAGTTTCAGAAGTACATGCTACTATAGTTAGGATGAAGAATAGTCCAAAAACGATTCGATATGTATGTGTAAACTGCATCATTATTAGTTCTCTTTTTTAAGAAATAAGGCTGTATTATTATTACGCCCTACGACATAAAAATCTTGCTCTTTTATTTTAATTTTTTCAATACTTCGGGAGGCTCCAGGGATATCACATTCTTGATTTTCTAAGGCAATAAAACCGCCCAGAGTATCATTTTGCAAAAATACACCATGAGAAGCATCTAGCCTACCTATTTGAGTGCTTATTTCGTAGTTATTCCCTACTAAAATAGCATCTAGAAAGCCATCTTTATTAAAATCATCAATAGCGATATCTTGTACTGTTGATATTTGTGCGAGAAATGGTAATTCATGGGTTTTAAATGTACCATCCCCTTTATTTTCAAAATAAACAGAAGCAAATTGATAGGCTTTTTTCTTTTCAGCTTCCTGTAATTTTTTCTTACCAAAGATATCTTCGATTTCCGCTTTCGCGAAAGCGTTATATGACAAAAATTCTTTATTAATCAAAGGAATCTGTTTTACTAACTCATCTTTTGTCGCTAGGGTAGTTTCCGTTCCTTTATAATAATATGTAACGATTGGGTCTATCTGCTTATTATTATCAAAATCATTACGGTATAGAGTAACGGGCTCTTCTTTGTTGGGTTTTAATCGCGTGTTAAGACCCCAGTTTCCTGCTATAATATCAATATCACCATCATTATCAAAATCATGAGCTTCAAGAGAGTTCCACCATCCATGACTATATGCCAGAGTGCTATTTTTTTGAAGCTGTAAAGTGCTTCCATTATTTATAAAGATAGAGATGGGCATCCAATGACCAGCGACAATAGCATCTTCAATACCGTCTTGATTTATGTCTTTCCATACAATATCATATACATTTCCTATATCTTTAAACTCTCTTGCATATGTGTTTGTGATGTCTTCAAAATGACCTTGGCCATCATTTCTAAATATATATTGTAATGGTGTTTTCCCAAATTGATGAGGTAACACATTTGATGTTATGCTTATATCTATATCATTGTCATTATCTATATCCATAGCTCTAACTTTAGACGCATTTATAATTACATCCTTAAATTCTTGATCGGCTCTAGTGAAGACTCCTTCTTTATTATAGTATAAACGTGGTGTTAACGGGGCTCCTTTTTTAAACTCATTTCCGCCACTTACAATGAGTAGGTCTTTATAAGAATCCCCATTGGCATCAAATAAGACAGCATGTACATCTTCATGTATTTTTGTACTACTTGCGTCAGGTAGATCTTCTGGTTGAAAAATACCATCTTTGTTTTGTGACCAAATGACTGAGGGTTGCCCTTTGGCTCCCAATGCTATAAGGTCTTCATAACCATCGTTATGTATATCTCCTGTTATTATTGAGGGTCCTAAGTTAGTCGTGGCATAAGGGATTAATGGGTCTCTATTAAATTCTATAGAAGTACCATCTCTATGCGCATATTGAATGGGAGAGGCCGTATTTGATATGTAATTTTTAAATAATGACTTTTCTTCTTTGTAATAATTATTTGAAGCGTTTTTATAGTCTAGTTCTAGAACTTGGTTAACAGATACTTTTTTTAGGGTTTGGTATTTTTTATCAGGCCATATGACTCTTAGAGAATCAATAATTGTATCCTTATGAGTTCCTGCAAAAACACTTGGTGGAACTGAAGATAAGAAGCCTTTAGTAGTATAGTTTTCAAAATACTGATGATTTCTATTTGAAAATATCTGAACTTTTGCTCCTAACCCGTATATATTTTTTGGACTTCCTTTAAATTTAAGTTTGATATAGTTTAGACTATCTACTTCCGAATTTGTTGTATTCTCTAGAATAAATGCTTGTTCGTTTACATTGTTTACGACCAGATCTAAATCCCCGTCATTGTCCAAATCTCCGTAACTTGCGCCATTACTAAATGTTTTTATTGAGGCTTTCCATGTAGTACTTACATCTTGAAATGTTACATTACCATTGTTTTTATAAAAGTAGTTAGGTGTTTTTTTTTCTGGAAGTTCATCTATAAAAGCAAGCTCTTCTTCTTGCATTCCTTTACCTAATCGCTTTTGGATACTTTCGTTAGATATAAAATTGACAAAATCCATATCATTAGTTGCTCCTTTTATTCCGTTGGTAATATAAATGTCTTTTAAGCCATCATTATCAAAATCTGCAATAAGCGGTGACCAAGACCATTCAGTAGCAGAGATACCGCTTAAATGAGCGGTTTCAGAAAATTTATTCTTCCCTAAGTTGAGGTGCAATGTATTTTGCATAAACTGAGGAGTATATCCATTCCTTAATTGGTTTTGGAATATAGGATAGTTATATTCAGTACCTGATGATTTTAGTGTTTTTAAATCTTCTGGTAACATGTCTAATGAAATAATATCTGATCTGCCATCATTATTGATATCTGAAATAGCATTTCCCATTGAAAAATGTGAACTATGGCCTAGTAATGATTGTGTAGAATTTACCTCTTCAAAAGTTCCATTTTTTTGATTAATATATAGATAGTCGTTTTCAAAAAAATCATTACCTAAATAAATATCGGGATATCCATCATTGGTTATATCTCCTATTGAAATTCCCAATCCATAACCTATTCGACTTTGAAAAATTCCTGTTTTTGAAGTTATGTCAATAAATTTTCCGTCTTGATTTTCGAAAAATTTATCTCCAGTTAATGAATCTGCTACGTTTCTAATAGCGCCTTTACCATAATTACTGTTGGGATGAAGAGAATGATTAAGTAGATAAACATCTAAGTCACCATCTAGGTCATAATCAAAAAAAGCAGCTTGGGTTGAAAGACCAGAATAATTAAGGCCATATTCTTCGGCTTGTTCTTTAAAAGTAGGAATTCCTGTATCTGTATATCCTTGATTTATATATAATAGATTTGATCCTGTAAGATGTAAATGACCACTTACTTTTGAAATATAAATATCTAAGAGACCATCATTGTTAATATCTACTACGGTTACTCCTGTTGTCCAGCCTTTATCATTGGTAATATTTGAAGCTTTTGTACTGTTTTCAAATTGAAGTTTTCCTTTATTTATATATAAATGATCCTGTGTTTGATTTGCTGTAAAATAGATGTCTAATAAGCCATCGTTATTAAAATCGGCTATAGCTATTCCTGCACCATTATAAAAATATAGGTAGTTGAGTATATTAAGTTGTGTGGTATTTGTTATAGTATTTGAAAAGGAAATTCCTGTTCCTTTTGCTTGTATAAACTTAGTAGGAATCACTGCTTCTTTACATGAATAGATAAAGAGGATAAGTAGTAGTATTAAGTAGTTGAATCTCAACGCTTTTTAATGCTGTTTGGTTATGTAAATTAAAAAAGAGGGTTGATACCAACCCTCTTTTAAAGCTTAATTCAAATTTCAGGTTTAGTAACCTGGATTTTGTGTCAAATTAGGGTTTAAGATAATCTGACTTGCAGGAATTGGAAATAAGTTTAAGTTAGCATCTCCAACTGCACTAGGATCTTTTAACTCCCAATCTCTCGTATATTGTCCAAAACGAATCATATCGTTTCTTCTCCAAAATTCTGCATATAATTCACGTCCTCTTTCATCAAGCATATCCTGCTCAGTAACTGCTCCTAATGGTGCAGCTTGACGGAGAACACGTAATTCATTTACTTCTGAAGTAGCATCTCCTCCGCTACGCATCATAGCTTCTGCTCTCATTAAGTGAGCATCTGAGAATCTAAAGAATATTTCATGATTAGTAAACCCTCCATAACGTGGGTTATACTTCATCACACGAATACCAGTAACTTCACTGTTGTTAATAAGGTTAGAGTTACCATCTCCATCTACAAAATCTCTTTCAAATGCTAGTGGTGCTCCACCTCTTTCATTAAGTGCATTACCATTAATTTCATATTGTTGACCAATTAAGAAACCAAACCCTACATTAGATCCTGATTCAAATCCTGGGAAATCACCAGATTCTGTAGTTCCAGGCTCTCCCGTAAATGGCGTACCTTCAGTAGGTACATATCCTCTACGTTCTTCTTGACCAGAACCTAATTGATTAATATTTGGATCTCCTTCAAAAAGATCATAATATTCAGCTAGTGTAGAGAATCCATTCCATCCACCTCCAGCAATTTCTGGAGCCATGTTGTAGTGTAATCCATTCCAAATTCTATTACCTACTGCTGTAGGAATAAACCAGATAGTTTCTGCGTCAAGATCATTTCTGAAAATGTCAAAATATCCATCTACTAGTCCATATCCTTCTGCTTCAATAGCATCTACCAGAGATACAACTTGATTCATATCTGCAGGATCAGGAGATGTTCCTAAGTATATATGCTTATTCAAAAGAACTTTTGCAAGAAGATATCTCGCAGCAGCTTTTGATGCTCTTGCATGAGCTGAATCTGCATTTCCTTCCCCAGAACCTGGAGCTAATGCAGGAAGATCTGCAATGGCACCGTTTAGGTCTGCAATAATTTGATCTACAGCTTCTGCACCACTGATCACAATAGGATCTTCTAATAATGACAATTCAGGATCACGAACAGGAATCTGTCCATAATTATCTAAAATAACAAACATTCCAAATGCTCTGATAAATTGAGCATCTCCTCTTTGCTCAGTTGTAAGCGTTGTCAAAGGAGAAAGTAATTGAGAACCTGCAAATTGAGTTCCATTGAATTGGTTCCATACATTAGTAATATATGCATGGTCGTTTTGCCAATTGTGTTGGTGTAATTGTCTCCAGATACCATTATCTCCCCAGTCAGATCCTCTAGTAGGAATAAGGGCAGCATCTGTAGTTACTTCACTAAGAGCAAAAAAGTCTGCTTGATTACCAATAAGTCCGTTAAAACTATTGTATACACCATCAATAAAAGTGGCTGGATCTACAACACCTTGGAATCCTGCAGTGTTAATAGAATCCGTTTCTTCAACCTCTAAATCGGTACAAGATACCGCAAGGCCTAAAGCAAGTACTCCAGCAAAGAGATACTTAGCTTTAAAATTAAATCGTTTTTGTTTCATAGTATTCATTTTTTTAATTAAAATCTTGCATTTACACCTAATGTAAATGTACGAGCTCTAGGGAATGATGCATAATCAATTCCTGCAGTAGGAATTGCAGATGCATTAATGCTTCCTGTATTTGTTGATACTTCAGGATCTAAACCACTATAATCTGTGATAAGAAATAAGTTTTGTCCTGTAAGTGTAAGTCGTAAAGAATCAAAGAAACCTTCACCGCTTAGTGGGAAATTATAACCTAAAGAAGCAGATTGTAATCTTACAAAATCTCCTGACTCTAAGAATCTAGTTGATACTGCTGTCGTTGCTGCACCATCTTCACCACTTGAAATAGCCGCTTGAGTAACATTTTTACCAATGTTGATTCCCCCTGCTGTAAAGAATGCATTTGCTGTAGCATTATATACTGAGAAATCAAACTGACCAGCAAAATAAGCAGATAAATCAAATCTCTTATAGGATAAGTTTAAAGATAAACCTGCATTGAAATCTGGTAATGCATCTTCACCTACAAAGAATTTATCAGAATCGGGATCTCCTACACCATCACCGTTAAAATCGGTATATGTTGGGAATCCATTTTCATCAAATCCTGTGAATTCTGCTAAGAAGAAAGAGAATAATGGTTGACCAGCTTGAAGACGTTGTGCAAATGCACCTGTCAGACCGTTACCATTAATTGCTCCAGTATCAATCACTTGATCTGTATCTTCTACTTCATTGAAGTTATACGAGAAGTTGAATGATGTTGAGAAGTTCCAATCATCTGTATCAATCCAATCATAATTAAGAGTTACTTCAAATCCTTGGTTTATTACAGTACCATCATCTAAGTTTCTAAATATAGTAGGGATTCCTTGTACAGCTGGAGCAGCAAGACCACTTACTAAAAGAAGGTCATCTGTTTCTCTACGATATACATCAATCGTACCATTAAAACGGTCATTGTTAAATCCAAAATCAAGACCGATGTTGAAATCTGTAGTCTCTTCCCATCTAAGGTCTGGATTATCGTTACCTACGAATACTGTACCTGGAGTATTGATTGTTCCATCATTATTAATACCTGGTGCTCCAAAACGAGTTCTTAATAGGAAGTTTGCAAATCCTAAACCTTCTTGGTTACCTACGATACCTGCACCTACTCTAAGTTTTAATGTAGAGAATGCATCACCTACAAAATCTTCTTCACTTAACTGCCATGCAAATGCTGCAGATGGGAAATACCCATACTGATTTTCATCTCCAAACGTTGAAGAACCATCCGCTCTAAAAGTAGCTGTAAGTAAATATTTGTCGTTATAGCTATAATTTGCTCTTACAAAGAATGACTGTAATTCATCAGTATTATCAAAAGTGTCTCCAAAATAAGAAGTAATCTCTCTTGTAAATCCTGATCCTAAACCTTCTGAAGATGTAGTACCATCAGAAAGAGATAGTCTATTTACAAAGTTGTTACCATTTACATCATAACCAAATTGCTGGAAATCTCCTTGTATAGAGTTTGCAGTTGCAAAGTATTGTCTTCTCAATTGACCAGCCATCTCATCAAGGTTATTCGTGTTGAATCCCCAACCTCCAGCATTAATACCTTCTCTTTCAAACTCTTGATAAGCGTAAGCACCAATGATATCTATTTTTGATTTACCAAACTCTTTCTTGTAGTTTAAAGAAGCTTCAAGAAGTGAGTTGTCTTGATCAAAGGTGTTAAAAGAACCTTGTCCATTACCAGATACTCTATTAATTCCAGTTACTAATGGAGCAAAAGATGTAATTGTTTCTGCTTCAGACTTATCATATCCTACAGTAACTTTGGCACTAAACTCATCAGTAATTTGATATTCAGCAGATAAGTTTGCTAAGAAACGATCTGTATTAGATCTACTCTGATAGTACTCTAATAAGTTAACTGGATTTAATAAGTTAGATCCAAAATCCAAATCTGCATCGATAGGGAATGTTGGATTTGTTGTAATAGCAGCACCTATTAAATCTCCTGTAGATCCTGCAGATCCACTAATAGGAGCTGCTTCATCATTTACTCTTGAAATAGATCCCTGGAAATTTATTGTTAATTTATCATCAAAGAATTTATGTTGTGCATTTACACGACCTGTAATACGCTCTTGAGATGAACTTTCAATTACACCAAATTGATTACTGTAAGCTAAAGAAGCACGTACATTACCGCCATTGTAGCTCTTAGAATAACTTAAATCAGTTCTTCTAGAGAATGCATTTCTCAAGATAACATCTTGAAAATCATTGTCAAATCCTTGGTCTGCCGCCACTGCATCATTTCCTGTGTCAGCGACAGCTTGTAAGAAATCATTACGTCCTAAAAGGTCATATTCATCAGCTGCAGAAGCAGAACTTACAGATGAATTTAATTCCCAAGTTCCTTTTGAGTTTCCTCTACCTCCTTTAGTTTGGATAATGATAACACCATTTGCACCACGAGATCCATAGATCGCTGTTGCAGATGCATCTCTAAGGATGTTAATACTTTCTATATCATTAGGGTTTAAGAAACTTAATGGGTTTCTTCCTGCACCACCACCAAAAGCAATATTTCCTGGTGCTGGAGTTCCTGCTGTAGTTAATGGAACACCATCAATTACAAATAATGGATTGTTTCCAGAACGAATAGAATTAGAACCTCTAATACGTACAGCGATACCTGCACCTGGTTCACCAGAAGACTCTGATATTTGAACCCCTGCAGTTTTACCTTGAATTAATTGTTCTGGTGAAGCTATAACCCCTTGGTTAAAATCTTCAGCTTTTACGGCAGATACAGAACCAGTCGCATCCTTTATTGTAGTAGTACCATAACCTATTACAACAACTTCGTCTAATGCGTTATCTAATGCAAGTGTTGCATTTACGGTACTTCTTCCTCCTACAGCTATTTCTTGGCTTGCATACCCTACATAACTAAATACGAGTACTGCATCACTTGCTACATTATTAAGAGTATAATTACCGTCAAAGTCGGTAGTGGCACCATTCTGTGTACCTTTTACAATAACGTTTGCACCTGGCAGCGGGCCACTTTCCTCAGTCACAGTACCAGTCACAGTCTGGGCATTAGCCATCCCTGTAAATAGAACCGCAACAAGCAATAGCATACTTTTAAGTAATACTTTCTTCATAAGATTCTTGTTTAAAATTAGTTTGCTTAGTTTTAAAAATTTAGCGTTTAGTCACTTTATAAGCGCCTAATTTATGTAAAATTTACGTTAACACAATGCAATTACTTCGTTAAAGTTACGAAAACGTTTTCGTGTTTATAACACGTTTTTACTAATATATTCTAAAATTGCAAGCTCATTTTTTGACAAGTATTTATATTTCTTTAGCACTAATTATTAAAACCATAATCATTATTAGAATAATTACGGTTTTTTTGCAAATCTTTTAGGCTCAACGTTTCAAATGTAATTGTCGTATAGTATATGTGAGATTTTATGAAAATTTTAGCAATTGATTGAAATTTACTTCTTTTTGAATCCTTAGGAGAATTAAAAAGAGTGAAGAAGTATATTTGTGTAAATTACATAGAATGATAGAGGATACTATAACGAAAGATGTTATTATTATTGGTGGAGGGGCAGCAGGTTTTTTTACAGCCATTAACATAGCTACCCAAAGACCAGATTTATCTATTGCAATTCTAGAAAGAGGAAAAGAAGTGCTTACAAAAGTTCGTATTTCAGGTGGTGGACGTTGTAATGTAACACATGCTGAATTTGATCCTAAGGAACTCTCAAAAAATTATCCTCGCGGAGAAAAAGAATTACTGGGCCCCTTTCATACATTTATGACGGGTGATACTATAGCATGGTTTGAAGATCGTGGTGTAACACTAAAAATAGAGGAAGATGGTCGGATGTTTCCTGTCACAGATTCTTCAAAAACGATTATAGATTGTTTTTTGAATGAAGCAAGGCGATTAAAAATTGATGTGTTAAAAAATCATATCGTACAAGATATCGCTTTCGCGAAAGCGAAATACGAATTAAAAACTTCTCAATCTAAATATCTCACAAAACATCTTGTAGTAGCTACAGGGAGTAATCCTAAAATATGGAAGCTACTAGAAAAAAAAGGGCATACCATTACACCTGCAGTACCCTCATTATTTACTTTTAATAATAAAGACAAAAGAATCAAAAACTTAATGGGACTTGCTACCGAAGTAAGTGTAACTGTCCAAGGAGAAACTTTGACATCAGAGGGACCTTTGCTTATAACTCATTGGGGAATGAGTGGACCGGCTATTTTAAAGTTATCTGCATGGGGTGCTAGAAAGTTGAATGCTCGTAATTACGATTTTAAGATTAAAGTAAATTGGTTAGTGCATCTTACTGGAGAAGATACTTTAAAATTATTGATTGATCTTAAAAATTCATTTCCTAAACAATCTCCATATACATACGCTCAGTTAGGATTGCCCAAACGGTTATGGCAAAATCTTTTGGTTGCCTCTTTAATTAATGAAAAAGAAAAGTGGGCAGATATTAATAAGAAGCAATTACAAAAACTTAGTAATGAACTTACAGAAGGAGTTTTTCATATTAATGGGAAGAGTACTTTTAAAGAAGAGTTTGTAACAGCTGGAGGTGTAGATTTAAAAGAAATAAATTTTAAAACTTTTGAAAGTAAAGTATGTAAAGAATTATATCTCGCTGGAGAGGTGCTTAATATAGATGCAATTACTGGAGGGTTTAATTTTCAAAATGCATGGACAGGGGGATTCCTTATTGCACAAGCAATAGCAAATAAATAATCTATTAGCTACAATACCCATTTAAAACTAACAACCCTTTTTTATAGATAATGAAAAAAGGGTTGTTTCCTTAATAATTAGATTACTTCTTTATCACTTTTAGAGTTGTAGATTTTCCTGAAGAACTATGTATAGTCACAAAATAAAGTCCAGGGTTTCCTTCAATCGATAAATTCATAGTAGTAGTGTCGTTTTTAAATTCATACGAAGAGATGACTTGTCCCATGACATTTATAATATTAACGGTAGGGTTAGAAAAAGCTGCTTTCGTTTTTATATTAAATTGACCTGATGATGGATTTGGATAAACACTTACAGTAGATGACGTTGTTTCTTGTAGTGTTAGTGTTTCTTGTGTTGCCTGGATAGCAGCAAGCGCATCTAACTTTCCATACCCCCATAAATCATTTGGAACGGTTCCAGTGAAGCTATCTTGACGACTGGTGTCTTGAAGGATCGTTCTTATTTGTTCTGGTGTAAGATCTGGATTGACTTCAAGCATTAATGCTATAACACCTGTAGATAGTGGAGCCGAAGCACTCACAGCATTTTGAATGCCATATATACCATTGCTATTTTCAAGAATATTAAATGAGAAGTTTGCATAGTAAGTATCTTCTACATAAGCGGCATGACATACTTCTCCTGGAGCTGCAAAATCTATTCCTAATCGATTATCTTGAGTAGGACCACTACTTGAACCTATCCATAGTTCTCCTGAGTCTCCTTGATTTACGATTTGCCTAGGAATCCCATCGATATCTATCCAGCTATTTTGCACAACATAATCACCTGGAGTAATCACAAGATTTGCACTAGCATAATCATTTATGCTAAATCCAGGTGTTATAAAATTACCAAATCGATTTTCATTAAAAAATGCAGCGGGATTTAAGGTTGCATTAAAGTTACCATTATCTATTTGTGTTCCTTCTAAGATTACTTTGTAAGTACCTTGAGTTCCAGAAAAATCAATTAAAAGTTCGCGACGGTTAGAAGTAGCTCCAAAAAACTCTGTATTAGCACCTCGGTGGCCTATAAAAATATCTCCTAGATTTTGATCAGCGACCGCATTGGCATTTGTAGGAGGGTCAAAAGGGCCTTCTATAGTTCCATTAGGTCTTTCTATGCTTACAGTAAAACGATCACTTTCGCTATACCATAAGTCAAACCGTAGATTACCTACTTCTGCTTTTATGACATCTATTTCAATAGTTTGATTTTGATTTATTACCCCTGATGCATGATTGTCATCACCGCCATCATCACCCACACCACAAACAAAAGGATGTCCCGCTTCTACAAATGCATCTATACTTTGACATATTAAGCTTGTTCCATCTGTAGGACCTCCTATAGAGCCTAAGTTCATAAGTGTTACAGAAGGAAGTCCTAACTCTTCTATCTTATCTTTTGCAAATTGTATAGCAATTGGTAAAAAATTAGGGTCAAAAAAAGAATCTTGACCAGGTTGATCTCCAAATGCAGGAAAGGGATCATGAGTCACTTTTATACTAATGATTTTTGCTTTTGGGGCAACACCTTGAAATTCTAAGGAAGTAGTTCCACTTCCATCCCCAGCAATGATAGATGTAGTAGCAGTACCATGACCTCCACGATCTGTAGACAATGGTGGATCGTTGTTAAGTAGAGCCTCGTTGATTTGTGCTTCTGTAAATATAGTGCCTACTCCATAGGTGTTTTCTGGATCTGTAGCACCTGTTTGATCAATCATGTCATATATATACGCTATACGAGTATTTCCATTTTCATCAATGAAATCAGGATGACTGTAATCAATACCTCTATCTAACATGACGACTAAAGTGCCATCACCGCTTAAATCAAATTGCTCATATACTTGGGTAAGATTTACTTCTTCTCTGGCAGGAATTCCTTGTGCGTATAAATAGGATGTACTAAAAAGAATAGAAATGCTTAGTAATATTGTTTTCATGATACAGGTTTTTATAGTATGTATTATGTCAATACATCGAACTATAAAAAAAATGTCATCAAGGGATAGCAATTAATTTAATCTCCATATTTCAAAATTAAGTAAGGTAGCAAAGGCCACCCAACAAGCATAGGGGATTAGTAAGTAGGCAGCTCGTTTATCTACGACTTTAAACCATTTGATAGTGAGAAGAATAATTGTAAATAAAATTAAAATTTCAATAAGGGCCCATAATGGCTGTTGCATACCAAAAAATAAAATGCTCCATGCAGCATTTAAAATAAGCTGAAATCCAAAATGATACAGTGCCGTTTGCACCCATTTATGATAAAACCCTTTATGCCATACAAGACCTGCGGCAATACCCATAAGAATATATAATACTGTCCATACAGGAGCAAATATCCAATTAGGCGGATTAAAACTAGGTTTGTTGATAGTTGTATACCATCCATCTACACTTGACTGTGTCGAAATAGCACCTATGGCTCCTACGGAAAGACAAAAAAGGATGGATATAAGTAACTTTACATATAACTTTTTAGACATAGTTTAGGCTTGGGTATGGCAAGTTACTAAATTATGTAAAAGGAAGAGGATAATGATATATGTATACTAATTTTCAATTTCAAAATATGTCCATTCTGTTTGGTTTATATTTTGATCTACTCTAGGGTCATATAAAGGATTGTCTGTGCCAAAATATGTCCCCTCTGAGTTTACCCAATAATGATTACTTCCAGAGGTTACAGTATAATGCTCTCCTGTACTGTGATTTCCTATAATAGCTTTACCAGCGATTGCGTTTACAGACTTAGAATGCCCATGGTCTTTAATGTTATCTCTTTTTAGATATCCAGAATGATTAATGTCAAGAATATCACTATTTATTTTTGCAATTGTACTAGATGAGTTGCCTCTTGATTGTATCGCATTCATTCTGGATTGATGTGCGGCAGCACTTGCTCTTGAAGCTTGCGCCCAAAAAGCATTATCTCGTTGTATGTTCCCAATTAATTGCTTGTTTTTGAACTGTTGCCATTGTGGATTAACGATTGTATTTTCTAGACCGTAGATATACGCTTTTTTTGCTGCCATAAAGTAGTTACTAGGGGCTTCCATTTCTGTAGTTTGGACATTCCATATGTACGCTCCTTGGTTTTCAGTAACTATTTGAAAAACGAGAATAAAAGAATATTCACCAGTAGTATTTTTCCATTCGGTTCCCATAGCATAAATGTATCTGTTTGATCCTGTTTGTGGCATTGCCATAGAAAAACGTTGCCAAAATTGTTGTACTTTATGTAAAGCGTATGATTTTATTAAAGTGTATCCTTGACTATTTGCCATAGGAACTAATTGTTGTTGGACTATATTTTCTATAGAGACAACAGGTGCGATCTCTTTCCCCATCATTTGAGCACTTTGTTGTTTAAAAGGATCTTGAGAATAGAAATATTCAACTTTATTAGTTTTGCCTACTTTGATTCCGTTAGGGGCTTTTATTTGTATAGGATCGTTTTCGTTAGTGCTGATTTTCCACCCTTGAGGTAATGGGACACTCATTTTAACCATTCCATTTGAAGAGTCGTATATATTTTGATACTGTTTTCCCTTCTCTTTAGAAGTGGATTGATTTTTACCATCCTTTGATACAACTTGTGACATCTCTTCATAATTCTGGTATTGATATTCTTGATCATCTTTACTTGGTGTAAAAACACAAGACATACACATAAATAGAATTATAATCTGAAAGGGAATACAAAAAAATGACTTCATAATTAAGAATACTAGATTTATACTATATGATAACATCGTGTGCTATTTAGAATGTCATCATCTTTTTTAAAAAAGAGATAGGAAGTTTCATCATTCATAAAGCCTGTTGGTTTTTCTATCTTTGTGACTGAAAAATCAATTATCTTGGAAATACAATTTGCCTCAAAAGAATATTCAAAAACGATAAAAGATGGTAGTGTTACATACCAGTCTCCTAGTAATATTGCACTAGTAAAATATTGGGGTAAATATGGAGAACAATTACCACAAAATCCTAGTATAAGTTTTACACTTAGTAATTGCCATACCGTTACTACATTACATTATAAAAAAACCGATAATGCCAATGAAAATGTAACTTTTGAGGTATTTTTAGATCAAAAATTAGCTCCAGATTTTAAGCCAAAAATTAGCGCTTTTTTTAATCGAATCGAACCGTATGTTCCTTTTATAAAAGCATATGAATTTTGTATTGAGACATCCAATTCTTTTCCACATAGTTCTGGTATTGCTTCTTCAGCATCGGGTATGAGTGCATTGTCATTGTGTATTATGGATATGGAACGTCAATTATATTCAGAGATGAGTGATGATTATTTTCGTCAAAAAGCATCATTTCTTTCTCGCTTAGGTTCAGGGAGTGCATGCAGAAGTATAGAAGGTCCACTTGTAGTATGGGGCAAACATGCTGAGATTGAGAATAGTGATCTTCTTTTTGGCACACTATATCCTTATGAAATACATCCTAACTTTACGAGATATCAAGATACAATATTACTTGTGGATAAAGGTGAGAAACAGGTAAGTAGTACTGTGGGTCATGGATTAATGCATGGCCATGATTATGCAAAAACACGATTTTTACAGGCACAAAAAAATTTATCTACATTGATAGATGTTTTTAAGTCTGGCGATACAGATCAATTTATAAAAATTGTAGAAAGTGAAGCTTTGACATTACATGCAATGATGATGACAAGTCATCCTTATTTCATTTTGATGAAGCCTAATACCCTAGAAATTATAAATCGCATATGGGCGTATCGAGAAAATACAGGATCTCATGTATGTTTTACATTAGATGCAGGAGCAAATGTACACGTGCTTTATCCAGAGCATGAGAAAGAAGCTATACATGAATTTATTAACTCACAATTATCTAAATTCTGCCAGAATGGCCAATATATTGACGATCATGTGGGTTATGGAGCAAAAAAAGTGTAAATTTGCTATAATACTTATAATCTACTATGAAAGGTCCCTTATTCTATTCTAAAATTCTCCTATTTGGAGAATATGGAATTATTAAAGATTCAAAAGGACTCTCTATTCCTTATAATTTTTACAATGGAGCACTTAAATGTGATGGGAATACGGACAATGAAGCACTGGATTCCAATAAAAAGTTAAGAGAGTTTGCAACCTACTTATCTCAATTGACAACCGAACAAAAAGGTCTGGTATCTTTTTATGAAAAAAGACTCATTACAGATCTGGATAAAGGGATGTATTTTGACTCTAGTATTCCACAAGGATATGGAGTGGGGAGTAGTGGTGCTTTAGTTGCTGCTATTTATGATAAGTATGCAAAAGATAAAATTACAGTTCTTGAAAATCTTACTAGAGAAAAGCTTTTAAAACTTAAATCAATTTTTGGTGCCATGGAGTCATTTTTTCATGGTAAATCTTCTGGTTTAGATCCACTTAATAGTTACTTAAGTTTACCTATTCTTATTAATAGTAAAGATAACATAGAACCTGCAGGAATTCCTTCTCAGGAACAAGAAGGTAAGGGTGCCGTGTTTTTGCTAGATAGTGGTATAGTAGGAGAAACAGCGCCTATGGTCAATATCTTTATGGAAAACATGAAACAGGAAGGTTTCCGTAATATGCTTAAAGACCAATTTGTAAAACATACAGATGCATGTGTAGATGACTTCTTGAAAGGTGATGTAAAATCCCTTTTTGGAAATGTAAAACAACTTTCTAAAGTAGTTTTTAATAATTTTAAACCTATGATTCCTAAAGCTTTCCATAACTTATGGAAGCAAGGTATAGAAACCAATGAGTATTATCTTAAACTCTGTGGATCTGGTGGTGGAGGCTATATTTTAGGTTTTACAAAGGATATAGATAAAGCTCGTAAAGCTCTTAACGGGTACAAGCTTGAAGTTGTATATAATTTCTAAATCAGCCTATTGATAGGGTAATTTTATGCTTACGCGAAAAAACAAACGACGCTTACTAAAGATGTTCAGTTTGTTTTCTGTAGTACGAGGGTATAATATATTAGTCATCGTACTTGCTCAATATCTAGCTTCTATTTTTATATTATCATCAGGAAAGACATTAAGTGAGATTCTTTTTGATCTTAATCTATTTATGCTTGTCTTGGCTTCTGCGGCGGTTATTGCAGCGGGGTATATAATTAATAATTTTTATGATTCTGAAAAGGATTTGATTAATCGCCCTAGAAAAACAATGTTAGACCGATTGGTAAGTCAGAATACAAAATTATCATTTTATTTTGTGCTTAATTTTCTTGGGATTATAGCGGCGAGTTATGTTTCCTTCAGAGCAGTTATCTTTTTTTCAATTTACATTTTTGGAATATGGCTCTATTCACACACCCTTAAAAAACGTACTTTTGTTGGGAATTTTGTTGCTGCTATTCTTGCCATTACACCATTTTTTGCCGTTTTCGTGTATCATAAAAACTTTGACACAGTCATTTTTGTACATGCTACATTTTTATTTTTGGTAATTATGATGCGAGAATTGGTCAAAGATTTAGAAAATATAAAAGGGGATATTGCCCAAAATTATAGAACCATTCCAATAGTCTATGGAACAAAAACATCAAAGTGGTTGTTAACAGCGTTAGCAGGTCTTACAATTATTCCTATTTATTTTTTGGTAAATCACTTTTCTATCGGGCATATGTATTTTTATTTTTATGCCAGTGTAATTTTATTGATGATTTTTCTACTAGTATTGTGGCGATCACAAGCAAAATTACATTACTTATTATTACATAATATTTTAAAATTGGTTATAGTGGCAGGTGTATTTTGTATTTTGCTTTTAGATATACATTTGGTTCTGGATCGTATTTAATCTTTATTTTATGGCTACGACATCTAACAATCTTCTTAAAGTTGCATTAGCACAAATAGCCCCTGTATGGTTAAATAAGCAAGGCACACTTGATAAAATTAAAAAGGCTATAGTGACTGCCGCTCAAGAAGGAACTGAGCTTATTGTTTTTGGAGAAGGTCTTTTACCAGGATACCCTTTTTGGTTAGCATTGACAGATGGTGCTGCTTGGAATAAAGATATCGTCAAAGAATTACATGCGCACTATGCCCATAATAGTGTAGATATAGATGCAGGAGATTTAAATGAAATATGTGCGCTTTCTAAAAAGCATGCTATGGCAATATACTTAGGAATAATTGAGCGTCCTCAAGATAGAGGAGGCCATAGCCTCTATGCTTCTCTTGTATATATTAATCAAAATGGAGAAATTCAATCTGTACATCGTAAGTTGCAACCTACCTATGATGAACGTTTGACATGGGCGCCAGGAGATGGCAACGGATTACAAGTACACCCCTTAAAACAATTTACTGTAGGAGGATTGAATTGTTGGGAAAACTGGATGCCATTACCTCGTGCAGCACTGTATGGTCAAGGAGAAAATTTACATATAGCGGTATGGCCAGGGAGTGATCATAATACAAAAGATATCACACGTTTTATAGCAAGAGAATCACGTTCTTTTGTAATATCAGTTTCTAGTCTTATGAAAGTAACAGACTTTCCAAAAGACACCCCTCATTTAGATGCTATTTTAGCAAAAGCTCCAGATGTTCTTGCAAATGGAGGCTCTTGTATTGCGGGGCCAGATGGTGAGTTTATTATTCATCCTGATATGATAACAGAAGGCAATATCTATCACACTATAGATTTTAATCGTGTGTATGAAGAACGTCAAAATTTTGATCCAGTAGGACATTATTCTCGACCAGATATAACACAATTAAGTGTAAATAGAGAACGACAGAGTACTATTAAATTATCATAACTATAAAAAAGCTATACCCATTGACCTAGGTGATGGTTAGAAGATAGATCTACCTAGAATCAATAGATATAGCCATAGTAGATACAGAATTATAAAGATCCCCTTTTCTTCATTTCTGCATCTATGATTAGTATAGGATATTTGTCTTTTATTACTTTAAGTTCTGCTTTTACTTTTTTGAGATCCCCTTTAAAATGACCTTCTTTTACCTGTTTATTTATATCAGTAAAAGCATAGCCGTATTGTTTCTGTGATTCGCGATTTCTCAATATAGTATATGCTTTGGTAAGTTCATTTTGAACAGTAATATAATCTCCATAAGGAGTAGTTCTTTGCGTAGAAATGGCAATAATTGCCTTTTGAGGAGTATCTGAAGAGTATCTATCACGTTTTCCCTCACAATAAGAACAATAAGTCTCTTGATCACTTGTAGCTCCCCCATTATCAATAAAGGCAAGTGCGATGTCTGTGATTTCAGATGCTTTTGTTAATTCATAATCTATAAGGATTTCCCCATTTCCATTGATGAGTATGGGCAGTACATTGCGCTCATGAAAAGGAACTGTATTTTCGTTATTGGGTATTTGTCTTATTAAACCTTTGTCTTTATCTATTGTGGTGGTAACTAGGAAAAAGATAAGTAGTAAAAATGCAATATCAGCCATAGACCCTGCATGTACCTCGGGTAATGTTCGTTTTGCCATGATGATTAATTTACAAGTTAGACTTGTAAATTATCAAGTAGTGTGCCATAGAATGGAGAATTCTAATTTTATACAAAATGAGTTCGCTTTCGCGAAAGCATAAAAAGAAACTACAGTAGTACACTGGTCTTTTAGATAGAGTAGGTACATACTTCAAACTTTAAAACTATCTTTGCACTCAAATAGAAATGAATATGAGCCAGAAAGGCGAGAGAAAAGGAAAATATAGGCCTAGTAAAAAAGCCGATTTTAAACAAAAGAAAACCCAATCTCAACCATCTCCTAAGAAGAAAGATGATGGTACAATCCGTTTAAATAAATATGTTGCCAATGCAGGAATCTGTTCCAGACGAGAAGCAGATATGTATATTTCCATCGGAAATGTAACTGTTAATGGTAAAATAGTAAATGAAATGGGTTATAAAGTACAACCTGGAGATGACGTACGTTTTGATGGTAGACGTATTAACCCAGAGCCTAAAGCCTATGTATTATTAAATAAACCCAAAGGATTTGCAACAACCACAAGTAGTGAAAAAGGTAATACTGTAATGGACCTTATTGCAAAATCTACGACTGCACGAATAAAGCCCATAGGTAGACTAGGACGTAATGCAATGGGATTATTATTATTTACGAATGATGAAGAAGTACACCAACGCTTTACAAATTCTAAAATGGGAGTGGCAAAACTATACCATATAGAACTTTCTAAAAACCTTAAAGCCGCCGATCTTGACCGTATTAAAGAAGGACTTGTCATAGAAGGTAAAAAAGTATCTATAGAAGAAATAAGCTATGTAGATGGTTCTCCTAAGAAAGAAGTTGGTCTTAAAATAAAGCATACTGGAAATAGTGTAATACGTACTATTTTTGAACATTTAAATTATGAAGTGGTAAAAATAGATTGTGTAACTATCGCAGGATTAACAAAAAAAGACTTACCCAGAGGTAACTGGCGCCACTTAACAAAACAGGAAGTAATTAATCTAAAAATGATTTAATAATATAGTAGTAACTTGCAGATATTCTAATAACCATATATGTCGTATCATCTTACCGTCGTGGTGCCTGTATATAATGAAGAAGACAATCTATTACGTGTAGAAGAAGAATTCCTATCTTTTTTTAAAATAGCTTCAGCAAAGAGCAAAGTATTATTTGTAAATGACGGTTCTCAAGATAGAAGCCAAGAACTTATAGAAGAAATTTGTATAAGAAATACAGATTTTGAATACATTTCTTTTGTTGAAAATTATGGATTAAGCGCTGCTATCAAGGCAGGGTTTGATCATACAGATACTACTCTAGTAGGGTATATAGATAGTGATTTACAAACATCGCCAGAGGACTTTAATATTCTTCTTGCACATATTGCAGGTTATGATCTTGTGACAGGAGTCCGAGCAGATCGTAAAGATAGTTTTGTAAAAAATATGTCTTCTAAAATTGCAAATGGTATTAGACGTTCATTTACTCATGATGGTATGGATGATACGGGATGCCCTCTTAAAATTATAAAAACAGAATATGCACAACGTATCCCTATGTTTAGAGGGTTACATCGGTTTTTACCTGCAATGATTTTACTTCAAAAAGGAAAAGTACTTCAAGTGCCCGTACGGCATTTTCCTAGAATCGCTGGACAAGCCAAGTTTGGGTTATGGAATCGCTTGCTAGGACCTCTAATGGACTGTTTTGCATATCTATGGATGAAAAAAAAATACATCAATTATCGTATAGGAAAATCAAATCGTGGATAAGTTTTCAATACTTGCTGTGATTGCCCAACTTCTTTTTGGAGGTAGGATGCTTACTCAATGGATCCTTTCTGAAAGACAAAAGCAGGTAGTGACACCTCTTACATTTTGGTGGTTAAGTTTATCAGGGTCTTTCTTGTTATTTATATATGGGTATTTACGTGTAGATTTTCCATTGATGTTAGGTCAGGTACTTACCTATTTTATATATATACGGAATTTACAATTACAAGACCAATGGCGTATACTTCCCAAATGGAGTCAGTTAGCTTTATTTGGAATCCCAATAGCTATAGTTATTTATGGATATAATAATGGAACCTATGATCTAAAAAACCTTTTTAACAACCCAGATATTGCACAATGGTTGTTTATATTAGGAGTGGTAGCACAAGTGGTGTTTACACTTCGTTTTGTCTATCAATGGATGTATGCCGAAAAACGTAAAGAAGCAACCTTACCTTTAGGCTTTTGGATTCTTAGTCTTATAGGAGGGGTAATGACCCTTACTTATTTTATCTTTAGGATGGATTTTGTTTTAATAGTTTCTAACGTGATGGGAGCAATTATTTATAGCCGTAATATTATATTATATCACAGAAAACAATGATAGCTCTTCTAGAAAAGCGACCTATTCTTACGATTGTTCTGTTGGTATCAATCTTACTTTTACCTCATTTGGAAGTGCCTAAAATTACGATCATGGAATCTCGTAATTTTATTACTGCTCGAGAGATGGTAACCGATGGGAATTGGTTACTCCCTACAATGAACGGAGAACCTAGGTATCAAAAACCTCCATTACCTACGTGGATTACAGCAATTTTTGCAATGATATTTGGTATGAAATCAATTTGGGGTTTACGACTACCAAGTGTACTTATGCTTATGTTATTAGGAGTATTAGGGTATATGCTTTCGCGAAAGCTAAAACTCCCCAAAAATCAAAGCTTACAGAACGGACTTATTACGATTACCTCTCTTTATATTGTTGCAATTATTTTTGAAGCTCCTTGGGATATTTATGCCCATGGATTTATGCTATTAGGTATTTACTTATTAGTCCAATTTTTTCAAAGTACAAGGATCAATTGGGGGATCGTTTTTTTTATTGCATTGTGTATGGGATGTTCTATGATGAGTAAAGGCCCCGTGTCTCTGTATGCACTTTTCTTACCATTTATTATTTCGTATGGGTGTATATTTAAAATTAATGAACTCAAAAAAAAAATAGTCCCATGTATAGTGATTATGATTATAGCTTTTGGAATAGGAGTATGGTGGTATGCCTACACACGTTCTGTTGATCCAATCGCTTTTGAAGGAATTACGGTAAGAGAGACTCAAAAGTGGACGAGTTATAACGTACGTCCATTTTATTATTATTGGAGCTTTTTTATACAAAGTGGGGTATGGACAATTCCTGCGTTTATAGGATTATTATATCCTTATTTAAAAACTCGTGTTTCAAATTTAAAGGTATATAAGTTTACATTGCTATGGGCACTAGTAGCAGTTATATTGTTATCTATTATCCCAGAAAAGAAATCTCGATATCTGATGCCAGTTTTGATCCCTTTGGCTTTAAATACAGGGTTTTATATAGAATATGTCATTAAGAAATTTAAAACCCTAAAAGATGTAAGAGAGACGATACCTATATATTTTAATTTTGGGTTAATTGCACTCCTTTTTATTGGATTAGGGATTACACTTCTTTTTATAAATCAGTTTCAAAATAAGTTATTTTGGGTGGTAACAACACTGGTGTCTATGGTCTTCTCTGGAGTTTTAATGGTATTAAAACTTAGAAAGAAAAATGGGAAGGCGGTATTTTATATTTTGTTTTTAGGTTTTTGTGTAGGTACTTTGTTTGGCGCTCCACTTAAAAAAAACCTTATTACAGAAAACTATAATACTTTTTCAGAAGAGCACATGTCTTTACCTATCTATTCACTAGAAGGTGTTTCTACAGAAGTTATATGGGCATACGGTAAAAAAATCCCTCAATATAAAAAGGAAAACCTTTCAGAAATATCAGAGGTTACATTTTTATTATTAGGCCACCATAGTCTCTTACAAGAGATAGAAGAAAAATTCCCTAACTATACAATACTTGAGATGCCCTCTATAGATTTGAATCCAGTAACCCAGGAAGATGAGTGGTATCGCAAACGTCTCATGTCTACATTATATAAGCTACAAAGGAAATAATGTTTATAAGGCTTTTAGAAATTTAGATTTTTTTGTAGAAATTATTTCCCAGATCAGATAGCCTATGACTAAAAGATATTCTAGAGCAACAATCCATAAGTTTTCATTAAAACCAGATGCTGTATATGCAGCATAACTTAAAATAATTGTAAAACTCCATACAATAGGGAATCTATATTTGGTAAATACACAAAGTAATAATGGTGTAGCTACATACCAAGGATGTACCGTAGTAGATAGTAAGAAGTAGAATGAGACACCAAGAAGAATAGCTGTAATAAGTTCTTTGAGTGTTCTATTCTTTCTCAAGAATGTAATGAGTAATAAGAATGCAATCACTATTCTAGGCAGTATAGGACCTACATCTGCAATAATATTCCAGCCTATAGTCTGAAACCCATACCATCGTATGATGTAATAAATACTGGCATTAAATTCAAAATTCTGAAACCAAAGCGCTATAGATGAACCAAAATTTTCGGCAAATTTTCCAGTTAAAAAAGGGGCAAATGTAAGAGCTATCGTTAGGATTACTACTAGGTAATATGCAGATAGTCTAGGTGCATTTTTTATGCTTTCGCGAAAGCGATACCATTGAATCTGCCCGTTTTGTGACATAAAATATTGAAAAAATAATGGTAAGAAAAGGAGGGGCAGTAGCTTTACCGAAACGGAAATTGCAAGCATAACTGCACTCCAAATCCATTTGCCTTTATGGAGTAAATACAATGACCAAAGAACAAAAAATAACATGACAGGTTCAAAATGTAAATTACCTGTCATTTCAATAATGATAAATGGATTAAGCGCATACCAGAAGATATGATATATGGGTAATCCCATCTTTTGGAGTAGTTTTTTACCTACTACTATAATACCTATATCTGCTAAAATGATGAGTATTCTAAAAATAATAGCAGATCCTATAATGCTTTTTCCAGCAAATAATCCAGCAATGGCAAAGCATAATTGATTTATAGGAGGGTAGTTTGTAAAGTGACTCCCATTAAGTGATCCCATCCCGAGATATAACTCTTCTCCTTGAGAAATAATATCTATAGTACCTGTGTCGTAATAGTGCATCGGTGTTGTGAGATAGGGGTTCAATCCTTCCCATAACATTCGTCCATCCCAAATAAAACGATAGAAATCTTGAGATAGATTTGGGATCGCTGGTAAAAATATAAGACGCAATAGAATTGCAATTCCTGTTAATAACCAGAAATCACTCTTGCCTGTTTGTATTATTTTATAGAAAAGAAAAAATAAGGCACTGTATAGCGATAGTAATTTTATGAAGTCATGACGCACAAGGTCATATGCAAAAACGCCATAAAAAAGGAAGGATGCTAAGGCAAAAAGTAAAGGATATTTATGATATTTCCAAAGTTGGGCAATCACGCCTTTGAGGTTAAAGATTTAAAAAACACAAATCCAAATCCTATAAAAAGCATTAAATGAAAAGGGAAAAGACCAAAATCTCCGCCTTGATCCCCTACAATAAATGCACTGTACATTCCAAATCCAAAATAAAGCATTAACAAGCCCTCAAAAATTACATTTATTGAAATATTTTTTTTAAGGTATTTGTTGCCTTTCCAGCTGTCTTTAAGGGTATTAATATTAAACTTAGGAGTTCGTATAAAATCACTTCGCTTTCCAATATGACCTTCTAGTACGGCTATTGAATTATGTAACGAGAATCCCATCGCAATGCTGAAAAAGGTAAAAAACATTCCTATATAACGTACAAATTGTTTTAACCCTCCACCGTATATATTTTTGAACATATACCAATAGCATATAAAAAAGATAATGGTACTTGCTACAAAAAAACTCATTACATAAAAATAAGGTTTAAGATGTGCATATTCATTTTTTATGTAGAGCATAGGAATACTTAGTAATGCAACGATTAATACATTTAAAAACATAGTGCTGTTTAAAAGATGTAATATACCGTGCATTTTATTTTTTGGAGACATGGTTTTGCTTTTCACAACCTTACCAGCCATTTTCTGAAAATTTTCTGCCCCACCTTTATTCCATCTGAATTGTTGTGAACGTGCAGCACTTATTACTACGGGGAGTTCTGCTGGGGTTTCTACGTCTTCTAAGTATTTGAATTTCCAATTTTTAAGCTGTGCTCTATAGCTTAGATCAAGATCTTCTGTTAAGGTATCTCCTTCCCAGTTACCGGCGTCTAGAATACATTGTTTTCTCCATATTCCAGCAGTACCATTAAAATTTATAAAATGGCCTTTGCTATTACGCCCTACTTGTTCTAATGTAAAATGCGCATCTAGGGCAAAAGCTTGTACTTTAGTTAATAATGAGTAATCCCTGTTTATATGCCCCCATCGGGTTTGAACAACGCCTATATTACGGTCCATAAAATAGGGAACAGTGCGTTTAAGCCAGTTGGGTTCTGGAAGGAAATCTGCATCAAAAATTGCAATAAATTCTCCCTTTGCATCTACCAACCCTTCTTTTAAAGCCCCTGCTTTAAAACCAGAGCGATCTGTACGGGTTACATGCTTGATATCTAACCCGTTTTTACTTAATCGCAAGATATGTTCTTTGGTAGATTGTAATGATTCATCGGTACTATCATCTAGCACTTGAATCTCAAGTTTATCACTAGGGTATTCTAAAAGGGCAATATTATCAAGGAGTCGCTCCATAACATATAACTCATTATATACAGGTAATTGTATCGTCACAAAAGGTATTTGCTCGGGATCTGAAAGATCAAATTTTGGAGCATTGTCTTTTTTCCGTTGTGCACGTAAATAATTAAAAAGCAAATTAAGCTGTGACAGACTGTATGCAAAAATGATAAGTAATGCAATGGTATAAATTGTAATAATGATGGTTTCTAAAAGCATTATTTAAAACTATATTTAAATATCCAACTTAAAATTTTAACGCCGGCAAAGATAGCACCTTTTACCGTCCCCGAAACTTTGGAAACTCCTATTCTATTGCGGTATTTTACAGGAACTTCGATATATTTCATTTTTCTTTTTATGACCTTGAGCTGCATTTCTACCGTCCATCCATAGGTCTTATCTTCCATTTCTAAAGCTAATAGACTCTTGTATTTTATAGCTCTAAATGGACCTAAATCAGTAAATTGGGCACCAAAAAAAAGCTTCATTAATGTGGTAGCTAGCCAATTTCCAAATATTTGAGGGGTTGTCATTGAACCGCTTTCGCGAAAGCGTTTATCTCTAGCCCCTATTACCATATCATAATCATTTTCTATAATAGGCCCGATAATTTCTGTTAACTGTTCTGGATAATCACTGTAATCTCCGTCTAAGAAAACTACGATATCTGTAGAGTCTTTGGATGAAGCTATATAATCCATCCCCTTTAAACAAGCGTACCCATATCCTTTTCTTTCTTCTTTTAAAACAGTAGCGCCTCCTTCAAAAGCAATCTCTTCTGTACGATCTGTAGACCCGTTACTTACTACAATAACTTCTTTTACTAGTTTTGGAATATCTTTAAGAACGTGACCTATAGAATCTTGCTCATTATAAGCTGGAATGATCACTTTTATGATGGGATTCATAGATAGAAATAGGGTCTAGCGTAATTTTACATCTGGATTGTCACGTCTAAAACTACTAAGATCTTTCCACTCGCCTTTATGTTCATCGGCAATATATTTTTCGACCTTAATAAGCTTACGTCCTTTGTATACTAAACAAAACCCGTTTTTTTGATTTTTTTGGTATTGAATTTTACGTTTATCTTTGGTTGCAAGATCGTAAAAAATCCACCAATTTTCTGCAATTCCTTGATTATAATGCCCTTCCTTTTCTAAAGCCCCATCTTCATTGTAATAGTACCAATATTCAGATTTCTTATTTTTTTTATAATGTCCTTTTGAAGCAATTTTCCCATTCGTATGGTAGTAATACCAATAACTAGTTTTCTGGCCTTCTATAACCCATCCTTCTGCTTTAAGATTACCATTGCTATGGTATTCTTTATTATACATTTTCATATTTCCCTCTGAAAAAGGAAATGAAATCCATATGCATATGGCCATTAGTTGTGATAGCATGTACATATAGACGTAAATAGTTTACAACACTAACAAATAAATTTAAAATATTTCCCTCCCTATAGGAATCCTTACTATTATGATCTTCAAAATGGAGACTGATGCTTACATTTACAAAAAGATTTTATGCAATTAAGCTATTGGGAATATACATCGTGGTTGTCTGATATAGATTACACTATAGTAGGAAGTGGAATTGTAGGCTTAAGTAGTGCGTTGCATCTACGTAAACGATTTCCAGATGCAAATATTCTTGTTTTGGAACAAGGGATGTTGCCTCAAGGCGCAAGTACCAAAAATGCAGGGTTTGCTTGTTTTGGAAGTATTTCTGAAATTTTAGAAGATCTAACATCTCATTCAGAAGACGAAGTAGTTGCACTTGTTAGGCAACGCATCTCCGGTCTTCAACGATTAAGACAGAATATAGGAGATACTCAATTACAGTATCAAGAACATGGAGGATACGAGCTTTTTACAAAAAGAGACGATATTTTGTATGATGAATGCGTATCAAAAATAGATATGATCAATGCGATGCTCTATCCTATATTTAATGCCCCTGTGTATAGTATTAAAGCAAATACATTTGGTTTTAATCAGATACAAGAAAATTACATTTATAATGCTTTTGAAGGCCAGATACATACAGGAATGATGATGAGATGTATGCTAGATAAGGCTATACTTAACAAGATAAAAATCTTAAATAATGTAACAGTAAAAGGATTTTATGAAAAAGAGAATTCTGTACAATTGGAAACTGATATGTTTTCTGTATCTACAAAAAAATTAGTACTCGCTACCAATGGTTTTGCCTCTCAGCTAGATATAAAACAGGTAAAGCCTGCTAGAGCACAAGTACTTATTACAAAGCCTATTAAAAATCTTTCTATTAAAGGAACTTTTCATTTGGATAAGGGGTATTACTATTTCAGAAATATTGACAATCGTATTCTTTTTGGGGGAGGGCGTAATTTAGATTTTAGCACCGAAAAAACTACAATTTTAGGACAGACAACACTGGTGCAAAATGAACTAGAACGATTACTTAGAGAGGTCATTTTACCTAATACCCCTTTTGAAATAGCTCAAAGATGGAGTGGTATAATGGGAGTAGGAAGCCAGAAAAAACCCATCGTAAAACAACTCTCTGAAAATGTGTATTGTGGTGTTCGCCTAGGAGGAATGGGAGTAGCTATAGGAAGTCAGGTAGGTGTTGACTTAGCAAATCTTGTCAATTAAAATAGTTCTATAAAATAGTTAGATGGAACAAATAGATATTAAAAAGCACTTGCTAACTCATTGTAAAGACAAATTAGCTCTTAGACGTGCTGGGGTTCAAAAAAATTTAGATTCGGTTATTATTTCATTACGAGAAGAGACAAAAAGCTCTGCTGGAGATAAGCACGAGACGGGTAGAGCTATGCTTCAATTAGAAAGAGAGAATGCGGGTAAACAACTTGCAGAAATTGAAAAATTAGAAGCTATTCTTGAGCGTATATCTTTTGCTGTTACTCCAGGTCCCGTACATTTAGGAAGTGTTGTAAAAACAAGCAAAGCTAACTACTTTATGAGTATCCCTGTAGGAGAAGTATATATAGAAAATGAAGCCTACTATGCCATCGGTATAGGATCTCCTATCGGTCAAGTGCTACTTGGGAAAAGCGAAGGGGATGAGATACGCTTTCGCGAAAGCATATTCAAAATACGTACCGTCTATTAGTAGGATGTCATAGTAAAAAGGATAGACCCGCATAAAGTTCCCCTATAAATTACACGAGCCTTCCAAATAAATATCCTTGTAATTCTTATCAAATATATTTTGATGAAAGGGATTGTAAAATAATAGATGAGGGAAATGCTACTTTGAATGAGGGAATTCACTTTTTAGATTTTATTTTAAGTAATCAATAAAAAAACAAGTTCGAAAACTTGATGATCGAACTTGTTTTTAAAAGAATATGTGAAAATTATAGATAAAGCTTTTATTCTTTAATAACCTTAACCATCTGAGTATTTTGATTTTTATCGGTAATCTGAACAAGATATAATCCAGAAGTAAGAGAAGATATATTGATTCTCTTAAGATTTTCTTCTACGAGGACACGTTCTCCAAGTATGGAATATATTTCGATAGTAGATACATTTGAGGCATTTGGAGTTTCGATGTTAATATAGTCTTTCGTTGGATTAGGAGAAATAGAAAAGGTAGGTTTGTCTACTTGATCTGTCGAGAGGGATCCTGCATTGAGTACACTAATACCCTCTAGTGTTCCGAACCATATATTTCCTGCTTGATCTGGTCTAATGCCACGTACTAAATTACTTAGTAAACCGTCACTTTCAGTCAAAACATTCCATGTTGTCCCATTAAAAAAAGTAACCCCAGTACCTGAAAACCAAATAGTACCATTATTGTCTTCAGCAATGTCTCTAAAGTTATTTGAAGATAATCCATCTGCCGTAGTAAAAATGGTAAATGTTGTTCCATCAAAACTGGTTAAACCTGTATTACTAAAACCAGAGGAAAACCAGAAAACACCATTAGTATCCTGAAAAACTCTAGAAAGTTCATTAGAAGCAAGGCCATCTTCAGTAGTGTAATTTGTAAAGGTAGTACCGTCAAATTTGCTAACACCATTGTTTGCCGTAGCGAACCAAAAATCTCCATTACTATCTTGAATAACAGAAGTTAAAGAATTTGAAGGGAGTCCATCTTCTATCGTATAATTTATAAATTCATCTCCATTATACATAGATGCTCCCCCTCCTGTGGCAAACCAAATATTACCCTCTGTATCTTCCATAATGTCTTCAACATTTGCTCCAGCTAGACCATCGACAGTAGAAAATTGAGTCCAGGTAGTTCCATCAAATCTACTTACCCCATTATCTCCGGAAATGGGAATACTTCCAAACCAATAGTTTCCATTACTATCTTGCAATGCAGAGAGCATAGAGTCACTATGCGCCCCATCTGCAATACCATATTGGGTCCAAGCCGTTCCGTTAAATTGTGCAATGCCTGGATTTTCAGGTTCTGTCCAACTTACACACCAAATATCTCCATTGGTGTCTTCTATTATATCATAGATCACTCCTGGGATAAGTCCGTCGTCTACAGTATAGTTTGTAAATGTCTGAGCTGCAGATGTTAATGTAATCATTACTGCAATTAAAAATAGTTGTTTTTTCATTTTAGGTTTTTTTGAAAAGTTACTATTCAAAAGTCTCTAATAAGAATTACAGTACAGTTTCTTTTTGTAAAGATTTACCTTGTCCCGATAATCGTTTTTGTAAGTTCCGATAGGGGTTTTCCGTGGTGTTAAAAGATTACTATACAGTGATTTAACTGGGTTTGCCTTTCTGAAGTTATATGTGCCTCCTGAAAATAGTACTTACGGCCTAGTTACCTGAAGGTCAAGCATTTAAAATATTATAATTAAGTGATTGATAATTAGTTACTTAGAAATAATGCTCTATTTATTCATTTGAAGATTAATTTTTGTGTCAGCTGGATAAGGGACTTCCGAGAGAAAGAAAAACCTATGATTATTATATAAGCATGTTATTAAATAATGACTCCCTTTAAAATAAGATTCTTTTACAATTACTTCAATACCAGTACTTGAGACTTTTAGTTCGTATGGGTACAGTAATACCATTTTATTCTTATCAGTACTATTTTTATTGAACCAATGTAAAGGGATTTCATTTACTTCCCCAAAAAGAGAAGCTATATAATGACACTCTGGATTCTGATACACATTTTTTGTAGTATTATTTGCAATGATTTTACCTTCTCTCATGACAATGGTAGTATCCATATATGAAAGCACATCTGTGCTGTCATGAGTTGCAATCAAACAGGTAATATTCTGTTGTTTCAGATACTTAAAGAGGTTGCGTCTTAATTTGTTTTTTCGGAAGTTATCTATATGAGAAAAAGGCTCATCTAAAAGTAAGACTTCTGGTTCCTTGGCAAGTGCTTGTGCTAGTGCAACTCGCTGTTTCTGACCCCCAGAGAGTGTTTTTACGTGCACGTTTGCAAAAGCGGTCATCTCTACGACTTCTAGTAATTCCTTCGTGCGTTGTGTACTTTCTTTAGGGTAAAAGCGAGATAAGAATTTTTTTATATTTTCTTCTACAGAAATAAAAGGCATTAAATCAAAATCCTGAGATAAGTGCTTCATAAAAGGCATTCCTGGAACAAGATTATCTTTAGGGCCTGTGACTTGAATATGATTCCAATATATTGACCCTGTATCTATATCATAAAGGCCATATATAAGTTTAAGTAAAGTTGTCTTACCACAGCCACTTTCTCCTATAATAGCAACATGCTCTCCTCGATGGATATTGAACTCAATATCCTTAAGAGAGAACCGATCAGATATTGTATATGATACGTTGGAAACCTTTAACATAGCAATTACAAATGTACTCCTTGTGTAACAAAAAGTAGTTCTACTAGTCTAAGAATCGATACTATTTTGGTTAAATAAACGTGAAAAGATAGTATGCCCTTACATTGCTACTTATTTTTGTTAAAATTTTTACAATCTTATGCGCGTTATTTTATTTCTTGCAATTCTATTCACCTTTGATCTATATGCATTTCAAGCATTTCGGTTTTTAATAAAAGGAAGATGGGGGATATTTTTATATTTTCTAGTAACGGCATTGATTCTATTTGGATTATACTGGCAAGTTTCAAATGGAGATAGACGTAGTTGGTCGGTAACGACGCAGGTCTTTATTGTAGCTTTTGTCGCAATGATAGTTTGTAAGATAATCTTGATTATTGCAATGTTTGGAGAAGATATCTTTAGATCCTTAGAAGGGCTATACTATAAGCTATCTGGTAAAACAACCTCCTATAGTTTGCCATCTAGACGTAAGTTTGTTAGTCAAATAGCCTTAGGAATAGCTGCTATTCCTTTTGTTTCTATACTTTATGGTGTTTTTAAAGGCCGTTATAATTTTAAAGTACTTACATATACTTTACATTTTGAAGATTTGCCAGAGGCTTTTGATGGCTATCGTATTACGCAAATAAGCGATATCCATAGCGGGAGTTTCGATAATAAAGAAAAGGTCGAATATGCCATAGATCTTATCAATGAACAACAGAGTGATGCTATATTATTTACTGGAGATATGGTAAATAATGAAGCGGTAGAGATGGAGCCATGGATAGATTCTTTTTCTAAACTGAAGGCAAAAGATGGGAAATTCTCTGTTTTAGGAAATCATGATTACGGGGATTATGTACAATGGGAGTCACCAGAGGTTAAAGAAGAAAACCTCAATAGACTCAAAGAAATACAAAAAGAAATAGGATTTGATTTAATCTTAAATGATAGTCGTTTTTTAGAAAAAAATGGAGAACGCATTGCATTAGTAGGTGTCGAAAATTGGGGAGCGGGAGGATTTAAAAAAGCAGGAGATCTTAACAAAGCAATCACCAATGTTGCTTCCGAAGATTTTAAAATATTATTAAGTCATGATCCTTCACATTGGGAGAATGAAGTAATTTCACATAAAGATCACTTTCATTTAACATTAAGCGGTCATACCCATGGAATGCAGTTTGGGATTGAGATTCCTGGGTGGATTAAATGGAGTCCTGTTAAATGGCGTTACAAGTATTGGGCAGGTGTTTATGAAGAGATGGGTCAGTTTATTAATGTCAATCGTGGATTTGGATATTTAGCATTCCCAGGACGTGTAGGGATATGGCCAGAAATTACAGTGTTAGAGCTTAAAAAAGGCGCTAAGCCCGTATAATGACTACTCGTAATATGCAAATTGGCTTTAAAATGTTATATTTGAGGGAAATGTATATCGTTTACTAACGATAAAATCATAATATAATGTCAAAATTTGGCGAATTAATCGATTTAAATGTTCCTGTCTTATTAGACTTTTATACAGACTGGAATGAAGATTCTCTATCGATGCATCCAGTACTAAGAGATGTTGCAGCTGCCGTAGGGGATAAAGGAAAAGTTATAAAAATTGACGTTGATAAGAACAATGAACTTGCTAATGCACTTCGTATTAAATCATTGCCTACACTTATTATATATAAGAATGGGGAAATGAAATGGCGTCAAAGTGGTGAACAGGATGCAAATACCTTGATAGGTATTATGCAAGAATATGCTGTGTAGCCTTTTTTATAGATGTTTAAAGGTATATCCTTTTTTTATATAATAATCAATCATTTTTGGTAAGGCATACTCAAGATTTTTAAATGCTTTTATACTATCATGAAAAACGATCAAATCTCCAGATTTCGCCTTTTTTGTACTATTCTCTAAACACTTTTGAGGCGTTATTTTTTTCTCCCAATCATAAGCTAATGTTCGGTACATAATAATTCTATACCCTTTATTACGTAACTCATTAGCTTGAGATCTTTTAATTTTTCCGTAAGGAGGCCTGAATAATGGGAATCTAGGATGTGTTGAGGTATGTACTTCTTTATGAGAATAAGGAGACTCTATATTATTTTCCATTGTAGAAGATGCTAGATCAACATTTTCTATATATACAGTATCATCGGTAACCCACCCTTTAAGATGATGTTGTGTGTGATTTCCCACGGCATGTCCCTCAGAAAGAATGCGATTAAAAATCTGAGGATGTTTTAAGACGTTATCACCTATGCAAAAAAAAGTAGCAGGCACTTTTTTTTTTGATAATAGATCCAGTACCCAAGGAGTAACCTCAGGAATAGGTCCATCATCAAAGGTGAGATATATTGTTTTTTCTTTAGAAGTAATATCCCATATATACCAAGATGGGTACACCCATTTTATGATGGAAGGTACACGTATAGGAAGTGGGATAAAAAGCCCCATAAATTTATTCTATAGTATCTGTAGCGTCTGCTGGAATAGGAATAGACTCTTCAATATCATTTTCTAAAGGTTCTGTCTCAAGAGTGTCCTCATCACCATAAAAGAATGAGAATAAACGTAAATAATTATTAAACTCTTGGGCTTTCTCTTTTATGAGTTCTTCATCTTGATTTCCAACCAAAAGATCTACAAGCCCTCTATATTTTTCGATGTTTGTAATAATTTCTTCTGCATAATCATACTGTCTTTCTTCTGAGAGATTACTAAAGAAAATAAGTTGCTCTTGGTACTTCTTAGCAAGTTGTGACCATAAATCTCGTGCTTTTTGAGTTTCACCGACCTGATAATAGCCGCTTATATAAGGTTCTAACAATGTGTAGAATTCAAAGATATTAACAGGCATTTTTTCCATAGCAATATCCATTACTTCTTTTGCTTTGTCAGGCTTACCTTCTATAATCAACTGCTCTACAACACGAGCCATATTACCACGGTATGTGATGGCATTAGTACGTGTCTCTCTATCATGATAAATCGAAGGATCGCCACTATTACCCCAATACCATTTTTTTATAATATCATAGGACTTGTCGGCATCTATGCGTCCCATATCATAAGGACTTCTAGGATCTACTGGGGTATTAATAGGAATTAATTTAAAACAAACACCATCAAGTTGTAAATAATCTTTCATCCATAAGTAGTCATCATCGCCAAAACTTCCTCCTGTAAAATAAATAGGGCGCTCCCAGTTGTTTGTAGCAACAATGTCTAGCATTAACAGCCTGTTCTTGTAAAGAATATCACCCGTCAAATTAATATCTATATATGGAACTACTTGATCTGCATCTTCGGCAGGGATAATTTTATTCTGTAAAGCTGCATTTTTATCTACAGGGATTCTGATTTTCTTACTAGGGAAAGTATTGACCATTTGTCCATTACGAAGCTCTTCTTTTGTTCTAGGATCGTCACTGGCAATCCAATTAAGCCATTGACTTATAGGCATGGCCTCATCTTCCTCAGTCTTAATAGGAATATGGAAGATAGCATCACGTGTACCATAACGATACTTCTCATGTGTAAGTTGGCTAGGGACAGGATCGCTATCATAAGCTTTCCGTTTCATTTGATCCATATACCAATCTGTATTGATAAGACTGGTGTTTACAACACGAACGTCCGTACGATACCCTTCAATTTCCTGGACATACCAAAGGGCAAAAGTATCATTATCACCTATGGTAAATAAGATGGCATTTTCATCTACCGAGTCGAGATATTTACGAGCCATAGATAGCGCTGTTTTACGACCAGAACGATCATGATCATCCCAATTTTCCTTAGCTAGTAATACAGGGGAAGCAAAAAGACAAATAACCATAGCTACAGGAAGGGCGAGCTTAGGTTTTACAAAGTCTTTAATCAAGTCAAATAATGCATATGCACCAAAACCTATCCAAATTGCAAATACATAAAAGGAACCTACTAATGCATAATCACGTTCCCTAGGTTCAAACGGCCGTTCATTAAGGTATACTTTGAGTGCTAAACCTGTAAATAAGAAGAAGACAAGGAGTACAATAAAGTTTTTCCAATCTTTACTAGCATGAAATAGTAACCCTAATAATCCTAATAAAAGAGGTAAAAAGTAATACGTATTCCGGGCTTTATTCTCCAAAACATCTGTCGGTAAATTTTCCTGTGGGCCTATATTCCATTGATCAATAAAATTTATGCCACTTAGCCAGTTTCCATTAAAATCATCACCTTGTCCCTGAATATCATTTTGACGTCCTGCAAAATTCCACATAAAATAACGCCAATACATATACCCAAATTGATAGCTGAACATAAAGAACATATTATCTGCAAATGATGGTTTTTCAACGTCGAGAGCTTGCCCGATTTCACTTTTTAAGAACGAATGATATCCATTCATATCTACCTTACCTTGCGCATAATCAAGCTTAAATTGTGTGACAATCTCTTGTAACTCAGGATTGCCAGCATATTCTGCTTTTATCCCAAATTTAAGAGGCCCTGTATACTGCATATAGTTTGCATTATTTTCAGGGCTCCACATACGAGGTAAGATAGCATTATGTGCATCATCTAGGTTTTGTCCGGTACCACGCCATTCATTTACAACTACATATTTTCCTAGCTTCTCGTCTTTTTCATATTTCTTTTTATCGTCTTTGTATGGATTATCAGGATCTAAGCCTGCATAATCAGAGGTAAACTGTGGTCCGTAAAACAATTTTGTTTCAGGATATTGCTCACGGTTATAGTAAGCAAGTAATTCACGAGCATTATTTGGATTATTTTCATTAATTGTAGTTCCAGCATTTGCCCGTATAGGAAGCATCATCCAACTGGAAAACCCTATAAAAATAAATAAAACGCATAAGAGAATCGTATTAAGAGTAGGGAGGTTACGCTTTCGCGAAAGCGTAAACCCATAATAAAATAATCCAATCAATAGTAACCCTGCGATAATAGTTCCGCTATTAAAAGGGAGTCCTATAGTGTTGACAAAGAATACTTCAAGATGACCAAAAATGGCAAGGGTATAGGGTAATAGTAATTTGAAAATAAACATAAGAATTGCGACTACTATAATTAACGCAATTGCAAAGTTTTTTGGAGTGACTTCTTTTGTGTTTTTAAAATAATAAAGTAACCCTATTGCAGGTATGGTTAAGAGTCCCATAAAATGGATGCCGAAAGATTGTCCTACGATAAACGCTATAAGAATGAGCCATCTATTACCACGAGGTTTATGCATGTCCCGTTCCCATAGCAAGCCTAAATAAAATAAAAGGGACATTATAAAAGCGGCTGGGGCATATACCTCGGCCTCTACAGCATTAAACCAGAAACTATCTGTAAAACTAAACGTCAAAGCTCCTATAGCAGCACTTCCCAAAATTGCATATTGCTTGGTCGGGGTGATTACTTCTGTATTAATATGCAAAAGCTTACGCATTAATAGCGTAAGGGACCAGAACATAAATAGTATGGTAAATGCACTTGTAAGGCATGAAAGATAATTTACAGCCAGGGCAATATATGTACTATCTGGAGCAAAAATAGAGACAAAAGCCCCTAAGATTTGATAAAGGGGTGCTCCAGGTGGGTGCCCTATTTCTAGCTTAGACGATGTCGAAATATATTCTCCCGCATCCCAAAAACTAGCTGTAGGTTCTACGGTAAGAGAATAGGTGAGTAATGCAATAGCAAATACACCCCACCCTAGTATTTTGTTCCACTTCTCAAAGTTGAAGTTTGTCATATTCTATTTTTTTGCAATGTCGCGAAGTTACGCATAACCCACCATTTACGCCATAGTTTTTCTGCAAACGTAAAGAGTTATCTTAATATTTCTTAAAATAAGTTTGCATAGCAAAAAGTTTGGTTTAAATTTGCATCCGCTATTACGATAGTGGCCCATGGTGTAACTGGCAACACGTCTGGTTTTGGTCCAGAAGAGTCTAGGTTCGAGCCCTAGTGGGCCAACTCTTCAAACCCTCAAGCATTTGCTTGAGGGTTTTTTTATGCTTGTTAGTACATTATATCAAGAAGTTCTTTAATCTTTATTCTAGAATTGCTTTTTCATTCTTATTAAAAGGAGATTAGATAAGTAAAGATTTGGAAAGAGATAATAGGTATATATAAAAATCTTTATGATATAGTATAAATAGGGTTTGCAACCTTTGCTTAGTCTATTTTTGCAGAGGAAACTTTGTATCTTCACAAGGTATAAAATAACTAAGGGTATAGACTTAGAACTAATGTAATTCAAAATAAATATGATATCAAGGTTGTATTGTGTAGTACTGATGTTTTTATTTGCTACATCTATTATGCTTGGCCAAAAAGAACCTTTGAAAATTGGCGTAGTAGGATTAACACATACCCATGTGCATTGGATTTTTAATAGTGATTCATATCACGAATTTGAAATCGTAGGTATTGTAGAGCCTAATAAAGAGCTAGCACGTAGGTATGCAGATCAATATAAATTTTCAATGGATATTGTGTATGATTCTTTGGAAGCGTTGATTGAGGCAAAAAAACCTCAAGCAGTCACGGCGTTTAGCTCTATATATGATCATTTGAGTATTGTTAAGGTATGTGCGCCTCTTGGAATTCATGTAATGGTAGAAAAACCCTTAGCTGTAAGCCTTGATCATGCTAAAGAAATGAAAAAACTTGCAAAAAAACATAATATCCATCTGTTAACCAATTATGAGACGACATGGTATCCTACAAATCATAAGGCTTATGAATTACTCAAAAAAGATTCTATCGGAGCTCTTAGAAAAGTCATCGTACGTGATGGACATAGAGGGCCTAAGAATATAGGAGTAGATAAAGAATTTTTAGAGTGGCTGACCGATCCAGAACTTAATGGAGGAGGTGCTGTAATTGATTTTGGATGTTATGGGGCTAATTTACTTACGTGGATCATGGAAGGGAAAAAACCTAATAACGTCACTGCCATCACACAACAACAACAGCCAGAAAACAACCCTAAAGTAGAAGATGAGGCCATTATACTTTTGGAATATGATACCACGGTAGTTATTATTCAGGCATCTTGGAATTGGCCAATAGGAAGAAAAGATATGGAGTTGTATGGTTTAACAGGAGCTATTTATGCCGATAATCGCAATGATCTGAGAATACGCATTGCAGAGGGGTATGATGGATATGATGAGGTTCAACTAAAACTAGAAGAAAGACAAGCTCCATATAACGATCCTTTTTTGTTTTTTACGGCGGTCATACACGATGAGATTAAGGTAGCTCCCTATGATTTATCTTCTTTGGAAAACAATATGATCGTAATGGAAATACTGGATGCTGCTATAAAAAGCGCCAAAAAAAGTAAGACAGTTCGATTAAAAAAATAAATAATTGTAAAGTGAAGCTTTTAAATATAGGTATTGTACTTCCTTTTCTTTTGCTGTTTTATAATGGATATGCTCAAGTTACGGATGGGTTACAAAAGAAAACGGTAGCAAAATTTGAACCTGCAGATGGAGAATGTCTCTTTTTTATAGGTCAAGATATGGGAGCAACCGGAGGACTTGATATGTATTCAAATGGCTATTGCGATTTTTTTGAAACACCTTCTGGAGTTACAGTGTATACCAATATCTCTCCTGGAGTTGAATCTTTTGGATATTATAATAAAGGGTTGGATGGGTTAAAAACAATATCTAATTGGGGAGCTGGGGATTCTTGTGCACAATGCTATATTGATGACTCTACATATAAAAATAGCCTACTTTCTATAGGATTGTCCATTGTAAATCACGAAAAAAAAATTGCCAAAGGGCAACATGATACATTTGTAAAAGATTTAGGAGCGTGGATAAAAGGGATAAAAAGGCCAGTTTTTTTACGAATCGGTTATGAGTTTGATGGCCATGATTGGAATCATTACAATAGAAAGCATTATCTAAAAGCTTGGGAACGTATTCATACAATCTTTACAAGTATGAAAATTGATAATGTAGCATTTGTATGGCAATCTAAAGGGACTGGGTCAGATCAAGAAGCTCTGGAAAAATGGTATCCTGGTGATGATCTGGTAGATTGGTGTGCATATTCTTACTTTGGAAATCCAGATACAGAAATGTTAACCTTTGCCAGAAAGCATAATAAACCTGTTTTTATTGCAGAAGCGAGTCCTGTTATGCAAACAGACAATTTGTTTTTTGATACAGATTTAAAAAAAGAAATTATTGCGCAAAGGGCTTGGCATAAATGGTTTGTGCCATTTATTAAAACCTTACATGATAATAAGGACGTCATTAAAGCCTTTAGTTATATAAATACAAATTGGTCGGTAGAACCTATGTGGATTATAAATCCCACATTTCAACAAGTAGATTCTAGAATTCAAGTAAATGCGTTTATTTCTCAAAAATGGAAAGAAGAAATGTACAAGCCTAGATACTTAAAGCCTACTTCAAATTTATGGGATTATCTTTGGTATAACGACAAAAATAAACGCAAATAATACTCGAAAAACGAGTTCAACAGATGTATATGTTTATAAAACCCACAATACTAATGCAATCTTCTGTTCCCCCAAACAAATGCTTGCAAGACTATTATGGGTTTTATTTATATTTTAAATGTGATTACGGGTCGCTTAGCATGATTAACCAACCCTTCACTCAATGAACCATTAAAAATATGTGCAATTCCACTTCTGCCATGAGTGGAAATACCGATGAGATCTGCATTTATAGATTTGGCAAAATTTAAAATACCTTGCTCTACTTTTGAATCATTGTAAATATGAAACTTATAATTTGTAATAGTTTCATTTTTCATAAATGTATGAAACCGTTTTTCTATTTCTTGAGTTGTTCTAAATTTATTAGGAGTATTTACATATAAAAAATGAATATCTTCATTATCAGCAGTAAGTCGAATAGCTTGCTGAAATGCACGTCTATTTTCCTCTTTAAAATCACAGGCATATACAAATGTTTTGATATTGAAATCTGTATGTTTATTTTTAATAACTAGAACAGGTACTTCAGAATTACGAACTACTTTTTCAGTGTTAGATCCCACAAAAAATTCTTGCAAACCACTACTTCCATGGGATCCCATGACAATAAGATCGGCTTCATATTTTTTTGCATAATCCATAATACCATCAAATGCTCCGTCAAATTCGGCAGTTTCATACACGTTGATTCCTTCAAGAAAAGGGGCGCTCATCATTTTTTCAAATTTTTGATGTGCCAGTTTCATAAAAAAGATTGCTTCCGGCAGGTCACTTTTGGTGCCTCCTGTAGCGCCATCTACAAGAGCCATAGGAAGCTCTAGCATATGTAAGAGATTGATTTCGCTTCCATATTTTTTAGCAAGATCTGCAGCAACACGTAACGCATTTTCTGCTTGCTCAGAAAAATCTGTAGGGACAAGTATTTTTTTAATCATATTCTTAGGGGTTTGTGGAGAGTTATATTTTTCTATAGTTACCTGTCTTAAATTTACAAAATAATATGCGGTTTAAAGGGTTTTTATAAATGGATTATTTATTATACATTTGCACCGTTGAAAGAATAGAGTTACAGAGGGGACGATTGTCCCCTCTTTTTATAGGCAAAGATGTTCAGAAATAAAGTTACCCAACTCCTTCAAGAAGCAATGGATGAAAATCCATCCTTATTTTTGATAAGTTTAGACATTCAAGGCAATAACGAAATTAAAGTCACTATAGATGGTGACCATGGTGTAACTGTTCAAGATTGTATCGCTGTAAGTAGAAAAGTAGAGCACAATCTAGATAGAGAAGAAGAGGATTTTGCCCTGGAAGTAATGTCTGTAGGAGCTACAACTCCCTTACAACAAGTACGTCAGTATAAAAAAAATATAGGGCGTACACTTGAAGTAAAAACAGAAGCTGGAGCTAAAATAGAAGGTATTTTAGAAGCAGCTACAGATACTGAGGTTACTCTAACCTGGAAGGCTAGAGAACCAAAACCAGTAGGAAAAGGAAAAGTGACTGTTCAAAAAACAGAAACTATTTCTTATGAAAATATAGTACAAGCAAAAGTGATCATTAAATTTTAATAATATGTTGGTATGGAAAATTTAGCGTTAATCGATTCTTTTTCAGAATTTAAGGACGATAAATTAATAGATCGTGTAACCTTAATGGCTATCTTAGAGGATGTTTTTAGAAGCACATTAAAAAGACGTTTTGGAAGCGACGATAATTTTGATATTATTATAAACCCAGATAAAGGAGATCTTGAGATCTGGCGTAATAGAATAGTAGTAGCAGATGGAGAAGTAGAAGATGACAATGCAGAGATCTCTCTTACCAACGCTAGAAAAATAGAAGAAGATTTTGAAGTAGGAGAAGATGTGTCAGAAGAAGTGAAGCTTATTGATTTAGGACGTAGATCTATTTTGGCATTACGTCAGAACCTTATCAGTAAGATTCATGAACACGATAATACAAACATATATAAGCAATTTAAAGAACTCGAAGGAGAATTATATACGGCAGAAGTACACCATATTCGACATAGAGCTATTATATTGCTAGATGATGAAGGAAATGAAATTATCCTTCCTAAAGATCGTCAGATTCCTTCGGATTTCTTTAGAAAAGGAGAGAATGTGAGAGGAGTTATAGAAAGTGTAGAGCTTAAAGGAAATAAACCAGCGATTATTATGTCGCGTACGGCGCCTATATTTTTAGAAAAATTATTCGAATCTGAAATACCAGAAGTGTTTGACGGTTTGATTACAATTAAAAAAGTAGTACGAATTCCAGGAGAAAAAGCAAAAGTAGCCGTAGATTCGTATGACGATCGTATAGATCCTGTAGGAGCATGTGTAGGAATGAAAGGATCTCGTATTCACGGTATTGTACGTGAATTAGGAAATGAGAATATAGATGTTATCAATTATACTAATAACTTAAACTTATTTATCAGTCGTGCATTAAGCCCTGCTCGTATAACAAGTTTGAAGTTAGATGAAGAAAATAAAACAGCTCAGGTGTATTTAAAACCTGAAGAAGTGAGTAAAGCAATTGGTCGTGGAGGACATAATATTCGTCTTGCAGGTCAATTGACAGGATACGAGATAGATGTATATCGTGAAGGAGTAGAAGAGGATGTAGAGCTTACAGAATTTTCTGATGAGATCGAAGGATGGATTATTGAAGCATTTGCAAAAATTGGATTTGATACGGCAAGAAGTATCTTAGAACAAGATGTAGATGATCTAGTAAGACGTACCGATCTTGAAGAAGAAACTGTGCTTGATGTTATGCGAATCCTCAAGGAAGAGTTTGAAGAATAAATATGACCTACCTTAAAATAAAGGCGTAGGTAAGAATAAATTAAAGCAGTTTATGGCAGCAGCAACAATGCGATTAAACAAGGTGTTAAGAGAACTCAATATTTCTCTAGATCGTGCCGTGGAGTATTTAGACTCTAAAGGTATTGAGATAGAGGCACGCCCGACTACAAAAATCTCTCAAGAGATTTATAACGTACTCTCGGATGAGTTTCAGACAGACGCTAGTAAAAGAGTAGCTTCTAAGGAAGTTGCTGTAGAAAAGCTCAAGGAGAAAGAAGCACTCCGTGTTGCGCGCGAGGTGGAGATTGAAGCAAAACAAGAAACAAAAAAGCCAGAGATTGTTAAAGCAAAAGCGCAACTTAGCGGGCCTAAACAAGTCGGTAAAATAGAGCTCAATAAACCAAAAGAAACAGCTCCAGAGAAAAAAGTAGAAGCAGCTCCTAAGGAAGTAAAAGAGGTTAAGCCAAAAGAAGCAGAAGTGCCTGTTGTTGAAGAGAAGAAGGAAGCCCCTAAAACTGAGAAAAAAGAAACGGCTAAAATTGTTGAAAAGAAAAAACCAGCTTCTGCAAAAACAGAAACCGTAAAAGCAGATACGCCTAAGGAGAAAGAGCTAGAAGAAGAGGCGCCAGTAGTAGGTCCTGGGGATGAAGTTTTAAAAACAGATTATAAAAAGCTAGATGGTCCTAATTTTACAGGACAGAAAATAGACCTTACACAATTTAAGAAGCCAGAAAAGAAGAAAAAAGAAAGTGCCGAAGACGCAAAGAAAAAACGCCGTAAACGCATTAGTAAACCAGGAGGATCTCCTGGGAATAATTCAGGTGGACCTAGACAAGGCGGAGGTCAGAGAGGACAACGTGGTGGTCAAGGAGGCAATAAGCGCAGACCTGCGGTAGTTAAAGCAGAACCTACAGAAGAAGAAGTACAAAAACAAATCCGTGAGACTCTTGAGAAACTTCAAGGAAAGTCTAATAAAGGAAAAGGGGCTAAGTATCGTAGAGATAAAAGAGATCAACACCGTCAAAAATCTGAAGAAGAACTAGCTGCACAAGAATTAGAAAGCAAAGTGCTTAAAGTAACAGAATTTGTTACTGTAAGTGAGGTTGCTACGATGATGGAGGTTCCAGTTACAGGAATTATCTCAGCATGTATGTCCTTAGGAATGATGGTGACAATGAACCAGCGCCTAGATGCAGAAACGCTATCTATAGTTGCTGAAGAATTTGGATACACCGTAGAGTTTGTTACTGCAGATATAGAAGAATCTATTGTTGAAGTAGAAGATGCTCCAGAAGATCTTGAAGAACGTGCGCCTATTGTTACGGTAATGGGTCATGTAGATCATGGTAAAACATCGTTGCTAGATTATGTGCGTAGTGAAAATGTAATCGCAGGAGAAAGTGGAGGAATCACCCAGCATATAGGTGCCTATGGGGTGACACTAGATAGTGGTCAAAAAATTGCATTCCTGGATACACCAGGTCACGAAGCCTTTACTGCAATGCGTGCACGTGGAGCACAGGTAACGGATATTGCAGTTATTGTAGTAGCTGCAGATGATGATATCATGCCTCAAACAAAAGAAGCAATATCACACGCGCAAGCAGCAGATGTGCCTATTGTATTTGCAATCAATAAAGTAGACTTGCCAACAGCAAATCCAGAAAAAATAAAAGAAGGACTTGCAGGAATGAACCTTCTAGTAGAAGATTGGGGAGGTAAAATACAATCGCAAGAAATATCGGCTAAAACCGGACAAGGAGTGCCTGAGTTGTTAGAAAAAGTGTTGCTTGAAGCAGAACTTTTAGAACTTAAGGCAAATCCAAACAGGAATGCAACGGGAACTGTAGTAGAAGCTTTTCTTGATAAAGGAAGAGGATATGTCTCTACAATACTAGTACAGAGTGGAACCCTTAAAGTAGGAGATTACCTATTGGCAGGAACCTGTTCTGGAAAAGTAAAAGCAATGCATGATGAGCGCGGTAAAAAAATTAAGACCGCAGGACCAGCAACGCCTGTATCTGTACTAGGTCTTGATGGAGCGCCACAAGCAGGAGATAAGTTTAATGTGATGGATGATGAGCGTGAAGCAAAAGATATAGCTTCTAAGCGTACCCAGTTACAAAGGGAGCAAAGTGTTCGTACACAACGACATATTACATTAGATGAGATAGGACGTCGTATTGCTTTAGGAGACTTTAAAGAATTAAATATAATCCTTAAAGGAGATGTGGACGGATCTGTAGAAGCACTTACAGATAGTTTCCAAAAATTATCTACAGAAGAAATTGCAGTAAATATTATCCATAAAGGAGTAGGAGCCATTACAGAAAGTGATGTATTGTTAGCTTCTGCATCAGATGCGATTATTATTGGATTTAATGTGCGACCAGCAGGTAATGCACGCCAAGTAGCAGATAAGGAAGAAATCGATATCCGTACATATTCTATCATCTACGATGCAATCAATGATCTTAAAGATGCAATGGAAGGAATGCTATCTCCAGAAATGAGAGAAGAAATTACAGGTACTGCAGAAATCCGTGAAACCTTTAAGATATCCAAAGTAGGAACCATTGCAGGATGTATGGTAACCAGTGGAAAAGTATTTAGAAACTCAAGTGTACGAATTATACGTGATGGAGTTGTTGTGTATACAGGCGAACTTTCTACTTTAAAACGATTTAAGGATGATGTAAAAGAAGTTTCCAAAGGGTATGATTGTGGTATGCAAATCAAAAACTATAACGACATCAAAATAGATGATGTTATCGAGGCATACCAAGAAGTAGCAGTTAAGAAAAAGCTTTAAAAACTATAGAAACCATTCTAATATTAAGATGACTACCTTAGGAGACTGGGGTAGTTTTTTTATATGTGGGCTATACGTGTAAAAAATAAATCTTGTAGAGAGCCTATGGTATTTTAACGCTCGGGCTTAAATATAAAAGCACTGTAAAATTCCTTTTTAATAGCGATAAGCGCACGGTCAGCTTCTAGTCTATTGCGATAATTTCCTACCCAGACCTTATAATTAGGCGTTTCATATTCTATAGAAGAGGTCCATGTGCCTATTTTATTTCGATACTTCTTTAAGATGGTATTGGCTTGATTTAAATTACCAGAATACAATTGTATTTTATAGCGATCTGCAAGCTCGTTATCTTTGGTCAATTCTGTTTTAAGGGCTAGAAGTTCTTCTATTTTAGGGTCTTGAGAGATTGTGACTTGAGGAGTTTGCGCTTTCGCGAAAGCAAAAAAGCCTACAATAACAACGATAGTAACTAGCTTAGTATGAAGGGGTATTCTCATTATTAACACTGAATTTAGGGCAAAGGTAAATGAATAAAACTGAAACAAAATAAAATTATTATTTAGAACTATTATAAATTAGAAACTAGCGCTTTTAGCATCACTCAAAAATGAGTTCTAAGTATTATTTTTGCATACAATTTGAAGTGCGCGATTAACACTTTGTTAACAGCAGTTATATAATAATAATCGTGCCAGATTTTTGAAGCTAATTCAATACCAATTATGATACAGGTGAATCGCCGTAATTCATTTTCGAGAATTATCACACTATGTGCAGCATTTCTGCTCACACTCTCAACTTCTCTTTTTTCTCAAATAGATGCCTCTACAGGGGACGCTGAAGCAGGGAAATCTCTTTTTAATACGAACTGCGCAGCTTGCCATAAGCTGTACAAGAATATGACGGGGCCTTCACTATTTGGAGTTGTCCAGAAATATGAAGAAGATTATGAGTGGCTAGGAAAGTGGATACGTAACTCGACTGCATTGATCGCTACTGGAGATGCGCGTGCAAATGCTATTTTTGAAGAATACAACCAGACAGCTATGAATACCTTTGAAGGGTTGTCTGATGCAGACATAAGCAATATTCTTGCTTATACTAATGAGGAACCTCCAGTTATAATAGATGAAGGGCCCGGTGATGACTCAACTGTTGAGCCTGGAGTATCAAATAACATCATCCTTGCTATTTTAGGATTGGTGTTGTTACTTTTAGTAGCAGTACTGTTCTTAGTAAATAATACGCTTAAGAAATTTGCACAAGCACAAGGCATAGAGATAGCAGAAGAGGAAACAGGTAAATCAATTTGGAAAGCCTTTGTAGAAAATCAGTTTTTAGTATTGGTAAGTGTGATTTTCTTATTACTGGGAAGTGCATACTTCGCATATGGATGGATGTCTCAAGTAGGTGTTGATCAGGGATATGCTCCAGTACAACCTATTCATTATTCGCATAGAATTCACGCTGGAGATAATCAGATAGAGTGTAAATATTGTCATTCGTCGGCACGTGTAAGTAAAACATCAGGTATTCCTTCCCTTAATATATGTATGAACTGTCATAAGTCTATTAGTGAAGTAGCAGGTAGAGAAGCTGGAGATAATTCAAGTGTGAATGAAGATTACAGTAAAGAGTTTTACGATAAAGAAATCCAAAAATTATACAAAGCTGTAGGTTGGGATGAAGCGACACAATCCTATACAGGAGAAACTCAAGCGGTAGAATGGGTACGTATTCATAACTTACCAGACTTTGCTTATTTCAACCACTCGCAACACGTAAGTGTAGCAGGTATAGAATGTCAGAAATGTCATGGCCCTGTAGAAGAGATGGAAATTATGGAGCAGTTTGCACCGCTTACTATGGGATGGTGTATTAACTGCCACCGTGAGACAAATGTAAACTTAGAAGGAAACGAGTATTATGAAAAAATACACGAACAGCTTTCTAAGAAATACGGTGTTGAAAAATTAACGGCTGCCCAAATGGGAGGTCTTGAGTGTGGTAAGTGCCACTATTAAGAAGAATGTAACAGGCTTTTTAGAAGTCTATAATATAAGGTCACTGCGCATAGTCGAAGTGCAAAAAGTATAAAATCAATTATATGTCATCAAACAAGAAATACTGGAAAAGTGTCGATGAGCTTAACGGAAGCCCATTGGTAGAAACACTGAGACAGAATGAGTTTGTAGAAGAAATCCCGACCGATGAGTTTTTAGGTGATAAAGAAACATTAGAATCTACACAAACCACTCGTCGTGACTTCTTGAAATATGTAGGTTTTTCTACAGCTGCAGCATCGCTTGCAGCCTGTGAAGGTCCGGTAAAAAAATCAATCCCATATGTAGTGCAACCAGAACAAATTGTTCCTGGAGTTGCAGATTACTATGCATCTACGATTGCAGATGGATTTGATTTTGCAAGTGTACTCGTAAAGACACGCGAAGGTCGACCTATAAAAATTGAAAATAATAAACTTGCTAAAGCCGGGTATGGAGCAAATGCTCGTGTACATGCATCGGTATTATCTATGTACGATCAAAATCGTGCACAAGGTCCAAGTAAAGGCGAAGAAGCTGTTTCTTGGAGTGATATAGATAACGAGGTGATGAGCAAATTGAATAGTGGAAAACAGGCCGTTCTGTTAACACAAACTTTTGCAAGCCCATCTACAGAAAAACTAATCGCAGCATTTATAGAAAAGTATCCTAATGCCTCTCATATAGCATATGATGCTGTAGGAGAAGATTTTGCTCTAGGTGCTTTCGAAGCAAAATATGGAGTACGAGCATTGCCAGATTATGATTTTTCAAAGGCAACTGTTATTGTCTCTGTAGGAGCAGATTTCTTAGGCGATTGGAATGGTGGTGGTTATGATGCAGGATATGCAAAAGGGCGTATTCCTAAAAATGGTAAGATGTCGCGTCATATTCAGTTTGAGGCAAATATGTCACTTTCTGGAGCAAATGCAGATGTGCGTATCCCAGCGACACCTTCGCAACAAAAAGCAATTCTAGATGCACTTGCAGGAGGATCTACATCAGGACTTCCTGAGAATATTAAAGCAGCGGTAACGACTGCAAAAAACGAATTAAGAGCGGCAGGAGCTTCAGGGATTGTAGTAACAGGAATACAAAATGTATCATCACAGACCAAAGCTTTAGAGCTTAATGCAAATAGTGATGTAATAGATGTAACTGCTCCTAGACTTACACGTTCTGGAGACTCAAGTAAGGTGACACAGCTTGTCAATGATATGAAAGCAGGTCGTGTAGGGTTATTGATTATGGCAGGTGTAAATCCAGCATATACCCTTCCAAATGCTGCCGATTTTGAAGAAGGACTTAACAATGTAGTTTCTGTAGCATGTTCAATGCGAGCAGATGAGACAGCAAGCAAAGCAACCTATATAGCTCCAACCCCTCATTATTTAGAGGCATGGGGTGACGTACAGATCAAACAAGGAGAGGTAAGTTTAATACAACCTACAATTCGCCCTTTATTTGATACGAGACAATTCCAGCAGAGTTTGTTAACATGGATGGAAAGTGATCAATCCTATTATGATTACTTAAAAACGATGATGGCCGAGGCTGGAGTTACTTCTTTTAATAAAGCAGTGCAGGATGGAGTTGTGATGACAGATGCTTTCGCTAAAGCGGTATCAACTACAGAATCATCAATTACAGCAGATGCAGGTCTTGCTATAGAGGACCTACAAGGAGATGGTGGTTTTGAATTGACTTTATATACAAAGACATCTATGGGGGATGGTAATCAAGCAAATAACCCTTGGTTACAAGAAATGCCAGACCCTATTACAAGAGCAACATGGGATAACTATCTCACTATGTCTGAAGCAGATGCTAAAGATTTAGGGCTATGGTTAGATCGCAGTACATTTTTTACAGAAGCTCGTAATGATGCAAATGGAGGATTAAATGGGCGTCTTGCAAATGTTACTGTAAATGGTGTGACATTAGAAAATGTACCAGTAATGGTACAGCCAGGTCAGGCAAAAAGATCTGTAGGACTTGCACTGGGATATGGAAGAACAACCTCCATTCAGGAAGACATGCAAACAGGGGTGAATGCATACCCGTTAATGCAAAACTTCCAGACAACACAAAAGGTTACTATTGAAAAAGCAAGTAATGATATCCATGAATTTGCAGTAATACAATTGCATAATACCTTAATGGGACGTGGTGATATTGTAAAGGAAACTACGCTTGAAATTTTCAATACAAAAGATAAGCACTATTGGAATGCAGTTCCAGAAGTAACAAAAGCACATATAGAATATGAAGTGACATCTCCAGAAGTAGATCTTTGGGATTCCTTTGATCGTTCTATAGGACATCACTTTAATCTAGCAATAGACCTTAATGCATGTACAGGATGTGGTGCATGTGTAATTGCATGTCATGCAGAAAACAATGTGCCTGTTGTAGGAAAATCTGAAGTACGTCGTAGCCGTGATATGCACTGGTTACGTATAGATAGATATTATTCTTCTCAAGAAACATTTGAAGGCGATAATACTAAAAAAGATAATATATCAGGAATAGGTAGTTCTATGAGTGAGTTTGGAGAGATGGAAGATCCAGCTGCAAACCCACAAGTAGCGTTCCAACCAGTAATGTGTCAGCACTGTAATCATGCTCCTTGTGAGACTGTGTGCCCAGTAGCAGCAACATCACACGGACGTCAAGGGCAAAATCATATGGCCTATAACCGTTGTGTAGGTACACGTTATTGCGCAAATAACTGTCCTTATAAAGTACGTCGTTTCAACTGGTTCTTATATAATGGTAATGATGAGTTTGATTACTATATGAATAATGACCTAGGACGAATGGTTATCAATCCTGATGTAACAGTACGTTCTCGTGGAGTAATGGAAAAATGTTCTATGTGTATTCAAATGACACAAAAGACAATTCTTGATGCAAAACGCGAAGGACGTCCAGTTAAAGATGGAGAATTTGCTACAGCATGTTCGAATGCATGTACTTCGGGTGCTTTGGCATTTGGAGATGTAAATGATCATTCAAGTGATGTATATAAACAATCACAAGATGATAGAATGTATCACTTATTAGAAAGTGTTGGGACAAAACCTAATGTATTCTATCAGACAAAAGTGAGAAATACAAAAGAAGCTTAAAAACAACTAATCAAAAGAACTAATTATATAGGATTATGGCGCATTACGAAGCACCTATACGAAGACCACTAGTTACCGGAGATAAGACTTATCACGATGTGACGCTAGACGTTGCAGCTCCTGTTGAAGGACGTGCTAATAAATCCTGGTGGATTGTGTTTTCTATTGCACTTGCTGCATTTCTATGGGGAATAGGCTGTATTATCTATACCATATCAAATGGTATCGGTAGTTGGGGTCTTAATAAAACCGTAGGATGGGCATGGGATATTACCAACTTTGTATGGTGGGTAGGTATCGGGCATGCAGGAACCTTGATTTCGGCGGTACTATTGCTGTTCCGTCAGAAGTGGCGTATGGCAATTAACCGATCTGCAGAAGCAATGACAATCTTCTCTGTAGTACAGGCGGGATTATTTCCAATTATCCACATGGGTCGCCCTTGGTTGGCTTATTGGGTATTGCCTATTCCTAACCAGTTTGGTTCTTTATGGGTAAACTTTAATTCACCATTACTTTGGGATGTATTTGCAATCTCAACATATCTATCGGTTTCATTAGTATTCTGGTGGACAGGATTGCTTCCTGATTTTGCAATGATCCGTGATCGTGCAGTAAAACCTTTTCAAAAGAAAATATATAACTTATTATCTTTTGGATGGAGTGGGCGCGCAAAAGATTGGCAACGATTTGAAGAAGTATCATTAGTCCTTGCGGGTCTTGCAACACCACTTGTACTTTCTGTACATACGATTGTATCTTTTGACTTTGCAACTTCAGTCATTCCAGGATGGCATACCACGATCTTCCCTCCATATTTTGTTGCGGGAGCGGTATTCTCAGGATTTGCAATGGTAAATACATTACTTATTGTAATGCGTAAAGTATCAAACTTAGAGAATTATATTACACTACAACATATAGAATTAATGAACATAGTCATTATGATTACAGGTTCTATTGTAGGGGTAGCTTATATTACTGAGCTATTTATGTCATGGTATTCAGGAGTAGAATATGAGCAATATGCATTCTTGAATCGTGCAACAGGACCATACGCGTGGGCGTACTGGGCTATGATGACATGTAATGTATTCTCTCCACAGTTTATGTGGTTCCCTAAGTTGAGAAGAAGCATTATGTTCTCATTTGTAATATCTATTGTAGTAAATATAGGTATGTGGTTTGAGCGTTTTGTTATTATTGTTACATCATTACACCGTGATTACCTTCCATCTTCTTGGACAATGTTCTCTCCTACATTTGTAGATATAGGAATCTTTATAGGAACCATAGGATTTTTCTTTGTATTGTTCTTGCTATATGCTCGTACATTCCCAGTGATTGCTCAAGCAGAAGTAAAAACAATTATGAAGTCATCAGGTGAGCGATATAAAAACCTAAGAGAAGCAGGAAAATCATTAGTAGGTACAGGAGCAGATTCTCGTACATCAGGAGGTCCTGTTAAGATCAATCTTGGAGAAGGGACTGTTACAGCAGAAGCACCAACGGTAAAAGCACCAGAAGGAGGGGCAGATGATTTAATGAACGCTTTAGGAACTTTTGATGCAGCAACACAAACGGCAGATGACCTTAAGAAAGTAAGTGGTATCGGTCCTAAAATGGAAGAGAAGCTTAATGAGCTTGGTATATTTACGTTTGCTCAAGTAGCAAAAATGACACAAAGAGAATACGATCTTTTAGATAGCATAACAGGTTCATTCCCTGGTCGTGCAGAGCGCGATGACTGGGCAGGACAGGCAGCAAAACTTAATAATAACAACTAGAGTATGGCATCACACGTTATACATGCACTTTATACAGATGACGACGTTCTAATGAACGCCGTTAAAGAGGCAAAGAAAAAACACTTACATATCAATGAAGTGTACACTCCTTTTCCTGTGCACGGACTAGACAAAGCAATGGGTCTTGAACCTACACGTATTGCAATCACATCATTTATGTATGGTTGTGTAGGTCTTACAGTAGCTATTTTAATGATGAATTTCATTATGATAGAAGATTGGCCACAAGATATCGGAGGAAAGCCTAGCTTTAGTTATATAGAAAACATGCCAGCATTTGTGCCGATTATGTTTGAGCTTACGGTATTTTTTGCAGCGCATTTAATGGTAATTACGTTTTATATGCGTAGTAAGCTATGGCCGTTTAAAAAAGCCGAAAACCCAGATGTACGAACAACAGATGATCATTTCCTTATGGAGATAGATGCCACTGGACAAGATGCTCAAGAGCTTGCAGATTTTTTAGTAAGTACAGGAGCCACAGAAATTAATTTAGTAGCAAACGAAGAATAATATCAGATGAAGAATATATTCAAAATAGCTATTGTAAGTATTGCGATTGTAAGTTTAATATCTTGTCAAGAAGATACTAAGCCTAACTATCAGTATATGCCTAATATGTATGAATCTGTAGGTTATGAGACGTATGGGCAGTATGAAATATTTGACAACGTTACAGGAGGTTCTGAAGCCATGTTACCTGCAGAAGGATCTGTAGCAAGAGGTTGGATGCCTTATGAAATAGAGAATAATAATGATGGGTATGCTTTCGCGAAAGCAAACTTAGTAAACCCACTACCTTATTCTGAAGAGTCTGTTGCCGAAGGGAAAGAACTGTATGAAATTTATTGCGGTATTTGTCATGGTACAAAGGGAGATGGTCAAGGAACACTGGCTAAGCGTGAAAAAATCCTTGGTATTCCAGCATATAATGATGCAGGAAGAGCCATTACAGAAGGAAGTATATACCATGTGATGTATTATGGTATTAACTCTATGGGATCCTACGCTTCACAAATGACAGAAGATGAGTTATGGATGGTAGACCATTATGTAATGTCTTTAAAAGACAAGCTCGATGGAAAAGAAGCACGTGCGTTTGATGTCGTAGAAGCTGTAGTTGAAGCAGAGTTACATACAGAAGAAGAACATCACGATGCTGGCGGACATGGAGTTGAAGGAGATGCAGGAGAAAATCACGGCGCAGAGCACTAAACAAACTAACCGAAAAGCGATAATTAAAGGACATGGATTATAAATTATCTAAAAACTTAAAACTCACAGCTTTTATTTTTATGGCAGTAGGTGCCATATTATTTGCGGTGGATTATGTGAACTTGCCTAAGACCACACAAGAAGTTGCAGCATTAGAAGCAGCTCACGGTGGTGGTCATGGAGGAGGTCATGAACAAACTTCTCATGATACGACTACAGAAGGTCATGGAGGAGATGCTCATGAAGTAGCTTCTGCACATGGAGAAGGTCATGCAGAAGGAGGACATACGATGTCTAAAGAAGAACACCTTGAGCATACATTAGGAGAATATCAGAATAAACCTTGGTCTGCAATTTATGTAGCAGCATTCTTTTTCTTTATGATAGCATTGGCTTGTTTAGCGTTTTATGCTATACAGTATGCATCACAAGCAGGATGGTCACCACTTGTATTACGAGTTATGGAAGGTATAACAGCATATCTATTACCAGGGAGTTTGATTATGTTTGGATTACTTTTATTATCAGGACTTCATGTAAACCATATGTTCCACTGGATGGATCCAGCTTTAGTAGAAGAAGGTAATGAACACTATGATAAGCTCATTGCAGGAAAGTCGGGATACTTAAATGTACCTTTCTTTTTAATCCGTGCGGCAATCTTTATTGCAGGATGGAATTTATATAGATACCTGGCATTAAAATTTAGTAAGAATCAAGATGAGGCCTCTGACAATAGATGGCATAAAAAATCATTTAAAGCGGCAGCAGCATTTCTTGTATTCTTTATTTATACAGAATCTATAATGTCATGGGACTGGATCATGTCATTAGACCCACACTGGTTTAGTACATTATTTGGATGGTATGTATTTGCAGGAATGATGGTATGTGCAATTACTACGATAGCACTTGTGACAATGATATTAAAATCGCAAGGGTATTTAGAAAAAGTAAATGATAGTCATATTCATGATTTGGCTAAGTTTATGTTTGCGTTTAGTATATTTTGGACCTACTTATGGTTTTCACAATTTATGTTGATATGGTATTCAAATATTCCTGAAGAGGTAACCTATTATATACAACGTATAGAAGATTATAACTTGCCGTTCTTTGCAATGTTAGGAATGAATTTTATATTCCCATTATTGATATTAATGAATAGTGACTTCAAACGTGTAAATTGGTTTGTAGTTATGGCAGGTATAATAATATTATTAGGTCATTATGTCGATATTTTCAATATGGTAATGCCAGGGACAGTCGGAAAATCATGGTCCTTTGGTTTTGTAGAAATAGGATCGTTATTGTTCTTCCTTGGACTGTTTATTTATGTCGTTTTTAATTCATTGACAAAACGTCCATTAGAACCTAAGAATAACCCACTTATTGAAGAGAGTAAACATTTTCACTATTAGAATATAGATTAAAGAAGTTAGAAAGCAATGACAGGTTTATTAGCACTCATCGTAGTAATTCTATTTGTAGTCACGCTTTGGCAAATGTCAAAGATATTTAAGCTATCACAACTTAAAGGTAATAGTGAAAACTCACAAATAGCCAATGACAAAGACAATCGCATCAATGGAAAATTGATGATGATGTTTATCGTATTCCTCTATGGAATCACTTTTTATTGTTTTTGGAAGTATAGCAAATTTTATTTGCCAGAAGCATCTTCAGAACATGGGCCTGGATATGACACATTAATGTTTATATCATTAGCCTTGATCATGGTAGTGCAAGTAATCACACAAGCACTATTACATTACTTCGCATATAAATATCAAGGTAAAAAAGGGAATCGTGCATTATTTTATGCAGATAATGATAAGTTAGAGTTTATCTGGACGATCATTCCTGTAATTGTACTAGCTGGGTTGATCATATACGGATTATTCACTTGGTCAGATATTATGAACTTTGAAGAAGAAGAGGATGCTATTGTGATAGAACTCTATGCAAAACGATTTGCTTGGGAAGCACGTTATGCAGGGGAAGATAATATCTTAGGAAATGCCAATGTGCGATTTATAGAAGGAGCAAATACGGTAGGAGTAGATATGAGTGATGCAGACGCTTTGGATGATGTAATTACATCAGAACTGCATTTACCTGTGGGACGTCAGGTAGTTTTTAAATTGAGATCTCAGGACGTATTACACTCTGCATATATGCCACATTTCCGTGCACAAATGAATGTAGTACCCGGAATGATTACTCAATTTGCCTTTACACCTTCTAAGACTACTGCCGAAATTCGTGAAACAGAATACATGAAGGATAAAATGGCACTGATCAAAGAGATCAGAAAGGAGAAGAACAAAAAATCTATTGCTGCTGGAGACGGACCAATAGATGAATATGATGAGTTTGATTATTACTTATTATGTAATAAAATATGTGGAGCATCTCATTATAATATGCAGATGAAGATCATAGTAGAAACTCAAGAAGAGTACGATGCATGGATGGCTACTCAAGAGACATTTGGCAAGAAATTTATCGCACAGAATTAAGAAAAAGAAATTAAACTAAAGTAATATAAGATTATGTCAGCACACGCAGCAACAGATCACGAACACGACGATCACGGACATCATCATAAAGAGACATTTATAACAAAATATATCTTTAGTCAGGATCATAAAATGATCTCTAAACAGTACCTAATTACAGGTCTGATTATGGGAATCATAGGGATCGCAATGTCTTTGCTTTTCCGTTTACAACTAGCTTGGCCTGATCATGAGTTTACAGCCTATGAAATATTCTTAGGAGATTGGGGTAAAGATGGAGTAATGGATCCTAATATTTATTTAGCATTGATTACAATACATGGTACTATTATGGTATTCTTTGTATTAACAGCAGGATTAAGTGGAACCTTTAGTAACTTATTGATTCCATTACAGATCGGAGCACGTGATATGGCCTCTGGATTCTTAAATATGGTATCTTATTGGTTGTTCTTTGTGTCGTCTGTTATTATGGTACTCTCTCTGTTTGTAGAATCAGGACCAGCTGCAGCAGGATGGACTATATATCCTCCATTAAGTGCTTTGCCTAATAGTATCCCTGCATCAGGGATGGGAATGTCACTATGGTTAGTATCTATGGCAATCTTCATTGCATCTTCTTTATTGGGTTCTCTTAATTATATAGTAACAGTACTAAATTTACGTACAAAAGGGATGACAATGACGCGTCTTCCTCTTACAGTATGGGCATTTTTTGTAACAGCAATTATAGGGGTAGTTTCTTTCCCAGTATTATTATCTGCTGCATTAATGCTTATAATGGATAGGAGTTTTGGCACCTCATTTTTCTTATCAGATATATACATAGGAGGGGAAGTATTACATAATTCAGGAGGATCTCCTGTATTATTTGAACACCTATTTTGGTTCTTAGGTCATCCAGAAGTATATATTGTATTACTCCCAGCATTAGGAATAACTTCAGAAGTAATTGCAACCAACTCGCGAAAACCTATCTTTGGTTATCGAGCGATGGTAGCATCTATCCTTGCGATTGCATTTCTTTCAACTATCGTATGGGGACACCATATGTTTATTTCAGGAATGAATCCATTCCTAGGATCCGTATTTACATTTACAACATTATTAATTGCTATACCGTCTGCGGTAAAAGCATTTAACTATATCACAACTCTATGGAAGGGTAATCTTCAGTTTAACCCTGGGATGCTATTTTCTATAGGACTCGTATCTACCTTTATTTCAGGTGGATTGACGGGGATTATACTGGGTGATAGTACACTAGATATTAATGTACACGATACGTATTTTGTAGTAGCTCACTTCCACTTGGTGATGGGTATCTCTGCATTGTACGGTTTATTTGCAGGCGTATATCATTGGTTCCCTAAGATGTTTGAAGGAAAAATGATGAATAAAAATCTAGGGTATGTGCATTTCTGGGTAACAGTAATAGGTGCTTATGGTATCTTCTTCCCTATGCACTTTATTGGTATGGCAGGACTTCCTAGACGTTATTATACGAATACAGCATTCCCATATTTTGATGATCTTACAGATGTAAATGTAGCAATTACCATTTTTGCGTTTATTACAGCAGCAGCACAACTGGTGTTCTTATATAACTTTATACATTCTATGTTCTATGGTAAGAAAGGACCTCAAAACCCATGGGACTCTAATACATTAGAATGGACTGCAGAGATGAAGCATATCCATGGTAACTGGGATGGTCCTATTCCTCATGTACACCGTTGGGCATATGATTATAGTAAGTTAAATAAAGATGAGTCGGACTACGTAATACCTGGCCAGGACTATGTACCTCAGCATATCCCATTACAGGATAATGAAGAAGAGATGCATCATTAAGATATAATATAAATATATAGAAAACCCATTCTTTTACGAATGGGTTTTTGTTTTTTTACGCTTTCGCGAAAGCGTAATCACACAATCCTTATATTTGTGTATCACCGATACGAAGTATGTTTGATGAATGAAAATCTAGACCCTACAAATCAAAGTTATTCCAATGAAGAAATGGATCTGGAACGCGCATTGCGTCCACTATCCTTTGAAGACTTTACAGGTCAAGATCAAGTTCTGGAAAATCTAAAAGTATTTGTACAGGCTGCAAACCTTCGTAATGAGGCATTAGATCATACCTTATTTCATGGTCCTCCAGGTTTAGGAAAAACAACCCTTGCAAATATTTTGGCAAATGAACTTGATGTGAATATAAAAATCACATCAGGGCCCGTACTAGATAAGCCAGGGGATCTTGCAGGATTATTGACAAACTTAGAAGAGCGTGATGTACTTTTTATAGACGAGATTCACCGTTTAAGTCCAATAGTAGAAGAATACTTATACTCTGCTATGGAAGACTATCGTATAGATATTATGATAGAGACAGGGCCTAATGCAAGAACTGTTCAAATAGATTTAAGTCCGTTTACCCTTGTAGGAGCGACTACTCGTTCTGGGTTACTTACTGCACCTATGCGTGCACGTTTTGGAATTTCTTCTCGATTACAATACTATAGTACAGAGTTGTTAACTTCTATTGTGCAACGTAGTGCCCATATATTAAGAGTACCTATTACTATGGAAGCCGCTATAGAAATTGCAGGGCGTAGTCGTGGGACACCCCGTATTGCAAATGCATTATTGCGAAGAGTACGTGATTTTGCCCAGATCAAAGGCAATGGAAAAATAGATATTGCTATTGCAAAATATAGCTTAGAAGCTCTTCATGTAGATGCACATGGACTCGATGAAATGGATAATAAAATCCTAACGACTATTATTGACAAGTTTAAAGGAGGACCTGTAGGGATTACAACACTGGCAACTGCGGTTTCAGAAAGCGCCGAAACCATAGAAGAAGTATACGAACCTTTCTTAATACAACAAGGGTTTATTATGCGTACTCCGAGAGGTCGGGAAGTTACAGAAGATGCATACAGACATTTAGGAAGAACTAAAGGGCCAGTACAAGGAGGCTTGTTTTAAACGCGATGCACATTTGTGCAGAAAAGAGGTACAAACTATATATTTTATAAGTGAAAGATCAAAAGATAGATTCTGAGCATATCCCTACGGTATCTGTATTTCGATTTCTCGCCAATGCAAGTAAAATTGTTAAGAATCCACTACCTTTTCATCACACAAATTTTAAAACAAAAGGAGATACTTTCAGATTGCAATTAGGTTTTGCAAATACTGTGATCTTCTCAAGGGATCCTAATTTTGCTAGATATGCTTTACAAAAGAATCAACGCAATTATACGAAGTCAAAAATTCAAACAGAAGATTTACGTAAATATGTAGGAAAAGGGCTTTTAACTTCAGAGGGAGAACTATGGAAAACGCAACGACGTTTAATACAACCTGCTTTTCATAAAAAACAATTAGAACTGCTTCTAGATACTGTTTTGATAGCTATACAAACAGAGCTCACAAATATTATTTCAAATCGGCCGATAGATATTTTTCCTATTTTTAATGATCTGGCTTTTCAAACCGTAGCAAAAGCATTGTTTAAATCTGAGATAGACGATACTGTGATAAGAAGGTTACAGTATATTACTGAAGAAGCTCAAAATATGTTGGTTAAAGAGTTGCGACAACCCTTTAAATCTTGGTATTTTAAATATGGCGGACTTATCAAAAAGCATGTAGCCCTTACTCAGGAAGCAAGAGGAATCCTAAAATTATTGGTAAAAGAAAGGATTGATAGCAGGCAACGACAAGATGATTTACTAGATATGTTGCTAGATGCGCGCTATGAAGATGGTACTGCTATGGAAGAAGAACAGCTTATCGATGAGATTCTCATTCTTTTTGTAGCTGGTCATGAGACCACATCAAATGCGCTTACATTTACATTAGAGCTTTTGGCAAGACATCCCGAAGTTCAAGAAAAGGTATATGAAGAATACGCTTTCGCGAAAGCGAACACGGACAACATCATAGGTTTTATAAAAGGATGTGAATATACCAAGCAAGTGATGGAAGAGGCAATGCGATTATATCCACCAGCTTATTTTATAGATCGTGTAAACTATGAAGATGATGAGTTTGAGGGGAAGTCTTATAAAAAAGGATCAAACTTACTTTTTTCAATTATAGAGATACACAAACATCCAGATTTTTGGAAAGATCCAGAACGGTTTAATCCAGAACGTTTTGCAGATAATGCAGGTATGAAACACAAAGCCTATTTCCCTTTTGGAGCGGGGCCAAGAATGTGTATTGGAAATAATTTTGCCATGTATGAAATGATCCTTGCAATTACTGAAGTGATCAAAACATATAGGATTTTACCCAAGGATTCACCGATAGAAATTAAGCCTTTGATTACGTTAAAACCTAAAAATGCTATCTTAGAATTTGAACTTCGCTAGATTGTGATCGAGAACAAAAGCAAACATACCGCCTTTATCAAGGCAGAAGCAAAACGTCTGGGCTTTATGTCTTGTGGTATTTCTAAGGCGGGTTTCTTAGAAGAAGAAGCACCACGTTTAGAACAATGGCTTAATGAGAATAGGCATGGTGAGATGCATTATATGGAGAATTATTTTGATAAACGCCTCGATCCCACAAAACTAGTAGAAGGATCTAAAAGTGTGATTTCGCTATTGCTTAATTACTATCCAAAAGAAACCCAGCGTGAAGATTCCTATAAGATTTCAAAATATGCTTATGGAAGGGATTACCATTTTGTTATAAAGGATAAATTAAAAGAGTTATTATATAGTATCCAGTCTGAAATTGGAGCAGTACACGGTCGTGCTTTTGTAGACAGTGCTCCGGTTTTGGATAAGGCATGGGCAGTAAAAAGTGGATTAGGATGGATGGGAAAACACAGTAATGTTCTTTCTAAAAAGGCAGGATCTTTCTATTTTATTGCAGAACTTATTGTAGATCTAGCATTAGATTACGATACTCCAGTTACAGATCATTGCGGGAGTTGTACGGCTTGTATAGATGCATGCCCTACACAAGCTATTGTAGCACCTTATAAGGTTGATGGTAGTAAATGTATAAGTTATTTTACCATAGAACTCAAAGAAGCCATACCTACTTCGGTAAAAGGGCAATTTGATGACTGGATGTTTGGATGTGATGTATGTCAGGATGTATGTCCATGGAACCGATTTAGTACCTCTCATAACGAACCCTTGTTTGACCCACATCCAGCTTTATTAGAATCCTCCATGAAAGATTGGGAGGAGATGACTCAGGAAGTCTTTTCGGAAGTGTTTCAGAAATCTGCAGTAAAACGCACAAAGTATACTGGACTCATGCGTAACATCCAGTTTTTGAAGCAATAACCCTCTTTTTAGAGATAGATTTACATAAAAATCACGAAATCGTTTTCGTTGGTTAATTCTCAATATTAGTATTAAATTTCAGAAAAAATGCTGATATTACTACGATGAAAATACAGGATTTGTAATAAATCTACTTTTCTTTCTTTCGTAAATACAAGCAGTATGTTTAAAAAGATTAAAAAACCAAACCTTTCTTTCTGGCAAATTTGGAATATGAATGTTGGATTCTTTGGAATTCAATTTAGTTTTGGTTTACAGCAAACAGCTGTAAATCCTATCTTTTCATTTTTAGGTGCAGATCATGCAGAATTGCCATTACTTAACTTAGCAGGACCTGTTACAGGCTTATTAATTCAACCTATTATAGGGGCTATAAGTGATAAAACGTGGTTGCCAAAATGGGGAGGTAGACGAAAACCTTTCTTTTTAATTGGAGCAATATTAGGAAGCTTGTGTTTATTGGCATTTCCTTTTAGTCCAGGCTTATGGTTTGCTGTAGGGTTATTATGGGTATTAGATGCGGCTAACAATACTGCCATGGAGCCTTATCGCGCTTTTGTAGGTGATAAGTTAAATGATGACCAACTTACATTTGGATATCAAATGCAAAGTTTATTTGTAGGGGCAGGGATTACGATTGCAAACTTTTCTTTGTTTTTATTCCAAGACTGGTTTAGTGTTCCTCCTACAGAAGCAGCAAGCTTATGTAGTACAGCTACAGAAACAGTATCTGCAATCCCAAAATGGGTGTATTACTCTTTCTTTTTAGGGGCGTTTGCATCTGTAGCAACCATAGCATGGTCTGTATGGAAAACTCCCGAAATACCTCCTAGTGATGAAGAGCTAGCGGCACTAAAGAAAGAAAAAGAAGAGCATTCATTTACATATAGATTATTTGAACCTATAAGAGAAATTATTGGGGCTATAGGTAGTATGCCTAAAATGATGTGGAAACTAGCAGGGGTGTATTTTTTTCAATGGTATGCATTGTTTGTATACTGGCAGTTTATCACTCCTATGATCCGTACCAGTTTATTAGGTATTTCAAATGAAGACACAGAAAAACTTGATAGTATCATGGAAGCATGTAAAGCTGGAGAAACAATAAGTGCAGCAGACACGTCTTTTGCTCAAAATATTCAATTACTTTCAGAGCAAGCTCTTGCGCAAACAGGACTAATGAATGGTACTTATAATTTTGTAACGATGATCGTAGCTCTGGCACTAGTCCCTTTTGCAAAGAAATATGGTTCTAGAAATGTGTATGTCGTTAGTTTGGTGTTTGCAGGTATTGCTATGTTGAGTATGCCTCATATCAATGATAAATACTTATTACTTGCCCCTATGATACTCTTTGGTATAGGTTGGGCAGCAATGATGGGAATTCCCTATGCAATGGTATCAAAAGTGATTCCGGAAGAACGCAGAGGTGTTTATATGGGAATTGTAAATATGATGATTGTAATTCCTATGCTTATCCAGACGGTAACCTTTGGGCCTATTATAAAAAACGTATTAGGCAATGATGCTGTAAATGCTATCTTGTTTGGAGGAGTATTTTTTATAATAGCCGCATTACTGGCATTACGACTTAAGCGATCAATATCAGCAGCAGTAACGGGAGAATAGTAAAATAAGATTATAAATATATGAAGCATTTAGGTGTAAAATTATCTCTGTATCTTAACTATTTTGTATTTGCTATTTTATTGAATAGTGTAGGGATTGTTATATTAAAATCCTTAAATAACTATGGAGTTGATGAGGGTACAGCAAGTATTCTAGAAGCTTTCAAAGATCTTCCCATTGCTATTGTCTCCTTTGCTATAGCGTCTTTTCTTCCTAGAATTGGCTATAAAAAAGCAATGCTCATAGGGCTTGGTATGGTTACTATAGCATGTATTGGAATGTATTTTGGAAATTCTTTTGATACAGCAAAAATACTATTTGCTACCGTAGGAGCTGCTTTTGCACTTATAAAGGTATCAGTATATTCTGTGATAGGATTAGTGACAGATTCTACCAAAGGGCATAATGCTTTAATGAGTTCTATAGAGGGTGTGTTTATGATCGGAATAGCATTAGCCTATTTTTTATTCCCAGCATTTAATACAGAAGGCAAGCCAGATGCATGGCTTAACGTTTACTGGTTACTTGCTATATTGTCTTTTACATCTTTTATTATATTATTATTTACAAAATTTGAGAAAACACCAGAAGTTCCAGGTTCAGATCTTTCTCAAGATTTTGCAGCCATGTTCAAGTTACTTGCAAAATTATTGATTATTGTTTTTGTAATAAGCGCTTTCTTATTTGTAATGATAGAGCAAGGAATTATGTCTTGGCTACCTACTTTTAACGATAAAGTGCTTGGTTTGCCTGAGAATATAAGTATCATGATGGCTAGTATTCTTGCTATAGCTCTTGCTATAGGTAGGTTACTGGCAGGGGTTTTAACTAGGAGAATCTCTTGGATTTATGTCTTGACTGCATGCACTATACTTGCAATGTTATTAGTCATATTTGTATTGCCAAAAACTGTAAATGCAAGTGTTTCTGAAATTACATCATTTAGTGATGTTCCTGCGATTGCATTTGCGTTTCCATTAGTAGGATTATTTATAGCTCCTATATACCCACTATTAAACTCTGTAGTTTTAAGTGCATTACCTAAAAAGTTACATAGTCCTATGACAGGACTTATTGTTATTTTTTCTGCACTAGGGGGTACTATAGGTAGTAGAATTATAGGGCACCTTTTTGAAAGTAAGGGACCTGAAAATGCATTTTATTATACACTTATTCCAATGACAATGTTATTGGTGTTTTATTTTATTCTAAAACGTCTTACAGGGAAAAATGCAGTTCAAGGGTAATATAGATCGTACACTGCAGCGATTGCTCGCGCAGGAAGATACCGATGGAGATAAAAAAATCACAGTAGAAGATACAGGGCCTAAAGCTTTTGAAATCCTACTGGATAACGGAGATATGTATAATATTGAAGGGACATACCATCTTTCAAATTTTCTTCAGGAATTAGCTTTAGAAAAAGCGTTAGGAAAAACTGAGGCCTCCATACCATTATCAAATATACAAGAACCCCCTACGGCTCGTGTTTCTAGAATGATCAAAGATTATTTCTGGGATGACTTAACGCGTACGCTCGATAAAGAAGGACTGGAAAAAAGTGTGGGTGATGATAAAACAGAAGATCAGGTACACAGACTTTATATCCCTTTTTCAGACCATGAAGGACAATCGTATTATAAACAAATAGCCGCTCAATTTCCAACACTTAATATTGAGATACTACCCGAAAAAATTACACCCTCCTATGTAAAATCTATTAATGATGCTCCTGGAATTTTAGCACTTGCTATAGAAAACGGGAAGGGAGTCCCTTTTGTAGTTCCAGGGGGGCGTTTTAATGAAATGTACGGATGGGATAGTTATTTTGAAGGCGTAGGTCTATTATTAGATGGACGTATAGACCTTGCAAAAGCTATGGTAAATAATTTTTGTTATCAGATTACTCACTATGGTAAAATCCTCAATGCAAACCGTTCGTATTATTTGACACGTACGCAACCTCCTTTTTTAAGCTCTTTTATACGAGAAGTTTATGAAGCAGGCCCTTCTGTAGGAAAAGATTGGTTGGCAGAAGTATTAAAAATTGCCATTCAAGAGTATAAAACTGTATGGATGGAAGAAGGACAGCGTTTAACCTCCAATGGGCTTAATCGTTATTATGCACAAGGTATTGGAATTCCCCCAGAAACCGAAGAAGGGCATTTTGATGATGTCTTATCCGCTTTCGCGAAAGCGCACTCAGAACCCCTAGAAGATTTTATAATTAAGTATCAGACAGGAGTGATAAAAGAACCCAAACTAGATATGTATTTTACCCATGATCGAAGTTTGCGGGAAAGTGGGCACGATACCTCATGGCGACTAGATGATATTTGCGCAGATCTTAATACTGTAGATATCAATAGCCTTCTGTATAAATACGAAATTGATTTTGCGTACCTTATAGATCACTATTTTGAAGGATCATTTGAAAACATGACTGGTGATGACTGGTTACAAAAAGCCAATCATCGAAAAGAATTAATGAATATCTATTTGTGGAATGAAAAAGAAGGTCAGTTTTTTGACTATATCATTACAGAAAAAAAGCAAACCTATTTTGAGTCGGCATCAAACTATATACCTCTATGGGCAGGTTTATGTGATAAGAAACAAGCAGATAGTATGGTAGAAAGCTTAATGGAATCTCTCAAAGAAAAAGGAGGGATTGCAGGGACTTCCAGAAAAATGCATGCCAATGTTCCTGAAAATGCGGTGCAACGTCAATGGGATTACCCCAATGGATGGGCACCTCATCAAATGATGATATGGCGCGGCCTTAAACACTATGGGTTTACTGAAGAACTTCAAGAACTTATCTATAGATGGTTATGGATGATTACAAAAAATGCAGTAGATTACAATGGGACTATTCCTGAAAAGTATGATGTCGTAGCATGTTCTCATAAGGTATATGCAGAGTATGGTAATGTAGGTACCGAGTTTGATTATATTACTACAAGTGGGTTTGGATGGATGAATGCATCTTATCAATACGGATTATCCTTGCTTACTACACGTTTGCGTAGTAATTTAGATCTATTAATAGATCCAGATGAATTGTTTCATACCCCTATTGTGTCATCTGGAAATAATGTTTAATCATAGGATGGTATAATTATGACTTCATACCAAAACTCCATAGAACTGCTTAAAAAGGTTGCTACAGAGCGAGGCTTTCTGGCTAGTGCAAATGATATTACAAATTATAGGCGAGTATGGGCAAGAGATGGTGTAATATGTGGTCTTGCAGCCTTATTAGATGGAGATAAAATCCTTATAGAAGCATTTAAACAAACTTTAATAACGTTAGGAAATCACCAGCACGAACGAGGGATGATCCCTTCCAATGTACATTTTGATGGAGATACTCCTTCTATAAGTTTTGGAGGATTAGCAGGACGTGTTGATACTGTAGCTTGGTTTATAATAGGTGTCTGTCAGTATGCATATAAAACTGGTGATCATCATTTTTTTAATTCCTATAAACCACATATTAAAAAAGGACTTGCATTACAGCATAGTTGGGAATATAACGATGGTGATTTAATGTATGTGCCTCGTAGCGGTAATTGGGCAGATGAGTATCCTACACAAGGATTTATACTATATGATCAATTGCTTCGTGTGTGGGCATTACGATGTTATTTACATTTTGAGAAGGACGAAGGGCTTCAAAAAAAAGAACAAGCAATAACAAAAAAAATCATAGATAATTACAAAAAAAATAGCCAAGTTAAAAACCCTTACCATCCTAAAGCAATCCAAACATTAGAACCTACAGCTTATTGGGTTGCATCACTAGAACCAGCTGGATATCAAACACAATTTGATGCCTTTGCAAATAGCCTGGCATTGTTACTTAAGATAGGTTCAAAAGAAGATCAAGAGCAACTTATTAGGTATAGCGATGCACTATGTGCTAAATTACCCTTAGGCTTATTACCTGCTTTTTGGCCAGTGATTAACAAAGAAGACAGTGACTGGAAATGGCTAGTCAATAACTGTAAATATGAATTCCGTAATTACCCATATGAGTTTCATAATGGAGGGACATGGCAAATGGTTAATGGATTTTATGGGATAGGACTTCTTGCAAATAATGCTTTCGCTAAAGCAGAAAATATCCTTCATCAGATTAATGTATTAAATGAAAAAGAGGAGGGGAGTTTTTATGAAAATTTTAATTCAAAAACTGGCGATCCTAATGGAGTGCCTTTCTGCGCTTGGAGTGCAGCGGGGAGTGTGCTTTTAGAACAATCATTACAAAATAATAAACTGCTTACATAGTATATGGATCATATAAAAACAATTGATATTCTGTGTGTTGGAGAAACACTAATTGATTTTATAGGACATCAAGTAGATATGCGCATAGAAAATACAAAAGATTACCATCGGTATTTAGGAGGATCTCCTACCAATGTCGCTATGAATATGTCTCGATTAGGAATGAATGTAAGGTTAGCCAGTACAATAGGGCAAGATGGATTTGGAGTGTACATTATGGATAAGCTTAGAGAAAATAGGGTCTCATCAGAGCTAGTACGACTTGATGCTATACAACCTACAAGTGTCATCTTTGTATCTAAAACTGCAGATACACCAGATTTTGTTGCTTATCGGAAGGCAGATATGATGATCACTGAAAATCAAATCCCTTCTGAGGTATTAGAAAAAACCAAAATCTTTCATACTACAGCATTTGCATTAAGTAAAAACCCAGCACGCAATACTATTCTTTCTAAAGCAAAAGAAGCGTCAGAGTTAGGGTGTAAATTGAGTATTGATTTAAATTACTCATCTCGTATCTGGCCGGATCCTTTAAAAGCAATGGAAACAATAAAAATGTATTGTCAATATGATCCACTTATAAAAATAAGTGAAGATGATATGGAACGTCTTTTTGAAGAACGTCTTACACACGAAGATATATTTGCATTTTTTCATGAGCATCTCAAAGTGAGTATCGTTTGCCTGACTCTAGGCAGTAGAGGCGTGATTCTATCTCAAAAAGATAAAGAAAGTATCCAGTTGCCAGCTCAAAAAGTAGATAAGATTATGGATGCTACAGGAGCAGGAGACGCGTTTTGGAGCGGGTTTTTATTTGCATACAGTAAAGAATTTCCTATGAAACGATGTCTTAAAATTGCATTATCACTAGCCGCCATTAAGCTTCAAAATGTAGGGAGACTACCTCAAAATGTAGACCTCCTTACACAACTTTTAAGTATTACTTAACCTTCATTTTATTATTATCACGCAGAAGTAGCAATAAGAATACCTTATTTTTGCAAGTCAACTATACAATCTATGAAAAAAGACAGTAAACGTCGAGAAGCACTTATATATCATGCAAAACCTAAGCCTGGTAAAATAGAAGTCATCCCAACAAAGAAATATGCCTCCCAACGAGATCTTGCCCTTGCGTATTCCCCTGGAGTTGCAGAACCGTGTTTGGAGATAGAAAGAGACATAAAAAATGTCTATAAATATACCGCAAAAGGAAATCTAGTAGCTGTAATTTCTAATGGAACAGCAGTATTAGGGCTAGGAGATATCGGACCAGAAGCCTCCAAGCCTGTTATGGAAGGCAAAGGATTGCTTTTTAAAATCTTTGCAGGAATAGATGTATTTGATATTGAAGTAGGAACTAAAGATGTAGATGCTTTTATCGAAACTGTCAAGAATATCGCTCCTACTTTCGGAGGTATTAATCTGGAAGATATAAAAGCTCCTGAGGCCTTTGAGATAGAGCGTAGACTTAAAGAAGAGCTCAATATTCCTGTAATGCATGATGATCAACATGGTACTGCTATTATCTCTGCAGCAGCATTGCTCAATGCATTAGAACTAGCAGATAAAAAAATAGAAGATGTTCGTATCGTGGTAAGTGGAGCAGGCGCAGCAGCAGTGTCGTGTACACGACTATACAAAGCCTTTGGAGCACGTGGAGAAAATATTGTCATGCTAGATAGTAAAGGTGTAATTAGGAAAGACAGAGAAAATCTTTCAAAGGAAAAAGGAGAGTTTGCTTCTGCTAGAAAAATAGACACTCTAGAAGAGGCTATGGTAGATGCCGATGTGTTTGTAGGCCTTTCTATTGCAAATATTGTTTCACCAGCGATGGTAGAAAGCATGGCCAAAGATCCAATTGTTTTTGCAATGGCAAACCCTGATCCAGAAATCGCCTATGATCTTGCGTGCAGTGTACGTAAAGATATTATTATGGCAACGGGTCGCTCTGATCATCCTAATCAAGTAAATAATGTACTAGGATTTCCATTTATTTTCAGAGGAGCTTTGGATGTACGCGCAACAGGAATTAATGAAGCAATGAAAATGGCAGCGGTAAAAGCGCTTGCACAATTGACAAAAGAGCCTGTACCAGAACAAGTAAATATAGCCTATGGAGAAACTCGTTTTACATTTGGTAAAGATTATATTATTCCTAAACCATTTGACCCTAGGTTAATTACTACTGTTCCTCCCGCTGTAGCAAAAGCGGCTATGGATAGTGGGATAGCACAAGAGCCAATCCAGGATTGGGATAAATATAATGATGAGTTACTTGAACGTCTGGGAGATGATAATAAAATTGTACGATTACTATTAGATCGAGCACGCACTGATCCAAAACGTATTGTATTTGCAGAGTCAGATCAGCTTGATGTATTAAAGGCAGCTCAGATAGTGTATGAAGAAGGGATTGCAATTCCTGTATTATTAGGGAATAGAGATGTAATTTTAGAACTTAAAGAAGAGATTGATTTTGATGCAGATGTAGAAATAATAGATCCAAAATCTAAAGAAGAAATAGATCATGTAAATAAATATGCAGATATCTATTGGAAATCACGTAAGCGCAAGGGAATTACCCAGTTTGAAGCAAGAAAGTTATTACGTCAGCGTGATTATTTTGCAGCAATGATGGTTAGTGAAGGAGATGCCGATGGGATGTTGTCAGGGCATAGCAGGAGCTATCCTTCTGTTGTAAAACCATTGTTGGAAGTAATAGGACCTGCAAAAGGAGTACAGAAAGTCGCTGCTACCAATATAATGATTACTTCAAGAGGGCCATTATTTCTTTCGGATACATCTATAAATATAGAACCTACAGCCAAGGAACTTGCAAAAATTGCACAAATGACGGCCACTACTGTTAAAATGTTTGGATTAGAACCTGTCATCGCAATGACATCGTATTCTAACTTTGGTTCTTCTACAAATGATAAAGCAACTCGAGTGAGAGAGGCCGTAGCATATTTGCATCGTTATTATCCAGAACTTATTGTAGATGGAGAGTTACAAGCAGACTTTGCTTTGAATCCAGAAATGCTTAAAAGTAAGTTTCCATTCTCCAAATTAGCAGGTAAAAAAGTAAACACTTTAGTTTTTTCAAATATAGATAGTGCAAATATTACCTATAAGATGGTCAAAGAACTTGAGAAAGCCGATAATATTGGACCTATTATGCTAGGAATGCGTAAACCTGTGCATGTATTACAGTTAGGGGCTAGTGTAGACGAGATGGTACATATGGCTGCTATTGCGGTTATAGACGCCCAGAAGAAAGAAAAACATGGAATGTAATCGGGATTTTTTTTAAGTACGCTTTCGCGAAAGCATACTCATAGTAATCTCTATAAATCTTAACTCCTATATGTAGAATATTTTCTTACATTTACGGGCTTAACATTAGATTAACAAATGATTACTCATTTAAGGGGGAGACTAGTTGAAAAAAATCCAACCTATGTTGTTTTAGACTGCAATGGTGTTGGGTATTTTATCAATATATCCCTTCATACTTTTTCTTCACTTCCCAATGAAGAAAACTTACAATTGTATACACATCTTCAAGTGAAGGAAGACAGTCATACATTATTTGGATTTATGGATGCTATGGAACGTGAGATATTCAGGTTATTAATCTCAGTGTCGGGGATAGGATCAAGCACAGCGAGGATGATGTTGTCTTCTTTGCATCCAGATCAAATAAAACAAGCCATTGCATCAAATGATGTAGTCACTATTCAGGGAATCAAAGGAATAGGAGCAAAAACAGCACAACGTGTTATTCTAGATTTAAAAGACAAGATTTTAAAGGTTTTCGATTTGGATGTTAATACAGCATTACAAAGCAATACTAGTAAAGAAGAAGCGTTATCAGCATTAGAAACTTTAGGTTTTACACGTAAACAAGCCGATAAGGTTTGTGGACAAATACTTAAAGAGCAACCTGATGCCAGTGTAGAGACGATTATAAAAGAAGCATTAAAAAAACTATAGGACCATTTTGGAGTCAAAATATTACTTGAAATTACGCACACTTTTATTATGTTTAACGAGTTTTCTCTTTTTTGGGATGCCTGTAGTTATGGCTCAAGAAGAAGAAAATCAAACAGAACAAGATTCTACAAGTATAGGATTTGCTTTAGGAGCCTTGTCATTACCAAACCCCGAGAGCATTGTATCAAAGTATACGTATGATCCAGAATTAGATCGTTATATCTATACAGAGCAACTAGGTACATTCAATATCAATTACCCACTTATATTAACACCAGAAGAGTTTGAGCGTCGAGTACGTGATGAACGTATGAAGCAATATTTTAAAGAAAAGATTGCAGCACTAGATGGGCGTACTGAAGAAGGGAAAGAGGGTCAAAAAAGTCTATTGCCAGTTTTTTATGTCAAATCTGATTTATTCCAAACTATTTTTGGAGGAGATAAAATAGAATTTATCCCTCAGGGATCTGTAGAGATGGACTTAGGAGTTCTGTTTACAAAACAAGATAATCCTGCTTTTTCTCCTCGTAATCGTAGTAATTTAACCTTTGATTTTGATCAACGTATTAGTTTAAGTTTATTAGGTAAAGTAGGAGAACGTTTACAGATTACCGCAAATTATGATACGGAGTCTACATTTGATTTTCAAAATCAAATCAAATTAGAATATACACCTACAGAAGATGATATCATCCAAAAAATTGAAGTAGGTAATGTAGCAATGCCTCTTAATAGCTCTTTAATTCAAGGATCTCAGAGTCTTTTTGGGGTTAAAACAGAATTACAATTTGGAAAAACGAGTGTAACTGCAGTATTTGCAGAAAATAGATCACAACCACGTACTGTAACTTCAGAAGGAGGTGCAACCGTTCAAGATTTTGAAGTTGCTGCTTTAGATTATGATGAGAATAGACACTTTTTCCTAGCACATTACTTTAGAGATAATTATGACGAATCGTTGGCTAATTATCCTTTTATTAATAATAATGTTCAAGTTACACGTATAGAAGTGTGGATTACGAACAGACAAAATCAAACTCAAAATGCGCGTAATATTGTAGCTATACAGGATATAGGAGAGGCAGACCCTACAAATATTGGATTGGATTTTCCACCATCAGGATTTATTAATGGAGCTCCTACAGCATTTCCAGACAATAGCAATAATGATTTTAACCCCCGAGGGATTACAGATGGAAGTGTACAATCTGTCCTAACTCCAGCAATACGTGATGTAGCGACAGTACAGCAAGGTTTTGGAGGGGTGCAGGTAAGTGATGGTGTAGACTTTGTATTATTAGAAAATGCACGTAAACTAGAACCTAATCAATATACATTATATCCTCAGTTAGGGTATGTTTCTTTAAATCAACGATTGAATAATGATGAAGTACTAGGGGTTGCTTTTCAATATACTGTAGGTGGACAAGTATTTCAAGTAGGAGAATTTGCAAATGATGGGGTAGAAGCAACCAACGGAGAACGTCCAGATGCCGATGGAGATGGTATTCCAGATATAGCAGATGCAGATAGTCCTGTTGTAAGACCAGATCAAGATAATGATGGTATAGCAGATGATGCTGATGCCGATGTTAATGGAGATGGTATTTTAAATGATCAAGATGCTGATGGTAATGGAATAGATGACCAGATTATCCCTGCAGGTCAAGCAGGAAGCCCACAAAACCTTGTGGTAAAAATGCTTAAAAGTAATCTTACTAATGTAGAAGAGCCTGTATGGGATTTGATGATGAAAAACATCTATCCTTTAGGAGCATTTTCACTAGAACAAGAAGGTTTTAGAATGAATATTGTATATGCAGATCCTTCGCCTCTTAACTTTATTACTCCAGTTGCAGGAGCAACATTGCCGACATTGTTTGATCCTAATAATGCAGCAGGAAGAGGGGATTTAGAGTCAAATACATTATTACAAATATTTAATCTAGATAGATTAACATCTTTTGGAGATCCGCAGGTTGGTGGTGATGGGTTTTTTGATTTTGTTCCTGGTACGACTGTACACGTTCAGAATGGAAGTATTGTTTTTACAACGGTTGAGCCATTTGGAGAGCATTTATTTAATTTACTGAGAACAAATAATGGGTCAGAAAATTATGAAGATATAAATACGTTTAATCCACATCAGTCTTTCTATGTATATGAAACACTATATAGTTCTACAAAAACTGTAGCCCGTGATAATGCAGAAAAGAATAAATTCTTATTAAAAGGAAGATATAAATCTACACAAGAACAAGGTATACCCTTAGGTGCATTTAATGTACCTCAAGGATCTGTTACGGTAACTGCGGGAGGTCGGACCTTAGTAGAAGGATTGGATTATACTGTTAACTATCAACTGGGGCGTGTTATTATCCTTGATAAATCTCTAGAAGCATCTGGAATTCCTATTTCAGCATCGGTAGAAAATAATGCAGTTTTTGGACAACAAAATAAACGATTTACAGGGATTAATGTAGAGCATCAATTCAATGAAGATTTTATTATAGGAGGTACTTATTTGAATCTTAATGAACGACCCCTTACTCAAAAAGCAAGCTATAGTTTTGAACCTATAAATAATTCGATATTTGGAATTAATGCTAGTTACTCTACAGAAGTACCTTTCCTAACTCGTTTGGTAAATAAACTTCCTAATATTGATACAGATGCTCCTTCTAACTTCTCTATTCGAGGAGAGGCAGCCTATCTGTTACCAGGGCAACCTAAGGGAACCGATTTTAATGGAGAAGCAACATCTTATATAGAAGACTTTGAAGCCGCACAAACTTCGATAGATGTGAGTAGTCCTTTGCAGTGGTTTTTATCATCTGTTCCAGATGGCTTTGGAGGCGAATTACCTAATGATGATATATCAAGTGGATTTAGACGAGCAAGTTTAGCCTGGTATTCTATAGATCCTGTATTTTATAATTCCCAACGTCCTTCGGGAATTTCTGATTCTGACCTTTCGTTACCTGAAACACGTCGTGTATTTAGAGATGAGATTTTCCCAGAACAAGATATTGTTGCTGGACAGACTCAAGCATTATTTACTTTAGATTTAGCTTATTTTCCTGGCGAGAGGGGACCTTATAACTTTAGTACAGATGCTCAAGATGGGACATTGACAAATCCAGATCAAAATTTTGGAGGTATTATGCGACAGCTTACATCTACAGATTTTGAACAAGCAAATGTAGAGTTTGTAGAATTCTGGTTACTAGATCCGTTTTTTGCAAATGGAGATACTACAAATCCGGGAGGTAAATTAACATTTAACTTAGGAAGTATCTCTGAAGATATTCTTAAAGATGGCCGTAAGCAATATGAAAATGGTCTTCCAGCAGATGGAAGTACTACAGGAACAACAGCTACTAACTGGGGTAAAGTACCAACAAATCAATCGTTAATCTATGCCTTTGATACAGAAGGACAAGAACGTACCAATCAAGATATTGGATATGATGGATTGAATGATGCTGAAGAAGCTGCTTTGTATCCAGGTTTTGCAGGCCTTCCAGATCCTGCAGGAGATAATTATAGTTTCTTTTTAAATACTCCAGGAGGAGTTGTAGATAGATATAGAAATTTTAATAATCAGCAAGGAAATTCTCCTGTAGATGTTGGTCAAACGGATAGAGGCTCTACTACATTTCCAGATATAGAAGATATTAATCGTGATAATACGATGAATACTATAGATGCTTATTTTGAGTATGAACTTGATATCAATCCTCAGACACTTAGTATAGAGAATAATGAGTTTGTAACCGATGTTAGAGAACTCACTGTAACAACACAAGATGGATCTTCGCTTCCTACACGATGGGTTCAATTTCGGGTTCCTATAAATCAATTTACAAATGTAGTAGGAGGGATTTCAGACTTTAGAGCTATCCGATTTATGCGTATGTATATGAGTGATTGGCAGAATGATATAGTGTTACGTTTTGGAACATTAGACTTGGTGCGAGGTGATTTTAGAAGGTATCTGTTAACATTAGATCCTAATGAGACTACTGAAATGAACGATGCAGATGATACACTATTTGAAGTAGCAGCAGTAAATATAGAGGCAAATGAAACACGTACTCCTGTTCCATATAACTTGCCTCCGGGTGTTGTGAGAGAGCGTCTCAATAATAACAATAATAACATACGTCAGAATGAACAATCTTTATCGATTCGTGTAGACGGTCTTGAAGAACAAGATGCTCGCGGGGTTTATAAATACTATAACCTAGATATGCGTCAGTATAAAAACCTACGTATGTTTATGCATGCAGAAGCACTTGTAGAAGATGGGACAAGTGCCCTAGACGATGAGAATGTTATTGGATTCATACGTATGGGTACAGATTTAAATACTAATTTCTATCAAATAGAACTTGGACTTGAACCCACCCCTTTTAATGTTTCTCAAGGAGATCGTAATGCCATCTGGCCTGCTGCAAATGAGCTTAATCTCGATCTAGAAGTATTACAAATAGCTAAGGCTAGTATTATAGATTTACGAGCTAACCCACCAGCTGAGTTATCAAATTTTGATTTTGTAAATGATATCTTGTTTTTTGATGCTAATGGAGAATTTATTAATCCAGATGATTTCACTTGTCACGAGCAAGGAGAACTAAGGATAGGTATTAAAGGATTGCCAAGTTTTGGAGATATTAGAACCCTTATGCTAGGGGTAAAAAATGGAAATCCTGAAGCAAATGTAGATGTTGGTTGTACACCAGGGGAAATAGGTGCTGAAGTCTGGTTTAATGAATTACGACTTTCAGATTTAAGTAATGATGGTGGTTGGGCAGCAATTGTAAATGTAGATGCAAATATTGCCGACTTTGCTACAGTATCTGCTACAGGTAGACAAAGCACAGTTGGATTTGGAAGTATAGAACAAGGACCTACCGAGCGTAGTTTAGAAGATGTTGTACAGTATGATGTGGTTACTAATGTCAATGTGGGGCAATTATTACCTAAAAAATGGGGAATACAATTACCGTTTAATTATGCAATCGGGGAAGAAAGTATTACACCAAAATTTGATCCACAGTTTTTAGACCTAGAATTAGATCAACGACTCGATAACGCTTCTACGGCGCAAGAAAGAGAAGACATAGAAGGGCAAGCTATTGATTATACAAGACGTAAGAGTATTAATTTTATAGGTGTACGTAAAGAAAGAACTACAGATAAAAAACCACAACCTTACGATGTAGAAAACCTTACGTTTACGTATTCATACAATCAAATAGATCATAAAGATTTTGAGATAGAACAATCAAGAGATCAAAATGTTCGATTAGGAGGAACCTATAGTTTTGATTTTCAAAATAAACCAGTGGAGCCTTTTAAAAAGAATGACTCATTATTTATGGGGAAATATTGGAAGTTTCTAAAAGACTTTAATTTCAATTACCTTCCTTCTAATGTGTCGGTGAGTTCTAACATAGTACGTCAGCGTAACGAACAAAAATTCAGGGATCTTTTAGCAAATGACGGAGATATAAGAATTCCTAGACTATTCCAGCGTAATTATCTTTTTGATTGGCAGTATAGTGTGAATTTCCCAATTACAAACAGTTTGCGATTTAATTATGATGTAAGTCATAATCGCATAATTCGTAATTATCTTGATGAAAATGGAGCCCCTAGTTTCTTAGATGAAAATGGTGATGAAATAGATGGTTTTGGAATTTATGATGGCTTTTTTGATGTAGGAGAAGCAAATACCCATTTTGGTACATTACAGTTAAACTACGACCTTCCATTTGATAAATTTCCATTTTTAAATTGGATATCTAGCACATATTCATATACTGCAAATTATAGGTGGCAAAGAGGATCTCAACAATTTCAGACATTAGAAGGAATCCCTGATTTAGGAAACTCGGTAGAAAATGCAAATACCCATGCTATCAACGGAACCCTAGAAATGGATAAACTCTATAAATACATAGGGCTTACTAAAAAGAAGAAAACAAGAGGGAATTTGCGAGATCGTGGTAAAGGAGTCCCAGATCCTAACGATGATGGAAAAGAAGGCTTAACTAGAGGAGGTGCTCAAGAGAATCAAAGTACATCTTCGTTAAGTGGAGGTGATAAGGCATTGAATACTGGAATAGGATTATTAACAGCTCTTAAGCGAGTTCAGGTCACCTATCAAGAGGATAATGGTATTTATTTACCAGGATACCTTCCATCTGTAGGATTTTCAGGAAGTTTGCGCCCTACTGCAGGTTTTGTTTTTGGAAGTCAGGCAGAAGTCAGAGAGCTAGCAGCCCGTAATGGATGGTTAACACTCTTCCAGGATTTTAATCAGCAGTATAGAGAAATTGAAAGTAGAAACTTGGGAATTCAAGCCCGTGTAGGATTGTTAAGAGATTTAGATATAGATCTTAACTTCAATCGTATCTTTCAAGAAAACTACTCAGAAAATTTCCGTGTAAACCCAGAAACCTTACAGTATCAGTCATTAACAGGGAATAACTTTGGAAACTTTAGTATCTCAACAATCCTTTTAGGAACTGCATTTAATAAAAGTACATCAGAAATTTCAGAAACCTTTAATACATTTAGTTCCAATAGAATTCAAGTTGCAGACAGACTGGCAACTCAATTTTATGGTACAACAGAATTTGAGAGAGATGAAAATGGATTTCCTGTAGGATTTGGAAGAACAAATCAATCTGTATTACTACCAGCTTTTCTAGCTGCGTATACCGGAAGAGATGTATCTAAGACAAAGACAGGACCTTTTAGAGATATTCCATTACCTAACTGGAACCTGAAATACACAGGACTCATGCGTATTAAATGGTTTAAAGATAATTTTAAGCGATTCTCAGTACAACATGGGTACACTGCTGGTTATACAATTAATCAGTTTAATACAAACCTTGCTTTTAATAGAAATACAGACTTTAATCCTGAGACTGCGCAAACAGATCAAGCAGGAAACTTTTTAAATGAAACTCTCTACAGTAATGTAACTTTAACAGAGCAGTTTACACCATTAGTTCGTTTTGATTTTGAAATGAAGAATTCTATTAAAATTCTTGCAGAGGTAAAACGTGACAGAGCTTTAGGGTTAAGTTTTGATAATAATATTGTTACAGAGATTAAAGGAGATGAGTATATTTTAGGCTTGGGATATCGAGTTAAAGATCTAACTTTTGTAACTAATTTTGGAGGTAGAAGACGCGTTTTAAAAAGTGATCTTAATTTTAAAGCAGATCTTTCTTTACGTCGTAATGAAACAATTATTAGATATCTGGATATAGATAATAGTCAGACAACAGCAGGGCAAGATATTTATGGACTTCAATTTACAATGGACTACGCATTGAGTAAGAATTTGACAGCACTTTTCTTTTATGACCATACATTTTCTACCTTTGCAATATCCACAGCATTCCCACAAACGACCATACGTTCAGGGTTTACGCTACGATATAATTTTGGAAACTAGAGATATAAAAAGTACGCTTTCGCGAAAGCACAAACATAACATTTAAACTACCAAACTAATGAGTATACCAGCTGAATTAAAATATACAAAAGACCATGAATGGATTCGTATTGAAGGTGATGTTGCTACCGTAGGGATCACACATTTTGCTCAAAGCGAACTAGGCGATATTGTATATGTAGAAGTAGAGACAGTAGACGAAACCTTAGATAAGGACGAAGTATTTGGAACTGTAGAAGCTGTAAAAACAGTTTCTGACCTTTTTCTGCCACTTACAGGAGAAATCATAGAATTTAATGAAGCCTTAGAAGATGAGCCAGAAACAGTAAATTCTGATGCATATGGAGCTGGCTGGATGATAAAAATTAAAATCGCAAATCCAGATGAAGTAGAAGAATTGCTAGATGCAGATGGATATGCGGCACTTATTGGGGCATAAAGCCATTATAGGAATTGCTATTCTATATACAATAGCTCTTACTTTAGGGTCATTAGTACGACCCGTAAGCATAAATAACGCACCTACAAATATAGATAAGCTCCTACATGCAGGAGCTTATTTTGGTTTAACTCTTTTATGGATCTTTTGGATCTATGGAGTGAAGATAAAACAACTCCAAAATCTTAGATATAAGTCGGCTTTTTATGTTGCTCTTTGCGCTATTGGATATGGCATTGTTATTGAGTACTTACAAGGAGCACTTACAAGTTATCGTACTCCAGATGGATGGGATATTGTGGCTAATGCTGCAGGAGCAATACTAGCATTAATAGTTTGCATAGTATATATTAACAAATCAGAAATGCTAAAATCGAAATTTTAGTTTTATTTTAGGATATTATTTCGTTATTTTAGCTTTCTTAATACTTAGAATTTATGGAACCCAAGAAAAATCCAAAAGCAGATCTCAGTAAGCGTAGTCTACTGTTTTTACAGTTAGGGCTTGTTGCTGTACTTCTCATTACGTACATTACTATAGAATGGAAGACCTATGATAAAACAGATATCGATATTGGATTACTAAATGCCGATGATGATGATGAAGAAATTCCAATCGTAGAGTTAAACACACCACCACCACCACCGCCACCGCCACCGCCACCAGCGCCAGAAATTATAGAAGTTGTAGAAGATGAAGAAGAAATAGAAGAAACTATTATAGAATCTACAGAGACTACTCAAGACGAAGAAATTGTTGAAGTAGAAGAAGTAGAAGTTGCTGAAGAAGAGGAAGAAATTGCAGATGTTCCGTTTGCTGTTATTGAAAATGTTCCAATCTTCCCAGGATGTGAAAATCAGAAAAACAACGATGCACGTAAGAAGTGTATGAGTGAGAAAGTAAGTAAACTTGTAAATAGAAAGTTTAATACAGAACTAGGTGCTGATTTAGGACTTAGTGGTGTAAATAGAATATTTGTAAGTTTTAAAATTGATAAAAAAGGAAATATTACAAATATCCGTTCGAGAGCACCGCACCCAAGATTAGAAACAGAAGCTGAGCGTGTGATTAAATTGCTTCCTAAAATGACTCCAGGAAAGCAACGAGGACAACCAGTAGGGGTTTTATACTCTCTACCTATTACCTTTAAAGTAGAAGATTAATTTTATACTCTTTTCCTATAAATAAAAATCCCGATTGCATAAGCTCTCGGGATTTTCTTTTTGGTATGCTTGTTGATTTGTTTTAGAAATTGTTTAACATTTTAAAACCATTTCTTATGAAAAATTCACAAGAGAGTAAGCCCGTTCGCCAAAACGAGACTTACACAAAATCACGCAAGCATGAAGCAAATTTACGAAGAAATCCAACACTGCATTTTCAGATAGGACTTGTCTTGTCTTTGTTGGTCGCTATCCTCTTTATAGAGATGCGTATGCCAGCTACTGCTCAAAGAGAATCATCCTTAGACCTTGGGACGGAAGATGTATTATGGAATCAAAATTTTGATATTGAAAGGCCTATTGAAAAAATAGAAAAACCAGTAGTGAAAGAAAGATCACAATCACAACCTTCTAATCAGTTTGAAGAAGTGCCTGACGAAACTGAGCTTATTGAAGAATTTTTACCACCATCAGAGCCAAATCCAGAAGCTCCTATTGATCCAGTAGAAGCTCCTGGATATGTAGATGTGGATGATGAGCCCGTAAATGTAGATTGGATTAAAATAGAACAAGTCCCATTGTTTCCAGGATGTGAAGGACTTACTACCAATGATGAACGTAAGGCTTGTATGAGTAGTAAAATTAATAAACTGGTAAGCCGTAAATTTAACACAGAAATTGGGGAAGAACTAGGACTTACTGGATTGAATCGCATTTTTGTGCAATTTACGATAGATAGTAACGGTGATGTTACCAATGTCAAATCACGTGGGCCTCATGATCAACTTGAAGCAGAAGCAGAGCGTGTTGTAAATCTTATACCTAAGATGACTCCTGGAAAACAGCGCAATGTTCCTGTGGGGGTTATATATAACTTGCCTATTACTTTTAGAATTCAAGACTAAAGAAATATAATACCAAATCAGAAATCCCGTTACATGAAAGTAACGGGATTTTTTGGTTTGATCTTTTTTAAATTTCAAAATCCCTATCTTTCGACAATTAATGCATAATACCTACCATATGCACAAATATTTACCCCTTCTTATTAGTATGTTAATGGCACTTTCCATGCATGCACAGGTTACCCTTAGTGATTTTGAAAAATATCCTGTTTTTCCAGAATGTGAGACCGCTACTGTTGCACAATTGCCCAATTGTTTTAATGAAACCCTTATCACGTTTGTAATAGATACTTTTGAAATGCCAGAGAGAGTATCTCAAGAACAATACCAAGGACAAATGGTTATGTTATTTGAAGTAACAGCAGAAGGAAATTTTAAATTATTATACACAGATGCTGTATATAATGAGTTGAAAGAAGAAGCGCAGGAAGTATTTGATAAACTTCCAAAAATTCAACCTGCAACCTATAATGGAGAAGCTACCTATATACAGTTTTCTATGCCTGTTAAAATTCCGCTTTCGCGAAATAAAATAGAAGACTTTATAGCAGAAGGGAAAACACAAATTGATGAAAGGAATACAAAAGATGATATAAAAGAGAATCCTTTAAAACAAGAATTTGATAAAATTCAGAATCAAGAATTTGATCGAAAAAACAAATACGAGAGTCAACTCAATATCCCTTTTTCTCACCAAGTGTATAGTCGTTTTGATGAACAACTTAATATGGTAGGAACTAATAATCATACGGGAAGTAAACCATTTTTGTATAGCACAGTAAACCCATATTATAATTTTGAAGAAAAAGCAGATGCTTTGTCAAAAAATAAAAAAGGATGGTGGGGACGTAAGTGGCATGATGAACATATGGTTCGGCTACAAGGAGAAGATTATTGGATTACAATAGACCCAGCTGCTGACTTGCAATTAGGTACAGAAACAGATGATAGAAAGGAAGAATCGTTTACATATAATAATACCCGCGCTGTTTTTGTGCAGGGAGGGTTAGGGAAGAAACTCAATTTTTTTGCGGCCGTTTATGAGAGTCAGGGAAGATTTGCACAATACTTCAATGATTTTGCTGTATCGTTACGACCAGATGGTGGAAATCCTGCAATTATACCTAGTAGAGCTATCGCAAAAGAAGGTAGGAATGGGGATTTTGATTATCCCGTTGCCGAAGGCTATATATCTTATGCACCTAGCAAGTATTTTAATATACAATTAGGGCATGGAAAACAATTCATAGGAGATGGATATCGATCACTATTATTAAGTGATAATGCTACCTATTATCCCTATTTGAAATTAAATACAACTTTCTGGAAAATCAAATACACAAATACATGGACATCTTTAAGAGATGTGCGTCCTGAGGTTACTCAAGATGGATCATTTCTCACCAAGTTTATGGCAAACCATTATCTAAGTTGGAATGTGACAAAAAAATTAAACTTAGGTTTTTTTGAATCGGTGATATGGGAAAATGATAATGGAAGAGGGTTTGATTTTAATTTTTTAAACCCAGTTATTTTCTTTAGAGCAATAGAGTTTTCTACGGGATCTAGAGGTGGAAATGCATTGATTGGATTGACTGGGAAATATAAAATAAACGATCGCATAAATGTATATGGACAATTAGTTATTGATGAATTTTCAGCATCGGCTATAACTGGTGGCGATCAAAATTTTAGAAATAAGCAAGGGTTTCAATTAGGGGCTAAATATTACAATGCTTTTGGGGTAAAAAACTTAACATTGCAAGCAGAACTTAACCAAGTGAGGCCTTATGTATATTCTAATAATGAGATACAACTTAACTACGGGCATGCAAATCAATCATTAGCGCATCAATGGGGAGCAAACTTTAGAGAGTTTATAGCAATTGCCAGATATGAATATGAACGTTGGTATGGGAGTGCAAAAGTTATTGCTGGAACCCAAGGAGCAGAAATAGGAGATATTAATGAGGTTTATTTTGGAGGAAGCATTTATGGGAATGATGAAAATAGACCTAGCGATAATGGTATTGAATTATTTCAGGGAAATAAAGTAACGCGATTATTTGCAGATGTTGAAGTGGGATACCTTATTAATCCGGCAACAAATCTAAAAGTATATGTAAATCCTATCTATAGGGATTTTAGTGCAGAGACTCAAACAGCAGATACTTTTGATACAAATACCTTATGGCTCAATATAGGGTTTAGAACTGATTTATTTAATTGGTATTATGATTACTAATACACACAATATTTAATTTCTTTTTTACGTTCTTTTTAGGCATACAACTACTTCATTAAATCTTTCAAAAAATGTTGTCTAGAATCACCTTTATGGGGATGGTAGTTCTGTTGTTGCTGTCTTCATGCCAAGAATCGGGATGTCATAAATCTCAAAGAAATCAAATCCTAGGAAAAAACCAGTATAATAGCAAAGAATATCAAGCAGAACTATATAGGCTTATAAAAGAAAGCCCAGATGTAGATTACTATTATGAAATGCGAGAAGAAATCTTTGGTCAAAATTACCTTGTCGTCAGTGCATATGGTGATGCATTTTGTGGGAAGCTATGTATTATTATTTCCGAAGAAGATGCACGTAGTATTAAGTTACAAGACTCTGCTGGTTATCAAGGGGCACAGCTTATAGGCCTTCGTTATAAAGAACACAAGACAGACTATGGATCGGCTTTGGTATATGATTCTTTAGAATATATTGTAGATTAATTACCTCTACGGTACAACTCTCCTGCCAAAATTGATTAAAATATAAGGTTTTTTAAAACCTGTAGTTTTTGCTTTTTTTCTTCCCTTGTCATCTGTAATTATAAGTGTGGGATATGATGAAACTCCATATCTTCGAGCAAGCTCTATTCCCTTTTTTGATTCGGCATTAATAGAGATATTTATAAAATTTTTATTATAATAATCTCCTACTTTAACATCTTTAAAACTTGTACGTTTTAGTTTTTTACAAGGAGCACACCAAGTAGTATAAAAGTCGATAAAAACATATTTATCTTCTTCTTGAGCCTTTATTAATGCCTCTTCCAAACTTCCTTTGAAGAATATAATTCCTTTTTTCTTAAGACTAGTGTTCCCGTAACTTGATATTATAAAAGCTAGGCATATAAGAAGTATTATTTTAATGTTCTTCATAGCTGTAGATTATGCTTTAATCCTCTTTATTGCCTTCTATAGTTGTAATGCTTTTATAGGCAGTACGTCTCATTTTTTCTCCAGAGATAAAATCATTAGCAGTTGCCTCATCAGAAAAATAATCACTAGTAAGAGATTCCATTAACGCGACTTCATCTTCTGTTTTACCATCTTTAATTGCCTGTGATACATTTTTGTATATTCCTTTAAGCATATTGAGATAGTTTTGATAATCAGTTTTTGTGGCTTTTGCTCCGTGACCTGGAATAATAATTGTTTGGTCATTAATAAGCATCAACCCTTTTTTTGCAGCTTCTATATCACCAGCAAGGCTCCCTCCTCTATTTATATCTATATATGGAAATCTACCGTTAAAAAAAGTATCTCCAGTATGTAAAACATTACTTTGAGCAAAATATACAAGGGCATCACCATCAGTATGAGCATCATGAACATGGGTAATAAAAATATCATTACCATTCATATAAAAAGTTGCATCATTACTAAACGTAATAACAGGCAAACCACTACCATCATTGTTTTTTGCACTAGCTAGTCGTTTTCTTACATTATCATGAGCTACAATCATGGCGCCAGCAGCTTCAAAGTTTGCATTGCCTCCAGAATGATCTCCGTGAAAGTGGGTATTTACCAAAAATTTCACAGGCTTATCAGAAATCGTTTTGATAGCGTTAATGATTTTCTCACTTAATGGAGCAAATTGATCATCTATCATAAACACACCATTTTCTCCTACAGATATTCCAATATTACCCCCAGCGCCTTGAAGCATAAATATGTTTTCTTGCAATGGTTCTATTTTGATTTTTATATTATCAAAACGACCTTGTGCATATATGGCAGTAGAAAAGGTTAGGATTAATAAGAATAAATGATTCTTCATTAGAATAAATTATTTGGTTAAAACCATTAAGACGTGGGTACAATAAAAGCCTTTCATTATTGTGCAAAAATATGATCTAATATATGATTCCCATTTTGTTGTGTAAAACACAATCAGGGAGTATCTTTGCACAACTTTAAAAATAGCAAATTTTCTGTTCATTTTGAGCAAAGTCGCATCACATACTATTGCCGTATCTCCATGGCAAGATTTTAAGGAAATCACCAAAATGCGATTATCCATAAGTGTCGTTTTTTCTAGTGTCGTAGGATATTTCTTAGGCGTGCATACTATAGATTGGGGTATTGTTGTAATGCTAGCCATAGGAGGATATTTTATGGTAGGCGCATCCAATGCCTATAACCAAGTACTAGAACGCGATCTGGATGCTTTAATGGATCGTACTAAAAATAGGCCTGTAGCTTCTGGGCGTATGTCTGTAACAACAGCTCTTGTTATTGCAGTTGTATTTACAATCCTAGGTCTGATTACATTATATTATATCAATCCGCAAACAGCAATGTTTGGAGGGATATCAATATTTATGTATGTACTATTATATACACCTCTCAAAACAAAAACACCGTTATCTGTTTTTGTGGGTGCATTCCCAGGAGCCATTCCGTTTATGTTGGGATGGGTCGCAGCAACAAATGATTTTGGTATAGAACCAGGGACATTATTTATGATTCAGTTTTTCTGGCAGTTTCCTCATTTTTGGGCAATAGGTTGGTTTTTATATGATGATTATAAAAAAGGAGGGTTTTTTATGCTACCTACTGGAAAAAAAGATAAAGGGACGGCGGTTCAGATTATTCTCTATACGGTTTGGACAATCCTTATATCACTAGTTCCCGCATTTGGAGTGACAGGAGGATTGTACTTGTCTCCTATAGCGGCTATTGTCGTAGGTGGATTGGGATTATTTATGTTATACTGGGCAATTAAATTATATAGAAAAAGGGATGCTCAGACAGCAAAAAAATTAATGCTTTCTAGTGTAACGTATATTACATTATTACAAATTGTATTTGTAATAGATAAATTTTTAAGATAAAATGGATTATACAGAAGGGACAGAGCGCTACAAACAAGATCGTGCAAAAAAACAAATGCTATGGTTTGGCATTATCAGTTTGTGTATGACTTTTGCTGGGCTTACTAGTGCATACATAGTTAGTATGGAGCGTAGAGACTGGCTAGAAGATTATAATTTTCCAACAGCTCTTATTGTATCTACTGTTCTTATTATAATAAGTAGTCTTACAATTCATATGGCAAAAAATGCTATTGTAAATGAGAAACGACAATTAGGAACTACTTTTTTATTACTAACCTTAGGATTAGGAATCGCATTTGTAGTCTCTCAATTTTATGGTTTTAAAAGTCTTACAGATCAAGGGTATTATTTTACTGGAGCCTCCAGTAATATCACTACTACCTTTTTATTTTTGATTATTGCAGTTCATATTGCACATGTAATAGCAGGCTTTATTTCATTGATATTAATTATAATTAAACATATAACAGGAAAATATACTAAAGAGAACTATCTGGGAGTAACACTAGGAGTTACTTTTTGGCATTTTTTAGATCTGTTATGGGTATTTTTATTTGTATTGTTATTTGTAACTAAATAATCTATTTTACGATTATTTATTGATTGTAAGAGTTTGCTTTCGCGAAAGCGAATAATAGAACATTATAAATCCTTATTTAATCTTTGAAATACGCTTATAAAATACCTATTTTTGCAACCAATTATTTAACCAATACGTTACTATGGACGCTACTGTAACCAATACAGCAGAAGAAGGGAAGACATGGGATGGTGGAAACCAGCCTCTTAAAGCTAGTTATGGAAAGATGATGATGTGGTTTTTCATCGTTTCTGATGCTTTGTCATTTTCTGGATTTCTTGCGGCATATGGATTTTCTAGATTTAAATTTATTGATTCATGGCCTATTGCCGATGAGGTGTTTACCCACTTTCCATTTTTACATGGTGTAAATGCACCTATGTATTATGTGGCGTTTATGACCTTTGTTCTTATTATGTCTTCTGTAACTATGGTACTTGCTGTAGATGCAGGACATCATATGAAACAAAAGAAAGTGATATGGTATATGTTCTTTACAATTATAGGAGGAGCTATATTTGTAGGTTCACAGGCATGGGAATGGAATACTTTTATTAAAGGAGATTATGGTGCGGTAGAAACTAAAGGGGGTAAAATTTTACAGTTTGTAGATACAGAAGGACATCGAGTAGCACTAGCAGATATTGCTACAGCTATTCCGTCTGTACGTGAAAATCATGAACGTAAAAACGGTATATGGTTTACAAAAGAAGGTACACGTCCTACATTTACAGTTGAAGAAATTAAAGCAGGATTTGCGCAAAGCCAAGATGTTCTTATACGCACACAAATTCTTACAGAAGAAGGGGAAAAGACAGTGCTAAGTAGAGAGGAGTCATTATTACGTGTAAATAGAGATGCCGTAGGTGTTGTAGAAGGTGCAAATCTCAAGCATAATGAATATGGAACGCCACTCTTTGCAGATTTCTTTTTCTTCATAACTGGATTCCACGGATTTCACGTATTCTCTGGAGTAATTATCAATATTATTATATTTTTTAACGTAATTCTAGGTACTTATGAACGCCGTGGGCACTATGAAATGGTTGAAAAAGTTGGTCTTTACTGGCACTTTGTAGATTTAGTATGGGTATTCGTATTTACCTTTTTCTATCTCGTATAATTCAAAATTCTTTAAAAAGCAATTTACGCTATGGCACACGAACATAAATTAGAAATATTTAGAGGGCTTTTAAAGTTTAAATCAAACGTCACTAAAATTTGGGGTGTATTAATTGTACTCTCTATTGTTACAGCAATAGAAGTTGCATTAGGTATTATTAAGCCAGAATCGCTTACAGAAAATACCTTCATAAGAATGAAACTCCTTAACTGGATTTTCATCATACTTACAATATTTAAAGCATATTATATCACTTGGGACTTTATGCACATGCGTGATGAGGTTAAAGGATTACGAAGAGCTGTAGTCTGGACAGGGATATTTTTGATTTTATATCTAGTCTTTATCCTTTTAACTGAAGGAGACTATATATTTAATGTATATGACACAGGATTCCAAAGTTGGGATTTTTAATATTATATAAGCGGTTTTAATAACCGCTTTTTTTTGCATTTATTTTTTCTTCTTATATCTATAAGAGATAAAAATAGTCTAAACTCTATTGTAAAAAGCATCTTCTTAAGATGTGAAGACAGCTTTTTGATTTATATACTATTATGAAAAAGAAAATAGTGTTAATAGCACTCTTTGTGCTACCCGTTGTTGCATATCTGTTTTTTTCTTCAGGAATATACAACTTTGCAAAACTCCCTATAATTACTGAGAAAATTGATCCACTGGAGTCAATTACTTATAGAGAAATTAAAATTCCTAATCTCTCTAGTAACAAACCACTTACCCTTAAAGATCATGTAACACTTGTAGGATATCTAGGAGACCAGTTAAAAGGGAATGTAGGGTATACTGCAAACTTAAATTTGATGATCTACAAATACTTTGTAAAGTATGAAGACTTCCAAATAGTACTTTTTGTTAATAAAGGAAGTGATCAGGCTATTGATACTATGAAGGCAGAGTTAGGTAGAATTTTTGATGTATCTAAAATCCGTTTTATAGAAACGACTATAGAAGGTGCACAGACCCATTTTAATAGTTTAGGAACTACATTAAGCATGGTATCAGATGGAAGTCATCCTGATGTATTTATTATAGATAAAGACTTAGCATTACGCGCTGGTCATGAAGAAAAAAAACCTAACCCTTATGGTTATGACTATACACAAGCTGTAGAAATGGGATATATGAAGGATGATATAAAGATACTACTTGCAGAGTATAGACTAGCATTAAAGAAAAACAATAATGCCAGTGATAAAATTGAACAACGAAGAGAAAAAAAATAATGCGTAAGAATACATATATAGGGATTGCTTTTATAGTACTCGTTTTTGGAGTCATATTTATTCCAAAGATTTTTAAAAGAGTATCAAATGATGATGTGACAAGAGGTGGTCGTATGCATGCGGTAGGAGAATCTCAGGAAGAAAATACGGGGGATCTAGTATATATTACTCTTAACGGAGTAGATAGAAAAGTCCCGCCATTTGAATTTGTTAATCAAAATAAGGATACAATTTCAAATATAAATTACCGTGGGAAAGTATATCTCGTAGAATTTTTCTTTACAAGATGTACAGATATTTGTATTCCGATGAATCACAATCTTCAAGCTATCTCAAAACAGTTTGAGAATGATCCTAATTTTGGAATTGCCTCCTTTTCAATAGATCCAGAACATGATACCTCAGAAGTATTAAAAGCATATGCAGAAGACTATGGGATTACAAACCCAAACTGGAATTTTATGACAGGAGATCGTGATACCATCTATCGTTTGTCTAATGAAGGGTTTTATCTTAATGTAAGTTATGAGGCAGGTTTGGAAAACGGATTTTACCATTCAGGACTCTTTGCGTTAATTGATCAAAATGGATTTATTCGCTCTAGATTAGACCCCAATGGGAATCCAAAACCTTATTACAGAGGGTCAGTTCCTCTAGACGCACAAGTATTAGAAGGAGAAGAAGCTCCAGAAATAGATATTCTAATAGAAGACATCAAAAAATTATTAAAGAAGTAATGAGCAAACTCTCAGAAAAAGAAAAGAAATATCAAAAATGGATTATTGTATTATCCATTGTTATTCCTATCGCAGTAGCAGGATTGTTTGGTATTAACCTTCCTAGGATGGGTGTAGATGTAGAACCCCTCACTTTTTTACCACCTATATATGCTACAATTAATGGGTTGACGGCAGTAGTATTGATTATAGCAGTTATAGCTATAAAAAATGGAAACCGAAAACTCCATGAGCGTCTAATGAAATTTGCAATTCTATTATCAGTACTTTTTTTACTTATGTATATTGCCTATCATATGACGTCTGAGTCTACTGCTTATGGAGGTCAAGGAAGTATACGCTATCTATATTTCTTTATTCTTATAACACATATCGTATTATCAATAGTAATTATTCCATTAGTTCTTTTTACATATGTAAGAGCACTAGCAGAACGATTTAATAAGCATAAGAAACTTGCAAAAATTACCTTCCCTATATGGTTGTATGTTGCAATTACAGGAGTGATTGTGTACCTTATGATATCACCGTATTATATACATTAATGAAAAGGCAGTGGATTATATTGGTTTTTATTTTTGTTACCGCTTTTGCGAAAGCTGACCCGGTCCCAATACCTACTATGGCTACACAATGCGCAATGTGTAGAGCCGTACTAGAATCTGAAGCAGATAATAGTACAGCAAAAGGAGTAAATAATGGAATTAAATACCTTATGGTGATTCCATATATTCTTGTCGGAGGTGTTTTTTACTTTATTTATAAGGGTCGAAAAAAAGAGAAAAAAGAGATTCTTTAACAAAACCCTAACAAATTAATCTGTAACACCTGCAAAAATATGGTGTCTTAATAGATGAGACTTCATATAACTAACCATTATTCATAGGTCTTAACATCAATTTCACACAATTTTAGCTTTTCATGATTAATATTGTGTAGTAAAGGCATTCACTATGATTAACATACAAGATCTTCACAAATCCTATCAAATGGGTAGCAATTCCTTACATGTATTAAAAGGGATTGATTTTTCTGTAAAAGAAGGAGAGCTGGTTTCTATAATGGGATCATCTGGATCTGGAAAATCTACATTACTTAATATACTTGGTATGTTAGATGAGGCCGACCAAGGATCGTATACATTAGATAATGTAACTATAAAAGACCTTAATGAAAAAGTAGCTGCTCAGTATCGTAATAAATTCCTTGGGTTTATTTTTCAATCTTTTAACTTGATTACCTATAAAAATGCATTAGATAATGTATCCATGCCTTTATATTATCAAGGGATTAAGCGAAAAGATCGTACAGAAAAAGCGATGCATTATTTAGAAAAAGTAGGTCTGGCAGATTGGGCAACACATTTACCAAGTGAACTCTCTGGAGGTCAGAAACAACGTGTGGCTATTGCTAGAGCCCTAGCAAGCGATCCTAAAGTATTGCTAGCAGATGAACCTACAGGAGCACTAGATACACAGACTTCATATGAGGTAATGGAACTTATACAGGGGATTAATGATGAAGGAAAAACAATCCTTGTCGTTACTCATGAACCTGATATTGCAGAGATGACCAAAAGGATTGTAAACCTTAAAGATGGTCGTATTATCGATGATAGACCTGTTAACCAAATACTAGCTAAAGCTCATGTTTGATATAGAACGCTGGCAAGAGATTTTTGAAACTATTGGAAAAAACAAACTCCGTACGTTTCTTACGGGACTTTCTGTAGCCTCAGGAATTTTTATTCTTGTGATCCTCTTAGGATTCAGTACAGGAATTCAAAAAGGTGTAAAATCTCAGTTTGCTCAGGACGCAGAAAGTAGAGTCAGTGTATGGACAAGCGTCACTACAAAAGAATATAAAGGGTTAAATCCTGGACGCCGTATCCAAATGCATAATTCAGATTTTGAAAATATAAATACAAAGTATGAAGAAGCAATAGAGCATAAAACGGGCCTATACAATATTTGGGGAGGGCAAGTAAATTATGGAAATGAGTTTGGAAACTATCGTATAGAAGGCGCAAATCCAGGGCAACAATTTATAGAAAATGCATCCATGCTATCTGGCCGTTTTCTCTCCGAAAGAGATGTAGATGAATCTATTAAAGTAGCTGTTATAGGAAGAAAAGTAAAAACAGAACTCTTTAAAAAAGAAGAGGCTGTAGGAGAAACTATAAAGATTACTGGGATTAACTTTAAAGTAGTAGGCGTATATTCAGATCCAGGAGGAGAGCGCGAGGAGCAACGTATATTTATTCCTTTGTCTACAGCTCAACGGGTATTTAATGCAGGTGATAAGCTACGATCTATCGCGTACACAATTAAAATGAGTGATAATTTTGAGGAAGCTGTATCACTTTCTGCAGCTGTAAGTGATGGTATAGAACAAGAGATCAAAACAAGATATAGTATTGCTCCCGATGACCGTAGCGCTGTACGGGTACGTTATAACCTAGAAGAAGCTTCAAAAATTTATGGGCTTATCGATACCATTCGAATGGTGTTTTGGTTTGTAGGTATAGGAACTATTGTCGCTGGTGTCGTTGGAGTGAGTAATATTATGCTCATTATTGTAAAAGAACGGACTAAGGAAATAGGAGTTCGTAAAGCTTTGGGTGCTTTACCAAGTTCTATTATCGGGATGATTTTACAAGAATCAATATTTATTACGTCTATAGCAGGTTTTTTAGGCCTCTTTTTTGGTGTAGGGCTTTTAGAAATTATAAGCCCCTTGGTAGATAGTGACTTTATAAAATTTCCTCAAGTAGATTTTACTACAGCAATGAGTACCGTGTTTATCCTCATATTTGCTGGAGCATTGGCAGGTTATATTCCTGCAAGACGCGCTGCAAATATTAAACCTATAGAAGCATTAAGAGATGAATAAATGATTGTGAATGTATACGCTTTCGCAAAAGCGTACTCACGAGCTATAATAGATAGATAATCAATCAAGAAACAAAAAGTTATGTTTAGCAGAGATCGCTGGAATGAAATATTAGAAGCATTAAATGCAAACCGCTTCAGAACCCTATTGACTGCTTTTGGAGTGTTCTGGGGTATTCTGATTCTAGTATTGTTATTAGCATTGACCAACGGACTCAAGAATGGTGTATCTGCAGATTTTGGAAACTTTGCTACAAACTCAATGTTTATGTGGTCTCAGGGAACATCCAAACCCTATAAAGGATTGCCTAAAGGACGTTTTTTTAATTTTAAAATAGGAGATGTAGAAGTACTGAAACAGCAAGTCCCCGAATTAAAATATGTCTCTCCCCGTAATCAATTAGGGGGGTTTAGAGGATCTAATAATGTAACACGTAATGAAAAAACGGGGGCCTATAATGTCTATGGAGACTACCCAGAATTTATAAAACAGCAGCCTCTAGATATTACTGCAGGGCGCTTTATTAGTTACTCAGATATAGAAGACAAAAGAAAAGTATGTATCATAGGAGTTGATGTTGTAAAAGGATTATATGATATAGGGGAAGAAACTATAGGGTCATATATAAAAATAAATGGGATTAATTTCTTAGTTATCGGGACATTTAAAAATCCTAAAACTAATGGTGATCAGGAAGAAGAAGCAAATACTATTTTTGTGCCTTTCACAACTTTCTCACAAGCATTCAATAGAGCAGATAATGTAGGTTGGATGGCAATTACCGCTCATGACCATACACAAATCACAGAAGTAAAACAACGTGTGTTTGATATAATGAAAGAACAACGTACGGTACATCCAGATGATGATAGAGCTATAGGTCATTTTGATCTTGCAGAAGAGTTTGCAAGAATTACAGGTCTTTTTTCTATTCTGACGTTTGTAGGATATTTTGTAGGCGCTCTTGTATTAATGTCTGGAGTAATAGGAATAAGTAATATCATGCTTATTGTTGTAAAAGAACGTACAAAAGAAATAGGGGTTAGACGTGCTTTAGGAGCGACACCTTGGAATGTAAAATCTCAGGTATTGCAAGAATCATTAGTGCTCACTATTATTTCTGGAATGGCTGGAATATCTGTCGCTGCAGGTTTTATCTGGGTGATGAATTATGCACTTTCGCAAGCAGGTCCTGTAGAAAATTTTGCAAACCCATCTGTAAATATCAATGTAATATTTATTGCACTCGCTATATTAATTATCTCTGGTTTATTAGCAGGTTTTATACCAGCAACTAGAGCAACTCAAATGAAACCGGTAGATGCCTTACGCATCGAATAATATTAAATCAATCAACTATCAAAAAGTATGAAACGAACTGGAACCATTATCACACTCCTTGTTATAGTAATTACATTTTCTATAGGAATATGGTATATCTATGTAAAGGATAAAGCAGATCCTGTTGTATATGCTACAGAACAAGCAAGTACACAAACCATTGTAAAAAAGACGGTAGCAACAGGAAGTATTGTACCTAAAGAAGAAGTCTTAATTAAGCCTAATATCTCTGGGATTATAGATGAGATATATATAGAAGCTGGAGATCAAGTAGAAGAAGGGCAATTGATTGCAAAAATCAAAGTTGTTCCTAATGCATCTTCATTGACAAGCTCTAAGAATAATATTTCTGGTGCAAGAACAGCCGTAGAAACTGCAAAACTAGCTTTTGAAAATCAGAAGAGTATCTATAATCGTCAGAAAGCTCTTTTTGACAAAGGAGTTGTCTCTGCAAATGATTTTGATGCGGTGCAGAATACGTATAATCAAGCACAACAACGTGTAAAGCAAGAGCAAGTAAACCTTACGAGTGCATTGCAGAATTATGATATTATTAAAACAGGAACCACTTCAGGATTAGGAGCTGCAGCTACTACCCTTGTAAGATCTACAATTACAGGAATGGTTCTGGAAGTACCTGTTAAGACTGGAAATCAAGTTATTGAGGCAAATAACTTTAATGATGGAACTACAATCGCAACACTAGCAGATGTGGATAAGATGATTTTTGAAGGGAAAGTTGATGAGAGTGAAGTAGGAAAAATATCTGAAAACCTTCCATTAGAAATTACAGTAGGTGCCATTGAGAATTCAACCTTTGAAGCCGTACTGGATTATATTGCTCCAAAAGGGAAAGAAGAAAACGGAGCAATTCAATTTGAAATTAAAGGAACTCTTGCAAAAATAGATTCTACTACATTTATTCGTGCAGGTCTTAGTGCAAATGCAAGTATAATACTGGCAAAAGCAGACTCTGTACTTGCAGTAAAAGAGGCACTTGTTCAATATGACCCTAAAACCAAAGCTCCTTTTGTAGAGATAGAAACTGGTGATCAACAATTTGAACGTAGAGATCTTGAATTAGGAACAAGCGACGGTATTTTTGTAGAAATCAAAGATGGGGTCTCTAAAGATGATAAAATAAAAGTCTGGAATCAGATCAAAGCTCCTCAAGGATTTGGTCGAGGATAGTCTCTTTTTTTATTAATGTAAATGCCTTCTAGGCATTGCATTGGTACGCTTTCGCGAAAGCAAACTAAAATTAATTAACATTTTTTGTAACATAAACTCGTTTCAATAGTCATATTGGACATCAATCGATATTATGAGAAAAGGAATCATTTTATGCTTAACACTTTTGATTACTGTAGCAACACTTGCTCAGGAGAAACAATGGACCCTACAAGAGTGTGTGCAGTATGCATTGGATAATAACATTAGTATTAAGCAAACACAACTTGATGAAGAAAATGCCATTATAGAAAAAAAGGATGCCATAGGTAATTACCTTCCTTCTTTAAACGGTAATGCTTCAAATACATGGAATAGTGGTCTTACTCAAAATATTACAACAGGGGTATTAGAAACGCAAACAACTCGTAACTCGTCGTATAGTATTACTGCAGGAATTAGCATATTTAATGGCTTCCGTAATAAACGAGCATTAGATAGAGCAGAGTTGTCTAGAATTGCTGCAGATTATAATATTGCCAAAATAAAAGACGATATCTCACTCTCTGTAGCACTTTCATATTTATCTGTATTATTAAATAAAGAAAATCTTAAAACAGTAGTTGCTCAAAATGCAGTTACAAAAGAACAGATTGCTAGAACACAGGAACTTGTGGATGGGGGTGTTTTACCTCGTGGAGATTTATTAGAAATACAAGCGACAGATGCAAGTGAATTACAACGTATTGTTGCAGCAGAGAATTTAGTCACAATATCTCTTATAGACTTAGCACAGCTACTAGCGTTTGATGATTATGAAGGTTTTGATGTTCTAGATGCAGAATATAACATCCTTGGAGAAGAGGTGTTAAATACTACTCCAGAAGTACTTGTGGCAAAAGCCAAAGAAACACGTTACGATCTTAAAATAGCTGAACAAAATCTTGAGATTGCAAAGAAAGATTTAGAACTAAGTAAGAGTTCGTTATATCCTTCAATAAGTGGTTTCTTTAACTATAATACAAGGGAATCAGGTTTTGGATCCTTTGATCAGATATTAGATCCAGATAATCCATCTTCAGATATACCAATAGGTTTTGTAGAGGGGACGAATGCTACAGTACTTACTACGCAACCTAACTTTATAACACAGGAAGGAAATCCAGCACCATTTTTTGATCAGTTATCACTTAATGATGGAATTTCATATGGATTGCAATTACAAGTACCGATCTTTAATGGATTTTCTACACGTAATAATGTAAAACGTAGTGAAGTAAATGTGATGCGTTCTGAGTTTCAAGCAGAACAAACACGTCAGACATTTGAATCTGCCGTATATCAGGCTTATACAGATGCAAAGGCAGCAAAGCAAAGTTATGAAGCAGCCGTTGTTGCTTTAAACTCACAAGAACTGGCCTATGAATATGCAAAAGACAGATATGATGTAGGGCTTACCAATGCATTTGATTTTAGTCAATCTAAATTGCGTTATGACAATGCTCAAGTTGAATTAACACGATCAAAATACGATTATATTTTCCGTATCAAGGTACTAGAACTCTATTTTGGAATTCCAGCTACCGAACTTAAATTCTAACCAATGAATAAAAAGACATTAATAATCCTTCTAGTTGTTGCTGTTATTGCAATAGTGGGCCTAGTTGCTGCAAAGAAATCTGGTGTTTTAGGCAAATCTGGGAATTTTAAACAAGTTGAAGTAGAAAAGATAGAACGTGGAACTATTGTAGAAACCGTAGCTGCTACTGGAAAAATTCAACCAGAGGTAGAAGTAAAACTTTCTTCAGAAGTTTCGGGTGAGATTATTGAGCTACCTATTAAAGAAGGGCAAGATGTTAAAAAAGGAGATCTTCTTGTACGTATCAATCCAGATTTAGTTCAAAGTGCATTAAACCAAGCGCAAGCTGGATTGCAAAATTCCAGAGCTGGATTAGCACAATCAGAAGCAAGTCTTAAGGTTGCCAAATTGAACTTTGACCGTAACAAACCTTTATATGATAAAGGAGTAATTTCAAAAGCAGACTATGATAGAGCACTTTCAGATTATGAAGTTGCTCAAGCAAATCGTCAAAGTGCTTTTTATAATGTACAAAGTGTTGCAGCATCTGTAAAACAAGCTCAAGATAATTTAGGGAGAACTTCCATATTTGCCCCTAGAGATGGTACCATTTCAAAATTAAGTGTTGAACTAGGAGAACGAGTTGTAGGAACAGCACAACAAGCTGGAACCGAAATAGTGCGTGTGGCAAACCTTACAAATATGGAAGTTGAGGTAGATGTAAATGAAAATGATATTGTAAAAATTGGAGTAGGAGATTCTACGCTAGTGGAAGTAGATGCATATCTTAAAAAAGAGTTCAAAGGAATCGTTACTGAGATTGCAAACTCTGCAGAAGCTACCCTTACAGCAGATCAGGTTACAAACTTTAAAGTAAAGGTTCGTATTCTAGAAGACTCGTATAGAGATCTATTAGAAGGGAAAAGTGCTACGTATTCTCCTTTTCGTCCAGGAATGACAGCTACAGTAGATGTAATAACAAAACGAAGAGAAGATATAGTAAAAGCCCCTATTAGTTCAATAGTTGTAAAGAATGATACTAGTGCGACTAGAAAAGGAAAACCTAAAAAAGATGCAAAAGGGGATGAGAAAAAATTTGAATGTGTTTTTGTAAAAAATGGAGACGAAGCAAAGTTAAGAGTAGTCACTACAGGAATTCAAGATGATAGTAGTATTGAAATATTATCAGGCCTAGAAGAAGGAGATGAGATTATTACGGGACCTTATAGTCTTGTAACTAAAGTCCTTAAAACGGGAGATAAGGTAGAGATTCAAAAGGAGGATGATGGAGATGACGAGGAAACAGATGAATAAGTATGTCTAACATATTATGTATTGAGACAGCCACCACAAATTGTTCGGTGGCTTTGTCTATTAATGGAGAGGTAGTTGCTATACAAGAAGATAATGCTACAAAGTATTCTCATGCAGAACGATTACATCTATATATTGAAAAGGTTATAGAAGAATCTAATATTGATAAAACAGCACTTACCGCAATAGCCATAAGTAAAGGCCCAGGCAGTTATACAGGTTTGCGTATAGGAGTGTCAGCAGCTAAGGGACTTTGTTATGCATTAGATATCCCGTTGATCTCTATTCCTACACTTACATCATTATCTTATAGCGTCTCAGGTATAGAGGGGGATGATTATATAGTTCCTATGTTAGATGCTAGGCGAATGGAAGTATATAGTGCTGTATTTAATGCTAGTTATAAACAGATAAGAGCTACAGAAGCTCAGATTTTAGAAAGTGACTCTTTTTTAGAATATTTGGAAAAAGGGAATGTATATTTTGTAGGGAATGGAGCGTTTAAGTTCTCAGAAATATGTGAACACCCTAATGCATTCTATATAAAAGATATATTACCATCTGCTTTACAAATGGGCATACTCGCTGAAAGAAAAAATAAAATAGGCGACTTTGAAGATGTCGCCTATTTTGAACCGTACTATTTAAAAGATTTTATTGCAGGAAAACCTAAGCTTCTTTCTTAATTTCTACTGCATGTGGATATGGTATTTCTATACCAGCTTTATCTAATTCTATTTTGCAATTTTCAATAGTTTGGAAATATACATCCCAGTAATCTGCTGGTGTAGCCCAAGGACGTACTTCATAATTTACAGAACTATCTGCAAGTTCTCCCATATTTACCGATGGAGCGGGATCTTTAAGTACTTTTTCTTGAGATTCCATTGCTCTCATAAGTGCATCTTTTGTAGCCTTAATATCTGCATCATACGATACTCCTATCGTAAGATCTACACGTAATAAACCAAGTTCTGTATAGTTTTTTATATTCCCATTTGACAAAGCCCCATTAGGTAAAATAACAAGTTTGTTTCCAGGAGTAGTAATTTTTGTTGTGAATATTTGTATTTCTGAGACAACCCCTATTTCTCCTTGAGCTTCTATAAGATCACCTACTTTAAAAGGTTTGAAGAGCATAATCAATACCCCTCCTGCAAAATTTGATAGTGACCCTTGTAATGCAAGACCTACAGCAAGACCGGCGGCTGCTAATATGGCTGCAAATGACGCAGTATCAATACCTAACTGTCCTAATATAGCGATAATTAATAAGACGAGTAAAAGGGTGCGAACAAGATTAGAAAGAAACTTTTCTAGGGTTTCGTCCATGTTATTATTCTTTTGAAGCATCTTTTTAAATAGCTTCATTATTTTATTGATCACCCATTTACCAATGATCCATATAACAATAGCCATAATAATCTTTAGGCCATATTCTGTGCCCTTTTCTAGAGCAAGGTCAATCCATTTTTGATAATCTTCCATGTGTATAATGTATAGTTGTTTTTTAGGAAATCAAAATTACTAAAAAATACATCAGGGATATTGCCGATTTTTTATTTAGAGATTTAACGATAGTAAATACCTTATGTCGATACTATTGTATCTTATATCTATGCGAAGTGATTTATGTATTATTTGTCTATTAATGTAAGTGCTTCCTCTACTGTTCTTACAGGGAGTTTACATGCATTATTTACACAAACATAAATAAGTGTTTCTCCTTCTAGATATCGTCCTTCAAAAATTTCCTGATTGGTCTGAGAAAGACTTGCAGCTATAAGCTTATTTGGCAGATAACGTGTGTTTAATTGAGTAAGAACTTCCTTAGCTTCAGGGCCTACAATGACAAGTTCATAATATGGATTTGTATAATTAAGAAGTAGGTCTAACCAATTACTGCAACTTGAAGGATATTTATCTATTTCTAATTGAATATTATTAAGCATAGCTGCAGCTGTCTTTGTATACTCCCGATTTAGATAATAATGCGACAATGTAAAGATGTTTTTTGCCATCATAGAATTAGATGCAGGAATCACATTGTCTAAATATTCTGTACTACGGCTTACAAGACTAGTATCTTCATTTGATGTAAAGAAAAACATGCTATTGTTCTTATCTTGAAAATGCGTAAACGTGTAGTCAGTTAAGCTTTTTGCTCTTTCTAACCATACGATATCTGTGGTTACCTCAAAAAGAGCAATAAACGCATCTATAGTACTTGCATAATCTTCTAGATATGCATTGATACTACTTTTACCATTCTTATAATTTCTATTGAGTCCACCATCTTTTCGAAGCATTTTTGAAACAATAAGATTTGCGTTTTTAAGAGCAATGTCTAAGAAATTTTGGTCATTAAAAACTCGATATGCGTCTATATATCCTTTGGTCATAAGGCTATTCCAGCCTGTTAGTATTTTGTCATCTAGGCGTGGCCGTTCTTTATTGCTTTCGCGAAAGCGTAATAAACCTTCTTTCCACTTATCTTTCTTAGATTTTAAATCTTTGAGGGATATCTCATTTTCTTTTACAAATGTTGTGTCTGCATCTTGTCTGATGAGGACATAGTTTTCTTTTTCCCATTTTCCGTAATTATTGATATTGTAATATTCTGAAAAAAGATCAAAATCCGAACCTATTATATTTTCTAACTCTTCTTTTGTCCATACATAATAGGCACCTTCTTCTAACTCGCCTTCTGGAGTAAGACTATCTGCGTCTAATGCACTATAAAATCCTCCTTCATCTGTAGTCATTTCCCTAGATATAAATGCTAGCGTTTGATATACAGTCTCTTTATATAATTCATTTTTTGTTGCGAGATAAGCATCACTATATAAACTTACAAGTTGTGCATTGTCATAAAGCATTTTTTCAAAATGCGGAATATGCCATTTGGTATCTGTACTATACCTTGCAAAACCACCTCCTGTATGATCGTTTACACCACCATAAGCAATCTGTTCTAGTGTTGTATTTACATATTCCAAAAGCTCTTGGTCTTCTTTTTGCATAGCATAGCGTAGTAAGAAGTGATAATTGTTAGGCATCATAAACTTGGGAGCTCTATTAGGCCCTCCTTGACGTGTATCCCATGATCGTGACCATGTTGCGAGTGCACTGTTTATAGTTTCTTCTTCAAACCTCGGGGAGTTAGGATTTGGTTTGACAAGATCCATTGATTTTATACCTGACGTTAGTTTTTCAGCATATTCAACAAGTTTATTAGGGTCTTCCTTATAGATAGTTGCTACTTGCTCTAATGCATCTGTCCAATCCTCTTTTGGAAAATAAGTACCTCCCCATATTGGTCTCCCATCTGGGAGTGCAATAGCATTGAGTGGCCAGCCTCCTCGCCCTGTCATAAGTTGTACGGCACTCATATACACATTATCTACGTCAGGACGTTCTTCCCTATCTACTTTTATATTGATAAAATTTGCATTCATAAAATCTGCAACAATAGAGTCTTCAAAGCTTTCTTTTTCCATAACATGACACCAGTGGCATGAAGAATACCCTATACTTACCAGAATCAGTTTGTTTTCTTTTTTTGCTTGGGCTAATGTTTCATTACTCCATGGTTTCCAATTTACAGGATTATGTGCATGTTGAAGAAGATAAGGACTTGTCTCATGAATGAGATCGTTTGTATAATCATGCATAGCGGTATCGTTCTGACCTTTGCAACTCCATATTAAAAGCGCAATACTTAATACTAAAAATGGGTACCATAGTTTCATAATGGTAAAAATACAAACAAAAAAAGTCCTACTCTAGGGTAGGACTTTTTTTATAATAATGTTATGGTCTTTATTTTACTTCAAAAGTAAGCCTAAGATTTACACGATACTCAGTGACTTCATCTCCATTTACTACTGCACTTTGTTCTGCCACATATACAGATCGTATGTTTTTTACAGATTTTGAGGCTTGCTTAACTGCATTTTGAGTAGCATCTTCCCAACTTTTTGTAGAGCTTGATAATACCTCTATTACTTTCATTACTGCCATGATTCTATTTTTTTAAAGGTTAAAATTAATTTGAATCTCTAAGTTACAAAGAATCAGAAAGAAACTTAAAATATAAGCTTAATATGCGTAATGCTGCATTTTATCCTATCCATTGATCGCTTCAACGGCATTTATACGACCAGGTAGCATTTGTTTAAGCATATTTTCTATTCCATTTTTTAGAGTAAATGTAGATGATGGACATCCGCTACATGCTCCTTGTAATATCACAGAGACATTTTTTGTTTTTTGATCATAGTTCTTGAATACAATATTACCTCCATCACTTGCGACAGCTGGTTTTACATATTCTTCTATAATATTTACAATCTCTTTTGAGGTGTCATCCAAGTTTTCAAACGTAGCATCTATTTTATTTTCAACCTGCTGTGGGGTTTGAAGCTGGTCTGCATTTATGATTTCTTTACCGTCTTGTATAAAATCTCTTATAAACTCTCGAGTTTCTGTAACAACCTCATCCCAATCTGCCATTTCATACTTTTGAACACTGATATAATTTTCATCTATAAATACTTCTTTTACAAATGGAAAATGAAATAATGCTTTTGCTAACGGAGCATAAGCTGTATCATCTATAGTCTTGAACTCAAATGGAGCGGTTACTAATTTTTTGTTTGCGACAAACTTTAATGTAGATGGATTAGGCGTACTTTCTGCATATACTGTTACGGGTATTTTTTTTGCAGCGACATCTTCTATAATAACAACTCCATTATCATTAAGAAAATCTTCTATTTGATTGGAAACCTCATTTTGAATATCTATCCATTCTACAATATTATACTTCTCTATTGCTATAAAATTCTGAGCAATATATACTGTTTTTACAAAGGGTAAATAAAAGAGTTGTTGAGCTATAGGTGAGTTTGATGCTTCATCAATGTTCTTAAACTCGTAACTATTATGATTAACTAAGAATTGATTTGCCTGGAATTTTTTTATCGCATCGTTAGATGTACTTTCTATAGTTATGGTATATGTAGCCATTGCAATTATTTTTTATGCAAAGGTACTAAAGAATGTGAGCGGATTATAAGTTGGATTGCCAAAAAAGGTATAATGTATTCAATAAAACATAAAAATTATCGTTATGGATTTCACAAGTGTATACTATAAGTAGTAAATACTTATATTTACCACCTTTGAAAACTACATATGTATGAAGAAAATCCTACTTTTCTTGTCTTTATTGGTATATAATATACATGCTTTCGCTAAAGCATATATACGATCTTATACGAATATGATAAAAAGTTACTTTTCTACATATAATAGAGTATCCTCCGATATTATTATACCTGTTAAATTGGAGGGCTTTAATACAAAAATTTATATATTTGAACATTATGCTATAGGGGTTGTATATCCTGCATTTGCGGGGAGGCTTCAATTTTTAAATTCTCAGTCTAAACAAAAACCTATAGCGTTACTAAAATAACTCCCCATGAATGTAAGAAAATACTATGTTGTATTGGCTCTCTTTTTTGCGCAGTATGCATTTGCTCAAGAAGGGATTCCTGTATATTTAGATTATTTGCAGGATAATTTATATTTGCTTCACCCATCTATGGCGGGTGCATCAAAGACTGCTAAGCTTAGAGGTACCGCTAGAAGTCAGTGGGCTGGGGTGGAAGATTCTCCTGCATTACAGACCGCTAGTCTTAATGGTAGAGTAGGAGAACGTGTAGGAGTAGGAGGAATTCTTTTTAATGATAGTAATGGGTTCTTTTCTCAACAGGGTGTCTATGCTACATTTGCATATCATTTATTATTGTCTCGTAATTATGTAGAGCTTAATCAATTATCTTTTGGGATAAGTTTAGGAGTTCTGCAAGGGAAGCTTGATGAAACAAACTTTGACTTAACAGATTTTGATCCAGTTATTGCAGGTATAGAACAATCGGATTCATATGTAAATGTTGATTTTGGTGTTTCTTATAATTTCTTAGATTTCTCTGCACATTTTACAGTAAAGAATGCGTTGCCTATGGATAGAGATATTTTTTCTGAAAATTTTGAGCCAAATAACCAGCGTCGATACTTATTTTCTCTAGCCTATGTAATTACTCCCAATTTTAGTGATTGGAGTTTTCAACCCTCTATATTATTCCAAGCGACAGAACGCACTAGTGAAGCTACTTTTGATCTTAATGCTAAAGCGTTTTATAAATTAGATTGGGGTAAATTATGGGGAGGTTTATCCTATAGAAGAAGTTTAGATGGAGCCGAGTTTACTCCTAATGGAGAGAGCGTAGATAGTCAGCAATTACAATATATTACACCTTTCGTAGGTGGGGCTTATGATCGTTTTATATTTGGATACACATATTCATATCAAAGTAACTCTGTTGTACTTACAAATGGTGGTTTTCACCAAGTGACGTTAGGATATAATCTAGGAGATAATAAAGATCCTTATGACTGTAATTGTCCAGCTGTAAACTAAATTAATAACAATACAAACAAAAAAGCTCGATTGAATTTCAATCGAGCTTTTTTGTTTGTATTGAAGGGATTAGTTAGTTGCCATCAGAGCAAGAAATTTATCTAGATTTGGTAATATAATGATACGCGTTCTTCTATTGATAGCCATATTTTCTTTACTATCATTAGGTACCAAAGGCGCATAACTACTTCTGCCAGCAGCAATTAATTTTGATGGATTTACATTATAAGTATTCTGTAATTCTCGAATTATAGACGTTGCACGTTCTACACTAAGTTCCCAATTATCTTTTACATATGCTCCTTTTTTAACGGTACGACCATCTGTATGCCCTTCTACCATTACTTCGATAGCAGGTTCTGAATTTACTACGTTTGCAATACGTTTTAGAAGATCAGTCGCTTCTTTATTTACTTTATAACTGCCAGATTTGAATAATAATTTGTCTGAAATAGAGATCATTACTACGGTCTCTTTTATATCTATGGCTATATCATCAGTTGAGATGTCTTCTGTAATATCACGATCTAAATTGCGCTTTAGATTATATGAGATAGCTATATTCATAGAATCTTCAAGAGTGCGGGCTTGTTTTAATTGATTTTGATCTACTTTTTCTAATGTTGAAATTAATTGTTGTTTTGTGTCATTTGAGATAACAGATCCATTTTTAGATATTGTCAATTTAGCATTACTCTCAACATTTAATTGATCGTTTATATCTTTTAGGGAATTAATTTTATTGTTATAATCAACCACACGATTTTGAATCGTATTGTACTTAGATTCAATTTCTTCTTTTTCTACTTGAGTTTTTGTAAGTGTTACTCGGGTATTGTCATATTGAGATTGTAATTCAACGTATTTCTTTTTTGAAACGCAAGAGCTTAGTGTTACTACTATACCTATTGCAATAATGAGATGTTTTTTCATTTTTTAAATTCTTAATTTTTAATAGCTATTTGATTTTATAGCATTTTGTTATTTCTTTATATACGCTTTAGGTAGATATATGGTTGTTTTTAAATTTAAAAAAGCACACCTTTTTTAGATGTGCTTTTGGTATTCTTTAAAGATGAAGTTTTATTCCCAAGTGTAATTTTTTTTCTGTGCCTGGGTTTTAATGGCTTCTATCATAGCATTACGCAATTCATTATCTTTTGCAGTAGTTTTTGTAGCAACGTATTCTAGACGCTTTTTATTTAGTTGAGCAATTTCATTTTGTATTTCTTCTCTTTCTTTTCGTTTTCCTTCAATGTAATTTTGTATTTCTTCTTTTGATTTCCCTTTAAGCTCGTCAGGGAGATCAGTGTCTTTTAACTTTTCATAACTAAAATCTTCTTGCTCTTCTGCATCTACAAGATCCCAGCTGCTATTTTTATAGAAATGGGAGCTTTTACTTACGGTTCTTTTTACAGCATTTGCTTCTCCATAGGCACTTGCATTATCGTCTTGTTCTAATTGTAGTGCTATTTTACTTCGCCCTAGAGCGCCATAGCTTACATATGTTTTATTAAGAGCTTTATTTTTTTCTAATATGGCTTGGTCGTATGGAGAAGGTATATGGACCGTACGCTTGTCATGATTAATAGCAATGTAATCCCCTTTTGCGAGATCGGCACCATCTTTCCATTGTGTCTGTACACCAGTATTATAATCTCCACAAAAAATAGTATTGATTGTGACATCTTTTTCACAAGCATTAGATGCAGCATCTTGATATCGCACAGGCCCTTGAGTAAAAGGTTCGTTACCTGCGATAAAGATAAAGTTAAGGTCATTTTTTTGCTCCCCCCAATCTAGTTGATCTAGTGAAACTTGAATAACTTTTCCGCAATATTCATTTCCTCCATTAGTAGTTAATCCAAATAAATGTTTTGAGATTTCGTCTAGGTCATTACTAAATGAGTTTACTTGTCGTATATATCCTTCCTTTGCATTAAGACTGTCATTTCCATATTCGTATAAGGCAATTTGTAATAAAGGCTTATTTTCATTTCCACATTTTGCATACGATAACTCATTAACAAGCTCCCATAGTTGAGCTTTTGCTTGATCAATAAGACCGTCCATGCTATTTGATGTGTCTAGTAAAAGTGCCACTTTAATTACATTGGTGTCAGGCTCTATATGCGTAGTTGTTTTGTTATAATCTTCTATAGTAATAGTTGAATAATTACTTCCATAACTTTGAGAAATTATGAGAGTTAATCCTAAAAACAAGAAATATACAGTTTTCATTTTATGTGTTTTTTTGATGAATATGCGATAAAAGTATAATCAACAAAATCTATTAAAAAGTGATACTGTGGGAACTCCTTATTTGAATGAGGGAACATATACTATTAATGAGGCAATAGGACGGATATACTCTTAAAATAGTCTTTTGGCAAAGGTTTAATAAGATTAGCATTTTTTGATCTTGCTTTTTTCTAGTAAGTTTGGTCTCAAATGAAAAAACAAACGTTTCTATATAGTGTATATGTGCTTCTTTTCACATTGTTTTTTGGAAACCATATATATGCACAAGAGAACTCTGTCCTTTCAAAGAAAAGTCGGGCTGTTTATACAATTAGGGGAAGTGTATTAGATATGCAATCACTAAAACCTGTGGCACGTGTAAATGTGGAAGTAACAGGAGGCGATTATACGACTACAACTCAGGATGGAGAATTTAGAATACGGGCACGTATAGGAGATGAATTAGTTATTCGAAGTACAGATTTTCAAACAGTATACTATACCATAAAAGATGAGCAGCGTATACGCATAGAAGTTCAGCCAGTATCTGATAATATATTAGACCTTGATGATGATCTGGAAGAAGAAGAAATTACCCTTGGTTTTGAAGATTATATGCAACTTGCTGAAGAGATTTATAAGACAGATGCATCTAAGGGAGTAGATAATGTAGCCCTAGCGCTGGCAATAGACGGTATAACCAATGCGCAAAGAGCAGATGCATTTTTGTTACTTGGAGACATATACACGCAATGGAAACAATATGATCTTGCAGTAGCAAATTATGTTTCAAGCCTTAAAAATCAGAACAGGCTTTCTACAGAAATTATCTTAGCGAAAGGGTATTATAATAATAAGAATTATCAAGAGAGTATCGATTTATATATAGAGATTCTCAATAAAAAAATAGCTTTTGATCAAAATCTAATAGTACTAGAGGGATTAGGTGACACCTATTTAGCAACAGGGAGTTACGAAAATGCAATTCAACAGTATTCTGCAGCCGAAGAAATTGCAAAGACCTCAGATATTATTTCTATAGCGGCAAGATTAAATGCAAAAATTGCAGATGCATATGATAGAAGTGGAGTTGATCAACAAGCAATTACGTATTATGATCAAGTGTTAGAATTATCTACTCAGGAAAATTCAGAAAGTGCCTCAAGATCTAAAGTAAAAGTTGCTGACTACTATAATAAAACTAAGTCCTATGACGATGAGATCACGTTAAGAAAAGAAGCATTAGAAGGGTTAAGAAATGTAAATACAGATTCTATTTCTAATGATGATATTCTTACTTCTCAAAAGCAAAATTATAAAATTGCAAATGCATATGCAGCCCAAGAAAAATATGATGATGCAATTCCATTTTTTGAAAAAAGTATTGCAGAGGCTATAGATAAAGAAGATATAATTGTAGAGAAAGACGCCAGGCGTCGCCTTTCAGAGTTATATAGAGATCAAGGGAATTTTGAAAAAGCTGTAGAGAGCTATGAACGTTATAAAGCCCTCGTTGATGAAGGATATGCTCGTAAAGAACAAGAAATTGCGCAAGCCTCTCGATTCAGTAAAGATATTACTGAAAAACAAAATAGAATTCTCAGCTTAGAAAAAGATAGAGAACTTAATGAAGGAAGGTATAAGCTTGCATTTCAAGAACAAGAGTTGGCAAATGCTAGAGATAACAAACAAAAACTGATTATTGGTTCTTTAGCAGTCGTTACCCTTTTATTATTGATAACTGCTTTTGCAATGTTTCGAAGTTCAAAACAACAGAAATATGCCAATAATCTCCTCGCACTTAAGGGGCTAAGATCACAGATGAACCCTCATTTTATATTTAATGCATTGAACTCAGTAAATAGTTTTATTGCGACAAGTGATGAGCGTACAGCTAATAAATATCTTTCTGATTTTTCGAGTTTAATGCGAGCAGTATTAGAAAATAGTGAGGAAGATTTTATACCCCTTTCTAGTGAGATAGAATTGATTAAAAAATACACAATGCTTGAGCATTTTAGATTTAAGGATAAGTTTGATTATACACTTACTATAGATGATAATCTTAATGTTGATACATTTCAAATCCCTCCTATGTTATTACAACCTTATGTAGAAAATGCGGTGTGGCATGGGATGCGATATAAAGAAGAAAAAGGATTATTACATATTTACTTTGGACAGCAAGATGAAAATACAGCAATCATTTCTGTAACTGATGATGGAATAGGTAGGAAGCGTAGTAAGGCTATGAAAACGGAGAATCAAAAGAAACAGAAATCAAAAGGGATGGGTAATATAAAGAAGCGTATTGCGATCCTTAATGAGATGTATGGTGACAGGATTGATGTTGCTATAACTGATGTATTTGAAAATGGAGAAGGCACCAAAGTGACATTAATTATTAAAAAAGATTAAAATGCTACAGCTTAAAACAATTATAGTAGAAGATGAACAGACAAGTCGGGATATCCTACGGGCATACCTTGAGAAATACTGCCCTAAAGTAAAAGTTGTAGGAGAAGCGTCTAATATTGAAGAAGCACTTGCATTGATACGTAATAAAACACTTGACCTTGTTTTTTTAGATGTAGAAATGCCTCATGGTAACGCTTTTGATCTTTTAGAGCAAGTAGGAGATCGTAGTTTTGAAACGGTCTTTGTAACTGCCTATAATCAATATGCAATAGAAGCTCTTAATATGCATGCTTCTTATTATTTGTTAAAACCGGTATCTATAGATGAACTTATCAAAGCAGTAGATTATGTGGTAGCAATTAAGGAGAAAGAAATGGCATTAGAAAATAAACTGCTTGTTTCACAAACTACTGGGAAGGATGGAAAAATAACAATTCCTGTACAAGATGGATTTGAGGTCTTAGAAGTATCATCTATTTTATATTGTCAAGCAGATGATAATTACACGCAAATCTACTTGATGAACGGAAAGAAAAAATTAGTGAGTAAAACACTTAAATATTTTGATGAAGCCCTCGTTGATTTTGGCTTTGCTAGAGTCCATAAATCATATGTTGTTAATGTAAATGAGATTACGGGATATAGAAAAGGAAAAGGGGGATCTGTTGTTTTAAGTAGTGGTAAAGAAGTAATGGTATCTGCATCTCAAAAAGCAAATTTATTATCTCATTTTAAGTAATCAAAAATCTTTATATTGTGTTTTTAATACTATGTTTTTAGGTAAAAGTTCGCTTTCGCGAAAGCGAACCATAATTCTATCTAAAGTCTCAATACGAGCATTAGAATATAAACGATGCATTGTATGATCTTGAATTGTGTTTTTTGAAAGCAACCCGTGTTGTGTTAATACTGTTTTTGTCTGCTTTGCAACAGCTTCTCCAGAATCTATAATGGTAACGCCATATGGAAGGATTTCTTTAATAATAGGGGCTAAGAATGGATAATGGCTACATCCCAATACAAGGTAATCTATATTTGCTTTGATCATAGGAGCAAGATAAGTGATGAGCAACTCTTTTATTTCCGAACTATCCATCTTTCCCTGTTCAATCAATGGTACAAGCCCAGTACCAATTACCTCTATAACGTCAATTTCCTGAGTATAACGTTCGGAAGTAACAGAAAATAAAGAGCTGTTTAAAGTGCCTTTTGTAGCAAGAATACCAATGGCTTTATTTTGAGATTGAAGAGCAGCTGGTTTAATAGCAGGTTCTATACCTATAAAAGGTACTTCGTAGTTTGCTCTCAAATATTCAATAGCATTTGTTGTGGCAGTATTACATGCTACAACGATGATTTTTGCTCCTAGATCCAAAAGAACTTCTGTGTTTTTAATACACAATTGGATAATTTCTTCCTTAGGCTTTGCTCCATAGGGAGCATATTTGCTATCTGCTAGATAAATAGAAGATTCTTGAGGTAATAGTTGTATAATCTCTCTCCATATAGAAGTACCTCCTACACCACTATCAAATACGCCTATAGGATTATTGTATTGCATAGGTCTAAAATAAAAAACTGCCTTTCAAATGAAGGCAGTTTTTAGTAAATCTTTATATAAAATAAAATTTATAGTATTTTTTTAGATACCTAAATCTGCTTTTACATCATTCATAAGATCATAACCATCGGCCATAATTACTCCAGCGGCTCCTGGTGTAGAGTCTAATACAAACTGATATCCTTTTGCTCTTGCTACTTTTTGAATCGCAACACGAGCTTGTTCAAGTATTGGTTTTAACAAATCTTGTTCTTTAGTACGAAGATCAGTATATGCATTTTGCTCATACTCATTAATTTTCTGAATAGTTTCTTGTACTTCTTTTTGACGAGCAATATTAGTTTCGTCAGTTTGTGTTTCTACTTCACGACCATATCTTTCTGAAGTCTTCTGAAGCTCAGTTCTCATTTCTGTTAATTGCGCTTGATACGATTTTTGAAGCTTTTCTAATTCTGCATTTGCTCCTTTGTAACTTGGCATAGCTTCTACTAATGCTTGTGTATTAATATGCGCAATTTTTGAATCTTGTGCTTGTACGGCACTTGTCATTCCTATGACTAGTGCTATAGCTACTAATACCGTTTTCATGTGTTTCATTGTAATCAAATTAAAGTTAAGTGTTATAAAAATATAGGGTTATTAAATACCTCCGTCCCCATCTGTTCCTGGAGGTTTATTTGCTCTGTTTTTTCTGGCTTCTAAAATAGAATCTCTTCTCGCTTTTCTAGCTCTAATTATAGAGTCTTTTCTACGTGCGCGCTCTTCTATTAATGCTTTTTGTCTAGCTTTAGGATCTATTTCTTCTCCATCTGCACTTTTAGAAGTTTCTCCTCTTTTACTAGCACGGGCATCTGCTATTGAATCTTTTCTACGTTGACGTTCTTCTAACAATCGTTGTCTTCTTTCTTCAAACTCTCTTTGACGCTCTTCTTTTTGAGCTTGACGTTGTTTTGCTCTTTCGTCTAAAGCAGCTTGACGCTCTGCTTTTTTATCTTCTATTGCACGTTGACGTTCTTGCGTTGCTTTATCTTGCTCAACTGTTTTAGCTTCATCTCTATCAAAAGAGTCTTCTTCTTTTTTGCTATTAATTTGTTTCCGTCTAGAGGCTCTTGTGATACTTCTTAATACTTGATCGCTTATATCATGTCTTTCGGCAGCATATAACATTACAACATCTGATGATTTGTCAAATACAAAATCATACTTTTTGTTTGCAGAAATTTCTTGAACGGCATTAAAAACTTGATCTTGTACAGGTTCTATAAGTTGACGTCTTTGAATCGCAAGATCCCCTCCAGGTCCAAAACGTTTTTGTTGATATTCTAATATTTGATCTTCCTCAAACTTTATTTCTTCTTCTCGTTCTTCTATTAACTCTTTTGTGAGTAAGACACGTTCGTTCTGAAGTTGTTTTTTCATCTCTTCAACGTCACCTAACTTATTTTCTATCTCACTCTTCCATTTATTTACTTTTCCATCTAATTGCCCAGATGCTTCTTTGAATTCAGGAACATTTTCTAGGATATAGTCCATATCAATATATCCTATACGTGTGTTACGTTGTGATTGAGCAACAAAGCTCATTAATACGAGCGATGTAAAAAGAAAAAAAACTTTTGTTTTCATATTGGTTATAATAGCGTTAGAAATAATCGTGCCAAAATTAAAACTGCTGTCCTATGATAAAGTGCGTTTCCCATCCGTTAGGCGTTGAAAGCCCTGGGATCGGATCGAATCCATATCCAAAATCAAGCCCTAATAATCCAAAGGCAGGCATAAATATACGAATTCCTGCACCAGCAGATCTATTCAATTGAAACGGATTATAATCTCTAAAATTGTCATAAGAAGCCCCTCCTTCTGCAAATGCTAATGCATAAATGGTTGCTTGAGGGCTAAAAGTGACTGGATATCGCAATTCTAGACTGAATTTATTATATATAGTAGCACCATCATTACTGTTTGCGGTAGTAGCCGCTCCACGATCTAATGGGGTAACAGATTGGTTAGGATATCCTCTTAAACGGATAATCTCACGTCCATCTAATGCAAATCCTCCTAGACCATCACCTCCTAAAAAGAATCTTTCAAATGGTGGGATTCCTCTTTCATTATTATAAGCCCCTAACCATCCAAACTCTACATTGGATTGCAATACTAATTTACCAGGAAGGCTTGTATACCATTTACCATTAAACTTTACTTTATAAAATTCTAAAAATTTAAAACGTTCTTGATCAATACGACCTATTTCTGTTGCATCTTGATTTTCAACAGCTACATCTCTTTGTGCTGCAAGTTCACCATAATCTACGCCATTAAATAAAGAATAAGGAGGGGTTACCTTGGCAGTAACACTCCATTCTGACCCACCTGTTGGGAATATGGGGTTATTATAGGTGTTGTTTCTACTCAACCCTATAGTATAACCGATGTTTTGTGAAGAACCGTCACCAAAAGTAAATAACCCAGTATTAAAGTTTTTAAGATTGAAATTTTGATAACTAATCGCATGAGACAATGTAAAATCGCCATCTGGCCATGTTAAACGTTTTGCAAGGCCTAGCGATCCTCCGGTAATAATATTACGACTAGAACGATCTACACGGTCTCTATTACTAGTCGCTTGGTTATTAAACTGAAATTGAATAGTATGAGATAAAGACACAGAAAACTGTACTGGTTTCTTACCTCCAAACCAAGGATCCGTAAGTGAGACACTATATGTTTGAAAAAACTGACTAGCCTGTGCTCTAAGAGAAAAACGTTGACCATCACCCATTGGGAGTGGTTTATATGCCTCTTTTTTAAATATATTTTGAATGGAGAAATTATTAAAAGAAAGCCCTAAGGTTCCTACAAAACCACCTCCTCCAAAACCACCTTGGAGTTCAATCTGACTAGCCCCTTGCTCAACTACATTATATTCTAAATCTACAGTACCCCCTATTTGATCAAAGTTTTTAAACTCTGGTGTAAGCTGTTGTGGATCAAAAAACCCTAATTGTCCTAACTTACGTATCGTTGTAACAACAGCGTCTTTACTGTATCGTTGTCCTGGTCTTGTAAGAAGTTCTCGATAAATTACTTTGTCTTTAGTTTTGTCGTTTCCTTTAACTTCTATTCTATTGAAATAGGCAAGTTTTCCCTCAGAAATACGTACTTCAAAATTAATAGTATCATTATTTACTCCTGTTTCTACAGGGTTGATATTTGAAAATAAATACCCACTATTCTGATATAAATTGGCAAGATCGTCTGCGTCTGGGTCTCCATCTTTTTGAATACGCTCCTTAAGTAAAACCCCATTATAAACATCTCCTTTTTTTAAACCTAGTTTTGATTGTAGTTGTGCATCTGTATATACGGTATTCCCTATAAAATTGATATCTCCTATATAGTACTTCTTTCCTTCTTCTAGGTTAAGAACTAGCGATATACCGTCTTGCCCATTTTTGATAACTGTATCAGAAACGATACGGGCATCTCTATATCCGTTTTCTTTATACTTATTTACAATAGCTACTTTATCAGCTTCGTAATCTTCTTTAATATATTTTGAGCGCTTATAAAAACGTATTGGGTTTTTCTTCTTCGTATTTTTCATAGCACTACGAAGCTTTTTTCTTTTTAATTGCTCATTGCCATTGAAAATAATATCATCTACTTTTACTCGAGACCCTTTGTCTACATTAACGAGCATGTCGATCTTATTTTTAGACACAGAATCTTCTCTTGGAATAGTATTAATAAATACTTTAGTATTGTAAAATCCTTTTTTCTTATAGGTGTTCTCTATAAAATTTTTGGTAGTAGTAATTAGATTTTCAGTAACCTTAGCTCCCTTATTAAGACCATTATCTTTGATAAACGTAGTACCTTTTTTTGCTTTTATACCTTTAAACTTAACTTCATTAAGTTCTGGAACTTCTTTAATATCTAATTGAAGGTCTACTTTATCTCCATTTACTGCGGTTACAAAAAGATTGATATCTGAAAACAGTTCAAGACCCCAAAGTTTTTTTATGACATTACTTATTTTTTCTCCAGGCAAGTAGATACGTTCTCCTACACGTAAACCTGTAAAGGTAATAACCGTATTCTCATTATATGTCGAGGTCCCAGTAACAGAAATATTTCCTATTTCATACTTAATGGATGGGTCTAAAGGAATATCTCGTTGAGCTTGAGAAACTACAGTTGTTAAGAGTAGTAATACAAAAGTAATTTTTTTTAATATCAAGCTGCGTTTTGTTAGGTTATTGAATTTGTTCACTTGTCTTTCCAAATCTTCGTTCTCTTTTCTGATAATTGTAAATAGCATCATGTAAGTTTTCTCTCTTAAAATCTGGCCATAATACATCCGTAAAATAAAATTCTGCGTATGCTATTTGCCATAATAAAAAGTTACTCACACGTTGCTCTCCACTTGTCCTTATTAGTAAATCTACATCCGGCATGTCATGGGTGTAAAGATGATTATTAATATAAGACTCGTCAATCTCGGCGGGCGAAATTATGTTATTTTTAACTTTAATGCTTATTTCTTTGAAACTTTTAAGAATTTCTTCACGTGCTCCATAACTGAGCGCGAGTGTAACTCTTAATCTTTTGTTATCTTTTGTCTTCTCAATTACTTCATTTAATTCTCTTTGGGCCTTTTTAGGTAATGTAGAAAGATTACCTATTGCGTGCAAAGCAACTTTGTTTTCCTGAAGTGTTTTTATTTCTTTTTTGAGAGAAGATACTAGTAGATTCATGAGTGTATCTACTTCATTTTTTGGGCGGTTCCAATTTTCTGTAGAAAAGGCATATAATGTGAGATATTTTATCCCTATTTCTGCACATCCTTCTATAGCTTCCCTTACACCTTCGGTACCACGTTTATGACCAGCAGCTCTCAATAGGCCCTGTTTTTTTGCCCATCGACCATTACCATCCATTATGACAGCAATATGTTGCGGTAATTTATCGCGGTTAATTTGATCTAAAACGCTCATCTCATTATTAGAAGGCACAAAAACATGGTTTTCGTCCAAAGGCATAAGTTAGGGTAAACCCAGTAAACATATACCAATCATCATTGTTTAAATTTCCAAAACTTAGCGTTCCGCTAGGGTCATTTTCAGGGGCACTACCATCTAGATTATCTGTAAGCGCATATCGAGCGCCTATTTCAAAAGCTAGTACTAGTTTTGTCCCTATAACAACTTTGTATCCTAGAACCATTGGAATTGCAAAATTTCCAGAGGTTCCCGTTTTTTCAAGGTTATTACCGTTTAGAATAAATTCATCGTGATTAAAATATGTGAAACCAGTATACAAATACGGCGTAGACGGGTTTCTATCATTATGCATATCAAAATCCCAGAATGTATATTCCAGACCTAACGAAACTTCTTTTACACTATTTTCAAAGGAATAATTTCTAATTTGTCTTCTGGATTCATCACTATCTGCATCATTGCCTTCCAGCTGTGCAAAAATTGCTGTGAACCTAAAAGAATGTCTTTTGCTTCGATTCCATTTAAAAATACCACCTACAGCAGGCGCATTTGGAGCTATGTAACTAGTTGATCCTACGTCTCCTATGAAATTTGCTCCTCCTGCGTAAATCCCTACTTCATAGGTTTGCGCATGAGTGCAAAAACTCCAAAAAATGGCGATTATAATAACCGTCAAATACCTCATATAGCTGTAAAAGTTTGCAAATATAACAATAATGTACGGGTCATAGCCATTCCTATAGAATAATGATTTTTTTTATAGTTCGCTTTCGCGAAAGCATACTATATACCATCACCTTCACCATACACAAAGAGTTAACAATCTTTCTGTCAAAATATTGTTTTAATTGCGTTTATCTTCTCCCCAAAGTAACTTCTCTCTTAATGTTTTTAGGAAGCTTTCGCCTTCTAAATTTATAAGACTAATTGTAAAAGGGGCTTTTTTGAGAGTGATTATTGTTTCGTTATTTAAGGTTGCAATTCTAGAATCTAATGAGATAAGATGCTGTTGTTCACGACCAGAAACTTTTAAGGTAATAACCATGTCATCGGGTATTACTAATGGTCTGGCATTTAAATTATGTGGAGCTATAGGCGTGAGAATAAGGCTTGATGTACCAGGGGTGATAACAGGGCCACCACAACTAAGGGAGTATCCTGTGGATCCTGTAGGAGTGGCTACGATAAGTCCATCTGCCCAATAATGAGTGAGAGATTCTCCGTTTAGCTCAGTAGCTATAGATATCATAGAGGTTGTATTTTTACGGCTTACAACAACTTCATTAAGTGCAAAATTGATATCTCCAAATATCGTACTTGTATTATCTATTGTAATTTCTAAAAGACTTCGTTTAGAGAGTGTGTATTGACCTGAAAGTATTTTTTCTATAGATGTTTGTATTTCCTTTTTCTTAATAGTAGCTAGAAAACCTAATCGCCCTGTATTAATTCCTACAATGGGGATATTAAGATCTCTTATATATGTTACAGTTTTAAGAATTGTACCATCTCCTCCGATACTAAAAAAAAGATCATAGCTAGTATCAAGTTCTTTAAATGTACTAAAATGTCTATAATTTTTATCTATAGAATCGTGTTCATGAATAAGATCTAGAAAATTCTTTTCGATAATGACTTCGGCTTTCTTTTTATCTAAAATATCTAGAAGCTCTTGAACATATAATGCAGCTTCTTTATGATAAAATTGACCGTATATTCCTATTTTCATTAGGATTAAATATTAAGATATTTTTCTAAGTATTTGGATCGTTCCCTCAAATCTTTAATAAAGGTATCTTCTTGATGACTCGAAGCAATATGGTAGCTATACCTTCTGAAAGCTGCTAAGATGTCATTAAAGTTTGCACGACCAATTTTTATTGAAATTTCTGCAACATCATTTTCGATTTTAGAAATGAACATTCCCCATATTTTGCCATCATTAGACTCAACAATTTGACTTATTTCACTAAAAGAATAATCTAAAATCCCTTTCTCTATAATGACAATACTACCCGGTTCGCTTATAAAAGGGGTATTGTTAAAAAAGTTCATTACATCTTCTAGCTCATAGTATCCTATATACGTGTTGTTTTCATCTAAGACAGGTATAATATTTGTGCTGTTTTGGGCAAAAGTTTCTAAAATATCTAACCAGTTGGTCTCATAACGCACAAAGAAGTGCTCATAAGCATGTGTGTATTCTGAGATAAGACATGTTGCATCATAGCAATGAGTGTCATTTTCGGCAAGACATCCTACGTATACTCCATCACGAGAAATAGGTACATGTGAGTACGTTGTCTGGCTAAATATAGCTTGAACTTCCCCAATAGCTTCAGTTTCTGAGATAGGTTTTATGTCATTTATTATAAAATCTGTTATGATCATACTGCAAAATAATGAAAAATTAGTCGCCTAGCGGTAGTGTATTTGTATTTTTGTGTCCAAATTCCATACCATATCTTATAATGACAAAATTAAGTGTAAACGTAAATAAAATTGCTACTCTTCGTAATGCTCGCGGTGGTAATGTACCTGATCTCATTAAAGTATCTCAAGACATAGAACGTTTTGGAGCGCAAGGAATCACAATACATCCTAGACCAGATCAACGGCATATACGATATCAAGATGCTAGAGATTTAAAAGAAGTTGTCTCTACAGAGTTTAATATTGAAGGGAATCCTATTCAAAAATTTATTGACCTTGTGCTTGAGGTACAACCTACTCAGGTGACACTTGTGCCAGATGCCGTAGATGCAATTACTAGTAATGCGGGTTGGGATACTATTACACATGCCTCATTTTTGCAAGAAGTTATTTCTGAGTTTAAAAACAATGGGATTCGAACATCTATTTTTGTAGATCCTGATACAAAAATGATAGAAGGGGCAAAAATAACAGGAACAGATCGTATAGAACTTTATACAGAAAGTTATGCGCAAGGGTATAGTCAGAATAAGGAAGAAGCCATAAAGCCTTATATAGAGAGTGCCTTTATGGCAAATGAGTTAGACCTGGGAATTAATGCTGGTCATGACCTTTCTCTAGAAAATATAGCGTATTTTAAAAATAGCATCCCAGAGTTGTTAGAGGTTTCTATAGGACATGCATTAGTAGCTGAGGCTTTGTATATGGGATTTGAAAGTGTAATTAATCAATATTTAGAAAAATTAAAGTAATGCAGTTGCATTCTAATATAATAGGAGAAGGTTTTCCTTTAATCATTCTTCATGGGTTTTTAGGAATGGGTGATAATTGGAAAACTCTGGCAAGACAATTTGCTATAAAAGGATACCAAGTTCATCTTGTTGATCAACGTAATCACGGTCGAAGTTTTCATAGTGATGATTTTAACTATGCCCTTATGGCAGAAGACTTAAGGGATTACTGTGAGTCGATGCATATTTTAGAGTGTGCAATTATAGGGCATTCTATGGGTGGAAAAACGGCAATGTTGTTTGCCACAACATACCCTGAATATGTCCATAAACTTATTGTTGCAGATATTGCTCCAAAATACTATCCTCAACATCATCAAACGATTTTAGAAGGTATGAAAGCATTGTCAGAAAATGATATTGCCTTAAGGGCAAGGAAAAGTGCTGACACATTTCTTTCTACGTATGTTTCAGATTTTGGGACTCGACAGTTTTTATTGAAAAATCTTTTTTGGATAGAAAAAGGGAAGCTAGGGCTTCGAGTACATCTTCAGGGTTTAATAGATAATATAGAACATATAGGAGAGGCACTTCCCAGTATGTCTTATTTTGAAAAACCTACATTATTTTTAAAAGGATCTAAATCTGATTATATTTTGGAAGAAGATCATAAATTGATTGAATCTGCTTTCGCGAAAGCAAAAATCACTACAATTTCTAATGCTGGACATTGGTTACATGCCGAAAATCCTGCAGATTTTTACACGGAAGTGATAAATTTTTTATAACATTGTCACAAATAATTTATTATGTATGCATAATAAATTGTGTTAATTAATTGTAAACTCTTGAAAATATCATATTTTTGAGCGAATTTTTTTACAGAATGAATAATTCCCTTAACCTAAAATTAATTATGAAAAAAGTATTAAGTGTATTTGTGCTTATGCTCGTTTGTGCTGTTACATACGCAGGTGGATACCGTGTGAGTTTACAAGGACAAAGAGCTTTAGCTATGGGGCATACTGGTGTTGCTGTTGTTAACAATGCAGAACTTGCCTTCTTTAATCCTGCGGGATTAGTCCATTTAGAAAATAAGATAAACCTTGCCGCTGGTGGGTTTGGTATTTTTTCTGATGTGGTATATCAAAATGAACAATTTGGACAATCTGCAGAGACAGATAGCCCAGTAGGAACTCCTGTATATCTCTATGGTAGTTATAAGCTCAATGAAAGCTTTGCTTTAGGACTAGCCGTATATACACCTTATGGTAGTAGAGTAGAATATCCAATAGATTGGGCTGGATCACATCTAGTGAATGAGATTGAACTACAAGCGATTTATATACAACCATTATTCTCTTGGGAAGTTGTAAAAGATAGATTTAGTATAGGAGGAGGACCTATTGCTGCAATAGGATCTGTAAACTTTAACCGTAACTTGACAAGATCTTTGGCTGACTTAGACGGGAATCGGTCTAATGTTACTATTGATGCCAGTGGTATCGTAGAGTTTGGATGGTCTGTAGGTGCTATGTTAAACCTGGATAATGAAGACAAATGGAAGTTAGGTTTTAATTACCGTTCATTAATAGATGTAGAAGTAGAGGCTGGAGATGGAGACGCTGTATTTTCAAACCTTCCTAATTCACCGTTATCTCCTATTTCTAATGGAACCTTTGATTTTCAAGCTTCATTGCCATTACCAGCAGAGTGGACAGTAGGTATTTCATATAGACCTAATGACAAATGGCTTTTTGCTTTTGATTATAACTATGCAGAGTGGAGTGCTTATGATGCTCTTGATCTTAATTTCTTAAATTCAGATGGATCTGTAGCTTTAGAATCACTTAATCCACGTAACTATAAAGATGCAAGTATCTTTAGATTTGGAGCACAATATTCTCCTATAAAGAAACTAGATCTTAGAGCAGGATATTACTTTGATGAATCTCCAGTACAAGATGGATTCTTTGCTCCAGAAACTCCACGTAATGATTCTCACGGATTTACAGGTGGATTTACAATCAATGCTACAGAAAAACTAGCAATAGATGCATCATTCCTTTATTTATATTTTGAAGAAGTAGACGCTTCTTATGATCCATATATAGAGAGTGGTGTACAAGCTCCTTTTTCAGGAACGTATAAGTCTAATGCTGTTTCAATAGGCTTAGGAGTAAGTTATAAACTTTAATAAAAAAAGAAATGAAAAAATATTTAAAATACATAGCAGTTCTTGCTTTAGGGTTTGTGGCTTGTGAGCCAGAATTTGATAATCCTATTGATGAAGATAATTTTTACACAAGTGGATCCGCTGATTTTTCAAACTATGTAGCTATAGGAAATTCTCTTACTGCAGGTTTTGCAGATGGAACACTATATATTACAGGGCAAGAAAATTCATACCCTAATATTATGGCGCAACAATTTGCGCTAGCAGGTGGAGGTGCGTTTACACAACCGTTAATGAATGATAATGTAGGGGGATTACTTTTAGGAGGAGAACGTATCCCAGGATTTGACCCTCGTTTTGTATTGGCTGTAGATGAGAATGGTAATTCTGGACCTGCATTGATAGGTTTAGAGCCTACTACTGAAGTTTCTAATATCCTTACAGGACCTTTTAATAATGTAGGTGTACCTGGAGCTCGTAGTTTTGATTTACTTTTTGAAGGATATGGAAATGTATCAAATGTGCCTTTAGGATTAGCAAATCCTTTTTATGCTCGTTTTGCATCATCACCTAATTCAGCGGTAATAGGAGAAGCAATATCACAAAACCCATCATTCTTCACCCTATGGATTGGAAATAATGATATTCTTGGTTTTGCAACTTCAGGAGGAACAGGTGTAGATCAAACAGGTAATCTTGATCCTTCTACCTATGGAGGAAGTGATATCACAGACCCAGCAGTTTTTGCTGGAGCGTATAGTCAAATGGTAGAATTATTAGTAGGTACAGGAGCTCAAGGAGCCTTGATAAATATTCCAGACGTAACATCTATTCCATTTTTTACAACAGTGCCATTTGCAGCATTGAGTCCTGAAAATCCAGCATTTGGACCTCAAATACCAACACTTAATGCAACCTATGCGCAGCTTAATGCAGCTTTTGCTTTCTTAGGAGTGCCAGAAAGATCAATTTCTTTTGCTACAGATGCAGCTAGTGCCGTTGTTGTAAGAGATGAGTCTTTAACAGATATCTCTGCACAACTTACCCAAGTACTTGTAGGGGGAGGACTAGATGTTCCTACGGCAACGATATTTGGTTTACAATATGGTCAAGCAAGACAAGCTACAGAAAGTGATTTACTAGTACTTACTAGTTCAGGAATCATAGGACAACTCAACACAGATCGTTTTGCAGAGTTAGTAGGCTTAGGAGTTCCAGAAGCTACTGCTGGAGAGTTATCTGTAAATGGAATTACGTTTCCATTAGAAGATCAATGGGTATTAACTCCTAATGAGCAAGCAGCTGTTTCTGCAGCTCAGACTTCATATAATGCAACAATACAAGGCTTAGCTGAAGCTAATGGACTTGCTTTTGTAGATGCGCGTGCTGCATTGCAACAAGTAGCAAGTGGAGGAGTTCCTTTTAACGGAGGTGTATTGACATCAGAATTTGTTTTTGGAGGCGGGTTCTCATTAGATGGTGTTCACCCAACGCCTAGAGGATATGCTTTTACTGCAAATACAATATTGAATGCAATTAATTCGCAGTATGGATCAAATATTCCTAATGTAAACATTGGAGATTTTGGAACAGTAACAATTAGTAACGACTAGAGATACTATAATTAACGTAATATATTAAAAGTGCACTTTCTAGAAAGTGCACTTTTTTTGTATCTTATTTTGTTCAAAACGTTTTAAAATTCGTGCTTATGAAACCTATATTAAAAATCGTATTAACGTCAATAGCAGTAATTATTATCGCATATATACTTCCTGGCGTATATGTAAATGGATATATAACGGCAGTCACTGTTGCGATTATTCTCGCATTACTGCGATTTATTGTACGGCCTATACTCATTATTCTCACATTTCCAATCACAATAATGACCTTTGGATTATTCCTGTTAATTATTAACGCATGTATTATTCTTATGGCAGATTTTGTTATTGAGGGCTTTACTGTAAGCAGTATATGGATTGCAATACTGTTCAGTATTCTACTAAGTATATTTCAAAGTATTTTATTTACAATTCTTAAAGAAGACAAAAAGTCCTAAAAGGCATAGGTTCAAACATTGTTAGGCTGTAAAAAAATGCGTACTTTTGCGCCCTTAAATTAGGATAAGCATGAATATTACAAAGGAGCAAATAGATGAGCTTAATGCGATTGTAAAGGTTGATATCGCAAAAGACGATTATCAGGATAAAGTACAATCGATATTAAAAGATTACCGTAAAACTGCAAATATTCCAGGATTTAGAAAGGGACATGTGCCTATGGGACTTGTACAAAAACAATACGGAATGGCTGTACGTGTAGATGAGGTAAATAAACTTCTTCAAGATGCTTTAAGTAAGTTCCTTACTGAAGAAAAGCTAGATGTACTAGGAAATCCACTTCCTAAGAATCAAGAAGACTTTGATTGGAGTGCAGAAGATTATAGCTTTGAGTTTGAATTGGGAATGGCTCCTAAATTTGAAATCAACTTAAAGCCTAAAAAAGCAATTGTGAGTTATGAGATTGTTGCAGATGATAGGATGATTGATAATCAACTAAAAACAATCCAGAAACAATATGGGAAATTACTTTCTCAAACAGAGGTTGCAAAAGATCATGAAGTGACAGGTTCTTTTGTAAATGAAGAGGCAGGTATAGAAAACACAACTACTTTTGAAATCAGCCAGATAAAAGGAAAAAAGAATACAGAAGCTTTTGTAGGATCTAAAGTAGGAGATACGGTTACAGTAAAAACAAAAAACCTTTTCCAAGAATCTCAAGATTTTCAAAACGCTCTTAAATTAAGTGCCGAAGAAGCTACCGAAAAGAATGTAGAAGTCTCTTTTACAATTACAGAAATTAATAAAAGAGAGCCTGCAGACTTAGATCAGGAATTGTTTGATAAGCTTTTTGGTAAAGATGCTGTAACTACAGTAACTGAGCTTAAAGATAAAATGAAGGAAGATGCGGCCAGACAGTTTTCACAGCAAAGTGATCAACAGTTATTAAATGATGTTACAGAACGACTTATCGAAGAGACTAAGTTTGACTTGCCATCAGAGTTTTTGCAACGATGGATTCAGTCTACTGGTGAAAACCCGATGACTCTTGAAGAAGCTACTGAAGAATATAATCGTTCTGAAAAAGGACTGAGATATCAACTTATTGAAGGAAAAATTATTCAAGATAATAACCTTCAAGTAACCTTTGATGAACTTAAAGAATATGCAAAGGAAATGATCAAAGCACAAATGATGCAATATGGTCAGATGAATCCTGAAGAGAAAGAGCTGGATGATATTGCAGCTCGTATTTTAGGAAATCAAGATGAAGTAAAAAGACTTTCTGAACAATTAATGCATCAAAAAATGCTAACATTCTTTAAGGAAAATGTAAACCTTAAGACTAAGAAGGTAACTTTTGATGAATTTGTAAAGGAAGTATACAATTAGAATACTTGTCTATAAAATAAGTATCTTTAAGGCGTTTTACTTGAAAAGGTAAAACGCTTTTTTATAACATAAATAATTGCGTTAATTTATATGGACTACGGAAAAGAGTTTAAAAATTTTGCTATAAAGGATCAAGGAATTAGTTCTACCTACTATGAGAAAATAGTTAGTAGTATGACTCCTATGGGTCTTACACCTAATATTATAGAAGAACGTCAAATGAATATTGCCATATTTGATGTTTTTTCACGTTTAATGATGGATCGTATTATTTTTTTAGGTACGGGAATAAATGATCAAGTTGCCAATATTGTACAGGCTCAATTACTATTTTTGGAAAGTACAGATGCGAGTAAAGATATTCAGATTTATATAAATTCTCCAGGGGGGAGTGTATATGCAGGTTTAGGTATTTACGATACAATGCAGTTTATAAAACCAGATGTTGCAACCATCTGTACAGGAATGGCAGCTTCAATGGGAGCAGTACTTTTATGTGCAGGAGAGAAAGGAAAACGTAGTGGATTACCACACTCTAGAGTTATGATACACCAACCTATGGGAGGAGCTCAGGGTCAGGCAAGTGATATAGAAATTACTGCTAGAGAAATATTAATCTTAAAAGAAGAGCTTTATAAAATTATAGCAAAGCATTCTGGTCAAGATTATGATAAAGTATATGCAGATAGTGATCGTGACTACTGGATGAAGGCAGATAAAGCACTTGAATACGGTATGATAGATGAAATTTTAAAAAGAGATTGATGTATGAGCGTAAGTACGCTTTCGCGAAAGCGTACTACGTCTATTAATATGTAATACAATGGCTAAAGAAGATTTAGAATGTTCATTTTGCGGAAGGAAAAAACCAGAAACCAACTTATTAGTTGCTGGGTTAGACGCGCATATATGTGATCGCTGTATTGAGCAAGCTCACGGTATTGTTATAGAAGAATCAAAAGATATAGATACTAATGATCTTGAGAGCGAACTTATGCTTAAAAAACCTCAAGAGATTAAGTCTTTTCTAGATGAGTATGTAATAGGCCAAGAGTATACAAAAAAAGTAATGGCAGTTGCTGTTTATAATCATTACAAACGTCTGTTACAACCTCAAAGTGATGATGATATTGAGATACAGAAGAGTAATATCGTTATGGTTGGTCAAACGGGAACTGGAAAAACATTGATTGCTAAGACAGTGGCAAAGATGCTTAATGTTCCTTTAGCTATAGTGGATGCTACAGTGCTTACTGAAGCTGGATATGTAGGAGAAGATGTAGAGAGTATTTTAACACGTTTACTTCAAGCGGCAGACTATAATCTAGAAAAAGCACAACGTGGTATCGTTTTTATAGATGAAATAGATAAGATAGCACGTAAGAGTGATAATCCATCTATAACCAGAGATGTAAGTGGGGAAGGGGTACAGCAGGCATTATTAAAGTTACTAGAAGGAACGATTGTGAATGTACCTCCTAAAGGAGGGCGTAAACACCCGGATCAAAAATTTATAGAAGTAAACACAGAGCATATTCTTTTTATTGCTGGAGGTGCTTTTGATGGTATAGAACGTCATATAGCTAAGCGTCTTAATATGCAAGCAATGGGTTTTAGTGCTAGTAAAAATGATGATGTGATAGAAAAGGATAATATGCTTAAATATATTATCCCAAAAGATCTAAAAGATTTTGGTCTTATTCCAGAAATTATTGGTCGTTTACCTGTACTTACCCATATGAATCCCTTAGATGAAGGGACATTACGAGCAATACTTACGGAGCCTAAGAATGCTATTGTAAAACAGTATAAGAAACTATTTGCAATGGATAATATTCAATTTACTATTGAAGATGATGCCTTAGATTTTCTTGTAGAAAAAGCGATAGAGTATAAGCTAGGAGCGCGTGGTTTACGATCATTATGTGAAGCAATATTAACAGATGCAATGTTTGAAATGCCTAGCTCTTCTGAAAAAGAACTAACAGTTAATAAAGAATATGCAGAAGGGAAGCTTAATAAATCTACACTTAAAAAGCTGAAAGCAGTCTCATAAAAATATAAATATTTATATAGTCAAAAAGCCACTACATGTAGTGGCTTTTTTATGTAGGATACCCTACACATAAAAGACAGCTATCAATCCCCCAATTGATAACTGCTTTCTAATGCAACAAATAGAAATTTGTTAGTAATATGGTTTTAATCATTCTCGTATAATAATAAATTCTACACGACGATTTATTTCATGTTGCTCTTCATTACACGATGTGCAATCAATTAAAGGTTGAGATTCTCCATATCCCTCCGATGTTAATCGACTTTTTGGAATTCCTTTACTTAATAAATAACGCATCGATGAAGCGGCTCTTTCTTTCGATAATTTTAAATTATATGCACTACTTCCACGAACATCTGTATGTGCATTAATTGCAATTTTAATATCCGGATTTGCTTCTAGTGTAGCGATCACTGTATTTAATGTAATCGTTGAAATCTCTTTTATGCGACTACTGTTATAATCAAATAGGATATTTTCTATTTTAATAAATGCTTTCTCTTTGGTTTCTACAATTTCAGCAGGTTTTGCATCTAAGGTAAGATTTGCCTCAAAAGTAGTAACGAGGTTTGTATTTGTATCAAATGATGTAGAATTACGCTTAAACCCTTCTTTGTAAGATAATAATGTGTAATCTAAGAAGGCATCCACAGGAAAACTATATTGTCCCTTTTTATCTGAGACTGCGGTTCCTACTTCTTCTCCATCTGCATCTAATAAGATGACAGTCGCTCCTTCTAGAAGAATTTGAGTTTGTGTATCTCGGATAGTACCCGATACTTTCTGATCTACTATATATTCTTTGAGTTTGTAAATATCATAGCTTCCTTTTCCCCCTTCTCTGTCTGATGTAAAGTAACCTATTGTTTTTGTAGCAGGGATATATGCAATTTCATCTTTAGGCGTATTGATTGTATTCCCTAGATTAAGAGTAGCTACATATCCTAGACTTGCCTTACGAGATCTATAAATATCAAATCCTCCTGAACTATTATGACCCTTAGAAGAAAAGTAAAGATATTGTCCGTCTAAAGAGGTTTGGGGAAATTTTTCATCTAGCACTGTATTTACAGAACCCTCTATACGCTCTACTTCTTCATAGGTGTTATCTCCTACAATTGCTACTTTGAAAATATCAAATCCTCCGATAGCTTCTGGCATGTTTGAAGAAAAATATAAAGTCTTTCCATCTCTACTTAAATGAGGATTTTCTATAGAATAGGAAGGGTTATTAAAAGGTAAAGAAGTGATATTAATCCATTCTCCTTCACGGTTTGGATTCATTATTGCTTTATATAATTGGAAAGTTTGAGTATCTTCTTTTAAACTCTTTGTAAAATAGATGGTATTACCGTCTTCTGAAAATGCAATTGTGCCTAAGTTTTCACCTTTATTTAAAATATGAGAAAATAATGAAGGTCGTCTTAAGTCCCATTCATACGTTATATCAGAGCAATAAATTTTTGTATAAGGTTCTTTTGTATTCGGATCAATTTTAGAAAGTGCTCCTATTTTTCGTGCTGAAAAAGAAATAAATTTTTCTCTAAAAAAACCTATGCCATAATCAGAATATTTTGAATTGATACTCGTAGGGAATGTTTCAAATTTAAACCCATTATCTCCAGTATCTGGTTGGGTATTCATAGAAGCAGACGGGAAATCTTGATCTATAGAGGCGAGCTCTTGATTACTATCATATGTATGTTGGGCATGTAGTTGAACTACAAATACAAAGATTAATAGTACGTTGCTTACTTTTTTCATTAAATATATTATGAAGTCCGGGGTGTATAGGTACGAAAGTAGATGTCGTTCATCTTATTTAAAAATTTTTTAATACTTTTTAGATAAGATGATATTTTTAATCGTTAAACAGCAAGAAGAAATGAATTATACCTTCCTAATTTAATAGGTATTTTGAGTAATAGACAATAATTACTTGCAAAAAATTCAATAAAACCTCCTTTTTTTCATGTATAATTTAAAATACAAAGGCTGTGATCGTAATTAAGGGTCAGCGATTTAGAAGAAGTAATTCGTTTACAAAATCTCTTTTGTTTGATAATCTAGGCACTTTATGTTGTCCTCCTAACTTATTATTTGCTTTAAGCCAGTCATAAAATAAATCTTCGCGAGCTGTATGTATTTTAGGAGGGTTAAGCGTTGTATTATTAAAACGCTTTGCTTCATAATCACTATTAACTTCCTGTAGTGCTTTATCGAGAATGGTATTGAAAGCACTCATATTTGCAGGAGGTTTCTTAAATTCAATGATCCATTCATGAGCCCCTTTTTCCTTCCCTTCCATAAAAACCGGAGCCGCTGTATAATCTTTGATTTCACTTTGAGTGGCTTTTGTAGCGTTACGGAGTGCTTCTTCTGCATTTTCAATAATAAGTTCTTCTCCAAAAACATTAATATGATGTTTGGTTCTTCCACTTACTTTAATCCTATAAGGACTTATGGATGTAAAACGTACAGTATCTCCTATTTTATATCTCCATAATCCAGCATTAGTAGTAATAACAACAGCATAATTTTTATGTAAAACGACTTCATCTAGTGGGATTATCTTTTGGTGAGAAGTCCCATAGGTATCCATAGGGATAAACTCATAAAAAATTCCGTAATCAAGCATGAGAAGAAGTTCATTACTATCATTGCTATTTTGTATTGCAAAAAAGCCTTCAGAAGCATTATAAATCTCATAGTATTTAAAGCTATCTCTAGGTAAAATGTTTTTATATTGATTAATATAAGGCTCAAAGCTTACGCCTCCATGAAAGTAAACTTCAAGGTTGGGCCAAACCTCAAATAAGTGATTTTTTCCTGTTGTTTCTAGTACATTATTGAGGAGTACTAGCATCCATGAGGGTACTCCTGCAAGACTTGTAACATTTGCTTGAATTGTTTCATCTACGATTGCTTGCATTTTTATCTCCCAATCACTGAGTAGGGATACATCATTATTTGGAGTACTACTAAATTCTGCCCAAAAAGGCATATTATCTATTAAAATAGCCGAAAGGTCCCCATAGATAGTGCCATTATTTTCATAGAGTTCCTTACTTCCTCCTAATCGTAATCCTTTTCCTTTAAATAAATGAGAATCCGGATTATTATTTAAATAAACACACAATAAATCTTTACTTGCTGCATAATGACAATCTTCTAGAGATTCATGACTTACTGGGATATACTTACTTCTTGCATTGGTAGTTCCGCTGCTTTGTGCAAACCATTTTATAGGGGTAGGCCATAAAATATTATTTTCTCCTTTACGACTACGTTCTATATAAGCTTGATTATCTTCATAAGAGGTAATAGGGACAGCTTGGGTAAATTGATCATAATTTTTTATCTCCTTAAAACCATATTTTTTACCAACTTCTGTATCTTTTGCTTTGTCTAATAATTGATATAATAATTCATTCTGAACTTCTTGCGGGTATTTCATAAAAAGTTCCATCTGGTGGATACGTTTTTTAAGAAACCAAGAGGCAATAGAATGTACTAAAGGGATAGGCATAAAGTTGGTATATTTACGCTTTCGCGAAAGCTAATTTAGCCTTTTTCTAATATTTTCAAAGTCAAAACCATATAAAACAATGCAATATCAAGGTGTTCTCAAAAAAATGCAGACAGAACCGACGAGTCCTGTAAATTATTATTTAGAAATGGGAGATGATTTTGTACAAGTAAATCAACTTATTGACAAAAAGATACATATAGAGTTTATAAAATACGAGTGTTTAGCTTGTGGCGAAAACAAAAAAATCTATCGCCAAGGATATTGTTACGATGATTTTTATAAAGTACCTCAAGCAGCAGACTGGATTATGAAACCAGAGCTATCTCAAGCACATCTTGATATAGAAGATCGCGATCTTACTTATGAAAAACAAATGCAATTACAACCTCATATTGTATATCTGGCAAACTCTAGTAATGTAAAAGTAGGAGTGACCAGAAAAGCACAAGTTCCTACCCGATGGATTGATCAAGGTGCGCATGAAGCTATAGAAATTGTAGAAGTACCTAATAGGTATCTAGCAGGAATCACAGAAGTAGCACTTAAAGAACATGTATCAGATAAGACCAATTGGCGTAAAATGCTTAAAAATGAAATAGAAGATGTAAACCTTATTGAAAGTCGAGAAAAACTCAAATCTTTTATTCCAGAAGAAGCTCAACAATATTTTATTTCTGATAATCAAGAAACACATATCCATTTTCCTGTAGCACGATATCCAGAAAAATTAAAAACACTTAATCTAGATAAAACACAAGCTTACGAAGGGGTTCTAAAGGGGATTAAAGGGCAGTACTTCATTTTTGAAGATGATACTGTTTTTAATATACGCTCTTGGGAAGGCTATGTCGTACGATTAGAGATTGTATTAAGTTGATATAGTGCTTTGTTATAATATACTCTCAAAAAAGACTTTGATCTTTTATGTTTTGAGATTATGAATTGTTTAAAACAAGACTAGTTTTGCTGTTTGAATTACCGAAAGACTAATCAGAATAACACCTATCATTTTGTTCATAGAAGTTCCTGATTGAGGTTTTGTTTTCTGAATCCGGTTGACAAGTTTTCCATATGCATATAGAATAAGTACTTTTCCTAGAAATACACCTACAAAAAACAACATAAGCGATACAGAATAACCACCATCAAGATTAAAAGAACCTCGTAACAAAGAAAAGACCAGTACCCAGTATACTAAAACAGGAGGGTTAATTACACTAAGTGCAAAACCTGTAAGGTATTTTGAGCCATATTTTTTAGATTCTTTTTTCTCTTTTTTTCTATTAATAATAAAGTAAAGACCCGCAATAGCCAAAATTCCAGCAACCAACCCTTGTACCCACAAATGCATGGTAAAGAATTCTTGAACCACCATTCCAGATGAAAACGCAATAAGTGCAAGCATTACTTCTCCTATTCCGGCACCATATCCTATCTTTAGAGACTGGCATATATCTTCTTGTACAGTGGTTTTGACAACCGCAATATTAGAAGCTCCTGGAGGCAATGCGCCTATGGCAGTTGCGATAATACCGATAATAAGAAATGTAAAAATCATGAGCCTTTAGTAGTGATGATTTACAAAAGCTTACATGATAGAAATGTTAAAGATTATAATTTAACACAACAAGAGCAAGAAGTAGGAAACTGTCTTTTATTACTCGTATCTTTGCACCCTTAATTTATTTAGATGAGCACTATTGTAGCTATTGTAGGTCGTCCTAATGTAGGAAAGTCTACTTTTTTTAATCGTTTGATACAACGTCGTGAGGCCATTGTAGATGCTGTGAGTGGAGTAACGCGAGATCGTCATTATGGAAAAACAGATTGGAATGGTCGCGAGTTTTCAGTAATTGATACTGGAGGTTATGTAGTGGGTAGTGATGATGTTTTTGAGGCAGAAATAGATAAACAAGTAGAGCTAGCAATAGATGAAGCAGATGCGATTATCTTTATGGTAGATGTTGAGCATGGTATTACTGGGATGGATGAAGATGTCGCTCAATTATTACGTAAAGTAAAAAAACCAGTATTCCTTGCGGTTAATAAAGTAGATAATAATAAGCGCGAAGCAGATGCTGTAGAGTTTTATAACTTGGGGCTAGGTGATTTTTATACCATCGCTGCAACTAATGGGAGTGGGACAGGAGATCTATTAGATGCAGTAGTTGCTGCATTACCAGAAAAAGAAGAAGTAGAAGTAGAAGAATTACCACGGTTTGCCGTTGTAGGAAGACCTAATGCAGGTAAATCTAGCTTTATAAATGCATTAATTGGAGAAGAGCGTTATATCGTTACAGATATTGCAGGAACTACAAGAGATTCTATAGATACAAAGTATAATCGTTTTGGTTTTGAGTTTAATCTAGTCGATACTGCGGGGATACGTCGTAAATCTAAAGTAAAAGAAGATTTAGAGTTTTATTCTGTAATGCGTAGTGTGCGTGCTATTGAGCATGCAGATGTCTGTTTGCTCGTTGTAGATGCTACAAGAGGGTTTGACGGACAAGTTCAAAACATATTCTGGCTTGCAGAACGTAATAGAAAAGGGATTGTTATTCTTGTTAATAAATGGGATTTGGTAGAAAAAGATACCAAGACCATGAAAGCATTTGAAAAACAAATACGTCAAGAAATCGAACCTTTTACAGATGTACCTATTGTATTTATATCTGTTTTGAATAAGCAACGTATATTTAAAGCTATTGAAACGGCTGTAAAAGTTTATGAAAGTAGAACGCGTCGATTAAAGACAAGCGAACTTAATGAGTTTTTCTTACCACTTATTGAAGCTTTTCCGCCTCCAGCATATAAAGGGAAGTATATAAAAATAAAGTACTGTATGCAATTGCCTACTCCTCAACCTCAATTTGCATTGTTCTGTAATTTACCACAATACCTTAAAGAACCTTATCGTAGATTTTTAGAAAATAAATTACGAGAGGCCTATGATTTTGGAGGAGTTCCTATCTCAATTTATTTTAGAAAGAAATAATATCTTTTCTTACATCTTGAAAGGAGAATCTTTTTGAGGATTCGCTTTCGCGAAAGCGAACTGACTCAATAAATATAGAGTACAATACTTTCATAATACACTCATTACCCTTAAGATAGAAACATGACACCTATGAAGTGATGATAAACTCGGGATAGATTTTTCTTTTCTTCCTATTTTGGAAAGTAGTACTATCTTGTTGCGTCTAAGATTTTCTAAAAAAACGAATACATTTATGAGAGCACTTGTCATATCTGGTGGAGGAAGTAAAGGAGCTTTTGGAGGAGGAGTTGCTCAATACCTTACCGAAGAACTTGGCCATATATATGACTTATACATTGGTACATCAACAGGAAGTCTGTTGATTTCACATCTCGCATTAGGAAAAATTAAAGAAATAAAAGAGGTTTATACTTCTGTAAATCAAGAATCTATATTTAGTAACTGTCCATTTACAACAAAAAAAGACAAATGGGGACAACCACAAATTGGAATTAACCATTGGAGCGTATTGCGTAATTTTTTAAGAGGGAGTAAAACATTTGGAGAGAGTTATAATCTTAAGGCACTCATCAAAAAAATGATTACAGAAGAAGATTTTAATACTCTTAAATCTAGTCATAAAGATGTGGTTGTTACGGTTTCTAATCTATCCCTGCATGCGACAGAGTATAAGTCAATTAATGATGTAACCTATACAGATTTTTGTGATTGGGTTTGGATTTCTTGTAATTATATCCCATTTATGAGTCTGGTAAAAAAAGACGGCTGTGAGTATGCCGATGGAGGGTTTGGGAGTATGGTACCTATAAAAGAAGCAATAGATCGTGGTGCAACAGAGATTGATGTTATTATACTAGAAACAGAAGTGACTTATTATAATAGTTTGCCTTCAAAAAATGTATTTTCTCTTATTTCAAACTTGCATTCTTTTATGATAGATCGTATTGAAAAACAGAACATTACTATAGGAAAGTTTGCCGCAAGTCATAAAGATGTGATTATTAATCTTTATTATACCCCTATTGTATTGACTACAAATTCTTTAATTTTTAATAAAGAAAAAATGGCAGAATGGTGGCGAAGTGGCTTTCAGTATGCAGCTCATAAGAATACCAACCTTAATGAGATTAGAGATTAAGACAATAAAAAACGCTCTTTTACTCGTTATCCGTACTATCTTTTTTCGTTTCTTTTTTCTTGTTTTTATTTCCAAATAGTCCGCCTAGTAAGCCACCTACATCTTTGATAACATCATCTGCCTTTGGTTTTTGATTATTTGTTGAAGTACTATCTTTATCAGTGTCTTTGTTGCCTCCTATAATTCCTCCTAATATATCGCTTATCCCTTCTGTGCCTTCATTAATAAGACGTTGCTTTTGGATATCGATGATTTGATTGGTAAGATCGGTAACAGCCGTCTTGGTATCCAGTTTAATTATAGGCTTGGTAAAATTTCCCGAAAGGGAAATAGGCAAATCTACAGAGAGATTTTCTTGTTCTGTAGCACTTAATTTTGAAAGTAAACCACCTACTTGATCTCCAAGGTATTTTCCTGGAAGATCTAATGTCAGATTATAATCCATTACATTTTCAAAACTATGTCCACCGCTTATATTTACTGTAATATCATCTATTTTAATATCAAAAGGAGTGACAGCTACACTACCATCTTTAAATTCCAGATTGGCTTTTAACTTGCTGAGATCAATCGCTTTAAGATCAATAAAATTTAATTGATTGTCAAGTTGGGTTAAGAGTGGACTCTGGTCTGTCTGTATATTTGCAGTAAGTATCTGAGCAAAGGCACCTCCATCTAATGTATTAAGGATAGGTGCAAAGTTTTCATCAAGTTGTCCTTTAAGATTTATTTTTGTGGTTATAGATCCTTGTAATGCTTTTGCAATAGGAGCAAGACCTTTAAGGAGATCTACATTTTGGAAAGATTGTGTAATATCTATTTTACTAAGATCTAAAATCATATCAAAAACAGGAGCTCCTGTTTTTGTAGATACATTACCAGAGAACCCTGCTTGCCCGCCAAAAATTGAAGAATTTACATTGTTTAGGTTTGCTTTTTCATCGGCAATAGCTACGGTACCAGAAACAGCTGTAAGCTCCAGATCATCATAAATTACTTTATCTGCTTTAAAATTGAGCGAAGCATCTAAAAAGTCTGGGATCTGAACGGAAGCTTCACTGGGAATACTGTTTGTAGTTGTTTCTTCCGATGCATTACGGGTAGTTGTAGAAGCATCAGGAGTTTCGGGTACAGAAAAATCGTTAAGGTTAAATACCTTAGAAGTGACATCAAATCGCCCTTTGAGATCTTCTTTTGACATGACAAATGGGATAAGGTTTTCTATAGTTCCATTTGCTTTGATATCGGTGTCGCCACTTTTTCCCTCAAAATTATTGAGAGTAATTACTCCAGGATTAAAGGTGACAGATGCATCTTGGATCGTGATAGGCTTAGGTAATTCTTCTCCTGCATATTTTAGGTCGTTAAGTTGTGCTTGCCCATTACTTTTGATATTTTGATACTGTTGGTTTTCGACAGATTGCATATCAAAGGCGGTTGTCATATCTGCAATAAGTTTTCCTTCTAATGGTGTTTTGAGATCTAGGGGATATACCTTTTCAAGATTAGCCAGATCTAAGGTCCCTTTAATCGCCAGGTTCACAAGAATATTGGTAGTGAGATTGCGTAGTTTTCCTGAAGTAGAAAACAGGTCGTCATCTATTTTAAAATTAAGTGCATTTATAGCTATATAAGTGTCATCTACATTTCCAGTTTCATTCTTGATTTTTGCATCTATATTGATGTTATTCATTTGTTTAGGTAGGTCTGGATACTTAAAAGAAGCATTTTTTGAAACAATAGCAATATCCATTTTGGGGATGGTGTTTTCTGTTACGTTTCCGTTTATTTTTCCGCTTACGCTAAAATCACCTCCCGTTTGCACCCCATCTAGATTTTTTGCATACGTTTTTGGGATAATGGCCAGGAAGTTTTTAAAATCTGATGTAGGCGTTTCAAAAGAAATATCCATTGCAGTAGCCTCTTCCTGTAACTGCACGTATCCATCAAATTCTAATGGAAGGGCATTGATCACTGCTTTATTTTCTAGAAAACTATACTTCTGATTCTCCAGATCTAACTGAATAGCAGCATCTAGTTGGAGTGTGTTATTATCTAGATAATGAGTACCATCAAGATCAAAAGATGCAAGAGCCGTAGTATTGGTTTGTAAGGTACTTTGATTTGCACTAAGATCCCCATTTCCCTCATGATATACTTCACTTAAGCGTAGATATGTTTTACTACTTGCATCAAGATAGTTGATGGTCGCATTATTAATCTCATAGTGATTAAGCGCAAACGAAAAGGGAGTAGCCGTATCTTCTTTTGAGATAGCTGGGCTATTTTCTATAGTTTTCTCTTTTTTAATGCCTATATCATAACTGGCATTTCCTAAGGTATCTATCTGAATGGTAATTATGGCATCATCGAGTCGAAGTGCATCTATTTTTATAGGGTCGTCATCAGCACTTTTAAAAAGTTGACGGATACCCATAGCAATTTGTAATTCTTTTCCAGAAGCGAGCGTATCCCCTTGAAAAGGCACATTGTTTACCACACTAAAATCTGATAGAGTAACGGTAGCGTCTGGAAACCCTTTTAATAGACTAATGTCTAAAGCTCGCCATGTTACTTGTGCATTGACATTATTATTGATTGTAGTTTTAAGCAAGTCTTCCAACTTTCCTTTAAAGAGAAATGGCGTAGCAATTAGGAGTATGACAACTACTAAAAGAAAGATGCTTATTATTTTTAAAATACGTTTCATTAGATGTTTTTATAATTATACGTCCAATTGGAGTTCTTCGCCTTCAGATAGTTTAAATCGTTTTCTAAAAATAGCAACACCGAGGTATAATAAGGGGGTATCTAAAGCGGCAATAAGTACTTTAAATAAAAACCCACCTAGAAGTAAACTCCCAAAACGTTCCCATTCTATTTTACCAAAACTACACAGGAGTAAAAGTACCGCTGAGGTATCAATAAACTGTGATAGGAATGTTGAGAAATTATTACGTAACCATAAATGTTTTCCTTTTGTGAGGCGTTTCCAAAAATGAAAAATGTGTATATCCACATATTGTGCCAATAAATACGCCATCATACTTGCAAATACAGCAACTGCTGTAGCTCCAAATACTTTTGTAAACAATTCATTAGTTATAGGAGACCAGCTTGTGGCTGGTACAGCCTGTGCAACATAAACGATAAGTAATGAAAAAAATGAAGCATAAATTCCAGTAGTAACGATTTGGTTTGCTTTCTTTTTTCCATAAATTTCACTGATTAAATCGGTGATTAAAAAAGTAATAGGATAGGGAAGGATCCCGACAGAAATCTCAAAAGTATAGATTCCAAAAAAATCCCAACTAAAAAATTTTTGGAAGATCAAATTAGAGACAACCAGTGCGCATATAAATAAGGCACCTAATATAAAGTAAATTCGATATGCAGCTTGCACATCCCGTAATGAACGGGCAGTAACAGTGTGATTCATTTTCTTAATAACTTCAATCTCAAAATTAACTTATTATGAGATTCTTTTACTTAATTTGTTCATAAATGTTACTTGTATAACTAGCAGCACAAACCATTGCACACCATATATTTATCATTAGGCAGTAATCAAGGGAATACCTATGAGCATTTGAATAAAGCAATATTATTGCTTTTTCAAAAGGTAGGACAGGTAATTAAAATCTCTCCAGTGTATCAAAGTCCGGCAATGGGTTTTAACGGGCCAGATTTTCATAATTGTACTGTATGTATAAAGACCTATCTCTCGGCTGCAAAGCTTCTCAAACGTATTTTACATATAGAAAAAACGATGGGCAGAGTACGGGAAGGTGTCGGTTATCAGTCTCGTCCTATCGATATTGATATTTTGTTATATGATGATGAGGTGATCAAAACAGCGACACTTACTGTACCTCATCCGCGTATGTTAGAACGGGCTTTTGTACTCAAGCCTCTCGTAGATATAGTAGGGGATAAGACGGATCCCGCTTTCGCGAAAGCGTACACCACCTTACTTGAAGAATGTCCGGATAAAAGCACAATTACCAAACAGCCTAAGTGGCTTAAGAATCCAAAAGATAGTATTGCACTAGGAACCCATAATTATATTGCTATCGAAGGTAATATAGGTGCCGGAAAAACAAGTCTGGCTCAAATGATCTCTGAAGAGTTTAATGCAAAACTTATTTTAGAACGTTTTAAAGACAATCCTTTTCTTCCTAAATTTTATAAAGAACCAGACCGGTATGCGTTTCCGCTTGAAATGTCTTTTCTTGCAGATAGGTATCAACAATTACTAGATGATATAGGGCAGTATGATCTCTTTAAAGATTTTATGATTGCAGATTATGATCGGTATAAATCACTCATTTTTGCGCAAGTCACCTTGCAAGAGGAAGAATATGTACTTTACAAACGATTGCATGAGATGATGTATAGAGAGATGCCACAACCTGATTTGTATGTCTATCTATATCAAAATACGGAACGTCTTCTTGAGAATATAAAAAAACGAGGACGTAGCTATGAAAAAGATATAAGTGCAGACTATTTGGAAAAAATCAATCAAGGATATCTGGATTTTATAAAAGCACAACATCAACTTAATGTAAAAATTATTGATGTTTCTGAGTTGGACTTTGTAAAAAACAGGGAAGACTATCTTGCCGTTCTGGAACAATTTCAATAGTTTTTTGTCAAATATAAGTTTGTTGATCAAACACTATTAACGTCTCTTTAGGGAAGACCTATGGATATCTTTATATCTTTACAAAAAGCAATCACCATGTATTATTCTAAACGTACATTTTTCTTTATTGGGCTGGTACTCCTCATGACGATTACTTTTGATACATTACAGCAGTTATATTTCATAAGACGATATGATATTGTAGAAGGGATTACCTTTTGGGACTTGTTGCAAGGGCAGGCTTATAAGTGGTTAATCTGGGTTGTACTGGGCTACTTTCTCTATGGATATAGTTATGCAAATAGCAAGAAGGAAGTAACACTATCCTATTATATACGACTTGTTTTGGTAATAGGTGCTCTGGTTATTTTGAATATTATCGCAATAAGTTTTCTTGAGATAATCAATAGTGGGGATGTATTTTCAGTATCCTTATTTTTTGAAGAATATATGACGTTTTTTATATTCCAAAAAGCCCCGATGTATACCTTGGGATATATTGCTATTGTAGTGATCCTTCATCTGCTTTTTGCAAATACGGCCCTGCAATTTCAGGTACAGCAACTTTCGGAAGTAAAAACGGTCAATGAGCAATTGTACATGCAATTAAAAGAATATTCTGATGATAAAGCTACGGTACTCAATATTAAAATAGGAAACAAAAGGCGTATTATCCCTATTGCTCAAATATGTTGGGTAGAAGCAGATGACTATTGTGTAAAAGTGCATACACATCAAGGAGAATCCTTAACAATGCGCAGTTCCTTAAAGGCCCTTCAAGAAAAGCTGGGCGCACAGTTTTTACGTGTACATCGTAATGCGATCGTCAATATGGATTTTGTAAAAGAACTTAAGATTACAAATCCGCCAAGTCTGCTACTTCTGAACGATGATCAAATTGCGATTTCAAAAAGCCAGTTGAAAGGGGTTCGGGATTTTTTAGGCAAATTAGAAATTTCTTAACATCGTTTACTGCAAAGTTGCAGATATTCCCTGCAAGAGTGTAGGTGGCATCAGTGGTTTGTATTTCATTTACAGGATCAACCAGTATATCTTATCTTATGAAATATTTATCGCTACTTTGTTTATTTTTTATATCTGTATCTGTATCTGGCCAGAATACGTATAAATATGAAGTTTCTAGTGCACACCCTTTTGGACTACCACATCCAGATGCGCCTAAAGAGTTACTAGACTATGCCCCTCTTATCGGAGCATGTAATTGCTCATCGGTACGAAGAAACCCTGATCAATCATGGGCAGATCCAGAAGATATGCTATGGCGTTTTAAATATATTATGAATGGTACCGCAGTACAAGACGAAAGCCTTAAGGCTAGCGGGGGTCACTCTGGGAGTATCCGACAGTTTATAAAAGATAGTAGTGCCTGGTATGTGCATTATTATTCTAATGTGGGTCCAACCCCCGTATTATCTGCCTGGAAAGGAGGAAAACGAGGAGATAGCATCGTCCTGTACAGAAACCAAACCGCTCCTAATGGTATGGAAGGGTTTTACCGAATTACTTTTAGTAATATGACAAAAAAAGGATTTAACTGGATAGGGGAATGGGTAAATACGACCGAGACCATTACATACCCTACCTGGAAAATTACCTGTAGAAAAAGAGAGACAGAGTAAGGGAAAATTCTTATTAGAGAACAACAAAGAGACGGTATACTTTTACTAGGGTATCTGTGAGTGTAAAACCAAAAGATACGTCATATTCTCTTTTACTACCTTATTATATTGGGCTAGGAATTTTTATGAGATACGTTAGAGAGAGAAGTTATTAATTTAAGTGAATTCTTAATGTTTTGGTCATTTCTGCAGGTTGGTCAATCCATGGCATATGCCCCGCGTTTTTTATACTTTTCATTTTGATTCTGGGTACTTCTCTGGTCCATTTCTTATATAATCCGTTTCCAAAATCCAACCAATCATGATCCCCAATAATAATGGTTATGGGGTAGTCGTATTTTGCAAATTCTGTAAAGTAATTCCAGCCTTTTTTTGGGTAAGTTTTAGCTGTTAAATCATAAACTTTACCTTTATAAAGGGCTTTTCCGTTACTTAATTCTGTCCATTTTGAGATATCGTATAGCATTAATTTCCCAAATTTAATCCTTGATTTTATGGTTTTCTCTTTTGAATTGAGAAGAGAATCTACTTTATTTAAGTTGTACTTTTTAAATTCTTGACTTATTTCAATTCTGTTTTGAAATTTTTTACTTTTTAAGTACTGTTGATGCTGAATTTCTTTGTCTTCTTCTGGAAATGGTTCTTTCAAATGGGATGGACTCATCAATATAAGTTTTTTAATATGCTCGGGATATTTTGTCGCATATGCAGAGGCCAAAACCGCTCCCATTGAGTGCCCGACAATTATCATCTTTTCCAAATTAAGTTCTTTCCTTAGTAGTTCTAAATCATTTATATGCTGTTCAAATGAAATAAGAGCATCTGGGAATGGAGATCGCAAAGAACCTCTTTGTTCATAAAATATAAATCTAAATTCATTTTGAAGTTCTGTGATGGCTTTTATCAGACCACTGTGTTCTGCACCCCAGCCTCCATGTAACATGATTACAGGCGTATTTCCAGTACCAATCTCTCTTACATATATTTGTGGATCATTATCCCAATTCCCTGTAGATAGGAACCATTGATTTATTTTTTTTTCCTTTGACTCTTTTTGAGCGTAACTATGTTCAAAGGTTAGTATAGCAATCATTATAAAAATCGCTATTTTAAATGGATTGCTATCAGATCTGAATATCATCTTATAGATTTTTTTAAAGACAACACTCTAAGAAGTTTGTTACAGTTAAAATTTGTATTATCGATTTCGTAGATGCATCAATTATCGTTTTTAAGTTATGATTTTTGATTACGTATTGATGTAAGTGATTTCTAGGGTATTTGTGCTTAGTTAAATTGCTTATACAATATTATAACTGCTATTCTTTGTTTTTATACAGTTCAATTGCTTTTACATATTTTATTCCGCCTGCCTTGGTTTGGTCATGAATAAATCCATTTAATTCAGGATGATTTTCATCAATCCAACGTAGAAATTCATCTCTGTTTTTAACAAATATAGAATCATTAAAAGTCACATACTTTGTTGTTTCAACACTCGTTATTTTGTCATTATCAAATCGAATAACTTGATTAGTAACTATTGGACCTTTGTGAAGAAATAGGATTCTATTGTCTATTTTTGAAACCTTTGCTTTGACTATTTTATCCTCTTGCTCCATGTGAAGGATTTCGTATGTGGGGTCAAATACAGAATCCCATTTTAACCATTCGACATATTCTTTTAGAGAAAATGTCTGTTCATAGTCATATTCAGTTTCTTTTGTCAAAAGACTATCGGTCAATAAAGCTTCTATTCCAGATTGATTAGAATTGTCAAGAGCCTTGTAGTACAGTTTTGCAATTTCTAATTTATCAATTTCCTTTTGAGAGTTTTTACAGGATATACATCCTACTATCAAAAGCAATAATAAAAGCGTGGTTTTGCTCATCGTATTATTCCTGTTATTTTTTAATTGTGGTGTAGTGTTTTGCTGCGATGAATTTAGTAATTAAGCAGGCAAGTACAAAACGAGTCAGAATTCCCCATGTAGCGATTTTACACTTAAATAGTTTTTGCATATACATCGATATGTATTGATTGCCCATTTTTTATTTCGCAATTGCTCATTGTTTTTTCATATCGAAAATCAAGACTAGACATGGCTTTTTTGCAATTTACATTTTTGGTTTCAACAAATCCCTCAATTCGGTTTAGTTTGAGTCGGTTAAATCCGTAATCAGAAATTAATGGCAAAGCTTCTTTCATAATTCCATTTCCCCAAAATTCGGGAAGTAACCAAAGCCCAATTTCTGCTTTGTTTTCTTTGTAACTAATATCATTTAATCCACCTGCTCCATAAAAGATTTGATTGTCAAAAGAGCAAATCGCCCACCACATTTGTTTTTTATCTGCAAACCAAATCATTTGTTCTCTCGCAGCATCCATATTATCAAGACGAATTCCGTAATGCTGGAAAACTTTTGGATTTGAAAGTCCGTTGAATATATTTTCTATATCTAAATCAGTGATTTCACGAAGTAAAAGTCGGTCCGTTTTTATTGTTGGGAAGTTCTTGTCCATTACTTGAATTGTTCAATTCGTGATTTTTTACACTTTTCCTATATGAGTGCTACATTGCAGAAATACATAATCTTCATTTATTTTTCTAAAGAATTTTATCATCGGTTAAAGGTTGACTATAATGAGGCATAATAACTCTGTATACGGCATATTACCGTATTAGTTGATCGTAACTGAGATTTATTGGTAGGGGGAGAGTCTAAATTTAGTAATATTTTGGCAATGTATTAAATACGTTGTTGATTGTAGTTATTTTTTTTGAGACCAAATGCTATCAATTCTTTTTTCATAATTTATACTTGAAGATTGAATTACGATTACTCCATGAATATGAGATCCATATAAAGTTTTACTAGTATTTTTATTTAATGCTACAATTGTATCTAAGTCTTCTAATCTAGCCTCACTAATCATCTTATCGGGGAAAAGAAAACCTACAGCAGAATCTCTCGATAATGTATAATATCGGTCGTTAACTGAGAGAATATATAAAATTCGACAAGGATCATTTTTATCTATGCTCGTATACTCCCTAAAGTTCTTTTTTGCAATCTCTAAGCGGTTAGATAAATCGGTAGATTCAAGAATTTTATTGTACCAATCACATTGAACTTCACCTGCTGATACTTCTTGGGATGATATTTCAAACGAAAAACCTAGTAGAATTATAAATGCAATAAACTTCATGTCCTAATTATTGTCAGTGGTCTCGTATAACCGCCAGTCACGGGTTAAGTTAGCAATTATAGTAAATTCTAGCGTAATCTAATTCACTGTAATTGCAGTTATAGATTGTTGGCGTGAGTTTTTTCGTTATATATTTTTTAATATCCGAAATCCAATTTTGTTCAATCCATAATTCTTTTCCAAATTATTTTCCTCCAAAAGCAAACTTCTCTGCCATGGAGTTTTTATTAGAAGTAACCACGTCGTTATATCCTTTTTGTTGCAATCCAAAAGGATAATAATGCTTCTCGCTTATAATCTCGACACTTGCTTTTATAGCGCCATCCAGATCACTATCTGCATAGGTCAATCGTACATTACCCAGATGGTCTTTATACTGAAAGGGATGTTATTAAATATGCTTTCGCGAAAAGCAAAACAAATTTTCGACCCTATTTCAAAGAACAATAAAAATCCTAAGTGAAAAGAATGATTATTAAAATATTCGATTCATCCAAAGCACTTAATAAAGAAATCCATATATTCTTTTCGTCCTATATTTAAATAATATCTTAATTGTTGAATATAAAATTATTAAAGAAAAAAGGGTTACATATATTAGTCTACTTTTAAAAATTAAAATTGATACAAATCCTAAAATAGCCGCAATCGTTATTATCAAAAAAAAATAAGTCACGATAGATTTGCCAGCAAAATTTGAGAAACTATAATATCTCCCCATAAAATTCCCTATTGGAACTATATACTTTTTATATACGTCTAAACTATCTTGAGTATTTGTGGGAGCTTTTTCTTTAACGCTCTTTAAGAATTCTATTAATAAATCTTTCATTCTTTTTTCTCCTAATTCTTGCAATTTTGAATTCTTCTTAGAATTAATCTTTTGTTTATTTATTAAATGATAAATAATATTAGATACCGATTTATAATGGATCATCTTTTTTTCATCTAGACCCAATGAATCCAAATCTTGATATAATTCTAATATTATTTCCTCTTTATTATCAGTCATTTTATTTTAAAAAAAGTGTCTTACAATTTCAGTTAAATGATTTATATTAGTTCGATATCTATCTATTGAAGCAGGTAGCTCAGGAGTAATTATATTTCTAAAATGTACCTCTCTCATTAAATAATGATCCGTATACTGGAAGGGATGTTATTAAGTATGCTTTCGTGAAAACAATGCTTTAATATACCTTACTATGACATGTTCCTTTTTTAAAACAGGCAACCTCAAAATTTTTCTTTGATTCTTTCTTTTTATAAAAAGAAAGAATCAAAGAAAAACAACTTTTCAATGAACAATAACAAGTCTTATAATTAAGACTTGTTATTTATTTAATCTATTTGATAATCAATAATATTTCAAAAGCAACAGTTTGCCCCATTTCTTGGTTTGACCTATTACCAACACTACTCTTTACCTAATCATTCTGTAATTCCCAGTTCTTCTGCTCGCTCTAACCAATAATCTGAAAGTACCTTATCCTCCCCAACACCTATACCATAATAGTAACATCTTCCAACTTCATAGAAAGATTGTTTTTCTCCTCTAATACTAGCCTGCAAATAAGATTCAAAAGCCTTATCTAAATCTTTCTCAACGCCTACACCATTTTCATAACAAACCCCTAAATCATATAAAGCATCAGGATATTTACCTTCAGCAGATTTCAATAAATAATCAATAGCTTTAGCTACATCTTTTTTTACGTAAGTACCATGTAAGTACCAAGTGCCAAGTGCGTAATATGCTTTCGAGTTTTTGTATTCAGCGGATTTGTTAAGTAATTCAAAAGCACTTTGATTATTGTTTGCTTTCGCTTCATTAAGTGCTCTTTTATATAATCTATCTCCTTTCATTGATTCAATATGTTTTATATTAATTTTTTGGTGACCATGGTCCTTTCCATTATACATAAACTTCTCCGCCATCGAGTTTTTATTTGAAGTAACCACGTCGTTATATCCTTTTTGTTGCAATCCAAAAGGATAATAATGCTTCTCACTTATAATCTCGACACTTGCTTTAATGGCACCATCCAGATCACTATCTGCATAGGTTAGTCTAACATTCCCTAAATGATCCGTATACTGAAAGGGATGTTATTAAGTACGCTTTCGCGAAAAGCAATGCTTTAATATACCTTACTATGACATGTTCCTTTTTTAAAACAGGCAACCTCAAAATTTTTCTTTGATTCTTTCTTTTTATAAAAAAGAAAGAATCAAAGAAAAACAACTTTTCAAAGAACAATAACAAGTCTTAATTAAGACTTGTTATTTAATTATCAAAATATTACATTTTTCAAAAGTGCCATTTTACTATATTACCTAGTTTGACCCCATTACCATAGTTATGGCTTAAATTTTATGATTGACATGGTATCAATTTATGTATTGATAGTCTTCTTCAATTTCGTCTAATTTATCTTTAAAATTAGATTCTTCTACTAATTCAAAATCTTTCAAATTAATATCATCAAAATTGTTGTATAACGAAAAAAGTCCAGATTTTTTTACTCCATATAGCTCTGAGATACCTATAAAGTTTAATCTATTTATATACAATTCTTCAACGGAGAAATTACATATTTTCTCTTTAAAAGACTCACTGTTAGCTATTTCAATTATAGATTTTAATGTTTTGCTTTTGGTCAACTGAGAGTGAACAATTATAGTAGAATTATACTCTGGACCTTCTTCATCTTCGTGGAAATAAACAAAACTTACATTTATTTTTTTATCTGTTTTGCTTTCTTCAATTGCCCTCTCAAGTTGTAAATCAGTTAAAATATGCTTTTTAGAACTATTTAAGGTTTTATCGTCATAATATGAGGTTCTGCCAAGAAAATTACCTTCTCCTTCATCTTCAGATATATAAAAATCATCTATTCCTAAATACTTATATCCTGCAAAATCAGTTTTTATTAATTCCAATATCTTAGATTGAATATTGTCTTTAAAAGCCTTAAATTCAAGTTTTTCTATTATATATGAAGACTTTACAACTTTATATGATTTATCTTCCTTTTTTGCAAAGAGCATTGTAACTCCTATAAATTTTTGTTCCATAATCTCTAATGTTGTTTCCAATTTGGTTTTTGTCGCTTTTTATCTCCCATATCACCAGGTCTTCTTTTTTGATGCTTCTTCTTTTTGGCACCTCTTAATTTTCCATTTCCTTGATTAGCATGCTGGACATCTTCTTGTCTTTGAGATTTACGCCCTTTTTTTGATTTAGCAAACTCTAATGGCTCGTATGTGGCTTCAACAGGAGGACTAATTAAATCAACAACCATTTTAACTAAGATCCCCGCAGCCAAAATATCACCTGGTCCAGGAGCAGGTGAATCTGTTTGAGAAGTGGTCAATGCCGCAGCACCTCCAGTCGCAAGAATTTCAGACCTTTCTTGTAAAACTTCAACTTTTCCTTCCTCAGTAGTACTTGTCGTTACTGCGACTACCTTATCATCACTACTTATTTCTTCTTGACTTGCCCCAGTAATCGTACCATCTTCATTAAATGAATGTACTCCTTGATTTTGATCTATCCCTACAAATGATTCTGCAATAAATTCTCCTTCTACACCAGCGGCATCTAAATCTTCTTGACTATTAATATTCTCATCATAAACAATCTCATTATCTAAATTTGTATAGTAACCATCAGGAGCCATACCATCAGGGTCAATAAAAAAGATTGGATTATTAAACGCATAGTTATACGGAGAGTGCCTTCTCATCTGTTCGGCTAGTGGATCAATATTCATCCATCTTCCTAAGCTGGCTTCATAATTCCTTGCTCCAAAGTCGTACCATTCTATTCCAAGTTCGGGATTATTTTCCTTACCATTATACATAAACTTCTCCGCCATAGAGTTTTTATTGGAGGTTACTACGTTATTATACCCTTTTTGTTGTAATCCAAAAGGATAATAGTCTCGCTTTTTACATTTTTAGGGCAATGCAAAACACAATGTAATTAACTGATATTTAATATTTTATTTTCAAAGAACATAAGGTTTTATTACGAATCCTTAATTTATAATTATTACCCTTTCTATATCAATGAACTTAAAAAAGAATTAAGACAATCTTTAAAAACTGCCTTAATTCTAACTTATTATATATCAGCTGTGTCGAATATTGGAACACTTTTATCGTGTTTTTAACGATAAGTGACATGCTATATCCAATTATTTCAAAATTCCTGTTTTGATTGCAGAGTCTAAATTACCTAATGTAAAAAGCTCTCTTTCTTCAGTTGATAAAGGCATCCATTTAGGTTTACCTATTATTTTTCTAATAAAAGGTACATTATTATCGATTAGTGGGATTCCTATACCATAATAATTCTTCCTCTTGAACTCGGAATAATCTACATTAAATTTTTCAACAAACTCTTTCATCATTACATCTAGATCTAAATCATCAATACCCAATTCATCTAATGTCGTACCCTTTTCTAATTGGTTATGGATTAAATGTTTCTTTATCTGTCTTTTTGAAAATTCTGAGATAAAATTATATAACTCATCTGAAATCATATTTTTTATTTTTAAATTAGAAATTAATCGAAAACGAAACCTCTATATTTATTATTTTTTTGATTTTCCTTATACCTCTTTTGTCTAGCCACTCTTCTTTCTGATACACCTTGCCAATCTATTCTAAGTAATCCTGCTCCTCTAAACACAAATCCACTGTAAGGATTTGAAGCATTATTCGCATCATATAAAGCATTTATACGGCTGTCAGATTCAAACATCATACCAGTTATTAATGCATCTCCCCACATCATACCAGTACCTATACGTCCAAATATACCTGGAATTGCCCTGCCTGCATTTCCTCCTCCGGTTAACCTTCTATATGCAAAAGAACTTATTGACGTAAAATCAGAAACTCCTTGCCCTCCTATACCTGCCCTTGCGTATCCTCCGTGAATAGAACTAGGCAAAGCTCTTAAAAATGGTTTGTAAATAGGAGTACTAGAAACAACTGCTGCTCCATAACTTACTACCGCTCCATCTCTCAGAGTGCTACCTTCCGATAGCGAATTATCTTCACTTAAATCCTTTTCTAGAGCATTTGAAACATTATTAAAGAATCCTCCAAATGAGTTTGTATCATTACTTCCAGTTGTTGTAGTTTGCACACTACTACCTCTATTTCCTCCTGCTACAGCATACGCTGCTTCTGAAGGCATACTTGAGTTACTTCCTCCGCAAGTGTCTGGACATTGACTGCAATCATCACAACTACCTGAACTGGAGTTATTGTATTCATAATCCACTTCTGCTTCTGCGATAGCTCCTGCCTCTGTTTGATTCCCCCAATTAATAACACTATTAGCACCAGAAGGATCTGCCCAAAAAACAGGATTATTATCAAAAGCAGTATAGGTAGACATAGAATGATGCGTTACAGGATCAATGCCAGTCCAACGTGCAATTGCTGGATCATATTGCCTAAGTGGCATTTCGTAAAGATTAAGCCCTAATGCTTCTTCTTGCTCTATTCCATTATATTTAAACCGTTCTGCGATGCTATTCTTATTTGAAGTAACCACGTCATTATATCCTTTTTGTTGTAATCCAAATGGATAATAGTGCTTCTCGCTTATAATCTCGACACTTGCTTTAATGGCACCATCCAGATCACTATCTGCATAGGTAAGACGTACATTACCCAGATGGTCTTTATACTGGAAGGGATGTTATTAAGTATGCTTTCGCGAAAAGCAATGCTTTAATATACCTTACTATGACATGTTCCTTTTTTAAAACAGGCAACCTCAAAATTTTTAAAATATTCTTTCTTTTTATAAAAAGAAAGAATCAAAGAAAAACAACTTTTCAAAGAACAGGAATGAGTCTCAATTTAAAGACTCATCCTTTTATTTATAATGCTGATAATTGATTATCAAAATGTGTCATTTTTCAAAAGCACCATTCTGATCCATTACCACTACTTATCATTTTTCATAGGAACATTAAACTCAGTATTTAATTTTTCTCCGTCAATCTCAAAACTCAATTTAATATTTAATGAGTCGTTCTTTAAATAATTATTTGGTACACTTATTTCTGTTTGGGTAACATTCTCTTTTGCAACAAGTATTTTAATTCCTGATCCATAGATTAAGCTTGTTTTTGGATCAATATTGACCCATTCAAAATCTACCCTAGTCGGAGTATTATAAATTAAATAATCATTCCCATTAATTATTTTAAGTTCAACACTACTTTCACCTTTATTATATGAAAATTTTGAAGATTTTTTTTCAGCTTCAGAGCAAGAATTTATAATTAAAATTATAATAATAAATGCACAAATATTTTTAATCATAGTTTGAGTGTTATAATATTAGTATCTTAGTTGTCATACATTTTTATTACTTGTATTGAATCTAAATCAGATCCTTGCATTTCTCTTTTTGCAGCTTCGGTGGCTCCTTTTTTGCCAGCTCCAATTCCTGCTCCACTACCTCCCATAGGTAATCCGTTTTTCCAATATTGTAATATATATGAAGTTGTATCGCCAACTGTAAAGTTTTGTGTGGTAATTGATCCATTACTATATATCCCTTCTCCATTTACTACATCATTACCTTGTTCAAAAATACGTACAACTTCTTTTGTGTCTTTAAATCCATTCTGAAAACTTTTAATTCCACTTTTATCACCTGCTCCTTTATGTTTTGCTGTTATACCTTTTAAAGCATCAATTACTCCTTTAGGAATATCAATATCTTCGTCTTCATTTAGAGATTTATTATTTGACCTAATAGAGTTTTGCGTCCCACCTCTTATAACAAATCCTGATCCAATATAGTCAACAGCTGATCCTTCTAAATTTAGATTTTGTAACCAAAATCTTATATCCCAATGATAATGTAAATCTTCTCCTACCCAACCACTCTGCGACTGGTTATAATGGATTTCTCCATTTTCATCATAATATGTACCCGTACTTGAATCATAATAATCATCTCCAAGATATGAAGCTCCATCAATTCCAAGTTGATCTAAATCTTCTTGACTATTAACATTAGGGTCGTATACAAGATTTCCATTTCCATCATTAAAATATCCTGTAATGTGATTTGATCCTGTCGGAGACAGCCCATTTAAATCTATAAAATAGATTGGGCTATTGAATGCAAAATTATATGGACTTTGAGTAAACATAAATTCGGATAATGGATCAAGGTTAAACCATCTTCCAATTGCTGGATCATAATTACGAGCATGAATATCATACCAATTAAGCCCGAGTTCTTCCCCATACTCCTTCCCTCCAAAAGCAAACTTCTCTGCCATGCTATTGGCATTAGAAGTTACAGTGGTATTATATCCCTTTTGAGTGAGTCCAAATGGATAATAGTGCTTCTCGCTTATAATTTCTGCACTCGGTTTTATAGCGCCATCCAGATTAGAATCACTATAGGTAAGGCGTACATTGCCCAGATGATCTTTATACTGGAAAGCATATTGATATCCAGATTGTGTTGTAGTAGAGGACGTTTTACTAAATCCTTTTACCGACTTACTACTTAAGTATACCGGTTCTACATAGCCTTCGGGATGTGGGAACATCATGAGTTTTTCTTCACTGTCTTTATCTTCATAAAGATACCCATTTGCATAAAAAGTTTGTACTGTTTTATTTTTAATAAGATCTTCTACTCTTTTTTCCAGTTTAACTCCTGTAGCATCATAGGTATAAAAGATATACCCATTTTGAGGGTTACCCTCCCCGTCGGTACCATCTATAGTCACCTGCTCTGGGAGGTTAAGATGGTTATAGGTAATACTGGTAATGCCTTTGTTCTTGTCTTCTATCATATTGCCATTGACATCATATACATAATCATCTCCTACCGTATTACCATCATAAAATCCTTCTCCTGCTATAGATGAGGTTGCTCCATCGGTTACCTGTTGTAACTGGTTCCCGTTATAGGTATAGGACAGGTCGTCCATAGCCTGTGCATTGCCATTGACATCTTCTCCCTGGCGTAAGAGACTAAGCAGGTTTCCGTTTTGATCATAATTGATACTATGTACATTGTAATGATCATACCCGAGTAAGTCTTGTCCCTGTCTACTATAGGCTACCTTAATTCTGTTTAACGCATCATACTTATAGCCATAGGTGCGTTTTTGGGTATCTGTGCCTGCAGTGCGCCACATGCTCTGTGAGATATTACCATTGTATAGCGATATGGCTCTTGCAGGGTCTCCCGCATCACCTTCTATCGCTCCATCATAATTGATATGAAAGTTAAAGAGTCTAACCTCTCTAGCATTGTAGTCTACATCATTAATATCGGTAAGCCACCCTCGTATATTATACCTATAATCTACTTGTTGTAAACTCTTATCAATCGTAGTGGCATACAGATTAAGGTTCCCTATTTGCCCCCCCTCATCTCGTATGGATAGATCTCCTATTAAAGAAGGGTAATTTTGAGTCATGGTATAACTTGCCACTTCACTTCCATTATGAATAAAATGGATCTCATCTCCCTCACGTTCTATAGCAAAAGTATCTCCTTCGCTATATGGGGTAGCACTATGTAAGCTTATAAGAGTCCCGTTTTCTCTTATTTGTGATATATACCTCGGAGGGTTTTGCCAAAAAAATGATATTCCATAATCAATCTCACTATGTGAGTCACTATTACTTTGATCATTAAAACCTACAATAAATCTTTTATTCTCGGTCTCTGCTGTAAATGAAATCCCTCCATCTCCTTCCAAACGTCCTATGGTAGAAAGACCTGCATTATAACTGCTACTCCCTCCACTTGTTTTTTCAATGATATGATCTATTACCGTAATATCAAGAGATATATCGGTATACCCACTTTCAAAGAGTTGTCCTCCTACTTTTTTACTTACGAGTTGTCCCAGTTCATCATAGGTATTGCTGGCAATGAGCTGTACAGGTTCCTCATTAATCTGTTGTAAGTGAGTCGCCAGTCTGTCCTGATGGTCATAGGTAAAAAAGTCTGTTGTCGTGACGGGCTGGTGGGTGCCTTTGCTATGTACCGTTCTACTTTGTAAGGCCTTTCCTGTAAAGTCCAGTAAGGTCTCAGAGGTATCCTGAGTATCTAGATAGTCATTGATGCTGGCACTATAGATAGGGCGTGCTTTGGCATCATAGGCAATAAGAGTCTTGATCCATTTTCTAGTCGTGTTCAGTATCCTTACTAGGGATACGGTAGGTAACCCCTGAGTGGCTGTAGTTACGGCTTGCCCATATACTTCGGTAGGCAAGGTCAGTCCTGCAGAATGCGTATAGGTGTCGTAATAATTAATCGTATGTAAGGTAAGTCCAGTGGAAGGAAACGCACTATTGGTATAATAGATATATTCTCCGGAAATACTTGTGATAGAAGAAACACTCTCATTAAGAACGGTAGCATTTAAGAGTTGTGTTCTTAAGAGATGTATAGGTGTGGTAGAGGTATATATCCCTGTATAGGCGACTCGGTTAAGGGCGTCATATTTGGTAAAGAGCCATTGGTCATTTTCGCGTAAGCGGGCATCTTGTGTTAATACGGGACGGTCTAACTTGTCATACAGGATATACTCCCATCCTTTACCAGGAATCTTCTTTTCTATCAAACGGTTACGGTAATCGTATATATACTGGTAGCATAAGGTATCCAGAATATCTTGTGCATTTGCTACAAGCGCTCCGCTACTTACGATCTGAGCGGCTCCTTCTGGAGACAGGACATAGATAAGGTTTCCATAATGATCATATGTGTAATAAGTGTCGTGGGCTAGATTATTATTATAGGTGCGTTTTAAAATAACTTGTCCTGACTTATTGGTAAATTCTTCTGTGGTATGGTTGTTTCCGGAAGAAGGGGTCCAGTTTTCGTCTTTTGTTATAGTTACATACAACTCCTCTTGACCTACAATTCCGTTAAGAGTGAGTTCTGGTGATTGCGTGTCTGTTGTATATATAACTTTAAAGTTATGTACGGCATCGGTATCTGTATTTGCCCTATACACAAACTTGATAGTGTGGTCTGTATCCTCCTGTGTTACAGCCCATGAGTTTCCAGGGGCTCCTTGTTTTACTACCCTATTAAGTGGAGAAGTCTCATAGACCATCTCGCTATAGGGGTTTTGAGTATTTTCATACTTGGAGGTATCATAAAACTGGTTAATAGCCGTTTTAAGATTCTCTTGATCTATATAGTTAAGAGGGTGGGTTGCCGATGGATTTGCATAGGGTAAATACTGTTTTGGAGTTCTTCCCACTCCATCATATTCCTGATGGGTTATAATATGCTCTCCATTTCCTCCTGCACCTACAGCAATAGATTGAATAGGTCTTCCTAGCCCATCTACATAATTGATGGTCTCTATCTTCTGTGATGGATCAAGAGTGTCTTCCTGACCTGCATCTACAGCTTGTTGATAGGCAGTCGTTTTTACATAACTTTTATCTTGACTCTGTCCGATCACAAGTATCGGAAGTAATAAAGCGATGGTGATTATATATTTTTTCATCTGTTTTCCGATTTTAAATTAATTAGACGTACTGTAATGGTATTCATTTTTTGAATAGACTTTTCCATCTTGATCCTTGACATACTTAAGCCTGTTTTGAGTATCGTATTCATAGAACATCGTATATCCTCTGGGATCGGTGACAGAGGTAACTCCTACCAGTGGTTTATAGGTATAACTCGTTACTAGAGCAGAAGGTAGATGGTCCCTGATCTTATCCAGTTCTGTACGTAATGCACTGCCATCTAAGCTTTGTAATGTCGCCATACTTACTTCCAAAGCGCTTACGACCTGAGATAGGCTTGCGTTTTCTACTATGGCTATGGGGTATTGTCTACCATACCCCCATAAGTAGGCTACGGGCTGTCCATTTTCTCTATGGGTTTGCGTTACATTTCCTTTTTCATCATAACTATCTATAGTATAGAGGGTCTCTAAATTACTAAGAGGTACATCTCCTTTTTTTGCTTTTACCTCTTTTGGGTGATACCCATTTATATGAAATATGTAATCGGTCTTTTTACTATTGATCTTTTGATCATTGATATAGGTATACTCTACAATAGGGACCGATACTTGGTTTCTATTCACCATGGACTGGTATTGACTTTCTTCAGTTCTATTTTGAGGATATTCATATACGGTACGTTGTATATCTCCCACACTATTAATCATCTGTTGTTCTTTGATCAACGTAAAATCACTTTCGGGGTCACGGTTATATTCATAAGTAGTAACTACTTTATCTTTCATACTCTCTTTGTAAATAACATCAAAATACCGCTCAACTTCTTTGTATCTCACAACATCATAGAGTTCACGGATAGCATCATGACAAGCAGTTGTTCCTAATTCATAGCAATTTGTTAGTTCATTTACCAATCGTACTTGTTTAGGGGCAATTTTAAAACTCCAAGGATGGTTAGGGTTATAATCCTGAGGATTCCCGGTATTAGGTTCTAGATCAGGACGATTCTCTATATAGTCGCTTTGCTCGTATGAAACGACCTCATCTCCACTGGTCATTGTAGTAGAGATAAGTTTTGCTTTGCTTTTGTCTAGATGTATTGGACGAGGAGGATACATATAACTTCGATCCTCAAAAGGCATTTGATATTCATACGTTTCTACTCCCGAGGCTAGTTGTGCAGGAGTACCAGAGTCGGGATTTGTATCTGTAGGATCTGTAGGAACTATCGGAGGGTCGCCTTCAGTATTTTCATCAATGGCGGTAGTAGCAGAATAATACTTGCGTACTCTTTTGTAGTACACTGGGATTCCATTGTGAGCATCCATTGCTCCAAAGGAATTGAGCCTATAGTAGGTATCATCTCTTTCGTACTGTTGCCCATTAGTAAGAATAATGTCTATATGGTGTTTTTCTACATTATTAGGGGTTTGATTTTCTTGTGCTGTAGAAAATCCATCATCATCACTATAACTATATTGAATAGTACTTGTAGGATCTCCTTGTATCCCGTCATAATTTCTGATAGAAGATACACGTATTCCTGCCGTAGGATCATTTACAAATAAGGTACTTACATCTGTATCTTCATCTGCTCCTGGCGGTATGTAATATTGGAATCTCATATCTGCAAATAACTCATCATAAGCAAGGCTTGATACCAGATGAGGATTCCCATTGGTATGGGTGGATATGACAAATCGATACGTTCCTGGAGGAATCCAAAAAACACCTGAATTAAATGCTTGATTTATGGTACTTTGTCCTGTACATCCATACCAATCATTAGTAGGGCCGTCTGGACCCCAATATGCACAGTTATTGTCAGGATCTTTATTGATTATAAAAGCAGGGGAAACAATAGGGTTTGGATAAAAACTATCACAAGGTTTTGGATCTGCTGGATTAGGTGGGACCATACGATTACGAGCATCCTCAACATTTAAAGGATAGCGCATAGCATGAAAGCTAGGAATACCAACATAACATTCATTATATTGATTTATATCAGGGCCATCTAATCGTTCTATTCTTAGATAAATAGCGTTCCCAGAGTCTATATTTCCTATAATTCTATGAGTTAGAAGTGCTCTAACCGGATAATCAAATGTCTTTGTAGTTTCTGTATGTCTGTCTGTATTAGATAATTTAGCATCAAGATCAAGATAAATAGTTCTATTAAAATTATTTTCACTTTCAGATCCACCTAGATTACTATCTTCATAAAGTTTTTTTATTGTGTTTTGCTCATAGTTTATTAATGTATACCCCCCTGTAGGATAGGTGATCTTAGACATTGCTCCTTTACGAGTTTCTCCAAAACTTATAGATTTATCAACCTGTTCATTAAAAGTATAATCAATAGCTTCTGTATTGTTATTAGAACCATTATAGAACCCCCATAAATCCTGATTGAGAGGTTTGTTATTAACATCTTCATAAAATTCTGGAATACCTCCTAAACTGAGGTTGTAATAATCAAAACCAAATAATAACTCATCGTTTTTACGTATCTCTACCAACGCATCTCTAGTACCTAGATAATCCATCTCATAATTACAAACAGTATTGCCTGCAGGATCTTTTAGGTCTATGGCATCAAAAACAGTATGTCCACTTGGACCATTAGTAGTATTAAAGGTTAATGATCCCTTAGGGAAGTTAATGGAGGTTAAGATCTGACGTTGCATCGTCGTTTGATTCATTTTATCGTTATACGAGCCGATAAATTGATTTAAAAAATGTCCCCAGTTATTTGGATCAACTTGTGTAGCTCCATCCATGGTTTGAGCGCTTGCAGAAAAATCCCATGATGTATACGTGTCTGGTGTGTAGTTAAATATAATGTCTTCACCATTTACATGCTCTATTTTTGAGAGTAACCATGAAGTTGTTTTGTCTATGTTATAGGGATGACCTGGATCTTCTGGAGGAACTATCCTTTCTCTATCATCATCATCAAAATAATATCTTATTCCTTTATCATCAGTCACCACAAAACTACCAATCTCAGTAGTAGGGAAATTCTGCATAATAATGTCTACCTTAAAATTATGTCTCGATAAAAAATGAGCCTTATACTCATTGTCAGTTTCATCAAAATAGAGTTTAAAGCTAAAATTAGCCCCTCCAATATTTACGATAAACTTATCTGCTTCTGAGTCATACTCATTATTTGCAAAACTCATAAAGTTATCAAAAGGCATTGCTTCAATATTATCAGTCGTTATATACTGGTCTATGAGCGCTTTTCTATCCATCTCTCCATAATACCCATCAGGATGAAAATCAGGTAATCCACGTACGACCTTAGTAATAGATCCATACGCATTAAGGTTCCATCCCCATCCCATAAGAGAAGGTTTTGTCTCTGCGATAAATCCTCCATAATTATACGTTAGACTTACTGGCCAAGAGTTTCCATTAACAGCTATATTATGGATAGGAACACTATAGGACATTTGCCCTGTTGCTGTATTTATAGGGACATTTCCTGCCCTACTTAAAACACCTGCTTCTGGAGTAGTGGGAGTAATTGCATCAATCCCCGATGCTGCCTGTTGTGCAAATAAAAAATTCATGCTCATCAAACAGATTGATAGGCATAAGGTTACTAGCGATTTTTTACTCATAATAATATAATAATGGTTACTAAATTTTGACATACATTTAAGTGGTTTTGTATCTTCTATTATTCTATAGAATTTATCCATAGTAATAGATAAGATCCTACTCATTGATTTTAAATTATGTATAAGAAGAGGTATAACAAAGTAGTACTGTGTGAAGTAACTGATTGAGTGTGTAAACGCAACTATTTTTTAAGTAAACGTATCCATAAATAGATACCGCATATCTATAATAGTAGCCATCATATGTATGTTGAATTTCCCCTTAATTATGTCATAAAATAACCTCTTTTTTCTTAAAATTACAAGCTTTTTGCTGTTAAATTCTTGTTAGATTCCTGTCTTTGCAGGATAGGCTCATATCCTATTCATATAAAATATCATTGATTTTAAGCCTAAAAAAATGTTCTGTATTTGTGAGTGAAAGATACAGTAAATTTTTATGATATGTAAGAAATCACTTACTCATGTAATATTCGGGCGATATAGAGAATAACTGTAGGATATACGGAATAAACGTTTTTTTTAACACGCTTAAAATCAAGGGTTTTGAGGATTTATGTGTCAATTTTTAGGCGTAAAATGTGTAAATAAGGTTGTATACCAGATGGAATGTAGGTGTCAATTAGGATTTATAGAATGTTTGAAAAGTGGGATATAATGATGTCTTCTAAAATAGATTTACCATCCTCCAGAGGCACCGCCACCTCCAAAGCCACCGCCTCCAAAGCCACCTCCAAAGCCACCGCCACTACCAAAACCGCCACCACTGCCAAAGCCGCCACCGCCTCCAAAACTACCACGCCCCATATTACTGAGAATAATGACATCGAGCAAAGACCCGGCTTTGTTGCGTCTTCCCCCATTACGACCTCCTCCACGATGATTATTTCGGCTTAGGATAATAACGATCACAATAAAAATGATAAAGACAAAAATAGGTTCTACTGGAAACTCCCTGTTTTGTTTTCTAGTGCCGGAGAAGTTCCCTTCTAAGCCATCAATAAGAGCATTTGTTGCTTTGTCCAAACCACCATAAAAATCTCCTCTTTTAAAAGCGGGTACCATTACTCTATTGATAATACGTTCGGCATCACGATCAGAAATGATAGATTCTATCCCATAACCTGTATTGATGTCTACACGGCGATCGTTTTTTGCCAGAGTGATAAGAATACCATTGTCTTCTTTGGCTTGACCAATGCCCCATTTTTGACCCCATTTGGCACCTAATAAAGCAATGTCTTCCCCCTTGGTAGAAGCAATAATAACAACTACAATCTGTGTTGAGGTCGTATCGCTATACCGTATTAGTTTTTGCTCCAATGCCTTTTTTTGACCCGCATTTAACAGGTTAATATAGTCATATACCGCTGTTTGATCGGTATTTTTTGCAGGGATATCCGGAATATCAAACTGAGCACGAGAAGTAACCCCAAGACATAAGAAAATAGATAGGATACATATTCTTATAAGATCCTTTATACAGAATATTCTTGAAGAGATAGCATACCGATGTTTTTCCATTAACTTGTTGTTATTTCGTCCGGAAGTTCATTGATATCATCATGTTCCCAAGGAAAAAAGGCACTTAGTTTTTCACCTGCAGAAGTCACCCCTGCAATAAGCCCTTCTTTAAAATACCCTTCTTTAAAAAATGCAACCATTTGATCTTTTATAGATTCCCAAAAATCAGAAGGTACTTTTTGATCGATACCCCGGTCACCACAAATGGCAAGTTGATTATCTTCTACTGCTACATAGATAAGGACTCCATTTTCTTCTTTGGTATTGTCCATTTTAAGAATGTGGAAGATCTCTTTTGCACGATCCAGAGCGTCAATAGCTGTATGTCGTTCCAGATGTACACGAATCTCGCCCGACGTGTTTTTTTCGGCCATACGGATGGCTGCAACAATTTCTTGTTCTTCATTTTGAGAAAGAAAATCTTCTACCGTAGATGCCATTTAGTTACTAAAATCAAATTCTACCTTAGGAGCTTCACTAGTCCCTTGATCTGCTTCAAAATAATCCATCTCCGAAAATTTACCGATAAACATATTGATAAAATTATTCGGAAATTTTTTGATGTGTTTGTTGAAAGGCTTTACAGTCTCATTAAAACGATTACGCTCTACATTAATGCGATTTTCTGTACGCTCTAACTCATTGATCAACTCTTTAAAATTCTCATTGGCTTTAAGATCGGGATATTGCTCAAAAACAGCCAATAACCTAGATAATGCCGATGTCAATCCTGATTGTACTTGCTGGAATTGCATTAACTGCTCCGGAGTAATATTAGAAGGGTCTATCGTAATAGAGGTCGCTTTAGAACGTGCTTCTATAACCTTTGTAAGTGTTTCTTGTTCAAACTGTGCATACCCTTTGGCAGTATTTACAATGTTCGGAATCAAGTCGGCTCTACGTTGATATGAGCTCTCTACGTTTGCCCATTGTGATGTGGCATTTTCTTGTAAGTCTATAGATGTATTATAAAAACCGGGTCCTACTAAAAACCCAATGATAGCTATTACAGCTATTACCGCAATGATTGCAATGAATCCTTTTTTCATATCTGATTAGTTTAGTTTTGGTAGTATTTGTTACAAATTCTAATGATAAATGCAAGTTACTAAAATCTTTGAAGGCCTATTAGAATCTCATATGGAACTCATGGGTATATGAAGAATATCGAAAAAACAAGACAAATGATCGATATCTTTAGGAGTACTAAAAGATAGAAATACCTTATAGATTATTCTTAAGTTCTGTAAGTTGTGCTTTGACTCCTTCTAATTTTCTAATGATATCAAAATTACTCAGGGTTTCTTTCTTGCCCTCTTTAAGATGTATTTTTGCACCTTCTAAGGTAAAGCCTCGCTCTTTGACAAGGTGATATATAAGTTCTAGATTTTTTATATCCTGAGGGGTAAACTTGCGATTGCCTTTTGCATTTTTTTTAGGCCTGAGTACATCAAACTCTTTTTCCCAAAATCGGATTAATGAAGCATTTACATCAAAAGCCTCTGCTACTTCGCCTATACCGTAATATAATTTTTCAGGAAGGTCTACATGCATACGATTCTAGTCTAACGATTGATTTTCTAATGAAGCCGCAGCGAGCATAATATCATATTCTTCTGGCGTAAGATCATTGTGGTAAAAGTTGACTGGATTTAAGACGACTCCATTTTTCCATACTTCATAATGAAGGTGAGGTCCAGCCGAAAGTCCACTATTACCTACATACCCTATAATTTCTCCACGTTTTACATTGCGTCCTACTTTTGTATTGTATTTACTCATATGCGCATAGTACGTCTTATACCCAAAACCATGCTCAATAATCACCATTTTACCATATCCAGAACCCAGTCCTACTTTTGTTACCTTACCATCTCCTGTAGCATAAATAGGGGTTCCAGAAGGCGCCGTAAAATCCATCCCATTATGCATCCTACGATATTTTAAAATGGGATGTAATCGCATTCCATATCCAGAAGCAACTCGGGATAAATCTTTATTTTGAACAGGTTGTATGGCAGGAATGGTTTGTAAAAGGGCTTCTTTGGTTTCGGCAAGTTGAGCAATCTCATCCAGAGATTTGGACTGGATAACAAGTTGTTTTGTGATTTTGTCCAGTCGCTCTTCACTATTGATAATCATTTTAGAATTATCAAAACCTTCGAGATCTTTATATCGATTTACACCTCCAAAACCCGCTTGTCTGATTTCATCAGGAATAGGATTTGCTTCAAAAAGAACACGGTACACATTATTATCACGCTCTTGTACATTTGCAAGCACCTTTTCTATTTGATCTAACCGTTTTTGTTGCATATCATAACGCAACTCCATATTAGATAACTCACGTTCTAGCTTGCGTTCTTTAGGAGTATCTACTCCTGAATTAAAAATAGCAATCGTAAAAATAAGCCCCATTAAAGCGGTGCCTGTAAGAAATAGTAAAATAGCGCCGATAGTGCGTCCTTTTTTTCGCTCTACTTTCCTGTAAGAAAGTGTCTCGCTATCATAATAATATTTAACCTTAGACATAAGTTAAAATGTGTATTTTTGCGTGATGTTAGGGGGCGTAAGTACGCTTTCGCGAAAGCGTACTACATCTACCTTAACGATCAAAGATAAAAATAATTATTCGATACGATTAGATCTATGAAATCTCAAGAGATACGTACTAAATTCCTCGAGTTTTTTGAATCCAAAAAGCATAACATTGTTCCATCGGCTCCTATGGTGCTTAAAAACGATCCTACACTCATGTTTGCCAATGCAGGAATGGTACCTTTTAAAGAATATTTTTTGGGAAATGGAACTCCTAAAAATACACGTCTTACAGATACCCAAAAATGCCTGCGTGTAAGTGGAAAACACAATGATCTTGAAGAAGTAGGAAAAGATACCTACCATCATACCATGTTTGAAATGCTTGGGAATTGGAGTTTTGGAGATTATTTTAAACAAGAAGCCATTGCATGGGCCTGGGAATTGCTTACAGAAGTCTATGGGATTGATATTTCCAGTATCTATGTAACGATCTTTGAAGGCGATGAAGTCGAAGGTTTAGAACGCGATCAAGAAGCTTATGATTATTGGACAAAGCATATAGCCGAAGATCGAATTATTAATGGAAATAAACATGACAATTTCTGGGAAATGGGTGCTCAGGGACCTTGCGGACCTTGTAGCGAGATACATGTAGATATACGATCTGAAGAAGAAAAAAAAGCCGTAGATGGAAAAACCTTGGTAAATCAAGATCATCCTTTAGTAATAGAGATATGGAATCTTGTATTTATGCAATACAATCGGATGGCAGATGGATCATTAGAAAAATTACCCGCACAACACGTAGATACAGGAATGGGCTTTGAGCGTCTGTGTATGGTATTACAAGGTGTGCAATCTAATTATGATACGGATGTCTTTACGCCTTTAATGCGTGAGATAGAAACCATTACATCTTTTAAATGTGGACACAAAGAGGAAACCGATATCGCAGTACGCGTTGTTGCAGATCACTTAAGGGCAGTTGCATTTAGTATTGCTGATGGTCAATTGCCGAGTAATACAGGAGCGGGCTATGTGATACGCCGTATTTTACGTAGAGCGATACGCTATGGGTTTACATTTTTAAATACCAAAGAACCTTTTATTTATAAGCTTGTCAATACGCTTGTGAAGCAAATGGGAGATGCCTTCCCAGAATTGAAACGAGAAAAAAATCTTATTGTTAATGTAATTAGAGAAGAAGAGCAATCTTTCTTACGGACATTAGATCAAGGCTTAATTCTGTTAGATACTGTAATTACAAATACTAAAGGAGATACTATTCCTGGAGAGAAGGCCTTTGAGTTGTATGACACCTATGGTTTTCCAAAAGATTTGACGGCACTTATTTTAAGTGAGAAAGGCTTGAAGCTAGATGAAGAAGGTTTCCAGGTAGAACTTCAAAAACAAAAAGATCGTTCTAGAAATGCTTCTAAAGTAGATACAGGTGATTGGACGGTGTTACTAGAAGATTCTGATGAAGAATTTATAGGATATGATACCTTAGAAGCTTCTGTAAAAATCACTCGCTATCGTAAGACAGAGAGTAAAAAAGATGGTGAACTCTATCAACTGGTATTTAATGTAACCCCATTCTATCCGGAAGGAGGGGGGCAAGTAGGAGATAAAGGATATCTGGAAGTTCCTAATGGCGAAGTGGTTTATATTATAGATACCAAAAAAGAGAATAATCTCATTATACACTTAGCAAAAAACCTTCCAAGATCTACAGAAGGAATATTCAAAGCTGTTGTAGATGAGAAGCAACGTTTCCGTACGTCTGCAAATCATACAGCTACACATTTACTACATCAAGGATTACGTAAAGTCTTAGGAACACATGTAGAGCAAAAAGGGAGTATGGTGCATAGCCGTAATCTTCGTTTTGATTTTTCACATTTCTCAAAAGTAACTATTGAAGAACTGAAAGCGGTAGAAAACTTTGTGAATGCTCGTATACGTGAAAGCTTACCATTAGAAGAACAACGTGGTATTGCGTATGACCAGGCGATTAAAGAAGGAGCTATTGCATTGTTTGGAGAAAAATATGGAGATGCTGTACGTGCAATACGTTTTGGAAAATCTATGGAACTATGTGGAGGGACTCATGTACAAAGTACAGGTGATATCTGGCATTTTAAAATTATGTCAGAAGGAGCAGTCGCTTCTGGAATACGACGTATAGAAGCTATTACCAATGATGCGGCCAAAGAGTATTTTACGTCAGAAACAGAAGCTTATAATAAAGTAAAAACTACACTTAAGAATGCGCAAGATCCCGTAAAAGCAATTACGAGTTTACTGGATGAAAATACAGCACTAAAAAAGCAGGTAGAAACGCTTATCAAGGAGAAAGCACAAAACTTAAGTGGAGATTTAGAGAAAGAGTTTGTTCTTATAGATGGAGAAATTCCAATAAAGTTTTTAGCTAAAAAAGTAGACCTTGATGCCTCGACGATTAAAGATTTAGCTTTTGATTTAGGTCGTGGAGAACCATCTGTATTTATACTTTTTGGAACCGAACAAAACGGGAAAGCATTATTGAGTTGTTATATCTCTAAAGAGTTGGTTGCTATTAAAGGATTGAATGCCGGTCAAGTAGTACGTGAACTCGGAAAGCACATCCAAGGCGGTGGTGGCGGACAGCCTTTCTTTGCAACAGCAGGAGGTAAGAACCCAGCAGGTATAGATGCTGCTTTGCAAGATGCTAAGCGTTTTTTGGACTAACGGCTTAATTGTCTCGCAAAGATGCGAAGACGCAAAAGCTTATTCGAAATTATAATTAGTAGACCATAAATAGAGGAAGAAAAAGAATTTTATGAAAATGATTTAGGACTGATCTAATTGTTGAGAATAAAGTAATTATTAAAATAAAATCTGTACTAGAAATTCATCCTGTACATCCTAAACAATTACTTACATATTTAAAATTGACAAATATGAAACTAGGATTATTAATCAACTTCAATAGTCCATTAATAAAAACAGGAATCACTAGAGTAGTGAATGGATTAAGATAAATAAGTACACATTAGACTATAGAGGATTCGTGTCTTAGCGTCTTTGGAGATACGTCTAAAATGCTACAATAAATTTATATCTTAACAAGATGAAACTACAAACCAATATCTCACTAGAAACTGCTTCAAAACAATTTGGTTATGAGGATCATGTATTGTTTTTAGGATCTTGTTTTGCAGAAAATATAGGGAATGCACTTTTGTATCATAAGTTTCAATCTGTAGTAAATCCTTATGGAATTCTTTTTCATCCTCTGGCAATTGAGCGTGTGTTGCAAGATGTATATAATGGCTCAGATAGTGTAGAAGAAACTGTTTTTGAAATAGATGGTATCTGGAAGTCCTTTATAGCTCACAGTCGTTTAAACAGTAGTTCTAGAGGGGCAATCGTAGATAAACTTAAAGAAGCTCAAGAACAACTTACAAAAGTGCTTGCAAAAGCTTCTCATGTTTTTATAACCCTAGGGACAGCTTGGGTGTATCAACATAAAGACACGGGAATTGCTGTGGCAAACTGTCATAAAGTGCCTCAAAAACAATTTGTAAAAGGATTACTGCCTATAGAAGAAACAACGGCAAGTCTTAAACGCCAATGTGCGATTATTCAAAAAATAAATCCTAAGGCTACAATTGTTTATACGGTTTCACCTGTACGACATCTTAAAGATGGTTTTGTAGAAAATATGCGAAGCAAAGCACATTTGATTTCGGCAGTACATGAAGTGTGTGATGCAAAAAGAGTGCAGTACTTTCCTGCCTATGAAGTGATGATGGATGAGCTGCGTGATTATCGATTTTATACCAAAGATATGTTACACCCTAGCCAACAAGCTGTAGATTATATCTGGGAGCGATTTATAGAAGTATACGCTTTTGAAAAAACAAAACTCGTAATGAAAGAAGTAGATGGTATTCAGAAAGGCTTATCCCATCGGCCATTTAATACCGATAGCCATGCTCATCAACTATTTCTTGCAGATCTAGATAAACGGATACAAGCTCTTAAAAAAGAATATCCGATGATACAGTTTTAAGTGTTATTCATGTATAGCCCTAGTTCTTTTTATTGTAATTTTGAGAATGCGTAAAGGAATACTCTTTGTCCTACTTGTCATTTTTATCCTATTCTGTTATAGGTATTGTGAGTTTAAAGATGATACTCAGGATACACTAAAAGCAAATTCGGAACTTATATCAAATACCTTAAAAAATGTAGGTAAGCTTATAGTGACAGAAGGGAAATATGCGCAAGTATTTACTTATGAAGACTCTAAAGATTTTTATTTTGATATTCTGACTGCCTCCAAAAAAGCACTTGTCGTTGTCAATGCAAAAGCATCGGTGTCGTATGATCTAAGTAAGATTGAAACCCGTATTGATACGACTACGCAAACATTATATATTTTAAAAATCCCAGAACCAGAGTTAATCATTAATCCTGATCTGGAATACTATGATGTACAGCAAGATTTACTCAATCCTTTTGGAGCCGAAGATTACAATACAATTAAAAATAGGGTATTAAAAACGCTTCAAAAAAAAATTGAAACTTCTTCTTTATATACAAATGCAGAGAATAGATTGATTACAGAACTTCAGAAAATGTATATACTTACCAATTCTTTAGGGTGGACGTTAGTATATGATTCTTCGCCCATACGTACGATAGACGAAGTACAATCTATTTTGGACTAACATTTTTTACTAAGGATATTCCATCTTCTATAAGATGTGAAATTGAGGGTTTATGATTTTTAAGATCGTTGAGATGGTCTATAATTGCTTTTGCAAAAATAAGATCCTCATCATGAACTAATTCATAAATCTCAAGTAAAAGTAACCAGTCTTGGGTATGATGTATACGTATTTTATCAAAGATAAGCTGTAGTGTGTCTATAGGGAATGGCTTTCCTTTTGTACGAATATCTCGTACTTGTTGAAAAAGATCCATGAGTTCTTTTTCCACCTCAGAAATAGATAACTTGGTTGCAATAGATGATAGTTTATGCTTTTCAAGCTTAAAGGAAAGAAAATCTGCAGACCCCGCAAATGCAGAAACTATTTCTTTTCCTACGGCCATATCAAAATCTCCCATTTCTGGAGAAAAAAGGATTTGATCTTTATATTGTACTGTACACTCTCTAAACTGGATAAGCATGAGTTTTCCATTGAGATTACGCATCCCAGTGACATTAAGTCCTTGTACGGTAATACCGCTTTCAAACTCAAAGCCTATAGACTTCCCATCATAAAAATTATAGGCCTGTAAATCACGAGGGCCCATATTTTCTATAGAAAGATTGATTCCTTTTAATTTTCCCAGGGGAGATCTAAAACCATTAGAATGTCTATGTATACCATGACCTATCAATTCTTTTTCGCGATAAGCGAGCGCCGTATCACCTTCTGTCTCAAAATAAATAACCTCATTATCTTCATTTTGAATCATTCGTGTAAAGACACCACTTATCTGGAGTCCTGTACTTAGTTCTATAGTCCCTATTTGCTTAGAATCGATAAGCTTTTTGAGTCCACGCCATCCTCCTTTACGAATAGCCATTGTATTTGCAAACTCTTCCAGTACTTCCATGAGATAAGCAAAATCTGGAGTTACATAGAGTTGAGGTTGTGGTTTTGTAATATCAAATTCTTGATAAATGGCATCTATGCTATATGGAATTTTTTGCACCTCGTCTGTCATACACCAAGTGCTCTCTCCTATGGAAGATAAAAGGCCAGCACCATAAATTTTTGGGTTTTCTACAGTACCTATGAGTCCATATTCTACAGTCCACCAGTGTAGGTTACGGATCAATGCAATTTCAGAAGGAGTTACTTTTTTGTTTTGGAGTTCTTCTATATGCTCTTGAGCATGTTTGATTTTTTCTTCAGAGACACCTTCGGCTTCTTTTAAAATAGAAAGTGTTCTGACTGCCTCATACATTTCCATATCATGAGCACTGGAAATAGCTTTGGCACCTATTTCTCCAAAACGCCTTAAGTATTCTGCATAATCTGGACTTGCGATAATAGGCGCATGTCCGGCTCCTTCATGAATAATATCTGGAGCAGGAGTATATTCTATATGTTCTAGTTGACGTATATCGCTTGCAATGACAAGCACTTTATACGCCTGAAATTCCATAAAAGCATTAGGAGGAATAAAGCCATCTACAGCAACTGCCGCCCATCCAATCTCTTTTAAGATACGATTCATACCATACATAGAGGGAATGGTGTCTATTGAGATTCCTGTTTGATATAATCCATCCAGATAACTCTCATGAGCAACTTTGGATAAGTAATCTACATTTTTACGCATTACATATCGCCATACTGCCTGATTGATAGGCGTGTAATTATCGTAATTCTGAGGTTTTATATATTGCCTCAAATGAGGAGGAAGACGATCCAGTAATGGATTGGATTCAAATGTAGTACTCATAGAGTGCAAATTAAATACTTTATATAATTTATACCTCGCGTATTATAATTTTGTTATGATGATACTTATAAAAGCATACTTTTTCAAATTAGTATCTTAGAGGCATATGAAGATATCCTCTGTAAATCGAAAAACTGAAATCCTTGAGACTGCTGCAATACTCTTTAAAAAACGAGGATATAGTGCTGTGACGATGCGCGACCTTGCGACAGCACTGGGTATTAAAGCTGCAAGCCTCTACAACCATATAGATTCTAAACAACAAATCCTCTCTGAAATTGTACTTTATTTAGCAAGAGAATTTACATCGGGAATAAAAGAAATCATTAGCAAAGATCAATCTAATATTGAAAAACTTCAATCGATCATAAAACAGCATGTAATATTAACATCTAGTTATATGTATGAAATGGCAGCCCTCAATAATGACTGGATGCATTTAGAAGAAGGCTTGACTGAATACTTAGAATTACGATCTGAATATGAAAATCAATTTAGTCTCATATTACAAAATGGAAGGGAAAGTGGAGAACTTACCTATATAAATGAGGAAGTCGTATTGTTTTCTATCCTCAGTACATTACGAAATTTGTATTTATGGATTCCTAAAAAATCAGAATTAAAACAAGAAGATCTTGTGATTGCATTAAGTGAGACACTACTCAAAGGAATCGTAAAATAGAAAGGTAGAATCTACACTTTTGGATATTAAACTAACAATTGTTAGTTTTGATAGGTTTTAATAAATAAGTATGGCACAATTTCATACAGTAAAAATTAAGGATATTTATAAGGAAACGTCAGATTGTTCTGTGATAACCTTTGATATTCCTATTATATTACAGGATACATTTGATTATACACAAGGACAACACCTTACACTTAAGGCAACTATAGATGGAGAAGATGTACGTAGGTCATACAGCTTGTGTTCCAGTCCAGTAGATAAAGAATGGAAAGTTGCTGTAAAGCAAATACCAGAAGGAATATTTTCTACGTATGTAAATACTCAATTACGTACAGGAGATATGATAGATATTATGGAACCTAGCGGAAAATTTGGAGTTCCTACATCAAAAGGCGTCCCCAAAAACTATGTGGTTTTTGCAGCTGGAAGTGGTATTACTCCTATTCTTTCTATGATAAAGACACACTTAGCTATTGAACCAGATGCAACCTTCAAGCTCTTCTATTTAAATAGAACCGTAAAATCTATTATCTTTAAGGAAGCGATAGAACAGTTACGTAATCAGTACTTTGGGAGATTAGAAATTTTCTATTTTTTAACAAAAGAGCAACGAGATATCGAGTTATTTAATGGAAGGTTTACGTCTAAGAAATTGCAAACACTAACAAAGGCTTTTATAGATGTAGAAGATACAGATGAGGTTTTTATTTGCGGTCCGGAGGAGATGATATTTTTAATTCGGGATGAGTTAGTCAAAGCAGGATTAGATAAAGAAAAAGTCCATTATGAATTATTTGTAACGGGACTTTCTGAAGAAGATAAACAGCGTGCAGCTCGTCTTGCCGAACAAAAAGTTGAAGGTGTTGAAATCACAATAGTAGATGGAGGTAAAGAATTTCACTTTACAATGACAGATGAGTGTGATACGATACTGGATGCTGCATTAAATGCAGGCGCAGACTTGCCTTTTGCTTGTAAAGGAGGGGTTTGTAGTACATGTAAATGTCAAGTAGAAGCAGGAAGTGTAGAAATGAAAATAAACTATGCTTTAGAAGAAAAAGAAGTGGCTCAAAACTTTGTATTAAGTTGTCAAGCTGTTCCTACTTCGGATAAAGTTAAAGTAAATTTTGATGTATAAGCTTTCGCGAAAGCGGAATACAAAAAATAGAATGTTATGAGTGAAAATGAAGTAAAAAACTTGGAAGACATTTTTGAAGCGCGTATTGCACGTGATGAAAAAATAGAGCCTAAAGACTGGATGCCAGAAAAGTATCGCAAGACACATATACGACAGATCAGTCAGCATGCACATTCTGAAATTGTAGGAATGTTACCTGAAGGAAACTGGATCTCCAGAGCACCTTCATTACGCCGTAAAGTGGCATTGCTCGCAAAAGTGCAAGATGAAGCAGGTCATGGATTGTATCTATACTCGGCTTGCGAAACACTAGGCATTTCTCGAGATGAACTATATGAGCAACTGCATACAGGAAAAGCAAAATATTCATCTATTTTTAATTATCCTACAGTCACTTGGGCAGATATGGGAGCTATAGGATGGTTAGTAGACGGAGCGGCTATTATCAATCAAGTACCTTTATGTAATACATCGTATGGGCCGTATGCACGAGCAATGGTTCGGGTGTGTAAAGAAGAGAGTTTTCATCAACGTCAAGGATTTGAAATTATGCTTAAACTGGCAAATGGAACTCCTGAACAAAAAGAGATGGCTCAAGATGCATTGAATAGATGGTGGTGGCCGTCACTTATGATGTTAGGTCCTACAGATGCTGAGTCTGTCCATACGGCGCAATCTATGAAATGGAAACTCAAACGTAAAACTAATGATGAATTACGTCAACAATTTATAGATCAAACAGTACCACAAGCAGATTTATTAGGACTTACTGTCCCAGATCCAGATTTAAAATGGAATGAGAAAACAGGTCATTATGATTTTGGAGAAATAGACTGGGATGAGTTCTGGCAAGTAGTAAAAGGATATGGTCCTTCTAATAAAAAGCGTATGAAAGATAGAGTAGGCGCATGGGAAGAAGGAGCATGGGTGCGTGATGCCGCGATGGCGTATGCAGATAAAAAAGAGAAAAGAAAAGATCTTAAACACGTAGGATAATGTCAAAAAATAATTGGCCCCTTTGGGAAGTCTTCGTAAGAAGTAAAAACGGATTAGAACACAGGCATTTTGGGAGCCTTCATGCTGCTGATGCAGAAATGGCATTAGAAAATGCACGTGATGTATACACACGTCGTAGTGAAGGAGTAAGTATTTGGGTAGTAGAAAGTAGTAACATTACGGCAAGTAATCCAGAGAATAATGGAGAGCTATTTGAACCTGCTGCAGATAAAGTATATCGTCATCCTACATTTTATGATTTACCTGATGAGGTGAAACACATGTAGCGATTAACGATTGCTGATTTTAGATTGAAGATTTGAGAATAAAAAGTTCAAAAATCAAAAATCGTTAATCTACAATCTCCAATATTTAAGTTTATTATGAAAAATCAACACCTCTATAATTACATCCTCGGTATCGCAGATAATAGTCTTATTCTTGGACAACGGCTGGGAGAATTATGTGGTCATGGACCTAGCCTAGAAACCGATATTGCTGGAACTAATATCTCTTTAGATCTATTTGGTCAAGTGCGTAGTTACTTTCAATATGCAGCTCAGCTAAGTGACGACAATTCGGCGACAGAAGATACTATTGCATTTTTGCGATTAGAACGCCAATATAAAAATGTACTCTTAGTCGAGCAACCTAATACTGATTTTGGATATGTGATCGTGCGTCAGTTTCTTTTTGACGCATACCACTTATTGTTTCTAAGAGAATTAGAAAATAGCAAAGATGAGACTCTCGCAGCCATTGCAAAAAAATCTGTAAAAGAGGTAAGTTATCACTGGCGTTTTTCTTCTGACTGGATCAGAAGATTAGGCGATGGAACGCAAGAAAGTCATGAGCGTGTACAGGAAGCAATTACAGATTTATGGATGTATACTGATGAGTTGTTTCATCAAACAGAAGCAGATCAGGCTATGATTGCAGAAGGTATTGGAGTAAATACTTCTAAACTAAAAGATATCTATTATAAGATGGTTTCAGAAGTGTTAGAAGAAGCTACTTTAGAAGTTCCTGAAAATAAGTATTTCCATAAAGGAGGAAAACAAGGAATTCATTCAGAACATATGGGATACATCCTGTCAGATATGCAATATATGCAACGTACCTATCCTAATATGGAATGGTAGAATGATGAACGATTGCTGATTTTAGATTGAAGATTTGAGAACGAAAGTTCAAAAAATCAAAAATCAAAAATCGCTAATCTCCAATCAAAATGACTTTAGAAACCCAACATATAGAACCACATCTTATCTCCATTCTGGAATCTGTTTCAGATCCAGAGATCCCCGTGCTTTCTATTATGGATATGGGCGTAGTACGAGAAGCTATTGAAGTAGATGGAGTGATTCAAGTAAAAATAACACCTACCTATTCGGGATGTCCAGCAATGGATGTAATTGGGGATGATATTGTGTCCGCTTTCGCGAAAGCGAATAAAAAAGCAAAAATCACTTTAGTATTAAGTCCTGCCTGGACAACAGATTGGATCACAGATAGAGGAAGGAAAGCATTAGAAGAGTATGGAATCGCAGCGCCTCTTTCTCCAGAAGCCGATAAAGAAGCATTATTAGGGAATAAGAAAATAGTAAAATGTACCAATTGTGGATCGACAGAAACACACTTGGTGAGTCAGTTTGGATCTACAGCTTGTAAAGCATTGTTTAAATGCGATACGTGTCAAGAACCATTTGATTATTTTAAATGCTTGAAATAAAATGATTAACGATTGTAGATTTCTGATTGTAGATTATTGAACTAAGAAAGTTCATAAATCAAAAATCGTTAATCTACAATCTCCAATATAGAAAAATGAGTCAATCAATAGCAAAAAACATAAATAATGGAGTTGCGACTCTGACATTAAATCGCCCAGAAGTTTTTAATAGCTTTAATCGTGAAATGGCATTGGCATTTCAAAATGAATTGGATGCTTGTGAAAACGACGCGTCTGTAAGAGCGATTGTGATCACAGGAAGCGGAAAAGCATTTTGTGCGGGTCAGGATTTAAAAGAAGTAACAACACCAGATTTAAATCCAGGATTTAAAAAGATACTTGAAGAGCACTATAATCCTATAATTACAAGGATTCGTGCTATCAAAAAACCAATAATTGCAGCCGTAAATGGCGTTGCAGCAGGAGCAGGAGCAAACATAGCATTGGCCTGTGATATTGTGATTGCACATGAGAAAGTAAGTTTTATTCAAGCTTTTAGTAAAATAGGACTTGTGCCAGATAGTGCAGGAACGTTCTTCTTGCCAAGACTTATAGGGTTTGGAAAAGCAAGTGCATTAATGATGTTAGGAGATAAAGTAGCTGCTACAGATGCAGCAGAAATGGGGATGATATATAAAGTCACACCCTTAGAAGATTTTCAAACAGAAATAGAGAAAGTTGCAGTTACACTTGCGCAAATGCCTACAAAAGCATTGGGAATGACCAAGCAATTACTTAACAAATCTATGAGTAATACACTTGAAGATCAACTTGCATTAGAATCTAAATTACAAATAGAAGCAGCAAGCAGTGAAGATTATGCAGAAGGAGTAGCCGCTTTTGTAGAAAAAAGAAAACCAAATTTTAAAGGGAAATAGAGAATAACGATTGGAGATTAACGAATTTTGATTTTAGAATTTAAAGCATGAAGCCAAATCAACTTGAGGAAAGATTGATAAAATTTTCAGTAGATGTAATTTTACTATGTAAAACAATAGATAAATCTTTTGCTTCAGAACATCTAACAAAACAATTAATTCGTTCATCAACATCTGTCGCATTAAATTATGGAGAAGCTCGTAGTGGAGAAAGCACAAAAGACTTTCTACATAAAATGAAAATTTCTTTAAAAGAATTACGTGAATCGTATGTGAATATGAAAATTCAAAAAGGAGCGGGATTAATTCTTAATACTCAAGATCTAGAAAGATTGCTTGATAAAAATAACCAACTCATTTCTATTTTTGTTACTAGTATAAAGACAGCATCATCAAAATAATTAATTCTATAATGAGTAAATCAAATCAACAATTTCCAATCAACAATCCACAATCTCCGATCAAAACTGTAGGAATTATTGGAGCAGGAACCATGGGTTCTGGAATTGCACAAGTAGCAGCAACAGCAGGATGTTCTGTAAAACTTTTTGATGTACAACAGCCTGCTTTAGATAAAGCAGCGACAAAACTCGAAAAAATTCTGAATCGTCTTATAGAGAAAGGAAGGATTGATGCAGACGAGAAAAATAGAATTCAAGAAAATATTCAATATGTAAATTCTTTAAAAGAGTTAGCAAATGCAGACTTGACTATTGAAGCTATCATTGAAAACCTTGATGTTAAAAAGAAGGTATTCCAAGAACTAGAATCGTATGTTTCTGATACCGCTATTATAGCCTCAAATACATCTAGTCTTTCTATCGCTTCCATTGCAGCATCGTTAGAAAAACCAGAGCGCTGTATAGGAATTCATTTCTTTAATCCTGCACCTTTAATGAAATTGGTTGAGGTAATTCCGGCAGTGCAAACTTCTCAAGATGTATTAGATATGTGCGTTGCAGAAATTACTCGCTGGAAAAAAGTAGTTGCTGTAGCAAAGGATACTCCTGGGTTTATTGTAAATCGTGTAGCACGTCCTTTTTATGGAGAGGCTTTGCGTATTTATGAAGAAGGAATAGCAGATTTTGCAACGATAGATTGGGCTATGAAATCTATAGGAGGATTTAGAATGGGACCTTTTGAGTTGATGGATTTTATAGGAAATGATATTAATTATACCGTAACAGAAACCGTATTTAATGCCTTTTATCAAGACCCAAGATATAAGCCTTCATTTACACAACAAAGGCATAGTCAGGCAGGATATTTAGGACGTAAGTCAGGAAGAGGATATTATCATTATACCGATGAAAATGCTGAGAACGCTTTCGCGAAATCGAGAAAAGGAGCTTCACGACCAGAGGGAGAGCGAAGCGATAAAGCAAACTCAAATACAGATGAGGTAGTAGAAACACAAATTTTTGAACGTATTCTTGTGATGCTTATCAATGAAGCAGCAGATGCATTATTTTGGAATGTAGCGAGTGCAGAAGATATAGATAATGCCATGACTAAAGGAGTAAATTATCCTAAGGGATTACTCGCATGGGCTGATGAGAAAGGAATAGATTGGTGTGTATCACAACTGGATGCTTTGTATGATGAGTATCATGAAGATAGATACCGATGCTCACCTTTGTTAAGAAGGATGAGTAGAGAAGGAAATATATTTTTTAATTAACGATTGTAGATTTTTGATTGTAGATTTAAGAGTTAAAAGTTCAGAAATCAGAAATCAGAAATCAGCAATCAAAAATCTCCAATCTCCAATTAGTATATGAAAGGAAAAGACATACCATATAAAATGTTAAGTCAAGATGCGTATAGTACTTGGTTAGGAATTGAGATTATAGAATCAACAGTAGGACGTGTAAAAATTGGAATGACGGTACGTAGAGAAATGCTTAATAGTATGAACTTTGCACATGGTGGTATTACGTATTCGCTAGCAGATACTGCTTTTGGATTTACCGCAAATACCCATGGGAAATACGCGGTTTCTATAGAGACAAGTATCAATCATATCGAAGCATTGGTAGAAGGAGATTACATTACAGCCGAAGCGACTGTGGATAAGCAGAAAATGAAAATAGGTTTTAATATTGTCGAAGTAAAAAGAGGAGAAGAACTCGTCGCTTTATTTAAGGGCGTTGTTTATAGAACGACAAAAGATTGGGAATTAGATTAACGATTAGAGATTTTTGATTGTAGATTTTAGGACTATGTTCAAGATCTAAAAATGAGAATTGTAAAGTATAAAAAATGATTAAGGATTGCAGATTTATGATTAACGAAGATTTAAAAATTCAACAATCTCAAATCAACAATCACAAATCAAATAAATCATTATGGAAGCATATATTATAGATGGAGTTCGTACTCCCATTGGAAATTATAAAGGGACATTAAAAGCTATTCGTACGGACGATTTAGGGGCACACGTAATACGTGAAGTTGTAAAACGCAACCCTGATATTCCAAAAGAAGCCTATGATGATGTAATTATGGGATGTGCTAACCAAGCAGGAGAAGATAATCGTAATGTGGCTCGTATGTCATTATTATTAGCAGGACTTCCATTTACAGTACCAGGAGAAACTGTAAATAGATTGTGTAGTAGCGGTCTTTCTGCGATAATACAGGCAAATCGCGCAATCAAGTCTGGTGATGGAGATGTGTTTATCTCTGGAGGGGTAGAAAATATGACTCGTGGACCCTATGTTATGGCAAAACCATCTACTGCTTTCGGTGGAGATAGTAAAATGTATGACTCTACGTTTGGATGGCGTTTTATCAACCCCAAAATGAAAGAACTATACGGTGTTGACGGAATGGGTAATACCGCAGAAAACCTAGTAGAAAAATATAATATATCTCGTGAAGACCAAGATGCGTTTGCATACCATAGTCAAATGAAAGCTGCAAAAGCACAAGCCTCTGGGAGACTCGCAAAAGAAATAATTGCAGTAGAGATCCCACAACGTAAAAAAGACCCTATCATTTTTAAAGATGATGAGTTTATAAAACCTACGACATCTAAAGAAATACTGGCAAAATTACGTCCCGCTTTTAAGAAAGAAGGAGGAAGTGTGACTGCGGGTAATAGCTCAGGATTAAATGATGGGGCGGCAGCTACAATTGTTGCGAGTGAAAGCGCGGTAAAAAAATATGGATTAAAACCACTAGCAAGAATTGTGAGTTCAGCGGTGGTAGGAGTAGAGCCCCGTATTATGGGAATAGGACCTGTGCAAGCTTCAAATAAAGCGTTACAAAAAGCGGGACTTACCATGGATGATATAGATGTGATTGAGCTTAACGAAGCCTTTGCATCACAAGCATTGGCGTGTATCAGAGAATGGGGACTAGCAGATGATGACCCTCGCATTAATCCAAATGGTGGCTCTATTGCGATGGGACACCCACTTGGAGTAACAGGAGCACGTATTGCCTATTCGGCAGCTTTAGAACTTCAGGAACAGAAGAAAAAATATGCCTTAATTACGATGTGTGTAGGCGTAGGACAAGGGTATGCGGCAATTATTGAAAATGTAACTTTATAAGCTTTCACGAAGGTGAAGTTTATACTGAACCTGTCGAAGTACGAAAGTGTATTTAAAATATACCCATATGAAAATATTAATCATAGGAGGAAACGGAACTATAGGAAAAACAGTAACACAGCGTTTTGCCGAAAATCATGAAGTGATTATTGCAGGGAGATCTTCAGGAGATGTCACTGTAGATATTGCTTCATCGGCATCTATTAAGAAGATGTTTGAATCTGTAGGTAAAGTAGACGCTATTGTAAATATAGCAGGAGATGCAAAGTGGGATACATTTGATAGTTTATCTGAAGATGATTTTTATATAGGCATCAAAAGTAAGATGATGGGGCAGGTCAATTTGGTACGTCTCGGAAGAGCCTTTTTAAATGATGGAGGTTCAATTACACTTACAACAGGAATCTTAGCCGATGAACCTGTAGCTATGACTACAAGTGCAGCAATGGTCAATGGTGCGATTCAAAGCTTTACAAAAGCAGTCGCGTTAGAATTAGAAAGAGGGATTCGTGTAAATGTGGTGTCGGCAGATCTTGTAGAAGATGCCTATGAAAAATATAAGGATTACTTCCCAGGTAACACACCTGTGTCCATGCGTAAAGTAGTAGATGGATATGTGAAGAGTGTGTTAGGAAGAATCAATGGAAGCATTATACGAATAAGAGCATAATAAAATACGTTCTCGATGTCAGTTTTGACATTGATTTCGAGGTTAAAATAAACAGTTTATGATTTTAGAATCTTACATAAATGGCCAGTGGGTTACTGGAGACAATACAAATACTCGTAATATGTATGATGCTATTACGGGAGAAGTAATAGGCCTTACGAGTACTGAGGGACTTGATGTTGCGAGTGCATTACAGTACGGTCGTGATCACGGAAAAGCATTGAGAGATATGACCTTTCAGCAACGTGGTAATATGATTAAAAAGCTGGCATTGTATCTTAACAAGCGTAAAGAACAGTTTTATGAGATCAGTTATAAAACAGGTGCTACACGCGTAGATAGTTGGATTGATATAGAAGGAGGATTTGGAAATTTATTTGCAAATGCAAGTTTGCGTAAGTTATTTCCAGATCAATCCTATGCTGTAGAAGGAGATCCTATTGATTTATCAAGAGGCGGTCGGTTTATGGCGCATCATATTTTGGTACCGAAAAAAGGAGTAGCAGTACATATCAATGCGTTTAACTTCCCTGTTTGGGGAATGTTAGAAAAATGTGCTGTAAACTGGATGGCAGGAATGCCAGCGGTAGTACTTCCTGCACCACAAACCGCATTCTTAACAGAGGCAGTCGTTAAAGAGATCATTCATAGTGGGATACTTCCTCCAGGAGCATTACAATTATTGTCAGGACTTACGACTTCAATCCTAGATACGGTGGCAAGCCAAGACGTTGTTACGTTTACAGGAAGCGCTCATACAGGACGTTTACTCAAAGCACACCCTAGATTACTAGAAGAAAGCGTGCCATTTACTATGGAGGCAGATAGTTTGAATGCCGCTGTTTTAGGACCTGATGCCGTTCCAGGCACTCCAGAGTTTGGCATTTTTATCAAGGAAGTGCGTAAAGAAATGACAGTGAAGTGTGGTCAAAAATGTACGGCCATTCGCCGAATTATTGTTCCGGAAAATTTAATGGAAGACGTGCAAATTGCCTTAGGGAAGCAATTGGATAGAACGGTTATAGGAGATCCTAAACGTAAAGAAGTACGTATGGGAGCGTTAATCAATACTGATCAACGTGATGCCTTAAAAACACAAGTAGAGAAAATTTCAAAAACAGCAGCTATTGTATATGGTTCTTTTGATCCTGTAGAAGCAATAGGCGCCGATGGTGAAAAAGGAGCTTTTATGCGACCTATTTTGATGCGCGAAGACCAACCGTTTAAAAATACACAAGTACACGAAATAGAGGCCTTTGGCCCTGTGAGTACACTAATGCCATATAACGGTGTTGAAGAAGCGATAGCGCTTGCTCAAATGGGGAAAGGATCACTAGTGAGTTCTGTAGTGACTGCAGATAACGCTTTCGCGAAAGCGTATACCGTAGAAGCGGCATCTCATCATGGACGTATCTTAATACTCAATAGCGAAAGTGCTCCACAAAGCACAGGACACGGTTCACCATTACCATTATTAGTTCACGGAGGTCCAGGACGCGCAGGGGGTGGAGAAGAAATGGGTGGATTACGAGGAATCAAACACTATATGCAACGATGTGCGGTACAAGGAAGTCCTACAAGTCTGACAGAAATTACGGGAATATACCAGCCTAATGGCGCATATACCGAAGCTGAAAAGCATCCGTTTGCATACCATTATGAAGATATCAAACCAGGAATGAGCCTGCAAACGCATAAGCGTACCTTAACCGATACCGATATTCAGAATTTTGCAAATCTTACGTGGGATCATTTTTATGCGCACACAGATATTACGAGTTTGGATGGAAGTATTTTCCAAAAACGTACTGCTCATGGATACTTTATTATTTCGGCAGCAGCAGGATTGTTTGTATATCCTAATAAAGGACCCGTTTCTGCTAATTATGGATTAGAAGATATTCGTTTTTTAAGACCGTTATATCACAATGATACTATCTATGTACGATTAACATGTAAAGAAAAACGTGAACGTGATGTGTCAGGAAGAGAACATCCAAGCGGTATTGTAAAGTGGTATGTAGAGGTATTTGATGCAGCGCCTGTAGACTATGAAAATGGAAAGACAGACGAAGAGGCAACAGCTTTAGTAGCTGTGGCTACGATCCTAACTATGGTAGAGAAAAAGCAAACCACGTTTGTTGAGATGACTGACGAATCAATAAATGCATGTCTCTCAAAGCTAACTAAAGATAGTAAACCAAATTGGGGAATAATGACTGCCCAGCATATGGTAGAACATTTAGAATTTAGTTATCGTGTCGCTGGGAATCAATTACAAGATTTTGATATTGCAACTCCAGAAAAATACATAGATAAAGTGGGAGCTACTTTATGGAATTATGAAAAGATGCCACATGACTATGAGATGCCATTAATGAAAAAAGGAACGGTTGAAGACTTGCGTCATCCAGATTTAGAAACCGCTATAACGAAGTTTTGGGAAGCAAAGGATGTGTTTAAAGATTTTTATAAGAAAAACCCTAAAGCGCAAACAAAAAATCCTGTTTTTGGGTACTTAACTAAATATGAGTGGTACTTACAAGAACGCAAACACTTGAACCATCATTTTGAGCAATTTGGTTTGCTGTAGGTCAATAGTTGTTTTTTAAAAGGTTCTTTTTTTTATAGAAGTGTAACAAAAAAATATGAAGTATTGTCTATGATTATATGAAAACAATTTTAAAACCAATCCTATCTTTTTTATTAGGACTGTTCATTTCAGGCTGTGTCCAAAAAACGAATATCAATAAAGATAGTACTTTAGAAAACACTATATTTTCTGAATTTACCAAACTAGTTGATTTTGCTGCTGAAGATGCCTTGGAAAAAGGGAATGCTACTTCTTTTGCATTAGCCATTTATAAGGATGGAGAAATATATCAGAATTATTACGGTAAGACTACTAGTAAGCCTGATGATAATTCACTCTATGAAATAGCTTCCATAACGAAAACATTTACAGGGTCATTGGTGGCAAAAGCAGTAGTGGCAGGTAAAATCAATCTAGATGATGATATTCGGAACTATTTAGATGGTGATTATTCTAATCTGGAATTTGAAAGACATCCCATTACTATAAAAAACTTATTAACCCATAGTCTAGGATTTAAAGTAAAAACGCCAAAACGTTTAGAAGCATTCAATGTAGCAATGAATTCAGGTAAAAAGCTTGATGAAGTTGATGTTTATACCGTTGAGGATTTTCTAGACGAACTTAAAACTGTAGAAGTAGATAAAAAACCTGGAACTGCGTATGTTTATAATTCTGTGGGTCCAGAGCTTTTAGCCTATATTTTGGAAAAGGTTAATGAACAACCTTTTAAAGAACAATTGGATTCTTTTGTGAAGGATATAGGGATGCGTAATACCTATTTGCAAGAATCTGAAAAACATACTGAATATTTAGTAAAAGGGTATGAAGGTGCTGAGTTGGTACCAATGGGGTATTGCCCTGTGTATGGAGCAGCGGGTGGCGCTATTTCTACATTGCCGGATATGGCTACTTACATGAAATATTTAGTAGTTAATAAAGAGACACCTTGGGTAAAAGAAGCGTCAAGATTGTTATTTACGGATGAAGAGGAAGATGAAAATATAGGGTATCTCTGGGAAGAGATTGGATATGGAGATGAAGAAGGTTATTTCTATTCAAAAACAGGTACATCTAATGGGATACAAAGCGGGGTGTTAATTTGTCCTGATTCTGATTATGGGATTGTCTTAATGGTAAATAATACATCAGAAGAAGCATTTAATGATTGGGCGACATTATTTTTTAGAGATATTGAGCCTGGATTGATCAGGTTCCCAAAATTTAATTTAACCTCGGTTTTAAAAAAAGAATTTAAAGAAAATCCAAAAAGCGCTTTTGAGACATTTAGAAAACATAAAATTGATACCGTTAATTACTTCTATACGTTAAATGAATTGAATGTATATGGTTATGAACTGTTACATAGAAAAGAAGAAGAAGAAGCCATTGAAGTATTTAAATTCTTAACTGAAGAGTTTCCTATGAATGCTAATTTTTATGATAGTCTAGGAGAAGTGTATTTTATTAATGGAGATTTAGATAATGCAGCTTTAAACTATGAAAAGTCTTTAGAATTGGATGCAGCCAATGATAATGCAAAAACATATATCGAAAAGATTAAAGAACAAAAGAAACTAAAAAATGAGTGATCCATACGTAAAAGAAGACATACAAAACGGAATATCAACTATAGAATTTTTTCATCCAGCTCATAATAGTTTGCCGGGTGATATTTTAGCAAAACTTGCACATACAATAACAGAAGCCGGAAAGAATGATGAAGTGAGAGTAATCATCTTAAAAAGTGGAGGCAATCGTACCTTTTGTGCTGGAGCAAGTTTTAAAGAATTAATTAATATTAATGATGCAGAGACTGGAAGAGTATTCTTTTCTGGATTTGCAAATGTGATTAATGCAATGCGTAAATGTCCTAAGTTTATTATAGGACGAGTGCAAGGAAAAACTGTAGGTGGTGGCGTAGGAGTTGCTAGTGCTACCGATTATTGTATGGCTAGTAAATTTGCGAGTATAAAATTGAGTGAACTCAATGTAGGTATAGGGCCCTTTGTTGTGGGTCCCGCTGTAGAACGTAAGTTAGGGCTTACCGGAATGTCACAAATAGCCATTGATGCAAATACGTTTTATGATGCAGAATGGGCACGTCAAAAAGGACTGTATGCACATGTATACGAATCTACAGAAGCTCTAGATGAAGCTGTACAAGCATTTGCAGAAAACTTATGTACGTATAATCCAGAGGCAATGAAAGAGATGAAAAAAATCTTTTGGCAAGGGACTGAGAATTGGGATGAGTTATTGGCAGAGAGAGCTATTATCTCAGGTCGACTGGTATTAAGTGAATTTACAAAAGAGACATTAAAACGATTTAAATAGAAATTCCTAGTCTACGTGTACAATACGTTTAATAGGAATCGTAACTCCTTTTTTTAAGACGACATCATTTTTTGTAACAGCCCATACAGTGGTGTGTATAAAAATGATTCTATTCTTAGAGTCTCTGAAATAAATACGAACTTTATTCTTAAGAATATTTCCTAATCGCATTGCACGCTTAAGGTAGTAGAGGCGAAGTTTTTTTTCGGATGTATCTTTTATAACATCTTCGTTAGGAAATTTTAAAGCATATAAGAACTCCTTTTTTGTTGCATATATTTTTTCTGTGGTATTCATAGGGTATTATTTTAAGCTGGGAGGTTTTATAACTAATCGATATATACAATACGATGTCTAGGAATAATAGTTCCCTTTTTTAGGATGACACTGTTTTGAGTTACTGCCCATATTGTTGTGTTTACACGCATTAATTTATTTTCGGCATCTTTAAAATAAATATTGACTTTACTCTTTAATAAATTACCTAACTGAGATGCACGATTAAGATAATAAGCACGAAGACTTTTCTGCCCTTTGTCCTGAAATACATCTTCTTTTGGAAATTTTAATTCAGGAATATTTTCTTTTTGGACAAAACATGATGTTGTTTCTGGTATCATAAAATTTACTGTTTATGAATACTTAGTTAGTGATTACGTATTTTAACTTACAGTTATTGTGAGGTTAGGTATTGGTTTAACAATTTTTTATCATTTATGACAAAGGGTAAGATCTCACTTGTTAATTCAATTCTGAGTACATTTGAGGGTCAATTTTGTGAATTTATACACTATGATTTATAGTTTTAAAGGCCATATCCCGGTCATACATCCTTCTAGTTTTGTTCATCCATTGGCTGCCGTGACGGGCAATGTGATTATTGGAAAAGATTGTTATATAGGACCTGGAGCTGCTATACGAGGAGATTGGGGAGAGATCATACTTGAGGATGGGGTAAATGTACAGGAAAACTGTACAGTACATATGTTTCCAGGAAAGTCTATACGCTTTCGCGAAAGCGCACATATAGGGCACGGCGCTGTAATACATGGCGCAAACTTAGGTAAGAACTGTCTCATAGGAATGAATAGTGTGATTATGGACGATGCAGTGATAGGTGATGAATGTATTATAGGTGCTATGGCATTTGTAAAAGCAGAAACAGTCATTCCATCTCGAAGTCTAGTGGTAGGTAATCCTGCAAAAATAATTAAAGAAGTAAGCGATGAAATGATCGCTTGGAAAACGGCAGGCACAAAATTATATCAACAACTCCCAACCGATTGTTATGAGTCATTACGGGAGGTTGAACCATTAAGAGAGATTCCTAAAAATAGACCTCAGCAAGAAGACTTTTATAAAACACTTCAGGAGTTTAAAGGGAAGTAGTCTAAGTACAATATTAACATTTGTGAGATGTTGCGTTATTTATTTGGTAATTAAGTGTTAAATAGCTCAACCCTTGCCTAGAATTTGCGTCTATAGAGTATAAATGAATTATTAACTCTTAAAGACACGATTTATGAAAAAGTTATGGAAAATCTTTCGAGAAAAGGCAAAAGAATTAGCTAATATCTTACAAGAATTAGCAGGCGGTGCTAGTTATGCTATACATAGATAACTACGTTATTAAATGAATAATAAAGCATAATTATGATGGTAGCTACTTAATAAGTGATAACGACCTCTAAGTTGTTATCACTTTTTTTATGCCAAGAATGATAAATCTAACTCATTAGTTTCTTTACTGCTAGATAATACAATATGACTTTGGACATTCCCTAAATAGGGAAGTAATGTCAATTTTGTAATAATAAATTTTTCATAAGCCTCTATATCTTGGACGACTAATTTTAGTAAATAATCAAAACCTCCACTTACGCGATGACATTCTACAACTTCTGGAAAGTCATTAATCTCTTTTACAAATTTTTCCAAATAACTGCGGGTATGCCCTTGTAAAGAGATGGCAATAAAAACAGTCTGTTTAAGTCCTATTTTTTTAGCATTAAGTCTGGCAGAATATCCATGAATTAACCCTTCCTTTTCTAGTTTTTTAATACGTTCAAAAATTGGGGTTGTAGACTTCCCTAATTTTTCTGCGAGAGACTTTACCGTTTGATTAGAATCCTTTTGTAAAAGGATCAAGAGTTTTTTGTCAGTTAGATCCAGTTTCATAAAATAGTTTACTGTTTTTTCTTAAAAATTAATATAAAAATAGAATAAAACACGTAATAAATGGATAATAAAGAATTTTATTCTTTATTATGATCTAAATACAGATGAATAACTTATTAGTATGTAAATAATTAGTAATTTCAATAACTTGACTATAAATATATAAATGACTAAAAATCAGAAGGTAGAAGAGTTAGTAATGCCTAAGATGGGAGAATCTATAGAAGAAGGTACCATTATTAACTGGCTAGTAAAAGAAGGAGAATCTTTTGAAGAAGGAGATATACTTCTAGAAGTAGCTACTGATAAAGTAGATAATGAAGTTCCTGCTCCTAGTGCAGGGATAATGCATAAACATTTATATAAAGCAAATAGTGTTGTACCTGTAGGAGTTGTCATTGCAAATTACGAATCACAAAACGGGACTCAGCCTAAAAAAGCTACCCGCCCTCACAAGGTAGAAATACAAAAAGATAAACCTCAAGGAAAGAATATAGCTAAACCTCATAAAAAAACACCTCCTCTTACTAATTATGTAGCTTCTAATGCAAATACATTTATAAGCCCACTTGTAGATAGTATTGCAAGAAAACACCATATCTCTTATGAAGAATTAGTCAGGATTTCTGGAACAGGAGTAGAGGGCAGACTCCGTAAGAGTGATGTTATGCAGTATATAGAAGAAGGGAGGCCTTATCAGTTTACCCAACCTATTGCCCAACCAGATCCAGATGCTTACAAGATCCCAAAACTTACGCTTGACAAAGGAACAGGTAAAATTGTAGAAATGGATCGTATGCGACAAATGATCGCAGATCATATGGTGTATAGTAAACATACAAGTCCGCATGTAACTGCCTATGTAGAAGCAGACTTAACAGAAATGGTAAACTGGCGAAATACACATAAAGTACCGTTTCAAGAAAAGCATGATCAGAAATTAACCTTTACGCCATTATTTGTAGAAGCCGTAGCCAAAGCTGTAAAAGATTTTCCTATGATTAATGTCTCTGTAGATGGTACAAAAATTATCGTCAAAGAAGGAATTCATATAGGAATGGCAACCGCATTACCATCAGGAAATCTTATCGTTCCTGTAGTAAAAAATGCAGATAAAAAATCATTAGTCGAAATTGCTTCAGAAGTTAATAGATTATCTGCCCTTGCTAGAGAGAATAAACTAAGTGGCGATGATATAAAAGGGAGCACATTTACCATCAGTAATGTAGGTACCTTTGGTAGTGTAATGGGAACCCCTATTATCAATCAGCCAGAGGCTGCTATACTAGCTACAGGAATTATAAAAAAACGCGCTGAGGTAATGGAACGTCCAGAAGGCGACACCATAGAAATAAGACAAATGATGTATCTCTCTCTTTCTTTTGACCATCGTATTGTAGATGGATATTTAGGGGGAAGTTTTTTACGTCGTATAGCAGATAACCTAGAACAATTTGATGTGAATAGGGAGATATAATACTAAAAGATTTTTTAAAATATATGCTTAAATCCTATGAGTAGAATAGCCATACTAAAAACTACTACATCAAAGCTCAATACGATTGACTTTGAAAACATCCCATTGGGACGAGCGTTTACAGACCATATGTTCATCTGTGATTATACAGATGGACAATGGCAAGATCCTCGAGTAGAACCTCTGGAGATGATCCCTACGCATCCAGCTGCGATGGCATTACATTATGGACAAGCCATTTTTGAAGGGATGAAAAGTACGCTTTCGCGAAAGCGTATACCACTACTTTTCCGTCCCTATGAAAATGCAAGCCGTCTTAATGCTAGTGCTAGACGCATGGGAATGCCTGAATTTCCAGAAGAGTTATTTGTAGAAGGGTTAAAAGCACTAGTAGATGTAGAACAAGCCTGGATTCCTCCAGCTGAAGGGAGTGCTCTGTATTTGCGTCCATTTATGTATGCAGATGAGCCTTTTATAGGTATGCGTGCAGCCACATCTTTTAAGTTTATTACTATCGCTTCGCCAGCAGGGCCATTTTTTAGTAAGCCTATAAAATTATGGGCGGAGCATTCATACATACGAGCAGCAAATGGAGGAACAGGAGAAGCAAAAGCCGCTGGAAATTATGCCGCTGCTATACGGCCTACAGAAATTGCAAAATCAAAAGGATATGATCAGGTATTATGGTTGGATGCACACGAACATACATATATTCAAGAAGTAGGGACTATGAATATCTTTTTTAAAATAAAAGGACAGTTTATAACCCCTTCATTAGATGGTTCGGTACTCCATGGTATCACTCGTAAAAGTGTTATAGAAATACTCAAACACAAAGGGTATACAGTTACAGAACGACCTATAAAGATTGATGAAATTATAGAGGCCTCATCAGACGGAACGCTAGAAGAAGCTTTTGGTACAGGAACTGCCGTAGGAATTGCCTATATACAAGAGATAGGACTTGGAGAAGAAAATATTCATGTGTCTGATACTTACCCAGTGGCAGAAGCAGTTAATCAAATGCTTTCAACGATCAAAACAGGAGGGCAAGATCCCTTTAAATGGATGGTTGCTGTTACCACAAAAGAGTTAGCTTAAGAAGCAGATAAAAAAGTAATTATAGAATAGTTAAGATACCTAGTGAATCTAACAAGGACATGAATAAAGAACTACTAAGAAAAGGATTTGAAAATCTTTGTACAGCAAAATCTTTGACAGAACTATATGAAGACAACTTTAAAATAGTTTCTAAATATGTGCATGCAACCAGTCGCGGTCATGAAGTTATCCAGACAGCTATAGGGATGCAATTATGTCCTCAGGACTATGTTTTTCCATATTATCGAGATGATTCTATGTTACTGGCTATAGGGATGAAACCCTATGATTTGATGCTACAAGTACTTGCAAAACGAGACGATCCTTTCTCTGCAGGGCGTACTTATTATTCACATCCTAGTTTAAAAGATAGTAATAAGCCTAAAATACCTCACCAAAGTAGTGCAACAGGTATGCAGGCAATACCTGCCACTGGAGTCGCTATGGGGTTTTGGTATAAAGAAAATAATCCTGAAATAAATAGTCAGGGCATAGAAAATGCTAATGGTGATGCTCCTTTTGTAGTCTGTTCATTGGGGGATGCATCAGTTACAGAAGGAGAGATCGCCGAAGCATTTCAAATGGCAGCATTAAAACAATTACCTATCCTTTACTTAGTACAGGATAATGGATGGGATATCTCTGCAAATGCTGCAGAGACTCGTGCTCAGGATGCATTTGAGTATGCAAAAGGATTTCATGGGTTGGAAGCTATATCTATAGACGGAACTGATTTTAAAGAGAGTTATGAAACACTACAAGAAGTAATTCATACCATCCGGACAGAGCGACGTCCATTTTTAGTACACGCAAAAGTTCCATTACTTAATCATCATACCTCAGGTGTACGTATGGAATGGTATCGTGATGATCTGGAAGAAGCACGTAGTCGGGATCCATATCCTAAAATGATTCAGTTATTGCTAGATAATGGAATAACACAAGTAGAAATTGATGAGATAGTCGCTTTGGCGAAAGCGGAAGTCCAAAAAGATTTTGAAGCTGCACAACAAGCAGAAGATCCAAAACCTGAGGATTTATTTACACATGATTTTGTTCCTACCCCTATCACTGAAGAAAAAGGAGAGCGTTCTCCTGCCGATGGTGAACAGGTAGTTATGGTAGATTGTGCACTGTTTGCAATAGAAGAATTAATGAAAGAACATCCTGAATGTTTATTATATGGACAAGATGTTGGAGGGAGACTGGGAGGTGTTTTTAGAGAAGCAGCAACCTTAGCTCAAAAATTTGGAGATCATAGAGTGTTTAATACCCCTATACAAGAAGCATTTATTGTAGGGTCTACAGTTGGGATGAGCGCAGTAGGTTTAAAGCCTATAGTAGAAGTTCAATTTGCAGATTATATCTGGCCAGGACTCAATCAACTATTTACAGAGGTAAGTCGTAGTTGTTATTTGAGTAATGGTAAATGGCCAGTTTCTATGATATTAAGAGTACCTATAGGAGCCTATGGATCAGGAGGGCCTTATCACTCATCATCTGTAGAAAGTGTAGTGACTAATATACGAGGGCTTAAAATTGCGTACCCTTCTAATGGAGCCGATCTTAAAGGATTATTGAAAGCGGCTTATCATGATCCAAATCCAGTGGTAATATTTGAACATAAAGGTTTATATTGGTCCAAAGTACCAGGAACAAAAGGAGCAACTTCTATAGAACCCAATGAAGATTATATACTTCCTTTTGGGAAAGCATGGGTATTACAAGAAATCTGGAAGCAAGAGGACACAGAAACGATCTCTATAATTACCTATGGAATGGGTGTGCATTGGGCAATGAATGCTAGTGAAATGCTAGATATGCAAGATCGTATAGAAATAGTAGACCTTAGGACCTTACATCCCCTGGATTATGAGACCGTTTTTAAGAGTGTTAAAAAATGCGGTAAATGTCTTGTGATTACCGAAGAACCTTCTGATAATGGATTTAGTCGAAGCGTACAAGGTAGAATACAGGAAGAGTGCTTTCAAGAATTAGATGCGCCAGTGATGTTAATAGGGTCAGAAAATATGCCTGCAATTCCCCTCAATAGTACTTTAGAACAAACCATGATCCCTACTACAGAAAAGGTGAAAAATAAGATAATGGCATTATTAGAGTATTAAAAAAAGATTTTTTTTAATTGAATTTTATAAGAAAAACATACTTTTTTATAGATTCATATTTTTGTGTCCAAATAGGCTTACCTACGATTATTTCTATAGTTCCAAAGAGGGTATTACAACTTTTTAAATGGGTAATGTACATGAATCCCGCAGTATTAATACGGTAATAATATACTGAAAATCAGTTTTTTACGTATTTAAAATATTAGGATTTTTCAGAGTTTAAAATTAATTTGGCTCTAGAGAATTATATAATACCCCCCAAATCTATGATTATATTATATACGCAGAAGAGATTATATCTCTGTATAATCTCTTCTGCATTTTTTTTAACAAGCACCTTAGCTCAAGTAGGGATAGGGACTACTAGTCCAGTAAATGGCTCTATTTTAGATATTACCTCTTCAGAAAAAGGGATTTTAATTCCTAGAATAGATATTGCAGATTTATCGACAATAGACCCAATAGTGGGAGGTGCTCCTGTAAGCTTATTGGTTTATAATACAAATACAACCAGTGGAGAAGGGTTTTACTATTGGGATGGATTTGATTGGACCCCTTTATCAAATGGATCCTCAGGTACTGGAGATGACTGGACTTTATCTGGTAATTCTGGAACCGTTCCAGGTACTGGTGCTGGAGAAAATTATATGGGCACATCAGATGCTCAAGATATGCTTATTGCTACTGATGACACCGAACGAATACGGATACTAAGTGATGGTCGTGTATCTATAAATGACGCAACACCTTTTTCTACAGACCTTTTTACGGTATCTGCGGCTACTGGTGATTCTGCAATAAATGGATACTCTTTAGGAAGTGGTATTGGAGTATATGGACAAAATACAGGTTCTGGATTTGGTGTGATAGGAATTAATTCAAGCACAGGTATTGGTGTATATGGGGAGAGTACAACCGGTTCAGGTTTTAGTATGTTTGGATTAAATGGATCAATCTGGGGAGATTATACAACAGCTGGTGGAGATGCTATTGTAGGAAATACGGATACAAATGGATTGTCTAATGGGATTTGGGGTATTAATGATAATGCCGATGGAACTGCTGTTCTTGGAGGTACCGATGGTATCTTTGTGCTTCCTGTAGGGGGCACAGGTGTATCGGGATCTACAGAAAAATTAGGGATATACGGATATGCTGGAGAAGGAAGTCGGAATAATAGTAATTTAGGAAATGCAGCAGCAAGATTTAATCTAGATAATGATTCGGATGCAACAACGACCACTGGGAATGGAGCAGATAGAGCTATAGCTATACTTGCAGGGTTTGATAACGTAAGCCCTGATGGGTCTCAGGCAGCTGCCGATAGTTATTTTGGAGGTTATTTTAGTGGAGGAAGACAAGTAGGTTCTCAAACTTTTGCCTATGTAGGAATGCGCTATGGTACAAATAATGGAGGTACAAATGGGACAGATTATAAAATAATAGGCACAGGAGCTGTTTCTACATTGATAGAAGATGGTCAAGGAAATCATCGGGTTATGTTTGCTCCTGAAGCTCCAGAAATTGTATTTCAAGATTTTGGAATAGGGACACTTACTAATGGTAGTGCAAAGATTACCCTAGACCCTATCTTAAAAAAATCATTGCATGTAGATAGAGAGCATCCTTTAAGAGTATACATCACTGTAGAAGGAGAATGTAATGGCGTGTATGTAACTGATAAATCTATTGATGGATTTACAGTAAAAGAACTCAATAATGGAAAGAGTAATATCGCTTTTTCATGGCAAATAGTAGCTAATCGAGCAGATAGAAAAGATGCAAATGGAGAAGTGATTTCAAAACATATAGGACATAGATTACCACTTGGGCCTACATATTTAGAACCCATCGCTAAACATGCAAAGCGACTCAATAAACCTAAAGTAAGTACTAATATGTCTAAAGAGCATAAATTTCAGAAATAATATCAATGCCTAAACCCTTAGATATCTAAATAAAAAAAACACCGAATACATTCGGTGTTTTTTTATTTAATTTTATTTATGAGTAGTGTACTTATTCTTTTAATAAGCTTCTATTCACTATAAATTGATCTCCTTCAAGAGATATCCGTACGATATACATTCCTTTTGATAAATCACTTATATCAATGTTGTTGTTAGAAAAAGTGTCGATTTTTTTAATAAGAGCACCTTGGAGATTGTAAATAGCTATCTGATCAACTCTTTTGTTTGCAGTACTAATAGTTATAGAAGTAGAGGCAGGATTTGGAAATATTTCAATTTCTTCTATAGAAGCTTCGTCAATAGATAGTGCTGCGCATTCATTCATTAATGCTTGCATTGCATTATTTACATTGAGTCTTCCTCCAGTGGTTGTAATTCCTTCTAGAGTAGGATTGGGATCAACATTTTCTAGAATAAGATCACGAATAATACGTGCTGCTTGGGCAGGGTCACTTAAAGCTAGGTCTGCAAAATTTTGACAGGGAGCTGAATATAATAAAGATATCGTACCTGTAACATGTGGTGTCGCTCCCGAAGTACCTCCAAATCCCCCATAACCATTAAGAGAAGTTGTAAATGCTCCAGCACCAGGGGCTCCTAGATCTATAGTTTCAGCACCAAAACCTGCAGATGTCACTTTTTGATCATTGATATTTGTATTTGTTACAGAAATTAAAAACTCACTAGGGCAAGCCGTAGGAACATCTCCTATAACATCTACATTCTGATTACCATTTATAGTGGCACCACAATTTAAAATACCATTTTCACCAAGGGTGTCATACATTCCACACCAGAGAGGAAAGTTATCTGGGTTTCCAAAATCTACACCAAAAGATGCATTTGTAGCTACAACAAAAGCACCTTCTGCTCCATTAGTTTCATTATAGAGCATTCTTGCTTCTAGGATATAAGAATAGGCCTCTAGTACAGTCGCTTCATTTCCACTACTTCCAGATACAGGCATTACCTTTGCATCCCAGTTTACACCTGTTACTCCGGTACCATTGTTACCCTCTGCACCTATAATTCCAAAAACGGCTGTCCCATGTCCTAATACAAGAAGGTCACCATTACTATTAAATGCATTCCAACCATTCACATCATCTATATATCCGTTAGCATCATCGTCAATATTATTATCAGGAATTTCTTCTTCATTTATCCAAAGACTATTCGCTAGGTCTGGATGATTAATGTTAAATCCATCATCTACAACACCCGTAACAATAACATCACCATTAAGTGTTGTACCTCCTGTAGTTACATCCCAAGCTTCATCTGCATCAATATCACGATCATTTTCTTGAAAATATTGCCATTGATTGTCAAATAATGGATCATCAGGAGTCGTTGCTCTGTTAGTAACGATATGATTTTTTTGAGCAATAAAAACTCTTTGATTTTGGTAAGCAAGAGTAATAGCTTCATCTTCACTTATGGTAGGGGCATTGTATCTGATTTGCCAGATATTAAGTGTTTTAGAGATTAATTTGGTTTCAAAAATTTCAAGTTCTGGAACTTCTTGAATAAAAGTGCTTACAGCGACATCATCGTGCAGGCGTACTAAAATTTCATTAGAGACAAAATTAGGTTCTTGTGCCTGTAATTGAAATGTAGCAATAAATAATACGAGGAGTAGGATTTTTTTCATAATGTGTAGTTTTAATTTCGATTTTTAACGGTTCTGTTTTTTTGTGCTTCTTTTACGAAAGGTAATTTTTTTAAACGTATAATTAAAGCTTGGTTTTCTATTTTTTTAGGATTAAATGTATATAAGTAGATATGTAAGGGTCTACTTACTAATTTTTGTTTTTTTAAATCATACTTTTTGAAAATAGTTTCTAGTGTATCTATAGGGGCATTATCAGTAAGTTGTATAATAATTGAGTTCTTTTCTTGTATAGGTGTGTCATGTGTTTTACAGGAAGTTACTAGTAATACTAAAAAAGAACTAATTATAAAAAGGAGTTGTCTCATAAACTGTTTTATGATAATCACAGTATTGTAATTTACAATACGTCAATGTAAGTATAATTTTAGAATCAAAAAAACACCGAATATATTCGGTGTTTTTCAGGATACAAAGCAAGCTTTAGTATCATCGATTTGTTTGCTTGAAATAGAAGCAAACTATTTTCATAGCTTTTTATAAAAAAAACTGGCTAATTAATTACTCGCTACGGCTGGTGGGTATACAGTCATGATTTCTCGCACGATCTCTTGAATACGCTCCTCACGTTTTTCTACATTTCCAGATACCAATGGTGCTGTACCTTTTCCTTGCCAAACGAGTTGTTTTTTATTTACATCAAGTAAATCGATATAGAGTACGCCCTGTGTTCGTTGTGAGATAGAATTTCCTCCATATCCAAATCCTCCAAACCCCCATGGGCCAAATCCTCCAAACCCCCAAGGGCCAAATCCTCCCCATCCAAACCCGAAGTTGTTTTGGTAAACATCAATTTGTTTATTTGCTTTTGCAAAAATACTTACCAATACTGCTGGGGTATCTGATTTTGTAAAACCTTTGGCAGCCATTTCAGTTTCTATGGCTCTTAATATGCGCTTTTTGTCAAGATCAGAAATCTCTGCTTTGTCAATACCAGGCTTATAGAAAGCATAGGTTTTATAATCATTAAAATTAACACTTTGGTCGTAATCAGAAGCAACACGTACGGTGTTGCAAGAAGTAACTACCAGCAATAATGCAAGTAGTGGGAGTAGTCGTAATGCTTTCATAGATTCCATTTTTATAGGTTCTTAAATAAATTGTCTTCTACACTATTTGGTATTGTTACTTTTAAGTTAGGTTCTAATTCCATGGCTCTTTTTATTGCAAAAAGTGCATTTTCATTACGTGCCCAACTACGACGTGCAATTCCATTATTTACATCCCAGAAAAGCATGGATTGTAAACGTCTTTCAGCGTCTTTACTACCATCAAGAACCATACCAAAACCTCCATTTATAACTTCTCCCCATCCTACACCGCCTCCATTATGAATACTTACCCAAGTGGCTCCTCTAAAACTATCTCCTATAACATTATGTATGGCCATATCTGCTGTAAAGCGACTCCCATCATAGATGTTACTCGTTTCTCTATAAGGAGAATCTGTGCCTGAGACATCATGATGGTCACGTCCTAAAATCACATAGCCTATTGATCCTTTTGCTATTGCGTCGTTAAATGCTTGTGCAATTTTTGCTCTTCCCTCTGCATCTGCATATAAAATTCTGGCTTGAGATCCTACAACAAGTTTGTTCTCTTGTGCTCCTTTGATCCATTGAATATTATCTTGCATTTGTTGTTGAATTTCTTCTGGTGCTTCTTTTACAAGGGTTTCTAAAACTTGACATGCAATTTCATCTGTTTTGGCAAGATCTTCTGCTTTTCCAGAAGCACATACCCATCTAAATGGGCCAAACCCATAATCAAAGCACATTGGTCCCATGATGTCTTGCACATAGCTTGGGTATTTAAAGTCAATACCATTTGGTGCAAATACATCGGCACCTGCTCTAGAGCTTTCCAAAAGAAATGCGTTTCCATAATCAAAAAAATACGTTCCTTTTGCTGTATGCGCATTTATAGCAGCTGCATGACGGATGAGAGTACTCTGTATGCTTTCGCGAAAGCGTACTGGATCTTCTGCCATACATTCATTGGCTTCATCAAAGGTCATTCCTAATGGATAATAACCTCCTGCCCATGGATTGTGCAGGGAAGTTTGATCACTGCCGATATCTATCTTAATATTATGAATGTCAAAAGCTTCCCATACATCCACAACATTCCCCTGGTATGCGATTGAAACGGTTTCTTTTTGTTTTTGGGCTTCTATAGTACGAGTAACAAGCTCTGTAATGTCTGTGATCACTTCGTCGACCCATCCTTGTGAATGTCTTGTATGCACAGCTTTGGGGTTTACCTCAGCACATATCGTAATACAACCAGATATATTTCCTGCTTTAGGTTGTGCTCCACTCATACCTCCTAGTCCTGAGGTTACAAAAATACCACCACTAGGTGATTTTTTAATTTTTCTAAATGCATTTAATACCGTTATGGTTGTTCCATGTACAATCCCTTGTGGGCCTATGTACATATAACTTCCTGCAGTCATTTGTCCATACTGGGTAACACCTAATGCATTAAATTTTTCCCAGTCGTCTGGTTGAGAATAATTAGGGATCATCATACCATTTGTTACTACTACTCGTGGTGCATCTTTATGGGATGGAAAAAGACCCATAGGGTGTCCAGAATACATGACCAGTGTTTGTTCATCATTCATTTGCGATAAGTAGTACATGGTAAGCCTATACTGCGCCCAATTTGAAAATACACCTCCATTACCTCCATAGGTAATAAGCTCATGAGGATGCTGTGCTACTGCTGGATCTAAGTTGTTTTGTATCATAAGCATAATCGCTGCTGCTTGTTTAGATTGTGCAGGATATGCGTCTATAGGTCTAGCATACATCTTATAATCAGGTCGAAAGCGATACATATAAATACGGCCATAGGTATCTAATTCTTCTTTAAACTCTTGAAGTAGTAATGCATGATCTTTTGGGTCAAAATATCGTAATGCATTACGTAAGGCAAGTTCTTTTTCTGATGGCGATAATATATCTTTTCGTTTAGGAGCATGATTTACTGAAGTATCATATGCCTTCTTAGGAGGGAGTATTGCAGGAATACCTTCTAGTATTTGATCAGAAAATTTTGTGTGTACCACTTCCATAAATTATTTTTTTTGTGTATTCGTTTTTTTGTCAAACCCATAAGGACAATGACGACAACCACTTTCGCAACAATAGCCTCGTTTTAGATGGTATTGTTCTGTAAAACATTTATACCCCTCTGGGGTTAGATAGTAATCTCCTTCTTCTAAAGGAATTCTCTTTTTCATAGGACTCATTATACAAAGATATGAAGACTGGCTTGATCATTGTATTGTTCTAAAATGTTAATAATAATGTAATTATTATTTTTTGATAGATATGTAATGTATTGTAAATCAATTATTTTTGTAGTATGTTTTTGGTGGTAAATAAATATTTGCTTCGTAAGCGCTTTGTTGGAGTTACTTTATGGCCTTTTATAGTTATGAAGTATGCGAGATTAAAAGAGGATCCTGTATTTATTAATCATGAACGTATACACTTACGACAACAACTAGAGTTACTTATAATTCCTTTTTTTATTTGGTATGCTATAGAGTATACTATACGATTGATACAGTATAGGAATCCATATCAAGCGTATTGTAATATTTCTTTTGAAAGAGAGGCTTATCAAAATGAAAAAGACCTTTACTATCTAAAGCAAAGGCCTTTTTGGAGGTTCCTTAATTATATAAAGTAACCTTTCCCCACCCATTATGTGTTTAATATTGTTGTTGTAGTGTTATCGTCATTGATGCTTCTTGAGCATTGTTAATTCCCAGATCATTTCCATTGTAAGTAGCCGTAGGGATTCCCCAGATTCCATAATTACCAGGAACAAAACTTTGCCAGTCATGGCGATTCATATTTGCCTGTGCCCACTCTCTGGCACTTACTTTAAAATTATATGTTTGCCCTTCTATAAGGTCTACAGTATACACGATAGAAGTTTGTTGACCTAGTGCCAGAAAATTATTAGGGGTTTTCTTTGAGCTAGAGGTTACAAAACTTTCAGATACTTTGATATTGTCTATTTCTAAGGATACGGAACTGTACCCTACAGCTTCATCACTATTGTCAAAGGGAGGCACACAGGCATAATAGGCAATTACATAAATTTGATAAGTACCTGAGTACGGAGCGACAATATCTTGATCTAAACCAGTAAGAGTATGTGTAGTTGATTGATCATGAGCTCTTACCGCTGCTTTTTGCAAAAATTGTTTTGAATATCCTGTTTCTCTCATTTTTGTCCACTCAGCTCCATTCCAGAAGTAGAACCCAGGACTTATAATAGCACTTCCAGACCCCGCATGTGATGTATTGTAAACCCATAAACCTTCTTCTAAGCTAGTAATTGTACTCGTATCGTTTTTTGATGTTAAAGATACTCTGGGTAATAGGAGTCCTTTATCATGAGCTTCCATCTGAAAAATGGTTCCGTTCTCTAACGTAGTGGTTCCTATAGCTACTTGTGCATTTGTCGTAGGGATATATAATACGATCATGGCTAGGCTAAAAATAGGCATAAAAAGAGCTTGCTTTATCATAATATAAGGCTTAATAGGTTGATAATAAGTTTAATATATAATTGCTACTTGAGGGGGCTATTGTTGTTTGACAAGGGTAATGCTCATAGCACCTTTCATGGCGGTATCTACACCACTTGATCCGGAATATGCACTTGTATCCCTGCCAAAGTAACCCGTATTGACATTATTGGTTAGCCATTCTCTTCCTCTTACAACAAAGGTGTAGGTGTCATTTGCATCTAAATCTACATTTATTAGTATGGTACCATTCTGGGCAAGGCCATTCATAGAAGTGGATAATATCTGTTTTGATGAAGAAGTAAGATATATTTCTTTTAGATTTACTTCGGTTCCTCCATTGGTACTCATGAATAGACCAATAGAACCTTGTCCAGCACCATCTGACGAAGTACTAATTAAATCTCCAGCAGTATAAAAAGCATTGATAAGTATTTGATAGGTTCCGCTAAAAGGGACTTGTATACTTCCTGTATCTAACCCTTTTAGATCTGAATATATAGTGTTATTTACGTCAGCTATTACTTCATCAGTTTGTTCGTATTTTAAAGTATATCCCTGATTATACAGTCTTGCCCATTGTGAGCCATTCCAATAATAAAATCCAGGAGTTACCTGTACAGCAGGAGCCCCATCGATTACAGTATTATATACCAATAAGCCTGTAGTAGCCTCTGGAGTTACTGTTGACATATCATCTGTGCCTGTAAGTTCTACTCTAGGCAATAGTACACCTTTGTCATCACTTGTGATGTCAAGTATAGCACCTGCTGAAGGAGTTATAGTTCCAATTCCTACTTGCGATATAACCGTAGTACTTAATAAGATAATAGAAAGAAAAGCAAATTTCTTTACGCGAGGTAATAGTGAATTTTTCATGTTGTTTAAGATTTGGGGTCTTAATTTCAGGGGCTAATATATAAACGCAAATTATTGATAGATAAATAATTGTGAATTTTTCGATATAATCTTTGGAAAAATCGTCAAAAAACACAAAATAAATTGGTTTTGTACGTAAAAAAATGCGGTTTTACCGTATTCATTTCGATGATCTACGAGTAAATCACGTTTAAAATTTAATGAAAAAGACAGTATCTTCGCCTGAGAGATGACAGGAAATCAGCCTATTAAAATAAGTAATACAATCCGCTTGGATATTAAAAGAGAAGATCTTATTCATCCATTTATCTCGGGGAATAAATATAGAAAGCTTACGTATAATATCGCTTTCGCGAAAGCAAATAACTACACCTCTCTACTTACTTTTGGAGGGGCGTATTCTAACCATATCGCCGCTACTGCAGCAGCAGGGAAAGAGTATGGGTTTGATACGATAGGGATAATACGAGGTGATGAGTTGGCTCATGATCTAGAAAAAACACTAGAGACTAATCCAACCTTGTCTTATGCAAGATCGTGTGGGATGAATTTACAGTTTGTCTCAAGATCTGAGTATCGTGCTAAAGACAATGAAGATTATTTAAAAACGTTAAGAGAAAGATTTAAAAATCCATATATCCTTCCTGAAGGAGGTACTAATACTCTTGCGATCAAGGGGTGTGAAGAAATACTGGGAGAAATAGATAAGGAGTATGATTATATATGTTGTGCTGTTGGGACTGGGGGGACTATTTCTGGGATTATAAATACTTCAGGAGCACCTCAAAAAGTATTGGGATTTCCTGCATTAAAAGAAGCGTTTTTACATGATGAAATTTCAAAATATACAAATGCTCAACATTGGGAATTGATTAGAGATTATCATTTTGGAGGGTATGCAAAAGTGTCTAAAACATTAATTGATTTTATGAATAATTTTTATGAGTCACATAAAATTATAGTAGATCCTATATATACAGGTAAAATGATGTTTGGAATTTTTGACCTAATTTCAAAAGGGTATTTCCCGCAAAATTCCCGTATTTTAGCGATTCACACAGGCGGTCTTCAGGGAATTGAAGGAATGAATAAAAAGCTACTAAAAAGAGGATTGCCTACTATTAAAAATTCATGAGCATAAAACGTTTTATAATCGGTCTTTTTATAGGATGCTTCATAGTAAGTTGTGGAGGTTCTAAAAAGATAACTCAGAAAACAACAGATACAAGGATAACGACTAAAAAAACTCCTCCTGAAAAAACATTCCCAAAAGAGAATCCTGATTCAAAACCAGAAACCCGACCTTCAACCCATAAAGACAATGTGTCTTTATATATAGATACGTATGCTACTATTGCAAAAGAAGAGATGATGCAATATGGCGTTCCTGCTAGTATTACTCTTGCCCAGGGTATTTTAGAATCTGGAGCAGGGAAGGGAGTATTGGTTAAAAAAGCCAACAACCATTTTGGAATTAAATGTCATAACTGGAAAGGTGCTAAGGTCTATCATGATGATGATGAAAAAGGAGAATGTTTCAGAAAATATAGTCTAGCCAAATTTTCTTTTAGAGATCATTCATTGTTTTTGTCCAATCGAGGAAGGTATTCAGATCTTTTTAAATTACCTAAGGATGATTATAAAGGATGGGCAAAAGGACTTAAGGCAGCGGGTTATGCTACAGATAAAAAGTATCCAGCAAAGTTAATTGCTCTTATAGAACGGTATAAGTTGTATGTATACGATGGTGAAGTACTAGGGAAGGATCAAAAAGACTATAAAAAAGTAGTGGATAAAAAAGATCAGCATACAGTAAAAAAAGGCGAAAACTTATATCGTATTGCAAGGAAATATAATATAACTGTAAGTGATCTTAAAAAGTTTAATGGATTAGAAGGGGATCAAATTTTTGAAGGTCAAGTATTGTATATAAAACCATTTGATAGAGGATATTAATCTATGATATATAAGAGAAGTAGTGCTTTATTTGTGGAGGCACAGAAAGTAATTCCTGGAGGTGTAAATAGTCCCGTAAGAGCTTTTAAGGCTGTAGGAGGAGATCCTATATTCGTGCGAAAAGCTAAAGGCGCTTATCTTTATGATGAAGATGGACAACAGCTTATTGATTATATTAATTCATGGGGTCCCATGATCTTAGGACATGCACATCCATCAGTAGTCAGTGCTATTGTAGATAAAGCTCAGAAAGGAACTTCTTTTGGAATGCCTACAGAGATTGAGACAGATATTGCAAAGTTAGCCATATCTATGGTTCCGGGCATTGATAAAATACGCTTTGTAAATAGTGGTACAGAAGCATGTATGAGTGCGGTACGTCTGGCTCGTGGATATACCAAACGCGATAAAATTATAAAGTTTGCAGGTTGTTATCATGGCCATTCGGACTCGTTTTTAATACAAGCAGGAAGTGGAGCAGTTACTTTTGGAGCTCCTAATAGTCCTGGAGTTACGGAGGGTACTGCAAAAGATACTTTACTTGCTACATATAATGATCTTGAGAATGTAAAAGATATTTTTGAGGCAAACCCTAATGAGATTGCGGCAGTTATTATAGAGCCAGTAGCAGGGAATATGGGTTGTATTCCTCCTATAGCAGGGTTTTTAGAGGGATTACGAAAACTATGTGATGATTCTGATACCTTACTTATTTTTGATGAAGTGATGACGGGATTCCGACTAGCAAAGGGAGGTGCTCAAGAGCTCAAAGGGGTGCAGGCAGATATTGTCACCTTTGGTAAAGTCATAGGCGGGGGGTTACCAGTAGGAGCATTTGCAGCCAGAGATGCCATTATGAATCATTTAGCTCCAATAGGACCAGTATATCAAGCGGGTACATTAAGTGGGAACCCATTGGCAATGGCAGCAGGATTAACTATGCTTACAGAAATTAATAATGACGCTCAATTATTTAAACGACTAGAAGAAAAAACGGCATATCTTCATGAAGGTATCCAGAATGCACTAGACAAGCATAGTATTGTGCATACTATTAATCGTTTGGGATCTATGATCTCTGTTCATTTTGCAAAAGAGGCTGTTGTTGATTTTAAGACTGCCGCAAAAGGAGATAATGATACATTTAAAAAATTCTTCCATGGCTTATTAGAGGAAGGTATTTATATAGCTCCGAGTGCATATGAAACATGGTTTATTACTGATGCCTTAACATATGATGATTTGGATAAGACGATTATAGCTGTAGATAAAGTTGCAAAACAATTATAAAAAAATGCGGCTCCCCCGAACCGCACTCTTCAAACTAAAAACTACTTCTTTTACCTTCTTCTGCTATTTCTATGGTCAGAACGCCCTCTTCTTTTATTTTTTTTATGATTCATTTTACGCCATAACTTAAATTGTTCTTCGGTAAGAATGTTTTTCATCTTATTTTGCATTGCAATTTTTGAGTCTAATCGTTCGTTCTCTCGAGCAAATCTCTCTTCTTTTGTTAGCTTAGACTTGTCTTGAGATTTTCGTTCATCATGACGTGCTTTTCTTTTTTGAGCTTGATCAAGTAGAATTTGATATACCTTTTCACTTTGTGATGTTTCCAAAACAAGTGCAAGTGTCATTTTTTTTGTGTGTAATGTAGCTTGCTGTTCGGCACTTAAATCCTCTCCTTTGTGGTGATCTCTCTGGGCTGTTGCTGTTAGGGCTATAAATAGCATTAACATAGTTGCGATATTTTTCATCTTTTTATATTTGTTTTACTCTATGACCTTTTAATTTATAAATGGTTTAATACATGTCAAGAAATAAGTAAATTTAATGTTGTTTGATACAATGAATTCTTAGAGTTTTTTGAAAGTAACCACGCAAAATAACTCATCATAAAAATATCTTCTTTAGCACTGTTTTCTGTTGTGAAAAGAGTTTTTATGCTTTCGCGAAAGCGTACTTCTTCCACTTTCTCAGGATGTCTATAAACAATATCTAACATTTTCAAAAAATGTTGTAAACGTACTTCTTTTGAGATGGTAGATTTATAGTTTCTTTTAAAACGTCTTAGGAGTGAATCGACTAAATCGATATGTTCAAGTTCTATATGAATGATTATTTGTACTAAATCACGTTTAATAATCCAATTTTCTCCCATTTTATAGATGTACCAAACATCGCTATGGCGTAACATATTAAGTTGGGTAAGCGCTTGATCAAATCGCTCCTGTTGCATATAATAGATTACAAGTGCGAGAATTAGATCAGAATGCTTGGTCGGAGTATTGTTTTTAAAGTTTTTAAAATGGGCCTCTAATATTGCAATAGCTTGGTGTGCTTGTCCAGTATAATTTAAGTTTAAGGATTTTAATAATAGGTAACTTTCGTGAAAACGATTTGCATATTTCTTTCTATCCGTATGCATTTCTAATTGCATTTGAGATAAATAGTTCTGAGAAGTAATAAAATCCCTATTTCGGAAATAGGCATTTGCCATAAAGTATAAAAAATAGATATGATAAAATCGATGTTTCTGAGGGGAGGTTTTTTTACGCTGTATGTGATCATACATTTTTTTAAAAAATGGCAATGCTTCTGAAAAGTTATGGGCAAGATGCGCTACGGTATTTGCTATTTCTAATAATTGAAAAAGAGATTTAAAAGTGAGAGAATCGTCAATTTTAATATTAAATTTTTGGAAAGCGATTTCCAGAAGCTCATTTATATTATATGTAGGGATATCTCTATTTTTTGCTAACTGGTTTTTAATATATGCATAAGCAAGGTTTAAGTTTTCTTGAGATTGATATCGATTTTGATTTGTTTGAAAACGATTAAATAATGCTTCTAAATCTATATTCTCGTGTAAGTGAGCATATTGTATTTGCGTATGATAAATTTCGCTTAACATACTGTATAAATCATTATCTAATCCTTTAATCTCTGCTTTGCGAAGTGTTTTTTGGGCAGGAATTACTAATCTGTGTTCGTAAAAGATTCGCGAAGCCAAAATAAGTTTTAAAACTTCTAGTTCTTCAGTGCTTTCTGTTTCAAAACCTCGAGTAGCTGTAAAATCTATAAGATTATCATAGAGGTGTTTGCACAAGGCATAGTATGCATTTTTAGAAGGCTTTCCATAGATTAATACATCTATGTCTTTTGTAGGAGGTCCTTGCCTAAGATGCTTAAGAAGCGTTAGGTTTTTAATGTCCTTACGTTTGTTCTTGTTACGTAGATATGCTTTAAATATATCGTATTCTTCAATTGAAAGCGATTGTATAATTTCAAAAAGCATCATATTATATCGTAAGAAAAAATGTGTTTAAGTATTATTAAATATACTATTTTACTTAAAAAATATAATATATATCGTAAGAAATGTATTAAAATTAGATTTATATACACAGCTACCTATCGCATATTTGCCTTGTCATCAAACAGCAAATACAATGGATTTTAATAATAAGAAGCTCACACGTACAAAGACCTTTATTCATTATTTAATAAGTTTTTTACTTGCTATTTTTTTAATAGGCCTGGCAAATAGGATTATATGGGATATAGATGGAGAAAAGAGTCGGCCATATATTACCGATTTTGAATCTAAAACTAGTGTAAAGAAATATCGAATTTTCAAAGAAAGTATTAGAGATTCTATACAAGCACAAGAGGAGATTAAAGAAGAACTACAACTCTCTATTAATCTAGCTCAAAATACACTGGATCAAGAACAAGCATCATTTAAAACATGGATATCTACGCGTGAGGCTACCCAATCAAGAGCAGTTAACGATGAAATAAAGAAACGTAATTATAAACTAGATGCATTACGTCTATCTCTTAAAAAGCTAAAATCAGATAGATTGGTATTACAAGCAAGTATAGAGGCGCTACAAACAGAAAAATATAATACAATAGGGCTTATAAAAATAGAAATGGCAAATGCCAGAGAGTTATATATCAAAGCAGAAAGAGCGTATGATCTTAAACTTTTTATAAGCCGATTATTGTTTGTTGTTCCCGTTTTATTAATTGGAATATGGATGTTATTAAAAAGAAGAAAGCATAACTATTGGCCTATATTCAGAGGGTTTGTTTTCTTCTCTTTCTATGCTTTTTTTATTGGATTGGTACCCTATTTGCCTAGTTATGGAGGGTATGTGCGATATGCGACAGGGGTTGTTCTTTCAGTTTTACTTGGAGTATATGCTATAAAGTACCTTAAGATGTTTGTAGCGCGAAAAAAAGAGGAATTACAATTATCTACTATAGAAAGATCAAAAAGGATCAAAGAAGAAGTTGCAGAAAAAGCATTAGAAAATCATATGTGCCCTAGTTGCGGAAAAGATTATTTAATTAATGAAATTCACCAAAGTGGTAAGAGTAAAATACAATCAGGAAAATTAATGGTAACAACCTATTGCCGTCATTGTGGATTACAACTTTTTAAAGACTGTAAAACATGCACAACTACAAACTATGCACATTTGCCGCATTGTTATTCTTGCGGAGATCATATTATAGAAGATCAGGCATTTGATAAATAAAGCATATTAAAACTAAAAACAACAATACAATGGAAAATCAATTTGAAAATCAAACAGAAAAAAAGAGTAAAGTAAAAGAAAAAGAAGCTTTTGTAAATAAACCCACACCTGCTTTTATATCTGCTTCATGGAGTGCCTTGTTTATTGGTATGGTTTCTTTTTGCGTGGGTTTATGGAATGCAGATATGTTTCTTAATGAAAAAGGGTATTATTTTACAGTTCTGCTCTTTGGGTTATTTTCTGTAGTATCTGTACAGAAGAGCGTCCGTGATAAATTAGAAGGGATTCCCGTTACAGAAATTTATTATGGGATTAGTTGGTTTGTAACAATAATTTCCATGCTACTTTTGATCATAGGACTTTGGAATGCAGATCTTGAGTTGAGTGAAAAAGGATTTTATGCAATCTCTTTTTTCCTAAGTCTATTTGCAGCTGTTGCCGTTCAAAAAAACACAAGAGATATTAAATTTATTGAGCAAATCAATAAATAGGCAAGACAACAATGAGTATCATGATCATGATACTCATTGTTGTTGTTTGATGAGTGTAAATTATACACTCAAACCCGATAGTACGTAAATTACTATCGGGTTTTCCTAATTTTAAACTGACTCATTGTAACTTGAGGTTTACTCATCAAGAGTATGCAAACACTCACTAACTGTTTGTTTATGATATGTTTATTGGTAGTTTCATATCATAAGTTTGAAAAGTGATATAGGCGTATCGCTTTTGTAATAGTTAGTTTGGTTGATTAAACATTACTTTCATATGTGTTTTATAAAATACACCACCTATGCCAAAAGGTAGGAAAAACTGAGGGTAATGTTTTATAAAAAAGAGAGGGTTTTTTAAAATGTAGCCCTCTCTTTTAATTTAATGTTATTACCCAAAATTAATTGTACAACTAGAAGATGATCCAAACCATTTTAAACGATTCTTAGAAGCAGTTTTATAAATAAAATCCCTGAACATCCTTGGGATAAAAGCAAGTAAAGCTGCAACACGTTTCCATTTAGGAATTTCGGCTATGATTTTAAGAAATCCATCTGAATGGGTATGAGCCCCATAATCATCAATAAGAATAACGGTATCTAGTCGATCAGTACGTCTATTAAAATGGCGTAATAGCTGTTGTCCTTTGGGGGATTGAAAAGGGACGAATTCAAAAATTGCAGGGGGCGCAAATTTCATAAGCCAACCTACTACGCCATTACATAGATTGCATTCTCCATCAAATATGATAATGTCTTTATGATTGTTAGTTTCCATAACTGTTTTTGAATAAATAAGTTATGCGTCTTATGTCGTGGATTTTATTTAAACATTACTAGAGGAGCTATGAAAATTTTAAAAATGAAATTTTAGATAAGTTTCTGAATTTATTTTTTTTGAACTGTGTAAGTGTTACAATATTCCATACGACCTATCAAAGAAAAAATCACAATAAAAAAATAGGATTATGAAAAATTTGATACTTATAGTTAGCTTTTTTATCGGAATGACTTTCAGTATGCAGGCACAAGATATTAATGCTCTGCCATATAGTAATGATTTAAAACAATTACCTGATGGGTGGCATAAATTTACACTACAGGGAGCATCTTTTGATGTAGAAGTAATTAGTGGTCGTTTAGTACAAGGTAATGTTACTTGGTTTGACGGGACAAAATATTCAGGAAGTCTTGGAGGGTCTGTAATTTCTGGCAGAGGAACGTATACTTGGCCAGATGGTACTCGCTATGAAGGATCTTTCAAAAATAGCGCAAGACATGGTAAAGGATCTATGATACAATTGGATGGGTCAAAATGGAGTGGTAAGTGGAAGAATAATCAAAAAAATGGAAAAGGAAAAATGTTTGATTCTGAAGGAGCTATCGTACAAAAAGGAGTATGGGTTTCTAATGAATTTATAGGTGCCAAAAAGAAATAATTTCCCCTACTTGTATACGATCAGTTTTTGAGTGTGTACATAAATAATAAGCCAGAAGATATTAACCTTCTGGCTTATTTATTTTATTAATCTTCAGTTTTTGTTAATGTAATTTTCCAGACTTTTCTCGAAGCTGCAGAATTTCCTTGTCCATAGGTGCCTGGATTTGCAGTAAATGCTTCAATACCTCCATAAATATGACCTACGGTAATCGTACTCTTTTCTTTAAAATTTGTTTTTAAATCTAGGATCTCAGTATCATCTTTTTTTGTAGAATAAACAATACTATTAGGATTTCTTATAAGGATAGACTCTGCACCATAGAATGATGATGTATCTCCAAAAACATTAGAAAGTATCTCAGGTGTATTACTTTGTAGTGGTTCTTTAGAAATATCCATTGTAATGTGAAGTCCAGTTTTTGTAAATCCAGAAAGATGTCCCGGAGGAGCTTTTTTACCGTCTCCAATACCTCCTAGTAAGAAGGTGTGAAGTTTATTAGAACTGCTATCAAACCCTACAAAATTTGCACAAGCATACACATTATAATTAGTTTGATTATAGGTAGTGTCATATGTATATAACGTATTTTCTGTTGCCCAGTCTGGGTGGACATAAATCGCATCATTCCACGCTTGAAGATCTTCTCCTGGTTTAAAAACCCCGCCATAAAAAGTAAGGCTTTGTTCTATAGCCCCAGAGGATGGGTTTTTATAAATAGAAGGCGTTACAGGGCCATCTCTACGTCTAAAAATAGAAATGTTATCTGCACTCGGTGCAGTAGGGTCAGAAACATCAGAGATAGGATCATCAACATTTACATCTAAAACTATCGATTTGTCTTTTGTAGAAAGCGTAAATGGGTATACGGCATCTACATATTTTTGACTGTTACTAGTAAAATTATGCCCCCCTGCAAGATAAAATGTATCATTCATTAAAAATACTTCCCCTCCTGTACTTACAAGGTCTTTACTATTTCCATAGCGGAAGATAGTAGACCACTCTTCATCATTTAACGATTGTTGTTTTGCAAGTTTAATCATAGATGGTATATGAAATCTAGCAACTTGGTCGAATGTAATATAGTTTACAGAGTCTGTCTTTACAGTATCTTTTTGCCATGATTTATTGTTTTCAAAATAGCTGTAATATTCTGGGCCATAACCTCCAATGAGATACATAAATCCTTTGTCATCTTGAGTTACTAAGGGATTTGTATTTATAAAAAGTGTAGCAAGATCGATACTGTCATTATCTAATGCAGTCAATGATTTACACATGTCAGAAGCACTATCCTTACAAAGGTTTGTTTTTAAAGATTTTAGAAATGAAGAGTAGTTGATACTCCACGATTTGTCTTCTGCAGGGTCATAAGCATAAATGTTTTTATTAAAGGATTTTGGAATAAAAGAAGAGTCGGCATAATTTGCATTTAAATTATGCAATCCCCCTATTAGTGAATCTTTATTTGTCCGTCCTGCAAATAATAACCAATCTGAACCACTTGTTGCATGAGCAAAAGATTGTAGGGCTGGTGCATTTTTGTTAGGTAGTAGATCAACATTTACTTTATAGCTAATGTTCTTGTCTGGGCCTGGGCATGCAGTACATAATAGCAATGCTAACATGCCTATTGAAAATAGGTAGTATTTTTTCATGGGAGATGGTTTTCTGTTAATTATTTGATTCAAAAATAATTAGAAATCACATTTTAAAAACAGGTGTATTTACGTGTTTTATACATGAAAAATAACTTATATACACTCCTTTATAGCTGCTTTACAATTTTGTAAACTTCTTTTGCTCTTTCCTGTTATCTATTGTTGTTACTTCTATAATATAAATACCAGAGGCCAGACTACTTACATTTACTGTGTTATTTGTGACAATTATTGGAGTTGCTCTTCCTAAGAGATCATAGATAAATCCTTCATTTTTAATTATGGTCCCGTTTATTGGTGTAATATTTAAAACATCATTTGCAGGGATGGGAAATATGTTGAAAACAGTAGACTGATTTTCTTCGATGTTTAAAACAGAACTGCCTTCTTCTATAAATAGGGTTTGGTTTACATCTACATCTGTAAGCTGATCTACAATTCCAGAAGGCCATTCTATTGTTACTGTATCTATAAACTCAAAAGTACCTAATCCAAAATGAGGGTTTAACGAATGCATATTAGCAAACCCTTCACCACTTCGAACGTTACGTACTTTAACTCCAAAATCTCCTTCTATAGTAATAAGTGCTCCGATACCATTAATGTTGCTTTCTACTCCTTGAAGATTTAATTTGAACCAGTTATTAGAATTACCATCGTTCATTCGAACAGAACCTCCAGAATAAATATCTAAAAAACCATCATTATTAAGATCACCTACTGCACCACCGCCTTGAATCTGTTGTGAATTTGCAGAGAATGTCATATCTCCATTATTTAATAATAAGGTAGTTTGCAATTGTGAGTATATATCTAAATACCCATCATTATTAAAATCAAAAGTGACAATTTCTCTAGCGCCATCTAGGTTTTCAAAACCAGAACCACTAGTAATATCTGTAAAGGTACCATCTCCATTATTCTGATAAAAGATAGTTCCAATTTCATTAAAGTGCTCATCTGCAGCAATCAAATCCATATCTCCATCATTATCAAAATCTCCTACTGCACTAGACCAAGATTGTGTTTTAGTGTCAACTCCTGCAATTTCTCCTACTTCAGTATAGGTGCCATCTCCGTTATTGCGATGTAATTGATTAGAACGTCTAGAATCTGATGGGCTACCAGATCCAAACACACACTTGGATAGATATAAATCTGTATCTCCATCATTGTCATAATCAAACCATATAGACCCATAATTATGCCCTGTAGGGGTGTCTCCCAAACCTCCTTGAATTTCATTTAAAAACCCACCAGTTCCATTGTTAAGAAAATATACATTAGGTTCTGTATCATGACAAACAAATGCATCTAATTCTCCATCATTGTTGATGTCAACAAAATTAGTACGTTGAGAAAATATAAAAATGGAGCTTTGATCATCTTCAGAAAATGAAGTACCATCACTATTTGCTTTTAAAAAGCTAACACCGCTTCCTCCTCCAAACATAATATCATTGATCCCATTTCTATCATAATCGGCAGCACTAACTGACCAAGAAGGGTTATTAGAAGCGTTAATGGAAATATTTGTAAGAACAAGACCCGTATCTGTCTGATGATGAATCGATAGGTTAGATTGACTAGGGCTTAAAACATCGTCTAGGTAATCTCCATTGAGATCTACTACACCAATTTCGGCACTAGATCCTCCTATATTTTCAGAAGTAAATGTAATATTTTGTGCTTTAGAGTAGGATATAGCACAAATAACTAAGGTTAAAAATGTAATTTTTTTCATAGCTCAATTTTTGTAGTTTCTAGTAAATCTAATAAAAATCCTTCCTAATTACAGTGATCCTATGTGATGTAGGAAGAATTGACTAGTGTTTTCACATGGGTTTTGTTGTTTTTGCGCTTTCGCGAAAGCGTACTGATAATAAAAAACCCGCTTTATAAAGCGGGTTTTAGAATTAAATTATTGAATTTAAATACCTTATATCTCTAAAGACACTGTTAATCCAGTATCATTTTTTGTGACTTTAGCAACGCCTAGCTTTGTTAATCCTTTAATGCCTTTGTCCCATCCTTTGTTACTTAATCCAGAAGCAGTTTTAAGATCAGGAAGTGACATTTCTTTTTCTTTTTTAAGGATTTCATAAATAGCTTTTTCATTGTCGTTAAGTTCTAACGCCTTTTTTTCGGGTTTCATTTGCGGGAAGAACAATACTTCCTGTATAGATGGATTATTTGTCAAAAACATAATCAAACGATCCATCCCTATCCCCATACCAGAAGTAGGAGGCATTCCATATTCTAAAGCACGTAAAAAATCGTAATCTATATAGGCAGTAGCTTCATCATCACCACGATCTGCAAGTTTGAGTTGAGCTTCAAAGCGCTCACGTTGATCTATAGGATCATTAAGTTCAGAATAAGCATTTGCGATTTCTTTACCACATACCATCAGTTCAAAACGCTCTGTGAGTTCGGGATTTTCGCGATGTTCTTTACAAAGTGGACTCATTTCTTTAGGGTAATCTGTAATGAAGGTCGGTTGAATGTAATTGCCTTCACATTTTTCTCCAAAAATCTCATCGATAAGTTTTCCCTTACCCATAGTGTCGTCTACTTCGATCCCCATATCTTTAGCAGCAATTCTTATTTGGTCTTCTGTCTTTCCGTTAATATCAAAACCTGTAAAATGTTTGATACTATCTGCCATGGTTACTCGAGCATATGGTGCTTTAAAATCTACTTCATATTCACCAAAAGTAGCTTTTGTCGTTCCATTTACAGCAAGGGCACAGTGTTCTAATAATCGTTCGCAAAATGCCATCATCCAGTTGTAGTCTTTATAAGCTACATAAATTTCCATGGCTGTAAACTCTGGATTGTGTGTGCGATCCATTCCTTCATTTCTGAAGTTTTTTGAAAATTCATAGACTCCTTCAAAACCACCTACAATCAAACGTTTTAAATACAGCTCATTTGCAATACGCATATATAAAGGTATGTCTAATGAATTGTGATGTGTAATAAAAGGACGTGCTGCCGCACCTCCGGGAATAGGTTGTAGAATAGGAGTTTCTACTTCAAAATATCCAGCATCATTAAAGAAATTACGCATTGCATTAAAGAGCTTTGTACGTTTTACAAAAACTTCTTTTACATGTGGATTTACTGCTAGATCTGCATATCGCTGGCGATAGCGCATTTCAGGATCATTAAATTCATCATAAGTATTTCCTTCACTATCTTTTTTAGGGAGTGGTAATGGTTTTAGAGCCTTACTTAATAAAGTAAACTCTTTAACCATTACAGTTTTTTCACCCACTTTAGTAGTAAAAAGTTCTCCTTCTATACCTACAAAATCTCCAATGTCTAAAAGTTTTTTATAAACTTCATTGTATTTTGACTTGTCTTCTTCAGGGCATATTTCATCACGATTAAAATAAACTTGTATGCGTCCTTCACTGTCTTGAATTTCGGCAAAAGAAGCTGATCCCTGAATACGTCTGGACATCAATCGCCCAGCAATTACCACCTTTTCTCCTTCTTTGTAGTTTTCTTTCGCTTTTGTAGAAGTGTGTGTAACTGGATATAAATCTGCGGGATAGGGGTTGATTCCTATTTCGCGCAAGCGAGATAATTTCTGGCGACGTACTTGTTCTTGTTCTGACAGTTGCATACAACGTAAATTTTAAGGCGCAAAGATACTCGTTACGTCTTTAAAATTCAATGTTATATTACAGGTCATGTATAGTTTTATAGTCCCTCATTGATTTGATCGATAGCTTTCTGAATTTTTAAATCAGTGGGGTGATGTTTTTGAGCGTTTTTGTAGTTTTCTAAAGCTTCATCTTTATAACCTAAAAGTGATAACTTATCTCCTAAGTTTTTATATACACTAACGTCTTCAGGAAATAAAAAAACGTTTAATTTTAAGACTTCAAGAGCTTTTTGTTCTTGACCTGCATAATAGAGAACATTTGCATAGGTGTTGAGAGAGCTAGGTTTTTTTTCTTCAACAGTGAATTTGTTTTTATACTTTTTTGCTTTTTTAAGTAATTTGCTTACACCATATTCCTCGATAAGATGATGTGTAAATGTCACTATATGATGATTAGGGATATATGTGTCATTAAGTATGTGTAAAAGATCTTTTTCTATAGTAAGTACTGGGGATTCTATAATACGATTGATTTCTTTTCCATTTTCATAGACTATAATTGTAGGGACTCTATGAATATTCAATCCCTCTTCTTCTCCTCCAGGACTTTGTTTATAGGTGTTCCTATCTCTTGAAACTGCAACAAGAGTGAGCCGGTCTAATGAAAAATCAATAGCCTCTAAAATTTTATATAGTCTAGGAATTTGTCTTTTACTGTCACCACACCAAGTTCCCATAAATGCTTTAATGGTATAAGAAGGGAGCCTAGTCTTTAGTTCTGATAGTGCGGTGGTATCTGGAATATAATTATCATATTCTTTTTGAAACCATTGATTATAGGGAATTTGGAGCAGCGCTTCTTTGTTTATTTTTCCTAAAAATTGTGGTTTGTTATTTGAATTTTCTTGATAATTAAAAGATTGAGAGATAAGTGCTTGAAAGCTTAATAATATAAAGAGATATGTGCTGATGATTTTCATTTGTTCTTTTATTTGGTTTATTGCCGAAAATTGGAACAAATGGAAAGAGATTCAAATAAAATAGGGGTGGAAAGAAGGACTAGTCCTACGGTTGAATTTTGTTATTTCTTTGGATACAAGGATTTCACTTCTTCTCTCGAAGATGCATTCAACTTTTTATAGATATTATTTATATGCGTTTTTACAGTACTTAAACTTATAAAAAGAGTAGAGGCAATTTCCTTATTAGTTTTATCTTCTAGAATAAAATGTAGCACTTTTTTTTCTTGATTCGTAAGAAGGGTTTCTTGCTCTTTAGTTTTTACTTGTCTCCTTTTTTTTAAAAGATAGGTAAGGTACATATTTAGTAAGAACGAAAGAGATAATCCAATAATAAGTAGGTACCATACTAATGATGTCGTTTTGTCTTCCTCAGGAGATAATACAAAAGTATCTGCTTTGAGTTCATTATAATATTGCTGAATAAAAGGAGAGTTGGGGTATTTCTCTTTTAATCGATGATGGAGATTTTTATAATAATCACTCTCTTTAAGATTTTTTAAGTAATAAGGGTATAGGTCTGTAGATCGATTAGATAAAAAAGTATAGCTATGAATCTCAGCAAGGGGTTCTTCTAACTTCCTTCCAAAATCTTGCATTTTTTTTAACCATTTAGCAGCGTTAAGATCTTTACTCGTTTTACTCGTATAATTACTAAATTCAAAACTCATTAATTCCTTAAGAGAATCTATTCTAAGTAATGCATTTGCTTTTTCATTAGTAGATTTTATGTCACAAAACATTTGATATTCCCCTGAAAATGGAAGGTTGATTGTATCATTGTTACGGGCAATAAATAGAATCTCTTTGCTGTTTACACAGTGGCCTATAAAATGAGTAGAATTCTCCAAATCCCCTTGGCAATTATCTATATGGATACGATATATAGTATTATCCATAGGTATATTATCTCCAGAAAATGAAAAATATCCAGTAGTATCAGCCCTTGTTTTATTAATTATCTGTTCAGGGTGAATACCAGAAGATTTACGATAATCATTAACAAGTGAAAGGTATAAATCTCCTTCTTGCATATCCTTATCTACATACCCCGAAAAATGGTATTGTCCCATACATACTGCAGAGAGACAAAAAACTATCAAAAATGATATACAATTCTTTATATACATACTAAACGCTAATATAGAAAGATGTATGGATAGAATCAATGATTGTAACAATAACTAGTGATTTTAGACGTATATAGTACATCAATCAAATCAAAATTAAATTTTATGAGTTTCTGGCGTGTATTACTTGCTATCTTTTTCCCACCTCTTTCGGTTATTGGAAAAGGGTGCGGTTCTATTTTTATTGTATTCTTGTTATGGCTTTGTGGCTGGGTGCCAGGAGTGATCGCTGCATTAGTTATACTTAATAACCCTGACCGTTAAATTCTAGACTGTTTTTTTTTAGATTTTTAAACATCTTTTTTATAGATAGAGGCTTTTGTATCTTTGTTATGTGAATAAAGAAATCAAAGTAGAAGATCTCGGAAATAGAGATTATAAAGAAGTTTGGGATTATCAAGAGCAACTTTTCAAAGAGGTTCTTGATATAAAAATTAAAAATAGACGAGAAGATGCAGGTCTTGAAACACCTAATTATTTTCTATTTGTAGAACATCCCCATGTATTTACATTAGGCAAAAGTGGTGATTTTGATAATTTGCTTGCCAATGAAAAAGAACTGGAAGCAAAAAATGCAACATTTTATAAAATCAATCGAGGTGGTGATATTACATATCATGGACCTGGGCAAATTGTGGGATATCCTATCCTAGATTTAGAAAACTTCTTTACTGATATTCATAAATATCTTCGTTTTTTAGAAGAAATGGTCATTCTGACACTTGCAGAATATGGGCTTAGGGGAGAACGATCTCCTGGAGAAACTGGGGTTTGGTTTGATGTAGGGACCCCTTTTGCTCGTAAGATTTGTGCAATGGGTGTACGTGCTAGTAGATGGGTAACCATGCATGGATTTGCATTTAATATCAATGCAGACTTGGGGTATTTTGATCTTATGATACCCTGTGGGATAAAAGATAAAGCAGTTACATCACTTAATGTAGAGCTTGGAAAAGAAAATGTAGATGAAGAAGAAGTCAAAGAAAAACTCCTCAAACATTTTTGTACCTTATTTGAAGCAGTAGCTGTAGAAAAACTGAATAGTCTGTAGAAGACTTAATTTACTTCATAAATTAAAATAGTACGGTTATCTCCTTGAGTAACGAATCCTAGATTTTTATTGCGCTCTAGATATCCAAAATAGGCTTGAGTAATACCATAAACAGGAAAATTGTCTAGCGCAATACCTTTATTGTCAAAACAAAATACTTGACTTGTTTCTGTATTTGTGACAGAAATGTAATATTCCTTTCCTACTTTAAAAATGTGAGGGCGAGTATAGGTGCCAAAATCCAATGAGATTGTTTTATTATTAATAGTTAATGTATTTTCATGCATAGACGCATAAACAGTTCCAAGAGCTTGTACATAGGGATTTGAAATGTTATCACTTTGTACTCGAGTTAATTTTCCATTAGAGTTAATAGAAATTTTACCACCATTTACATCATAAGTGGTAAAATTAGCACCTTCTTTATAAATAGGGGTGTCTCCAAATTTGATAGTCTCGTTTACGGTAATACGAGATTTTCCTACACGACTCAAGATATTCAACGTACCATTGTTTTCAGCAATAGAGATATAATCTTTATTACCTATTCTGTGATGACGAGGAGGGAAAATGATCTCACTATCGGCTTCTGTATATATAAACCCTTTAACTAGCTTTGCATCTTTGTCAAACATTTGAACCTTATTTCCTTGAGTGATAATAAAACGATACTTGCGATTGTTTTCATAGTCAAAAACAGATAATCCTTGTGTGATTGCATCTGCAAATCCTAATGGAAATGGGCTTACTTCATTACCATTGCGGTCCAGGATGTAAAATGTTTTTGGTGTTACAAAAGCAAGCTGTAAGCGTCCATTGCGATAAAGATCGACCTGCTGTATATCCCCTATTATAGATCCATTTAATTGTTTTTGCCATAATACTTTTCCTCTATTGCTTATAAGATAAAGAGTATTGTTTTCGTCTTGAACTACAATATCTACTCCTTTGGTTCTATGATTTTTTACCAATTGGGGTGGCCTACTAATATTGTTTTCTAATTTAATACTAGCGGTTTGTGTAATAGCGCCAGCATCTGGAGTAGCTTCGTTTTTGTTTATAATACCATTTAAGTACATAAAATCTCTATCTTGAATAAGCTGTAAAGCAGCAAAAGGATAGTTTTCAAAAGAAAGTGTTTTGATTTTTGGTTCTTGTTTTTCTGATGTGAGAGCGGCAAAACTTTTTTTAGACAAGTTAGAGACCATGAGAACACTGGAAGCACTACTTAATTGTGAAGAGGTATTTTGAAAAGCCATACTCTCATTAAGTGTTGCTTTGTTTTGGTAGTTTGCGATCATTGACTCTAGAGCATTTTGCTCAGGTGCAAAAAGATAGAAATTATCGAGTTTGCAATACCAAGTCGCTTTAGGAAGTGATAGTAGGGGTTTGTACGCTTTCGCGAAAGCATTATCATGAGCATATTTAAAAATATCAACTTGTCGAAAAGTAGTTGTAGGAGATACTTCAGGTAAGCTTTCTTGGGTTATATCAGGATCAATAGTGTATCCTATAATAACACTGCCTGTATCGAGATAGATCACACCTATCTCATTAAATGAAGAAAGAAATGCTTGTTGTTCTATTTTAAATTTTGAAGGATCTATTTTTTCATAAGAAGCAAGATTGTTTTTGTATACGTCCCAATCATCATAGGTGATAGATATTAAGCCATTTGCAGACAGAGGGGTAATTATTGGGATTTTATTAGGTTGAGGAATAGTGTTTTTAAGCAATGAAAGATGCTGGCCTATAGAATCCCTCACAAGTGTAACACCACTGAGTTGAACATCATTTTGTGTAAGATGTATATCTGCCATTGACCATTCAAAAGTTTGAGATAAAGGAGAATCTTTAGCCCTAGGAAATAAGGTTGTCCATAGATCATAGACTCCCTCTCCTTTAATAAATATAGAAGCATCTGCATCGCTGTTACTTGCAGAATAAGTGCGTTCAAAAAAAGTATCCGTAAGTGGGTTTTCAGACTCTCGTATGGTGTTTTCTAGTAGAAGTTGAGATGTACTTACCATGAAGATATCATCGAGTAGTAAAGTATAAAAATCAGCCTTTTTTGTAGTAACACGATTTATAGAAGGAGTCGTTGTTTTTAAAGCGTCAATTTTTGTAGTAAGTGAATCTGTTGTAAATAATGAAGGGTGATATTTTGTAATAATTACAACTTCAGGATCTTCTTTACCCAATTGTGTATAGGTGATTAGAGTCTCCCCTTTAGGTTTTAAGAGAGATAAATAATCATGATGCTCTTCAAAAAAATTATATAATGAAATCTCTTTAAGGGATTGTATAAAATCAGTATTAGAAACTGTAGAAGTGAAGTTATTAAGATTTGAAGTCTTTATAATAATACTCGCCTTACGGGGGATATACTCCGTAAGACTATCTGAACTGGTTTTTTTCTCAGTACAAGAAAAGAATCCAAGTATAAATAGAACAAGAAAAAAACGTTTCATAGAATGGTTACTCTTTAAATTCAAAATTACGGACTAGAACGAGAGAAGCGACCATGCTCTATGAGTAGTTATCGACTAGGTTTTTAACAAGTCTTCAGGAAGTAAAATCAAATTCATATTGTTCTGGAAGTAATCTAAAGCTTTTTCGGTGATATTTTGTAATTCCATATTTACGTATAGCATCACGATGCTCTTTGGTAGGATATCCTTTGTTTTTTTTCCAGTTATACATTGGGAATTCTTCATGAATTCGATTCATATAATGATCTCGCTCTGTTTTTGCAATAATTGATGCTGCGGCAATAGGTAAATATTTACTATCTCCTTTGATAACACATGTATGAGTTATATCTGGATAGGGTTTAAATTTATTTCCATCTACAAGAATATGCTCAGGTTTATAAGAAGTGCGATTTTTTGAGTGTAGCTTATGGATCATATGATCAATACTATGATGCATTCCTAGAATAGATGCATTTAAAATATTAATAGAGTCTATCTCACTCATCATAATATGCGCAAACCCATAGGAAATCGCTTCCTTTTCTATAATAGGTTTTAGTAATTCACGTTTATTTTCTGATAATTGTTTAGAATCCGTAAGAATTTCATTTGAAAAATTATCTGGAAGTATTACAGCTGCAGCAGTAACAGGCCCTGCCAAACAACCACGACCAGCCTCATCGGTGCCGCATTCTATGAGATTCGTATGAAATTTAAGCTTTAACATGGTTTTAGAACGTTAAAATACATGATTAGCGCTAAAAAAATTAACTTTGGCGATTCAAAATTGTATATGAAGACATTTAGTGTATTATTTTTTTTATTTACTTCTACAATAGTTTTTGCTCAGTTGCCTACATTACAACGACAAGATTTCGGAAATCGTTCTGGAAATAACCAAGCTAATGTGAGCAATAATAAAGTGGCAGATTTTGTAAGACCACCTATAGAAGACTACAAAGTAATATCTATTAAGAATGATACAATAACAGTAGATACATCACTTACCATTGCAAAAGATTATAAATTTAATTATTTGAGAAAAGATCGTTATGGTCTTTTGCCATTTGGAAACACGGGTCAAACTTACAACACATTAATTTATAACTTTGATAAAGAGTCTACCATGCCATTAAGTATGGCTCAGGCAAGACATTTTAATTACTTAGGAGTAGACGATATAAAATATTATTATTTACCCACACCAGTAACAGAATTATATTATAGAAGCGCTTTTGAGCAAGGGCAGACCTTGGATGCTTTTTTTACTATGAACTTATCTAAAAGAGTAAACTTTTCTATAGCATATAAAGGGTTACGAAGTTTAGGGAAATACCAGAATGCACTTACCAGTACGGGGAATTTTAGATTTGCGGTAAGTTATCGTACAAAAAATAATCGCTATCATGTCAATGCGCATTGGGTAGCACAAGATTTATTAAACCAAGAAAACGGAGGATTACAACAACAAGCCATAGATCAATTTGCAAGTAATGATGATCAGTTTGATGATAGGTCAAGATTAGAAGTAAATTTTGAAGATGCAGAGAATATACTAGACGGAACACGTATATATGTCAATCATCATTTTGAATTATTATCTCAAAAAGATAGTATTCGTGATTATTCATTAAAAGTAGGTCATGTTTTTAATAGTGAAAATAAATTTTACGAGTATCGGCAAGAAGCGGCAACCACTCTTTTTGGAGATGCATTCCAGCAATCAGATTTTAGGGATAGAACAGATAATGAAGAAACCTATAATGAACTATTTGCAGTCTATGAAGATGAGAAATTAGGGAGTCTCAAGTTTCAAGCAAATGCAACCTACTATGATTATGGGTATAAGTCGGTGCTTATTCAGGACGCAAATAATGATGGAATAGCAGAACGTATTCCTAATAGACTTCAAGGAACTGTCATTGCAGTAGGAGGCGGTTATAAAAATAAAATAGGAAAACTTAACCTTGAAGGTAATGCGCAGGTAAACATATCTGGAGACTTTGACGGATACAATATTTCAGGAAATGCATCCTATGATATAGCATCGGATAAACGATTTACAGCAAGCGTAATAAGTAACTCAAGCCCTGCGGCATACAATCATTTATTATACCAGAGTAATTACATAAACTATAATTGGTTTAATGAGCCTAATTATGAAAATGTAAAAACAAATACACTTTCAGCACGATTAGAAGCAAATAAATGGGTCAATTTAGAGGCCTCTGCGAGTACAATCAATGATTATGCATACTTTGGATTAGTACAAGAAGATTCATTAGTAACCTCTTTTCAAACAAACGAAACCCTCAATCATCTTAAAATTACTGCAAATAGAGAATTTACTTTGGGTAAATTTGGACTAGATGCTACAGTAACTTTTCAGAATGTTAGTGGAGCCGAAGGGGTGCTCAATGTACCAGATGTACTTACACGTAGCTCTTTATATTTTACAGATAGATTATTTAAGAAAGCTCTTTTCCTTCAGGCGGGAGTCACATTTCAGTATTTTACAGCATATAATTTGAATGCTTATGACCCAGTGCTGGCAGAATTTTATGTGCAAAACAATCAAGAAATAGGAGACTTTCCTCTAGTTGATATTTTTGTAAACCTAAAAGTTCGCCAGACACGAATTTTCTTTAAGGCTGAGCATATAAATAGTAGTTATACCGGGAATAATTTTTTTAGCGCACCCGGATATCCCTATCGAGATTTTAATATCCGATTTGGGTTAGTATGGAATTTCTTTTTATAAGAGATTGTATACACTTTTGTAAAAATCATCAAAGCACTTTTTACGTTCAGAAATTCAAATACGAAGTAACTACAAATTGAATTGTAAGATTCTTCTGAGAAGAAAGAAGTCAAAATACAATTTTTACACTACGAATTAAAAAAAAATAAAATAGGGAAATGCTTGTTTTCAGGTGCTTAAGGATGTGCATAAAAAAAACATTAATTTTTTTCTTTTCTTTTTTGTTTAGAATTAAAAATGTGTTGTATATTTGCACCCGCTTTGCGA
>CANNDF010000007.1 GCA_947503305.1 uncultured Dokdonia sp.
GGAGATACAGGACCACAAGGACCTGCTGGAGCAGATGGTGCCGACGGAGCACAAGGACCGCAAGGAGATACAGGACCGCAAGGACCACAAGGACCTGCTGGAGCTGACGGAGCACAAGGACCTGCTGGTGCCGATGGAGCACAAGGACCTCAGGGAGATACAGGACCACAAGGACCTGCTGGTGCCGATGGAGCACAAGGTCCGCAAGGAGATACAGGACCGCAAGGACCCGCTGGTGCTGATGGAGCACAAGGACCGCAAGGAGATACAGGACCCCAAGGAGCCGATGGACCACAAGGACCAGTAGGACCTTCAGGCACCTACTTAGGACACCTTATAATTACTGGCACTGGAGATATTACGATTACTGGGATTCCATTTCGACCATCGCAAATTAGCTTTGTAGCACATGCAAATGTGGAGTCATTAACCCTTAATAATGATAACCAAGCTGGAAATAACAATAGTGGAATAGCAAATTCTTTTGGAACAATGAATGGATATGTAAGAGGTACTACGCAACAAGTTATATATGTAGGAGGTAGTGGAAATTCTATAAATGATATATCAAGATTTGCATCTCCCTTACATTGCATTGGAATTCGTTATGGAAATCAAAATGGAGACAACTTAGGAATTACCTCTGCCCGTTTTCTTAATTTCACTGCAGATGGTTTTACAATAAATGTAGATAGAAGAGCAGATAATTTAGTTGTATTGTTTCAAGCATATGAATAAGTGTAAAACAACATACATAGTTATTGCTATTTTTATAAATAGTTTAGTCATAGGACAAGAAGCCTTTCATAATTTTGGCAATGTTCAAATACATGAAGAAGGTCAGGTAGGATTCCATATCGACCTGATTAATAACGGTTCATTTACAAATAACCTAGGCCTCGCTGGGTTTTATAATCAAAATAATCAGCTCTTTATTTCTGGGGCCAATCAACCCGTTTTCTTTGATGTAGAAGTAGACACTCCCTTTGACCTTACATTAGAAGTACCTGTAGGTATTACAAACTTTTTGGACTACGTAAATGGTCGAATTATAACACCAAGAACGGATCCTGGCATTTTTCTGGATTTTACGAATAATGGATTATATCAAGGAGAAATCGATGCAGATCATACCGATGGATATGTGAACAATAATGGAGATCTCGATTTTACATTTCCTATAGGTGATGATTTTAGATTAAGGACCATGAGTGTTCTCCCAGCTGATAATACATTTACCTCCTATAAAGCCGCTTATTTCTTTGAAGATCCCAACGACCCAAGTACTTTGATAGGTTCATTTAACACCGACTTATTCCAGAACTCATTATCTATTATTAGTACAAAAGAGTATTGGGATTTAGATGGTACATTACCCACCAGAGTTCGATTGACATGGGATGAGCAAAGTGATATCGAGTTACTTGCGGATGACCTGTCATTTTTAAGAGTTGTAGGCTTCTCTCCTGTTTTAAATCGATGGGTAAACCTAGGTAATAGTTCTTTTTCAGGAACGATGAATCAGGGAGACATCACTTCGGATATTATAGAACCTAATCAATTTAGTGCATTAACCATTGGATCTGTACTCAGAGGGAATGGAGCTATAACGGTCTACACAGCTATTAGCCCTAACGGAGATGGTATTAATGACACCTTCGTCATTGAAGGGCTGGAAACCAGCCCTAACAATGAATTAATCATATTTAACAGATGGGGTGTTGAAGTATTCAGAAAACGGAATTATGACAACTCTTTTGATGGGAGATCCAATGGAAGAGCGACAATACGGGAAGACGAACAATTACCTGTGGGCACCTATTATTACGTATTAAAACTTGAAGATCAAAAAGACTTGGCAGGCGCTTTCTATATAAATAGATAATACGAGATTTCTTGCTTTGTTTATACTGGCTTTATGTTTATTTTTAATAAAAAATAAACATGCATATACAGCATAATGAACTTGAAGATAGAGGTGTTTTTTACATAAAAGGCCCTAATGGTGTTATCTCTGAACTGAATTACAGTAAAGATAACGAACAACAAATCACCATACATCACACAGAGACTAAAATCCCTCAAGAAGGTAAAGGTCTAGCATCAAAACTTGTAGAACATACCGTTTTACATGCTCGAAAAAATAAATTAAAAGTTCACCCCCTATGTCCATTTGCTGAAGTTCAGTTTGATAGAAATCCCTCTTATAAAGATGTTTTATCCCTATGAATGTAATTTTGGAAACGGAACGATTATATCTTAGAGAATTTATTCCTGAAGATGGTGAACATTTTTTTCGAATGAATAATGATCCTGAGGTGATTAAATATACAGGGGATGCTCCTTTTTCAAACAAAGATGCCGCCGATGTTTTTATTCAAAATTATGATGCTTATTCTCGAACGGGTATCGGACGATGGGCAGTCATTAGAAAATCAGATAAGGAGTTTATCGGATGGTGTGGTTTAAAATACAATGTTAAAGAACGTGTGGTAGATGTGGGGTATCGGCTCTACAAACATTATTGGGGAAATGGATATGCTACCGAAAGTGCAAAAGCCACAATTCACTATGCATTTGAAACCTTGAAATATCCGTTTCTCGTAGCACATGCGCATAGAGACAATGACGCATCGCATAGCGTGATTCGTAAATCTGGAATGACGTTTATAAAATCATTTGTCTATGACAAATTACCAGCCAGACTCTATCGAATTGAAAACCCTGATTATACAATAAAAGAGATTACTGCCGAAGAAACATGGCCTGTTCGCCACCCTGTTTTAAGGAAAGGACGCCCTTTAAAGGATGTATATATGGAAGCCGATGAAAAAGAAAGTACTTTTCATATTGGTATCTATTATAAAGATCATATCGTAGGTGTAGCTTCTTTTATGGAAGATATCAACTCCCATTTTTCAGGGATTCAAAGCAGATTAAGAGGGATGGCTGTTCTTCCTGAATATCGTAAACTTGGCTTGGCTAGATTAATTTTACAGAAAGGAGAGGCGATTCTTAAAAATAGAGGTCGTACTTTGCTATGGTTTAACGCCCGTTTGGTCGCTGTAAATTTCTATAGCGAATCTGGATATGAAACTTTTGGGGATGAATTTGACATCCCTTTGATTGGCCCACATTATCTTATGTACAAATCATTATGAATAGAAGATCCTTTACAAAAAAAGCAGTTTTAACTACTATTGCGACAAGTTTGCCTTTCTGCCTATTTGCAAAGGGAATGTTACCACCCATAGATGAGGTGGAGCTTATAGGTAAAGGAAATCCGACATTAAGCAAAGGAATTGATTATCAAGTACGTCCTAAAGTAGCAATTGCTTTTAAAGCAATGAAAGCAAAAGCATTAGAAGATGGGATCCAGATAAAAGTTGTGTCTAGTTATCGCGATTATAATCATCAAAATCGTATTTGGGAACATAAGTTTAAACGCTTTCGCGAAAGCGGACTCTCCCCTATTCAAAGTATTAAAAAAATTATAGAGTACTCTACAATTCCTGGTACTTCAAGGCATCACTGGGGGACGGATTTAGATCTCATAGACGGTGCAAAACAAGTGACAGGAGATGTTTTGGTTCCTTCAAAATTTCACGGCACTGGTCCTTTTTGTAAGTTCAAAGAGTGGATGGATATACATGCACAATCTTTTGGTTTTTATCTAGTCTATACAGATGTCCCTAATAGAAAAGGGTTTAATTACGAACCCTGGCATTATAGTTATAAAGCTCTCTCCAAGGGGTATCTTGACTTGTATAGAGAATTAGATATCAAATCGATTTTACAAAAAAACGAATTGGTAGGAAGTGATTCTTTTTCTGATGAATTCATCACAGCATATATCACAGAAAATATTCTGGATATCAATCCAGATTTACTAACTTAAAGAGAGTCTATAATTTCTTTTTCTTTGAGTGCTTCCTTAAAATCGGGACGATCTTCCAGAGCTTTTGTAATCCATGCAGTTGCTTTTTGTTTTTCCCCTTTGTGCTTATAAATTTGAGCAAGTCTATAATACGCCCAATCTTTAGGAACTCCATCTTCTGCAGAATGTCTTTCAATATATTTATCTAGACATGCGATTCCTTGATCAAGTCCTATCCCATACTGCCCGGCTATCTTCCCTAACTGATAATGCAATCTGTTATCTGAATCGTGTTTTTCTTGAGCTACTTTGAGCGTTTCTATTGCTTTTTCAGGGGCGTTATTTTTTTCGTAATGTTCGTATAATTTTGTGTAACATGTAACAGATCCTCCTACTTCTACAGCTTTAAGATAGTTACGTTCTGCATCTTCTGGGCGGTCATTATACTCGGCTATATATCCATGTGCAAGATATCCATCTACAGGAGAAATTTTTGCGAGTTGATCGGCATATCGTTTAGCTTTATTTTCACTACCACCTACAATACCAGGGAGTTGAATATAAAATTCAACTAGCGCCCATCGGGTTTCTATATGATTGGGATCTAAGCTTGCTGCTGTTGAAAATGCTTTTTTAATATCACCTATAAGCCCTAGCGCCCGTAATCTATTAATAGTAAGGGCTTTCATTCCTAAAGCTCCGCCATACTTATAGTGATAGTTTGCTACTTTTGGTTGTAATTCTACTAAACGTTCATAATAATCAATTGCCAAATCCCAGTCTTTTGCATAACCGTATGCATCACCTATATATTCTAACGTTTGTAAATGGTTAGGGTTACTAGTCAAGTAGTCTTTAAAATAGGGTAATGACTTTTGATATTCTTCTTGTTTGAAAAGTGTTTCTGCTTTCGCGAAAGCGTTATAATCTACACCTCCATCATCTTCTGAAGATTGTGCATAACACATCACAGGAAAAAGTAAGATTAAAAGCCATTTTACCATAGGATTTTTTTTTGCAAATATATACGAAAATAGTACCAAAGAAGATTTTACGAATACCCTTATTGTGGAGGATATTTTTTAAAGATTTTTTCTACGAGTCTCTTAAAATACTGATCACGTTGATCTGGAGTAGCTTTTATTTTTACATCACTCTCACTTACGGCTTCCCATATCTGAGTACCTTCTTGATCCATATCATAAAACCCTATGGTAATTACTTGATGTTGCTCCCTTCCTCCTATAGGAATACCTCCATTTACGCCAACACCTACATTACCGCCACCGCCACCTATGCCTACTCCTAGCGTATTACGTGATGTCGTCTCATACTCGGAAGCTGTAATTTCTATCGAAATAGTATTGGAATTTGTACGTGTATACCCTTTACTTTGTAGTACGCTATCTGTGAATCTAATAAAACGACGTTCATCAAAATCAGATAGTCCCGTAGGTTGTGTTAAATCGTATTGATAGGTCGTATAGGTGTCAAAAGCTGCTTTCTTATCATAATCGTACTCTACAAAAGTGCTCCCACAACTGATACAACAAATCATTAGAAAAAATAGCAAAATGAATCGCATCTGTAGTTTTTTGTTTAAATATAAACAAAAGCCTGCCTACAATAGTGTGCTTTTACTATTTCTTAACGAATCTTTTGATTGCAGTTCTTTTGACCTGATTGCATTGTTAAAAGATACTTTTGCTTTAAATTCTTTAAGATTGAGAATTTGTTGTGGCCTATAATGATTTTACCAAACATAGAATTTACGGCAATAGATTCTAATCCAATGTTCAGCGCATAGAACACAAATTAACTATTTAACATTTTCCAAAGAGCATCCTTTAACTCTACAAGTCCCTGTTGTGCTACTGAAGAAATAAATAAGTATGGGATAGGGAGTTCACGATCTAACTCTTCTGACAGCTCAGTTTTGAGCTCATCATCTAGCATATCACTTTTTGTAATGGCTATTAAACGTGATTTATCCAGCATTTCTGGATTGTATTTTTGCAATTCATGTAGCAATACATCGTATTGACCTGCAATACTATCTGCATCTGCAGGGATCATAAAAAGTAAGCTGGAATTACGTTCTATATGTCGCAAAAACCGATGCCCTATTCCCTTACCTTCGGAAGCACCTTCTATAATCCCTGGAATATCGGCCATAACAAAAGATTTATAATCTCTATATTTTACAATCCCAAGGTTAGGTTTAAGTGTGGTAAACTCGTAGTTTGCTATTTTAGGTTTTGCTGCTGTAATTGCTGCCAGGAGTGTGGACTTCCCAACATTAGGGTACCCTACTAATCCTACATCTGCAAGTACTTTGAGTTCGAGTGTAAGATGCATCTCGTACCCATCAATTCCAGGTTGTGAATAGCGAGGTGTTTGGTTTGTGCTACTTTTAAAATGCCAGTTTCCTCGACCTCCCATACCTCCTTCTGCAGCGATAAACTCTTGTCCATCTTCTGTAATTTCAAAAATAACTTTGTCTGTCTCCGTATCTCTAATTGTAGTTCCTAATGGAACTTCTATGTACAAATCTTCGCCGTCATGTCCTGTAGACCTAGATTTTGCTCCATTTCCTCCATGCCCAGCGCGTAAGTGTTTTTTAAACTTAAGGTGTAATAATGTCCAAAGATTCGAATTTCCTTTAATGATCACATGACCTCCTCGACCCCCATCGCCTCCATCTGGTCCTCCTTTTTCAATAAATTTCTCACGATGTAAATGTGCAGATCCTGACCCTCCATTTCCAGAAGTCACATGCATCTTTACATAATCTACAAAATTACCCTCTGTCATATGTATCGGTTTTCTACCCTTTTAAAGTGTATCAATCACTGAGCTCAATCGCTCTGTAATTTCTGAGATACTACCTACTCCATCTACGCCAAAATATTTTCCTTGTCGTTCGTAAAACTTTTTAAGAATAGCCGTTTCTGAATAATACACACTAATACGATTACGTATTACAGCTTCATCGGCATCATCTGCACGTCCAGATGTTTTTCCTCGTTCTAAAAGTCGTTCTACCAACACCTCATCATCTACCTCAAGAGCTACCATAGCAGCTACCTCAGTTCCCTTAGATGTTAATAATACGGCTAGTGCTTCAGCTTGTGCTTCTGTACGTGGGAATCCATCAAAAATAAATCCTTTCGCCTTTGGATTCTTATCTACTTCTGCATTAAGCATCTCTATAGTGACCGCATCAGGAACAAGTTGTCCTTTATCCATGTATGACTTGGCTAGCGTCCCTAGCTCAGTAGCGTTTTTAATATTGTATCTAAAAACATCTCCTGTAGAAATATGTACAAGATCATATTTATCTTTTAAAACGGTTGCTTGCGTCCCTTTTCCAGCACCTGGAGGGCCAAACAAAACAAGGTTCTTCATCTGTATCTGTGTTTCTTTTAATTTATAAATAGAGGTAAAATTACGTCCTAACCCTTTATAATCAAGACCAAAACCTACAACAAAATCATTTGGAATTTCAAGACCAATATAATCTATTGTGTAAGGTTTTGTATAGGCTTGGGGTTTATAAAATAAGGTAGCAATTCTAAAAGAAGCTACTTCTTCTTGTTCTAAAATTTGAATAATTGTTTCGATGGTATTGCCCGAATCTACAATATCTTCTATCACAACGACATCCCTTCCTTTTAAGGAAGGCTCTGCACCCATAACAGTAAAAACCTCATCTGTCTGTTTTAAACCATCATAGCTAGCTACTTTTATAAAACTCATCTCACATTCACAATCAAACTTTTTTATAAGTTCTGCAGCAAATAAGAAAGCACCATTTAAAACGGTCAAAAAAACGGGCCGGCGTTGTTTATAATCATCATTTATTTTTACGGCTACTCCATTAACCGCTTGTAGTACTTCTGTATTTGAAATACATTGTTCAAAAGTAAGGTCGTGTAATTGTATTGTTTTCATGGGTTGTCCAAATGCGCAAAGATACCTATTTTTCATTTCTGAATTCACTATTGATAATTGAGAATTAACACAGGTCTTTTTTGTACTTTTGAATTTTAAATTTTACGCTTTCGCGAAAGCGAACTCCTATGAAAAACTATTTTTCTTCTCCATTTAAGTTAGGCATTTTAGGCGGGGGTCAATTGGGCAAAATGATGCTTTATGACACCCGTAAATATGATATTCAAACATACGTACTCGATCCAAGTCCTGAAGCTCCATGCCGTATTGCATGCGATCATTTTGAACAAGGTAGTCTTATGGATTATGAGACGGTATATAATTTTGGCAAACAAGTAGATGTTCTTACTTTTGAGATCGAGACTGTAAATATTGAGGCATTAGAAGCCCTAGAGAAAGAAGGAGTTGATATATTTCCTTCGGCAAATACTCTTCGTAAAATTCAAGACAAAGGGGTTCAAAAACAATTTTATGTAGATCAAGATATCCCTACTGCTTCTTTTAAAATATATACAAACGCTCTTGCTATAAAGGAAGATGCTCCTGTATATCCATTTATATGGAAATCTTGTCAAGGGGGATACGATGGTAAAGGGGTTGCTGTCATTCGCTCAGCACAGGATCTAGAGAGCCTGGCACAAGTACCGTGTATCAAGGAAACGATGATTCCTTTTAAAAATGAACTTGCTGTTATTGTAGCTCGCAATGTATCTGGAGAAGTAAAAACATACCCTGTTGTAGAAATGGAATTTCACCCGGAGGCAAATCAAGTAGAGTATGTAATATGCCCAGCTAGAATAGATGAAGGTGTAGCTCAAAAAGCGCGAGATGTAGCTGCCAGGGTTTCGAAAGCATTTGAACATGTAGGGTTACTTGCCGTCGAAATGTTTCAGACTCAGGATGATGAAATCTTGGTTAATGAAGTTGCTCCTAGACCACACAACAGTGGTCATTATAGTATTGAAGGAAGTTATACCAATCAATTTGAGCAGCAATTACGAGCTATCTTAAACCTTCCGCTAGGAAAAACAGAGAGCAAAGTAGGTGCTGTGATGGTCAATCTTGTAGGTGAAGAACAGTATCAAGGGGCTGTGCTCTATAAAAACATAGATAAGATTATGCAAATGGAGGGAGTAACCCCTCATATATATGGAAAAAAAGAAACGCGACCTTTCCGAAAAATGGGTCATGTGACTATTGTACATAAAGATATCAGTAAGGCAAGAAAAATAGCCGAAGAAGTAAAGAAAACAATTCGAGTAATTGCTATATAAATTTAAACCACTCTAAAATGAAAGTAGGGATTATAATGGGAAGCACAAGTGACCTTCCCGTCATGCAAAAAGCGATAGATGTTTTAGCTCAATTACATATTGAAACAGAGGTAGACATTGTGAGTGCACATCGTACACCAGACAAGCTTTTCGATTATGGGAAAAATGCACATATGCGAGGTATTAATGTAATTATTGCTGGAGCTGGAGGCGCAGCACATTTACCCGGTATGATTGCATCATTATCCCCGCTACCTGTAATAGGTGTCCCTGTAAAATCTCGTAATTCTATAGATGGATGGGATTCTATTCTATCCATTTTACAAATGCCAGGAGGTGTCCCTGTAGCCACCGTTGCACTAGATGGAGCACAAAATGCAGGAATCCTAGCAGCTCAAATCTTAGGAGCTACGAATACTCAAATTCAAGAAAATATTCTTTCATTCAAAGAGCGTCTAAAAGAAAAAGTAATTGAAGGAGCAAAAAGTATTAAAAAATAAAAAGACCACTTCGGTCTGGAAGCGGTCTTTTAAAACAATGTAGTGTTTTGATATTGTATTTATTAACCATTCTAAATATTAATCAAACCTTGCTTCTACATTGAGTGGGGGAAATTCACTAAAACTCAAGTTAAAATATATTAACTCGAATTATATTTATACAATGTTAGCAATTTTATCGCTAACATCGTTTTATAACTCAATATAATCGATGAAATACACAAAAATTACATATTTCATCATCAATTTACTATGGAAAAAATTAATAATCCGCTTCTTAAAGCATTTAATACAGCTCCGTTTTCTCAAATAAAGAATGAGCATTATATGCCTGCTTTTAAAGAAGCTATAGCATTAAGTCGCAAAGAAATTAATATCATTACAAATAACTCAGAAAAGCCAACTTTTGAAAATACAATTGTAGCTCTGGATTATTCTGGATCGCAGTTAGATAGAATTTCCAGTATATTTTTCAACTTAAATAGTGCAGAAACTAATGAACATATCCAGAAAATAGCTCAAAAAGTATCTCCATTACTCTCAGAATTAAGTAATGACATCACGCTTAATAAACAGTTATTTGCTCGTATTAAAGAAGTATATGCTCAAAAAGAGTCTTTAGATCTCTCTCAAGAAGAACATACTTTATTAGAAAAAAGTTATAAGAGTTTTTCTAGAAATGGTGCTAATTTACCTGACATCAAAAAATCCCGTCTACGCGAAATTGATGCTTCTCTAGCAAAACTCAAACTTACTTTTGGCGAAAATGTTCTAGAGGCTACTAACTCTTTTGAACTTCATCTCACCAATAAAAAGGATCTTGATGGACTTCCAGATAGTGCTATAGAAGCTGCTCATGCAGAAGCAAAAAGCAGAAATAAAGAAGGATGGATAATTACCTTAGACTACCCTAGCTATATTCCATTTATGAAATATGCTTCTAATCGCGAACTTCGTAAAAAATTATCGTTGGCATTTGGTAGTAAGGCATTTAAAGGAGATGCCATAGATAACCAATCAAATGTATTAGAAATTGCACAACTTCGCCATGAGCGTGCTCAGTTATTAGGCTATAAAACACATGCGCACTTTGTACTTGAAGAACGTATGGCAGAAACTCCAGAGAAAGTGATTGATTTTCTTAATGAACTTTTGGAAAAAGCAAAACCTGCAGCTCAAAGAGAATTTAAACAACTAGAAAAATTTGCAAAACAAGAAGATTCTATCTCTAAGCTTCAAAAATGGGATAGCGCTTATTATTCTGAAAAACTAAAGAAAAAACTCTTTAACCTAGATGACGAGCAACTCAAACCCTATTTTAAACTTGAAAATGTGATCTCTGGTGTTTTTCAAGTAGCACAAAAACTATTTGGACTTCAATTTGAAGAGGTTTTTACTATAGATACCTATCATGAAGAAGTAAAAACCTATAATGTACTAGATAAAGATGGGCATTTCATTTCATTATTTTATGCAGATTTTCATCCTCGTAAGGGTAAACGTGGTGGCGCATGGATGACCTCTTTTAAATCTCAATATATAAAAGACGGGATTAATGAACGCCCTCATATATCAAATGTATGTAACTTTACTCCATCCACTCCTAGTAAACCATCATTGCTTACTTTTAATGAAGTTACAACACTCTTTCATGAATTTGGTCATGGTTTACATGGCATGCTTGCAAACACAACCTATCCTAGTTTATCTGGCACTTCTGTGTACTGGGATTTTGTAGAATTACCTAGTCAAATGCTTGAAAATTGGTGTTATGAAAAAGAAGCATTAGAGCTTTTTGCCAGACATTATGAGACGGGAGAAATAATTCCTATGGAGCTTATTCAAAAAATCAAAGATTCTGCAACATTCCAGGAAGGAATGCAGACCTTACGTCAACTTAGTTTTGGTCTTTTAGATATGGCATGGCATGGCAAAAACCCTAATCAAATTACTGATGTAAAAAGCTATGAGAATGAAGCCTTTTCGGATACTTCTTTGTATCCGGACACGCCAGAAACATGTATGAGTACTTCTTTTTCACATATCTTTCAAGGGGGTTATTCTTCTGGATATTATAGTTATAAATGGGCCGAAGTACTGGACGCAGATGCATTTGCATATTTTAAAGAAAATGGTATTTTCAATAAAGAAATTGCAGAAAAATTTAAAGACCATATCCTATCAAAAGGGGGGACAGAAAACCCTATGATATTGTACAAGCGTTTTAGAGGACAAGAACCAAAGCCTGATGCACTTTTAAGAAGAGCAGGGTTGATTACTAATCAAAATAATTAAGATGAAAAAAGGAGTACTGCTACTCATTATAGTATTTACAATTATACGTTGCGTTTCTGATAAAAAGAAAGATCTTCCAGAAGCATTTGACTATGGGAACACCGTAGACAATATATATTCAAATGCGTATTTTGACATGAAAATCCCACTCAATAAAGGTTGGTATATTACTCCAAAGGCACAAATGGATGCTTTAAACAAACAAGGACAATCTATGGTTGCTGGTGATAATAGTAATTTAGAAAAAGCGCTAGAAGCCAATTCTGTTCGTTCAGCATCCTTACTTTACCTTTACAAGTATGAGTTAGGTGCAGCAGTTACTTTTAATCCTTCTTTGCTAGTTATTGCAGAAAATGTAAAACAGTTTCCTGATGTTAAATCTGGAAAAGATTACCTTTTTCATACAGAGAACCTACTTACACAAACAACCATGGATTTTAATGTTATTGATAGGTCAAAAAGTAGAACACTAGGGGGTAATACATTTTCATCCATGCATATGGATATGGTCGCAACAAATGATTTGATAGTAAAGCAAGAATATATGAGTAGAATAGAAAAAGGGTTTGCTCTTAATTTTATTATCTCATACATAAATGAAGAACAAAAGCTGGAGTTAGAACAAATGTTAGAAAGAATTGAGTTCTAATTTATTTATTTTTAAGAGCTATCCATCTGGACATATATTTTGTACTCTGCATTGTATGATGTTGCAATAATTGCCCCGTAAAGTTTGACAAGCGGTGTTCTTTTAAATTCCTATAACAATCTTCTATTGTAGTTATAAAGGGTTGTGTAAAATTGCTTTTCTGAAAATGTGTACGGATAATTACTTCTCCATTTTTTTGGGAGATGGTCCAGTGTTTTTCGTCTTGATATAGATGTATCGCAGCTTTAGCAAAAGCAAAAAAATCATCTTCTATACAACCACTCCAAGGTAGCGAATCATGCATAGCTTCGGCACCTATAGTAGTAGTTACACTAGGAGTTCCATATAACATCGAATCAATAAATTTTCCTTTAAGACCTGCGCCAAATCGTAAAGGTGCCAGAAGCACACGTGCATTTTTAAGAACTCCAGAAGCAGTATGAGCTCTCCCTTTGATTATAAACCCATCCTTTTCTGCATGTAATTGCCACACTTTAGGAGATGGGTATGCTCCATAAATATATAATTGGGCTTCAGGTAATTCTTTTCGTATTAGAGGCCATATTTTTTCTTTTAAAATACAAACCGCATCCCAATTAGGCGGGTGCAAAAAATTTCCAATTGAAACAAAATGCCTACGCTCTTTAAAAGGGATAAAATTAGTATCCATGCTATCTATTAAGAAGGGAAGGTAATAAAGCAATGTATCTGGTATCTTAAAAAAATTACTAAGCAACTCCATCTCATATGAAGAAATAATTAACGTAAGATCAGATCTATAGATACTGGCTATTTCGCGTTTTGCAACATCAGATATAAGATCATCCACGTTAAAAGCACGTTTTTCTTTTAAAGCCTGATGACGAGCTTTGCGAAGGCAATGTAAATCTTCAGTATCCAATATACGTATTGCCTTAGGGCAGAATTCTGAAATACGCCAACCAAATTGCTCTTCGACCATAAATCGATCAAATAGCACAATTTGAGGTGATAATGCTTTTACGAATCTATCAAATCCATCATCATTTATAGCTACTGTTACAATAGTAATCCCAAGAGACTCCAGATTATATGCATACTCACTTTCTGAGGCTGTGGAGGCATATGTTATCCTATATCCATTGGCAAGAAATAAAGTAAGAATTTGTAACATACGTTCCCCTGCCGCCGAAGAATTAGGCTCTACCCATACATTAGAAATGACTAGTACTTGCATGCTGCAAAAATAGTATTTGAAAAACGGAATCTAATACTTGTCAAAAAATACATTTTCAATATTAATGTTTCAATAATTTTTGAAACTTTAAAAAAATTATTATATTTGTATATGCAATTTGACGAAGCAAAAAATAAATTTATCCAAACATGGGGCGCATTAGGCTCACAATGGGGTATTAACAAAACCATGGCTCAGATACATGCGTTATTAATGATCTCTCCAGATGCTTTAAGTATGGAAGAAATTATGGATGAATTGCGTATTTCTAGAGGTAACACAAGTATGAACCTGCGTTCTTTAATAGATTGGGGAATTGTTTTTAAAGAATATAAGGCAGGAGAACGTAAAGAATTTTTTGCTGCTGAGGGAAATATAGATGAGCTCGCTCGTAAAATTGCAAAAGAACGTAGTAAACGTGAGATCAAACCAACTTTGAGAGTCCTTAAAGATGTTAGTGGTATTGACACTAAAGATTCTACAAAAGCTGCTCATTTTAAAGCTAAGACAGAAGAGCTTTATGATTTTGTTTCTAGAGCAGATAATATGTTGGAAAAGATTACTGAGCAAAAAGAAAACTGGATAACAAAGACAATTTTTAAACTCATGAGCTAATATTTATTTTTTTAAACAATACTTTCATTTTTTTCTGAAAGTTCAAAATTATATAACCATGAAAACACTTTTTTATTTGAATTCTATTTTTATTGGGCTCCCAATTGTACTATGTTTGAGCAGTTTTATACACTCAGATCTCTTATTTTGGGGACTTTACTCCATACTTCCTTTAGGAATATTTCAAAGTATATCAGGCATTATCGTATTTATAAAAAACTATAATGAGATACAGTACCAACTATACATCTATGGTCTATTGTTATTTGGAATACTTTGTTTACTAGAATCTATACTTGCATTTATACTTCCTATTCCTCTTGCGCTTTACTATACGTTTATGGTTTATAATAACCCCAATAAAACACCATTGGTATGAACTATAACATCATCGCATATATAATATACATTATTATAATGTCTATCATCATCATTCAAGTAGGGTTGATCTGTTATCGTAACGGTACTATATGGGTAAGTTATTTAATTCCAGAAAATCCGTCCTTATGTAGATATACAAATAATATATTATTGACGGGTTACTATCTGGTAAATATTGGCTATTCCATTTTTAGGATATCAACTTGGGAAAACATATCAAATGCAACATCTATTATAGCGACTATAGCATCTATATCGGGAAATATAATTCTACTACTCGCAATGCTTCATTATTTTAATATAATCATCATACGGTTATTTATTTCATCTAAAAATCAACTATTATAAATTAATTATTATGGAAACTTCAAAAATTATTATTGGTTACTTTATTTATCTCCCAGTGATTACACTCCTCACCTATTTTGTATCAAAAACATTATTTAGAAATGGGAAAATCTTTATGATGGAAATCTTCAAAGGAAAAGAAGATATTGCTTTATCTACAAATCGTTTATTTGAAGTTGGATTTTATCTACTCAATCTTGGCTTTGGTCTTACTATTTTAAGAATCTCTACCTATGGATTTAACGAGACCTATCAAGAATTAATAGAAATTTTAAGTACGAAAATAGGTGGGTTTTCAATATACCTAGGTATCATGCTATTTGTGAACTTATTTTTATTTTTTAGAGGACGTAGAAAATCTAAACTAGGTAATACACCACAAGTAATAAAGAATCAAAAATCATGAAAAAATTAATAATAGCAGGAGGTACTGGGTTTTTAGGGTCTGTTCTGATAGACTATTTTAAAAATCAATATAATGAGATTGTTTTGCTTTCTAGAAAGCAAAACAATCTCATTACAAACATAAAAACTGTCACTTGGGATGCAAAAACATTAGGTGATTGGGTTCAAGAACTAGAAGGCGCAGATGTGTTAATAAATATGACAGGTCGCTCTGTAGATTGTAGGTATACATCAAAAAACAAGGCGCTTATTTTAAATTCTAGAATAGATAGCACTGCTGTCCTTGGGAAAGCAATTTCTAATATGAAAAATCCACCCAAAATATGGCTTAATTCATCTACAGCTACAATATATAGACATTCATTAAAAGTAGAAATGGATGAAAACTCTGGAGAACTGGGTAATGGATTCTCTGTAAATGTCGCAAAAGCATGGGAAGCTACTTTTTTTTCATTTACAACTCCAAAAACCAGAAAAGTAGCATTACGAACATCTATTGTTTTAGGAAAAAACGGAGGTGCTTTACAGCCTATAAAAACGATTACAAAACTTGGCCTTGGAGGAAAACAAGGAAGAGGAAATCAAAAATTCAGTTGGATTCATGAGGTTGATTTTGCAAGAGCAATTCAATTTATTATAGATAATACATCCCTACATGGAGTAGTCAATCTTGCATCTGAACATCCTTCAGACAATAGAACATTAATGAATATTCTGCGTACTGAATTACAAATACCCTTTGGGTTATCAACGCCAAAATTCATGTTAGAAATTGGAGCTTTTATAATCCAAACAGAAACAGAATTGATACTTAAAAGTAGAAATGTAATTCCAAAACGGCTGATACAACAAGGATTTTCTTTTAAATTCAAACAATTGGATTCTGCAATAAAAAACCTTCTAAAATGACCAAAATCGTTCTAACAACAATAATTAATGCACATATTACAAAAGTTTTTGATCTATCTAGAGATATTGATTTTCATGTCATTTCTACCTCAAAAACAAACGAAAAAGCCATTTCAGGAAAAACATCAGGTAAAATAAATTTAGGAGAAATAGTCCAATGGAGAGGAAAACATTTTGGAATCTTTTTAAGACACACTAGTAAGATAACTGTATATAAAAAGCCTGTATTATTTATAGATGAGATGATTCGTGGAAATTTCAGAACTTTTGTGCACACGCATAAATTCAAGGATAATCATAATCATACAGTAATGACAGATTATCTTGAATATACAGTTCCTTATCATTTTATCGGAAATCTTTTTAACCAATTATTCCTCAAACGACACTTAACCAACTTCCTAATACACAGAAATTATATTCTAAAGAAATCATTAGAAGCATAAAATTCTCTTACAAATCATTATTTTTGAAAAAATCCCTAAGGAGAACTTAAAAATGCCATCAAACCAAATAGACCCTACAAAGTGGGTAGACTCATATTCAGACTACCTGTTTAATTATACCATTGCTCGTGTCAATGATCGAGAAATGGCTCAAGATTTAATTTCTGAAACCTTTATGGCTGGACTGAAGTCCATGAAAAATTTTAAAGGGGATGCCAGTGAACGTACATGGCTTATTTCTATCCTTAAACGAAAAATAATAGATCATTATCGCAAATCAAATTCTAAAAAAGGAAAAGCAGAAGTACACATCAATTATAAAGATGAAGAAAGTGAAGGAGATTGGTTAGAAGAACGTGTAGCAGATCCTTATGATCGTACTGCAGAAGATGATATTCAAAATCAAGAACTCGGAGAGGCTATCTATTTATGCCTCGGAAAACTTCCTGAAAAACAAGCTACCATTTTTAAAATGAAAACAATAGATGGGTTTGACACAGAAACTATTTGTAATGAATTTGATATTACTGCGTCTAACTTCTGGGTAATAATACATAGAGCGAGAACAGCGATGGCAGATTGTATGAAAAAAAGCTGGTTTTAATACCCAATTAAAAAATAAAATACGAAAGAAAGTATAATAAATAATGAGTACAAAAGTAAAATTAGAATGTCACGAAGCAAATCATATTTGTGACAAAAACCAATATCAGGAGGCAACTTTATTGGAAAAGATAAGATTGTCTTTCCACCTACTATATTGTCGTGCTTGCAGAACATATACTGCAAACAACAATAAGCTTACTAAAGCAATAAATAGCCCAAAAGTACATACCGTAAGTACTGACGAAAAAAATGCACTTAAAGAAAAGTTAGCACAGCAGTTAGGAAAATAAAATTTTAAAAGAAATAAAGTAATAACCAAACTATAGGTAAACTTTCTATCCAAAAAGACGCAAAATATCTAGATTGTTTTTCATTAGAAAAATAAATACCAATAGTAGTAATCACACAAATACATAACGTTTTTATAACCATATTATAAGAAAACGTATCTTTTAAAAATTCAATACATAAAAGAAATAGTAAAAAAAGCGCACCTAGTATTTGGGTGCGCTTTTTTCCTATTTTTTGAGGTATCGTTCCTAATGTCTCTGAATCAAATTGTATATCCCGTATTTCAAAAGGCAATATAATTGTAATTACAAATAAGAATCGCTGGATAAAAATCATCCATACATCCCAATCTATCGCACCCCCTATCTGAAATAAAGGCAATAAAACAGTCACGCCAGACCAGACTAAAGCGACAATAAATATCTTAATGCCCTGTAATGATCTTAAATTACGCTTTCGCGAAAATATAGGCACCGCATAAAACAACGTTAACCCACCTAAAATTGCCAGAGTTAATAACACTTCTCTAGAAAGATTAAATCCAAAAAAGCACATCAATAAAAAACACAAAAATGAAAAAATCTGAATCCACCTGAGAGAACTCGTTAAACTCCGATGGTGCAATCCAGCAACCTCTGCATATTTAACAAAATTATAACCTGTTATACTGCCAAAAAATACAAAAGCAATAAGGGTCTTATCTATAAAAATGTTTAACGATAGGTACGTGATAAGAGTAAGTGCAACCACTGCAAAGCTTACATGTATACTACTATTTATATAAAACTCAAAAAAGCGTTTAAAAAACTTCATTAGACAAAAATACGGCAACTGTTAATAAGCTCCCATTTTAGTGAAAAACTTATAGTCTCAAGTACTCCAAACTACCTTTTTTTACACTTTTAAGTCGTAATTTTGTTACCTATAAACTTTTGAAAAATGAATACAGATTCGTTTGCAGCTCGCCATATAGGCCCGAGAAGAAGTGACCTCCCATCTATGCTCGAAATGGTAGGCGTCACCACTATGGAACAGCTTATATATGAAACTATTCCTGACAACATACGCTTAAAAGAAAAAATAGCTCTTGATGATGCCTTAAATGAGCAAGAATTTGCAGCACATATCCAAGAATTAGCAGCCGAAAATCAAGTATTCAAGTCATATATAGGACTAGGGTATCACGAAGCAGTAACACCTGCAGTAATACAACGCAATATTCTAGAAAATCCAGGTTGGTATACAGCCTATACCCCTTATCAAGCAGAAATCGCTCAAGGACGTCTAGAAGCTTTACTCAATTATCAAACTATGATAACTGACCTTACAGGCATGCAACTTGCAAATGCATCTCTTCTTGATGAGGCTACAGCAGCTGCCGAGGCTATGGCACTCCTTTTTGCGGTTCGTAGTAGGGATCAAAAGAAAGCAAACATCTGTAAATTTTTTGTTTCTGATGAAATATTACCGCAAACGTTATCTTTATTACAAACACGATCTACCCCAATAGGTGTAGAACTTGTAATAGGAAATCATGAAACGTTTACATTTTCTGAAGATTTTTTTGGGGCTATTCTTCAATATCCAGGGAAATCAGGACAAATTATTAATCTCTCAGAATTTGTAACTCAGGCAATTAATGCTGGAATAAAAGTAGCCGTTGCAGCAGATATTTTAAGCCTTGTAAAATTACGTGCTCCCGGAGAAATGGGTGTTGATGTAGTTGTAGGAACTACCCAGCGTTTTGGAATTCCATTAGGATATGGAGGCCCTCATGCTGCCTATTTTGCAACAAAAGAAGAATATAAACGTAATATCCCAGGACGTATCATAGGGGTCACAAAAGACACAAATGGTAATCGCGCATTACGAATGGCTCTTCAAACTCGTGAACAACATATAAAAAGAGACAAAGCAACTTCAAATATATGTACCGCCCAAGTACTACTGGCGGTAATGGCTGGTATGTATGCAGTGTATCACGGACCAAACGGCCTTTCTCATATTGCAAATAAAGTACATAGAAGTGCTGTTACACTTGCAGATACTCTTGAAAAATTAGGGCTATATCAAATCAACACATCTTATTTTGACACGATTACTATAAAAACAGATAGTAGTAGCGTTTCCGCTTTCGCGAAAGCAGAAAAAATAAACTTTCATTATCCAGATGAAAATACAGTATCTATTGCGCTCAATCAAGCTACAAACATAGCTGATCTAAATGCTATTGTGGCTGTCTTTGCAAAAGCGGTAGGTAAAGAAACCATTACTATTAATGCTATTCATGAAAATGATATTATTGATAGTACAGTTGCTAGAGATACAACTTTTCTAACGCATGAAGTGTTTAATCTATACCACTCAGAAACTGAGTTAATGCGTTATATAAAAAAACTAGAACGCAAAGATCTTTCATTAAATCATTCTATGATTTCTTTAGGTTCGTGTACTATGAAACTCAATGCAGCTTCTGAGATGCTCCCTTTAAGCAATCCCCAATGGGGAAACATACATCCGTTTGTGCCTATAGAACAAGCACAAGGATATCAAAAGATGCTTCATAAACTAGAAGATCAACTTACTAAAATCACAGGATTTTCTGGCACTTCCCTTCAACCCAACTCTGGTGCCCAAGGAGAGTATGCAGGCCTTATGGTTATACGTGCATATCATGAGTCTAGAGGAGATAATCATCGTAATATTTGCTTAATTCCATCATCTGCTCATGGCACAAATCCAGCGAGTGCTGTAATGGCTGGAATGAAAGTAATTGTAACAAAGGCCTTGGAGAATGGAAATATTGACGTAGATGATCTTAGATCAAAAGCAGAGGCACATAAAGATCATCTAGCGGCCTTAATGGTAACATATCCTTCTACTCATGGAGTATATGAAAGTGCTATTAAAGAAATCACAGCGATCATACATGACAATGGAGGTCAAGTCTATATGGACGGAGCAAATATGAATGCTCAAGTTGCGCTTACTAATCCAGGAGCAATTGGAGCAGATGTATGCCATCTCAACTTACACAAAACTTTTGCAATTCCACACGGAGGTGGAGGTCCTGGAGTAGGTCCTATTTGTGTAGCAAAACAATTGGTTCCTTTTTTACCTTCAAATCCTATAATTAACACAGGAGGAGAACAGGCAATTTCTGCTATTTCAGCAGCTCCTTGGGGATCTGCGCTAGCCTGTTTGATTTCTTATGGTTATATTACAATGTTAGGTGAAAATGGATTACGTAAATCTACTGAATATGCTATCTTAAATGCTAACTACATCAAAGAACGACTAGATGGCCATTATCAATGCCTATATACAGGTGAACGTAATCGAGCTGCTCATGAAATGATTATAGATTGCCGTCCATTTAAAGCAAATGGAGTTGAAGTAACAGATATAGCAAAGCGATTAATGGACTATGGTTTTCATGCGCCTACTGTATCTTTCCCTGTAGCAGGTACAATGATGATTGAACCTACAGAAAGTGAGAGTAAAGAGGAGCTAGATCGTTTTTGTGACGCTATGATTAGTATCCGTAAAGAAATCGAAGTTGCCACTCCAGAAAATCGTAACGATGTACTTCGCAATGCTCCTCATACCTTAGCAATGCTTACAGATGATACGTGGGAGTTTCCATATAGTAGAGAGAAAGCTGCATACCCGCTTTCATATGTTGCCGAAAATAAGTTTTGGCCTACAGTACGTCGTGTAGATGATGCGTATGGAGATCGTAACTTAATCTGCACCTGTGCTCCTATTGAGGAATATATGGAAGCCTGATATATTTTGATACAATATACCGTTCTAATAAAGCGGTATATTTTTAGATTATTAGTAAAAGTGCATTTTATCCCTATAAAATGTAATATTATTCTGATTTTCTATATAATATTTAACATATCGTAAAAACAGGGTATTATTCTTGTAATCATACTCTTAATTAGATATGTTTCATTTAAATTTACCCAATTATAAATTCCTTTTATGGCTATTAAAATCTCAGGTATTGGAAGTTACATCCCTAGTGATGTATCTAAAAATGAACATTTTAACCAACATCAATTTTTAAATACTGATGGCTCAAGTATTAATTATGAGAATACTGTAATCATAGAAAAGTTTGAAGCCATTACAGGTATTGAAGAAAGACGTTATGCAAAAGACCATCTTACTTCTTCTGATTTGGGCTTCTTTGCTGCTGAGAAAGCAATAGCCGATGCCGATATTGATCCAGAAACTATAGATTATATCATCGTTGCTCATAATTTTGGAGATGTTCAAAAAGGCAAGTCTCAGAGTGACCTACTGCCTAGCCTTGCTTCAAGAATTAAACATAGTCTTCGGATTAAAAATCCTAAATGTGTTGCTTATGATTTACTTTTTGGGTGCCCAGGATGGATAGAAGGTGTTATACAGGCGCAAGCATTTATTAAGTCTGGAATGGCAAAACGTTGCCTAGTAATAGGAACTGAAACACTGTCACGTGTTGTAGATGATTATGATCGAGATAGTATGATATATAGTGACGGTGCTGGTGCAACCATTATAGAACAAGATGACAGTGACACTGGTATTCTTGCTTTTGAAACGGCTACATATACTTATGATGAGGCTTACTATCTATTCTTTGGAAAATCAAATAATCCAGATAATTGCCAAGACACACGATATATTAAAATGCATGGCCGTAAGATTTATAATTTTGCATTAACACATGTCCCACAAGCAATGAAAGAATGCTTAGATAAGAGTGGAGAGCGTATAGAAAATGTCAAAAAAATATTCATTCATCAGGCAAATGAAAAAATGGATGAAGCTATCTGTGAACGTTTCTTTAAGTTATACGATTACCCAATGCCTGATAATGTTATGCCAATGAGTATCCGTAAATTAGGTAATAGTTCTGTCGCTACCGTTCCTACTGTTTTTGATTTAGTACGTAATGGTCAAATAGAAGATCAAGAAGTACATAAAGGAGACATTATTCTCTTTGCTAGTGTAGGCGCCGGGATGAATATTAATGCGATAGTTTACAAATACTAAACATCTTTTCAACTCCTTTACTAAAACTCATTTTAAAAAGGTTTCTATCTTATATTTGCATGAACCTTTATAGCTCAACGTGTACAAGAATACATTTCCCAATAAGCGGTATAAACATACAATAGCATTCCTAAAAGATGTTGTTCCCAATTCTGATACTAAAATTCTTGATTTGGGCGTACGCAATCCTTTTGTTGAATATATGGAACGTGAAGGGTATACTGTACAGAATACTTCTGGTGAAGATCTAGATCTGGATACACGTATTGTTCAACATGCTAATTATGATGTTGTAACTGCATTTGAAATTTTTGAACACCTACTATCACCATTTACTATATTAAGAGATATAAAAGGTAATCGAATTGTTGCAAGTGTACCTTTGAGGTTATGGTTTTCTACCGCTTATAAAAGCAAGACAGATCCTTGGGATAGGCATTACCATGAATTTGAAGACTGGCAATTTGATTGGTTATTTGAAAAAGCTGGTTGGATAATTAAAAAGAGGGAAAAATTCACAAACCCTGTAAAGAAATTTGGAATTCGTCCGTTACTCAGAAAATTTACTCCTAGATATTATCTTATTTACGCAGAAAGAATATCCTAATGGATCTTTACATTGTCATACCATGCCATAATGAAGCAACACTGATCGATCAGACATTAACTTCACTTGTCCAGCAGACAGTTCTTCCCAAAAAGATTGTCGTTGTAAACGATAATAGTACTGACAATTCTGAAGAAGTCATCACCACATTTACAAAAAAATATCCATATATTTCCATAGTAAATTCAAATGCGCAAGCAACACACCTACCAGGCAGTAAGGTTATTAATGCTTTTCAAAAGGGCTTAGACACGCTAGATGAGGAATATGATATCCTATGTAAATTTGATGCTGATCTTATTTTCCCTCCTGAATATATAGAAACAATTCTATCCCATTTCAAACAACATCCAGATGTAGGAATGGTAGGTGGATTTTGTCATATTAAAAAAGGAGAGCAATGGGAACTTGAAAGCCTTACCAATAAAGATCATATTAGAGGTGCTCTAAAAGCATATCGTAAAGAATGTTTTATTGATATAGGAGGGTTAAAGCCCGCTATGGGATGGGATACAATAGATGAGCTTTTGGCTAAATATCATAAATGGAAGATCATCACTGATGACCGTCTTGCCGTAAAACATTTAAAACCTACGGGCAACACCTATACAGCCGCAGCAAAATACAAACAAGGGGAAGCCTTTTATACAATGCGATATGGATTTATACTGACTTGTATCGCTTCATTAAAACTGGCTACACGCAAAAAAAGACTAGGATTCTTTTGGGATTATCTTCGAGGTTATTTTCGCGCAAAGCGAAATAAACAACATTACTTAGTAAACAAAGAAGAAGGTATTTTCATAAGAAAGCTCCGCTGGAAAGGTATTGCTTCCAAAATAAAAGGCTAATAGTTAACGATATCCTTACACGATCTCAATAGGATAATTAGTATTTTTACTGCGTTAAAATAAATCCATGATGTTTAAAATAAGTTTTCGTTTTTTAGGAATAGCATTGTTGACAATGATGTATGCTTGTACTTCTACAAATCAACCTTCTACTACTCAAAACATAGAGGAAAAATCGATAGATATACCTCAATCAAAACCTAAAAATATTATCTTATTGATTGCAGATGGTACTGGATTGAGTCAAATCTCTTCTACATTATACTATAGTGATCGGTCTTCTAATTATGAGCGTTTTAAACATATTGGATTAATCAAAACTTCTTCTGCTTCAGATTTGATTACAGATTCTGCTGCTGGAGCAACTTCCTTTGCAAGTGGTATAAAAACGTATAATGGCGCTATAGGTGTTACTACAGATACTATTGCTGTTCCAACTATTTTAGAAGAGCTTTCTGATATAGGGTATGCTACTGGAGTTGTAGCCACCTCAACAATTACGCATGCTACTCCTGCTAGCTTTTACTCACATGTCAAGTATAGAAGGATGGAAGAAGAAATTGCTGTTGACCTTACAAATTCTACTGTAGATTTTTTTGCAGGAGGAGGACTTAATTTTTTTAATAAACGTTCTGATAAAAGAGATCTTCTAAAAGAACTTTCTTCTAATGGTTTTGAGGTATCTACATCTACTATTACTCCGACAATGGCTATTGATCTTTCTAAAAAATATGGTTTTCTTCTTGCCCCTGAAGGAATGCCTAAAGCAATTGAAGGGAGAGGGTCATTTCTTGAAGACGCTACTGTATTAGGCCTAAATTATTTATCAAAAGATAGTGATGGCTTTTTTATAATGGTAGAAGGGTCCCAAATTGATTGGGGTGGTCATGCAAATGATGCAGGGTATCTTATAGGAGAAATGTTAGATTTTGATCGAGCATTAGGAAAGGTATTGGATTTTGCAGAAGAAACTAAAAATACACTTGTTATCGTTACAGCAGATCATGAAACAGGTGGGTTTACACTCTCTTCTGACGAAGGTAATTACAATAAAATCAAACCTACATTCTCTACGGGAGGTCATAGTGGTACTATGGTTCCTGTTTTTGCGTATGGGCCTGGTTCTGAAAATTTTATTGGTATATATGAGAATACAGCCATCTATCACAAAATAAAAGAATTACTGAATTTATAGAGACCCAAAAGAAAATAACGACAACAGTAATTTATTTCCTTAATTTAGCTATTCAAAGAAACTACAATGTCCTACCTACATGATATAGGCAAATACTTCTTGATGATCAAAGAGACTTTTATGAAGCCTACTAAAGGCAAAGTCTTGAAGGATCTGATTTTTAAAGAGATTAATGATCTAGTCATTGGTTCCATAGGTATTATTGCGTTTATATCATTTTTTGTAGGTGGTGTGGTAGCTATCCAAACTGCTCTTAATCTTACCAATCCTATTATTCCAAAACAATTGATAGGTTTTGCTTCTAGACAATCTGTTATTCTTGAATTTGCACCAACTTTTCTTTCTATTATTATGGCTGGAAAAGTAGGGTCGTTTATTACCTCGAGTATAGGTACCATGCGTGTTACAGAACAAATAGATGCTCTGGAGGTTATGGGGATCAATTCTCTTAATTACCTTGTCTTTCCTAAGATTGTAGCCATGTGTTTTTATCCTTTTGTCATTGCAATTGCTATGTTTTTAGGGATATTGGGGGCCTATATTGCTGCTGTATATGGAGGCTTTACAACCGCAGATCAGTTTTTAACAGGTCTTAAAGATGATTTTACTCCTTTTCATGTGGCATACGCTTTTATAAAAACATATCTTTTTGCTTTTATACTCGCTACGATTCCTTCTTTTCATGGATTTTACATGAAAGGAGGTGCTCTGGAAGTAGGAAAGGCAAGTACAACTGCATTTGTATGGACGAGTGTCTCTATTATTGTAACTAATTATTTTGTCACTCAAATGTTATTAAGCTAATGATAGAGGTTCAACAGTTAAAAAAAGGGTTTGGTGATATAGAAGTTCTTAAAGGACTCACAACTTCTTTTGATAAAGGCAAAACCAATCTTATCATAGGACAGTCTGGTTCTGGGAAAACAGTTTTTATAAAGTGCATGCTTGGTTTATTTAAACCAGATAGTGGCAAGATTTTATATGATGGTATTTGTTATTCTGATCTCACTTTTGAAGAACAACGTAACATACGTGAAAAAATAGGAATGGTTTTTCAAGGAAGTGCTCTTTTTGATTCAATGACAGTAGAAGAAAACATTATGTTTCCATTACAGATGTTTACAAAGATGAAAAAATCTGAAATGAAAGAGCGTGCAAATATTGTTATTGATCGTGTTAACCTAGAAAATGCAAACAACAAGCTTCCTTCCGAAATCTCTGGAGGAATGCAAAAGAGAGTTGCAATTGCACGTGCTATTGTAAATAATCCTAGATATCTTTTTTGTGACGAACCCAACTCTGGGTTAGATCCTCATACGGCAACTGTTATTGACAATCTTATCAAAGAGATTACAGAAGAGTTTAATATCACCACTATTATAAATACTCATGATATGAACTCTGTTATGGAGATAGGTGAAAAAATTGTTTTCTTAAAAGAAGGGCGCCTCGCTTGGGAAGGTGACAAAACTCAGATCTTTCGTACGGATAACGAAGAGGTTACAAACTTTGTGTACTCTTCTAATCTTTTTAAGATGGTTAGGAAAGCTCAAAATGCAAAATAATACCTTAAAAAAGCTTAATCTTTCTTTAGTACAATCGTATCTGCTTTTATTTGTTGTTTTAACCAGTTAATTAGCTGGATATCTCTTTCCTTAATTACACTATCATTTAAAGTCTCTTTCCATTGTACAGAGGCTACATTGATCGTATCTATAGTTCTAAAATCATTAGACATTAACATCTTCGAAAATCCAAATGATTCTAATTCCTGAAACTGTATTTTAGCATCTTTTGAAATAATAGAAAATGAAAAGGAGTTATCTTTTTCATTCAGACTTGCGATTTCATTTTGTAAATTTTCGATTTCATTTTGTAAACCAGAAATGATATTGTCTTTTTCATCTAGATCATTTATAGCTCTATCATAAGCATCAGATATTTTATCAAAACTTCGATTTTTATTGCCATTAACTTTCAAATCAAAATCACCTATATTATCATATCTTTTTACTTCATTTCGCAAGTCGGCTTCTGTAGCTTCGGCTATTTCACCATTAAAGTATAAAGTAATTGTTTTTTTATCAGCATCTAAAAGTCCTTTTTGAAACCATAGCTCATTATTAGGTTCGATTTCTGTTTTAAGAAAATTTGTATAATCTCTTTCAAAGCCACTATTTTTTAATACTCTTAAAAATGTAATTGTGGGGTAAATCATAACTACAATTGCAGCCAAAGAAGCTAGTTGAGCAACTCGTCTTCGTTTTTTAGAGTTGGCATATTTAATCATTGGAAAACGAAGTACTTTTAATACAATAAAAGTTGCTAAGGCAATGAATATTGTATTAATAGTAAAGAGATTCATTGCTCCTAAGAAATATTTAATATTCCCATTGGCCAACCCATATCCTGCTGTACAGAGTGGTGGCATTAATGCAGTTGCAATTGCTACACCAAAAATCACACTTGCTATAGTTCCTTTTTTTGTTCGTGCAATAATCAATGCCAAACCTCCAAAAAAAGCGATAAGCACATCCCTAATATCAGGTTGTGTCCTTCCTAGTAACTCGGACGTTTCTTGACTTCCAAGCGGGAAGAATTTAAAAAACAAATACGCCGTAACTAAACTTAGTACAATCATTGTCGTTAAGTTGATCAATGATTTTTTTAATGTATCAATATCATTAATGGCAATAGACATTCCCATTCCTAATATGGGACCCATTAAAGGAGAAATAAGCATTGCTCCTATCACTACAGCTGTAGAGTTTGCGTTTAATCCTATAGAAGCCACAAAAATAGAGCATATTAAAATCCAAGCGGTAGCTCCTTTAAATGGAATATCATTCTTGATATGATCTATTGTGATTTCTCTATCCGTATCTGCTCTAAAATCCAGAAGTTCTACGACAAAAGATTTTAAACTTTGCCAAAGCCCTTTTGCATCCTGTTTTACTGCTTCCTTATTTTGTTGAATTTCTTTATCTGCTTCATCCATAGTATTCCAAGACTATAATTTTATTTTACTATCCACTACCCTAAATTACTACCAAATTTTGATTGTACTGAATTCCGTATCTCTTTGATGTCTTGCTCTTTAGATTTTGGCACTATAACGAGTACATCTTCCTTTTCAACGATAATATAATCGTTAAGCCCATCAATAACTACAACTTTATCATTTTCTGTTCGAATAATATTTCCTGTAGCATCTGTAGTAATTACACGTGCATTAACTACCGCGTTATTTGTAACATCCTTTTCCAGTTTTTCATATAATGATCCCCATGTACCTAAATCATTCCAATCAAAGGTAGCAGGAACCACTTTTACATTTTCATGCTTCTCCATGATTCCATAATCAATACTTATATTCTCAGCTTTTGGATACTGTATGTCTATAAAATCTTGCTCTTTAGTTGTGTTATATATCTCCATCCCTTTTGAAAACAAGGTATACATTTCTGGAAGATGCTTTTTAAATCCATTGAGAACTGTATTCACACTCCATATAAACATTCCGGCATTCCAAAGGTACTCTCCGCTTTGCACAAATTGTTTTGCTGTGTTATAATCTGGTTTTTCTGTAAAACGTTTTACCGCTTTCGCGAAAGCGGTATCTTCTTTATCATAATTGATATATCCGTAGCCCGTATTAGGAAAACTAGGCTGTATTCCTAATGTGGCAATCACGTTTTCCTCCTGAGAAGCATCAAAGGCATGTTGCAAATTTGCTATAAAAGCGTCTTCATCTTCTATCCATGCATCACTAGGAGCTACGATCATAACTGCATCTGGATTTTCTTTTTCTACTTTAAGAGCAGAAAGCAAAATACAAGGTGCTGTATTACGCATTGCGGGTTCTAACACGATATTTTTTTGAGTAATCTGGGGGATTTGCTCTTTTACCAGATCATTATATCGTGCATTGGTTAATATCAAAATTTGATCTTCAGGGACTAGTTTTGATAATCTAGCAAAGGTTTTCTGTAGCAACGTTTGCCCCGTACCAAGCATATCATGGAATTGTTTTGGATAGGCTTCTGTGCTTACTGGCCAAAATCTAGATCCTACACCTCCTGCCATTAACAAGGCATAATAATTTTTATTTTTTATACTCATACTGATCGTTATTCCAATTGTTCTACTTCGGCATTAGGCTGAAATAAATATACTTTTCCTGAAGAGATTTCTACACATTCATATCGTTTAACACGTTTATTCCCTTTTTTAAAAACTTTCCCATTATAGATTCTAAATGTCGCTCCTGGTGGAAGTTCAAATATATAATTTTTATCAGTCGCAGGATCGTATTTCTTAAGAGCTACCGAAAGATGCGCATCTGTATCACTACTCGCTTTAGGATTCTTAAAGTGTCTCGCTAAATATGGCAATACTTCTTGAGGAAAAATCTCTGGTCGGATAAAGGGAAGCATCAATACTTGGAATGTATGTTTCCATTCTTTTCCATGAGGTTTAATACGTCTTCCATATTTTTCAAAAGCTACCAAATGAGCAATTTCATGGATTAATGTGATGAGGAACCTATATTTATTAAGACTTACATTCACTGTTATTTGATGCTGTCCATCTGGCATTCTTCTATAATCCCCATGACGTGTGACGCGTTCATTTACAATTTTAAGATATACTCCATGTATTTTGATAAGTTCAAAGACTGGAAGTACAGCGCGTTCAGGGATATATTTGGATAGGATTTCTTGCATACTTACAAACGTATTACGTCACGAATAAATTCCTGTAATAAGGTATCATTATCATGTGTATGTATGTGAATATTGCCTATATAATTCATTCCTAAATATCCTGCCGTCTTTACAAAAGGGTGCCAAAAGACCTCATCTATATTACTATTTATAGAACAGCTTATAACTCCAACTTTTTTCCCCCTCAATGCACGCCCTAGTTCTTTTTCTATTGTAAGTATATCTGTAAATCGATCAAAAAATACTTTCATAATCCCACTCATTGTATACCAATATACAGGTGTTGCAAATATGATAGTCGTATACTCATTGACAATGGTACGAATCAAGGGTATAAAATCGTCTGTTTTATTTAAATGCCTATAGTCATAATAACTGATTGAATATTTATTCAAATCAATAATAGAACAACCAGATAATTCCTTAAGTTTTCGAACAACACGCGCCGTATCCCCATCTGATCTAGAACTCCCAAGTATACAAACTACCTTCTCCAAATCATATCAGGTTTATGGAGTGCTTGAGGACACTTGTAATAGTTTTCCGTTATAAAACTGATTTCCTGTTAATGAAAAATTAGCAATATAATCGGCCATTTCTTTTGCAGTAAGTGGTGCTTTATAACCTGGAAAAGCTTCTTCTAGCATTTCTGTTTGTACTGCTCCTAATGCTAATACATTAAAAGCAATCCCTTTTTCTTTATACTCTTCAGCGAGAAGTTCACTCCATGTAATAACTGCCCCTTTACTAGAACTATATGCTGATAGACCTGGAAATTTTAAGCTTCCTTGTACGCCTCCCATACTACTTATGGTTATCACATGACTACCCTTAGTCATATAGGGCAATATTTTTTGTGTTAATGCAACTACGCCAAAAACATTGACTTTATATACAGCTTCAAACTCATCCATAGATGTTTCGGCAAATGGCTTATGAAGCAATGCTCCTGCATTATTAATAAGTATATCTACGCCTTCCCAATCACTTTCTATAAAGTCGACCGCTTTTTGAACATTTGAAGCTTTTGTTATATCAAAAGAAAATGCAGTAATGTTTTGTTTGTTGAAGGATTTACAGGGTTCAGCATTTCGCGAAAGCGCAAGTACCTGATGCCCTTGACTTGCAAACAATTGTACTAGTTCTAATCCAATTCCTCTACTCGTACCGGTTATAATGATTCTTTTCATTCTTGGGTTGGATTCATTATGATTTCTTGTGTAGGTGTGCTAGCCATTTTTGTTAATCCTGGAATTATTTTATTGACTACTTGATTCATAAATGTTATATCTATTTTATCTACTTCATCATCTACTCCATGATAATGATCAAAATTTGTAAAATCAAATGAAGATATTGTATGTGCAGGCACCTTAAATTCTAAATAAAAAGGATAATTATCACTACGTTTAAATAGCTGAAATTCTTTGGCTTTAGGAAGAAATCCAATCACTTTCTCTCCAGAATATTCATTGAATTTTTCGGCCATATTAGATAATTCGTATCCAGAACAATAAACGGTATGGTCCTTATCTACCATAGGCACACCTACCATCTCTATATTGAACATCGTATATAAATTAATACTTTTTGTTTTGAGTTTTTCAGCTAGATGTTTTGAACCTAATAATCCTTTTTCCTCTGCCGAATATAATGTGAATAATAAGGTGCGTTTATTAGATTTTTCTTTTGCAAAATAATCTACCAAAGCAAGTACCGTAGTTGTCCCCGCCGCATTATCATTGGCGCCATTTGCTATAATATCACCATTTACTTCTTTTCCCTTTCCTATGTGATCATAATGAGCTCCGATAATTATAATCTCATTTTTAAGTTTTGGATCTGTTCCTTCTACCATCCCAACGAGGTTAAAAGCTGTATCTTCTTTTACTTTAAAATTATCTCTGTAAGTTTCAAAATACGGTTTGACTCCCGCGTTTTTAAAGCGTGTTTCAATATATTGAGCTGCTAGCTCAATCTCGGGACTTCCCGTATCCCTTCCTTGCATTTCGTCAGAAGCTAGGAATGTGATCGTTTCTTCTATTGTATATATTTTCTGCTTTGATGCACATGAAAACAGAAAGACTCCAACTAGGCAATATAGTATTTTTCTCATATCGATAAAGATAAAAAAATCCCACCGTAGGACGATGGGATTTTGGTGATGTTATGTTTTTTTAACGTATATATTATGCCAGCATTAACACTGGATTTTCTATATATGTTTTTAAGGTTTGTAGAAACTGTGCTCCTGTAGCTCCATCTACCGTCCTATGATCACATGCCATGGTTAACTTCATAGTATGTCCAGGAACTACACGTCCATCTTTTACAACTGGTTTTTCAACAATAGCTCCTACAGAGAGTATTGCAGAGTTTGGTTGGTTAATAATAGATGTAAAATCTGTAATTCCAAACATTCCTAAATTAGAAATAGTAAAAGTACTACCTTCCATTTCTGGAATCGTTAGTTTTTTATTACGTGCTTTTCCAGCGAGTTCTTTCACCTCGGCATTAATTTGTGGCAATGATTTTTCATTTGCAAAGTTTACTACTGGAACTACTAATCCGTCTGGTACTGCTACTGCAACTCCGATATGCACATGATGATTTAATTTCATTTTATCATCAAACCATTGAGAGTTTACTTGTGGATGTTGTTTTAATGCAATTGCTGTTGCTTTTACGATCATATCATTGTATGATATTTTTGTATCTGGCAATTGATTAAATTGTTTTCTAAATGCCATAGCATTCTCCATATTGAACTCTACGTTCAAGTAATAATGTGGCGCAGTAAATTTAGAATTAGAAAGTGCTCTTGCAATTGCTTTACGCATTTGTGAGTTTGGAATTTCTTCTGAGCTTTCTTCTCCTGTTGCTACAAATTGTGCCATACCTGCTCCTGAAGATGCGCCAGGTGTAAAGTTTTCTACATCTGCTTTTACAATACGGCCATTCTCACCAGATCCTTGTACTTGTGCAAGATTAATTCCTTTCTCTTCTGCAATTTTCTTTGCCAGTGGTGATGCAAATACACGTCCTCCTGAAGGTGTTGATGTTTTTGCGATCGTTTCTTTAGGTGCTTTTTTTGTTTCGGTAGTTGAAGCTGCCGGCTTATGCGCTTCCATTTTTGGAGCTTCTGGAGTAGTATCTGCTTTTGCTGGAGCTCCTACTTTATAGTTTGCAACCACATCAGAAACATCTGTTCCTTTAGGTCCTAATACCGCTAAAAGAGCATCTACATTTGCTGTAGCTCCCTCTTCAAGTCCTATATGCAACAAAGTCCCTTCATTAAAGGACTCAAATTCCATTGTAGCCTTATCTGTTTCTATTTCTGCCAATATATCTCCTTCTGAAACTTCATCTCCTACTTTTTTAAGCCATGTGGCTACTGTTCCTTCTTCCATTGTATCTGACAAGCGAGGCATCGTCACTACAATAACCCCTTCTGGAATTTCGGCAGTAGTAGTTTCTGTTTCTGAAGCTACTGATACATCCTCTGCTGGAGCAGGAGTTTCTACCTCTTTAGAGTCGGCTGTTGTAGTTACAGGAGCGACAGTATCACCTCCTCCATTTAAAAGCGCCGAGATATCTTCTCCTTCTTCTCCTATAATGGCCAGTAATTTATCTACAAGAGCTGTTTCTCCTTCTTGAATTCCAATATGTAAAAGAGTTCCTTCATAAAAGGACTCAAATTCCATAGTGGCTTTATCTGTTTCTATTTCTGCCAATATATCTCCTTCCGAAATACTGTCTCCTACTTTTTTTAACCAAGTAGCAACCGTACCTTCTTCCATTGTGTCGCTCAATCGCGGCATATTAATTACTTGTGCCATAGCTTATAATTTATGAGGTAAAAATGGATAGTCTTCTTGATCGTATACAATATCGTACATCACGTTCTTATCTGGATATGGACTTTCTTCGGCAAATTTTTCACATTCAGCGACACGTTCTTTCACCCGAGCATCCATAACTTTAATCTCGTCTTCTGTAGCATATCCTTTTTCTAAGAGAATATCTTTTACTTGTGTAATAGGATCTATTTTCTGGTATTCTGCTACTTCTTCTTTAGTCCTATAATGCTGTGCATCAGACATAGAGTGTCCTCTATATCTATATGTTTTTAATTCTAAGAAAGTAGGTCCGTCACCTCTACGAGCACGATCAATGGCTTCATCCATTGCCTCAGCTACTGCTACGGGATTCATTGCATCTACAGGACCACAAGGCATCTCATATCCTAATCCTAATTTCCAAATATCTTCATGGTTTGCGGTACGAGCAACAGAAGTACCCATTGCGTATCCATTATTTTCTACACAAAAAACAACTGGCAATTTCCAATTCATAGCCATATTAAAGGTTTCATGTAATGACCCTTGCCGTGCGGCTCCATCTCCAAAGAAACATAATGTAACAGCCTCTCGTTTATGATATTTGTCACCAAAAGCCATTCCAGCTCCCAGAGGAATCTGCCCGCCTACAATTCCATGACCTCCGTAAAATCCTTTTTCTTTTGAAAAGATATGCATTGATCCTCCTAATCCTTTTGAAGTTCCCGTTGCTTTCCCATATAGTTCTGCCATTACACGCCTTGGATCTACACCCATACCTATAGGTTGTACATGATTACGATATGCAGTAATCATTTTGTCTTTACTCAAATCCATAGCATGTAATGATCCTGCAAGAATGGCTTCTTGACCATTATAGAGGTGTAGAAAACCTCTTACTTTTTGCTGGATATATACTTGAGCCAGTTTGTCTTCAAACTTGCGCCAGAAGAGCATTTCTTCGTACCAGTTTAGATACGTTTCTTTTGTTATTTTCTTCATCAATAATGCGGTATAAGAGGTAGCTTATTATAAAGGTGAATAACAAAAATAAGGTATTCAATAGATACGATAAAATCGTTTTATAGAAAAATTACGAAATCGAAGTAGTTTATTGGGGTATGCTTTCGCGAAAGCGTGTAATTTCTACAGATATTTTGAAGTAAAAAGTAAAGGCAGTAAGTTTTCTAAGGATTCACTTTTCCAGACTTCTCCTTCTTCTCCCATAAAATATATTGGAATAGGAGATTTTTGTTTGATCTCATATTCGGCTATAGCTTGTCGACAGGCTCCGCAGGGAGGAATAGGTACAGTAGTAGGTTTATCCTTTGCTTTTGCGCTTATTGCCATTGCAGTTATTTGAGCTTGCGGAAACTTTGCTCCAGCATAATAAATTGCTGTACGCTCTGCACATAGCCCAGAAGGATAGGATGCATTTTCTTGATTACTACCTGTAATTGTCTCACCGTTATTCAATAAAATAGCCGCGCCTACAAAAAAATCGGAATAGGGAGCATATGCACTATCTCTGGCTTCACATGCGTCTTCCATCAAAGAAAAAATCGTTTTTGGAAGTATATCCATTGAAGGGTATACTTCCAAAAACGATTCTATCTTAATTTTTTTCATACTATTTCCTAGTATTCATCATACTCATCTCCAAAGTGGAATGTAAGTCCAAAACGCAAAGTGTTCTCTAAAGGACTTCTAACGGATCCTGTTGAAAACAGGTACGATAAATCAATATCTATAGCGTTAAATTCAAATCCTGCTCCTAATGTTGCAAACTTACGTGCTCCCTTTATATCACTCTCATTAAAATATCCCGCACGTAATGAGAATACATCATCATAAGTATATTCAGTTGCCAATGACCATGTAACCTCTTTTACTTCTTCACTAAATCCATCTGGAGCGTCTCCAAAGGATTGGAAAATTCCTGAAAAGAAATTTACATTATCATCTTCTCCTGCTATAATTAAATTACTTTCCCCTGGATCAACTTCTCCATTACCGTTAAGATCTATAAAACCTCTTCTTGGTGGCGTAGGCACTAATAACTTATTAAACTCTACACCCACAAAAATTTTATTATAAGCATCTAGAATAAAATCAAACCCTCCACCTAATCTAAGATTTGTTGGTATAAAGTCATCATCATCATCGGCATCACTATAAGATACCTCTGGTCCTATATTTGAAATATTGAATCCAGCTCTCCAACGGCCGTCAAAGCTATTATAAGGTATTTCTTCGGATTGATAGTATCCCGAAATATCTACTCCAAAAGAACTTGCTGCCGAAGCATCAGGATCCAACTGCTGGATTCTCAAGTCACTTCTAATATAACGCCCAGAAACCGCCATGGAATAGCGCTCGCTTAGTTTTAAAGCATAGGTCCCATCTATCGTAAATTCATTAGGGTTAATATCTAATCCTGGGTCATTAGGACCTGTTGTTGTTGTAATGGTACCTAAACTAAAATATCTTAAACTCAATGCAAAAGCTCTTCTATCGTCAAATCTATTTGCATATACTGCTTGTATAATAGCTATATCATTAACAAGATTTCCTAAATATGGTGTATAGTTTACACCTACATTATGCTTTGTATCTAAAAAAGCAATTTTTGCAGGGTTCCATTGTACAGCATAAGCATCGGGGCTAGTTGCAACACCTTGTTCACCCATACCAGCAGAACGTGCATCGGCAGCAATTCCTAGGAATGGAACAGCTGTGGTTATTGTATTAGGTTCATCTTGTGCATTTACAGTTGCGCCAAAAGCAAAACAAGCTCCTAAACACAGCATCATAACTTTCTTCATAAAAATTTCAAATTTGAACAAATATAGACTTTTTATACATTTATAATATCAGAGAATAACAAGCTTTTCAAACTTTTCTACCCGATTGTTAGTTAACGTAGATTTAACAGTAATCTTATATACATAGACGCCTTTTCCGATCGCATCCCCAAAATCATCCAATCCATCCCACACAATATCTCTTGAGAGGAACCCTTCATTTATAACTGTTTGATTAATGGTTTTTACCACTTTACCACTTACTGTAAATATTTGAACCTGTACATCTAACGGTTCAAAAGGACGATTATGATTAAACCAAAATTCTGTATAATTAACAAAGGGATTGGGATAATTAAGTACGTTTTCTAGTTGCAATTCATCATCTCCTACAACCACAAATTGTAACTCAGCTCTTGAAGAATTATTATAAACATCCCATGCTATGAAAGTAAGTGTATGCAATCCTTCTTCCAGATTACGTAATTTTCTGCTCGCTGTTCCTCGCATAAAATTATCCACTTCTGTTTCATAAAAATCATTCATAATGATAGGGTTAGTCTCATCCCCATCTAGTATTGCTAGTAAATCATGACCAATTCCTCCAGCCGTATTAATTCCATTTTCATCCTCTAATTTTGCTAGTATAATAGGAGAATCGTCTGTGATCCCTCCATTCACAAAACTCTCATCATTCATAAATAAGCGAATCTGAGGACCTAGATTATCGGGAGGTGCATCTTCATTAAGTCCCCCTATAATAATATCTCTATTAACTCCAGATTGATCTTCAAGCACATCTAACCTTTCTGAATAAAAGTTCATACGCCCTTGCCCAAATGGAATGGCTGTATCTCTAGGCATGACAAATTCAAATTCAAATTGTCCATTTACTACAGAAGCCTGGCCACGATATAGTATTGCTCCTAATTCTTTAAAATCAAGTAATAGCAAATTACCATTAGAATCGGTAACTCCATCATTACCTAAGGTTTGACGATCTACATCTTTATCGTATAAGGTAACTGCTAAGGTTCCAGTGTAATTTGAGAGTACTTGACCTAGTTCACTAGTAACAACGCCATTTACTTTAATACGATCTAAAGCTCTCAAAGGAGGCAAATCTGCTCCTACTGGAACATCATTAATAGCGGTAAGACGTATATCAGGTTTTGGAAAAGCCAACTCCATTGCTGGATCTCCTAAGAAAAATATTACTCTTCTTAACTCATCATTATTCTGAATTTGATTTTTTGCAATACGTACACTCTCTGCAATACTTACAATTTCTCTATCATCAAAAGCAAAAATCTCAGCTGCTATTACATTATTAAATTCTACTCCTAATCCTACAAATATTTCACGAGTCGTAGCTATCATACCTACGACCCCTCCATCGGGACTCCATATAAACCCTTCTCCTCCTGTGGGACGCAATGGATTATCAAATTTTGTAAATTCACACGTAACAGTAATAAGGATAGGCAATCGTTCATCATTGGCAAGTTCATCTACTACACTCTGTGTAATAATTGCTTCGGATGCCAATAATTCTTCCCCTCCATGCCCTAAATAAGTAACAACCAATGAACCTACTTCTAAAGCATTTGAAATAGCCTCATTTACTTGTGGGTAACGATCTCCTCCCGCAGATGACGTTTGTTGAAAAGCATCACTATGTATTTTTGTGACATTTACTGACGGTCTTTGGTTTTCAATCTCATCACCTAGCGCATCAAGATTTACTTGTAATCCAAAACCAGCAGATCCTATTTCATCGGCATCATCAGAAATAATCACAAAATTATTTCTCCACCTTCCAAAAGATGAACGTGCATTATAATTGATAATCTTATTGACAACTATCTGTGCAAGTACGGGGGTATCTGCTATAATTCTACCTACAGCAATATCGAGTTTATCATTTCTTCCTATTGACCCTTCAACCATACCTTCATTTTCGTCCATAAACCCGAAGAAATCATCAGACATATACGAATTTGCTAAGCTAAAACTCTGGAAGGTTTGAAATGTAGGCATAATATTATTATTGCCTTGCAGTCTGTCTTTATAGTCTACAGACGCATCCCCAAACATACAGAGGTATTTTACTCTATTCTCCTCTGATGAAGCATTTTCATATACATACCTCACAAAATTTCGAATAGCACCTATATCTTGACGTCCTCCTCCAAACTCTTCATAAATCTGATTAAGACTTACGACTTTTACATTTAATCCCCTAAAAGAACGATTATGTTGAGCAAGCTGTTCTGCTTGTGAACGAAGAAGATCTCCTGTAATCATAAGGTAATCTATATCTTCAAAGTCTCCACTAGCATTCTGAAAAATAGTCCCTTTAAGATCTTGATTTGCAACACGTGTATCTCCACTTTCTCTTAAAGGTTCAAAATAATCACTTGGAGTTACCGCGACATATTGTCTTAAAACACCTAATTGGCTTTTAAAATTAATGGTATTTCCTCCTTGATTAATAACAGCACCTATAGCAGTAGGAGTTGTAACATCCCATATCTGAGTATATCCAGCGGCATTATTAAACACATATTCCCCTATACCACTTAATGTAGCAGCGGCATTATTTTTAAAATTTATTTGTTCTCCTGTACCTTGTAAAGCACGAGGTACATCTAGACTTATAAAATCTAAATACCCTATACTCGAAGGGTTTCCACTATTATTGTAAGTAAGTGTTACTGTAACTTCTGGAGAATTTATAGGTATCGTTATATCTAAACCTCCGCCTCGAGCAAGAAAAATATCACTGATATTTGTTATGTTAAAAGAGCCTACTGAAGCTCCATTGACAGAAACTTCAAAAGAAGTACCAGCATCAGATTCTGAAATAGCGGCAGCTTCAACTATTAATCGTGCAGGTTGGCTTGCTACGACATTAGGAAAAACAAATTCAAAGCTTTGCTCATTTTCTACATTAAAAGACTCTCCAAACCATCTTCGACCTACTAAAACTATATTTTCTAAGTCTTCTTCATGGAATTGATAATCTTCAAAAGTTGTAATGGTAGTGGTAGCTGCCCCGGCAGGTTGAGATAAAGGCGCAACACGAAGTCCATTGCTTCCGCCTGAGGTAATATAATAGTAGGATCTTTCTGAATAAGGATTGATATTAGTCTGTAATTCTTCATGAAACATCCGGGAACTTTCTCCATAAAATAATACATGATCATTTCCTGAAAAAGTACCATCTTCACCTCCTACGACTTGTATAGGTATTTCCTGTAAATCAAATACAGTATTATCACTGTTTAATAATGGCAATGGAGATCCCCCTATCCCATATACTTTAATAGTTTGAGGATTGATTCCATCTACTGGCATTCCTATACTCTGTAGAAAACCTCTAGTGATTTGGTGTACTCCAGTATTTTCTACAAAAAACTTATAGAAATTTCCACTGGCAAGTAACGAATTTGTAATAGGTGGTGGTGGGTTACGTGTAAATCCCGCTTTCGCGAAAGCGTACTTAGCAACTGCACTCGTTACTCTTTTATATTGTCCATTTTGAACAACATAGGGCGATAGACTTAAAACGGCATATTTTTTATCTCTAGCCTGAGCTGTTGCAATATTATAGGACACCGTTGAGGGAATTCCTTTCTTATCAAGCCTAGCTAATTCCTTACTTGGTATAGTCTCATAACGGATGTTTTCAAGACGAATAGAAGAAGCTACAATATCTTGGTTTACCTCCCATTGTTTTGTGTACTCCCACACACCAGAATCATTTTTATATACATAAGGAAGTGTATTAGGAGTTGTTTTGTTTTTTTTAGAAGTAGTAGCATTCCAATCCAGAGCGATGCGCACTTCTTGTGCAATGCTAATAGAACAAAATAAAAATATAAGTATAGAGGAAAGTATTTTCATCATATATCGTAACGATAAACCGAAACCCTTAGTATTAAAAAAGCAAGATATTCGTTATTTTTTTTTAGTCAGCAATAATAAAGAATAAATAACACCGTTACTAATGAGTTAACCAAAACCACTAAAAAACTATTTGATGTATCGCATTTAAAAAATTAATTGTTGTCATATATTACTCTTAATTATTATATTGCGATCCCAAATCTACTTAAGCAAATACCAATGAAACTAAATCTTGCTCTAAAAATACTAGCTATTGCTACTGTTTCCCTCACAGTTGCTAGTTGTAGTAAATCTAACAATTATAAAGACAGTTCGCGAGGTACTGGCTGGAAAATCGACGGTAAAGACGGTGGTTTTAAAGCCAATACAGATTATACCGAACAAGCTACTGGACCTGGTCTGGTCTTTGTTGAGGGCGGAACTTTTACCATGGGTAAAGTTCAAGATGATGTTATGCATGATTGGAATAACTCTCCAAATCAACAGCATGTTCAATCCTTTTATATGGATGAAACAGAAGTAACCAATGTAATGTATCTAGAATATTTAGATTGGTTAAAGAAAGTTTTTCCACCATCTGACGAAAGTTATCGTAATATATATGCAGGAGCATTACCAGATACACTTGTATGGAGAAACCGTTTAGGTTTTAATGAAACGATGACAGAAAACTATTTACGCCATCCAGCCTATGCAAACTACCCGGTAGTAGGTGTAAACTGGTTACAAGCCGTAGAATTTTCTAACTGGAGATCAAATCGTGTAAACGAATTAATACTAGAAGAACAAGGATTTACAGCTCGTGGAGCTCGTAATGACGTAGATGCAGGTTCTACATTTGATACAGAAACCTACTTAAATGCTCCAACACTTGCATATGGAGGTGCAGATAGCCTTGCAAGAGGTGGAAGAGCTAGTGATTCTAGAATGAAAAGAAATGATAGTACAAATATATTTGTGCAACGCAAAGATGGTATCCTTTTACCTAAATATAGACTCCCAACAGAAGCTGAATGGGAATATGCAGCATTAGGCCTTTCAGAATTGAGAAGTTATAATGTTTATAGAGGTAGAAAAAAATATCCATGGAATGGTTCATATACCAGATCTGCTTCTCGTCGTACTCGTGGAGATCATTTAGCAAACTTCAAACAAGCTGATGGAGATTATGGTGGAATCGCAGGATGGTCTGATGATAATGCAGATATCACTGCAGAAGTTCAAACCTATGAACCTAATGATTTCGGTTTATATGATATGGCTGGAAACGTATCCGAATGGGTAGCCGATGTATATCGTCCTATTGTAGATGATGAATTTAATGATTTTAACTATTATAGAGGAAATGTATACACAAAGAACTCTATAGATGAAGAAGGAAAAGTAAGAGTAGTTACTATAGATTCTATTGTATATGATACTCTTGCAAATGGTAAGATCGTTGCAAGAGATTTACCAGGAGAAATTCTTCAGGTACCTGTAGATGAAGATGAGACATATCTTCGTACACAATTCTCTACTAGTGACAACCGTAACTTTAGAGATGGTGATCGTAGATCTACGCGTTACTTTGAGTCTTTTGATGATACAGAAGACCCTGCAGATAGCAAACCTATGTATGATGCACCTAGACATTCTGTTATAGCAGATAGTACAGGATTAAATCGCCAGTTTGATGAATCTAATAGTCGTACAACGCTTATCAATGATGAAGTACGAGTATATAAAGGAGGATCATGGAGAGATAGAGCCTATTGGTTAGACCCAGCACAACGTCGCTTCTTACCACAAGGTATGGCTACAGATGATATCGGTTTCAGATGTGCAATGTCTCGTGTAGGATCCAAATCAAAAACATCAAAAAGAGCTAGATAATTACTAGCACTATATAATAAAAAAAGCCCTCTTGGAGGGCTTTTTTAGTATTACACCAAATGAGTATAGAAGAATTACATCAGTATTTCCTTAAAAGTAGTGGCATTACCACTGACACGCGCAAACTTCAAAAAGACTCTATTTATGTTGCATTAAATGGTGAAAACTTTAATGGGAATGCATATGCAAAATCGGCAATAGAAAAAGGAGCATCTCTCGCTATTGTTGATGAAGAAAAATACATGGATGGAGACAAAATCATAATCGTTTCTGACGCCTTAAAAACCTTACAACAACTAGCCACATATCACCGCAATTATTTAGGCATTCCAATTATAGGACTAACTGGGAGCAATGGAAAAACAACGACAAAAGAACTTATCAATGCCGTACTTTCTAAAAAATATACAACTACTGCCACACTCGGTAACTTGAATAATCATATCGGAGTGCCTCTCACCCTTTTATCTATGGATTCTGACACAGAAATTGGGATCGTAGAAATGGGAGCAAATCATCAGGGAGAGATTGCAATGCTCTCTGAAATTGCACAACCTGATTATGGATATATTACCAACTTTGGAAAAGCACATCTAGAAGGTTTTGGGGGTATACAAGGAGTAATAAAGGGCAAAAGTGAGTTGTATAAATACCTCAAAAAAAAGAACGGCACTGTATTTATAAATAAAGAAGATCCTATTCAAGTACAACAATCTCAACACAATCGTATAAAAACATTTGCCTCTTCCCAAGCAGATTATACAATCACAATACATGATGCAAAACCTTGGGCGAGTATCACCTATGATCACACCCATATTACAAGTCAACTCACAGGCAATTACAATGCCTTAAATATCGCCGCAGCAGTGGCAATAGGTAGTTATTTTGAAGTAGACAAACTCGTCATAAAAGATGCTATAGAAACCTATACCCCTACAAACAATAGATCGCAAATTATTCAGAAGGGGAAAATTACAATTATTCTTGATGCATACAATGCAAATCCTACAAGTATGGAAGCTGCTTTGTATAATTTAAGTATGCAAAAAACACCTATAAAAATTGCATTTTTAGGAGATATGTTTGAAGTAGGAGAAACAGCTATGGAGGAGCATCAAAAAATGCTAAAGCTTGCCCATGATTTAGATATAACCACTGTCTATGCTGTAGGGCCAAGTTTTGGAAATTCAAAGCCCGTAAATAAAAATCAACATGTATTTGAATCTTTCAATGCTTTTGCAAAAGCATACCAAAAATCCACTATAGAAAACGCTACATTTCTTATAAAAGGGTCACGCGGGATGGCTATGGAACGTGTATTAGATATTATCTAAAAAAATATCCTCTCTAGCAAAACCTAAAGAGGATGAAATGTGGGTCATACTGGATTCGAACCAGTGACTTCTACCCTGTCAAGGTAACACTCTGAACCAACTGAGTTAATGACCCAATTACTATTATTCAAAGATAAGCATTACTCCCTATAAAGTATCATATACTCTTATACAAAACTTCCTTATCCTAGATACCTATAAACTCTTTTAAAATTTTTAACTTTAGCGTTGCTATTTAAAAATAGCTGCTACATCTATGAAAAAAAAATACATCGTTGCCTTTGATCAAGGCACCACAAGTACACGTGCAATTATTTTTGACAATAAAGGAACCATTTGTGGCATCTCTCAAAAAGAACTCACTCAACATTACCCCAAATCTGGATGGGTAGAACATGACCCCTTAGAAATTTTCAAACACCAGCAAGATGTTTTTAGAGATGTTATAGAAAACTCCAATATACATATAGATGAGATTGCTGGAATTGGGATTACTAACCAACGTGAAACTACTGTAGTTTGGGATAAAACTACTGGAGAACCTATACACAATGCAATTGTGTGGTTAGACAAAAGAACGGCGGGTATTTGTGAAAACCTTAAAGCGCAAGGACTCGAAGAATATGTATCTAAAAATACGGGACTAGTCATCGATTCTTATTTTTCAGGAACAAAAGCAAGATGGATATTAGACCATGTAGAAGGAGCACAAGAAAAAGCAAATCGAGGAGAACTTCTTTTTGGGACTATAGACACTTGGCTAGTTTGGAAATTTACAAATGGCAAAAAACATGTCACAGATCACTCTAATGCTTCACGTACATTACTCTATAATATTGTCTCTTTACAGTGGGATAAAAAAATGTTACAGGCATTAGATATTCCACAAGAAATGTTACCCGAAGTCCAAAACTCTTCTTCTGATTTTGGGAGCCTCACCTATAAAGGCACTCAAATTCCTATATATGGAATTGCCGGAGACCAACAAGCATCCTTATTTGGGCAAGGTGGTTATAAATCCGGAATGGCAAAAAACACGTATGGAACTGGATGTTTTATGCTCATGAATACAGGAAAAAAACCCTATCATTCTAAAAATGGGCTATTAACTACACTATGTGCAAGTTTACCTGGAGATAATATAAAATATGCATTGGAAGGAAGTGTTTTTGTAGGAGGTGCGTCCGTACAATGGTTACGTGATAAGTTACAGGTCATAGACCATGCAAAGGAAACTGAAGCCATATGTCAATCTACAGACACTCCAAAAGACCTTTATGTTGTCCCTGCTTTTGCCGGTTTAGGAGCACCTCATTGGGATATGAGCGCAAAAGGCGCTATCTATGGATTGACATTAGATTCAGGGAAAAATGAGATTATAAAAGCAACCGTAGATGCTCTTGCCTATCAAACACGAGATGTTCTGGAAGCTATGATTGAAGATAGTGGCAAGCAAATGAAAACCCTTAAAGTAGATGGTGGCGCTACAGCAAATAATTATTTAATGCAGTTTCAGTCGGACATTCTTAATGTAGAGGTAGATCGACCCAAAATGCTTGAAGTCACAGCACTAGGGGCTGCTTTTCTAGCAGGAATACAAGCAGGCATATGGAATAAAAAAGATATTTCAGAAATTCGTGAGATAGACACCATATTTACACCTAAAATTTCTGAATACGATCGTGGAAGAAAATATACTGGCTGGAAACATGCTGTAGAACGCACGAAATCTGTCAATCAGAATATGCTAGCTACAAAAGAGGAAGGTCCAATACGATTTTCTGTATTAGACAGGCAAACTCAAATAAATAGAGCACAAAAACAAAAATTTGATCTTATCATTATAGGCGGAGGTGTTACAGGTGCAGGTATTGCATTAGATGCTTCATCCAGAGGAATGAGTGTATGTCTTATTGAAAAAAATGATTTTGCTTCAGGTACAAGTAACAAATCGACAAAGCTTATTCATGGCGGACTTCGGTATTTAAAACAAATGGAAATAGCCCTTGTTAAAGAATCTGGTAGCGAACGCGCTATGGTACATAAACTAGCACCACATCTAGTAGTACCAGAAAAGATGCTTTTACCCTTAATTGAAGGAGGTACTTATGGTAAAATGATGACAGCCATAGGACTTAAAGTCTATGACTTCTTAGCAAATGTAGAAGGAAGCGACAAACGTAAAATGCTTACTACTAAAGAGACTGCAGCCAAAGAACCATTACTTAATAAAGACATCCTTTTAGGTGGGGGTTATTATGCTGAGTATCGTACTGATGATGCACGACTTACTATAGAACTATTGAAAAAAGCAGCTTCATATGGAGCATGTATTATCAATTATAGTGAGATGAAATCATTTAATTATGATGATGATGGAAAAATTAAAAGCCTTAATTGCTTTGATTATAACACTAAGAAGAGTTTTAAACTCAAAGCATCAAACTATGTATCTGCTGCAGGTCCATGGGTAGATCTTTTAAGAGAGAAGGACGACTCCATGAATAACAAACACTTACATCTCACAAAAGGCGTTCATATCGTTTTTTCTAGAGAGCGTTTTCCACTTACACAATCCATCTATTTTGATGTTCCAGATGGACGTATGATATTTGCAATTCCGCGAGGAAGATCTACCTATGTAGGTACCACAGACACTAACTATAGTGCAAATATAAATAGAGTCGTTGCTACTCAAGAAGATGCATACTACCTCCTTGATGCCGTCAATAATATGTTTCCTAGCCTAGATTTGACTATAGAAGATATAGAGTCTAATTGGGCTGGGCTCCGACCTTTGATCCATGAGGATGGTAAAGATCCATCAGAATTATCAAGGAAAGATGAGATTTTTGTTTCAAAAACGGGTCTAATTTCGATTGCTGGCGGAAAATTAACAGGATATCGAAAAATGGCACAACGTGTAATAGACACTGTTTTAAAAACAGTGAGTGATAAGAAAAAAGCAAATTACACAAAATCTCATACCGATCGTATTCCTCTAACGCCTTGTCCACTTCCTGATACTGCAGCTGTAGATGCATACCAAATAGAGATCACCCATCAGCTTAAAAACATAGGAATAGATGACCCTAATCAGGCATGGTATCTAGCCACTACTTATGGAAAGCAAGCTGATGGAATTATTCAGAAAATTGATTTTTTCTTAAATGAAAATGTAGAAGAACGACTTATACGAGCTGAAGTTTGGTATAGCGTACATCATGAAATGACCAATTCTCTTGCCGATTTTTTTGTAAGAAGAACAGGAAGATTATATTTTGACATTCATAGTGTACATAAATATAGACAACTTGTACAGGAAGATCTTATAACCTATTTAGGTTGGGACGAAGCGCGAGTTATGAGTGAAAATAGATGGCTAGATGAACTGCTAAAAGATGCATCTCATTATTATCAAGAAGAAATTCAAATATGATTTTTTTAACAGATCAATAAAAAAATTATGAATATCATAAAAAAGGATACATATATTTTTGCAAAAGCAAATTACTAAAGTGTAACATAGATAAAATTCATACATTACAGCAACATTTTAATTAACACAAAAGCATATGGGACTTATTTCTTTTATTGGATTTACACTTTTAGTAGCATTTTATGCATGGTGGAAAACAAGAGGTACTGACGAAAAGTCTGCCGATGGTTATTATCTAGGAGGAAGAAGTCTTGGCGCAATTACAATAGCGGGCTCATTATTACTTACCAATCTCTCTGCTGAGCAAATTGTAGGGCTTAATGGCCAATCTTTTTCAGAAGGAGTGCTTGTAATGGCATGGGAAACCCTTGCTGCAATTGCAATGGTTATAACTGCAGTATGGTTATTACCTAAATACATGCGAGGAGGCATCACCACCATTCCCGAATTTATTGAAAAACGTTTTGACCAACAAACCAAAGCAATTTTATCTATATTATTCCTTATAGCTTTTGGGGTTGTATTATTACCTACCATCTTATATTCTGGCTCTTTAGCCTTCAGCACCATGTTTGACTTACCAACTATGCTTGGCATGTCTGAGAATACTGTAATATGGCTCTGTGTATGGAGTATAGGTTTGATAGGTATTGTTTATGCCATATTTGGAGGGTTGAAAGCGGTAGCAGTTTCAGATCTAGTAAATGCTATAGGATTATTAATAGGTGGTTTATTAATCCCTTATTTTGGATTATCCCTTATTGGGGATGGAAGTATGGCAGATGGTCTCAGTGAATTATGGACATCTAATCAAGATAAATTTGACGCAACTGGAGGTCCTACATCTTCCATACCTGTAGGTACTATTTTTACGGGAATGATGATTGCTCAAATTTATTATTGGGGTACAAATCAATCTATTTTGCAACGTGTCTTTGGCGCTAAGAGTTTAAAAGAAGGGCAAAAAGGAATGATGCTTGCTGCTTTTGTAAAATTTTTAATACCTATCATTGTTGTTCTTCCAGGGATCATTGCTTGGCACATTTTTGAAGGCAATTTAGAACGCGCAGATCAAGCATATCCTCAATTAGTAAGAACTGTATTACCAGCTGGTCTTTTAGGCTTTTTTGCGGCAGTATTATTTGGTGCTGTTTTAAGTTCATTTAATAGTTTATTAAATAGTAGTGCTACGCTTTTTGGTTTTGACTTATACAAGTATTATTTTAAAGAAGATGCCTCTGAACATCAAACCGTAAAAGCAGGTAAAATATTTGGGCTTGTTCTCGCATTAATATCTATGTCAATTGCCCCTTTTATTGCAAATGCACCAGATGGTTTATTTTCATATATCCAACAATCATTAGGAAGTCTAAGTGTTCCTATATTTGCAGTAGTATTCATAGGAATATTAACAAAAAAAGTTCCTGCAATTGGAGCCAAGGTTGTTTTAATAGGAGGCGTTCTTATGTACTTATGTAGCCTTATTATATTAGGCCCATACTTTACAGAAAATGCAATGACAGAAGCCGCTGCTAATGGAATTACAGATCCTGAAGCATTAAACCTTATAAAAGCCGAAGCTTACCCACATTTTTTACATGTTATGGGTATTTTATTCGTAGTAAACGTAGTCATTATGTTAGTCATAGGTGCTCTAAAACCAAAAACAGACATCTACGTTCCTACTGTCACCAAACAAATCGATACAACTCCATGGAAATACGCATTTTTAGTCGGAGGAATTATCGTATTATTAGTACTTAGCACATACTTTATATTCTAATGCTTATGCTTTCGCGAAAGCATATAAATAACATTAAAAAGCTTATTTAAATTATATATCCTCTTAAGATAAATCAAAATGAAAATAGCTGTTACTGGGGGGTTAGGGTTTATTGGATCACATACGGTCGTAGAGCTACAGAATATTGGACATGAGGTTGTTATTATTGATAACTGCTCTAATGCATCTAAAGATGTTCTAATAGGCATTCAAAACATTACTGGGAAAAAACCAATTTTTGAAGAGTTTGATTTAAGAAAAAAAGTAAGTGTTCAAGATTTTTTTACGAGGCATGAAGATATTGATGGGATCATTCATTTTGCAGCGTCTAAAGCTGTAGGAGAAAGTGTGGAGAATCCTTTATTGTATTATGAAAATAATGTCGCTTCTCTTATATACTTACTTCAAGAATTGCAAAAGAAGGAAACTACATGCTTTATTTTTAGCTCTTCATGTACTGTTTATGGTCAAGCAGATCAATTACCTGTCACAGAAAATGCTCCTGTAAAACCTGCTGAATCTCCGTATGGAAACACAAAACAGATAGGAGAAGAAATTATACGAGATACATGTAAAATAGCACCTAACCTCAATGCAATATCATTACGATATTTCAACCCTATAGGTGCCCATCCTTCAGCTGAAATAGGAGAATTACCTATAGGCGTCCCTCAAAACCTTGTACCTTTTATTACACAAACAGCAGTAGGCATACGAGAAGAGTTGTCTGTATACGGAAACACATATCCTACTCCAGATGGAACGGCTATACGTGATTATATACATGTAGTAGATCTTGCAAAAGCACATGTAAGCGCATTGGAACGTGTACTAAAAAAACAAAACACTTCAAATTATGAAGTCTACAATGTCGGAACGGGTAAAGGAAGTTCTGTTCTAGATGTCATAAAATCATTTGAAAAAGTATCAAACATGTCTCTCAACTATAAAATTACTGAAAAGCGAGATGGAGATGTAATTGAAGCCTACGCAGATACAACTAAAGCAAAAGACAAACTAGGATGGCATGCAAAAAGCACTCTAGATGAAGCGCTTGATTCTGCATGGAAGTGGGAACAAAAAGTACGAGGTAAGTAATTTATTACATGTATACAATCAAGCAACGGATTCTAGGAGACTATAAAGAAACTGTACTTAGTGATAGCGTGTCTGGAGCCTCTGTTAGTATTTTTCCTGAACTGGGTGCTGGACTTAATCAATTAGTACTAGAGAAAAAGGGGGCTGCCCATCATCTGCTCTTAAGTGCAAAAAATGAAAAAGATATTAAGGAGTTTTATATTCCCTATTATGCAGGAGCACATCTATTTCCATTTCCTAATCGTATCGCAAATGGATCCTATAAGCATGAAAATGTAACTTATCAGCTAGAACAAAATGATATTCCGCCTCTTACTAATGCACTTCATGGCTTAGTTTTTAATAAAAAATTTATAGAAACAAAAAGGTTTGCTTCAACAGCTAGTGCCACTATAGAATACGTTTATTCTAATAACACATTTTTAAAAGGGTTCCCCTTTCTATTTCAGATTTCTATACAATATACACTCACAAAAAATGAATTGGTAGTTACAACTACTATTATAAATACAGGAACTACTACCTTCCCGTTTGGCATAGGAGCACATCCATATATTGCTACTGGAACCCCTATCGATGAGTTAAAAATTAAAATCCCACCTTCAAGTTATTATGACATAGATGCATCATATATTCCAAGTGGTAGTCTAAAGAAGAACGTAGCTTTTGAGCAATTAAATACATTAAAACAAAAACGATTTGATCACTGTTTTAAGATTAAAGAACGTTCTTCAATAGCAGAAACCATAGTTTTTGACCAAAAAAAAGATTTAGAGATAACTATCTGGCAAGATAATACCAAAGATGCTTACAACTATGTCCAGTATTATACGCTTGAAAACAGAAGTGGGATAGCCGTAGAACCTATGACTTGCCCTCCTGATGCATTTAATTCTAAAATAGGAATACATCACCTTCTTCCTAAAGAAAAGTATCAATGCTCCTTTGGCATTTCATTACTCTAAGTAATATATACACTACAACATATAGTACAACATTTAATATTTAAAAAAATACGATAAAGATTTTTTATTTTTTTATGTTAAATATTACACATGTAATACATATATAGCCAATACACTACAAACCTCTCAAAACATGTTATTTTAAAGTTAATTTGTGTCGGGGTTTACCAATTTTTAATGGCTGTTATTTATTTTTGGAACCTTTAAAAAACTAAATCAAATCCTATGTCCAGAATTTTTTTCCTCGCCTTATTTATAATTTCTAGTATAACCTTAGGTCAAAGTGAAGGCGTAGATCCTAACAATAATACGCTACTGGGGATTGCTAACCTCGGTGCAAACAGTTCTGCCTTTGGATCAACTTCATTAATTAGAAACCCAAGAAAGCCTATAGACGGCACTGTATATCTTTTTGATACTTGGTCAAATAGTTCTATTGTAGTATCAGCAGATGACAAAAAAATAAGACTTAATAACATCAACTTTAATGCGCAACGCAATACATTTCAATCTAAAGTAAACTCTGACTCTATTTTTACTTTTAATTTCAGAAATTTAGAAAAGGTTATTATAAAAAACAAAACCTTTAAAAATGTATATTCCCCTATTCTCAAAAGATATAGAGTATATGAAATTGTAGCAGAAACAGAGGAATTTACTATATTAAAAGATTACACTATAGATATTAAAGAAGGGAATCCAAATCCTCAAAGAGGTTCTCTTAATGACAAATACGTAGTTCGTGATAATTATTTTGTAAGCAAAGGAGAAACATTTGAAAAGTTCCAAAGAAAAAAATCAAAAGTTTTAAAACTCATGGGAGACAAAGCTTCTAAAGTTGGAGCCTATGCGAAAGCCAATAAATTGAGTTATAAGAAAGACACAGATTTTACAAAAATTATAGAATATTATAAAAATCTATAAAACAAAAATCTACTACACTTCACAAAAAAGCACACTCTACAGTGTGCTTTTTGTGTTTAAGAGTACTACTCTTTTTAGTTTTAACAGAATACTAACTCGTTAAAAATTATAACTTTTGTATCTTATAGTATTGTATTTACTGTTATATCTAAATATATATCATCTATTCTATCCATTTAAAACGATACCGATGCATACTAAAACGACAATACCTAAACGATATACATCTAGTAGTTATATCGTATTTTTTATCATGATCATGGTAAGTATTCAAGGGTTTTCACAAATCCAAAATACATATAATGAAATTAAAGGAACTGTAGTTAATGATGACTCAGGAACTTCTATAATTGCAGCCGCAATACAACTAGACAACAGCAATCTTACTACTGTTACTAATTCAGAAGGTGAGTTTACATTGAAAGTACCTTCAGACAAAGAAATTATATTAAAAGTAGATGCTCTTGGATTTAAAACAAAAAAAACAACTATTCCTAATTCCAATAAAAAAAGCATCACAATTCGTCTTACCCCTTCTTCCATAGAACTAGACGAAATAAGTATCACTTCATACAAAGATGCCAGAGAACTTGTTGATAAAGTGTTTCAAAACAAGCAGTCTAATTATCTAGAAGACAAGACCCTTATGACTGCATTTTATAGAGAGACTATAAAAAAGAGAAATAAAAATGCATCTCTAGCAGAGGCTGTAGTTAATGTTTATAAACAACCATATGGAGACACCAATAAAGATGCGATCAAACTTATTAAATCTAGAAAAAACACAGATTACTCAAAACTAGACACCATCGCTTTAAAATTACAAGGAGGTCCTTTCAGTACATTATATATTGACTTAATGAAATATCCAGAATATATATTTACACCATACACCCTGGAAGGATATAACTTTAGTTTTGATACCTCATCAGAGATTAACGGAACTGCTGTATATGTAGTTGCATTTGCTCAAAAAGACAATGTAATAGATCCTTTATACAACGGAAAACTATACATTAATACAAAATCTTTAGCCTTAGTTAAAGCAACATTTAGCCTTAATCTATCTAATCAAGAAGAAGTAAATAAACTACTTGTTAAGAAAAAGCCTAATAACGTTCGTATTAGAGCTAAAAACATAGATTACACAGTAGATTATCGTGAAAAAAACGGAAAATGGTATTATAGCTATAGCAAAGCAAATCTTTCTTTTGAGGTTAAAAAAAGGCGTAAGTTATTTAAGTCTATTTATTCTTTAACATGTGAAATGGCAGTTACTGACTGGGAATCATTTGATAACTCTCAAGATTGGAATAACGCGTCAAATACTGTAAATACATCAATTATTATGTCTGATGCTGCCTCTGGTTTTTCAGATCCCACATTTTGGGGAGAGTATAATGTCATTGAACCAGAAAAATCTATAGAAAGCGCCATTCGAAAAATACAGAAAAAGCTTAAAAAATCAAATGGAGGTTCTGGTGCAGGTGCTTCAGCCTTTGGTCAAATTCCATAATTATAAAAAAAGCACTATAACATTTGCTATAGTGCTTTTATTCTGTGGGCGCAGAGGGATTCGAACCCCCGACCCCTTGGGTGTAAACCAAGTGCTCTGAACCAACTGAGCTATGCGCCCGAAATTTTTTAAAAGATATCGGTATCCTTTCTGCAATCCTTTATTGTGATTGCGGGTGCAAATATAGAGCAAAATCTATTTATGCCAAACGTTTTATAAAGAAAAAATTAAATTATTTCTGCAACTACAAATGTACTTCCACCTACAAAGATAAGATCCCTGAGAGTCGCTTCTTTTTTAGCACTCTCATAGGCTTCTATCACACTTGGAAAACAATCTCCTTTAAGATCGTAACCACTAGCAATATCCATGAGTTTTTTACTATTCATACCCCTTGGAATATCAGGTTTACAAAAATAGTAATGGGCATTTTCAGGAAAAAGAGGTAAGATACTTGACAGGTCTTTATCTGAAACCACTCCCAATACAATATGTAATCGTGTATATTTTTCTTTTTTAAGTTGCCGGATTACATAGAAAAGTCCTTCTTTATTATGCGCAGTATCACATATTACTTTAGGAGCCTCCTGTAATTGTTGCCATCTCCCCAACAATCCTGTATTATTTACTACATTTTTCAACCCTTTAGCAATATGTTGTATTCCTATAACAAATCCTTTTTTCTGCAAAGTTGCTATAGTAACCTGTGCGGTACGAATATTATTTTTTTGATAATCCCCGATAAGATCTGATGATAAGGGCAAAGCATTAAATGCATATGCTTTCTCAAGTGGAGCATTACGTTTTTGCGAAAGCGTATCAAAAATCTCTTCTGTCTCTTTATGATATTCTCCTATTATTACTGGGATTTCTTCTTTTATAATACCTGCCTTTTCGGTAGCGATTTCTGATAGTGTCGTTCCTAAAAATTGAGTATGATCTAAACCTATATTAGTAATCACAGATACTTCTGGCAGTATAATATTTGTAGCGTCTAAACGGCCACCAAGACCCACTTCTATAACTGCAATATCTACCTGTTGCTTATGAAAGTATTCAAAAGCCATCCCTACAGTCATTTCAAAAAAAGAAAGCTTATGTTCTTCAAAAAACGACTTATGCTTTTTTACAAAACCCATCACAAACTGTTTACTTACAGGAGCTCCATTAATTCGAATACGCTCCCTAAAGTCTTTAAGATGTGGCGATGTGTATAACCCAACTTTATACCCCGCCTCATGAAGTATAGAAGCTAGCATATGACTAGTAGATCCTTTACCATTTGTACCACCAACATGTATTGTTTTATAGTTTACATGTGGGTTTTCTAAATATTCAGAAAGCAATTTAATATTGCTTAAATCTGTTTTATAGGCGGCTACTCCTTGCCGCTGATACATCGGTAGTTTATTAAATAACCACGTTAAGGTCTCTTGATAATTAATACGGCAATAAATTTAATTTTTAATAAGCTTCTGTGAAAATGAGATTTCACCATTATTTACCTGTACAATATAAACTTCTTTAGATAAATCACTCACCGAAACTATTTGTTTTTTATCTTGAATTGGCACTATCTTTTGCAACTGCCCTAATAAAGTATATATACGCACTTCCCCTATTCCATTATAAGCTTTAAGATCAATAGTAAATTCTTCTGTCACTGGATTAGGGTAAAGGTTTATATTAATATCGCTTAAAGCGAGATCATCTGTTGTTAATACATCAGTACTTATATCTAATCTATAACTAGATCTAACATAAGTCCCAAATATTAGATTGATTACGTTGTGTATTTTGTAGATCTTGACGCCAAGCTGCTGCATTACAATATGCAGATGGTTTTATTTCCCCGGTTGGATACGCACGTTGCATAAACATAAGGTCAATAGGTGACTTTTCTTCTATTTCCATGCCCAGAGGAGCGGGGGTATTTTTCGTAGCAACATATTGAACTCCTATATAAATACCTAGACAACATATAATTAGAGTGAGTAAGATCTTTGATTTCATAGTATTTTCTTTAAGTATTAAAGATACGCATTAGGGCTGTGAATTTGAAACTACTCTGTATTTATACAAACTAGAACCTTATGATAACATGAGGCTAAAACAAAAAGAGTGGCATTACAATGCCACTCTTTTTGTTTTATATGAACTATTCTATTTATGCATGAAAATAGCGTTCATTTATGATTTTTCCATCTCTCCAGATAGTTCTGTTGATTTGCTCAAATCTATGTGAGGTTCCATCATTTGTTGTAAATTCCATAACAGCCTCATAATAAGATGTATTTCCATTAATTGCATAATGCTTGATATCATATCCTCCAAACTCGGTTACAGTTGCCAATAATTCCTTTTCAGCTGCTATTGCTACATCCTTTCCAACTTTAGGTTCATTATTTGCCTCTTGTAAGACAACATCATCTGCTAAGTATTTATCCATAGCTTCTAAAAATTGTCCTTTTCCCAGCATTTCCTTAAGGTCTAATAGTGCATTTTCAATTTGATTTTCCATTTTCGTGTGATTTTAAGTTAATTATTTATCTGCCCATTGAGTCGGTTAATAAATAATCACTTACAAACTTTATGATGTCAATACGACATAATGCTTGTCTATTTTCCTAAAATCCTTGAGAATTGGCTTTATTTTTAATTGGAAAGACTGAAACGGTATACAATTTTACCTATTTGTTTGGAAGGAGCCTTGCTATCTGCATTAAATTTTGTGGCAAGTGCAGCTGCTTTTGCAGGGTCAAGAAGACATTTAGAATTATTGGTTGTTCCTCTTACGCCAGGAACTGCTTTAATTACTTTTCCAGAGCGATCTACTTCAATGCTTACAACTACTGTTCCTGATTCATTGCATTCCTGAACACGTTTAGGCTTTCCTAATGCTTTGCGCCCACCTAATAAATAGTTCCCATCGCCATCTAATCCTTTTCCAGTTCCGTAATAACTAGATGCATTGGGATCGCCATTAGGGTCACCCTTATCCCCTGCTTGATTATCATCTCCTTCTCCTCCTTGCGCTATTCCATCTTTTTTAGGGCCATTAATCAGTGCATCAAGTGCGCTGGTTGTGCTCTTATCTGGTTTAGGATCTGGTTTTGCTTCTTCTACAGGTTTCTCTTCAGGAGTTTCTTTTGGTGTTTCTATTTTTGGCTTTGGAGTCTCTTTTGGTTTTTCTTCAATAACTGGAGCTTCTTCGGTATCCTGTGTAATTACCTCGTCCTTTATTTCAGGCTTAGGAGGTGTGGGTGTAGGTTGCGGTGCCGTATTCTTAGGTGCAGAGGCTACAGGTTTTGTAGGTTGTACATTTCCAGAGCCTACACTAGATGTTCCAAAATTGACAGCAATACCACCTTCCGGAGGTGGATCAAGATAGTCCATTCCTACCCAAAACATAAGTAGCAATATAATAGTCATCAATAGTGTAGTAATTCTAAATGACTTTCGTTTATGTATGGTATCTAAGTAGGGCAAATCTCTTTGTTGAGTTTAGTATTATAAAGTTTATGTTATTTTGCTTTCGCGAAAGCAAACGTCTAATTAATTAGGTCGTACTGCTAATACAATTTTATATCTATTTCTGTTTGCTATGTCCATAATCTTCACTGCATTTTCTATAGGAACGCCTTCTTCAGCTCTTAATATAATCGTAGGTTCTTCTACACCTTCCAGTTCTTTATTAATGTATGCTTCAATACCTCGCTCACTAACCCTTTCTTTGTTTACATAAAAATCCAGATCTTTTGTAATACTTACAGAAAGGTTTTGTTTATTACTGGTTTTCCCTTTTGCTTTAGGCAAAATAAGGTCTAATGCATCTGGTGTTATTGCAGGAGAGGTCAATAAAAAGAATACAAGTAGTAAAAAGACAATATCTGTCATCGAACTCATACTGAATTCTGGACTTACTTTATTTCTTCCTCGCAGATTCATACTAGATAGGTTCGTTTAATAAATCAAGAAAATCTACAGCATTAGCTTCCATAGCATGTACCACTTTATCAGTACGTACTACAAGGTGATTATATCCCATGTAAGCTATAATCCCTACAATAAGACCTGCAACAGTTGTAGTCATTGCGGTATATATACCCTCAGCAAGTGTTCCCATTTCTGCCTGACCACTACTCGTAGCTAGGGTATGAAAGGCCAACACCATTCCGATAACAGTTCCTAAAAACCCTATCATAGGAGCCGCTCCTGCTATGGTAGCAAGGATACTTACATTCTTTTCAAGACGATACACTTCTAATCGTCCACTATTTTCAATAGCAGTATTTATATCTTCCAAAGGACTACCTATACGACTCACCCCTTTTGCGGTAAGTCTAGCCACAGGAGAATTCGTTTGCGCACATAGTATCTTAGCTGCTTCTATATTACCTGAACTGACATTATCTCGTATCTGATTCATAAAATTACTATCTATTTTTGATGCTGCTTTAATGGCAAACAAACGTTCAAAATAGATATATATCGCTACAAATAGCAACACAAATAACACAGTGATAATGACAATACCTGCAGTTCCGCCTGTAAGTAATAAGTCTATAATAGAGAGTGTCTTTTCTACAGGTTCATCTGTAGCAAGAGGATCAATAGCGTCTTGTACGCCATCTTGCAAAAGGGTCGTAAGCATAATTTTAGATTAGTTAGGTTGATAACGCAGATTACAGGGATTAATTATATCTTATAGAGAGAACATGATCACTAAATAGACATAACCTACAAGGAATCCTATCAAAGCTAACCAAGAGATTTTCTTTAAATACCAGATAAAATCGATCTTTTCCATTCCCATTGCAGCAACTCCCGCTGCTGATCCTATAATTAACATACTTCCTCCAGTTCCTGCTGCAAAGGCAATAGCATGCCATAGATCTGCATCTAAAGCTACATCTCCATACATCCCTATAGAAGCTGCTACTAAAGGCACATTATCTATAATTGCAGAGAACACACCAAGTAAGGCAACAACAATATCTTGATTAGGGATTGCTGCTTGTAATGCTTCAGCCAGATAACGCAAGGTTCCTACTTCTTCTCCTCCTATAGTTCCATAGACTAATGTCTCCAAAGCACCTACAGCCATAAGTATTCCTAAGAAGAAAAGGATACTGCTTATTTCTATACGCGATAGTGCTTTATGTGCCGAATATAAATGGCGTTTTTCTTTACTAAAGTCTTCTTCAGGATGAATATATTCTGATACTAACCAGACAACTCCTAAGGCTAACATCATTCCCATATATGGTGGTAAATGAGTTAATGTTTTAAATACAGGAACAGAAACTATCATACCTAATCCTAAGAAAAGCATTGTTTTACTACTTAATAGTTTTCCGGTTTCTGCATCCATATCATCTTCATTTACCTCTATCTCTCCTCTAAAAGCTGGTAAATACATTGCGATAATAAATGGCACTGCAAAACAAAGAATAGAAGGAATAACAAGTGTTGTTATTAATCCTCCTACAGACACTTTATTTGCAATCCATAACATCGTAGTAGTTACATCTCCTATAGGTGACCAAGCGCCTCCTGCATTTGCAGCAATTACAACAAGTCCTGCAAACCATAGACGTTCATTTTTATTACTTATTAACTTACGTAATAATGTGATTAATACTATAGTGGCCGTAAGGTTATCAATAATTGCAGAAAGAATAAATGCTAGTATTCCTATAAGCCATAAAAGCTTTCTTTTACTTCGTGTTCTAACAACAGATTTAAGTATTTCAAAACCACGATGGAGGTCTATAATTTCTACTATAGTCATTGCTCCTATAAGAAATACTAGTATTTCTGCTGTCTTACCTAAATGATGTAATAAGGTATTCTTAAATCCTTCATCGGCGACATGGTGATCTCCTGTCAATGCACTAAAAACGTTCTCATGGCCGTCTACTACATTAAACCATCCTTGACTAAATCCTACTGCTAGAAAGGCCCACATCAACGAAGCCATGATTAAAGCTGGTACTGTTTTATCCAGTCGCAACGGGTGTTCTAGTGTAATCGAAAGGTAGCCAATGACAAAAATTAAAATAATGACAGATTCCATATGTATTTAGTTATTTAGAGACTTTTAAAGTAATTCTTTTAATGCAATTTCAAAAGCAGTTTTACTGATATTTTTTTTATCTATGTTTTGATTAAAAATTTGTTGAATAGCATTACGTATTATTGAAGAGGTATCTTCAAAAATTGCATCATCCGTCATTTGCACTCTACGCTCCATAAAATAAGCAAAAACACGAGCCATTCCACAGTTTGAAATAAAGTCAGGAATCAAACTTACTTGTGCATCTGTATGCTCCATAATTGATCCAAAAAATATCTCTGGATCTGCAAAAGGAACATTTGCACCACAAGAAATTACTTCAAGACCAGTACCTATCAATTGATCTATTTGATCTTGAGTAATTAATCTAGATGCAGCACATGGTGCAAAAATCTCTGTTTCTAGAGACCAAATACGGTTGTTCATTTCTTGAAAGGGAATTAGGTCTCCTTTCCCTAAGGTATTACCGTCTTTTTTTAAGTATAGCTCTCGTATTTCTTCAAAAGAAAAACCATCTTCATTAATAAGACCTCCTACAATATCTATAATCCCTACTACTTTAGCTCCCATTTGAGCTAGATAAAAAGCAGCCGCTGCGCCTACATTTCCAAATCCCTGTACAACAGCACGTTTTCCTTTTACACTACCGCCATAAATATCATAATAATGTCTTACAGCTTCTGCTACTCCATATCCTGTGATCATATCGGCAACAGTATACTTACGACCTACATCTGGAGAATATGTTGGGTTTTCTATTACTTTAATTACTCCTTGACGTAATTGACCTATCCTATTAATCTTATCTGCTTCAGTAGGTTTAAAATGTCCCGTAAAAACACCTTCTTGAGGATGCCATACTCCACTCTCTTCTGTAATAGGAATCACTTCATGAATTTCATCTACATTGAGATCACCTCCGGTTCCATAATAACTTTTTAACAAAGGAGACACTGCGTTATACCAGCGTTCTAGCACCCCTTTTTTACGTGGATCTTTGGGGTCAAAGTTTATACCTGATTTTGCTCCACCTATAGATGGGCCAGAAACAGTAAACTTAACTTCCATTGTTTTTGCTAAGGAAAGTACCTCATTTTTATCAAGTCCTTTACGCATTCGGGTTCCTCCTCCGGCAGCACCTCCTCGTAAAGAATTTATGACTACCCATCCTTCGGCTTCGGTTTCTGGGTCATTCCAGTGAAAAACAATTTCTGGAGATTTATTTTCGTAACGTTTTAGTAATTCTCTCATTCGGTTAGTTTGAAGAGTAACAAATATAAGAAAATGGGCAGGGCAATGTATTGAATTAATCTAAAATTACGGTTGCCACACTACACCTGATGAATGATCACGTTCTGCTCCAGTAACACTGGATAGCGTATTGATTTTATTTTCAAGTCTGAGTACTCCTAATAATCCAAAGATCATAGCTTCTTTAAATTCTATAAGTTCTCTTGAAGCAGTTACTACCTGAATTTTCTTGTGACTCTTAAGACGTTCTATCAAAAACTCATTAAAGGCGCCTCCTCCTGTTACGAGTACTGTCTTATTTTCTTCAAACTGTATTGCAAGTTGTATTGCTATATGCTCTGTAAATGTCCTTAAGATATCGTAAGGAGGTAGATCATATTTTTCTAGTAATGGAAGAAGTGTTTGATGAACCCATTCGACACCTAGTGATTTTGGTGGTAGTTGCTCAAAAAACGGTAGTGCATTTAGCGCATCTAAAAGTGGAGCGTGAAGTTTTCCCATTTTTGCAAAAGCACCTCCTTCATCATATTCTTTCCCTAATTTATGTGCATATATATTGAGTATTGTATTTACAGCACAAACGTCATATGCAATACGCATATCATTGATATTCATAGAAATATTTGCAAAACCTCCTAAATTCAAACAATAATCATAGGTTTCAAATAATAATTGATCTCCCATAGGAACCAGTGGAGCTCCTTGTCCTCCTAATTGCACATCCTGAATTCGGAAATCACATACTACTTTTTGATTTGTATACTTTGCTATCTCTGGGAGATTCCCTATTTGTAGCGTATACCCTTGATCAGGTTGATGTAAAATGGTATGACCGTGTGAACATATAGCGTCTATGGTTTCTGGAAATATATGATACTCTCTAATAAAATTATTGATTACTGATGCTAGATATCTCGTATACTGTATATTGAGTTGCTGTAATTTTTCTTTAGAAAAATGAACAGCTTCTTTTAAGCTTTTTACCCAATCTGCAGTGTAGACAACTGTTGTTGACTCTTTAATGGCTACTGTATATGTAGGATAAGTAACTATTTGCACCCATGCCAGATCAATACCATCTAGACTGGTTCCACTCATAACTCCGATAACGTTATAGTTTTTTTGTTGCATTACGTTAAAACTATTGAGAAAAATGCAAGAAACCAGTATCTTTGCGTACTTTTTTTAGATAATTCTTAAACTAATCGATCTAATGGATTTTAGCTTAACCGAAGAACACTTATTAATACGCGACGCAGCGCGTGATTTTGCAAGGACAGAACTACTACCTGGTGTTATAGAACGTGATGAAAAACAACATTTCCCAGATGAGCTCGTAAAAAAAATGGGCGAACTCGGATTCTTAGGTATTATGGTAGACCCAAAATATGGAGGTAGTGGCATGGATGCTACATCTTATGTTTTGATTATGGAGGAATTATCAAAAGTAGATGCCTCTGCTTCTGTAATTGTTTCTGTAAATAACTCATTAGTATGTTATGGACTTGAAGCTTTTGGCACAGAAGCTCAGAAAGAAAAATACTTAACCAAACTTGCTACTGGAGAATTTGTAGGCGCTTTTTGTTTAAGTGAACCAGAAGCTGGTTCTGATGCTACATCTCAAGCGACTACTGCTATAGATCAAGGGGATCATTATATATTAAATGGTACAAAAAACTGGATTACCAATGGTGGTCGTTCTGACGTATATCTGGTAATCGCACAAACAGATAGATCAAAAGGACATCGTGGTATCAATGCTTTTATTGTAGAAAAAGGGATGGAAGGTTTTGAAGTAGGCCCTAAAGAAGATAAGCTAGGTATACGGGGTAGTGATACACATACTTTACAATTTAATGATGTAAAAGTACCTAAAGAAAATCGTATCGGCGAAGATGGATTTGGGTTTAAGTTTGCTATGAAAACTCTTTCTGGTGGGCGTATCGGTATTGCATCTCAAGCACTAGGTATTGCATCTGGAGCTTATGAACTTGCTCTTAAATATTCAAAAGAACGTAAAGCATTTGGTACAGAAATATGCAATCACCAAGCTATCGCCTTTAAACTGGCAGATATGTATACAGAGATTGAAGCTGCTCGTCACCTTGTAATGAAAGCCGCTTGGGATAAAGATCAAGGTAACAACTATGACCTATCTAGTGCTATGGCAAAATTGTATGCCTCAAAAGTCGCTATGGAACAAACTGTAGAAGCTGTGCAGATTCACGGAGGTAATGGTTTTGTAAAAGAATATCATGTTGAACGTTTAATGCGTGATGCAAAAATCACTCAAATTTATGAAGGCACTTCTGAAATCCAGAAAATTGTAATTTCAAGAAGCTTAATTAAAGGATAGAGTACTTCTATTATATTTTATAGAAAAGCGAGCTATTATGCTCGCTTTTTTTATAGTTCTATATTTTACACAAAAAAATAATTAAAAAACTGTAATTATACTATACATTATATAACCTATAGAATATGAGTATAAAACTATATCCTCATTGACAACAGAAAATAAAGAGTTAGAATTTACACAAAAAGTAACTGCTTCTCAGGGTATCATTCACAAAGTGTGTAGGATGTACTGTGATGATGATGAACACCGTAAAGATTTGTTTCAGGAAATTCTGATTCAATTATGGCGATCTTATGCATCATTTAGGGGAGACTCAAAATTTTCTACATGGATGTATCGCGTTGCTATCAATGTTGCTATCCAAGATTTTAGAAAAACTAAAAAGAAACAACAACTCTTCTTTCAAACCAATCAATTTAAAGAAAAACCTGATGATCTGGTAAATACCATAGATGATGAGCACCTACAACAAATGCATAAGGCCATTGCTCAACTCAACAAAATAGAGAAAGCTATTATCATGCTTCATCTAGATGATACTCCTAATGAAGAGATTGCAAAAATCATTGGAATTACCCAAAACTATGTGAGGGTAAAGATGAATCGTATCAAAGTAAAACTTAGAAAAACACTCGCAAATTAACAATATGGAAATTCATGATTTAAAATCTATATGGACAAAAGTTGTTGACAGTGAGCACACTAAATATCAAGTTGATCAAGATAAGGTGCAACAACTCATTCACAAAAAATCGAATACGACCATTGATATGATTAAAAGAAAATTAATCCGTAAACAATGGCTTCTTGGAATCATAGGGTCCGTGACAGTTCTACTAGCGCCAGTTTTTTATTACGATACTGATTCCAGTTATTTCTTAGACAGTATTCTCTCTAAGTTTGAAATGAGTTTGATATACTTCTTAATGGGTGTGATTATTATCATAGCTTTTATAAATGCGCATAGATGTTACCGTAAGATAGTTGATTATCAAAAGATGTCTGATAATTTAAAAACTACCCTTGAGCAGACCATTAATATTTTAAATAAGATTATGAAGCATGGGGTCTATTCTGATGCGATTGGGATTCCTATTTTTGGAACTTGGATCTTATATCGCTCTTTATTTAAAGAGGCTTCTTTTGCTTTTGATCATAGAATCCTATTACTTATTCTATTTGCCATCGGTCTGTTTATACTTAAAAAGTATATAGGCACCTATCTTCAAAACAAAAAATTCAGGCCATTTATCAATACTTTGGAAAAATGTATTTCTGATATAGAATATATAGAGAAAGATACTTAGTAAGCTTTCGCAAAAGCGTAACACCCCATATTTTATATTTAAAAAATAATATGGCTACTGTCATATTTTTCTATCTTCTGTCACTAAAGTAATAAATAGCATAGTTGCAAGTGAGTTACGAAGAACAACCATCCTTTGAAGATGTACTTAAAAAGAACAAAGATAAGATGTATAGAATCTGCCGTATCTATGCTATAACCCCTATTGAGCCTCAGGATTTGTTTCAAGAGGTTGTATATCATATATGGAAATCGCTCCCTAGTTTTAAAAAAATATCCAGCATTGATACTTGGATATATCGAGTTACTTTAAATGTATGTATGCGATCTAAGTTAAAGCTGGAAAAAGTAAGTACAAAAACAGTTCGGTATGAAGCAATACAATTTATGGCTGCCGAAAACTCTATAGATGAAAGTCAACAAGAAAGATATAAACTTTTAAAAGAGTGTATCGCTACTCTTAATGAGAGTGACACTTCTATTATCATTTTGTATTTAGAAGAGTTGTCTTATAAAGAAATCGCTTTAATCACTGGATTATCTGAAAATCATATCGCTGTAAAAATGAAGCGCATACGTAAACGATTATTTGATTGCATAACCCTTAAATTGAGGTAATATGGAAGAGTTAGATATAAAACATATATGGAAGAATTCCTCAAAAGAAGTACATATAAATGTAGATACGGAGCATTTACTACAAGATTTTAAAGTAGGCATGGAAGATCGTGAGCGTATTGTACGAAAAAGGGACCAAAGAGAGATCATTGCAGCTATCATAGGTATGCTAGGTTTTGGATATTCATTTTATGCCTATTCAAATACAATTTCTGCCATAGGATCTGTTATTGGGGTAATCTCTTTGATGTATATCATCTATAAACTAAGAAGTAATAGAAAAAGTAAATTCACACAAGAACTATTCCTACCGATACAAAAACAGTTGATGAATCAAAAACAGTTTATGACGCGTCAAGTTAAATTATTAAATACTGTTTTATACTGGGCTTCCATTCCGCTTTTTTGTGCAAATGCACTGATTTTTTGGGGAGTTTCTTCATCTGAAAAATCACTTCCTATAATAGAACAAATAACAGCTAAATGGGAAATTAAAGTAATTATGACACTCATTTTTGCAGGCATTTTCTTATACATTGGGTTATTAAATAAAAAAGCTGCTCGAGTTAACTGGCGCCCACTCATCCAGAAGATAGATGCTATTCTTGAACATCTAAAAAAAGAAAAAAACTAAATATTGCTGTCATATTTTTTATCCTCTTGTCACTAACATAGTATACCTATAAAACAAGAGTATAGTGACAGAAAAATCAGAACACAAACATTCTTTTCTAAAAGTGATTAGAACCCTTCTAAAAGTTACTGGAATCATCATCATGTTCATCGCTTTTCTAGTCTTTACAGATTCGGCACCATGGTATTATGAAATATTATTATTTAACCTAGGGCTCCTTCTTTTTTTTATAGGCAGGTTTCCGAAGATCAAAAGAATAATTTTAAATAAAATCGAGAAAATGTAATTATACCGCTATAAAATTAACTCATTAATTAAATGAGTGGAAATTCCTTAAAATTAAATACATCAAAAAAATGCACATGAAAAATTCAAAATCCTTTAAAGACCTATCACTACTTCAAAAAATAGGATATGTATGCATTATAATTGCTGGCATTTTTATTCTATTAAAAATGGGTAACATACTACCATACGATTACTATACCACTCATGATCTTCCTAATTATCTATTTATAGCGGGTGCTGTGCTTGTAGTATGTCCTACATTATTAAAGAAAAGATCAAAAAAAATGACTGTCATTGCCATGCTATTTTTTTCATCAATAGCACTTTACGGACAAGATTATTCAAAACAAATTGATGCTTTTGCAAAAAGCTTTGCAGACAAGAATACAACAGCCATAAGCCCACATATGAGCAAAGCATTACAGTTTGGAACTATCCCAGCTGCCAATACTCCAGCAATTATGAAAAACATTGTGACCAACCTTCCTACACTTAATAGTATGGCTATTTTAGAAAGTGAGCATGGAAAAGCCAAAATCGCATACGACTTTGAAGCCTTAGGAAAAAGTGAATCTTTTATTCATTTTGACAAAGAAGGAAAAATAAGTAAGATAGAATTGGTTGAAAATTTAATTAATCAAGAAGCAGAAGCTCGAAGACAACAAAAAGTACCTCTTCCTACCCCTGGAGAACTTGGGAATAAGTATATCCCTAAAAAAGTAGAGTTTACAGCTCCAGATGGTTTAATCATTAACGCAAACCTATATGATATAGGAAAAGGCAATCCCGTCGTTTTATTAATGCATCAAGCTGGATATAATCGTTTTGAGTATGCAGATATAGCTCCTGTGCTTAATAAAATGGGATATAACTGTCTTGCCGTAGATTTACGTTCTGGAGGTGATTTTGCAGGAAAACCCAATATAACCTATCAACGAGCTACCAAAAAAGGAGAACAACCTACAATGATAGATGCACAACAAGATATTAGTGCAGCTGTAGATTATTTAAAGAAAACATATGGTCAGAAAGTTATCGTATGGGGAAGCTCATTCTCTTCAAGTCTAGCATTACTAGAAGGTGTTAACAATAAGGATATAAAAGCCGTCATAGGATTCAGTCCAGGTGATTACTTTGGAGACAAAGCGCCTTCATTAAAAACTGTTTTTTCAACCATAGACAAGCCCTATTTTGTTACCTCATCAAAACAAGAAGCTATAACTTTAAGCAACCTTATAGAAGGGACTACTCCTACATCAAATCAACAACAATTCATACCAGAGTCTAATGGATTTCATGGATCTCGCGCACTATGGACAGGGCAAGAAGGTGCTCAAGAATACTGGAGTGCTATAAAACGGTTCTTAACTACTATTAAATAAACTAAATGAAAAAGGCAGAAAAGACAGAGAAAATCTCAAAAAGACAAAAAAGCTTATTGTTAATAGGATGTATTTTTATTGTAACTGGTTTTACCTCTTTTAGCAATCATCCTCATTGGGGGTATTGGTGGTCTGGATTTGGTATCCTACTTCTACTCCATGCGCTTTTTAGAAAAACAAAAATATCCTAACTGGTAAAAAGAGATCCTTATTGCAGTAACGTTTCTTATTAATTGCACGATAAAGATTTTAAAGATCATTACGCTTTCGCGAAAGCTAAAAATGGTTACTACTCAAAAGTTTTCTCTTTTATTTATTCGTACTTTGCACTAACAAACTAAAATCAGTTATTTGGGTAGAGGAATTGTCTATATGCTCATTGCCGCATTCGCATTTGCGTGGATGAATCTACTGGCAAAATACTTAGACGCTTTTCATCCTTTACAAGTCGTTTTCTTTAGAGCTTTTGGAACCTTTATTTTTATATTTCCATATATGATCTACAAAAGAGTTTCTATTAAAGGGACTAATGTCTTTTGGTTAAGTTTACGTGGGGTTCTTAGTTTTATATCGCTCGCCTTGTTTTTTATGGTTATACAACGTATTCCTTTAGGATCTGCAGTAGCGCTACGATATACGGCTCCTATTTTTAGTGTTGTATTTGCATATTTCTTTCTTAAAGAAAAGGTAAAAACATGGCAATGGGTTGCTTTTATAATTTCACTTATCGGAGCTTTTGTGATGAAAGGTGTTGATTTTAGAATTGATACATTGAGTTTTGTACTTATCCTTTTATCCTCTTTGCTAGTAGGAGGTGTTTTTACTATCGTACGCTATTTAGGATCAAGAGAGCATTATCTTACAATTATCAATTACTTCATGGTATTTTCTATTGTAGGAAGTTTGTTCTTTGTACAACATTGGCGTATGCCTATTGGTCAAGAATGGTGGTGGGTATGTAGTATTGGAGTGCTAGGTCTTGTAGGACAGGTTTTTTTGACCAGAGCTTTCCAACTGGCCGATACCAGTACCGTTGCGCCTATTAAATATATGGAGCTCGTATATGCATTACTCTTTGGGTTCTTTTTGTTTGGAGAAAGCTATGGAGTATGGCCAGTTATAGGAATGTGCCTAGTTGTACTAGGAATGTTACTAAATGTATGGATAAAGCAGCGATGATTTCATGTACTAAAAAAGAGTCTACCCTTATAGACTCTCTTAGCACATATGTCAATTCTATTACTTCTTTACCGCTTCTCGTTCATTTAATAAGATAGGAGTTCCAAAACCTAGTTGTTCCAGTTTTTTTAATTGTGTTTTTGCATCTCCAACAATCAGATAAATCATCTTATCAGGATCCAAATAAGTATTGGATAATGCTTTAATATCTGCAACGGTCATTTCTTTAACAATCGTTTCTCGTTGTTTTGCATAATCTACAGGCATTCCCAAATTACTTATATTCTCCAACATATTTAATTTTGCTCCCATGGTTTCAAATGCACGAGCACCACTTTTAATCATAAAACTTTTGGTAACATCCAGATCTTTTTCATTAAAATCCTTACTATAATTTTCCAAAATATCTTTTACCAAGGCAGTACTCTCATAGGTCACATTAGACCGTACCCCACTTGAAATTGTAAAAGGCCCAGGGATTGTAGATCCACTAAAACGAGATCGTATCCCATACGTATATCCTTTTCCTTCTCTTAATTGCTGGGTAAATTGACTTGCAAAACCCCCTCCTCCTAAACGGTAATTCATTACTTGAACTGGATAAAAATCTTTGTCTGTCGCAGCTAAAGCTGGATACCCAAATCGTAGTACAGATTGCTTAGCATCTGGTACATCATAAAAATACACTGTAGATCTTTGCGGTCCTTCTGGGATTTCAATGGTAGGGAATGTAACTTCTTTAACAAGCCATTTTTCATTCAACCCTGTTAATGAAGAAATAACTGTAGCTTGAGAAATATCACCTACTACTTGCATTTTAGTAACTGTAGGAGAGATATACGCATTATAATATTCCTTAAGATCATCCATAGTAATTGTAGCTATAGATGTTTCTGTGCCTAAATTATTTTGAGATAAAATAGTATCTTCTCCATAAATAAGTTTTGCAAACTCATTAGAAGCAATACTATTTGGGTTTGCTTGTTGTTGCTGAATTTGACTTGTCGTACTTTGCTTCAAGAGTTCAAACTCCTCTACATCCCATCGGGGTTGTAATAAAATCTCTTCTACTAAAGCAATGGTTTTAGTATAGTTTTTAGACAATGTATTACCTGCAACAGTAATGTTTTCATTATCAGAAAAAACAGATAACCGTGCTCCTAAACTTTCGATAGCACTTTCTAATTCTTCTGGTGTTTTAGTCTGGGTTCCTCTCATAAGTAATTGTGCTAGCAGATTAGACACTCCTACATTATCTGCCTGCTCTAGTAATAATCCACCTCGTATGTTCATTCGAAATTGTACTAGAGGGACTTCATCATTTTCAATTCCATATATACTTAACCCAGAAGAAAGAGTCTCTTCCCATACATTAGGTACATTAACATCTGGACTATCGCCATATGCAGGTTCTATAGAACGATCAAATGAAGATGGGCTTTTTTCATAAGTAGCCGCAATACTAGCATCAAAAGACTCTTCGGCACCCTCAACGATTTTTTCTTCTACTACTTGTGCAAGTTCAGAACCTTCTAGCACAAGATCTGTTTGTCCTATAGGCACAAAACTGGTTGCTATATAGTTTTTACCCTTAATATATTGATTGTATACCCGGTTTACATCTTCTATAGTGACTCCTAAAATACGTTGTACATCTGTATTAATATATCCTGGATCTCCTGCAAATATCTCATATTGGGCAAGTTGAAACCCTTTCCCTAATACACTGGAAAGCCCGCTATAAAATCCTGTTTCTTGACCCGCTTTGATACGGTCTAGATCTGCTTGTGAGATTCCTTCTGCTTCAAATTTTGCAAATGCTATGTCTATCTGTGTCGCGACTTCGTCTAAGTCTTTTCCATCAAAAGCCCGCACTTGTAAACGATACTGTCCAGCTAGTTCTGTGGTATAATTATACATCGTCACATTAGAAGTGAGCTGTTGCTCATCGATAAGCACTTGATTAAAAGGTGCTTTTTTCCCTTGTGATAAATATGCCGACAAAATTTCTAATGGATATGAATCTGGATGATATACAGGTACAGTAGGCCATGTCATCGTAAGTTGTGGCAATCGTGCAAAATTATCTTCGTAATATAGTTTTTTAGTCTTAGAAACAACTGTAGGACGTTTTTCTAAAGGAGGTACTTCTTCTCCTCTCTTAATTTCATCAAAATATTTATGTACCCATTCTTTTGCTTGTGTAGGGTCAAAATCTCCAGCAATAGTCAACACCGTATTATTAGGTGTATACCAACGGTTATAAAAGTTTTTTACATCTTGTAAAGTAGCATTTTGCAAATCTTCTAAAGAGCCTATAACCTGCCAACTATATGGATGATCTTCTGGGTATAAGTTTTTATCTACTACATACTGTACGTGCCCATAAGGTCGATTATCTACACTCTGTCTTTTTTCATTCTTTACTACTTGTTTTTCCTTGGCAAGTACTGGATCTGTTACGGTATTTATAAAATAACCTAATTTATCGGCCTCAGCCCAGATCATTTTTTCTAACGCATCTTTAGGAACTGTTTGAAAATAATTGGTGCGATCTCGGCTTGTAGATCCATTTGCTCCAGAACCTCCTATCCGAGCGCTCATAGCATCTAACCCTCCTTTTCCTAAATTTTCTGACTCCAGAAATAATAAATGCTCAAAAAGATGTGCAAAACCTGTACGCCCTTCTATTTCTCTGGCAGAGCCTACATGTGCAGTCAATGCAACTGATACTACTGGATCAGAAGTATCTGTATGCAGTATAACTGTAAGGCCATTATCTAACGTAAATTTTTCAAAAGGAACATTGAATTCTTGCGTTTCCGCTTTCGCGAAAGCGTTATTCTCCTCTTTACAAGAAATAAATAAAATAACAGCAACAGCTATTGTAAGTATGTGGAATGATTTCATAATTAGGGTATATTCTGATTGAAGCCCGAAGATACCAAAAATGAAAAAGGGTAGTTGTTAATGATCACAAAAATTAATCTATTGACAACCTACATATCATGCAAATTTCTGAACTAGTTTTTGTTGCGCTTTATAAAATCCAAATCCTAATAATGCTCCAATAATCATTCCTGTCAATACATCACCTGGATAATGTACACCTAGATAAATACGACTGTATCCAACCATAGCTGCCCAAAACAGCAAAAAGAAAATTAAATACTGGTATTTGGACTGTAATGCAAGCCCCGCAAATACTGCTGCTGCCATGCTACTTGCCGCATGTGCAGAAAAATAGCCATAACGTCCACAACGCTCTGCAATAAAACGCATCGTAGTCTGCCATTCTTCTACTTTACAAGGTCGTGGTCGCTGGAAACCATGCTTAAATAAATTAGCCAATTGATCTGTACAAGCAATCATAGCAGCTACCAAAAGGATTGTAATCACAGTACCTTTTACCCCAAATTTTTTATAAATCAAATAAAGTAATACTGCATATAGAGGAATAGAAGACAGTTTTTCAGTGACTATTAACCAGAATCCATCCCATGTCTCTGTTCCTAAACTATTGAGATATAAAAAAAGTTCGTGATCGTATTCCAAAAGCGTTTCCATAGGGTCAGGTTATGAGTCTTCATATTTGGCTATCTCTGAATCATAAAAAGCAGTAGCTTCTTGTATTGCATTTTCAGTTTCTGTAGCAAGTTCGGCTTCATCTTGACGATCAAATTCTTCTAACCATTCAATCTCATCCTTAGTAAGATCTATGATAAATCTTGGAAATTCTGTGTGAATTACAAAGATGGCATCAGGAAAGTCAGAGTTATCTCCTATTAAGTATTTAGGTACTGTCATATTTATCTGTTCTTTAGTTCTTCTTCTAAGTATGTTTCTAGATGTAGCATTTTTGTTTCTATTAATGTATAACGTTGAATCTTATAATTCCTATTGATTTCTAATCGCCATAAATAACTTAATAGTTCATTTTTTTGTGTGTCCGAAATTGTTACTGGTTGCTTAAAGGCAGCCAACTCACCAGAAGCATCAAACTCCATATAAGGGTATAAAATACCATTGATTTTATGAAAGTAATTGCCATAAGATTTCATCTCATCTATTTCATATTCAATCTTATCCAGAATACTATAATAAAAATCATATAAAGTGATGATTTCAAATCGTAAAGAATCCTTACGTACTGTCTTGAGTCCTCCCGCTTTTAATGACTCATATCCTGAGAGATTAATAATAGGTACAAAGTCCCTAAAGAGCATTGTATAATAAAACGCCATAGAATCTTGAGGAACTGATGCGCCATTAATTAAATCTCTAAAAACTTTATTTGCTCGTAAACTCTGATGATACCCACTACGATTTCCTTTAAAATCTTGTAAATCTAAAGAGATTCCATTTTTAATTTCTTTTAAAATTTTCTCTTCAGAAAGTTTAAGCTGTCTATTATCATTCCAGTTATTAAGGGCAAAAGCTGTAATAACAGCTATAAAAATAGATAAGAATTCGAAAGCGTATTTTTTCCAATTCCGGTTTTTATTACTTGCCATTGGTTTTTTTGTTACTGTTGCTTTATGAGCTTTTTGCTAAGATAATTAAATCTAAAATACAGCATAATTGCAGAAGCCGTTAAGCCTGCAAGCAGTCCTATCCATATCCCCTGACTTCCCATCTGATCTCCTTTTCCTAAATACCATGAAATAGGAAATCCAATAACCCAATATGCAATAAAACATATCCCAGTAGGGATATTAACATCTTGCAAACCTCGTAAGGCACCTAATATTGTTACCTGAATTCCATCACTTAATTGAAATAATGCCGCAACTATGAGTAATTGTGCTGACAAAAAGATAACCTCTTGATTATCTATATAAAATGGAGGAAGCACATCTTTTAATAAAATAAACCCTACAGCAAAAACAGCTTCTATTAAGAATACCTGCAAAAAGATAGAAAATGCAATACGCCTTAGATTAGGAAAATCACCTTTTCCTTTCTGATTACCTACTCGTATGGTTGCTGTTACTCCTAGCCCTACGGCTATCATAAAGGTCATGGAAGCCAGATTAAGTGCTATTTGATTTGCTGCCTGTGCATTTGTACCTAATATCCCTGATAAAAATATAGCGGCAGTAAAAATAGCTACTTCAAAAAGCATTTGCAGGGCCGTAGGAAAGCCTAACCTAATCAGGTCTTTAAACTCACTAAGTTTAATATGATCTTTACTACCCCAATGAAAATAGGGCTTAAATTTTTCTTTTCTCTTAAGCATATAAATGATAAGAATCAGCATAAAAAACCTAGAAATCAATGTTCCGTAGGCAGCGCCCTCAACTTCTAATCTAGGAAATAACCATATCCCGTAAATCAGGAAGTAGTTAAATACTACATTCACAACATTTGCCAGTAAGGTAGCATACATCGCATGTCGAGTTTGAGATAATCCATCTGCAAACTGCTTAAATGCCTGAAACGTCATCAAAGGAATCATAGATAATGCCACAATTTCTAAGTAAGGAATTGCAAGTTCTACTACTTCTTCCGGTTGATTAAGATGGTATAAAATAGGTTTTGCAAAGAGCAATAAAACAAAGAGTAATACCCCATTTACAGCACACATAATAATTCCATGATGAAAATGCAATCGTCCTTTTTCTATATCACCAGCTCCATCAGCTTCTGCAATTAATGGTGTAATCGCAAATGAAAAACCAATCCCTAAAGATAATGCAATAAACACCAGACTATTCCCTAAACTAACTGCTGCCAGTTGGGGTGCGCCCAATTGCCCAACCATCAGATTATCAGCAAGAGCTACAAGAATATGACCTAACTGTCCAAGCATAATCGGATAAGCTATAGATAGGTTTGTGCTAAATTCTTTGGTATATTTTGAAAAATTCATGGTTGGTATTTACGCTTTCGCGAAAGCGGAACTAAAAATAGTACATGCCTTTGACATGAGAAACCAAAGTAGCATCTACTTATCATAATTTTTTCAGCTATATTTATTGCACTATGCTTACTGTTAGATTTTATAAACATCATCACAAACCTGTTACGCTTAAATGCATCCGATACGACCAAAGTGAAACCTGGTCAAGTTTACATCCCAATACTGAATATCATGACCTAGCACACATTGCTATTGAAGAAGTATTAGGATTTAAAAAAGCCTTTTATGGAATGGTTGCAAATGGAGTAAACATCTCAGATTTTGAATTACCCGATGTTCAAAAACCTGAAGCATTAAGAGGGAGCAATCTCCCTCAAGAATCAATCATTACTGAACATCTGGTTAATTTATTAACGATTACCTATTTTAATGCTAGTGATATAGATCCTATGGATTATATTACACAGGCAAAAAATATACTCACACAGCATCATTTACCATTTCCTGATACACTTACACCTCAAAATGCAACAACTATATATGCGACTTATTCTGAGTTAATCAATGACTGGAATATGACAGAAAAAGGAACTTATTTAGAAAAAAACATAGTATTATGATCACAAACCCTGAAGAAATAGACGTTATACTCCGCACACTTTTAAAAGAATATAAAGCGTGTTTACAAATACGTAAAGATGACACAAGTGGTCTCGAAGTTGCAGGTACCATTCCAACCATGCAAGGCAAACAAAAAGTAGATGGTATTTACTTTGCGAGTATTATTCCTAAGCCTAAAGATGTACGGTTATATTTTTTTCCTATATATACAGATGTTGATCGTTTTGAAAATATAGATTCTTCTCTACGTAAATGCTTAAAGGGTAAAAGTTGTTTTCATATCAAAAAAATAGATGATGACTTAAAGACGCATATTGCAAATATGATAGCACTGGGTATCAAGACTTATCAAGAAAAAGGTCTTATTGTTAAGGTATAACCGTACATAAATATGTGATTTCATCGAAAATTAAGGGTCCTTGATCGAATAGTTATTAAAATAAATTGTCCTTGAAGTAAAAGTATTTACTTTTAGAGTTCAAAAAAAAATAAAAGATGAAAGGGGCTTATTTTAAACTACTCATAGTATGTCTATTAACACCAATTATTGCAAGTGCGCAAGTTGGAATAGGCACTACAGTACCAGATGCAAAACTTACTATAGATGCTAGTGCTAATACCTTTGCTGCATTGGAGTTAATTCCACAAGCAACACCTACGACAGATCTTGGAGAAGGGCAATTAGCCGTTATAGGAGATAAATTATATATGTATAACGATGCTCGTTCTAAATGGTTGAGTGTAGAATCTACAGCGATTCAATTTGGAAGAAATGGAGATACTGATACTCAAAGTTTACAATATGGTGGTAATATGGTAGATGGAGGAAGTGGTCCTTTAATGCCATTTGACGGGACAATAGTCGCTATCTCTGCTATAGGAGGGGATGGAGATGACACCAATATTAATGTACGAGCTCGAGATGCTACAAACACAAACTCTATCAATGAAACTTTTGCATTATCAACATTACGTTATACAGATACCGCGGCAGATTTTGATTTTGATGCCGGAGATTACATTACAGTAAGAGCAAGAGATGCAGCCACTACTACTGATGATGTAACCGTTATCTTATGGGTAAAGTGGAGACAATAACAAATCATAACATCAAAACTAAAAAGGAGAGCAATGCTCTCCTTTTTTATATCATATTTTTAAAAATTAGTTCTTAATAGGAGGTGTGATTAATTTAGCTGGTTTCTGAATATAGTTATCCATCATATAAATCAAACTAGTCATTGTAGCTGCACCTAGTTCTAATTCTCTTTTATTTACAGCATCAAAGGTATCATTTGCAGCGTGATGATAATCAAAATAGCGTTGAGAATCTGGTCGTAATCCTGCCAATACAGTACCATCTCCTTTGAGAGGGCCTATGTCTGCACCACTACCTCCTCTTACAAAATAATGTATTAAATAAGGTTCGAATAAGGGTTTCCAACTTAATACTTCATTAAAATTTCTGTCATCACTATCAAAAGAGAACCCCCTAGGTGTAAAACCACCTGCATCACTTTCTAACGCAAATACATGTTTTTCATTTTTACTTTTTGCAACAGATGCATACTTGCGACCACCACGCAAACCGTTTTCTTCATTCATAAATAAAACGACACGCATACTATGTTTTGGTTTGTACCCTATAGCTTTCATAATACGTAATACCTCCATACTCTGTACAACACCTGCACCATCATCATGAGAACCATCTCCTAGATCCCAAGAATCTAAATGTCCTCCTACTACCATATAGTGATTAGGGTATGTACTTCCTGTAATCTCTCCTATCACATTATACGATTGCACATCTTGCAAATTTTTACATGACATTGAATAATAAAACTTTGTTGTGGGATTTAGTTTAAGCAATGTACTCAATAACTCTGCGCCGTTTGTACTTATAGCAGCTGCAGGTATGCGTTTTGATTTTGGTAAATCTCCATAAGACATAGAGCCCGTATGTGGATAATCATCAAGACTATGTGTCACCGATCGCACGATCACTCCTACAGCACCATATCTAGCTGCCGTTTCTGCACCACTATATCGTTGGTCTACACAACCGCCATAGGCTCTAAACGTCTCAATAAGTTCCTCCTGCATGGGCCTGTTAAAGAATACTATTTTTCCTTTTATTCCCTCTTCTCCTAGTGCTTCTACCTCTTGTATTCCTTGCACCTCAACAACCGGTGCTTTGATTCCTGCATTAGGTGTAGCTACAGAACCGCCTAATGCGCATATAGGGACTTGTGTTGTCTCTCCTAATCCTGTCTCAATAAATGCGTATTCCGGAGTACCTCTGACCCATTTTGGAACCATTACTGGCTGCAACCATACCTTGTCTAACCCCACACTATCTAACTGCTCTTTTGTCCATTCAACAGCTTGTTCTGCGCCTATACTACCGCTTAAACGAGAACCTATCTGATTGGACAAATAATCAAGCCATTCATAACTATTGCCATTTTTTAAGGCTTCGTCATAAATTTTACGGATTTGAATGGAATCATTTTGTGCTTTCGCGAAAGCGGAAACTCCACAAATCACAACAAGAATTAGCAGTCTCTTTATCATCTGTTATTCATTATTTAATTGTGCTTTATATAGCTCAATATTTTCTTTTGTTTTACGATCCAATTCTGGTTCTTGGATATCATCATACGCACTTAATTCTTCTAAAAGAATAGTTGCAACCGCAAGTCTTGCGGCGGGTTTATTATCTGCAGGAATAATATACCAAGGAGCATATGGTTTTGAAGTTCGGTTTATAGCATCTTCATAACATTTTTGGTAGTCGTCCCAAAGTTTACGTTCTTTCAAATCACCTGAAGAAAATTTCCAGTTTTTCTCTTTTTTCTCTAGGCGCCTTAATAATCTATTCTTCTGCTCTTCTTTAGACAGATGAAGGAAAAACTTAAAAATAAGTGTTCCATTTTCGGATATATGCTTTTCAAAAGCATTAATCTGATCAAATCGTTTATCCCAAAAAGAATCATTTATATCTGTAACAGAAGTTATATCAGGTAAATTTTCTCCTAATATATATTCAGGATGTACACGAGTAACGAGTACATTTTCATAATGTGTTCGATTAAAAACTCCAAATTTACCTTTTTGTGGAAGGGCAATATAATGTCGCCATAAATAATCATGACTGCGTTCTAAATCTGTAGGGACTTTAAAACTATGCACTTCTACACCCCGTACATTAAAATCTTTAAATACTTCGCGTATTAAGCTATCTTTTCCTGCAGTATCCATTCCCTGTAAACAAACCAATACACTATATTTATCATGTGCATACAAGGTATCCTGTAATTTACCAAGTTTCTTCCTTATTTTTCTTAGGCTTTTCTCTAAAGCTTCTTCAGATAAATCTGTATTTACAGAAGTTGCTCTATCTTCCAGAGAGATCGTATCTTTTATTTTATAATGGTCTTTGTAATTCATTGGTCAACAAAAATGGAATATAATTAATAAAAAAATCTAGTATAAATGTTAAAAATACTTCTATAATTTTAATCATCAAACCTATATATACTATATGTTTCAGATATAATTATTAACTTACGGGCTTATTACATAAATCTAAACTATAAAAAATATGAAAAAAATTACTTTACTAGCATTTGCTATTATTACTTCATTTTTTACTACGCAAGCACAAATAGTAGTAGATCAACCTTCTGATCCTACAGGGACAGCACTTGTAGATTTCCAAGGGAATGATGGTATAGGTGTTTTTGTTGCTGATGATTTTGAACTTACAGACGAAACCGTAATTGCTGAAATAGATATTTTCGGACGTTTGAGTAATCTTATTAACTTCACCGATTTATCAAGCCTTAATGTGTTCATTTATGAGGATAATGCTGGTCTTCCTAGCAGTAATCCAAGTGTTCTAGGAACTGGTCTTGTAGAAATTACTGACATTCCAATATCTCTTTTTTCATTAGTAGAAGATGGTGCGGGTCTTGCAGATTTTATTAACATTCAAGTTACAGATGCAAATGGAGGGACTGAAGTCGTACTTCCTGCTGGAACATATTGGTTATGTGTTTTTCCTACAGTTGATGAAGCATTTTCAACAACAGGACTTAATAGATGGAATTGGTTAATATCTTCTGCTCCTAACACAGGAACAGAACCTGTTCTTATTGATCCCAATGATCAATTTGGAGGAGGTTTTGTAGATTGGACAAATATTTCTGGTTTAATAGCGGAATCTTTCCCAAGTCTTGCATTCCAAATTAGAGACGATACAAATTTATCTACTGGAGAAAATACTCTTTCAGAAAGTATTTCTCTTTTCCCTAATCCAACTAATGGAGATGTAAATCTAAATTTCTCTAGAAGTTTTGGGACGACTAACGTTGATATCATCAATGTAAATGGTCAAAAAGTATTAAATGCGTCTTTAGAAGGTGTAGGTAATAATACACTAGCTACAAGTAAACTAGCTTCAGGTATTTATTTTGCTCAAATTTCTAATGAAACAGGTAGCACAACGATTAAGTTTATCAAGAGCTAAGACACTTTATTTACACTATAAATGAAAAGCTCCGAGATATCTCGGAGCTTTTTTAGTTAAAACTATATAGTAGCTTTAAATTATTATTTACTTGCAAAGAGTTTTACATCTGCTTCAGATACTTCAGTCCCACTTAAAATAATAAGCCGCTCTACGACATTACGAAGTTCACGAATATTGCCTGTCCAATCATATTCTTGTAATAATTGAATGGCTTTATCTGAAAACTTCTTTTCTGCAGTTCCCTGCTCTTGAGAGATTTTTTTTGCAAAATGATGTATCAATAATGGAATATCTTCTCTACGATCATTAAGAGCCGGCACTTTAATCAATATGACTGCTAGTCTGTGATATAGATCTTCTCTAAAACGTCCTTCTTCTATTTCTTTCTTAAGATTTTTATTGGTAGCCGCTACAACACGTACATCTACTTTAATATCTTTATCACTACCTACACGTTGCACACGACTTTCTTGTAAGGCTCTCAATACCTTAGCTTGAGCAGAAAGACTCATATCTCCTATCTCATCAAGGAATATTGTCCCGCCATTTGCCGCTTCAAATTTTCCTGCTCTATCTTTATTTGCAGATGTAAAAGCACCCTTAACATGTCCAAAAAGTTCACTTTCTATTAATTCTGAAGGGATGGCTGCGCAATTTACTTCAATAAGAGGTCCTTTAGAACGCTCACTCTTTTCATGTAACCAATGTGCTACCAATTCTTTCCCAGTACCATTAGGGCCTGTTATAAGTACTCTTGCATCTGTAGCCGCAACTTTCTCAATCATATCTTTGATTTGAGAAATAGCATCACTATCGCCTATCATCTCGTATTTTTTACTCACTTTCTTTTTGAGTAATTTATTCTCTACGACAAGATTTTTCTTATCTAACGCATTACGTACTGTGTTTAATAACCGATTAAGATCTGGGGGTTTTGATATATAATCAAATGCCCCTAATCGCATTGTGTTTACGGCAGTATCAAGATCGCCATGACCCGATATCATAACCATAGGAACTTCTGGCTTTAGTTTTTTTACAGCTTCTAAGACCTCAACGCCATCCATCTTTGGCATCTTGATATCACATAATACTAAGTCATAATCTGCCTCACGTATCTTATTAATTCCTTCCAATCCATCTTCGGCTTCTTCTACTTGATAATCTTTACTCTCTTCCGATAGGATTTTTGATAATACTCTGCGTATGGCAGCTTCATCTTCAATGATTAAAATCTTAGACATATATAAATTTATTAAATATTGTACGTTGACTATACTTATACCAAATACTATTCCTTTTTTTCATAGACGTGTACATCTCGTTGCGGAAAAGGAATAGAAATATTATGTTCTCTAAACAATGTATCTATCCTATAACGGATATCACTCTTGATACGTGGGTCTGCAAAACTATTACTTGTAAAGAAGTAAAGACTAAAAGCTAAGGCATAGTCTCCAAAATCTTCAAAAAGAACAAAAGGCTTTGGGTTTTCAAGAACACCATTTTGATTTTCAAGACAGGAAAGCAAAAGGTCAGACACTAGTTTTGTATCACTGCCATAGGCCACTCCTATTTTAATACTCTCTCTTGTTGTTTTATGGTTTTGTGTCCAGTTATATACTTTTTCCGTAAGGAATTTATGATTAGGAATAACAATAACCTTATCATCTCTAGTTAAGGCTCTTGTCGTTCGTAATTTAATATCAAAAACACGCCCTACTTTACCATCATCAAATTCTATAATATCGCCTATATGTAGTGTCTGATCAAGAATGATAAAAATCCCAGAAAGAACATCTTGAAATAATGTTTGTAATGCAAACCCTAAGCCTACAAACAATGCTGCAGAAGCGGTCAAAAATACAGTTACATTTACTCCAGAAGCGCTCAATACAGCAATGACTACAAGGATATAAATAAGGTATTTTAAAAAGGCAAATATGCTCGTAAATTTATTACGGTCATCTTCGGGAAGGTTTTTAGAAACCAGCTTTCGCGAAAGCCGAAGCAACCTATTTACTATAATAAAAGAAACAACAATCAGTAATAATGTCCCTATGGTAATATCTATCTTATTCTCACCAGACCCTACATGAAAGCCTAGGTTCAAAAATTCTTTGACAGAACCCCAAATATCTTTGGTGATAACATCCGTTACTTTATCGACTGTATCTTCTTGTATCATTTTTTAGTATCGTAACCATTTAAATAGTTCTTTGTATGTTGGCTTTTTTCCATACATCAATATCCCGACACGATATATCTTAGATCCAAACCATACTGTAAACACAAAGGATCCTATTAACAAAAATACAGATAATGCAAGTTGCCACATAGGAACTTCAAAAGGAATACGCATTAACATAACAATAGGAGAGGTAAGTGGAATAATAGAAAAAACTGTAGCTACGGTCCCATGTGGGTTATCTATTACTGCAAAAAAACCTACATATATAGCTAGCATTAAAGGCATAATAATAGGTAACATGAATTGCTGTGTATCTGTTTCATTATCTACAGCGGCCCCTATCGCTGCATAAATAGAGCTATATAAAAAATATCCTCCAACAAAATATATAAGAAAACCTATAACCAGTTGTAACAAAGGTAACTTCATAACCTCTTCTACAACTTCTGTAATCTTATCAGGGTCACTTGCAATAGCTTGTGCTTCAGAACTCATAGCTGTTGTAGATGAAGGTTCAATACCAAATACTGCTTGTGCTACTGTCAACATAATAATACCTAGTATAACCCATATTGCAAACTGAGTAACCCCTGCAAGCGTAGTTCCCAGGATCTTACCCATCATCAATTGAAAAGGTTTTACTGAGGATATAATCACTTCGATAATACGATTTGTTTTCTCTTCTATAACAGAACGCATTACCATATTCCCATAGATAATAATAAACATCATAAGAAGATAACCTGCAGCTCCTCCAAAAGCGGCTTTGATCCAATTACTCATCTTAGATGATTTTTCACCAGAATAATTTTCTATAGAAAGATCTATATTAATTTTAGACGTCTCTAATACATCTAGATCAACGCCTCGTTCAATCAAATTTTGATTTGTTAATCTTTTTTCTATTTTCTTTTCTATAGCTTCCACAAGACCAAAAGAAGGCGTTTCTTTTCCGTAAAACTTTACTTGATCCACAAGGGTTTTTCGGTCTTTAGGAATGTGTATTAACCCATAGTATTCATCCTTTTCTGCAAGCTCTTTTGCGGTATCAAAACCTTGATCCGACAAATTAAGATAGGTTGTTTGATCAGTATTGCTAAACGAAGCAGCAAATAAGCCAGAATCATCTACAATGGCTATAGTGCGCTTGGTATCACTATTTAATTGTGTCAAATAGGTGATTAACATCACCATTCCAACGATAATTAACGGGCTTAAAAATGTCATTATTAAAAATGACTTATTGCGAACACGGGCGCTATACTCACGCTTTATAATTAATGATAGAACGCTCATAAACTTTGATTTACCGTTTGAATAAAAATATCATTTACGCTAGGAATCACTTCTACAAAGTGCGTCACTTGCCCATAGGATTGTAATTCTTGCAGTAACGCATTAGGACTTCCTTGATCTCCTAATTGAATACGTAGTTTAAGTTCTTCTCCTAAGGATTTAAATTGTGCTGGTGTTGTTTGGAATTTAGAAATTAGTTGTGATTCCGCTTTCGCGAAAGCATCCTTATCCACCTCCACACCTACTTCAAACGTATTGTTTCTATACTGGCGCTTGATATGATTAATCTCGCCGTCTAAAATTTTGTTGGATTTGTGGATAAGTGCAATATGATCGCAAAGTTCTTCTACTGACTCCATACGATGCGTAGAAAAAATCACAGTAGCACCTTCTTCTCGGAGTTGAAGAATCTCATCTTTGATTAAGTTTGCATTAATTGGGTCAAAACCACTAAAAGGCTCATCAAAAATAAGCAGCTTAGGATTATGCATTACAGTAACAACAAATTGTATTTTTTGAGCCTGTCCCTTTGATAACTCTTGAATTTTCTTACCCCACCAATTTCCTATTTCTAGTTTTTCAAACCAGTATTTGGCACGTTTTTTAGCTTCGCTTTTATCTAATCCTTTAAGCTGAGCAAGATAAAGTACTTGCTCTCCCACCTTCATAGATTTATAAAGACCTCGTTCTTCTGGCATATATCCTATATCACGTATATGATGCTGAGCTAGGGCAGCTCCGTCTAACTGGACATGCCCCGTATCTGGCATTGTGATCTGATTGATAATACGTATGAGTGTCGTTTTTCCTGCTCCATTAGGCCCAAGTAAACCAAAAATGCTTCCTTTAGGCACCTCTATTGACACTCCATTAAGTGCAGTAAAGCCCCCAAAACTTTTGGACACTGTATCTGCAACAAGTAGTGAACTCATAGTTAATTTTTAGAAGCTCAAAGATAGGCATAAGAAGGCAGAGAGCTTATTTTCTAGCTAAGAAATTATAAAGGATTAGGAAACAAAATACTCTTCAAAAAAAATGGCCCGATCAAAGCTTACTTAAACAAAATGTATTAAAAACAAAACCCACCCTTGACAAAAGTCTAGGATGGGAAAAAAATTGCTATGAAAAAGAAAAATATCGTTAAAAAGTGTTTAACGATATTCAAATATAACTTTTTTTTATCAACCCATAGAAAAAACCTTCTATTAAAACAGATTTTAACAGGGTTTAAGAAAACATATCCTTTACTTTTTCAAAGAATGACTTGTCTTCTTTTTCTGGATTAGGAGTAAAGTTTTCGTCCTGAGCCATTTTCTCAAAAAATTGTTTTTGCTCTTTCGTTAGTGTTTTAGGTGTCCAAACATTTACATGTACTAAAAGATCTCCTTTACCGTATCCATTTACAGATGGGATTCCTTTTCCTCGAAGACGTAATATCTTTCCGCTTTGTACACCTTCTTCTATTTTGATACGTACTTTCCCAGTAACTGTATCTATTTCTTTGGAGCTTCCTAAGACCGCTTCACTAATACTTACATATAAGTCATAATGAAGATTATCACCTTCTCGTTGCAAAAACTCATGACTCAATTCTTCTATGGCAACTAGTAAATCTCCAGAAATTCCATTGCCTGGCGCATCGTTACCTCGGCCTTGAACTTTAAGTTGCATCCCATCTACTACTCCCGCAGGAATCTTGATGCTTACCGTTTCCTCCTCTACAATAAGTCCTTGAGCATCTGCTCCATCAGGTCGTTTATCTATACTTTGTCCAGCACCACCACATGTAGTACATGGTGCAGAGGTTTGCATACGTCCTAATATGGTATTTTGTACGCGTGTTACTTGACCAGAACCATTACATGTTGGACACGTTTTATACGTTACTCCTGGTGCTTGCTTCTTACGTTTGACCTTAATCTTTTTTTCTACACCTGTAGCGATTTCTTCTAAGGTAAGTTTTACACGTATACGGAGATTACTACCTTTTGCTCGTCGCTGACCGCCGCCAAATCCACCAAATCCAGAAAAACCGCCACCGCCACCGAAAGCGCCACCAAAAATATCTCCAAACTGACTGAATATGTCATCCATATTCATTCCGCCACCGCCAAAACCACCACCGCCTTCAAAGGCTTGATGACCATATTGATCATAGCGTGCTCGTTTTTGCTCATCACTCAAAACCTCATAGGCTTCTGCAGCTTTTTTAAAACTCTCTTCTGCCTTTTCGTCTCCAGGGTTTTTATCTGGATGGAATTCAATAGCTTTCTTGCGATATGCCTTTTTGATTTCTGCCTGAGATGCCCCTTTGGAAATACCCAGTATGTCGTAAAAATCTTCTTTCATATATATGCCCAGTTAGACTGGGTACCTATTTTGAGTACCTAAACTTATTAGCAATACTCTTTTCTTATTAATTGTACTTTGTAAAATAAATTACTTTCCAGTAACTACTTTAGGAAAACGTATGATCTTATCACCTAATGCATATCCTTTTTCTACCACATCTACAATCTTACCAACCAGTTTCTTAGTAGGTGCAGGAATTTGTGTAATTGCTTCGTGAATTTCTGCATCAAAAGAATCGCCTGCTTTTACTTTTGTTTCTTCAAGCCCTTTAGCTTTTAATGTCTCTTTAAGTTTATTACTTATAAGTCCGACTCCTTTAGCAAGTTCTTTATCTTTTGCCTTCTCTATTTCATTCATAGCACGATCAAAATCATCTAATACAGGGAGTAGTGATTGTATAACTTCTTGTCCTGCTGTCTTAAATAACTCAATACGTTCTTTTGTTGTGCGTCGTTTATAGTTTTCAAACTCTGCAAAGAGACGAAGGAATTTATCCTTTTCTGTCGCTAGATCTGCTTTTGCTTGATCTAGCTCACTTAATTCTGCTTGTGTCTCTTGAGTAGTATCTTCTACCTGAGTATCTTCTATATCTTGTGTTTTATCTTCTGTTGCCATATTAGGGTCAAATATTCAATTTTCAATTGAAGTGGCAAAAGTACTGCCATTTCAATAAAAATGTCAAAATGTCACAAGAGTTTTACTCAAAAAACCTTTTATATACACCTACTCCCTGACCTATTTAATATAATATTAAGATATCCTAATACTTCAAATGTTAATTTTGCGCGTTCAACACATATCAAAACAAATTTTTAAAATGAAAAAACACATAGTAAAAATAGCAGCAGTAGCAGTAATAGCTATAGGAATGGTTGCCTGTAAAGGAGAAAAAAAGAATGAAACTACTGCCGAAACCGCAAAAGAAGTGGCAGAAGCAACAACAGAAGCAACAAAGTATAAAGTAGATACAGACATATCTCTAATAGACTGGTTAGGGACAAAACCTACAGGAACTCATGAAGGAAACATCAAACTTGAATCTGGAGTAGTAAAGGTATCAGGTGACAAGATTACGGGAACCTTTCTTATTGATATGACAAGTATCAATGTTACAGATCTAGAAGGTGGTCAAAAAGCAGGATTAGAAAGTCATTTAAAAGGGACTGCCGAAGGAAAAGAGGATCACTTTTTTAATGTTACAAAGTTTCCTACTGCTGCCTTTGAAATAACAGGAATCAAAGAGGTTGACGCAAAAAAATTTATGCAAGGTAATCTTACAATCAAAGGGATTAAAAAGAATATTGAATTTCCTGTAACCTATACTATTACTGGGGATAACATGGAACTTACAAGCGAAACTTTCACAATAGATCGTACAATATGGGGTATTAACTTTATGTCAGAATCTATTGTAGACGATATCAAAAATGGTGTTATCAGTGATGATATGGAATTAACAATCTCGCTTAAAGCAAAAAAAGCATAACCTTTTTTAAAATTTCAAAAATCAAAGCCATTTCTAAACCAGGAAGTGGCTTTTATTTTTTTAATAAGTCGGCTATTGCCATATCTATGGAGGTATAATGGAATACAAACCCTGTTTCTCTTATTTTTTCGGAAGATACTTTCTGACTTTCCAATACAATCGTTGCCATTTTTCCTAATATAGATTTTAGTACAAAAGCAGGTAATTTTGGCAAGAACAATGGTTTTTTAAGTGTTCTTGCGATTACTTTGGTAAGCTTTTCATTTGTAATTGGATTGGGGGCTACTCCATTATAAATACCTCCTAATTCATTTTTTAAGATATGCATATAGAGTCGTGCCATATCTTCTATATGTATCCATGATTGCCATTGTTGACCATTTCCCAATGGAGATCCTGCTGCCCATTGTATAGGGGTAACCATTTTGGGTAATGCTCCTTCTTTAGCATCTAAAATAATCCCTGTACGTACACAGGTTGTCAAAATATCCAGTTGTTGAAACTTTATAACAGTTTCCTCCCATTCCTGAACAACTTCTCCTAAAAACCCACTTGCATAGGTCGGATATTTTTCATCATAATATTTGGTAGAAGAAGAAGGATACCCCCCAATTGCACTTGCAGTAATGATATGCTTTACAGAAACAGGGTGGTTTTTTTCGCGAAAGCGTTCTAAAGTCAAATACAATAAAGTAGCACTTTTAATACGGCTATCTTTAATGGATTGTTTATTTTTTTCTGTCCATCGTTGTGCAATGCTTGCTCCGGCTAGATGGATAATTGTATCTACATCTTCAAAACAATTTTCATCAAGAATTCCTTCTGAAGGATTCCAATAAAAGCCTTTATAATTAGACGCTTCTACAATCTTCTTTTTTGATGTTGTTAGATAATGTACAGAAATTCCTTGGTCACGACATAATTGTGTAACTGCTTTACCTACGAGGCCTGTAGCGCCAGTGATAAGAACCTTCATACTATAAAGATAGGGTGCGCATTACTAAGGTCATTGTTAATTGTATGAATATTAACAGCTTATTCATTACCCGCTACATAATCTTGTAAATAGGTATATCGCTCGGTAAGTTTTCCATTTTTTGTCATAAGAGCGCGTTCTAAAATACCGTCACTATCATCCGTATGAAACGCTGGAATTACATATTTTAAAAACATCTCCCCAAATCCTTCGCTTGCATCCTTTGGTAATTCACAAGGAAGGTTATCAACCGCCATAACCGCAATAGCGCCTGGATGATCTATAGGTACTTCCTTTTCTGTATTAGGATCATACCCGTAAAAAGGATCGGCTATTGTAGAAGGACGTATTGTACTTGCTACTGGCCCATCAATATCACAGGATACATCGGCAACAATGTTGATATTAAAATCAGGACGTTTTGCATCTTCTCTTGTAAACAAATAAGGAGCACCATCACCATAGAAATGACCCGCTATAAAAAAGTCTGCTACTTGAGCATATTTCATAAAATCACTCTCATAGGGTGACGGATCTTTATAGAACTCAAACTTATCGCCTTTTGCGCCATCCTTACGTTTGTTATATTCCATAACGTCTATAAGACAGTACACTGGTCTATCAAATTCTTGTGATAGAAATGCTTCATCGGTCACTTCAGAAATTTGAAGATGATCCAAAATTTCTTTAGCTCCATGTGCAACCTTTCCTGTTCCAGATAAAATAATCTTTATGTTGGGTAATGTAATTTTATCTAGCTCTTGTTTTACCTCCTCCAGATCTGCTAGGTGCTCTACTTTTGGTAATTTAAAGAGTCCATCACGTATCCCTAATAGCCTAAAACCATTATATGCGCCTACCAATCCTGCATATCGTCCAAACCCTATTAAACGGGCCCCATTTGCTTTTGTAATGACTTCATGGTCATACATTTCTATATTCTTATCAAGAATGGCTTTTAATAGTTTACGATTGTAGGGTTGTTTCTTAATCGTATGACTAAAGAAAAAATATTTTTTATTAGAGATCAATGCATCGATAGGCACTTCTTTTACTCCAATCATCACATCGGCATCAGATACTGTATTGGTTACTAAAAAATCTTGATTTTTATATGCTTCATCTGGGAAAATTCGAATATCCGAAGATTCTACAACAAATTCAGATTGAGGAAATTGAACACGCGCTTTTGCTAGCATTTCTGGTGAAAAAACGACACGACGATCTGGTGGATTTTTACGTTCTTTTATAATGGCAAACTTCATAGATATGCTTTGATTTTCGGTTGATTTGTCAGCAAATAGTTTTGGTATACCTTTTGCTTTTATATGGATGACAAATATATGGGTTTAAGTCCTATATTTGTGGGCTTGTTTTCGCTTTCGCGAAAGCGTACTATAGATTTTCTATAAAGTAATTATAGTCATAGTATTTGTTCTTTATTTTAGGGGTCGATTTGGTTTTGACAGCGAGATTAACCAAATGGTAAGCACGTCGAGCGCTGGGATATAGCTCGTAAATCTCATATTTCAAACTTTTTAAACGGCGAGAATAACTACGCCCTAGCTGCATAATCTGAATTATAGTAAGATTACGCCTCGGTCTACAAGGTAGACAAGCAGGAAGTCACTCAAACACCTTGGTTTGCGGTTTTTGATATAGTGACTTCGTAAAAGTAAACCTAGTTATTGCAGGATCTTGATGCAATTGCGAAATCTTAATCGAGAATAAGGTAATCCTTGGTAGTTTCTGACCGGTGGTTACACGAAAATTAAGTAGAAACTAAACGTGTAGAAAGCTGTTTTGTTACTTGTTTGGACGGCGGTTCGAGTCCGCCCGACTCCACTTCAAGAGAATTATCATAATTTTTATGATAATTCTCTTTTTTATTTCCGCTCATATCGCCCGATATACTTGCGATAGCAGAAAAAATTGAGTTCACTCTAAAAGTTCGAACTCTATGGTTTTTGAAGTCATAGTAAATTCCCTCGGGGAACACCATATATTGCAATGCTCTTTTTGTTTCGATATTACCAGACTCCCATAATGACGGGAGATTCAAAGCGTAATCTATTGCTTTATCGACTGCCTTTCTAAGGTTCGAACTATTAAATTTGAAGTTTAGTTTTTTACTTTCAAATTCCCGTTTTTCTAGCTCTAATTTCTGTTTAAATTTATCGTATTGCGGTTTAGTTATCTCTTCAAAAACAAATCGCTCTTCCAATCGTTCCAAACGCTTTTGAAGGTTTTCAATATCAGCTTCTACACGTTTAGCATCTTCTATACTTTCAGAATTTAACTCGATAAATTTGTCTGTAATGATTTCCTTTAATGGCTCTACAAGCTTTTTATCTCGTAGCTTGTAGTCATTTAAAAAGTCTATGAATGTCTGGTGTAGTTTTTTAGCGCTTCTATTTTCTTTACTGCCCTTCCTTCTATTTTTATAATAATACAGGTTTTTAGAACGCACTAAATATCCTGTGTAAGGCGTTTTACATTCAAGAGATTTGACAAATGATTTTAAAGGTAAATTTTCGTCTTCTGAGTTGTAAACTCTGTTATCTGGTCTTGTATAAAGAATGTTGTTAATCTTCAAAAACAACTCTTGATTTACCAGAGGTTGTTGTTTACCAATCACTATCTCGTCAGGAAGTAATGGACTAATTATTAACCCACAATAGAAAGGGTTTCTCAGATATTTACTAAAACTCTTTTCAGTTATTTTAAGTCCTTTCTTTTTAAACTTCCTGACGATTTCAGAATTAGCCAAACCAAGATTTGCTTTCATAAGAAAAGCCTTCCTCAATAGTTTACCTTGCTCATTAATTATGTATTCAGGAGTTTTTCCATTACCAGGATTTAAGTTGGTATAGCCGAATGGTAACGGGCCGATGTAATACCCTTTTCTTATTTTTTCTTTCATACCAGAAACACACTTATCCCTTCTCAATTCATTGTCAAATTGAGAAAACATATAATATAAATTCTGCTGAAAGGATCCTGCGCTTGTAGAGGTATCTACTTCCTGTGTAGCAGATATGGTCACTATTCCCTGCTTTTTAAGCTGATCACTTATATAAGCTCCATTTGCTCCTGTTCTTGAAAACCTATCATAGGAATACACAATGATATAACCGATATCTTTTCTTCTCTTTACGTAAGTCAACATCTTTTGAAACTGTTTACGCTCATCACTTTTTGCAGACTCGTAAGTACCACCAAAATACTCAAGCACTTCTATACCTTTCTTATCTGCAAGTTCTTTGCAATATTTGAGCTGGGTTTCTAGGCTAGCATTATTCTCTGCCTGTTCCTTTGTAGATACCCTGGTATAAATAACTGCTTTCCCATCTGTTTTGAACTGAATGGATTTGCTTGGTTTTGCAAACTGTTTAAAGACCGATAAATCTTTCATATTAACTTGTATTCATAAAATGTATGCAAACTACCTCTGCAAGCATTTCTAATTCTTTGACTATTCTCTTTGACTCTTCTTCCGAAATATCTTCAAATCCAACAAAAGATTTCAACCACTCGTCGTTGTACTTTTCTTCTTTTACTTTTTGCTTTACAGCAATTGCTTTTGACATTTTTAATTTCGCAATCAATTGCTCCAGTATTTTTGGTTGCAATCAAATCTGAAATAATGACCCGTATGGCCTTCTGGTTTAGCTTTAAGGCTTTTAATCACTAAACCTCTTGATGTCTTGGTTTATTTAACCTTTGTTTTTATGGTGCGATTTATAAATACTACACGACCATCATTTTGTTTTATTTCGATATTTTGATAGTTATGTTCTTTCAAAATATCTACTATTCTTGTTCGTTCTTCGATACGCTCCGTTCCTTCTATCATATCAATGCGCCCATTGCGTTTAGTAATCTTTAGAGATTGAAATGTCTGAAGACGCAACATTTCAATGACTTGTCTCTCTTCTTCAGATAGCGATGCAAACTCTTTTGGTTGTAAATCTTCCTTCATAATTAATTACTGTTTTTCTTTTCTAGTAATTGCCTTAGTAAGTCTATTTCGCGTTTCATTGCTTCATCAAGCTTTAGACGCGTTTCAATAAGTTGCTTATCAAGAAGTTCAAGCTTTTCTTCAAAATACTTCCGCATATCTTGCATTTCAAGTGATTTTGCTTCAAAGAGTTTTTCAAACTTTTTAGTCGCTTGTTTACTTTCTACTTGTATAGAGGATATAATTTGAAGAAATTTTTCAACTCGGCCTTTATCCATCTGAGAGATAAAGTTGTTAATCATTGTATTGACTTCTACCACTTCCACGAGAGTGTTATTTGAACCTGCTTCAGCAGTATTGATTCCTTTTATTTCTCCTTTACCTGCGTGGATGTTTGTAGTATTTGCTCCTGAACTGTTTATTCCGTTTCCAGAAACGGTAACATTCATAATCGTATCAGGTTTATATTGAAGAGACGTATCTTCTACATAGAAGTAATTCATATCTACGTTGAACGCTTTTGCAAAGTTTATCAATGCAATATGTGGTATATGCTTACTGCGTCCTCTAACAGCAGAAATGATACTTCTATTATTGGGATAAACAGCTTTACCTATTGCGCTGTCGTTTGCTGGCTTTATACCGAGCTCTGTGTTTATGGCAATCACTTCGTCTACTGCTTCTATAAACTTGTTATCAATATTATCTAATAGGGGGTTTTCTTTCATTCTTTTTAAAGTGTTGTTTCTAAATTGGTTAGTTATTATTTATTAATTAGATGTAAAATTTGATACCAATAATTAGTATTTGAGCGACAATATTATATATATTTGGCATCATAAACAACTAAAACGATGTTTAATTTTATAATTAATCAATAAAACGATGTCAATTATTTTACAAAACTTTTACAATGTATTTACAGTCTGAAATTAAAACCGTACTCCTCAAGATGGAAAAGCTATACGATAGCCCCATTACTTTACTAACCAAAACCTCTGGACTATCACGACCAACTGTTTCTAAGTTCTTTAATAAACAAATCATTAAACCTAGTAGCGTAGAAACGCTATACGAACTTTGTTTGGACCTCATAGAAGCTAAAGAGAAAAAGAGACAAACCTCCTTAAGAAGAGAGCAGAGTCTTTTTAAGGAATCTCAACGTGAACCCAATAAAAAATCACAGACCACATTAAATCTGTAAACCCAATGCTATAACAGCAAGCAAGACATACCACTTCACTGACAGTATTTTGCTGAGGTGTGGTTATATCTTACTAAATGTCCATAATACACTATGCTACTGCATTTAATGCTTTAGATACTTATGTAGAAAACTACAACAGCAACACAAACTCCCTGTCCGAGCAAGTACGACAGGCTATGATTCTCACTACTCGTGAAATCATTAAGATATACTCGCTTTCCCTTCTTAAAGCAAATAGTATTTCATCTGTAGATTTACAAAATCTTCCTCCTTTAAGAACAAACAATGTTCAACTGGCTAAAAAAGCAAATGCCAGCATAAGAACCATTCAAAGACATATTACTCGCTTAAGAGAAGCTAATATCATCACCGCAAAAAAGTGGCGTGGTTCTAAAGCAGATTATGAGCTTTCCATCAATCCAAACATCCTGTTAGTAACTGGAAAACAAGTTGTGGATAAAGCAAAAAGTACGCTAAAGAAAACTCAAAATTTAAGTACTGAAAATCAGAATCTTAATAAAATACAAACGCCAACTTGTCCTCATACAGATACTAGTAACAATGGTTACATAAATAATATAATAATAGCGGTTGATAAGTTGAAAACAACAACGAGTTCGTTACCTCTCACTAGGCTTCAACGGTCACGCAACGCTATTGGTAACACTTTGACAGGATACACAGGGAAAATAGCCCCTAAAAAAAATGATGATGCAGGGGAAATAGTGCGGAACAAACGAGTCACAGAGCAAACTGGCGCCGAAATTTCGGAAGTCGATGTGGCTCGTTCCGCCTCCCTATCTGTGTATGTAAAAAGTCTTTGGAAGCTTACGCGAAATACACTTTACAAAAATCACTACCTCACGCAAAGTCAAGAAAAACGGGCTTTGGAACTATTGCAACTTTGGTACGAACCTGTTTCGGATAAGATGCTATCAAAAGTGCATCAAGTCTATGTGGAACGTATCGCAATCGTAGAGAAATACATTGCCAAAGATTCCGAAAGGAGATTTGTACAACTGCCACATCAGTACTTTGACCCTAAAAACCCTAGCGGATTTACGGGCACTCGCAAATGGTATTACGACCAGAAAAAGCGAGAACTCGAAGTACAAAAAAAGCTTATTCTACACGCCCAAATAAGGCGCTTTCTTAACAACGAGAAGAAAGATACTACAAAGCAAAAGCCTCGCCTTGAACTCTATAAAGCGTGCGAAACACGTATTGGAAAACTTGGACAACCAGAACTGGTAAAGGCTTTTCAAGCAGCAGTACTAGACCACAGCACTCACTCATTTTTACAATTCAATACTTAACAAATGAAAAACAAAACGAAACAAAATAGCACCATAAAGGCAAAACTTAAAGGTGCTCTAACCGATTTATCCGTAGATATTTTTGGCTATGAAAAAATGGTATCTAAAAATATCATCAATAGAACTACCTATATCTCAAATCGCATTCGCATTCCTAAAGAACAATTGTTCATTCGCATTTTTCAAGTCGAGCATAAAATCAAGTCATTGCTATACGACAAAGACAAACCACTCAGCACCATTCCTACAGAAGACCTGACGTATTTCTTCCTGGACGAACAAACGGCTGCTTTAGGAAGCATTAAAAACAAGATTGCTTTTAGCATTAAGCAGTATTTAAAAGATTTCGCGGAAGCGAACCGCATAGACGACCACAACGTGCGCATCTGGATACACGTAAAAGATGAAAAAGTACACGTAAGGGCCTTTCAAAATGAAGAGTTCATCAAGCAAATCCCACTAAACTCACTTATAAAATACTTCAAATAATGACACAGAAAAAAGGATGGAAACTAGGACAAGACTCCTACACAAAAATGATTGTATGGTTCAAAGACGGAAACGTACGTACAATGTACTCCATAGATTGGAAACATAAATTGTCTAAAACACGCAGTAAAGAAACAGGACTAGAGCGCTTTCGTAAAAAGATAAAACAATACGGACCACTTGCGGGTACCATTGAAATTTATGACAAGGCAACTGGACAACGTATTGCCAAATACTATGAAGGCATACAGAAAGAACTACCAAACATTTTGTAATGAGAACAGTAAGAGAACTACAAGCACGATTGCATCCTATCAATAAATTTCAAGAGAAATATAATATTGAACCAGATGACAAAATCCACATACTTTATGTAAGTCCTACACTTAACGCCACAGGATATTATAGAATGATAGCTCCTGCTTTAGAAATTAACAAGACTGACACTCACAAGGCGATTATTACGGGTATTGAAAACAACGACTTTTCCAGAAAACTATCTGACTTTGTTAGTGTACTCGACGAACAATTAATTATCTGGGCAGACTATATCATCTTCCCAGCACTCTTTAGTGATGTGAGCTACCTGTTACAGGCTATAAAAATCCTTAACCCACAGGTACAACTAGTTATGGATGTAGATAGAAATTACTTTGCTTTGCCTGTTTCGGTTCCGCTTTCGCGAAAGCTGACACAAGAAAAACTCAAGTGCTTTGAGACCAACTTAGGTTTGATGGATTTAGTTACTGTAGCCAATGTGTCGTTCCAAAACTTTCTGCAAAAGTTGATAGCAGACCGATTACCTGAGTCCAATGTTTTGGTACAATACCTGCCTAGTCTGGTATCTAAATTTGGCTATGAAGAAATGCCACCGCTTAAAAGAAACAGTTCAGAAAAATTACGAATAGGATTCATAAAACCGACGGAAGAAGATTTGCTATCCCTTAAGGAAGTACTTTTTAAAATGCGTGCTACTTTAGAAAAAGATATTCAATTTGTATGCCTTGGAAAGCCCCATTATTCTAAGGAAGGAGATATACTTCTTAAAGAGATTGATTGTGAATTACACGATACCGTTTCCTTCACAGACTACTTTGAAAAGCTAAATAACCTTCGGCTTGATATTGCTTTGCTACCTGCTAAAGAAGGGCTTTTTAACAAGCATCAGAACACACAGCTTTTTACTGAGCTATCTGTATTTGGCGTACCTACAATTACTTCAATTCATCATTCAGCAAAATCTATCCTGAAAGAAGGTGAGACAGGATTACTGGCTAGTGAAGCTCCAGAATGGATTGAAAATATTGAGCTTATGGTAAAAGACTCAGAAACCAGAGCTCGTTTAGGCAGAAATGCGCTTAAATGGGCTTGGAGATTTCAAAGTTACAATACTAAAAACATAGAGCTACTAACAGAAATATTCATATAAGTTATGCGTAAACTCATCTTAAATGAAGCTTTTGGTATTATAGCACTTACCGTTTTATTGATACCACAAATAGCACATACCATTTATGTTTTCAAAATTAATAGTCAGTACACAGACCCTTGGTTTGGCTGGTGCTATGCGATAGGAATAGATTTGGCAATCCTAATATTTACGGTAAAAGGATGGACTCGCACCGCTTACGCCTATTTTGCTGGTACGCTAGCTCATAATTTAGTCTATCAATTCTACCCAGAAAGTATGTTGAGCTCCGTTTTAATATGCATAATGCTCTCTGCAACCATCTTTAGTTTTAGTCACTTATTTTACCACAAAGATAAAGCGGTGGAGCACAATGATACCGCAACACAACCGCAAGCTAGTGCAGAGGCTTTGCGCATAACCACAGCGATAAAAGCGGGTATCCACTTTGAGGCACAACCGTATTTATGCCCTGAATGCAAACAGTCGTTTGCTAGTACTAAGAAACTAAATGGCCATATAAGTGGTCACAAGCAAAAGGATACGTGGTTTGCAAATGACTATGGTAATTGGGAAAAAGAGAATGCTAGTCGAGCTAAATTCTATAATTAGATATCTACCAAAAGTGATACCTGCCACTCTGTTTTTCAACAAGTAGTTTTTCATTTTTAAAGCCCATTCCTTTATGGTATTGCTGGTCAAAAACTGCTACCATATTGGGATGTGTTTTTATCAAAGGCGCTTTCTCTATCGTTTTTTTTGTTAACGTTCCTGTAAGATAGCCTCCGCAAATTTCTAGCTCATCGCTACAAACTAATGTACCGTGAAGTTCTTCTCTAAAGCGTAGGTAGTCTATAAGATAATGAGGTTTCTTTTTCTTCGCAATAAGCGTGAGAATGAATACTTCAAAATCATCCAGTTTTACTGCCCAAGGATATACCTCTTCTCCAACATCTAAGAGAGTAGATAGATCATTTTGAACTTGACCAAAGGAGTTTAGGTTTACAATAATCGCAAAATCGTTATCTTCATATTGTGTGGTATCTAGTTCTTTAATTAGGTTGCCATTTTTGTCCTCAATTTTTAATGGAACTTGTGATGCAAATTTATCCTGTACTCGTTTTACTTGCGTGTATCCATAACCGATGCAGTCATTAAAATCATCTTTAATTCTTGGGAATGCTCTGTCGGGATCTCGTAGAGGTTCTCTCAAATTATATCCTTTTGCTTCAATAATAAAGGCGTATTCTTTCCAGAGTATTAACACATCTTGCTCACAAGCATCTACGTAGTAGCTGGTAAATATTTCTATCTCATCTTTAAAAAACTTTTTAAATAACTCAACTATTCGTATCTCAAGTAATTGCCCTTTACAAGCAATTAATTTGTCTTTGCTCTTACTGGTGCTACTGCAGGTCTCTTGTAATAATGCTTCTATAGCGTGTATTACCTGTTTCACTTCAAAGACTTGATGTAACCCATCATTAAGTCTAACAATTGGTGTGTTGTATAATGGATTACCCGGTTTTGTAGCCGTATAGTATAAAAAGTGTGATGGTGCGCGCGAGCAAGACAATAGGCCTAAAATGGTGTTTACCTGTTCTAAAGAAAGACTTTCATTTACGAGGTCTTCAGGAAAAAACCTGTCAATTATTCCCTTGTCCATCATATAGGTCATCATAGGCATTTGTGCCTCAAAATTTGCTAAGAAAAAAGATGGCATATCTGGAGCAGGAGCAGGCTTTAAGTTTGTATATTTTTCCCAATGAGGTCGCATCGCAATTCCTTTTGGACCTATTGCACGAAAGTTGTTTTGTAGATATGCATCAAGCACATTGTAAAAGGTAATAAGTGTATCTGTGGTAACTCCAATTTTCTCTTCAATTATAGAATTAAAGGGTAAGTACAAATCGGTTATCCAGTTTATTATTTGTTCCTCGTAATTAAGTGGGCCTTGATTAAAATAAGATAGAAAAGAAGGCATTGCAACCTTTCTTATTTTTAGCCATTCTTCATCTACTTTTTCCCCATCTTTAGGGAAGAATAAAAGTTCATATTCTTTTTCTATTTCGTTAAGCAATCGTACAATTTCGTTCCATTTTTCGGGTGTGTATTGTATGTCTTCACTTTTTGAATCATCTGAAGAAATTAAGAGCCCACCTAAAAAGTAAAGCTGTCTTAAAGGAGACGAGAGCATCCCAAGTTGGTCTTGAGCACGACCAGAAGCAATACTCTGGGTTAATGCGGTTAAGTCACCAAGAAACCATTGTGTGTCATAAGTAGCGACAAGATCCTTTAATTCTTGACATTTTTTTTCTAAGCTCATTGTTGCGATACGTTTTTATCAATACGTAAAGGTAATTTTAAATCAATAGCTTTAACTGGTTGCCGTTTTCTAAATAAGTATTCATTCTTAGAAAAGCCCTGCCTAAATCATTTAAGGAGAAGATTAAGCGGTAAAAGTGTATCTCTCCTCCACCCGTATCTATGTAACGAATACGTGGTAATCCCGAAACATATTCTTGCCAGGAGATAGTAGTGCCTGCATACGTTTTCTCTTCAGGATCCCAAACGCCATAATTGTTATAAAATTCTTCAGTATCGTAATCGTCGTAGTACTCTTCGTCTATTTCAAACTCTGCCCAAGGGAAGATGGAGTACACATCTTGTTCGGGACTAAAGTGAACATATCCACCTTCACTTAGTAATTTATCTTCATAATTCTTCTCACTTACCTTAATGATTTTGATATGTGCGTGACCAGCAGTTTTATTTGCCCGTTGTTCAATTTCTAGTACTATTTGCTGTCCTTTAACGACACGCTCTATTAATTTTCTATGAATGCCTAAACGCTGTAACCTCTGGAAATAGATAGGTAGTTTATTCATTCCTTTTATCTTCGAGATGGCATTATGATTAAGTGTTTGCTTAATTGGTATTTCTACTTTCCAGCCTTTTGGTGTGGTAGTGATTGTTTCAGATGTTATTTTTTGCCAGATGGTGTTATTGTCGTCAGGATTATGAAGTACAATAATTATTGGTAAAGAATGATTAAGCCAATAATCAAGATGTGTTTGAGAGCCTCTGTAAATCACATCACCAAAGCGGTCTGTTTTAAAATAACTCGCTCCAGTTTTAATTTGAACACCTATAAGCTGTCCCGTTGGGTTATGGTTTACACAAATCTCTACTTCCATATCTACACCCATATCAGACTCAAGGATGCGTCTAGTAATCCAGCCAAATTATTTTATAAAAATTCGCTCTGTAGCATTAACGCCCATGTGTTGTGTTGGGTCATATCTTTTGTTTGTCATTTAAAACAGGATTTATCTAAACTATTTCTATATCCTTTTATTATTTTACTCTTCAGACCAGCTACTGACTAGATTAACCAAATCAAGGTTTGAAATTTTCTTTAGTCTGGATTCGTCAAGTATTTTAAAAATAACATTGCCATAATCTAGATAAATGGGCTTAGTAGCAAAGTCCCAAGTCTTTCTTCTATACTTCCATTGATATCCGTAAAGTCCTTTGTAACTGTTCATAATCTCCACTTTTCGTTTTTCAATATAATCGTAAACTTCAGATTCACTTTTTGCCTTTTCTACTTCTTCAGTTCTATAAGTGTTTTGCAGATTAGATTCTTTCTTGGTTAGTTTTTTTCTCCATTTATTTTTTTTCTCCTTATTCTTTTTGAAAGTACTCTTAATTGCATTTTTCTCTTTTTTTAGGATAGTTTCGATAGCATTTCGGACTATTTTTTTCTGAAGCTTTATTTTAATTTTATTTTCAGTTATTGCTTTTTCCAAAACACTTTTTTCGTTAATTATTTCCTTGATTGCAGACACAAAATTCATTATCAATGTATAATTAGAATTTCTTCCCATTCTTTTGTAATCTTCAGGAGATTTAAAGTCTATGACTTCCAGAAATAAAGAATTAATAGTATCCTTTTTAATCATTTTGCAAACTTTGAAATGCTTGGGTTTAATCTGATCAAAGCTGATTACAGAGTAATTTTCATAACCCTTAATAGTACATTTTTCTAGTTGATCAATCCTATTCAAAAGTGATTCTTTTTCTTTTATTTGAATACTTAATTTCTTTTTTGATTCCTGAAGGTGGTTGAATTCCTCTTTTATTTTGGGATCGAGTTCCTTCAATGCCCCATAGAAGCCATAGACATTTTGTAAAAAATCTTCCGTAGTTTTCTTCAAATTATTTCTTAAGACTTTTATATCATTGAGACTGCTCTTTAAAGAATCTGTTTTCCATTTTATAGAGCGTAATTCATTCTCTATATCAGATATATTTTCCTTAATTTTTTCAACCTCTGGGCTATCATAATTTTTATGTTCATAATGGTTGTAGCTATAATATTCGCGATCCAAACGTTTTAATTGACTCGTCACCTCACTCCATAATGTTATATTTTTATTGAATTTTTGAGCATTAATAACCCAAATCATATTGTTATAAAAATTCTCTCTAGCCTTTACATCAAATGAAGAAATTGATGAATTTTGAAACTCAACTACTAGACCTTTTGGAGTTTTGACATCAGCTCTATGTTCTTCTCCATTTTTACGAACAACAACTTCTTGCCAGTCAATAGGGAAAATGCCTTTCCATTCTCGATGCCATTCTGTTTCATTTTCTTTCCAAGAATCACAAAGCGTTGCATCAATATGCTTCCAATGATGTATATAAATTTCACCACAATATGCTCGAACATCATTTTTACAAGTTTGACAAATACCTAGACCTCCTTTAGTTGGTTGGATTCTATTTCCTTTTTCATTTAAAGCTATCAGCATTTATTCATTTATTATTTCAATCTCTCAAGATAAATATTATTGAAAAAGTATCACCAAGTATATTCCATTTTATCCCACCCATAAATTCAAATCCCTTGCCATTGCTGCGATTCCCTCTTTAAGCTTTATTTCAATATAATCTCAGCGTACCAAAGTACATTTCCGTAAAGTCAATCAAGCGACTCTCAAATCTATATTTATCCTAAATCACTAGAAAAACTATCTCCTTAAGGAAAGAGTTTTCAAGATGAAGGATATAAATGGAGCTATCGATTACAGAAAATAAAAAGAAAAAAGGCATAGAACTTTCCTTTAGTGAAGAGCTACCTCAGAAGCTTGCGACTTTTCTTAAGGAACTAGGCTTTAAGGAAGCATTGCGCAATCCTTTGAAATGGTATGCAGATGCCCATCCTGCCTACCAAAATTTTGCTACTTCCTTAAGTGAGGTGCTTTCAAATAATAGTGATTGGGAAACGGTTAATATCTATCCCTCTTTTAAACCTTCTTTAGAAAATATAGATTCCAACAAGTTTAGTGTCATTACCATCTACTTTCAAGGAACTGAAAAAGCGAAACAGCAAGATTATGTTCTGTTTGATTCTTACAAGAAAGTTGCTTTAGAAATAGCCACCCATTTTGCAATGATACAATATGGCGATACACTTAAACATATCGAGGTCTATCCACGCAACTATAAGCGAAAGGCTCGTGAACTTTTTAAAGAAGGTAAAATCATTCAACTCGTTCCAGAAGAAGAAACTGAAAATATAAAAGAAGGTTTGCTTTTAGAAAAAGATGATGCAATTACTACGGAAGAAAACAAACCAGAAACAGCCAAACCAAAAACTAATCTTTTAAGAGAAACTACAGTCTCCGTAATTGAAACACTTGAAGAAGTAGAACAAAATTTAGAAGGCGAAGCCGAAACAATCATAGCCACAACAATCAATGATTTAGTAGAAGCTTTAGAACAAACACGTGAACTTCCTTTTAAAAATCAACTAAACAAAGCCATTCTCATTTTCAAAGATTGGGTTAACGACCTAGATGCGGACACCAGATTAATAGTAAGCGCAGCAATGAGTAAGTTAACCCAGCTTATGGATGGTACTGCAATTGATTCCGAAAACAGTAAGGAAGAAAATCTTGTAACCATCAAGGATATTTTCAATCGAGATAAAATCATTCCTAATGTGCTTGTCCCTTCTCAAGCTGGCGAGCCTTTTCAATCTGGCGGACTCAATATCGGCGATGGCAATTTCTTGAAATTTAAGTTTCCACAGCTTTACAAAATCAATGATGAGACGCTTTCTCAAGTTTCTCCAGTAGCCTTATTCCAATTATCGCAAATGGCACACCCTAAAGATTACGGAATGTTTGTGAACCGTAGTGCATTACTTAGAGAATTGGAATCTCGTGGTCGTAAAGCTTTTGAAACATTGGGTTTTCCAACGGATTTAGATTATCCATACGTAAATATTCATACAGGCTACAAAAGTGTTTCAACACTAGCTTCTCAAATAGGAGCTTATGATGATAGACACCAATGGTGGTCTGCGGTAGAGCATTCAAGACCTGTAGCCGATTTAGAAAAAGGAATTACCATCATCGATGACCTTTTATTGGAATTAGTAGAACAGCAAACGGAATACATCAATCCCAAAACCAACAAGCCCAAAACTGATAAAAAATCAAAAGAAGCTTTTAATGATATTGAATGGGAAAAGAATCGCTTGGAACGTTCTAAGCAAGTCATCGTTGATTATTTAGAAAACCATAAATCACAATCGCCTGTTCCAGCGATGCCAGAACCCAAACCATCTAAGGAAAAAGAAGTACCCAACGACTACCTCGATAAAGTCATTGCTATTATGCATACCGCTTTCGCGAAAGCGGAACGTCTATCTAAAAAGAAGATTGAAAAACTCAAAGAAGAAACTAAAGCACCTACAATGGGCTCACTTTGGGAAGCGGTGGAACTCAGCTGGCTTTTATGGTACAAAATGCTTTACAAAGAACCCATTTCCTTTGAAGCACGACTCAAAAAGATGGTGCAATTCTGGAATAATGTGCAACCGACTTATGCCTATTCCGACAGTAGCAAAGAACTGTACAAACAATATTCTACACCTTGCCCTATTGGAGCCATCGTAGCACAATACACGGGGATGGATGAAGCCGAATTCATCTTCGAGCCTAGCGCTGGAAATGGTTTATTACTCGTCGGAGCAAATCCTAGAATTACACATGTTAACGAAATTGACAAAAGCCGAAAACAATCGTTGGAATATCAAGGTTTCGTTAGGATTACCTCTGAAAACGCAGCAAGACCATTTCCAGAAATGATGCACAAAGTTCACGATGTGGTGGTCACTAATCCACCATTTGCGAGTTGGGATGATACGAAATTTGATAAGGAACGTATCATTCAAAAGTATTTCCATAAACATCGCGGTCTTGCAAATCATATCCGTCTGGAGCATTTAATGGCTGGACTAGCATTGTACACGATGAAAGATCATGGCAAAGCTGCCATTATTATAATGGGTCACGTCTATTTTGGTGATGACGGACTCTTTGCAAAATACCGTCCGTTTTTCAATTGGTTGTACCGTCACTATAAAGTAGATGACATTATTAATATGAACAGCTACAAGCTGTATAATAAGCAAGGTGCAGTTACTAAAACGATGCTCATTCTCATCGGTGGTCGAAAATCTAAACCTGCAGGCGTAGCACCTAACAAAAGTGAGCAACCGCATCTGGAAGATATGGTCGAGACTTTTGAAGATTTATGGACGCGAACCAAATCCCACATTAAAGCTCATATAGATACCATCATTCAACAGCTAAAAACTGCACAAATACAATGATTTATTTCAATAATCAATTAATGCCAAACAATACGAGCGCTAAGCTCTTTATGGTTACAAACACTAAATCTTTTGAACGCTATGAGGACCACGAAGCTGCGCTTTACATACAATTACACCAACTGGTGGAGCACGCTTTCGCGAAAGGTGAAAACCCAATTGCTCTTATTGAAGATTATCTGGAGCTGGTCTATACCGAAGGTAAATCGGTAGCAGAAATTGCCGACTTTTTAGCGCATACCGATAAGATGCAACTCGCACTTTGGACACTTAAAGAAAGTTGGGATAAAATGGATGATAGCGCACCTCAAGATTCTCTGCTTTATGGAAGTGGAATGGACAAAGAAGAAGCCATTCAGCTGTATTCAGAAATCACATTACGAACCTATTTAGAAGCCTTAGCCCAACACCAGAATGAGTAATCAAGAATTAGAAATAGAACAGGCGGACTTCAAACAAAATGCGCAAGAAGTCGCACAGCTTGCCTCTCAGGAAAGTGCTTTAGTGGAATACATTCCTAAATCAAAAGCACCGTACCGAATGAACACACTTATTCCTCGTAATATGGCTTTTGAAGTGCAGAAATCCTTAAACAGTATTGTCAAGGCAAAAGGCAATATTGACAATTATGTGCGCAACGAACTCAAATATGAATCTACTAAACAACTCTGGAAAGGTTTAGGAGCGGAACAAATAGATGCTGTTGGTCTCTATCTCAAACAATTTGAAAAAGAGCAAGGCATTATTATAGCAGACCAGACAGGAATAGGTAAAGGTCGGCAGGCTGCTGCGGTGATACGACACGCGGTTATGAACGATTATATTCCTGTCTTTTTTACCAAGAAACCAGACCTCTTTACCGATATGTATCGCGACTTAAAAGCGATAGGTTTTGAGAATATCAGACCGTTTATTGTGAATACAGATACCAATGCTAAAATCAAAGATGCAGATGGTAATGTGGTGTTTAGTCCACTCAATAGTTCTGCTCAAGCTGATTTAATTTCTAATGAAATTGAATTCCCTACAGAAAGTCAAGAGTCCATCGAATATCATAAAAAGATTGGTAAAAAATTACCAGACCCAGACAAAGTCCCAACGATAAAAATTCCACAAACGCTTGACCATTTACCATTGGGTTATGATATGATTTTTGCAACCTATTCTCAGGTGCAATCGGCACATCCGTATAAACGAATGTGGATAGAAAAAATGGTGGCAAATGGTGTTGAGGGAAGTAAGAAATACAAAAAACTCGTATTCATTTTAGATGAATCGCATATGGCAGGCGGATTCGATTCTATCATCGGTACCTGGATGCGTGAGGTATTACCACAAACCAAAGCCTGTTGTTTCTTAAGTGCCACATTTGCTAAGTATCCAGAAGTAATGCCATTTTATGCCAAGAAAACCGCCATTGCTGAAACTGGATTAACCGATTCCAATTTTGTCCGTTCTATGACAAGTGGCGGGCTGGCTTTGCAAGAAATTGTAGCTTCTAATCTTTCGGAAAGCGGTCAGCTCATCAGACGCCAGCGTTCTAACGAAGGAATCAATGTCGACTACATCACACTCGATACCGAACCGCAAAGAAGTAAAAGTCGAGCGAGCGTTAACCGTATCATCAGTTTGATGAATGAAGTAGTTGCGTTTGAGCAGGAATTTGTTGCACCATTGTTGGCTGAAGTACACGCTTCCGCGAAAGCGCAGGGAGAACATATGTCTTCCAAACCAAGAGGACTTGGTGTAAAGCAATCGCCCTATTTCTCACGTGTATTCAACATCATAGACCAAATGCTATTTGCGTTGAAGGTTAAAGATGTGGTGGCGCACACCATCAAATTACTGAAAGAAGACAAGAAAGTGGTCATTGCCTTTAAGTCCACAATGGGCGCTTTTCTGAAAGATTTAAACTTAGTAAGTGGTGATGTGATTCCTGAAGAGCAGCTTGACTTTACCAGAACCTTAGTCAAAGGATTAGACGGAATATTCAATTATAATTATGTAGCGATTGATGGCGAGAAAACCAGAGAACGCATAGCATTAGAAGAGCTGCCTCAGAATGGAATCGAGAAATACCACGACATCAAAAAACGAATGCTATTGGAAAGCTCTGGACTTTCTATTTCGCCTATTGACGAGCTCATTCACTTATTACAAACTGAAAAGAAACCCAAACATTTAGGCGGTCACACGGATATGTATTTCAAAGTAGCTGAAGTCACAGGACGTAATCAGCGTATCGATTTAACCGATGATGAAGCTGTGGTAGAATCCTTCCGAAGTAATACCGAAAAATCATTCCGATTATTCAATAGTGGCGATTACGATGTGCTGCTTATCAATCAAAGTGGTAGTACTGGCTCATCGGCTCACGCGAGTAAAGACTTTAAAGACCAACGCCAGCGTGCAATGATTGTACATCAGTTTGAATTGGATATCAATACCGAAGTTCAAAAACGTGGGCGTATCAATCGTACTGGTCAAGTCAATTTACCTGAGTATTATTACATCACGAGTGATATTCCGACTGAAAAACGTTTAATGACAATGCTTAAAGCAAAATTAAAATCACTAGATGCTAATACCACAGGTTCCCAAAAAACAAATGATGATACACTTAAAAGTGCTGATTTCTTAAATAAATACGGAGATATCGCTGCGTGGAATTGGGTCGATGAGAATCAAGAAATGATGGAACAGCTCGGTTACCCTACCTATCAAAAACGAACCGATAAACAAGGAAATATCTTCTATGAGCGTAATGGTTTTAAAGATGGTGCCATTCGTCAGTTAACAGGAAGAGCTGGCTTACTGAAAGTGGAAGACCAAGATGCGCTATATGATGATTTGTTAGAACGTTACGACCATCAAATCAAGTTAGAAAAACAGCAAGGTACTTATGATTTAGAAACCGAATTTTTGCCACTTGATGCCGAAGTAAAAAAGCGGTTTTTATTTCAAAAAGGACAAGGTGGACAAACACCTTTCGGGAAAGATACCGTGCGTGATATTACCATTGTCAATAATTTGAAACGTCCGTTTACCAAACAAGATATTGACCAACGTATTCAAGAAGCCTTAAATGGAGAAAAACCTGTTCAGGTACGATTGAAGTTAGAAGACCAAATCAATGAAGCGTATCCTAAACTGTTAGAAGAGCGCAAAGCTAAACGTTTCAAAGTCATTGAAAAGCTTAAAGAAGACCGAGACGTTTTGCCCCAACGAGGTAGTGGAGAAACTGAAGAAGAAAATGAAAAGATACTTTCGGACTGGAACAAGCTGGAAGCGCTTATCAACCAAAAGACTTCGCAACTGGCTACGTATATGGCTGGATTGGAAAACATCCAGCGTATCATTTTACGATATATCAATATGTGGAATATTGGTGATGTAGTTCGTGTTCCTTTTATTGGAACCACCATCAAACCATCTTGGGGAATCTTCTTAGGTGTGAGCGTTGGAAAGTCTGGAAAGAACCCATACACCTTAAGTAATATCAGTTTAAAGTTTGGAGTTACCGATTCTCGTAAAATTTTAACCTACAGTTTACAGCCTGCTGAACAAAGTTTCATCAGTCAAGTATTTACCGAGAGTCGTGGTATTTCAGATGCCGATGTTCAAATGGTGAATTTGGAATGGAATGACCTCATTAAAAAGGCTTCTTCTAAAAGGGAACGACGTCATATTTTGACCGAAAATATTGTAGGTGCTTCAGGTCAGATTGGCACTCAAAACAAGCTAATTAAATACAATACCAAAGAAGGAACTATCAAAAATGGTATTCTACTACATAGAGACTTCGGTAAAGAAGGTGAAGCCGATACTGCTTTGCTTCCTGTATCTGAAGCTCATCCGATTATCAGTAAATTGGAGTTAGATGATTTCTTTGCAGACCACAAGTTGAGTTTTCGCGCTAAGCGGATAAGTGATAATTACTACCAAGTCTATCTCGATAAGAAGGACTTATATCCTGCGATTATTGATGAAAAGCTACGTTCACTATTAAGGCGTGAATCTGGGCAATCACAAGATGAACTACCAGACTTTGTGCAAAATGCAGGAGATATGACTGGAGCTTTGCATTTGAAAAACTTGCAAGCATTTCTGAATCGACTGGATGCTTTTCAAGTGCAGTATATGGGTAAAGCCCGTGAGCTGGAAGATTGGGAAATTGAAAATGAAACCGATTGGAAGGCACAGACTCAACAGAAAAAAGGCACTTTTAAATACCAATTAGGTCGTGCTTATGGCCAAGGAAGCAATCCTACCATTGGTTTTGTGAACTACGAAGAACCATCTGCAGATTATGAATTTGGTTTAGTCATTTACAATCGCCCATTAACGGATAAAGAGAAATACAATTACTCATTGATTCCAATTTTTAAGAATGTTGAAGAACCCTATCAAGATTGGAAACAGGCAATTCTTCAGACAGGAATTAAAGATGATTTCAATGCCATTGTAGAAGAAGTAAGAGACTTGCCTTTACACGATGCGATTGAAACATTAGGCTACTTCGTTTTAAACAATTTACACGAAGATGGTAATGCCGAATTTGTTTTTGGAAAGTACACTGCACAGGATTTGGGTCGTGTGTTTTATGAAGATACTATTACTCCTATTGAAGCCATTGACCAAATTATAAATCAATTACAATTAGCTAATTCGCAATGAACAACAGAAAATTAGATATCCCAGAAGTACAGCAGATTCCGCAGTTTATGAAAATTATGGATGATTTGAGTGTTGGGAATAATCCATACTTGGTTGGAAGTGCCGGAACAGGAAAAACGACGATAGGAGAGAAAATAGCATATGCCATAAAAGGGCGAGCCGAAAATGACGGTCAGGAATTACCATTTACCATTGTGAACTGCAACCAATGGACTTCGCCTATAGATATTAAAGGTGGACAAACCATTTCTGGTTATAAAGAAGGTGCACTAATTGAAGCCTGGCGTGATGGTAAAATTTTAATCCTGGACGAGATGCCCAAGCTCGATGCCAATACCGCTGGATTGCTCAATGATGCTTTAGCAAAAAGCGCACGTGAAGATGCTATAATCTTTAACGGAAATAATGAACCGATTAAAAAGCATAGAAATTTTGGTTGCATTGCAACTGGTAACGTGATTGGCAAAGGCGCAAGTGGAAACTACGTAGGGAATAACAAACAAGATGCGTCTTTACTTGACCGTTTTAGCGGTTGTATTTACCGCATTGGCTTTAATGAAACCTTAGAACGACAGCTTGTTTACCCTGCGGTAGTAGATATTTGCCTTAACATTAGAAAATCCATTCTTAAATATGAAGGTAAAGAAGCTGGAGATGATGATACTGAAGATATTATGACACTTCGTACAATGCTTAATTTTGAGCGCGCCTATGAGCTTGAAATGAAACGAGAAACAGGAATGAAAGATGAGTTTGGTAAGACCTACCGCAAAATGCCAAATGGCAAAACGCTCAAGGATTCTCTACACAGCTATTTTATAGCAATGACCAAGGAAAAAGCTGAACACATCAAGACAGAAATTAACCTGGAAGGCTTTTTAAACTCTTATAAAAGTAGCGGAATGAAGCAGGCTTTTATTACAGAGTTTAAGAGGAGGATTGGGTAAATGTGTTAATTGCAATGAATAACGAAGGAGGTATAGTTACTAGCAGGAAATACCATCCGTAAACATTCCAATAATATCGAAGTGTAATTTCATTTTTGTTTAGATTCTTAACTTTATCAGGATTTGTCCTTTTCATATACTCTATGTTAGTCATTAAAAATCTATCATAATCTATACGAGAGTGATTGCCAGAAGTATTTAAAACGCTTTCATATCTTTTCGTTATATCTTTTGCGAAACTGAGCATTTCATAGCTAGAAGGGTCTTCTCTTAGGGTCTTGAATATTCTTAACTCATTATATAATTCTGATATTTTTAATCCACTATCGTGATGCATCTTTGCATTTAATTCATAATTCTGTGCATTTTCAAATTGACTAAAAACGAGAACCAAAATAGAGAGACCAGTAATTATGAAGTTAAGGGCATTTTGACTAATCCCCAATTCTAATCCAAAAACTGTAATTAAACTCGCAATTATTAAATATGCTGAAATGATAGCCAAACCAACATTTGAAGTTTTGCCTTTAGTTCTAAGTCTTTTGTCACAGTTGAACCGCGATCCTTTTGTTGACCACATTTTATAATTTAATTCTTCAAAAAAGCTTTTGCTTAAATAATCATTAGGAGCATTTATTTCTTCATTAGTTTTTTTCATAATTTAAAATGGAGTTTTTTAAAGGATCAATGATTTAGTTAATCTTACGCAATCATCTGAAATTATTTCATTTCTTTTTATAATACAGTTAGGAATCCCAGGGCTCTCAACTGTGTTTCCAATTTCTATTTCTGAAAAAACAAAATTATTTAGATCTAACAATTGAGAAAGAACATCTTTTCTTTTATCAAAGCCATAAGCCTCCATTACCGCATCGTCAAGCTTTTTATGTGTTTTCTTGAGCGGATTTGAACCAGGTTGTTCAAGGATTCTATAAAGGTCTCTCAATGTATAATTGTGCAACTCCATTAGTATGTTTCTTTCCTCTCGTAAGCTTTTGGCGATTTTCGCAACTTTCTTAACCTGCGAAATAGTCGGTTTTTGAGGAAAGGGAAATGTATCCCAAATTGAATCGGTAGTATATCTTGGGTCTCCTTTCATAGTAGAGCATTTTTCTTGATACCAAAGAATATGCGCTTGAGATTGAATTATACCGAATGTGTAATCATCATCAAAATTAAAAATTGTCAAAGCATCATTTGGATTAATCTCTGTTGACATAAATTCAAATATGGGACGTGCAGAAACTCTGGAACAAACAATTACTCGTTTATTTTTACTAATTGAATTTAACATATCCGTTCTACCATAGGATAGTTGCCACCATTTATTAAAAAAATTAATATGATGTTTATTTGTCTTTGCTTTTGGATTTTTCTCAAGAGCTTCCTTATTTTTTTTCTCCTGGTCATCGGATTTTATCTGACGCATAGGTAATACTTCGGTCTGAACTATTTTAAAAGGAGCTGCAAACGTTGAAGCTTTAATAACATCCATATCCCTAAAATCGATAACAAACCTTTTTGGTTGACTTTTTAAATTTCCCACAAGTTCTTGACCATTTAAATATGGCTTTACAACTTCTGAGTATGAGCTATTCTGTTCTATTAATTCCAGTGCTTTATTAACGGTTAATAGAAAGCCCTTATTACCGTGAGTCTGACCTTGAAAAACAGATTTTGGATTTGTATTACAGCTCAAGACTTTCGCAGAAGTAACGTCTATTTGAAGAGATAGGCTACTATTAATTTCATCCACTACATATTCCTTCTGCTCCTTATATTGATCTTCTACATATAACTGCTTTTTATTCGGGAATTTTCCTTTAGTCCAATTAACAATTGAAACGAATACTACAGCATCTCCTTCCCAAGGTTGACTAGCTATTGCGTTTATGATTGTTCCGTCATTCTTCACGATATAGTCAAGACTACCTTCTCGACTATAGTTTTGTGTTATAGTATTCGTACCTACTAATCCAGCATAGTCACCTTCACTGAGTAGCTTATGAGCTTTATAAAACCAATAAACACAATAGTCAGCATTTCCAGAAATTTCAGGATAAGCATTCCATAGTTTATTTAGATATTCAATTCCATATTCATTCTGCATTTTATTCTTACTTTGATATGGAGGATTTCCTATTATGACATTTGCTTTGGGCCAGTTTGTAAATAATGCATCTGAGAAAATTATATTGTCGTCCATATTGTCCAAAGGAAGAGTTTCTTCCATCTGAAAGCCAAGACCTACCTGCATAGTATTTACCCAATCTTTAGTTTCATTGATTGCTATTTCCTTAGCTAACATTAAAGTGACTTTGGCTAATTCTACAGCAAATTGATTATAATCCATCCCGTGAAATTGTTTAATACTAACAATGGATTGTGTACCAATTTCAAAAGCGCTTTTAGGAAAATCTTCGTGAATTTTATTTAAAAGTTCCATTTCAATGCGTTTTAATTCTCTATAGGCAACATATAGAAAATTACCACTACCACAAGCAGGATCTAAAACTTGATATTCAGAAAGCTCTTTCCTTAGTAGCTTCATATCTGTTAATGTCTTAGCCTTATTTATTTTATCTCGCCACGGTCGTATTATCGTTGGATGAACAATTTTTAAAATATCTAGTTCATTAGTAAAATGAGCTCCAAATGCGTGTCTTGCTTCTGCTCCCATACTACTTTGAAAAATAGTTCCGAAAATAGCGGGATTGACTTGACTCCATTTCCTAGATGCAGCATCTTTCATTCTATCCAGTTCCCAGTCTGTCAACTCAATAGCTTCTGGATTTGAAAACAAACCACCATTAAAATATTCAACTTCTTTAAAACGTCCACCTCGTGCTGAACTACTTGAATCCATTTGGGTGAAAAGTTGATTTATTAAATCGTAAGAATTTCCCTTTTGGTTTTGGCAATCAATTAAGATTTGAGTAAAAATATCTTTTGGTAAAAGATTATAGTCTTCAGCAAACATTGTGAATATGCACTGCAACATAAATCTTTGTGCTACTAATCTATCTTCTCCTCTCTCAATCAAGGAATTAAATACATCAGCAACAATATTGGCTGTTTTACGAGTTGCCTCTTCCAGATTGTTCTTAAAAACAGGTATTTCTGGTTTTTCAAACATAAAATTGAAAGCAGTATATCTATCCGGAAGATCCTCTAGCTTTATTATATCAAGTGGCTCATCTTGAATGGAGAAATCATAGATGTAAAATTCTTTAAAATTACAAAGGATTGAATACTTCGGTTGTAATGGTCTGAGTTTCCACCAATAATCAAAAATTTGTGTCCTGTGACTTTGAAGTTTAGCTCCCTTCTTTTTCATTTCAATGAGAACTTTATCTTCCCAAAGTAAATCCGCAAAATTGGTTTTCTTCTTAGTTTTTACTCTAAACTCTAAAGTAGCTCCAGCTTCTTTGTATCCATCGTGTCCAAATGCTTGAAAAAGTCTATCACAAAACACTTGTGCTTCTCCTTTTTCGTCGCCATCTAAGGAAATTGTGTAATTGACTAAAGCCTCTATATTTTCTCTCATTTGAAAAGTGTCTGAATTTTTTCTAAAGTTAAAAATATCCAAACAAGTATGTAGGAATTATTCTGAATTTATCAAAACTCACGTCCCAAACTACAATTACACACCGCAACTCACACCACCTCAAAATTTACTTTTATGAGCATACGTGAGCGCACCAAAACAACATACCCATAAAAGTCCTGATGGCAAATACAACTATCTTTTATTTGATAGTGTGTTTGCCTTTAAAGCGTTTGTAGATGATGAAGTCAAGCAATTATCTACCGCTAATCAATCGCGTTGGGATTGGGTTATGCAAAGCACGAGCGATAACCTAAAAAACGGCACGAATTGGTACGGCACGCCAGTACCCAAAGACGTAACCGAACTAGAAACACATCGCACCTTTTTGGGAATGCCTCTGGTAGAGAAAATCCAACCCAAAATTAAAGATAAGCTCGCCGAATATCTTCAGTATCTCAACGATGCCGTGATGCCAAAACCCAAGATGGCGTATAACGATAGAGGTCTGGGCGTGTTTTCTTTTGAACGTGCTGCAATGGCTTTGTTTCAGCAGTTTCCTGTGAATACAGGTACACCGCTTGATACGTCTGTAAGCCAAATGAATATTGAGTTGCGCAACAAACAAATCCAGACCTCGGTAAAAAGTGTATACGCTTATTTTCAGGACAAGCAGCAATCCTATCCATCATTACAATTGTACCTAATGGCAGGTGCAAATGCACAGGTAAAAGGGAACGATTTGCTCTATGTAGGTCTGGCTTGTGCTGAGTTGGTTGAGTTTATGGAATTGCGTGGCGTTTCAGTTGAAGTAAATGTGATGCTAGGCACATCCTTTAATAATCAGGTCACGATGGGTTGCGTGCGCGTCAAGCGATTTCAGGACAAACTGGATAAGAATCAGCTTTTGTTAATGAGCAGCGACCCAAGGTATTTCCGCTATCGAGGTTTCAAATCTCTGGTGGCGATGAGCAACTATTTTGGCTTGACCATTCCGTCTGGTTTGGGGACGATTTCTGCTAGTATGGGTAACGCTTTCGCGAAAGCGGTAAACGAAAAAGGCTTCGTCTTTGAACAAAGCTACTCAATGGATTCTGCCGTAAAAGAGGTCTCTCAAATCATTACCAATTATAAAAAACAACTCGATGCAAAAACCAAAAATTAAACTGGAGCCAAAAGTAGTTCAACGGATAATGGATAGAGCTATTGAAATTAATAAAGGATGCGCTGAAAAGTGTAGAGATTTTCAAGTTATGCTTTCGCGAAAGCGAGAAAACACTTTAATACTGCGCTGGACGACCATAGATATTTCAGATATAGAACGTCCTGTACAATGTTACAGGTATGAGTGTTTTGAGATGGATGGCACACCACAATTATGTTCCATTCATTATGCGAATCAAGAGGAAGCCAATGATTTTTTCTGGTCGTTAGAACCGCTCTATCAACAAGAATATGCCATAGACCATAAATTATAGATGATGTATAAAACCAAAGAAATAAACAAAGCTACTTTAAAAGCGTTGCAGATAAAAAATCAAGAGGAAATTGTAGAACTCACAGGTAGTAAGCTAAACCCAGTACAAGCTTGGGAAGTCATTAAGTCCACTTCCGAAAATTTCAGTAAGCCTGATGCTAAGGCACAAGAGGCGGATGCCTTGCTTTATAAAATGTTACATCCAGATGTTTCCAAAAAGACAACAAAAAAGAATGACAAAGAAATCATTCGCTTGAAGGAAAAAGAACGTGCCAGAGCGCTTGAACTTCTGGAACTAGAATTATTAATCGCTGCTTAAAAACATACAATGACCATACAACAATTACAAGCGCTCGATATGAGCCAAGTCCAGCCCGAAGCGTTGCAAATGGCTGTTCAAGATATTTTAAATGACTACGACGCCACTACGGATAAAAAGGCTTTTGAAGACATAGCCAAAGAGAATATTGAAAAAGTGTTTTTACTGGTTGAACGTCTCGCTCCTAAAGCCATTAAAGAGGTAAAAGAAGAAGCTCCGAAAAAGACTGAGAAAAAAGATGAAGCAAAAGATGAAAAGGAAACTGCTATAGAAAAGAGAACTTCTGAAAAGCCTAAAAAACCTAATAATACCGTCAAGAAAGAACTCGATGCATTGAGTGAAGATATTAAGGCGTGTCGGCTAAAAATTAAGAAGTACAATGAGGAAAAACGCAAAAACCAGCCAAAGAAACCTAAGCTGATGCGTCATACTAAAATTAAGAATCATTTTATAGCAATTGCCAATTTGATTCCACCAGCGCATAAGGAAAACCTGAAAATGCAAAAGGAAGCGGAGAAAATCCTGTTGCGTGCCTATCGAGGCATAATGAACACCTACGGAATCAACTTTGTACGTGCCGAAGCAGGCGAAAAGGACATCAAGAAGAAGTACGATAAAATGGAGGAGAAAGCCAAAAAATAACTATGAATAAGAAAGTATTAATTATCACAGGTGCAGGACTCGCTATAGGATTTGCTGAAGCACTCATTTATTACAACCTAGGTAAGAACGAACAGCAAGAAAAATTCAAGTTTCAAATCCCAAGAGGTGCCGAACTTTTAAAAACTACAGGTATCATAATTGCTACCTCACTTGCCACCGCAGCACTCTCAAATATTATTGAAAATGCAATGCAAGACAAAGAACAACTTATCCCAGTAACCGCATAGATTATGAAAAAAATAGAACACCAAACTTTCCTGAAGAATAACAATCTTGATAAGAAATTACTCCTGGAACCGATTCAGGATAAGATTGAAATTTTTGACAGAATGCACAAACTCTTAGACACCGTTTCAGATTGCGAAAAAGGAGACCTACTGGAGCAATTGGAGGAGCTTGACCTCGAAATCCTAGAAGATATCGATGAAGAATATGCCGACAAACTAGAGTTTAACGAAATAGAAGAAGCTTTGGAAGAACAGCCTGTTCTTGAAAAAGTAATGCCTAAAAAAGAAAGCCCAAAATCAACCAACGATGAAGCTATACTTGATGAATTGGTTAAAATGGGACGTACTCAGGATATAGGGCGTTCTACATTTAAAGATTTAGGATTGAAGTCTAAACTCGGTTGGGAAACTGTTATTGGGAAATATCGTGTGGTAAGGACTAGTGTTTTTAGGTATCGGTATTTAATAACTTCTTAAATCGGCCAGTTTACTCTGTTAAATTGTTTAAAGTATTCTGCTGCTACATCTTTTTCAATAGAATGAACGAAAGCTATCTTACCTAGCAGCCATTCCTTAAAATTTCTGTTAGGTATGCCGGCTTTTGATAAATGATGTGTTACACCATTTTGTAAACAATGATATAAATGGTGCTCAATTTCCTTCTTAAATTTTCTTGGTACAGTAACTTTATTATTTTCTATATTCAGTCCTGTAACAAGAAATTTACCTCCTGGTTTTATAAACTTTGTTTTTCCGTGATTAATAAAAAGTTTTTCATCTCTAACAATATGGACGACTGTTTTCTTTATTGATTTTAACTTATCAATATTACCTGAAAAAGTTAAATCATCAGCGTATCGAGAATAAGATAAATTATGATTTGAAGCCAACTTACTTAGTCTCATATCTAGATTTCTACAAACCAAATTTGCCAACTTAGGACTGGTAGGTGAACCTTGAGATACAATTCCTTCTGCTCTTAAATTTTTAGATTCTAAATATTCTAAATAATCTCGAAGAGGTTGTTCCTTTTTTTTGAAGGTTTTGAAGAAAAACAAATCTGGTTCAACTGTAAGTATTTTTGCGAATGACACCGATAAGTTTGAATGATAACCTAAACTTTTAAATATTCCGTAAATTCTTCTTTCGTTTAAAGAGTCATAAAAACGCATCAGGTCCATTTTTAAAATGCTCTCTCCATTTATGTGAACTTTTGCATTTTCATAAATAGAAGACTTTTTATCAAATCCATAGGAATTCGAGTTTGATTCTACTTTATCAAGGATATGTATCAAAATCCATTTTTGAAGGTATTTTAAGGTATCCGTTGGAGTTTGAATAAGCCGAAAACCGCCTCTTTTTTTTCTTACTTTGAATCTCTTATAGTAATTGATTCTATCAGACTTACATATTTCCCTTAACAGTTTAATAGGTACGTCTGCTGCCAAACATAAGTGCTCTAGAGTGTAAATGACAGGAAGATTTCTAGTCTCTAATTTGTTCTTATATAGAAGTAATTCAGCTTCTAAGTCATTCTGTTGTTTCACTTTTTTTAATTTATAACAGAGGAGAAATCTGAAAAATGGAAAGGTCATAAGGCAACTCTTTTTTAAATGAGGCGGAAGCTAAATCTAAACAACTCTCTCGGAGAGATATGTTGTTTAGAATAAGTTGAAAAGTAACTTCAACCCTGAATTTACTAATGTAAAACCATTCAAGTTTTTTATGTATTCAAACTTGAAATTTCTTGCCTTTTATGACCTTCCATTAAATTGTTTAGGTCTGTAATCTACTTCTTTTTTTATAAAATAATTTGATTTTTCATATTCTAACTCTTGATTTTTATACTTAATAGTACGTTTTGCATCTTGATATAATAATAGTCCATATTCAGATAATATACCTTCTTCTTTAAATAATCCTCTATCTATACCAATGGTCATTATATTATCATAGTCAGAAGATATAATTCCAAGTTTTTGACAAATTACTGGTGCTTTATGACCATTACGCATCAATCTAATTATTCCATATAGAGAAAAATCTATTCTACTCACTGCTTTAAAACTGCTTTTTTTATTGTCAATATCCAGCGTAAAAAATTCCCTCTGCACATCTGAACTCGAAAACTCTTTTAGTAATGATAATTCGTGAGATAATGATTTTCTGAAGTCTTTACTCATACTCATTTTGTCTTTACTAAACCTGGGAATCAACGGTATCCATCCATTTCTACTCGACCAGATAATAGGTAACGTATTATTAGGTGAGCCGTAATTAAAAGAAACTAAGGCTTGTGTGTTATTGAAGCCCAATGCATCAGTATACTTAATTGTTCCATTCTTTAATTCTTTATAGTCAGTTAGTTTTTTGCCATACTCAAAACATAATTCTCGATAATCGCTATAATTTCTGTATCCAAAATAATGGGAGTCTCGTCCAAATGCTCTTTTAAATATATTAGACTCTGGAATGTGTATTTCATCAATAAATGTGCTTAAGAATACCTTAGCTCTTCTCATAGAAGCAATCCCAATAAAAATTGTATTTGAAAATTGTACGTCTATAAATGAAAGCTCATCATCATAGAATTTGCGAATAGAACCTCCTGAACCAGCAAAATCATCAATAAGCACAAGTATGTAATCGTAGCCATCTTCAAAATGACTACTATTTAAATGAGACACTAATTGGACTTTGGGAGAGTCTTTAAATCTCTTATAAAACGGTGTTTTTTGAAAATAGTACGCTATCATTGAACCGCTTTTTCCAAAATCCCCAACAGGTAAAACAATGAGTCTTTGTTTTTTGTTTATTTGCTGAAATCGCTTTTCAAACGCGGTGTTTAATATACCTTCAATTTCAAATGTATTGAATACAGATAAGTTCATCGCTATATCAATAGCCATCTTTCGCTTAGCTGGTTCGAAATTACTGAGCCATTTAATAATATCTAATTGCGTCACAGAATTTTTGAGTTTTGACTCAAGTACTTGCAAAGTAATATTATCTATATCAGTGTTTAAATTCATTCTCTAAAAGTAATAGAATATGAAAGATAGAACAATTAAGATTTAGTTCAACCTTAAAAACCACAGTAAACCTTATATAAATTTTTTATAAAAACGCTGTAAAACAACTTTCTATACTTTGCCTGTCAAACAATTCGGCGATTGCCCAATGAAAAAAACAGCATACGATTATCACGATTTACAGCAAAGTATTGATTCCCTAATTGGGAAGTTCGGACTTCAAAAAACCATTGAAGTTATAGATAGCTTAACCAGTAATACAGAGCTTACTACTCAAGATAAAGAGAAAGTAAAACTCCTCCTCGTGTTTATCATTTCGCAAAGTATAGAGGTATTCGATTTAAAAGAAGAAAACTTCTACATAAGTACTGTACAGGAGTATCGTGAAGCACGTATGTGTTGTTATTTTCTACTCAAAAAATATACAGATTCTAGCTACGCTAAAATTGGAGAAAGCTTTAATCAGTCTAAACGTGCCATATTGTACAACTATCATAAATGTGATGAGATTCTGTCCATCCCACAATTCTACAAGCCTTTTGTAGAGAAGTTTAAAATCCTAGAAAACAACACTATCAATTTTATAGCAAAATTGAACTAGCCTATGCAAGATACCATCGCCCAAGAAGTGCAAGATGCCCTTACCGCAAGCCCAGAAGAAATTAATTTTGAACAACTTCAAAACGAAGATAGCAGTCCGCTCAATCAACCTGTTATTGAAAAAGACATAGGTGGCGAACGTCCTGTTGAAACCGAAGAAGAAAAACAAAAAAGCTGGAACGTCTGGAAACCCGACCAGGAACATAAAACGCTTGACGAATTAGAACCTGGACGGAGCGGAAATACCCAAATAGACTTTAGAAGTTCGATTGAAGCGAAGGTCGAAAAAGAGAAAGCAAGAGAACCATTAGACGCACCAGAACAAGATATCAACGGGAACGGATTTGATACAGAAGTTGATGAAACGGTAACCGACCAAGATTTTGAAATACCACTAGCACAAGCTAACCAAGCTGCAGATGCTATTTTGGGAATGTCTAATAATGTCCTTGCAGTCGGTGGTGGATACTTCGTAAAAATTAAAAAGCATCAGGAGTTTTACGAGTTTGAAGAAATCATTCAAGTTGTAGATGAGCAAAACAAGAAGAATGTTGAGCGCATAAAACTCGACAAAGAAGACCAAGCACTTCTTAGACCGTTACTCGCTCAAGTGCTACGTAAGAAAGCAAAAAAACTCACGCCAGAACAGCAACTAATGGGTGCGATTATTTCTATTTTAATGAAAAAAGCACAGGTGGTTATGGAAGTGCGTGCAGAAAATAGTCTTCTTGAAAACCGTATTCTCGATATTGTTCGTCAGGAAAAAGGAGAAACAGAGGTTGATGATATTGAGGAGGAAGATTCTGAGGAAGCTGAAAAGAATAACGAATATGCTTTCGCGAAAGCTAAATCAAAACAACAACCGCAACCAGAGCAAGAGTCTCTTAAACAAAAAGTAAATGAGCCTGAATCAACCATCGAAGATATCGAAGCAGAAGAAGTCGATGAAGACCTACCTATTTTAGAAGTTGCCGAAGAACAACAAAACAATTCGTAATGGCCAGAACTATATCTAATCGCGGTCGAAAACCTATCACTTACAAAAAGGAAGATTTAGAACGCCAACCTATGATTATGTTGGTATGTGGTGAAACAGGCGTTGGTAAGACCTACCGTAACAAACAAGAGATTAAACATTATATGATGGACCATCTCGTGATGGGAAAGAAAGGTCGTAAAGTATTAGCTTTTGATACCAATGATGATGATTATCCACAATTCAGAACTGTAAGTCCTAATCATCTTAAAGCACTTACAAAGGTATCATCAAGACGCATTCGTCCATTTAATCCTGATGGCTCGCCTATGGATAATGACCAGAAAAAAGAAGTCATTACCAAAATTATGAAGCACTACAAAAATGGGCTTGTCGTCCTAGACGATATCGACCATTATATGACAGGTGCAAAAGGGCAATCGATGATAGGTGCATTGTGTACCGTTCGTCACAAAGGGATTGATATCGTACTTACCCATCAATCTGTTGCAAAAATTACCACCTCAGAATGGCAAAACTGCACGTGGTTACGATTACATCATCAGGTAGATGATGTTACGCGCTATCGTGAGCGTATCCCGAAATATCAAATGGTACGCATCGCGCAACTCATTGTAGACGAGCAATACGAATTATGTTCCAATGCTTTTGCAATGGGTAAGATTACGGAGCAACAATATAAAATTCAGAAAAGCTTTTTTGTCTACGTCAATATGCGAGAGCAGCGCATTAAAGGTTGCAGTCGTGCTGCCTTCATTAGAGCTTGTAAAAAGTTTATTGACCAGGAAGAGGGTCGAAAGGTAAAGATGCTACTTAATGAGCAGGACTTTGAAGGTAATTATATCTACAAAACCAAAAATGAAGCGATTGTAAAACTGATTTCAGAGAAACTTCGTTACCACGAAAATGGCTTGACCAGCCCTATATAGTGGAAAATATTTATCAGATTCAATTGGATAGTGGAAAATATTTATCAAAAAACAACTTTTCTAATGTTTTACTGGAAAACAATCGAATTTATTATATTGGAAAATATTTGACAAATAAATCGTTATAGTGGAAAATATTTATCAAATTTGTGCTTTGATATTATTATAATGGAAAAAAGTAAGCCGATACATCTTCAAGAAATCATTTATGGTTCACCAGAATCTAATGTTTCGCGACAAATATCTAAACTTGAGAAAGAAGGGAAAATTAGAAAGATAGCTTCTCGCATTTATAGCAGTAACTTAGAAGATACGCCAGAAGATATCATCCAGCGCAATATATTCCCCATTTTAGGAAATCAATATCCAGGAGCTGTATTAAGTCATCGCTCTGCTTTTGAATTTGCACCTACATCAACAAATCAATTATTCGTCACCTACAAATACACAAAAAAGGTAAAGCTTCCAGGAATAACCATTCGGTTTATGGAAGGTTCAAAAGCCATTGAGGGTGATACCTCATTTTCTGGCGAACTTATGGTATCACAAAGAGAGCGCGCCTTATTAGAAAACTTGCAAGTCTCCAGACAAACAGGTGGAGACTCAAAGACACTTAGCTACCCAGAAATAGAAGAGAAATTAGAAAAGATAATTCGTGTAAATGGCGAAGCCGAGTTAAACAGCGTTAGAGATAGAGCTCGTGATATTTCAGAACAACTCGGGATGCAAAAGGAGTTTGAAAAACTGAACAAAATTATAAGTGCCTTATTAACTACGCATCCCGTTTCCGCATTAAAATCACCTTTGGCAGTAGCCAGAGCAAATAATTTGCCTTACGACCCAGCGCGTATCCAATTATTTGAAACACTTTTTAAAGCACTTAAAAAGGAAGAGTTTAAAAATCGTGAAGAACAAAATACCACAACCAGAGCATATCGAAACTTTGCGTTTTACGAAAGCTACTTTTCAAACTATATAGAAGGTACTGTTTTTGAAATTGATACAGCCAAACGCATCATTGCCACACAGCAACCATTGCCTGCACGTAATGAAGATTCGCACGATGTTTTAGGAACATATCAATTAGCATCCAATAAACAAGAAATGCGCGTGTTACCTTATTCTGGTGAAAACCTCATTGACATTTTAAAATACCGACACGCTATTTTGCTAAGTGCCAGAACAGATAAAAAGCCCGGTGTTTTTAAAGACAAAAACAACCAAGCGGGCAACACCTCTTTTGTAGATATGGAACTGGTAAATGGCACGCTTATACAAAGTTTTGACTTTTATAAGGCGCTTGTTCATCCCTTTGCAAAAGCGGCATACATAATGTTTGTAGTAAGTGAAGTGCATCCGTTTTTAGATGGTAACGGGCGTATGGCTCGTATAATGATGAATGCAGAATTATCCGCAGCAAACCACACTAAAATTATCATCCCAACTGTGTATCGAGAAGATTATTTAGGCGGTTTACGTAAGCTTACGCGAAATAATGACCCAGAAGTTTATATCAGGATGTTGAATCGTGCGCAAGCCTTTAGTCATACACTTCTGGGTGATGATATGGCACAAATGGAAGCGACTCTAGAAGCTAGTAACGCTTTTAAGGAGAGTAATGAAGGGGTTTTAAAAATTATAACTAAATGATTGATTGTGATTTAGGCTGTTACAATAGGCAAAAACTATTTGATAACATCCTTAAAAAAGAAACAAACTTCAATCTCACTCTTGAGACTATTACTCATTCAAATATTGGATGGTTTATTGATAAAACCATTGTTGACGGTGTCTTTCATCTCAAAGAATGGCATCTTCCTAATGAGGATAGTATTTATTTCTTGTGGCTGAAAGAAGGTTACTGTCCAATTCACGAAATCTTTCTTATGAAATGCCTTTACATAGGTAAAGGCAAACTATCAGACAGGATTATTTCACACCTAAAACGTAAGGACTTTTCTGAAGAAATGATTGTCTACTTCTCCTTTGTAACACTCCAAAACAGACAATCGAAATACATCGAGCAACTTCTCTTAGATATTTATAATATTCCATTAAATAAAAACGAAAATAGTGGCAATCAGAGCTTGTATGAGTATTTCACACAATCTGAAGTTGACTAAGAATGTTTACCTACAATAGGTTTTAAATCACGAGCAAATTTGAGTTCAAATATAGAGACTAAATCGTGCATCTCTGGTTCAAAATGATAGGCGTGTAAGCGAACATCTAAGCCAAACTCTCTAGCCCAGTAAAATAGCTGCAACCCTTGCGTTCGTGCAACCTTGTAATATCCTAAATGCTGAATTACTCTTCCATAAAAGTTACGCTTCACCTTTCCTACATATAGAATACGAGAATCTTTATTATATCCTTTTTTCAAGGCAGGAACCGATTTAGAACCTTCCAGAATTTTATAAGCTCTCATACATTCCCTTACTGAGCCTGAATCCTGAGTGGAAATAATTTCAAAGAAATATAGAACTGGACCAGTAAAATTTACCACTTCCTCGAAAAAGACTTTGTGCTCGGGTGATTTCCTTATGTCATTATCATTCCAATCTAAAAATTCGCTGCACATAAAATCGTATTGAATATACCCAGAACTTCCATTAATCTCTACATTTTTTAAGTGGTTAGATAGTCTTCCTGCAGCTGTTTTGATTTCGTTTTCTATTTTTTCTTTCATAAAGCACAAAATACAATTTATATGGATTCTCGTTCCAAAGTCCCTTTCGCGACAGCGGAAAAACAACTACCTCTTCCCAACTTCGCAGTCTATCAAGGTTTAGAGACCTCGCCAAAAATTCAAAAATCAATAAACAACAAAACGAATGGCAAACAACAAAGACATCGCCTGGACACCAATTCTCTATTGTGTGGGAGCAGGTATTGCTGGACTCGCATTAGGAACATTTTTGGTCGCTCCAATGGTTCAAAAGATGAAAGCAAAAAAGATAGCCGAAAACAAAAAGAAAGCTATCGCTAGTCCTACAAAAAAGTAGTGTTTAGAGACACTCGTGGACACTTTAAAAAAGTTTCATCCTGTGAATACAGGTAAAAAAGACAATTAAAATGAGTGATTATAACGACGAATTAATGCGTTACGAAGAAGCTGCTGAAGATCAGTATGACGACTACGATAACGATGAATTATATGATGACGAAGAAGACGACTTCGATTCTGGATTTGAAGGATTAGAAGACGGCTACGATGACGAGTACGAAGATGAATACGACGATTATGACGACTATGCCGATGAAGGTGAGTATGATGAAGAGGCATATGATGATTACACACGTTCAAGCATCGGGAAAATAGACCCTAACGACAGAACCTTAACGGTAGTTGTAACCAATAAATCTGGAGCAGCTGCTGAGGCGGTTATCTTTGGTGGTAACGCAGAAGCGGCACAACCCAATGGTGTCTCTGTAGATATCGAAGAGTCTAGTCATAAAGAAGTGCGAGAAGAGAGTAAATCAAATCCGTTTAAAATTGCGGGAATGAAATACTCGGTGAGTAACGCGCTTCAGTTTGACAACGTACTCCGCATTGACCGTAGAACGGCTTCTGGTTCTAAGACCACACGTGTGTATCAACCACGTAATGCAACATCTCCGCAAAACTTTACCCAGCAACTTATTGATGACGATAACTTCGAGATGGATGTTACGGGTCAGGATTCACTACGTGTAGTTGTAGAAGACGGTGTTACAGCAGTATTCACCTTCACTATCAAGGCGAGAGCAAATCTGGGTAACCTTTTAAAAGGAAGCAACGTAGCCGAACTTTCTAGAGCGCCTAGAACAACAGGATTACCGCAACTGGATTTGATTCGTAGACGCAGACCTACAGCTTTAGGCTTACGCCGTAAGCGTAAAGTAAGACGAGTACGTAGACGACCATCTCCTAGAGTGCGCTACATCCGTAAACCAGCGCCGCGTAGAAGAGTGCCTACGAGACTCGTGAGACGTAAAAGACGATAGTCTGCAACTTGCAGGCGCGACTTTGCTACCCATTACCAGACAGCCAGAGTCGGTTTCCCCCAAACCATTAACTCTGGCTGTTTTTATATCTAAAACACTATGAAGCAATCAGAAACACATAAGCTAGGACAAAATAGAATAGACTACATCGTGTATCACAATGCGAGCGCAGTATCTCATCTATTAGAGCAATACGGTTTCGAGGCTCCAAATAACCCTACACATCTTGCAGAAGCAATTAAAGAGCTTACGCGAAAGAAAGGTCGTAAGGTCATAAAGGAACTTATCCAGCTACATCCAGATAAAGAAGCAATTCTTAAACTTAATGCGCTTAAAGAAGATAACTTTTGTGGTGCGTGTAGCAACGATTCATACAATACCGAAGGTAACTTTTGCAAAGCCTGTGGGCATTCTAACTATTCGGGAACAGGCGATGAAGACAGCTTCCTAAGCCAGTTCGAAAATTACAAAGACCGCGAGTTAGAACGGTATTATCAAACCATTGTCAAAAAATCGAACGCAAATCCACAGGACAAAAATCTTGCGCAGGAAGTGCAAATGGTCTGGAACGAAATAAGAACCAGAAAACTCGCCCTAAAAAAAGAAGAAGCAACCCAAACTGAAACCCCAAAAAACTTTAGCATCACTAAAGATGAACTTATCCTCTTCGGAGTGGTATTTATTGCTGGTGTATTGGTAGGTCACGGTTTAAAATTCAATTTAAGTAATGTCAAATAAACAATCACAATACAATCAGGCGATAGATAATCTTACCTATCTGGTACTCAACTATCCTAAGCCTGTGCAAGAACTACTTGCCGAAAGCAATGTATTCTTTCAAGGAAAACCCTCTAAAGAACAGCTTATCAATGAAGTGGTAGAACTTCTAAAGGATGGAGATTCCGCTTTCGCAAAAGCACTAGAAAGTTTAATCCAAAAGTTTTCTTCACAAGAGAATGACCAGTTCTGGGGAGCTATTGCCAAAGGTGCCGTGGGCATTTTAGGCGGATTATTCAAAAAGAAAAAACGTAGAAGCTCATCAAGTAATGCAGGTGCAGTACAAGCAGCACAAGCTAGAGCTGCTGCACAAGCGGCAGCTGCCAAAAGAGATATGGAAATGCGTATGCAACGTATGCGAGAAGAGCAAGAACGCAGGCGTCGTGAAGCGGAAGAACGTCGTAGGCGTGAAGAAGAACGCCGTCGGGAAGAAGCCAAACAAAAAGCCGAAGCAGCCAAAAAGAAAACCAATATGATGCTAATGATAGGCGGTGGAGTTGTGGTTTTAGGAATAGGTGCTGTAGTATTAATGAAATCGGGACGTCCAGCAATGCCTTACGCACCACCGATGCAAATACCCAAATAGTATGGTAAACACTTTTGCAATAACCGATTACGATGTGTATCAGGATGAAGCCTTTGATAATTACAGAAGGCGACCGCGTCGCGCACATAGAAAACGTTTTTCAAAACGAAACTTTAGAAACAACCGTGTGACGCGCTACCCAAAATTAGGCAGACCACCACGAAATGTTAGGTATACAACTATAAAAAGGCGACCAAAAGTCGTGGTTAGAAAACCTAGAATTATACGTGGGCGTCCTGTAAAGTTACCGCCTATAAAAGTTAGACCTGCATATCAAGTAAAACCTGCTGTTTTACCCAGAACTATTGTAAAACAAAAACCAGCGATTATAAAAAAGAAGGTAAAACCTGTTGTAACGAAGAAAACACCCATCAACCACTTAATTAAAAAAACGAATCCAAAACAGGTTAAACAACCACTATCAAAAGTTTCTAAAGTTGATGTTAAGCAAATAAAAACTCAGCAACTGGAAGCCACTAAAAAAGCAATGCAGTCAGATTCAAAAAGTGGGAAGCTTATGAAAGTAGTTGCTATTGTGGGTGTAGTCGGTATTACAGGGTTTGGTATTTATAAATTCATTCAATTCAAAAAACAAAACAATGGACATATTAGCACAAGTAAATGAAACGGACACCGAGCAAGCAGGAGATATTAATGATGGCTTTTTAAGTGCATCTATAAAAAACGTAGGGGAAGGTAAAGCTTTAGTTAACGGTGTTGTTTTGATTCCTGGCGAAGCAAAAGGTTACCCTTTTGTAGGTAAAGGTTACAAGAAAATCTCCTACGACCCAGGTGCTTCTACTTTACGAATAATGGCAATCTATTAAGGCTTATGATTACAGGAGAAACAGAACAATTACTCGATGACCATTTTCTAGAAGATTATGACGACTTTTTTGGGAATAAAAAGAAACGTCGTGCTCGTAGAGCGGCTCGCAAAGCAAAACGATTGCAACGCAGAACCATAAGACGTTCAGCACCTAAACGCATTGAACGTCGAGCGAAACGAAAACAGTTTTTTAAAGATGTTGGTCAGGTATATAATGACATAGGAGGCGCAACAGCTATAGGTGCGGCCATTGACTCGTTTACAAGACCAAAGTTACCTTCAGATTATAGCGCTAATACTTCGGAACCGATTTCTGATTATTCAATAGATGTAGGCGCTCCTACAGAATCTGAAGAAGAAAAGAAAGGCATCCCAACGGTGGTATATGTATTAGGTGGTGTAGTCGTCGTTGGTGTTATTGGACTAGCTGTAATGAGTAGTCAAAAGAACAAATCTTATCAATCCTACTAAGTGATAACAACGATACCATCAAATAAAGAGCGCTTTCGTATTCGGCTAACGGTTTTGGCCCTAATGCCTTTTCAGTTAGGTATTCGTGTGTACGACCCTAGATATGCCAATTCCTATTATTTCCGAAGAAAGGCAGCTTTCGCGAAAGCGGGAATTCAAAGAGAATTTATCATCTCACTTCCAGTTTCTCCAGAAGTCTTGGAAATGGAAGTTTTTGATAAAAATGCGCCAGATGATGATGCGTTTGAGATTGTAAATGTAAAGATTGAAAAAATGAAACCTGTAGAGATGTGGGCTATAGATGACCAACATCGTTATTTGGAATTTGCAATACAATTTGCTCAAAAAGCAGGTTATGTACCACCTGGATTTTACGATAGTACAGACCACGAGTTTTTGTTTCAGTATTTGCCTAAAATTACTGATGCTTTTGGTGGCGAACTGGTAACACCAGCGAGAACACATCGTAAAATGCCCAGAGTTCAAATTTCACAACGATTATTTAAGTCGTACACCATTCCTATACGTGTTGCCATTTTAGCTCACGAAGGATGCCATTGGTTCTTAAATACCCGTAGCCAAACGACTGCAGATTTATGCGGGATGAAACAATACTTAGATTATGGTTTTCCAACCATCGAAGCCGTTTACGCGGTGACGAAAGTCTTCGGTAAAAATCCTGAAATGGTAGGTGCATCCCAAATAGAACGCACTAAAGATGTCATCAACTTTATAGAAAATTACAGAGTAAATGCGTAGCACAAGATTTAACTGGTTAGAGAAGCAAAAGGCTATAAACAGCTTCTACAAAAAACTACAAAAGGATACCGAGGTTACGCAAATTACCGTAACTAATCATACCGACGACATACGAAAAGTATGCCTCTGGGGAGCTAATGCCTGTCTCCCACTTACAGACCCAATGCAAATAGAACGTTCATTTACTAAAGAAGTATTGGTTCAAAAACATCCACAAGGCGTGATTTATAATGCAGTAAATGACGCGTTTTACTGCATTAATCAGCTTTCGGATTCTGTATCGGTAATAAGTAGTATTGGTGATGTAATTACCACTATCGATTTATCAAAAAATCCAATAGCTTCTGAAGGCGAAGGTAGTGGTCCTGCAAGGTTAGCTAATTCTAAATTTAATCTATTGCCAGGAGCCATAAGTCCTTCTGCAATTACTGTAAATTCAAATGAAGACAGTTTAGAATATGGAACTGTAGCGGTTGCTTGCTCCGTCTCAAATGAAGTGGTTTTCATTTCTCCAAAGAATGAAATCATTGAAAGAAGCAATACTGATGTAAGACCTGTTGATGTTGTTTTTAACCCAGTCGATGGTTGTTATTATACAGCAAATATTACTTCTGGTACGATAACTAAAATCTGCGCACTCAAGCGAGCCAATAACCTACCGCGTGTAGAAGGCGTAAAATCTTTAGGCGTTGACACGAATACTGGAGATTTATTCGTCCACGCGATTACTGAAGGCAGAATTAACGTTTATGACCTTATAGGGAATCTTAAAAATAGTGTTGGAGCGACCAGAGAAGAGAGCATCTATTTTGCGTTTAATCCAGAAAACGGATTGATGTATATATCCTTTTATGAAGGTAAAACTGTGCTTTTGTATGATGCTGTACAATCCAAAACTATTACAAAAATACCATTGCGTAAAAGTCCATCAGTTATGGCATTTAATCCTCATAATAGCTTAATGTATGTAGGATGTACTGAAAATCAAACGGTAACAAGAATTACTACTGCAAACGAAATTCAAGATGTAATTAAGTTACCTGGTTTTACAAGTCATATAGCAATAAGTTCAAAGGAAGATGTTAGTGCTGTGAGCGATACTGAAAGTGATACCGTTACTATCACAGGAAACCAAAGTAGCCCGACGGTTACTGTCAATGATGAGTATTACGAATATCGTGAAGACTTCCAGCACAATCCAGCACTAATTTCACATCTAAAAATTGTGGCTTCAGGAGAAGACCGTATTAATGCATTACAGCTCATTGAAAAATCGGTTGCTGGTAAAGAGACGTGTCAGACGCTTTCATTGGGTAACCATCAAAGTCCACAAAACTTTGGGAATATTTCTGAGGTCTTTGATATTGATGGAGACATCATTGACGGGCATTCTATTTGGTGCTTTAAAATCAATCCTAAACAAGTGGTAACCTTCTTGATATACCACAAACAATTTGAGATGTACAGCGTACTTCCCGAAAAATCAAAAATATCTACTGGCGTGCAAATGAGTAAAGGCATACCAGCATCGTGGCTCGAATACAACGAAAATGAGCCACCAGATGACACAACTTATTAATATCGCCTTAAGCCAATACGGAGTTACAGAAACTATAGGTAACCAACATAATCCACGTGTTCTTAATTATTTTAAAGAGATTGGTCATACTTGGGTCACTACGGATGAAACTGCTTGGTGTTCTGCCTTTATAAATTGGGTAGCTCATAAAGCCAATGTGGAACGAAGCCATAAACTTACGGCTCGCTCTTGGTTAAAGGTAGGCACTAAAATCAAAGAACCTGAACTCAACGATGTTGTCATATTCTGGCGGCATAAAAAGTCGAGCTGGAAAGGTCACGTCGGTCTTTTTATAGGCTATACCGAAGACAAAAAACACATCTACGTCTTAGGTGGAAATCAGAACAATCAAGTCAACATCAAAACCTATCCAACCTATCGTTTGTTGGGCATTAGACGTTTACAACCAATTAATTTTTAAATCTAAAAGAAATGGAAAAAATAGATTATCTCATCATACAAAGTACTGACACAGGCGAAAATAAAGACTTTGGAAAAGAAGTTATCATTAAGAAACATACAGGTTCAAAACGCGATGGTGGTTTTGGATGGAACCGTCCAGGTATCGATTACTTGATACCGCAAGATGGCGCTTTGCAAACCATTATCAATGAAGCTAGTCCAACAACTACCGATTTATGGGGCATCTCCCACGGTAAAAAAGGTATCACAGGCATTGCAAAGCATATTGCTTATGTAGGTGGCAGAACACTCAAAGAAGCTTGGGATAAAGACACGCGTACCGATGAACAAAAAGCCACGCTTGAGGCTATTGTAAAGTTCTATATACTGCGCTTTCCAGATATCATCATTGCAGGATTTAATGAAATTCCCGCAAAAGCAGATGAAGATAATCCTGGATTTGAAGTTGCAGAGTGGCTACGTGAATTAGAGATTCCTGAGCATAACATTTTCAAAAAAAAGTAGATGAAAACGATACTCACTTTAGGTGTAGGTTTTTGGCTGGGTAGGCAGATGTATGTCAACTATGATAAACGAACTGCACTCAAAAAAGAAGCACAGCTCAAAGCACGTCTTCAGAAGTTTCTGGAGGACAATGATTTTAGTAAAGCCGAAAGTAAAAAACAAACCCATCGCATCGTAGGATAATGGCAATTCAAATCAACATAGAGAACCGCATCTTTCTAGTGCCAGAAGCAGACGACCCGTGTGACTTCTGGACGAGCTATTTTACAAAACTTAAAAGTGAGCTTGGTCAGGAAAATGCAAAAATGATATGGTTGATTACCTGGAAGTCCAATGGCGCTGCGTCTTGCACCACGAGTCCTAACTTCAATAAATGGTTGCATAAAAACAATCTTGATGTATCTAATATGGCAACACGCACTATAGCTGATATCTCAGAGATTGGTGGAAACATTTTTGGCTTAGGTAAGAACCTTACAAAGATTCTATCCATTGGAGTTCCCGTAATTCTTGCGGTGGTTTTAGTTGGGATTATTGTTTTGCTTAGAAACACATCAAAAAACGCAGACCTCTCAGATGTAGCAATGCTCACACCTGCAGGTCGCGGTTTAAAACTATTAGGCAAATGAGTATGACGTATAAAATTATAGGCGCAAGTGTAGGTACATTGTTTATCGGCACAACTTTTCTGTCGTTAAGAAAGCGTAGTCGTGATATACGCACTAGCAAATTAATGACTGCTATTCAAGCACAAATTCAGCCTATTACAAATGGACTCAATTCACAAAACGCATTTGATATTCATTTCTTGAACAAGGTATTACAAAGTGTTAATCGTGAAGTTTTGGTTTTAAAAACCAGTACAGCAACAGGCTATGCAGACCAAATTCACAAAGCTTGGGGAAGTTGGTACCAAGGAGGTGATGACGAAGAACAAGTGTATGGTGTGTTTAGGCAACTAAAAGATAAAGTACAGGTGTCACAGGTGGCAAAAGCCTATCAAGAAACCTATTCTAAAAACCTTATTGACACGCTTAAAGACCGTTTTGATAAACAAGAAATAACTATAGTGCTCAACATTGTAAAGGCACTTCCTAACTATAGAACCGCATAAAATGGAACTCTCAAAAACAAGTTGGTGGATGATAGGTGGCGCAGGATTGGGCGTTATCGGTATCGGTGTTTTTGTTACGCTTTCGCGAAAGCATAACAAGCAACAATCAATGGCTACTGCTACAATAACAGCAATAGGGTCTGGTGTACAAGTTTCTACTGGAAATGTGGGTACGACCAAACAAGAACCCAACTGGAACAGCCCATTTGATATGAATTATCTAACGGATGTACAGAAATGGGTAGCACCGAAATCAATACGAGTTTTAGACGATGCCTCAGCAACACAGCTCGCAAAAATCATTAAAAATGCTAAAGGCTCTTTTAATGACGATGAAGATGCCGTAAAGAATGTTTTTGGAAAAAAGCTTCGTGATAAAACCCAAGTTGCGAGTCTTTCTAAAGCTTTCTATCAACGCTATAAAAAAGATATGTGGCAGTACTTAAACAGCTTTTTAAGCCAAAGTGAAATGAAGGAGTACGTGTCAAAATATGTACAACGATTACCAAACTATCAATCATAAAACTACACAATGAAACAGATAAAAACGAAACCAAAACCATCATTTGCAAAGAAGAATAAAGACATCCTCGTTGTGGGAGGTGTTATTGTGGTACTCGCAGGAGCAGCTATCATTTACTACGTAATGAGTAAAAAGAAAGAGAAAAAACAGATTGCTAACGCCAGCTCATCAACTACTGGAGTTCCTATTACGGCTGGTACATCTAGCTACCAAACACCACCTTTTATCCCAAGTAGTTCGGGCACGTCAAGTTCAGGAAGTAAACCACCGCAGACCAAAGCTGGCTATCCTATAAAATACGGTAGTCGTCATCCCGATGTAAAAGTGTTACAACGTTATCTAAAAATCTATAAGGAAGACTTAGGTCGTAGCGGCCCTAAACGAGATGGTGTAGATGGCATTTTTGGTCCTAAAACATCTCGTGCTGCTAAAAAAAGATTAAAGAAAACAGTCTTTACAACAACTGATATTGCGGGAATGCGCAAAGCGTTGAAAAGTTTAGGAAAATAATGAGCGAGCAAACGATACATAAAGGATTGATAATAGCTGGTGGTTTAGTGGGCTTAGGAATTCTAGGGTATCTCTTTTTCAGAGAGAAGGAAGAACGAATCGAAGAAGCAGAATTTACAATTGTTGAAGAGCCACAACCTAAAAAAACAGAAAAACCAATCACTCAAGAAAAAGTAGTTCCTGTTGTTGAAATGAAACCTATTGTACCTGTAAAAAAGGAAGAGAAAAGCATCTTGGTAGAACCAAAAGCTTCACTCGAACCTAATGACGACTTCCCTCTAAAATTGGGCAGTAAAGGGGAACGTGTAAAACAGTTACAAGTGTATCTATTGCGCAATCACGGAAGTCAGGGCATTGTAAATGACGTTTTTGATAAAACGATTGAAGAACGTGTGCTGAAATACTTGAAAGTAAAAACCATAACAGCAGCTCTATTTAAGAAATTGAATATAGCTGGTACGAAAAAACAAAACAAATAATGACTCAAAAAAGAAGCATTAAGGATTTAATAGATGGACTGGTAGATAAAGATGGGATTAAAACCGAAGTTACGGTAACACTTACCAATCAGACTTTAACCAAAATTGTACTGGCATTATTGGCTTCTGGAGCCACCATAGTTTTGGTAGCCCATTTAACTAAAAATCTTTTTCCTAATCATCAAATAGCTTCTTTGCAAGCAGATATTAAGAGCATCAAATCAACCCTAAAATCACAACTAAAATGATAGAAATATTACAACACATTTCAAACTACCTAAATAGCCTAGACTGGTCATATATTTTGACTTTCATTGTTATCGCATACGGACTGAATCACTATCGTGCTACCGACTTCTTCTATGAAGTATTCAAATTAAAAATTGCTACACGCTATCGCGTTTTCATCATCGGGCTGGTTTATGGAATAGCGCTATACTTTATCCGTGGTTATCAGCTTAAAATGATTGAGTGTCTTTTACAATCTTTTGCCTTTGCATTGGTGTTTCATAAGCTGTTACTCGAGAAGTTTTTAAATAGACTCTTTCAAACGAAACCCAAGGTATAATGAAATATTGGAAACCTATTTTATTGGTGCTATGGATGGTTGGACTAGTTCTTTTATTAGTGTTCTACATCATTCCGCAAGAGGAACGATTGCAAAATGACACCATAGAAAAGCTGGAACAGGAAAACGAAAGATTAGTACTTAGAAATGTGACGCTAGATGAAGAAATTTTGCAACTAAAAAAGGAATCTGACAGCCTAACTACTCATATTTCTTTGAGTGAACAAACCATCAAAAAACTAGAAACCCAACTGTATGAAAAATTGGATAGGATTAATGCTATGTCTGCTATGGACTTGCAAGAGTACTTCGCAGGATTTAAAACCGATAGTACGGGATTTCAAAAGCGGTAAATACTTCTGTTTTAATATGGAACAATCACGTTTTATAGCAACGAAGTTAGAGTATAGTCTGTTTCAAGATAGCATTATCGATACGCTTAAACTTAGGCAGATAAGGTGGGAGCAACTGTTACAAAAGAAGGATACTACCATTTTCAAACTAGAGACCAAGATTGAAAATCTGTCACTCATCCAAGTAAATGATGAAGCACATATTCAAGAGCTCAACTTGACCATAAGAAAACAACAAAAACAATTAAAAAGAGGTAAGCTAGAACGCTGGTTTTTTGGTGGAGGCTTACTCATATTAACCGGAATAATAATAGCACAATAATGAGTATAGTAGGATATCAAAGTACCGTAATACAAGCACCTGTAAATCCAGGAAATGTAGTTAACTCTCAAAGGGAACTGAGAGTTCCACCTAATCATCTTAATCCTGATTTATTTCATTCACCAGAGCGTAATGTGTACGCGGTACTCAATGAAAATATCGTAATAGGAAAAGATATTAGACTACGCACCAGGTCTGGCAAAGATGAAATTGCGGGATGGCAAGTGAGCCTGCCTGCACCATTGGTAAAAAATCCTCAAGGTGAATACACAGGAACGTTACTGAGTAGAAAAGGCAAACCCTTCTTTTATGCCATAGATGATGATGGACGTGTTTTCCTATCAGGGAAGTTTGAAGATGAGCAAGACGAAGTAATTCTTAATATAAATCCCTACGTAGCCGAGTTACCCTTAAAGTTTAGGTCTTTCCCAGATAGGCAAGCACCAAGAGAGCGAAGAGCGAGATAAAACCCCAAATAGTGATGCCGAAAATGAACTGTAATTACGCTTTCGCGAAATCGAGTTTGAGAGATTCACGACTAGAAGGAGAGCGCAGCGGTAAAGCAGAAAAATGAAACAGCAATTTGTGCAGACATATTACACTTATGCTAAAGAGGCAGAACAGCGCACAGGGATTCCAGCACTTTTTGGGCTTGCCCAATGTGCGTTAGAAACAGGTTGGGGCAAAACCATTAAAGGTAATATGCTATTCGGTATAAAAGTAGGTAGTGGCAGAAATTACGGTGGTTGGCAAGGAGACAAGCAATTGATTAAAACTACTGAATACTCTAGTATATCGACAAAATGGTTTCCTGTTATTTTATCAGGATTTCCTATTCTACTTTCTAGTGGAAAATGGAAATATCGTGTACTGGACGAGTTTAGGGCCTATGCTTCACCGCTACACTCTTTTATAGATTGGGCAGGACTTTTAAAGAGTAATGTTAGATATCGTTCAGCATTTCAACATACCACAAATCCACATCAATTTGCAAAAGAAATCGCTAATGCTGGTTATGCTACAGACCCAAACTACGCTGATAAAATTTCTCAATTAATCGTTGAAATTGAAGCGTTAGTTCCAGTTTCATCAAAAAAGAAGTCATTAAAGAATACTAATAAACCTCTTATAGCCTTTGTAACCATCGGAGGAATTCTTATCACTTTGGCTATTTTAAAACTTACTGATGTATGGAAATAAAAATCTTTAGGCTTGTTGCTATCATTTTAGGAGCCACAGGGTTCTGGAAGCTCATTGAAATCCTGTTGCAATATGGAATGCAGAAACGTCTTAAAAATGCAGAAATACGCAACTTAAACATTCAAGCCAATAGTCTGGTAGTAGAGAATTATAAGTTATGGTCTGAAAATATGGAAAAGCGTTTGAAACAGTTAGAAAGTAAAAATGCTTTGATGAATAAAACCATCACAAAACAGCGCGACCGTATTACCGAATTAGAAAAATATGTAGACCAACTAGAAGCCGAAATACAATCTTATAAAAAAGAGAAAAACGATGAACGTGGATAAAGGAAACAATACACTCAATTACATTTTTGGAGCATTTATTTTATTGAGTGCAGTTAAAATAAGTTCAGATTTATATTTGCGCTATAAAAAATCGAAAACGCCTTCAAAAGGATGTGGTTGTGGTAAAAAATAGCAATCAACATATCTATGTAGGCATAGGCACTCTATCAGTTTTACTGTTGGGTGCTTTTATTATTTATAAGGGTTCCAGGTCTAAAAAGAGACAACAATTATTTGCAAGTAATACACCAATGGACTTATCTGTATTTGATAGTCCAGATATTCCTGGTTCTGGCAACTGTATGGATAGACACTTACTATTTATGCTTAAGCAACTAGAAGCTCGTACAGGTTATCCTATTTTTAGTTGGATTAATTCTGGCGCTCGTAGTCCGTCCCATAACCGGAAGGTTGGCGGTGTCTCTAACTCGTCTCATAAAATACCGCCCTGTAAAGCGGTTGATATTAAAGCTCCCTCTAAATTTATACGTAATCGTCTTGTCGTAGCAGCTCGTGATGTTGGTTTTAAACGTATAGGTGTTGGCAAAACTTTCGTACATCTTGATGTAGATGATTTAAAATCCCAATATGTAGCTTGGGGTTATCCTAGTGGTACTCCTGCGGAGGTTAATCCTTTTGTGTAAACAACATTTAATCCAACAATCTGGTAATAAATCGACTTTACAGTAAACCTATTCTTTTTAAAGTTTACTTTTTTATAAATTGAAAACTTAAATCATACTAATGATTTTTTATTTTTAAGAAAGGTAATAACTGAGAAACGTTTTATTCTAAATTGTAATTATCCGTAGCTCATTACGCGCATCAATAAATGAGCAAAGAAAAAAAGAAAAATTCTGTGATTGGGCAGATTTCAATTGACTTTAATATTCCTCTAGAGTCGTTATACGAGTGGCCGTTACAAGTAGATTTTCCAATTAACTACCTAGATAGAAATGTAGAATCTATTCTTTTACCTGATATAGATAGGTCCAAGAACTTCACAGTTTTAACAGGTTACACTTCACTTTCATATCTCATCGATTGTTTTGGGCAGTTTGAAAAATACACAAAAGATAAAAAGATAAAAATTGTGCTAGGCTTTGACCCAAACTTTCGAGGTAGAAAGCGTTATCAAACAAAATCACTTGACAAAGAGATCGCTGAATACTGGCTTCAGAAAAGACTCTCAATCTTACAAGGTGGAAGTATCATTAATTTGATATCAAAAATTAAATCTGAAAATATTGAAATAAAGTTCTTCAGTAAACTACATTCTAAAATTTATGTAGGTGACGAAACAGCTATGATTGGTTCGGCAAATTTTAGCAATAATGGTCTTAAAAAACAAACAGAATCAAACTATAGAACTTTAAAAAGTGATGATGAGTTTCGATACACAGGAATCAAGAATCTAGCTGATAACTATTTTCACCTTGCAGAGCCCTACCCACATATTGTCGAGCTTCTTGAAAATTTAATATCAGAAGTAGACTGGAAAGATGCTCTGGCTCGTGCAATATCTGAAGTATTAGATGGTGGTTGGTTATCTGAATATAAAAACTTAATGTCTCGACTAGAGAATGCTAATTTATGGCCAACTCAATGGTCTGGTCTAGCACAAGCGATGAATATTTTACAAGAAAATTCCAATGTTTTAATTGCAGACCCAACTGGTGCTGGAAAGACCAAATTGTGCTCAACAATAATTCTAGCACTTGAAAGTTGGTTGTATGAGAACGGCAGGAAAGAAAAAGCAAATTCAATTATTGTTTGTCCACCGTTAGTAAAGGATAAGTGGAAAGGAGAATTTCGAGAACTATCTACAATTTCTAATAATCAAATATCTAATGGTACATTAAGTAATGGTAAGGCAAAAAGTCTAAAAGTCGCCGAGAAAGAATTAGAATTAGCAAACATTTTAGCTATAGACGAAGCGCATAATTACCTCAACGTAAGTTCAAAACGAAGTATAGCAATCCGTAAAAATAAAGCTGATTTTAAATTACTTATCACAGCAACACCAATTAATAAGAAGGTTGATGATTTACTTAAAATCATAGAACTACTGGATGTCGATAATCTTGATGATGATAGCTTTGAAGTTTTTAAAAACCTACGATTACGACCAGATTTGAGCAAACCAGAGGACATTTTAAAGCTTAAAGGGTTCGTTAGTAAATTTACCGTGAGGCGCACAAAATCTAGTATAAACGATTTTATAGATTTAGAACCAGAAAAGTATAAGAATGCATTAGGCAATATTTGCCGTTTTCCAAATCAAGTGCCTAAAGTTTATGATACTGAAGAAACTGAGAAGGATATTGAAATTGTCCACCAGATTTCAGAAATCTGTAAAGAACTAAAGGGAATAACATATCTAAAGAAAATAACTAAACCTAAGTTTGAAATTTCAGAAGATAAAAAACAAAACTACGTTAACAATAGACTTAATGTAGCTAAACATTTATCTATTTATGTAATTAGGCACAGATTAAGGTCATCATACATAGCATTGCTAGAGCATATTATCGGAGCCAATGAAGTTCAAAAATTCAAACAATTTGATACTAGAAAAGCTAGCGGTAATAAAATTAAGGTCAATGAGATTGGCAAGCTTATATCCAAAAATAAGGTTCCATTTATAAGTCCCTACTTTAAAGATTGTGAGATTCCATCTTGGATTTCTAATATTTCAGAGTATCAAAAAGCTTGTAATGAAGAATTATCACGTTACTTAGAAATTGCTCGTTTGGTAAAGCAGTTAAGTGGTAATAGAGAGCTAGGAAAGGCAAATGAACTTTTGAGACAGATGAAAACGCATAAAAAAGTACTAGCATTTGATACTTGCATAATCACACTTTACTACCTAAAACACATTCTTAATGAACAAAAAAGTGAAATTAAAATATTAATTGCTTCCGGAGATAATGTCAAAGAGAGTGATGAAGTTCTTGAGAAGTTTAATCTTAAATCCGATAATGAAGAACGTATCATCGCACTTTGCTCAGATAAGATGTCTGAAGGTGTTGACTTACAAAAGGCATCTGCGGTTACGTTATTAGACTTACCTAGTGTCATTAGAATAGTTGAGCAAAGATTTGGTCGTATTGATAGAATGGATACACCTATACCAGAAATAGAAATGTACTGGCCGAATGACTCTGAAGAATTTTCACTTCGTGGCGATAAAAGATTGTACGCCCTTAATGATTTAGTAACCGATACTATCGGCTCTAACTTTGATATACCGAGTGAATTGAAATTTAGAAAATTCTCTACTGATAATGATATAGAAGGAATTATTGAAGAATATCAACAATATGAAAAACTAGATGAAAGCTGGGAAGGTATTCAGGATAGTTTTCAGCCTATAATAGAATTGAAACAAGGTAAATCAGGACTCATAACTGAAGAAGAATATAAAGCTTATAAGGATATAAAATCTCAAGTTAAAGTTGGCGTGAGCTTTTTAAAGAGTACTAAAGCTTGGTGCTTTATAGCCACAAGAGGTGATAAGTCACATAGCCCAAAATGGTATTTTATTTACACAAGTCCTGAAGAAATTGTTCTTACAGATTTTGGTGACGTAAGTAAAGCATTAAGAAATGAACTCTCTGGCAAAGAGGAAAAACTAGCTTGGAATAATAAACATTTAGAGCATTATCTTAAAATTCTTAGAAAAAAGGAAATAGAATTACTTCCACCAAAAAAACGACGAGCGCTTAAGGTTGCTCAAGAGGTTTTAAAACACCGTCTGAAAAAACGTAGTATAGATAGATATGAGAAAGAAATTCTAGAGCAGTTACTAAAATTATTTAGTGAAACAAATAAAGCCGTTGATTTCGATGAATTCGCCAGTTCCTGGATCGACTTCCTGCAACCTTATCTCGATGACAAAAGAGACCGAAACATTAGAAATAGACAGTCCTTTAATCTTAATGAACTTAAAAAGACGGCAGAGATAAAAAGAATAGATTTCGACTTAGAAAAGTTACAATCTATTTTAGAAGACACACCATTACATCAGGATATTGATAGCAAGATTGTTTCTTGTATTGTTGGGGTACCTCTTAAAGATAATTAACGGCGGTACTAGTTTACGCTTTCGCGAAAGCATAACCACAAAACCCTAATTTCTTTACTTTCATTTTTTATTGAAATAGAAAAAATATGACTCAAAATGAGTATTTTGTGAAAGAACAATACTATTTCTATTGATTTTTAAATATCAACATCTTAATATTTGCCACGATGTCTCATCCTGAAGGTAGTGCAACAAATATGGGTGTGGAATATCAAAACTGGTTTCTGGCCTTACAGATTGCTTACAGTTTTTTTGAGCCTAATCGAACCATATACCCTGAGAATTTTAAAACTCCAATAGATATTATAGATGATATTAAAGTAGTCGAAAACAGACAGAGTACTTTCTATAATATAAAGCAAGCATCATCAGCCAAGAGTCTACATTGGAACAATGGCGCACTTAAAAAAAATTGTGTTATTGAGCATATCAAACAACAGTTTGAGGCTGACAGTACTGCTAATATTGTATTTGTTTCTCAGAGTAACTGCTATTTGTTTACAGAGGTATTTCAAAGAGCGATAAACGCACTAACTATAGCAGACCTAAATAAAGTTCTTGCGTCAGACCACTGCTCGGAAAGTTGGGAAAGTGCAAAAGATGAGTTTAACTACGATGATGCGAGATTGCTTGCATTAGCTCGTAAAGTAACAATGCGTTGCCTGCCACTATACGAGATAAAAAAACTTATTGAGCACCGTTTTGTTCCATTAGGACACCATCAAATTATTGGTGATATATTTTTTGCCAAAGCAGTAGAATGCTCTGCCAGAAAAACGCGCATTACAAAAGAGCTCATTAACCTATGGCTGGAAGAAAAAAGCATCAGTTTTAAACCGAATAAAAAATGAAAGAAACCGTATATATAAATAGAGCTATAGATTTTAATAAACTGGGACATAGAGAATTTGAGCAAATAGTCTATCACTATTTTGAAGACCAAATCGCTAACGGGTTTTATCTTGGTATATATGACAATGCGGTTTTGTCATCTGGTGTAGGTGAAAAAGGTGCTGACGTTATACTTTTTCTTGATGGTAAAATCAAGGCAGTCGTACAATGTAAAAAATACAATCGAAATTATGGAATTAATGATTTTTTCAAGGAACTAATAAAATTCCTGCTTTATCATATTGAAGAAGCAAACGGTGCAAGCCAGAATTCTTCTTCCTTAATTTACGACATAGAGGACTTCACCTATTTCTTTGCAGTTTCTAAAGATTTTACGCAACCTGCCAAGACATTTATCGGAGATTTTAATAACAATGTTTCACCTAAAAAAATAAAGCCAATATTTAATAAAGTCATTTCTTCCAAAACATTTGAAAGCCTGAATCCAGAAGAAGCATTTAACCAGCTCAAAGATTTACTTGCACTAATAGTTGTGAAACCTGTTACTGCTGTTGACATAGATATTATTGTTAGGTCTAATCAATTTGTGATGAGCCGATTTTTTACGCAACCAGCTTCCATTAATTCTGATAATATTGATGAGGCGCCTACTACTAAAAATAATAGTAATAATGGACTCAATACAGAACAAGCTTTAAAGAAAGTTAATCAGATTTCTATTGATATCACTAATGTCAAGAGCTATTTTGGAACTAATGATTCTTTGTTTGTGCAACGACCACAGTTAGACCAGATTTATAAATGGACGCAGAAGAGAATCAAGGAAAATGAATTAAACCTTGCTGTTGTAGCAGGAAATGCTGGGATGGGTAAATCTGTAATTATATCCCAGTTATATAAAAAACTAAGTGAAGAGAATGTTCCCGTCATATCCTTTAAGGCAGATAGGATGATGTTTAATTCTATCACAGAGTTTGAAAACGAATATAAACTCGAAACTGGTTTTGAAAGTTTGTTTGAACAACACTTAGCTAACAGTTCATATGGCGTGCTATTAATAGACCAAATTGATGCCTTATCGCAAGCGTTATCTTCTGATTTAAAACCACTAAATTTTTATGACAATCTCATCAAGCAATTTATTAATCATCCAAGAATTAAGATTATTATCTCTACGCGTATATATGATTTAAATTATGACCCTATTATATCAAACTATCGTGGCAAACAAACTTTTAAGATAGAGCGTTTAGAAAGAATAGATGTTCTCAAAGTTTTAAAAAAATCGCACGTAAAGGATATATCTAAACTAAGTGATATATTTCTCAGTCTTATATCAGTTCCGCTACATCTGGACGTATTCTTAAAGATTTACTCAGATGATTTTAAACCTAATGAAATTAGAAATCTTCAAGATTTATTTAATGAATTATGGAGACAAAAGATATTGAGAAAAGGCAAAGCTAATTCTATAGCAGTTGACTCTCAAAGATGTGCTGAGTTTGTATTTAGCATTGCCTCAAAAATGTATGAGAAACAAGATATACATTTAGATGAACGTCTATTTGAAGACCAATATTCGAAAGAGATAGAGTATCTCAAGTCTGAAGGTATTTTGATTCAAAGTGATAAGATTGAATTTTTTCATCAATCATTTTTCGACTATACCTATGCTCGCAATTTTGCAACGCAATCTACAAGCCTTTTAAAAGTCATAACCAGTAAACATCAAGGCCTGTTCATTCGTTCTAAAATCAAACAAATCGTTAGTTACAAAAGAGGCGTTTCACAAGATGAATATTTAGCAGATATTAAAGCTGTTTTAATGTCTGAAGATGTCCGTTTTCATATTAAATTATTAGTACTACAACAACTGGCTTTTCAAGAACAGCCTATGCCTCAAGAGCAGGACATTGTACAAGAGATTGTTTACAGTAGTACAAATTTGCAAAGTGCATTTGCATCTGCGTTTATGAGTGCAGATTGGTTACACTTCTACTTAGATAGAAATATTTATACCAAGGCTATTGAGTCTGATACTTTAGAGCTTAAAAAAGAAATAGAACAAGTGTTTAGACGCTTTATATTTTCAGAAGAGAGTGACCTGCTTATTAATTACTATGAAAATCTTAAAGATTCTACAATAAAGGACGAGTTAATTATCGACTATCTGTGGCGAATAAGAGAAGCGAAGAATGAGACCGCTCTAGACTTAGTTTCTTCTGTTTTAAATAGACAAAAAGATGTTGCAAAGCAATACTGGTTTTATCAGATTTTAGAAAGTGCGGTAGTACATTTTCCAGAATGGGTTTCGGAACATATTTTAAAGTATATCGACATTAAAAAAGGAACAGACACTCAGGATGACAATAATTATTTTTATGCTTATTCAGGTGGTGGTGAACTGTATGAAAAGCTATGGAAAGCTCATCCAGATATCACGTACCAACTGGTAAAAAAAATCATAAAACTTATCATTGATAAACGTCGCTATGAAAATGAGAGCAACATTATTTTAGATAGCGCTTATCTTATTTATGACCGCCAGAATAATGATATGTATGAGCATCATAATCAAATAGATAAACTACAAACTTATCTTGAAGACACTTTTTTAACTAATGAAACATATGTTAGAGCCGAAGTAAATGATTATCTAAAATCTAATTTTATAGTAGATATTATTATAGGCTTCAGCGTTATTCTTAAATATCCAGGTCATTTTGTTGATGAAGCATATTCGTTTTTAAGTAATGTGAAAAAATTAGAAGAAGTCTACAGCTTAAACTCATATCTCAACTATATGATACGCGAGGTTTTTGGTAAAATGTATGCTTATTTAGATACAAACAAGAAGAAGTATATTGATATTAATGTGCTCAAGACCTTTAGAAAAGATATAGAACTCAGAGTTGTTGAAAATAGAGACGGTAAAAAAGGAAATAATAAATATTACGGTATTGGTAAGTACGAATTACTTGATTCTATTAACAGACAAAAACCACTTATAGGAAAACTCAAAAGAGAATTTCAGGAATTTAAAAGAAAGTTTGGTGTGCTTAACAATGAAGCACCAAAAGGTGTTTCCGTTTCGATAAATCGAGACCCATTGGAAAATGCGAATTATTCTCAGTTTTCAACAGCACAATGGCTTAATAGTTTTAAAACATATACCTATACAAATAAGAGTTTAAACAGATGGAATCAACCTACGGAATATGAACACGGCAGAAAATTTTTAGATGAAGTCGCTTCAAAACCTATGGAATATATTGATTTCATTAAAAAGCTAATTGCAGACAAAGACGTATCAAACACTTATATAGTAAAAGCACTGGAAGGCTTGCGAGACGGGAAAATACAACCAGATATTCTAAAAATACTATTTGTCGAAACTATCAATACTCGCACGTTTGAAAAAGAGAATTTATTGTATTTAATATGGGTAACTCGCCATTTTGTAGCACATAAGAAAGCTTATCCTGAAATTTTAGAATTCCTAAAAGAAAATGCACAAAATGGTGATGAAGGAAGAGACCAATACAACGATGCTTTAAGTATAGGAATAAATTCAGTAAGAGGCGCAGCGGTAAGTAGCCTTGTAGATTTTATTTATAACAAAGCTAATTTTGAGTTTACTTTTAAAGTATTAGAGTCTTTAGTCAGTAACTCAAAACCCACAACACGTTCAGCAGCGCTTTATAAATTACAGTATTCTATTAAATATGATAAAGATAGGGTCTTAAAGCTAGTTCTAGGACTAGCTAAAGATTGTGATGCAGGTGTACTTAAGGTAGCTATTAATCCGTTGCAATATTTAGTGCATCACAATTTTGAAAAACTCATTCCATTCTTTGAAAACGCAGTAAAAGTGACAGCCGCGAGTAAAGAAATAGGAGTACTTATAACGGTTGCTTATTGCAATGACTACCCAAAATCAGATGAGTTGCTTGAAACATTTTTATTGTATAATGAGCCTAATAGCATTATAAAAACAGCTTTTGACTTTATTAAATATGATAATAAAATAGCCAAAGCATTAACTATTGTTCATCGTTTTTTAGAACGCAAGGACGAAGAAATAGGTCAGATTTATGACAGAGCCTTTTTTCATATTGAGCCAAATTTATTCTCTAAAATAAGAGTCTTTTTATTTGAGTATGTACAATCATCGGTAGGCTTGTGGCGTGAACATCCTTTTTATGAATTTTTACTCAAAAGTTCAGGAAAACATCATAAGGATTGTATAGAATTAGCAAGTTTTTACAAAAATCATCATAGCCCAGATATTACTCAAAGAGGACTACGCAATGAGCCTCTTAAAGTTATTATAAGTGCCTATAATGCGATACGAGATTATGATAAAACAAATGAAGCCTTAGAAAAAGCGATTGATGTTTTTGATGATATGCTTCAGAATGAAGACTATAGAGACCATAATGCGTATGAGGTTCTTAAAGATATAGATATGTATTAGAAGAATTACGCTTTCGCGAAAGCGTACAATGCAAAAACAATGGTAGATTATTTTAGACTTGTAAGTGAAGAGCTTTTTATCAAATTAAATCAGATAAAGACATTTATTAAAAAACACAATCCTACGATTGGAGTTTTAACCGAGGAAATATTACGAAACTTTTTACAACAATATATTCCTAAAGGAGTAAGTGTAGAGCAAGGGTTTATTCTAAATAAAAATGGCACATTATCTAAGCAATGTGATATCATTATTTATGATAGTAACTTGTACGCACCATTTTACAGAATTAATGATATTGTAGTAGTGCCGTCAGAGTCTGTTGTTTCGATTATTGAGGTTAAAACCACAGTTACCAAACAAATATTTCATCAAGTAATAGATTACTTTAAATCATTTACAGATGTTTTACAGCCTACTACTGGTAAGCATCTGTTCATCTACAATGCGCCAAAAGTTGATAGATTAAATGAATATTTTCATTCATACTCGCATCCAGGAGAGTATCAACTGTTTGACCACGATACATTTTATGAATTACCTATGACAATAACAGGTATCAATAATTCATTTCACTTAAGAAGAGACTATGTGATTTTTGAAAGAGACGCTAAGGGATATCTATCTTACAACTATGAAAACGAAAGCAATCTGGATATCAGCTCATTAGAACTATTTTATTCAAACATATATGCTGAAGTTACTCATTACTTATCTCAAAAAGTTGCTGAAAATCATCAAATAACCTCAAGAGATGATTACCACGAGTCGCGCAACTTAAAAAGTATTTCTGCTATAGAATTGTTTGATATGTAAGACGTGGGCATTAAATTTTAGAAGATTTTAGCAAATTATTCCACAGCTTTAAAATACCCTTTTATTGATGAATCTGAAAAATATACAAACAACAAAAAGCACACTATAGCCAAAGTGAAGAAAGAGATTGTATATAGAAACATTTAGAATATCACAGCGACTGTGCTTTTATTTTTTTTGCAAAAAAAAGCCCCATAGAAATAATGCTATGAGGCCACAGATAAGGGTGAAATCAATTAGTTTGCTTGCACATTGGCAACAATGGTTACTATCTCTTCTCCATCTCTGGTATTGGCTTTAATGGTAATGGGCTGTTTTATATTGCCCTTTTTACCTCTAGAATTAAATTTTACTTTGAATTCTCCTGTTCCTCCAGGTAATACTGGACTATTGGTCCATCCTTCTGGGACTGTGCATCCACATTTTGCTTTTATTGATACTATATTTAGAACTCCTTGTCCGACATTTTCAAAACGAAATGTAGTTTCCTTTTCTTCCCCTTGTTGCATAATACCAAAATCGTGTTCAGTTTCTTCAAACTTTAATAAGGGGTAGGCTACTTGAGTTTCTTTTAAATTTGGTGTCTCATTTTGATTTGACGTTTTCTGATCTTGTTTGCAAGAAGTCAATGCAAAAGAACATATGGCTGTCAGTAGTATTAAGTGTCTCATATTAATTAGTTTTCTATTACTATAAATTCGCTACGGCGGTTTGCTTGATGGTCTTCTTTAGAACATTGTACCCCATTCCCACATTCATTTGTAAGTTGTGTTTCTCCATATCCTTTACCAGAGAGTCTAGATGCTTGAATATTTCCTTTTTCAACGAGGTACTTTAATGTTGATGCATTTCTACGTTGCGATAGTGCAAGGTTATAAGCATCACGACCACGAGAATCTGTATGGGAACGTACATCTACTTTTACGTTAGGAAATTCTTGCATATAGGCAATAATTTTAGCAAGCTCTATCTCTGCGTCTGGTCTTATATAAGATTTGTCATAGTCAAAATATATGGGCTTTAAATTAAGCAATTTAAATAAATCTGTTCCAACAGCGGCAGCTTGAGGTTTAGGTTCAGGCTTATTAAGAATAAGTGTTACTTCTGTAACTGTACTGGTCTTCTTTATAGCCCTAAGATCTAGTGATTGCCTCCCATCGTTGTATCCATCTTTTGCACCTGTAAATTGATATGTAGATTCTTCACAATCAAAAGTATATTTAAAATTACCTTGTGCATCAGAAATGAGAGTATCTATCTCAACATCATTTTTGTTTAGAGATATATTAACGTTTGAAAGAATAGTACCTAGATTATCTCTTGTAGTACCTAGTATTTCTTGCACGCACTTAGGTCGTATAAAGGTATAAATATCATCATCTCCAGCACCTCCAGGTCTGTTAGAAGTTATATACCCTTTTCTAGTCTCATCATTGATTACATATCCAAAATCATCATAGGAGCTATTAATAGGAGTTCCTAGATTTTTAATTTGGTTTTCATCTAGTTTAAAAACGTCTAGCCCACCTAATCCTGGATGTCCGTTAGATGAAAAATACAAAGTGTTATCTTCTCCAATAAATGGGAAGTTTTCACGAGCCTCTGTATTAATAATGTTTCCTAGATTTTCGGGAGTTCCATATTCTCCATTTTCATAGATATCCACTTTAAAAATGTCTGAAGCTCCTAAAGTACCAGGCATATCAGAGGAGAAGTATAGTGTTTTACCATCTGGACTTAGTGCCGGATGAGCAACGTTGTAATGATCACTATTAAAAGGTAGTTCTCTAATATCTGTCCACTTACCATTAATTAATGATGCGCGGAAAATCTTTAACTTATAGGTTTTATTTGAATCACCTCGTAATTTATTATTTATAAAGTTGTTTCGAGTAAAATACATCGTGTTTCCATCTGCAGTAAATGCGGTAGAAGATTCGTGATATTTTGTATTTACCTCTTCAAATGCGTTCTCGTTTGCATTTTCGCTTAAAGCGAAAATATCTAGAAATGGTTGATTATTCCATTTGTACACCTTTCCATTTTTAACATTTGAGGATGCATAAACCAAGTTTCCTTTATATAAGGAAGTGCCAAAATCAGATAATGTTGTATTAATAGCTGTTAGATTTTCTAATTCATAATCTTCTGATACTCCCTTTATGATTTCTAAGTAATTACCAGAAGTAATAAATCGTTTTGCTCGTGAATCATTAGGCCAAAGTGTTGCAAACTTTTGCATTGCTTCTTGAGAAGCATCATAATTCCCAATGGTTTTTAACGCGATTGCTTGTTTAAAATATAGTTCTGGATCTACCTCTTGATAGTGTTCAAAAATCTCATTTATCCAGCGATTAGCTTCAGCCATTTTTCCGTTGTAGTAATAGGCATTTGAAAGCTTTTCTAATAAGTCATAAGATACATTTCCTTTTTCTGCTTGTGGTAGTAATTTTTTTATTACCAGAGCATATTCATATTTGTCATAGTTCTGTTTTGCTATACCTTTTACGGTCTCCTGTGCTGTTGTGCTTAAGCTGAGCAAAACACAAATTGCTAGTATTATCGATTTTTTAATCATTATATGCTGTTTAGAAGAATCGTGGTGATAAATATCTACCTAATTGTTTTAGTTCAAATCTTAGTAGAATCTCGTGAGACCCACTTGTGTAGTTGTTTAATCCTGTTGTGGTATAATCATATCCATATCCGATCATAAGTCCCTCTGTAATTTGAAATCCGGCAAGTGCACTTATAGCATCATCCCATCTCCAGGCAAGACCTAATGTCAGTTTCTCTTTAAATAAAAAATTGGCAGATACATCTACTATTAAAGGTGCACCTTGAACTACTTTCGCGAAAGCGGAAGGTTTAAATTTTAAATCTTCATTTACATCAAACACCATTCCTGCGATAAAGAAAAAATGCATACGTTCTGCCGCAATAGACTCACTAAAATCATCATAGTGACTTGTGGTTAAAACATTAGGAGTGGACGCACCTAAATACCATTTTTCTGAATGTAAATAGACACCTGCTCCAATTGTAGGGCTTAATAGGCTAATGTTATCTGTAAATGCTACATCTGGATTTTGAAAAATTCCTTTGCTCCAGTCGGTATCAAGTTGATGTATTCCTCCCTTAAGTCCAAAAGATAGCTTAGTTGTTTTACTGTAGTCTACTGGAATTGTATATGAAAAATTAACATCTGCATATACTTCTCTTGCAGGACCTAGTTGATCTGCCACAGCACTAAACCCAAGCCCTATACGCTCATTGCGCATCGGAGCGTGACCAGAAAAAGAGAAAGAGTTAGGGGCTCCATCTATTCCTACCCATTGGGTTCTATTTAGTGCTGTTATACTTAGTACTTCACGCTGTCCTGCATATCCAGGATTTACAGACATTGTATTATACATATAGTGGGTAAACTGTGGGTCTTGCTGGGCAAATGTGCTATACACACATTGCGTTACTAACAATACGAATAACCAATTTTTCATTTTTATAAATTTTGGGGTCTTCATTTTTATTTTTTTATCTCTGGATATATAACCATCCTGCTCGTGGTTTTGAACCATCCTTTACGTCTAATACATAATAATAAGTTCCAACCGGCAATTCATCAGATTGAGTAATGGTTGAGCGTCCATTAGATATACCAGCCCAGTCGTTTCTATAATTTTCTGTTCTAAATACTAGGTTACCCCATCTGTTGTATACTTCTAAAGTATTACCAGGGAATTCTTCTATACAGGTAATTACAAATGTGTCATTCACACCATCACCGTTAGGGGAGAATTCGTTATAGATAACTAAACAATCTAATGGTGTTACTGTAGGATCATCTTGTGTATTACCATCCAAGTCATCAGTATCATCACTAACATCGCTTACTACTTGTATTAAAGGTGTTAATCCTTCTGCCATAGCAGTATTTGATACACCACCACTCATAACGGCTTCCTGCGTAATTTGGAAACTCGCGGTGTAGGTGGCGATTTCATCAACTTGAAGTTCTCCTTCAGGGCTTCCTAAAGTGGCTCCAGAAAAAGTAGGCTCTGTTGTTAACTCAAGTGGATTTCCATTTGCGTCTGTAAACGTGTCGATGATGATTACATCAGTAAGCCCAATGTTTCCTGTGTTTTCAACTTCAATGGTGTAGAAAATCATATCACCAACTCTTTTCCCTGTAACTTCTGCTGTCTTTCTAACTTCTATAGTTCCTACACAATCACTATTACCTATTGTTGCATCATTGTCATCACAATCTTCTGACGTTGGTACACCGTCACAATCCGCATCGTTTACATTAGAGTTGCTGTTGGTCGCATC
>CANNDF010000008.1 GCA_947503305.1 uncultured Dokdonia sp.
GTCTAATACAGATATGTGTTAGACCTTTTTTTATTGCCTGAAATCATAGGAAAACCTAAAATACATTATCCTAATAGCGTAGAATATTATTGAGTGTTTTGTTTAGGTAAGGAACAAAAATAATATGTACAGACATAAAAAAGGCTTCTAAGATACATTAGAAGCCTTTTTTATAGAATGGTAGAAAGTGAGTTTAAATAGATTTAAACATTGCTTCCATTTTTTGTTGTTCTTCAGAAGCAAGCTCGCTATCTACTAGGATACGACCACTATGCTCATCTGTAATAATCTTTTTGCGACCAGCAATTTCTACTTGCACTTGTGGTGGAATAGTAAAGAAAGAACCTCCAGATGCACCACGTTCTATGGCTACTACAGCTAGACCATTACGTACATTTTTACGTATACGTTTGTAAGCTTTTACAAGACGTTCATCTATTACTTTTTCATAATCTTCACTCTTTTGTATAAGAGCTTTCTCTTCTTTTTCTGTTTCAGCAAGAATAGCATCAAGCTCACTCTTTTTATGCTTAAGGTGTTTTTCACGCTCACCAAGTCGTTCTTTTGTAGTACCGATTACTTCATTTTTTTGCTCAATTTGAGCTTTGAATTCACGGATATTTTTTTCGGCTAATTGGATTTCTAATTCTTGAAATTCAACTTCTTTACTCAAGGCATTAAACTCACGATTGTTTCGAACATTCTTTTGTTGCTCCGAGTATTTTTTGATAGAAGCCTTAGAGTCTTCAATTTGAATCTTCTTAGCTTTAATCTGATCTTCTATAATAGATAGCTCATTGTCTAGTTTCTCAATGCGTTTATTGAGACCAGCTACTTCGTCTTCTAGATCTTCTACTTCTAATGGTAATTCACCTCGTACATTACGTATTTGATCCACACGTGAATCAATAAGTTGTAAATCATAAATAGCTCGTAGCTTTTCTTCGACAGTTGCCTCCTTTTTCTTTGCCATACTTATATATAGTTGATGGGATTGGTATTTTCTTCTGATAAAATGACTGCAAAATTACGAATTTTTTCTGTAAGATAATCGGCTATTAAGTTTTTTGTAAAACGCTCGCTTTCAAAATGCCCAATATCTGCAATTAAAATTTGTTTTTCTGCCTTATAATAGTCGTGATATTTTAAATCTGACGTTACATAAGCGTCTGCATTATTTCTAATAGCTTGTGAAATTCCAAAGGCTCCACTTCCACCTAGAACGGCTACTTTCCTTATGGGCTTGTCTAATAATCCAGAATGTCTAATACCGCCCGTTTTAAAAATATCTTTAGTATATTTTAAAAAATCTATTTCAGTCATAGGTTTTTTGAGATCTCCTATCATACCCATTCCTATATTTTGATGTGTATTTTGTAAGGCAGTAATTTCATAAGCTACTTCTTCATATGGATGACTTGTAAAAAGCGCTTTAAGAATTTTGTTTTTAAGATGTTTTTCAAACGTAAGATTGATTTGTGTCTCTGCTTCTAGATGTTGTTTCCCAATCTCACCATAAGTTGGATTTGTATTTTCGCTTGCGCGAAAAGTGCCTTCTCCTTGAATATTGAAGCTACATTGATCATAATTTCCTATGTGACCCGCTCCAACATTAAATAAAGCTTCTTTTACTTTTTTCGCGAAAGCGTGAGGGACATATGTGACAAGCTTATAAATGAAGTTTTCTTTTGGAATTAAAATTCGAGTGTCTATAAGATCTAAAGCTTTTGCCATTCCATAATTTACTCCATGAAGAGCATTATCTAATGCAGTATGGATAGCATAAATTGCAATATCATTTTTTATAGCTTTGATTACTGCTCTTTCTACATAATTAGATCCTATTAGTTTTTTTAAACCTGAAAATATAATAGGGTGAAAACAAACAATTAGATTACATTTTTTATCGATAGCTTCTTGAACTACATTTTCTAATGCATCATGTGCTACTAATATATTTGTCACTTTTTCTGATGAGTTCCCTACTAGTAAGCCTACATTGTCAAAATCTTCTGCATAGGCTAGTGGAGCCCATTCTTCAAGGTCATCTATAATGTCTTGTATTGTCATATAGTTAATGTTATTGTCAAATGTTGAATAACTGGTTTGACATAAAGTAGTAAAGATAAAAATTATACCTTCGCAGTTTATGAAACACCTTCGTAAAATCTTATTTCCTTTTGCAGGGCTTTATTACCTTATTACGTATTTACGTAATAAGGGGTATGATTGGAAGTTGTTTTCTTCTAAAGAGTTTCAGTTACCCGTTATTTGTGTAGGTAATTTAAGTACTGGAGGAACTGGTAAAACTCCCATGACAGAATATCTTATTAGACTTTTAAAAGACTCGTATAAGGTTGCTACTTTAAGTCGAGGATATGGAAGAAAGACAGAAGGGTACCTTGATGTTTCTGCAAATGACTTATCTAAAAATGTAGGAGATGAGCCCTTACAGTTTGCTCAAAAATTTGATGATATAAGAGTTGCTGTTTCTGAAAAACGAAGGGAAGGGATTGAGATTTTACTTAGTTCATCTCCTTCTCCAGAACTTATTATTCTTGATGATGCTTTTCAACATAGGAAAGTAAAAGCTGGGTTTCAAATTTTATTGACTACGTTTTCTGATATATATAGTAGTGATTTTTTACTTCCAGTAGGAAATTTACGAGAATCAAGAAAAGGAGCTCATAGAGCTCAGAGTATTATTGTTACAAAATGCCCTATTGAACTTTCTATAAACGATAGAGAAAAAATTAAGAAGGATCTTAAGACATTGCCTAATCAATCGGTTTATTTTACAGCAATTGATTATGATACTAAACTAGAAGGTAATAAGGGTAGCATTTCTTTTGAAGAGCTATCTAAAAGAAAAGTGACATTAGTCACTGGGATTGCAAACCCAAAACCATTGGTTTCTTTTATAAAAAAACAAGATATTGTATTTACTCATGATGCGTATGGAGATCACCATAACTTCACAGCAAATGAAATAAGAAAACTGGATACTTGTGAATGTATTATCACTACAGAAAAAGATTATATGCGCCTTGCTCCTGTGCTTAAAAACGCATCTATATACTATCTTCCTATTCGTGTAAAATTTTTAGATAAGGGCGCTCTTTTTAATGAAGAGATTATACACTTTGCAAAAGGGTTTTAGCTTGTAACCTTAGATTGCTTTAGTCCATTATGAATTTTCTGGAAAAATTCTTCTACTTTATATGGTTTTGGGATAATATCATTAAAACCAGCCTCATAAAATTCATCAATATTTTCATCTATAGTAACCGCGGTTAATGCTAGAATTGGGATATCTCTGTCAAAAAGCCGTATTTGCTCTGTAGCTTCTATACCGCTAATACCCGGCATGTGAATATCCATTAAAATGAGATCAAATTCTTTTGTTCTAGCCTTTTCTACAGCAATTTCTCCATTATCTGCGACATCACATATCATCTTATTTTTTTCAAGAATCTTACGTGTTATCATCTGATTGATTTTATTGTCTTCTACCACTAGAATTTTACGATTTTCTAATGCTACATAATCCACATCATAAATAATGTTATGCGGGTTTTGTTCTTCCTCAGATTGCTTAGTAAGAGAATACTTAATATCAAATGAGAATGTAGATCCTTTACCCAATGTACTTTCTAAAGATATTTTACTATTAAGTAAATCAAGTAAATTCTTGACAATAGATAGGCCTAGTCCTGTACCTCCAAATTTTCGATTAATTGCTACTGATCCTTGTGTAAAGTTTTGGAAAATATTTTTTTGTTTTTTCTTTGAGATTCCTTCTCCTGTATCGGCAATTTCAAAATGCAGATAGATTTCAGTATCGTTTTGTTTGATTTTTTGAACTCGAACGCTTACTGTACCATCTCTAGTAAACTTCACTGCATTTCCGACAAGATTAATTAGAATTTGAGAAATCATAAGTGGGTCCCCTAAAAGCTCTCCAGGGATATCTTCATCAAATTCAAAATTGAGCTTATTTCCTTTGTCTTTAGCCGATTTCCCTAAAGCAAATAATACATCTTCAATACGTTTTCTAAGATTAAAGCTTGTTTGTTCGACCTCTACTTTATTTGCTTCAAGTTTATTGAGATCTAGTATGTTATTAATAAGAGATAATAGATATTCACCAGAAAATTTAAGAGAATCTAGATGCTTTTTCTGTTCCTCTGTTGGATTTTCACTTAGTAGTAAATGCGTAAGACCTGTTACTGCATACATCGGAGTACGGAGTTCATGAGTAATCGTAGATAAGAACTGTGCTTTTACCATGGATGCTTTTTCTGCATTGTCTTTTGCAATAATAAGCTCTGTATTTTTGGCTTGTAGTAATTCGTTTGCTTTGGCTCTAAGATTGTTGTTTTTATATAAGGATAGAATAAGTAGTGATAATATGGTAACCATAGCAATACTTAGTACAGTGGTAAGTTTGCTGGCTTTTAGAGATCTATCTTTTTCCCGTTCTATTTCTATTTTTAAATTTTCAGAAAGGAATTTGTTTTGGGGTGCCTGATCTAATGTGGCAAGGTTTGTATTGCTTTCTTGAAGTTTTTCGAGTTGTGTATTATAAAGCGTAGTTTGCTCATAAGCTTTTTGGTAATCATTTTGATCATTTGCAATAACACTTGATGTTTTATACGACTCAAAAAGAAGGCCTTGAAAATCTTCTTTTGCACTTAGTGTTTGTGCTATTTCTAATGCGGTTTTAGCTTCAGGATATTTTTTAAGGATAGTAAGCGCTTTTGCTTTGTGTAAATTACTTTGTGCGAGTAAATAATTATTACCTATTTCCTGAGCTTGATTAATAGCGCTATTGAATAGATTTTCTCCATTTTGAGCATTGTTATTTATTAATGCAATAATACCTTGATTAATAAATATTTCGGCTAATAACTCAGGTCTTCGCTTATTTTTAAGGAGCTCTTCGGCTTGTGTTAAATAAAGGGATGCTTTATTATATTCTTTTTCTTGCTGTTCTATTTTTGCTGCAATAATATAGCTTTGACCCAATCCCTCTTGCTCATTAGTTTCTTCTCTCATGGCAATAGCAAGGTCTATTTCTTCACGGGCTTTTTTAAAATTATTTGTTTGGATATAAAGCCGAGATAGTGAACTTGAAATAAGTCCTATACGGTTTTTATTATCTATCGATTTAGCAAGTTCTCGAGCATTAATAAGTGTCTGGGCTGAGCTTGAATAGTCATTTGCCTCAATAGATACAGTAGCCGCTGTAAGTAAAGAATCAATTTTTTTGTTTGTAACTTTTTGCACAGACAAATCCTCTTCCTGTGCTCCAGCTAATATGGGCAAGAAGAGTAAGAATGTGAGCAAAAAACGTACTGAAAACATGCTCATATAAGTAGGTTATAACAACACGAATATAAATTAATTCTTCGAAATGTGTGAAATTAATTCAATAATTCGACTAGAATATCCTATCTCATTATCATACCAACCTATAATTTTTACCATTTTCCCAATAACAGAAGTCATTTGAGAGTCAAAAATACATGAGTGTGTGTTTCCTATAATATCAACAGATACTAATGGTAAGTCCGTATACTCAACAATACCTTTTAAATGTGTTTCAGAGGCGTTTTTAAGAGCTTGATTTACTTCTTTTATAGTGGTACTTTCTTTTACATTAAGTGTAATGTCTGTAAGAGATCCATTTGCAATAGGGACTCTGATACCACACCCTCCAATTGTATTTGAAAGGTGAGGAAATATTTTTGTCAACGCTTTTGCAGCTCCTGTAGTAGTAGGTACAATACTTTGTCCGGCAGCTCTGGCTCTTCTCAAATCCCTATGTGGTTGATCGTGTAGGCTTTGATCTGTAGTATAAGAATGTACCGTTGTGATATATGCTTGTTCAATACCGCATAAGTCATCAAGTACACTGATCATAGGTGCTGCATTATTTGTAGTACATGACGCATTTGAAATAATAGTTTCGGTACCATCTAGAATATGATCATTCACTCCGAGGACAACCATTTTAATCCCTTCATCTTGAGGTGGAACCGTAAGAATTACTTTTTTAGCACCGTTGGTAATATGGTGCTCAAGTGCATTTTTAGTTTTAAATTTTCCTGTACTTTCAATGACAATATCTGGATTTACAATGTGCCAAGGAATCTTTTCGATGTTTGGTTGATTAAATAAGGGTATTTCTTTGGAATTTACTATAATGACTGATGGGTGAAGAGGGTTTTCGCTTTCGCGAAAGCGGACATCTGTGTTAAAAATACCATGAATACTGTCAAACTTTACTAAGTGACTCAAGGTATGTGCATTTGCTAAGTCATTAATTGCAACAACTTCTATATTTGGGTGTTTATGAAGTAGCCTAAAGAGATTACGACCTATACGCCCAAAGCCGTTAATTGCAACTTTGATAGAACTCATAGTGTATTACTTAAGGTGTTTCTGTGCTTTGTATGACGAACGTACAAGAGCTCCACTTTCTACATGTCTGAACCCCATTTCCAGACCTATTTTTTCATATTTCTTAAATTGATCAGGAGTAATAAACTGTTTTACAGGTAAATGCTTTTTTGAAGGTTGTAAATATTGCCCTATAGTTATAATATCTAACCCTACGGCTCTTAAGTCTTTCATAGTTTGAATAACTTCATCTTCGGTCTCTCCTAATCCTAGCATGATCCCCGATTTAGTTCTTTTAATTCCATTGTCCTTAAGATATTTTAGGACTCCTAAACTACGCTCGTATTTGGCTTGTATGCGTACTTCTCGAGTCAGGCGTTTTACAGTTTCCATATTATGAGAAACAACCTCAGGATTTACTTCTATAATACGATCTAAAAGGTTTTCTTCTCCTTGAAAGTCTGGAATTAAAGTTTCCAGTGTAGTCTCTGGGTTCATGCGACGAATGGCCTTTACAGTTTCACTCCAGATAATGGTTCCCATATCTTTAAGATCATCTCTGTCTACAGAGGTGATTACTGCATGTTTAATGGACATTATTTTTATAGATCTAGCCACTTTTTCTGGCTCTTCCCAATCTACAGTTTCGGGACGTCCAGTTTTGACCCCACAAAAACCACATGAACGTGTACAAACATTACCTAGTATCATAAAAGTAGCCGTTCCTTCACTCCAACATTCACCCATATTTGGGCAACTACCAGATGTACATATCGTATGTAGATCATATTTATCTACAAGGCCTCTGAGTTCTGTATATTTTTTTCCTGTGGGTAATTTTACCCTAAGCCATTTAGGTTTAGGTTGTCGAACAGGGGGTGTAATTGTTTCTTCTTGCATAGCTTTTTTCAAGGAAGACAAAGATACGAATAAAAGCTTTTTAGTAACCCATGCATATGATGGTATGGATACACTAAAAAAGTAGCTGAAGTTCTTTTAAATCATATTCATTCATAATGTCATCTTCTTCTAGTAATATGAGTTTGCCTTGATCTGTTACTCCTTTTATAATTCCCACAAATTGCTCTTGGTTGGGTTTTACAAAAGTAGAAGGTTTGTTTATTCGAAATAAGTGGTTTTCATAATCTTTTTTAATGTCATCAAATCCACCTTCAAGTAAAGTTTTGACATAGTAATGAAATTGATCGAGGAGTAGATTTAGAATTTCTTCTAGGTCAAAGTGTATTCCTGTTTGAGATTTTATAGAGGTTACTCGTGAAACATTTTCCCATTCTGTTTGATTAACATTGAGTCCTACTCCTAAGATCATAGCATCTAATTCCCCTTTTTTTATGACATTTTCGATAAGAATACCACATATTTTTTGCTTGTCTGACAATATGTCGTTAGGCCATTTTACTTTAACATTTTTAATCAATAATTTATGTAATACATCTTTTACAGCTAGTGATGCTGCCATTAGGGCATAAAATTGTTGATTTATAGTAATACGTTGTATTTTTCTAAAAACACTGAATGTGAGGTTTTTACCTGACTCTGTGCTCCATTGTGTACCCATTTGTCCTCTGCCTTTCGTTTGCTCTAAGGACCATACGACAGTGTCTTCCTGAAGGTGTTCGATTTTGGCTAATGACTTTATATAGTCATTTGTTGAATCAGTGGTATGAAGTTTGACAATACGCATATACGTATAATAATGTTATTTAAACTTATGTTAAGAAGGTTGATAAACGTAAAATTGTGATAACTTTGTGTAAATAAAAGGATTTAATGGCAAAAAAGGAAACGAGCACAGACCAATTAATTACAAAAATAATAGGAGGAATTGAAGAAGTTAAAGGTCAGAATATTGATATTCTGGATTTAAGGGATATTGAAAATACGGTATGTGATTATTTCATTATTTGTAATGGTACTTCAAATACTCAGGTAACTGCTATCGTTAATTCGGTACAAAAACTGGTGAGTAAAGAATTAAAAGAAAAGCCTTGGCATGTAGAAGGTATGGATAATTCTGAATGGGTACTTATGGATTACGTAAATGTTGTTGTTCATGTATTTCAAAAGCATATCCGTGAATTTTACGATATAGAAAGCCTTTGGGGTGATGCAAAAATTACTACCATAGCAACTAGTTACTAAAAAAACAATTAATGTCTAAAGAAACAAAAAATACCCCTCAGGCTAATAAGCCAAAGTTTAGCAGTTATTGGATCTATGGTTTGATAGTTGTCATTTTCATCGCTATTAGTATGTTGAGTGGAAATAGTGGTCTTAACGAGCCTAAGAAAACGTCTCTATATCAGTTTAGTCAATTTTTAAAGGATGGAGATATAGAACGTGTTGAGATCGTTAATAAAAGTGTAGCCAAAGTATATCTTACACGAGAAGCAGAATCAAAAGAAGTACATAATAAAGGAAGAGGATCATCATTTCTCAAACCTTCTCCTGGAGCAGCAGATTATAAATTTCAGTTTGGAGATTTGCAAAACTTTGAAAATGAGATCAATACTCTTATTGCTCAGAATAACCTTTCGACTAGAGTAGAATATGATACAGAAGGTAATGTATGGGAAATGCTAGTCAATTTTTTTCCTATTATCCTTATCATAGGAATTTGGATTTTTATTATGCGGCGTATGTCTGCTGGTTCTGGAGGAGGTCCAGGAGGTCAGATTTTTAATATTGGAAAATCTAAGGCAAAGTTATTTGATGAAAAGACAGATATAAAAACATCTTTTAAAGATGTTGCAGGTCTTGAAGGAGCAAAAGAAGAAATACAAGAAATAGTAGACTTTCTTAAAAATCCAGAAAAATATACAGACCTAGGAGGGAAGATTCCTAAGGGAGCATTACTTGTAGGGCAACCAGGAACTGGGAAAACATTACTAGCAAAAGCGGTTGCAGGAGAGGCTAAAGTTCCTTTCTTTTCACTTTCAGGTTCTGATTTTGTAGAAATGTTTGTAGGAGTAGGTGCTTCAAGAGTGCGTGATCTATTTAAACAAGCCAAAGAAAAATCTCCAGCAATTATATTTATAGATGAAATTGATGCGATAGGTCGTGCTCGAGGTAAAAATAATTTCTCAGGGTCTAATGATGAACGAGAGAATACATTAAACCAGTTACTTACAGAAATGGATGGTTTTGGTACAAATACAAATGTTATTGTACTCGCAGCGACAAACCGAGCAGATGTATTGGATAAAGCTTTAATGCGTGCAGGTCGTTTTGATAGACAGATATATGTTGATCTTCCCGATGTTAGAGAACGTAAAGAAATTTTTGAAGTTCACTTACGCCCACTTAAAAAGATAGATGAAGAACTAGATGTAGAGTTTCTTGCAAAACAGACCCCAGGATTTTCTGGTGCAGATATAGCAAATGTATGTAATGAAGCCGCACTTATAGCAGCTAGAAAAGGAAATAAAGCTGTAGGAAAACAGGATTTCTTAGATGCTGTAGATCGTATCGTTGGAGGTCTTGAAAAGAAAAATAAAATTATCACTCCAGAAGAGAAAAAAGCAATTGCATATCACGAAGCTGGTCATGCTACTGTGAGTTGGATGTTAGAACATGCAGCACCCCTTGTAAAAGTGACTATAGTTCCTAGAGGAAACTCATTAGGGGCCGCGTGGTATCTCCCAGAAGAACGCCTTATCGTTCGTCCAGAACAAATGCTAGATGAGATGTGTGCAGCCTTGGGAGGACGAGCAGCAGAAAAAGTAATATTTGATAAAATATCTACAGGAGCACTTAGCGATCTAGAAAAAGTTACCAAACAAGCTAGAATGATGGTCACTGTCTATGGTTTAAATGATAAGGTAGGAAACCTTACATATTATGATTCTTCAGGACAGTCTGAATATAACTTTAGTAAGCCTTACAGTGAAAAAACAGCTGAGCTTATTGATAAAGAAATATCTGAGATTATTGAAGAGCAATATCAGCGAGCGATACAGCTTTTAGAAAATAATAAAGATAAACTTACACAATTAGCAAACTTACTTTTAGACAAAGAAGTGATTTTTAAAGATAATCTTTTAGATATTTTTGGAGAACGTCCTTTTGGTAAAAAGGAAGACGTCGAAGTAATTGCTTAGTTGGTCGGTAAAATAGCATTTAAAAATTAAAAACTTGATTTAACCCTTGGTTAAATCAAGTTTTTTTATATTTGATAAACTCTTGATACCTGAATCTAAAGCCCATTCATGAGTCTATTTAGGAAATTATTTAAAGGAACCTCTAAATCAGACAAGCCCCGTGCAGAGAAACATCAGGTAGAGCGCAGTAAATATATGCCAGATGTACATACACCTGCAGATGAGCGTTTTACTAAAAATTTCATTCTTAACGGAGGGCGGTTTTTGTATGCGCTAAATTTAGAAGAAGTAAAGGAAAATTTTGATAATATATTATTAGAGAATGATTGGTATGAGCAGAATGTATTTTGCTTAGATAAGCACTTAGAAGATACTTTTAAAGGGTTTAATTTAAAATTTGGACAATCTAAAGAAGCTCCTTTTTTTATAACTACCTGCGAGAGTCTCATCGCTGATAATGGATCTATATTAGTGAGCTCGCATCAACTCAAAGAACTAAAACTACATGAGTTCCCACAGTATATGGTGGTATATGCTACAACAAGTCAAATCGTAAATAGTATCGGAGAAGGGCTACGACTTATTAAAAATAGAAATGCGGGTAGTATACCTACAAATATTACTACTATCAAGCATTTTGAGACCAAAGAAGATGAAAAAGACTTTATGAGCTATGGAAGCAGTACAAAAAATTTATATTTGTTACTGCTAGAAGACTTGTAGTATGCGTGAGGTTATTATTAGGGCACTTTCGGGATTGTTATATATGGCATGTTTACTACTTGCGATATTTTCTCTTGAAAATGCTTATTTATTATTGTTATTAATTTTTGGATTCATATGTCTCTATGAATTTTTAAAGTTAGTAGGTATAAAATCCTATATACCTTATCTATTGTTTATTATAGTAACCGTAGTTTTCTGTTACTTTAAATGGTCACGACTAGCTACTCTTTTATTTTTAGGATTAACGGTTACTACAAATCTCTACTTAATAAAGAATTTAATACGTCCTTCAGAAAAGTACATAACCCTATCTCAAAAATACGGATACACACTATTTTATATTATAGGAGGATTTGTATTTACAATATTATTACCGTCATATCAAGGTGATTATACATCATATTTAGTAGCAAGTGTTTTTGCTCTGATATGGATTAATGATACCTTTGCATTTATAGTGGGTAAAAGCATAGGAAAGCATAAGCTTCTTGAACGCATTTCTCCTAAGAAGACAATAGAAGGTTTTATAGGGGGGCTTGTTTTTTCATGTATTGCAAGTTTTTTTATTTTCAAATTTACAGGTTTGCTAACTATTCAATTGTGGATTACGGTAGCAATAGTTACTTCTGTATTTGGTACATTAGGAGATCTTATACAATCACAATTAAAACGTCAGGCGGGAGTTAAAGATAGTGGTCAATTAATGCCAGGACACGGAGGTTTTTATGACAGACTGGATAGTATCATTTTTGCAAGCCCGTTTATTTATCTTTTTTTAATAGTATTAGAATATGTTTCATAAAGAAGGAAATACAATAATAGTTATCTCACTTTCAGTGTTTACGATAGGCTTGTTGACCGCAAATCGATTTGTGACAAACAAACTATTATTCTATGCAACCGTAGTTATTCTAGTCGTGTTATTATACCTTATTCTTCAATTTTTTAGAAACCCAGCTAGGATAGCTCCTAATGATATAAATAAAATTGTATCTCCTGTAGATGGAAAGGTTGTGGTGATAGAAGAAGTGTTTGAAAAAGAATATTTTAAGGATCAACGCTTGCAAGTTTCTGTATTTATGTCACCTCTTAATGTGCATGTGACAAGATATCCAGGAGCAGGAAAGGTTGTTTTTAGTAAATATCATCCTGGGAAATATCTTGTAGCTTGGCATCCTAAAGCAAGTGAAGAAAATGAGCGTACAACAGTGGTTGTAAAAACAGAAAAATTTGGAGAAGTCATGCATAGGCAAATTGCAGGAGCACTGGCAAAACGTATCGTTAATTATGCCACAGAAGGAGATGCTGTTTTGCAAGGGGACGAGAGTGGATTTATTAAATTTGGATCGCGGGTTGATATTTACCTTCCCGTAGGAACTAATGTCCAGGTAGCACTTAATCAAAAAGTAAAAGGAGCATCATCAATAATAGCGACAGCATAATGGGAGATAAGGCGATCCATACCAAATTTTGGGACGCTTTTAAAAAAGTGAGTGAGACAGATCAGGAATTTCCTCCGGATGTATTACTTAAATTTTATGCATTGTATAAGCAAGCTACACAAGAAAACACATTTAGTTACCAAGAAGGAGAACATGAGCTTGTAAGTGCATTTAAAATGAACGCACTATTACAAGTAAAAAGTTTATCTGCAGATCAAGCTAAGAAAGCCTATATAAAACTTGCAAAGAAATATCTCAAAAACTAGCTTAAACTAGCTAATCTTTTTTCAAGAGCTTCTACTTTTGCTTCTGCATCTGCTAATTTTTGTTTTTCAATAGCCACTACTTTTTCTGGAGCATTATTTACAAAACGTTCATTACTTAACTTCTTTGAAACGGATACTAAGAAACCTTTAGTGTATTTTAATTCGTCTTCTATTTTTGCAATTTCAGCCTCTATATCTATAGTACCGGTAAGAGGAATAAAATATTCATTAGACTTTACTCTAAAAGAAAGCGCTTTTTCCAAAGGTGTTTGTGTATTTTCAATCTCACTTATATTACCCAGTTTAGTAATGATAGAGTCAAAATCTGATGAAACCTTTTCGTTTGAAAGCAGGTGTAATTCGATAGAATCTTTAAAAGGAATATTTTTGCTTTTACGAATCGTTCTTATTCCAGAAATAACATGAGAAGCATACTCAAAACCTTCAATAACTTTTGTGTCGATTGCTTCTTGCTCTGGCCAGTGATTGATAATAAGAGCTTCTTCAGAACTACGTTCTTTAATTGTTTGCCAGATCTCTTCTGTAGCAAAAGGTGCAAACGGGTGTAAAATACGTAGATTGTTTTCTAATGCATGTATAATATCATTATACGTCTTGCGATCTATAGGTTGTTGATATGCAGGTTTGGCAATTTCTAATAACCAACTACAGAAATCATCCCATATTAGTTTGTAGGTAGCCATTAATGCATCACTTATTCTATATTTAGAAAAATGATCTTCTATTTCTGCGAGTGTTTGTTGAAAACGTGCATGATACCATTCTATGCCTTTTTTACTGGATTCAGGTTGTTTAATGGTATCGCTTACTTCCCACCCTTTAATTAATCGGAAAGCATTCCATATTTTATTTACAAAGCTTTTCCCTTGATTACAAAGATCCTCATCAAACATGAGGTCATTTCCAGCTGCACTACTTAACAAAAGTCCTACACGTACCCCATCTGCTCCATACTGTTCTATTAATTTTAATGCATCAGGAGAATTGCCAAGTTGTTTTGACATCTTACGACGTTGTTTGTCACGCACTAATCCAGTAAGATATACATTGTTAAAAGGACGTTCATCTGTGTATTCATATCCAGCAATAATCATACGGGCAACCCAGAAAAATAAAATATCTGGACCAGTTACAAGATCATTAGTAGGGTAGTAGTATTTAAATTCTGCGTTGTCAGGATTACGTACTCCATCAAAAACACTCATAGGCCATAACCAAGAAGAAAACCAAGTGTCCAGTGCATCTTCATCTTGTCGTAAATCAGATAGTTGTATGTTGTCATTTTGAGTACGCTTTCGCGAAAGCGTTAACGCTTCCTCTATACTTTCGGCAACAACAAAATCTTCTTTACCGTCTCCATAGTAATATGCAGGAATTTGTTGCCCCCACCATAATTGACGCGAGATATTCCAATCACGGATATTTTCCATCCAGTGACGATAGGTATTTTCAAATTTCTTAGGAAATAATTGAACTTGTCCAGTTTCTAAAACCGCTTTTATTGCTGGTTTTACAAGGTCTTCCATTTTTAAAAACCATTGATCAGAAAGTCTGGGTTCTATAACCGCTTTTGTGCGTTCTGAAGTTCCTACCTTATTTATGTGGTTTTCTGTTTTAATAAGATGACCTTTTTGGTCTAGCTCTTTTTTGATGTTTTTACGAGCTTCAAATCGATCTTGACCTTCATAATGTAATCCAAAACTATTAAGAGACGCGTCTTCATTAAAAATATCTATAACTTCTAGATTGTGTTTATCTCCAAGAACTTTATCATTCTCATCATGAGCAGGAGTTACTTTAAGACAACCTGTTCCAAACTCAATATCAACATACTCGTCTTCTATAATTGGAATTACACGACCACATATTGGGACAATGGCTTTCTTTCCTTTTAAATGTGTAAAACGATCATCATTTGGGTTAATACAGATTGCAGTATCACCAAAAATAGTTTCTGGTCGTGTAGTAGCAATTGTTAAGAAGTCTTCTGAACCTTCGATTTGATAGTTAAGGTAATAGAGTAATCCCTGTCGCTCTTCATGAATAACTTCTTCATCAGAAAGCGTAGTTTTTGCTTCTGGATCCCAATTTACCATACGGTATCCTCGATAGATTTTTCCTTTATTGTAGAGATCTACAAAGGTTTTAATAACTGCTTCTGACATCTCAGGATCCATCGTAAACTTTGTGCGCTCCCAATCACAGGAGGCTCCAAGTTTTTTAAGTTGCTCAAGAATAACTCCTCCGTATTCTTCTTTCCATTCCCAGGCATGTTTTAAAAATTCTTCACGAGTAAGATCAGATTTGTTAATGCCCTGTTCGGCAAGTTTTGCAACTACCTTAGCTTCGGTAGCAATAGAGGCATGATCTGTGCCAGGAACCCAGCAGGCATTAAGACCAGTTAAACGAGCACGTCGTATTAAAACGTCTTGTATTGTATTGTTGAGCATATGTCCCATATGAAGTACTCCCGTCACATTAGGAGGTGGAATAACGATGGTATATGGTTTTTTTTCATTTGGTGTTGAATGAAAATAATTGTGTTCCATCCAGTATGTATACCACTTATCTTCTACTTGTGAAGCGTCATATTTTGAAGCTATGCTCATAGTTTGGTCTAATTCTTGAATTATAGTTTGCAAAAGTACTGATAACAGTAGGATTAATAAATAAGTAGTCTTGTATTTTTATGAATTTGAGAATAATATAAGTGCCGATAGGTATTGTTGATATGATTATTTGGTCAGTGGTGTAATTCTAACTATTTTTAACGTCCTCAAATATTGGAAATTATGAAAAAACTAATGTTATTGCTGTTTACTGGTCTTATGATGATTAGTGTAACAGCGCAAGAGAAAAAAGCGGCAATCACTTTTGAGAGTGATGTTGTAGATTATGGAGAAATAGCGTATGGATCAGACGGTGTCCGTAAATTTAATTTTACAAATACGGGTAATGATGTTCTTATAGTAGCCAGAGTATACTCAACTTGTGGATGTACAATTCCCAAAAAACCTGAAAACCCTATTCAACCAGGAGAAACAGGGGTGATTGAAGTAAAATATGACACAAAACGTCCAGGGCCTATACGAAAGACTATAACAGTATATAGTAATGCATCGGAGGTGCCTCATACCTTAAAAATAAAAGGGAAGGTAATGCCTGAAAGCAAATAAAATAAAAGATATTTTAATTTTAAAAAGGCTCCTAATTGTAGGGGCCTTTTTTGTTTTAAAGAATAGAAGTTAGCACAAAAGACACTTTAGAGGGGATACCATTACGTTCTATTTTTAAATGGATTGTTTTTCCATCTTCTTGAAAAAAATACTTGTTTACATCCTCCAGTTTCATTCGTTCTGTACTCTTATTATTGATGGCAATGATTAAATCTCCCTTTTGTACTCCTGCTTTTTCTGCTATAGATCCTTTTCTAATTTGTGAGACAACATAAGTAGGAAGTAATTTAGTTTTGTATTTATTATGAGTTTTAAAGATATTAACAACCTGATTGGTATACTCATTTGCCCGAGTAATACTCTTATCATTACTACTGAGTAATTCTTTATCAATAGTATAATCCCCATGCTGAACTAACAAACCGCTTTTATTATATGAGAATGGTTTGTCATAGTTTCTGTTTTTTGAGAGTGTTATTTTTTTGTTTGGATAATCAATGATACAATGAAAACGGTATAGAAAACCTGCTCCTATACTTCCGTTTCGATTATTGTTCTTGATAATGTTTTTTATAGAAATACTATCTGGAAAAGCAGTAGTGACATTTTTGAAATTAAAACGTCCTAAAGTAAGGGATTCTGTAAAAGCTCTTTTGCCTTCTATAATTCCATTAAGCCCTACTCCTAGAAAATCTTTAAAATTACTTTTAGGAACTTTTATAGAGGATAGACTATTTTCAAATAACCACAATGGATCACTTGCTCCAGAGTCTAGTAGCATTTTTGTAGTAAACGAATCATTAATTGTCCTTATATCCGTATGTATATAGGGTCTGTTTTTTATAAAATCCAAAGAAAAGGTCTCACATTTTTTACATGTGTCGTAAGTATACGACTGAGGGGTGTTTACGATAATGTGCTTTTTTATGTAGTTTATTTTTACAATAAAATCTTTAAAAAAATCATGCCCTATAATACCATGAATTTCATATCCTAGGCGAGGAGAGAAATTATGTTGTTCATCTATGATGACATACATCTCTTGATTATTACTTACAGCTTGCCCAATTTTGATAGTATTTTTACGAGATTTTAATGCTTTGATGGGAGCTCCTGTTCCAGCGCCTTTAAGTTCTACAAAGACAGCATTATTTGCTAGAATTTCCTGATTCTCTTTAATCTCAAAAATGATAGTGCCATTTGCTCCAGTATCTAAAAGAAAGTTAAGATCTATTCCATTTACGGTGACAGGTACGACTACTAGATTACTTATGATTTCTATAGGAATTTTTTCTTCTATGATCCCTTTTGGAAAAGAAAAAGAAGCTTGCCCCCATCCCTGTGTTGATAGAAATAGAAAAAAAACAAATCGTAATATGTGTTTCCTTGTCGTCATAGGATTCGTATACTCTCATAATTTACAAAAAGTGTTTTACATTTTCGCGAAAGCGAACGTATAAATACCAATATAATTTGCATTTTTGTAACGCAAAAAAGTAAAAGATTATGCCAAGAATATCTCAGAAAGGGCAAGCAATGCCTCAATCTCCTATTCGAAAATTAGTTCCTTTTGCCGATGCAGCAAAAGAACGGGGGATACATATACATCACCTTAATATTGGACAACCTGATATTAAGACACCTCAAGTAGCACTAGATGCTGTAAAAGAAAATACAATAGATGTATTGGCTTATTCACATAGTGCAGGTTTTGCCTCTTATAGGAATAAACTAGCGCATTACTATAAAAATAATGGAATTACTATAAATTCAGAAGACATTATAGTAACTACTGGAGGGTCTGAAGCATTACTTTTTGCTATGGGTAGTATTACAGATCCTGGTGACGAGGTAATTATACCCGAACCTTTTTATGCAAACTATAATGGATTTGCAACGGCAAGTGGTGTAACGGTTGTTCCGGTTATTTCAGATCTTGATTCTGGTTTTGCATTGCCTCCAATTGCAGATTTTGAAAATTTAATTACTGATAAAACAAAAGCTATTGTCATTTGTAACCCTGGAAACCCTACAGGGTATTTATATAGCGAAGAAGAAATTAAACAGCTGGCAGCATTAGTAAAAAAGCATGATCTTTTTCTTATTGCTGATGAGGTATATCGAGAGTTTGCATATGATGGACTGAAACATCATTCTGTTATGGCACAAAGAGATATTGATGCACATACAATTATGATAGATTCTGTATCAAAACGATACTCTATGTGTGGAGCTCGTATAGGATGTATTGTGAGTAGAAATAAAGAAATTATTGCTACGGCAATGAAGTTTGCGCAGGCACGATTAAGCCCTCCCACGTATGCACAAGTTGCAAGTGAAGCAGCTTTAGAAACTCCTGATTCTTATTTTACAGGTGTTATAGATGAGTATGTTTCAAGGCGTAATACGCTTGTTTCAGGTTTGGAGTCTATTCCAGGGGTGAAAGTTGCAAAACCTAAAGGGGCTTTTTATTGCATAGCTGCCCTTCCTGTAAAAGATGCAGATGCATTTGCACAATGGTTATTGGAGTCTTTTGAATTAGATGGTAAAACGATTATGGTAGCTCCTGCAGCTGGGTTTTATTCAAGTAAAGGAGTAGGGTTAAATCAGATTCGTATTGCATATGTTTTGGAAGAAGATCTACTTAGAGAAGCAGTCACAATTTTACGTACTGCGTTAGAAAAATATACCGACTAGTGGACATCAAGCAACAATTTTCTCTCAAAGCGTATAATACTTTTGGTATTGACGTGATGACTCCTTTTTTTATATCTGTAACATCTGAGAACGAACTTAAAGAAGCTTTGAGTATGTCTGAGTTCAAAGATGCACTTGTAATAGGAGGAGGGAGTAATATGTTACTTACTAAAGATTTAGACCGTCCTGTTATTCATATTGCTTTAAAAGGGATGGAACGGCAGAATATCCCTATGGGGGATAACGAGATATTACTTAAAGTCCAAGGGGGAGAAAATTGGCATACTTTTGTTATGTATTGTGTCCAGAATAATTTAGGAGGGGTAGAGAATCTCTCTTTAATACCTGGAAATGTAGGAACTGCACCTATTCAAAATATAGGAGCCTATGGTGTTGAGCTTAAAGATGTTTTTTATAGTTGTAATACAATTCACCGGGAAAGCTTAGAAGAACGAGTTTTTTTATTAGAAGATTGCAAGTTTGGGTATAGAGATTCAATATTTAAAAACAAACTTAAAGATCAGTATGTCATTACTTCTGTAACCTTTAAACTTACAACTACTGTTCATACTATTCGTACAGACTATGGAGCTATCTATGATACACTCAAGACAAAAAATATTCCTGCCCCTACATTAAAAGATGTCTCAGATGCTGTTATCCAGATCAGAAATTCTAAACTTCCAGATCCTTCTAAGTTAGGTAATAGCGGAAGTTTTTTTAAAAACCCAGTGATTGATCAGCATACATTTACAGTATTACGGACTACATACAAGGATATTCCTTATTATCCTATAGGGTCAGATCAAATTAAAGTTCCAGCTGGATGGCTCATAGAGAAAGCTGGTTTTAAAGGGAAACGTTATGGAGACGCAGGGGTTCATGATAAACAAGCATTAGTGCTTGTAAATTATGGAGGTGCAAGTGGTAAGGAGATTTGGGCACTTGCTTTACGCATACAGAAAGCTGTACAATCTAAATTTGGGCTCACTATTACCCCTGAAGTCAATATTTTTTAGGCATAAAAATAGCCCTACCTTTCGATAGGGCTTCCCAAATAAATGAGATCTGGAGCACCTTATTTAGGTAATACGACGCTATCTATAACGTGTATTACTCCATTAGAAGCATTAAGATCTGTTGCAGTGATCTTTGCTTTGCTCCCGTTTTCATCAATAAGGATCACATTTTCCTTTTCCATGGTAATTGTTAATGAGCCCCCACTAACAGTTTTTGCGGTAAACTTACCTCCATTTTTCTTGATGGCCGCTACTACATCTGCAGCTTTAAAATTGCCTGCAATTACATGATAGGTGAGAATTGATGTTAATTTGCCTTTGCTTTTAGGGGCTAATAGGCTCTCTAAAGTCCCTTTTGGAAGTGCATCAAAAGCGGCGTTTGTAGGTGCAAAAACTGTAAAAGGACCTTCGCCTTTTAATGTGTTGACTAGGTCAGCAGCCTTTACCGCAGCAACTAATGTTGTATGGTCTTTAGAGGACACTGCAACATCTACGACATCAGACTGTGCAATAGAAATTGCTGAAAAACAAAGGGTTATTGCAGTTAAAACTAATTTGATCTTTTTCATAATAAATAAATAATAGTTGAGTTAATATTAAAAGTTTTTTTCATTTGTAATAGATACGCCGTAACTTTAACCGATAGATTTCTACGAAGTCCCAAACTTTTGTTAAATCAAAGACCCCTCGTTTTTGAAGCCATTTATAGAAACACATATTGTCGAGCTTCTTAAAGCTCGAGACGAACGCGCCATAGGATTGTTATATGATCATTATGCAGATGCGCTATACGGTGTTGCTATTAAAGTGATGAAAGATGAGGTACTTGCACAAGATGTATTACAAGAAGCTTTTGTGAAAATCTGGAAAAACGCCGATCGTTATGATCCAGATAAAGCGCGATTGTTTACTTGGTTATTTCGAGTTGTGCAAAATACTGCTATAGATGCAGTTAGGAGTAGGCAGCGTAAGACCTCAAAAGAAATCCAAACCCAAGATTCTAACGTATATCATATACCAACAACACAACTTGCAATAGAACATCTCGATTTAAAAGCACATACGGATGGGCTTGAAGATAAATATAAAGTAGTAATTGATGCCTTATTTTTTCAGGGTATGACACAACAGGAAGCTAGTGACGAATTAAATATTCCGCTAGGAACTGTAAAATCACGTTTGAAAATTGGACTCAGAGAATTACGTAAGCTGTTTGGTATGGTAGTTGTATTTTTGATGCTATGAATGAAAGAGTGAAGATATTTTTAGAAGGCGATTTGCTGGAGCGTTACCTTATGGAAACTACATCCCCTATGGAGTCTCAAGAGGTAGAGCATTATATAGAAAAATATCCAAAAGTAAAGGAGACATATATAGAGCTTCAAGAGAATTTAGAAGAGTATGCAAAGTCATTTTCTGTATCACCTCCAAGTGATCTTAAGGAAAAAATAGTAAGTCAGGTTAAATCACGACCAAAGCCGCCTGCAATATCATTGTTAGCAATAACAGCATGCGTGGCTGCGATTCTATTTGGAATTATGACTTTTATGATTTGGAATCAAAATCAAGAACTTCTTAAGGATAGAATGCTTACAACGACTCTTATCGAAGAACTTAATGAAGATATCGTTTCTAACCGTGAGACATTACAGTCTGTAGAAGAGCAGTTTATGATTCTTAATAATTCATCTACTCAAAAATATGTACTTAGAGGAAATAGGCGCGCACGTAAACTAGAAACTGTGGCATATGTAAATGAATTAGAAAAAAAGTCATACGTACATGTAGTAGCATTACCAGAACTTCCAGATGAACAAGTCTATCAAATGTGGGCAGATGTAGATGGTCATATGGTTCCTTTAGATATTCTTAAGGTTACTAAAGAGAATCTTGTTGAGATTCCTTATGAAGATCGTATGGCAAGTCTCAATATTACGATTGAACCTAAAGGCGGTAGTAAAGAGGCTACGGTAGATAACTTAGTGGCTAATATTTCATTCTAAAACCCCTCATCTTATTTTGTGATTTTCATAGCTTTTTGGCTCTTGGATTCTTTGTATATTTGCATAAAATAAATGACTATGAAATTACTCCTTCTTACGTTAGCACTTTTAGGACTTGCTGTTGCAGGTATTGCCATAAAAATATGGGCAAAAAAAGATGGTAAATTTGCAGGGACATGCGCAAGCCAGAATCCTTTTTTAAATAAAGAAGGAGAAGCGTGTGGAATGTGCGGTCGGTTACCTTCAGAAATGGGAGATTGCTCTAGCGATAAGTAATTGAAATAGTATTGGAGCCCATTCTTACGTATCTTTTTTATGTGTTTCTTGTAGTAGTAGTAATTAATATTACCTATTATCTTTTTTTCTTTTTATTCGCTTTCGCGAAAGCGAACTATATAAAGCCCAAAACATTTCCTCCAGTATCTATAATTGTCTGTTCAAAAAACGAAGCCGAAAATTTACGTAATAATATTCCTAAATGGCTTGATCAGGAATATGCAGAGTTTGAATTAATTTTAATTAATGATGCTTCTTATGATGAGACAGAATCTGTTATAGAAGAATTTGCAAAAAAACACTCTTCAATTACGCAAGTACATGTAGAAAATAATGAAGCATTTTGGGGAAGTAAAAAATACGCTTTAACCCTAGGAATTAAAAAAGCTCAATATCCTTATTTGTTATTTACAGATGCCGATTGTTACCCTTCTTCAAGGTATTGGATACAGGAGATGGCCAAACATTTTGTGTCTACAAAAGAAATTGTTTTAGGATATGGAAGCTATGAAAAAGTAAAGAATTCTTGGCTTAATCAATTAATTAGATTTGAAACAGTTATTACGGCAATGCAATATTTTAGCTATGCCATAGGCGGAAGGCCATATATGGGAGTAGGTCGTAATCTTGCCTATACATCACAGTTGTTCTATAAACAACGAGGTTTTATGGATCATATGAATGTCCAAAGCGGGGATGATGATCTTTTTGTAAATCAGGCTGCTACAAAAAAGAATGTAGCTATAAATTTTGATCCTAAAGGATATACAATCTCTATACCTAAGATGAGTTTTGGATCATGGTATACACAAAAACGTAGGCATATAAGTGTTGCAAAACATTACAGATTTTCTGATAAATTCTTTTTAGGTCTTTTTCATTTGAGTCAGGTATTGTTTTTTTTGCTCTTGACAGTATTATTAATTACCATGTGGGAGTGGCAACTCGTTCTTATAATCATAGGAATACGGTACCTTATTTCTTGGATAAGTGTAGGCGTAAGCTCATTTAAACTTAATGAAAAGGATATTCCACTTTTATACCCTATACATGAGTTGTTTTTATTATTTTTCCAATTGAGTATCTTTATCACAAACTTGATCTCAAAACCTACTCGTTGGAAATAACTCAAGGTAAAATTCATATAGAAATAGAAAAGGCAAAAGAAGGCAAACAGAGTGCCTTTAATTTTTTGTTGAATACATTTTGGAATGAAGTATATGGTTTCCAATTAAAACGAACTCAAAATGAATATGAGGCTGAAGATATCACTATTCAAACATTTTCTAAGGCATTTGATAAGTTAGACACCTATAAAAAAGAATATAAGTTTAATACATGGCTTATTGCGATCTCAAAGAATATACATGTAGATATGTTACGTAAGCGTGCTTCATCTATACGATCGCAAATGACAGTAAAAGATGATGAAGGGGTATATAAAGTACCAGATGAAAATCCTACCCCCGAAGATGCTTTGATCAAAAAACAAAATTTAGCACAACTATTACAATATATTAAAATGCTAAAACCTCATTATCAAGAGATGATTAATTTGCGTTATTTTCAAGAGATGAGTTATAAAGAGATGGAAGAATCTCTTAATGAACCTATGAATAATGTAAAAGTAAAATTACTGCGTGCAAGGCGTCTTTTAGCCGATATCATTCAAAAAGCCGAAGGATGAGTACAATATCTCTTAAAAAACTAGGACCAGGACTCTTATTTGCAGGAGCAGCAATTGGGGTATCTCACTTAGTACAGAGTACACGTGCAGGAGCAGATTTTGGTTTTGGCTTATTATGGGCTCTTCTACTCATTAATGTGATAAAATACCCCTTTTTTCAATTTGGACCTAGATATGCATCAGCTACGGGAAAGAGTTTACTAGACGGATATCTTAGTATCAATAGAGGTGTATTAATCACCTATTTTATACTCACACTTTTAACAATGTTTACAATTCAAACTGCAGTTACCATTGTAACGGCAGGTATAGCAGTACAATTGTTTGGAGTAGGTGATAGTGCTATATGGAGTGTCGTTATTACATTGTTATGTGCACTTATATTAGCGATAGGACGTTATAAGGTTTTGGATAGTCTAATGAAGGCAATTATTACGGTACTTACATTAAGTACAATGGTAGCTGTGTTTTTTGCTTTTAGAGAAAGCATACAAACCCATGGAATTGGATCCTCGCATGGATTAGCTCAACTACTTCCTACAGATGCTGCTGGAATTGCTTTCTTAATAGCATTTATGGGTTGGATGCCAGCACCACTAGACATTTCAATATTTCATTCTTTATGGACGCTCGAAAAAGGCAAATCACAAACAAATGATGTAAAAACATCGCTATTCGATTTTAATATTGGGTATTTCGGAACTATAGTTCTTGGGATAGGTTTTGTTACATTAGGAGCACTGGTTATGTATGGAACTGGAGAGACTTTTTCAAGTAAAGGTGGCGTTTTTGCAGGACAGTTAATTAACATGTATACTTCGAGTTTAGGAAGTTGGGCAACTATATTTATTGGGATTGCTGCTTTTACAACGATGTTTAGTACCACATTAACAACACTAGATGCCTCGCCTCGTGCCATGGCAAAAACGACAGAGCTTCTGGGAGCTAAAGAACTATTTAAGAAATATATTTTCTGGCTAGTTATTCTTATCCTAGGGACAAGTATTATTCTATTTTTCTTTGTAAGCGAAATGGGAATATTAATAAAAGTAGCAACCATTCTATCCTTCCTTACGGCCCCATTTTATGCCATATGTAACTATTTGGTTTTTAAAGACCCATCGGTGCCTAAAGAAGCACGATTGGGAATCCCTATGAAAATATATAGCATTATAAGTATTGTGTTTTTACTAGCTTTTAGCGTGTGGTATGTGAGTACATTGTTTAACTAGATTTTATTACAAGCTATATAGCACGTCGTATTTATAAAAACTATCTTTGCGCCTTATGCAATTTGATCTTCTTACAACAGATACCGCTAGTCAAGCTCGTGCTGGCAAATTAACAACAGATCATGGAGTCATTGAGACGCCTATTTTTATGCCAGTGGGTACTGTAGCTTCTGTAAAAGGAGTACACCAACGAGAATTACGTGAAGATATCAATCCCGATATTATACTAGGAAACACATACCATTTATACTTACGACCAGGAACAGAAATTCTTCAAAAAGCCGGAGGATTGCATAAATTTATGAACTGGAATCGCCCTATACTTACTGATAGTGGTGGATATCAAGTATATTCTTTGTCTAATAGACGTAAGATTAAAGAAGAAGGTGTAAAATTTAAGTCACATGTAGATGGTTCCATGCATTTATTTACTCCCGAGAATGTAATGGAAATCCAGCGAAAGATTGGAGCAGATATTATCATGGCTTTTGATGAGTGCACTCCCTATCCTTGTGATTATAAGTATGCAAAGCGATCTATGCATATGACTCACCGTTGGTTAGATAGGTGTATTACCCATTTTGATAAAACACCTGCTTTGTATGATTATGATCAAGTCTTATTTCCTATTGTGCAGGGAAGTACATATAAAGATTTAAGAGTGCAATCTGCAGAGTATATTGCAAATGCAAATGCTTTTGGGAATGCGATAGGAGGGCTATCTGTAGGAGAACCTGCCGAAGAGATGTATGCTATGACAGAAGTGGTAACAGCTGTATTGCCTAAAGAAAAACCAAGGTATTTGATGGGAGTAGGGACGCCTATTAATATTCTTGAGAACATTGCTTTAGGAATCGATATGTTTGACTGCGTGATGCCTACTCGTAATGCTCGTAATGGAATGTTATTTACAGCCTATGGTACAATTAATATCAAAAATCAAAAATGGGAAGATGATTTTTCTCCTATTGATGACATGGGAATAACCTGGGTAGATACGGAGTATAGCAAAGCGTATTTAAGACATCTTTTTAAATGTCACGAATTGTTAGGAATGCAAATCGCTTCTATACACAATTTAGGTTTTTATTTATGGTTAGTGCGTCAAGCTAGAGAACAGATTTTAGCAGGCACTTTTACAAATTGGAAAGAGAAAATGGTCAAACAAATGGATAATCGATTATAGATGAAAATCTTAGATTGGTATATAGTAAAAAGATACATCGGGACTTTTGCCATGATGTTATTGCTATTTATCCCTATCGGAATAACCGTAAATCTTGCGGAGAAGATCGATAAGATGCTTGCAAATGATGTCCCATTTGTGGAGATAGCAATCTATTATTTAAACTTTACTATTTATTTTGCAAATCTGTTATTTCCTCTCTTTCTTTTTTTATCGGTCATTTGGTTTACTTCTAAACTAGCAAACAATACAGAGGTGATTGCTTTTTTGAGTAGTGGAGTTTCTTTTTGGCGTTTTTTAAGACCCTATATGATAGGGGCGACTATTGTTTCTTTAGGCGCATTTGTGTTAGGTACTTATCTGGCACCAAAAGCGAGTAAAGGATATCAAGAGTTTATTTTTGAGTACTTAAAAAAAGGAAGAAACGATCGAGAGACTCAGGATGTATATCGCCAGATAGCAGAAGGAGATTATATATATGTAAGTAGTTTTAGTCCAAAAACTAAAACGGGACGTAATTTTACATGGGAACATTTTGATGATAATTCTATGACGTATAAAATTTCTGCAGCTCGTTTAAAATTTAATGAAAAAGACACCACATATACGTTATTCAATTACAAAAAACGAATTGTAGGGACAGATGGTGATATTCTGGAGAGTAGAGCAAAAGTAGATACAACTTTTGCTTTTGACCTTGATGATTTGACGCCTGTACAATATATAGCAGAAACATTAAGTACACCAGAATTACGAGACTTTATAGAAAAAGAAAGAACCAGAGGGTCGTCATACATAAGTAGATATGAAGTGACACTACAGAAACGTTTTAGCCTTCCTGTAGCAGCTTATATCCTTACCATTATAGCAGTTGCAGTTTCGTCTATGAAACGTCGTGGCGGTATGGGGATTAACTTGGCGTTTGGTATTTTATTAGCCTTTATTTTCATATTTTTTGATAAGATTTTTGGGACATTAGCAGAACAATCAGATTTTCCTCCTTTAGTAGCGGTTTGGTTTCCTAATGCTCTGTTTGCTATTTTAGCAGTATATCTATTGCAAAATGCAAAACGCTAAACTAGGAAGTTATCTTCATTACCATCTGATCGTATTTATCTGGGGTTTTACAGCAGTTTTGGGAGCGCTTATACAAATAGATGCTTTGCCCTTGGTGTGGTATCGTATGGGATTGGCCAGTATTTTTATTTACCTCTATATAAAAGTAAAAAAAATAGATAGTACACTTTCAAAAAAAGATGCTGTTGTCTTTACTATTGCAGGGATTATCATAGCATTACACTGGGTGACTTTTTTTGAAGCTATTAAAGTGTCTAATGTTTCTATTACGCTAGCAATGATGAGTACTGGTGCATTTTTTACAGCGTTATTAGAACCTATTTTTTATAAACGAAAACTCATTTGGTATGAATTGCTATTTGGCGCTATTGTGGTAGCAGCGCTTTATCTCATATTTGAAGTGCAACCTGAATATAGATTGGGAATAGGACTTGCATTACTATCTGCTTTTTTATCTGCTGTATTTACCTTGATTAATGGAAAGATTATCCATAATCACAATCCAACAAAAATCTCATTTTATGAATTGTTAATAGGGGCATTATTTATTACAGTGTATTTCGCTTTCGCGAAAGCGGATACTTTTTTTTCAAAATCATTTTACATATTATCAGAAACAGATTGGATCTATCTTTTTATACTAGCATCTGTTTGTACAGCATATGCCTTTATTGCTGCTGTAAAAGTGATGCGCTATTTAAGCCCTTATACTGTGATGCTTACCATCAATCTAGAGCCTGTATATGGAATTTTACTTGCTTTTTTTGTTTTTGGTGATAAAGAAAAAATGAGTGTTGAGTTTTATTATGGGGCAGGTATTATACTAGCTGTAGTACTCGCAAATGGGGTATTAAAAAACAGTGACTATTTTCTGAAGAAAAAATCATGACAACTCGATTAGAAAACTATTATCTTTGTATAACCTAACATGTCTTTATATTTATTAATTAGAGAGACAATAAAAAATAAATGGAATATTTAGATTTTGAATTACCCATTAAAGAGCTAGAAGAACAACTAGAGAAATGTGCTATAATAGGTGCAGAGAGTAATGTAGATGTGAGTCAAACTTGCAAACAAATTGAAAAGAAGCTCGCACAAACAAAAAAAGATATATACAAGAACTTGACATCTTGGCAACGTGTACAATTATCACGTCATCCTAATCGTCCATATACCCTCGATTATATAAATGCTATATGTGGTGATACTTTCTTAGAGCTACATGGAGATCGTAATGTAAAAGACGATAAAGCAATGATAGGTGGTCTCGGAAAGATAGGAGACCAGAGTTATATGTTCGTAGGGCAACAAAAAGGCTATAATACAAAGACAAGACAATATCGGAACTTTGGTATGGCAAACCCTGAAGGATACCGTAAAGCACTGCGATTGATGAAGAGTGCCGAAAAATTTGGAGTCCCAGTAGTCACTATTATTGATACTCCAGGCGCATATCCTGGTCTCGAAGCAGAAGAACGTGGTCAAGGAGAAGCAATTGCACGTAATATTCTAGAGATGACCCGTCTTAAAGTACCTATTATTGTTGTTATTATAGGAGAAGGTGCTAGTGGAGGTGCGTTAGGTATAGGTGTGGGAGATAAAGTACTTATGTTAGAAAACACTTGGTACTCTGTAATTTCTCCAGAATCCTGCTCTTCTATTTTATGGCGTAGTTGGGAGTTTAAAGAACAAGCGGCAGATGCTCTTAAGTTAACTGCTTCTGATATGAAGAAACAAAAGATTATAGACGAAATTGTCAAAGAACCTTTAGGAGGTGCACATGCCAATAGAGAAGAAACTTTTGATACTGTAAAAAAAGCAATAGAAGCATCATATAATGAGTTTAAAAACTTATCACCAAAAGATCTAGTTGCTCAACGCATGGAAAAATATTCTCAAATGGGAGTCTTTAAAGGCTAATCCCCATTTTATCACTTGCTATCAAAATCTGAGGTATATGCACTTCGGATTTTTTTAGGGATATCAACAATAAATAAGATTTATCAACAGTTGCATTGTTAATGAGGTGTGAAGATTAGACCTTAGTCAGAATCGTGTCTCCCTTAACAATTTGTTTACTTTCGTAGCCATGGAAAAAATCAAACCTACACCTGCCTTTAACATAGCTAAAGGACAAGTTATTCCTTTGGAGAAAGGGAAAATACCTCCTCAAGCCCTTGATTTAGAGGTTGTTGTGTTAGGTGCTTTGATGATTGATAAAAAAGGAGTTGATGAAGTAATCGATATCCTTAGTCCAGAAGTTTTTTATAAAGACCAACACCAATACATTTTTGAAGCCATTCGAATTCTTTTTGAGGAAGGGCAACCAGTTGACTTATTAACTGTTTCTGAGCAACTTAAGAAAATGGCGAAGCTGGATGCTGCTGGAGGGGATTATTATTTGATTCAACTTACACAAAAAGTAGCTTCATCTGCACATATTGAATACCATGCTCGTATTATTCTTCAAAAATTTATACAACGTTCATTGATTAAAATTTCTAATGAAATTATTGAAGATGCCTACGATGATACTACTGACGTATTTGATCTTTTAGATACTGCAGAGAGTAAATTATATGAAGTTACTCAAGGGAATGTAAAACGTAGTAGTGAATCTGCCCAGAATCTTGTTATACAAGCTAAAAAGAAAATAGAAGAAATCTCTAATAAAGAAGGACTTTCTGGAATCCCTACTGGATTTACAAAAGTAGATGCATTGACATCTGGATGGCAACCTAGTGATTTAATTATTGTTGCTGCACGTCCAGGTATGGGTAAAACCGCAATGACATTGACAATGGCACGTAATATGGCTGTAGATCAAAATATTCCTGTTGCCTTTTTCTCTCTAGAGATGTCTTCTGTACAATTGATCACACGTTTAATATCATCAGAAACAGGACTTTCTTCAGAAAAATTACGTACAGGAAAATTAGAGAAGCATGAGTGGGAACAATTAAATGTAAAGGTAAAAAGCCTAGAAAAAGCACCTTTGTATATAGATGATACTCCTTCACTTTCCATTTTTGATCTTCGAGCAAAGGCGAGAAGACTGGCCTCTCAATTTGGTATAAAAATCATCATGATTGATTACTTACAGTTAATGACTGGAGGATCAAATCAGAAAGGAGGAAATCGCGAGCAAGAAATCTCTATGATTTCAAGGAACTTAAAAGCGCTTGCCAAAGAGCTTGCAGTCCCTGTGATCGCATTATCTCAATTATCACGTGCTGTAGAAACCCGTGGAGGAAGTAAACGTCCTTTGCTTTCTGACCTTCGTGAATCGGGAGCGATTGAGCAAGATGCAGATATTGTATCTTTTATTTATCGTCCTGAATATTATAAAATAGAAGAATGGGATGATGAAGAACGTAGCCCTACAGAAGGACAAGGAGAGTTTATTGTCGCAAAGCATCGTAACGGAGGACTTGATAATATACGTTTAAAGTTTATCGGACACTTAGGTAAATTTGATAATCTTGACGACTTTAGTACCCCCTATGAATTCCATAGTAGTATGAATGCTGCTGCAAATGATGATACCTTTAAGCCAGATAACCTCCCATCACCCGATCAAGCTTTTGGAGGAGAAGAAGAAGATGGAGTTCCATTTTAGATAGATGGATACCCATTGCATGGAACATGCATACAATGAATCATAATATCTCCTTAAATCAAATCACCGGCATCACTTTTGTCATAACAATTCCGTATTTTTAAACGTTACATACTATACAACTACATAGTTTATGTACTTGCTTATGAAAAGAATATTTGTATTACTAGTCTTTGTGCTGTCTAGCCATTTCGCGCAAGCGTCATATATATTACTGCCCATGGATGTAGATGGGCAGCGAGAACACTTAAAAGCCTATGGGATTACCTACTGGACGTTAGACCAACAAATCAAAGTAAAATGGTTGCTCAATTATAGAGGAGGGTCTTTTTTATTACCTGATACAGAAGAAATAAGAAGAGAGTGTACCATACGAGGGGTCTCTTATGAAGTACTCTCCGATGGGAAAACGGAAGAGTTGCTAACCATGATTAGTAGTCCTTCTCAAAATATGGAGGCAGTAGTATTAGAAAAAGCTCCAAAAATTGCAGTATATACTCCAGATAGTAAAGTTCCTTGGGATGATGCCGTTACAATGGTGCTTACCTATGCAGAAATTCCGTATAAGACCATATATGATGAAGCCGTATTAAGTGATCAATTAATTTTATACGATTGGTTGCACTTACACCATGAAGATTTTACGGGGCAATTTGGAAAGTTCTATGGAGCCTATCGATCTGCACCATGGTATATAGAAGAAAAGAAAGCTGCCGAAACACTAGCGACACAATTAGGATATGATAAGGTATCTGAAGAAAAACGGGATGTATCATTAAAAATAAGAGATTATGTTGTAGGTGGAGGCTTTATGTTTGCCATGTGTAGTGCTACAGATAGTTTTGATATAGCATTAGCTGCCGAGGGAGTAGATATTTGCGAGCCTATGTTTGATGGGGATGCTTCAGAACCTGACTATCAATCTAAAATAGATTTTAGTAGAACATTTGCCTTTAAAAATTTTACATTAGAACGCTCTCCCACAGTTTATGAGTTTTCTTCTATAGATATGACGCGTAAACGCCGTATTCCTTTTGAAACAGATTACTTTACACTAAAAGATTATAGTGCAAAATGGGACCCTATTCCTACGATGTTGTGTCAAAATCATACTGCATTAGTCAAAGGGTTTATGGGGCAGACAACTTCCTATGATTCCAATATGATCAAATCTAATGTCTTGGTAATGGGAGAAAATCTTACCAATGGAGAAGCACGTTATATTCATGGGATTAAAGGCAAAGGATTTTTTACATTCTATGGAGGGCATGATCCAGAAGATTATAGACATCGTGTGGGAGATCCTAAGACAGAGTTAGAATTACATCCTAATTCTCCAGGATACCGTCTTATACTTAATAATGTGCTTTTTCCAGCAGCTAGAAAGAAAAAACAAAAGACGTGATCACGTGAATATGAAAAAATCATCCATACTCATCTGTATTATTCTTAGTTCATTTATAAGTCCTCCAGATCGTATTGCATGGAAACCTGATCAACGCTTACAATGGTCAGATTTTAAAGGGCAACCAGATGCATTAGATGGATATGTAGCAAGTACAAGTAGTGGTATGAGTCAGTCATATGCTATAGATGGCCACGGATTTTTAAAAAAAGAAGAAACAGAAGTTACAGCTCATTTTTATCCAGAGTTCTCATGGTATAGAGCAAAAGATACTACATATGCATTATTACGTCATGAACAGACACATTTTGATATTACAGAAATACATGTGCGCTTACTGAAAGATCGTATTGCCAATTTTTCTTTTTCATCAAATTCTAAAGTAGAGATTAAAGCATTATACGATCAAGTAGAGAAAGAGCGAAGAGCTATGCAAGCATTATTTGATAAGGAAACAGATCATTCCCGAAATAAAGAAGTAGAAATTGAGTGGGAGCAAAAAATATATCTACGTTTAACCCAATAAAAAAAGCGCCTTATATAAAATAGAGCGCTTTTTTTAAATTGTATATACCTCTTCTTAGTTATAGAAAGGCACTTCTACGAGTGTAGTGTCCCATCCAAGTAACATGTGGTATCCTTTGTCAACGGCTTTAAATCCTATTCCAAAAGCTTCTACTTCTTTATTGCTTGTAGATGCTACAGGTACTTTAATACGAGCAACGTCTTTGCTTTCATCATACGAGTAGTGACCCCACTCATCAAGAGCAGAATTTAAGATAATAGTCCATTCTTTTTCTCCAGGAATTGTAAATAAAGAATAAGTTCCAGCTTTTACAAGTTTGTCACCTACTTTATAATCTTGGAATAATTTGACTTCTGTTGCTTCATCAGCACCCGTGCGCCATACTTTATCAAATGGAACTAAACTTCCAAAAATATCACGCCCTTTCTTCATAGGACGGCTATAGATTACTTTAATAGTAGGTGCAGCACGACGATCAGCTTTTGCATAGGCAATGTCTGTTGGACTTTTTTGAATAGGTGCAAACTGCGCTTGTAGGTCAGATAAGTTAAAAACAATTCCCAAAACAAGAACTGCGATCATTTTGATTTTCATAATATAGGTTTATAAGTTGTTTGTGAATATTTATTGGTTTACTACAAATGTAAATTGGTTTTAGATAGTAGTTAGTTAATGAAATCCTAAAGATTTTAACCTGCTATTGGTCGTAATAACAATTGAAAACTTTCAAATTATTTTTAAGTTCGCTTTCGCGAAAGAAAAATACTTTTATATAGATACATATATAGCATAAAAAATTACGATATGTAAGTATATTAATAGTTATCATTTATTTATTGTAATTATATATTCATATTTGGCCTATCAAATTATTAAAATAAAAATCATGTGTGGAATAGTATGTGCCTTTGAACTCAAGCAAGATGTAACGACCTTACGCCCTCAATTGTTAGAAATGTCAAAAAGGATTCGTCACCGCGGACCCGATTGGAATGGTGTATATGATAGTAAAAATGCAATTCTCGCCCATGAACGTCTAGCTATTGTAGATCCTTCATCGGGGAAACAGCCATTATTTAGTAAAGATAAATCTATAGTGTTGGCAGCAAATGGAGAAATATATAATCATAAAGCATTACGAGAATCACTTCAAAGTGATTATGAATTCCAAACAGCATCTGATTGCGAGATTATACTAGCGCTTTACAAAGAAAAAGGACATGACTTTTGCGATGATTTGAATGGGATCTTTGGATTTGCATTATATGATGAAGAAAAAGACGAATACTTTGTGGCTAGAGACCATATGGGAATTATACCATTGTATATGGGATGGGATCAACATGGGACATTTTATGTAGCATCAGAGTTAAAAGCACTGGAAGGAGTATGTTCAAAAATAGAGTTATTTCCTCCAGGACATTATATGTCAAGTAAGGATGGGGAGTTGGTACGATGGTACAATCGTGACTGGATGGACTATGAAAACGTAAAAGACAATACTACGAGTATAGATGAATTACATGATGCACTTGCAGCAGCAGTAAAGCGTCAATTAATGAGTGATGTTCCGTATGGTGTCTTATTGTCAGGAGGATTAGATTCTTCTGTAACAAGCGCACTTGCAAAACTATATGCAGACAAACGAATAGAGTCAGGAGATAAGCATGCGGCATGGTGGCCACAATTACATTCGTTTAGTATAGGTCTTGAGGGTTCTCCTGACCTTGCAGCAGCACAAGTTGTTGCTAAAGAAATAGGAACAGTTCACCATGAAATAAAGTTTACGATACAAGAAGGACTTGATGCTATACGGGATGTGATATATCATCTGGAAACCTATGATATTACAACCATACGAGCCAGTACACCTATGTATTTAATGGCGAGAGTCATTAAATCTATGGGGGTAAAAATGGTGTTATCAGGAGAGGGTGCCGATGAGATTTTTGGAGGATATCTGTATTTTCATAAAGCTCCTAGTGCAAAAGAGTTTCATGAAGAAACCGTTCGTAAACTAGACAAATTGCATATGTATGACTGTTTACGAGCAAACAAGTCACTTGCTGCATGGGGCATAGAGGGTCGTGTACCGTTTTTGGATAAAGAATTTATGGATGTAGCCATGCGTATTAACCCTAAGGACAAGATGATTACTAAGGAACGTCGAGGAATGGAAAAATGGGTAGTGCGTAAGGCTTTTGAAAAATACTTACCTGAGAGTGTCGCGTGGAGGCAGAAAGAACAGTTTTCTGATGGCGTAGGATATAGTTGGATAGATACACTTAAAGAAGTAGTAGATGCAGCTGTAAGTGATATACAAATGGAAAATGCGCATCACCGTTTTCCAACACATACTCCTCAGAATAAAGAAGAATTTCATTACCGTACTATTTTTGAAGAACATTTCCCAAGTGAAGCAGCAGCACTTTGTGTCCCATCTGTACCGTCTGTGGCATGTAGTACACCTATTGCATTAGAGTGGGATGAGGCATTTAAAAATATGAATGATCCATCAGGAAGAGCAGTCGCAATGGTACATGATGATGCGTATTAAAAACTATAATTATATACATGGATATAAGCGCTAGCAATATGCTAGCGTTTGTTGTTTTTAAAAAACATATAACAAATTGATAATCAATGCACTATAAATAATTCAATTAGAATGTGTTTTTGCTTTCGCGAAAGCAAAAAAATACCACCTATAAAGCACCTATATTTTTCCACAGATTGTTGATAACTTCAAGGGTTTCGGCGCGGTTTTTGCCATAGGTAGAGTACCCTTTTTCTATATTTGTTAACCGTTGGTTTTTAAGACAATTTTAAGATAAAATATATGAGTGACGAAGCGAAGAAAAATCAGTATTCGGCAGATAGTATTCAAGCCCTTGAAGGGATGGAACATGTGCGTATGCGACCATCGATGTATATCGGTGATGTAGGAACGCGAGGATTGCACCATTTGGTTTATGAAGTAGTAGATAACTCTATAGATGAAGCACTTGCTGGCCATTGTGATACTATCAATGTTACTATAAATGAAGATAATTCTATTACGACTCGAGATAATGGTCGAGGGATACCTGTAGGGATTCATCAAAAAGAAGGAGTCTCTGCACTGGAGGTGGTAATGACTAAGATAGGTGCTGGAGGTAAATTTGATAAAGATTCATACAAAGTTTCTGGAGGATTACATGGAGTAGGAGTATCGTGTGTAAATGCATTATCCGATCATTTGAAAGCTACTGTTTTTAGAGAGGGTAAGATCTGGGAGCAAGAATATGAACGTGGAAAACCGATGTATCCTGTTAAAACAACAGGAACTTCAGACTTTACAGGAACAGAAGTTACTTTCCTGCCAGATAGGAGTATTTTTCAGCAGACTACAGAATATAATTATGATACCCTAGCGTCTCGTTTAAGAGAGCTTGCATATTTGAATAAAGGAATTACAGTAACACTTACTGATAAGCGTCATAAAAAAGAAGATGGTGAGTTTGAGGGAGAGACGTTTTATAGTGAAGAAGGACTTTCTGAGTTTGTTCGCTTCTTAGATGGTACCCGTAATGCGATCATAGGAGATGTAATCTCTATGGAAGGCGAAAAAAATGGGATTCCTGTTGAGGTAGCTATGATCTATAATGATAGCTATTCAGAAAATTTACATTCCTATGTAAATAATATTAATACCCATGAAGGAGGGACACATTTAGCTGGATTCCGTCGTGGATTAACAGGCTCACTCAAGAAATTTGCAGATAATTCTGGAATGCTTGATAAGTTAAAGTTTGATATTGCAGGAGACGATTTTAGAGAAGGGTTAACAGCAATCATATCTGTAAAAGTTGGAGAGCCACAATTTGAAGGGCAAACCAAAACTAAATTAGGAAATCGTGAAGTGACTTCGGCAGTCTCACAAGCTGTTGCAGAGATGATCGAGATCTATATGGAGGAAAATCCTAATGATGCAAAAACAATTGTACAGAAGGTAATTCTTGCGGCACAAGCTCGCCACGCGGCCAAAAAAGCTCGTGAAATGGTACAGCGTAAGACGGTTATGAGTATAGGAGGTCTTCCTGGGAAACTCTCTGACTGTTCTGAAACAGACCCGACATTATGTGAGGTATTTCTTGTCGAGGGAGATTCGGCAGGCGGAACAGCAAAGCAAGGGCGAGACCGTGAATTTCAAGCAATCTTACCATTAAGAGGGAAAATTCTTAATGTTGAAAAGGCCATGCAACATAAAGTTTTTGAAAACGAAGAGATCAAAAATATATTTACAGCATTAGGCGTAACCATAGGTACAGAAGAAGATAGTAAAGCACTTAACCTCTCTAAACTTCGCTATCATAAAGTAGTTATTATGTGTGATGCCGATGTAGATGGTAGTCATATATCAACATTAATTTTGACATTCTTCTTTAGATACATGAAAGAACTTGTGGAAAATGGATATGTATATATTGCAACGCCTCCTTTATACCTTGTGAAAAAAGGACAGAAAAAACAATATGCATGGGATGATGAACAACGCGATCAGATTGCAGCATCTTTTGGGACACAAGGAGTCTCTATACAACGATATAAAGGTCTTGGAGAGATGAACGCAGAACAATTGTGGGATACAACTATGAATCCAGAGTTTAGAACCTTACGCCAAGTAGCAATAGATAACGGTACAGAGGCAGATCGTATTTTTTCTATGTTGATGGGAGATGAGGTTCCACCACGTAGAGAGTTTATTGAAAAGAATGCCATCTATGCAAATATAGATGTGTAATTATTAATACAACATAATTATAAAATGCCTGACTATCTATAAATAGTCAGGCATTTTTTACTTTATATGACAGTTGTCCATCATTTACACGACTTAGGGTTTGAGTTTATAGAGATTAGCCTTAATTTTATAAAAAATACTCTAGGATTAATCGTATTTTCGCATTCAAATAAATAACAATTTTTAACTAAAAAACCAAGTGCTATGAAAGTTACTGTAGTAGGAGCAGGAGCAGTAGGGGCAAGTTGTGCCGAATATATTGCTATCAAAAATTTTGCAAGTGAAGTCGTATTATTAGATATTAAAGAGGGATATGCCGAAGGAAAGGCAATGGATCTTATGCAGACAGCATCTTTGAATGGCTTTGATACAAAAATAACTGGATCTACAAGTGATTATAGTAAGACAGCAGGTAGTGATATTGCAGTAATTACATCAGGAATTCCTCGTAAGCCAGGAATGACTCGTGAAGAATTAATAGGGATTAATGCAGGAATTGTAAAAGCAGTTTCTGCGAGCCTTGTAGAACATTCTCCTAATGTAATATTGATAGTAGTATCTAATCCTATGGATACGATGACCTATCTAGCACATAAAGTAACGGGCCTTCCAAAACATCGTATTATTGGTATGGGAGGAGCATTAGATAGTGCGCGTTTTAAATACCGTCTTGCAGAAGCATTAGGAGCTCCAATTTCTGATGTAGATGGGATGGTAATAGGAGGACACTCTGATAAAGGAATGGTGCCACTTACACGTCTTGCCACTCGTAATAGTGTACTCGCTTCTGAGTTCTTAAGTGAAGAGCGTTTACAACAAGTACTTGAAGACACTAAAGTAGGTGGAGCAACTCTTACAAAACTTCTCGGTACATCAGCATGGTATGCTCCAGGAGCAGCAGTATCAGGACTGGTACAAGCAATAGCATGTGATCAAAAGAAAATCTTCCCGTGTTCAGCCTTATTAGATGGAGAATACGGATTGTCAGATTTATGTATAGGAGTGCCAGTCGTTTTAGGACGTAACGGAATCGAAAAAATTGTAGAAATCAATCTAAGTGATGCCGAAAAGGCACATCTTACAGAAAGTGCTGCCGGAGTACAAAAGACAAATAGCTTGTTAGAAGCGTAAGTATATTAGTACGAGCATTGATTTATACAAATGCTTACATAAATGAGAAATTAAAAAAGGTGGCAATTTTGCCACCTTTTTTAATTTAAAAGGCTTCTTAATTTTTATTAAATCATAAGTTCTTTTTTTTGTAGTATTTGACTTACTATATTTGCTTACATAACTTTTAAAAACAAATATATTTTTATGAAAAAAATTACATTTTTAGTGCTGTTGTTTAGCATTAGTCTTATGACAACAGCAAAGGGGCAAGACTGTGATTTAATTGACACAACATCTTTTACAGGTTCTTATCAAATGGAACAAATTATTCCGTCTGTATTTGGTTTCGAGACTTTTACAGATGGTTCGGGAATGCAATTTACGCTGTTTTCAGAAGTCACAGATGACTCCCAAGCAGAATCAGGTATTCCTCTTACAATTAATCAAAGATCATTTGATGCGGCATATATTCCAGGGGCAGGTGTTGGTCAGGCACCTCAAACCTTCATTATAGAGTTTACTGATTGTGGAGTGACTTTTTCGGAAATAGAGCTTACGGGCCTTCAATGCTCAACTGTATTGCGTTTAGGACCTGTTTTATCCGGAGGTAATTTTTCTTCTGATAACGATAATGAATTTACATTGACATTTGAAGATAATGTAGATGGCGATTGTGGATTGGAACCCGCAGTAGCTGAAATTCGTTTCTTTAAAGGTGCAACACTTGTGTGCCAGCCTGACATCACTGTTACAGCTGACTCGGGAAATTGTGAAGCTACGGTTTCGTTTGAGGCTCCTGTTGCAACCGATATTGATGGAAGTACAATAGTAGCAGAGCAAACAGGGGGACCTGTAAGTGGTAGTGTTTTTCCTGTAGGAATTACTGCTGTTCAGTTTTCTGTAATCAGTACTATTACAGGCCAAATGAGCAATTGTAGTTTTAATATAATTGTAACAGAAGACGTAGCACCGACCATCGAATGTCCTGAAAATACCGTTATTCCGACAGACTCTCCGGATTCAGGAAGTTTGCCAGACTTTACGAGTTCCGTAGTGGTCTCAGATAATTGCAACGAAGTTGCTGATTTAGTTATTACACAGGATCCATTACCGGGAACACCGGTTTTTACAGATGAGACCGTATCTGTAACACTTACGGTTACTGACTCATCAGGAAATCAAACGGAGTGTAGTTTTGATGTAACATCTGATGCTTCCTTGTCATTGGACAATGTAAGCTTAGAAAATGAAATTAGTTTGTATCCTAACCCTACCAGAGGAGCAATTACAATTAATAATTCTGGACAAATTCCTTTAACACAAATTGTTATTTCAGATATTAATGGGCGCATTCTTCAAACCTTAGAGGTGTCGTCTTCATCTCTGGAAACAAAGATTAATTTAGATAACTATACTTCAGGAATCTATTTTGCTCGTATAAGTACTGAAAACGGAAATGTCGTTAAGCGTATTGTTAAACAATAATCTTTAGTAATAATTAATACAAATTATAAGAACCTGATATGGATATGTCTATATCAGGTTTTTATTTGAATACAAGTGCATTTCAGGTAAACTCTATTCTTGTACTAGAATAAAAAGATTGGGTAATTTTAATTGAAACCCTATATTTGCACGTTTTGTAAAAATGATGGATTCTTGTATGTATTATGAATGCCGTCTTATTACACACATAGGTACATGAAAAATAAGTGGTATTTATTAGTTTTACTTTTTGCCATGGCTATCATTGGGATACGCCTGGAAAAAGGAACTGCGCCTAACCAAGAGATCGTTGTCCAATTTACAGACGGTCAGGTTACCTATGATGAAACTGAATGTGCTATAGCGCTTATTAAGAATCAGTTAAAAGCGGTAGATGTAGCTGATATACACATTCAGAATTCAGGAAATGGAACATTAAAAATCACATACTACAGTGATGTTGAGGTTTCTAAAATAAAAAAAATTCTCTCACAAGAAAGTGATCTAGCATTAGATCCTACTTGGCCAGATAATGATGGAGACACGTCGGAATTCCCTTCTGAAAAAGAAGTGATGCTTTATCAACTTGATGTATATGAAATTCATGACATGAATGACCTGCTAGGGTCTGATGGAAATGTTGTAGAATTAAAGTCTGAAATTATTCGGTTTTTTACACCAGATGTTTACGCATCTATTGATAAAGTAATTGGTGAAGAAAAAAGTAAAAGTGAGAAAGTAGCATATACGATACATAGGAATATTGCTATTGCAATAGATAATTATTCATACAATAATCCAGAAGTTAGGGCTGGACCTACACTTTAAGAACTTCTAACTTCTGATCTAGGAAGTAGTTTAATCAGTATATATGCCAGTAGCTAAATACCTGTTTAAACATCCATTTATTACACTTTTAATTCTACTAAATTTTTGACTGCCATTCATTAGGTATAATTAGTTTTTGAGATTTAAAAGTATTATTTAAAATCAATTAACATTCAAACAATTAATTATCAAACAATATATATAGCTTATATATAAAGTATGTTTGATTTAAAAAAACATTAAAATGCAGAATAAAGGACTCATCAGAGTATTTGCAATTATTTTTGGATTGGTATGTCTTTACCAACTTTCATTTACATATTTGACAAATAAAACAGAAGCAACAGCAAAGGAGTATGCCATTGCTCAAGCAGGTGACGATTCAGATTTAAGAGACGTTGTAGAACGTACCTATTTGGATAGTATTGGAAACACACCAATTTTTGCAGGAATTACGTATAATGATGCAAAAGATAAAGAACTTAATAAAGGACTTGACCTTAAAGGAGGTATTAATGTAATTCTTCAGATTTCTATACGTGATATCCTAGGCGGACTTTCTAATGATAGTACAGATCCAGGATTTATTTCGGCTTTAAACGCTACAGATGAAATTCAGAAAAATAGTCAAAATACATATTTTGATGATTTTGTTACAGCTTTTGAAGGACAAGGGAGTGATGCTAGACTTGCATCTCCAGATATCTTTTCTAATGTAATTTTAGCAGATAAAGTACAGGCTGGGATGACAAATGATGAAGTGGTTACAGTTTTAGAAAAAGAAATTAAAGAAACTATAGGTTCAGCTTTTGAGACACTTCGTAATCGTATCGATAAGTTTGGGGTAACACAGCCTAATATTCAAAGCCTTGGAGATAATGGTCGTATCCTTGTTGAACTCCCAGGAGCAAAAGATATAGAGCGTGCAAGAGATTTATTAGTACAAACAGCGCAGTTAGAATTTTATGAGACGCATCTTGCAGGAGATGTATTCCAATACTTATTTACAGCAAACGAAGCATTAAAAGCTACAGTAAAGGCAGAGGAAGTAGAAGAAACAGTACAAGAAGTAGACTCTACAGATACAGATGATGATATCTCAGAACTTCTTGAAGATGCAGATGCAGACGATACAGTCGTAGAAAAGAATCCAATATTTGATATTTTTTCTATTAACCCATCAGTACAACAATATCCATCGGTACCTACTGTAGGATATGCAGCCGTTAAGGATACAGCAGCTATAAATGCGTATTTAAGAGATCCATCTATTGTTAGACTTCGTCCAGATAACTTACGTTTTGCAAAGTTTGCATGGGGAGAAGCAGATGATGAGGCTAGTGAGATACTTCCTTTTTATGCTTTAGAATCAAATCGTTCTGGAACACCAGTTATGGATGGAGATGTAGTAAATGATGCTAGACAACAATTTACAGTTACACAACAGCCTTCTGTAGGACTTGATTTTGAAGGACAAGGGGTAAACCAATGGGCAAAATTAACGCGTACTGTAGCACAAAAAGGAAATGCAATTGCAATTGTACTGGATGATATTGTACGTTCGGCTGCAACGGCAAGACAAGAGATTAAAGGAGGAAGTACAGAAATATCAGGTAATTTTACTGTACAATCTGCACAAGATCTTGCAACGGTTTTAAAAGCGGGTAAACTTCCAGCTTCTGCAAAGATTATCCAAGCAGAGGAGATTGGACCTTCACTAGGTAAAGAAGCTATTGATAGTGGGATTCTTTCTTTCTTAATAGCACTTGTACTAGTCCTTATATGGATGGTAGTGTATTATGGAAAGGCAGGAATGTTTGCAGATATTGCGCTTGTCGTTAACATCCTTTTCATATTTGGAGTATTAGCAGGTTTAGGAGCCGTATTGACACTTCCTGGGATTGCAGGTATCGTATTAACCATAGGTATGTCGGTAGATGCAAACGTACTTATCTTTGAACGTATTAAAGAAGAGCTACGTAAAGGAAAATCACAAAAAGATGCGATTAAAGATGGATTTAACAATGCATTATCGTCTATTCTTGATGCAAACATTACGACTTTCTTAACGGCACTTATTCTTTTCTTATTTGGAACAGGACCTGTACAAGGATTTGCAACAACACTTATGATAGGTATCGCTACTTCATTATTCAGTGCGATATTCATTACACGTTTATTTATAGATGGATATGGTAAAAATGGAAAATCATTAGATTTTGCAACATCACTTACTAAGAACTTATTTGTAGATACTAAAATCAATTTCTTAGGAAAGCGTAAAATGGCATATGCTATTTCGGCAGTATTAGTAGGAGCTGGACTTGTAAGTTTATTTACAACAAGCCTAGATGCAGGTATTGATTTTGTAGGAGGGCGTACATTTACCGTTCGCTTTGATCAGCCTATGAATGCAAGTGAGGTAGAAGATGACCTTGCAGTCGTATTTGGAAGTGCAGATGTAAAAACATTTGGTGCAGAAAATCAATTAAAGATTACGACCAAATACCGTATTGATGAGACAGGTGTTGAGATCGATAGAGAAGTAGAGAACCAACTTTATACTACACTTCAAAAGTATTTGCCAGATGGAATGACATATGATCAATTCAGTAAAGCTTCAGATAATAAGCAAGTAGGTAAGATGGAATTCTATATGGTAGGGCCTACCATTGCAGATGATATTAAAAGAGGTGCATTACTTGCTGTTATAGGATCGCTCATAGTTGTGTTCTTATATATATTATTGCGTTTCCGTAGATGGCAATTCTCATTAGGTGCTGTAGCTGCAGTATTCCATGATGTAATGATTGTACTTGGTATCTTCTCATTACTTAAAAATATCATGCCATTTGACATGGAAGTAGATCAAAACTTCATTGCGGCGATACTGACAGTAATTGGATATTCACTCAATGATACCGTGGTTGTATTTGACCGTATTCGAGAGTATATCAAAGAACACGGATCTACTCGTGGATTCTTTAAATTGATCAATCAAGCATTAAATAGTACATTAAGCCGTACATTAAATACTTCGGTAACGACCTTAATTGTGTTACTAGCGATCTTCTTCTTGGGAGCAGATTCTATTAAAGGATTGATGTTTGCATTAATTGTTGGGGTCATTGTAGGAACCTATTCATCGTTGTTTATAGCAACGCCGGTAATGTTTGATACCGTTCAGAAAAAAGGATTAAAAGAAGAAAAGAAAGAAGCGGAAGAAGCTTAATTTCTTATTCGATTATATTAAAAACCCATCGCATCTGTGTGATGGGTTTTTTGATATATACGCTTTCGCGAAAGCGCAAACCTGCCATTATGGCTTTCTGCTCAAAAGGCACTATTTTTGACATAACTAACTAAAATAAATCCATGAGTTTTTTTAAAAAAATATTCTCTAAAGAAAAAAAGGAGACCCTAGATAAAGGCCTAGAAAAATCAAAGACAAGTTTCTTTGAAAAAATGAGTAAGGCAGTTGCAGGAAAATCTAAGGTAGATGATGATGTTTTAGATAATTTGGAAGAAGTATTAGTTACAAGTGATGTAGGTGTAACTACGACACTTAAAGTAATAGATCGTATTGAAGCTCGTGTTGCCAAAGATAAATACCTAGGGACTGACGAACTTAATCAAATCCTTCGAGAAGAAATTGCGGGCTTATTAAGTGAAACCAATACGGGAAATGCTACAGATTTTGAAATTCCAGAAGGGACAAAACCTCATGTAATTATGGTAGTAGGAGTGAATGGGGTTGGAAAGACAACAACCATAGGAAAACTTGCATACCAGTTTAAAAACCAAGGGAAGAAAGTAGTCTTAGGAGCAGCAGATACGTTTAGAGCAGCAGCAATAGATCAATTACAAGTATGGGCAGATCGTGTAGACGTACCTATTGTAAAACAACAAATGGGAAGTGATCCTGCTTCTGTGGCCTTTGATGCTTTAGAAAGCGGCGTTAATCAAGATGCAGATGTCATTATCATAGATACTGCAGGACGTTTACATAATAAAGTAAACTTGATGAATGAGCTTACCAAAGTTAAAAGAGTCATGCAAAAAGTCGTAGGAGATGCTCCTCATGATGTCCTATTAGTACTTGATGGTTCTACAGGTCAAAATGCTTTTGAACAAGCTAAACAGTTTACAGCAGCGACCGAAGTTACATCGCTAGCCGTCACCAAGTTAGACGGTACAGCAAAAGGGGGTGTTGTAATTGGTATTTCAGATCAATTTCAGATCCCAGTAAAATATATAGGTGTAGGAGAAGGTATTGAAGACCTACAAGTATTCAATAAAATTGAGTTTGTAGATAGCTTCTTTAAATAGCCTTTATTACAAACTCAAAATTTAGGAACTTAATCAATAACTGCGTTGATTTTTTCCCAAAATATATTGTCAAAACTGGAAGGTCCTAATAGTGTATCTCCAGTGTCATCACCCATCCTTATAATTACAAGCCCTTTGCTGGGGACAACATACATTTTTTGATCATTGGCACCTAGTCCTGCAATAAGATCACTAGGAGCATTGGGAATTAAAGGGCCTGAAAATAACTCCGTAGAAGCAGGAGTCCTATAACTTTCTTTTCCATTAAGCCACCATAAATATCCATATGCGGGATTTACCCCTTGTGAGGTGGTGGTCATAGCTGCAAAATAATCTTCATTAATTAATCGTGTTTGCTCCCATACACCTCTGTTGAGACTAAGTAACCCAAAACGAGCCATACTTCGGGCATTACTTACATAAATGCTATTAAATCCGGAAGGAACCCAAATCCCATTCATTCCGATAGGAGTTTTAATTTCTTGTGTAAAAAAATCATTAAAACTAAAGGGTACTGCATTTTCAATAGCAGGTTGAATGAGGGTATAAAATGCATTATGATAAAACCAAAACTCCCCAGGGTCATTGAGATAACTCAGACATTCAGGATCTGTACAGTTCCAATTCAGCATTGTATAATCCCCTCCAGAGGTCATGGTCAATTGATTCCATAATGTAATGGCTTCTTCTTGTGATGGGTTCATCGATGTCCAACCCTCTCCGAGATATAGAGAAGAACTATCATTTCTGTCCAGAAATCCTTGCTCTTCGGCAATTCCTAATGTAAGAGCAGTAAGAGTTTTTCCAGCCGAAAACCAGGGTAAGTTTGTTGTTGCATCTGCATCATCAAAATAAGATTCTATAACAATTCTCCCATCTTTCAGGATGATACAAGCTTTCGTATTATTTTCGGCTAAAAAAGTAATTAGCTCATCGGCAGCCTGGGGATTCCATTCCAATGTTTCCAGAGAAACCGTTTCCCAAGTGTCTGACCCTATCGGAGGAAAGTAAAGAGAAGAATCCTCAGAGCTACTATTCATAGTGTCCTCATCTTCCATTTCCTGCTCAGTAACAATTTCTTCGTTGATGGGGTCAGGCATATCATCAGAAGAAGATGAACAACCTATATAACATATAAAGACAAAGAAGTATAAAAGTCGCATAGTTATAATAATTAGATAGGGCTTAGACGAAGATAAAACGTAAAGGTTTAATATAAAGTACTTTTTTGGTTATAGTGATTTGTACTTTACACATTAGGAGTATCTTTGCATTCCGTAAATAAACGAAGGATATGCGTACAAAAACTCTCAAAAAGAACAAGATCAATGTAGTGACTTTAGGTTGTTCTAAGAATGTGTACGACAGTGAAGTATTGATGGGACAACTTAAAGCCAATGGCAAAGAAGTCGCTCATGAGGAAGAAGGCAATATTGTTGTGATTAATACTTGTGGCTTTATTGAGAATGCTAAAGAAGAATCGGTTAATACCATTCTTGACTATGTAAAACAGAAAGAAGAGGGTGATGTGGATAAGGTATTTGTGACTGGTTGCTTGTCCGAACGTTATAAACCCGATTTACAAAAAGAAATTCCAGATGTAGATCAATATTTTGGAACTACAGAATTACCTGGATTATTAAAAGCATTAGGAGCCGATTATAAACATGAACTTATAGGAGAACGTCTTACAACTACTCCAAAAAACTATGCGTACCTTAAAATAGCCGAAGGATGTGATCGGCCGTGTTCATTTTGTGCCATACCACTAATGCGAGGCAAGCATAAATCTAAACCTATTGAAAATTTGGTAATAGAAGCTGAGAAACTTGCTGCCAATGGTGTTTCTGAGTTGATTCTTATTGCACAAGACCTTACCTATTACGGACTTGATTTATATAAGAAACGCAACCTCTCTGAGTTACTGGAAGCGCTTGTAAAAGTAGAAGGGATAGAATGGATCCGTTTGCATTATGCATTTCCTACTGGTTTTCCAATGGAAGTACTGGATGTGATGAAACGAGAATCTAAAATCTGTAATTATATAGATATTCCTTTGCAACATATTTCAGATTCTATTTTAAAATCCATGAGGCGCGGAACAACTATGGCAAAGACCAATGCGTTGTTAGATCGCTTTCGCGAAAGCGTACCCAGTATGACCATCCGTACAACTTTGATTGTAGGATATCCAGGGGAGACAGAAGAAGATTTTCAAGTATTAAAACAATGGGTGAAGGATCAGCGGTTTGAACGTTTGGGATGTTTTACCTATTCTCATGAAGAAAATACACATGCTTTTCATCTTGAAGATGATGTGCCTGAAGAGGTGAAAATGGATCGTGCCAATCAAATTATGGAGATACAGTCTCAAATCTCTTGGGAACTCAATCAACAAAAGATAGGGCAGGAATTCAAAATAGTAGTCGATCGTAAAGAAGGTAATTATTTTATTGGTCGTACCGAGTTTGATAGCCCAGATGTAGATAATGAAGTGTTGATAGATGCTACAAAATATTATCTAAAAACGGGAGGATACACAATGGTAAAAGTAATAGAAGCTGAAGATTTTGATCTGTATGCGGAGCCTCTGGAAATTATAGAAAGGCCTAAACCTATGCATGCAAAATCTAAAACTAATAGTTAATACATCGTCATAAAATAACTATATGTGATGTCCACATACTACTGGTACATTTCATCATTTATTAATAAACTATTAATGATAGTGTTAGTTGTTTTTAATTTTTACGAGAAATAAGTTGTATTTGTTATGAGAAAAATCATTCTTCTTTTATGCGTTTGTCTTGCTTTTTCATGTAAACAAAAGGAAGAAACGTTATCAGTAGATGATAAGCAAGAAATAGGTATAAGAAAACATACTGAAAATATAGAAAATCCAACTCAAGGAAAAGCACACCTCCCACGATTAAAATCTCAAGATGGTAAATTGCATATGACATGGGTAGAGGAAGAAGATTCGCTGGCTTTATTAAAATATGCCCATTTTGATGGAGAAAGGTGGAGTACTCCGGAAAGAGTAGCTTCTGGAACAGATTGGTTTGTCAATTGGGCAGACTTTCCAACAATAGCAGAAAACAAAGGAGCGTTATTGTCAACTTTTTTGCAGAAATCTGCACAGGGAACCTATGACTATAATGTTATGTATACTATAAAAGGCAAAGAGCAAGAGAAATGGTCTGAACCTAAAGTATTACATAGTGATGGAGTTGCAGCAGAGCATGGGTTTGTGTCTGTATTACCCTATGGAGATAATGCATTTTTTGCCGTATGGTTAGACGGTCGTAATACAAAATCGGGAGGTCATGATAACCATGACAGTCATAATGATGATGGAGGTGCCATGACATTACGTAGTGCATTAATACGTATAGATGGCACAGTGACCAACCGAACTGAATTAGATGCACGTATTTGTGATTGTTGTAATACATCTGTAACGATGACAGATCAAGGCCCCGCTGTTATCTATCGAGATCGCTCTGATGATATATTGGAAATACGGGATATTTCTATCACAAGATTGGTTAATGGATTTTGGACTTCACCTATGTCTGTAGGGGATGATCAATGGCAAATTAATGGGTGTCCAGTGAATGGTCCAACTATAGATGCTCAAGATTCTCATGTTATTGCTGCTTGGTTTACAGCCGCAAACGATACTCCTCAGGTATTGGCCGCTTTTTCTTCAACAAGTGGAGAAACTTTTATGCCTCCTATTCGTATAGATACAGGTAATGCAATAGGACGTGTAGATACTGTTATGCTTAACGATAATAGTGGCTTGGTAAGCTGGTTAGAGCCAAAAGGCGATGCTATTGTTTTACAAGTAGTACGTATTTATGAAAATGGGATGCATAGTGATCCTATAGTAATTACAAATACATCAGCAGAACGGCAAAGTGGATTCCCTCAATTGGAAGTGATAGACGATGTAGTATATGTGGCGTGGACAAATATAGAATCAAATAAATCAAGTATAGAAATAACAAAATATGAGCTTTAATAGAAAAGGGCATACTTAAATATATGTTGGTTTTTCTATAGAAACAAGATAAAGCTATACAATCTCATACAATGTATACTTACCACTTTTCCCTTTTAAAGTAGTATCAAAAGAATTATAACTCGGATAATCTTTTTTAGCTTTTTGATATGCTTCTTCAGATAGTAGAAGATGTGTGTCAAACTCTTTATTTGCTGCTTCAATACGACTGGCATAGTTTACATTATCACCTATGACAGCAATTTTTTTCATTGCGCCAGTATCAAAAGGACCGACAATTACATTTCCATAATGAACTCCTGCTCGAATACCGAATTTTGTATTGAAGTTTTTTTCAAGGTATACATTGAATAGCTCTAATTTTTCATTCATAATCCTGATAGCATTAATGGCATCTAATACGGAGTTAGAACTCTTTTTATCTATCCCAAATACAGAAAGAATACCATCTCCTGCCACATCACTTATGATACCGTTATTCTCTTGTATAATCGTATTCATGATTCTATAATATCTATTCAGTACGTGAACAATATCGTAAGGAGGAAATTTTTCTGCAAAAGAAGTATAATTAATGATATCTGTAAACACAATAGTTAATTCCTGTTGGCTTCCAAGAGCAATTCCTGAATCTCTTGAAAACTCTTCAGTAATAATATCCATATCAAGTTTGTCTGAAACTATTCTTCTAATAGATATATCCCCCTTAATTGTAGATTGACATGCTAAGCGAATTTCTGGAGGAAAATTAAGTAAATCAGCAATTTTTTGCTCTGCCTCGTTTCTGGGATTGCAATTTTCTATACCTTCTCTAATACTTATTCTGCATGTAGAACATTTTCCTTGCCCTCCACAAGCATGTGTATGATCTATACCCGAATCTAATGTAGCCTTCAAGATGCTACTATCTTCTGGACAATCAATGAGTCGTTTCTCTTTGAATAAATTAATTTTGTGTATTAGCGTATTTTCTTGCATAAGATATCAATTAAGAGCTTCATTACTTTATGAGCAAATTTGCGTAATCAGTTTGCCTTGCTAGGTATAAAAAACTAAAAAATCATCTGATTATATATGCAACAGCTTCTGTAAAAATATAAATTACTGGATTATAAACTTCTATTTTTATAGAGCTCCCTTTTTGTTTTGATCTCTAGGTTTGGGTCTTTTATATTCTGAACTTATTATTATTTGTAAAGAAAATAGCATTGGCAAAAAAGAGTTTTCCATGGTTCCAAAAAGCTCTAAATAAAGGGTCATCTACCATATAGATAATACTACCTCCGCCCATACGTTCTTCTCCAAAAACGAGTGATTTACTTAAACCCGTTTTAGCACGATCACCAGCAAATCCAGACACATTGGTTATATCTTCTGAGATATAGCCTACATTAAATCCGTTATCTAAATAGCTATATGAACTACTTCCTAATTTAAGACTGTAATAAGTGTTTCCATACCCAAAAGCCATAGGATGTGTATTGTCTATATTGGTTTTAAAAATACTTCCCGTGATAAAATTGGTTACACTTTCAGACTCACGGTTTGCATAGGGGGTAAGATTATCTTTTTTGTCTTCTTTTGCATCATCTCCTTTAGAGTTTCGCTTTAAGTTAAATCCACTTTTTCCTGCAAACGATCCTACAGCTCTATCCAAAGCGATGATCTTACCTCCTCCTCTTACAAAATCTTTTATCTTATCAATGGTGTCATCATTTAAAAGGCTATTATACCAACCACTAGGCATTACAATAATATCATATGAGTCTAGTGATACACGTCCCATAATATCTGTGTCTATAGAGGTTACAGGATATCCTAATGTTTGTTCAAAATAGTACCATGTAGCACCATAACTTAATGATGAGGTAGAATCTCCTTTTAATAAAGCAATTTTGGGAGGGTTAATGAGTTTTATTTCAGGAGATCCAAAATCAGGACCTGAAGAAGAAAAACTTGATGTAGATGGTGTGAGCTGGCGGTTGTGGTTATTTGCAATTGAATATACTTTATCAGCAAAATCATCCATATTTTTATTGTCACTCTTTGTAATAACTAAGGTTCCCCGATCAAATTGTTCACCACTATTAACAAAAGGCTTTTCTGAAAAGCGCACTTTAATACCAGCTTTTAAAAGAGAAGCAAGGAATTTTGCATCTTTCATACTATGCCAACGAGCAATATATCCTGGAGCTTGTGCACGTTTTTGATTACCTATTTTAGAAAAAGGACTTACACTGTTTGCAGTTATCTTTGAAGTACTTGCAATTGCTTCTAACCCATAAGCATGAGGTAAACTCCACGCTGTAATATCATACGTAAGCGGTGTCGAAAGTTTTGCGTCGGGTTCTAAAAGTACTTTAACCATCTTTCCTTTAGGTTGGTCTGTACTTACTACCATTGCAAGATCATAATTCATACTTCCTTGTCCATTACTCATATAATTAAAACCACTAGCTTTTCCATTAGTAGCAAAACCATATTTGATTTCATGTTTATCGAGAAGATCAGCAAGTGACTGTAAATGATCTTGATGCCCTTTAAGGACATAACTTTTGTATTTTAATCTGCTATTATCAAAGAATTTTACAAACTCTGAATTGATTTTTGAAGCGTTTTGAGATGAAATTTCTACAGTAGAAAGCCCAGTTGTTTTATGATGCGCAACACGATCTACGAGTGTAAGTTCATAGCCTTCATCTGTATTAATACCCAAACCTGCTCTACCATGCCCAGCTTGTTCATAAGTCATTCCTATAGCACCCATATACGTAGGATAGGTATCTCCATAGCTAGGATAAAGTAAATCAAAGCGTTCTCTGGTAAAAAATAACCATCCTTCTTTATCAAAATAACGGGCGTGATTTTGTCCTATCTGTGTTTGAAAATCTCGTTGCCAGTCTGATATAATTTCATGAAAAGGCTCTGCTGCAGGAGCAAAATAATAAGGTTCATTAATACCTTGTTCATGAAAATCTACATGAACATGTGGCATCCATTGATTATATACTTTAAGGCGTTGTTGTGATTCTATCTGTGTAGCCCATGCCCAATCTCTATTCAAATCAAAGAGGTAATGATTAGGTCTTCCTCCTGGCCAAGGCTCATTATGTTCTGTGGCTACTTGTGATGGATCATATGGTGTTGCTGCTACTTGATTAAACCAGTTTGCATACCGATCTCTTCCATCAGGATTGATACAAGGATCTATAATAACTACTGTATTCTTAAGCCAATCTTTTTTTGTAGTAATAAGTTCGTATAGTGTGACCATAGAAGCTTCTGTACTAGAAGCTTCATTTCCATGTACATTATAGGAAAGCCATACAATGGCTTTGTCTGCAATACCTGCATTTCCATTTTCGATACCTATCTGTTGCAAATTTGCTTTTCGTATAGATTCTAATTTTGCATGGTTCTCAGCAGTAGTAACCACAGCATATGTTAACGGACGACGTTCATTGGTACGGCCATATTCTTGATAAGTAACAAGACTACTTTCTGAGGCAACATATTCAAAATAACGTACAACATCGGCATGACGAGAAAACTGAGTCCCTATCTCATACCCTAAGAATTCGGCAGGAGATTGTATCGTTTGGGCAGTGAGAATACATGTGAAAAGGAAGATAACGGGAAGGCTAATTTTTTTAAGCATTTGATTGATTTAGAATAATTGTTAAAGCTACTAAAAAGCAAGGACATCAAATCTGCGATTTAACGTAAATTTGGGAATTCTCGTTTTTGTTAAATTTATATTTACGTTCCAAAACCGACCTTAATGCCAGCCGACTGTATATCGTACCATAAAACCGGATATTTTTCTAAGCTTATTTGTAACTACCTTGATAATGATAAAGCTTTAAAATCATTTTATCATCGGTTTCCAATAATAGAAAATTTTGATGCTCAGATACTAGAAAAAGGGCAGTGGTTTCCTAAGGATTCCCGTAAAGTGCTTGTAGAAGTATTACAATCTCAATATGAAGGTATAGACACCTCAGAAGCAACACTCAATAATATAAAATTGTTATCTCAGGAAACTAGTTTTACCATTACAACAGGGCATCAACTTAATTTGTTTACAGGACCTTTATATTTTCTGTATAAGATTATACATACGATTACGCTTTCGCGAAAGCTAAAACAACAACACCCTACTTATGATTTTGTGCCTATATATTGGATGGCAACAGAAGATCATGATTTTGAGGAGATTAATTATTTCCGTTTCCGTGGAAAGAAGGTTCAATGGAATAGGGAAGCAGGAGGTGCTGTGGGAGAGCTGTCAACAGATGGACTAGATGCTGTTTTTGAATTATTTGCTACTCAACTAGGAGGATCACAAAATGCAATTTCTTTAAAAAGCCTTTTTGAAAATGCATACCTCAAACATGATACACTTGCCACTGCAACTCGATATATAGCCAATGAATTATTTAAGGAATATGGATTGATTATTATAGACGGTAATGATACTTCCTTAAAATCTCTTTTTACACCGTATGTAAAATATGAGTTACTGGAACAAATATCTCATAAAAAAGTTACCCAACAGACAGAAAAACTTACAACTTTAGGCTATCCAGCACAAGTACACCCTCGAGAGATTAATCTCTTTTATATAATTAAAGGAATACGTGAACGTATTATAAAAGAAGGGACTATTTATAGTGTTAACAATACAGAAATTCGTTTTACAGAAAGCGAGATTTTATTAGAACTCGAAAAGCACCCAGAACGATTTTCTCCCAATGCTTTGTTACGACCTCTCTATCAAGAGGTGATTTTACCTAACCTGTGTTATATTGGAGGGGGAGGAGAACTTGCCTATTGGTTTCAACTTAAAGATTATTTTGAGGCTATTGATGTACCTTTTCCTATGTTGCTTCTTCGTAATTCTGCATTGTTACGTACAGAAAAACAAAAACAAAAAACAGATCGTTTAGGTGTGTCTTTGCCTCAGTTGTTTTTAAAACAAAATGAACTTGTAAATCAAAAAATACGAACTGTCTCAAATATAAATATTGATTTTACAGAACAACGTGCTTTCCTCAAAGAACAATTTAAAGCAATGCATCTTATTGCCGAGGAGACAGACGCTTCTTTTATCGGTGCTGTAAATGCACAAGAAGTGAAGCAACTTAAAGGTTTAGATCATTTAGAATCAAGGTTGTTACGGGCTCAAAAACGTAAATTGAGTGATCATGTACAACGTCTTGTGGATCTTCAAAATGAAATGTTTCCATTGCAAAGTCTTCAGGAGCGTAATACCAATTTTGCAGAGTTTTATCTAGAATTTGGTGATACTTTGATTCCATCTATACTAGATAATCTTGATCCTATGAATTCAGAATTTACAGTAATTACATTATAGTTTTGGATAAGAAAAGGTTGTGTTATTTATGTGTAGATAATTGTCTTATTCCTTCATACACAACAATTCCCACAGCATTGGCAAGGTTTAAACTTCGTATGTGTTTACTAAATAATGGGATCTTATATAATTGATTACGATACTTCTCCGTAATATAGGAGGGTAGTCCTTTTGATTCTTTTCCAAAAACAAGGAAGAGATTATCTTCAAAGGGGACATTCCAATGATTTTTTGTTCCATGGCTAGAGAAGAATACCATTTTTGCATCCTTATGCTGAGCAAAAAAATCTTCAATACTTTCATAATATGTCACCGATAGATGCTTCCAATAATCAAGCCCTGCACGTTTGAGACGAGTATCATTTATTTCAAAACCAAAGGGTTTTACCAGATGTAAATGACATCCAGATCCCAGACTAAGTCTCCCTATATTTCCTGTATTATTAGGAATTTCAGGATTGATAAGTACAATGTTAAGCATATAAATTAGGTGAGTAAATTACCGTTTTCATCCCAAGTAGCTATATCACCTCTTGTATTCTGATCAATACACTTTGCAATCCATTCTGGATCATAGGACATACCGTGTTGGTCTAATACATCTTGAGGAACACCATCCCAAACATTGGGTTGATTTCCTTTATACCCTAAATCTTTGATTCCTAATTCAGACGTATAGTAACCAGTTAGAGTTAGATTACGCATTAAGCTAAACCATTGGATTTCAAAAGGGCGTTCTCTTGTTGGTATTTCTGGATCGTAAAAAGCAATCGGATCCAAAATCTGTTTTTGTAGATCGAGTGACAAGCTTTTGAATTCTGTATTGAAGAGTTCATTAGAAGTGCTATCTAACCATAAAAGGCCACCTAATAAAGTATTTTGCATTCTAGGTATATCTTTACCTATAAATTCTATAAACTCAGGCACTCCTGCTTCTAGAGGGCCTCCTACTTCTGGTTTAGGAGGCAAAATAACTTCGCTCAAAACAGCAATGGTTTCTAGTTCATGAGTTGTAAATAGTGCTTCAGCATTTAATTTTTCAATGCGTTCTAATTCTTCAGGAGTCCTTCCAAAATAATTATCGGCACTATCTATAATTTGCTGATCTAATTCTGGTTCTCCTTCACCTACACAGCTCTGTAGTCCAAGACTTATTGCGCCTGCACCTAAAAGCATGGTTTGTATACTTTGTCTTCTATCCATGGTCTAGATGTTTTGTTGTTTAAGTTGTTCTATAATGTAGTCTGAAGCTCTCCAAGATAAGGCAAGAATAGTCCATGTACAGTTTTTATCTGCTTGTGATACAAAAGGACCGGCATCTACAATAAACACATTATTCACATCATGCAATTGATTAAATTTATTGGTAACAGATGTTTTAGGGTTATTACCCATACGAGTGGTACCTACTTCGTGAATAATATTACCTGGTGTTTCAAGGCCATAATCGCGATCTTTTCCTGGTTTGTCCCCTAAGGGTTCACCTCCCATATTATGAAGAATTTCTTCAAAAGTGTCTTGCATATGTTTGGCCTGTTTAATCTCAAGATCAGACCATTTATAATTAAATTTTAATACAGGTACTCCAAATTGATCTACAGTCGTTGGGTCAATTTCGCAATAATTATCCTTACGGGCAATACCTTCGCCTCTTCCTCCAAACCCTACGACGGAACCATAATATTTTTTGACATCATCTCTAAGACGATCTCCATATCCACCTACCTTAAGTCCAAAAAACTTATTGAATTCATTGGCATTAAACCCAAATCCATAGTTGGGCATTCCCATACCTCCCCATACTTCGATATGATATCCTCTGGGGAAGTCTAGTTTTGAATTATCCCCCCACCAAGGAGAATAGACATGCATACCACCCACACCATCCTCATTGTAAGATGTTTTCCTATTCATTAAGCCAGGAATAAAACCCGCACGGCTAGCACCTGTAGAATCGTGTAAATATTTACCTACTACATCACTACTATTACCTAATCCATTGGGATGTTGTTTGCTTTTACTATTTAATAATATTCGTGCCGAACTACATGCAGATGCTGCGAGTACGACAACTCTTGCTTTAAGTTTATATTCTTTTCGGTCATCTTTACTTATATAAGAAACCCCTGTAGCTTTACCTTCTTCATTAGTGGTCACTTCTCGCACCACAGAGTTGACATAAATTCTTATTTTCCCTCCACTTTTTTGCGCTGGAAAAATGAGACAACTCCCTGAAGAAAAATCAGCATATACAGAGCAAGAACGCGCACATTGACCACAATAAAAACAAACTCCACGATCCTTATTAATTCGTTTGGTAAGCATCGATAAGCGACCTGGAATTACAGGAATTCCTGATTTTTTAGCACCTTCTATATAAAATAACTCGTGTAATCTTGGTTTAGGTGGTGGTAAGAAAAAACCATCTGGATCATTGGGGAGTCCCTCATTTGTGCCAAATACACCAATTAATTTATCTACTTTGTCATAATATGGTTTGACATCATCATATCCTATAGGCCAATCTTCCCCATATCCATCACGGCTTTTCCCTTTAAAATCTTTTGGTCCAAAACGTAAAGAAATACGCCCCCAATGATTGGTACGTCCTCCCAACATATGGGAGCGAAACCAATTAAATTTAGTTCCTTCTTCATGCGTATACGGTTCTCCTTCTATTTGCCATCCTCCATATGCCATATCCCATTCACCAAAAGGACGGTCTGTTCCTGCCCCTCTTCTAGGAGATTGATAGGGCCATTTCATTTGTGTCATGGTCTTAGGATCGGCAGGGTCAAAAAAGGGTCCTGCTTCTACAACAGCTACATTAAAACCTGCATCCGCTAGTTGCTTGGTAGCCATGCCACCACCCGCTCCAGAGCCTACAATAATAACATCGTATACTTCTGGCGATTCTTTGATTTGCATTATATGGTTTTTTAGTTGCTACAATTTAGAAAAAATACAGCAAAGGAGCAATACTTCAGATAAAAGAGGGTATCGCATCTATAGGATTATGCAAAAAACCAGTAATCGATTATCGGTTTTTTATTCCATTGATTTAATAATTTTTGGATTTCCTTTTTTCCATCTGGCGAAGAGACTACAATCATAATTTGGGGGTTGTCAATATCTGGAAGACTTTTATAATCTTGCATACGTACATCATAGATGTCTTTCCCTATTTGTTTTTGATTGTTAGATACCCAATGAAAAGTGTCTTGGTAAGACTGTAAGATTTTGGCCATATCCTTACCATTACGACCAGCTCCCCAAAGTAATAAAGGTCTATTATAATCACGATCTATCTCATAAAAAAACGCATTTTTAGATCAAAATAACGATTGTCTTTGTATTCCTCCCAGGTTCTAGATATACGATTTGAACGATCTCGCCAATGATGTAAAATGGTATCAATACCTATAATTTTTAACCTATGGCGATACATTCTAAAACATAAATCATAGTCTTCAGGATAGATAAGCGGGTTAAATGCATCTATAGCATCTAGATCATTTTTGTGAAGTAACCAGCAATGTGATGGGATGACACATTCTTTATAGATTTGTTCATAATGAGTGCCTGTGCGTGCTACTTCATTCAGCCATTGTTCGTATTTGATAAAACCGTCTCCTACAACTCCTACATCAACAAAATGTTGAGTACCTCCAGCAATCACATGTCCTTCCCCGTATTGTAGCCATGTATCAACAAGAACTTGTAACTTATAATCAGGCATTTTGTCATCCGAGTCCATACGGTTGATGAGTGTTCCCTTTACTTCTCGATATCCGTATTGTAGTGTCGGGATTAGTTTTGGAGTGTCACTGTGAAACACGCGTATTCTTGAGTCCGCTTTCGCGAAAGCTTCCAAAATCTCAGGAGTTGCATCGGTACTATGATCATTTACCGCAATGAGTTCCCAGTTTTGATACGTTTGTGCAATGATAGAATTAATACATGCATGTAAATAGGGGGCAGTATCTTTTACTGCCATAATAATAGAAACAAGAGGCGGGTTTGTTGTCATAGTTGTATTACTTCCAAGAATCAGGGAGGTGCTTAGTGATTTCGATATTTTTAAATGTACTACTTTCTCTAGCACCGTGTTGTCTTACCCAAGCGGCTGTTTTAGAAAGCCCTTCTGTTAGGGGTGTTTCAGGTTTTGGAGAAAAAAGAGTTTTGAATATAGTGTGATCAGAATAAGCATGTACGACTTCTTCACGTTGTTCCAGATAGTGTATTTGCGGAGAACTTTTCATGGCAGAACTCACTTCCGTGGTAAGTTTTTTTACCGTTATTGGAGTGTCACTACCTATATTAAAAGTTTGATTATATGCATTTGCAAAAGTGGCACTTTGCGCAATATAGGGAGCAATATCATCGATATACGTAAAAGCACGACTTTGTAAACCATCTCCAAAAACAGTGAGAGGCTCCCCCTTTAATAATTGATTCATAAAAATGCCTACAACATTACGATACTTATCTCCTATATTTTGATGCGGGCCATAGACATTATGAGGTCTAAATATCACATAATTTAAGCCAAATAGTTTACGTGCATTGTGAAGATCCATCTCTACAGCATATTTAGCAATTCCATAAGGATCTTCTGGTTTAGGGATTTGAGACTCTTTAAGTGGAAGTTCTTGAGTACCATATACGGCTATAGATGATGTAAATACAAAGCATTTAATATTATGAAGTACAGATGCATTAATTAGATTAATACTACCTATAAGATTGTTTTCATAGTTAAATTTTCTGATGAAATGACTCAAGCCTTCGGCTGCATATGCGGCAAAGTGATACACATATGAAAATGTATAGGTTTCAAAAAGTGTGTTAATAAGTACAGTATCTGTAATAGATCCTTTGTGAAAGATAGCTTCGGGGTGAACATTTTCTATAAAACCTCCCGATAAATCATCTAATACAATCACTTTGTAGGAATCATGTATTAAGTAATTAACGACATGGGACCCTATAAATCCTGCGCCTCCTGTAACCAGTACGGTTTCTTTTTGGAATGTATTCAATGAAATCTCTTTTCTGCCTTAGACAAAAATAGGGGATTTTACTTGAAAGAAATTAACAAAAACGAGACAGTATACTATACCTTAATCACTCCATTCTAATTTATAGATTGCATTAGATACTACTTGATTATTTTTCATACCACCCGCTATATATTTTATAGTATTGCTTATATCTGCAATTCCTCGCAGGTCCATGGGCAATTGTGTGTTAGAAATCTCTTTCCATGCTATTGATGTAGTTGCTGTATATAGATCCCTTTTTGCAGTCGGAACTCCTCCAGATCCATCATAGGCTATACCGTCAAAATTATAGGTGTTTTTACTGCCTCCTACCCAATGTGGGACACTATTAACGACAGTTGCAGCCATTCTATATCCATTTATAGTTGTATTAGGAGTAGAAATTGACCACGATATTTCTGTAGGATTGTCTGGATTTATAACCCCTACACGTAATTGATTTTGAATTCCAAAACCACTATCAGATGTAGCGCCACCAAAATAATAAATAGTATCACCTATAATGGTTCCTGAGGCTCCAAAAGAGCGATAGTCATTTGTAGGAACATTGGATCCAGATAACCATGTATTAGTCGCGGGATTATAAATTTGGACATTGGGAATATTTGCGGTCGTATTCCAACCAGTAATTAGATATATAAGTTGGTTACGCCATACAGCTTGTACATGATCATCCGTAGGTACAGGAATATCAGGCGCATCTTCCAGAAATACATTATTAATAATGTCATAACGATGCATTTTGTCAGAAGTAATTTCACTTCCATTACTTAAAACATGATATCCTCCAGCTATGTATATGATAGAATCAATACGAGATGCTGCACTCGCTATTTTACCCATTGTATCTGGTAAGTCAGGAATTTGATCTATTGCTCCCGTATGGATATTATATCGATAAGATCTGAGGTGAATTCCTGAAAATAATTTGGTTTCATCAATACCTCCAAATGAAAAAAGGAAGGGGTCATTATTTATAAATCCTTCTATAACAGCATTGTTTGTAACAGCTTCAGGAAGAGTGCCTATTTGGGTGACATTTAATGAAAGTGTATTTGTGTCTGGAGGTGTCGTTTCGTTTTGAATTTCTATGGGTTGCATTTCCTCCGCCTCTGTTGTCGGGATATTGGAATCTGAGCAGCCTATAAGAATTATACTTAAGTTAAGGTAAAATAATGTTCTTATAAAATTGTACATGGGTAGTATTCTAATAATAGATGTTCTTTTCAAAAGGCAGAAATATATAACAAGCCCCCTTTATTATAGTAAAAGCCGATAGAATACTACTTTATTTTTTGGATTGTGCTTTTGCCTGTTTAAAATATTTGATAGGGGGAAACAACATACCAAAAGATTCACCATCTTCTTTTCCGAGGTGTTTATGGTGCATTTTATGAGCACGTCTTAAAGCTTTTCCATACCATCCATTTGCATTTCTAAACATTTTAAACCGTTGATGTATAAAGATGTCATGAACCATAAAATATGCAACTCCGTATGCAAAAATACCTAAGCCTACAGGAAGTCCTTGCCATACATTCTCATAGCGCCATAGTAAGAAACACCCGATACTTACAAGAGCATAAAAAATAAAGAATAAATCATTCCGTTCCCACCAAGAACTATGGTCTTTGTGATGATGATCTTTATGCACAGACCACATAAACCCATGCATTACATATTTATGAGTAAACCATGCCATAAATTCCATGATACAAAATGTAAGTAAAAAAATGATAATCCAGAAAAATAGTTGCATTGAGGTAACTTAAATAAGATTTAAACGATATTTTACATAACTACGCGCAAGAAGACTCACTTTTACATAATCTGGTACGCGAATTCTACTATTTTTAATCTCGGCCGAAGGTACACGCTTTAGTTTAGTTAGCAATTTTTTATAATAACGATATGCGGTATATACTCCAAATTTTGCTTCTATAGGAAGTTTGTGAATTCCAGAGAGACCTTTTCTAAAATCGTCTTCAATTTCATCAATGATACGTTTTTTAGAAGCTTCATCCAGTTCAAGAAGATTTGTATTTGGAAAATAAGTTCTACTCAGACCTTCAAAATCTGCTTTTAAATCCCTAAGAAAATTTACTTTTTGAAAGGCAGACCCTAGACTCATAGCACTTTCTTTAAGTTCTTCATAACGATCTTTGTCTCCATTAACAAATACAGTAAGACACATAAGACCTACAACATCTGCAGACCCATAAATGTATTCTTTGTATTCTTGATCTGTGAGGTACTCAGATTTAGAAAGGTCAAGACGCATACTTTTCATAAATGCATCAATAAGATGGTGTTTGATATCATACTTATGTACTGTTTCTTGAAAGGCATTTAGAATAGGGTTTAAGCTTATTTTATCGACAAGTGCGTTTTTTAAATCTTCTTCAAATCGATTAAAAAGGACTGGTTTGTCATAGTCATGAAAAGAATCTACAATTTCATCTGCAAATCGTACAAAGCCATAGATATTATAGATATCCTGTCGTATAAGAGGGGATAACATTTTAGTGGCACTTGCAAAAGAAGTGCTGTAAGACTTGGTTACAGTCTTAGCACATTTTCTAGATACGGTGTCAAAAAGAGATTTCATTAGATTTATTTGTTTTTTGTGATGAGTTGAGCCGTTAGTTTTCCAGAAATTAATGAAGGGGGGACACCAGGTCCTGGAACAGTTAGTTGTCCAGTAAAATACAAATTTTTCACCTTTTTACTTTTTAATTTTGGTCTAAGGAATGCAGTTTGTAATAAGGTATTTGCCATACCATATGCATTTCCTTTATAAGAATTGTAATCTTTTATAAAATCATTTACGCAAAAAGAAGCTTTGAAGTTTACAAAATCTAGAACTTTTTGATCTGTTAATTTTTCGAAGCGATCCATTATGATATCAAAGTATTGTTGACGTAATTCTGGAGTGTCTTCAAGTCCCGGAGCTAATGGGATTAAAAAGATCCCAGCTTCTTTACCTTCGGGAGCGGCACTTGAATCTGTCATTGATGGAAAACTAGCGTAAAATAATGGCTTTTCAGGCCATTGTGGATTGTCATAGATTGCCTCTGCATGTTGTGCAAAGTCTACATCAAAGAATAGTGTATGATGATCTACATTTTTTAATTTTTTATTGAATCCTACATAAAACAGTAGTGATGAAGGGGCAAAGGTTTTACTATCCCAATATTTTTCAGAATATTGACGTAAGTGTTGAGGTAGTAATGTTTCGGTATGATGGTAGTCTGCGCCCGAGAGTATTAAGTCCGCTTTCGCGAAAGCGTTATTAACTTCAATCCCAGTTGCAATAACTCCTTCTGTTTGAATGGAGGTTACATCACTATGAGTGTGGATATTTACTCCCAGTTCTTGAGCTAAAGTAGCCATTCCTTGAATTACAGAATACATTCCGTCTTTAGGGTGAAAGGTGCCTATACCAAAATCGGCATAGTTCATAAAGCTATAAAATGCAGGAGTATTACTAGGTTTTGCTCCTAAAAATAATACTGGAAATTCAAGAATGGCTACTAGCCTAGGGTTATTAAATTCTTTACGTACTTCTTTTGCGATGGTACTAAAAAATTTTCCGATTCGAGTCATCGTTTGTGGAGTGACGAGTTCAAGAGGTGATACTCCAGGACGATATACTAAGTCTTTTATAGCAATGTCATAATTACTTTGGGCATCATCTATAAATTTTTGAAGTTTTATGGCACTTCCTGATTCTTCTTCTTCAAATACTTTTTTAATTTTTTCTAAAGTGTCTCCTATAGTAATGTAATCTTTTTTTCCAAAGTACACACGATATGCAGGGCCTAGTTTAATGAGTTCGTAGTAATCGCTAGGGGACTTGCCAAAATCTGAAAAAAAACGTTCAAAAACATCTGGCATCCAATACCATGTAGGTCCAATGTCAAAGGTATACCCATCTCTTTTATATTGTCTAGCTCTACCACCTATTGTTTCATTTTTTTCATAGATATGAACATTATGCCCCTCCTTAGCAAGATAGCAGGCTGCCGCTAGCGAAGAAAATCCAGAACCTATGATTGCAATTTTTTTAGGCATATTGAGGTGCAATTTTTGATATAATATTTACAAATTCCCGTATACTCATCATTACACGAACATTAGAAGGAATAGCGGCTTCATCTATGTATTCTACCATACTTCCCAGTACATATAAATTTAAATTTTGCTTCCCAAAGAGCGTGTTAAATGTGTCGAAGTAGGCTGGTATTTCTTCTTTTGGGGGTTGGACTGTAAAATAGGTCACAAAAGAGAGATTAGGATGATTTATAGATAAATACTTTAAATTTTCTAACATGATACTCTGCCCGAGATATATAACCTTATATCCATGAGATACGATTTCGTAGTTTAAAAATAAAAGACCGAGTTCATGAATTTCATTTTCAGGCAAGAATAAGGCAAATGTTTTGTCTTCTCGAGGTCGTATAGAGCGTTGTTGCATCTTTTCAATATTCACCAAAATCTTTTGTTTAATAAGATTGAAAATAAAATGCTCATGGGAAGGATTGATTGTATCTGTTTGCCATAATAGTCCTATCTCGTGCAACAACGGAAGGAATGACTCATAAAAAATTTCTTCAAATGATTTTATTTCAAGAAGCGCATTATATGTTTTGTAAAAAAGATTTTGATCAAAATTCATCATGGCAATCTTAAACGAATTAATTGCGTGATTTTGATTACTTACACTTTTTTCTGAAACGATACGTGCTACTATTGTCGCAATTTCTGATGATGAATGCTTAGCAATTTTTGAAATTTTATATTTATTTTCTGTCAAGAAAACAACGTTTAATAGTTTTTGAAGGTCACTTAGTGCATATGTGCGAATATTAGTAGTTGTGCGCTCAGGTTCTAACAGGTTATATCTTTTTTCCCAAATACGTATAGTATGCGCTTTAATACCACTTAAACTTTCTAAGTCTTTTATGCTAAATTTTGTCTTTACTATATTTTCCATGACTCTTTCTTAACTGATCAAAGTTAAACAATAACTTCCTTTTTGTTTAACAAAAAGTAGTTAAAATTTAAACAAAATACAAATTTTGAATATTACTAAGTGATTTACGCTTTATGAAAGGTATTTAATAGTTCCTTAATTAAGTATTGTTTAAGCATGAAGTAGATTGTTTATGTTATAAGAAACATTTTTTCTGTTAGAGGGGGACTATTACTGTTGAAGATTCTATGATACTAAATCACATTAGTACTACATATGTAGTTTATATAAATAAAAAATGACCAATCTTTTGATCAGTCATTTGGAGTAGTACCCGGAATGGGAGTCGAACCCACACGCCACTAGGACACACGGCCCTCAACCGTGCCTGTCTACCAATTCCAGCATCCGGGTAGAAAGTATATAAAAGTAAAAAGTCGTGCATTATGCAACGACTTTTTGTGACACTAGATTGGGTTTTGAAATCAAAGCTCAATCATTTAATATTCAAAAAGTTATAATTATTGTTTTAAATAGGTATACAAATTATGTAGCTATTTAAAATCTTATATCAGATGAACTCACGCGCATGTACTTTTATCAAATCTAATTGATGGTGTAAATATAGGTTTTATTTACCCATTTTTCCAACTTTTACTGGTGTAAGAAAATTTGTTTGTTTAAGATTATTCAAATAGTAATTTACAATTTTAGAAAAGTTTTATTAATTAAATCAACTAAGCTTTTTCTTTTTATATCAGGTAAATTGAAAATGAATTTTTATTTGTTTAATAGTGAGCTTTGATAGCAAACGGATAGCGTTTATTTACTTTTAAATAATGTAGGTTTTATAGCTAACATTAGCCATGCCCAATTATTTGTATTTCCATCAAAGTTATTTCTTAGTGATTCTAGACCATTAGCCTCAAAAAGATGAGAATATCCTATGTTGAGTACAACATCTTTATAAATTTTTCTAGTATAAACGACATCGACTTCTGTGCCTAACTGTTTAGAATTATTTCCTGGAATATTTGCTTCGGCAAAAAAATTATGGATAGCGATTATCCCATTGGAAACCTTATCTAGATATATATTAGCCTTAATATTAAGATCTAATAGGCCTACATTGTTTATATGATTTCCAACAAAGAAATAATCCATGAAGCCATTAAACTTATGATTAGTTCCAAAAAAAGGATTAAAAGCATTATTGTTTTCATTAAAAATAACTGCATCATCATTACCACTTATTAATTCTATTCCGAAACTAATATCCAATGTTCTAAACAATTTATAAGTAGTATCTAATGATAGTAGATAGGCGCTTATATCATTACTATTCACATCGTTTCCAAACTGATAATATAAGTTAGATTGTAGGTTTAATCTAGATTTATTATAACGCAGATGAGTTCCTACAGTTTGACTATACCTGGTATCTGTGTTACTATCATCTTCAGAGTTTATAAACTGTAATCCATTATTTAAAAAAAGAAAGCTAACATTAAAATTAGACCAATCTTTGTGTAACCATAGATATTGGATTGCTTTATAATTATTAGGAACAGTTAAGACAGTTCCTGATATACTTTCATTATCTTGATTAAATCCAAATCCTAATTCAAACCTGATTTTCTCTTTTTTATACTTTAAAAGAGCAAGATCATGACTTCTTCCTTGCTGTGTCCAATTTACATTACCAAAAATACGGCTGTCATCATAGATTACTTCTTGTCTTCCTAGTTTTATAGAAAAGTTAGAATTGAGATCTAGTTCAACCCAAGCTTGATGTAATGAAAACCCATTACTATCCTTTCTGTTAAGTTGTGGGGTATCTCCCCAAACTCTTATATCTTGAGCACTAAGCGAAAAAGCTAGTTTCTCTAGCCTATAATTGGCATTAATTCTCGTTCTTTGAGATACAAAAGCTGCTGGATCTTCCCCATCAGGAAATAAATTAGAAAAACCATGCCTATATTCAAAACGAGGACGTAATTCAGCATCTACTATTAATTGTGCATTGATTTTAATAAACGATGATAAGACAAAACATAGTTTAATATAAACCTTAATAGATTTCATATTCTTATTATTTGGATGTTATTAACAAGGAATTAAATATGGATACCATTCCATTTGAATGACAAAGTCATATTCTACAAATGGAAGTATTAAAAGAGATTTTGAAATCTTTTTATTTGATCTTCTATTTTTGAGTGATTCTTTATGTCTTGATCGCTTGAAGTGAAGCTAAACTTAAAAAAATCGTTGAATAATTGTTATAAGAAAATGTCTTTCAAATTGTACGGTTAAAATTCATATCCAATATGAATTCCTCCAAAATATCGAAATTCGTTTCCAATTAAAGTTCCTATAACGGGTCCAGTATGGAGACCTTTTTTACCAATAGTAATATTTAATTCTCCTTCCAAGTATGCGGCTACTTCTAAATTATGTTCTGAATTAGGAAGAGCAAAACTGGGCCCCGCATTTATTGTCAATATCGGCCAAGGTTTGTGACTTACTAAAGGTGTAACCTCATGTCCGATTCTTTCTTCATCTTCAAAAATAAATGAGTACCCTATCCCAAATGCCCAATAATGACTGGTCCAGTATGTAAAATGTATTTCTTTGGCGGGATCAGTGTGGCTTGCTTCAGGATTTTCAATTACTGTTCCAGAAACTACTAGCTCAAATCCGGGATTTTTTTGATTTGAGGTACTATGATTATGATGTTCTTTTTCTTGTCCTAGACTAATAAAAGGTACTAGAAAAATTAGTATAAAGAAGTGAATTGTATTGGAATATTGTTTGTCGTTTTTTTTCATTTTGTGAATCCATTAAAGTTGGAAAATAATATGTTAAAGACTTACAAAAAAGCACAAGAACCTCAATTTTAAAGCTTCTTGAATATCTAGGTATTGCTTTTCCAAATAAATCATATTATATCTTTAGATATAATGATATATAAAGCGTTGTGTGTGTGATAAAATTCTAAATGAAGTTGTTAATCCTACTAAAACTAGTGTCATTATAAATATTATATATGTTACTTGTTCGTGTAAAATTATTTGTAATAAACTATAAAGGATGGTACTTTTTTCTTTTTATTTTAAAGGTTTATTAGTCAGTGTCTTGTAATATATTTTTGTATTTTTTCCTATAATTTAAAGGACTAATTCCTGTGTGTTTTTTAAAAAATCTGCTGAAATAGGCAGGATCATTAAACCCTATTTTAAATGTGATTTCTGCAGAGTTTAGATTAGTAGAAAGTAATAATTTCTGTGATTCGAGTAATAGTCTCTTTAAAATAATTTCTTTTGGACTTTGAGTACCTATTTCGTTCAAATAAATTAAAAATTGTTTTGATTTTAAATCCAATTGTTTTGCATAATCTGATACTTTATGATTAACAGCATGTTCAATATTTAATAGGTGATTGAATTCTATTAAATATTTATACCCAACAGATATTTTTGTACTTATAGACTCTACGATTAAAGTATCTATTGCACCTTTGAATCTTTTTAATTGATAGTCTTGTTGATCTTTTTCTATCTTAAGATATTTAAAAGTATCTTCTATTATAGCAATTTTATTTTTACCGAATTCTATTTTTGCAACATCAAAATAATCATTGAAAAACTTAACATTAAATTTACTAGCCATCACTTCTAAACTAGCTTTAAAGTAGCTTCCTCTAAATGCTATAATATGAACTTTTGAGCATGATTTTGCATTGGAAAATAATACTTCCCCTGGATTTAAAAAAAAGAGTGTATTGGATGAGTTTTTTTCTTCTTTAAAATTTATGTAAAGATTACATGGAGCTTCTTTGAAATATATAAAACAATAATGCTGGTGATCTAATATCTTAATTTCTTCTTGACTAAAAATCAGATATTTACAATCATTATCTGGTAGCTTACGATCTTTTGACATTAATAAATATTTTTAAATTTTTATTTATTCTTTTAAACCAGTGAGTTATAGAATGGGGGAGTATTTTAGATTTAAAGGTATTAACCTAATCTTTCTTTTTATATGCGTCTATTATCTATAGTTATTCCTAAATTAGAATATACGACATTTAATATTGATAGTTTTAAAGGGGAGATTTGGCTGATGTTCCATTTTGGGTCAATTCTTTATCCCTTTACTCTTTAATATTTAGTAATAATGAGGAATCAATAACTTTGGTTAGATATTTATGCTTATGGATCTTTTATAAAATATCAGATCCTATAATATATAATCTTTTATATGAATTAATTATGTTATTGATGGAGGTATGAGCTAAGCATCCATAATGTTTTTTCTGTATGTGAGATGTAATCACTCATTAAACTACTAGTACCTTCATCGTCAGCATCTTCCGCAAGGCTTTGTATTATCCTTTCAAGAGTAATTATAGTTGAGAAATTTTTGATTATTATTTTAACGCCTTTTGTTCCATCTGTGATACCTTTCTCTTCTTTTATTCTAGAGTTTTTGAGATAGTCTGAAAATGTATGAATTGGTTCAGCTTCAAGAGTTAAAATTCTTTCGGCAATTTCATCAATTTTAATTACTGCATCATTATAGAACTCTTCATATTTTAGATGTAATTCAAAGAATTCTTTTCCTTTAATATTCCAATGAAGTCCCTTTAAATTTTGATAGAAGACTTGATAATCTGCTAAAAGTTGATTTAATACCTCACTAAGTCCATCAACTTTAGTTTTATCTAATCCTATTAAATTTTTCATTGAAATTAGTTTTATTATCTTTTTTGTATTGTTAATAATTTCTAGAGTAATCCTGAAGAAAGGTTATTTAAGAAGTTAATTTTGTATCAAATAATTTATCTAGTCTTAGTATCTGTAAACGATGATAATTGAGATTTTATAGTAAATCAGAAATACAGAAATAATAACTTTTTAAATAACCTCTTTTAAAACTTTCAAAAGAAATTACTTCCCTATAATTTCTTTTGAAAAATTAAATTCAGTATTCATCCGTCTATAGTTTACTTAAAGAGCTCTTTTAATTCTTTAGTAGTATATACGTGACTTGCTATCATTCTAAAGTTAATCACAGCGGCTTCATATCCGTTCAAATCTGGAAGGACAGCTGCTGCAGTAGCATCTTTAACAACTGCTACTCTAAAACCTTGTTCCACTAACTCTCTTAAATGGGACTCAGTACATAAATTTGCTGACATTCCTCCCAAAATAATATTGTCTATTCCTCTTTTTCTTAATTGTAAAACTAAATCATTGGTTTCTGGTCCGTAAACTTTATGTGGACTCGTTACTATAACATTATCGTTATTAATATATTTTTTATATTGGTTTAACCAATCTGCGCCTGAGTTTTCAAACCCTTTAAGAGAAAGAGTTCCATCTCGCTCAAACATTTGAATCTTATGCATTAATACTTCTAATGCTCCTTCTATTTCCCATTTATGATCATATGGAAAGTAATAATGAGGAGATACAAATACTGGAATATTATTTTTTTTTCCTAATTCAAAAAGTGTATCAATATTTGCAACGGTATTATTGTCTTCTACATTTTTCCCAACTACTCCGTAGGCAACACCATCAGGGTGTAAAAAATCATTCTGTGGGTCTGTTATTACAATAGCTGTTCTATCATCGATAGTAAATCCTGGATCAGGGAGTTGAGCATATGAAAATGCACTTAATAAAGTGGTTAATCCTAATAATGTTTGTTTCATTTTTTGTGGTTTTGGTTGAACAATTTTGACAAAACTATTTTAAATAAATCATAAAAGATGGTACTTTTTTCTATTTGATATAATTGATTAACTGTTTATAAGAAACTTTCTACTTGTTTGATATTTTTATACTATAACCTTGCCATGTGCAGTTGAAAACGGTAAAGATTTTTCTCTTTGTTTTAAAGCTTTTTGTTGATTATATTTTCAATCACCCTTTTATAAATTTGATGATAGCAAATTTGATTTTACCTAGTAATTTGGTAATCGTTTTAATAAGTCTATTAATAATTCCTAAACTTTGTATTGTTTACTAGTGATAGTATACAGGTATTTTCTCACTATCTGACTATTTACTATTTCATCCATATGGGTGTTGTGTCAGATTCATGATCGTCGGGGAGATTCGTAATTAAAATTCGATTGGTTTTCTGAAGGAAACACAAAATTTTTGCTTTCAACTTCATCAATTACATTATCAAGTATGGGTGTTAATTGATTTCCTAAAACAATGATTTCGCAAAGTTCACAGTGTGTATCGTCATCACTCGAAAAATGCTAAAAAGTATGCGTATTTCCAACTCTAATCAAAAGGAAAATGGCTAGAAATAAAATAGATATTATATTTTTTTGAATAGCAGAGTGCATATCACAAAATTAATTAATAAAGTTCGAGTTTTGTCATTTTTGGTTTTTCATATTTACTGCCTTCGGCTGGGTATCTTAAAATCGAATCATACCGTCCTGTTTCCTTTGCAATTGCCCAAATTAAGCTTTCTCCAGCTGGATTTATGTTAGGAATTTGACTGAATATTTCATCCTTAAATGCTTCTTGTGTATTGATTACTTCCCAGTCTTGTTCTTTAAATTGTTGAATCAAATCTTTTAAAAATAGTGCGCTAGTAAGGTTGTGATGCAATAGTAAGGTGTGATTTATATGGCGGCCAGTCAGTTCAAAACTAAGTTTTTCATAATAGTTGGCTCGCTCTATGATATGCGCTAGGTAAAATGCTTTGTATTTTTCTATTTTAGGGCTCTTAAGACCCTCTTTCTGAATGCAGTTTATCAATTCTGAATTTACGTACCAATCTGATGCATCTATGGTTACATATCCGTTTTTGTATTGATGTTTTTGAAGAATCTTTCGGAAACCTGAAATTTTATCTTCAGAATTACCTTCTTTTAAATAAGGGAACCTAAATAATTTAGTATAAGTTTCATAGGTCGAGATGACAGAGTCTGTTTGTAGTAGTTCAAGCTCAAAATCGTTGACAGTCAGTTTGTCACTGTTAAAGTAGGGGTGTGTAAAAGTATGGTTTGCAATAGCGTGACCCTTACTGGACCAACTCTCAAGTAAGTATTTTCCTTTTGAGTCTAACTTATTAGAACCTGTAACAAAAAAGGTGGCGGAGACTTCAGCTTCTGCCAACGTGTTTAGAATCATACCATTCCAATCCTCAAATTTATATGTTGCTATATCTGTAGTTATTCCGTCGTCAAAAGTAAAGCTTACCTTCGGTTTGCTAGTAGTGCTCATCTTTTTATGCCGCACTTCAGATTCTTTAATTAGCCTATTATTATCCTGAATACATCCTAATAATAAGAATCCAAATATGATATAAAAAGTAGTTCTCATAGTTATATACATTTATTTCTCACTGAATAAATCAATGGTATAATCTAATGATTTTATTATTCCAGATTTGCCACGACCAGATTGATGCTTAAGAAGAATGTGCAGTGTTAAGTTTTCTACCAAATTATCTTTCAGATTTAGGAGATATAATTTTCAGGGTGTATTTAAATCAGTTAATCCCTCTTTATATCATCTTATAAACTTTTTTAATTCTTAGTAAATTGTTCTTTTGATTTATTCTTTAGGTCTTAAGTTTTCAATAATTTGTGCGCCTACCCAGAATATATCCACATTTTCATAATTATCTGGATTCTTGTTTCTATTGAAGAAAAGGTATTTACCATCTGGTGTCACGCAGGCAACCGCTTCCCAACCAGTAGTATTTATTTTATCTCCCATATTGATAGCTTCACTCCATGTGCCATTTTGCTGTCGAAAACTAATATAAAGATCAGAGTCACCAAACCCACTATCTCTTTCTCCATCCCATATTAAATAGGATTCGTCTGGTGCTATGAAAGGATGGGCATTCATTCGTCCTGTATTGATTTCTTTGCCAAACGCCTTAGGGCCTTCACGTTGACCTTCTATTAATTCAGAATAACGAATAACTCCATCTCCGTCTGGCATGCCTATTTCATCAAAAACATAAGTTCCTTTGGATGATGCAGTAAGACGCATAATCTGTATCTTTTGGAAAGCCGAGTCCAACTTCTTTAAGTCCGACCAAGTACCAGCTTCGGTACGTTCCCGATACCGTCTTCCCAAATGCATGGTCTTACCATTAGGAGAGATAAAGGGAGTTCCCTTTCTAGGCGATACATCGGACTCTTGCCATTTGTTATCCTTATATTGATAAGTAACTAATACCTGTTCTTTGGTTTCCTCATTCTTTCTAATAAAATAGAACTCTTGCATATCTGGAGTGAAGACACCACTAACTTGCCAACCCTCTTTAGTAATTACACCGGGAGCAAAAGGCTCTGGGGTTAAACCAGGGGGATTTTGACCTAGATAAAGACTTTCAGTCTCGATCTCATTAACTTTTTCTTTTTTATTTTGAGTATTGCATCCATTTAAAAATGTTATAACTATGAGTATTGTAAATATAGATTTGAGAGTGGCCATGGTTTATTTTATTTCATTAGGTTTGAATTTAAACATATTCATAATATACGTTTTGTAGAGATATTTCCAAGGAATTATCAGTATATCTATAACTATAGGGATAATACATATATCTAAAGAAACCCTTTGTTAATTCTGTAACTAAGTCATTGTTTTTTATTACATACTTACGAATATGAGGAATTTCTATTATATCGTTTGTTAGCATTGAAGAGTTTGGGTTGATGGTTAATGGAGGATACTCTAGAGAAACAGGAAATCAGGTTTTGGAAAAGGGAGCAGCAGATATGGTAGCCTTTGGTAGTTTATTTATAGCTAATCCTTACCTACCATTGCATTTTAAGATGGATGCAGAATTAAATGTACCAGATCAGACAACGTATTATGGAGGTGATGAAAAAGGATATACTGATTATCCATTTCTTAAAGAAGAGATAGGGTAAAATATCAATTATAAAATCAAAAAAGCTTGTTAATCATATGATTAACAAGCTTTTTGATTTTAGGTAGTATACCTATTTAGTGACCTGGCTGGGGCTCGAACCCAGGACCCTCTCCTTAAAAGGGAGATGCTCTACCAACTGAGCTACCAGGTCTTTTCCTGAATGCGGGTGCAAATATACACCCATTTAATTTATAATTCAAAAGCTTTTTAGAATAAATTTTACAATTATTTCTAAGATAGGGAATACCTTTGCTTTAAGATTAAAATTTGCATATGGATATTTATTTAATGGGGTATATGGCTTCTGGTAAATCTACCGTTGGACCCTTATTGGCAAAACAATTAGAATATGATTTTATAGATTTTGATGCATATATAAGTCAAAAAGAAAATCTCACTATCCCAGAGATATTTAAAAATAAGGGAGAAATTTATTTTAGAAAAAAAGAAGCTTTTTATTTGGAACAGTTACTTACTGAATCTACTTCAAAAAAGGTTGTTGCTTTAGGGGGGGGGACACCTTGTTATGGGTCAAATATGCAAAAAATAAAAGAGAGTAATATACTATCTATATATCTCAATGTAGGAATTAAAGATCTTACATCGCGTTTATGGAATGGAAAAGAAAATCGACCATTAGTAACCAGACATACAACTATTGACAGTTTAGAAGAATTTGTGAGGAAACACCTTTTTGAAAGAAGTTTTTTTTACAATCAAGCTTCTAAGGTTTTTAAAGTTAACAATCAGAGTACAGATGAACTAGTAAAAGAAATAATAGCTACGTTATTCTAATACTGCCATATCATTTCCCTTTCTAAAAGTAATCTTTACAGATTCATTTAATGAAGTACTTAATGAAATGCCTTTAAAATCTGCTTTTACAGGATATTTTTTATGATTTCTATTGACTAAAACAGCAGTTTTAAATCGCTTTAAGGGTACATTAAGAAAATGTTGTACCCCATATATTAACGTTGTTCCCGAATTAAGTACATCATCTATTAAAACAATAGATTTATTACTATACTGATCTTCAGTAAGACTTGTTTTTACTGTACCTAATGGATTATTTTTATCCATAGATACTTTACAAAGTACAGTTTTGAAACTTGCAATCTCATTAAGTGTAGTTTCTAGACGTTCTGCAAAGCGATATCCATTATCTGCTATTCCAGCTAGAATAATTTCATTCTCATTTACATTACTCTCATAGATTTGATACGCTATACGACGTATCTTATTTTGAATAGCATTATGATCTAGTATTTTGTCTAATTTTCCTTTCATGATAATTAAATTAGGCCGTATATAGTTTATTCTTCTTCTTCTTCTTTATGATGGATGAAAAAATCATCATTTTCATAAATATCGTCAATATCTCTTCTATCTTTTTTTGTAGGTCTTCCTGTTCCTTTTTTTCTATAATAATCTTTTGAATATTTAAGAAGGTCAAGTTTTTCTAGATTTTCTTTAGGTGTAATATCTTTACGATAAATATCTACTAATTTTGCACCTAGCCTACTTTCTGGCAAATCTAAAACTTCTAAGATATAACTTATTTGATTTTTTCGCACAGTTATAATATCTGTAGGATATATATCTCTAGCTGGTTTAACAACAAGGTTATTTACACGTACTTGCCCCTTTTTACATGCATTAGTAGCTATAGATCTCGTCTTAAAATAACGGATACACCATAAATATTTATCTATTCTCATATAAAAAAACTTAAATACGCGTTAATCTATGTGTAAGTTATGCTCAAAAATACGTCAAAATTGTATCTTGCGCCTTTGAAAAAAAGAAATATGAATTTAAGAAATTATTTAGGCCTGTTTGCCGTTTTACTACTTTGCACAGCCTGCCCCAATGATGATGATGGTACTCCTGATGCAATTCCTTTTAGAGATAGAGGGGAGCAATCTATAGCAGATGATATTACCATTAGAGAATATTTAGAAACACATTTCTATAATTATGAGGATTTTGAAACACCTCCAGCAGATTTTAATTATGAAATAGTGTTTGATACTATATCAGGAGAAAATGCTGATAAAATTCCATTGATTGATCAGGTAGTTCCTAAAACCTATGATCGATTTGATACGAGTAATACGTTATATATACTTACAGCACGTGAGGGAGTAGGAAGCTCTCCAACATTTGCAGATTCTACCTTAGTAAATTATAGAGGTGTAAATTTAGGAGGTCCCGTATTTGATGGATCGTCTAACCCTATATGGTTTAATCTTCCTGCAACTATTGATGGTTTTGCAAATGGGATATCCGAAGCAAAAGCTGGCTCTGGTCTTACTACAGATGACGATGGTAATATTGTATTAAATGACGATGGAACTCCAGTCTTTAATGATGATTTTGGCGTAGGTGCTATTTTTATTCCAAGCGGGCTAGGTTATTTTGCAGAACCACCTAATAGTGATATAGGAATATATTCATCCTTAGTATTTACATTTTCGTTATACGAAAGTAAGGTTACAGATCATGATGGAGATGGTATCATTTCATTAAACGAAGATGTAGATGGTAATGGTTTCTTATTTGATGATATAGATAATACAGATGATGATTCACTAAGCAACTTTAGAGATGCAGATGATGATAATGATGGTGTAACTACTCGATTAGAAACACAGAGAGAAAATGATGTTTTTATTGGATTGATTGATACAGATGGTGATGGAACTCCAGACCACTTAGACAATGATGATGATAATGATGGCCGTCTTACACAAGATGAGATTAATATCAACTTTAATACAGGTGTTATTACGTATCCAGATAGTGATGGTGATGGAACTCCTGATTATTTAGATGCTGATAGTTAATATCAAATAAACAGATATAAAAAAAGGGAGGGGCATTTAATACCCTCCCTTTTTTTATATCTGATATTAATTAATTACTTGCTTACTCCTTTTCCACCTAACTCATAGGATAGACTTAAAATAAATTGAGAAGGCCTAGAATCTACAATAAAACCTGTGCCACTTTGAATATTGTCTGAAAGTGCGTCATTATCTTGAAAAGACCCTTCATAGCGTAAATCTATACCTAACTTTCCTAGAGCTATTCCTGCACCTACTTGATACCCTATAGTAAATGTATTCTCGGGATCTTGAACATCAATCCCAGTAATTCCATCAAGTTCATTATTTAAAACGACTTGAAAAGCTGGTCCTAATTTTACATTTAAAGGCCCTATAAGTTCAAAACCTAATAAGACAGGAATATCTAGTTTTGAAAAATTGTAATCTGCTTTGCTTCCTGAATTTTCAAACTCAGTATTGAGGCGTGTGTATACCAATTCTGGTTGTACAAAGATTCCTGCAAATTTAAGTTTTGTAAAAGCACCTATATGAAACCCAACTTGGTCATCACCATTGATAATCTGATTGTCAGTTATATTAATAACTGTTGTCAAGTCTCCTGTAGATCCAAAATTAAGACCTCCTTTAAGACCAAATTTTATACTTTGACCAAAGGTTGTCATTGAAGCGAGGAGTATTAATCCTAAAAATATTTTTTTCATGTGATTGTGTTTTGATTAATGACAAAATTAAGGGCAGAATGTTACAGACTGCCCTTTAAATATACTATAAAAACGTGTAATGGAGTGCTTTATTTTCTACTCACTGCTTTTTTAGAAGCGTTTACTATTGCGGCAGCATTAAGGCCATATTTTTCCATAAGTTGGGCTGGGGTACCACTTTCTCCAAAAGTATCTTGTGTAGCAACAAACTCTTGAGGTGTTGGATGATTCATAGATAGTGTTCTAGAAACACTTTCTCCCAATCCTCCTAAAAAGTTATGTTCTTCAGCTGTAACGATACATCCTGTCTTTTTTACGGAAGTGATAATAGCTTCCTCATCAAGAGGTTTGATGGTGTGTATATTAATAACCTCTGCAGATATTCCAGCGTCTTGTAATGTTTTTGCAGCTTCTAGTGCTTCCCATACTAAATGACCTGTAGCAACAATAGTAACATCATTTCCTTCTTGTAATTGAACGGCTTTTCCTATTTGAAAATCTTGATCTGCAGGAGTAAAGTTGGCTACTTTTGGACGTCCAAAACGCAGGTATACGGGTCCGTCATGATCTGCTATCGCAATTGTAGCTGCTTTTGTTTGGTTGTAATCACAGGTATTAATGACTGTCATGCCTGGAAGCATTTTCATCAATCCTATATCTTCTAGGATTTGATGTGTAGCTCCGTCTTCTCCTAATGTTAACCCTGCATGAGAAGCACAGATTTTTACATTTTTACCTGAATATGCGACACTTTGTCGGATTTGATCATAAACACGTCCTGTAGAAAAATTTGCAAATGTTCCTGTAAATGGAATTTTACCACCAATTGTCATTCCAGCAGCAAGGCCAATCATATTTGCTTCGGCGATACCTACTTGAAAGAAACGTTCCGGGTGATTTGCTTTAAAGGCATCCATTTTTAATGAACCTGTAAGATCTGCACAAAGTGCTACTACATGTTCATTAGATTTTCCTAGTTCTTCTAAACCAGCTCCAAAACCTGATCGTGTGTCTTTACTTCCTGTGTTTTCGTATATTTTCATGATATGGATTGTTGGTACGCTTTCGCGAAAGCATACTCCTTTAAAAGTTGAATTTTAATAATCGCCTATGGTTTCTGGATTTTGTGCCAGTCCTGTGGCTAATTGCTCATCATTAGGAGCTTTTCCATGCCATGCATGTGTATGCATCATAAAGTCTACACCATTACCCATTACTGTATGCATGAGGACACATACAGGTTTTCCGTTGCCTGTATGATTTTTGGCTTCATCGAGTCCTTTTAAGATAGCCGCTATATTATTTCCTTCTTTTATATCAATAACGATCCACCCAAAAGCTTCAAACTTTGCACGCATACTTCCCATAGCAAGTACATCATCTGTACTACCATCAATCTGCTGACCATTAAGATCTATAGTAGCAATAATATTATCTATCTTATTTGCAGATGCATACATGATTGCTTCCCAATTTTGACCTTCTTGTAGTTCTCCATCACCATGTAAAGAATATACAGTATAGTTACAATTATTTAGTTTTTTTGCTTCAGCTGCTCCTAATGCTACACTTAGTCCTTGTCCTAAAGAACCTGATGCAATGCGTACTCCTGGAAGGCCTTCATGTGTTGTAGGATGTCCTTGAAGTCGTGAGTCTAATAATCTAAATGTATTGAGCTCATCTACTGGAAAATAACCTGATCGTGCCAGTACACTATAAAAAACAGGCGAGATATGTCCGTTTGATAAGAAGAAAAGGTCCTCTCCTATACCGTCCATATTAAATCCTTCTTTACGATCCATAACCTCTTGATATAGCGCTACAAAGAATTCTGCGCAACCTAAAGATCCTCCTGGATGTCCAGAGTTTACTTTGTGTACTTGTCGTAAAATGTCTCTACGTACTTGGGTAACAAGTGCTTCAAGTTTTTGAATATCTGCCATTAGTGTTGTGTTGTTTTGAGTTTCAAAAATACTTTTTTTGCCCCCGACTGCCTATACTGATAGGGGGAGGTTATCAACTAAAATCAAGAATTAGTAAACAATTTTTGATGCCACACTTACGCGACACGATCCATATTTGTTACAAGAGTCTCTATAAACTTTGTAATAGGGCCTTTGATCATCATAGACATCATAGGGTTGAATTCTCCTTCAAACGTAAGTTGGACTTCGCTTTTTGTAGCTTCTAGCTCTGTGATATTTCCCGTAAGTGTAAAAGGGAGTTTGTCACTTGCAGCTCCTAGTACCACTTTTGAATGGGGAATTCCTTCTTTAAGATCAAGTACAATTTCTGGCATTCCTTTTAGGGCAAAAAGGAAACGAGTATCGTTTATTTTTTCAAATTTTGTATTGTCTGGCATGAGTGTTTCAAAATTTTCGATATTCATCAGAAAATTATATACAGTCTCTGCAGATTTCTCTACTACTTTTGACGGGCTTTCTAAATTCATAATTTTTAATAGATTATCCCCAGTTTGATGGGTCTTTACGCCAATCTTCCAGCGTGTTTTGTTCTTTTTCAGTAATATATTTGGTGTCTGCCGCTTGTTCTAAAAGATGCGTATAATCACTTAAAGTATGTAGTTGAGTTTCTGCTTTTTTAAATGCTGTTTCAGAAATTTCAAAACCATATGTAAAAATGGCAAGCATTCCTTTTACAGTAGCGCCAGCTTCTTTAAGGGCATCTACCGCTTTGAGACTACTCATACCAGTACTTATTAAATCTTCTATTACGACAACAGAACTTCCAGTTTCTAAATGGCCTTCTATTTTGTTTTGACGGCCGTGTTTTTTTGCTTCGGGTCGTATATATACAAAAGGAAGGTTTAGATAATCTGCAACAAGCATACCAATACCGATGGCTCCTGTAGCTACTCCTGCAATAGCATCGGGTTTTCCATAAATTTCTTCTACTTGTTTTGCCATTTCTTGGTGTAAATAATTACGAATTGCAGGATAAGAAAGTGTGATTCTATTGTCACAATAAATAGGAGATTTCCATCCAGAGGCCCAAGTAAAAGGAGTTTGTGGTTGTAATTTTATTGCATTAATTTGCAATAATAATTCGGCAGTTTTTTTTGCCGTTTCTTTGTCTAAAATCATACTGCAAATGTATAAAGTTTTTGTGAATGATATTCCTATAATTCTATCTACTGAAAAGGACATAGGGAACAATTATAAATCGATTCCGCTAAAGAAGGCAAAACTAAAAAGAATTATAAAGAAGATCGTTAATGGGGAGCTTTTTTATGTGAATTTATATCATGAAAATGAGGAGAAACTTCATAAATTCTTAAAGAAAAAACTTCCCGTAATTGTAGCAGGTGGCGGGCTAGTATTTAATGATAAAAAAGAAATCCTCTTTATTTTTAGAAATGGAAAGTGGGATTTGCCTAAGGGAAAAATAGAAAAAGGCGAAGACATCCAGACATGTGCCATACGAGAAGTTGAAGAAGAGACAGGTGTTCAGAATGTAGAGATTACTCGTTTTCTTACAAAAACATATCATGTGTTTAGTCGTAATGGGAAGCTTTTGTTAAAAGAAACGTACTGGTATAAAATGCACACATCTTATAATGGTCCTCTTATCCCACAAGAGAAGGAAGGAATTAAAAAGGTAAAATGGAAGGATTTTCAAAAAACACAAAAAGCCTTAGAAAAATCCTATGCAAATATTAAACTCCTTTTTCCTAATGAATATTTAACGAAGCATCCTAAAGATAGGGTATCGTAAATGTGCCTCTTCATAGTTTGGAGATTTTTTATGTATCCAGTCCAGTTGCGCATACCAATTTTGTGCAAATGTTGCGTCTTCAGCTTTTTTGGTTTCAAACTCTTCTTTTACAGTAGGGTTATTATTTAGAAAGTCTAAAGCTTTGTCTTCCCAAACGTAAGGTGAAAATCCTTCTTTTTGCTGTAAAATAGTATCAAAAAAATTCCAATTAAAGAAACTGTCATTGGCTTCGGGTTCTAAAGTTTCCAGTAGATATCGTAGCCCTTCTTTATTCTCCTCAATGTTTACAATATATCCTCCTTTTAAAACAGTTACTTCTTTTTGAGAGCGTTTTACACGAGTTGCATAATGAGGATAATGCCCTTCATAAGGGTTGCTGTAAGTGGCATAATCTTCTATATGATATACTTCAGCAGTAAATGTAGTATCTTTTTTAAGTTGATTAAACCTGATGTCATTTTCTCTTAATTTGAGTGCTATATCTCTATACCCTCTAGGAATAACATAAGCTTTTGGAATGGTTATTTCTTTGGTGGGATTAAAATAGTTGTAATAGGTAACTTCTTTAGTAAAGGGTTTGTTTTTATTATATTTTAAACGTTGTTGTCCAGTAATTAGACTAGGAAGCATTTCTCCTTCATATCCTAGGAAAGACAGTGTTGATGTTCTGGTACTGTCAATGGCGTAGCTTATTGGGTATGTTTCCGCTTTCGCGAAAGCATTAAAAGCATTCTCTCGAAGTGCTTTGATTTTTTCTCCTTCTTGGGCTGTAATTTTGAGGGCACTTTTCATTAATTCGTATGTACCTTCCACCCTCGATTTATAGGGTTTGAGCATATGAGTCTCCACCATTAGGCCTATAGTATTCCATAATGTTGTATATCCAGTAGAATAGCGGGGGGAATCCATAAACTGACTAAAACCTTGCTCTGGAGCGCGGTTAAAAACATTAACATAAGGGGTGATTTCCCAGTCTTTTGATATGAGATCTTGCTCTAATTTAGGTTGAAAATCTTGATGAAGATATTCTCCTAACACCCCTCCTAATTTGTTATGTTGTGTAAATAAATGGGTAAGTGTGTATTGGTAGTCTGCACCATTACTTACATGATTATCTATAAAAACATCTGGGCGTACAAGATGAAAAACTTCTGTAAATGCTTTTGAATTTTTTGTGTCATTTTTTATAAAATCACGATTGAGATCATAATTTTTTGCATTACCTCTAAAGCCATAAGCCTCCGGACCATTTTGATTGGTACGACTTGTGCTGTTTCTATTAAGGGCTCCTCCTATATTATATACAGCAATAGCGCCTACCCATGTTTTTTTGGGTGCTTCTATTTTACCTTGAGCTAGATCTCGCATAAGCATCATAGTAGCATCTATACCATCAGATTCTCCAGGGTGAATACCATTATTTATTAAAATGCGTCGTACATCATTTTGTTCTGAGAATTCACTGTCAAAAGTACGATTGGGGTTAAAAGTGATCAATGTAAGTGGTTTGCCTATGTCAGTAGTACCTACTTCGTAGGTCTTTATAGATACATAAGCCTCATCTAGATCTTTATAAAATTTAATGACTTCATCATAAGTAGGAGTCTGAGTGCCTTCACTTTTCTCAAAAAGAGTTGTAAAATCTATTTGATCAGGGTTGTCTACAGTCTCTCCGCAGGAAATAAGGAAGATAAAAGACAAGATAACAAGTATGTTTTTCATAGGTCATTGATTGATCCTGTGAAGATACAAATTGTGGTATAAAAAATCCCAGAGGATATATGCTCTGGGATTAGGATGTTAATCTTTATATTGTGTAGTTCCTATTGTTTGATAATACGTTTTACGATACTTTCATTTAAAGTATTGATACGCGCAAAATAGATTCCTGAGGAATACTTTTCTAGAGAAATATTAGTATTATTAACGGATGTATCGGTCTCAACAATTTCTATTATACGTCCATTTATATCTGAAATAATGACTTGTGTTATTTCTTTTTGTGACCGATTGTCTATTGTGAGTTGACCTCTTGTAGGATTTGGATAGATATTGATAGCGTTTGCAAAATCACTTATATCGTCAATGCCTAAAGATACCTCTACAGTTACCTCAAAACTACAAGTCGCTTCATTTCCAAATTCATCTATAGCTGCTAGAATCACAGTAATGAGATCTCCTGCATTGGCCTCTGTTCCTACAGGAGGGTTTTGAGTGATTGTAATAGGGCTAGTACAATTATCTACTGCCGAGACATTTTCTGTAAAATCAATAAACGTATAGATAGGTGACCCCTCATTATCTGCATTTACAATAGTGTCACTTGGACAATTTATAAATAAAGGGGCTGTCATATCAAGTACGGTTACATCAAAAGAGCAAGTAAGTATTGAACCGCCATCCCCCATTACTTCAAATGTATTGGTAGTTGTACCTATGGGGAAAGTTTCTCCACTAGCAAGGCCTTCAATTTGTACTGCTGTATTATCGGTTCCTGTTACCATAGGTGGGTCAAATGTGGCGATAGCTTCACAAGTAGTACCTGCAAAAGCAATCTCTGCAAAACCTGTATCATCATCTCCGTGATTGCTAAGAACTTCTAAACGTATAAAAGCAGCTTCGGTAGTATCAAACCCAAACTGTTCTGGACCTATAGGACCGTTATCAGTAACAATAGCGACTAATGACGGGCTATTAGAAATAGGAGTAAAGGTAACGCCATCTAGTGAAGAGGATAAGACAATCTCTCTAATACCTTCTTCTCCGTCAGTTCCAGGCCCTCCAGCGTTTTGATTCCAGATAGCAACACCATTAAGCATAAAAGTTCCTCCTAGATCAAAATCAAAACTTCCTGATGTTTCATCTCCTCCAATAAAAGAATTTCCTGGTGTTGTATCATCATGATCTGCAGTTATACTTGGAAAATCGGAAAGACCAGAACCATCTATAATATTCTCAGGAACAGTTCCAAAGGCTGGAGTAAATGTTGTGGTAACTCCTACAGGGATAATACTTGGGTTTATAACTACTTCTATATCTTCCGGACAAGTAATAGCAAATGCAATAAATGAAATACAATAGTTATTGAGTACTCCAGCATCACTACTGCTGAATACATCTGTTATTGTAAGTGTCCAATCTCCATTTATCTCTTCACCATCAAAAGTACTAGCGAACGTCCCTCCTTGTGGTTCAAAAGTACCTGTAAAAGGTGGACTAGCGGCATTAATAGGGTCGCCTCCATCTTGGAATATAGTATCAGTATAATTGTTACCACTCCCTCCATTTTCATCGGATAGAATGAGGGATGTTCCCATGGGTGAGGTTAGAATAAGATCTAGATCTCCTGTAAATACATGGGAGATATCTACCATAAGATTATCTAGTGTAAAATCGGCTCCTAATACTCCCATATCTACTACAGAAATAACGGAGGTGATTGTATCGTCTGTACTAGTGCCGTCGGGATCTATAATCTGTCCAGTAGGCCCACATTCTGTAAATGACATAGGTGGATTTCCAAAACGTATAGCATTAATACCTTCTAATGCTCCAGGTGTGTTAAAGCTGTACTCATATACATTTGATTGACTTACAACACCTATTGTAGCACTTAATCCATTATCAAAATCTGGATCATTGAAGAATACATCTTCATATACGAATAAGATGGTATTAGACCCTTCAAAAAGAACTAGTTGAAAGGTAGCTGGATCGGTTTCTGTTTCTCCAGGAAAGTGAGGTCTGTCATTCCATTGTATAATGACACGTTGATTAGGTGTTGTACCTCGTGTTTCCCAATACACCGCCCCTTGTTGATCATCAAGATCATCCCAAAAAGGAACCATTCTAGGACTTAGTCCTTCTAACTCATCATTAGGGGCTAATAAATCTCCAGTAGTTGTCCCAAAAAGCACACCACCATTATTACCCACACGTATATCAGTGGATATCTGTCCTTCTAGATCAAACTCAAACGGAAGTATAATATTAACCTCTCCATCGTCGTCTAGTGCTAAGTCGATTCCTGTAGCGCTAATATCTTCAAAGGGAGTCATATCTGTATCATCTACAATAAGTTGTGCGTATACAGTATTGCATAGTAGTAGAATTCCCAGAAGAGAAATAGTAATTTTTTTCATAGTATAAGTAGGTATAGATTTAGCTCAAAGCTACTGAATATTTTCAAAAGACGCTTTATGAGGGGATTGTCGTTTTTTTATATCTATGGATGTAACACTTAAATGGGAAGGATTAAAAATGAGCAGCATATTGCATGACTCTATAATCTAAAGTATTAAAATTTGGATTTTCAGATTTCATTTTTTTGTAATCAGCTAGTGCTCCTACAGCTCGATTTGCAGCACCAGACGGTGCTGTTAAGGATACAGTTTTTAACACACGACCTGCCCATTCGAACTGATGGATACGTGGCACTACATCAGAAATAACGTTGAGTTTGACTTGGTGCTCTTTGGCCTTTCGGCGAAAGAAATATTCTGGACCATTTTTACTATTACCCCCTGTAAAAAGTAAGGTATGTATGTTGGGATACTGGGTAAGAATTTTGAAAATAGGTCGTAATTCTACTTGTTGCATTCCCAAATCCGAAGCATCTATTTTATCACGTTTTGCAGATGCTACAATATCACAAATCCCAATAGCACGCGACTTTAAAAAAACTTGTCGTTGTTTAATAGCTTTTTCTGAAGTTTCAAAAATAAGGTCGATATTAAAAATACGATCTAGGATAGGCCACAATTGTCCATCAATACTTCCATATGAGAAATTTACATCTCCTGTCTTGAAAATCCCGGTAGTAAAACGAGGAGGAGGTAATGTACCTACAATAAGTTTAGTAGCTCCTTCAAGGTTAAATGGTTGATATGGATGTGTATGATGGAAGATATCGTTATGTATTAAGAACTTAAGTTTTGATGCAATTTTTTTATTTCTGTAAACGTAGCGCGATATTTTTTTTGATTAGGCTTTGTCAAATTCATTCCTTCGTTTATCATTTCTTCCAGTAAGACTTTTGCCTGCTCCTTTTTATTGTGCTCAATTAAGAAAGATGCTAGTATAAGTCTTTCCTCATAATTGGAGTAGCGTTGGTCAATTTTTCTGAGTATTTCTTCTGCATTTTTGACTGCATCAGTTTTAGATAAGGCAAGTCCATAGATAAACTGAGCTTTAGATTTTTCAAACGGAGATTTATCTTTAATTCTTTGAGAATGGATAATGACTTCTTGATATTCTTCTAGTTGATAATACGCTTTTATGAGTTGAGAATTTCCATAGAAGTCATCTGTATGTATCCCTTTAAGTGCTTTTTTGTAATTAGATACTGCTTTATCATACATATGAATCTCACTATAGGCGTCTGCAAGGTCCAGACGGTTTTGAAAAGTATCCGAAAATTGAACTTTTGCCTCTAGATCTTTTGTCTTTTTTGTAGGATTAATAACTGCTGTTATCTCATCCTGTACCTTATCTACATCTCTTTTTGTAAAGACTTGCGTGATCAAATAAATTATAGATCCTAATACTGGTAAAAAGAATATAACTAAATACCAATATAGTTTATTCCTAGTCGTATATACGTGATATGCGCAATATATCTGAAGTCCTAAAACGAGGTAATATAACATTTTCCAAAAATAGGGAAAGACTATCTGATAAACATGAATTCATTCTTCTCAAGATTAGAATGCTCTTCACTATATGCATAGCCTTCATAATCAAATCCTTTTAGATCTTCTATTGTTTGAGCATTAGTATCTATAATGTATCGTACCATAAGTCCTCTTGCTTTTTTTGCAAAAAATGAGATGACCTTTAGGTTTCCATTTTTATAATCTTTAAAAATAGGAGTAATTACAGGGACTTTTAAGGCTTTAGGTTGTATCGATTTGAAATATTCATTACTTGCTAGATTGATAAATAATTCATCATCTTCAAGCTCATCATTAAGGTGGTCAGTTAATGTACTTCCCCAAAAATTATAGAGGTCTTTTTTTCGACCTACTTTTAATTTTGTACCCATTTCTAGGCGATAGGCCTGCATTAAATCTAAAGGTCTAAGAATGCCATACATCCCAGAAAGTATGCGTAATGTGCTTTGCAATTGCGTTAATTTTTCTTTAGGAAGGCTTTGTATATCAAACCCTGTATAGACATCCCCATCAAAAGTGTATACTGCAGGTCGAGCATTTTCATCTGTAAAGGGAGTATGAAATTCTTGATATCGTTGATGATTGAGAGCCGCAAGATTATCACTTAAATGCATTAATTCTCTAATGGCCTTTTTTGATTTTCGCGAAAGCGCATTATTCAACTTAGACGCTTGTTCTATAAATAGAGGTTGGGTTGTGGTTATATTTGGAATAGCAGATTCTAAGTTTAGAGACTTTGCTGGTGATACGACAATTTTCATAGTACGTTTTCTTTTACCCAAAAATAAGAAATGCCCTATGATTTTTTGTAAAGCAGCATTGATTTTTATTATGCCAGTATTTGTTATTGTTGATGAGTGGCATACCCTTTCCATTTTGCAATACAGGTAGTCATATCTTCTGGTATAGGAGCTTCAAAACGCATAAGCTGACCAGATGTAGGGTGTATAAAACCTAATGTCTTAGCATGTAATGCCTGACGTGGTAATATTTTAAAGCAATTATCTACAAATTGTTTATATTTTGAAAACGAGGTCCCTTTTAGAATGGCATTCCCTCCGTAACGCTCATCATTAAATAGAGTATGTCCGATGTATTTCATATGTACCCTTATCTGGTGTGTACGACCAGTTTCTAATTTACAACTTACAAGGGTAACATACCCTAGGCGATCCAATACTTTATAATGAGTAACTGCGGGTTTTCCTAACCCTTCATCATCATCTTTATAAACTGTGTTTTGTAATCTGTTTTTTGGGTGACGTCCTATATTACCTTCAATAGTTCCTTCATTATTCTCTATATTTCCCCATACTAATGCTACATATTCTCTTTCTGTAGTTTTATTAAAAAACTGTTTAGAAAGATGTGTCATTGCATGTTCTGTTTTTGCAATAACTAACAGACCGCTGGTATCTTTATCTATACGATGTACAAGTCCAGGGCGATCACTACTATTATTAGGAAGATTATCAAAGTGATAGATTAATGCATTAATGAGCGTCCCAGAATAATTACCGTGTCCTGGATGTACTACCATTCCTGCTACTTTATTTACGACAAGAACATCATCGTCTTCATAAACGATATCTAGAGGAATTTCTTCTGGAGTAAGTAAATATTCATAAGGAGGGTGCTCAAAAAGGACGCGTACGACATCGTTTCCTTTGACCTTATAGTTTTGTTTTACGACTTTCCCATTTACTTCAATACTACCGTTTTTTGCAGCTTTTTGGATTTTATTCCGTGTTGCATTTTCTACAAAATTCATTAAGAATTTATCTACGCGTAAAGGTTCTTGCCCTTCACTGGCAGTAAAACTATAATGTTCGTACAGTTCGTCACTTTGAGGTTCTGGACCTTCAGGGGTGTTAGTTGTCGTCATCGGTGGTTGTATCATCACTTTGAAGTGCGTCTCTATAACTGCCCTTTCCATTTCCTAAAACCAAATCTATAACAGATGTTTTTTGAAGTTGATCCCCTGGATTGAGGCGTTTCCCTTTATAGCGCATTTGACGTACTTCATCTTTTCCTATATGATCTATATAGGTGATTTCACCTATTTTAAACCCTAGTGCTTTGAGAGTAGGTTCGGCTTGTCTTCGTGTCTTATCAATTACATTAGGAATTGTAAGCTTGCGATAGCCTGACGGGTTAAGAACAAGATAGATTTGCCTATTTTCTTTGACAAATTTCCCGGCGGCAGGATCTTGTTCTATAACCGAATATTTTGGGTAATCAGGATTGTAGTTTGCACTATCTATAATATAATAGCGTAAATCTGCATTGCTTAATTCTTGTTCTACAAGTTCAAGTGTCATTCCTTTAATATCTGGAACGGCAATACGTTGGTCGTGATTGGTCGTACTATTAAGCCACCATTTTACAGCAAAAATGAAGGCAATTGTAATGATAAAAGCCAGAGCAATTTGTTTTAAAAACGACTTGCTTATTAGAAATCGAAGTAGATTCATACAATATAGGGTTAGCGAGGCAAAGATATAAAATTGACCGCCTTTTGGTAGCGGGAAAATTATCTGCTATTTTTGGATAACGCAAATAACTGGTTTTTCGTTTAACCTCAATCGATCTTACATCTTTTTTATGCCAAAAAATATTGCTGTTTTAATGGGAGGCTATGGTAGCGAAGTTGAAATTTCTTTGCAAAGTGGCGCTACGGTTATAGAGTCTCTAGACCCCGAAAAGTATACGGCATATGCTATTCATATCTTAAAAGATAAATGGGTATGTCTATATGAAAAAGAAGAGTTTTATGTAGATATAGGAGAATTTTGTGTGTTACTTCCTTTTGGAAATGTATATTTTGATGCATGTTATAATACAATTCATGGCACTCCTGGAGAAGATGGAGAGCTTCAAGCATACCTTAAAACGATAGGAATTCCTCAGACAAGTTGTGATTTTTATGAGAGCGCTCTTACATTTAACAAACGAGATACGTTAAGTGTTTTACGTCCTTATAACATTCCTATGGCAAAATCTGTGTATGTTAATAAGAATGATGATGATGTATACGCTTTCGCGAAAGCGGCCTTACAAAAAAACAATATTACATATCCTGTATTTGTAAAACCTAACCGAGCAGGATCTAGTTATGGGATAAGCAAGGTATATGCCGAAAGTGAGTTACAAAAGGCATTAGATGATGCGTTTAAAGAAGATAAAGAAGTACTTATAGAGTCATTTTTATCAGGAACCGAAGTCTCTGTAGGTGTTTTTAATTTTGGAAAGGGAACAGCGGTATTACCTGTATGTGAGATTGTACCTGATGGTGATTTTTTTGATTTGAATGCCAAGTACTCTGGAACCTCTCAAGAAATAGTACCCGCTCGAATCTCTGCTCAAGAAACAAAAGCCGTTCAAGACCTTACAGCCGCTGTCTATGAAACGCTAAACCTGAAAGGAATCTGTCGTGTAGATTTTATATTTCACGAAGGGATTCCTCACTTTATAGAAGTAAATACAAATCCCGGGTTATCTAAAGAAAGTATTATTCCCAGGCAATTTAAGGCTGCTAATATCACACTGGCAGATGCTTTTGCTGCGGCTATTGAGGCATGCCTTGTAGGTGCGTAAATAGATTCCCTCTTTCCTAATAAGATTTCAAAATCAAGTAGTTATACGTGGTTTTTTATTGAGTGAATGCGTTATTTTTAAAGCTAATTAATTCAATATTAAACACATAACCATATGGAAGGCACTCTTTTTAAGTTGGTAGATGAAGTTACTCCTAGCAACTTAAAGCAAGCCATGCAACAGGCTATCGAAATAGAAATTGCAACAATCCCAGTATACCTGTATACCTATTATTCGATTACTAGGGTGCCAGATCAAGGGGCTATAGAAAAGCAGATTTTTACCGATTTTAAAGCTATTCAACAATCAGGAAAAACAGATGATGAACTTCAAAAAATGGCAGCTGCACTTGCGCTGGATATTATGGTGTTTGCAAATAAAGCTGGAGCTCTTATTATGAGTGTTGCTGTAGAAGAAATGTTGCACATGTCACTGTCGTCTAATATCAAAAATGCACTTGGGAATTATGGAGGGTTGCCAGAATTAGTAGGAAAAACGCCTAAGGTATGGCCAGCCTATTTACCAGGACATCAACCACCATTTCCTATTAATAGAGCAAAGCTTACGTTAGATCAATTATATACATTTTTATTGATAGAAAGTCCTTTGCCAGTGCAACCTGATCTAACAAGAGGAAGGGCCGCTATTAGTTATGATACGATAGGAGATTATTACCAAAAAATAATTGATTGCATAAGAGATAATTTAACAGATCGTGATTTTAATCCGGATGCACCACAATTAATCAACAGTAAGTTTTACTCACAGAATAATGTGGATACGATTTATTATGATAAACAGCATAAGCCCAAATTTGGGAATGAAGATGATAGTGGCGGATTGGTTCATGTATGGGGAGTTGATAGTGCGATCCATGCAATGGATGAAATTGTAGAGCAAGGAGAAGGAGCTTCAAAAATTATGGATGGTCATAAGATAGTAGGAGATCATTTGACTCCAGATGGAAAGGTGGTATGTCCATTAGATTTTGATCCACTATCCTATGATGATCCTAGTAAAGGAGAGCTTTCACATTTTGATAAATTTTTAGAAATTTATTGTACCATACATCGTAAAAATCATGAATTGAATAATTTTTTGGGGACTACATCTTTTGATTTTTCTACCTATTTTGTAAAAGATTTACCTACAAATCCATCAACTACAGATTATCCGGAAAATATTCAAAAAGTATGTACGCTTAATAATGCCATTTATACATACCTTTTTGTAATGGCAGAAGGTTGTTATAAGAAAAAAGGACATACACAGTTTGAGATTTTTATGTTCGGAATTCATAAAACAATGATATGGCTATTAAATGTAATTTCTGAGTCCATGGCAGATATCACCTATAAAGACCCTGCTACTGGAACAGAAAAATGTGTATCTGCTACTTTTGAAGATTATGATTTTTGTGTAAGTGAAGCATCACCAAAAGATCAAATTATTGCCCTTGCAGAAATAGCGATGAAGGCTGATAATAGTGTTATTAATCAAGGAATATTAGATATAATTCATGATTTACCGGATGTAGCTTTATAAATGCTCATTAAGAAATAGATCATTAGTAAAACATAAAATTCATGGAAAATTTAAAATATAATCAAGAAGCAAATGGGTGTGGAGGAAGTTCTACACCTTCAAAGAAAAAAGATATTGCCGTTCCTTTGGAATTACATGCATGTATGGGTCTAAATGCGTGCAAAGGCCATGATCGATATGGAGATAATGATTGTGCGGGATCAGGATATTGTTCAACACAAGTACATTATTGTCATACAATGAATAATTGTAGAGGGCAAGGAGGATGTGGTCTATATGGAGATACTGAAGAACAATGTACTCCAGGAGCCAATGATTGTGCATGGCAGGGCAGTTGTGGTACACCGATTCCTGCAGAACGATTTGTAACTCAAGGGAAAAATAAAGGCAGAAGCGTATGGCAAATAGCACGTAAGTTATTTGAAAACCGTATGAACGATGCCAATAGAAATGTAAAAGAAGCTCCTTTTGCTTATGGTCCTCCTATAAAATGGTTGGAAAACAATGGAAGATCAGAATCTTGTGGTTATAGTGGTCATAAAAACTGCGCCTTTATTGTAAATCCAGAAGACAGGGCAAAAGCACAAGCAAAACATTCAAAAGAATTTAGTGAAGAAAGTCATAGATTACTTGATGATTCTATGAAGAATTGTGGTTGTAAAGATTAAAAGTGAGTTTTATATGTTTTTACAAGAAAACACATTCTATCTATATTGATGCCATATCATTTGTATGTATAGTCCAAAATAATAGAAATGACAAAAGAGACGTATGAATCTCAAGTAAAAATGATGCCTAATTTAGGTTTAGGCTTAGGATTACGAGGAGAGCATTTTAATTATATACTAGAGCAACAACCTGATGTAGATTGGTTTGAAGTGATTTCTGAAAACTTTATGGATTCTGGAGGAAAACCTCGTTATGTGTTAGATCAAATAGTAGAGCGATATCCTATAGTTATGCATGGGGTTTCTATGTCTATAGGAAGTACAGATCCTTTAAATTATAAATACTTAAAAAGCTTAAAACAGCTAGCCAAGGAGATACGCCCTATTTGGGTAAGCGATCATTTATGTTGGACAGGGGTGTTAGGGGTTAATTCACATGATCTATTACCAGTTCCTTTAAATGACGAAAGCCTTACATACATTATATCCCGTATAAAGGAGGTTCAGGACTACTTAGAGCGTCCATTAGTGATAGAAAACCCAAGTACTTATCTTTCTTTCAAGCAGTCTACAATTAAAGAATGGGATTTCTTACGTATGATGTCCGAAGAGACTGGATGTGGTATATTGCTAGATGTAAATAATGTCTATGTTTCTGCATTTAATAATGAATTTGATCCTATTACTTATATAGAAGGTTTACCTCATGATCGTATTGTACAGATGCATCTGGCTGGACATCAACATTGCGGAGATCATATTGTAGATACTCATGATAGAGTAGTAGTCGATGAGGTATGGGAGCTTTTTAGACTGGCATGGCAAAAAACAGGAGGGGTGGCTACATTATTAGAATGGGATGGCAATATTCCGGCATTTGATGTATGCCACCAAGAACTTTTAAAAGCAAAGGAGTATATGTCGGCACGTGTAGGAATTCCTCAACAATCCATAAGCAACAAAGAAGTTGTAACTCAAGAGGTATCAAACCCTATCCATTTTATGGTGAATGATATGAGAAAAAACATATTAGATAAATAAATGTATTTAGAAAAAGATAAGTCTTCATATAAAACTGAAGGGACTACATTACGTTATCTACAATCGTGGATGCAGCAACAATTATTAGAGCCAGGTATTGTTTCTGATACGATTTCTGACACTATAGAGCATACAGAAAAACTATCTGCTCAACAACATCTCGCTATTTATCAAAGGAGCTATATAGCTCGATTACGAGATTGTATGATCAAGCAATTTCCAGTATTGGCTTATGCCTTAGGGGCTGATTTATTTCAAGATTTTACAGATATTTTTTTATGTGATTACCCATCACAAAGCTATACCCTAGCAGATTTGGGAAAGAGTTTCAGTTTTTTTTTGGAGGAGACTAGACCAGATAAGAATGATCCTATAAAAGAATCTTGGCCTGATTTTATGATTGAATTAGCGCAGTTTGAATATCAAATAAATATTGCGTTTGATGAGAAAGCTCCTATGGCAACGGATACATTTCTACATAAAGCACAAGACCTTCGTTTGACTCCACTGTTTTACCTTTTTAAACATACATTTCCTATAACTACGTATTATAAAGATTTTATAAACGGTGGTAAACCAATGTTGCCTTTTGAAAAAGAGAGTTATACTGTAATTGTAAGACGTGATTACAGGTTGGGTTTATTTGAATTAAAAGAAGCACAATATTTATTTTTAAAAAATATTAAGGAGGGGAATTCTATAGAAGATTCAAAGCAATTTTTAAAATCCTATTATTCACTTTCTGAAAATACAATACATTCTTTATGGATGCAATGGAAAAGTATATGGATGAAAGAAGGATTTTTCGAATAGCAAATAATACATATGGTATTTAAATAACTTCCATTGGGAAATCATAAGGGTATTGATTACATTTAATGTATGAGAAAAGCAGTTTTTCCAGGTTCTTTTGATCCTGTTACATTAGGACATTACGATATTATTGAAAGAAGTCTCACATTATTTGATGAGGTTATCCTAGCTATAGGGGTAAATGCCGCAAAAAAATATATGTTTTCATTAGAACAACGTAAGTCCTTTCTAGAAGAAACTTTTAAGAATGAACCTAAAATTAAAGTAATGACCTATAAGGGACTTACTATTGATTTTTGTAATGAACAAGATGCAGGGTTTATACTAAGAGGTTTACGTAATCCCGGAGATTTTGAATTTGAAAAAGCTATTGCGCATACCAATAGAAAACTTTCAGGGATAGAGACTGTATTTTTACTCACATCTTCGGGTAAAAGTTATATATCTTCTTCAATTGTACGAGACGTTATACGTAATGGAGGTGATTGTTCGAGCCTAGTTCCAGATGTAGTAAAACCTTGTGCTAATGAGATTTGGAAAAATCAAAACAATAAAGGATAGAAAAGGGCTCTTATAAATCAAGAAACAGAAACACTTTAGGGATGTGTATCTGTTCTTGACTTGGGGTAAAAGGGTCGATATATAGTGTTTTTACAATGACACTATGAGGTTTGTTGTATCTATATGTAATTCTGTTCCATAGATACGAACATTCTTAGATCTGAGGCATTCTATAGCAGGAAGCATTAAGGATCCTGTAAAGTCATTAAAAAATAAGTATAAATACTCTAGATTTTTAAGATGTGTAATCTCGTTAGGAATATTTCCTTGAAGATTATTTAGTGATAAGTTTAAATGAATAAGAGTATTTAAGTTTCCTATAGAAGAAGGGATATTTCCTTCTATTTGGTTTTTATGCAAATTTAAAACACGAAGGTTTGTTAAATCCCCTATAGATTCGGGCAACACACCTTTTAGGTTATTATTTGTAAGTTTTATAGCAACTACAGTATTATTGATTACAGTTACTCCTTTCCAATTACTTACGGGCTTTGTTAAGTCCCATGGCTCTGCCCATTGATTTCCATCTAATGCGTTGTATAAATCAATCAAGGCCTGTTTTTCAGTAGAAGGTATTGATGCTTTTACTGTTTGTATTGTAAAGAAAAATAATAGTAATATGATTGTAACTCGCATAATATTAGTGTCTTGTGAGTACAAATGTAGAGCGTATTATAATTACAAATCGGTTTTGATACACAAAGTATTTAATCTTCGGCAAAGTGGTATGTTTTTTCGTTTAAAAGCATGTTTTTAATAAACAAAACGATAATTGAGATGGTAAAGTTTTTTTTTTTACAATAAAAATAATACCACTAGTTTGTAAATTAATGAACTTAATAATACACTCTATGTATGTGAGTTATATGTTCATATTTATCTAATTGTTTCTACAAATTTTCTTACGCTTTGTGCTCCATAGGTAGTAATATGTTTAATAAAAGCACTTCCAATAATAGCTCCTTTAGCATAAGTAGTAGCTACTTTAAAAGTAGAAGCGTTATTAATTCCAAATCCTATTACTTGTGGATGAGTAAGGTGCATATTTGAGATACGCTCAAAATAGGTAGATTGTGTATTGTCAAACCCAGAAGTAGCTCCTGTAGTACTAGCACTACTTACCATGTATATAAAACCATTACTCGCATTATCTATTTGACGGATACGTTCATCACTAGTTTGTGGTGTAATAAGAAATACATTAATCAGACCATACTTTTCAAAAATATCTTTATAATCGGCCTCATATTCTGCAAGGGGTAGGTCAGGCATAATAATACCATCTATTCCTATCTCTTGACATTTTGCGCAAAATTTTTCGACACCATATTGGAGCATAGGATTAAAATATCCCATTAAAATTAAAGGGATATCAATAGTTTTCCTCACATCTTTGAGTTGATTAAAAAGGGTTTCTGTCGTCATCCCATTTTTAAGAGCAATCGTACTGCTTTCTTGAATAGTGGGGCCATCTGCGAGTGGATCAGAAAATGGAAGTCCTATTTCGACCATATCTACACCACTGTCTTGTAATTGTTGAAGGATATCCATAGTATCATTGATAGAAGGATATCCCGCTGTAAAGTATAAAGAAAGAAGTTTCTTGTCTTCTTTTAATTTGGATAATATTCTGTTCATAAGTATGCTTTCGCGAAAGCGGTATCTGCTTTCTATAAATTAAAATAGTCGATATAAGTATTTAGATCTTTGTCACCTCTTCCAGAGAGATTGATAATAATAACATCTTCGGGGCTAAATTTGCGTTCTTCAAAAATAGCAAGGGCATGACTAGTCTCAATAGCGGGGATGATTCCTTCTAACTTACTTAGTTCAAGACCCGCTTGCATCGCTTGTTGATCTGTGATAGAAATAAATTCGCCACGACCGCTTCTAAAAAGGTGCGCATGCATTGGACCTACACCAGGATAATCTAGACCTGCCGAAATAGAATAAGGTTCTGTAATCTGTCCATCTGAGGTTTGCATTAAAAGGGTCTTACTTCCGTGAATAATACCTTCTTTCCCTAATGCAGATGTAGCTGCACTTTCCCCTGTGTCAATTCCTTTTCCTGCTGCTTCTACCGCAATAATTCCTACCTCATTTTGATCTAAATAATGATAAAATAATCCAGCAGCATTACTTCCTCCTCCTACACAAGCAACCACATAATCAGGATTTTCACGCCCTTCGACTTCATGAAGTTGTTTTTTTGTTTCTTCTGAGATAACAGATTGAAAACGGGCAACCATGTCTGGATAGGGATGAGGTCCTACAACAGACCCTATAATATAGTGTGTGTTTACTGGATTATTGATCCAGTCCCGAATGGCTTCATTAGTCGCATCTTTAAGAGTTTTACTTCCAGAGAGTGCTGGGCGTACTTCTGCTCCTAGCATTTTCATACGTGCTACATTAGGTGCTTGACGTTGTATATCGATTGCACCCATATATACAATACATTCAAGACCCATCAATGCACAAACAGTTGCTGTGGCAACTCCGTGTTGTCCTGCTCCTGTCTCTGCAATAATACGATTCTTACCAAGACGTTTAGCCATTAAAATCTGACCTATAGTATTATTTACTTTATGAGCTCCTGTATGGCAAAGATCTTCTCTTTTGAGATAGATTTTTGCATTGTATTTTTTACTGAATCGCTCTGCATAGTATAATGGTGTAGGTCTTCCTACATAGTCTTTTAGTAACGCATGAAATTCTTTTTGAAAAGACGGTTCTTGCATTACCTCTATATATTGAGAACGTAATTCTTCGACATTGGGGTATAACATTTCAGGAATGAATGCTCCTCCAAAATCTCCGTAGTATCCTCTCTCATCAGCTTGATAAGAAATATCTTGGTGTATGTTATCTTTTGTATTCATAATCTAAATAAGCTATTGTAAATCCATCTCTGAAATGAATTTTTTTACTGTTGATATATCTTTTTCTCCGGCTCTTTTTTCTAACTTACTATTTACATCTATGGCGTAAATAGGTATATCTGTAGCGAGAATTTCTTTTACTTTTTTTACTTCATCGAGTCCAATACCACCACTTAGAATCAATGGTGTTTTTGATGGATATTCTTTTAAAACAGACCAGTCAAAGGTATATCCATTACCTCCTTTTTCTTTCCCTTTTGTGTCAAAAAGGAATGCATTAACAATACCTTCATAAGGTACTAGTTTTTTAAAATCAAAGTGACCTTTAATTCCAAATACTTTCCATACTTCGACAGTTTCTGTCTGGCGTAATTTATTTATATAAGTGACAGATTCAGTACCGTGTAATTGGATGACGTCTAATTGGTATTCTTTTATTTTTGCTTTTGCGAAAGCAATAGTTGCATCTACAAAAACACCTACTTTTTTGATTGTGTCTGGTAGTGATTCGATAGCAATCCCTTCAAAGTTACGTGGACTCTTATCATAAAATATAAAACCAAGATAGTCGGGCCTTAGTTGCGCCACTTCCTGAGTGTTATACTTCATGCCACATATTTTTAACTTTACTTTTTGCATGAGAGAGTTTTAATGCGTAAGCGGATTTTTTAATTGTTCTGAAAGGAGCTGTATCTTTTCTAATGTGTTTTTATCCAAATATTCTTTTGTGAATATGAGCTTTTTTTCTTTTGTTTTAAAAATGATATTCCCTGCCAGATTTTTAATTTCTGTAATGTTTTTTATCAAGAGTTTCTTTGATGGGAAATCATGTCTGATAATAGCATTTTCAGTAATAGTTGCAAAACCTTTGCTCTTCTGGAAATAGTATATAATGATATGAAGAACTCCCAGTGGTACTAACCCAAAACTAAATATATTACCTCCCAATACTAACAAGGCAAATATTCCTAATAGGCTATAGAAAAATGCGCCATATTTTAAATAGCTCAGTTGTTTAGGATGATACTTAATTTTCATGATTTGTTTTTTAAGCTTTCAACTCATTGATAAATTGGGTAGCATTTTGGCCTGGCTTATCAGTTTTCATAAAAAGCTCTCCTATTAAAAACCCTTCATATCCGTAAGGTTTTAATTCTTTTATGGCTTCTATAGAACTAATACCACTTTCAGATATTTTTACAAATTCATTTGGGATATATTGGGCAAGCTCTTTACTGACTTCAATACTTACTTCAAAGGTCTTTAGGTTCCTATTATTGATGCCTAGCATGTCTACAGTATCCACAATAGATTTATTAACTTCTTCAAGATTATGTGCTTCACAGAGAACATCTAAGCCTAAGCTTCGTGCAAATGCAGAAAACCTATTAATTTCTTCCTGAGACAATGACGCTGCAATTAATAGGATGGCATCTGCTCCATAGGCTTTTGCCTCTATGATTTGATACTCATCTACAATAAATTCTTTTCTTAATATTGGAAATAATGTAGATGCTCTAGCTATGAGTAAATCATCGAGAGAACCTCCAAAATATTTACCATCTGTTAATACGGACATTCCACTTGCTCCTGCAATTTCATATCCTCTAGCTACATCCTGCACATTTAGACTATTATTAATTACAGATTTGCTTGGGGAACGCCGTTTGTGTTCTGCGATGACTCCCGAACCATTACGTAATGCTTTTGAAAGGGATATTGTGATTCTATCAAACAACACCGATTTTTCCAATTGTGATACAGGAATAAGTTGCTTTTTAAGAGTAACTTCTTGGCGTTTATCTGCAATTATTTTTTCTAATATAGTCATGTGTGATTTTAAGCTTATTTGGTTTTTTTAACCTGCTAATTTTACTCCAAATTCTCGTTTCAGTTTCCGTATTTTTTTCTTCTTTATTTCAATAAGCATTACACCATATGTTCCCCAAGTACCATATAAAGACGAAATCTTATCATCATGCTTAGCTAGGGATAAAGAACCGATGTCCTTAAAAGTTATAGATTGAATTATATTCCAGTTATTGATAGGGTATTCATTAAGGACTATTTCAGGTTCTTTAGAAGTAATACTTGGCCCGCATCTAATAATCGCAATACAATTTAATGAACCCTGAGGTCTGCTTATTTTAGTATTTGTAATTGAATCTATTTTTTTTAGATCAATACTATTTTCTTGAGCTGATGTATTAATGCTTATTAAAAAAGCAGAGATCATCACTATGAATATTTTTATTACCCTATTCATGTACTTAAGGCTTGTAATTTTTTAAGCTTTTTATATGCTTGTCCTGAAAGTAAACTTTCTTTTGCAAGTTCAAACCCTTCTTTGGGAGATAGTTTTTTGACAGTGGCAATGGCCATACCAGCATTTGCACAGACAACATTGTTTTGAGGTTGTGTCCCTTTTCCTGAGATTACATCTATAAAAATACGTGCCGATGCTTCTATGGAGTCTCCTCCGTATATATCTTGTTGAGTATGAGCTGTCACTCCAAAATCTGATGGTGTAAGCATACTTTCTGTTTCATTTGTAATTGTTTTGGTCATGCCAGTTAATGAGATTTCATCATAACCATCTAGAGCATGAAGAATGGTAAAATTCTTAGTTCCTTTTTGGTAGAGATACCCATACATCCTTGCCAATTCTAAATTAAAAACTCCTACTAATTGATTTTTTGGAAAAGCAGGATTTACCATTGGTCCTAACATATTAAAAAACGTTTTAACTCCCAATTCTCTGCGAATAGGAGCCACATTCTTCATGGCAGGATGAAATAAAGGCGCATGTAATATAGACATACCCACTTCATCCATAGATCGTTTTAAAAAATCCTTATCGTTACTAAATTTAATACCTAGATACTCCATTACATTACTACTTCCACTTACAGAAGAAACACCATAATTACCGTGTTTTGTAACATGAACTCCTGCGCCCGCTGTTATAAAACTGGAAAGCGTAGAGATATTAAAGGTATCTTTCCCATCTCCTCCTGTGCCACATAAATCAATAGCATTATATTCAGAAAAGTCTACAGATAGGCACAGATCCAAAAGAGCATCTCTAAAACCCTCTAATTCTTCTACAGTAATACTACGCATCATATATACCGTGAGGAAAGATGCGATCTGACTTGGATTGTATTTCCCTTCAGAAATGTGGACCAATATCTCTCGAGATTCTGTCTTTGACAAAACATCATGATTTATAAGTCTGTTGAGTATCTGTTTCATAGTTGTTCCTGTAAAATAGTGGTATTGTATTTATAATAATTATTTAGGACGATTTATATGGACTATTTCTAGCTCCTTTTTATCTCTATTGATGTTTTCAATTGCCTTTTGCTCAATAGCGTTTTCCTCTGGAACTCCTCTTCCCATTTTTTTACGATCTATATAATTATAAATTCCTTTTGTCGTAGATGCAATCCAACCTTTTGCAAGCTGAGATTTTCGTGTGTTTACTGTAGTACCGTTATAGGATTGAAGTAATGCAATAGCCGTTCTTTTTGCGTCTGCTTCTGTGGTTTGGTTTGGGAAAATAATATAGGTGCCATGTTTAAACAATACCCAATTTTTCTGTTTAGGATGAATGCCTAGTTGCACATTAAAGATTAAAGGTGCATAGATTTCTTTTTTAGTCTTGACAGGAGGTTTTGTTACTTTAGGAGCTGGCTTGACTTCCTCTTTGATTTCTTCTGGCTCTGGCTCTGGTTCTGGGATTGTAACAGTAGGAGTTGTGACTTCTTCTTGAGTTACTATTGGAGGTTGTGGAGTCGTTGTTTTGTCTTTAATACAACTTATAGCTATACAATATAAAATCATATATACATATGTTTTTTTCATCACCGTATATGTTATTAATTAAGTACCCAGTTTTTAATCATTGTTTTGCCATCGGGAGTGAGTACACTCTCAGGATGAAACTGTACCGCCCGTATGTCATATTCTCTATGGCGTAATGCCATAATTTGTCCTTGGTCATCTAAGGCAGTGATCTCTAGACTAGGAGGGAAGTCTTCTGAGGCAACTACCCATGAATGATAACGGCCTACTTCTATTTTATTTTCTAATCCTTTAAAAAGAATAGTGTCTTCTTGAATAATATTTACTTGAGTAGCCACTCCATGAAATACTTTATCTAAGTTATGTAATGTACCTCCAAAAACCTCTCCAATAGCTTGTTGCCCTAGGCATACCCCTAAGATACTTTTTGAAGAAGCATAAGTGGTGATAACTTTTTTAAGAAGCCCTGCTTCTTCTGGAATACCTGGACCAGGAGATAACAATATTTTATCAAAACCCTCACAGTCTTCTATATGAAATTGATCATTGCGTTTTACAACAACATTACAATCCAATTCTTCGAGATAGTGGACAAGATTATACACAAAACTATCGTAGTTATCTATAACGAGTACTTTTTTCATAATTATATTTGTTCTGCAAGTTCTAGCGCTTTTGTTAAAGCACCCAATTTATTATATACTTCTTGGAGTTCTTTTTCTGGATCACTTTCTGATACAATTCCAGCACCTGCTTGATAGTGTAGGGCATGATTCTTACTTAGAAAAGAACGTATGATTATTGCATGGTTAAAGTTGCCATTAAAATCCATAAAACCGATAGCACCTCCATAAAAGGTACGGTTTCGGTTTTCATATTTTTCCAATAATTGCATTGCCATATGCTTAGGTGCTCCACTAAGAGTGCCTGCAGGAAAGGTATCTGCTACTACTTGAAGTGTACTAGATTCTAAATGTTTTTGTGCAGTAACTTTGCTTACCAGATGTATCACATGTGAAAAAAATTGAACTTCCCGATAGGTTTCTACTTTTACATTTCGTCCATTTCTAGAAAGATCATTACGGGCTAAGTCTACAAGCATGACATGCTCACTATTTTCTTTTTTATCGATAGCGAGTTCTTTTGCAAGGATGGCATCTTGCTCATCATTACCTGTTCGTTTAAAAGTACCTGCAATAGGGTGAATCTCTGCTTTGTTTTCACTTACAATAAGTTGTGCCTCTGGTGATGATCCAAAAATTTTAAAATCTCCATAGTCAAAATAGAATAAATATGGAGAAGGGTTTACACTACGTAAGGCTCTATATACATTAAATTCATCCCCCTTAAATTGTTGAGAAAATCGTTTGCTAGGTACGATCTGAAATACATCTCCACGTTTGCAATGTAGTTTACAGGTCTCTACTAATGTCTTATAATCATTATCTGAGATATTAGAATCTGGAAGACCTTCTCTCGAAAAATTATATTCTGCAAAGTTTTTTGCTTTTAGGAGTTGTTCTATTTGAGCAATATTATTTAGGTCTGATGTACTATGACAAAAAATATAGGCTTCATTATTAAAATGATTAATTGCTATGATATTTTGATAAACAGCATAGTATATGTCTGGTATTTTAAGGTCTCCTTCTTTTTTGGCGATATCAATATCTTCAAAATAATGAACGGCGTCATAAGACATATAACCAAACAAACCATTATGTATAAATTTATAATCAGAAGTTTGGGAGGAAAACGCTTTCGCGAAAGCATCCAAAACAGACACTACATCTATCTCTTCTGTAATAGCAGTAATATGTGATTTTCCATCTGGAAATTGTTGTAAAATTTGATTGCTTTTTACTTCTATAGATGCGATAGGGTTACAACAGATATAACTAAAACTATTGTCATTTGCATGGTAGTCACTACTTTCTAAAAGTAAACTATTAGGAAAGCGATCACGTAGTCGTAAGTATACAGAAACAGGAGTAATAGTATCTGCAAGTAATTTTTTTGAGTATGTCTTTAATACGTATTTCATTATAATGTTTTCTGCATTTTATAGGATGTCATTCATTAAGAATGCAAAAAGCCCGTCGTAAGACAGGCTTTTTTTATGATAGAATACATAGATAGCTCCTTACGACAACGATTGTTGCGCTTTCCACCACCAGATATGTATTGTATTGTTTTTCATTTATGGTGTAAAGATAGGGAGGTCTATGAAATAAAAAAAGCCCTAAAACTAATTTTTAATAAAATAGTTTTAGGGCTTTTTATAGTTGGGAGATGTATGATTAAAAAGTCAAGTTAACGACAAGTTCAAATTCATTATTAATAGCTTTGTCTTTTAACCCATCTATAAAAGAAGAAGATCCATATCTGATTCCATGTTTTGTGCGATCAATTGATAGCTTAGTAGATGCAGTATTTCCATTCATTGTCATATGAACTTTTATAGATTGTGTAATTCCTTTAATAGTCATATCACCAGCTACACTATAACCATCACCGCTTTTTGCAGCGCCAGTAATCGTAAAAGTAGCTGTTGGAAATTTGTTTACTCCAAAAAAGTCATCAGATTTTAAGTGACCTTCTAAGCTCTTTTTAGAATCGCCTAGGTCATCTGTAGTAACTAATGAAGTCATATCTACGACAAATTCTCCTCCTACAAGTTGATCGCCTTCCATGATTAAAGTACCTTCTTTAAGATTAACAGTACCTGAATGTGACCCTACGACTTTTTTTCCAGTCCATGTGATTGTCGATTCTTTGATTTTAATTTCTTTTTTGATAGGGTTTGTTGTTGCAAAAGCACCAGTAACGATAAGGGCAAGTAGTGCAGTAAAAATTCTTGTTTTCATTGTGTTTAAGTTTAATTGTTTATTTATTTTGTTGTCTAAGTGTGTTGAGCATTATATTGAGCTGCTCGAGCTCTTTGGAATTTAGTTGTTGTGTGATTCTTTTCTCTGCTTGATCAACTTTTGGATCTATTTTTTCTAAAAAAGAAAGTCCTTCAGTAGTGATCGTAATTTCAACCTTTCTTCGATTGGAAGGGCAGGTAGAACGATCTACATATCCTTTTTTGATAAGCTTGTCTACCAGTCGCGTTGTATTACTCATTTTAGTAACCATACGTTCATTTATGGTTGAGAGGTTTGCTGCTTTAGGTTGTTGCCCTCTTAAAATGCGCAGTACATTAAACTGTTGAAGAGATATATCAAATGGTTTAAGAGTTTCCGATATCATCTCTGTGGCCCAATTTGCAGTAAGCAAAAGATTGATGACTAGCTTTCGCGAAAGCGGTAAATCTGTTGTTTTTATAATTTCTTCTATTGTCATTACAATTATTGTATATACAAATGTAATATAAAATTGTATATTACACATAGTATTTAACATTTTTTTTGAAAATTAGTAGGGGAGGGTTATTTTGCTTGGGGATTTTTTAACGTAAGCTTCCTAAAGTATGTTAATGATTCGTATGTATGGATCCTCTTATCTATTTTTGTACCTATGAAATTATATCTATGTTTTGTTATACTGTTAGCATTGAGTTGTAAAGAGAATACAGTAAATAAAGGTATTGTTCAGGAAGTTACTCAAGTTAGCTTTGAGACCGTGGACTATGAAGGGCTGGAGACATATCTGGAGAATTCTAATGCTTCTGTCCATGTGGTTAATTTTTGGGCAACATGGTGTAAGCCTTGTGTCAAAGAATTGCCTCATTTTGAAGAGTTAGGCGCTATGTATAAAGAGCAAGATGTAAAAGTTATTTTGGTAAGTCTTGATTTTCCAGATCAAATGGAACGTCTTACAAAGTTTATCAAAAAAAAGAATATTCGATCAGAAGTTGTATTTTTAGACGATGCAGATGCAAATGGTTGGATCCCTAAAGTTGATCCAAGTTGGTCGGGAGCGATTCCTGCGACAATTATATACAATAAGGATGAGCGTTCCTTTTATGAACGTTCATTCACATACGAAGAGATAGAGAAAGAACTTAAATTATTCTTATAATGAAAACTTTTAAAATATTAACGCTTCTTGCTGTTGTTGTTATTTTATCTGCTTTTGCTGTAAAATCTATAGGCGCAAAAGGGATAAATGGTGGAGGCTATGGTATAGGTGATGTGGCCGATGATATAAAGCTTATGAATGTAGATGGGACTATGGTTTCATTTTCAGATTATAAAGATGCCAAAGGATTCATTGTAATTTTCACCTGTAATACATGTCCATTTTCTATAGCCAATGAGGATCGTATTATTGCACTAGATGTAAAATATAAAAATACTGGATATCCCGTAATTGCTATCAACCCTAATAATCCTGAATCAAAACCCGGAGATAGTTACGAAGCGATGAAAGTGCGAGCAAGAGAAAAGAAATTTACTTTTCCATACCTTTTTGATGAAGGGCAAAAAGTATATCCAGTTTATGGAGCTACTAAAACACCTCATGTATACTTACTTCAAAAAACGGAAAAAGGAAATGTAGTAAAGTACATAGGAGCAATAGATGATAATTCAAGAAATGCTAATGGTGTAAAAGTGAGATACCTCGAAAATGCAGTAGATGCATTACTTTCTGGACAAGAAATCGAAATCACAGAAACCAAAGCAATAGGTTGTTCTATTAAAGTATAACGAGGTTATAACTAAAAATTAAAAAATCGAAGTCTATCTAACTTCGATTTTTTTGGTTTAGAGGAATCTTAATTTATGTAAATTTGCAATAAATATTTTCTTTTTAATGATATTAGAACAGATATATACAAAATGCTTAGCTCAAGGGGCTTATTTTATAAGTTCTCAAGGAGAAGCTGTAATTATAGATCCGCTTCGAGAAGTACAACCCTACCTTGATTTGGCCAAAGAAAATGAAAGTGTAATTAAGTACATTTTTTTGACACATTTCCATGCAGATTTTGTAAGTGGTCAAGTAGATCTTGCTAAAGCTACGGGGGCTACTGTAGTTTTAGGCCCTAATGCGCAAGCTGCATATAATTATCATAGCGCAGAAGATGGGGAAGTTTTTAAATTGGGAGACTTAACTCTGGAAGTCATTCATACTCCTGGACATACTATGGAGTCAACCTGTTATTTACTTCGCAATGAAAATGGAAAGGAACGTGCTTTATTTACAGGAGATACATTATTTATAGGTGATGTAGGAAGACCAGATCTTGCAGCAAAGTCTGATCTCACTTCGGCAGATCTTGCAGCACATCTATATGACAGTTTGCGTAACCGTATTATGCCATTACCAGATGATGTGATTATATATCCTGCGCATGGTGCAGGCTCTGCATGCGGTAAGAATATGAGTAGTGAGACAAGTGATACTTTAGGGAATCAAAAGCAAACAAACTATGCTTTTAAACTGTCTAAAGAAGACTTTGTAAAAGAACTTATTACAGGATTGGCAACTCCTCCAGGTTATTTTCCTGCAAACGTAGCTATGAATAAAAAGGTGAATACAGATTTTGATGCCATTATTAAACGGGGTACAGAAGCACTCTCTGTAGAAGCTTTTGAGGCTTTAGCCAGTCAAGAAGATGTATTAGTATTAGATACGAGAAGTGTTACCGCTTTTGCTAAGGCATCCCACCCACAAGCATGGTTTATAGGTCTTAGCGGACAGTTTGCTCCTTGGGTAGGTGCTGTCGTTGAAGATATCAATCAAAAAATCATCTTTATTGCAGAAGAAGGGAAAGAAGAAGAAGTAGCAATGCGACTCTCTAGAGTAGGATATGATCATAGCTTAGGATATCTTAAAGGAGGTATAGAAGCATGGGAAAAAGCAGGTAAGGAGGTTATAGATATACAAGAAATTTCAGCACAAGAATTTATAGATGGATATTCTAATGGAAGTATTACACACCCTATAGATGTACGAAAGAATGGAGAATATACCGCAAGTCACATAGATGGAGTAGCTCACTTCCCCTTAGATGAAGTGCATAAAAATAGTAAAGAATTAGATAGTAATAATACATATCATATACACTGTGCTGGAGGATATCGATCATTAATATATGCATCTATATTAAGACAACAAGGGATTGCTAATGTTGTGAATGTACTAGGAGGATATGGCGCAATCCAAAAAACAGAATTAGGAAAAATTAAACTCACATAATGAAAGACGTAACAGTAGACGAGTGGAAATCACTTATCGCCGAAGATAATAATGCAGTGATTCTTGATGTAAGAACATTGGAAGAAGTTGAAGAAGGAAAACTGGAAGGGGCAAAGCATATAGATATTTATATGGGGCAAGGCTTTATAGATGAAGTAAAAAAACTAGATGTATCAAAAAATTATTACGTATACTGTCGTTCTGGTGGACGTAGTGTACAAGCATGTACCTTGATGGAACAACTAGGTATAGAGACTACATATAATATGTTAGGAGGATATACAGAGTGGGATGCTACTCATTAAAGGATAAAGATGCGTTTTATATATATATTATTTATAGGATTTGTTATAATAAGCTGTAAAGAAAACAATACACCAGTTGTAGAGATCATATCTGTGCAAGAGATGGATGATGTTCTTCGAGCAGAGGCAGTTCAACTTATAGATGTAAGGACACAACAAGAGTTTGCTTCTAATCATATAAAGAATGCAAAAAATATTATTTACCAAGGCGAAGACTGGGAAGAACAGATTTCTAAGTTAGATAAAGAAAAACCTGTATATGTTTATTGTCAAAAAGGAGGGCGTAGTGCAAAATGTGCAAGTCTTTTACAACAAGCGGGTTTTGAAAAAATATATGATCTGGAAGGCGGAATTTCGCAATGGATGATAGAAGAAAAAGAAGTAGTAAAGTAAATTTACAATATCTATATCATAAGAAAAGCGTGCATATATGCACGCTTTTCTTATTTATAAAAGTTTCAATTATTTTTTTAGAAATTGCTGTACAAACGTTTGATTGTCTTGTAAGATTCTTAGAAAATAATTTCCAGTAGCAAGATTACTTACATCTACAGAGTCACTATCTAATTTACCATTAAGAACACGCTTACCTTCTATAGTAAATACAGAATAGATAGCATTACTTAGTTCAAAAGAAGTCTTTAAGTTAAGAATATCATCTGCAGGATTAGGGAAGACACTAAGGCTATCGGCAGTAATGTCATCTACTCCTAAAGTACCATCTTCATTAACAATAAGTGTCTCATTAATATCAGGATTTTCTATAACAGATATGATCCCTGATGGCCAATAAACAGTTACTGTTTCTATAGATTCATCTTCTCCTATTCCGAAATGAGTATTTAATGAACTCATATATCTAAAACCTTCACCACTTCTAACATCTCTTATTTGAGTACCCAACCCAGGAGAGGTGATTTCTACACGAGCACCAATTCCATTTCTATTACTATCATCACCTACCGTTACAATTTTAATCCAGTTGTTATCATTTCCATTATTAAGAAAAAGTCCGTTACTGAAAATATCTAAGAATCCATCATCATTAAGATCTCCTATAGCTCCACTAGAAGGAACAGTTTGAGTAATCACTTCAAATGAAAGTCCGTCACCTCCATTAAGAAGAATCTGACCATTAGAAAACACGTCTAGATGTCCATCATTATTAAAATCTGCAGGAGCATTTTCGATACCTAAAGGAGTGCCAGAAAGGTCTACAGATCCTGAAATATCTGTAAATGTACCATCTCCATTATTACGCATATACTTTGTAGGTCCATCAGATGTAGAACTCGCTCCTATATATCCATCCATATCACCATCATTGTCATAGTCACCCCAGGCAGAAGACCATGTCTGAACAGGATCTGCAAGATTAACACCAGTATTCCCTGCAATATTTGTAAATGTACCATCTCCATTATTTTCATGAAGTTCATTTATTTTTGCTGCAGTAGCACCTCCACGGCATTTAGCAATAAATAAGTCCATATCACGATCATTATCAAAATCAATCCATACGGTACCGTAGTTGCCACCATTAGGAACAAGTCCTAATCCTGAAGGGATACCATCAGGGTCAGCCCCCTGATAAAAGGTCAAATTACCTTCTCCATCATTAATATAATAGACATTGGGCTCTACGTCATGGCATACAAAGGCATCTAAATGCCCATCATTATTAAGATCTACAAAATTAGAACGTTGAGAAAAGACAAATTCAGATCCCGATATTTCTGTATAAGCAGTTCCATCATCATTTGCCATCATAAACGTAACACCACTACCGCCACCATATAGTAAATCATTATAGCCATTACTATCTATATCTCCTGCAGCAAGACTCCATGATGGTGTATAATCTGCTGGAGTGGTACTTATATTTACCGTATCAAAACCTCCGCCTTCTAATTGATAATTAATATTAATGTTGGTAGCAGAAACAGATACTAAGTCATCAAGATAATCGCCATTCATATCTACTGCAGCTAATCTTGATCCACTAGTACTTATACTCTGAGGCGTAAAGGTAAGTTGGCCTGGAGGGGGTGGGTCTGATTCTATAATTTCAAATTGAAACCCTGCAGAACTCCATCTATTATCCCATGCAATATAATAAGATTCACCTGCATTGGCCTGAAAAGAGGCTATAGAGAGGAATCCGTTTCCGATATCACCTGCATCATCATCTCCTATAATACAACTTAAGCTACCGCAATCTCCAGCATAGATTTGAACACGAGTATCTCCACCTGAATTCACTTCTAAGTCAGAAGTAACGGTAACAAAAACATCATCACCAGCAGGAGCTGTATATATATACCATTCTCCATTAGCCGCGGGATCTGTTGTCGAAGTAGTACAGACAGGTGTGGGTGCTTGACCATCAATGCCATCTACAGTATGAGTGCCTGCACTTACAGCTATAGCACTTGTGCAGTTTTGACCATCCTGTGCAAGCATTACAAATGGACAGCAAAGTAGCAGGGAGTAAATTATTTTTTTCATGTTAGGTTATTGTTTAGTTAGTCACATTCAGTTTCTAATTGGTTAATAAATTCTTCGATGAGCGCAATGGCCTCATCATGGATAAGCGTTCTGCCTAATAGTGGCATCCGTATTTCTTCTGCTGTTGTATTAAGTCTAGAATACAATGCAGATCTACCTGTATTTCCAGGATTAATAATATGTGTAGTTCCGTCTCCTATGTTTTCATCTGGAGGAACACAAATACCTAGATTTTCATCTAGAATAGATGACGTATAATCTAAACGAATAGGGCGGTATGAACAGTGACCATCGTCTATATGACAGTGTGCGCAATTAACTTCAAAGTAATTACGGACTCTATCTTTAAGTGGCGCTGTAGTATCCTCCCAATCAATAAGGGAAGCTACATCCATAGGGAACGATTGTAAGTATCCCATTTCTACCCATTTATCTAATTGGTTGCTCGTATCTCCATCAGGATATGTGAAAGAGCGATTCATATTTTGAGGCTTCGGTCCTATAGGGATTGAAGTATCTCCTGTCTTATGGCACGTTTGGCATTCGGAAGAGTTGGGAATTCTATAGTTAACAGATCTTGTTTCTCCATTTAATTCCCACATAATATCTACATTACTACCCTCAAGATCGTAGGTAGCCTCTGTTTGTTCATCATTCCAAACGTAATCTGCAAATTCCCAGCCGTCTGCTGTACGTATAAGCATACGAGTTTCTATAATACGCCTTGAATTTTCAGGCAAAACATTGTCATAGAAGAAATTTTTAACAATAATAGTACCTACAGGAAAGACAAGAAGTGTATCATCTGCATCATAGGTAGCAACAACATCACTAGGCATCCATATAAAACGTTTTTTTATAGAATAGTCCGAAAAAAGCTTATTAATTAAAGAATATTCAAGAACCCCTTGATTAGGATTGAGATCTGCTAAGTTTCCGTTAAAAAAACCATACTCAGAAAGAGTGTCAAAGGGAACAGAAGCTAGGTCTACAGTAACACCCATTTCCTCTTCTTCTTCCATACCTTGGTCATCATCTGTGACAACAGGAACTTCCTCTGTTTCTGTCATAGGCATGTAACTGTCATCATCACCACAGGATACTAATAGCCCTAATAGTATAGTCAATACGACTATAGTGTGTTTTTTCATGGTTTGTAGTTTTTTTAAAAATACGATTTTTATTTTTTGTTCGTATAGATTTATTTAGTTTGTAGTTGTTTGATAATGTGATATATATAATTTTCATTGTGTTGTGTATATGTATACCTATGTATTACAATACATTAACAGATAAAATATGTCCTTAGGTAATAAAGTATCCAATTATACAACAACTCACTATCTAAAATTCCTACCTGCTATGTTAAAAAGGTAAGATAGATTCTAAATTTTTAGTGTGTTAATTCTTGCAGAATTTTAATCAATTTATAGTAATTTAATAGACTAAAACTAAGAGTTATGAAAATCTCACGTCGATTAGAGCAAGCTATCACAAAATTATATACAGCATTTCACGATGGGAGTTTACATCCAGAGTGTTGTAAATCGTGTGCTGTCGGAAACATATTAGATCATACAGAATCTTGGAAACATCTGTCTGATGCTCATGGCTCATTAGTATTAAATTATATAGGGAGAGTACATCAGGGTTTTGGTCGTAGATTTAACGGTTATACACCTCAAGAACTATTACATATAGAGGCTATTTTTTTAGAAGGGTGTGGATACTCATTGCCATTACGACATACGTCAAAAAAACCGACAGATCCCGCAGAGAAGGATATTTTATTTAAAGGCCTTTCTGCGGTTATAAAATATCTTTGTGCATTAGAAGGTATTTCTAATGTGATGGAATATTCAAAACTATTTAATTTCAAGAATAATACCCCTATATACGAACCTGAGTTTTAATAAGAAGTATTCAATAAAAAATCCTAATTAAGTAAACTTGATTAGGATTTTTTATGTCAAAACAATAACATTGTTATGATTGATTGTGGGCTTCGAGCGAAAGAGTTCGAACTTTTTGAATGAAGATATCAATCTAATTACTTCAAAATCAATTTGATTGAAAACGGAATCCTTTTGAAAATCTACAATGGTCCACTATTGCTTTAGAACATTTTACTTTTAGAAGTTCTTATATATTTTAACTTTGTTGTAAATATTCTAAGATTTTGAAAAACAAAAGCTATTTATTCGTATTGATTATTATGTTCTCATTGAAAATTGTGGGTCAGTCTAATCAGTTAAATATAAAAGATAAAAACCTAATTAATCGTATTGAAGAACTTATTCTAAACAAAAAGTTAGACTCAGTTTCTTCATACAGTTCTCAGGTGAAAAATAAAAATAATTACTTATCCATTTTATTAAAAATATCAAGTGGAAAAAAAGTTACATACAAAGAGCAAGAGCAATTTATAAATGAAGTTTCTAATAGAAACAGTATAGATTATAATTTGGTAGCTAGTTTTATAAATAAGGAAGTAGCGATTCCTAAAAATAAAACCAATCTAAATTTAGACTATGTTTTTATCAAAATCAACCAAATAACACGAATACGCAACGAAGGAGATTTAGATAAATCCTCTGCCTTAAATGAAGAACTTCTTAAATATATTGATTCATTTGATTCTGAAGACGAAAAAGTTATTTTGGCTAAAGCTCACGCTAGTTTCCATAATATCGTGATGCACCTTATTCAAAATAAAATAGAAAAAGGAGTTGCATTAATAAACGAAAACATAAAAGTTGGAGAAAAATATAATGATAAGGCACTAATAGTAAAATCTCTTTATCACCTATGTGATTTTCTACTAGAAGAAGGGAAACTACAAGAATATATAGACGCGAGTGAGCAAAGTCTATCCTTAGAAAAAGAGATAGGAAAAAAGACAGAGTACCACCTTTCAATATTAATTCATCTTATAGACGCATATCTTCATAAAGGTGGTCACGAAGAAAGAGTTGAGGAACTTTTAGCAGAAATTTATAATAACCCAGAAACAAGACCCGAAAGCTACTCCTTGTATGCAAAGTACCTTAGTGTTTTGGATACAAATTCTCCAATAAAGAAAAATATTTTTGAAAAATTTAAAGTAAATAATACTGTAGAATTTGCAAAATTAGCGGACTTAGAATCTAAAGAGGTTTTGACTTCTAACAACTATTACTATGTTCTTTATGAATGTGCTAACGCTTTGGAAAAAGATGGATTTTTAAAAGAAGCTCTAGATTTCCAAAGACGAGGTGTATTATTAACGCGAAAAATATACTCCGAAGACCTATCAAAGTCTTTGGCGAATTTTGAAACGGAGCAAGCTGTAAAAATTAAGAATATTGAGATTGAAAGTGAAAGAAAAAGAACAACAGTCTTCACAATAGCTGCAGTAGTAAGCGCATTTTTATTTTTAACCAGTCTATTTTTTCTTGTAAAATCTTCAAGACAATCAAAAACACTAAAGGAAAAAAATAAGATTATAGATAAAGCACTTAAGGAAAAAGAACTTTTAGTGAAAGAAGTGCACCATCGTGTAAAAAATAATTTTCAGATTGTTTCTAGTTTATTAGAATTACAATCAAAAGGTATAGAAGATGAAAAAGCTCGTGAACTAGCAAATGATGGAAAAAACAGGGTAAAATCTATGGCTCTAATCCACCAGCGACTATATCAAAATGATAGGGGGCTTATTGATTTTCAATTGTACATAGATGAATTAGTCAAAGAAATCTCAAATATTTACAATACTGATAAAAATGTAGAAACAAAAATCGATGCAAAAAACATTGCTTTCGACATTGACACAGCTATTCCTCTTGGCCTTATAATTAATGAGCTTATTACGAATGCTTATAAGTACGCTTTCGCGAAAGCGCAATCTCCTAAACTAGATATATCCTTGGAGACAAGCGACAAAGGGTATTTTCTAAAGGTACAGGATAATGGAGTTGGAATAAAGTCCGATTTTGATATTTCTAAAGCAAAAAGTTTAGGATTAAGACTAGTAAGTAGGCTTACAAAACAGTTACAGGGCAAAGTAAAAATCTTGTCTGTAGAAGGAACCATTTTTGAAATATCTTTTAAAGACACTATGCAACGGAAAATGGTTGATTAATACATTTAAGAACAATATATCCCTATTCAGAACATTTTTTGTTTTAAACGAATAGGTATTTATAAATTTAAGAATTTAATCCCCCTATGTCAAAAATTCGCATACTTGTTGTAGAAGATGAAATTTTAATTGCAGATAATATTTGTGACAGTCTCGTTGAACTTGGTTATGAACCGTTAGAGCCTGTATCTAATTTTACTGAAGCAGTTGAAGCTTTAGAATCAAAACATCCAGATATTGCAATTCTAGACATACAATTATCTGGAAAGAAAACAGGTATTGATGTCGCGAAAGTTATAAGAGAGCAATTTAATATCCCCTTCATATTCTTAACATCTAATAGTGATAAAGCTACAGTTTCAGAAGCTAAAGAAACCTACCCTCCAGCTTTTTTAGTAAAACCTTTTAGTAAAGAGGAGCTTTATACATCTATAGAGATTGCAATGTATAACTTCAGCGGTTTACAGGGCACTTCAAATACTCAAGATTTTATTATAAAAGATGCTGTTTTTTTTAAAGAAAAGGGCGTTTTTGTAAAATTACTTTTTAAAGACATTGAATATATAAAAAGTGCTCACGTTTATGTAGAGATACATCTTAAGTCTGGAAGAAACCACGTTGTACGTACTAGTTTAAATGATATTTTAGAAAAGCTTTCTCCTGATTTTATTAGAGTTCACCGCGGATATATTATTAACTCAACATTTCTTCAGCTCATAGAGACGTCATCATTGGTAGTAGGAAAAACTAAAATTCCTGTAGGAACAAAATACCGTGAAGGTCTATTAAAGCGTATTAATCACTTTTAATTCATTTTTTTTAACATTTTTCTAGCATTTAGAACATTAAATATGGGGTTCAGAACATTACAAGGTTATAAGAGCTAAATTCTTTTAGTTTTGCACTCAAATTAACACATTGTCGATATTAAAGTGCATTTCATCGTGTTTTTAGGTGATTTTCTTCGATATCAATTTTGTGACAAATCCCAAATTTGAGTCAAATGGTATTGAAATGTAACCCATTAAAAGGTAAGAGCTTTTTAACTATTATTTTATTATTCTTTTTGTGTTTTGCAACCTCGGTTGTAGTCGCTCAAGAAACCCCAACGTTCCCAAACACCCAGACACTAATATCTGGAACAGACGGACAACCTGGAGCCGTATATCTAGTTGAAGATGTTTCCCTACAGGTCAACGGAGGAACTTTTGATGTAGACGCTTTAATAAGTATTGTTTCTTTCACGGGAACTCCTACGGTTCAAGATATAGACCAAACACAGGCTTCTCTCAATAGATTTGAACCATCTATAACGTACGACACACCTGGTGAAGCAGTAGAGTGGAATATACAATTCATTGTGGCTAACTCAGCAGATACGGATGTATCAGATGCGGTTGGCATTCCATTAGATAGTTTTTCAATGGAAATTATCGATATGGATGCAGAGGAATTTGCAATCGTATCACTACCCGCAAGTTATGAGTTAGAAGGACAAACACCTCCTGGCACAATCATTTCACAGGTTACGACTAACCCTACAACAACCTTAGAGTTTACAAGTCTTGATATTACAGATGCTGGTGTTTCTGAAAACAACACACGTTCAGTCTTACGCCTAAATTATGAAAATGTATCTTCTATAAATTTCACATTAGGAAGAGCAAACAACGATCCCAACCAAACCAGAAACATTTCTATTGGTTTTCTTGGTGAAGTTGTCTTTGGAAATCCTACTACGGTAGTTACAAATGCTCCACCTGTAGTAAGCAATAAATCAACTACAACAAATCAAGGTGTTCCTACTACAATTTTAGACTTATTATCTGATGCTACAGATGCCGATAACAATATTGATTTTGCTTCAGTTGTACTTACAGACCCTAGCAATGCTTTAAACATAGGAAGTTTTGGTAACGATCTTGTAGTTTCTGGAGAAGGAACATACTCAGTTAATAATAGCGGCGAAATTATTTTTACACCAGAACCTACCTTCACAGGTATGGCGACTATAAATTTTAGCGTAGAAGATCTTGGAAATGCTACTTCAAACAATGCTACCTTTACTGTTACAGTTGCTACCGTTCCTGCTACACTCGAAATAATTAAAACAGCCAGTCCTACGGGTATTGTAGATCCAGGTGATACTATTACCTATACAATTACTGTTGAAAATACAGGAACGAGTCCAGCAGTTGATATTGTTCTAAATGATATTCTTGCTTCAGAAACTACATATTTAATTAATACAGCAGAAGCGACCTATCCAGAAGAAACTACGCAAACCCTTACAGGATCATTTACACATAACTTTACTGGAGGACAAAATTTCACAAGTACTGGACTCACTCAATCATACACGATTACAGCTAGCGATGTTCCATCAAATGCTATTATCACTTCATACTCTTACAATGTTGTTGCTACTACTAATGACTGGTTATCTGAAATAAGTCTTGCAGGCACCTATCAAGGCGGGACAATTAATTTGCCTACTGGAACTTTTGGAGGCGACGGTCCAGGCACAAATACACAAACAGGAACTGGAACTATTTCTGGAAGTCCATCAGCTTTAGGACAATACTCATTTGTTTGGGATGATACTACGGATTTTGGAGCGACTTTTAATACTGTTACTAGTGCTTCATTTACGATTAATTATACCTACGAAGAAACGACAAGGAGTAATGTCACAAATGCGGTGAGTGCGCCACCAAATTTGATTACCAGTGCTGACGCCATTACTTTATTATCTGGAGAAACGCTCGTTGCTACTTTAGATGTGACTGTAAATTCTGGGACTGAAGGTTCAACTTTTGTAAATACAGCAAATGTTAGCGCAACTAACACACCCCAAGTATCGGATACTGCATCTAATACAGTACTCAATGCTGCAGTCGACGCTTGTGATGCTAGCGCTTCAGGAAATCCTGATGCTGATGGAGATAACGTCTCAGATTTTTGTGATCTAGATGATGATAACGATGGTTTATTAGATACAGATGAATTAGATTGTAACACACCTGAGCTAGGGCAAACATTCGATCAAAACAATGCAAATACCATAACTATCTCAGATCTTTATGCCTATGATCCTGATGGTGCTGGACCGAGAGATGAAGTTACTGCAGTTTTTGTAGGCACATTAGAAGGTGGAGACGGAAATCCGACCGGCGGAGCTGGACCAAACTGGAATGGGGGAATTGAAAATATAGGTAATGGTCAAATTCAGTCACAAATAAGGAATTCAGATTTCGGAGATGGCAGAACGGCATTATACACACTCTCTTTTTCAGAACCCGTATATAATTTACAATTCTCTTGGGGAGGATTAGATAATGGAGATAGAGCAGATTTTTCGGCAGATGGTCCCATTACAATTCAGAATATTGACGCGTTAGACAACGCACAATCATTTATAAATGGTAACTCAGTAACAAGTCTGGATGTAGCTGGAAATGCTCCAGCAAATGCAGTTAGAGTATTAACCTCTGGTCCTATAACTACGGTAACTATTCGCGTAGGTAAAGATGAACCAGACGGTTCTGAAGATACTGGGAATGTTACCTTGGGCTTGTTTGACCTTAGTTATTGTTTATTAATTAATACAGATGGGGAAGACAACCCAGATTATCTTGATAATGATAGCGACAACGATGGTTGTCCAGATGCACTAGAATCAGATGGTGGATTAACAAGTACTCAAGTAGATGCTAGTGGAGAAATTTCAGGAGCAGTTAGTGCAGAAGGTGTCCCTACACTTATTGGAAATGCTGGTCAGAATGATGTTTCGGCAACAGATGAGGATATTATAAATGCCGAATGTGAAGAAATAGATGCCGTAAACGACGACTTCACAGGATCGCCTATCCAAGCAGGAACGGCTGGAAGTACAACAACGGTATTTGTAAATGACGAACTCAATGGAACTACCGTAACGTCAACAACCGTAGATGTTACTATCGTTGATGCAAACGGATCAGGAGCCACCATCAACGCAGATGGAACAATTGATATTCCTGCAACTACAGCACCAGGAACCTACACGATTGAATACAGAATTTGTGAGGCAGGCGCAACGACATTATGTGATACCGCTTTCGCGGAAGTGGTAGTACAAGCAAACATTGACGCTGTAAACGACGACTTCACAGGATCACCTATCCAAGCAGGAACGGCTGGAAGTACAACAACGGTATTTGTAAATGACGAACTCAACGGAACTACCGTAACGTCAACAACAGTAGATGTTACTATCGTTGATGCAAACGGATCAGGAGCCACCATCAACACAGATGGAACTCTTGACATCCCAGCAACTACAGCACCAGGAACCTACACGATTGAATATAGAATTTGTGAGGCAGGCGCAACGACATTATGTGATACCGCTTTCGCTGAAGTGGTAGTACAAGCAAACATCGATGCCGTAAACGACGACTTCACAGGATCGCCTATCCAAGCAGGAACGACTGGAAGTACAACAACAGTATTTGTAAATGACGAACTCAATGGAACTACCGTAACGTCAACAACAGTAGATGTTACTATCGTTGATGCAAACGGATCAGGAGCCACCATCAACGCAGACGGAACGATTGATATTCCTGCAACTACAGCGCCAGGAACTTACAGTATTCAATACAGAATTTGTGAAACAGGTGCGACGACATTATGTGATACGGCAACAGCTACTGTAGAAGTAGAAGCAAACATCAATGCCGTAAACGACGACTTTACAGGATCACCTATCCAAGCAGGAACGGCTGGAAGTACAACTACGGTATTTGTAAATGACGAACTCAACGGAACTACCGTAACGTCAACAACCGTAGATGTTACTATAGTCGATGCAGACGGATCAGGAGCAACTATCAATGCCGATGGAACGATTGATATTCCTGCAACTACAGCGCCAGGAACTTACAGTATTCAATACAGAATTTGTGAAACAGGTGCGACGACATTATGTGATACGGCAACAGCTACTGTAGAAGTAGAAGCAAACATCAATGCCGTAAACGACGACTTTACAGGATCACCTATCCAAGCAGGAACGGCTGGAAGTACAACTACGGTATTTGTAAATGACGAACTCAATGGAACTACCGTAACGTCAACAACCGTAGATGTTACTATAGTCGATGCAGACGGATCAGGAGCAACTATCAATGCCGATGGAACGATTGATATTCCTGCAACTACAGCGCCAGGAACCTACACGATTGAATACAGAATTTGTGAGGCAGGCGCAACGACATTATGTGATACCGCTTTCGCGGAAGTGGTAGTACAAGCAAACATTGACGCTGTAAACGACGACTTCACAGGATCACCTATCCAAGCAGGAACGGCTGGAAGTACAACAACGGTATTTGTAAATGACGAACTCAACGGAACTACCGTAACGTCAACAACAGTAGATGTTACTATCGTTGATGCAAACGGATCAGGAGCCACCATCAACACAGATGGAACTCTTGACATCCCAGCAACTACAGCACCAGGAACCTACACGATTGAATATAGAATTTGTGAGGCAGGCGCAACGACATTATGTGATACCGCTTTCGCGGAAGTGGTAGTACAAGCAAACATCGATGCCGTAAACGACGACTTCTCTAGCACTCCATTTAATCCAAATGCTAGTGGCACTACAGCTAGTGTATTTGAGAATAATGGAAATGGCATAGATACTGCCAATGGAACACAAGCAACAGATGCTACTATCGCCAATAATATCAGTATTACTAATAATGGGGGATTAACAGGTGTAACAATTAATACGGAAGGAACAATCAATGTTCCTATTAATTCGACTCAAGGAACATATAATGTTCAATATCGAATTTGTTTAGATATAGACAATACTATTTGTGATACCGCTACCGCGATAATAGTAATTGGCCCTTGTCCTAACGATATGGATTGTGATGGAACACCAGACTCGGAAGACTGTGATCCTAACGATGCCACGAACAGCAACTCAAACGTAAACGATGCCGATTGTGACGGTGTACCAACATCAGAAGATTGTGATGACAACGATGCGACCAATACAGGAAGCAATGTGAACGATATGGATTGTGATGGAACACCAGACTCAGAAGACTGTGATCCTAACGATGCCACGAACACAGGAAGCAATGTGAACGATATGGATTGTGATGGAACACCAGACTCGGAAGACTGTGATCCTAACGATGCGACCAA
>CANNDF010000009.1 GCA_947503305.1 uncultured Dokdonia sp.
TTCAATATAGGATTGATCTCACTCTCTGCCTCTGCCTGAGTCTCATAATAACTTACCGTCAGTAACTGACCTGCTGGAAATAATGCTAAAACCTGGGCTGTAGCATCACTGAAATCAAATATAGAAACACCATCAAAATCTGTATCACAGGCTTCGTATTCTAATAAAAACGTAGATGGAATTTGAGAGGTATCTACTTCTAATAACATCTGGGCAGGACGTGTACAACCATTTACTGTCGATACCAAAACATCGATCGTCTCATTATTAACAATACCATTGGTATACGCTACAGGATCTGCAATAGGATTACCTGCCTGATCAAAATATGAAAAGGTCTCATTTATAAAATCTCCAGATATCAATTGCTCTGCCTGAGTTAAGTTAAACACTGCAAAACCATCAGTATCAACATCACATTGCGTTAATAAGGGTAATGGATCTATAATAACTGGTAATGGATCTACGCGGATAAAAAAGCTAGTTGTAGAGAAACAATCTGCAAATAATATGTTTTCTACACGCACAAAAATTTCTTCTTGATTAACAACCCCATTCGTATATAAATTAGGTAATGGGCTTGAATTTGTATCTGCATCTGCTTGAGAAATATGATAAGTCAGTATAAATTGAGTAGGGTCCTGACCATCAAGAATAGATGCATTTTGAATAGATAGGTCAAACTCAGCAAATCCATTGGTATCATCTCCATCCAGAGCATTATCGCATATATTAAATAAGACTGGTGATACTGCTTCTGGTAAATCTACTACATCGAGGTCAAATTGAACAGTCGCAAAACAATCTGTCAAACCTATATTTTCCATACGTACAAAAATGGTATCGTCTGGAGAGTTATAGGCACCTGTACCTATAAGTATTCCCGTACCTGCATCAGCATCTGCTTGTGATAAATGAAACGTAACTTCAAAATCTAGTGGGCTTTCCCCATTAAGTATGGTAGCTAGCAAACCATCTAAATTAAAAACAGCAAAGTTATCATCATTAACTCCATCACATTCAAGTTGGGTAATCGGAGCTACAGGAACAGGTATTTCAAAGAAGGTAACTATAATATCATCCGTACCCATATCCCCATCAAATGTAGTAATAGTGACTTCATATGTACCGGTCATAGTTACATTTATAATAGGCATCCCATCTGTACCGGGTACTGGAACAGGGCCTGTCCCATCATCAAAGGTCCAAGTATAATTTGCTGCGGTAGGATCTGTAGCATCTAATGTTACAGGAGTACCATCATCACAGACATCAATATCTGGACCTAGAGCAGGTTCTACAATAGAACAATCTGTTGTCCCTGCATCAGGATCCATAGCATTATCCTGTCTAATAAAAATTTCACCTTGAGCTTGATTAAAATTGGTTACTAAAAAGACATATATTTCCCCTACCATCGCATTGGGGATAAATACCTCTTCAATAGAATCTATAGAAAAACTACAATCCACGGTATTTGCAGCGGTCAGATTTCCACACACGTTTGTATCTGCAAAAGGACCCCACACCGTAAAATCTACATCAAGACCAACACCATTTAAGGTACCATCATCAGCAATATCTGTATTTTGAAAAATCGTAAACTCTAGATCTCCCGGATTCTCTATTTGTAAGAAGTACCACGTCGGAAAAGGGGTTGAACCCAGACATGTATAATCTGGTCCTACTTCTCCTGAAGTAGCACAGTCTGGATTAGGGCTTCCTGCAAAACAATTATCAAAAGGTTGGTTAAGCTCTGCTGTACAAAAAGGAATAGCTTCGCCACATGTAGGACCACCACTACCTTGTCCAAAACTTTGAAAAGATATAATACATATAGCAATAAACGTTATACGCCTGAGTAGGATTTTCTTCATAATAGAGGTTTGTAGGGCGAAAAATAAGGATTTTTTGTCAAAATTGTGTTAAAAATACCATGCTTTGTGTATACAAACGTAAGGAATCCCGATTTGTTACGTACCCCTTAATTTCTTACTACAATTTATTAATTGCGATTATAAGCTTCTTTAAAAAGTTTAATGCATTCTATAGCAGGTTGCACATCATGCACACGTAATAAAGTGGCTCCTTTTTGTAATGCAATCATATGTAAAGCCGTTGTCCCATTAAGGGCTTCTGAGGGTTCTATACCCAGAGTTTTATATATCATTGATTTACGAGAAATACCTGTAAGGATAGGCACCTCAATCTTCTTTAAGATGTCTATATTAGAAAGTAATTCAAAATTTTGATCTGTTGTTTTTGCAAAACCAAATCCTGGATCTATAATTATATCTTTGATCTTATGTTTGCGAGCTACTGCCAAACGCTCACTAAAATATTGCAATAAAGAACTGGTAATATCTTTATAATCTGTATAATCTTTCATTGTTTGTGGCCTACCACGCATATGCATCATACAGTAAGGTACTTGTAGATCTCCTACTATTTGCATCATATTTTTATCTAGTAAACCAGCACTTATATCATTAATCATTACAGCACCTGCTTCTATAGCTTTTTGGGCTACGCTTGCGCGAAAAGTATCTACAGATAGTAACACATGAGGAAATTCTTTTATCATTTCTCCTATTACTGGAAGAAGTCTACGTATCTCTTCTTCTTCAGATATATCTTTAGCATCAGGACGAGAACTATAGGCGCCTACGTCTATAAAGGTCGCTCCTTCTCTCAACATTTTTTCTGTCTGTGACATTACAGAATTCATATCATTATAATACCCTCCATCATAAAAAGAATCTGGAGTGAGATTAAGAATTCCCATTACTTTTGGAGTAGAAATATCGATAAGAGAACCTTTACAGTTAATGGTCATTTTATACAATTTATGTCATAAATACTGGGTATATATCACCATTCACTTAATGATATGTATAGTAAATAATGATAGATTCAAACAAACTTACAACCCCATTTTTTATATTACGAATTTTAAGCGAAATTTACACAAATTCTAAATGCCTCTATGAGCAACACTTCTCAACAATACGATACAGTAATTACACAATGTAGAGATCTCTTTATAAATAAAATGAAAGATTATGGAAGTGCTTGGCGTATTTTACGACTGCCTTCACTTACGGATCAAATTTTTATTAAAGCACAACGTATACGTGGATTACAGCAAAATGCAGTTCAGAAAGTAGATGAAGGTCAAGTTTCTGAATTTATTGGAATTATTAATTACTGTGTTATGGCTCTTATCCAATTGGAAAAAGGAGTTGTAGAACAACCTGATCTTGATCTTGACAAAGCCATTCAAGCTTATGATGAAAAGGTTGCTACGACTAAATCCCTTATGGAGGATAAAAATCATGATTATGGAGAGGCATGGCGAGACATGAGGGTGAGTTCGCTTACAGATTTGATATTACAGAAACTATTACGCGTAAAACAGATTGAAGATAATCAAGGAAAAACGATTGTTTCAGAAGGTATTGATGCCAATTATCAGGATATGATTAATTATGCCGTATTTGCATTAATTCATATAGGAGAATAAAGGCAATGTATTTGCTTTCGCGAAAGCGTACCCTTCATATCATTCTGAAATAAAAATAATACATCATGAAAATACTAGTTCACATTGCACGCTTTCTTGTAGGGGCGCTTTTTATTTTTAGTGGGTTTATAAAATTAAATGATCCTCTTGGGTTTTCATATAAACTTCAGGAATACTTTAGTCCTGAAGTTCTGGACATTGATTTTTTATCACCGTATGCCCTTTTGATATCTATTCTTCTAGTTATAGTAGAGGTCCTCTTAGGCATAGCTCTTTTAATAGGCTATTATAAAAAACCAACGCTATGGTTATTACTAGCCATGATTTTATTCTTTACATTCTTAACCTTTTATTCAGCATATTTTAATAAAGTTACTGACTGTGGTTGTTTTGGGGATGCTATCCCTTTAGTACCGTGGGAATCTTTTGCCAAGGATGTTATTTTACTTGTTCTTATTCTCTTTTTGCTAGCCAAACAAAAACACATACTACCATTATTTGGTAAAATGCCTCGCTCTATTATCATGTTTTTGTCCTTTGTAGCTTGTATGCTTTTTGGGTATCATGTACTTATGCATTTACCATGGTTAGATTTTAGAGCATACAAAGCAGGGTCTAATATCGCCGAAAATATGATTATCCCCGAAGGGGCTCCTGAAGCTGTCTTTGAATACCATTGGAAGTTTAATATTAATGGAGAAGAAAAAATTATTACTACAACTGGGGCTTACCCCCAAGTTGAAGGTGATTTTATAGATTATGAAACCCAACAGATTTCTGAAGGATATATTCCTCCTGTACATGACTTTACGATAGAAAGAAACGAGCAAGATTATACAACTACTTTTTTAGAGAAAGAAAACCTTGTGGTTATAGTTGCTTACAATCTAGATAAAACAGAGCGTGAAGCTTATTACAATATTAGAAATACTACAGAAGAAGCAATACGCAATGGATATACAGTCATAGGCCTTACCTCTTCTAGTCCAGAAGTAAATGAAGCCTTTGTTAAAGACTACAAACTTCCCTTTACTTTTTATTTTACAGATGAGACTGTTTTAAAAACAATTGTACGTGCAAATCCTGGAATTGTTGCTCTTGACAAAGGAACTATCCTTCAAAAACTTCATTGGAATGATGCCAGTGATCTTACTATAAATGAGTTGCCTACAGCCCAACCTTTATTAGATTTTGATTTAAAATTTGAGCTAGACAGCATTGCTGTTTTAGATCAAAAATATCGCAAACTAATGCACGTAAGTGGTGAGGAACGTGAAGCATTGGGTAAAAAAATGGGATTAGGGCCAGAAGATTACAATGGTAATTTATGGGAACGACAGATTGCTATAGATACTAGTAATCTCAAAAGAATTGAACAAATACTTAATACTAAAGGGTATCCTGGAAAGTCTATGGTAGGTACTCCAACGAATACTGCTGCTTGGTATGTAATACAACATTCTAATAAAATTCCAAAATACCTTGAACTAATGAAAGAAGCAGGAAAGGCTGGAGAACTCCCTTTTAGGCTTGTAGCTATGATGGAAGATCGCTACCTGATGAGTGAAGGTAAATCACAAATATATGGTACTCAAGGAATGGAGTATAATAATAGTGGTCCTTTTATATGGCCTATAGAAAATCCAGAAAATGTAAATCAATTACGACGAGATGCAGGATTTGAAAGTACTATAGAAGTATATGCAAAAGACCTCTTCGGAGAAGATTTTGAGTTTGAACATATCACTCTAGAAGAAGCTGAAAAACGAAGATTGAGATCTATTAATACAAACGAATGATACGGTACTTTCTTCAAAAATTAGGTTATGCAACTCTCACACTTGTAGGGGTTGTTACCGTCATATTTTTGTTGTTTAATGTATTACCTGGTGACCCTGCACGAATGATGTTAGATCAAAATGAAGACCCAGAACAGCTTGCAAAAATTAGAGCAAAGTATGGATTTGACCAACCTGTGTATAAACAATACCTCTACTACCTTAATGATCTCTCTATCGTTTCTTTTCACGCAAGTGAAAAAGAACATTATACTAGCCTATCTTCAAAAAAGTATACTGCTACCCCCCTACTTACTCTAGGAAATACTCAAATCGCACTAAAATATCCTTACCTGAGAGAAAGCTTTCAAAAGACAGGAAAAAAAGTAAGTGAGGTCATTCAAGAAACATTACCCAATACTATTGTACTCGCTGTAAGTGCTATTACCATTGCAATTATACTTGGCATATTGTTGGGAGTTATTTCTGCTCAAACGCGAGATACATGGCTAGATAGACTTATACAAGTGATTAGTACTTTAGGCATGAGTGTTCCAAGCTTTTTTAGTGCTATTTTATTTGCATGGTTGTTTGGTTTTGTACTGCATAAGTATACACATCTCAATATGACGGGAAGTTTATATGCCATGGATGATTTTGGAGAAAAAATCACTATCCAATGGAAAAATTTAATTTTACCTGCTTTTGTATTAGGTATTAGGCCACTTGCAGTTATTATCCAACTCATGCGTAATTCGCTACTCGAGGTCTATAACCAAGAGTACATCAGAACGGCTAAAGCCAAAGGATTAAGTACTTATCAAATCATAAAAAAACACGCACTTAAAAACGCATTGAATCCTGTAGTAACAGCAGTATCTGGCTGGTTTGCATCTATGCTTGCAGGTGCTGTTTTTGTAGAGTATATTTTTGGATGGAATGGCCTAGGAAAAGAGATTGTGGATGCTCTTAATACCTTAGATTTACCTATTATCATGGGGGCTGTACTTATTATCGCATCCTTATTTGTTCTTATAAATATCTTTGTAGATCTTATCTATGGCTGGCTAGATCCTAAAATAAGATTATCCTAAATTTATTTTTATCATAACCATTGCACTTCTTTCATTCTTTTTGAAAAGAGAAACTATTTTTTTAACATTCTATAAGACTTTATTGTAATCACTGAAATATCAATAAAACTACATTTCTATTTTTCTTTTTTAGACGTATTCCCAATCTTATTAATATTTTTGCTCAATAAACTAATACACCTTAGATGTCTAGAAAACATATTGTTGCCGGAAATTGGAAAATGAATAATAATCTTGCAGAGACACAAGCATTAATTACCGATCTCAAAAGCAAAGAAAATACAGGAGATGCAGAAGTTATCATTGCGCCTACTTCAATAAATTTACATGCCGCCGTTGAAGCTTTAAAAGGAAGTACGATTCAAGTAGCAGCACAAAATATGCACCAAGCAGAAAGTGGAGCTTATACAGGGGAGGTATCTGCAGGAATGCTTAAAAGTATTGGATTGGAAACGGTCATTTTAGGACATAGTGAGCGTAGAGCCTATTTTCATGAAAGTGATGAATTACTAGCACAGAAGGTAAATACTGCTTTACAACATGGACTACGTGTTATTTTTTGTTTTGGCGAAGAGCTAGAAGATCGTAAAAATGGAAAACATTTTGAAGTAGTCTCTAGTCAACTTAAAAATGCACTTTTTCATCTATCTGCTACGCAATGGTCTCAGATTGTACTTGCTTATGAACCTGTCTGGGCGATAGGGACAGGAGAGACAGCTTCTCCAGAACAAGCACAAGAAATGCATGCATTTATAAGAACAACCGTAGTTGATTCTTATGATGAGACTACAGCCTCAAATGTTACTATACTTTATGGAGGATCTGTAAAACCTGCAAATGCCAAAGAGATATTCTCAAAACCCGATGTAGACGGAGGACTCATAGGAGGAGCATCTCTTAAAGCAACTGATTTTTTTGAGATTGTAAATGCATTCTAAATACCATTAGAATAACTAACATACTGAAAGCTTTCATCGTATTTTAGTACCTTAGATGGATAACTACTATATACTATGAAAGCTTTTTCTGTTATAGCAATATTTATTGCTACTTTTTGCCTCTCTTGCCAGGCACAATCTATTACTACACTTTCTGATGGAACCAAAGTTCTGCACGATGACACTTCTGAAACTAATGGAATTTATGTGTCAAAAGAAGGGAATTTAGGAATAGGTATCAAAGTTCCAAAAGATAAACTTGAGGTCAACGGGCAAATACATGCCAAATCTGTAAAAATTGACTTAAAAGAGTGGGCAGATTATGTTTTTAAAGATGACTATCCGCTTTTACACTTACGCGAAATCGAAAACTATATAAACACCTATGGTCATTTACCGGAAATCCCATCGACAGATGAAGTTCTCAAAAATGGTATAGAATTGGGACATGTAAACACTCTTCTCCTTAAAAAGATAGAAGAATTGACCTTACATCTTATTCAAAAAGATCACGAGGTATCTCAATTACAAAACCAATACAAGAACCTCAAATATGAGATAGAACAACTTCAAAAACAAGTTGAAACCCCATCAAGATCTTGAAAAATCTCCATTTAATTATACTATTTATACTGGTAAGCACACTATCCAGCTGGGCTCAAGAAGATCGTTTTTATATACGAACGATCAGTGAGGAGGTTGAAATCCCTGTTACTACAACAGACTCCATAGTTACATATACAGGGACAAATCAGAAATTAAAAAGCATATTTGAAAAATATCATGTCAAAGTATTTCGGAAAGGTTTTAAATATGCAGATCGTGATAAGCTCAAGCGCACTTTTTTTGCAATAGCAGACAGCCCCGATTTTCAAAAAGAGCTATTACAAGAAATGTCAAATATGTTTGAGTTTGGAGAAAGTTTGCAAGAGGAGCTCTTAAAAATTTATGAACCCAATGATTATGGAACTACAAGTACAACTGGAAAAAACACAGGCGCCCAAGCGTATCTAGATTATTATGATTTTTTGGGGGTACCACAGGCATGGTATTATACTACAGGTAGTCGCGATATTGTTATAGGAATTTCTGATGCTACTGTTGACCCAGAAGATCCTGAGTTTAAAGGAAAAACAACCGTTTTTAAAAATAGCACCTTCTCAGAAGGTCATGGGTTGAGTGTAGCCGCTACTGCAGCAGCACAAGGGGATAATGGATATGGTATTGCAGGGGTTTGCTATGATTGTAGCGTGTATACAACGAGGTATGGTGATTTTAGATTTTTACGTCAGCTCTTAGAATTATCTAGAGCGGGTGCAAAAGTGATCAATTGTAGCTGGGGAGGCACAACTTATTATGAGACAGCTCAGGAAGCGATTAATGAAATGAGAGATAATGGTACCGTCATTGTTTCTGTACCTCATAATGAATCCTATGCTACTACCAAAGGAAAAAAGCCAAGGTACCCTGGAGCTTATGAACATGTGATTTCTGTTGGGAGTGTACAATATCGCTATAATGATCCATCAGAATCATTACATTTTAATGAAAAAAATGGCAACTACTATACTGTTGGGTTAAAGTACCATGTAGGCCGTACAGCTGGTTTCAAAGACAATGATCCAAAAAAAGAATATCGTATATACCCTGTCTCTACAAATAACCTAGATCAATATGTGGATGTACTGGCACCAGGCAACTATATTTTCAGGTATGGCAGGTATGTAATGAAACAAGATAGTTTACTCTACAATAATGTAGAAGCCACTTCTCCAGCAGCACCCCTAGTTACTGGTACTATAGGATTAATGTTTTCTTTGAATCCATGTCTATCTGTAGATGAAGTAAATAGTATCATAAAGCTTACCGCAACAAATATAGATGGTATCAAAGCAAATGCCCCCTATAAAGATAATTATGGCGCAGGAAGTTTACATACTGGAAAAGCAGTAAAAATGAGTCATGATATGTTACAATCTAATATGTATACTATAATTGAAAATCAAAAATTCCATAGGTGGAATTTTACATTAAACGCCCCTTATAATATCAGGATTCGTAATCAAAAATTTACCGATAGTGTTAAGGTACATTTTACAGCAAAAAATAAAATTTTAATTGAAAACGAAACTGTACTTTTGCCCAGCGAAAAAGGAGAACTATTATTAAAAATTGATCCAAACGCATCCTATCATTGCAAAGACACTCAAGAATGACACCTGTATATATAAGCTTTACATTTACTGTAACACCATTACAACCTGGAACCGAAATACTAATAGCAGAACTAGGCTATGCAGGCTTTGAGAGTTTTACTGAAACAGAAACAGGTGTTATAGCGTATATCCAAAAAGAAGAAGCAATTGTAAACTCCGCAGGAGTTGACTATAAAGCTACTTTAAGTACGATACAAATATTGAAATCTGATGAATTTCAAATCACATATACCACCGAAGAAATAGCCCAAGTAAACTGGAATGAAGAATGGGAAAAAAACTTTGACCCTATAGATGTAGATGGTCGCTGTGCTGTACGTGCCCCTTTTCACCCTAAAACTGATGTCGATTATGATATTATCATAGAACCCAAAATGTCTTTTGGAACTGGCCATCATGAGACTACACATATGATGATTAAGCATCTACTCAAACTTAATGTTTCTGATAAAAGAACATTAGATATGGGTTGTGGGACAGGAGTGCTTGCAATTCTTGCAGAAATGCGAGGAGCTCATCCTATAGATGCAATTGACATAGACAACTGGTGTTATCTCAATTCCATTGAAAATGTAGAAAGGAATAACTGTTCTAATATTACTGTATATGAGGGTGATGCTTCACTACTTAAAGGAAAAGTCTATGACCTCATTATTGCAAATATTAATAGAAACATTCTATTACAAGATATTGCTATATATGCACAATGTCTCTCTTCAAAAGGCGTTTTATTATTAAGCGGATTTTATACAGAAGATATTGCATTAATCACAGAAACGTGTAATGAAAATCAGCTATATTTTGTGGGTAACTATGAACGTAATAATTGGGTTGCCTGTAAATTTGAAAAAAGAATATAATAAATTGGGGGATTATAATGCTTTCGCGAAAGCGCACTGCAGTAATGTTCAATCTATTTTTTGTAAATTTCTACCAAGAAACTCGCCTCTATGAGTACTAAAGAAAAATACCAAGAAGACTTAGATGTTCTTACAGAAGAAGAACAACAACATGAGATTATACTTTATAATGATGACGTAAATACATTTGACCATGTTATAAATTGTCTTATCAATGCCTGTGATCATACAGAAGAACAAGCACATCAATGCTCTCTTATTGTGCATTACAAAGGTAAATGCGCTGTAAAAACAGGAGAATATGACGACTTAAAACCTCGCTGTTCAAAACTTTTACAAGCTGGCCTCAGTGCAGAAATCATCTAATCATAGATAGCATAATCATAAAGAAACCTATCCATTAATAATTTTAATTAAAAACAATTGTTCCCCCGTAGCGCTTTTGCTATTTTTGCACAGCGTAAATAAAGCACCATATAAAAAGGTATTATGAATCTACACGAGTATCAAGGAAAAGAGATGTTAGCTAGTTTTGGCGTACGTATACAAAGAGGTATTGTCGCTACAACACCTGCAGAAGCTGTTGCTGCTGCAAAAAAACTTACAGAAGAAACCGGAACAAGTTGGCACGTTATAAAAGCACAAGTGCATGCGGGTGGCCGTGGTAAAGGTGGAGGAGTAAAACTTGCTAAAAATCTTGAACAAGTAGAAGAAATTGCAGGTCAGATTATTGGAATGAATCTTGTAACACCACAAACAAGTGCTGAAGGTAAAAAAGTACATCAGGTGCTTATTGCAGAAGACGTATATTACCCAGGTGATAATGAGCCCGAAGAATATTATATGTCTGTTCTCTTAAATAGAGCTAATGGTCGCAATATGATTATGTATTCTACAGAAGGTGGTATGGATATAGAAACCGTAGCAGAAGAAACACCACACCTTATCTTTACAGAAGAGATAGATCCAGCAACAGGATTATTACCTTTCCAAGCTCGTAAAATTGCATTCAATTTAGGATTATCTGGTACTGCTTTTAAAGAAATGACAAAATTTGTTTCTTCACTATATACTGCTTATATAAAAACAGATAGTTCCCTTTTTGAAATTAATCCTGTTTTAAAAACCAGCGATGATAAAATTATGGCTGTTGACTCTAAAGTATCTTTAGATGAAAATGCACTTTTCCGTCATAAAGATCTTGCTGAACTCCGTGATGAACGAGAAGAAAACCCAGTAGAAGTAGAAGCAAAAGCGGTAGGTCTTAATTATGTAGACTTAGATGGTAATGTAGGATGTATGGTAAATGGCGCAGGTCTTGCTATGGCTACTATGGATCTCATCAAACAAGCCGGAGGAGAACCAGCAAATTTTCTTGATGTAGGAGGTACTGCCGATGCAGAACGTGTAGAGATCGCTTTTGATCTTATTCTTAAAGACCCTAATGTAAAAGCAATTCTTGTGAATATCTTTGGAGGAATCGTACGTTGTGATCGTGTTGCTCAAGGGATTGTAGATGCCTATAAAAACATGGGAAATATTGAAGTACCTATTATTGTAAGATTACAAGGAACCAATGCAGATATTGCAAAAGAACTCATAGACAATAGTGGACTCGATGTTCAAAGTGCTATAGAATTCCAAGAAGCCGCAGACAAAGTACAAGCTGTACTTGCATAGAGAAAATAACATTACAAATAATATCAAACTCTTTTAACGATATATGTTAAAAGAGTTTTTTTTATCCATCTCATAAATACATTTCTAAAACCCAGAAAATCTTTACTACGTCTATGATAATGCTTCTTCACAAATATTATCTATTGATTTTATGATCGTTAACAACCGTTAACAATCGTTAAACAATGGTTAAATCTAAAATAAGATGTAACAAAAGCTCCAAAATGCTCGTCTCTTTAGTATATCAATCTTTAATCTTAAAACGAATAATTATGAGAAATTTAAAAATTTATTTAGTAGCAATGTTACTAACAATGGGAACAGCAGTATTTGCAAACACAAATCCTGTAAAAGTAGAAAAGCCAGAAACAATTACTGAGCAAATCGCTGAATTACTTAAAAATCCAACGTTCAAAGTAGAACAGGATATTATGGCAAAAGTAACTTTAATGGTAAATGGAGATAAGGAACTTGTCGTTCTTAATGTAGACACAGAAGATCAAAAAATTGAATCATTCATTAAAAGTAGATTAAACTACCAAAAATTAGAAACAACTGCGACACGAAGTCAATTAGTTGTACCAGTACGCGTAGTTCCAGGTGCCTAATCAAACACCTAGAAAGAAGTAAAAGCCGAACATTAGTGTTCGGTTTTTTTGTTTTTAGAGATTTATGACCCATAGATTGCCTGTTAAAAGTCACTCCCCTATCTTTATTCTCCAGAAATTACTTTTTATGAAGTCAATCCTAATTGCACTCCTCATTTTTGGCTCCTTCATAGGACACACACAAAATCGCTTTACACGCCTCTCTGAAGATGCTGAAATAAGCCTCATTACCATAGGTCCAGGTCCTGAACTATACGATTCTTTTGGACATACGGCTATTCGGGTACGTGACCCAGAATCTCAACTGGACATTGTATTCAATTATGGTCGATTTGATTTTAATACACCTAATTTTTATATGAAATTTGCAAGAGGAAAACTTTTATACTTATTAGGAGTAAGTACTTTTGATGACTTCATAACAGATTATAAAGAACAACGTCGCTGGGTCAAATCACAAATATTAAACATACGCTATACAGAAAAACTAACACTATTTGATTTTCTTAAAAACAATGCAAAACAAGAAAACAGATCATATCTCTATGATTTTTTCTATGATAATTGTGCAACACGTCCTATAGATGCTATTAATAGTATTTTAAATAACCAAGTGGTTTTTGATTATAGAAACTTTCCTGATGAACGTACTCACAGAAAACTTATCAGAGAAAATGTCCCTTGGAATTCATGGGGAAGTCTTGGAATGGATATAGCTATAGGTTCTGTTACAGATAAGCCAGCAACAAAAGAAGAATATTTATTTTTACCTAATTATACCATGGCAGCTTTAGAAAAAGCAGATGTCATGAGAAATAACATATTGTATCCACTTGTCTTAAGGACAGAAACACTTTTTGAACCTGCAGAAGAAAATATCTATAAAGAACGTTTCATTACAAGTCCATTAATATTACTAGGAATACTATCGATACTCTTAGTATATAAAACGTATAAAGATTATAAAAATGACAAAGGAATTTATTTCTTAGATACTACAATACTTATTATTATAGGGTGTATAGGGGTCTTAATTGCTCTGCTCTGGTTGGGTACAGATCATTCTTCTACTAAATGGAATTATAATTTATTATGGGCATTCCCTTTCCATATAATAGCTGGATTTGTAATCACTAAGACAAATCCTCCAAAATGGATTTACCCCTATATGAAACTAGCCCTAATCCTTATGTTCCTTTTATGCTTTCATTGGATCGTAGGAATCCAAGGGTATGCATACGCCCTTATTCCATTATTAATGGCGTTGAGTATACGCTATACCTATATGATCTATGAATTACGTAAAATAAGAGATACAAACTAAGAGCTACTGCCCTCTATAGAAAATGACTGTGCTTATTGTTTTAAGTACAATACTCAAATCCATAAATAGATTACGATGTTTTATATAGTACAAGTCGTACTGTAATTTTTCTAGCGCATCGTCTTTAGAACTCCCATAACTTCCCATAACTTGAGCCCAGCCTGTTAGTCCTGGTTTTACGACATGACGTGTTTCATAAAAAGGAATTTGTTCGGATAAACCTCTCACGAATACAGGGCGTTCGGGTCTAGGACCTATAACACTCATTTCTCCAAATAATACATTAAAAAATTGAGGGATTTCATCCAGTCTAGAACGTCTTAAAAATTTTCCAAATCGCGTTATTCGTACATCATTTTTTTGTGCCCATACAGCTCCATCTTTCTCCGCATCTTTAATCATCGTACGGAGCTTAATAATTTTAAACGCGCGACCATTACGGCCTATCCTGCTTTGCGAGTAAAATAAAGGGCCCCTATTTGCAAAAAGATTTCCTATAAAAATAAGTGGGGAAATAAAAATAAAAAACCCAATCCCTAACAGGGCCATTAGGATGTCAAATAGTCTATGAAAAAATTGATAAAACTTATTTTGATTACTTCTACTAAACGGGAAATAACGATAGAAATCTTTATCTACATACTGTACGGGTATACGCTGTGTAATCTCCTCATATACTTGCATGTACTCTCGTATCGGAAATCCAGATTCGAGTAAATTAATAAGTTGTAAGTACAATGGTTTTGATACTCCGTCACTATAATCACTAGCGACTACGATTTCAGATATGCCATTTTGTGAGACTGTTCTGGTCAACGCTTCTGTTGGAAATTCTATAACTTTATCTGAAATCTTTTGAGTATCAATAGTCCTCGTTTTATCCGTATTAATAAATCCTACAATTTTATAATTAGGGTCTGCGCCTTCCAGATTATTAATAATCTTTTTAATATCAAAAGAATCCCCTACAACCAATACTCTTTTATAAAATCTAGGCGAAGAAATGAGAGAAATATATAGCCATCGCCAAAACAATATCCCAATAGTCATTGCCAAAAAGAAATAAATAATCTGAAGTCTGTTTTCTGGAAGAACTGGCGTATAGAATGGAGTTAAAAGAAAAAATAGTGTAGTAACGGATACTGCAAGTAATGTGTTTTTTAAGACTATCTGAAACTTTGAGGCTTGCTGTAAATTATATAATTCAAATACAGTTCCAAAAACAGTAAGATATCCTCCCAGTACAATAGTCCATTCCCAATTTTGCTGACTTATTGTAAAATAATCAAAATCAAAAAAATTGCCTATTAATTGCAGACATACAAACACAAAGACAAGATCCAATATACGAAGTAGGACTTTGCGCTCAGAAATTTCAAAATGAATATCTGGTAAGAGTGCCATAAATAGGTTAGTTCCTGTAAAGATATTACATTTTTTTAGGAGAGTATATCGCTCCAAAGGGTTTTGACTTGAGTCCAATCAAATTTTTCTGCCTTTATTCTCGCATTTTTACTTATTGTAGACGCTAATACAGGGGTTTCTAGAAGTAATTGAATTTTTTCAGTAAAAGTTATAATATCTTTTGGAGGGCTTAATAGACCATCAATCTCATTTTCAATAAGAAATGGTATTCCCCCAACATCTGTAGATATAACGGGTAAGCCTATAGCCATGGCTTCAATGACACTAACGGGTGTATTATCAAAGTCTGTTGTACTTATAAATAGATCATGCGTAGTTCCCAATGCGATCCATTCTGCCTTTGATAATTTTCCTGTAAATGTTACAGGGAGATTATTAGCTTTCGCGAAAGCGGTACACTCTTCATAACTCTCGTCCTTTCGAGGGCCTACCATTGTAAGTATTGCCTCAGGATATTTTTTGTGTAGTTCTTGTAACACTTTAAGGGCCATAATGGGATTATAAATGTGCGCAAAAGAGCGTACCCATAATAAAGTAGGAGTATATTTTTCTCTTATTTTAAAAGGATAATTATCTATCTCTATACTATTAGGAATATGGATAACATTAGAAAAACCTTCTTCATTAAAAGCATTTAATAAATACCTTGATGGTGCAATATTTATTTTTGCATTATTAAAAAGTTTTTGAGCACTTTTTTGACTTCTTTTAATACGCATAGGTAAGTTACCGCCATGTAAAATAGGGATATAAGGAATTTTAAAAAGCCTACATAATTTTGCAACATATATCGCATACCAATAATTTGCTGTGCTATATGTATCTATCAGTACTGTATTTACCGTATTCCTATTTGTAATTACCGACCATAACATATCTAATAATCGAAGCGCCTTATTACGTATATGTGAGGATACAATAACATGATAACCTTCTTCTTTGAGCGAATTACTCAAAGTATCAATAGTAGATACCGTATTACCTTTATGAGATAATGCGTTTCCTATGTATAGAAGACTTTTTCTTTTCATGAACAACGTTTAGAAGGCATAGTGCGTATATAAATGCAGGAGCTGCAATACGCATAGACGAGTGATTGATCGTCAGAAACCAAAATCCTAATACAGAATAGAACAAATAATTACGTTTATTTTTAAAACGATAGATTAAAGGATATATTAATAAAATAGAAAGAGCAAGAATACCGGCAATACCGTGTTCTGACAATAACCTACTTATTTCATTATGCGATGCAGCAGAGATTCCTAATTGTTCTTTGCGATATTCTTTTATCTTACCCACTCCTACTCCTGTTACTGGATTTGCATAAAAGGCCTCAAGTTCAGAATTAATCAATATACTTCTACCTGTCGACACATCTTCTTTAATTCTACCTGCGGCATCCTTATTTGCATATCGTTTGTCTATAAGTCCTTCTGTACGGGTAGAACTAAGAATCCATGTCAAACTTCCAGTAAAGACAATAATTAATGTTAATGCAGTAAGTCTGCCTCTCATTTTTGTTGAAGCTCCCTGAAAATAAATAAAAATAAACACAGCACTTATAATCACAGCAGTAAGTACGCCTCCTCTTGAAAAGGTAACTATAGCTCTATATCCTAATAAAGAAAGTAATCCTAAATTAAAAAGATTAACCGTAAGGTATTTTGTTTGAGTTACCAATTGTACAATGACCATAAAAATTCCTAATCCTAAAGCTGTAGCTACTTGATTAGGACCAAAACCTCCTGAAGTTGCAAAGTTAGAGCCCGTACCCGTTAATGCTTCTCTAGTATCTGGCGTATAAAAATATAAGTAGACTCCCATTGCTACTATAGGCATTAATATAGCCCAACAAACTTCTTGAAGCTTCTTATATGATATCTTCCTGTCTACACAATATAAAGCCGCTATCCCTAGACAAAAAGGACCACTTAAATTAAATATCACCGCTTTTCTAAAGTCTGTAGCATAATCTAAGGTTATAGATGAAATTATAATTGCTGGTATGAGAAACAATAGATACAACCAATAAGGCCCTGATTTCCTGGAGGTTCCGCTAAGGAAAAGACCTAACAAAATAAAGAATATCACTCCATACTTACCTGCTTCATAAGCAAATGAAGCCGACGTCATTCTAAAAAATACTTCACCCCCAGCAATATAGCCCGCTGCAAGTAATGCCATGTCATTCCTATTTCCTTTTTTTAAAATTTCATAAAGAAAAAAAGCACAGGCTCCTAGAAAATATACCTTAGCAAAAGGCCTAAAAGCATACACAACTAATCCAATAATCACATGGATAATTAATAAAATGACGTATATGTTTTGTTTTTTAACCAATAACTTCTGAATATAGATTTACAATTTGCTTGAGAATACTTCCCGAACTATACGCACTTTTTACATGATTATGAAATGCCTTTTTATCCTGATCGTATTTTATACGATCATTCAGATAATCTATTATCCCTTTTGCAAACGCTTTCTTATTTCCATATTTTACAAAGGTACCATAATCCTTTACGACTAATGCGCATTGCCCTACATCCGTTACAACAACAGCCAGTCTAGCTCTGCCATATTCTAATAATGCCATAGGCAGGCCTTCTGACGATGATGCTAAAACTCCTATATCACATTGTAGTAAAACGGATTCAGGTTGTGCCACTTTTCCGTAAATAAAAATGTGTTCTCCCAAATCATTCTCTTTAATAAATACTCGCAATGAATTGCTATAGGCATCTTGATAATCTTCTCCTATAAGATGAAGTGTAACTTCTGGAACTTCTTGAGAAACTAAGGCAAAACTTTCTAATAAAAAAGTATGCCCTTTTGGATTTTTGAGGTTTGCCAGACACACAATACGCTTTCCTTGAATACCGCCTATAGGTGTGCGTTTTATTTCTTGTCTATTATCAAATTCTACAAAATTTGATATATATATTACTTTTTGACTATTGAGATGTTGTTCTGCCCAAATGAGTAATTCATCATTTACTGCAATAATTGTATCAAAATTATAGGAGCATATTTTAAGACTGTATAAAGCTTTTTTACTAATAAGTATACTTGCTCCTAGATGGTTATGCCATATCAACTTAAGAGATGGATTGCTAAGTTTTAATAACGTTGCTATGAAATATGAAGAACCATGAGCATGAATACAATCAATATGTTCCTTTTTGATATAACGACTTAATCGTAGTAATGCATTAATATCTAATGTGCGTTTACGTTTTAAAAACAGATAACTTACATGAGTATCCAACATTTCTCGCAAATCCCCCTCAGCACGAGTCGTACAGAGATATGACCGTTCTATTTGAGGAGCAAGCATGTTTGCATAATTTACCGCCATACGTTCTGCTCCTCCTAGTCGAAGACTGTCTATAAGCTGCATTACCCGCATAAAAATTGTTTTATAGCTTCTTCAAACTGATCTAATGTATATTGATGTGACCACTCTTGAGATGCATGAGACATCATTTGAAGTTTGCTAGGATTTGATATTGCTTTCGCGAAAGCAGTAACATCTTTCTCAAGATCTAAACTTACTAATACCCCTCGTTTACCATGATCTAGCATCCAAGGCACACATGAAATTGAAGTTCCTAAAGGAATCACTCCCCAAAACATAGCCTCAGCAATAACTTTAGGCCAGCCTTCTGACTTTGAAGGTAAGATTAAAAAATGTGAATTTAAGTATGCCTCTCTAATGACAGTTGCATTTTGATTTCCATGTAATGTTACATTATTTTCTAGCTTATGATTCTTAATGTATTTTTCAATAGCTTCTCTTTGGTTTCCTTCTCCATAGAAATCAAGAGAGATATCAATAGCAGATTCTAGACATTTCTTTATAAATTCTAAGGCGTACATTGGACGTTTTCCTGGTGACAAACTTCCTACAAATATCATTTTGTAAGGTGCAACATACGTGAGTGTATTTATCTCTGGAATTGCCGATTTTTGGTATGATGCTGTAAAAAAGGAGGTGATATTTTTACTTTGACCTGGCCAATTACCATAGACAAGAACATTCATGTTTTTTGTTAAAAATGTATTACTTAATATCTTTTTTTGCAACGTATAACTCCATGGTTGTTTTGCCTTTGGATCCCAATTTCCAGCATATTTTGCTGTTTTCAATTTGGATGGAAATACTATCTGAACAATAGCTCCCAATAATCCTATATTTCCTGGGCATCTTAAATGAATATGATCTGCATTACGCATCGCTTTAAAAAGACGATAGCATATCATAGGAATTTTATATACACATTGTAATAGCTTCTTTAATGAGAGTAGCGATAGTTGAGGTATTCTTGTAAAAATAACCTCTTTTGAATATGGCAGGTCAATAGGGTCTATATTGCCTTTTATTTGATGGGCTACGACTTCTACTGTGTCACTATGTTTTATCCATAAATTCATCTCTTTGACATAAGGCCCATATCCATAGTAATGACCGTCTTTCAATCTATGTTGCACATGTGTTATAATGAGTAATCGCATATACTATAGTTTATATGGTAAACCATCTCATAAAAGGGTTCCAAGCATTATAACCTATTTTTCGTGAAAGGAAAGGTTGTTTATCTATCTGCTCTTTAGGTATACAAAGCCAATTCTTATTTGTTTTCACTTGAAAATCAGCTATATCTATTGGACTAATTCTTGTTTTATCTATATAGAAAGATATGTAATCTAAAGACTCCATAAGTTCAAACAATTTTTCTAACGTCACTCCACCCCGTTTTTCTAAATATCTTGCATTTGCTTCTAAAATAACAAATGGTTTATGTTTTTCAATTAATGACATAGCACCAAGTATGACTTGATATTCAAACCCTTCTACATCTATTAAGATAGTAGATAGTGATTTTTCTTCTTTTAATGAATCATCTAAGCGAACTGCATCTACTTCTATCGTATTTTCTGTTACCGCTTGAGCAACAAAACCAGATCCTGAATACGTTATCTCTGGTTCTTCAAAGAGTACCTTCCCAGAAGTATCACTAACTGCTTTATTAAATATCTCTATTACAGAAGAGGGGTTTATTTCTTTTATTTTTTCCAAATAGTTATAATTAAAAGGTACTGGTTCATAAGCGTAAACCTTTTCTTTTTTACTAATATCGGCAAGCGATACAGTCTCTGTCCCTACATTTGCTCCTACCTCAACAATAGATCCAGGTTTAAGCATTTGGATTGCCTTTGAGAGAATAATATTTCGCCAGTCAAAATAGCCATGTATAAGAACTTTGAGTGCATGAAAATCACGTGTATTCCCTACAAAAACTCCTCCTGTAAACACCCGTGTATTAAAATCTCTAGCTAGGGTTTCACCTTCTTTTAAATTAATAAAAAAACTCCTAAACCGCTGTGCTAGGATCGGAGGCATAAAATAACATAAAAACCGTATCAGATATATTTTAAACATGTGCTTTTAAATTTTCAAGCTCTTTGGCCAATGCTTTTGTAGCACTCTCTACTTCAAAAGTATTTTTAAATCGTTTATAGCAATTTTTACTATAAAGAATTCTTTGTATTGGACTACTTAATATATCTATAATTTTTTGTGATAAGTCTTCAGGAGAATTAGGTTCAAATAATACCCCATCTTGTCCATGTCTTATGATTTCTGCTATTCCTGTTGTATTTGATCCTATTACTGGTGTACCTACTGAAAAACTCTCTATGACGACAAACCCAAAAGCTTCTACCAATGAAGGAACTATTGTTATTTGGGCATTTGCAAAAATCTCTAGGACTTTATCTTTAGGTTGGTTTCCTAAAAAACGAACATTCCCTTTAATAGCTATATCTTCTACTTTTTGTTGATATTTCTTAATAGCATTTCCGGTTAGACTACCTCCTAATACTAGCAATTCTACATCTTTATACAATTTTACAACTGCGGGAAGGGCTTCTAATAGCGTATCTATGCCTTTTGATTTATGCAACCTCCCAGCATATACCAATCGATATGGGTGTACCTTTTTAGATTCAACCCTATAATCTTTCACAGCATTATAGACGACTCTTACCTTAGAGGAAGGAACGTTAAAATGTTGTTCTATATCTGTCTTTGTAGCCTTTGAATTTGCATAAATTTCTGTAGCCATTTTATAAATAAACCGCTTTCGAAAGAGTGAAAATCGGGAGGGATTTAATTGATCTACTAAAGTCCTACGCCATGCTATCCGATGTTTTACATTATGAACAAAACCTCCTATCAAAAACATATTAACTGCCCCAAAAACAGAAATCATAATTTCTGGTTGATACTTTCTTATCCTCTGGTGTAAAAATTTAAAATCTTTCCACTGAGTAGGTCTTTTTGAGGGCCATTTATATATCGTAATGGCTTCAAGATCTTCATGCACTTCTCTAGTATCTGTAAATACAACCACGGTATGGGTATGGGAAAGATGTATAGCAAGCGATGTAAAGTAATCAGAAACAGATGCTTTTGATATAGAATATGCTAAGAATACACAAGGTTTCATTGTTCTATAAAGTAGGTTAACGTCTAGTCATATCTGAAATTCTGATCAAGATACTGTTATTATTTATCAATATTTCTAGGAATGGGTCACTTTTGGTTTTGAGAACAATAAACTCAACCATCCCACTACTCTTCCTATACTCTCAGTAAATGCTTCCATTCTTACTTGCTTGCTCATACTCAAGGCATTACTAAAACGAATAGCGGTTAGTAATCCAGAGGTTGCATTCCATTTCAATCTGGCTTTTATACTGGGTTTTGGATATCGCACTCTCCACACATACCATCCATTACGAATCACCATTTTACCATATTTATATTTATTAGGACGGCCATCCGGATCGTGATAATGATGTAATTGAGCATTTGTATTTACATATAATTTCCCTTTTTGAGATAACCTCAAGGTAAAGTCTGCGTCTTCATATAAACCATATCCTTCAAAATATTCTGAGAATCGCTGTGCTTTTAATGCTGCTATCCTATAAGAGGCAACCCCGCCCATAAATTGTTCTACAGGGTAGATTTTTCCTGAAGGTGGAATAAAACTGACGGATCTTCCATGAGAAAAATCAGGTAAAAATCCGGGAGGAGTATTTGCATCAAGCCCTAGTTTTTTTCGTAACACAAAACGACTTCCATCGGAGCGTACATATCCATCATAGAAAAATTGATGTTTAGTAGGAACAAATGTCTCTTCTACCTTTTTCCATGAAATCTCATTACTAATGTAGCCTCCTACTCCTAATGCTTCTGGATAAAGAGTGTAAGTGTTTAAAAGGGCTTTAAAATAATTGGGATGTAACACCGTATCATCATCCAAAAAACATACAATATCTACTGCTGGATCCAGATGATCTATCCCATAATTACGTTGTTTTGTAAGACCGCGCTCATCATCACCTACTCTGTAATATACAACCTCGTTAAATCCTTCGGCCTGAAGTGCTCTTTCAGAGGCATCATTAAGAGAACCATCTACTACAATGATATCATCAGGACACCTTTTTTGTTTATACACCGAATGAAGTAATGTCACAGTGGGTATAGGTCGTTGATATGTACAAATAATAAGTGCTACTCTCACTGTACTTTATTTTCAAGAGTTTTTGCCCAATACACACTCTGTTCCCACGCCTTTCTAAAATAAGCCCTATAGGTAAATGGGTTCTTGATATGTTGGCGTTTATAATACTTAAATGCTAAGACTAGTCGATACCCTTGCACTTGTTTTTGAGTTGTATTCTTACGTTTATGATACATCACAGTAGGAGAAGGCTTAGGTTGTAACGATTCATTACTCCAGGGAAATGTAATCGGTTTTCTGAAACCCCCTATTGGAGCTTTTAAATGCAATAACGAGATTGTAGGTTCATATAAGATTTCGGCACCTTTTTTCCTTAGTTGCATTCCATAATCCGTATCCTCTCCATAACCAAACTCTAAAGCAATATCAAATAAAGTACTACGAGCCAGATCGCCCTTTACAAAACTATTCCCAGCACCAAAGGCTTGCCACTGTTTTGTAATTACTTCTACTTGTTTTTCATTTTTTTGCAGATAACTTGTCGTAAGCACTTCTACTCCATATTGTTTGATACTATCAAAAATACGATATACAACATCTTTCTCGAAACGATTATCATCATCTGCAAAGAAAACCCATGGTGCATCTGTTAGAGCTATAGCCGTATTGCGAGCATTACAAGCGCCCGTTTTATGTATAAAAGTATGCTTAATGGGATAGGGCCATTTTTCTTCCTCAATATAATTGAGAGCAGATGTATGATCCTTATTTTCATCTTGTTCTATAATAATAACCTTAGAGGGTAGAAGGGTTTGATTAGAAAAATCTTTTAAAACATTATACAGATATTCTTCCCGCCCCATTGTTGGGATAATCACATCATAAGTACGATCAAGTACTGCATTAGCATTAGACATAATAGGTATAGAAGAAATAGAAGTAACACGTTGTTTTTTTCTATATCCTAAAGAGACTATAAGATGTAAAAGCGTGAACCTTTTTTCATATTTCCAAAGACATATGAATAAGAAAAAAATCCATTGCGTTCTATAATGCTCTTTCACAAACCTATATAACTCTCTTGTTGTTCCTAGTATTGGAGTTATTTTAGAGAATTCATTTTTAAGCAAGGGTGCCTGATAGCAAAACAACCCTTGAGGCATTCCTTTTTTTGCTATTGAATTCAAAAAATAACCCAGAGTACGCTTTCGCGAAAGCATACTTTGGAAAGTAAGTAATACAGCTCCATGAATCCCTCCTACATCTGTACTCATAAGCCATGTAGGATAACGTACTTCTCTATTAATTTTATGAAAGGGATTATCTTCCAGATACTCGATAGATGCAGGTATATAACTATTACCGCAAGTACTGAAACTAGCCATAACTCGTTTATGATGAAAGATAGAATGAATTTTATTTTTATCTAGATAGGGGACTAAATTTTCTTCACACCACACAATAAGTTGATCTGGATATTCTAATGCCAACTCAAATAAAGCGCCTGTACAATGTTGTTCTTGCAATGTGATAATGTCGCCATTTGAATCAACAGCATGTATACATTCTTCTCCATTTTTATGAACAAGTATAATCATCCTTCTATTATGCTTTTGTAAAAATCAATATTTTGTATTGCTATACGTATACTATCAAAAGTAGCTTCTACTTTTTTTCTACCTTCTTTTCCTAGCTGAATACATCGTGACTCGTCTTGAAATAAATGTAAAATAGTTTCTACGTATGCTTCTACATTATTAGGGTCAATCAAAAAACCATTTTTATCATGATCAATAAGCTCCTGTGCCCATCCATAATTCGTATTGACAACTGCTTTTTGAAGCGCCATAGATTCTATGGTTACCATTCCTAAGGTTTCTGCTAGTGAAGGGAAAGCACATACATGTGCCTGCTTAAGATGTTCTTGGACCTCCATATAACTCACTTTTTCTAAGTAGTGAGTTTGTTTTTTTGCTTTTTCAGAAAGAGTAGCTTCTACCAATGACCATGTAGAAGCACTACCCGTTTTAATATCTCCAGAATCACTTCCTATAAAGTACAAACTTGCATCTGGCTGTATTTCTACAATATGATTAAAAGCCTCTGCCAATTGAAATACGCCTTTTTTACGGATGACTGTTCCAACATTGACAATCCTATACGTCTCAAATTTTTCTGGATGATCGTTTTGGAACTTTGATAAATCTAGTCCGTAATGAATGGTACGAACCTTCTCTTTAGGGATTTGAAAAAGACGAGCTGTTTCTACTCCTGCATATGTTGTAGGTGCAATATAATAAGAAGCGCTTTGAATCGCTTTTTGTTCTAAAAATTTATTTTTTGCCTTTTGAGGCCTCTTTTCCAATGTACAGAAATAAGTGTCACTCCCATGAAAACGTATAACTAATGGTACTTTGAACTTCATAAAAGCTGTTATTCCTGTCCAATCAGGTGCTTCAATAGCTTGTATCTTATCTATAGTTATATGCCTATTTACATAGGAGTTAATATATTTACGATGTAAATACCAGCCTCCAAAAGGATACGATTTATTTTTTATCAAATGCATTTTTGCTCCATCAGCTTCTAGAATAGCATCCTCTTTTTGCCCATAGATAAATAGAGATACCTTAATTCCTTTTCGCGTAAGCGTAACTACTAGATTCTTAATACTAGTTCCCATTCCAGCTGCTGTTTGCACTCTAGCATGTGGGTATTCTGGAGTAATAAATCCTAAATGCATCATGTAATGGTATTTTCTAATGCTTGCCAGATACGCTCAGAGGCTTTCTCTGCTGGCATTGTATTGATCGTTGCAAACCAATCTTGTGTTGATTGCCGAATGGCTTCTGTATCTGTAAGAACTGTTACTATCTTTTTTTTAATATCCTCTTTTGAGTAAACCCATACTACAGCATCTGTCGTAGGCATTGATCTGAAATGTACATAATCATATACCTTATGTACATCCTTTTGAAGCGTAATATTTTTAGGATTATACTTAATATATAAACAGGGTTTATCTTGACTTATATAATCAAAGACCATTGATGAGCCCAAATTAATAGCGCATAGTGTATGTGCTACTGTATTTGCTAGTAAACTCATATCCTCACGAAGGGGTAATATTGTATTCCATGCACCTCCTATTTTTTTCCATTGGGGAGCTATGGGATATATAATGGATTTATGTTTTTCTAATACCTTATCAAATCGATCTGAAAAATCTACCGGACATCGCCTGAATAGAATACCTAGATTCTTCCCTTCTTTATTAAGCTCTGAAATTGTAGTTGCAATATCATCCAGATATATAGGATCATGCGGGGAAGTTGTAATATCATCTCCAGAAAAACATATATAATGTATATCAGAAGGTATGTTATGTTGTTTACAAAAATCTGCTTTAGAGACTAGTATACTTGTATCATAATGAGGTTCAAATTGTGGAGTTCCCGTTACATGAATCTGATTTTCCTGAATATATGGGTAATACTCCATAAGTTGCTGTTTCATAAAGTCACTCCAAACATAATAATAATCTGTTTCTACAACTAAGGTCGCTTTAGGCACATTATCCCATGAGAAAATAAAAGTTGCTGTGGGTATTCCTAGCTCCTGAGCTGCTAGTAAGGGCGCTATCGCATGTACGGGTCGTTGATTTGTGCAAAATACAATATCAGGGCGGGCTTCTTTTAATTGTGTTATGCACTTTTGAAAATATGGTGTAGAACGCTCTTTTTTAAGAATCTGTTTACGTAATTTTTGAACTTTTTCACCTGCATATCGGGTTTCTAAAAAATGGATGGTCCAATTTTTAATTTTCTTTTTAAATGTATTATTTGATGCCTTAAACCGATAGCTATCATATACATGATCATTAAATTTCTGTTTAAAGTTAGTGAGTTCTATTTCTTTACGAGCTCTCTTAAACAGATCTGTAACAGTAGCGGCTTTTCCAGATAGTCGTTGTTCTTGTAATCCTAAATCTGAGAGATTAAATGGGGTATGATTCCAATATACAATATCCCAGTCTTTCTCCTTTCCAATAGAAGCAAAAGAGGTGTAGGCAAAATTCCTAAGTCCTATACCGTCTGGTAATACTATATATATCTTTTTTTTAGACATTGATTAGGGGTTGGTGTTTAGATGGTCATCTGTAAAAATTTCTGTGAATTTTTGAGCTCCAGAATTATTAAGGTGACTACAATTGTAAAAATAGTCATCTCTATCTATAAATAGTCTTGAATAATCTATAAGTGACGGTAATTGTATTTTGAGCTTATCCACATATGCTATATTTTGAGTATTCTTACAAAAGGGAGCTGTAAAAAATACGATCGTTATCTCTTCAGCTTCTGCAAAAGCTTTTATCTTCTCTATTACTGAGTTTTCTTTTGCAATCGTATCTGGCAATTTATACTGTAATACACTATTTTGTTTTTTATATTTTGGACTATATCCATTCATAAGATTATGCTTAGGAGCTTTTCCTATACTTGAATTAAAAAACTCTCTAAATCCTATCTTATAATCAAACTTCATATATCTAAAAAAAGGGACGTATCGTAAACTCCAATAGTTTGGATCTCTTTCTTTAATGTATGTATCTATAACTGGAACATTAATGTGTGGTATTAAATTACTTTTTAATATCTCTGATGTACCATCTATATTGTAGACATAATCTACTTGAATAAATACAGAATCTGTACTTATTTTTTTATGAGCTAGTAATTGCAACATTAAATAGTAATCATCGAGCTTACCTCCTTGTACACCTAAGTTGATAGCACTTTTTCCAGTCTTTTTTGTTATTAATGAAGCGTCTATAGTATTATCAACCCTGGAAGATCCTATAAAGACGTAGTCTATATTTTTTAAAGGAGTTGCAAGTAAGTTTGCAACTTTATTTCTAGGTACTGCATGCTTATATACATAACTATATATATAATCCATCATAAAAAGCAATAGACATACAGCGATAAGGGTAGTAATGATATATATTAAAAATCGCTTCATCAAAACTGGAAATAAATAAAACTTTGATGTTCTGAAAACACTCCAAATACAATAATCATTAAGAGTACAATCACAATTTTAACCATATCAAACTTTCCATATAAAGGAGTTTCTCGCTGCCTATAAACCCACTCTACGCCTAGAAAAAATGCAATTAACAATAGCATTTCAACACTGTAGCGTTCTATATTTAAATATTGTTTTTTAAATTCAAGGTTTGTAAAAAGGCGTTCCAAATAAGCTAGACTATCGGTGATACTAGAAGACCTGAAAAACACCCATGCAAGACACGTAAGCACAAAGGTGCTTCCTATTTGAAAAATTTCTTTGATACTAGGAAAAAATCGCCCTCCAGCAACTATATCTATATTATTACGGTTTTGTTTTAAAAGTAATAAAGGCAGGAAATATAATGCATTTAATGCCCCCCAAGCTACAAATGTCCAGTTGGCTCCATGCCAAAATCCACTTACGATAAAAATGACAAATACGTTACGTATTTGTTGTGTTTTACTTCCTTTAGACCCCCCAAGTGGGATATATAGATAATCTCTAAACCATGTGGACAAGGAAATATGCCAGCGTCTCCAGAACTCTGCAATATCTCTAGAAAAATAGGGGTAATTAAAATTACGCATCAAATCAAACCCAAGTAATCTTGCAACTCCAATAGCTATATTAGAATATCCTGCAAAATCTCCATATATCTGAAATGCAAAATATACTGCACCCAGCAATAAAGTAAGAGAGTTCATGCCTTCGTAATTTGTAAAAATTGCATTCACATAGGTTGCACAACTATCTGCAATTACTACTTTTTGAAAAAGTCCCCATATAATTAAGTGTACCCCACTTTTTGCAGTCTCAAAATTAAAAGTACGTGGTATTTTAAATTGCGGTAATAAATGGGATGCTCTTTCAATAGGGCCAGCTACTAGCTGAGGGAAAAATGCAACATAGGTGGCAAATTGTACAAAACTAGAGGTTGGTTCCATTTTTTTACGATATACATCAATAGTATAACTTAATGTCTGGAATGTATAAAAAGAAATCCCTACGGGAAGAATAATCTGTAACGAACTAGATTGCATTTCTACTCCTAGCATTTGCCATGCATCTACCCAACTTTCAATAAAGAAGTTTGCATATTTAAAAAAACCTAATAGACTTAAATTGAAGACTAAACTACATGCCAATAACCATTTCCGCTTTTTTGTGTCCTGTTGTTTCTGTAAGGCAAGTCCAACAAAATAATCTACAATCGTACTTAAAATAATAAGACTTAAAAAGCGATAATCCCACCAGCCATAAAAAACATAACTCGCTACTAAAACTAGTAGGTTTTGCGACTTTAAGTGACGTTTAAAAACGAACCAATAAAGTATAAATACTATGGGTAAAAATGCTGCAAATGTCAATGAGTTAAAAAACATCTATTCTTTATTTATTTAGTATTTTTTTTATTTCAGTATTTACTTTTTTTGAAAACTTCTCGGCTCCATTTTTATTAAGGTGAAAAGAGTCATAAAAATAATCTTTATTCATTGAGATCGTATCTTCAGAAAAATCCAAAAAATAAACTGTATCATGATGTGTTGCGTATTCAAGTAATTTATCATGGACCATTGGTTTAAGATTTGATATCACTTGCAAACGTTCTTTATATTCTGGTGCCCATATCAAAACCACCTTAATATTATCTTTCCGTAATTGCTCATAAAAAGTTATCGATTCTGAAACTCCTTTCATGTATGCTTGCGCATTTGAAGCATCTGTATTTAATCTTTTAAACCGTTCAATATTTATACTGTCTCTTTGAAAATTTTGTTCTCTAGGGTAATAACCATCATAAGAAGGCTTTATAGAATATTTTTTTCCAAAAAATGAACGTATCCCTTTTAGTAAGTATTCATTAAACTTATTATATTTTAATAAAGGGACGAAAGGATACAGGCTATAATTCTCATCTATTACAGAGAGTCCTTCTTGTAATATAGCGTTGTTTATATATGGAATAAACTGAAATTCATCTGGGATATATTGTGCCTCTAAAAAATGTGTCAAATCAACATTTTGAACAACCATTTTTGAGGTTTTATTTGATTGTTTATACAACTCGTATTTAATCTTTTGTAAGTTGTAAGGAGCTGCATTAAGGCTAAGATTATATGCGTTTAATTCCAATCCCTTTTGGAGTATTTTAGGGTCGTAAGAAACATAAGCTCTTGAAGATCCTAAAATAAGGATGTCTGCATTTAACTGCCCTCTAACGATTCGATTCCATTCTCTATATGTACTTACCTCATTTCGCATAAGTCCTCTATCCGAGATATACTGGAGTCCCGCAGCAAATAACCATAGTACCAATAGTATTTTTAGAATATATAGTATAAATACTCTCATTATTTTAGAGTCTTATTTTCTATCATCAAACTATCAATCTTTACAGCGAGTTTTTTGGAAAAAGATTTGGCCCCTTTTGCACTTAAATGGAAGCTATCATAGTAATTACTCTCATCATATGATATTGTATCTGTAGCTAGGTTTAAAAAATGAATATTAGAATTACTCTGAGCAAACTGTTTAAGTTTTTTTGAGTAATACGTTCTTAAATTTTTATTGGCTTCCAACCGTTTTATAAACTCAGGAGCCCATACAAAAATGGTTACTATTGATTGATCGGATAATGAGGTGGCAAAATCAGTCGTATGTTTATATCCTGATTCAAACTTATCCGTATAGTTTATAGATGTATCGAGTCTTCTAAAGCGTTCTATATTTAAACTATCTAATCTAAATTTTTTATTCTTTGGACAGAAACCATCTATCAATTCTATTTCATTATAGACCTTATTAAATAATAAGGTTCGAAGACTACGTTTCAGGTATTCACGATTTGTGTTGTATTTTAATAATGGTACTATTGTATAGTATTTATATTTTTCATCTATTATAGGCAATGTTTCTTTTATGATATCATTCGAAAAATAAGAGATGTATTGATACTCTTCAAAAACTTTATGAGAAGCTATAAAGTGTGATAAATCAACATTTTGAATTACCACTTTTGGTTTTACATTAGTATCTACATAGAGGTCATATTTCATTTTTTGAATGTTATATCCGCCTCCATTTGCACTTAAATTATATGTTTTAATACCTAGATTGTCAGTTAGTATTGTAGGATCATAACCAGTATAAGCCCTAGAAGAGCCTAAAATTATAGACTTTGCATTTATTGCTCCAGAATAAATCTGGGTCCATTCTTTTAATATCCCTTTTTCAAAGCGTTTCATTCCCAGGTCTGCCATGTATTGAATCGTATAGCCCAAAACACATGTCAAAACAAGTAAACTGATGATATAGATTAAAAATCGGCGCATATATTAAATATAAAATGATATCCTATTCCAGAAGCCTTTCTGCTTTTTCCCAATCTTCCAATGTATCAATATTTACATGGTTCTTTGAATCTGATTCAACATACGTAATTGTATTTCCATAAAAGGAATGTTGCTGTTGTATGACGTCTGTTTTTGTGATATAGATACCTCCATCTCTTATATATGCTGTTGGGAGTTCTTGCCTTCTCTTAATAATTTCTTTTTCTCCCGTAGCAATCTGTAGATTTCCTGAAGCATTAGGTTCAAAGACCCAGTGTGGGTTGTATTGATGTGGCACAGGAAGTACCGAGATCAATGTGTCTGTATGAGCATCCATAAACCTTTTAATAGCCTTATCGATATCATTTGCTGTTCTAAAAGGAGTTGTTACTTGTAACAAACAGATTGCATCAAATTTTTCTCCAAGTTGCTCCATCTCTATAAGGGTATGTTGAACTACTTCTAAAGAACCAGCGCTATCGGTTGCCAGGTGATCAGGTCTCTTAAAAGGAACGCGTACTCCAAGCTGTTTAGCAATTTCTATGAGAGATGAGTCTTCAGAAGAAAAAACTACTGTTGTCAGGGATGTTGCTTTTAATGCCGCTTCAATAGTATATTGCATAAGGGGTTTTCCTCCAAGTATTTTTTTATTCTTATCTGGAATTCCTTTACTCCCTCCCCGAGCGGGTATAATACCTAATATCTTCATCAATAGGTAATGGTTTTATGAAATCGAAGTGTTATTTCTGATAATATTTGAGCAATTTTGACACCACTATCCCCAGATCCATATATCGTACTTTGCTCATTTTTAGGGTGTTGTAATTGTGATTTTATAGCATCTTCAATCGCTTTAATATCATAGGATACATCCATCACATTATCACCTCTTAATCTTCTATTTTGACGAGTCCCTATATTTACTACGGGAACTCCTAAATAAGAACACTCTCGTATTCCTACACTACTATTCCCTATCAAACATTTGCTATTAATCAATAGTCTTAAAAAATCAAAAGGCTCCATATTCTTAAAGAATCGTATGTTCTTAGGTTGATGTTTTTCTCTATAGGATCGGATTCCATTTGATGTACCATCGGCTCCTGCATCTACATTAGGCCAAAACCAAAAAGTTGGAATCCCTAGTCCATCAATAACTTCTAGTGTTTTTAAAACATCTTTTTTTGCCTGATGATATTCGGTGGTCACAGGGTGTTGCATCACAACAATATAATCCTCAGCAGGATCTACCATAGCACCTACTCCACCGTATTTTTTAATGGGATCATAATCAAGATTAGGATGTTCCATTACTTCTGCAGCAAGATCAATAGAGGGGCATCCTGTATTAAAAACATAGTTTTCATCTTCACCCATCTTAAGGACACGATTCTTTGCATCTTCTGAAGTCACAAAATGAATATCTGCCAGTTTTGTATTTGCATGACGTACTTTCTCATCTATATTCCCAGTAACTTCCCCTCCCTGAAGATGAATTAATGGTATATTTTGATAGGCTGCAGCAATTGAAGTAGCAATCGTTTCAAAACGATCTGCAATAGTTAATACCGCATCAGGTTGTAAATTATAAAAGACATTTGCTAGCTCCATTACTCCTAGACCTGTCGTCTTTGCCATTGCAGTTTTATTTTCTCCTTCAAGAACCATAAAGACTTTTTCATTGATAATAAATCCATCTTTTTCAATAAAGTTTACGGCATTTCCATAACGATCTAATAATGCAGATCCTGCTACTACTAGTTGTAATTCTAATAATGGATGTGTATCTATAGCCTGTAGGACTGTTTTTACTCTACTATAACTAGGCCTGGCTGTTATGACAGCACAAATTTTACGTTTCTCTTTCATAATTATATTACAGCCTCTTCAGTTAAAAACTCCCAAGCTTCAAGATCCTTAGTCAATGCCTTTCCTATCACTTCTTTATATTGAGATGCTAGAATTCCGTATCCTTTTGGTTTTTTTGCTTCCAAATCTTCAAACGTAAGTATATGTCCCTGAGGTAATGATTTATTTACTGCTAATGATTTTTCAAAAATATTTTTCACTTTCGCGAAAGCGCTATTATCATTTTTATTGATCGGATTTTTAAGTGCTTTTGAAACTGCATGGACTCCTTCTACCAACTCTTTTGTTTGATTGATGGTAAGTGATGAGGACACATCTGGGCCAAACATTGCTTTATCAAAGACTACATGAAACTCTAATAGTTTTGCACCTAATGCTGTAGCAGCAATCCCGGTAGCAATTTGTGCTGAATGATCTGAAAATCCTACTGGGATTTGATATCGTTCTTTAAGTTCGGAAATAACATTAAGTCCATATTGCTCTGGGGCAGTAGGATAACTTGTTGTACACTGTAGTATTGAAACCTCAGTCTGTGCTTCTTTTAAAATTGCCATGGTCTCATCCAACTCCTCGAAAGAACTCATTCCACTAGAGATAATTATAGGTTTACCTGTAGCAATCACTTTTTTAAGTAATAAATGATTATTTACTTCACCACTTCCTATCTTATATCGGTCTACCCCTGCTACTTCAAGAATATCTACAGCTGCATTGCTGAATGGGCTACTTATAAAATCCAACCCTACATCCTTACAATGTTTTCCTATAGCGATCCATTGTTCTTGTGTAAACTCCATGCGTTTCCAATAGTCATAACGTGTAGCATCCTGCGTAGAAAAATGAACCCTAAAAGGTTCGTAAATACTACTTTCAGCATGAGCAATATGTGTTTGGAATTTAATGGCATGTACTCCGGTTGTTGCAACAGCATCTATATAAGCATGCAGCGTTCCTAGACTTCCGTCATGTGCTTGCCCTATCTCTGCAATTATATACATGTTTTTTTCTTTGGTTCGTTAGGTGTTCTTTTTTTGTAAATAAAACAATGATTGACTTCTCCATATAGTTTCTTTTACAATGGTATAATTATATCTTGCAAAAACAGCCTTCAATGCGTCTTCAGTATAATCACTTAGCCATCCATTTTTAAGGCGGTTGTCTTTTGCTATATCAGAACAACAGTAAGATACACAGATATTCTCAATTTCTGGAGACAAGAATTCCATCACTGCATTAATATCATACACATATTCCAAAACTCCGCTCATGATCACTGTATCATACGATGAAAGGTCTAATGCTGTTGAAAGGTTATTTAAATCAAATACAATCGTTTCTGGATATCGTTGTACAATATCTGAAGGGGTATAGGTTATAGAACTGTCTAAATATTTTTTTAAAAACATACTCCCCGCACCAAACTCCAGTACTGATGCACCCATAGGCACATAGTCTCCCAGCATGGCAGTTCTTGTATTCCAATCTTCTTTAAGAGATTGATTTTTACTCCACCTCGCCAGATCAGAAGATGCCTGCGATCGTAATTCTTTGGTCCTCAGTATTTGACCTGTGGATGTACTTTCCTGTGGTTTTTTAAAAAACGTATTCCTGATTTTTTCCAATAGGGACATAGGGGCAAAATACTTCTTTAAGCAATATAAACAATTCCGAGGCTGTGCCAAATTACTTACGCAGAAAAAACAAAATCAGGTTGCTATCCTAAAAGGTTTTCTTAGCGTCTTCAATTATTTTTGTAAGTTGAGCACACCAGGTTTTTAATCCATATATTTCATCAGGAATCGTATATGCCTGTTTTAATTTTTTTTCATGAAATAAGGATACAGATACTCTCATCGCATCCAACCACTCACTTCTGTAGTTAGGGTGTGTAACCAACGCTGCTAATTTTCCGTGATCTACAACTTCAGGCACACCTCCGTTTGCAGATGCTATGCAGTAGCAACCAGACTTAAGCGCTTCAATTAATGTCAAACCAAATCCTTCCTTACATAGCGTCGGATATAGATATACATCTGTAGCTTGATAATATTTAGGAAGTTCATGATTAGGTACTTTCCCAAAAAATACAACACCTTCTATAGCTATATCTCGATGTGCACCCACAACCCATAAGACACAATGATTATGTTCTTTGTAGAAAAGCTTCCATACTTTTAATATAAAATCAAGTCCTTTTTTAGGTCTGTCTTGAGACACCCATAAAAATACTTGTTGCTCTTGAGAAACACCTAACGAACTTCTCAATTCTACCTTTGATGCATCATCAGGTTTAAAAAACAACGTACTATCAACACCATTATGTAAGACGGACACTGCGCAAGGCATATCGGTATAATAATCCAGATGCGCTTTGTATGAAGCATGTGTAAGAAGTATTGCTTCATCAATTGCTGCAAAAAACATTCGTCCTCTGGGATTCCCAAAGAAAGGTGGAAATCCGTGATAATAGAACTGTAAATAGCACTGTTTTGCAATATGTTTTTCTTCTAAATAAGCTCTTAATGGGAGTACTAATCCTGCATTATCGATAATCTTAATGATTATCGAATTCTCTTTCTCTAGAATGGTATCCAATGCATCAAAAATTTGCTCATAGGTCTTTGAAGCACCGAGTTTACGTTTGATTTTATGTACGGTAGACGCTTTTACAAAAGCATATTCTACATCCGTATACTTCTCAGTAGGTTCTGGACAAATAATATAATCTATAACATGAGAATCTGTTTTTAAGTAATAATCATATAGCGTAGTCCAACTTCCAATACCCTCGTAAGGAAGCGGGAAGTGTGATATGAGTAGTACTTTAGGGTTTATTCCTTCCATATCGTGTATGATATCGATTTACAATCTGAACTTATGGAATAAAGATACTTCATATTACATAGATGATTGATATGAAACCATAATAGTTGATCACTAGCTGCCTTTAATGTATATCTGTGCATTACCCTCGATAGGATCGTCGAAAATGTATTATTATGACCAGAAAGAGTGTATTTAAAAACTCCTTTGGGAGTGTCTTGAGGTAATTGTGCAAGCCAGTTTTCAAATTTATGCTTCTGTAAAGATACTTCTATACTATGATCAGGTTTCAGTAAACGCTCATAGGTCTGTTTATCTTGAATCTCCCCCCAATTTTTATCAGTATTTACAACGGTTACTTTTGCTTCATTTTGCGATAAGCGATACTTATAATTTTTACGGGCTATATCTTTAATTGTAATATGGCGTGTTATATATCTGTCTTCTATATTTCTGTATATTTTATGATACTGATGTAGCATGAGTATTTTCTTATCATAAAAAGATACAGTAAGACCATAATGTTTTAATCGATCATGTACATCAGTATCTTCAGAACCCCAAAGATGATAATACTCATCAAACCCTCTTAGGGCTTGAAGGGCTTGTACTGGAAATAAAGACAACCCTGTTGCACCTGGAGCAGATTCAAATTTTATCGTGTACTTATCAAATGGCTTCTCTTGTTGTGTTTCTTCTTTAGATAGAAATCCTACCTGAAAATAAGTGGTCGCTGTAGGTGATTTTACCTGATGAAGTGTTTCTACAAAATCTGGGTGGAAAATCATGTCAATATCTGCTACAAAACAGTAGGGCGTTTTTAACTCTTTAATCAAGATATTAAGAGCTCTTGATTTATTCCACATAGTATTTATGTGATAAGAATACTGATATCTTGCAAACGGGTATTTAGCGATAAGTTGTGCTACTTCTTTTGCCTTTTCACGTGAAGTCCCATAGTCAATAAAAGCAACATCAAAATTTGTATTTGATTGTAACACTAATGAATCTAGTGATCTTTTGACTCTAGAAAGTTCCCTATCACGATATGGAAAAAGTAAAGTAATCATTAATGATATGCTTGTGCTTCTTGAGCCGATAGCCCTTTTTTCCTCAATAAATAGGCTCCTATTTTTTTATGCTGTAGACATTTACCTATCACTTTATATGCTATTTTTTTAAAAACCCCAGGTGGTACAATAGGAGAAAGTTGGATAGGGACTCCTCCTTTTTGTTTTTCGGATCTTGTATCTGAAGGACACATCCATTCTTCATACGTATTTCCCATATGGGATGCATAAGATGTTGTTGTAGAGAGCCTATAGAGACCTGCTTCATATACAGGTTTGTCTATATATTCTTGTACTATCTTAGCGCCTAGAGCATGTACAGTAGCTTTTTTTATATTTGTTTTTAAAATATCTCCTCTATATGTAGCTACATAATGTCCAGCACCTAGAACCGCTTTTTTCCCTTGTGTATTGGTAAGAATTAAGGTTTTCTTTAACTGGATATCATTATAGAATGCTGGATTTGCAAGGCTTTTGGCAAAATTCCGCATCCCTTCAGGGTCGGGATTATCTTCAAAAACAAGTCGTTTACTCCAACCATATCGATACCATAGGGATTGTGTCATATGTGCATATGATTTTGAGGAAGGTGTAGGGCACACCGCCCCTACTTGCTCAAAATTTCTGTAGATATCTTCTACGGCTTGTTGCCACCCTTCATAAAAATATACATCCGCATCACTGAGTGTGACCAAAGGATAATCATCACCAGCAAGTACTTTATAAATACTATTTACTTTCCCCACATTTTCTCTTGTAATAGAGAGTTCTTGAATAACTTTATCTGTATACAACTGTTGTAAATAAGCAATGACAGTATTACAACTTCCATTATCAGCTACAGCGATTAGTGTTTTATCATGAGTAGTAGCTACAAGAGTCTGAAGACATAGTTTAAGAATCTTAAAAGCATCACGATAATACCCTTCTTCATTGGGTATATATACAGGAACGATTACTTTGTGGTAATATCCTGTATTTAAGATTTGAGCATTTTTTTGAGGGTTTGTTCCCTTTCTCATATGGTTAACTTATGATAATAGCTCAGATACAATAGTTCTATAGCGTTGTGCAATTGTCTGGTTCATGTATCTTGATGTATATCGTTGACGTAAACTTAATGAAATTCTATGAACCTCTTCCGAGTTTAAAGCACACATACGTTCTTTTTCTTTTATGAAAGTCTGAGGTGTTTTAATATCAAACCAAAACTGAGTTTCAATTTCTTCTAATCGTTCTTTCATAGCTCCAACATCTGTACTTATAATAAGTTTACCAGCAGCCATCGCTTCTAGACCTACTAGAGGCCCAGATTCTTCATAAGAACTAATGATCACACAGTCTACTGTAGCATAAAAACCCTGTAACCCTTCCCTAGACAATTGCCCCATATATTTAACATTAACTCGCCCTTCTATAGCGTCTTTTACAGCCTCTCTTAAGACGCCATCACCAGCTATTATCAAACGTTCGTCTGGAGCAAGATCAAGTATTTCAAGAAGTTCAAGAAGCCCTTTTTCTTTACTCAATCTCCCTATAAAACCATATACTTTTACTGTATTTGTAAGTGGAGGGATTTTTAAAAGCGTGGTCTCTGTAGTGGCTGCTTGATCAATAATTGCATAGGAAGTATCTAGATAAGAAGGCATATTCTGAGCGTTTGCTTCAGAATGATGAATATACATTGTTATATTTTCTAAAAATGTTAAGTCGATTCCATATGGTAAATCTATAGTTCCTGTAGTCCGTACAATAAGTGGTGTCTTATTTTCTAAACAATAGTCTGCAATTTCTATAAGGTATGTAGAGGTCAATTGGCCAATAAAAAAGACAATATCTGTAGTTGCTATTGCTGTTTGAATGATATGTAAACTCGATCTCTTAAAATCAAATTGCCTTAGCGAGAGCTGATTTTTAACATAATAATACGGTTCATTCTTACGACCATGTATAAGGTAGCTTATCCATGCGGTACACTTTATTCTCCAAGAGCTTTTATACTGTTCTTTCTGAATACTAGTAAACGTATCTTTTGTTATACTGGTAAGAGCAAAAGACGCAGAAGAAATATACCCTGTAGAACATACGTGTATATCACAAGTCGTTTCCAATGCGTTGGTGATGAGTTGTACCTCTACATCTCTCCCTCCAAAATCGCCTATAGGTCCTATAAGTAATACCTTAGATTTCACTTTGCTTATTACAGTTTAAAAAATAACCTTTTTACTTTCTTGATAATTTTATTTTGTAATGATGCCTCCTTTTTTTGTGTATCAAGTGGTCCTTTAAAAAAAGAAGCATGAGTATGAATTACAGATTGATCTTTGATTTTTTGAAACAAATACGTTTTTGCATTCTCAACATAAGCATATTTTTTTTGAGGTTCTATTTGTTTGAGATGACTTGCAATCAGTTTCCAACTTTGCACTGCAGCTTCGGCTTTTATTACCGAGTCTAATTGACTGACACTTCCTGCTTCTGGAGTTCTGTAATAGGCCATTCCTATAGGTGCATGTACAACTCGTTTTGCATGTATTAATACTCGTGTAAAAAACTCCCCATCTTGATTAATTTTTAAAGATTCATTCCATAAGCCACTGGAGGCAATGATTGCTCGTGATACTAAGTAGCTATGACATGGGAAGAATGGTGCCCGATGGTCAAAAGCTTCTATAAGTGCCAAGCCGCTATCAAAATCTTTATTCAAATGGTTTGTCCGTGGTAATACAGCGTCTACTGTATCTACAAATTTATTCCATTTTGAAGTAGCTATTTGGTACGTTTCTGTACTTTCCTGAAGGCGCTGTACTTGATTTTTTAATTTATCAGGACTTATCAAATCATCACTATCCAACCAGTTAACGTACAGACCTTTACTTTTCTCAAACCCATAATTACGGCACGTGTTTGCGCCTTTGAGTAATGTCTCGGGGCGTTTAAAAAGTTGTATTCTTGAGTCCGCTTTCGCGAAAGCGGCCACCTTCTCCATACTAGCATCTGTAGATCCATCATCTATTACGATACATTCCCAATGTGCATACTCTTGATTTTGAACAGAACGTAATGTTTCTTCAATACAATGAGCACGATTAAAAACAGGAATGATGATAGAAAGAAGCGGTTGCATAGGGTACTAAGATAGCAAAACGTTTAAAGAAGAATAACAGTACTTATAAGTACGATATAATAGGAGATTATTTTTTATAATAAGAAAGCAATTGAGAAGTTATAAATGTTGAATCATATAATGCTATCATTCGTTGTCTTCCTGTATTTCCCATTATTTCCCATTGTTCTCGGGCAGATAACATAGTACGTAATCCTGTAGCTATAGCATTTTCTGAGACCTCATCTACAATAATGCCGGATGTGTCTATCATCATTGCCGATGCACCCACAGGCGTCGCAACTACAGGAAGTGCACAGGAAAGACTTTCTAATATAACCGTAGGAAATGCTTCTGTCCTGCTAGGCAATAATAAAAAATCGGATTGTTGCATTGCCTTACATACATCCATTGAATTTTGGGCTCCTTTAAAATGGATACAAGCTTCTAATTCTAATGTTTTGGATAATTGCTTGAGTGTAGCCTCTTCGGGTCCAGTCCCTATAATTGAGTATATGATCGTATGAGTAGATTGTTTTTTGATATGCGATAGTGCTCGTAGTGCCATATCTATCCCTTTTTCTTTAGAAAGTCGACCTACTATTAAAACTCGCGTATGCTTATTTGCTCTTTTTTTAAGGTCAGGTTTAAAAAACTGAGTGTCAACACCATTAGGCAGGTCTATTATTTTTGAGGCTGGTGCTCCCATAGTGCGTAATGCATCTTTATTGTAGGGAGAGATAGAAAATACGGCATCCCCTTGAGTAAAGGTAGGTGTATAATCATATCCATTATAGAGGCCTTCTAGAATATCATATCCATGAAAGGTTGTAAATACCTTAAGTTCGGGTAATAGTTTTTTATAAAATACTGCCTTATTGCCATTAGACCCATAATGCGCATGAATTATATCAATCTTATGTTGTATCAAATAATGTACTACAAATAATTCGGATAATGACCGAAGACGTTGACCATACTTGCGTGATTGAGTCGCTTTAATACAGGGACGATAGCTTTTTATAAAAATAGCTTTCCCTAAAATTGGGAGGGCTTTTATAATACGTATCCATTTATTTCTAGGGCTTAGAGCCAGGGCTGTCGTAGCATTAAAATCAAACTGCTCATATCCTTTTAAGGCAATATCATCCTCAGAAATAAGTCGTTTTGCAATCACAAAAACACCTATTCCTTTAGCACTTAGAGAAGCCATTTGATTGCGAATAAATGTCTCAGAAATAGCAGGAAAATCATTAAGTAAGAAGAGTACGTTCATAACCCTAATTTTTTATGGAGTTCCTTACGAAGTCTATGCATCCCTATCCCTTTAATGGTATGCCATTGCCTTTTTTCTATTTGATAAGCAAGTATATAATAACTCGACTTCTGAGTACTTATATAGCCCGCTTTTTTTCCGAGTTTCAGGTATGCTTTTAACACACGTTTATCAGACAGTAAAAATAGATATGTATGTAATGCCTTAAAATACATTTGTCTTAGGTATTCCAAACGTTCTTCATAGGATAGGATCTCTGTATTTATATCACGACTCAAATATTTTGTAAGATACCCATATATACCTTTAAAAGCTTTTGTTACAAAAGCAGGATCTGTATATTTAGAAGTTGTGCTATTATCTATGCGGTACAGAAAATTTGCTATAGGTACTCTCTTAATTTGTACTCCTTGTAGCAATAAATATGTATGAAGATCTACATCTTGGAAACGTTGTAATGCCTCATCAAAACCTCCATAGGTTTCAAAAACCTTTCTTCGCCATATAGGGCTTGTAATCTGCCAGGGAATTGTATATGCCAAGAATAATTTTAAATATTCTATGGTATCCTCAGAGGTTTCTGGGTCCTTATTAAGTATGTGTAATGGCGTATCTATATCTTCAAATATGCGAGTGTCAAATACAACTCCATCTATATTCTTGTTTTGTCTGATTGCATGTATACGGTCTTCTATACACCCAGAAGTCAACAGGTCATCTCCATCTAAAAAAATAATATAATCTCCTTGGCTTTTTTCTATCCCTATATTACGACAAGCATTGGCACCTTTGGGTCGATCTGATGGGCGTATATAATTTATATAGCGAGAATCCCTACTAGCAAAATTTTGTATTATGGATACTGTCGCATCTGTAGAACCATCATCTATACAAATACATTCCCATTCCTGATAAGTTTGCGCTAGTAAACTGTCTAGTGTCTCTTCTAGAAACAAGGCATTGTTATACGTTGGGATAATAATTGAGACGGTAGGTTTCATAAAGACTGGACTACTTTTTTCTTAAGTGAATATCCCTTACCTGCAATCGTTGCACTTAATTGATACATAACATAAGTACTGGCAATTACCCAGCCTTTTATTTTGAGCAATTCTTTAAAAATAAAAAACAAATGTGCTCTTGAGGGGGTATCTTTAAGGTAAAGCATACCCATTTTTTTTATCAAAAAAGACAGCCCTTCTTTAGGAGCATTTGCCTTTTGCAACTCTTTATAGGTCTCTTTATAGAGAATTGCTCTATCGTGTTGTAGTCGTTTTGTATCTTTAGTTAGTACCCCTCGTATGGAATCTTCATGCATCCTTCTTAACGTAGTATAACGATCTAAGACAATCCCTTTTTGACTTTTTAAGGTTAGTTTTGAAAAGAGATTATACTCCTGTCCTGATGGTAAAGCAGTATGGAATCTCAATTCTTTAAAAAGAGATGATTTCCCCATAAAATCAGGCGTCAACCAATTGATCTTTTGAGTAACATAATGGGTATGTGTAATGGCATAATGATCAAAAGTATAATACGCATCTTGCCTATCTATGATATGCGTAGAGTCTGGATGTTGAAAACTCTCTGTTTTAGAAATCACATAATCACATGGATTAGCCTCTAATATTTTTACTTTTTCTTCAAGCATCGTAGGTTGCATAAGATCATCACTATCAAAAAATTGAAGGTATACCCCTTGTGCCTTTTCTATTCCAATATTCCTACATGTATTCCCTCCTTTTTTTTGATGTTTTTCTCTTTCAAAAACAAGGATACGTGAATCTCCTACTTGTATTTTTTTTAAAACAGCCATACTATTATCTGTAGAACCGTCATCTACGATAATACATTCCCAATGCGTATAGGTTTGTTGCTGAATAGAAGTAATTGTCTCTTTTAAAAAAGAGGCTCTGTTATACGTTGGGATGATTATAGAAACTAGACTAGGCATAGATATTAGTAAACAGTGTTAGCCATTTTTCTATATTAACCTTATCTCCAAAAATTGCATCCAAGCTTATATGAATATCTCTTATATCCTTGGGACTGTCCGCTACTACATGAGGGATAAGATCTCGTAATTCATTAAAGTTTTCAAAAAAATACATTGGAGCATTGGTCTTACGATATACTTCGTAAGGTAACCATTTGCCAGCAATTACTTTACTTCCACTATACAACGCTTCTGTTACGGTACCACTCATCGCATCACTTACAGGAGCATAAATTAATATATCTATATCTGAGCGTAATGCGACTAGATCTTCGCCCACACAATACTTTTTATGCACTACATATGGAATAGGGTATTGTCGAAGATATCTTTCCAACTCTTTTTCATACTTCTCATCTAAGCCATATGTTAGAAACAAATAAATACAAAATTGTTCTGGATGCTCAAACCCTTTAAGAGCTTCCAGTATGGATATATGATTATTCTCTTTATAACCATTATGCCCTACCATGATCGTAATAGGACCTTTTTTTAGTTTTTTGTCTATACTAATTTTCTTAAAAGAATCTACATAGAATGCATTTTGTAAAAACTTAACAACATGAATTTTGTTTTTTACAGCACTCCCAAAACGCTTTTCTAATTCCCTCTGTAAAGTTTCATTTTGAATAGTAAGCGCTTTTGCATTTTGCAAACATACTTTCTTAAATGCATCTACCTGAGGATTTGTTTGTCGTAATAAATCAGAACCCCAAAATGAAACAACAATAGGAGTATTCCTGATAAAAACCATTTTCTTAAGGTGCGTCAGACTTGCAAAATGACAATGTATACATGACATCCCTAGTTGATCATATGCTTTTGCTTTAAGAAAAAGAGTGAAATAAGGTTTTAAATGTTGAGCAGCATATCGTATCCCATGATATTTAACCTCTAAGAAAAGTAGTTTCCATAATAAGCTATGACTTAGAAAGGCAATGTACGTTCCCAATTTTTGAAATGCTTTCATTTTTTTAACAGGGATATCTATTAATGTAAGTGCCTTACTTTCTATAATAGCATCCCCTAGATGTTCTATATCTTCTGTATATACTTTTAAGTCAGGATTTTCTTCTTTGAGTCCATCGTACAAATTGATCAAAAAATTTGATTGTGTTTTACCTATAGCAAGTATGTTCAGAGCTTTACGACCCATTATGTACTGTATTGATGTGAGCCCCCATGGTATTTTACATATGTGTATGCTACATGAAATGCTAAAAATTGCGCATCCGGATGGTTCATTTCTGATTGCTCTTTAATTGCATTTTTTAAAACAATATCTGATATATGTGGTAATAAATCTGCAATTACATCAGAATACCACGTTGCCATATCATCAGAAAACCAATCAGATTTCCCTAATAAACTTTTTACAGTAAGGTCCAACCCAAAAGATTTGAGCTGTTCTATCTGAATCCTATTTTTTATACGTCGGATCCATTTATTATTGCCAGGCCTAGGTAGTGTACGTGTCTTTGTTTTCTCGTAATAATATTTTCCAGCATTCGGATGATACTTTTCAATCCAGGCACTATACAGTTTATGTTTGTGGCGATAAGGCAATGGTAACGAAAAACAAAAATCAAGGACTTCCTGATATAAAAAAGGAGAAACCGATTCTGTATGCGGGTATATCAACCAATTACCATTCATTGTACCATTATATACGTGATTATAAAACTGGGCTATCTCTACATTCTCATACATTGTACATTCTTGTTTCCATATAGAAGCTACATGACTTGAATACAAACCCTCATGATAGCTTCGTTTTGATACAAAATCTTGATGTACCTCATAAGGATGCAGGGTATTACCTAAAACTGCATCACCCACTTGCCCAGAATGTAGTATCCCATATTTACTAAAATCAAGCTTGTTATACATAGAAGGTATTTGGCTAGTAAGATGATAAAAAACCAATCCCGAATTTTGTTTGAAAACGGGTTCAATATTTTTTAAATGATCAAAATTCTCTATATAATATACATGATTTTTTAAGCTTAAATCTTTGGAAATATGATGTGCAATCGCATCATCCCAATACCCTTTTGTAGAAAAAGTAAATCTTCCTATGTTTTTATATCCTGTATTTGCACCTGCAATTACTGTCATTCTAGAATCTAGACCTCCACTCAAACCACATAAATGGTCATAACCATATTCCAAATCTTTATCAAATTGTAAACGAATAGCTTGATCAAACACCTCTTGAAATCCATCTATAGCAGCATTAAAAGAAATATTGGAAGACCTTTGCTGTAACTTGTAATACTCATGCTTTTTAACCTGAGACCTTGTCACTTCAAGATAACATCCGGGAGTCAGCTTTTTAAGCTCTTTATACAATGTTCTATCTCCTAGAACATTTCCAAAACACAATAACGAATAATAAGCTTCTATATCTACTGTTAAGGAAGCTTCTTCCTGTTTGCAGGTATTGACTAGGAATTCAAAATTAGAACATCCACAAAAACCCTTGGATATATCTTCGGTATAGTAAATAGGTTTTGAGCTTGTAAGATTGGTATATATATATTGCGTTTGTGTATTCTTATCATATATGATCATACTAAAGTCACCCCGCATTTCCTTGACAAAAGATGCTCCATATTGATTCCAAAGCTTTTCTAACAATACCTCAGTGCTATGCTGAGCATGGCTATTTTTTAATTGCTGAAGATTAATAACCACCCCATCAATACAAAAAAAACAACTGTCAGATTCATAAAAGACTTTGTCGTCTTTAAACTTAGAATTAAGATTTCTAAAAATATGTACTCCAGCAGATACATCTCTATAAGAATTATATAAATATGCCTCGCCTTTTTCCAGATCTGGTGTAATATATTTAAACCCTTGGGAAGAAAACAATCCGAACATATAATTAATGATAAAACTTAAGTCTCTATTGAAAAGTTATCTATTGTACAATCAAGTATTACCTCTTGTGCAGATCTATTAATTTTACCCGTTTTCCAATAATCACCAGGTAAAACATTAATCATACTAAATTTTTCTTTCACATGTAAAAAATCTGAAGGAGATGTAGATCCCAAACTAGAGAAAACTTTTAATGAGTAAATACCCCCTCTTAAGGCCAATCTAGATAAATTCCAATCAAAGTATCCATTACTATGAATTTTATCTAGTACTATACCGCTTTCAATAGATGAAAGTCCAGAAATTAAATTTCCATATGGATCATTTATACTAAAACCCCAGAAAAATTCTTTTGTTTTAATATCTATTTTTGATTTATAGTAAATTCGAATTGTAGCATCTTCACCAGATATCAAGGCATTTACTAATTTCCCTTTAGAATCAATTAAATCAACATTAGTAAATGAAAAAATTCCATTAAACTTGTTGTCTTCATCATTTTTATCACTATCCGTAACAGAAAGATAGTCCTGTACTACATCTTCTATTTCTCCTGTAGAATATATCCCGCCGTTTTTAAGTAAAATCCCTCTTGTACAGAGTGATTTTACAGCCGCCATATTATGACTTACAAATAATATAGTACGTCCCCCATCTTTTGAGATATCCTGCATCTTACCAATGGCCTTTTTCTGGAACTCGGCATCTCCTACAGCTAGAACTTCATCTATCACCAAAATTTCAGGTTCTAAGTGTGCCGCTACAGCAAAGGCAAGTCGTACCCGCATCCCACTACTATAGCGTTTTACTGGTGTATCTATATAGCCTTCACATCCTGAAAAGTCTACAATCTCATCAAGTTTGGAAGCAATTTCGGCTTTATTCATTCCCAGAATAGCACCGTTTAAAAATATATTTTCTTTCCCAGTAAGCTCAGGATGAAAGCCGGTCCCTACTTCCAATAAAGAAGCAATACGGCCTCTTGTTTTTATAGAACCCGTAGTAGGACTCGTGACTCTGGATAATATCTTAAGTAAAGTAGACTTCCCTGCTCCATTTTTTCCTATAATGCCTAATACTTCTCCTCGTTTTACCTCAAAATTGATATCCTGAAGCGCCCATACATAATCATCATTTGCCCGCACACTCCTATCATTTGCAGTCCCTACTTTAAGAAATGGATCTTCTTTACCTCGTACCAAATGCCACCAACGATTCAAATCATCTTTAAGAGATCCAGAACCCACCAGACCTAGTCGATACTGCTTAGAAATATTTGTTGCTTTTAATATGATATCACTCATCGTTTCTAAATGGACAACTTTTAAGAAGCCCCTTTTGTAAAGTGGTTATGATTTCCTTTTGAGGCACTAATTGATCAGGGGACAGTACTTCAAAAAGAGATTGTAAATGACCATTCTCAAAGGTAGTTAAATCCTTTGAGTTTAAGATTTTCATGGGATCTATCCCTTGATATGGAGGGATCCCTACCGATTCAAAATAATCTCTGAATTTGATATCATCCCCATATAGTTTATCCGACCATCGCACCCATACTGCTGGAATACCATAAGCATGAGCAACAATAAGTCCATGCAAGGATGAAGACAAAATATAATTACATTTATAAATTGCATCTGTGGTTGCCTCTACGTCATTTGTTTTTAAATCTATGCAGACCTGTCCTTGCTGTAGTTTTTTATCCTCAAAAAGCTCATAATCTGCATAATGAGGAATCCAACCAAATTCAAATTCTTTATTACCTTTAGGTGTATAAAATTGCGGAAGCAATAACGCAGGGTCCCCATAATTTTCGGGACAATTATATCCAAGAGCCAAAAGTCTTTTTCGGGTCTGAGGTCCGCGTACTGCATAAAATGTAGCAGGAGCTACCTGTTGATCTTCTGTAATAATACCACTCCCCCATACATGGCTATGCTTAGTTGCCTGTGCCAAAATACTTCCAATAGCCAGATAATGCTTTTTAGATTGGAACCATTTTATTTTTTTAGGATGTATCCATTGAATACGCTTTTGCGAAAGCCTCTCCGTAAGATAAGCACTTAAGAGATCGCCATAGTTTTCTTGCGACCACCCTTGTAGACGAATATTACTCCAAAAAAACAAACGTATTGTATCCAAATAAATCTATATTAAAACCTATACTGTATCAATAAATCGCTTCTCTGTACGATTAAAAATAATTAATCCCACAAAAAATAATACGACAGCAATCCCAGCGGTATATCCTAATCCTAACCAACTAAAAGAAGTGACATCAGGGTCTTCAAACAATAAGTATCTAAACCCTTCTATAATTTGAGTAATAGGATTTCCTTCTACTAACCAGACATATTGTGGTTGTTTCTCACGCATCACTGCCAGAGGATAAGGCACTGCAGATACATACATGAGCAACTGAGTCGCAAAACCTACTAAAATCGTTAAATCTCGATATTTTGTAGTCATTGCCGAAATAATCATCCCCAGACCTAATCCAAATAAAGCCGCTATCAAAAAATAAAAAGGAGCTAAAAAAACAAATACACTAGGACGCACCCCTTCTCCTTTTACAAATACGAAGTATGCATAAAAAGCTATCAAAATTAATAACTGTATTGCTAATCGAAAAAGGTTTGATACCGACTTAGACAATGGTACAATCACTCTCGGAAAGTATACTTTTCCGAACATACTCTGGTTGGCCCGAAACGTATTGGATGTCGTATTTAGACAGATCTTAAAATAACTCCACATGGTAATCCCTGCGAGGTTAAATAAAAAGGCAGGAACAATACCCGTATTTATAGAAGCGATATTATTAAAAACTAAGGTAAAAATGACTGAGGTAAAAAGTGGCTGTATAAAAAACCATAACGGTCCTAATATGGTTTGTTTATAGACAGTAACAATATCGCGTTTTACAAACAACCACAGTAAATCTCTATACCGCCATATCTCTTTAAAATTGAGATCGATATATTTCCCTTTAGGGGTAATCTCATATAACCAATCTGATTTTTCTGATGTATTCAATACAATAGTTTTTAAACAGCTACAGATTACCTTTTAAGTCGTTTTTGGATCTTACGTCGTAAACGTTTGATAATCCCAGATCGTTTTATATCCTCATGATATCCATTACTATAAGCTCCATAACCATAGCCGTATCCATAACCGTATCCATAGCCATAGCCATATCTGCCTTTGGTTCTAAAGTAATTAAGTACAAAACTTACATTATTGATCTCTCCCTTACGATACTTTTCGTTGATAAGCCCTAACATGGCTTTTTTGGTATACCCCTGGCGTATCATATAAATCGTGGCATCCGCATAAGGAATAATTTCTAATGCATCTGCCACTAGTCCTACAGGAGGAGTATCCAGAATTATGTAATCATATTTCTTCTTAAGTTCGTCCATAAATACTCCCATTTGATCACTGATCAATAACTCAGAAGGATTGGGAGGAATAGGACCTGCAAGAATAATATCCAGAAAAGGCAAACTACTCGTTTGTGTAATTTCATCTAATGATGATTGCCCTATCAAATAATTGACAACCCCGCTATCATTATGCAGGTCAAAATCACCAAATATTTTAGGTTTCCGTAAATCCAACCCTACAAGCACTGTTTTCTTTTCGCTTAAAGCGAAAACAGAAGCAATATTCATAGAAGTAAACGTTTTTCCTTCTCCACTTACAGAAGAGGTAACCAATACTGTTTTTGCGCCCTCTACTTTGTTAGATTTATAAATAAATTGAAGGCTGGAACGTATGCCTCTAAAAGCCTCGGCAATTGAAGACCGGGGTTTATCTTTTACAATCAAATTACTCTTATATGCACTCTTACCTACAACTCCTAAAACAGGGATCTTAGATAAAGATTTAACCTCTTCAGGATTTCCAATTTTGGTGTCAAAAAACACTAGTAAAAAGACAAGCACCAAAGGAATCAAACCACCTACCAGAGATGCAATCACATAATTGAGACGCATATTAGGACCCACGGGGCCATTACCAACATTTTTTGCAGGATCAATAAAGAGAATATCAGAAACATTAGAAGCCTTAATAATTTTAGCCTCACTCTTTTTTGCCTCATAAAGATTATACGCCGCTTGACTTAATTTAAACCGTCGCTCTATTTCAGAAAGCTTTTGTTCTTCGGCAGGATATCGTCTTAGCTCCCTTTCGGCCTGAGCAATATCATTATTAATTTGTCGTATTTCACTATTGATAATCTCCTTAGAAGAACGTATGTTTTCTAACAATACCTCTTTCTCAGCATTGATAGTACGGTCCAATTCTTTAAAGATAGGATTGGACTCCTTTGCAGAATACCCATAAGTGCTCCTTCGTACAGAGAGATCAACAATTCTACTTACACTCTGAGAAATACTAGGTTCCTGAATACCCGCAACAGAAGGCGCAGGAACATTGGTATAATCTTCACGGGTCAACAAATAATTTTCTAATTGATTATAATACGTAAGTTTTTGATTTGCCCCCTCTTTCTGTAAATCATACGATTGTAATCGATTACTAAGTAGTTTAGATCCCCCTTTTAAAGCAACATCAATATTGTTATTTTTAAAAGTATTAAGCTCATCCAATACACTCTGTAATTCGGTATTCCTTTTTGTAAGACTCGTATCAATAAAAGCAATCGTATTTGTAGCAAATAAGTTTTTACGCTCCAGTTGATCTCTTTCCCGTACACGTACAGAAGCATTCAGATAATCAATAAGCCTGAGCTTATTGGTCCCAGACATAGCCAATTCTAGAATAGAAGAACCTTGAGGCTTCTGAGCAATATTTACACGATTATATGACTTTACGGTACTATTAAAATTGTTTGTACTTATAAAATACTCTTGTCCTAAAGCTCCTGATCTTCCTCCAGGTAATAGTACCCCTTTTAAAAATGGGAGATTGATAGAATCCCCTACCTTAAACGTTTGCTTAAATTCCTCAGTAGGTCCTGGCACTACCGAATATCGTAACGTATTATAGTTAAACAAAGAGACATTCCCTCCTGAAAAAGGAATTTTGAATTCAAAATTTTTATCCCCAAGATCTGTGATTGTGATACGCCTCTGATGTAGCTGAGGATAACGATCATCTAATTTTAATGCAAAAGGAGTATACCCATATACATCTTCTAGATGGTATTTACCTTGCTTTAAATAGCTTATATAATACTGAAGCTCTTTAACAACTTTCTCTGTATGAGTTCTGGATTTAAACAAGACAATATTAGTCTGAACCTTATCTGTAGTCCCTCCCCAATTAAAAATCAAACTTGTATTTCCAGTAAATAATGGGTTTTGATCATCCTTAATAGAGATCATATTACTCATTAAGTAGATAGGTTGTTTTTTTAGGTTTTTATAATAAGCAATAGAATATGCAATCCCTAAACTTATTATAAACAAAGGCCAGAAACTTAAGAGTTTTATAATAAACCCTTTGAAATCAAAAAAATTACCCGATTCTTTTATTTCAAACTCTTCTTCCATTATAGTCGTATGAATAATAAAATAACACTCGTAAGAGCTGTAACTGTAGTAAGAATAGTTCTAAAAGTATCTAACCCAGTAGTACCTGCGCCCACACTTTTTTGAGGAAGTGGATTTACTAAAATTAAATCATTAGGCTTTACATAATAATAAGGAGATTGCATGGCATCGAGTCTTGTCAAATCCACATGGTGTACTTTTTGCCCTCCAGGATATTGCCTTACAATAACAATATCGGTAAGATCACCCGTCACCGGAACTCCACCAGAATTTGCAATAGCATCCATAAGCGAGAGTTTCTCCGTAAGCTCTGTTCTCACACCCGAACTCCCTATCTCACCTGCAATAGTATACCGAATACCAGCCAGCTTAACAGTTACAAAAATATTTGCCTCCTCATTAAAATAATCTTTAAGCAAACGATCTTCAATAATTTTTCGTACTTCTTCAGTCGTACGCCCTAGTACATTAACCTCTCCTAACGTAGGCATTCTAATGTTTCCATGGCTATCAATGGCAAAACCATCATAATAATACCCTTCATCCAGAGATGTACTAGTAGCACCTATGGGATTAAAAATCTCGACAAGGTTTTGATCCAGTGCCTTAACACGTATACTTAGCACATCACTCACCTGGAGCCGATAAGGTTGTTGTTGTAATTGTAAGCTTATTAGACTATCGTTTGCAGCCTCAGTTTCCTGAAGATACGTAAGTCGTTCTGTAGGTATACAAGAAGCCATGCTCACAAAAATAACGAGCAATAGAAGCAAAACAGGATATCTCATTAGAATAGGTTAAGTAACACAAATATAGGAGTTCGTCGTTAATAATGAAACTTTCATAGATGTATACGCATAATTACCTTTAAAATTGTCTTAATAAAAAAAAGGAATTCAAGCACTTGCAACAGTACTATGATTATAGGTACTTTCGCAAAAAAGAATCACATTGAATTATCTTTCGGTTGAACAAATTGCTAAATCTTACGGAGAACTCGTTCTATTTGAGAACATTGCCTTTGGTATTAACCAATATCAAAAAATAGGTTTTGTTGCAAAAAACGGTACAGGAAAAACATCCTTACTACATATTATTGCAGGAATTGAGCCGCCAGATAGCGGCCAAGTTATTTCTCGCAAAGGAATCATAAAAGCATTTTTACCTCAAGAACCTGACCTTAATCCCGAACTCACTATAGAAGAAACCATCTTTGCAAGTGATAATACAACACTTAAAATTATAGGTACCTATGAGAAAGCGCTTCTTCATATGGAAGATCAGGAAGCCTATCAAAAAGCATTTGATGCCATGGAAGCGGCACAAGCTTGGGATTTTGAAACACAATACAAACAGATACTTTTTAAACTCAAACTAGATGATCTTGATCGTAAAGTAGGATTGCTTAGTGGTGGACAAAAAAAACGCCTTGCACTAGCCGTATTACTACTTACAAAACCAGATCTTGTTATTCTAGACGAACCTACAAACCACTTAGATCTAGAAATGATCGAGTGGTTGGAAGAATACTTCAAAAAAGAAAGCCTCACCATATTTATGGTCACCCACGATCGTTATTTCTTAGAAAATGTATGTAATGAGATTGTAGAGTTAGAAGACGGGCAACTCTATAATTACAAAGGTAATTATGCGTACTATTTAGAAAACAAAGAAGCACGTATTGCAAATCAAGCTACCGAAACCGCAAAGGCAAAACAACTTTATAAAAAAGAATTGGAATGGATGCGTCGTCAGCCCAAAGCAAGAACTACCAAGTCCAAATCCCGTATCGATGATTTTTCAGAAATAAAAGAAAGAGCACATAAACGACGTAATGATCACCAGATCCAATTAGAAATTAATATGGAACGTCTGGGAGGAAAAATTTTAGAGTTCCATAACGTAGGGAAGTCTTTTGGAGATTTGCAATTACTACATAAGTTTGAATATGTATTCAAAACAGGAGAACGCATAGGTATCATAGGAAAAAACGGAACTGGAAAAACAACCTTTCTTAATATTATGACTGGAGCTTTACCTCCCGATTCTGGAAAAGTTATCGTAGGAGACACCGTAAAGTTTGGGTACTATACACAAAAAGGAATTACTATTAAAGAAGGCCAGAAAGTAATAGATGTCATCAAAGAATTTGGAGATTATATCCCACTCAAAAAAGGGCGTGTTATATCTGCCGGGCAATTATTGGAACGTTTCTTATTTGATCGAAAAAAGCAATATGACTATGTAGAAAAATTAAGCGGAGGAGAACGTAAACGCTTATATTTATGTACCGTATTTATTCAAAACCCTAATTTCTTAATCTTAGATGAACCTACAAACGATCTAGATGTAGTAACTCTTAATGTGTTAGAAAATTTCTTATTAGATTTTCCAGGATGCTTAGTCGTGGTTTCTCACGACCGATATTTTATGGATAAGATTGTAGACCACTTATTTGTCTTTAAAGGAAATGCTATTGTAGAAGATTTTCCAGGAAATTATAGTGATTTTAGAGCCTACGAAGGAGACTTGAGTAACGCTTTCGCGAAAGTGGATAAAGACCTACACTCTTCTAAAAAAGATAACACTCAAAACATTGCTGCTCCAGACATAAAGAAAAGCTGGAAAGAACAACAACATACAGGCAGGCTAAGTTATAATGAACAAAAAGAGCATAGCAAGTTAGAACGTGAAATTGCTCAGTTAGAACGTGACAAAGCCCAAAAAGAAGCCCTGTTTCTTAATCCCGATATAACCCAAGAGCAAATTACCGATGCCTCACAAGCACTACAAAAGATTATTAAGGATATCGAAACAAAAGAAGAACGATGGTTTGAACTATCGGCAAAACTAGAAGGAGAATAGAAATTATAAGATGTCTACATTACATCAAATAAAAACATATATAAAATGGTTGCCTAAGACATTCTATCTTCATGGCATACATTCGCCTTTTGTTTTTCAACTTAAAAAAAATTGCCTCAAAGATACCCAACCCTCTACTGCCTACACAACCTTATCTTCCTATCGCAAGGAACTGTACTCTAATAGCAAAGAGATCACTATAACCGATTTTGGAGCAGGCTCCCGCATTTTTAAATCCAATACTCGTAAAATACAAGATATAGCGCGTCATGCAGGTGCGACCCTCAAGAGAATGCAACTCTTACATAGGGTAATTCGTTATTTTCAACCAGAAAATGTATTGGAGTTAGGCACATCACTTGGTCTTTCTACCATTGCTATGGCTATCCATAAAAATACAAAAGTCACAACCTTAGAAGGATGCCCAGAAACTGCAAAAGTAGCCCAAGAACAACTCCATAAATTTGAAGTTACAAATATCCAATGTATTGTAAGTCCATTTGAAAAAAGCCTTGATAATGTCCATACAAACATGTACGATTTTATCTATTTTGACGGGAATCATTCTAAAAAAGCGACGCTTACATACGCAAAAAAATTACTCCCTACGGCCACAAATAATAGTTGTTGGATTTTTGATGATATACATTGGTCACCAGAAATGACAGAAGCCTGGTCAGAAATTAAAAAAATACCCGCAGTATCCGTAACTATAGATTGCTTCTGGTTTGGAATTGTGTTTTTTAGAAAAGAACAATCTAAAGAGCACTTTTATATTCGAACTTAAGTTATTTTCTAGAAAAAGTATTGTACTTTAAAATACACCACAAGGCTCTAAATCCATCTTTCCAATTAATCTTTTTACCTTCCTCATAGGTCCGTCCATAATAAGAGATTCCTACCTCATAAATACGTACTTTAGGGATACGAGAAATTTTTGCAGTCACCTCCGGTTCAAAACCAAAACGCTTTTCTTTTAGTCGTAGCCCTTTAATCATCGAGGTATTAAAAAGCTTATAACACGTTTCCATATCTGTCAAATTAAGATTGGTAAACATATTACTCATAAATGTCAAAAACTTATTCCCTATCGTATGCCAGAAAAATAAAATACGATGAGGATTACCCCCGGCAAAACGAGATCCATATACTACATCGGCATTTCCAGAAAGTACAGGCTCTAGTAATAGATTGTATTCATTAGGGTCATACTCAAGATCTGCATCTTGAATGATCAGATAAGCTCCCGTAGCCTCTTGTATACCTCTATGCAAAGCGGCCCCTTTACCCATATTTTTAGGTTGATTAAAAAACTGAACATTTAACTCTGGGTAATCTTTTATAAACTGTTCTACCAAAGAAGCTGTTGCATCTGTAGAGCAATCATTTACGATAATAAGTTCTTTTTCAATCTTATCAGGAAGTTGAATATCTTTTAAAACAGTAAGAATTTTAACAATCGTAGCCTGCTCATTATAAGCAGGCATCACAATAGATAATGTAAATGACATAGAGCACTATTAGGATGCAAATATATTTTTTTTCGCTTTAAGCGAAATTATTATTGTCAAAATTGTAACAATCCTTCCATTTAGTCTTCTAATAGCAAACCAATTTCTGTTATCTTCGGGGTAACAAAATAATAACCATGTATGGGTAATTTGATTAAAATCCGAGATATTCGTAGAGATTTCCCACTAGGAAGTGAGATCGTTCGAGTACTAAAAGGTATTGATTTAGATATAGATAAGGGAGAATATGTAGCATTCATGGGACCATCGGGTTCTGGAAAATCTACATTGATGAATCTCTTAGGATGTCTGGATACCCCAACCTCAGGTTCCTATATCTTAAATGGTAGAGATGTAAGTCAAATGTCTGATGATGAACTTGCAGATGTACGTAATACCGAGATAGGGTTTGTATTTCAAACATTTAATTTATTACCAAGAACCACCGCATTAGATAATGTCGCCTTACCAATGGTCTATGCAGGTTCATCAAAAACAGCACGTAGAGAACGAGCTGAAGAAGTACTTACGGATGTAGGTCTTGCTGATCGTATGGATCATAAGCCCAATCAACTTTCGGGAGGTCAACGGCAGCGTGTCGCAGTAGGTAGAGCACTGGTAAACAAACCTTCTATTATTCTTGCCGATGAGCCTACAGGAAATTTAGATTCTAAAACCTCTGTAGAAATTATGGCTCTTTTTGATGAGATACATGCCGCTGGAAATACAGTTATCCTAGTAACACATGAAGAAGATATTGCAGAACATGCACATAGAATCATACGACTAAGAGATGGCATTATAGAAAGTGATGTCAGAAATAAATAATAAAATTAGACCCTAATATAATTTTTAAACCATCTATATATCAATAGATGGTTTTTTATAACATCATTTTTGTGATTTGATATTTAGGGCAGTATCTTCATAGCATAGAAAATGATACTATGGATTTTTTTAATTCACTTTCGGATACTACACAATCAATTCTTATTTTTATTGTAATCGTGATTCTTTTTTTTCTTGTTTTTGCAAATAACAAAAAAAATAAAAACAAACTCTATAACCGTAAACGAAGAAATTTTAGAGAGAACTACAATGAAAAACGAAACAATAAACAAGACTAACTCTCTATTTTTTGCCTCTTTATAAGATATACTAAGAGCACTAATAACTATGAAAATATATACCAAAACAGGAGACAAGGGAACAACAGCACTTTTTGGAGGTACTAGAGTCCCAAAACACCATATCCGTATCGATAGTTATGGAACTGTAGATGAGTTAAACTCATACATAGGACTTATACGAGATCAAGAAATCGATCCAAGAAGTAAAGAAATATTGATTCATATCCAAGATAAACTATTTACCGTAGGAGCTGTTTTGGCAACCGATCCAGAAAAAAAGACCCTCAAAAGTGGGAAAGATCGATTAAACATTCCAAGAATAGACGAAGAAGACATCGCTCTATTAGAAAAAGAAATGGACATGATGAACGATTCACTTCCTCCAATGACACATTTTGTACTTCCAGGAGGACATACTACTGTGTCATATTGTCACATTGCACGTTGTGTATGTCGGAGAGCAGAGCGCTTATCTACAGCGCTTTATGAACAAGAGCCTTTTGACGAACATACTTTAAAATACCTAAACCGCCTTTCTGACTACCTTTTTGTGCTGGCACGGAAATTGTCACACGATTTACAGGCAGATGAGATCAAATGGATCCCAAAAAAAATAGAATAAAAAGAATAAACTGCTGATTATTTTTTTGTAGAAAAAAGGATAAACATAAAATCCGTTGCAATACCTTAATACTACTGAAATACACGTTCTTAAATTTATTTTGAAATAATTGATAATTCATTTGGTTTTTTGCTCAGAAAAATTATTTTTGCACAAAATTAAAAACACACACTGCTATGTACTGGACTTTAGAACTAGCTTCTTATTTAAGTGATGCACCTTGGCCAGCGACCAAAGATGAATTGATTGATTATGCGATTAGAACGGGAGCGCCTCTAGAAGTAGTTGAAAATCTTCAAGCAATTGAAGATGAAGGAGATTCTTACGATTCTATCGAAGAGATTTGGCCAGATTATCCTTCAGATGAGGATTATCTCTGGAACGAAGATGAATATTAATAAAACATTACGTTAAAACACTATAAAAAGTCTCGCTCAGAGGCTTTTTTTTTGAGTAAATTTGACGTTTATAACAATTGACACCAATTACCATAATTATGGGATTATTAGATAACGTATTAAAAATTTTTGTAGGCGATAAGTCAAAACAAGATGTAAGTGCTATTACACCTATTGTAGATAAAATTAAATCACATGGGAAAGAAATGGAAGCACTCTCTCTGGATGACTTACGTAAAAAGACTATAGAATTCAAAGAGCGTCTTGCAAATGCACTACAAGAAGTAAATGAAAAAATCGCAACACTTCAAACTGAAGCAGAAACTACAGAAGATATAGATCATCGTGAAGAGATATATACCCAAATAGATGCTTTAAAAGATGAAGCCTATACCGTTTCAGAAAAAGCACTCAATGACATACTCCCTGAAGCATATGCTGTTGTAAAAGAAACAGCTACTCGTTTTGCACATAATACATCACTAGAAGTAACAGCGACAGAGTATGATCGATTTTTAAGTGGTTCAAAAGACTATATCACCCTGGAAGGAGAAAAAGCTATCTGGGCAAATAGCTGGGATGCTGCAGGAAAAGAGATTACGTGGGATATGATCCATTACGATGTACAACTCATCGGTGGTGTTGCAATGCATCAGGGAAAAATTGCCGAAATGCAAACAGGAGAAGGAAAAACACTGGTGGCAACATTACCAGTTTACCTGAACGCCCTTACAGGAAATGGCGTACACCTTGTAACAGTAAATGATTACCTAGCAAAACGTGATAGTGCATGGATGGCACCACTCTTTCAGTTTCATGGATTGACAGTAGATTGTATCGATTACCATAGACCTAATAGTCCTGAACGTCGTGAAGCCTATGCTGCAGATATCACCTATGGGACTAATAATGAGTTTGGTTTTGATTACTTAAGAGATAATATGGCACATGCTCCAGGAGATCTGGTACAGCGCCCGCATAACTATGCTATTGTAGATGAAGTAGATTCAGTACTTGTAGATGATGCACGTACACCATTAATCATATCTGGACCAGTACCTAAAGGAGACGTACATGAGTTTAATGCTCTAAAACCTCAGATAGAAAAGCTAGTTTCTATACAACGCCAGCAACTAGTAGGCACACTAGCAGAAGCAAAAAAATTAATTGCAGCAGGAGACACGAAAGAAGGAGGTGTACAATTACTTCGAGTATATCGCGGACTTCCTAAAAACAAAGCCCTGATTAAATATTTAAGTGAAGAAGGTATCCGTATGTTATTACAGAAGACCGAGAACTTCTATATGCAGGACAATAACCGTGAGATGCCAAAAATTGATGCCGAATTATATTTCACCATCGATGAGAAGAACAATCAAATAGAGCTTGCAGATCGTGGCATCGAATATCTATCTGGAAAAGAAGATCCTAATTTCTTCGTTATGCCTGAAATGGGGATGGAAATCGCCAAGATAGAAGGCAAAGGTCTTACACCAGAGCAGGAAGCCGAAGAAAAAGAAGAGCTTTTCCGTGAGTTTAGTGTAAAATCTGAACGTATCCATACCATGAATCAATTACTTAAAGCCTACACCCTATTTGAAAAAGATACGGAGTATGTCGTGATGGAAAACAAAGTAATGATTGTCGATGAGCAAACTGGACGTATCATGGACGGACGCCGTTATAGTGACGGACTGCATCAAGCGATAGAAGCCAAGGAGAATGTAAAAATTGAAGATGCTACTCAAACCTTTGCAACGGTAACACTTCAAAATTACTTCCGTATGTACCGTAAACTGTCAGGTATGACGGGTACGGCAGTTACAGAAGCAGGAGAACTTTGGGAAATATATAAATTAGATGTAGTAGAAATACCTACCAATCGTCCTATCGCACGTAAAGATAGAGATGATCTTGTTTATAAAACAAAACGAGAAAAATACAATGCAGTAATCGAAGAAGTGACTGCACTTTCTAATGCAGGAAGACCCGTATTAATAGGTACAACTTCTGTAGAGATTTCTGAATTATTGAGTCGTATGCTTGCCATACGTAAAGTGCCTCATAACGTATTGAATGCAAAGCTTCATAAAAAAGAAGCCGACATCGTTGCAGAAGCAGGAAATGCTGGAATCGTAACAATAGCAACAAACATGGCAGGTCGTGGTACAGACATCAAACTCTCTGATGAAGTAAAAGCTGCAGGAGGTCTTGCCATTGTGGGAACAGAGCGTCATGACTCACGTCGTGTAGACAGACAATTACGAGGACGATCAGGACGTCAAGGAGATCCAGGAAGTTCACAGTTTTATGTGTCGCTAGAAGATAACTTAATGCGCCTCTTTGGAAGTGAACGTATCGCCAAAATGATGGACCGTATGGGGCTTAAAGAAGGCGAAGTGATACAGCACGGAATGATATCAAAGTCTATCGAACGTGCACAGAAAAAAGTAGAAGAAAATAACTTTGGTGTACGTAAGCGATTACTCGAATATGATGATGTAATGAATGCACAACGTGAGGTTGTCTACAAACGTCGCCGCCATGCATTACATGGAGAACGTTTACGAGTAGATCTTGCAAATATGATCTATGATACTTCAGAAGTTATTGTAGAATCCAATAAAGCAGCACAAGACTATAAGAATTTTGAATTCGAACTCATACGGTATTTCTCTATGAGTAGTCCTGTATCAGAAAATGAGTTTGGAAGCCTTTCGCCAAAAGCACTGACAGACAAAATATACCACGCAGCCTTTGATCACTATAAAGACAAAATGGCTCGAAATGCTGATCTGGCTTTCCCGATCATCAAACAAGTATATGAAGATCCTGCAAGTAAATTTGAACGAATCGTTGTCCCATTTTCAGATGGTACAAAAGAATTACGTGTTGTAACCAACCTTAAAGATGCTTATGAATCTGACGGAAAACAATTGGTTACTGATTTTGAAAAAAATATTACACTTGCTATTATAGATGATGCCTGGAAAACGCATCTTCGTAAAATGGACGAATTAAAGCAAAGTGTACAACTTGCCGTTCATGAACAAAAAGATCCATTATTGATCTATAAGTTTGAAGCTTTTGAATTATTCAAAACTATGATCGACAAAGTAAATAAAGAGGTAATCTCTTTCTTATTTAAAGGTGAAATCCCACAAGGAAACCAGCAAGTAGGAGATGCTAGTCAAGTACGTCGCTCTAAAGAAAAGCTAGAGACTTCAAAAGAAGAAATCCCTAATATGGATGAGCGTTCTGCACAAAGTCGAGCTGCAGGGAACACACAACCCCAACAGCAACAAGTTACAGAAACCATCGTGCGTGACCGTCCAAAAATAGGGCGTAATGATCGTGTTACTATTAAAAATGTAATGTCTGGAGAAAATAAAGTAGTAAAATACAAACAAGCAGAACCCCTCATTGCAAATGGCCAATGGGTACTGGTAGAAGAATAGTCTTTATAAATACATAAAAGACATTTAAAAAACGGTGAACTTATAAGTTCACCGTTTCTATTTTTATCTTATAGTAATAAAGAAATATATTATTTAGCATACTATTTTTAATCTCTACGCTATAATTTGTATTTTAACAGACCATGAATAATGACTACGCAACACGCATCCAGAACTACAGTAACGGCAGTTATCAAGACCCGGCTTCTAATCAATGGATTGATAACTACGAGCCTTCATCAGGTAAAATCTATGGAGATATACCTAACAGTAATGCAAATGATATAGAGGAAGCGGTAGCTTTTGCAAAAGCGGCATTCTCATCATGGTCACAAACTACTATTGAACAACGTAGTCGTATCTTATTAAAAATAGCAGATGGTATCGAAGCTAGACTACAGCAACTAGCCGAAGCCGAAAGTCGAGATAATGGAAAACCCATAGGCCTTGCCAAAAGTGTAGACATTCCAAGAGCTGCGTCCAATTTTAGATTTTTTGGAAATGCAATCACACAATTTGCATCAGAAAGCCACGAAAGCATAGGTCTTAATGCCATTAACTTTACATTACGTAAACCCATAGGAGTCGTAGGATGTATAAGCCCTTGGAACCTTCCTTTATACCTATTTACATGGAAGATAGCACCCGCTATTGCAGCAGGAAATTGCGTCATTGCAAAGCCATCAGAAGTGACCCCTATGACCGCCTATCTTCTTGGGGAAATATGTACAGAAGCAGGATTACCCCCAGGTGTTTTAAATATCATACATGGCCTAGGGACAACAACTGGACAAGCAATCTTAGAACATCCAGAAATTAAAGCCATAAGCTTTACTGGAGGTACAAAAACAGGGGAGCATCTCGCACGTACCTGTGCACCTATGTTTAAAAAACTCTCTCTGGAACTCGGTGGTAAAAACCCAAATCTCATCTTTGCCGATTGCGATTATGAACATATGCTAGAGACCACATTACGCTCTTCTTTTGCCAATCAAGGGCAAATATGCCTCTGCGGTAGTCGGATTTTTGTAGAACGATCTATTTACAAAAAATTCAAATCTGATTTTGTAAGCCGTGTCAAACAACTCGTCGTGGATCATCCTTCGTCAACAAAAGCAAACCTAGGTGCATTAGTATCAAAGCAACATCTAGAAAAAGTACAATCCTATATAGCATTGACAAAAACCAAAGGCCAAGGCACTATCCTCTGTGGCGGGAATCGTATTATAATAAAAGGATATGAAGAAGGCTATTATCTAGAACCCACTGTTATAGAAGTCCCTAGTAACACCTGTACTCTTAATCAAGAAGAAATTTTTGGCCCTGTGGTTACCCTTATGCCATTTGATACAGAAGAAGAAGTCCTATCCTATGCAAATGATGTAACCTATGGACTGTCTTCTACACTATGGACAAAAGATATAGACAGAACGATGCGAATAAGCAATCAACTTCAAGCAGGTATTGTCTGGGTAAATACATGGATGATGCGGGATTTACGAACCCCGTTTGGAGGCGTAAAAGCTAGTGGCGTTGGTCGTGAAGGTGGTTTTGAAGCATTACGTTTTTTTACAGAATCAAAAAACGTATGTATAAAATATAGCTAAAACAAGGCATTTCAATATATTAAAAATTACGATTAATAAAAACCAGTATCTCTTATCTATGAACCTACATCTTACACATAAAAATGCTCTGGTATGCGGTAGTACCGCAGGAATAGGAAAAGCGACAGCAATTGCCCTTGCACAAGAAGGTGCAAATGTAACACTAGTCGCTCGTAATGAAGACAAGTTAAAAAACGTGTTATCAGAGCTATCCAATAACGGCTCGCAAACACATAGCTATATCAGTGCTGATTTTACAAACCCTACCCAAGTAGCAAATGCAGTACTGGCAACAGGAAATGTATATCATATATTAATCAATAATACCGGAGGTCCTCCTGGAGGGGCTATAGTAGATGCCGATATTTCCGCTTTCGCGAAAGCGTTTACCCAACACCTGCAAACCAACCATTTATTAGTACAATCAGTAATTTCAGGAATGAAAGAAGCTGATTATGGGCGCATTATCAATGTGATTTCTACATCAGTAAAACAACCACTAGATGGATTAGGGGTAAGTAATACCATACGTGGAGCTGTTGCCAATTGGAGTAAAACACTAGCCAATGAACTAGGTCCTTATGGCATCACTGTAAATAATGTATTACCAGGAGCCACAGCCACAGGAAGGCTATCAGAAATTATAGAAAATAAAGCAAAAAAGACAGGGAAATCTATAGAAGAAATAAGTGCATCAATGCAAAATGCTTCACCTGCAAAACGCTTTGCATTACCCGAAGAAATCGCAAACGCTATTGTGTTTTTGGCAAGTGAAAAAGCGAGCTATATAAATGGAATTAATGTTCCAGTAGACGGAGGGCGAACAAAGTCTCTTTAAATAATACATGGGATTATTTAAAAAGAAATACAAACCCGTTTTTATTACCACAAAGAGTACTTTTATCATTACACTTATTGTCATAGTGCTCACAATTATTGTTGTATGGCTTCAAGGGTTACATATTGAAAGATCTATCGTACGTAATTCGTTCCTTTCTACTTTAATTCTCTCTGGTTTTTTATTTCTTTTCATGAGTATAGGTCTCTACCGTGGTTATAAACTAAAAGACAATCTTGGAAAAATAACCGACTCATTTAAAGTAAATACCGATATGATAGATGGTTCTTGGAGTCCAGCTGACTCGATAGACTTAAGCATAGGAGATGGTTGTGAAGGTATTATTGGGTCGATTATCGCTTGGATACTTGCAACTATAGTTTTAGGAATCCTTTTATTCATCTTTAGCAATCTTATCGGTTTTTCAATACTATTCTTACTAGCCATTCTGTATTGGATATTTTTTAGAGCGCTTAGACTAGTATTTAAAAAATCCCCCATTTGCCAAGGTGATTTTTTATTGAGCCTTAGATATGCATTTATCTACACATGCTTTTCTACACTATGGCTTACACTACTTTTATTTATAGCAGAACACCAAAATAATAGTTTGATAGCATTACGAGCATTATTTGAATAGTTCAAAGTGCAATTACATTTTGTATTTTTATAATCTAACTAACACACTTTCTGCTTTTGCAGAAAATACATATGAAAAAACTACGTATTAACGGCCATTCGCATTTACTACCCTACCCCGAGGAAATCCCTCAATTCATGAAAGACAAAGAAATTTTTTGGGTAGATAAAGATCGACAGTTTATGCTTCAAAAAAACTGGAGTAGACCTGTTACCGATTCTAGCTTCTTCCTTCATGAAAAGTTAGAATGGATGGAGCGCAATAATGTAGACCATGCCGTAGTTCTCAATCTTTCCCAATTGTATGGAAATGGCCTTCGTCTTGAAGAAATGAAACAAGCATTGCGCTTTCAGAATGATTTTAATGCGCGTGTTCAAAATGATCATCCATCAAAATTTACTACTGGGTTTGTCGTTCATCCTGGATTTGTAAGAGGAGCTCTATGGGAAATAGAACGTTGTGTTGAAGTATTAGGTATGGATTTACTATGCCTTCCCACACATTATATGGATACCATAGGAACATGGCGATGTATTTTTGATGAAGAAAACGAACCCATCTTTGAACTCGCAAGTAAGTATAATCTTGCTGTAGAAATACACCCATATGATGGAGAAAAATTCATCAAATTAGAAAACACCAATTGGCGTTTCCATTTAATTTGGATGTTGGCACAATGCGCAGATGCATATCACTTTTTGACATTAAATGGGTATGCCGATAAATTTCCAGGAATGCGGGTTTGTTTTGCACATGGAGGCCAACTAGCCCAAATAAATTTAGGACGTCGGATTCAGGGGTTTGATGGACGTCCCGATCTTTTTGAAGGAAAGCATCATCCACGTAAATCTGTAGGACATCCTAATATCTTTTTTGACACTCTTGTACACGACACCAACTCTCTAAAGCTAGTTATAGAAAATCAAGGAAGCGAGCAAGTAGTTATGGGACTTGATGATCCATATCCACTAGGAGAAATGGAAAGTGATTTACAAAGTAGTTATCCGGGAAAAATCTTAGACTTAGCACTAGAACGTGCTATCATAGATCCTACAGAATACGATAATATTTGGGATGATAATGTCGTCCGTTGGTTATATGGAAATGATAAAAAGAAAAAAGAAGCTTTCCGAAAAAGGATTCTAAGCTAATCTTGTTTTTAATATTAATAGAATAGCACCTAAGCAACCTTATAAATATGAACTTCCTTCCCGAAGATATAGATGAATATGTAGTAGCGCACTCACAGCAAGAACCCGAATATCTTCAAAAACTCACTCGAGAAACATACCAAAAGATTTTACAACCCCGTATGCTATCAGGTCCCTATCAAGGGAGAATACTAAGTATGATATCAAAGTTAATCCAGCCTAAAACGATATTAGAAATAGGCACATTTACAGGATATAGCGCTTTGTGTTTGGCAGAAGGATTAGCGCCAGATGGAATACTTCACACAATAGATATCAAAGAAGAGTTATGGGATTTTCAACGAAAGCATTTTGATAATTCTGCTTTTGCGAAAGCAATACAACAACACCTCGGAAATGCACTAGACATTATACCTAAATTGGAGACTACATTTGACCTCGTCTTTATCGATGCAGATAAATCAAATTATATTAAGTACTTCCATGCTATTATAGACAAAATGAATCCTGGAGGTATTATACTTTCTGATAATGTATTGTGGAGTGGCAAAGTCATAGAACCTCTTCAAGAAAAAGATACAGATACAAAAATATTGCTGGCATACAATCAACTTCTTAATGAAGATCCTAGAATAGAGACTGTGGTATTACCTATAAGAGATGGACTTACTATAAGTAGAATAAAAAAATATTAAATCAAGAATTAGGTATTTTATTATATATTTTATAAAAAAACCACCCTATTAGGGTTCCTACAATGGCTCCTACAAACAAGTCACTTGGAAAATGTGCTGCCACAAAAATTCTACTACTAATAAAAAGAAGAGGCCATATAAGAATTCCATAAATCCACTTAAAATGCGGTTTTAGCACAAGGATAACAAAAACACTTATCGATAGTGATACAGCAGCATGACCCGAAAAAAAACTAAAATCTGTATGCGTTTCTAAAACACGGATCACATCTTGAAATTCAGGAGAATTACTAGGACGCACACGTTGCACAAGATTCTTAACAACCGTAGTCAACCCTAAAGAAAAACCCAGAACGACCAAAGTAAAAAGAATAGCAATAATTCCATTTTTCCTGGAAAGTACTTTTAAAAAAAAGATGAAAAATAAAATGTAAAGAGGAATCCAGTGTTCAATTTGAGTAACAAATAACCAAAAAGCATCACCTTTACCTGAATTCAAATGATGTATATAGAGAAATAATTCTTTATCCCATTGGACAATTTGATCCATTATAACTGACGTTTAATGGGGCCTGTAATATCGTCTATATCTTCCTTGGCCTTATCAATTTGCTTCTTGATATCTTTTGTAACATCGATATCTATGCCCTGCTTTTCAGCACTCTTGGTAATTTCGGTTTTGATATCATTAGTTGCGTCTTTTAACGTACGCATTCCCTTTCCTAATCCTCTGGCAATCTCAGGCACTTTATCTGCACCAAAAACCATGATCACTATAAAAATAATGAACGCAATTTCAGTACCGCTTATAAATAATGGAAGTGTTACCATATCACAAAGATAGTTGAAAGTTTATCGCTTTAAAAGTATAAAAAGACAAAAGCCAACTTTATCAGTTGGCTTTTGATTATTTAGGGGTTTGCACATGAATGTGCTTCACATAAAAGAACCCTTTTATCCTTTTACGTTTTCTTTAAACTTCTCAAACTTTCCTATTTTTTTACGTTTAGGCCAGCTATTATTATCTGTGTCAATATCTGCAGTTTCAAGATCGGGATCTAAAGTAATCTTAACGATTTCTTTATCCGAAGCAATTGCCTTACTCACTTCTGAATCATTTTTACGCCAGATTTGTGCAGGATATGTTACTTTCTCTTTTGTTCCATCTGCATATTCATATTCTACTATTATAGGCATTGGAATTCCTCCTGGCTTTTCAAAGACTACTTTATATAAATGTTTTGGTTCATTAATAGCAGCACGCTCTTCAGGAGTAAAATTATCCATTAGATATTCTTTAAGAGTCGATGAGTTTTCTAACATAGACTTTCCTTTAAGATCTTCAGAATATTCTTTACTATCTTCATCAACAACATATACAACATCAATAGTACTAGGGTCTGTAATACCAAAACGAGCAAGCATTTCTTTTCCAGCTTCAGTCACAGTATCAGTAAGATAATAAGATTTTACTTCCTTAACACCTATATCTACATAATCTGTACTATAAAACCATCCTCTCCAATACCAATCCAGATCTACAGCCGAAGCATCTTCCATAGTTCTGAAGAAATCCTCAGGAGTAGGGTGTTTAAACATCCATCGTTGTGCGTATGTCTTAAATGCATGGTCAAATAACTCACGCCCCATTACAGTCTCACGAAGTATATTTAAAGCCGTAGCTGGTTTCCCATAAGCGTTTGCGCCTAAGTTAAATGCATTTTCCGGATTAGACATAATAGGGGCAATACGCTCTTGATTACCTTTCATATAAGGAACAATTTTAGATGGGGCACCACGACGCGATGGATACGCATCATTAGTCCCTATTGCTTCTGGATATTTCTCACCAAATTCTTGCTCTGTAAGATATTGCATAAAAGTATCTAATCCTTCATCCATCCATCCCCATTGACGTTCATCACTATTCACAATCATAGGAAAATAGTTATGCCCTACCTCATGAATAATTACAGAAATCATCCCATATTTTGTACGATCACTGTACGTTCCATCTTCATTAGGACGTCCATAATTCCAGCATATCATAGGATATTCCATCCCCTGTCCACGTGCATGAACAGAAATAGCTTTAGGGTACGGGTAATTAAATGTAAACTTAGAATAAGTATCCAGTGTTTGTACAATCGCTTTTGTAGAATACTCTTCCCATAGAGGATTTCCTTCAGGTGGATAGATAGAGATAGCCATCACATTACGTTCTGGAAAACGTACAGCTTGAGCATCCATGATATATCTTCGTGATGAAGTAAATGCAAAGTCACGAACATTTTTTGCTCTAAGTTTCCAGGTTTTGGTCTTCGTACTCTTGTTTGCGGCAATTTGCTCTGCCTCAGCCTGAGTTCTTATAAGTACAGGTTTATCGTAAGACTTTTCTGCTTGTTCCCAACGCTTGTATTCTTCCTTACTATAAACATCTTTAAGGTTTATTATTTCTCCTGTACCATCTAAAAGGTGATCGGCAGGTACTGTAATATCTACTTCATAATCTCCAAAAGGTAATGCAAACTCTCCATTACCCCAGAATTGATAATTTTGCCACCCTTCTACATCATTATATACAGCCATTCTAGGGAAGAATTGCGCAATTATATATCCTTTGTTTCCATCTTTATAAGTTTCAAATCCAGAACGAGCACGATCTTTTGTATGTTCAGGAACATTATAATCCCACTGAATAGAAAATTCAAAAGAATCCCCAGATTTTAATACCTCAGGTAAATCTACACGCATCATCGTAAAATTGATTGTGTGTTTTAGAGGACGTCCATTTGCAGTAACTTGATTAACATTGAACCCTCCATCAAAAGGCTCATCTATGTATGTAGAAACAAATGTTCCCGGTTGACTCACAGGTGACACACCACCTCCATTTTTATTTTTTGCAGGAGAATCTTTCTTACGTATATTTTGGTCTAATTGCACCCATAAGTAGCTAAGATCATCTGGCGAATTATTTTTATATGTGATCGTTTCATATCCTGTGATATGTTGATTATCATCATTTAACTGGATGCTCATTTTATAATCTGCTTCATTCTGATAGTACTCATGCCCTGGAGCTCCAGAAGCAGTACGATAAGAATTAGGAGTGGACATCTCATTATAAAGTTGTTTAAACTTATTGGTATTTTCATGCCCGCCAGCACGTTCTTGCTCCTCTCCTTCTTGAGCGTATCCTAAAGCACCAAAGAGAAACACCATTGCGTACAATGTATATTTAAACCGAATCATATAGTAGTGAATTAAATTAGGCCTCTAAAATAGCCAAACCACAGGTTTTTTATGAATTTATTTCGAAAAGTTTAACACAGCTTTAGTATTCCCATCTATAAGAAGAAGGCTTTTCTTTTTACCAAGTATATTAGTATGCATCATATTTTTTTGCTCAGGAAAAAGATCCATTAGCATTGTATTCTCTATCTCAAGAGTGTTAAGAGATTCAACCTTAGAAACCTCTATATAACAAATAACAAAGTCATCTTCATATTCTTTACCTATAAAAGTGACCTCTTTCTCCTCTCCATTTGCAATAACTTTAAGCTTTCTACTTATATATTTCTTTAAATAGAGATCGAGTTTTTCTTGGTCGGCTGTGGCATCCACTAGTAGAGATTCATCATAACGTTCTTTTAGCACATCTTCTAAGTCATCATAAAACAACCTGGTAATCATCTGTAGTGAAGCTTCTTCTTCATTATAAGAAACATCTGTAACACTTAGGTAATATTTGTGAATACTAAAAGACATCAACATTAAAAATGATGTAGTCACAAAAAATAAAAAAAGTTTCTTCATAAATAGAATATATGAGTACGCTTTCGCGAAAGCGTACAATCTCAAAAATACAATTCAATAAATATGCCGTTATTCTTTCTCATTCTCTTTGAGCTCTATATATGCTTTTGACTTTGTCATCATAAACTCAAAAAGACCAAAAGCATCATTATTATCTACATAAGTCTTTGCCTTTTTATCCTCAAAGGTATAGTATACAAAATCTTCTATAAGCTCTTGAGGAATATTAAGGTTTTTCATATATAATGTATCTGAAAAACGACTCCTGCTTTCTTGCACCAAATTTTCAAAACGAGAGACCTCTATATGCCTCTTAAGCATTTTAAGTCGCCCAGTAATAGAATTAATTAGACCATCTAAGGGAATACCGCTACCACTAGTAATTGCTGTATAATAACGTCGTTCTTCGACCGTTCGTTTTGGAGCTGTATTCTCAGGAATTCCCAGATCTCTGGCGGTTACCTGTTTATCAAGTTTTGTAGTACTTACATCCCTGTGAATATTTCCAGAAAGATCCAGATTGCTTATCTCCACCTCATCAAGTTCATTAATTTTAGGGACCAGATAAAGAGATATTTTCTTCCTGTTAAACATGGTTTGGTTTACTACAAATTGTCTAGATTCATACTGTATCGCACTTATATTAATCGTATCATTCACACGAACAGGAATCACAAAAGACCCTTTTTCATTTGTTATCGTGCCTCTTTTAAGAGTGATATTTACAACCGTAAGTTGGGCTTTATCAATAGTATCATTTAACACCTGACCTTCTAAAAGGATTTGTTGCTGTGCTATAACTGAGGTACTTAAAAGTATAAAGCACAGGATAAGATATCGAGATAGGTTATTCATCATTTGCTGTAGTTTTAATAACGCTTTCTATTTCTTTCGAAGTTAAATATACTTTCGAAGTTTTAAGCATATATTCTGATAATTCTAAAAGAATAGTATCAGATCGTCTAGAGGCTATACCCTTCCCTTTAAAAAATAACCACTCATATGTAAGAATATTGCATAACAACGCTTTGTAAAAAATCGATTGTTGTACAATTATTATACTATTTATGAATAACAATAAAAAAAGTAATGGTTGAATCATACGTTATATTAGTCATTCAAAGAAACAGCAAGAGATGTCAAGTAAAACTTAAAGCTACTATAAACTTTTGTTAATTGAAATTCAATGTCTACTTTTAGAAAGTATGTTTTTGATAAAGCGTATTGACAAAACCCCCTTCTATATATGTCTAAAAACTTAATTATAGCAAGCACATCTACAGTTCATGGTAGCGGGTACTTAGATTATCTTTTGCCAATTTTGGAGAAACACTTTATAGATACAAAAGAAATACTCTTTATACCATATGCAAGACCAGGTGGAATCTCCCATGATAATTATACAATGCTTGTTCAAAAAGCATTTTCAAAAATTAATAAAACTATTATTGGACTTCATACCTATGAAAATCCTTTAGAAGCTATAGAAAAATCAACAGGTATCTTTACAGGAGGAGGCAATACCTTTGTATTAGTAAAAACCCTACATATTACCCAAGTGATGCCAGCATTAAGAGACAAGTTACATACAGGGATCCCATACCTAGGCACTAGTGCAGGAAGTAATATTTGCGGACTCACAATGCAAACTACAAATGACATGCCTATAACCTACCCACCAAGTTTTAAAACCTTAGGCTTAGTACCCTTTAACATTAATCCGCATTATTTAGACCCTATAGAAGGAAGTACACATATGGGAGAAACCAGAGAAACACGGATTAAAGAATTCCATACGCATAATAATATTCCTGTCATTGGATTAAGAGAAGGAAGTTGGTTAGAAGTAAAAGATGCAATTATCAAACTTAAAGGCGCACACTCGGCAAGAATATTTGAGAAAGAGGAAGTACCCTATGAAATTGAAACAGAAAGTACCATTCATTTATAAATCGCGAGGATTCTTTTTTCTCTTAAAGCAAAAACTTAGTGATCACGTATAGATCCGGGAACCTTACCATATTCTTGTTTAAAAACCCGTGTAAAGTAATTAGGGTCATTAAAGCCCACCTCATAAGCAATTTCTGAAATATTTAAATCACTATGCTTTATAAGCTCCATTGCCTTTTGTAAACGTACTGAACGTATAAATTGCGACAATGTTTTTCCTGTTAAAGCTCGTAATTTTCTATACAGTTGATAATGGCTTAAATGTAATTCTTCTGCAATAGTGGCAACAGAAAGTTCACTATTATTGAGTTGTAATAGGATATGAGAACGAATTTTAATTACCAGTGCATCTTCTACAGCAACAGTTGAAGTAGAAGCTTGGTTTTGATCATAAACCTCATCTCCATAATAACGTTGTAGCTTCTCTTGAAGTTCAAGTATTTTTTTCAATCGTACTACAAGTTCTGCTTTTTCAAATGGCTTTGTAATATAGGCATCGGCACCGGTTTGCAAGCCTTCTATCTTTGATAAAAAGTCAGCTTTTGCTGTTAGCATAATAATCGGAATATGACTCGTTTTTTTGATGGAGGATCTGATATCACAACAGCTTCACCTCCTTTTTCAGGACATTCAGCACAAGGAGGCTCTTTTGCCGATACCTTTGCCGGTGAACCCATTGCTGGAGTATGGGAGTTATTAGTGTGTGATGATGCAGCTCAAGATTCCGGACAAGTATTAGAATCAACTCTAGTTTTTGATATATTTCCTCCAAGTAATGATCTTATTGAAAATGCAACCAATGTGGGTAATCTACAAGCAAATTTTGAAGACACGCTTGTAAATTTTGTGTTGGCAACTGATGATGCCTCTCAAGCTACAGATTGCACTGTCACCTTAAATAATGCGGTATGGTATACATTTACAGCTTCATCCAGTAGTACCGTAACAGCACAAATAGATACTACTGGAGCAAATGATGATGAAGATTCAGCTCTTATATTCTACAATGGACCAGTGGGGGCAAATTTAACTCAAATTGCATTAGAAAACTCAGGGAGTAACTCTTGTAATTTCTTAGACTTAGTTACTATAGATGCTGTTGAAGGGCAGACCTATTACTTGAGCGCAGAGGCCAATTTTAATACAACCGTAACTATTTTCGGAGATGCTATACTCAGTACCCAAGAAAATATAATAGATGGTTTTACCTATTTCCCTAATCCGGTTCAAAATGTACTTACCCTTAATGCACAAACACCTATAGAAAAGGTAAGTATCTATACACTTTCTGGTCAAAAAGTGATAGAACATACAAACATTACCTCAACTACGCAACTGGATATGACAGCACTTAGCTCAGGAATCTACCTAATGAACGCTACCATTAATGGTCGGGAGGGTACTTTCAAGATTATAAAACAGTAAGTATTCAATATATAGATAATAATAGCGTAAGTATTGAAATCCTATAATTCATTTAAAAAAAGGACATTATTTAAAAACTTATTTTGAAGATATATAACAAGCTCATATATCTTTATAAACTAAAAAAGACCTTGCAGAAATGCAAGGTCTTTTTTTGAGCGGGAGACCGGGTTCGAACCGGCGACATTCAGCTTGGAAGGCTGACGCTCTACCAACTGAGCTACTCCCGCTGGTAAAGTGACGGCAAAAATATGCATTTTTTTTAAATCCTAAAGACATATATCTTATTTTTTATCTCAAAAAAAGACAAGGTAAAACCCGTAAAATGATACATAAATTTCTCATTCATCAAAATAAAAAATATGTGTTTTTGTATTTCATCGACAAAATTGATACTTTCGTCGATCTTTTAGTGTAGGTTAATACATTAAAATATGACAAAAAAACAGAAAAACGTAAATTCGATAAAATTATATAAGAATAAACCCCTAGTTCTAAGTAATTTAACTATGAAAAAGAAAATATTACTCCTTCTTACGCTAGGCATAGCGTTAAATACTATTGCCCAAATAAAAGTAGGCAATAACCCAAATTCGATAGATACCAATTCTATTTTAGAATTAGAAAGCGACACAAAAGTGTTGGTGATTACAAGAATTACCAATGCTCAAATGGACGCGATTACTCCTTTGGAAGGTGCCTTAGTATATAATACAGAAGAAGCCTGTATATTTCAATACAATGGTAACGATTGGATCAATCTATGCGAAACTTCCAATCAAGTAAATACGTCACTTGTTGATAATGGAGATGGAACATTTACCTACACAAATGAAGCAGGAGACATTACGATAATAGATACAAATGCAAATGCGCTACCCTATAATAACGGCAATTCAGGCATAGCCGCTACGAATGTTCAAGACGCTATAGATGAAATCATAGCAAATGATTTAGATACAGATCCAACCAATGAACTTCAGGAACTGTCTATAGATGGGACAGAACTTACACTTACTAATGGTGGGGGTACTATAACGATTCCTACATCCATAGGACCGGAAGGACCTGCTGGTGCTGATGGAGCACAAGGACCTCAGGGAGATACAGGACCACAAGGACCCGCTGGAGCTGACGGAGCAGATGGAGCACAGGGACCCCAAGGAGATACAGGACCACAAGGACCTGCTGGAGCAGATGGAGCGCAAGGACCTCAGGGACCCGCTGGTGCAGATGGAGCACAAGGACCGCAAGGAGATACAGGACCTCAAGGACCTGCTGGTGCTGACGGAGCACAAGGGCCTCAGGGAGATACAGGACCCCAAGGACCTGCTGGAGCAGATGGTGCCGATGGAGCACAAGGACCCCAAGGACCCGCTGGAGCCGATGGAGCGCAAGGACCCCAAGGAGATACAGGACCACAAGGACCTGCTGGAGCAGATGGAGCGCAAGGACCTCAGGGACCCGCTGGTGCAGATGGAGCACAAGGTCCGCAAGGAGATACAGGACCTCAAGGACCTGCTGGTGCTGACGGAGCACAAGGACCGCAAGGAGATACAGGACCTCAAGGACCTGCTGGAGCTGACGGAGCACAAGGACCTCAGGGAGATACAGGACCCCAAGGACCTGCTGGAGCCGATGGAGCACAAGGTCCACAAGGACCCCAAGGACCTACTGGAGCTGACGGAGCACAGGGACCACAAGGAGATACAGGACCACAAGGACCCGCTGGAGCTGACGGAGCACAGGGACCGCAAGGACCTGCCGGAGCCGATGGAGCACAAGGTCCACAAGGAGATACAGGACCACAAGGACCCGCTGGAGCTGACGGAGCAGATGGAGCACAGGGACCCCAAGGAGATACAGGACCACAAGGACCTGCTGGAGCAGATGGAGCGCAAGGACCTCAGGGACCCGCTGGTGCAGATGGAGCACAAGGTCCGCAAGGAGATACAGGACCTCAAGGACCTGCTGGAGCTGACGGAGCACAAGGACCTCAGGGAGATACAGGACCCCAAGGACCTGCTGGACCCGCTGGTGCAGATGGAGCACAAGGACCCCAAGGACCTACTGGAGCTGACGGAGCACAAGGTCCGCAAGGAGATACAGGACCACAAGGACCTGCTGGAGCTGACGGAGCACAAGGACCTCAGGGAGATACAGGACCACAAGGACCTGCTGGTGCCGATGGAGCACAAGGACCTCAAGGAGATACAGGACCCCAAGGACCCGCTGGAGCAGATGGAGCACAGGGACCCCAAGGAGATACAGGACCCCAAGGACCTGCCGGTGCAGATGGAGCGCAAGGACCTCAAGGAGATACAGGACCACAAGGACCTACTGGAGCAGATGGAGCACAGGGACCCCAAGGAGATACAGGACCCCAAGGACCCGCTGGAGCTGACGGAGCAGATGGAGCACAGGGACCCCAAGGAGATACAGGACCACAAGGACCCGCTGGAGCAGATGGAGCGCAAGGACCTCAGGGACCCGCTGGTGCAGATGGAGCACAAGGTCCGCAAGGAGATACAGGACCTCAAGGACCTGCTGGTGCTGACGGAGCACAAGGACCCCAAGGAGATACAGGACCACAAGGACCTGCTGGTGCAGATGGAGCACAAGGTCCGCAAGGAGATACAGGACCGCAAGGACCTGCTGGAGCAGATGGTGCCGACGGAGCACAAGGACCTCAGGGAGATACAGGACCACAAGGACCAACTGGAGCTGATGGAGCACAAGGACCTCAGGGAGATACAGGACCACAAGGACCTGCTGGAGCAGATGGTGCCGACGGAGCACAAGGACC
>CANNDF010000010.1 GCA_947503305.1 uncultured Dokdonia sp.
CAAAAATCATCGATCTATAATCGTTAATCTCCAATCCTTATTAAAGTCCTAAGTCTGTTCTTAACCCTTCATCTGCATTACTATTTTTTCCCCAATACGGAGATTTGATAGTTTTAATACGAGTAGCTTTTGTAGTTAGCTCTTTTGCTCGGGATCCAAAACCACTTTTGAATGTTTCTTCCCAACTTTCTATTGTATAGGGAAATGCATTGTTAAAATGGATAACTAATTTTCTGTTTAAATCTGGAAAGTCTAGCGTATAAGTTCCCTCTGTTAATACTGCTTGGGCAGTATATGCTTTTAATGGTACATGTTTCATTCGTACATATTCCAATGATGGGATAATAGGTACATTTCCTGTGGGTAGCTTTTTTGGATCCATACGCAATTGATTCCATAATTCGTTTTCAAGAATAGCTTTATCTAGTTTTAGATCTTGATCTGCTTCTCCTTCAAAATAGGAATGTGACATCACTTCAAATTGGGCTCTGTTGTTAAGTTGCGCATATACATGTCCACACCATTCCTGCATACTATTGGACACTTTAATGGCATGTCCTTCATTAAAAACAGGATAGAAGGTGCTTGTCATAACAGAATATGGATAGATACCTGTGTTAAAGTTTTTAGTGGTATTTAATTTTAATACTGGGATATTTGTTTCATTTTGACGATCTGCTTTTACTTGCTCTTCCGGAAGAAAGTCTTCTGTTACATAAATAAGAACAGCATTTCCATCACGCATTTCCCCATAACGGGCTTGTTCTAGTTTATAAGAAGTAATCTCTGCCTCTCCTGCATACCAATAGTCTTTAAATTCTTGCGAGACTTCTCTTATGGGGCCTTTTTCTAATAGGTTATTTGTTACAATGGGTACTGTAGAATCTGCTATAGCGATAGTTTCAGAATTTTTACGTTCACACCCAAAAATAAGTGCAAGAATAGCAATAGTAACGGCTAGAAAGAAAAGAGTTCTATCTAGTTTGAATAATTTATTAGGGAAAGACATAGCATATTATTTTACTTTAAAATTACTAAAATCTCAAGAATCGGCAATATGAATTAACGTTTCATAAACTTTATGAGTAGGTAATCCCATTACATTAAAATAGGATCCTTTTAATTTATGTACAGCTATATACCCAAACCATTCCTGAATGCCGTATCCTCCTGCTTTATCATAAGGTTGAAAGTTGTCAATGTAATAGGTAATCTCTTCTTCACTCAATTCTTTAAAAGTTACTTCTGTGGTATCATGAATGGTAATTTGATCTGTATTTGTGGTAAAACATACACTGGTAATTACTTCATGTGTATTTCCAGAAAGACTAGAGATCATTTGTAAAGCTTGGGCACGATCTACTGGTTTGTTTAAAGCTTTTTCATTAAACCAGACAATAGTATCACTCGTAATGACTACTTCATTATCATTGAGTGATTTGAAGGCTGCAGCTTTTAATTGTGCTAGATAATCTGTGATCTCAGATTTTTTAAGGTGTTCTGGGAATACTTCATCTACAGGTTTTAATTGTATAGTATATTCTAACCCTAGTTCTTTAAAAAAGAGTTGCCTTCTTGGAGAACCTGATGCAAGAATAATATGTTTGTGTTTAAGTTTTTCAGCTAGCATTTTCTAGCGTATAGGAAATTAATGGAATTGCGCAGATACCGATCAACATTGCAATTTTTAAAATAAGCGATAATTTGGTGAACTGGCTTTTTTTATCGGCTTCCCATAGTTGGGTACATACATATCCTAGGGGTGCAATAATCCCAAAAAACATAACCGCTACCGTTACTTTTTGATCGTACAGATAGGTAAAGGTATACCAAGATATTAGAGTAAGTGAAAACAGCCCGATAACAGATGCAATACGTGCTGTACGCTGTGCTCCTAGTATAACGGGGAGGGTTTTATACCTCGCTACATGATCTCCTTGAATATCTTCAACGTCTTTTATAATTTCTCGAATAAAATTTAATAAAAAAGCGGCTAGAGAAAAGTCAATTAGGATCCCAAAAATAAGCATTTGTATATCAGAATTATAATCATCTACGATTGGGAACAATTCAAAAACCCCTACAATAATAATAGAGAGAGCTATTGTAATGCTTACTATAATATTACCGACAATTGCTATTTTTCTGAAAAAACGAGAGTACAAATAGAGTGCCATTGCTGTTCCGGCAAATATCAAAAAGTAGAATGGTTTTTGAATCATTGCAGAAAGGACAAATCCAAGTCCTAGTCCTCCGAAGGTGAAAATATAGTACAATAACTTTCCACGTTTAAGATCTATAGAAACTCCGATCACTCTCCGCTTAGGCTTATTAATTTTATCGGCTGTGACATCAATAATATCATTTATAATATAGCCGCCAGCTGCAATCAATACAGTAGCCAATACTAGAAATGAAAATCCTAAAACACTTAAGGTAAACTCTACATTAAAGGGTATAAAGAAGCCGTATCTGATAATACACTGCATACCAATGATCATCAGAAGATTGGGAAGTCGGATTAGGTTGAAGTACTTCACTACTAATTAGGTTGCGTATTTAAGGGGTTGACGCATCAACAAAATAACACAAATTTACTAGAGTATAAAAATAAATAGAAAGTATTATGCTTTAGCGAAAGTATAACCCCTCTCAATTTAATGTATCCTTTACAATTTTCTTTATAGTTTGTATGATAGAATCTACTGGAATGTCTATTTTTTCCTGGATTCCTATAAGATCCACTTCTTTTTTGGTAGGGTATAGATCATGATCTGTTAATCCTTCTGATGTTTTCCATGTCTCTCCGAGTTGTTGCAAGATAGTATTTTCCCATTGTGAGGGATGTTTTGCATCTACCCAAATAACATCTCTATATTCTGTATCGATCAATGCGAGATCAGGAGTAGCAGCTCCATCAAACTTTTTACTATCGTCTCTTTTTGCCGCAATTGTACTGATGACAAACATGCGTTTGCGACCTGCAATTTCTTTAATAAAAGGTCTGAATTCTACAGGTTTATTGACAGACCAATCGTATTCTTTGCGAGATTCTACTACTTTTAATGGCATCGCCGAAACCCCTGCTAGCCCTTCTTTTTTTGCAGCATGGTTGTAATAATATAATTTATCTGTCCCATCTGCTGGAATCAATACACTGAATGATAAACTTGTTCGTTCTTCTCCTATAGGCTCTAATCCAAACCAATGGTATAAACCACTATAGGCTTGTATTTCCATACCACTAAAATTAAAGTCGGTAACAAAAGGTTGTTGATTTTGATCGTCTTTAAGATCTGGAATTTTTACAGCGGTTTCCATATTCCATGGTAATGGATCTGTAAATCCTCCTAAGAATTGTAATGACTTTGCCTGAAGGCGTGATACCTTCTCATTAAGGGTATTCTGTTTAGTTAAAAACGGATAGTCTTTTGTTTTTGATGGAGGGACATACGTTCCTTTGCCTATAGCTACGCGTTCAAGATAATCTGTTATAGTATGTTCTCCAGCATCTATAATCATAACTCCGCCATAAGAGGGGTAAGGAAAGAAAAAACCTTTCCATTTGATAAGGTTGACGACCTGTACCCATTTGCCTTCATCATTCTTCATATAAAATACTTCACTTGGTTCTAATGTGAATAACTGAAAAAAGTTAAATCGCTGTACTACGGCATTATAGGTGTTTCTGCTAAAGGCGAGTGATTCTCCTATAGAAAAGGTAATAGGTACTCTGTTTGTATCTGAAAACCTTGGAAAAGGCGATGTACTTTCTACCATAAAAATCTCTTCGGTGTTATCATTCATCCGTTGAAACATATATTCTTTGGCTGGTTGTACTGCCATGGTCCATTTATTGGTAGTATCGATGCGTACTAATTGCGGAGGAGATACTTCTTGAGTCTCGCCTATAGACTCATAGGCCATTGTTACAATATTATTATAGGGTTGGATACGCTCATTACGTGTGAGCGGTAACTCATGAATCTCAACCAGATTTAAGTTGTTATACACATTATATGTTTGCATATATTGATACAGTCCTGTTTTCCATCCTGCAAACCATATAATTCCAAAAAAGGCAACAATACCTATAAGATAAAGGAACCGTTTTCCTGTACTTGCGCTTGCGCGAAATCTTCGAAACATGAATATGAGAAAGATGCTACTTATTAGAATAATAAATATATATTTTCGAAGGAATAACAAAGCAGGTTGATAGTCATCCCTCAAGAAAAATAATAACAAGAGCAATACAAACGCAGTAATGAGTAGTATGCGTTTTTGTTTTCCTCCTTTTTGCCAGTATGATTTTATCATGGACTCTGTATTTTGATAGTTAGTTGTATTCTTTTTAATTAGTAGGTCTTACTTAATCATTCCTTTATCTTTAAAACGATCTCTGGCACTTTTTTTAGGAGGAGTATCTTGTTTTGATGTTTCCTCTGTAGTAGAGTCTTCCTTTGATTCAAATGTTTCTTTTACATCATCTGTAAATTCATTGACCATTTCTTTTCCTTTATCAAATACCTTTTCTAGATTCTCTTTTTTTGTGCTATTTTTTGCAAACAAGAAAAAAGAAGCGATATAAGTTCCAATCATCGTTCCTACTATTGCCGAGACAAAGTACTGAACAAAAAATGCATTGATAGGAGTTACAAAACGTACGATAACGGCGCCTATAACAAATAGCAAAGTGACGTATACCAATCGCATCAAGAATGGTTGTGAGTGTATAAAACCCTTGCGATTATCGGGTTTCATTTGTAATTCATCATTATGTGTAAGTTTATTAATAAATCGATACACCGCATTACTTTTAGACTCTCTCCAATAGAGTACAATCCCCAGAAGGATAGCCATTACAAATACAATTATTTCTAGTGTCATAATTTTGTTGTTTTCTATATTATGAATTCTCTTTCAAAATCATTTTAATAACCCAATCTTTATAGCTTTCCGGCCATGTCTTATAGGCTTTATAAAACTGTTCTTTGTCATACCAATAGAGATGTAACGGATCATTAGGGATGATTTTAACTAAAAGCTTCCATATCAAATCTGTCTGTTCTTCTTCTAATGATGAGTGCGGTTTATGTAGTGCTTTAAAATATTCCTTATCAATATACTCTTCTTGTTTGAGTTCTTTATTGATGATCACTTTTTGATAGTATAATTCTACACCATTGAGTTGCTTTTGAGTATCAATATCAAGTTGTGTGATATATTTTTTAAATAAAAAATGGCTATCTAGAATTTCTGTAAATGGATGCTCTATTTGCTTGATACTTTTTGTGAAACGGTGTTTTTTTATACGTTCATACCGTTTTGTCTTGGATGCTCTTTTTATATCGTTATCAATAATTAGATGGCTGGACAATACTTCTATTAACTCATCATGATCTTTATGAAATAACATGACTTCGTGCCCTGTATCCAGAATGGCTTTGTCATAGACCGTTTTGTCTTCAAAAATCATGATATCCTGAATAAAATCCTTTAATATAAAAATGCCCCCAAAAGCTCTTGTATAAAATGATGATACATTTAATTGTATGGGCTCCAGATGAAGCTTACGCTGTCGTAAATCTCCATAGGTTTTTGCGCTTGCAATGATTTTTTTATGGATTTCGCGATCTATAAAATTATTATCTTTTTGAAACTCTTTAATAAGCGCATTTTGCGCTGCTTGTTTTTGATTGAGTTGATTTAATAAATTAAATGTTACTGTAATGGTATTATATCGCAATAAATCAAAAGGTTCATAAAAGGCATCTATTTTCTGGTCAATATGTACACAGATGGCGCTATCTTTTGTAATATCTTTTATTGCTTTTGAATAAGCCGTAAAGACTGCCTCCATTAAATCTCTGTCAAAACTATGACTGGGCATTTGAACAGGTTTATACCGTTGTTCTGGAGAGATAATAATAGCATTTGTATTGGCTTCTCCAATATTGAGATAGTAATTTTCTTGTTTTTCTTCGGCAATTTCAGGGCTCCAACCCATTGCATCTATAGAAAAACGAGTGAGAGATGTAGGTGCAACACCAAGCATCGCCAGACAGTCATTATAACGTTTTGCTAGCGATCCTGATACCGGAACTAATGCTCCGCCATATAACCCTACTTCTTTTAGTTTTTTCATTTTCTTAGTACTCGCAAAGGCGCAGTATCTTATTATTAATTTCTATAGAACGCTTTCGCGAAAGCGAACTCATAATTTTATTTTAAAAATTTCATATCTCCAATCAATTTTCTCCACTTTCAAAAAGACGTCTTGCTTCTAATTGTACATTCATATCATGAACACGACGATCTACACTTCGCTTAAAATCAGTATCGGCAATGGTTGCTACATTGTCTAAGTAGCGTACTACTTCCTGTCTACGTATGTCTGAAAAACTCAAACCTTTCATGTTTTCTTTCATGACATCCTGTAGCATTACAAGTTTACTGTCGTAGTCTTTTTTGAAATAGATAGCAGGGTCTTCAAACCATTGCTCTGGAAGGTCAAAGTCTGTAAGGCGTAGCGAAATAGCACTTTGGATATTACGAATGTCTCTTGAAGAGAAAAACGGAAATGCTTTTTGAATCTGTTTATATAACTCTGCAAAGAAAAGATGTTCTGTTCCTTTGTGTTTTGAAGCAACTTGTTCATAGATTTCCAGGACTCTGGCTTCGGTAGGTTTTTCACTCTGGTTTAAAATTTCACCTAAATTTTTTGCGAGACCTTGTTCACTCAAAAATTCATATTTTTCTGGATTGGTCATATTTATAAAGTCAGGCATAGACTGCTCTAGTTTGTTCCACCAGATATAATCCTGATCTATAAAATCCGGAATAGTACGGGCGCCATCTATTTTAAAACGACCTTGTACACGAGAGATCACTGCTTTGTCCAACATTTCTGGAAGGTTGGTAAAAAGCCCAATCGAACTATTTCCATAGTTAATGGCATAAGCTCCTTCTGTATATCGTAAAAATACACCTATCACTTCTTTTACTCCAGCAGAGACTCCTTGAGCTGTGCGTTCTTGCAAGTTGTTTTCGGCATCATCTATAGGAGCAAAAATTAATTTAGAAGGATCTTGCATAGGCTTCATCCACTGAACCATTTTTTCTGCCGACCCTCCTTGAAAGGTAGAGATCAACGTATCTGGCATAGGATGGAATAAAAATGGAATGTCTAAATGATCACAGTGTTCCTTTAATCGAGTAGCAATTGCGGCAATCAACATAGATTTTCCTGTCCCTGGAATTCCATATCCCATAAATACAGGCATAAACCCTCCTAACTCTTGAAACGGATTTTTCTTTGCTGAAAAATCATAACTGAGCATGCGTTCTGTCAATCTACGGGCAAAATGCTTGGCATCTCGGTTTCCGACAATCTCTTCAAACTGTATTTTGTTAAATTCAACACTGACTGCGGTACCTTCAAATATATTTTCCCATCCAGATACTGCAAATTCACTTTTTTCAAGCTTATAGGTTCTATCTGTAATGGTATCTGTGTATTCTAGTGAGCCTATTCGTTGTTGGATTTCACTAATGACCGCTTCAAAAAAGACGACTGTAAAATCTATAACATCCTTATCTGATGTAATAATCTCTGGATGGCTTAGGTATTTATCATAATAAAAGAGCATGCAGGAAATACCTTTAAGTGGACTCATTAATGAGAGTTCAGGGATGCCTGCAAACTTATTTTTCATGACACTCAGATCATCGGAGGCATTTTGTTTGATACTAAAAAGTATTCTATATGCTGTACCATAAAGCATATAGGCAGTTGCTGTATGCATTTTTGATTCGTATTCTCTTCTTCCTGTATGATCCAGGGTTGATTTGCGCTCATTAAGTGTAGAGAGTCCAGATGCATCTGAATAGCTGTCTTTAAGCCATATACCTATGGTAATGCCTTCTTGTAATGCATATAATGCCTGATTGAGATGTAACGGAATGGCAATAGAATCGGGGAGGAGTCTTTTCTTTAATGCCAGTATGGTCTTAGAAACTGAAGTCACTTCATTACTAGCGGTACCCGTAGCTTTAGATAAATACAAAAGGATAGATTCGTCTTTTTGGTTTTTATCACGGCTTTTGGCTTTTCCTCCTTGTTCCCATTGCACTCCTTTTAAGTACGATGTGGCTTCATCACGAAGGGTTGCGAGTTCGCTTAGTTGTATAGGAAATGTACTGTTGTGCTCCATAGGTTATAATTTAAGTGATGCAATTTCAATAGGGTCTTTTGTAAGGCCATATACCTTATCGGGTATTTTATCATATAGTAATTGCATTACTCTATGTGATGTAAATAAATAATTTTCGGGTCTTTTATTTTCCCAGACCTGAAGGTGTTGTTTATTAAAGATGCTTCCTTCTAAAATACTGTCTTTAGAAAATGTTTCATTCACCGTAATAGATATTGCATATGCAGAAAGGTCTAAGCTTTTATCAACAATAGCTTGTAAGATAGCATGCGTGACTTGCAACTCATCTTTAGCAAATACATTATGTATCGGGCCCAAATCTATTTTCTTTATTCTTTTAGGCAATAGATTCGGTAATTTTTTATCGATTGCATATGCTATACTGTCTAAGGTGATACTACGATCTGCTGTAGCTTCTAGGACTTTATAGATATCTTCGATATAGTCTTCCATATCTACTTTATGTAAATCGAAATACATAAAGCATATAAAGGGTCTGTTTACGCCTACATCATAAAATGCCCAACTTACCATAAATTCTGTATCTGCCGAAGGTGCTGTTTTAATCACCTTACCTTGTACAAAACGTTTGAATAAATATTTACTTTCTACCGAAGTATAATAGACAATAGAAGATGCTTGGTGTAATTTCTTATCAGAAATAGGTTCCTTGTATTTTAAGAGCGTTTCTAGAAATTCATCTTTTAGGGTTTCTACCGCTGGAAGCTTTTGAATGTATTCATTTTTAAGCTCCATGTCATTAACAAGATATCGAAACTCAGAATAGTTAGGAAGTCCAGATTCGGTAAGATCTACTTTCATCTTTTCTTCGTCATCAAAGAGGTATTTTACTCTAAATGCTTCTAAGGTATACGTAAGTAAATCACAATACTGTTTGATATAGGTAGTCTCAGAAGGTGTACATAATTGTTCTTCTTTGAGTGCTTTGACAAGCTCTTCAAACGCGTGTTTTACAATTTTAAAATACACCTTGTATTGCTCCTTGTTTTCTAAAGTAGCACTATCCAGAGGGGTGATGATTTCGTTTATTGGCATCTCTTATGGAATCCCGTCTTGTGACGGGATTTTATAGTTCATATATTTTTGAATAACTAGTTCTTATCCTAAGAGATCATCATCTCCAGCATCATCTGTTTTTTCAGGGGTAGGATCTCCTTCTGGAGCTGGCGCATCACCATCGGTTGCATAATACTCTTCAAAGATTTCTTTCATATCTATACCATAGCGGTTTGCAAAATCTTTTTGGATACTAGCATCTTTCTCACGGATTTCCTGTAATGATTCGGCATAACTACTATATACGCCTTGCATTACTTTTTCATGAACAGGAATATTATCCATCATTTCCTGACGTGCTTTTGCACTGGCTGTATGCATAGATGCTAAGGTCTGACCTATATGCTCATCTGTTTTTACTCCTAAATGTTCTAGTATAGCTGCAAATTCTTGGTCTGTACGTGCTTTAAGTGCTACTACATATCCATCATAATATTTTAAACGCTCATCTGTATCACTTTTTAATTTGGCGCGATGTGTCTGTAGGTTACTACGTAATGAAGTCAATACTTTAATGGTTAAGTTATGCTTGTGTACAAAACTATCTTTACTTGCTGCTAGGGTAGTGTAAGCATTTTTAAGTCCTTCCAGCTCTTCTACTTTTTGCTCTAGTTTTGTAATCTCTGCAATGGCTTCACTATAGGCTGTAGACTGCTTATCGGCTACTTCTTCTAGTGCTTGACGAGCCTGTTTTAAAAGTGCATATTGCTCTTCGAGCTTATCTTCGGTTTCTTTCTTTTTTTCTAACGCTTTGTTATGATTTTTGCTCGCTTCTACAATTGCTACTTGCAATTTATCTTCTACTTCTTTAATTTCTACCTCGCGATTTTTAAGGCGTGTAACGGCTGCTTGTGATTTATATGAAAGTTCATTTAAAAGCGTTTGGATATCTGCCGATTCAATGCGTTCTTGAAACATCTGTTTTGCTTTCATATCTGCTCCATCACGTACTTTTTGAGCAGCGGCCAGTTCTTCTGTTTTATTTTTGATCTTAGCTTTACGACCCCATAAGTTGTTCCACCAACTATCTTTTACGTTTTCTGCATCTTCTAGTTCTATCTTAGCCCGTTCTAATGCTTTTTGTGCATCGTCTATGACTTTTTGCTCATTGGCATTAAGGGTAGAAAATTTTTCAAAAATAATGCCTACTTCATCTTGATAGTCAGTAAGATCTTTGATAGCATCTAGTAATGACGTTCTGTCTTTTTCGGCCATGCCTACGACATCATCTAGTGTCGCATTCAGTATTTTCTGACGCATCTCAGGGTCATCCTCCTGAGCAAGCTTAGATTTCATAGTATCTACTGCTTTTCCCCAGTTTACATCTACTTTTTCAGTTTCTTGTTGGGAGGCGTCATTGGTTTCTAATAAGTCAAAATCATCAGACATAGGTATGGCTAGTTTTTATAGTTGAACGTAATTTTTCTTGGATGTTCAATTTCGGTAAAAAATCCGAGTTTGGAAACTCCTTTTTCAAAAGCTTTATTTATGAGTCTCAAAAAAATAAAAATGTTACAACAATAATCGCCGTATCATACGTATAGTGTATGATACGTAGCTATTTGCTTTTTATTTATATAGGTGTAATAATGTGTGCGGGTTACGCTATTTATATATACTGAATATTGATTGAAGTGTTTATAGGGTAACTGTCGCAAAAGCAATCTTAATCAAGATGATCATAGAAAATTAATGCGCTTCTGCATCAAAATCTAACATCCATTTCCCTTGTACTTTGAGTACTTGTTCTATGACATCACGTACGCAACCTTTACCTCCGTTTTTATGAGAAATGTATTTTGAGGTTTCTTTGATTTCTTTAACGGCATCTTGAGGACAACAAGGGAGTCCCACCTTTTTCATGACTGGATAATCTGGAAGATCGTCTCCCATATAGAGTATATTTTCTGAAAGGATTCCTTTTTCTTTTATATATGCATCTAACTGTGTCATTTTTTGATGTGCTCCCAGATATATGTCTTGTATCCCTAATGCTTTCAGTCTTAATCTCACTCCTTCATCTTTTCCTCCGGATATAATACAGATATTATACCCTTGGTCAAGAGCTGTTTTTAATGCATATCCATCTTTGACATTCATGACACGATGTAGTTGTCCTTCTGAAGTAATATGTAATGTTCCATCAGTAAGGACGCCATCTACATCAAAAATAAATGTGGTAATCTGGTGTAAATATTCTTTATAGCTCTTTTCCATAGTATGATAATATAGATGCAGTAAGGGTTTTATATACGGATGTATGATCTTTACGAGTTAATGCTTCTTGTTGCTTGTTTATAACGTCTATATCTTGCCGTTTTGCAGGACCTGTTTGTACAGTGTCTGGTCCATGAGTGATTGCCTTTTGAGTCGTTTTTTGGATTAATGGATGTAATATATCAAAAGGAATGTTATCGTCTTTACATATTTGTGATGCAATTGTATAGCAATGATTTGTAAAATTATTGGCAAAAACGGCAGCGAGGTGTACTTTTTTACGTTGATGACTATTAAGATAATGAACTGTTTTACTAAGCATAGAAGCTATTGTTTTGAGAAGAGTACTATCATGTTCTTCCTGCGCTTCTATACAGATTGGAATCATCGAAAAGTCTACAGTGTCTTCTTTTGAAAAACTTTGCAAAGGATAAAAGACTCCTTTTCTATGTTTTGTGGTTATCTCTTCTAAAGGGATGCTACCCGCTGTATGTACAACGAGTGTATCTATATAAGGTAGTTGATGTGCTACTGTATTAATTGCATGATCACTTACAGCAATGATAGTGATATCTGCAGGGATTAACTCTTTAAGAGTTCCTGTCTGTGCTAGCTTTTTAAAAGGAATCAGACTTTCTAGAGTTCTTCCTGCAACCTGTAAAAGCATAACATCCGGTTGCTTGGTAAATTGGTTGGCAAGATGCCAGGCAAGATTTCCGGTACCGACAATGTTTATTGTAATCATGTGGGTAAAAATACTATTTTTTGTTTTGGGGTTTATCCTTCTGCCTTTTTTTGATAGGATATAATGTCATCTTGTCACATGTGCATTTGTGGTATTGTTTTGGAAGCTTTCGCGAAAGCATACTAACATTAAAACAATACTTTATGTCAACAGGAAAAATTAATGTGTCGGTAGAGAATATCTTCCCACTTATTAAGAAATTCTTATATAGCGATCACGAGATATTTTTACGTGAACTTATCTCAAACGCAACCGATGCTACGCTTAAACTAAAACACTTAACGAGTATAGGTGAATCTAAAGTGGATTATGGAAATCCACAAATTGAAGTAAAAATAGATAAGGAAGGCAAAAAACTCCATATTATAGACCAAGGTCTAGGGATGAGTGCCGATGAGGTTGAGAAATATATCAATCAGGTTGCTTTTTCGGGAGCTGAAGAATTCCTGAATAAGTATGAAGATGCTGGGAAAGATGCTGGTATTATCGGTCATTTTGGGCTTGGTTTTTACTCTGCTTTTATGGTAGCAGAAAAGGTAGAAATTATTACCAAATCTCATACAGATGCTCCTGCAGCTCACTGGAGTTGTGATGGATCTCCTGAATTTACACTTGTAGAAAGCGATAAAACAAATCGCGGGTCTGAAATTATTCTTCATATTGCCGAAGACAGTGTTGAGTTTTTAGAAGAAGGACGTATCCGTGAGCTACTTACTAAGTATAATAAGTTTATGCCTGTGCCTATTAAATTTGGTACAAAGACAGAAACATTAGAAAAACCAGAAGGTGCAAAAGAAGAGGATCCTGCTCCTACTCAAGAAGTAGATGATATTATCAATAATCCTAATCCTGCATGGACAAAACAGCCTACAGATCTAGAAGAAGAAGATTATAAAAACTTCTATCGTGAGCTGTATCCTATGCAATTTGAGGAGCCATTATTTAATATACACTTAAATGTAGACTATCCTTTTAACCTGACAGGGATTTTATATTTTCCTAAACTGGGACAGGATATAAACATGCAAAAAGATCGCATTCAGTTGTATCAAAATCAAGTTTTTGTTACAGATAATGTAGAAGGGATCGTACCTGAATTTTTGACAATGCTTCGCGGGGTTATTGATTCTCCAGATATTCCTTTGAATGTATCTCGTAGTTATTTACAGGCAGATGGTGCTGTAAAGAAAATCTCTGGCTATATAACACGAAAGGTTGCTGATAAGTTAAAATCCTTATTCAATAATGACCGTGAGGATTTTGAGAAAAAATGGAATGATATAAAAGTAGTGATTGAGTATGGAATGCTTTCTGAAGATAAATTCTTTGAAAAAGCAGATAAATTTGCACTATATCCTACGGTAGATGATACGTATTTAACTTGGGAAGAGTTAGATGCAAAAATTAAAGATACTCAGACAGATAAAGATGATAAGCTAGTTGTGTTGTATGCAAGTGATAAAGATGCACAACATGCGTATATTCAGAGTGCAAAAGCAAAGGGATATGAAGTATTATTGCTAGATTCTCCTATTGTAAGTCATTTAATTCAGAAGCTTGAGACGAGTAAAGAGAACGTTACTTTTGTTCGAGTAGATGGTGATCATATAGATAATCTTATTAAGAAAGATGAAGAACAAATTTCAAAACTTTCTGATGAAGAGAAGGAGACTGTAAAGACTTCGATTACAGATGCTATTGCAGATACATCGTATACAGTTCAGCTAGAAGCTATGGATAGTGCAGCAGCTCCTTTTATTATAACGCAACCTGAGTTTATGCGTCGTATGAAAGAGATGCAACAGACTGGTGGCGGTGGCGGTATGTTTGGTATGGGAAATATGCCAGAAATGTACAATCTTGTTGTTAATGCAAATCATGAACTGGTTTCAGAAATACTGAATACAAAAACGACTAAGAAGAAAGAGCGTTTGATCCGACAGTCTTTTGATCTCGCAAAACTGAGTCAAAACTTATTAAAGGGTGAAGAACTCACTAATTTTATTAATCGTTCTTATGAGATGATTAAATAGAGATAGATAAATATATACAAAGTAAAAGTCACTTTTCTAGCTATTGGGAAGTGGCTTTTTGCTTTCGCGAAAGCGTAACAAAACTTATGAATGTGCGACCAATTTATGTACATTTAACGTGATAAATAAAAGACTATGGCATTGACTCCATCAAATATGCTCGATTTGGGCACAAAAGCTCCCGATTTCCAACTCACAGATTCTGTGACAAATGCGTTGTGTAGCTATAGTGATGTAAGAGGAGAACGCGGTACTGTAGTTATGTTTATCTGTAATCATTGTCCATTTGTAGTTCATGTAATTGATGAAATTGTACGTATTGCAAATGATTATCGCGTTCTTGGTTTTGGTTTTGTAGCGATAAGTAGTAATGACATAGAGGCATATCCTCAAGATGGTCCTAAGGCGATGTGGGATAATGCTCGTAAAAACAATTTTACATTCCCTTACTTATTTGATGCTACACAAGAAGTTGCTAGATCTTATGATGCTGCTTGTACTCCCGATTTTTACCTTTTTGGTGCTGATGATCGGTTAGTGTATCGTGGTCAACTAGATGCGTCTAGACCTGGCAATGGAATTCCTGTAAATGGTCGTGACTTAAGAGAAGCGTTGGATAATGTTTTTAATAGTAGACCTCAAAGTGCTATTCAAAAACCTAGTATAGGTTGCAATATAAAATGGAAATAATTGTAATATCCTTAATCTGATAGTATGCATAGGTAATTAAATACATAACTTTCTTTATCTATAAAAGACAGATTTTTGCATTACAGGTTTCTCACTCTTATTTTTTCTGTTACTTTTACTATAAACCTATTGACTCTTGGAGATTTTAGACACCATTAGAATACTTGATGTTATAGATATTCTACTTGTTGCTGCATTACTATACTATGCATACAAGTTAGTAAAGGGTACTGTTGCTATCAATATTTTTATAGGTATTGTTGTCGTATACTTGATCTGGCAGCTTACCGAGTTGCTAAAAATGGAAATGCTTAGTACGATTTTAGGTCAATTTATTGGTGTTGGGATGTTTGCACTTATTGTTGTTTTTCAACAGGAAATCCGTAAGTTTTTACTTATGGTAGGGAGTACAAACCTAACTCGTGGGGGAGGCGTATTTAAGAATTTTCAATTTTCCAAAAGTGATAAAGTACTGGAGATAGATGTAAATGCGATTCTTGAAGCCTGCGTTAATATGGGTAAAACACATACAGGAGCCCTTATTGTTATACGAAGAACAACGAGTCTGGAGTTTGTAAAGGCTTCTGGTGATGTCATGGGCATTGCTGTAAACAGACCTATTATTGAGAGTGTATTTTACAAAAACTCTACCTTACATGATGGTGCAATGATTATAGAAGATAATATGATCACCGCTACGAGGGTCATCTTACCCGTTACACAAGAGCGTAAGATTCCATTGCGTTTTGGGTTACGTCATAGAGCTGCCGTAGGTATTACAGAAAAGACAGATGCTCTTGCACTTGTTGTAAGTGAAGAGTCTGGTGATATAAGCTATGTAAAAAATGGTGCTTTTGTATTGTATAAAACAATAGATGAACTCCGAGAACTAATTACAGAAGACTTGAGTTGATTATATGGATCAAGATTTAATTCCAGAAAAGAAGGGCTTTTTTAAGAGGAAAGTAAAACCCAAAAAGTCTAAAGAACGACAATTACTTACAGTATCTGATACTTGTAAAAATTGTAATACCCCTCTTGCTTTAGATCAATTATTTTGTGCTCATTGTGGTGCAAAACGGATGTATAATCGTCTTAACTGGAGCAACCTTACTGAAGACTTTGTAGATCGGTTCTTAAATATAGAGAATAACTTTCTAAGAACATTTATTGATTTGTTTAAAGCCCCTCAAAATGTTATAGGAGGGTATATAGAGGGTACCAGAAAAAGATACCTTTCAGCATTTAGTTATTTTGCAATTTCTCTTACAATTGTAGGCTTGTATACGTTTGTTTTCCGAAACTGGTTTATGGATGATGAGATGCTTAAACAGGGAATGGTCATTCCTGGAACTTCTCAAGAAGATATCGATGTTAATAGCACAAAACAAATGCTAGATTGGGTATTTGATTACCAGTCTATTATTACATTTATCAATATTCCTCTGTATGCGATTGTTTCTAAAATGGTATTCTGGAACTATAAGAAATACAATTTTATTGAGCATGTAGTGATCTACCTATATGTGTATTCCCATACACAGATTATTGCTTCGATTGTAGGGGCGTTATTTTTATGGTCTAGTATTGCTCAAATGCTTGTGAGTTCATTATTAATGTTTGTTTATATAGGGTATACTGCTTATGTTCTGATGAAATTATTTGAGCTTACGGTAGAAAAAATAGTTCTTAAAACCTTATTATTCTTTGTCTTCTTTGGTGTTGTATCTGTAGTTATTTTTGGAATAGGTGGATGGATTTTATATGAATTGGGATTGTTTGATGTATTTATAGAAAAACTAAAAGAGCAAAGTGAAATACAAAAGTCTATAAAGGAGAGCGCTACTACTGTAAAGGATTCATTAAATGTAGATAGCGTGAAGCAGGGTATTCAAAAAGTAAAAGATACATTACTCTTTTTGGGTGCTTACTAGCAATATCTTAAATTGCTTTTTATAAAATTGATTTCTTAATATGGGAAAAATTGCAAAGAAAGAACAAGCGCTCCTTGAGGTAAGTGATGTATGTATTAATTGTGATGCTCCTTTAGATCTTGATCAGCGATTCTGTTCTAATTGTGGTGGCAAGCGCATGTATAATCGTATTACATGGCGTAATCTTTTTGAAGACTTTGTAGATCGTTTTTTAAATATAGAGAATGCATTTTTAAAAACATTTATAGCACTTTTTATAAAGCCTGAGGATGTGATAGGGGGCTATATGAAAGGGATGCGTAAAAAATACCTTCCAGCTTTTAGTTATTTTGCTGTAGCAGTTACAGTTGCAGGGGTTTCGGCCTTTATTTTTAAAAACTGGTTTATGGATGATTTGATTCAAGCTCAAAGCAGTTTTTATTCTGGAGAAACAGCCGAAATACAGAAAACATTTAGTTCTCAATGGACTAAGACAATGATGGATTATCAATCTGTTATCTATTTTACAATAATTCCGTTAATGGCACTTTTATCCAGAGTTGTATTTTGGAATTATAAAAAGTATAATTTGGTAGAACATTTTGTCATTTACTTATATGGATATTCTCATATAGCTTTAATTACTACAATATTAAGTCTATTGACTATTTGGAATCAAACAGCTTATCAAGTATTTAGTATTCTTTCCACGTTTATTATGATAGGATATATGACTTATATTTTGAAAAGGCTGTTTGCACTTGATACAGGGAGTATCATCCTCAAGACGGCATTTTTTTTCCTTCTATTTTGTTCATTATTTATAGGTAGTTTGTTTGTAGGGGGAGCGTTTTTAGGGTATAAGGCCGTCAAAGGAGAGCTTAGCAATGATAACTTTTTATTTGAGATGGTAAATAAATCTATAGAGGCAAAGAAAAAGGAGTTAGAAAAAAAGGATTCTTTGCATATAGATACTATAAAAACCAAGTGATCACTAGTAACGTATGTATGAGTCCTTATGTTACATTTATAATATGATACTCTTAATTTTTTTGACATGATAAATATCTGGCTATGAATTTTTCAAGACAAAATATTTGGTATTATACAAAAAGGGCCTTTTGGATTCTAGTGGCTTGGGTATTTATTTTTAATGCATTATTCTTTTATGACTATATGAATATGATTGATGCTAATGCATTATCCTCTGATTTTGATTTTCCCACTGCTTTTAAGGCTAATCTTTTTGTTTCTATTGTAGCAGGAATAATAGGGGGGACAGTTACTGTTAATTTTATGGAGTATAGCCTTCGTAAGTTTGCATTTGGACAAGCACTTCTTATCATCATTATTACTTATTTCATCGTTGCTTTTGTTGTAAGCGCTGTAGGGGGACTTTTCTATTATAGTATGTATACGGGAAATTCTTTTATGAGTGATGAAGTAATGGCTGCTATGAATGAATTTTTTGGCCAGTGGTTATTAGCTAAAAATATTATCATTTGGTTGTTTATTGTTCTAGGTACTTTAATCGTCATGATGATCAATGATAAGTATGGCCCTGGAGTATTTCCAGATTACCTTAGAGGGAAATATTTTAGACCCAAAAGAGAGCGTCGTATTTTTATGTTTGTTGATATACGGGATGCAACAACTATTGCTGAGGATATAGGAGAAGAAAAGTATTTTAATTTTTTAAAAGATTTTTTTAATCATATTGCCCCTGCTATACAGACAACATATGGGGAAGTATACCAATATGTGGGAGATGAGGTGGTACTTACTTGGAAAATGAAAAAAGGATTACGTAATGCAAATACATTACAATGCTTTTATAAAATGCGAGATGATATTAAGAAACGCGATACTTATTATCAAGAAATATATGGACATACGCCTACATTTAAAGTAGGGTTACATTGTGGATCTGTGATGGTAGGAGAGCTTGGGAAAATAAAAAAGGATATTGCATTTTCTGGTGATGTTCTTAATACGACGGCTCGTATTCAAGCACAGTGCAATGCTAAAGGGGTAGATATTCTAGCTTCCAAACGTTTTTCAGAATTAGCATATCAGTTACCATCTTCTGTAAAAATTAAACAGCTTGGTGGAGAAAAACTAAAAGGAAAAACCGAAGAAGTATCTCTTGTCACCTATATCAAAGAATAGTTGTAGTACTATCTTCACTTAAACAGTTTCTACATCTGAAAACTGAGCTTCATAAAGATTAAGGTAATGCCCATTTTCTTTTTTAAGTAGTTCTTTATGAGATCCTTGTTCTACAATCTTGCCTTTTTCCATTACCATAATAAGATCTGCTTTCTTAATAGTAGCAAGACGGTGTGCAATAACAATAGATGTTCTGTCCTTTGTGATTTTTCCTATCGCTTTTTGGATAAGTTGTTCGCTATGAGAATCTACAGATGAAGTTGCTTCATCTAAAATTAGTATGGAAGGGTTACTTACATATGCTCGTAAAAAGGCAATGAGTTGTCGTTGCCCACTAGATAGCATAGCACCTCGCTCTTTTACATTATAATGATACCCATCTGGTAAACTAGAAATAAATTTATGTACCCCTATAGCTTTTGCAGAAGCAATTACATATTCTTCAGATATATCTGGATTGTTGAGTGTGATATTATTAAGAATAGAATCTGCAAAGAGGAATACATCTTGTAAAACCACAGCAATTTCTTTTCTTAAATTTTCCAATGGGATATCAACAATAGCGGTATTATCTATTTTTATAGTGCCACTATCAATCTCATAAAAACGATTTAATAAATTGATGATGGTAGATTTTCCAGCTCCTGTAGAACCTACAATGGCTATGGTTTGTCCTGGTTGTGCAGCAAAGGAAATTCCTTTGAGGACTTCCTCATTTTCTATATAACTGAAACGGACATCATCAAAGGTGATTTTACCTGCTACATTTGTCAGTAGTTTTGTACCGTTATTTGAAATTTGAGAATCTGTATCCAGGATATCAAAAACACGGTTTGCTGCTACCATACCCATTTGTAGGGTATTAAATTTATCTGCTATTTGTCGTAGCGGGGTAAAAAGCATTTGGATGTAACTTATAAATGCAGTAATCATTCCGAGTGTGATAATATCTGATTGTGCTGCTTTAAGTCCTCCATACCATACAATAAGGCCTATAGTAATAGATGTACACATTTCTGCAATAGGGAAAAAGATAGAATTATACCATACTGTCTTATTCCATGCATCCATGTGTTTTTTATTTATGGCTGCAAATTTTTTGTGCTCGATAGCTTCTCTATTAAAAATCTGTACGATTTTCATCCCTGTAACGCGCTCTTGCACAAACGTATTAAGGTTTGCTACTTGTGTACGTACTTCTTCAAAAGCAACTTTCATAGCTCTTTGGAACACACGAGTTGCATATAGTATTATTGGAAACACAGCCAGTACAATAAGAGTAAGCCTCCAACTCTCCCAAAACATAAATCCAAGCACTACGCCCATTTTGAGAAAATCTGCTATGATCATAAACAGACCTTGGCTAAAAATACTAGAGATTGTCTCTATATCTCCTACTGCTCTTGTCACTAGTCTTCCTACAGCAGAGGTATCATAGTACTGCATTTTAAAGGCTAGCATATGATCAAATAGTTTGATCCGTATATCTCGTATTACTTGTTGCCCTATCCAGTTAGAAAAGTAAATAAATAGTAATTGGAAAACAACTTGTCCGAGAAGAACGATTGCCATTAATGTGATGAAGAAAATAAGATCATCGGGAGACTTTTTTGTAATCCCGATATCTATCGCGTTCTTCATGTAATAAGGACTTAATGCCGAACATAAAGAGAGCATAATTGCTGCAAATGCAGCAAAATACAATCGCTTTTTATAAGGACTTGCGTATCGCATAAGTCGTTTAAAAAGTTGTGTATCAAATGCTTTTCCTTTATTATTTGCCATTAATCTATAAATATATTTTTTGGGTAGGTAATCGTTGTGAGGTATAATCCATGAGCTGGAGCAGATGCACCTGCTAAACTACGGTTCTTACCTCGTATTACTTCGTGCATCCATGAGACAGGTTTTTTATTCTGGCCTATTTCCAATAATGTTCCTACAATTGCACGTACCATATTACGCAAAAAGCGATCTGCTGTAATAGTAAATTGATATTCTGTATCTACTATTTTCCAGGATGCTTCTATGATTGTACAAAGATACGTTCTCACATCTGTATTTGATCTACTAAAACATTCAAAATCTTTATAGTCCAATAAGATTTTTGATGCTGCATTCATTTTTTGAATATCTAAAGGAAGCTTATAGTAATATGCTGCTTCTTTTGTAAATGGGTTTTTAATTGGACTTATTCTATAAAGGTAGGATCTACTTGTCGCATCAAATCGCGTGTGAGCTTCTTCGGTTACAGGAATAATCTTTGTAATTGCAATACTGGGGGGTAAAAAACTATTGAGTTTGTATGTAAGTTCGTCAAGGTCTGCTTTCGCGAAAGCATTTTCAATATCCATATGCGCATACATCATACTGGCATGAACTCCTGTATCTGTTCTTCCAGCTCCAACAATAGTTATAGGTTTACGTAACAGAGTAGAAAGTGCTTCTTCCAAAGTCTGCTGTACCGTTATTGCATTAGGTTGTCGTTGCCACCCATGATAAGGAAAACCATTATATGATAGTTGTATAAAATACCGCAAAGTGTATTACTTTTGCGCAAATATACGCTTTCCCAAGCATGCTATAAAGCTTTGATTAATACTCAAAATAATTGGAATCTATTGCGTACGTCTAGTAAATAACTATTTAATTTTTATAAAACTTTTTTTGAAAAAAATTCTCCTCCTTAGCGATACCCATAGTTATATAGATGATCATATATGTAGTCATGCACAGCAAGCAGATGAGGTTTGGCATGCAGGTGATATAGGAGATCTTCGAGTTACAGATAGACTTAAAGATATACGGCCATTACGTGCGGTTTATGGTAATATAGATGATAAAAAAGCACGACAAGAATTCCCTTTACATAATAGGTTTATGTGTGAAGGAGTAGATGTATGGATTACTCATATAGGGGGATATCCAGGGCGTTATTCTCCTGCAATACGAGATGAATTAAAAAAGAACCCTCCTATGTTATTTATTTGTGGGCATAGCCATATTCTAAAGGTAATGGCAGACAGAAAGCTGGATTTACTTCATATGAATCCCGGTGCTATCGGGAAGCATGGGTTTCATAAGGTACGAACGATGTTGCGTTTTACTATAGATGGGGTTCTCATTGATAATTTGGAAGTAATCCAGTTGGACAGGGAATAGTTATAAAGGTACGGTGCTGTCTTGTATCATTTTTCTAACCCAATCATTGGGAATCATATCAATAGTTAAGTTTACACGTTCTATGGTGCTATCATTAATTACTTTATGAGGGTCTGTAAGTTTTAAATACCAGCATTCTCCTGGTTGCATGGGTACAGGAGTTCCATTTAAGAAAAAAGAGACGCCATTTCCATTTAGAATAGGTATCGTAAGCCGTATTACTGATTTATAAACTTCTAGTCCTAATGTCGGATCTGTATGTTCTTTTACTGTTGATTTTGGAGCTAATCGTAATAACCTGACAAGAGTTACATCTGTCTTTTCTTTAAAGATATCTATAACACTTTTTAAATAGGGTGATTTATGTAATTCAGGTGTGTCTAACCAATCTGTCCATGAACCATCTGCATAATCGTCTGCAGGAGGAGGAAAAGGAAGGGATGGATCTACAATATGTGCAGGTGATCGTAATGGTAATACATTGTAATACTCAAAATGTTGAAGTTTTAATGCTTCGTATTCTGATATCATTTTTGATGTATCAAAGGTATATGGTAATTTAATCCTATCTGAAGTTTGTGTTATTACTTGTGTCATCGTATTCATATTTAACATTTGTAAAATATGAATCTTTGATCATAATAAAACACGTAAAACTACGTGTTTTATTAGAATTAAGAAGAAGGGATTTATCGTAAGTAGAGCTAAGATTTAATGATGCGTAAAATTTGTGATCAATTGTTGATGTTGCGGGAATTTTGCGTGTAATTCTGCGCGATTAGGGAGTACAAAATCTTTAAAATCAAACCCAGGGGATACACTACAGCCTACCAATGCGTAATCTCCTTTATCTATTACTTTTGCAGCAAACCAATACCCACCTGGAACAACATACTGCGGAATTTGTCCATTAGAAAAATCTCGACCTATAATCACTTTAGAATGATCACCATCTTCTGATAGTAGATGCAATTCTATAGGTGAACCATCATAAAAATGCCAAATTTCATCTTGATTTATTTTATGAAATGCCGAGAACGTATCTGAAGTTAATAAAAAATAAATGCATGTCGCATAATTACGCTCACTGTTGTATTCTTTTGGGAGTGCATTTTTATCTATTTTACCATGACTTCTATAGGTTTCTTTAAAATAGCCTCCTTCGGGATGTGGCTCTAGATCTAACTTTTTGATTATTTCTTTATATGAATTCATAGGGATCGTAGGTATGATTATACATAGAAGGTATTCCTTAATTTCAAAAGTATTAAAAGTAACCTGAAATGAGTAGGATACTGGAGGGCTTATTTTAAAGTAGTAGTTTTTGCCTGTGAGGTTGCTTAAAAAAACCAAGGATATCTCTGTAAAATATAAGATACCCTTGGTTATATCATAGAGTACTAATCTACTGTGAGAACTGCCAAAGGTGTTCCTTCTGTAGGGTTTGTGGAATTCCTTGTATGGTATAGATAAAGATTGCCATTGATCACAGGGGTTTGATCTATGTTTGCATACATAAGTCCGTATTGAGTAACAACAGCATAATGGTTTTTATACCCTAAATAATAGATAGGGGAGGTGTTTAATAGTGGATTATTACTAACAGTAAGTTTTCCTTTTATACCGTCTAATGAAAGTGTTCCTTTATAGTCTCCTTTTGTGTCGTTAAAGGTATAAGCCACATTAATAGTATGGTGTAAGTCTTTTGGTTTTGGTTCTGATGTAGGATGCTCTCTGAATATATTTATTAAGATATGTGCTGTTTCTTCTATAAATATGGGGCAATCTGCATTAATCATAATTGCGATATTCATATTTTCATCAGGATAATGCACTACTACCGTTCGAGTTCCCCGCCAACTTCCAGCATGCTCTATGGTCCTATTACCAAAAGGGTCATATGAAGAGCGCCATGTTATACCCACATTAGTTTTTTTTCCATTAATAAGTTGATGACTCTTAAAAATGGAATTAACACTCTCTTTCGAGATAAACCCATTAGTATATGCTTGCATCATATGCACAAGATCTATTGGTGTACTTCTAAAACCTGCTCCTGGTAGTTTGTAACTTGCATTGGTGAGTTTTTCTGGTCGAAGTTTGTCATTTTTTATATAATACAATGTTGCATCTTCTTTGGATAATGTGTTGATATTTTCAGCATAAGTATGATTCATATCTAGAGATGAAAATATGGATCCATTTAGATAGTTCTCAAAGCTTTTTTGAGAGGCTCCTTCAATTACTGCGGCTATTAGGTTAAATGCATGTGTAGAGTATTTGTAATCTGTATCTGGAGTAAATAGTAGGGGAGTGTCCATTAATAAGACAGTCTCTTTAATAGAAGTGTATTGCTTTTTTTTGTAATTACTCCCCTCAGGACGATGAGGCATTCCAGAAGTATGACCAGCTAGTTGTCTCGTGGTAAGATGCGCATACATATCATCTATATAGGGTATGTATGTTTTGATAGGGGCATCAAGATCTACTTTTTCCTCAGATACTAGTCGTGCTAGTGCGGTTGTTGTAATAACTTTGGCTACAGATGCTGTACGTAATCGGGTATCGGTTGACATAGGGAGTTGTGATTTTATGTCTGCATATCCATACCCTTTAGCAAATATTACATTTTCATCTTTACTTACCGCAAGAGATAGTCCTGGGAGATTTGCTTTTTCTATAAAAACTTCTACAATCGTATCCACTAATGGTTGTTCCGCATGTTGAGCATGTATTGTTGTGACCCATAATACACTACATAAACATGTAAGAACTATTAATTTATTTGATATCATAATATTTTTAGATAGGGCATTAATCTCTAGCTCCAACACTTCTTAAATAAGTAACAATCTCATTGTGATTATTACGTAGTGCCATTTTTAAAGCATTGCGCTTTTCGGAATTAATAAAATACCCATCGCGTACAGTAAGATTTATATCAGCACCTTGTGCTACCAGGTATTTTACAATTGAGAGGTTTCCGTTCCATGCTGCTTGTATTAATGGGGTTTCATCACCTACTACATGGTAATTTACATCTGCTCCAGATGCAACAAGTAATTTTACTACATCTAGATGTCCATGCTTAGACGCTGCAATTAAAGGGTTACCATCTCCTTTACTTTCCTTATTAACATCGGCACCTGCTTGTATCATGGCCTGTACCATTTCTAGATTACCTATTGTGGCAGCTTTTATTAATCCGGTTCCATCTCCATCACTATTTTTATTTAGGTCAGGATTATATTTCATCAAAAGACGAAATATTTCCATATTTCCTGATAATCCTGCTTTTATGATAGGGTTCCCATCTCCTTTCACTCCTATATTAGGATCTGCTCCTTTTTCTAATAATAGCTTTACAATCTCGTAGTTATTGCCTTGTATAGCAGCCATTAATGCAGTTCCATCTCCTTGTATTTTAGCATTTATTAATGCTCCTTGTTCTAAAAGGTATACGACAATATCATAATGTCCTTTTCTAGCAGCTAACATTAATGCGCTTGCATCTCCTCTTGCTTTATAGTTTGCTTTTGCACCAGCTTTGAAAACTAATTTGACGATATCTAATCTTCCTTTATAAGCAGCTACTCCCAAAGGAGATCTAGGCTCATCCTTACCCCTATATGAGCAATTAGGGTTTACTTTTTTGAGTATTTGAGTAACGCTAGTAACATTTTCGTTTCTAATAGCGTATAATAAATCTTCGCATGTATATGATTGTGCTATACTGTTATGACTTAGTGTTGGTAGTACAAAAGTCAGACAAAAAATAAGGTATACTATTCGTTTTTTCATGATATAATGTATTATGTGATAGTGGGGAATCCCATTGTAATTATTGATTGATTCAAAAGTATTTGGATAAAACATATATTTCAGTAAAAAACGATGAACGAGGTTTTGCTATGGATATATAGGTGAAATTATTACTAGTACTGGTTTGTCATTAGGAAAAGGTAATTAAGGAGCGCTAATCTTCTATTCATCTATTTTTATTATTATATACATTGATATTCTGTACTTTTATTTCTGATGAATAGTACCTCATATACCGATCGAATTCTCCAAAATAGATTTTTGTCTCATGTTCTGTTTTGGTGTTCTTTTCTATTTCTATTTTCAATACTAGCTTCTCTTAATTCTGGTTCTTTTAAGATGCACTTTATCAATTATATGGCGTTATTGCCTTCTCAATTGATGGCTGCTTATCTTCTTAATTATTATCAAATTCCTAAGCTATTTTTAAAAAAGAAATATGTGTTGTTTATTGTTTCATTTTTAATTTCGGCTTATGTTATTGTAGTTTTTGCTCGTTATTGTGTAGTACATATAGCAGAGCCTATTACCAGAGAAGGCATTTATGAAAGCGAAACCCTTCTTGAAATAATCTTAGACCCATTTTATCTTTTTTGGGCTTACTTTCCCGCAGTTTATATGATTGTTTTTTTAATGATCGCTATTAAGGGATTCAAATATAGATTTGAAGAAAAGCATCAACTTGAAGTACTTAAAAAAGAAAAAGCACATACAGAATTAAAGTTCTTAAAGGCACAAATACATCCTCACTTTTTATTTAATACATTAAATAGTATTTATGCTTTAACACTTGCAAAGTCAGATGTAGCACCAGAGGTCGTTCTTAAGCTTTCTGAATTACTTGATTATATTTTATATCAATGTAATGAACCTACAATCTCTATAGAAAAAGAGATTAATCTAATACAGGGGTATATAGATCTTGAAAAAATACGATATGGAAATCAACTTACGATTTCATTTATTCACAAATTAGACAATACGCATACACAAATCGCTCCTTTGATTTTATTGCCTTTTATAGAAAATGCCTTTAAGCATGGTGCCAGTGGTAATCCTATAGATCCTAAAATAGAAATACATTTAACTTTAAAAAATAAAGAGTTAAACTTACAGGTGTATAATACAAAGATGCACAAAAAGGAGGGGAATAATAATTCTGTGGAAAAAGATGGGATTGGTCATACCAATGTAAAACGACAATTAGAGCTTAACTATCCTCATGGATATCAATTAATAATTGACAACAATACAGATAGTTACAAAGTCAATTTAAAAATCAAATTAAGTTAGAAATATGTCCATACAAACTATAATAATAGATGATGAACCACTTGCTATCCAAGTTCTGGAAAGTCATGTTGCTCAGATTTCCGATATAGAACTTGTTGCGACTTTCCAAAACCCTATCGAAGCGTTTGAAGTACTAAAAAAATCAACAGTAGATCTTATTTTTTTAGATATTGAGATGCCTCTACTTACGGGTATTGATTTTTTAAGATCTTTAAAAAACCCTCCAAAAGTTATTTTTACCACTGCATATCGTAATTATGCTATTGAAGGATATGAACTAGATATTGTAGATTATCTTTTAAAACCTATTTCTTTTACACGCTTTTTTAAGGCAATTAATAAGTACAAAGGTTTGATGAATGCACCAATAATCCAGATGCCATTAAAGCAAGAAGAACCTGTCAATGATCATCTATATGTGAATGCTAATAAAAAGTATATTAAGATTGCATTTGATGATATACTCTATATAGAAAGTATCAAAGATTATATACGTATTCATACAGATATAGACAGGATTATTACAAAAGATAAACTAAGTGATTTTATAAATAAATTACCTTCTATTTTTTTGAGGATACATAGATCCTATATTGTTAATAGTAATAAGCTTACTGCTTTTACATCTGTAGATGTAGAAATAGGTGATAAAGAGATACCTATTGGAGCAAGTTATAAAGAAGAAGTCATACAATTATTAAAAGGGAAGTAACTACAAAAGCCTCCCATAGAAGGCTTTTGTTTAAAATCTTTCTAGTAAACTTTAATGAATTACTTTATAAGCGTTTAGGGTTCCATCTTGCATTTGTGGGACAAGCACTATATTCTTTTTGCGTACATATAATATATCTGCAGATCCTGGATTGAGATCTAAGACATGACGGCTTTCTCCATTTTTTTGTACTGTAATTAATGCTCCAGCAATCCAGTCAGAAGTAAGGAAATAATCATTTATAGCTACCAAACCGTCAAGATTACCTATAGGTTTGGTAACTTCTTGAATAGATGTATCCTGTAAATTAATAGATAATAGTTTTCCAGGAATTTCTGTGCCAAAAGTCTTTGGATCAGTAACGACACCCCAAGTTGCTACAAAAATGTGATCATCTATAACTTTTATTCCATTAGGGTAGTTAAGTCTTTCATCTTTTATCCAAAGATTGATATTCTCATTCTGTATTTTATAGATTGCATTTCCTCCAAATGTATCTGTAATATATACACTTTCTGTTTTTTTGTCGGCTTCTACATCATTTAAAAAAGTAGCTCCTTTTGCATTGTATGTTTTTATGATTTTTCCAGTCATAATATCTACTACAATGACTCTATCGATATCAGCGATATAGAGCTTGTTCTTTATAATAGCCATTCCTTTTGGTGCATGTAGGCCTTTGACCCATTTCTGAGTAGTTATATTTCCTGATTCGTCTGCAACAGATATATATCCCAGACCATTTTTTTCTGCGGGTTGTCCTGCGACATTAGAGATGTAATAAGAATGCGTACTTTCATTATATACAATAGATTCTGGAGATTCTAGACCAGATACCTCCCATAATTTTTTGAACTCCTGTGCTTGCGTTGTATAAGCAACTAAAAGTGTGATAATGATTAGCTTTTTCATGAGTTGTGTGTTTTTGCTTGAGTATGTTGATATTATTTTAAATGGTTTAATAGTTTTTCTGCTACCAGCTCAGATGATGCTGGATTTTGTCCAGTAATTAATAATCCGTCTTCTAATGCATAAGGAGCCCAATCACTCCCTTTGGAATAAATCCCTCCATTTCTTTTGAGCATATCTTCTACTAAAAATGGTACGACATCTGTCAATGCTACAGCTTCTTCTTCAGTATTTGAAAAACCAGTGACTTGCTTTCCTTTTACGATAGGTGTGCCATCTATATGCTTTACATGTTTAAAAATAGCTGGAGCGTGGCATACAGAAGCAACGGGCTTATTGTTCCTATAAAAATCTTCTATTAATGCAATAGAATTTTTATCTTCTGCTAGATCCCATAGAGGACCGTGCCCTCCAGGATAGAATATAGCATCATAACTTGCCTGATTTACAGATTCTAATGGGATTGTATTTGCTAAGATAGTTTGCGTGACTTCATCATTGCTAAAACGAATTGTTGATTCTGTTTGAAAGTCAACAAGTGCACTTTTAGGGTCAATAGGAGGTTGTCCTCCTTTTGGAGATGCTATAGTAACCTTAATACCATGATCTGTTAAATAGTAATAAGGAGTTGCAAATTCTTCTATCCAAAAACCCGTTTTTTTTCCAGTATTTCCTAAATCTTCATGACTAGTAAGTACAAATAAGATATTCTTTTCCATAGTTTCTGTTTGTTGTATTTGAGCAGTTACTTGATTAAATAATGAGAGAATACTATATATAGCAATACTCATATATATTTTAATAGGTGGTCCAGCTATTGTTCTCATAATTTTCATTTAAAAATTGATGATACAAAGTTGCATACTAGATTTTATAGCTCACAGGACGTAGGTCACAAGTTTATTGTGATATAGATCACAATACTAGGAAAGGCGACTTAATGTTTCTCTTGATACTCCAAGGTATGAAGCCAAAATTGTTTTAGGAACACGTTGTAGTATAGAAGGATATAGTTTTATAAACTGCTCATAACGTCCTTTTGCATCTTGATCAAGAAGTGATAGAATACGTTGTTGCAATGCAACATATCCAAAATTTAATTTTACTCTAAAAAAATGCTCCATTTTATGAAGGTTGCTACACAAAGCATCTCTATTCTCAAGGGATATAGAAAGGACTTCACAATCTTCTAAAGCATCTACATTTGTAGTTGCTTTTACTTCTTTAAAATAAGCTTGGTAATCAGTTACCCACCAATTTTCCATAGCAAATTGTAAAATATGCTCTTTACCCTGATTGTTAGTGTAGTATACTTTCAGAAGGCCATTGATTACAAAATGATCATCTTTTACATCATTTCCGTATTGTACTAAAAATTGATGTTTTTTAAATTTTTTATACCTAAAAAAAGAAAGTACATATTCAAATTCTTTATCAGACAGAGATATGATTTCTTCTATATGCTTACGTAAGATAATTGTTGATTCTGTAGTCAAGAGTAGTAGATGTATATATAATTACAATATACAAATGGCAATAACAATTTACAATACAATGGTATAAGAATATATAGTAAGTAACTGATCCCCTGCTAGCATGTATGATTTACTGAGAAAAAAATAAAGAAAGCCCTTTCATATAGAAAGGGCTTTACGCACTAATATAAACATAAGATTTATAGGTCTATCGCAATCGATCTACAGATTTTACGAGATCTTCATCACGCTTAATAGCCTTATTTGCTAGGGCTAGTAAAACGATAGAAATAAGCGGGATGATCATTCCAATACCCTTCTCAAGGACCGCCGTCCCTCCGGATAAGATTTGTGATCGATACACCAATACACCTAATAAAACAAAGTTTACTATGATAGTAAGACGCCCCAGTACAAACTGGTTCTGTCTTTTTTTATATAAAAATATAATAATAAAAGAAAGGAGAGCACTTCCTCCGAAAAAACTCATCCATAAAATGTCATCTTTTGCCCAAACAGCTTGTCCTTCTGCGTCAGCATAGAGACTAAAAACAAATGGTAACCCTATAGACACTAGAGTTGCAAGTAATAAATAGATGGTTTGTATACGTTGTATCACCTTGTAAATACTAATTTGGAATGCAAAAATAAGCTTCTTTTATGAGTTAAGGATACAACTTTAAAAATAAAATTGTATCATTGTATTGTAATAATGTAATAAGCTCTCCGCTTTTTACTTTCTTGCCAAATACATATTGATTCTTCTTTCAATATATTTTCAATCACACAAGTATTAATTCACTCTAGTTACTAGATGTTTGACATTTCAGAATTAAAAGCAAAAAAATTACCTGAGTTACAGGAAATCGCAAAAGGGATAAATGTTCCTAAGTATAGGACATTAAAAAAGTTAGATTTGGTCTATAAAATATTGGACGTTCAAGCGGCAGATCCTGCAAAGGTTGCTAGCAAAGCTCCTACTCCAGTTAAAGAAGCCACGACTCCAACAGAACGACCATCTAAAAATAAACCACAACGTGCACGCACACAGAAATCTAAAGAGCATCCGTCTAAGGATACTCCTAGTAAAGCTGTCGACACAAAAGAGGTACCTCAAGCAAAAGAAAGTTCTCAGGTAAAAGAGAACCCTCAGGCAAAGGATTCGGGAGAGACTAAAGATAAACGCTCCAACTCAGATAACTCCAAAGGAAGACATTCTGACCATAAGGATAATAGGTCTCGCGATAATCGTCAGAACAATAATAACCGTTCACAACGCGACAATAAAAATCAAAACCGAAACCAAAACCGGAATCAAAACCGAAATCAGAATAATGGTAACGGAAATAAAGATAATCGTAATCGATACCGTGAACCAGACTATGAATTTGAAGGAATTATAGAAAGCGAAGGAGTTTTAGACATCATGCAAGATGGTTATGGGTTTTTACGCTCTTCAGATTACAATTACTTAGCATCTCCAGATGATATTTATGTATCACAGTCTCAAATCCGCTTATTTGGATTAAAAACAGGAGATACAGTATTGGGAGTAATACGCCCACCTAAAGAAGGGGAGAAGTATTTTCCTCTTATTAAAGTATCAAGAATTAATGGGTTGAGCCCAAATATTGTAAGAGATCGTGTATCTTTTGAACATTTAACCCCATTATTTCCTACAGAAAAATTTAATATAGCAGAGCGCCAAGCAAGTGTTTCTACTCGAGTGATGGATATGTTTGCACCTATTGGAAAAGGGCAACGTGGAATGATCGTCTCACAGCCTAAAACGGGTAAAACCATGTTGTTAAAAGATGTGGCAAACGCTATTGCAGCAAATCATCCAGAAGTATATCAGATGATATTACTTATAGATGAACGTCCAGAAGAGGTGACAGATATGCAACGTAATGTAAAAGGAGAAGTAGTTGCTTCTACTTTTGATAAAGAAGCCCATGAGCATGTAAAAGTGGCCAATATTGTTTTGGAAAAAGCAAAACGCCTTGTTGAATGTGGTCATGATGTTGTTATCCTTCTAGATTCTATTACACGTCTGGCAAGAGCCTATAATACAGTACAACCAGCCTCAGGAAAAATACTTTCTGGAGGAGTAGATGCAAATGCATTACATAAACCAAAGCGTTTCTTTGGAGCTGCTCGTAATATAGAAAATGGTGGATCCCTTACAATTATTGCAACGGCACTTACAGAAACAGGTTCAAAAATGGATGAAGTAATCTTTGAAGAATTCAAAGGTACAGGTAATATGGAATTACAACTAGATCGTAATATATCTAACCGTCGTATATTCCCAGCCATTGATCTTACATCGTCTAGTACACGTCGTGATGATTTATTACATTCTAAAGATACAAGTCAGCGTTTATGGGTACTTCGTAAATACTTGGCAGATATGAATCCAGTAGAAGCCATGGAGTTTATGAGTGACCGTATTAAGAGTACACGCAACAATGAAGAGTTTTTGATTTCTATGAATCAATAGTAAATCAATAGCATATATAAACTATAAATCCTCTCAGCAATGAGGGGATTTTTTATACGCTTTCGCGAAAGCGTACTCAACATTAAAATTTGTAGATTTAAAGTATAATAACTATCAAAATCATTATTATGAAATATGCATTATACTTCTTTTTGACCTTTGTAACAGGTATAAGTTTTTCACAAGAATTTAATTTTGAAAACTATAGGCATATCAATGTTCAAGGGATATCTACAATGGAAGTTATTCCAGATCAAATTAAGGTTAAAGTAGTTTTGGCAGAGAGGTATAAAGGTAAAAATAAAGTTGAGTTAAAAATTATTGAATATAAGTTTAACCAAATTTTGAAGAACTTTGCTATTAATGAAAGTGATGTGACTTTAGATAAATTAACATCTTCATTACAATATTATAAGAAGAGGTCAAAAGATGTACTTGCTACAAAATATTATTTTGTAGATTTTATAGATTTAACTACTGCTGCTTCTTTTATGGCTGAGCTTTCTAAGGCAGATATTGCTACAAATATTTTTTCAAAAAGCCATAGTAAAATTCTGGAATATAGAAAAGAAGTAAAAAAGGCAGCATTAATTGCTGCTATGGATAAAGCTTCATATTTGTTAGAAAGTGCAGGAGAAAAAAGAGGAGAAATTTTAAGATTAATAGAAATCCCTTCTGATGATAATAATAGATATCAAAAGTATCAAGAGTTTTTAAGTAGTTCTAATAGTTATATAAAGCCAGAAGGTTTAGTAGGAGTAGTACAAAGTGGTTTAGCTCCTATAGTTATAAGCTTTGGGATGGATGTAACTTTCGCAATTGTAGACTAATCTTCGTCCAACAGATCAGGTCTACGTTCTTTGGTACGTTGATAGGCTTGCTCTTCACGCCAGGCTTCAATTTTCGGGAAATTACCACTAGTTAATAATTCAGGCACTTTCCACCCTTTGTATTCGGCAGGACGTGTGTAAATAGGGGGGGCTAATAATCCGTCCTGAAAACTATCGGTAAGGGCTGAGGTTTCATTTCCTAAGACACCAGGTATAAGACGGATGACAGCGTCGCAAAGAATTAAAGCACCCAATTCGCCACCACTTAATACATAATCTCCAATAGAAATTTCTTTAGTGATAAAGTGATCACGTACACGTTGATCTACCCCTTTGTAATGACCACAAAGGATAATTATATTTTTTGCGAGTGATAGTGTATTTGCCATGCCTTGATGGAGTGTTTCCCCATCTGGAGTCATGTATATGACCTCATCATAATCACGCTCAGATTTCAATTGTGTAATACATTTATCTATAGGCTCAATCATCATGACCATTCCGGCACCTCCTCCAAACTGATAGTCATCTATTGTCTTATAGTTATCAGACGTATAATCTCTTAAGTTATGAAACTGTACATCTACCAGACCTTTGGCAATAGATCGTTGCATTATAGAAGCCTCAAAAGGACTCTTTAAAAGATCCGGAACAACCGTGATAATATCAATACGCATACGTCAATCTTGGTTTACAAATAGTGTTGAGTAGTTTCTATAATTTTGTAGGCCAAAAGTAATGTAAATCTGGATCTTTTGTAAACCCTAATCGCTCATAAAGTCGTTGTGCAGGGTTTGTAGTTTCTGTTTGTAATACAATCCCTTTTTGTTTTTCTTTCCTACAACGATCTTTGACTACATCAATAAGTGCTTGCCCTACTCCTTTACCTCTATAATCTACATGGATGAACAAATCATTTAAGAGATACATACGCTCCATACTCACCGAAGAAAAAATACGATAAAGCTGTGTAAACCCTACAGGTGTTTTATCTGCTGTAAAAGCAATATAGAGAATACTCTCATTATTTTTTATACGCTCTTTGAGAAACTGATGTCCGCCTTCTATATTGGAAGGTTGTTTGTAAAACATACGATATCCATCAAAAAGTGGAGTGAGTATATCTAAATCCTGTATAGTTGCTAGTCGTATTTCCATAAAAAAATCTGTACTCGAAAGTACAGATTTTATAGTAATGATAATAGTGTTCTTTAAAAATTAGCTTTTAGCCGTTTTTAACGCTTTGTTACGTTCATCCTGAAGCTGTCTTCCTAGCTTTTGTTCTTTTTCCAAAGCTTTTCTTTTATAATCATCAAACTCTAACTCTAGTTCCCCTAGTTTATGTTGTGCTTGACGCGTTAATGCATTACTGTTTTTAAAACGGAATATAAATAAGAGTAATCCTAACAGCAAGATACCAGCAATAGACCAAACCATCGTTTGATAATTTCCTTTTGTCATTTGTACTCCAAAAAAGTTCATGGAGTCTTTTTCTTTATTTGTATTTTCTAATGTCGTTTGTGTAGAGGCAAGGCTAGTATTAAGCTTTTCGACTTCAGATTTTTGATTTGCAATTTGTGTATTTAATGTTTCAATCTCTTTTTGAAGTCCATCGATGCGATCTTTCGTATTTTTTTGAAGCGCAGCAACTTTATATTTTTTAATTACTTTGTAATCTTCAAAACTATTTGATGAAGATACCATTTCTGTAAATTGTTCGTCAATTGTTTTTGGGCCGGTACTCTCGGCTTCTTGGGAATGTACATTTAAGTACATCATACCAAAGCAAATACTTAGTAGGGATAGTGTTGCTTTTTTCATAATAAAGGTGATTTAGTCTATGTTATAACAATAAGTAGGAATATAATTATGACAAATGTAATAGAATTTATCTATTTAGATACGTTTGAAAATCAAACTTGGTCTTCAATCATAAAAAAATAAAGCTCACTTTATGTATAAGTAAGCTTTATGATTTTAAAAGTAGTTACTAGGGATCTGTTTTCGCAAAAGTAAAATAATCCTAATAATACGTATAACGCCTCACTTTTGCGATATACTTTGCGAGTCGTATTACTTGATGACTATATCCGTATTCATTGTCGTACCATACATAAAGAACAACATTCTTACCATCAGACCTAACGATGGTAGCATTGCTATCGTAGATACTTGGCGCAGGAGATCCTATAATGTCACTAGATACAAGTTCATTATCTATAGAATATTTAATTTGTTCTACCAAGTCTCCTTCTAGTGCATAATTTTTTAATACCGTATTAATAGCATCAATAGTTGTTTTTTTATCTAGTTCTAAATTGAGTATTGCTAGCGAGCCATTAGGAACAGGAACACGTATGGCATTTGAGGTAAGTTTACCTTCAAAAGAGGGAAGCGCTTTACTTACTGCTTTTCCAGCTCCTGTTTCTGTAATAACCATATTAAGAGCTGCGGCGCGCCCTCTACGGTATTTACTATGCATGTTGTCTACAAGATTTTGATCATTTGTATAGGCATGAATAGTTTCTAAATGACCATGTTTTACACCTAATGAATCATCTATTGCTTTTAATATAGGCGTAATAGCATTGGTCGTACATGAAGCTGCCGAAAATATAGAAACCTCATCAGGGTTGTGTTCTAAATGATTAACACCATGTACAATATTTGGAATGCCTTTACCTGGTGCAGTAAGAAGTACTTTGTCTACTCCTTTTGCTTTTAAATGGCGCCCAAGAGCTTCATTATCTCTAAAAGCACCTGTATTATCTATCACTAGTGCATCTTCTATACCATAAGCGGTATAGTCTATATCTTCTGGAGCATTTGCATTAATAATACGTACAGTAGTCCCATTAATAATTAATGCTTCTTTTTTAATATCTACAGCAACAGTACCTGTAAAATCACCGTGTACAGAATCGCTTTTTAATAAAGAGGCGCGTTTTTCTAAAACAGTAGCGTCTACTTTACCCCGAGTTACTATAGCTCTTAATCGGAGTTGACTCCCTTTTCCAGTTCGAGTCATGAGTTCTCTAGCAAGTAGGCGTCCTATACGCCCAAAGCCATAAAGAACGACGTCTTTTGGAGCGATCGTTTCTGCAGTTTTTGCTGGCTTCAGTTTTTTTGCGACAAATGCAGTTACGTTAGTAGCATTGTTTTCTAAATGATATTCATAGGTTAGCTTTCCGATATCCAACTTTGCAGGAGGAAGCTCAAGAGCTTGAATCGCTTGTGCAATCTCTACACTATCAAAAATAGAAATGGGCTTTTTTACAAAAGCGCCTGCATATTCATGCAAGTCTAAAATCTCACTCACATTTTGGTCTATTAATTGATTTCTAAAAAGAACCAATTCTATAGACTTATCATACCATAGATCGCTGACTATTTTAATAAAAGCAACTGTAGCTCTACGACGATCTGCTTGAAAGGAAAGTTCTTTTTCGTAAGTATCTAAATGACTCATACTATAATATAGGTTGTTGTGTTGTTTTAAGCTTTTATAAAAGTGTGTATCTTTCTAAAAAGCATTTTTATAATTTTCGGCAAAAGTATAGATTTCAAACGTTTTCGTAGCAGAAATTTCAAAAAAAATATCCCTTCTGATAAAGAAGGGATATTCATTAGAATCTAAAGATGTTTTTTAATCAAATATAAATCGGTTGCGTTCACCTTTTTGATCTACAAAAACGATACTTATACGCTCTTCTGGATCTTTATTTTTTATGATACGTTTTACGTCTTCTATATTCGATACTTTTTCGTCGTCTATTTCTGATATGACAAGACCCTCTATATTATAGCGTCTCATATCTGGATTAAGTGTGCGATTGATTACGACACCGTTTTTTGCTTGGTATCTTTCAAGATCTTTTGGGGATGCATTTTTAACCTGAATCCCTAGACGATCTATATCAAATGTAACAGATTTTATAAGTGTTACTGGTACAGTGATTTCCTTGTCATTACGAAGCAATGATACTTGAACGATATCATCTGGACGTTTAGAACTTATATATCCAGAAAGATCTGAGAATTTATTAATCGTGATATTATCTATTTTTTTAATTACATCTCCGCTCTGTATACCTGCTTTTTCTGCGCCACTTTCATATTCTACACCACCTACATAAAATCCTTCTGTAGTTTTTATGCCTATCTTCTCAATAACTTCTGGTCTAAGTGACTTAACAGAAGCACCACTTACGCCTAAAATCCCTTTTTGAACAGACCCATATTGCATGATATCTTCTACAATCTTACGAGCATTATTAGAAGGAACAGCAAATGCATATCCTACATAAGATCCTGTTTGTGATGTGATTGCAGTATTGATTCCTACTAGCTCTCCAAAAATGTTCACAAGTGCACCACCACTATTTCCTGGGTTAATCGCAGCATCGGTTTGGATAAACGATTGGTAATTTGAATCTGATTCGTCTATATCTCTTGCCTTTGCAGATACAATACCCGCTGTAACCGTAGATGTAAGGTTAAAAGGGTTACCTACAGCTAGAACCCATTCTCCTACTTTGGTAGCATCACTATCTCCAAATGGGATATACGGTAACTCTGTATCTGCTTCTACTTTGAGAAGTGCAATGTCTGCTTTTTCATCGGCTCCTATGACTTCAGCCATATAGGTACGATTGTCATTAAGGGCTATTTCTACTTCGGTAGCACCGTCTATAACATGATTATTTGTAATAATAAACCCATCTCCAGAGATAATAACGCCACTACCAGCACCTACAATGCCTCGCCCTCTTGATCCACCTCCTCTTAAGAATTCCATCATATTACGAGGTTGTTTATATTCTTGTACATTTTTTACATGCACAACACCATCTACAGTACGCTGGGCAGCTTCAGTAAAGTCAACCCCTGAGCTTATTGCGTTGTTATAAGATGCAGGTGTATATACAGGAATGCTAGATTGTTGATATACCACAGCAGGTTCTGATGGAGGTACTTCAATAAATAATTTATAAGATCCTAGCGTTATGATGCCAGCTAGAACGGCAACAGATAGTAAACTTGCTATTTTTTTCATGGTCATATACATTAGGTAGTTTAACAACCCTTAAAATTATAATTTTAGTATAATTAGAATTCATATTTAACTGCCTTTTAACAGCCATGACAAATTGCTAATTCCTTATTTTTGTCGTTCATTATATATAATCATGACAATTCCATTTTCAAAATACCAAGGCACCGGCAATGATTTTGTTATTATTGATAATAGAAATTCCTTTTTTCCTAAAGAGGATGCCAAGCTTATCTATACACTTTGTGATAGAAGATTTGGGATAGGCGCAGATGGACTTATTCTTTTGGAAAAGCATTCTGATCTAGACTTTAGAATGGTATACTATAATGCAGATGGAAACGAGAGTAGTATGTGTGGAAATGGGGGTCGTTGTATTGTTGCTTTTGCACATACATTAGGAGTTATAGGATTATCTACAGTTTTTGAAGCAATAGATGGAATGCATGAGGCTAGAATAGAGGGCGCTAATGTTCATTTAAAAATGCAAGATGTTTCAGAAATTAAGAAGGCAGATACATATATGTTTTTAGATACAGGTTCTCCACATCATATAGAACTTACAGATAATCTTAAGGCATTAGATATAAAAACACAAGGAGGAAAGATTAGAAACAGTAATTTATATGGGTCAGAAGGGAGTAACGTTAATTTCGTGTCACAAACGGATAACGATACTTTTGCTGTTCGCACCTATGAGCGAGGAGTAGAGGATGAAACACTAAGTTGTGGTACAGGAGTAACTGCTGTAGCACTTGCAATGCACGCTATTGAGAAAACATCTAACCATCATGTTAAACTTCTTGTTGAAGGAGGAGAGCTAGAGGTGAGTTTTGAAAAAAATGGAGAAGTATATTCCAATATCCATCTTATTGGGCCTGCTACACATGTTTTTAATGGAACGTTTATATGGTAAGTCTCAAAGGAAATATTGTTTTTTTAAGAGCGCTAGAACCTGAAGATTTAGTTACTATTCATCGTATTGAGAATGATGAGCGATTATGGCATGTTAGTGAGACCATCACACCATTTTCGCTATATGTGATTAAAGAATATCTAGCAAATGCACATCGGGATATTTATGAAGTAAAACAATTACGACTAGCAATATGTGAAGTTACATCTGGTGATCTAGTAGGCTTGATAGATTTATTTGATTTTGATCCTCATAATTTGCGTGCTGGATTAGGGATTTTAATTGAGGAAGAAGATAATAGGGGTAAAGGCTTTGGAAAAGAAGCATTACAATTGATCCTCGCTTATTGTAGATCGCATTTAAAAATACATCAGGTATACGCCAATATACTTGAGGACAATACATCTAGTATAAAACTATTTACAGGAATAGGATTTACGGAAATAGGGGTAAAAAAAGAATGGCGAAGGTTAACTAGGGGGGGAGATAGCTTTCGCGAAAGCTTTAAAAACGAAATTTTATTTCAATATATAATATAATGTATATCAAACGAATTTTACTAGCTATTGCTTTAATAGGAATTGTAGTTTGTGCAATTTTTGCCTATTCCATTTATGGCTCTATATTTTCTCCAAACACAGCTTTTGAAAACGAAAAAGCATACTTATTTATAAAATCTGACGCTACTTTTGAAGATTTGAAAAACGAAATAGCTCCTTTGCTTAAAGATGTAAATACTTTTGTAGCTGTTTCAAAACGTAAAGGCTATAATACAAATATTAAAGCTGGGCATTATACGATTTTTAAAGGGATGAGTAATAATGATATCATTAATACAATACGGAGCAGTAATACGCCCGTAAAAGTTTCATTTAATAATCAAGAGCGCATTGAAAATTTAGCAGGACGCATTGCTACTCAAATAGAAGTAGATAGCTTATCGCTGCTACTAGCTATGAAAAACCCCAATTTTCTTAAAGCCAATGGATTTACAGAAGAAACTGCTATGGCAATGTATATTCCTAATAGTTATGAGTTTTTTTGGAATACGACCGCCGAAGCATTTAGAGATCGCATGTATAAGGAATATATGCGTTTTTGGAATGAAGAACGTAAGGCAAAAGCAAAATTGTTAAAGCTTACTCCTCAAGAAGTATATAGTATTGCTTCTATTGTTCAAAAAGAAACAGCAAAGGTAGAGGAACGACCTAGAGTAGCAGGTGTATATCTTAATCGAATTAAAAAGGGAATAAAATTAGATGCAGATCCCACTATTATTTATGCTTTAAAAAAGAAATCAGATGATTGGGATATGGTTATCAAACGAGTTTTATATAAAGATCTAGAAATTGATTCTCCATACAATACCTATCGAAATGCTGGAATTCCACCAGGCCCCATCTTTATGCCAGATATTTCTTCTATAGATGCAGTTTTAAATGCCGAAAAGCATAACTATTATTACTTCGTTGCAAATATAGAGCGATTCGGATATCATAAATTTGCTAAAACCCTCTCGCAACATAACGCAAATAGCGCTGCTTATAAGCGATGGATAAGTAAACAAGGAGTTAATCGTTAATCTGTTGATAACCTTGTTCTTAACTTTTTAAGGCTTAGCTGTTTTACATATAACTATATTGTAATTTTATTGAGCAATTTGATTGCTTTATAATGGAGTGTTTGATGCTTTTGGGGGAGAGTTCATTACGAAAACGTTGTAAAAATAATATTTTCTTAATTAAATCTTAAAATAAAAAATGATCTAAAGTGCTGATATTTAATTACTTTAGATCAATGAACAGCGGTTTCTGTTGTTTTGACGATTTTAATTAGTTTGTATGTTTTTTTATTGTATATTTGCCCGCCGAAATAGACAGCACTTAGTAAGGTAATAAACCTTGGCAGTCGAAAATCGAATATATGGTAAGAAACTTGGTAAAAGTTACTGTCCTTCCTTTTATGTTAGGACTACTACTATTAGGAACTACAAAAGAAAAACAATTAGATTTTTCTAAGTATTCTACAGAAGGATTAGATCTTTTCTATACAGTTGCTCTTCCTGAAGAGACATTAGAAAGTGACAGGTATCCATACTTTCCATCACCATATGCTGGAAATATGTTTGTTGGATTTAAAGAGGCTTTAGCTTTTAAAGAATCACAAGGAAATTACTTTAGTGTAAACCGTTTTGGATACATGGGTAAATACCAATTTGGACAATCTACACTTGATGTTATTGGTATTAGAAGCACACAAAATTTTCTAAATAATCCTATATTACAGGAACAAGCATTTCTTTTAAATACGTCTCGTAATAAATGGGTACTACGTAGAGACATTGCTCGTTATTCTGGAAAATGGATAAGCGGTATAAAAATAACAGAATCAGGAATATTAGCAGCAGCTCATCTAGCAGGGCCTGGTAGTGTTAAAAAATTTTTACGCTCAGGAGGTGAAGACGGCTTTAATGATGCTTTTGGTACATCTATAGAAAGTTACCTTAAAAAGTTTTCTGGATTTGATGTTTCATTTGTACAACCTATAAAACGTCCTAAATTAGAAGACATTTTATAGAGTATAATTAAAAACAAATAAAAAAAGCGCCACGATATTCTCGTGGCGCTTTTTTTTATTTGTTTTGGGTTTGTTGTCTGTTTTATCTTTTTAAGGTAAAATGGCCTACAAACTCTCGTTGTGTTCCTATCTCATCTGGCTCTGTAAACTCTACCCTAAACCAGTAATCACTCGATGGTAATGGTTGACCATTAAAAGTACCATCCCAACCGATACTCGTTGGACTTATCTGTTTAAGAAGTTTCCCATAACGATCAAAAATATATATTTTGGCATT
>CANNDF010000011.1 GCA_947503305.1 uncultured Dokdonia sp.
TTAACAATACCATTGGTATACGCTACAGGATCTGCAATAGGATTACCTGCCTGATCAAAATATGAAAAGGTCTCATTTATAAAATCTCCAGATATCAATTGCTCTGCCTGAGTTAAGTTAAAAATGGCAAAACCATCAGTATCAATATCACATTGCGTTAATAAGGGTAATGGATCTAATATAACAGGTAATGGACCTACCACAAGATCTATAGGTAGAACTGTAAAGCAATCTGTAAATACATTATTTTCTAATCGTGCAAAAATCTGTTGCGCATTTGCCGTTGTATTAGTAATTACATTAGGTAATGGACTTAAGTTTAATAGTGCATCATTAGCATCTATATGATAAGTCAGTATAAATTGAGTTGGGTCTTGAGCTCCTAAAATCGTTGGATTCAGTGATAATAAATCAAATTGAACAAATCCATTGGTATCATCTCCATCCAGATCATTATCACAAATAATAAATGGCCCTGGATCAATAGGCACCGGACGTGCGTTAACGATCAACATAAAAGAAGTGGTTTCAAAACACGCATCGTCAAAAACACTTTCGGCTCGGATAAATATCTCATCTGTTGGAGAGTTATAGGCCGTAATATCAAAAGTGTCTGCAAGTGATCCCATATCGGTATCTGCCTCTCCTTGTGATAAATGGAACGTAACAAAAACTTCAAGAGGGCTTTGCCCATTGAGAATGGTAGGTATGAGTGCCTGGAGGTTAAAAAGCTCCGAGCCATCATTGGAAGCATCATCACATACGATTTGATCTATAGGAGCTGTGGCTGTAGCTATCGCAAATTCCACAATTACTGTATCACTACCTATACATCCTGCTCCTGTATCAACAAGCACCTGATATTCACCAGTCACAGTTACATCTAATATCCCATTGGTTTCTCCTACAATATCCTCAAACATTCCGGTCATTGTATTAAATACCTGCCATTGAAAGGATGCTCCACCTCCAAGTCCATCTGTGGCATCTAATGTTATAATATCACCATCACATGCATTATTATCACCGGCAATGGTTAAGTCTTCACCTAGATCAACACCTATATTAAAACTTCCTCCTTCTAAAAAAACTGCAATATCAAAAGCTGAATCCCCTTGATCTGCTACAACTAACTTAATAGAATATGTAGTACCTGCTACTACAGGTGATTGCGCATTTAATATAACTGTTTGTCCGTTAAAGTTTGTGAGTGCCGCATTAGGGTTGACATCATTAGGACCTCCTACAAGTAAATTATAATTTCCAAAAAATTCTGGATTAACATCATTACATGGATTTGGGTCATTAGGTAAATCTCGGACCGTTAATGGTGTAATAGGATCTCCTGTTGTAGGTACTATTGCAAGGTTACTGGAAACCCCAGTTGTCAAGTTGGTTAGGATAAAAGCAAATGAATCACCAAATGTGCACTCAAAATTATTGTCATATTCTTCAGACATAAAAATGAAATTGAAATCAATTTCATTGATATTAGGAGTAAAATCAAATTGGATAAAAGAGGCATTATTAGTTCCCGCAGGAATATTAGGTTGCGCTTCAAGATCTGTATCTCCCGGCCAAACACCTGTAGTTCCATTACTTTGTGTTGTTGTATTAGGACCAGGGGCCTGATTAATAGCTCCCGATGAGAGTATCACACCCGTTTCAAATGGAAAGTCCGTCCCATTTGCATCAAAAGACCCAATACCATTTGGTTCTCCAGCGCTAAAATCTATTCCCGTAGATTTTTGCACATTATCGATCATAGCACATGTATTTGAACCTCCAATTAATACATCAGTAACGAGAGTTTCAACATCTGCTACAGTCGTAAAGCTATTATCTACGGTAATTTGTGCATTAAGAAATAGGGGCGTACATATAGTAAAAACTATTAGTGATAATTTCTTCATAGGATTTAAAATTCTTAAAAGCTGTTAATTTACAACTTATATTACACTTTTAAAGTAGTTTGATAATTACTGTGATATAATTATTTAACAACTAAAAAAGACATATAGACTATTCAATGCATTGAATAGTCTATATGTATAACAATTGAACCTATAAAAAACCTACCAGAGAAAAGTAATAGAAACAAAAAATCCTTATCAATATTGATAAGGATTTATGTGATCGCAGCAGGATTCGAACCTGCGACCGTCTGCTTAGAAGGCAGATGCTCTATCCAGCTGAGCTATGCGACCTGACTATCTTACATAGCGGTCTATTATGTCGGGGTGGCAGGATTCGAACCTGCGACCTCCGCGTCCCAAACGCGGCGCGATAACCGGGCTACGCTACACCCCGAATGGTGTAAAAAAGCGGAGAGACGGGGACTCGAACCCCGGCGACAGTTACCCGTCGACAGATTAGCAATCTGCTCCATTACCACTCTGGCACCTCTCCTATTCTATTTATTAAAGAACTTGCTTTTCTAAAGCGGATGCAAATGTACATTATCATCTTTTAGAAAACAAGATTTTATAAACGATAAATACGCTCTTTCTTAAATTATTTTTCAAACTACTGTCATTAATCTAATTACTGCTTATTTTTTAATTAAAAAAAAATAAAGATTTCTGTAACCGCTTCTTTATAATAGCCGTCATACGAGCAAATAATAACATAAAATCAATTAAAAAACATCATTATGGGAGGAGAAGTATTAATTTTTATCTGTATTTGGCTTGTGATCTTTGGAATTGCATACCTACATTATTCAACTAGAAATAAAGAACGTTTAGCATTAATCGAAAAAGGAATGGATGCTGGAATTTTTAAAGAAAATAAAGTAGCGCCTCCTGTATGGAAAGTCTTTGTTCTTAACCTAGCTTTATTACTTATGGGTATTGGTATTGGAATTCTAATAGGCCTTGCTATAGAAAGTACTGCTGGATATCACGATGCATTATATCCTGGAGTAATCTTCTTAATGGCAGGTACTGGCTTACTTAGCGGATTCTTTATGACGAAAAAGTTTGTGAAATAATTATACACTTTTCTTCATATATAAAGAGCGAGAATTTTCATTTTCGCTCTTTATATTTTTATACATTTATGATATGGCTTTTGATATCTATTTTACAGATCGTATCCGTCAGATACTTAATGCATCTCATGTAGTGTATGAAGAAAAGAAAATGATGGGTGGGCTTATATTTATGGTCAATGGTAAAATGTGTATTGGAGCAGATCAGGATAAAGAAACTGGCGAGGATAGGCTTATGGCACGTATAGGAAAGGAATTCTATCAACATGCACTTCAAGAAGCTGGTGCTCGTCAAATGGACTTTACCGGACGCATCATGAGAGGTTTTGTTTTTATTTACCCAGATGGTACAGATTCTGATGTAAATCTTTCTTTCTGGATTAAAAAAGCGCTTTCATACAACAAATTAATACTCAACAATTAATTTTGTTATATATAATCAACCAACTCTTGTGCTGTTTTTAATTGCTTAAAATTAGGGTGAACCACCTCTTCTGTTACTTGCTCATGAATCCAAGTTGTATGGAAAGGAATGTGAAATGCATACGCACCTATTTCTAATACTGGGAGGATATCTGATTTTAATGAGTTCCCTACCATTAAAAAGGAAGAAGGGTCTATATCTAGGTGTTTTACTAATTTCTTATAGTTTGCAGGTTGTTTATCAGACATTACTTCTATATGATGAAAATAGTCAGCCAGACCTGATTTTTCTAATTTCCGCTCTTGATCTAAAAGATCTCCTTTAGTGGCCATGACGAGTTTATGCTTTCGCGAAAGCGTATACAACACCTCTTCAATTCCATTTATAAGTTGAACTGGTGCTTCTAACATCTCCTTCCCCATTGCTATTAATTTATTGATAATTGCAATAGGTAAATGACCTTCTGTAATTTCAATTGCAGCTTCTATAAGAGATAAAGTAAATGGTTTTATACCATACCCATACATCGGTAAATTGCGCATTTCCATTTCAAATAATCGTTTTTGACACTCCTCAAATGAAATATACTCATTTAACAATGTACAAAACTGATCTTCTGCATCTCTAAAAAATGTTTCATTGACCCATAATGTGTCATCTGCATCGAATGCAATTGTATTTATTTGCATATACTATGGTATTATAGCTAAATTTTGTTACTTTGAAGCAACCTTTATAAAGGTAAAAAGACTACAATATAAAGTTCCTATTTTCTATAGCGAGCAATTTAATTAATTTGTCAATGTAATACATACTCTTATGTCATTAAAAACTAAAATCCTACTTTTTGTTTTTTCCGTTGCTGTATTGGGATTAACCATCATTTCATTTTTAATCCCATCTACTGAAGAAAAAACATCAGAACTTCAAAAGAAATCCGATCGCCCATTATATCCTAATGAATGGATGTATAACCAACGAGCATATCCAGATAATTATATTAATAAGGATGCTATAAGGAATGCTACAATACAATCTAGAGCTATTAAAGCAAGTCGAGACTCAAATTTAAATGAAGACTGGAGTCTTGTAGGGCCTTTAAATACGGGCGGAAGAGTTACTGACATTGCCATATCACCTGATAATAATGACCATTTTTATATTACGACTGCTGTAGGTGGGGTTTTCCGTACTACAGATAAAGGTGAAAACTGGGAAGCGGTTTTTGATGATATTGGAGTGCCATCTATTGGAAATATAGCAATAGCACCTTCTGATGCACAACGTATTTATGTAGGTACCGGAGAAGCAAATGGAAGCGCTACATCTGGAGCTTTTCTAGGCGATGGTATTTATAGATCTGATGATGGGGGGGATTCATGGACAAACAAAGGACTTCAAAACAGTAATCATATAGGACGTATTATTGTAGATCCAGCAAATCCTGATCGTGTTTTTGTTGCAGCTACAGGGATATTATATGGGTATAATGATGAACGTGGTATCTATCGTTCTACAAATGGTGGGGATGCATGGGAAAATGTACTTTTTGTTACTGACTCTACAGCTGCAATTGATATTATCATGAATCCACTAGATACAGACATTCTGTATGCTGCGATGTGGGAACGTACTCGAAAGCCATATCAAAGAGATTATGGTGGAGTTACTTCTGGTATTCATAAATCTACAGATGGTGGAGATACTTGGGAACTTTTAGGCCCAGCCCATGGACTGCCTGCACCCGATGAACAAACGGGAAGAATCGGACTCGCCATCTCAGCATCCAACCCAGATATTTTGTATGCACGCTATACGACCAATCAAGTCACCAATCAGTTTGATGGTTTGTATCGATCGCTAGACCAAGGAAATACATGGGAATTATATGCCTTTAATGAACTTCTTGGTGTTGATGCCAATTTTGGCTGGTACTTTGGAAATGTCCGCGTAGATCCTGAAAATCCTGGAGAAGTCTATGTACTAGGACAGCAGTTTCAGTTTTTTAATGAATCTTTTGGCGGATGGGATATCAACTCTGATATGCACGTAGATCATCATGCTTTAGAATTTTCAACATCTGATAGTGATTTTATGCTTTCTGGTAATGATGGTGGCGTATATCTTTCGGAAAATGGCGGAGATAGTTGGGAAAAATTTACCAATTTACCAATTACCCAGTTTTATAACATTGAGGTAGACTTTACAGAACCTATAAATCTCTTTGGAGGAACACAAGATAATAATACCATACGTACATCTTCTACAACAGGAGATCAGTGGTTTGCTGTGTGGGGTGGTGATGGATTTCATGTAAATGTAGATCCTAGTGATAATAGTTTTGTATATGCAGAATCACAGTTTGGAAATTTAGCGCGATCTACTGATGGTGGTTTTAGTTTTATTGGAGCACTTAATGGTATAAACCCTTCTGACAGGACTAATTGGAATACCCCCGTAATCCTCTCCCCTTTTAATCCTGAAGTGGTTTATTACGGTAGTAATAAATTATATCAATCTACCAATAGAGCTGTAAATTGGTCAGCAATTAGTGAAGATCTTACTGATGGTTTACATCCTAGTGGTTCTCTAAGTTTTGGAACACTGACTGCTATTGCAGCCTCATATTCTAATCTTACAACTATTTATACAGGAAGTGACGATGGAAATGTATCTGTCACCTTTGATGGAGGTACTACCTGGGAGAATATAAGTGAAGGGCTTCCTGATCGTTATATTACTTCATTGGCAATAAGCCCAACAGATGATCAAACGCTTTATGTGACATTATCAGGGTTTAGTAATTTAGATTATACTCCCCATGTCTTTAAAACAACTGACGGGGGTCAAACTTGGAATGATATTTCAGGAAGTTTACCAAGCATCCCTGCAAATGATATTATACTTGTGGATGTATCAGGACAAGAAGCTTTATTGCTAGCTACAGATATGAATGTATGGTACTCACAAGATGATGGTACTAACTGGGATATACTGGGTAATGACCTTCCTTTTACAATTATACGGGATCTTAAATATCATGAACCAACTGGTTTATTATATGCGGGTACTTTTGGGCGGTCTATTCATCAATATGACCTTAGTTCACTTGTCTTGTCCGTTGAAGAAAATAGTATTGCAAGTTCTGAATTTAGTATTTTTCCTAATCCCGTTTCGAATACTTTTACCTTAGACCATAATATTCAAGGTATCGGTTCGATAGTGATTTATGATACTTCTGGAAGAGAAGTCAGTATCCTTTATAAAGGTGAATTAACTAAGACACAAAACACTGCTTTCGAAAGAGGAAATCTTGCTTCTGGCATCTATATCATTAAAGTTACATCATCAAATACAACTTCTGTAAGTAAAAAACTAATTGTGCAGTAACGTACTATTGATCTCATATAAAAAGCCCAAAATCAATTATCAGATTTTGGGCTTTTTATATAAATGCTTTTTGATGCTTAACGGACTAGCTTTTTATACTTTATACGTTTAGGCATTATATCACCGCCAAGGCGTTTCTTTTTATTTTCTTCGTAATCTGAAAAACTTCCTTCAAAAAAGTATACTTGACTATCTCCTTCAAAAGCTAGAATATGCGTGCAAATACGATCTAAAAACCAGCGGTCATGACTAATGACTACAGCACAGCCTGCAAAATTCTCTAAGCCTTCTTCTAATGCTCTTAATGTATTGACATCAAGATCGTTAGTGGGCTCATCCAAAAGTAAAACATTACCTTCTTCTTTTAAGGTCATTGCAAGATGTAGACGATTACGTTCACCTCCAGAGAGTGTAGCTACTTTTTTATTTTGTTCGCTTCCGCTAAAATTAAACCGACTTAAATAGGCTCTGGAATTTACTTCACGACCTCCCATTAACACTAAATCTTGCTCATCACTAAAATTTTGCCAAATAGTTTTATCAGGATCAATATTACTATGGCTCTGATCTACATATGCAATTTTAGCAGTATCCCCTACGGTAAAAGAACCTTTATCTGAAGTTTCTTCTCCCATAATCATTTTGAAAATGGTCGTTTTACCAGCACCATTGGGTCCAATAATACCAACAATACCTGCTTGTGGTAAATTAAAATTGAGATCTTCATATAATAGCTTGTCTCCAAAAGCTTTACTTACTCCTGTAGCTTCAATAACATTGGTTCCTAAGCGGGGGCCATTGGGGATATATATCTCAAGCTTTTCATCTACCTGCTTCTGATCTTGGCTCATCAATTTATCATAGTTTTTCAAACGTGCTTTTTGCTTAGTTTGCCTTCCCTTAGCGCCTTGACGTACCCAATCTAACTCTCGTTCTAACGTTTTTTGGCGTTTAGAAGCTGTCTTGCTTTCTTGTGCCATACGCTTGGATTTTTGATCCAACCACGAAGAATAATTCCCTTTCCATGGAATACCCTCTCCTCTATCAAGTTCTAAAATCCAACCAGCGACATTATCTAAAAAATAACGATCGTGCGTTACAGCAATCACCGTTCCTTTATACTGTGCTAAATGATGTTCTAACCAATGTACAGACTCTGCATCTAAGTGGTTGGTAGGTTCATCTAGTAACAAAACATCAGGTTCTTGCAATAGTAATCTACATAAGGCGACACGACGTTTTTCACCACCAGATAGCACTCCTATTTTTTGATCACTAGGAGGAGTACGCAATGCATCCATTGCGATTTCTAATTTGGTATCCAATTCCCAAGCTCCACGGGCATCAATCTCATCTTGTAATACTGCCTGACGAGCCATAAGTTTTTCCATCTTATCGGCATCGCTATATACTTCTTCCAATCCAAATTGATCATTAATACTATTGTACTCATCAAGAATCGCTACAGTTTCTGCCGCTCCTTCTTTAACAACCTCCAATACAGTTTTATCAGGATCTAATTTTGGTTCTTGCTCCAAATATCCAGTTGTAAACTCTTTATCTGAAGTTACTTCTCCTTGGAAATTGGTATCCAACCCAGCAATAATTTTCATTAATGTAGATTTACCAGAACCATTAAGTCCTAGAATTCCAATCTTTGCTCCATAAAAAAAGCTTAGGTATATTTTTTTAAGTACTGGAGTCTGTGCACCTGGATAGGTTTTTGAAACTCCAGTCATTGAAAATATTATTTTTTTATCGTCACTCATGTGTATGTATTAATATATTTAACTATTCAAAAACAAAATTACAAAATCCATTTACGAAATCTGTTCTAAAACCTCTCGCATTGCTTTTGCTTTAAGTAAACACTCTGCGTACTCTTTATCAGGATCAGAACCAGCAGTAATAGCGCCTCCGACAGAATACGAAATATACTTTTCGGTTTCATTATAAAGTATACTTCGAATGATCACATTAAAATCAAAATCACCTGCAGGTGTAAAATACCCTACACTACCACTATACAAACCGCGTTTGGTGTCTTCTAAGGTTTCTATAATTTGCATGGCACGTACCTTAGGTGCCCCTGTCATACTTCCCATTGGGAATGTTGATCGTATTACATCTACGGGGGATATGCCTACTCCTATTTCAGATATCACTGTTGAAATCATTTGATGTACTTGTTTAAAAGGATAAACTTCACATAAGGTTTCTACAGCAACACTTCCTTTTTGGGCAGTCCGAGATAAATCATTTCTAACCAAATCTACTATCATAATATTTTCTGATCGTTCTTTTGGATCTTGTGATAATTCTTTTGCAAAAGCGTTGTCTTCTTCAAGAGTCTTTCCCCTAGGAGCTGTGCCTTTAATAGGTTGTGTAATAATCTTATTTCCTTGTTTACGGATATAGCGCTCTGGAGTTGCAGAAAGTAAATAATGCATATCCATTTTCAAATAAGTAGCAAAAGGTGGGCTACTAATGGCATTAAGCTGCTTATATGTTCGGTATGGATCAATAGTACCATAGGCATAAAACTCTTGGCAAAAATTTGCTTCATAAATATCTCCCCTATTGATATGAGATAACATTGTACGTACCTTCTCTTTATAGGCTTCTTTATGAATCTTAAGTTTTATTTTTAAGGGAGCATTATTTGCAGATACAACATCGCATATACTATTTTGTTCCTTAGTAATGCTCCGCCAGTCTTCATCCATCTCATCATCTACCATCCCTAAATAATGCATCTCTATGACATTGCCTTTTATCAAAAATAATTTCTTAGGTTGGAAAAACTGAAGATCAGGGATATGTAGTCCATCATCATTTTTTGAAGTCAATTTTTCAACATCATTTTTAAGATCATATGCAAGATATCCAAAAATCCAATCGGCTGTAGTTTGTTGGTATTCTTCAAGTCTATCAAAAGCCCCATGGTACGAGGTTTTAATACTTGTAAAAGCATCTACCGCTAATATGGCATTATACTCTGGATATGCTTGATACTCATAATCATTACTATCTAACCATACAACCTCATCATAAGCTTGTGCCCAAGCTAATAGCTGTTGCTTTAATAGTACTAGATCTTCATATGTATGCGTTTGGGTCGTTCTATTCATTTTCAGTTTGTAAAAATAAGCATTCCCAAAATGCATTGATATTCATTTAGAAAACTTATTTTTAGAATGTGCACTATAGCAAAGAAGTATTTATTTTTTACATTCTATTATGAGTCAACCCAATAATCCATTGCACGGTGTCACCCTAGCAATGATATTAGAATTTTTAGAAGCAAAGTATGGCTGGAAAGAACTCAGTTATCAGGTCAATATTAATTGTTTTAAAAATGATCCATCCATAAAATCGAGTTTAAAGTTTTTACGTAAGACACCATGGGCACGGGAGAAAGTAGAGCAATTATATTTACAATCAATAGATCGTACATAGGGAGAAGTTAAAAAAGTATGCTTTCGCGAAAGCATACAAATACCTCTCCGTCTAATCGTCGAATATAGTATCTTTAAAGACAAGTGAAACATACGTTTATGATATCAAAAAAGGATTTTTCCCAGTATCGCAATAGCCTCTTTAGGCATTTAGATGGAATCGTTACTGCTCCATCTGCCTATGAATTATATACTAATGGTGTAACTGATTATTTACTTGAAAAAAAAACGTGTTCTTTAAGCGAGCTCACAAAGAAGTTTGCTGCCAATGAGGGATATCTTAATGTTGCTTTACATGTACTATGTTCTCAAGGCTGGCTCGTGCAAGATATAGATAATAAAAGTGACCAAATTACATATAAAACAACTTCAAAAAGCGCGATTGCCTTTCCGATGTTTAATATCTATAAAGATGTAGTGCATCTGTTACGCCTTAGTGCAAATTATCACTATCGCAAATTTGAAGTGCCTCCATTCTTAGCACTAGAAGAAATTTTCAAGCATTTTAAAAACAGGTACTCTCTCCCACTCTCGGAAGATCCTATTACTCAAGAAATTCAAGAACAAATACTTACTCATATTGAAGGGATCATTCTAGGTCCAACACTAGTACATCTCTCTATGAATGGAATGTTTCATAAGTATTTTATGCAAGCAAGTTTTAAGTTAGAAGAATTTCATGAAGATCCAGAGAACTTTGAGAGATTGCTTACGATTTTAATCCATTTTGGTTTATTCTCTAGAACAAATAACACATATCGATTTACAGAAAAAGGATTGTTTTTTGCAAAGAGAGCTAGTGCTTATGGAGTTACGGTATCTTATATACCTACACTTAGAGCATTAGATGAGCTTATTTTTGGAAACCCAACAGCTGCCAAAGAAGCTGGTGATGGAAACAAAGAAGGGCATGTAGATCGTGCAATGAACGTTTGGGGAAGTGGCGGTGCTCATTCTAGTTATTTTAAAGTAGTGGATGAGATTATTATAGATTTATTTAATAAACCTTTAGAGCAACAACCTAAAGGGATTTTGGATATGGGATGTGGTAATGGCGCCTTTTTAACACACCTTTTTGAGGTAATAGAACATCAGACATTGCGCGGAAGGCATCTTGACGAACACCCATTAATTCTTGTCGGTGCAGATTATAATGAAGCTGCGCTTAAAATTACTAAAGCAAATCTTATACAGGCAGATATATGGGCAAAAGTAGTTTGGGGAGATATAGGTGACCCCGATCGGCTTGCTTCAGATTTACATCAAGATTATGGTGTTTCTCTAGGTGATTTACTCAACGTACGATCTTTCTTAGATCATAATCGTATCTGGAAAGAGCCTAAACACATAGATCCTACACATATAAGCGACTCTACAGGGGCTTTTGCCTATGAAGGCAAACGTATTCCCAATAATGCTGTAGAAGCGTCCCTAAGTGAACATTTCAAAGCATGGGCTCCTTACGTCAAAAAATTTGGATTATTGCTTATCGAGTTACATACGGTCCCTCCTATTCACATTGCACAAAATATAGGTAGATCTGCAGTTACAGCCTATAATGCTACTCATGGATATTCAGATCAATATATCGTAGAAGCCACTGTTTTTGAGCAAGTTCTTAAAAATGCAGGTTTATATCGTAATGATTCGCTTTCGCGAAAATTTCCAGACTCAGAACTAGCAACCGTTACCGTAAATTTATTCACCATGTAAAAAACACTTCATTCCATACATCGGAGCAAAGTGTTTTTCGAATAAAAACAAAGTATGAAAATATAATTATACTACTATATCGCATGGTGATATAAAAGGTTGCGTCTTACTCATGATTCTCGATAGTATTTAGATATACTTTATGTAACTTACGTTTTAAAGTATACCTAATGAAAAACAAACAACGTAGATTCTTTGTAAAACGTCTTATGGCGGGTAGCCTAGGGGTGACCTTATTTTCTAATTATACATCAACAGCAACTATATCTACACTTCCCTCATTAGGTAATTCTGATGATACCTCAGAAGCTTTTTGGGAAACTGTAAAAAAGCAATTTAGATTTGCCAAAGGGGTACATTACTTCAACAATGCGTCATTAGGTTCTTCACCCATTGAAGTTCAAGAAGCAACAAATACATATAGAGCTACACTAGATGCCTTCCCTTCTAAATATATGTGGGGAGGCTGGAATGAAGAAAAAGAGAAAGTACGGGCACAAGTAGCAGATTTGTTTTCTGTCTCCAAAGAAGAAATTGCCATTACCCATAATACAACGGAAGGTATGAATCTTATTGCTCGTAGCTTTGATCTTCAAAAAGGAGATGAAATTATCTTAGTAGACCATGAACATCCTAGTGGTACAATACCTTGGGAAGTATGGCAAGAACGTAAGGGTATAAAACTGGTACGCCCTGTAGTACCAATTCTTCCTAGCTCTGTTGAAGAAGTTGTTGCTGTATATGAAAAAGCAATTACCAAGAAAACCAAAGTCATTTCTATGTGCCATATTGTAAATACGAATGGTATGATTTTACCTGTAAAAGAAATAGCAGCGATGGCGCATAAAAAAGGGATCCTGGTTGCTGTAGATGGTGCACAAGCTGCTGGTATGTTTGAAATAGATTTGCATGATTTAGGTTGCGATTTTTATACCGTGAGTGCCCATAAATGGTTATTTGCTCCTAAGGGTATAGGTATTTTTTATGCAAGACAAGAAAGTCAACATTATTTAAAACCGTTACTAGTAGCTAGAGGTCATGAGGATACAAGTATACGACGGTTGGAAAATTATAATACTCGCAACCTTCCGGAGTATTTAGGTCTTGGAACTGCCGTTGCATTTCATACTAAAATAGGAAAACAAAAGATCGAAAAACGCTCTTACGAACTGAAATCCTATTTTAGAGAGAAAATCAAACACAACGCTGCTTTTATTCTAAAAAGCCCTGAACAGGATGATTTATCCTGCGCCATACAAGTGGTAGAGGTTGTTGGGAAAAATGTATCCGGTATAAAAGAGCAACTTTTTGAAAAATATGGTATTGACACACGACCCATGACTACATATAGATTAAATTCAGTCCGTATTTCTTTTGCTATCTATATTACAAAAAAAGACATTGATTATCTTGTAAACGCTTTAGAATCTCTTGCATAACAATCCCTGAAATAAACAACACAAAAAATTAATTAAAGTATTAATAATTGCTATGTACAATATTCAAAAGCTATTATCATTTATAACCTCATGAATCTGTTTTTTAATTAACTTTCGATAATGCCTCCTTAATTTTCCCTCTACTTTACTGTCTGGAATTTCCTTGGAAATATTCATCCCATTAATCCAGATTTTTGTTTTGTTATCTGTCATTTTTTGTAATGCAAATTGAAAATCTGTAATTGTATCTCTGTCTAGTATCAGAGTATCTATCTTATAATATGTGTTAGTATTTATTGTATGTTCTATACTGTCTTTAAAGTGACCATTTAACTGATAGTTTTTTAAGGGAAAGCTATCTATTTTAATTTGATAACCATTCTTTCTTAATGCTTTCAATAATGCTACCTTAGAATAATTAACGGTTTTAGTACATTTAAAGCATTTCAATTCCCCTTCAGAAAGAGTATACCCATAATAAGCAGGTGGAGCAGTAGCCATAAACAATATAGCGGAAGGAATTAAGAAAAAAATTGGGTTGACGTAGTTAATTTTTAATCTACTAAATCTATCAATGAATTTTAAAAAGTAATAGGATATAGGTAATACACTTAAAGATAACAAGTCCGAATAATCTACTACTCGTGTAATTGAGATGAAAGCAAAACGATTATAGAAATCAATAAAAGATTGAGAAAAGCTTGATTTCCAAAATAAAAAAAAGAGAGCCACAAAAAATATATTCACTTTTATGTTCTTAGGAAAGAAATAGGATATGATCATAGGTGCAATTAACACGCCTGCAAAATCAGAAATTTTACCTGTTATCCAATTTGAAAATTCTAATTTTAAATAATGATCATTGAGAAATAGTATTAATAACCCTATTACAAAGACATAATTCAAAATGTAAAATTTTTGATTATTCTTTTTCATATAGTGTTTACAACGTAGTCATATAATGGTATGGTATGGAATAAGATATTTTTATAATCGTTTTGCTTCTTCCCAAAACACATCCATCTCTGCTAGCGTCATATCAGAAAGTGATTTCCCAAGATCCTTTGACTTACTTTCAAGGTATTGAAAACGTTTTATAAATTTTTTATTTGTCCGTTCAAGCGCACTTTCAGGATCGACTTTAAGAAAACGGGCATAATTGATCATAGAGAACAACACATCTCCAAATTCGGCTTCTATCTTTTCTTGATTATTTTCATGTACTTCGTGTTGGAGTTCGCCTAGTTCTTCTTGTAATTTTTCAAAAACTTGTTCTGGTTCTTCCCAGTCAAATCCTACCCCTGCCACTTTATCTTGAATACGGCTTGCTTTTACAAGTGCAGGAAGGCTTTTAGGGACTCCTTCAAGCACAGATTTTTTACCTTCTTTTAGCTTTAATTTCTCCCAATTGCGTTCGACTTCTTTCGCATCATTTACATCTAGATCTCCATAGATATGCGGATGGCGAGATACGAGCTTATCACAAATACCATGTGCTATATCCGAAATGTCAAAATCGTTTGTTTCACTACCTATTTTAGCGTAAAAAACGATGTGCAATAACAAGTCTCCCAGTTCTTTTTTTACCTCATTAAGGTCATTATCGAGAATAGCATCACCAAGTTCATAGGTCTCTTCGATCGTCAAATGACGTAAACTTTGCATTGTTTGCTTTTTATCCCACGGACACCCTACACGGAGCTCATCCATAATTGTTAACAAACGATCAATAGCTATAAGCTGGTCTTCTCTAGAGTTCATATATTAGAATAATTGATCTTATCGTTATTTTTAATACTACTATTGTGAATACATCAATAAGTTATAAAACTAAAAAAGCCTTTACAAAATGAATGTAAAGGCTTCTGTATATTATAAAAAGTTATGCACTATTCTTCTTCATCTGAAACTTCAGGAGAAGAAAAATCCATCATATCCTTTTTTTGAAGAATATTATACCACTGTACAACCTTCTTTATATCACTAGGGTATACACGGTCTTCATCATAATCAGGTACTACATTAAAGAAGAACTCTTCGAGTTCGTCTTTTGAGACTTTGTGATTAATGGTAGGTCCTCCATTTTCTTTTTCTTTAATCTTCTGGAAAACTTCTCGCAAAGGAATTTCTTCCGTAAGTGTATATATAGCAATTTCAGAAAGCACACTCACATTATGACGCATTCCTACAGTTAATCGTTTGCCATCAAGCAATGACTCTGCTACAAACCCACTACGCGTTTGTGTCTTTAATTCGTATATCCCAGGTTTACCAGAAATGGCTAGTATTTTATCTAAACTCATAGTAGTATTAAAATTGGACGGCAAATATGCATTGCCTTAATGATATATGCAACTTTAATGATGCTCTTATCGGTAATGTTATAGTAAATTTAACTTATCGTTTCTTTGACATCTCTGGAAAACGCATTCTATAGTCTGCACTACATTTTCCTTTTGAGATATTATTGAGTTTCCCTTTTATTAAACGTTTTTTAAGACTGGATAGTTTATCTGTAAAGAGTATCCCTTCTATATGATCATATTCATGTTGTATTACACGCGCAATATAACCCGTATAAGTTTCTGTATATTCTTTAAAATTTTCATCTTGATAACGTATTGTTACCTTAGGTTGTCTAAATACATCTTCTGTTACCCCTGGAATACTAAGACATCCTTCAGAAAATGCCCATTCTTCACCTTCTTCATCTAAAATTTCTGCATTTACAAATACCTTTTTAAAACTTGCATACAAAGCACGCTCTTCAGGAGAGAGCTCCTCATCCTCTGCAAAAGGGCTAGCGTCTACCAGAAAAACCCGTATCGAAAGACCTACCTGTGGAGCAGCCAGTCCAAGTCCATTGGCGCCATACATAGTTTCAAACATATTTTCAATAAGTTCTTTAAACTTAGGATACTCAGGAGTAACTGCTTTTGCTTTGCGTTTTAATACGGGATCTCCGTAGGCTATTATAGGTAAAATCATAGGTTATAAATTATACAGGTAATCCTGCAAAATAATAGTCGCACTTATCTGATCAACAAGCGCTTTGTTCTGACGTTTTTTCTTTCCTATTCCACTATCAATCATTGTTTGAAAAGCCATTTTGGAAGTAAATCGCTCATCATGTCTAATGATATTAAGTGTCGGAAAATTTTTAATAATGCTTTCGCGAAAGCGTATAATCTCCTCTTCTACATCTGAGGGCTCATTATTCATTCTTTTAGGCTCTCCTATTACCATACTCTCAACATCCTCTTTTCCCAAATACTCTTTTAAAAAAGGCACTAACTCTTTAGTATTCACGGTAGTTAAACCAGATGCAATAAGTTGCAATTCATCGGTTACAGCAATCCCTGTCCGTTTGGTTCCAAAATCTATTGCAATGATGCGAGCCATCTGTAAAATTTTGTGCAAAAATAAGGAAAACTAAAGTATGACGCATGCGCTATTCTCTAGTAAAATCAAATATCTTTATTTATGTATTTATACGCTTCACATTTATAAAAATGCAGTCATAAGTTTTATCTTTGAATAACATTAATGTTTAATTTTTTATAATATCTCTATGCAATGGAGATTCTACACATATGACACAACTTCAAAATCTAATAGAAGACGCTTGGGAAGATCGCTCACTTTTACAAAACCCTGTAACCATAAATGCAATTCGTGAGGTTGTAGATATGCTAGACAGAGGAACTCTTAGAGTTGCCGAACCTACTGCAATGGGATGGCAGGTAAATGAATGGATAAAAAAAGCTGTTGTTCTTTACTTTCCTATTCAAAAAATGGAAACCTTGGAAGCAGGTATATTTGAATACCACGACAAGATTCCATTAAAAAAGGATTTTGAGAATAGAGGTATTCGTGTAGTCCCAAATGCAGTAGCAAGACATGGTTCTTATATCTCAAGTGGCGTAATTTTAATGCCAAGTTATGTGAATATAGGCGCTTATGTAGATGAAGGTACGATGGTAGATACATGGGCAACTGTAGGAAGTTGTGCACAGATAGGTAAAAATGTACATCTAAGTGGCGGAGTAGGCATAGGTGGCGTTTTAGAACCATTACAGGCAGCACCTGTCATAATAGAAAATAATGCGTTTATAGGTAGTCGTTGTATTGTTGTAGAAGGCGTACGAGTAGAACAAGAAGCTGTTCTAGGAGCAAATGTTGTTCTTACAGCATCTACAAAGATTATTGATGTAACTGGTGATACTCCTGTAGAATCTAAAGGACTTGTTCCTGCCAGATCTGTTGTAATTCCGGGTAGTTATACAAAGTCATTCCCAGCAGGTGATTATAATGTTCCATGTGCATTAATTATAGGTACTCGTAAAGAAAGTACTAATAAAAAGACGTCATTAAATGATGCATTACGTGAATATGATGTAGCCGTTTAATCGTAGTAAATGACATTGATAAACAAAATATTAATTATTCAACAGAAGATGATAGGTGATGTCCTCACCTCCTCTATACTTTGCGAAGCTATTAAACAACGCTTTCCAAAGGCAGAAGTACATTACCTTATAAATAGCCACACTCTCCCTGTTATTGAAAACAACCCTTTTATAGACAAAAAGATTGTATACACAGCTGAGATTGCAAAAAGTCGAAAAGCAAAAAAAGAGCTACGTAAAGAGCTTAAATCTGAAGGTTATAATGCTGTAGTAGATGTGTATTCAAAGATTGGGAGTGCTCGCATGGCAAAAAGCACAAAAGCACCTATAATTGTAGGGTACAAAAAGTGGTATACAAAATCGGCCTATACCGATGTATATAGTTATAATACTATATCAGAAACCGAGGCTGGTATTGCTATAGAAAACCGAATGATGTTATTACAAGCTATAGATACCGGGTTTTCAAAAGCTCTAAAGCCTAAATTATATGTAACAGATAAGGAAATCGCTTTTGCAAAAGAACAATTGTTAAATCATCAGATAGATACTTCTAAGCCTTTATATATGATAGGTATATTAGGAAGTTCTGATTCTAAAACATATCCTCTTCCCTATCTCGCTGAAGTTCTTGATTATTTAGTAGAAAAAACAGATGGGCAATTACTTTTCAATTATATTCCAAACCAAGTCAATCAAGTAGATACACTCTATGAATTGTGTGCAAAAAACACACAACTTCATATTAAAAAAGACCTTTATGGTAAGAGTTTACGAGAGTTTATTGCTTTAACTAGTCAATGTGATGCATTGATTGGGAATGAAGGGGGCGCAATTAATATGGCCAAAGCAATCAATATTCCTACATTTTCCATTTTTTCTCCTTGGATTATGCGTGCAGCATGGGCATTATATGAAAATAAACATAATGTTGTTGTTCATTTAGAAGACATCAACCCAGAACTTTATAAAGAAATGACACTTAGACAAATTCAAAAAAAATGGAGTACCTATTATAAGGCTATAACTCCTGATTTTGCAATACAACAGCTTAGTGTTTTTTTAAAGAGTATCTAGCAAAACTTATTTTTATACCACAATACTTGAGCGCGTAATCCTTGTTCTAGACTTGTCTCTGGTATAAATGACAGTATTTTTTTTGCTTTAGTAATGTTTGCAGCAGTTTTTAATTGATCTCCAGGACGCTTAGGAACATCCATTATACATGCTTTTTTTCCTATTATTTTTTCTATAAGTGCAATACCATCTCCAGTAGTATTTACAGATTCACATCCTAAATTTATAATTTCTCCATTGCAACGTTTATGATGTACTATTACCTGCATCAACCCTTTTACAATATCTTTTACATACGTAAAGCTTCGTTCATGGGTATTACTATTTTTATATAGTGGGAAAGGTTTTTCCTCAATGATTGCCTTAATCAATTTGGTATATAGTTTTTCTGGTCTCTCTCTAGGTCCATATACAGAAAATAAACGAATAGAGCAGGCTGCAAGTTGGTCGCGATCATGTGCATCCATTATAAGTTGTTCTGCAATAAGCTTAGATTTTCCATAATAAGATGCTGGATTTGGAATTGCATCTTCAGAAACCGTAGCTTGTAATCCATAAACTGATGATGTAGATATATAAACAAAGAGTTTACATTTTTTAGAAGCATGTAATGTCCAGTTCAAAAGATTTTTAGTGGCAACTATATTATTGCGTTCATAGTCTTTATAGGACGTACTTTCAGAAATGCCTGGTTGTGCTGCAAAATGGAATATATAGTCAAAGTCACGAGGAAGAATTGCAAATAAGTCATCTACAAGATCTGCTTTAATAAAATGTACTCCCGCAGTCTCTATATCAGATACATTTATTTGCTTGAGTTCTGATGCATAGTATGGAGATAGATTATCAATACCTATAACTTGGTATCCGTTATGTGAAAGTTCTTCAGCAAAATGGGATCCTATAAAACCTGCGGCACCGGTGACTAACACCTTCATTCTATAATATCTCCTTTTTTAATTCCATAATATGTGTATGCATATTTTTTTATTCGTGTATTCTTTCGAATATCTGCGTTTACTTTAAGAGCTTTTTCATTAATATACCCACGTTCATGATCTAAATGTACACATAATGCACTATATCGTATCTGTTTTGACTTAAATCCCATATTGATCAAGCGTTCTCCTAACTCTCTATCTTCTCCCCCGTATTGCATACGTTCATCAAACCCATTAACCATAAGAATATCTTTTTTCCAACCACTAGCATTATGTCCATTCCAACTTGCGGTAGTGGGAGTGATCATATTTAAGATTTTTGCACTTTTTTTTGTAGCAGTGAGTTTCTTATTTTTAATAGAGAATTTTAACCCGTTTTTCTTGAGCCATTTACTGTTAAAGCATTTTTGAGATACGATGTCATCTTTGGTAATTGCCTTAGAAATATCTAATGGTAATTTAAAATAGCCACCTGATAAAAAGCATCTATCTTCTCTGTTTTCAAGATGTTGTGCAACAAAATCAGATTTAGGTATACAATCACCGTCTGTAGTTAGTATGTAGTCTGCTCGACATACTTGAATAGCCTTATTTAAAATACGTGTTTTTTGAAAACCGTCATCTTCTTGCCATATATGTATAATAGGAACAGGGAAGTCTTCAGAAAACTTATCAAGTAATGATTTTGTTTCTGGACCAGAACCATCATCTGCAACAATAATTTCAAAATCAAAAGTAGTCTGTACTTGATATCCCCAGAGAGTTTTCTCTAGCCAGTCTACAGCATTATACGTGCTTACAATTACAGAAATTGAAGGTGTATTTTCCATATTTATAAAATCAAAATTACAATTTTAATTAATAAAAAGTTAGTAGTTTTGTCCATATATTAATTATGGAGAAATTAACAGCTATTATCCCTACAGGTAATGAAGAGCATAACATCAGGGATGTTCTTGAATCTGTGTCTTTTGCAGATGAAATTATTGTAGTAGACTCCTTGAGTAGTGATAATACAGTTGCTATTGCCAAAGAATATACAAATACGATCTTAAGTCGCAAGTATCATTATTCTGCATCTCAAAAAAATTGGGCAATTCCTCAGGCAAAACATCAGTGGATCCTTTTGGTAGATGCAGATGAACGTGTCACACCAGAATTAAAAGAGGAAATCATTACTATCCTTAAAAACCCTCCTACGGATGATACTGTTGGGTATTGGATCTATAGAATGAACCACTTTATGGGAAAACGTGTGCGATATAGTGGTTGGCAAAATGATAAAGTAATCCGCCTTTTTAAAAGAGATAAATGTATCTATGAAGATAAAATGGTGCATGCAGAAATTATAGCAGATGGTAAAGTAGGTTTTTTGAAAAACCGATTTTATCACAATACCTATATTACCATTAATGATCATATCACAAAATTAAATAGGTATGCAGCCTGGCAAGCTAGAGATTATGATAAACGTACCAATAGACTTACCGTTTTTCATTTTGCAATAAAGCCGTTTTGGGGTTTCTTTAAGCATTATATTATACAAATGGGGTTTAGAGATGGCCTTGTAGGTTTTGTTATTAGTAGTTTACATGCGTATGCCATTTTTATGAGGTATACAAAACTTTGGTTATACCGAAGAGGAAGAATATAATCTACTCATATAAAACATAAACTATTTATAATAAATAGTTATAAATAAGAAAGCCTCTTCTGACGAAGAGGCTTTCTTTATATTAAGAAGATACAAGGATTAATTTCCTCCTTCCATTTTCCTTTTAAGAGCTGCTAAGGCATCATTTGCATCACCAAGTGTTGGTTTTGCTTCATCTGCTTGTGCTTTGGCTTTCTTAGCTGCCTGCTTAACGATTTTTGCTTCATCCTCTTTATGGATAACCATATGAGATGCAACTACTCTTTTAAAGTCTTTATTAAACTCTATTACCTGGAATTCTGCTTCTTCTCCTTTCTTAAGTTTAGTTCCATCTTCTTTTTCCAGGTGACGTGTAGGGATAAAAGCAACAATATCTTCATTAAAAGTTACTGTAGCTCCTTTATCTACAATCTCTGTAAGAACTGCAGTGTGCTTTGTACCTACACCAAAGTCTACATCATATTTATCCCAAGGATTTGCTTCAGTTTGCTTATGTCCTAAGCTTAGTTTACGTCCTTCTACATCAAGTTCAAGTACTACAACTTCTAATTTATCACCTACAGCACAGAACTCAGATGGGTGTTTGATTTTCTTAGTCCAAGAAAGATCTGATATATAAATTAGTCCATCAATCCCTTCTTCTAATTCTAAGAATACTCCAAAATTAGTAAAGTTACGTACTACACCTTCGTGACGTGAACCTACAGGATACTTAGCAGTAATGTCTGTCCATGGATCTGGAGCTAGTTGTTTGATTCCTAAACTCATCTTACGATCATCACGATCTAAAGTTAAGATCACAGCTTCTACTTCATCCCCTACTTTCACAAAGTCTTGTGCACTTCGTAAGTGTGTACTCCAAGACATTTCACTAACGTGAATAAGTCCTTCTACTCCTTCTTCTACTTCTATAAAAGCACCATAATCAGCAATTACAACTACTTTTCCTTTTACTTTATCACCTATATTAAGAGTCTCGCTTAATGCCTCCCATGGATGCTTGCTTAACTGCTTAAGACCTAATTGGATACGAGTTTTATCTTCATCAAAGTCTAAGATTACAACATTTAATTTTTGATCAAGCTCAACAATCTCATTCGGGTGATTGATACGTGACCAAGAAAGATCTGTAATATGTACCAGTCCATCAACACCTCCAAGATCAACAAATACCCCGTATGATGTAATGTTCTTAACCACACCTTCCAGTACCTGACCTTTTTCAAGCTGCCCGATGATTTCTTTTTTCTGTTCTTCAATATCTGCTTCAATAAGCGCTTTATGAGAAACAACTACGTTTTTAAATTCATGATTGATTTTTACAACCTTGAATTCCATTGTTTTATTTACATACTGATCGTAATCACGGATAGGCTTAACATCTATCTGAGATCCTGGTAAGAATGCCTCAATTCCAAAAACATCAACGATCATTCCTCCTTTAGTACGCGCTTTTACAAAACCATTTACAATGGTTCCATCATCATGAGCTGCATTTACACGATCCCAAGCCTTAATTACACGTGCTTTACGATGTGATAAAATTAATTGCCCAGTAGCATCTTCACGTACATCTATAAGTACTTCTACTTTGTCTCCAATTTTAAGATCTGGATTGTAACGGAACTCATTAAGAGAAATTACACCTTCAGATTTTGCATTGATATCTATAATTGCATCTCGATCTGTAATCGTAATAACAGTTCCTTCTACAACTTCATCATTAAGCGTATCTACAAAATTCTTTGCTACTAGAGCTTCAAATTCTTCAAGTTGCTTATCGTCTACAACATCAATACCTTCTTCGTATTTTTCCCAGTTAAAGTCTTTAAGAAATTGTTCTGGGTTTGCTTGAGCAGGAGATTGCTCAACTTTTGGTGCTACTGCAGTAGCTTCTTCCTGAACTTCAGGAGTTTTTGTTTCTTCAGCCATGTGCTAAAAATTACATCAGTTCAAAAATTATTTTTCTTACTGATGGGTTTTGTATTTTACGTTTTTGCGAAAGCTTTATTAACCACAAAACCGTAAAAGTGGTTTTGTTTTTTGTTTTCTATCCTTTGGTGCTTTCCTAAGGTTATCCAAAAGGAGTGCAAAAGTACGTATATTTTCCTGTTTATCAAACTACTTATCCCCTAAAATTGATTATCAATAAAATACCCCTTTAAATCATTATAAAAAACATTGACTTTTGTACATTTAAAATAAAAAAATGAACCCTTGGCATTTATATCTCATGGCTGGAATGTATATAAGTATAGGTTGTATGCATTTTATAAAACCCAAAGCCTTTCTAAGCATTATCCCCAGATATATTCCTTCAGGAAAAATGATGGTCTATATAAGTGGTCTGGCAGAAATTATATTAGGTGTCTTAGTTTGTATTGATCTGACAAAAACCTATGCAATATGGGGCATTATAGCAATGCTTATTATTTTTTTACTAGTACATTGGCATATGATTGTAGACAAAAAATTTCATCATAAATTCCCTAAACCTATATTGTGGTTTCGATTTTTTTTACAATTTGGACTTATGTATTGGGCTTATTATTATTTGTAAAATCTATGTCTCTATTTCCAACCTCTCCACAATATCTTAATCTCCAAGGCGCCGATGTTGTATACTATTCATCATTTTTAACGCACAACGAAGCCTCTAATTATTTTAACAAATTATACCAAGATACTCCATGGCAACAGGATACTATTAAAGTTTTTGGAAAAACACACTTACAACCTAGACTTACTGCCATATATGCTACCAATAACCTTCCCTACTCGTATTCAAATATAACAATGTATCCTCATGAATTTACAGCAACTTTACATGAGATTAAACAAAAAGTAGAAATACTCGTAAAGCATACTTTTACAACCTGTTTACTTAATTTATATCGCGATGGAAAAGACAGTAATGGGTGGCATTCTGATGACGAAAGTTCCTTAGGTAAAAACCCCACTATTGCCTCGGTAAGTCTAGGCGCAAGCAGGGTTTTTAAATTTAGGGATAAAAAGGCTAAATCTTCTGTCTCTTCAATTCATCTTGAACATGGAAGTCTTTTACTTATGCAAGGGGCAACACAGCATAACTGGCAACACCAACTTCCTAAGACATCAAAATTTGTGGAACCAAGAATAAATCTTACGTTCCGAGTGATTTTGGGGTGAAAGCACGTTAAAAGATTACATATAAGTAATGTTTTTATAATTAGATAGTATTTTTTTAATTGATCTATGCTTTATATATAATAAAATTGCCAGTATAGATATTAATACCATGAGTATTTTATACTCTATTGCATAGTTTGTAAACTGAAATATCGTAGAGCCACAAAGTAGTACTATAGATAAGAATAACGTTTTCTTATAATAAAGTCCTAAAATGAGCATTGCTCCTAAAGTAAATTCTAAAAAGGGAAAAAGTGGCGCTGTCAATGAAAAAAACTCGTTATTAAACAACTCAGCACTAGTAAGATATGCTTCTATCTTAGACAAATATGAACTGTATGATATCAAATTAACACACGACTGTACTATCATAAAAGCCCCGATAATAAACCTTAAAATTATATGCGACAGCGCCCCAAATCTCATGAAAAATCACTTATTAACCGGGGCAAAGTTATGCATGCATAGTAAATTATTTCTTGTACTTTTTCCATATATAATTGTACAAAATTTGTAACTTACTGGTTATTAACGATACTACAACGTTTTCGCAAGAAAAGGGGGATTCTAGGAAGTTGTAAAAAATACATAAACCTATGAAGCGCTTTAGTCTACAAGACACTTTTCTCATTAAGCAGTTCACAAAAACTGGTATACATCGTGATATAGAGCAAAGAAATTATTTCGAAATTATTTTTATAGAAGAAGGTAAAGGAAAACACTTCATTAATGAGTTTATTGTCACTTACCAAAAAGAAGATATTTTTCTTGTCGCTCCAGAAGACAAGCATCATTTTGAAATTTCTGAAGAAACTACTTTTTGTTACTTCCAATTTACCGAATTGCTGTTTTCTAGTAAAATGAACTTACCAGACAGATCATACTGGCTGCATCGTATAGAAAGGATTATTCATCATCCTAATCTTCTCCCTGGTGATATTATAAAAGAAATGAATGATCGCGTACTTATATGGGATATCCATAAGGTCATTAATCAAGAATATAAGGATCAAAAAGAGTTCTACAAACATAATATCTCAAATATGGTCAGTACGACTCTAAGTATCATTGCCCGTAATATCACAAGAGATTTTGAAAGTATTTCTATAAAAAGGAATACAGATGAACATACGACAATAGATCAAATTTTATCACATATACGACAACATGTATATGAAACAGATTTGATGAGAATTACTGCTATTGCATCACACTTTAATATGACCAATAGTGCTTTAAGTTCATACTTTAAGAAGAAAACAGGAAAATCGTTACATCACTATATTCTTATGTATAAGATACATCTTGTAAAATATAGATTAAAAAATACTGATTTTACTGTCTCTGAAATAGCATATCAATTAGGATTTACAGATGAAAGTCATCTTACAAGAATTTTTAAGAAATATAATAATAGTACCCCAAAGCAGTATAAACAAAGCGTGCTTGAACAACCTGAATCATTAGGGTTTTCTACTTAACCAAAAAGCTCATTGAGCAATCCTGCTAAACGTATTCCCCCTTTTTGGAGTTGAAAACGTAACGTATCAAAGTAGGTGTACATATACTTGTACCCCAACTTATCACCTTTTTTAGTATTCTTATAAATATCCTTTACAAGAACCCTGCTATCTTCCATCCAATCCTGTATTGTTCCTTCTTGCAAAGAAGAAACTTGTTTCTTAGATACCTTTGGCATTGTTTGGGCAAGCTCAGAATATGACATATTATAGTTTTCTATCATTTGAGTATCCCAAACTCTGTGTAAATTTGTCCCGTCTCTAAACCACCGAACTTGAAAATCATTACCTCCTTTATCTTCTCCAATTCCCGTGTGCAATGGTTGATGTAAATCACCTATCAAATGAACTAATACTTTTAAATGAAATGCTTTAATTTGATCTGAAGAGCTAGGGTCTTTTATTTTATTAATGCATGCTTCAATTCCTTTTATAATATCTCCTCGATCACTTGGTGTATGTGTGTCATACGTTTTATCAAATGGAATATTGACATAATGCCAAGGTCCATATGATCTATAAAGAGTATCACTTTTTATTTCATCTGCATAGGTAGAAACAAGCGCCAGTGATTTACCATCCAATAATTTATCAATCGTTCGCTTAGCTTTTTTAGATAGATATTGTTCTGCAATAGCACCAGTAGTACGATGTCCTGTTTTACCCCAATCAAAATTACTAGCTTGAAGATTCAAATTGTAGATGATAAAAAAAAAGAATACTATAAGGCGCATAACTATATATTTTTGTCAAAAATACAATGAATCTATCAAGTTTATGTTATACTAGTATAAAGATTGTAAACGCTTTCGCGAAAGCAAAATGTGTACCTTTACAATCCTAATATACCATCATAACTGACAGCCCTATGAAATACGTAATTTGTTGTGTTTTAATTTTAGGAATGACTCCTATTTTATTTGCTCAAAGTAATCCTATCTCGCAGGATATTAAAATTAATCCGTATGTATACGGAACTTTATTAAAGCCAGAATCTCCTACAGAAAATCTTGTTATTATTATCCCTGGATCTGGACCAACAGATCGTGATGGAAACCAACAAATGGCACGTAATAACTCATTACGATTACTTGCAGAAGGAATTACAGCTTCTGGTATAGCTACATTTAGGTATGATAAACGGGTGCTTACTTTATTAAAACAACGTGCATTGCAAGAAGAAAAATTACGATTTGATGATTTTGTAGAAGATGCTGTTAACACTATCAAGTATTTTTCTGAACGTGGTAACTACAGTAATATTTATGTACTTGGTCATAGTCAAGGCTCTTTAGTAGGAATGATCGCATCTCAAAAAACTATGGTTGCAGGTTTTATTTCTCTGGCTGGAGCTGGACAAACTATAGATAAAGCTATTGTAAATCAAATAAAATTACAGATGCCTGATCTTGCAGAAAGTGCAGTCAAATCTTTTGAGGAATTAAAAGAAAATGGTAAAGTAAAAAACTATAGCCCTGCACTTAGTTCAATTTTCAGACCCTCCTCGCAGCCATTTATGGCTAGTTGGATGAAATATAATCCTAGTGATGAAATACAAAAATTACAAATCCCTACACTTATCATTAATGGAACAAAAGATATTCAAGTAGATGTAAGTGAAGCACATAGCTTAAAAGCTGTAAAGGATGATGCCTCACTTATCATTATAGATACTATGAATCATATTTTACGATCTATAAAAGGGGACAACCTTGTAAACACCAAATCATATAATGAACCCCAACGACCTTTATCTGAGGGACTTATTGAAGCAATTACTACTTTTGTTTTAAAATAATTTCTAGCTGTATTTATATTTTATACAGCACCTATTTCCTTACTTTTGTTTCAAATTACCTATAGTATATATCTCTATGAAAAAACATATCGCTTATATTTTTGTTCTTATTCTTCTTAGTGCCTGTGGTACTTCAAAAACTATTCAATCTAAAAAAACGACAGTCAAGGTCTCAATAGATTTAGTAAATAGTACTGATGACAAGCTAAATGTGACATTAGAACCAGGTACTATAACCTCTGATCTAGTGACATTTTATATTCCGGAAACAGTACCTGGCACCTACTCTGATGATGACTACGGTAAATATGTAGAGCAAGTGGAGGCCTTTACTAGTAAGGGAGAGCTTCTTCCTGTTGAACGTACATCCGATAATACCTGGAATATCCAAAAAGCTACTACCCTAGCTTCTATACACTATGTTGTAAGTGATACTTATGATATCGAAGGTGAACATGATATCTTCTCTCCTTCTGGAACTAATTTTAAAAAAGGACAACAGTATATGTTGAACCTCCATGCACTTGTAGGGTATATTAAAAATCAAGAAGATCTTGTTTATACGATTGATATAAATAGGTCAGAAAAAATGGAAGCAAGTACTTCTCTTCCCATACAAACTAATGAAAACTATACCCCCACTGTATTTGAAAATCAAAAAACGGTAGATAGTTATATTGCCCAGAGGTATTTTGAAGTAATAGATAATCCTATTATGTATAATATCCCTAATAAGGAAGTGTTTGATATAGGAGGAATTACAATAGAATTAAGTGTTTATAGTCCATCAGGCACGGTAAAAGCCTCAGATTTAAAACCAAATATTGAAAAAATGATGGAAGCCCAAAAAGCATATTTGGGTGCTATGAATACTACAGATAAATACACTATACTTCTGTATTTAAGTACTGTATCTCCAGATGATGCTCAAGGCTTTGGAGCTTTAGAACATCATACATCAACAGTAGTTGTATTACCAGAAAGCATGCCACAAGAAGCTATGGATGCTGCAATGATAGATGTAGTAGCACATGAATTTTTTCATATTGTAACACCATTAAACCTTCACTCTGCAGAGATTCATAAATTCAGATATAATGACCCGAAAATGAGTCAGCATTTATGGATGTATGAAGGAATTACCGAATATTTTGCACAGCATTTTCAAGTACAGCAAGGGCTTATAAATGCTCCTGATTTCTATAATACCCTTACAGAAAAAATTGCAAGAGCAAAGAGCTATGATGATACAATGTCTTTTACAGAAATGAGTGCAAATGTTCTTGAAGAACCTTATGCCTCTAGCTATGGAAACGTATATCAAAAAGGAGCTCTTATCGGAATGTGCCTAGATATCCTCTTGAGAGAAAATAGTAATGGAGAAAAAGGGGTGTTAGATTTAATGAGAGCATTAACAGAACGCTATGGGTCACAACGACCATTTGATGATCAGGCTATTATACCACAAATTACAGAAATGACATCACCCGTAATAGGGGCATTCTTTCAAGATCATGTAATAGGAACCATACCTATTAATTATAGTGCCTATTTTGATAAGGTTGGGTTAGAATATACAACTATACAAGCACCTACTGGTTATTTCTTAGAAGGAAATCAACCCTATATTAATGGTTCACAAGCCACTAATGAAGTATTTATCCAAGATGGAATTGAACTACATTCTTTCTTTAAAGAGCTAGGAATTGAAGGAGGAGACGTCATTAAGAGTATTAATGGAAAAACATATGATATTTCAAATGTTTATGCTTTAATATCAGATTCTAATGGATGGAAAGTAGATGATCCTGTTACTTTTATTGTAAAACGTGGAGAAAAGGAGTTAACACTTACAGGTAAAGTGTCAGAACCCCAAATAAGTAAGCCTAGTATTACCGAGTTACAATACTTTACAGAAGGCCCTGAATTGAGGCTTCGCAACAGTTGGTTAAAAGGTTCTTAATTTTTTCTAAAATTAAAAGGGTTTATCTACATTCGTAGTATTCAACTAACCAAATGCCAAGAAGACTACTCCTTATTGCTGTTATATACTTTGTTTATATTTCAACAAGCGCACAAGAAAAAAAAGTCTCTGTAAAATATATCTCTGAAACCATTACGATAGATGGTAATCTCAATGAGTCCGTTTGGGAACAGGTAGCCCCTGCAACAGATTTTTGGCAATACTTTCCTACAGATACAATACAAGCACAAAATCAAACAGAAATACGATTTCTATATGATGACAAAAAACTATATGTAGGGATCAAAGTAAACGCAATTGGAAATGATTACATCGTTCCTTCATTACGTAGGGATTTTAGAGCTGGAGGAAGTGATAATATCACACTGATGTTTGATACTTTTAATGATGGTACTAATGCATTTTTATTTGGATCAAATCCTGCTGGAGTACTAAGAGAAGCATTAGTATCAGGAGGGGGCACAGAAATCCGTGGGTTTACGACGAGTTGGGATACAAAGTGGGTAGGAGAAACTAAACAGTATGATGGCTATTATATCTGTGAATGGGCAATTCCATTTTCTGCTTTTAAATTTCGAGAAGGCGAAACAAAATGGAGATTTAATTCTTATCAATTTGACACACAAGGTAATGAACGCAATACATGGATAAACATACCTCAAAATCAATTTATTTTTAATCTTGGATATATGGGAGATATGGTTTTTGAAAAACCATTAGGAAATTCCAAAAGCCCAATTTCTATTATACCCTATGTAAATACGTTTGCAGGGGAAGATTTTGAAAATAATGAAGATACCTTTGACATTAGTTTTGGAGGGGATGCAAAGTTTACTATAGGAAACAGTCTTAATCTAGATGCTACAATAAATCCAGACTTTTCAAATGTAGAGGTAGATCGCCAGGTAACAAATTTGACTCGTTTTGAAATAAATCTACCAGAACGAAGACAATTTTTTATTGAAAATAGTGACCTCTTTGCAGACTTTGGAGATTCCAGAGATGCTAATCCTTTTTTCTCAAGACGCATTGGAATTGCAAGAAATGCAGATGATGAAACCATACAAAATGATATAATAGCAGGAGCTAGATTAAGTGGGAAATTAAACAACAACCTACGTATAGGTTTACTTAATATACAGACTGCTACAGATGCTTCTAATGAAATAGGAAGCAATAACAATACTGTCGTTGCTTTACAACATAAACTATTCAGTAGATCTAATATTAGTTTCCTTTTTGTAAACAGACAAAATACAAGTGATGAAGATTTTATAATACCAGATGAAGAATATAATCGAGTGATAGGTGTTGATTATAACTTGGCTAACGAGGATAACTCATGGACAGGTAAAGCCTATATACATAAGTCATTTACACCAGAGATTAAAGATGATGATTATTCTACAGGAGTACGACTGCAATATAATAGTAAAAGCTGGCGTATACGTGGTAGTGGTGTTTTTATAGGCAATAATTTTAATTCAGATCTAGGCTTTATAAGACGCACAGATATATTTAAGATAGATCCTCAAGTAGAATATTTATTATTCCCAAAGAAAGGAAAGATTAATCGACATATATTTTCATTTACCCCTACCATTATATGGCGCCCTACAGAGGGTTATTTTAATTCTGATTATACCATAGAATCACAATGGAATGCAGAGTTTAAGAATAATGCAAACCTTAGTGCTACTCTTACAAACAATTATGTTTTCCTATTTGATGAATTTGACCCTACACGATCTGATGGAACTCCCCTACCTGCAAATACAGATTATAGGTATTCAAGTTTCGGATTACGGTATCAGTCGGACAGGCGAAAAGAATTTTCATATACATTACAGCCTACTGGGGGAGCTTTTTTTAATGGTCATATTGTTTCAGTACGTGGAGATGTAAATTATAGGATACAGCCCTATTTTAATCTAGCTATGCAAGCTCGATATGATTATATAGAATTACCAGCTCCTTTTGCAACCGCAAACTTATGGCTTGTAGGACCAAGACTTGATGTTACTTTTAATAAATCTATTTTCTGGGCTACATTTATACAATACAGTTCCCAGCAAGATAATTTTAGTATAAATTCCCGTTTACAGTGGCGTTTTGCACCACTTTCAGATTTATTTTTAGTCTATAATGATAACTACTTTACTGACACTGTATTTGCACCTAGAGTACGTTCTATAAATTTAAAAGTAACCTACTGGCTTTATTTGTAGTCTTTTTTAGTATTTTGCTGGTATTGTTAGAATGCATTCTCAAAAGCATTCCTCTTCTTAAATACTAGATATGTTATATATAATAGAAAAAACACCTTTTTTTACAAATGATGCCATTATATTTGGTCTACTAGCGATCCTCCTTGGATTTATTTTTTATACTTCAGGAAAAAAAGAAGGATTTTGGGCAAAATTTTATAAATATATTCCAGCATTACTCCTATGCTATATGTTGCCTGCAGTACTTAATTTATTTGGATTAGTAGATGCAGAGTCTTCTAAATTATATTTTGTAGCAAGTCGTTATTTACTCCCTGCATCTATTGTTTTGTTTACACTAAGTGTAGACTTAAAAAGTATTGCAAACTTAGGCCCAAAAGCATTAATTATGTTTTTAACGGGAACCATAGGTATTGTCATAGGCGGTCCTATAGCTATACTTATAATATCATTTTTTTCTCCAGAAACTATCGGAGGATCTGGCCCTACTGAAGTATGGAGAGGACTATCAACCATAGCAGGAAGCTGGATAGGTGGAGGAGCAAATCAAGCAGCGATGCTAGAGATTTATGAATATGATAAAATAGAGTTTGGAAAAATGGTTCTTGTAGATGTCCTTATGGCAAATATATGGATGGCTATTTTATTATTAGGTATTGGAAAATCTAAGCGTATTGATAAATGGCTAAAAGCAGATAGTTCTTCAATTGAAACATTAAAACAAAAAGTTACTGAGTTTTCTGATAGTGTAAAAAGAAATCCTTCCTTGAATGATTTGATGATTATTCTAGGTATTGCATTTGGAGCTGTTGGGATATCTCATTTTGGAGCAGATTATATGACAACTTTATTTACTGATGTTCCTAAAAGTTCGACGCTTTACACATTTACAAAACCCTTTTTCTGGCTTGTTACATTTGCAACCATCATTGGAGTTAGCCTATCATTTACCCCTATGAAATCTTATGAAGGTGCTGGAGCAAGTAAACTAGGAAGTGTATTTATATACATCTTAGTAGCGACTATTGGGATGAGTATTGATTTAGGAAGTGTTTTTGAAAATCCCGGCCTCATTGCCATAGGTTTTGTATGGATCGCAATACATGCAGGTCTTCTTATTCTTGTGGCAAAACTCATTAAAGCTCCATACTTCTTTCTAGCCGTAGGAAGTCAAGCAAATGTTGGAGGTGCAGCATCTGCTCCTGTAGTTGCAGCAGAGTTTCACCCATCACTTGCTAGTGTAGGTGTATTACTAGCTGTTTTTGGATATGTGGTAGGTACTTATGGAGCGATATTATGTACAATTTTAATGGAAATGGCATCAGCTGGCTAGTATTTCAAATAAAATAATAGCATCTTTGCGATATCAAAAATCATTTTTAATGAGAAGATTCTGTGTCTTTTTTCTGCTTACATGTCTACTAGCCTCTTGTTCAAAATCTGGCAACTTTACAGTCTCGGGTACTGTAAGAGGTCTTAAAAAAGGAACCCTTTATTTACAACACATAGAAGATACATTACTTGTAAATCTTGATTCACTCGTTATAGATGGAAACCCCGAGTTTTCTTTTACTCATGATTTAAAAGAACCTGAAGTTTTATATTTACACCTTGATAAAAAAGATGCCTCTGGTTATGATGATCGTATCTTATTTTTTGCAGAACCCGGTGAAATGAATATCACTACCTCTCTTAAGAATTTTGAAGGGTTTGCCGCTGTTATTGGATCCGAAAATCAAATGCGATGGGCACAGTTTCAAAAAATGAATAGGCAGTTTAATGATAAAAATCTAGATCTTATCAAAGGCTCTTTTGAAGCTCAACAAACAGGAGATCAGGAAGAAATTTTAAAATATGATGATTCTATTCAAAAATTGCTCGTCTCAAAATACAGGTATACTGGTCAGTTTGCATCTACAAATGCCAGCTTAGAAGTAGCTCCTTATATTGTAATGACACAAATACCAGATGCAAATATTACGTATCTAGATACTCTTTATAGACGTTTCCCAAATAAGGTAAAACGTTCTTTATATGGTAAACAATTGAAAATGTTAATTGAAAATCGTAAAAAAGATGAATAATACTCTATATACTACAATCAATACTAGTACTCAATAAAAAAGGCTTCTTTCTAATAAAGAAGCCTTTTTTGAGCCGATGGAGGGACTCGAACCCACGACCTGCTGATTACAAATCAGCTGCTCTAGCCAGCTGAGCTACATCGGCCTGAACACTGCAAATATAAATGAGATTTATTCATATTTGCAACATCTTTTTTAAAAATTTATAAGGAATTAATTCGCTCTACAAGACCTATAGCTTTTTCCTCAAGTTCTACACGAACTCCTGTCAAATGCTTAGTTCTACTTTCTACTTTTCGGTCATTTACTTTTTCAATCAATGTATCAAAAGTTGCGATTGCATCATCAATGATTGCCTCACTATTTTTAGTATCCTCTTTAGGATTAAGAGCTTCCCATACATATACTGCATCTATTATGTCTCCTAATACAAAATTGATGTCTTTCTTTAAATCTCTAATCGTTGCCATATTAATTTATTTGGGTGCAAAATTAAACTAATTAAATCCTAATTATAAATAAACTTCCAGAAATTTAGCATTTTTACTTTCTATATTAATTTCTTTACAAGCAGCAGGTATCAGGGTGGTTTGCCCCTTTGTAAGCGTTTCTTCTTCATTACCATCCATTAATTGTATACTACCATCTATCATGATAAGCACTGTAAAACTATCTGTACGAGATATACGATACGACGAGGTTGTTGTAAGTAGTACAATATCTGTTTTAAAATAGGGACAGTGTTTTAATTTTTGCACACCGTCTAATGTATCATCATACGTAAGCTTATAATCCATTGGGGTTTTAAAATTAAGAGCCCTTCTCGCATCATTGATATGTAAATCTCTAAGTGTTCCGTCTTTTTGTTTACGATCATAATCAAAAACCCGATATGTAATATCTGATGTTTGTTGGATTTCTGCAAGCACCACCCCCTTTCCTATTGCATGTATTAATCCAGCATTTATAAAAAACGCATCTCCCTCTTTTACAGGAATATATTGTAGATGTTCATGAATAGATCCTTTTTCAAGAATTGCATCAAATTGTGTAATTGTTATTTCTTCTTTAAACCCAATGATTAATTTTGCATCGGGTTCGGCCTTTAAGATGTACCACATCTCTGTCTTTCCTTTACCTTTATGTTGTTGTGCTGCTATTGTATCATCAGGATGAAGTTGGACAGAAAGATCATCAGAAGCATCTATATACTTTATTAATAAAGGAAAATCTGATCCAAAACGATCTGTTACGGATGTTCCTAATACCGCTTTCGCGAAAGCAGACACAATAGTCCCTAGCGCCTTCCCTTTATGAATACCATTTGTGATAATACTTTGATCATCTGGTAAGTCTGCAATTTCCCAGCTTTCTCCATAAGGTCGATCTTCATCAGTCTTATGCAAAAATGTTTTTAAGGCGTTTCCTCCCCAAATTTTTTCTTTAAGAATAGGTCTGAATCTAAGTGGATACCAGTTATTCATAAGATATTTGTTTTACAATTTGTAATGCTTCTATAATATGTTTTTTTGCTTGTATGCTATCAAATCTCATTTGTATAACTCCATCTTTATCTATCACAAAGGTTTCTCTTCCAGGTATTAACCCCAATAATTCTCCTTTTACCCCATATTTCTTTCTCACCGTATTCTTAGTATCCGATAACATTGCAAATGGAAGTTGGTAACGTTTAACAAATCGTTTATGAGAATTGACAGTGTCATTACTTACACCAAAAATAGTAGCTCCTAAGTTCATAAACTCTGCATAATTATCCCTAAAACTACAAGCTTCGGCGATACACCCCGGAGTAAAATTTTTAGGGTAAAAATAAATAACAACAGGATGAGTTCCTATATAATCTGAGAGAACAATGTCTTCCCCATCTTGGTTTTTTAATGTAAATAACGGTGCCTTATCACCTTTAGAAATTGCCATATTATGTTCCTGTATACACTACAAAATTGCGCGGTGTCTCATATAAAGTAATCGTAAGATCATATTTATCATCTAGCACGTTCTTCATTTTATTATAGATCACTACTGCAATATTTTCTACGGTTGGATTAAGATTTTTAAATTCAGGAACTTCTATATTTAAGTTTTTATGATCTAGTACATCTTCTACTTCGCTTTTGATCATATCCTTTACAATTTTAAGATCGATAAGATATCCTGTGACCGGATCAATTTCACCAGTAATTCCAACAATAAGTTCATAATTATGACCATGAAAATTAGGATTACTACACTTTCCAAAGACACGTTCATTTGTTGCATCATCCCAAGCTTTATTATACAATCTATGAGCTGCATTAAAATGAGCACGTCTATTTACTGTAATTCTCATGACTCTAAATAGGAATAAAACCGTTCAAATATTATTTTAAACCAAGCGGTATATAATTCTGGGTGTTGTTTTATATCGCTTTTTACATCTTCTAATGGCATCCATTTCCAAGAAGCAACTTCATCTTTATTAATAATAGGCTCTCCTTCATAGTTCCCAACGAGTACATGGTCTAGTTCATGCTCTGTAAGGCCATTATCAAAAGGAGCTTTATAAATAAATGATATTGTCTCTTTAAGAGGGACTACAAAACCCATTTCTTCCAGTAATCTTCTCTTTCCTGCTTCGATATTGTTTTCACCTTCTCTTTGATGACTACAACAAGTATTTGTCCATAATCCCGGAGAGTGGTATTTATGTAATGCACGTTGTTGAAGCATTACTTCATTATTTTCATTAAAAATAAAAACAGAAAAAGCGCGATGAAGGACTGCTTTTTCATGGGCTTCCATTTTTGGCATTAGTCCTATTTGTTTATCCTGTTCATCTACCAGGATTACTAATTCTTCTTTCATATATTGCTGTAAAAATACAAAATACAAGAATGATTATATAAAAAAAGCGCTCTATTTAAGAGCGCTTTCACAATAATATGACGCAATAAGTTTACATATCCCCCAATATGATAAACTCACTACGCCTATTGCGTTGATGTTCATCTTCGCTACATTGTTTCCCATTTGTACATTCATTGACAGGTTGAGACTCTCCATACCCTCGTCCTGTTAATCTAGAAGTATCAATTCCATTTTCTATTAGCCACGATATAGTAGCTTCATTTCGCTTTTGAGATAAGCGCATATTATAATCATCATTGCCTCTACTGTCCGTATGTGATCGTATATCAATTTTTAAAGTTGGATACTCTTCAAGTGCTATCTGTACTTTAGCCAACTCTATAGCTGCATCTGATCTAATATTAAATTTATCAAAATCAAAATATATTGGATTTAAATCTAAAATCTTTGCCAGATCATCACCCTCCCCTAGAGGTTTACGAGCTTTTTCCATTAAAATCTCTTCGGTGAGGTTTGAAGATATAGAAGGTATCGTAACCATTTTTTCAACTGGAGTATATCCTTCTTTTTCTGCTCTTATGATAATAATTTTATCACAAATAGGGTTGAATATAAATGATGCTGTAGGGTCTGTAATTGAAGATTCAAAAACATTTTTATTTGTATCATACATCTCTACTTTTACACCAGATAATTTTTCACCAGTATCCTTATCAAGTACAGTTCCTGATAATACGATATCGCATGGTGGTTCAACTTTTTTAAGTTGTTTAATTATATAAATATCATCATTACCAGCTTCCCCTCCTCTATTTGAGGATATAAAACCAATATTTGACGTTGTATCCATTGTATATGCAAAATCATCCTTTGGTGAATTTACAGGTTCTCCAAGGTTTGTAATATCACTTACTTCTCCTTGATCCCCTACTGTGGTTACAAATAAATCCAATCCTCCTAATCCTAGATGTCCATTCGAAGCAAAATAAAGTTCATTATCTGTAGTCATATGCGGAAACGACTCTCTCCCTTCTGTATTTATTTTTGCACCCATATTAACAGGGGCTCCATAAGATCCATCTTCAAGAATATCTACATACCAGATATCTGACTTCCCGAACGTACCTTCCATATCTGAGGCAAAGTATAATCGTTTATTATCGGCGCTTAAAGTTGGATGGCTTACTGTATACTCATCACTACAAAATGGAAGTTCTTGGGCTTTACTCCATTTACCATCTTGATTAAGAACAGCCTTGTATATTTTAAGCTTATTGATACCGTCATTATCTTCTCGATACTTTCCATTATTAAAGTTATTCCGAGTAAAATAAACAGTGTTTCCATCCGTAGAGAAAACGGGGGTGCTTTCATGGAACTTACTATTGATAGCTCCCTTGTACTTTTTCACATACTTTAAACCATCTTCAAGGGTAACTTGAGTTGTATCAACTTCATAAAGATCTAAAAATGGCTGTCCATTCCATTCATGTCTGCGTTTTGTAAAGCCGCCTGTATCTCTAGCCGAGGCAAAAATAAGTTTGTCTTTATATAGTGTAGCTCCAAAGTCAGAATACCCAGAATTGATTGTTATCGAATCTACTGTATAGCTTCCTCGTTGTTTTTCTATTTTTTCTAAGTAATCTGGAGATTCTTTAAAAAGTTGAGCGCGTTTATCATCTCTTTTGAGCTCTTGAAACTTAAGCATAATCTCATCAGACAATCTATAGTTTTTTGTGGCTCTTAGTGAAATTGCATATCTAAAATAAGTCTCGGCATCGACAGCATCAATATATTTTTCAATTAATTTTGCATACCATACTTGAGCGTTTTCATAGGATGCGTTTAAATAGTAAGAGTCGCCTAGACGTTTATACAAATCGGCAGATTCATAACCTTTGTCTGCTACTTTTTGATAAATATTTTGAGCATCAATATATCCAAAGTTATCAAACCCCTTATTTGCTTTTGATATCTTACGTTCCTGTCCGAAAGAAACAGACATCGCAAGTAAAAATAATATCAATATTTTTTTTTTCATGACATTATATATCTAAAAGAATCTAGGTGTAAGTAACCTATCATACTCATTAAATAATTCAAATCGCAAGAATACTTCAAAACTACCATCATTAAAAGTGGTATCTCCTAGATCTGTACTCTCTCTATCATAAGCAATTCCTATCAACAT
>CANNDF010000012.1 GCA_947503305.1 uncultured Dokdonia sp.
TGAAAACTATAAATCCCTAAAATTATATAGAAATTAATATGAACATATCCACCAAAAGCGGACGGCAAAGATAATACCTCTTTTTCAAATACAAATGAAATATTTAAAAAACTTTAAATAAAATTGCAATTATCTGATAATCAGATTTTTATTTGATTTTCAAATCAACAAATAAAGACTCAGTGTCCTATATATTTATACACTAAAATTTCATGAAATATAAATCCATTTAATTATACCCCAATACAATATTGTACACGATAATAGAACACATTATCTTTGCCTGGTAAATACAATATTATGATCAACATAAGTCTGCCAGATGGTAGTGTAAAACAAATGGACAATGGGTCGACTCCTATGGATGTCGCAAAGAGTATAAGCGAGGGGCTTGCAAGAAATGTAATCTCTGCAAAATTCAACAATAAAACTGTTGAAACCTCTACCCCACTAACCACTGATGGATCTATAGTTTTATTTACTTGGAATGATGCTGAAGGTAAAGAGGCCTTCAGACATTCATCCTCCCATGTACTTGCACAAGCGCTACTTGAACTATACCCAGGTGTTAAACTTACTATAGGCCCTGCTATTAATAATGGGTTCTATTACGACTTAGACACTGGCAATCATGTGATTTCTGATAAAGACTTCAAACGTATAGAAGATAAAATGTTGGAAATAGCTCGTGGAAAACATGATTTCAAAATGAGATCAGTATCAAAAGCCGAAGCATTAGATAAATACAAGGCTGAAGGAAATGAGTATAAAGTCGAGCTTATTGAGAACTTAGAGGATGGTACCATTACTTTTTGTGATCATGACAGCTTTACAGATTTATGCCGAGGAGGACATATCCCTAACACGGGAATTATAAAAGCAGTCAAAATTATGAGTGTTGCCGGAGCCTACTGGAGAGGAGACGAGAACAAACCGCAACTTACACGTGTCTATGGAACCTCTTTCCCTAAACAAAAAGATCTCAAGCAATATTTAGAATTATTAGAAGAGGCAAAAAAGAGGGATCACAGAAAATTAGGAAGAGAGCTTGAATTGTTTACTTTTTCTAAAAAAGTTGGACAAGGATTACCCTTATGGTTACCAAAAGGAGCTGCTCTTCGTGAGCGTTTAGAGAACTTTCTTAAAGATGCCCAGAAAAAAGCAGGTTATGAAATGGTAGTCTCCCCACATATAGGGCAAAAAGAGCTATATGTGACTTCTGGACATTATGCAAAATATGGAGAAGATAGTTTTCAACCCATAAGCACTCCTGCTGAAGGTGAAGAGTTTTTATTAAAACCTATGAATTGTCCTCATCATTGTGAAATCTATAATGCAAGACCTTGGAGTTATAAAGAATTACCTAAACGATATGCCGAATTTGGGACTGTATATCGTTATGAGCAATCTGGAGAGTTACATGGACTCACGAGAGTTAGAGGTTTTACTCAGGATGATGCCCATATATTCTGTACTCCTGATCAAATAGATTTTGAGTTTAAAAATGTGATTGATCTTGTTTTATATGTATTTGGATCATTAGGGTTTGAAAATTTCACAGCCCAAGTATCATTGCGTGATCCTGAAAAGCCAGAAAAATATATAGGAAGTAATGACAATTGGGAAAAAGCTGAAAATGCAATTTTGAATGCCGCAAAAGAAAAAGGACTCAATTATGTCGTAGAAACTGGAGAAGCGGCTTTTTATGGCCCAAAACTGGATTTTATGGTAAAGGATGCTCTAGGTAGAAGTTGGCAACTAGGTACTATTCAAGTAGATTACAACCTGCCAGAGCGCTTTGAACTAACTTATAAAGGCAGTGATAATGAGCTTCATAGACCTGTCATGATCCATCGTGCTCCTTTTGGAAGTATGGAACGATTTATTGCAATTTTATTAGAACATACCGGAGGGAATTTCCCGCTTTGGTTAATGCCTGAGCAGGCTATTATTCTAACTCTGAGTGAGAAATATGAGAAATACGCCCAAAAAGTTTTAAATTTGCTAGAAAATCACGAAATTCGCGCCCTCGCAGATAATAGAGGAGAAACAATGGGTAAAAAAATAAGGGAGGCAGAAATGCAAAAACTTCCTTTTATGCTGATTGTAGGGGAACAAGAAGAAAAAGACGGCACAATATCTGTGAGAAGACATGGTGGTGAAGATTTGGGAAGTATGACTGTAGACGCTTTCGCGAAAGCAGTACAAACCGAAATAAAAGCCACAATAAAAACATTTGAAGTATAATTTAAATAGATAAAGCCATAGCAATACGTAGAAAAAGATCGAGAGGTCCAGCAAGGATCATCAAAGAAGACCAGCACAAAATCAACCAAAAAATTCGTGCTAGAGAAGTACGATTAGTAGGTGATAATGTTGAAGTTGGGGTATACCCTACATCGAAAGCACTGAGTATAGCCGAAGAGCTAGAATTAGATCTAGTAGAAATATCTCCTAATGCAGAACCGCCGGTTTGCAAGATCATAGACTACAAGAAGTTTGTATACGAACAAAAGAAGCGTGAAAAGATCATGAAGGCAAAAGCCTCTAAAGTGGTCATAAAAGAGATACGTTTTGGACCAAATACAGACGATCATGATTATGAATTTAAGAAAAAACATGCAGAAAAGTTCCTAAAAGAAGGGGCAAAATTAAAGGCCTATGTGTTTTTTAAAGGACGATCAATTATCTATAAAGACAAAGGAGAGATTTTACTCTTAAAGCTAGCTCAAGAATTAGAAGAACTAGGTAAAGTAGAGCAACTCCCGAGATTAGAAGGTAAAAGAATGACGATGTTTATTGCTCCAAAAAAGAAATAACATCAATACAATCAATCTAAAAAAGATTGACATAAAATACAGCCCTCCTACTTAATTTAAGTTTGGAGGGTTTGTTAAGAATAAGTGAGATAATTATAAAACTAGGAACAAGATGCCTAAAATGAAAACAAAATCCAGTGCTAAAAAGCGTTTTAAGCTTACAGGTACAGGTAAAATCAAAAGAAAGCACGCTTTTAAGAGTCATATCCTGACAAAAAAATCTAAGAAGCGTAAGCTAGCTCTAACTCATGACGGTTTAGTTCATGAAGCAGATGAGAATAATGTTAAGTTAATGCTTCGTTTGAAGTAAAAATCTTAACCGGTTAACAGTAAAATATAAACCCTGGAGTTAGGCCATTAAATTGAGCAAGTGTCATTAAGACCGCCTACTACAAAAAAAGTAAAATTATGCCAAGATCAGTAAACGCAGTCGCTTCTAGAGCCCGAAGAAAAAAGGTAATGAAGCAAGCAAAAGGTTATTTCGGACGTCGTAAAAACGTTTGGACCGTTGCAAAAAATGCGGTGGAAAAAGCGATGCAATATGCATACAGAGACCGCCGTCAAAAGAAAAGAAACTTCCGTTCTTTATGGATTACTCGTATTAATGCGGGTGCTCGTATGCACGGAATGTCTTATTCTCAATTCATGGGTAAAGTAAAAGCAAATGATATCGAGCTTAACCGTAAGGTGCTTGCAGACCTTGCTATGAATCACCCAGAAGCTTTTGCAGCAATCGTAAATAAAGTAAAATAAGGCGTACGCCTAATTATAATAATATTATCTCCTTAATTTAAAACCCACTCAATTGAGTGGGTTTTTTAGTTTCCTAAATTAGCCAAACAAGCTTATAATTCATTGTTATGATGATTATTAAAAAAGTTATGCTTTCGCGAAAGCGTATAAATTATCCCTTGAATAGATGAACTTTACAAAAGAAAATTACATCAATAATCTGTATATATGTGTTTTATATCTATTATTGTTAAAAATCGTGATTCTATAAAGTTATCTTGAAATATATCCCTAATTTTAAAGGTTGCCATAAAATTAATCGAATTAATTTTCTGTATATGAAGTTAAAATACCTAGCAATTTTATTTTTTTTCTCCCTATTTACAATTCCTTCTATAGCTCAGTTAGGAAGTAAACACTATTTACCCCCATTACATGCTCGGACTGGTGTTGATATTTCAACGGCAACAATATATTTATCTACTCCTTTCCCTACCCCTATTAATGTAACCATTTCAAGAGGAGATGGTACACTTCTTACAACTCTTACCATTTCTCAAGGCAATCCTGCATTATATGATCCTGGAGTATTTCCTAACTCACCTATTATTGTACAGAGTCCAGAGCTCAACACTCCCATTTCAGGTAAGGGGCTCGTACTGGAGTCTACAGAATTGTTTTACGTAAGTTTAAGAACATATACTTTTAATCATGCAGGGTATCTTACTGCTAAGGGAGAAGATGCATTGGGACAAAGTTTTAGATTAGGAAGTGCCCCACTTAACCCTGATAATTTTGCTCATAACTTCTTTGCTTCGATAATGGCAACAGAAGATAATACAGTTCTTACATTTTCTGATTATGATGCTGCAAATATGACCTTTGAGAATGGACTAAATCCCAATCCAATACTTAATGCAGGAGAAACATTTGTGGTCTCTGGGTATAGTGGAGATCCAGATAATAATGAAGGTTTCATTGGAGCGCTTTTGACTGCTGATAAACCTATTGTAGTCAATAGTGGAAACTTAAGAGGAACTATGCCTAACCCTAATCCTCAAGCTCAAAGTTGGTCTGATCATATGATAGACCAAATTGTAGATGAAAATGCGACAGGTTCTGAATATATGCTTATTCGCGGAGGTGGAAATCCAGTTTCTGAAAGACCTCTTATAATTGCTAATCAAGATAATACAGAACTATTTATCAATGGAAATCCACTAGGAGTTACACTAAATACAGGGGAACATATCATTCTCAATGATGATAATCTTTATCTACCTTCAGATCCAAATGTTGTACACAGAAATATGTATATAAGTACAAATGATGACACAAAGACTATTTATGTTTATCAATTTTTAGCAGGAAGATCTGGAGCCAATGATATAACTGTAACTCCTCCTGACGTTCCTGATGCAACACCTGGAATGAATTTTATTCCACCTCTTAGTTGCTTCTTTCAGAATGATGTAGATCTTATCCCTGCTGTGGATGAGATCTATCCAAATAGTATTGAAAATTATGTTGGGAATCTTTTAATTACATCAAGAGTTGGAAATACCATCACCGTAAATGGAACAGTTATTCCTGCAGTAGATGCATTAACAAATCCTGGAACACCAGATTGGGAGACTTATTTTTTGGCAAATCAAATGGGCAATACTTCTATCATAGCTGATGGTCCTATTGCTGTAGGTCTCTTTGGGAGTGATAATAGAGATGTTAACCAAGGGCTAGGTGGTTCTGCAGGTTTTGGAGGCTATTACTCAGGGTTTGCCGTAACACCAGCAGATACAGAAACAGATGTTTGTACTAATGCTGGGTTAATAAACTTATTAGATCGTTTTGATGGGAATCCTCCTACTGGAGGAACTTGGACTCCTCCTCTTAATAGTGGTACAGATATTTTTGATCCTATTACAGATCCTATTTCTAATCCGTCTCTTATTTATAACTATGTAGCCATTGGAGATTGTGACCCTATAGATGTTGACATTACAATAACTCTTGTAAATGCTCCAATTATAAACCCTATCCCTGATATAGATGCTTGTGAAACTTTTACATTGCCTAATCCTAATACAATCGCTGGGAGTTTTTTAAACAACCCTCAATATTATGATGCGACACAATCCGACCCTACTGCTAGTATTATTGATTGGACAATACCTATAACTACTACCACTACTATATTCATATATGATGAAAATGAAGCAGATCCTGATAATTGTATAACAGAACTTAGTTTTACAATTACTGTAAATGATTTTGCTATTGCAAACCCAGTTCCAAATCAAATTACATGTGATGATCCTTCCAATGATGGGCTCGCTATTTTTGACCTTATTCCATTAGAAACAATCGTTTTAGGCGCTCAAAATCCATTATCATATACAGTGACATTTCATACAACTATTGGAGATGCTACTAGTGGAAATGCTCCAATAATGACCCCAGGAGCTTACCAATCTGGATCAGATACAATATTCGCTAGAATAGAAAATAATTTGAGCGATGTTTGTTTTGATACGACTCCAATTAATCTTATCGTAAGCGCACATCCCATTGCAAATCCTATTATTGATCAAGTTGTTTGTGATGATATCACTAATAATGGTATTGAAGTATTTAATCTTGATGCACTTATTCCTGCTATTCTAGGAACTCAAGATCCAAATCTATTTTCAGTCACTTTTCATGCCTCTCAACTAGAGGCAAATACAAACACAGGTGCATTAACAGGTACAAATGCTTTTTCATCTATAGCTACGACTATCATAGCACGTATAGAAAACGATGCAAATACGGATTGTTTTGATACTACAGAAATAAACCTAGTTATCGACACATTACCAGATCCTGTAAATCCTGGTGTTTATGCTTTTTGTGATAATGATCTGGATGGAGATGACACCAATGGATTTGTTCAATTTGATTTATCCTTATTAATCTCAACAATATTGGGAACTCAAGACCCTACTGCATTTACATTGACTTTTCATATAGATGCAAATGATGCTTTACTAGATCAAAGCCCACTTCCTTTATTATTTACCAATACGATCATTGGAGGACAAACTATTTTTGCACGATTAGAGAACAATGTCAATACCGATTGTTTTACAGTTATTGATTTTCCAATTCGTGTAGATCCATTACCAGTTATTATAGATCCATTACCCTTATTAACGCAATGTGATATCGATACTGATGGTTTTGCCATTTTCAATTTGACTCAGGCAGAGCAATTGATATCTGGAGATTTTATAAATGAGACCTTTTCATATTTTGATCAGGCAGGTAATCCTAT
>CANNDF010000013.1 GCA_947503305.1 uncultured Dokdonia sp.
ATAAGACACACGATGAAGAGTTTGATCCTGGCTCAGGATGAACGCTAGCGGCAGGCTTAACACATGCAAGTCGCGGGGTAACAGGAGTAGCTTGCTACTTGCTGACGACCGGCGCACGGGTGCGTAACGCGTATACAATCTACCTTTTACAGGAGAATAGCCCAGAGAAATTTGGATTAATGCTCCATAGTATAATTTATAGGCATCTATTTATTATTAAAGTTCCGGCGGTAAGAGATGAGTATGCGTCCTATTAGCTAGATGGTAAGGTAACGGCTTACCATGGCTACGATAGGTAGGGGTCCTGAGAGGGAGATCCCCCACACTGGTACTGAGACACGGACCAGACTCCTACGGGAGGCAGCAGTGAGGAATATTGGACAATGGAGGCAACTCTGATCCAGCCATGCCGCGTGCAGGAAGACTGCCCTATGGGTTGTAAACTGCTTTTATATGGGAAGAATAAGGATCTCGTGAGGTCTGATGACGGTACCATAAGAATAAGCACCGGCTAACTCCGTGCCAGCAGCCGCGGTAATACGGAGGGTGCAAGCGTTATCCGGAATCATTGGGTTTAAAGGGTCCGTAGGCGGGCATATAAGTCAGTGGTGAAATGCTGTGGCTCAACCATAGCACTGCCATTGATACTGTATGTCTTGAATTATTGTGAAGTGGTTAGAATATGTAGTGTAGCGGTGAAATGCTTAGAGATTACATAGAATACCGATTGCGAAGGCAGATCACTAACAATATATTGACGCTGATGGACGAAAGCGTAGGTAGCGAACAGGATTAGATACCCTGGTAGTCTACGCCGTAAACGATGGATACTAGTTGTTTGGATTTCGATCTGAGTGACTAAGCGAAAGTGATAAGTATCCCACCTGGGGAGTACGTTCGCAAGAATGAAACTCAAAGGAATTGACGGGGGCCCGCACAAGCGGTGGAGCATGTGGTTTAATTCGATGATACGCGAGGAACCTTACCAGGGCTTAAATGTAGTATGACAGACTGAGAGATCGGTTTTTCTTCGGACATATTACAAGGTGCTGCATGGTTGTCGTCAGCTCGTGCCGTGAGGTGTCAGGTTAAGTCCTATAACGAGCGCAACCCCTGTTGTTAGTTGCCATCGAGTAATGTCGGGAACTCTAACAAGACTGCCGGTGCAAACCGTGAGGAAGGTGGGGATGACGTCAAATCATCACGGCCCTTACGTCCTGGGCCACACACGTGCTACAATGGTAGGTACAGAGAGCAGCCACGTCGCGAGGCGGAGCAAATCTATAAAACCTATCTCAGTTCGGATCGGAGTCTGCAACTCGACTCCGTGAAGCTGGAATCGCTAGTAATCGGATATCAGCCATGATCCGGTGAATACGTTCCCGGGCCTTGTACACACCGCCCGTCAAGCCATGGAAGCTGGGGGTACCTGAAGTCCGTCACCGTAAGGAGCGGCCTAGGGTAAAACTGGTAACTGGGGCTAAGTCGTAACAAGGTAGCCGTACCGGAAGGTGCGGCTGGAACACCTCCTTTCTAGAGATTGTCCCTGTTATTTTATAGTATTTAATTACGATAAGATATCAAACAACCAACTTACTTGTTATAGATGAGAACTTAGTTACAGGGTTTGATTTTTTAGTTTTCAATAGCTGTTGATTTAATAATTTTTTTAGGGTTTAGAATAAGGAACAAAGAATAGAGACTTTGTCTTTTTTCTTTTGTCTTTACTCTCTGTTCTAAAAGGACAGTCTCATAGCTCAGCTGGTTAGAGCGCTACACTGATAATGTAGAGGTCGGCAGTTCGAGTCTGCCTGAGACTACTTATTGATTTAAGATTAGGGATTTATGGATTTAGATTTTTGATTTTATTGATTACGCTTTGGCGAAAGCGTATAAATATAAATCGCGATGTTCATTATAATAGAAATTGAGATTTTAAGAAGTTGAGTGAGTTCAACAATCGTTAATCGTACTTCAACAATCTGAAATCGGTTACGGGGGATTAGCTCAGCTGGCTAGAGCGCCTGCCTTGCACGCAGGAGGTCATCGGTTCGACTCCGATATTCTCCACTAGGCGATGGTCTAGAGATAATTTATTTTATCTTTTTACTTATTGCCGTGATGAATATAGGTACTATTATTTATCTGTATTTTTCACGAAGTTCATTGACATATTGGGAAATAAGAAAGAATACGAGAAGTCGTGTATGGCATAGCTGTCATATACGCGAATTAAATATAATATGAATAACTCATTATAATACAAAGGCTTTTGCATTTAATGCATAAGTCCTTAAAGAGCAAGAAGTACAATAAGCTAATTAAGGGCGTATGGGGAATGCCTAGGCTCTCAGAGGCGATGAAGGACGTGATAAGCTGCGAAAAGCTGCGGGGACGGGCACACACCGATTGATCCGCAGATATCCGAATGGGGCAACCTGGCATGTTGAAGACATGTTATCCGCAAGGAGGCAAACCCGGAGAACTGAAACATCTAAGTACCCGGAGGAGAAGAAAACAAAAGTGATTCCGATAGTAGCGGCGAGCGAACTCGGATTAGCCCAAACCAATGTTGTTACGGCAATATTGGGGTTGTAGGACCGCGATATTCTGTGCTTTACGAATTAGAATCCTTTGGAAAGAGGAGCCATAGACGGTGATAGCCCGGTATAAGTAAGGACAGTTACAGATAGTGGTATCCTGAGTAGTGCGGGGCACGTGAAACCCTGTATGAATTTGGCGGGACCATCCGTTAAGGCTAAATACTCCTGAGAGACCGATAGTGAACCAGTACCGTGAGGGAAAGGTGAAAAGAACCCTGAATAAGGGAGTGAAATAGAACCTGAAACCATACGCTTACAAGCGGTCGGAGCGATAAGTGACGGCGTGCCTTTTGCATAATGAGCCTACGAGTTACTTTAACTAGCAAGGTTAAGCACTTCAGGTGCGGATCCGTAGCGAAAGCGAGTCTGAATAGGGCGTTTTAGTTAGTTTGAGTAGACGCGAAACCGTGTGATCTACCCTTGGGCAGGTTGAAGCTTTGTTAACCCAAAGTGGAGGACCGAACCCGTTGACGTTGAAAAGTCTTGGGATGACCTGAGGGTAGGGGTGAAAGGCCAATCAAACTCGGAAATAGCTCGTACTCCCCGAAATGCATTTAGGTGCAGCGTTGATTTATAGTTTTATAGAGGTAGAGCTACTGATTGGATGCGGGGGCTTCACCGCCTACCAATTCCTGACAAACTCCGAATGCTATAAAATGTTAATCAGCAGTGAGGGCATGGGTGCTAAGGTCCATGTCCGAGAGGGAAACAACCCAGACCATCAGCTAAGGTCCCCAAATGTATGTTAAGTTGTAAAAACGCGGTTGAACTGCTTAGACAGCTAGGATGTTGGCTTGGAAGCAGCCATTCATTTAAAGAGTGCGTAACAGCTCACTAGTCGAGCGGTTCGGCATGGATAATAATCGGGCATAAACATACTACCGAAGCTATGGGATCCTTCAAGAGAAGAGATCGGTAGGGGAGCATTCTATATGTATTGAAGTTGTACTGTGAGGTATGGTGGAACGTATAGAAAAGAAAATGTAGGCATAAGTAACGATAATGCGGGCGAGAAACCCGCACACCGAAAGACCAAGGTTTCCTCAGCTATGCTAATCAGCTGAGGGTTAGTCAGGACCTAACGCGAACCCGAAGGGGGTAGTGGATGGACAACGGGTTAATATTCCCGTACCTGCTCACGCTAAAAGTGACGGATTCGAATAGTTGGTGCGCACAGACGGAATTGTGCGTTGAAGGAGCTAGTAATACTCCGATAGTACACTAAGGCTACGGCCGCGGTGATAATCCAGCGAATCGAGTTCCAAGAAAAGCGAGTGAAGCAGCCTGTACCGTAAACCGACACAGGTGGTTGGGATGAGAATTCTAAGGTGCTCGAGAGATTCATGGCTAAGGAACTAGGCAAAATCGACCCGTAACTTCGGGAGAAGGGTCGCCCTCCTATGGAGGGCCGCAGTGAAGAGGTCCAGGCGACTGTTTATCAAAAACACAGGGCTCTGCTAAATCGAAAGATGATGTATAGGGCCTGACACCTGCCCGGTGCCGGAAGGTTAAGAGGAGAGTTTAGCTTCGGCGAAGATTTGAATTGAAGCCCCGGTAAACGGCGGCCGTAACTATAACGGTCCTAAGGTAGCGAAATTCCTTGTCGGGTAAGTTCCGACCTGCACGAATGGTGCAACGATCTGGACACTGTCTCGGCCATGAGCTCGGTGAAATTGTAGTATCGGTGAAGATGCCGGTTACCCGCTGTGGGACGAAAAGACCCCGTGAACCTTTACTATAGCTTCGTATTGGCTTTGGATAAATAATGTGTAGGATAGGTGGGAGACTTTGAAGTGGCGTCGCCAGGCGTTGTGGAGTCATTGTTGAAATACCACCCTTTATTTATTTGAAGTCTAACCTCTGATAGAGGAACAGTGCGTGGTGGGTAGTTTGACTGGGGTGGTCGCCTCCAAAAGAGTAACGGAGGCTTCTAAAGGTTCCCTCAACACGGTTGGCAATCGTGTGTAGAGTGCAATGGCAAAAGGGAGCTTGACTGAGAGACCTACAAGTCGATCAGGTACGAAAGTAGAGCATAGTGATCCGGTGGTTCCGCATGGAAGGGCCATCGCTCAAAGGATAAAAGGTACTCCGGGGATAACAGGCTGATCTCCCCCAAGAGCTCACATCGACGGGGGGGTTTGGCACCTCGATGTCGGCTCGTCACATCCTGGGGCTGGAGAAGGTCCCAAGGGTTGGGCTGTTCGCCCATTAAAGTGGCACGCGAGCTGGGTTCAGAACGTCGTGAGACAGTTCGGTCTCTATCTACAGTGGGCGTAAGAAATTTGAGTGGATCTGACTCTAGTACGAGAGGACCGAGTTGGACTGACCGCTGGTGTACCTGTTGTTTCGCCAGAAGCATTGCAGGGTAGCTATGTCGGGAAGGGATAAGCGCTGAAAGCATATAAGCGCGAAACCCACCACAAGATGAGATTTCTTTAAAGGGTCGTGGGAGACTACCACGTTGATAGGCTATAGGTGTAAAGGCAGCAATGTCATAGCCGAGTAGTACTAATAACCCGTAAGCTTATGTACAGACTTCCCCGTCTTAACAGACGGGGAGGGACACTCTTTATAAGGTATAATGATTATAGTATTATCTTTTATAGTTTTGTTTTTTATTTTCTGATATGTTACGATATTTCCTCGCAACAAGTGCGAGGTGACAAGGATTCTTTTTTTAAGAATATCCTGTTATATAACTAAGGTGGTTACAGCGACGGGGCTCACCTCTTCCCATTCCGAACAGAGAAGTTAAGCCCGCCTGCGCCGATGGTACTACAATCGTGGGAGAGTAGGTCGCCGCCTTTTTAAGGTCTAATACAGATATGTGTTAGACCTTTTTTTAT
>CANNDF010000014.1 GCA_947503305.1 uncultured Dokdonia sp.
TTCGATCCATCAAGTACGGTAGAAGTAACAGAGGTTACTGATCCAGCTAATGGCACGGTAACGATCAATCCTGATGGCACAGTGACCTATACCCCGGATCCTGATTTCAATGGTACGGATACTTTTGACTATACCGTAACGGTAACCAATCCTGATGGATCTACAACAACGGAAACGGCTACAGTAGTGGTTACGGTAAATCCAATAGCCGATGTTGTTGATGACGTAGAGACTACAGATGAGGATACTCCTGTGAATATTGATGTATTAGACAACGATACTTTTGAAGGGACAAATAATGAAGTCACAGAAGTGACTGATCCAGCCAATGGCACGGTAACGATCAACCCTGATGGCACAGTGACTTATACTCCTGATCCTGACTTTAACGGAACGGATACTTTTGATTATACTGTCACGGTAACTAATGCAGATGGTAGTACAACAACAGAGACGGCTACGGTAATCATCACAGTTGTAGGTCAAGGAGATGCTGCTAACGATACGGCTAGTACAGATGAGGATGTTCCAGTGGACATTGCAGTATTAGACAATGATAATTTCGATCCATCAAGTACGGTAGAAGTAACAGAGGTTACTGATCCAGCCAATGGAACGGTAACGATCAATCCTGATGGCACGGTGACTTATACCCCGGATCCTGATTTCAATGGTACGGATACTTTTGATTATACCGTTACAGTCACCAACCCTGATGGATCTACAACAACGGAAACGGCTACGGTAGTCGTTACGGTAAATCCAATAGCCGATGTTGTTGATGACGTAGAGACTACAGATGAGGATACTCCTGTGAATATTGATGTATTAGACAACGATACTTTTGAAGGGACAAATAATGAAGTCACAGAAGTGACTGATCCTGCTAATGGAACGGTAACAATCGATCCTGATGGCACGGTTACCTATACCCCAGATCCTAACTTCTGTGGTACCGATACTTTTGATTATACAGTAACGGTGACTAATGCAGATGGTAGTACGACCACAGAGACAGCTACAGTAATTATAGATGTTGTGTGTATTAATGAAGCAATTGAGATTACAAAGACGAGTACATATGATCCACTAACGGGTATTATAACATATACATATACTGTAGAGAACACAGGAGATGTAACTTTATTTGATATTGAAGTTACTGAAGATGCAGGAACGTTTACTGGAACAGGAATAGTACCGATGCCAGTATACGATATGGGAGGCTCTGATGAAGATGGTGATGGAGATGCCTTTGATTTATTGCCTGGTGATTCACTTACATTTACAGCCGATTATGTTGTTACGCAAGCAGATCTAGATGCAGGTAATGTAGAGAATCAAGCAGGTGCAAGTGGATTTGAAGAAAACGGAATTCCTGTTGAGGACGAAGATTCTGATGATGGAGATGATACGGATGGAAATACTGAAGATGATGTTACAGTAACACCGCTTAATCCTATGCCTGAGCTTACTTTTGTGAAAACGTCCTTAGCACAAGGCACAGAAGTAGGTGATATTATAGACTATACATTTACAGTTACAAACACAGGTAATGTTACGATTACCAATGTGACAGTAGATGATGTTACCTTAGGAATTGTAGACTTACCAGTAGCACCATCGACACTTGCACCCGGAGAAGTTGGAGTAGCCACAGCACAGTATGTAATTACACAAGCAGATGTAGATGCGGGAGAAGTATTGAATAATGCAGTTGCAACAGGAGACGATCCAGATGGTAATCCAGTGATGGATGATTCTGATTCTGGTAATCCTGGAGATGATACAGGTGCCGATGATGATACAACGGTAACACCACTTAATCCTATGCCTGAGCTTACTTTTGTGAAAACGTCCTTAGCACAAGGAACAGCAGTAGGAGATATTATAGATTATACATTTACAGTTACAAACACAGGTAATGTTACGATTACCAATGTGACAGTAGATGATGTTACCTTAGGAATTGTAGACTTACCAGTAGCACCATCGACACTTGCACCCGGAGAAGTTGGAGTAGCCACAGCACAGTATGTAATTACACAAGCAGATGTAGATGCAGGAGAAGTATTGAATAATGCAGTTGCAACAGGAGATGATCCAGATGATAATCCAGTGATGGATGATTCTGATTCTGGTAATCCTGGAGATGATACAGGTGCGGATGATGATACAACGGTAACACCACTTAATCCTATGCCTGAGCTTACTTTTGTGAAAACGTCCTTAGCACAAGGAACAGCAGTAGGAGATATTATAGATTATACATTTACAGTTACAAACACAGGTAATGTTACGATTACCAATGTGACGGTAGATGATGTGACTCTAGGAATTGTAGACTTACCAGTAGCACCATCGACACTTGCACCCGGAGAAGTTGGAGTAGCCACAGCACAGTATGTAATTACACAAGCAGATGTAGATGCAGGAGAAGTATTGAATAATGCAGTTGCAACAGGAGATGATCCAGATGGTAATCCAGTGATGGATGATTCTGATTCTGGTAATCCTGGAGATGATACAGGTGCGGATGATGATACAACGGTAACACCACTTAATCCTATGCCTGAGCTTACTTTTGTGAAAACGTCCTTAGCACAAGGCACAGCAGTAGGAGATATTATAGATTATACATTTACAGTTACAAACACAGGTAATGTTACGATTACCAATGTGACGGTAGATGATGTGACTCTAGGAATTGTAGACTTACCAGTAGCACCATCGACACTTGCACCCGGAGAAGTTGGAGTAGCCACAGCACAGTATGTAATTACACAAGCAGATGTAGATGCAGGAGAAGTATTGAATAATGCAGTTGCAACAGGAGATGATCCAGATGGTAATCCAGTGATGGATGATTCTGATTCTGGTAATCCTGGAGATGATACAGGTGCCGATGATGATACTACAGTGACACCACTTAGTCCTATGCCTAATTTAGACTTAGAGAAAATAGGAACTTTAGTTGATGTTGATGGTAATGGTATGATCAATGTAGGTGATGAAATTCTGTATACATTCATAGTAACAAATAATGGAGATGTTGACTTGACAAACATTATTATTATGGATAATATAGTTACAGTTACAGGTGGACCCATTGATTTGGCTATAGGACAAGTAGATTCGACTACATTTACAGCAACTTATGTTATTACACAAGATGACATTGAAGCAGGAGAAGTAATGAATATTGCAACGGCAATTGGATCAGATCCTTTAGGAAATACTGTAGAAGATGACTCTGATGATCCTACAGATCCTACAAATAATGATACAGACAATGATGGCGATTTTGAAGATCCTACGGTAACAGAAATTCTTCAGGTACCGAATATAGAACTAATAAAAACGGGGCTATTTGTTGATTTAAATGCGAATGGATTTGCAGGTGAAGGAGATCAAATCATCTATACATTTGTAGTTACAAATACAGGAAATGTCATTTTAGAGGATGTGATAGTAACAGATCCATTGGTTGAAGTGATAGGAGATGCTGTTGACCTTCTTCCTGGAGAAAGTGCTGAGTTTACAGCAACGTATATAATTACTGCAGAAGATGTTGAAAATGGAGAAGTAGTAAATAGCGCTACAGCTATAGGTGTAGATAGAGATGGTGATATTATTTCAGATGTTTCTGATGACCCTACAGACCCTACAGATGATGATATAGATGGAGATGGTGATTTTGAAGATCCAACGGTTACAATCCTGATGGGAGTTTTAGGAGAAGATGAAATTGAAGTATTTAATGGAATTACTCCAGATGGAGATAACGTTAATGATGTATTTACTATAGCCGGGATTGAGAATTTCCCAGATAATACAGTAAAAATATTCAATAGATGGGGTGTGCTGGTATATGAAGCAAATGGATATGGACAGAACGAAGAGTTCTTTAGAGGTTTATCAGAAGGTAGATCTACGATAAGTCAGGATAAATTCTTGCCAGTAGGAACATATTATTGGACATTAGAGTATGTAGATAATGGCCAGACTAAAACAGATGCAGGATACTTATATATTCAAAGATAAATTTTTAATTCACGGATGTAAAACATCCGTGAATTTCATAATAGAAACTTTTTTATGAAAAATTATATTGTTTTAATTAGCTCATTACTTGTATTATGTATAAATAGTACGGATGTTAATGCACAACAAGATCCTCAGTATACGCAGTATATTTATAATACGGTTGCGATTAATCCGGCGTATGCGGGGAATCGTGGAGTGACCAGCATTACGGGTTTACACCGTAGTCAATGGGTAGGTTTGGATGGTGCTCCTCGCACCCAGAGTTTGAG
>CANNDF010000015.1 GCA_947503305.1 uncultured Dokdonia sp.
GGCATGAAAAGTGACTGAAAATAGATTTGGATCTTGAGTTCCTAGAATAGCAGGAATAAGTGCATCAAGATTAAATATTTCAATACCATTATTAGTAATATCATCACAAACAACTTGATCAATAATAGGATTTGCAACGGGATTAGTAAAACCTTGTAATGTAAAAGAAATAACACCTGCACATCCATCTACATTTTCTACTCTAACAAAAATGGTTTGAATTCCAGTAGTTAATGCTATAGTAGCTCCTATATCATTTATATCCTGCTCTGCTTCTGCTTGAGACAAATGAAATGTAAAATCAAAAAGCGTAGGATCGGCTACAATTTCTGGAGTTATATCATTTAATGTATATAAGGTGTTTGTAGGTGTAATACATACTTCTGCTGGATTAGGCTGATTTAAAGTGAGTGTTGATGTTTCTAACACAATAGTAGTGACATCAAAACATCCTGCATTATTTTCAACCCTTGCAAAAATAGTTTGTGGATTAGATGTATTCGTATAAGGTGATGTCAAAGGACTCATGTTTGTATTGGCATCATTTAATGTTTCGTGAAATGTAGTAGTAACATTAGTCTGAGTACCTATGAGAGTTGGAATAAGACTTGCAAGATCGAAGTCTGTAAATCCATCTAAAACACCATCATCACAATTTAACTGGGTTGGTACTGGGTTTGCAACAGCATCTCCAGGAGAAACTTGTAAAAGTATTGGCGTAAAATCACTACATCCAGATGCATTTTCTATTCGTGCATATATGGTTTGAGGATTTGATATATTTGTATATGGAAGCACCAGAGGGTTTATCCCAATATTTGCATCATTTTGAGTGAGATGAAATGTAACCATAGTACCCGTTTGAGCACCAGTAATAATAGGAACAAGTGAAGCTAAGTCAAATTCTGTAAATCCATCATCGACACCATCTGTATCACAAGATATCTGATCTGGGACAAGATTTGCAGTTACATCACCAGCTAAAATATCATCTCCTGTAAATAATAAATCAAAAGTTCCAGAACCTACTGCTCTATCAATCAATAAATAATACGTATCACCTGCAACTGCATCTATTTGTCTTAAGAAACCATTACCTGCTGCCCCCGGACCTTCGGTTACATCTGTTTCTGTAGTATTTAAACCTGTGTCAGCAGACACACCTGCTGCTTGTGGATTTGTACTAGAACATCGTAAAGCACTCCCTAAGGTTTCACAAGAACCGTCATTAGATTGGAATACTGCAAAATCATAGTCATCAGTACCATTAGTAGGTGAGATAACAAATGTAAATACCCCATCTGCAATAACATCAAATCGAAACCATACTGTATTCAATGCAAAATTATAACAACTAGGCACATTATTTCCTGGTAGAGAAAATTCATCAAACCCAGTTCCAGAGGGATCTAAACCTAGACTGGAATCTCCACATATAGAAATCGCATTTACACAATCATTTGGATTTTGACCTATAGCAGTGGTACTAAAATGCAGAGCAAATAGTACTAGAATTAATGATGTATATATTTTCATAGATAGTAGGATTTAGAATAGTCGGGAAAGTTAGCAAAAAATATTAATTATCTTTCTTTAAACTCCTCATTTAGTAGTTATTTAGATTATTTTTCCCTTGTGATTATGATCACTTTTAAAATTATATGGTGTATTTATTTTTATAATGCTTTCGCGAAAGCATTATCTTTATCATAAAATACTAAGAAATGACAAGTAAAGTAACCTATTTAGGAGGATTAAGAACAGAAAATGAACATATAAAATCTGCTAACACCTATATAACAGACGCTCCAACAGATAATCAAGGGAAAGGAGAAGCCTTCTCCCCTACAGATACAGTTGCGACAGGTCTTGCAAACTGTATGCTTACTGTGATGGGTATAAAAGCTCAGCAAATGGATGTCTCTATAGATGGAGCTGTGGCTGAAGTTACTAAAACAATGAGTGCAAACCCTAGACGCATAACCAAAATTGAAGTCATCATAAACTTCCCTTATGTATTGGATAAAAAATCTCAAAAAATATTAGAACATACTGCACATACATGTCCGGTTCACTATAGTTTACATCCAGAGATAGAAAAAAACATTGTCTTAAATTGGAAATAGGTATAATCAACAAACCCATAAAAAAAGCGCCACGATATTCTTCTCGTGGCGCTTTTTTATTTGTTTTGGGTTTGTTGTCTGTTTTATCTTTTTAAGGTAAAATGACCTACAAACTCTCGTTGTGTTCCTATCTCATCTGGCTCTGTAAACTCTACCCTAAACCAGTAATCACT
>CANNDF010000016.1 GCA_947503305.1 uncultured Dokdonia sp.
GTAACGATCAACCCTGATGGCACGGTAACTTATACACCAGATCCTGATTTCAATGGTACGGATACCTTTGATTATACTGTAACGGTAACCAATCCAGATGGTAGTACGACTACAGAGACGGCTACGGTAGTAGTAACTGTAACCCCAGAACAGGATGTGATGGATGATACAGCGACGACTCCGGAGGATACTCCAGTAGACATTGCAGTATTAGATAACGATACGTTTGATCCAAGTGCCGATGTAGAAGTCACAGAAGTTACTGATCCAGCCAATGGAACAGTAACGATCAACCCTGATGGCACTGTGACCTATACACCAGATCCTAACTATAACGGTACCGATACCTTTGATTATACCGTAACAGTAACCAATCCAGATGGTAGTACAACTACTGAAACTGCTACTGTGATAGTTACGGTAATTCCTGATAATCCATCATTACAATTATTTAAAGACGGAGTCTATGAAGACACCAATGGAGATGGAATTGTAAATGTGGGTGATTCTGTACTATATACATTTACGGTGACAAATAATGGAGATGTTCCGTTAACAAATATTACAATCACGGACCCTTCAGTAACAGTAATAGGGGGTCCAATAGATTTAGCACCAGGAGAAAGTGATAGTACAACTTTTACAGCTACATATATTCTTATACAAGACGATATTGATGCTGGAGGTGTGTATAACTTAGCGACAACTACTGGGCAAGATTTAGCAGGAGAAGAAACATCAGATGATTCTGAAGATCCTACACCTATCGATCCCAACGATCCTGATAATCCACCAATTGACCCTACATGTCCTGATTGTACGATTACCGTATTAGATCAAGATCCAGGGATTGCGATTATCAAAAACGGTGTATTTAATGATGAGAATGGAGATGGATTCGCACAAGTAGGCGAGACGATCAGCTATACCTTTACAGTAACCAATACTGGAAATGTAACTATTACAAATATTATAGTCACAGATATATTGGTAGATGTAATGGGAGGCCCAATAGAGTTAGCACCAGGAGAAATTGATACTACTACATTTACGGCTACCTATACAATCACACAAGATGATATAGATGCAGGACAAGTAGAAAATCAAGCCTTGGCTACAGGTCAGGATCCAAATGGCGATGATACGACAGATGATTCTGATGATAACACAAATACTGAAGATGATCCGACAGTTACAAGTCTTCCACAAAATCCATTGATAGCGATTATCAAGGTAGGTGTATTGAATGACGAAGATGGCGATGGATGTAGTAATGTAGGTGAGACAATCAGTTATACATTCACAATAACTAATGAAGGGAATGTAACTTTATCCAACATAGTAGTTACGGATTTACCAATTGCAGATCTTGCCTTTGATAGTGGTGATACTGATGCTGACGGAGCATTAGATGTAGATGAGACATGGATTTACACTGGAAGTTATGCAAT
>CANNDF010000017.1 GCA_947503305.1 uncultured Dokdonia sp.
ACTGGAGTATCCTCTGGAGTCGTCGCTGTATCATCCATCACATCCTGTTCTGGGGTTACAGTTACTACTACCGTAGCTGTCTCTGTAGTCGTACTACCATCTGGATTGGTTACGGTTACGGTATAATCAAAGGTATCCGTACCATTGAAATCAGGATCTGGTGTATAAGTTACCGTGCCATCAGGGTTGATCGTTACTGTGCCATTGGCTGGATCAGTAACCTCTGTTACTTCAAAATCAGTTCCATAAGTACCTGTAAACGTATCATTATCTAATACTGCGATGTCTACTGGAGTATCCTCCGGAGTCGTCGCTGTATCATCTGCTATATCTTCAATTGGAGTTACCGTAATAGTTACTTTCGCTATAGCGGTATCCCCATTACTATCTTCTATTTGATAAAATAATTCATCCACTCCCGTAAAATTAGGGCCAGGGATGTAATCTATAGTATCGTCAGTTGGGTCATTTGGTGTACCATTATCATTCACCGTAGCTGTACCATTAGCTGGTGGAGTTGTAATTACAATAGTACCTGTAGATGGACCATCTGTACCAAATCCATCATTATCTGTAACATCTACATTTACTGCCGTATCTTCTGGTGTAGATGCAATGTCATCTTCTGGATCAGGAGTTTGATTTACAGAATCAACAGTCACTGTTTCTATAAATGTACATCCATTAGCATCCGTTACTGTTACTGTATAATCTCCTGAATCTAAATCTGTTATTGTTGCTGTTGTTTCTCCATTACTCCAACTATAGCTATAAGGGGGCACACCTCCTGAAGCGTCAGCTGTTGCGGTACCATCATTTGCTGTCGTTCCATTCTCATCTGTAGTTGTCACTACTGCTGTGACAGCACTAGGTGGTTGTGTTATGGTAGCATTTTCAGTAATCGTACATCCATTAGCATCCGTAATAACTACTGTATAATCTCCTGCTGGTAAATCTATAAGATCCTCGGTATCTGCTCCATTACTCCATGCAAATGTGTATGGGAATGTACCACCATTTACTGTTAAGTTTAATGAACCTGTACTATCTCCAAAACACAATACGTTATTTACTGCTATTCCTCCACTTAATACACTTGGCTCGTTTACTGTAATGGTAGATTGCGCAGTACATGCCGTAAAGGTATCAGTTACCGTTACTGTATATGTCCCTGCTACTAATCCCGTAATATTTTCAGTGGTAGCACCTGTACTCCATGAATATGTAAATGGACCTACTCCACCTGTTGTAGTCGATGTGGCCGATCCATCAGAAAATCCATTACAACTCACATTAGTCGCATTGGTAGTAATGGCTAAATTATTACAACTCCCTTCATTAACTATAACTGTGTTAGTTGCTGTACATCCGTTAAAATCTGTTACTGTTACTGTATACGTACCAGGTGCTAATCCTGTAATGGTCTCTGTAGTCTCACCA
>CANNDF010000018.1 GCA_947503305.1 uncultured Dokdonia sp.
GACGGAGCACAAGGACCTCAGGGAGATACAGGACCACAAGGACCTGCTGGAGCAGATGGTGCCGACGGAGCACAAGGTCCGCAAGGAGATACAGGACCGCAAGGACCTGCTGGAGCTGACGGAGCACAAGGACCTCAGGGAGATACAGGACCACAAGGACCCGCTGGAGCTGACGGAGCACAAGGACCTCAAGGAGATACAGGACCACAAGGACCTGCTGGAGCTGACGGAGCACAAGGACCACAAGGACCGCAAGGTGATACAGGACCACAAGGACCTACTGGAGCTGACGGAGCACAAGGACCCCAAGGAGATACAGGACCACAAGGACCTGCTGGAGCAGATGGAGCCGACGGAGCACAAGGTCCGCAAGGTGATACAGGACCACAAGGACCTGCTGGAGCAGATGGTGCCGACGGAGCACAAGGTCCGCAAGGAGATACAGGACCGCAAGGACCCGCTGGAGCTGACGGAGCACAAGGACCGCAAGGTGATACAGGACCACAAGGACCTGCTGGAGCTGACGGAGCACAAGGACCTCAGGGAGATACAGGACCGCAAGGACCTGCTGGTGCCGATGGAGCACAAGGACCTCAGGGAGATACAGGACCCCAAGGACCTACTGGAGCTGACGGAGCACAAGGACCTCAGGGAGATACAGGACCACAAGGACCTGCTGGAGCAGATGGTGCACAAGGACCTCAGGGAGATACAGGACCACAAGGACCTGCTGGTGCCGACGGAGCACAAGGTCCGCAAGGACCTACTGGAGCTGACGGAGCACAAGGACCTCAGGGAGATACAGGACCACAAGGACCCGCTGGAGCTGACGGAGCACAAGGTCCGCAAGGAGATACAGGACCGCAAGGACCTGCTGGAGCTGACGGAGCACAAGGAGATACAGGACCCCAAGGACCTGCTGGAGCAGATGGTGCCGACGGAGCACAAGGTCCGCAAGGAGATACAGGACCGCAAGGACCTGCTGGAGCTGACGGAGCACAAGGACCTCAGGGAGATACAGGACCACAAGGACCCGCTGGAGCTGACGGAGCACAAGGACCTCAAGGAGATACAGGACCACAAGGACCTGCTGGAGCTGACGGAGCACAAGGACCACAAGGACCTCAGGGAGATACAGGACCTCAAGGACCTACTGGAGCTGACGGAGCACAAGGACCTCAGGGAGATACAGGACCACAAGGACCTGCTGGAGCAGATGGTGCCGACGGAGCACAAGGACCGCAAGGAGATACAGGACCACAAGGACCTGCTGGAGCTGATGGTGCCGACGGAGCACAAGGTCCGCAAGGAGATACAGGACCGCAAGGACCTGCTGG
>CANNDF010000019.1 GCA_947503305.1 uncultured Dokdonia sp.
ATCCTCTGCAACCACATATAACTGCGTCATACCACTGATATTGTTATAAGGAATACTAATATCCAATTGACCCGTACCATCATCTACCTGTGCATTGGAAAGTGTTTCATAAAAACGAAGATCAATATTCACAAGGGTAGAGAGAAGATCCATAGCATACATATCTAGATCAAACAATCCAAAACCATCATTATCCTCATCACAGGCTACCGCTACGGGTAAAGGCTCCGCAATCACAGGCAATGGATTGACAATCAAATCTACAGTCGTCTGAGCACTACACATCCCCGCATCACTACTGGTAATAAGTATAAATATCGTCTGTGGAGAGGCACCCGTATTGATATACGAGCTAGGATCTACAATAGGAAGATCATCATCCAGATCTGACTGAGATTCATAATAACTCACACTCAAACTCGTATCACCTGCCGTAATCAAATCATCTAATGAAGTCAAATCAAAACTCGTAATACCATCATCATCCGTCCCTACATCGACTCCTGCACTATCACATGCCTCCAGAATCGCAGGTGGTGGGGTAAAACCTGGTAAGGGAGCGATCACAAGTGAAAAACTACTCACCGTAGCACAACCTGTTACAGCATCTTCCAAACGTACAAATATCGTCGTGGGACTCGCACTCACCAAATAGTTTAAAGGATCTGCAACTGGCATCAAACCATCTTGTGCATCCATCAAACTCTCATGATAGGTAAGAATAAAATCCAGTGGATCCTGACTACTCCCCAATACCGAACTATTGGCATCCGTAAGATCAAACAAAGCACTACCACTACCATCATCACAAGCTGTCAGATCCGGTAATGGATCTACAATCACAGGATTAGGATTCACAATAAGTTCCAAGGGAACCACTCTAAAACAGGCAGTGGTCGTGGCGGGATCTGTATCGGTTGCTCGTACATAAATCGTTCGACTGATCGTTATATAGTTGGCAGGATCTGCAATCACAGGAGTACCTAACTCGGCAGCCTCCATCGTCTCATGAAAACTAAGACCCACAAAGGCCTCTCCATTGATAATCGCACCACTTATAGATGCATCTGTAAGATCAAACAATCCAAAACCATCAAAGGCAACTCCATCACTATCATCACACTCCTCGACAGGAGCTATCACCGTAGGTGAAGGTAATTGATTTACTCGAAGGGTAAGGGTCACAAGATCATAACAGCCTGTAACGATATCTTCTACTCGTACCCAGATCGTCTCATCCGAAAGAATGATATTCTGGTACATATCCGGTAAACTAGGCATCCCAGCATCAGCATCGGCCTGAGTAAGATGATAACTCACTATCCAATC
>CANNDF010000020.1 GCA_947503305.1 uncultured Dokdonia sp.
ACCGTAGCGGTATTACTGGTATACATATCCGGGGTAGCAATCGCAGGAAACTGTGCCTGTGCATCCCCAAGACTCACATACCATTGGATGGTAAATATCGTAGGATCAAGACCATCCAGAATCTGTGGCTCCTGACTTATCAAATCAAACACGGCAAGACCATCGGTATCATCATCACATAACTCATAATCCTCAGGCATATCATTGGGCATAGGCGTATTGAGAACCACAAGATTTAAGGGAACTACAGCAAAACAACCTTGTGCACTGAATACACGTGCATATATCGTCTGAAAAAACGGATCATTATTGATATACATCATATTGTCTATCTCTAAACCTACAGGTGCATTGATCGCATCATCTTCCGTTAGATAGTAAGCAACACTAAGGGAAGCATCTCCACCTGTAATCTCTGCATCTCGAGTCGATAACTCAAAAGAATCAAAAACACCATCATTGTCAGGATCACATACCTCATAATCTGCAGGAATCACAGGAACAGGAATCGGAAATACCTCCACCTGTAATGGCTCGGTAGAAAAACAACCTGTCGTATTATTGGTCACTCGTGCAAAAACAATCTGTGGATTTACCGTGTTTACAAACATCGTAGCATCTACTATAGATCCATCTGCAGCATTGGCTCCTGCTAGTGTTAAATGATAACTCACCGTTACCGTAGGATCAAAACCACCCGTGATCTGAGTGTTGCGTACCGTAAGGTCTATCGTGGTAAATCCATCTGCAACAGCATCATCACACACCTCTATATCACTGGGAAGAAAGGTCGTAGGATTAGGATTTACTCCTATATCAAAGAAAAATTGAGTCGCATCAAATGTCGTACATCCTGTATTTACATCAGTAGCACTGTAATAAATACGTTGGGGATCAGTGACATTTAAATAAAATAATGGATTCCCGATTGCAATCGGAGGGACAGATGTATAGTTTGCCAAAGAGGCATAATAATTCACCTGATAATCAGGGTTACCGCCTGTAATAGCAGCATCTTGAGCTGTAAGATCAAAAATACCAAATTCAGGATCATCACTACATACTATAAAATCAGGAAGACCACTAATAATTACAGGATTAGGAAGTACCGTAAGTTGTACATGAATCCCTAACCCAATACAATCATTGGCCGTATCACCATCAACGCGTACCCATATCCCTTGAACACCATTGACATCGGTCTCTAAAATATTATTAGTATATGAATCAATATTCAATATAGGATTGATCTCACTCTCTGCCTCTGCCTGAGTCTCATAATAACTTACCGTCAGTAACTGACCTGCTGG
>CANNDF010000021.1 GCA_947503305.1 uncultured Dokdonia sp.
ACCCCAGAACAGGATGTGATGGATGATACAGCGACGACTCCTGAGGATACTCCAGTAGATATCGCAGTATTAGATAATGACGGATTCGATCCTACAGCCGATGTAGAAGTAACAGAAGTGACCGATCCAGCCAATGGCACAGTAACGATCAACCCTGATGGCACGGTGACCTATACGCCAGATCCTGATTTCAATGGAACGGATACCTTTGATTATACCGTAACGGTAACCAATCCAGATGGTAGTACGACGACAGAGACAGCTACGGTAGTAGTAACGGTAACCCCAGAACAGGATGTGATGGATGATACAGCGACGACTCCAGAGGATACTCCAGTAGATATCGCAGTATTAGATAACGATACGTTTGATCCTACAGCCGATGTAGAAGTCACAGAGGTTACTGATCCTGCCAATGGCACAGTAACGATCAACCCTGATGGCACGGTGACCTATACGCCAGATCCTGATTTCAATGGTACGGATACCTTTGATTATACCGTAACCGTAACCAATCCAGATGGTAGTACGACGACAGAGACAGCTACGGTAGTAGTAACGGTAACCCCAGAACAGGATGTGATGGATGATACGGCTACGACTCCAGAGGATACTCCAGTAGATATTGCAGTATTAGATAATGACGGATTCGATCCTACAGCCGATGTAGAAGTAACAGAAGTCACCGATCCAGCCAATGGAACAGTAACGATCAATCCTGATGGCACGGTAACTTATACACCAGATCCTGATTTCAATGGTACCGATACCTTTGATTATACCGTAACGGTCACCAATCCAGATGGTAGTACGACGACAGAGACGGCTACGGTAGTAGTAACGGTAACCCCAGAACAGGATGTGATGGATGATACAGCGACGACTCCAGAGGATACTCCAGTAGACATTGCAGTATTAGATAATGACGGATTCGATCCTACAGCCGATGTAGAAGTAACAGAAGTCACCGATCCAGCCAATGGAACAGTAACGATCAACCCTGATGGCACGGTGACCTATACACCAGATCCTGATTTCAATGGAACGGATACCTTTGATTATACCGTAACGGTAACCAATCCAGATGGTTCTACAACGACAGAGACCGCTACGGTAGTAGTAACGGTAACCCCAGAGCAGGATGTGATGGATGATACAGCGACGACTCCTGAGGATACTCCAGTAGACATTGCAGTATTAGATAATGACGGATTCGATCCTACAGCCGATGTAGAAGTAACAGAAGTTACTGATCCAGCCAATGGCAC
>CANNDF010000022.1 GCA_947503305.1 uncultured Dokdonia sp.
GATGTAGATGAGACATGGATTTACACTGGAAGTTATGCAATCACACAAGATGATATAGATGCAGGACAGTTTACAAACCAAGCAATGGTAGATGGTATGACTCCAGATGGAACTATGTTAACAGATCTGTCTGATCCAGTAAGTGTTACAGGAAATGATCCTACAGTGACGCAACTATGTCAAGGAGGAGGCTTAAGTCTTATTAAATTTGGAGCAACTTTTGATCTTGACGGTGATGGAGGTATAGAAGAAGGTGAGATTATACAGTACAACTTTACAGTAACCAATACTGGAAATGTAACATTGTTTGATATTACAATAGATGATCCATTAGTAACGATAGAAGGAGGACCAATAGATCTTGCTCCTGGGGAAAGCGATAGTACATCATTTACAGCTACCTATATCTTAGATGAACAAGACATCGAAGAAGGTATTGTAATTAATAGTGCGACAGTAACTGGATTTGATATCAATGGTGATGAAGTAACAGATATCAGTGATACGGGATCAGATACAGAAGGAAATCCAATAGAAGACCCAGAAAACATTGAAACTCCAAATGATGGAAATGATGACAATGTTAATGGAGATCCTACAGATGATCCTACAGTAGTAATTTTTGTTGGAGTACTTAATATAGAAGACATTGAAGTATTCAATGGAGTTACTCCTGATGGTGATAATTCGAATGATATCTTTATTATAGAAGGTATAGATAACTTCCCTAATAATAATGTTCAAATCTTTAATAGATGGGGAGTAGAAGTATATTTTAGAGACGGATATCTTAATGATGATAGAGCCTTCAGAGGTATATCAGAAGGAAGATCTACTATTAATCAGGATAGAGAGTTACCAGCAGGAACCTATTACTATATCATTAGATATGAAACTCCTGATGGAACAAAACAACTAGCTGGGTATTTATACCTCAACAGATAAGAAAGATAGAGTATATGAGTACGCTTTCGCGAAAGCGTACTCATTCAAAAAACAAATAATAATACGTACTCCAAATTAATAAAAGAGTATTGGTAAAATTCAAAAAAATGAAACATTTTACAATAGGCTGCCTCATCTATTTTGTGTTTATTTCTTTTCATAGTAATGCACAACAAGATCCTCAGTATACGCAGTATATTTATAATACGGTTGCGATTAATCCGGCATATGCGGGGAATCGCGGAGTGACCAGCATTACGGGTTTACACCGTAGTCAATGGGTAGGTTTGGATGGTGCTCCTCGCACCCAGAGTTTGAG
>CANNDF010000023.1 GCA_947503305.1 uncultured Dokdonia sp.
GTAAAATCACCCGTATCCTGCGGAGGAGCCAAAAATCCAGCCATATCGGCAAGAGTCAATAAATCGATATCCCCCATGGTATCATCCCCATCAAACTCCTCACAGAATGTATACTCAAAATCTGGAGCACCAGAACCAAGAATAGGTAACGGATTCACAATCACATCAAATTCTACAATCACAAAACAAAAATTCCCCGCAATATTACTATCAACACGTGCATACAAAGTCTGTCCCCCTGCAATGGTATTATCATACAAAGGATCTGCCAGAGTCGCAACAGCATTGGTAGGATCTAATGGATCTATTTGTGCAAAAGCTAACGTATCAAAAATCGTAATAATAACATCCTCGCCATTGGCGATTTCGACAATGGTAGACGTCAGATCAAAACTAGAAAGACCATTGCTGTCATCACCATCCAATAGATCATCACACACCTGAGGATCGATAGGATCAAAATCAGGAGTAGGTAACGGAAGTACATTCAAATCAAAACTCGTAGTCGAAATACATCCCGCAAGAGAAACCACCTCCACAAAAAAGGTCTGTGGATTACTCACATTTTGATAATTCTCAGGATCAGCAATGGCGATACCCGCTGTAAAATCATCAAAATCTGCATAGTAAATAACCGTCAGTAATACATCCCCTCCCGTGAGAAGATCATCCTGTTGGGTCAGATCGATATCAATAATACCTATAGCATCATCATCATCATTACAAAGAGTTAAGGTAAGATCATCTCCCGATGGATTGATCACAGGAGGCGTCTCTACAATAATATCAAAACTGATAAATGCAGGACAGTTATTTGCACTACCATCACTGGTCTCTACACGAACCCAGATCGTCTCTGTCGCTCCAGCAACCATATTGGTATATGCATCTGGAGTCGTAATACTCGCTGTATTGGTCTCGGCATCTGACTGAGAATTGTGATACGTAACAACAACTCCCGTAGTGACATCTTCCAGAATATCCGTCTCGTTCTCTGTAAGATCAAACGCCTCAAAACCATCGCCATCATCATCACACTCCGTAAGATCATCAACCACTAGTGGAAGATCAGGAATCGGGAATACCTCCAGATCAAAACTAAATATCTTGGTACACGAGGTGGCAGTAGCTGGATCGG
>CANNDF010000024.1 GCA_947503305.1 uncultured Dokdonia sp.
GCAGATGATGATGGAGACGGTGTTCCAAACTACTTAGATGATGATCCTATGGATCCAATGGTAGGGAATGATGATGGCGAGATAGAAGACGGTTTTGATAATGATGGAGACGGAGTACCTAATCATTTTGATTTAGATGCTGATAATGATGGAATCCATGACATTGTTGAATCAGGTCAGGAAGATTTAGATACAGATGGAGATGGAGATGTAGATGCAGACGATAATGTGTTTGCTGATACAAATATGGATGGACAAGCAGATAACTCTGAAGGAAATACCCCTACAGATACCTTGAATGATGGAAGTCCAGATTTCTTAAATCAAGATAGTGATGCCGATGGATGTTCTGATGCTAATGAAGCTTATAATGATCCAACTGCCGATGGAGGAGACGGAGGTTCTTATAGCACGCCAGAACCACCACTAGTGAATCCTGATGGGACAGTACAAGGAGCTCCATATGATACTGGTTTTGTAGAAGCTGTAACAATAGCAGATACAGATATAGATGCTGATGGAGTAGTTGGAGCATGCGACCTGGATGATGATGGCGATGGGGTAACTGATGAACAAGAAGAAATTGATGGAACTGATCCAAACGATCCTTGTGATTTAGTAATTGCTAACCAGACATTGCCTACAGAAGATGTATTTAATGATGCTGATTGTGATAATGACGGATTAACAAATGAAGAAGAAATCACAGGTGTAGATGATCCGATTACGCCAGCCGATCCAGATGGTAACATGACCGATCCTTTTGATCCAGATACGGATGGAGATGGAGTAACAGATGGTGATGAGGCCAATGATGGTACCGATCCTAATGACCCTTGTGATCTGATTGCAGCTAGTCAAACAGAAATGCCAGATGATGCATTTAATAATGCTGATTGTGATGGTGATGGAGTGACGAATGACATTGAGATTAATACGGATAATACAGATCCATTAGACCCATGTGATTATAACCCAGTTAATCAAGATATAACGATAGTAAGCGCTGAATATAATGCTGAAGATTGTGATAATGATGGATTGAATAATGGAGAAGAGATCACAGGAGTAGATGATCCAGATACTCCGGCAGACCCTGATGGTAATGTAACCGATCCATTAGATCCAGATACAGATG
>CANNDF010000025.1 GCA_947503305.1 uncultured Dokdonia sp.
TTTGATAGTGGTGATACTGATGCTGACGGAGCATTAGATGTAGATGAGACATGGATTTACACTGGAAGTTATGCAATCACACAAGATGATATAGATGCAGGACAGTTTACAAATCAAGCAACTGTTGAGGGTACAGCACCAGATGGTACGGTTGTAGATGATTTATCAGATCCTGTGAGTATTACAAGTGATGATCCAACAGTAACCGATATCTGTCAGGATATAGATCCAGATACAGCGATAGCGATTATCAAAGTAGGTGTATTGAATGACGAAGATGGCGATGGATGTAGTAATGTAGGTGAGACGATCAGTTATACATTCACAGTAACAAATCAGACTAATGTAACCTTATCCAACATAGTAGTTACGGATTTACCAATTGCAGATCTTGCCTTTGATAGTGGTGATACTGATGCTGACGGAGCATTAGATGTAGATGAGACATGGATTTACACTGGAAGTTATGCAATCACACAAGATGATATAGATGCAGGACAGTTTACAAATCAAGCAACTGCCGAAGGTACAGCACCAGATGGTACGGTTGTAGATGATTTATCAGATCCTGTGAGTATTACAAGTGATGATCCAACAGTGACTAATATTTGTCAGGATAATTTACCTAATGATAGCATTGCGATTATCAAGGTAGGTGTATTTAATGACGAAGATGGCGATGGATGTAGTAATGTAGGTGAGACGATCAGTTATACATTCACAGTTACCAACTGGAGTAATGTAACCTTATCTAACATTGTAGTAACAGATGTGTCAATTGCAGATCTTGCTTTCGATAGTGGTGATACTGATGCTGACGGAGCATTAGATGTAGATGAGACATGGATTTACACTGGAAGTTATGCAATCACACAAGATGATATAGATGCAGGACAGTTTACAAA
>CANNDF010000026.1 GCA_947503305.1 uncultured Dokdonia sp.
GCGATTAATAGTGCTAGCGAGTGTGAGTCGACCGATGTGATTTCTTTTGATATTATGGTAGAGCCACTTCCCTTTACGATTCTGGAAGAGGGGGGAGAGATTTGTGTAGATGAAGTTACAGCAGCGGTATTGGATCCTTTTACCATTGATGGGAGTGTGTTAGATCCTATCGATGATGTTACTTATACCTATACCTGGACTCGTGATGGGTTACTTATATCTTTAGACCCTGTTGTGAGTGTAGATCAGCCAGGGACATATCAAGTAACGGTGACGGCTACTTATGAAGATGATATGGGTGTGATTACTAGTTGTGATTATATAGCAGAGACGACTTATACCCCTGTGAGTGCTCCTACCTTTGAAGCGATTGTACTGGAGAATTCTTTTGCTCCTAATGGGTTGTATACCGTTCAGGTGGTTAATATAGAAGGGTTTGGTAGTACGGTAGATGATTTTGAATTTGCTATAGATGATGGTCCTTTTCAGGATAGTGATATATTTACCAATGTTCGTCCTGGGGAGCATACTGTTTTTGGAAGGCGAAAAAATGGAACGTGTTCTATATCAGAATTTGAAATAGGGATTATTGATTATCCTAGATTTTTTACTCCTAATGCCGATGGATTCCATGATACCTGGAATATCATAGGGATCGGAGTAGCTCCTAATCTGAATGCCAAAATATATATCTTTGATCGTTATGGAAAACTTCTTAAACAGATAAGTCCAACGAGTATCGGTTGGGATGG
>CANNDF010000027.1 GCA_947503305.1 uncultured Dokdonia sp.
GTAAAGGGAAGTGGCTCTACCATAATATCAAAAGAAATCACATCGGTCGACTCACACTCGCTAGCACTATTAATCGCCCTGGCATAGATCGTCTGAGGATCACTTATATTGACATACATCTCAGGAGTAGCAATCGGATTTTGCATCGCAATAGCATCTTCCTCACTCAAGTAATACACCACAGAAATACCAGGAGCACCTCCTGTAATAGCATCATTTTGTTGAGTGAGATCAAAAGTCGCCGTATCTTGATCTGGAATCCCATTTATCCCAGGATCATCAGCACATAGCGTAATAGCACTAGCCCCATTGACCAGTGGTCGACTCTCTATGGTAAAGGTCACACTTGACAGATCTCGAACACATCCCGTAGCCGTATTTTCAATACGAATAAAAAGAACATCTCCATCGGTAGCCGTATAGATAGCATCGGTGATCGCATTTGCATCATTCTGAGCCTCGATAGAGGTCTCATGGTAGGTAATAGTAAAATCACCCGTATCCTGCGGAGGAGCCAAAAATCCAGCCATATCGGCAAGAGTCAATAAATCGATATCCCCCAT
>CANNDF010000028.1 GCA_947503305.1 uncultured Dokdonia sp.
TACATCCGTTAAAATCTGTTACTGTTACTGTATACGTACCAGGTGCTAATCCTGTAATGGTCTCTGTAGTCTCACCATTACTCCATGAATATGAATATGGAGATACTCCTCCTGTTGCATTAGCAGTCGCTGTACCATTATTTAATCCTGGACCTGTCTCATCTGTAGAGGTTACCGATACACTTACTGGACTTGATGGCTCTGTAATTGTTACACTTTGCTCTACTGGTAAACATACCGTACCGTCTATGGTTACACTAACCGTATAGACTCCTGATACTAGATCACTTAATGTACTCGATGTTACTCCTGTATCTACTTGACCTGTATTCCATGTAAATGTGAATAAGGCGGCTGGATTTGCTGCTGAACTTGCACTTACTGTAGTACTTCCTGTATCTTCTCCTGCACATAGTACATCTGTTACATTTTGTATCGCAATTACTGCATCACACGTATTAATACAATCTATAACAACTCCCTGAGTTAATACACATCCGTTAAAATCGGTTACTGTTACTGTGTG
>CANNDF010000029.1 GCA_947503305.1 uncultured Dokdonia sp.
AGTGGAGACGATAATAACAACAATGGTATAGATGATGCTTATGAGAATGGTGGTTATATCGATGATCCAACGGATACCGATGGCGATGACACTCCCGATTACTTAGACACAGATTCAGACAATGATAATGTGAGTGATATGGATGAGGCAGGTCAAGGAGATCCAACAGGTATGGATACCGATGGTGATGGATTGGATGACGGCTATGATGATAGTGATGATACAGGAGTAGAACCAGATGTGAATGATAATTTAGACAGTGGAGCAGATGGGACAGATAATGATGATGATCCATCAACACCAGAGGTTGACTTCCGTGAGATCATGGACAGTGACGGTGATGGTATCCCAGATGTTGTTGATGTCGATGATGATAATGATGGTATTGCCGATGTGGATGAGAATCCAACAGGAGTAGATCCAAGTGCAGATGATGATGGAGACGGTGTTCCAAACTACTTAGATGATGATCCTATGGATCCAATGGTAGGGAATGATGATGG
>CANNDF010000030.1 GCA_947503305.1 uncultured Dokdonia sp.
GGAGTGACCAGCATTACGGGTTTACACCGTAGTCAATGGGTAGGTTTGGATGGTGCTCCTCGCACCCAGAGTTTGAGTATTCATTCTCCTATTAATGAGAGTAGAGTAGGTTTAGGTCTTTCTATAGTAAATGATGCTTTGGGTCCTGCACAGGAGACGTATATAGGAGTTGATTTCAGTTATACCATTGATACCTCAGATAAGGGTAGGCTTAGTTTTGGATTAAAGGCTGGTGGACACATACTGGATGTTGATTTTACAAAGTTGAATCTTTTTGATCCTACGGATCCTCGTTTTTCTCAGAATATAGATAACAAGTTTTCACCTATAGTAGGTGCTGGGGTATATTACCATACGGATAATTTTTATGCAGGTTTGAGTGCTCCAAATTTATTACAGACCGATCATTTTGATGAGAGTAATAACTCAAGTTCTGTGAGTTTGGTTGCTGAGGAGCGTATTAACTATTACGGGATATTAGG
>CANNDF010000031.1 GCA_947503305.1 uncultured Dokdonia sp.
TTAATACCTAATGCAGTATCTGGCTCATTCACTGTAAAACTCTCAGTAATCATACAACCATTTGCATCGGTTACAGTTACACTATAACTTCCTGCTATTAAACCTGTAATATCTTCGGTATCTGCTCCATTACTCCATGCAAACATATAAGGTGTCGTACCTCCATTTACCGTAAAATCAATCATACCAGAAGCATCGCCGTTACAAAGTACATCGGTTACTATCGCAGAAGACGTTAAGCGTTCTAGTGGTTGTGTTATCGTTGCATTTTCAGTAATCGTACATCCATTAGCATCCGTAACAACCACTGTATAATCTCCTGCTGGTAAATCTATAAGATCCTCGGTATCTGCTCCATTACTCCATGCAAATGTGTATGGGAACGTACCGCCATTTACTGTTAAGTTTAATGAACCTGTACTATCTCCAAAACACAATACGTTATTTACTGCTATTCCTCCACTTAA
>CANNDF010000032.1 GCA_947503305.1 uncultured Dokdonia sp.
AATGATGATGATCCATCAACACCAGAGGTTGACTTCCGTGAGATCATGGACAGTGACGGTGATGGTATCCCAGATGTCGATGATGTCGATGATGACAATGATGGTATTGCCGATGTGGATGAGAACCCAACGGGGGTAGATCCAAGTGCTGATGATGACGGCGATGGGGTACCGAATTATTTAGATGATGCACCTATGGATGATACCATTGGAGATGTAGATGGAGAGATAGAAGATGGCTTTGATGCAGATAATGATGGCATTCCTAACCACTTTGATTTAGACAGTGACAATGATGGTATTACCGATGTTGTAGAAACAGGGAATGGTGATCTGGATACAGATAATGATGGAGATGTAGATGCAGACGATACTGGTTTTACAGATAATGATGA
>CANNDF010000033.1 GCA_947503305.1 uncultured Dokdonia sp.
GGAGATACAGGACCACAAGGACCTGCTGGTGCCGATGGAGCACAAGGACCTCAGGGAGATACAGGACCACAAGGACCCGCTGGAGCTGATGGAGCACAAGGACCACAAGGTCCGCAAGGACCTGCCGGAGCCGATGGAGCACAAGGACCTCAAGGAGATACAGGACCCCAAGGAGCCGATGGAGCGCAAGGACCCCAAGGAGATACAGGACCCCAAGGACCCGCTGGAGCTGATGGAGCACAAGGACCACAAGGTCCGCAAGGAGATACAGGACCCCAAGGACCCGCTGGAGCCGATGGAGCGCAAGGACCCCAAGGAGATACAGGACCACAAGGACCTGCTGGTGCCGATGGAGCACAAGGACCTCAGGGAGATACAGG
>CANNDF010000034.1 GCA_947503305.1 uncultured Dokdonia sp.
ACTGCTATTCCTCCACTTAATACACTTGGCTCGTTTACTGTAATGGTAGATTGCGCAGTACATGCCGTAAAGGTATCGGTTACCGTTACTGTATATGTCCCTGCTACTAATCCCGTAATATTTTCAGTGGTAGCACCTGTACTCCATGAATACGTAAATGGACCTACTCCACCTGTTGTAGTCGATGTGGCCGATCCATCGGAAAATCCATTACAACTCACATTAGTCGCATTGGTAGTAATGGCTAAATTATTACAACTCCCTTCATTGACAATCACTGTGTTGGTTGCTATACATCCGTTAAAATCTGTTACTGTTACTGTATACGTACCAGGTGCTAATCCTGTAATGGTCTCTGTAGTCTCACCA
>CANNDF010000035.1 GCA_947503305.1 uncultured Dokdonia sp.
GTGAGTCTTGGGGATGCACAGGCACAGTTTCCTGCGATTGCTACCCCGGATATGTATACCAGTAATACCGCTACGGTGTATGCTGTAGTGACAGATATAGCTCAGAGCACCACTACATTTTGTAATGCTATCGTTGCTTTAGAGCTTATTGTTAATCCATTACCTGTTCCTATCCAGCCAGCATTGTATGAGTTATGTGATGATCTTGCCAGTGGTAGTGATATCGATGAGTTTTCGATTTTTGATCTTCGTAGTCGTGATGATGAGATTACGGGAGGGAATCCTGATTGGATAGTGAGTTATCATCTTACTCAGGCCGATGCTGATGCTGGGATGCCTAGTTTACCGGATATGTACCAGAA
>CANNDF010000036.1 GCA_947503305.1 uncultured Dokdonia sp.
GAAGATTGTGATGACAACGATGCGACCAATACAGGAAGCAATGTGAACGATATGGATTGTGATGGAACACCAGACTCGGAAGACTGTGATCCTAACGATGCGACCAACAGCAACTCTAATGTAAACGATGCGGATTGTGACGGTGTACCAACGTCAGAAGATTGTGATGACAACGATGCGACCAATACAGGAAGCAATGTGAACGATATGGATTGTGACGGTACTCCAGATAGTGAAGACTGTGATCCAAACGATGCGACTAACAGCAACTCTAATGTAAATGATGCCGATTGTGACGGTGTACCAACATCAGAAGATTGTGATGA
>CANNDF010000037.1 GCA_947503305.1 uncultured Dokdonia sp.
ACAGGGAATGGTGATCTGGATACAGATAATGATGGAGATGTAGATGCAGACGATACTGGTTTTACAGATAATGATGACGATGGTCAGAGTGATAACACAGCGGGTACCGTTCCTGAGAATACGGATGGTAATCCAAATGATGGTCCAGATTTCTTAGATATCGATGCTGATGATGATGGTATTCCAGATAATGTAGAGGCACAAGATACTGATGATTATACACCTCCAAGTGGAGACGATAATAACAACAATGGTATAGATGATGCTTATGAGAATGGTGGTTATATCGATGATCCAACGGATAC
>CANNDF010000038.1 GCA_947503305.1 uncultured Dokdonia sp.
TGGAATGATCTAGATTGTGATAATGATGGATTGAATAATGAAGAAGAGACCACAGGAGTAGATGATCCAGATACTCCAGCAGACCCTGATGGTAATGTAACCGATCCATTAGATCCAGATACAGATGGAGATGGAGTGACAGATGGTGATGAGGCCAATGATGGTACCGATCCCAATGATCCTTGTGATCTGATTGTCGCCAACCAAACGGAGACACCAAGTGCGGAATATGGAGATTTAGACTGTGATGATGATGGGCTTACCAATGATGAAGAGACTACTGGTGTAGATGATCCATCGACTCC
>CANNDF010000039.1 GCA_947503305.1 uncultured Dokdonia sp.
TGTGATGATGATGGGCTTACCAATGATGAAGAGACTACTGGTGTAGATGATCCATCGACTCCGGCCGATCCAGCTGGTAATATGACCGATCCACAAGATCCAGATACAGATGGAGATGGAGTGATTGATGGTGATGAGGCCAATGATGGTACCGATCCAAATGATCCTTGTAGTCTAGATATCGGAAGTCAGACAGTAGATGCGAGTAATGAATGGAATGATCTAGATTGTGATAATGATGGATTGAATAATGAAGAAGAGACCACAGGAGTAGATGATCCAGATACTCC
>CANNDF010000040.1 GCA_947503305.1 uncultured Dokdonia sp.
CCTTGTGGTCCTGTATCTCCCTGAGGTCCTTGTGCTCCATCGGCACCAGCAGGTCCTTGTGGTCCTGTATCTCCTTGCGGTCCTTGCGGTCCTTGTGCTCCGTCAGCTCCAGCAGGTCCTTGTGGTCCTGTATCTCCTTGCGGTCCTTGTGCTCCGTCGGCTCCATCTGCTCCAGCAGGTCCTTGAGGTCCTGTATCTCCTTGCGGACCTTGTGCTCCGTCGGCACCATCTGCTCCAGCAGGTCCTTGTGGTCCTGTATCTCC
>CANNDF010000041.1 GCA_947503305.1 uncultured Dokdonia sp.
TCGGCTATTGGATTTACCGTAACCACTACTGTAGCCGTTTCCGTTGTTGTAGATCCATCAGGATTGGTTACCGTTACTGTATAGTCAAAAGTATCCGTTCCATTGAAATCAGGATCCGGGGTATAGGTCACTGTACCATCAGGATTGATCGTTACCGTTCCATTGGCTGGATCGGTAACTTCTGTGACTTCTACATCGGCTGTAGGATCGAATCCGTCATTATCTAATACTGCAATGTCTACTGGAGTATCCTC
>CANNDF010000042.1 GCA_947503305.1 uncultured Dokdonia sp.
GCAGATGATGATGGAGACGGTGTTCCAAACTACTTAGATGATGATCCTATGGATCCAATGGTAGGGAATGATGATGGTGAGATAGAAGATGGTTTTGATGCCGACAATGATGGTATACCGAACCACTTAGATTTAGATAGTGACAATGATGGTATTACCGATGTTGTAGAGACAGGGAATGGTGATCTGGATACAGATAATGATGGAGATGTAGATGCAGACGATACTGGTTTTACAGATAATGATGA
>CANNDF010000043.1 GCA_947503305.1 uncultured Dokdonia sp.
TCAGGATCTGGTGTATAGGTCACCGTGCCATCAGGATTGATCGTTACCGTTCCATTGGCTGGATCGGTAACTTCTGTGACTTCTACATCGGCTGTAGGATCGAATCCGTCATTATCTAATACTGCAATGTCTACTGGAGTATCCTCCGGAGTCGTCGCTGTATCATCCATCACATCCTGTTCTGGGGTTACCGTTACTACTACCGTAGCTGTCTCTGTCGTCGTACTACCATCTGGATTGGT
>CANNDF010000044.1 GCA_947503305.1 uncultured Dokdonia sp.
GTGATGGTCAAACAGACATTTGTGATGAAGACGATGATGGAGATGGGAATCCAGATGTGACGGATCCCAACCCAACAACACCTACAGTTGCAGATGATGCGAATATGACAGATCCTGGAGTAGCAGTGGTAACAGATGTACTAGCCAATGATGATTATTTAGGAAATAATGATGGTCCATTAGGGACGACAACTTTAGTAGATACAGGTACGGGTACAGCTATGGGAACCGTAGTTCTGGA
>CANNDF010000045.1 GCA_947503305.1 uncultured Dokdonia sp.
ACACCATCACCATCACTATCCATACCACTAACTGTAATGGTTAAGGTAGCTTGCATACATACTGGGTTGTCTGGTGCGGGAGTCACTCCATCATCACTACATACTTCATATACAATAGTGACCATCATTCCTGCTTCTCCTAAAGTAGGCGTATACGTAATCTCTCCTGTATCAGGGTCCAGAACTACGGTTCCCATAGCTGTACCCGTACCTGTATCTACTAAAGTTGTCGTCCCTAA
>CANNDF010000046.1 GCA_947503305.1 uncultured Dokdonia sp.
GAAAACTCATCGATATCACTACCACTGGCAAGATCATCACATAACTCATACAATGCTGGTTGGATAGGAACAGGTAAAGGATTAACGATAAGCTCTAAAGCAACGATAGCATTACAAAATGTAGTGGTGCTCTGAGCAATATCTGTCACTACAGCATATACCGTAGCGGTATTACTGGTATACATATCCGGGGTAGCAATCGCAGGAAACTGTGCCTGTGCATC
>CANNDF010000047.1 GCA_947503305.1 uncultured Dokdonia sp.
GTATCATCCATCACATCCTGTTCTGGGGTTACAGTTACTACTACCGTAGCCGTCTCTGTAGTCGTACTACCATCTGGGTTGGTTACGGTTACGGTATAATCAAAGGTATCCGTTCCGTTAAAATCAGGATCTGGCGTATAGGTCACCGTGCCATCAGGATTGATCGTTACTGTGCCATTGGCTGGATCAGTAACTTCTGTTACTTCTACATC
>CANNDF010000048.1 GCA_947503305.1 uncultured Dokdonia sp.
TCGGCTATTGGATTTACCGTAACCACTACTGTAGCCGTTTCCGTTGTTGTAGATCCATCAGGATTGGTTACCGTTACGGTATAGTCAAAAGTATCCGTACCATTGAAATCAGGATCCGGGGTATAGGTCACTGTACCATCAGGATTGATCGTTACCGTGCCATTAGCTGGATCAGTAACCTCTGTTACTTCTACCGTACTTGATGGATCGAA
>CANNDF010000049.1 GCA_947503305.1 uncultured Dokdonia sp.
GTACCATTGAAATCAGGATCTGGTGTATAAGTTACCGTGCCATCAGGGTTGATCGTTACTGTTCCATTGGCTGGATCGGTAACTTCTGTTACTTCTACATCGGCACTTGGATCAAACGTATCGTTATCTAATACCGCGATATCTACTGGAGTATCCTCTGGAGTCGTCGCTGTATCATCCATCACATCCTGTTCTGGGGTTACAGTTACTAC
>CANNDF010000050.1 GCA_947503305.1 uncultured Dokdonia sp.
TTATCTGTATCTACTCCACCACTCTCTTCTACATCATATATTCCATCATTGTCTGCATCTAAATCTAAGTGGTTTGGCACACCATCTCCATCAAAATCATAACCATCTACTACGCCATCTCCATTACCATCGACACCGATATCTGTATCCTGATAGTTAGGAATACCATCTCCATCGTCATCAGCACTTGGATCCGGTAATCCCGGAGA
>CANNDF010000051.1 GCA_947503305.1 uncultured Dokdonia sp.
GCACCAGACAACCCAGTATGTATGCAAGCTACCTTAACCATTACAGTTAGTGGTATGGATAGTGATGGTGATGGTGTAAATGATGTATTGGATCTTGACGACGATAATGATGGCGTATTAGATACAGATGAGTCTCCGGGATTACCGGATCCAAGTGCTGATGACGATGGAGATGGTATTCCTAACTATCAGGATACAGATATCGGTGT
>CANNDF010000052.1 GCA_947503305.1 uncultured Dokdonia sp.
GGTGGAGTAGATACAGATAATGATGGAATGGCCGATGATACGGATGGGGATAGTACAAATAACAACGGAGTACCAAATTCTGCGAATGGTGGAACAGGAAACACTCCGATTGATAGTGATCCTGCCAATGCGGATGGTCCCGACTTTTTAGATACCGATAGTGATGGTGATGGATGTAGTGATGCTAATGAGGCCTATGCAGATGCGAA
>CANNDF010000053.1 GCA_947503305.1 uncultured Dokdonia sp.
GCACCAGACAACCCAGTATGTATGCAAGCTACCTTAACCATTACAGTTAGTGGTATGGATAGTGATGGTGATGGTGTCAATGATGTGCTAGATCTAGATGACGATAATGACGGAATATTAGACACGGATGAATCTCCGGGATTACCGGATCCAAGTGCTGATGACGATGGAGATGGTATTCCTAACTATCAGGATACAGATATCGGTGT
>CANNDF010000054.1 GCA_947503305.1 uncultured Dokdonia sp.
ACCGTAGCTGTCTCTGTCGTCGTACTACCATCTGGATTGGTGACCGTTACGGTATAATCAAAGGTATCGGTACCATTAAAATCAGGATCTGGTGTATAGGTCACGGTGCCATCAGGGTTGATCGTTACTGTGCCATTGGCAGGATCGGTGACTTCTGTTACTTCTACATCGGCTGTAGGATCGAATCCGTCATTATCTAATACTGCGAT
>CANNDF010000055.1 GCA_947503305.1 uncultured Dokdonia sp.
CTTTACTGCAGATGAAGGGTTAAGAACAGACTTAGGACTTTAATAAGAATTGGAGATTAACGATTATAGATCGATGATTTTTGATGTACTAAAGGGGTGGTTGTAAAGAGGTTTTTGTAATTTTTCTTATACAAAAACCGAGATACTTTCCGTTTCCTAGACTTTACTGCAGATGAAGGGTTAAGAACAGACTTAGGACTTTAATA
>CANNDF010000056.1 GCA_947503305.1 uncultured Dokdonia sp.
TATTAAAGTCCTAAGTCTGTTCTTAACCCTTCATCTGCAGTAAAGTCTAGGAAACGGAAAGTATCTCGGTTTTTGTAAAAGAAAAATCACAAAAACCTCTTTACAACCACCCCTTTAGTACATCAAAAATCATCGATCTATAATCGTTAATCTCCAATCCTTATTAAAGTCCTAAGTCTGTTCTTAACCCTTCATCTGCA
>CANNDF010000057.1 GCA_947503305.1 uncultured Dokdonia sp.
ACCCCAGAACAGGATGTGATGGATGATACAGCGACGACTCCAGAGGATACTCCAGTAGACATTGCAGTATTAGATAACGATACGTTTGATCCATCGAGTACAGTAGAAGTAACAGAAGTTACTGATCCAGCCAATGGAACAGTAACGATCAACCCTGATGGCACGGTAACTTATACACCAGATCCTGATTTCAATGGTAC